>CAWKGA010000008.1:0-913288 GCA_963849095.1 uncultured Gammaproteobacteria bacterium
ATTATGATCCGTTGCCCGACGACCGGGCAGGCAATCTCAACCGGCAGGTACGTTGAACCAACGACTTTTCGCTCCAGTCCGGTATTTTTTAACCGGACCTACTGTCCGCTGTGTCGCATCACGCACGAGTGGTTCGCCAGAAACGCATGGGTCTGCGAAACCGCAGGCTCCGAATGTGAAACCGCATGTAAGGGGCAAGTTGCGCTCGACTGTATGAGGAAATTTCTCCCAATCGCGCTTGTCCTGACGACTTTCATCACTGTTGACGCCGCGACTGCGTGCGTCCGAACCATCCGTCACCAGGCGTCGGATGACCCGC
Source organism: uncultured Gammaproteobacteria bacterium (assembly GCA_963849095.1). Lineage (GTDB taxonomy): Bacteria > Pseudomonadota > Gammaproteobacteria > Steroidobacterales > Steroidobacteraceae > JASHUC01. The sequence continues at coordinate 320 of CAWKGA010000008.1, forward strand.
AACTACTCTTCTTGCAAGAGGGCCCCTCACCGCAAGAGGGCCCTTGCCATATGGCCCGGCCGCACGATGGACGCCCCGTCCCTGACTGCGCTTTTTAACTTGTAATAATTCGCGGGGAAGCACTCCAGTTCGAGCCTTTTTGGTTTCGCGTTTTTGGCTTTGCCTTCTTTTCTAACTCTGCGCTCGTGATCCTCAATGTATGCGAGCGCGGAAGAACTCGGCCGGCTCGCCCACCTTGCGAGCGCGCAATTGCTAGGCGGCTACAAACAGCGGCTTGCCATGGCGGCCGCGCTCCTGCTTGAGCCCGAAATCCTATTCCTCGACGAACCTACGAGCGGTGCCGATCCCATGGCGCGCCGCGAGTTCTGGCAGCGCATAACCATGCTCGCGGAGGGCGGTGTCACGGTGATCGTTACGACGCACTGGGACAAGCATCCATCGCGAAGAGCGCAATTCAGTCGACGCAAATTCCCGGAATCCTGACACGGCGGAAAAGATTGGGACGTGCGGTTGCGCTGTCCGGATAGACGCCGCGAAGCGGTCCGAACTCGGGTTGCCGCGTCGTCGCGCCAAACATCTTCGCGTTTTCGAATACGGCATAGTTAAGCCACATCGAGCTGTTGCCGATGCCGTGATGCAGCTGCGCGGATATATAGCCCGGCTGGCGTTTGAAAAACGCTGCATCCTCGGCCCAGGCGCGCTTGAAATGGTCGGCATCCCGAGGATCGACATCAAACAGATTGATCAGGATCACTGGTGCGTCCGAGGGATCGGCGAACTGATCGGCGAGCTTCTGCCGAGCGTCCATTTCAACATGCTTCAACATGACCGGCTCCTTTCCATTGCTCGAGGACTGTGCTGCAGCGATTTCGGCGACGGCCAGGGGGAAAGAACCCGCAGCGGCACCGATAAGTCCCAGCTCTAAAACTGAACGACGATCGATTGTCATACTCTCCTCCTCCCTCTCTGGCGAAATTCACTCAGTGCGTCTTCGTGTCTTTCGCCTACTCTATGACATGCAACCGTGAAAGAGAATTGGTCGAGGTCCGAAAAGGGTCACCTGCGTCAGTTTGGCGATGTCGGCCGCATGTATCAATACAAATCAGAGATCAACCTTGGACCTGCATCTGTCGTTGCATTCGTCGGAATTTTGATAATCTGTGCCATCTGCTTTGGTATTCCCTGGATTGCAGGATCAAGTAAAGGGAAATGACTTGCCGTACTTGTCAAGTATACAATTCCCCTAATTAGGACGGCACCGGCTAATGACCCGCGGTGATGTGCTTCGATACCGGATTGCCTTCGCCCTCAGCCGCGCGTTACGCGGTCGCCGATCATGTGGTCGGGCAACTAATGGAGCGCGGCGACCCATGGGAACTGACAAAAGAAGCGCCAACCAAGAACGACATAGGGCGCCGGTAAGTCGGACACCCTGATGGACCGGCGTATTCCAGGAGCATCGGATCTCCAATCGCCATAGGCCGCCTTACCTACAAGTAGCAAATTTGAACTGGCCGCCAACAGGCTCTGCGGACTAACGAGGTCCAATAAGATTGATACTACGATAGCAGTTGTCGCAACCAACGTTCGCATCACACAAGCCCTAAAAGACATCGATTCCGTTCTCGGCAAAGCGCTGGGCGTACTCGGACATACCGAGCGAGGTCCCCACGGCCGAGCGGGCTAGCGCGCGTACCTGGTGCCCGATCCGAATTAAATACCGAAGAAATAATATTGGATTATATTCCCAATTATGGACTTGACTCCACAAACCACAAGTGCTAGGTTTGGCTCAGTTTTGAGGGAATTGAGCCATGTCAAACGCCTTCGTCGCCCCGCATTTCCAGTCCCCGGAAGCCGCCCGCGAATGGCTTGAGCATATCCGCTGGCCGGAAGGCCCGGTTTGCAGCCATTGCGGCGTAATCAACCACGCCTACAAGACGAAAAAGCCCGGTTGGTATCGCTGCGCCGAAAAGGAGTGCCGGAAGGATTTCACGGTCACGACCGGCACCGTCATGGAGCGCAGCCATATCCCGCTGAATAAGTGGCTGATGGCCTTCTACATGCTCAACGCCAGCAAGAAGGGCGTAAGCGCACATCAGCTCCACCGCGCCCTTGGCCTTGATTACAAGTCGGCTTGGTTCATGTGCCATCGCATCCGCGAAGCGATGCGGTCTGGCGGCCTTGGCCCGCTCGGTGGCGAGGGCAAGATTGTAGAGGCTGATGAAACCTATTACGGCCGAACCGAACGTCCGCGTACAGCCGCATATCGAAAGGGCCGTCCATACACCAAAGGCGGCAAGAGCGGTCCCGCCAATAAGCGGCCGATAGTTGCGCTCGTAGAACGCGGCGGCAACGTCCGCACATTCCATGTTCCGGTTGCCGATCAGGCAACGGTCGAGAAGATCGTCAAGGAAAACATCGACCGCGAATCGCGGCTGCATACCGATGAAAGTCGGCTCTATTTCAATACGGCCGACACTTTCGCAGCGCATGAAACCGTGCATCACACATCGGGCGAATATGTCCGGTATGAAGATGGCCGTGCCATTCACACCAATTCAGCGGAAGGCTATTTCTCGATCTTCAAGCGCGGCATGCGCGGCGTTTATCAGCATTGCAAAGAGAAACACCTTCACCGTTATCTCGCCGAGTTCGACCACCGCTACAATCATCGCGTGGCGCTCGGCTACAGCGACATCGACCGCACCCTCGCCGCGATCCGTGGCGTTGAAGGCAAGCGGTTGATGTACCGGCAACCTCACTAAGCCAGTTTTCAAACATCGGGCCGCGCGGTTTCTGCGCTGGCGTAAAAAAAAAAGTGTCGTGCAAACTAGCCTTCTTAGATTGTAGTAGCATAACATTGCCGGGCGAGTGAAGGAGAAAAAGCCACGCGCCGATTTATCAAGGAATATGCAGACGGGTGTGTTTGATCCAGAAGCCATTATAGGGCTATGTTCTATGTGGCAGTTGCTCGCTCTTCGACGATGCTGGGGCGAAGCCTTTCTGAGAGCTCGGGCAAGAGCCCTGTATCTGGCCAGCGATAAGATTATGCTGCTGGCGGAACGCCCACTATAATTGCCGAGTACATCACTCAGGTGCAGCAAGAGATGGATTACTCGACCGCAGGCAATTAAAGTACGGCGCACTTCTGTCCCATCTATCAACAGCGCAAATTAAGCTGATTGCTGCCGTCGTCGCTTCTTCGATTGCGCCGGGACGCCCTTCGGGGTCATGCTCTTGAGGGGCTTGGGGGGCGTGTTCAGTCCAGCCTTAACCGCAGCTAGGAAGCGCCGTTGCGCCTCTTCTTCGCTATATTGCTCACTCGGTTTTTCTTTCACCATCGCCGCCTCATGTTACGGTAGGAACCCCAATAGAAAACGGTGGGAACCCTTCCGGTCCATAGCGAACGAGATCGGCAGGTTTCGCTGTACGTTTGGCGTATTGGCATTTGCGATTGCCCAATTGCGCGCGGCCTGCATGATAGACTGACAAAAGTAGATCAAATCAACTTCCAATATCTTGCCAGCGAGCCTCATGTCAGCGACAGGAACGCCACCAAATTTCACGTCTGGTGCAACCGTAATAATGATGTCACGGACTACTTTGATTTGCGATTTTGGACCAATAAACATCACGCGATTGAATTGCGCCTTCTGATGCTCGAATTTGCCTTTATGGAGAACGCCACCACGAAGATTGCAGAGGTCATCGCCGGTAAGATTATTAAACCGACTGCACAGATGGGTATCGCACCATGCGGATATGTTCTTCGTTCCGCCCATGCTGGTTGATCCGGATCAAACTCTAAGCACGCGCAAATGTCCGGGACCGAGAAGAGCTACCGCGATAGCGAGATAATAGAAGCTTGGCGTCTAGCGCCTTCTCAATTTCATGCAATATCGCTTCGAGTTCCGGCGGCATGAGTGTCGCAATCAACACCATCCGAGACCCCGGACCATCCTGTACCCAGTCAAGGATGTCCCACAAGTCAACTTGGGTGGCGCAGTGTCCGGCCTCATTGTAGGCAACTATCACAAGTCGCCCGTTTTCGTTGAGCCAAAGCTCGACCCCTGGCTCATTCCCATAGGCGCGAACGCCAACCATATCGGCCACTTTACGCTTGTAAGGAATATTATCCGCTTTGCGGTAGGGCGCGCCAGACATGGCAAAAACCTAGGTACGACGGGCCTTGTCGGCAATCCTACTACCCTAGCGGCATGTGGAGTCAAGTCCATAATTAGGATTATATTCCTAATTATAGCGTTGACAGCACAAATCCGAGAGCCCGTCTGGCCGACCATGCGCGCTTGCTGCGCGAATTGCGGCTGCTGGAGCGACACACGCACTCCAGCGGCAGGGACACCGCCGATCACGGCCGCAATGGCTCCGACGATTACGCGAACGCCTGCTGCGGTCTGTTGCGCAACCTTTCGAACCGGGGGTTTTCATTCTTTTCCGGCTGGCTCAACGACTAGCTTCCACTGCGCTAACCGCGTGAATTCCGCCACGGCGGTCCGTCGCTTGTTGCGCCAGTTCGACCCATCGTCCACAGTTCGGGCTTCTGTGAAATCGGCCCGATGCCAGCCTGCTGACAGCCGATGTTGTCACCATTGACGAATTGCGGGCCCCCTCGCAAGGCCGCGCTGGTCCGCGACAATGACGACGATGAGACGGGTGAGATGCGTCCCGGTGATCAAGCTCATATGGCTGCTCCGGCCAACGGTGCCCTTCTTGCTAAACGGACGCCGCGCCGGATCACGAGGGCCGGCTGGATATTCTGGGGCGTTGTGCTGACCCCGGTGTTGGTTGGATCGCAGTATCCTCAGCAGCGGCTCGACAAGATGAGTTGCCTCCTCACGAGCCGCCGGCGCCCGACCCGCCCGGGCAACCGGTAGGCTCGGACAACACCCGATCGCCAAGTCGCAGATGACCTCAGCAGTACCGGCAGCTTCCCGTGCGCGCGTGGTCGTGTACCCTGTTCTGTACCCTACCTCAGAAAATGGACCCTGGATCACGGACGAACCATTCTAAGTTTCTGATCTAATTGGCGCGCCCGAGAGATTTCGAACTCCTGACCCCCAGATTCGTAGTCTGCGGCTAGGCCCCATTATGTCAATCGGCATTGGATCGGGACCCCAGATCAGCATCCAAAAGGGACCCCCTCGTTTTGCGTTTCGAGCGATTAGCGTTCGCCCCGTCGGAGCTGGTCGGGGTTGCGGAGACGGGGCGAGCGCGGGTTGTCGGGTGATCGTCAACTCGGCTCTTGAAGCGCCAACTGTCGTTGCCGGTCTCGATGATATCGCAGTGGTGGGTGAGGCGATCGAGCAGCGCGGTCGTCATCTTGGGATCGCTGAAGACGCTCGGCCATTCACCGAATGCGAGATTGGTGGTGACGATGATTGAGGTGCGCTCGTAGAGGCGACTGACAAGGTGGAAAAGGAGCTGCCCTCCGGATTGAGCAAAGGGCAGATAACCGAGTTCGTCGAGAATGATGAAGTCCATTCGAGTGAGTTGATCGGCGATCCGACCTTGCCTTCCGTTACGGGTCTCGGTCTCGAGCCGGTTGACGAGATCGACCACGTTGTAGAACCGGCCACGGGAGCCGGAGCGGATGCAGCTTCTGGCGATGGCAATGGCCAAATGGGTCTTGCCGGTGCCAGTCCCGCCGACCAGGACGGCGTTGCGCTGCTGGGCGATGAAGCCGCCGCCGGCGAGGTCGTTCACCAGCGTCTCATTGATCGGCGTGCCTTCGAACCGGAAGTCGTCGAGGTCCTTGGCGAGCGGCAGCTTGGCGATGGTGAGCTGATACTTGATCGAGCGCGCCTGCTTCTCGTTGATCTCGGCGTTGAGCAGATCACCGACGATGCGCTGGGGTTCATGCTGGCGTTTGACGGCCGTGGCCATGATCTCGTCGAAGGCGGCCTTCATGCCGTAGAGCTTGAGCTCGCCCATGAGGTCGAAGAGTTGGGATCGTTCCATCAGTTGGTTCTCCTGAGGTTGTCGTAGCGGGCACAGTCGGCGATGGGCGCGTGGCGCAATGTCAGGGCGGCCGGCGTGAGGATGGTGATTGGCGGCCCAGGATCACGCTGACGGGCAAGGATGTTGAGGACGACATCGGCGGAGTGAACGTTGTGGGCGATCGCTTCGGCGCAGGCGGCCTCGACCGCCGGCAGCCCGTCGGTCAGCACCGCGGTGAGGATGTCGACCATTTGCCGATTGCCATCGTCGGCACCGGCGAGTTTGCGCCGCACGCGCTCCATCGACGCCGGCAGCACCCAGTCCTTGAAGGGTGCGCCATTGCGCAAGGCGCCGGGCTTGCGGGCGAGCACCGGCACGTAGTGCCAGGGGTCGTAGATCGTCTCGCCACGGCCGAATGAACGGGGATGCTCGGCGACGATTCGTCCGTCCTGGCGGATTACGATGCGATCCGCATAGGCGTGAACTTCGACAGGACGGCCCACAGCGCTGGCCGCGACCGAGTACTTGTTGTTGTCGAAGCGCACCAGGCAGGTCTTGGAGACCGATGCCGGCACCGCGTGGAAGCCATCGAACCGGCCGGCATAGGGAACGAGCTTCGGCCGCTCTGCCTCGAACACCTCCCAGATCGTCTGCTCGGTCAGCTCCGGATGGGGATGCACCTTGGCGTAGGCAATGCATTGATCGAGCAGCCAGGCGTTCAGTTCGTCGAGATTCTTGAACCGCAGCCGCGGCGTGAAGAACCGCTGACGGACGAGCCCGACCTGGTTCTCGACCTGACCCTTCTCCCAGCCCGATGCCGGCGTGCAGGCGACCGGGTCGATGAGGTAATGGCTGCACATCTGCAGGAAACGGCGATTATAGAGGCGATCCTTGCCGACGAAGATCGTCTCCACCGCCGTCTTCATGTTGTCGTAGATGCCGCGCTGGCAGACACCCTTGAACAGAGCAAAGGCCCGATCGTGCGCATCGAACACCATCTCCTGCGTCTCGCGGGGATAGGCGCGCACGAACAGCATCCGGCTGTGACAGAGCCGAACATGGGCGGCCTTGACGATTACCGTCACGCCGCTCAGCAGAACGACCTCGTGGCTCCAGTCGAACTGGTAGGCTTCCCCCGGCGCGAAGCTCAGCGGGACATAGGCTGCGGCCGTCGATGCGCCGTGCTCCTTGCGCCAATTGTTCCCGTAACGCCGGACAGCATCGTATCCACCGTCGTAGCCAAGCCCACGCAACTCCTCAAACAGCCGGATCAGCGTCAGCCGTTCACGCGCCGCCTTCCCCTCGTTGGCCAACAGCAATTGATCGAGCTTGTCCCGCCACGGGCCAATCTTTGGAAGCGGTTGCGCCTCTCGCTCATAGCGGAACTCGGTCGCCTCCGATCGGATAACCTTCCGTACGACCTTCCGTGAGACTCTCAGCTCACGACAGATCGCCTTGATCGACTTGCCCTGTACAAAAAATGCGCGGCGGATCTTCGCAATCGTCTCCACAATCAGCATCCCAACCTCGGCTCCCATAATCATGGAAGCCAGTGTGGACCCTCAGCCCCCGGGGTCCCGATTGGATGCCGATTACCCCGAAAACGGGGTCCTTCGAGCGCGCGAACGGCGGCAGCATCTTTCTCGACGAGATCACCGAGATGCCGATGGAGCTGCAGGTGAAGCTGCTGCGGGTGCTCGAGACCGGATCGTTCACGCGCGTCGGCGGCGCGCAGCCGATCGCGAGCGACGTGCGGGTCATCGCCGCGACCAATCGCGAGCCAGAGAAGGCGGTCGGCGACGGCAAGCTCCGCGAGGATCTCTATCACCGCTTGAATGTCTTCCCGGTAAGGCTCCCTCAGCTGCGCGATCGCGGCTCGGACATCGAGCAGCTTGCGCAGTACTTCCTCGACGAGCTCAATCGCGCGGAGTCCACCAGCAAGTCCTTCTCGCGCGACGCGCTGGCGCGGCTCTACCAGCACGCCTGGCCGGGCAACGTGCGCGAGCTCAGGAACTACGTGCAGCGCGCCTTCATCATGGCCGACGATCGGATCGAGTGCGAGCTCGGCGTATCCGACTCCGCGCCGAAGGCGGAGGATGGCACGACGATCACCATCCGCGTCGGCACGCCGCTCGAGGAGGTGGAGCGGCGCGTGACCATGGCGACGCTCGCGTACTGCGGTCACGTCAAGCGCAAGGCGGCCGAGATCCTCGGCGTGAGCTTGAAGACACTCTACAACAGGCTCGAGACCTACAACGGCAAGGACGCATCGGGCGTCGGCCCGCCGGCACTCGGCGGCGAGGCGACGCACAATGGAGAGGCGACGCGCAGTGGCGAGGTGACACGCGGCGGCGAGGCGGTGTGAGCGAACGGCTCATCGAGCGCAAGCGATCCGGCGAGCGCAAGCGGGCGGTTAACTCGCGCCTCTTATGGTCGTGATCGGCGCCTGAAGGCTCGCAGCACGGCGGCGGCGGCGAGCCAGCGCACACGCGGCGACTTGAGCGCGTTGAGGAGAGTCCACCCCGCCGCTACGGCCCAGGCGAGCGCCCGCCGCTGTTCCCACCGCGCGAATGTCGCGGCGAGCTCGGCGCGTTGCACTTCGGCCTCGAGCTCCAGCAGTTCCTGGCGGCGCGCGATGTGCCGGGCCCGCTCCCTCGCGCTCACGGCTCTTGGCCGAGCGATGCCCGATCGAGGCGCAGCTGGCCGATCAGCCGGGAGAACGGAGGATCGCGCTTGAGCGAGCGTCTGAGCGCGATCCAGCTCGTGAGGCCGGCGAGCACGAATAAGACGAAGAGCGTCCCGAGGACGATGAAGCGCACGGGCGGACGGAGCGAGAGTGCCGCCCACAGCACCAGCGTGAAGCCCGCGAGCCATGCGCAGACTGCCGCGACGGCGGCGAGGCGCAGCGCGCGCGCGATCCTCAGCTTCTCCTGCTCGAGCTCGATCGCCAGCATCTCGAGCCGCGTCTGCGTCATGCGCAGGAGCTCGCCGAGCAGCGACCTGCCGCGCGCGATGACGGGCTCTCGCTCGCTCATTGTGGGCTGGAATCGGCGCGCGCCGCGCGCCTGCGCCGGCCGGCGAGCAGCATTCCGGCGACGAGTCCCACGCTCACGCCCATCGCCACGACGGTCCAGGGATTATTTCTCGCCCAGCGCTCGAAGGCCGCCGCCGCGCGCTCGGTCATGCCGTTCGCGTCGCTCTCCATCTCTCTCAAGCGAGCCCGCGCCGATTCGATGCTGTCGGATACCCGGTCGCGCAGGGAGCCGAGACTTGCATCCCCGTCGTCGGCCAGCGCGTGGAGCAGCGCTTCGGCGTGATCCACGATGTTGCGCAGCTCCTCGCCGAGGGTCGCGGTATTTTCGGCGGTCTCGCTCACGAGCAGCGCTCAAACGAGGGCGCGGACGTTCTCGCGACTTCGAGCATCGAGACCTCCTCGACCCGCGTGCCGGACCGGACCACCGTGTGCCGCATACTCTGATTCTATCCGATACCCGCAAGTCCCACACAGCAACAATCATTCCCATCGCGGGTACCCGTCATTTCCTAGTGCCCATCGAAGCGGACGAGGGTGTGCACGGCGACCCCCATGGCCTCGAGCCTGCGGGCCCCGCCGAGGTCGGGGAGGTCCACGATGAAGCACGCGCCGAGCAGCTGCGAGCCGAGCGATCGCAGCAGCTTCACGGCTGCCTCGGCCGTGCCGCCCGTCGCGATCAGATCATCGACGAGGATGATGCGCTCGCCGGGCGCGATGGCGTCGGTATGCATTTCCATCTCGTCGAGGCCGTACTCGAGCGAGTAAGCGACGCGCACCGTCGTGTGCGGCAGCTTGCCCTTCTTGCGGATGGGCACGAAGCCCGCCGACAGCTGATGAGCGAGCGCGCCTCCGAGGATGAAGCCGCGAGCCTCGATGCCGGCGACGCGGTCGATTTTCGATCCGGCCCAGGGCTGAATCAGCTCGTCCACCGCGCGCCGGAACGCGCCGGCGTTGCCGAGCAGTGTCGTGATGTCCCGGAACTGGATGCCAGGCCGTGGGTAGTCCGGGATGGTTCGGATGAACGACCTCAAGTCGGCAAGAGCGCTTGGATGCATGATCGGATTACCTTGCCCTCGGGTGCGCAGGAGGGGGAGGGTACGACACCTCGGTGCCATCGCGGAGGGAGGGGGCGCCCCTTTAAGGGGCGCGGCTCCATGCGATGGCACCGAGGTATCGTACCCTCCTTCTAGCCCCGTGCGCATTCCTCGGGGGGTGCTCTTGCCCTTAGACTGTGCGTTCCGGTCCCATTCGCGGGAGGAGACGAGATGATCGCTAGAAAGCTGGGCAACTCGGGGCTGACCGTAGGTCCCCTCGCCCTCGGCGGAAACGTGTTCGGGTGGACGGCCGATGAGGCGACTTCGTTCAAGGTGCTCGATGCCTTCGTCGCCTCGGGACTCAATCTGATCGACACCGCGGACGCGTACTCGCGCTGGATTCCCGGGCACCAGGGCGGCGAATCCGAGACGATCATCGGCAAGTGGCTCACGAGCCGCCGCAACCGCGCACAGGTGGTCATCGCGACGAAGGTAGGCGTCGAGATGGGGCCGGGCGAGCAGGGGCTGTCTCGCGCGTACATCCTGCGCGCGGTCGATCGGTCGCTCAAGCGCCTCAACACCGACTACATCGATCTGTACCAGTCGCACCGCGACGACTCGCAGACCCCGCTCGAGGAGACGCTCGGCGTCTACGGCGATCTCATCAAGCAGGGCAAGGTGCGCGCGATCGGCGCATCCAATTACACCGCCGAGCGGCTCGGCGCCGCGCTGAAGGTGAGCGCATCGGAGGGGCTGCCGCGCTACGAGAGCCTGCAACCGTGGTACAACCTGTACGACCGATCGGCCTTCGAGGGCGAGCTCGCCGAGCTCTGCCGGCGGGAGCGCATCGGCGTCATCCCCTATTTCTCCCTCGCGAGTGGATTTCTCACGGGCAAGTACCGCTCCGAGGCCGATCTCAAAAACCGGGCTCGCGCCTATCGCGTGAAGGACATGCTGAACGAGCGCGGCTTTCGCATTCTCCGCGCGCTCGATGCGGTCTCGCGCGAGACGGGCGCCACACCGGCGCAGGTGGCGCTCGCCTGGCTCATCGCCCGCGGCGTGACGGCGCCCATCGCGAGCGCGACGAGCGTCGAGCAGCTGCAGGAGCTTGCGGGCGCGGCGCGGCTCGAGCTCACCGCGGACGCGGTGAAGGCCCTGGACGAGGCGAGCGCCGCGTGACCGGCTCGAGCGGATGCCCGGCTCGGGGACTGCGGCTCAGGAGTGGCGCGACGCGAGCAGCGCGAGCTCCGGCGGCATGGGCGTCACGTCGATCTCGACGTTGAGGCACGCCGGCCTGCCGCTCGCGAACGCCTGCCGGATGGCCGGGCCGAGCTCCTTCTCATCCACGATGTGCCGCCCCTCGCAGCCGAGCGCGGCGGCGACCTCGTGGTACTTGGCGCCGGAGAGTCGCGTGGCGGTGATCGGATTACCGATCATCTCCTGAAAGTGCTGCGAGGCGGCCCAGCTGCGATTGTTCATGACCACCACGACCACCGGTAGGTGATGGCGCGCGAGCGTGTCGAATTCCGCGATCGTAAATCCCACTGCGCCGTCGCCGGCGAGGCAGAGCACGGGCCGCCCGGGGTGGGCGGTCTGAGCGCCGATCGCGAGCCCGAGACCGAAGCCGACCGCGCCGAGAAAGCCGTGCGTGATGTAACCTCCGGGATGCTTCTGCCGGATCACCTCGTTCATCCAGTGGTAGGCCTCGGCGCCGTCGCCGACGATGATGGTGTCGTCGGCAATGTTGGCGACGATGGCCGCGACCGCCTGGTAGGGGTGAATCGGCGGGGAGGAGCGCTGCAGAGCCTCGCTCAGCCGCGCGCGGCGTGCGGCCCTCGCGTCCGCGATGACCTTCTGCCACGCGGTGCGGTCGGGCCAGCGCTGCGCGCGCGCCTCGGCGAGGAGCGCGCGCAGCGTTTCGCGAGGGTCCGCCGCAATCGCGACGCTCACATCGCGCAGCTTGCCGATCTCCTTCGGGTCGACCTCGACATGGATCAACTTCGCGGCGGTCGGCACGAGGCGGTCGCTGGCGCCGAGCGTGAAGAGCCCGAAGCGCACGCCGAGCGCAAGAACCACGTCGGGCCTCGAGCCGGGCGCGGACAGATCGGCCAGCTTGTGGAAGGTGCCCCCGTAAAGAGGATGATCGCTCGGCAGGAGGCCGTGAGCCTGAAAATCCGAGAAAACCGGTATTCCGGTGAGCTCCGCGAAGGCGCGCAGCTCCTCGGCGCAGCCGGCCTGCCACGCGCCCGCGCCAGCCATGATGATCGGCCGCTCGGCCTCAACCAGCAGGCGCAGGGCCGTGCTGACTCCGTCTCCTGATGGGGCGGCGCGCACGTCCATCGCGACGTTCTCGGGAATGCGTACCGAATCCTCATCGACGGCCGCCGTGAGCACGTCCATCGGCATGTCGAGCAGCACCGGGCCGGTGGGTGGGGAGGTCGCAAGGCGCATGGCGTGGGCGACGAGGCGCGGTATCTGTGCCGGGACGGTGATCGTGTGAGCCCACTTCGTGACCGGACGAGCGATGGCCGCCTGATCGATGCCGGCCTGCAGCGTGTTGGTCTCGGCGTCCCGCAGCGCGGCGGACCCGCTGATGTAGAGCACGGGCGTGCGGTCGAGGTAGGCGTTCGCGAGCGAGGTGATGCAGTTGGTGAATCCGGGCCCGGCCGTCACCAGCGCTACTGCGAGCTTCCCCGCGGCGCGCGCGTAACCTTCGGCCGCGTGGCCGGCCGCCACCTCGTGCCGGGTGTCGACGATCGGGATGCCGCGGGCGGCGCACGCCTGGAATATCGTCTCGAGATGGGCACCGTGCAGCCCGAAGACGGTCTCGACGCCCCGGCTCGCGAGCGTACGGACGAGCAACTCTCCACCGGTCACCTGGGCCATATCGACTCTCCAAATATCTGCTATCCGGCAATGCGATAGGGGCGGACGAAGGACCATGCTACATTCGTAGCCCCCCGCACGGGAATCGCCTGGAACACTTGAATCATGGCTCTCACCAACATCGAGATCGCGCAGCAGGCCAAGATGCGGCCCATCATCACCGTCGCGAAGGAGCGGCTCGGCATTCCCGAGGAGGCCCTCTCGCCGTACGGCCGCTACAAGGCGAAGATCTCGCTCGATTACATAAATACCCTGAAGGATCGTCCGAACGGCAAGCTCATCGTCGTGACCGCGATCTCTCCGACGCCCGCGGGAGAGGGAAAGACGACGACCACCGTCGGCCTCGGTGATGCGCTCAACCGTCTGGGCAAGCGCACGATCATCTGCCTGCGCGAGCCGGCTCTCGGGCCGGTCTTCGGCGTGAAGGGCGGCGCAGCCGGCGGCGGCTATTCGCAGGTGGTGCCCATGGAGGACATCAACCTGCACTTCACGGGCGACTTCGCCGCGATCGCGGCCGCCAACAACCTGCTCGCCGCGCTGATCGACAACCACATCCACCACGGCAACGCGCTTGGCTTCGACGTGCGCCGCATCGCCTGGCGCCGGGTGGTGGACATGAACGATCGCGCCCTGCGCGACATCGTCGTGGCGCTCGGCGGCCCGGGGAACGGCTACCCGCGCCAGGATGGATTCGACATCGTCGTCGCCTCGGAGGTCATGGCGATCTTCTGCCTCGCGACGAGCATCAGCGACCTGAAGGAGCGCCTGGGAAAGATCGTGATCGGCTACACCGCCGACCAGAAGCCCATTCGCGCCCGCGATCTCAATGCGCAGGGGGCGATGACGGCGCTGCTGCGCGATGCGCTCGCCCCGAATCTCGTGCAGACGCTCGAGAACAATCCGGCGTTCATTCATGGCGGTCCGTTCGCGAACATCGCGCACGGGTGCAACTCGGTGATGGCCACGCAGACCGCCCTGAAGCTCGCGGACTACGTGGTGACCGAGGCGGGCTTCGGAGCCGACCTCGGCTGCGAGAAGTTCGTCGACATCAAGTGCCGCAAGGCCGGGCTCACGCCCTGCGCCGCCGTGATCGTCGCGACGGTGCGCGCGCTCAAGTATCACGGAGGCGTCCCGGTCGCCGACGTGGGCAAGGAGAACGTCGCCGCTCTCGAGAAGGGCATGGTCAACCTCGAGCGCCACATCGACAACGTGAGCCACAATTACGGCTTGCCCTGCGTCGTCGCCATCAATCATCGGACCGAGGATACCGATGCCGAGGTCCGCGTGCTGATCGAGCGCGCCGGCCGGCACGGCGCGAAGGTGATCCTGGGCCGCCACTACGCCGAGGGCGGCGCCGGCGCGGTCGACATCGCGAAGGAGGTGCTGCGCCTCACGGAGCAGCCGAACTCCTTCAAGTTCGTCTACGACGAGGGCGAGACGCTCTGGCAGAAGATGAAGATCATCGCCACGAAGATCTATCACGCCTCGGATATCACGGCGGACACGAAGGTGCGCACTCAGATCAAGCAGCTGCAGGAGGCGGGCTACGGGCACTATCCGGTCTGCGTCGCGAAGAATCAGTACTCCTTCTCGACCGATCCGAAGCTGCTCGGCGCCCCCTCGGGGCACAGCGTCAACATCCGCGAGGTGCGGCTCGCCGCGGGCGCGGAGTTCGTCGTCATGATCTGCGGCGACATCGTGACCATGCCGGGCCTGCCGAAGGTGCCGGCGGCGAACGCCATCGACGTGGACGCGAGCGGGAAGATCATCGGACTGTTCTAGGCGCGTCAAAACGGCTTGAGCACCGCGAGCAGGACGATCGCGATGAGCAGCGGGCCCGGAACCTCGTTGAACCACCGGTACCAGCGCTGCGAGTGCGCGTTGCGGCCCGCTCGCAGCGCGCGCATCAGCTGGTAGCACCACACGTGATAGGCGACGAGCGCGGCAACCAGCGCGAGCTTCACGTGCAGCCAGCCGAGCGTGAGGTACGCCGGAACGCTCGCGACCATCGCGACGCCGAATCCAACGGCGAGCGCGCCGCCAATCGTCATCATCGCAAACAGGCGCCGCTCCATCACGGCGAAGCGCTCGGCGAGGAGGCTCTCGGAGGCGCCGGCGCGCAAGGCGTCGGCGTGATACACGAACAGGCGCGGCAGATAGAACAGCCCCGCGAACCAGGTGACGACGAAGACGATGTGGAAGGCTTTGAGCCAGGGCATCGGCGGGACGACGGCTTCGGGCGGAGGCCGGCAGTATACGGCCCCACCGGGCGCTCGGAATGCCGCGCCGTTCCGTCCCCGGCGGCGACCGCCAAGCGGCGCCCGAGATGTCGGCCGGCTTGACAGTTCCGCCCAGCCTCCGCGCGCCGTGAGCGGGTAAGCCGCTGCCGCGATACGGGATCTCCCGCCCGGCACGGCTGTTGCAGCCCGGTCTCCGCGGCACGCGCCGCGATATCGGCCACGAGAAAGGGGCGGCAGTTGCAGCACCGGGGGGATCGGTTGTGGAGAGCGGCGCTGCTTGCGGCGCTTGCCGCGGCCTTCGGCCTTTCAGCTCCAGCGCTCGCTGCCCGGAGCGCCGCCCCGCGGCAATCGGACCTCGCGCTGCCGCAATCGATCGGGGTCCTCGATTTCATGGGTGAGCGCAGTCGAGCCGACTCCCGACCGGGCAGCACCTACTCCTACCGCGCGGCAGGGCTTGCGCTCGATGTCGATGTCTACGACTACGGCGCCGCGCGACTGCCGGACGGCGTCACCTCCGCGCTGCTGCTCGAGGAATTCGCGCGCATGCGCCAGTCGCTGCAAGGCGGGGGCGCGCGGCTGATCCGCGACGGAACGGTCGCTCTCGGCAACGATGTCGCGATTCCCGCACGCGAAGCCGTCCTGGCGCGCCGGGGGGCGGACTTCGCGGGGACGAGCTACGTGTGGATTGCCGCGCGTGGCGGCCGTCTCTTCGAGATGCGCTTCGACGTGCGCGCGGGCTTCGAGGACGACGGCCACGTGAGTCGCAGCGAGGCGCTCGCCGCGCTGGGAGATGCGATCGCTCGTCCTTCCGCGGCGCCCGGCGTCGCCTCAGGGCCGCCGGTCGACGTGGCCATTCTGTGGGACCCGCAGACGCCGCCGAGCGAGCGCCCGCTGTGGACGATATACCTGTACACCCGCGCCGCCCTGGTGGCCGCGGAAAGCGACGGCACGCGGCTCCCGCTCGGTGATCACACGGCCTCCTTCGCCGAAGAGGTGCGAGCCCGCCTCATCGCGGTGCATCTTTTTCAACAGATGCGGCGCAGGGATCCCACTTTCCGGTCGGCGTATTTCGCGGACCTCGATCGCGTGGAG
Source organism: uncultured Gammaproteobacteria bacterium (assembly GCA_963849095.1). Classification (GTDB taxonomy): domain Bacteria; phylum Pseudomonadota; class Gammaproteobacteria; order Steroidobacterales; family Steroidobacteraceae; genus JASHUC01. The sequence continues at coordinate 16,567 of CAWKGA010000008.1, forward strand.
GACGGCGGCTTCCTGCGCGAGTACGTCTGGCGCTACTTGCGCAACCCCGCGTGGACCCAGCCGGATGGACTGAAGCTCGCGGCGTTCGACGCGTGGTGTACCGTGCATCTTCGCAACCACGTGCCGGTGACGCACGGCCGCATCGCAGTGAGGCTCGCCGCGAGGTAGCGCCACGCGCCGGGACGCGGGGCGCGCCGCCGGCGGGGCCGTCACGAGGCCCTCACGAGGCCCAGAACTCGAGATCTCGCCGCTCCGAGCGGTTCGCGAATGCGATCTGCTCCGAGCACAGCATGTGGTTGATGACCGCCGCGGCCTCCTCCTCGCTGTCGGCGAGCCTGCTCACCGTCGCCACCACATCGAGCAACGTCAGAGGCCTCTCCTGCTGCAGCTGCGTGTGCATGTCGCCCGTCTCCCGCGAAGGTGGATGGTCTGCGGCGGATTCGCCGGCTCCGGCGGGAACCGCCGCAACGGATCGCATGAGACAACTTGCAACTCGCGTGCCATCACCGTGGTCACCGCGCTACATGGCCGTGCCCCAGACTTTTGCGGCAATGCGGACGATCAGCTCGAGCTTGCGCCACTGATCGTCTTGCGAGAGCGTGTTTCCGGTCTCGTGGCTCGCGAATCCGCACTGCGGTGACAGGCACAGATTCTCGAGAGGAACGAGTCTTGCCGCCGCGTCGATGCGGCGCAGAATCTCCTCCTCGCTCTCGATCTGCCCGACCTTCGTCGTGACGAGGCCGAGCACCACCTTTTTGCTCCGCGGCAGCAGGCGCAGCGGCTCGAAGGTGCCGGAGCGCGCCGAGTCGAACTCCATGAAGAAGCCGTCGATGTCGCTCTGGAACATGGCCTCCGCGACGACGTCGTAGCCACCCTCGGTGGCCCACGAGCTGCGGAAGTTACCGTGACAGGTGTGCATCGTCACCGCGAGGCCGGGAGGCCGCGCGGCGAGCGCCGCATTGATCGTATCGGCGTAGCGGCGCGGCAGAGTCGCGGGATCGTCGCCGTTACGGCGGCAGCTGTCGCGAAACTTCTCGTCGCAGAGATAGGCAAAGCCCACATCGTCGAGCTGCAAGTACGTGCAGCCCGCGGCAGCGAATGCGGCGATCGCCTGCCCGTACGCCGCCGCCACGTCCGCCCAGAACTCCTCGAGATCCGGATAGGCTTGCCTCGATACGGCATTGCGGCCGCCGCGCAGATGGAGCATCGAGGGGGAGGGAATGGTGAGCTTGGCGACCTGGCGCGTCGCGCCCTCGAGGAAGCGGAAGGCCTCGATCATGATCGGTGCGCCGTAGCGCACCTTGCCCGTGACGGTCGCGATGGGCGGCTGTGCCCCGGCGCCCGCGAATTTCGGGCCCGGATTCTCGCGGAGCGTGACGCCTTCGAGCTGCTTCAGGAAATCGAGGTGCCACCACTCGCGGCGGAACTCCCCGTCGGTCACCGCGGCGAGCCCGATCGACTCCTGCCTCTCGACCACGGCGCGTATGGCCTCATCCTCGCGCGCGCGCAGCTCCGCGGCGGAGAGGCGGCCTTGCCGCAGCTCACCGCGCGCGGCGATGAGCGCGGCGGGGCGCAGGAGGCTCCCGACTTGATCGGCGCGGAAGGGGGCAGCCATCGCAAGTCTCTCGATCGTAACAGCCGAGACGATTATGCCAGGCGTCCTCGATGATCTCATCCACGCTGCACGGGAATGGGGCCGCCTCGCGCTTGCCGCACCGGATGAGCGCGACTAGAGTCGCGGTGGGCTCTCTCGCGTTCTCAAGTCCTCACCATGGCAGCAGGCGACTTCTCCGGAAAAACCGCCGTCGTGCTCGGCGCGACGGCGGGAATCGGCCGGGCGACGGCTCTCGCGTTCGCCGCGGCCGGCGCTCGTGTCGTCATTTCGGGCCTCGGAGCGCAGGAGGGCCGAGGGGTCGAGGCGGACGCGCGGCGGGCCGGCGCCGAGGCGCTGTTCATCGAGGCGGACGTGACCCATGCGGCTCAGGTGCGGGCGGTCATCGAGGGTGCCGCCGAGAGGTTCGGCCGCATCCACGCGGCGGTGAACAACGCAGGTATCGAGGGTCGATTCGGCCCAGTCGAGGCCGCCAGCGACGAGGATTTCGACCGGATCATCGGCGTCAATCTGAAGGGCGTGTGGCATGGGTTGAAGTACGAGATCCCCCACATGCTCGCCCACGGCGGAGGTGCGATCGTGAATACGGCATCGAGTGCCGGTGTCACGGGAATCGCCAATATCGCGCTGTACACGGCGAGCAAGCACGGCGTCGTCGGACTCACGAAGGCCGTCGCGCTGGAGCTCGCGAGATCGGGTATCCGCGTGAATGCCGTCGCGCCCGGACCGGTCGACACGGGACTTCTGCATCGCATGGTCGCCGGACAGATCGATGTGGAGACCATCGCGGCGAGCGTTCCGATGGGACGGATCTCGCAGCCGGAGGAGATCGCGGGCGCGATCGTGTGGTTGTGCTCGGACGCCGCCTCGTACGTCACGGGCCACACGCTCGTGATCGACGGGGGGCTCACGGTCGGCTGACAGCCGCGCCTGCAACGCCTCGTAGCGTGAAGCTCGAAGGGGAACGACGATGCCGCAATTCGACGAGAAGAGTATTACCCAGGCCGTCATCGACCGGCTCACCGACTGCCGCGACCCGCGCTTCAAGCGGGTGATGACCTCGCTCGTCACGCACCTCCACGACTTCGTTCGGGACGTGCAGCTCACGGAGCAGGAGTGGATCGGGGCGATCCGGTTCCTGACGGATGTCGGCAAGACCTGCACGGACAAGCGCCAGGAATTCATCCTTCTCTCCGACACGCTCGGCGTGTCGATCCTCGTGATCTCGCTCAACCATCCATCGTTGCGCGGATCGGCGGAATCGACGGTGCTCGGCCCGTATTACTGGGAAGGCGCCCCCGAGCTTCCCCTCGGCAGCAACCTCGCGGAGGGCGTGAAGGGCGAGCCGACCTTCTATTCCGGTCGGGTGCTCGATGCCGACGGCGCTCCGATTGCAGGCGCGCTGCTCGACATCTGGTCGGGGGATGGCGAGGGCAACTACGACATGCAGATGCCGGGCGAGACCGAGATGCGCGCTCGCGGCAAGATCCGCGCGGATGCCGAAGGCCGCTACTGGTTCCGCTCCATTCGACCGAACTACTACCCCGTGCCGACGGACGGGCCGGTCGGAGACATGCTGCGGGCGATGGGCAGGCATCCGTACCGCCCCGGCCACATTCACATGATCGTCTCCGCGCCGGGCTACGAGCCCGTCACCACGCACTTGTTCGTGGCGGACAGCCCCTACCTCGATTCGGACGCGGTCTTCGGCATGAAGGAGTCGCTCGTGGTGAAGTTCGAGCGGAGTCCGCCCGGTCGTGCGCCGACGGGCGAGCGGCTCGACCAGCCGTACTACACGGCCCAGTTCGATTTCCGGCTTCGCAAGGCGGCCTCAAGCCCGCGCTAGTCGTGCGCGAGGATCCGAGCTCCGGCCTGTCGCCGGCGGATGTGCTGGCTCTGTATCCGCAGCACGCCGGAACGATCCCCTCCTTTCTGGCCGCGCGCGTCGGCGTGCAGCCCAAGCGGCTTGTGCTCGAAGTCGAGCACCGGAAGTGGACTTACCGGCAGCTCGAGCAGGCGAGCGAGCGGCTCGCCACCGTGCTGGCCGGGCACGGTATCGTGCACGGAGATCGAATTGCGCTCATCGCGCTCAATTCCGACTTGAGCGTCGCTCTGTTCCTGGCCGCGGCCCGGATCGGCGCCGTGTTCATCCCGCTCAATCCGGCCGCGACGCGCGCCGACCTCGAGTATCTGCTCGGGCATTCGCGCGCGTCCCTGATCGTCGCCCAGCCGGCCGACCTCGAGAGGGCTCGAGAGGTCGCGAGCGGGCTCGGGAGTCATGCACCGCTCGTCTCGCTCGCGGAGTGGGGCCTCGCAGCCGAAAGCGCGGAGGGCGTGATCGAGCGGCTGGGAGCGCTCGGCGGCGAGACTGCCGGGGCGCGGCCTTCCGGCGCGCGCGCGCCGTCGCGGCCCGACGATGCGGCGGTGGTCATCTACACGTCCGGCACGACGGGCTTTCCCAAGGGCGTCGTTCACACCCATCGCACGTACATCCTCGCGGCCGAGGGCTTCGTCGCGCGCATGCACCTGCAGCCGAGCGAGCGGCTCCTCACCGTCATGCCCTTCTTTCACATCAATGCGCTCTTCTACTCGCTCGGCGGCGCGATAGCCGCGGGCGGCACGCTGATCACTGTTCCGCGATTCAGCGCCTCGCAATTCTGGAATCTCGCGGCCGAATCGGGGGCGACGGAGTTCAATTTCCTCGCCGCCGTGGGCAGCATTCTCATGAACCGCCCGCGCAGCGAGTTCAATCCGGCGCACCGCATCGAGAAGCTCTATGGAGGGCCGATCAGCGAGCGCATGGACCGGGTGTTCCGCGAGGAGTTCAACGTGCCCGAGCTCATCGAGGGCTACGGTATGACCGAGATCCCGGGCGCCTGCTGCAATCCCTTCGCGGGGCCGCGCAAGCCGGGCAGCATTGGCCGTCCGGCGGTGCATCCGAACTACCCCGGCGCGTTCTCAGACCTCAGCGTCCTGGGCGACGACGGCCGCGAGCTGCCGCCGGGGGAAGAGGGGGAGCTCGTGGTGCGCACGCCGATGATGTTCAAGGAGTACCTCGACGACCCCGAGCAGACGGCCGCCGCGTTCCGCGACGGAGGATTCCTCACGGGCGACATCGTCAGGTGCGATCAGGACGGCTATTTCTACTTCGTCGCCCGCAAGAAGGACATCATCCGCCGCCGCGGCGAGAACATCGCAGGCGCGGAGCTCGATCGGATCATCGGCGAACATCCGGCCGTCGCGGAGGCGGCCGCGATCGGGGTGCCCTCGGAGCTCGGGGAGGAGGAGATCCTGGTGGTGGTGGTGCCGCGAGAGCCGGGCGGAGTGGCGCCGCGCGATCTCATCGAGTGGTGTCGCGGCCGGCTCGCGCCGATGAAGGTGCCGCGGTTCGTCGCCTTGGCGGAATCGCTGCCCCACACGCCCTCGCACCGCGTGGCGAAGCACCTGCTGAAGGCGGACAAGAGCTGGCTCGCGCGAGCCTTCGACGCGCAGAGCGCCTGACGATCGGGCTGCATCCGGCTGCCCGGATGGGTTAGCCTAGCGCGCCTCGCGTTGCCCGCCTTCCGAGAGTATCGCCCGTGCCCAGCAAGTCGATGGACAAGATCATGGCGCTCGCCAAGCGCCGCGGCTTCATCTACCAGGCCTCCGAGCTCTACGGCGGCATCAACGGGTTCTGGGATTACGGTCCGCTCGGGGCGCAGCTGAAGAAGAACCTGCGCGATGCCTGGTGGGAAGACGTGGTGCTCAACCCCTGCGGCGGCCGGCCCGGACCGAACGGCGAGCCAGTCCGCGTGGTGCCGCTCGACACCAGCATCATCCAGCACCCGAAGGTCTGGGAGGCGAGCGGGCACCTCGCGGGGTTCAGCGATCCGATGGTGGACTGCCGCGAGACCAAACAGCGGTACCGGTTCGATCACGTGCTGGTATATGGGCCCGCGAGCGGCGAGGCGCAGGGCCGGCCGCTCTACGCGTTCGTGCCCGATACGCCGAGTGAGGCGCGGCAGAGGAAGAAGGCCGAGAAGGCATTCGGAGCGGTGCAGGCGGCCGCCCTCTCGAGTGTTCCCCGCGCCGAGTGGAGCCGTGTCGTCGCGCCCGATGCCGACAAGCCCGGCAGCCTCACGGAGCCGCGCGCGTTCAATCTGATGTTCAAGACCTACGTCGGGGCGATCGCCACGGAAGACGATGTGGCTTACCTTCGCCCCGAGACCGCGCAGGGCATCTTCGTGCAGTTCAAGAACGTCGTCGACACGACGCGCGTGAAGGTGCCGTTCGGCATCGCGCAGACCGGCAAGGCATTCCGCAACGAGGTGACGCCGCGAAACTTCACGTTCCGCAGCCGCGAGTTCGACCAGATGGAGATGGAGTTCTTCTGCCACCCGAGCGAGGCGCGCGAGTGGTATGCGTTCTGGCGGGACGAGCGCATGCGGTGGTGGCGGAGCCTCGGACTCGCGGGGGAGAATCTGCAGCTTCGCGAGCATGAGCGGGACGAGCTCGCGCACTACGCGCGTGAGGGCGCGGGCACGAGCGACGTGGAATACCGCTTCCCGTTCACGGCCCCCGGATTCGGCGAGCTGGAGGGGATTGCGCATCGTTCCAACTTCGATCTTGCGCAGCACCAGAAGCACTCCAGGACGTCGCTCGAGTACTTCGATGCGGAGCGCGGCGAGCTCCTGCCGAACGGCGCGCACAAGGGGGAGAGATACCTGCCCCACGTCATCGAGCCCGCCGCGGGACTCGACCGCGGAGTGCTCGCCGTGCTGTGCGAGGCGTATACGGAGGACCCGGCGCGTGCGAGCCCCGAGCTGCTGCTGCTCTCCCCGCGCCTTGCGCCGATCAAGGCCGCGATCTTCCCGCTCGTCAACAAGGAGGGCCTGCCTGAGTTGAGCGAGAGGCTCCATGCCGAGGTGCGGCGCCGCTTCTGGCGGCGCGGCCTCATCGAGCACGACGCGAAGCAGGCGATCGGCAAGCGCTATGCGCGCATGGACGAGGCGGGCTGTCCCTACTGCTTCACCATCGACGGGCAGACGGTGCAGGACCAGACGGTGACCGTGCGGGACCGGGATACGGCGCGGCAGGAGCGTATCGCGCTCGAGCGCGTCGTCGCGTACCTGGAGGAGCGCCTGGGTCCGAGCTGACCGCGGTTAGCCCTGCCGCGCGCGATTGAGGCCCACGCCCTCACTCCATCGTGTGCTTGATCTCCAGGTCCACTTCGAGCGGCGCGGAGGGAACGCCGTCCACTGTGCCGGCGCCGACTGGAACTAAGTCGAATACATTGAGCCAGTAGCGCTTGTCGGTCAGGTTGACGGCGCCGAGGATGACCTGCCAGTTGCCCTTTGGCGGCTCCCACGTGACGTGTGCGTTGTATGTGGTATAGCCACCGATCCGATTGTAGGGACCGTTGACTGGGTAGGTGTAGGTATCGGTGCGGCTGCTCGCGTCGAGCCGTGCCGTCAAGGAGCCCGCCGGCAGCGAGTACGTGTACTGCACGCCTGCGTTGCCCTCCCACTTCATGAGATAGGGCGTGACCATGTTGAGCGAGATGCCCGTGGCGGGGTTGAGGCCCACGTAGTTGAAGTCGATGTAGCTGACCGACGCATCGACCTGGAAGCCGCCGGCGCGTAGCTGCGACTCCAATTCGACACCCTTCTGATGCGCATCGCCCGCGTTGTACGGCAGCGCGCAGGGCGTGCCGTAGGGGGCGACGATCCCCTCGATGCCGTCGCAGTCGCCGAGTGTCTCCTGGATATCCCGATACTGCGAGAAGTAACCGTCGAGATTGACGCGGAGGTGATTGTCGAGCCAAGTGCTCTTCAGCCCCAGCTCGTATGTGCTCAGAGTCTCGGGGTCGAAATGGACGGCCTGCTGGATGTAGAAGGGCCGCGGATCGACACCACCGCCCTTGAAGCCGGTCGAGTACTGAGCGTAGGCCATCAGCTGATCCGTGAAGCGATAGGCGAGATCCGCGCGCCAGTCGAAGCGCGAGGCCGAATAGTAGCCGGAGGCGCCGTTGAGCGAGACGCCGGTCGGCGAGATGAACAGCGGTGAGGGCGTGCCCTCGGGGGTCACGCGCACGTAGCTGTATGTCTTGTCCTGGGCCGTGTAACGCGTGCCGAACGTCGCATCGAGCTTGGAGGTGGCGTGCCAGACGAGGTGCAGGTAACCGGCCTTGTCGTGCGCGAGAACCGGATCGTCCTGCAGGAAATTGAAGAGGCCCGGGAGCGAGGGGTCGACGTACCACAGGTCCTCGTGCGCAGGGTAAACCGTGAGCTCGCGGAAATAGTAGGCGCCCACGGTGTAGTCGAGCACCGGGCCCCAGCGGCCACTCACCCGCAGCTCCTCGCTGAACTGGTGATGTTCCATGCCTTCCTGCCCGAGCGAGTTGGGCCAGATCGACTCACCGTTGTCCTCCGCCCAGTTGCTCGAGTAGCCCCGCTCGGAGATGATGTTCTTGACCGAGAGATCCGGACTCACGGTCCAGTTGGACAAGGACTCGCCGCCCCAGTTGAGAATCGATTGGCTGTTCTGGGCGCAGTACGCCGGCGTACCGAAGACGGGGGCTGCCGGCAGGCAGAAGTTCGTATATGTGGTGTACGGATTCGAAGGAACGAGCGCGGGCACCTTGGACACATTGTATGGCAGGAGCGCGGTGGCGCCCGTCGCGGTATTGGTCGCGGGGATCGTGATGAGCGCCCCCGTCGCGCTGGCATTGCCCTCGAGCGGGCCGGGACCGCCGTATATGAGCGTCTCGGCCGGATCTTCCTGACTCACGTTTGTCATGTCGATGATGAACTGCTGGTCGAAACTGTCACTTGCGGCCCAGCGCACCGCGACGCGACCTCCGGCGTAGCCCGTTCCGCCTTCCTGACCGTTCTGGCAGCTGCTCGCCTTGGTGAGCAAGCCCGGGGAGACCGAGTAGGTGCCCGGCGTTCCGTAGGTCGGGACGCCCGTGGAGCTGAACGTGACCGGCGTTGCCGGGAATGTCGGGTTGGCGCAGCCGAAGTCGTAGATGTTTTCGTACCCGTCCTGGTGGTTGCCCACGCCGGAGACTCGCACGAAGAGGTTGTCGGTGAGGGCGAAATCGGTCGAGGCGCGCAGCTCCACGTGTTCGCGGCTGCCGCCCAGTAGGTCGAACGTCGTGCTCTCGTTGGCGTCCGGCGCCTTCGAGAACAGCTTGATCGCGCCGCCCTCGGAATTCATGCCCTCGAGCGTGCCCTGCGGTCCGCGCAGCACCTCGACGCGGTCGAGATCGAGCAGGTCGAAGATCGACCCCGTGATGGTGCCGTAGTACACGTCATCGATATAGATACCGATGCCGGGCTCGAGCGCGGGATCGAGATCGTTCTGCCCGATGCCGCGGATGTATGCGGCCATGGAAGGACCGTATGCGGCGGACTGCGGCTCGAGGTTGACGCTCGGGGCATCCTGCGCGATGTCGAGAATGCTCGTCTGGCCGCGTTCCGCGAGCCCCTCTGCGTTGATCGCCGTGATGGCGAGCGGCGTCTGCTGCACGGACTGGGTGACGAACTGCGCCGTGACGGTCACGGTCTGCAGCTGATTCCCGCCGCCCGCCGCGGCGGTCTGACCCGTTTGGTTCTGCGCGACCGTATTCTGGTCGGCGTTCTGCGCGAGCGCGGCCGTGCCGCCGAGCAGCGCGAGTGCCGCTCCGAGCGCCATGAGCGAGCGCCCGTGCGCAGAGCGTATGCGGCGTGACGATGAGCTGCGGAAAAGCGGAGCACCTGAGCTTGGCATCGCGAGTCCCCTCTACTCGTGTAGCGGTGCAGCCCTCCCTGGCGAGGCGACCTCCGCGCGCCGCTCACCAAGCAAGCGTTTTTCTAGGCGGAGGTTCTGTTCGAGCGTAGCGGTTGCGACGAGCTCATGTCAATGATAAGCAACGGCCAACCGCAGGTCCCGGCCCGTGCGGCCCTCGGCAGCCCGCGCCGCACCACCGGCCTTTGCGCGCCGGCAACGAACCGGGGGCGATTCACCTGAAATCGCTCGCATAGGAGATCGTCAGGACCGGCAATTGCTACTACTGTTGTGCCTTTTCCACGACACAGGGCAACTTTCGCTTGCCTGGACCGTCCTCACTGCGGCGCACTGAAAGCCGCGTACGTTGCTCAGACCCAACGTAAGTATTTCAAGCCAGTCGGACACGTGAGCCCTTCGGCCACGCCGGTATTCGGCGGGCGGCGCACCGTCCATCAGCCACTCGAGATTCGAGGAGTCATGCGCGATGGAGAGTTCTAATGCGGTGCGTGCTCGCTGCGCCGGCGGAACGGAAGCGTCAGCAGAAAGAGCACGAGGCGCGCGTTGAGGAGCTTCAGTCCCTTGCGTGCCTCGTCCGGCCGAAGCCTCGCCGCGAGCGGCATGGCCCCGAAGGCCTTGCCTCGGATGAGAAGCTGATTGCCGTCGCGCTCGATCGACTCGATGCGCATGAGCTCGCTCCCGTCCTGGGCGGAGTAGAGCTTCATGCGAGGAATCGGGCGACGCACTCGCGCGCCTCTTCCAGCTCGTCGAGCACGAGGTGGCCGGCGTTCTCGAACTCCGCGAGCTTCGCGTTGGGCAGCAGCTCCATCCATTTCGCCGACCTGCCGAACGGCGCGAGCCGGTCGGCCTTTGACCACACGAGCAGCGTCGGCATGGTCACGCGATGCAGCCAGTGCTCAAGCCTCGGATTGAAAGGGCCCTGCGCTGCGAGCTTCCCGGTCGATTTGAGCTCGCGCGCGATGGTGGCGGCGTGGCGCTCGGCATCCTCGGACCGGCGGCGCGGCAGGTACGGTTGCAGGAGGGCGACATCGCTTACCAGATAGGAGTACATCTCGTCGAGCGACCAGGAGCCCATCGGCGGGCCGCGATGGCCTGGGTCGGCGAGACCGGCCGGGGCGACCAGCACGAGCCGGCGCACCCGATGGCTGTGCGCCACTGCGAACTCCGCGGCCATCCAGCCGCCGAGCGAGAAGCCGACGAGATCGAACTGCACCAGATTGAGCTGATCGAAGAGGTCCAGGTAGTGCAGCAGATACTCGCTCATCGAGTCCATGCCGGGGTCGTCGCCGGACTCACCCCATCCGGGGTGGAACGGCGCGATGACCTTGAATCGCTCCGTCCAGGGGCGCGCGAAGTCGATGCCGTGCCATGCGCCGGCGCCGTGCCAGTACACGACCGGGCGGCCCTGTCCGCCCATGTGGACGACCGTCTTCACGCCGTTGACCGAGTACTCGTGGCGCTTGAACCCCCTGGGGGGCGTCTCGCCGCGATGGTCCAGTGTCGCCATGCTTCCGCTCCCTTCGCGCGTCCGGCTGCCGCCGCGCCTACCCCCCAGCTTCTCAGCCGGCCGGCTCGGCGTCCAGCCTCACGGCGATCCCCTCGAGGGCCTGGGTCGGGGCGCGGTAGCGCTGCATCACCGAGGGGTCGTGGCCGGGCACGATGTACCGCGGAGCGGTCGCGAGCTCGCGCAGCCTTTGCCATCCGTCGACCATCTGGGTCACGTCCGCGACCACCGGGAAGGGCCGGGCCTCATCCATGTTGGCTGCGTAGTGGCTCGCATCGGAGGCGAGCACCAGCCATCCGAGGCGGGTCCAGACGCGAACCACCTGCAGTCCCTTCGTATGGCCGCCCACGAGGTGCACGGTGAGCCCCGGTGCGATCTCGGCATCGCCGTCGTGAAAGCTCACGCGCCCCCCGTAGACATTCCGCACCATCGCGACGACCTCGTCAACCTCGTACGCAGCGGAGAAGAACTCCGTCGCCATATAGCGGCCGGTGGCATAGGCCATCTCGCGGTCCTGCAGGTGGAAACGGGCCCGGGGAAACAGGTCGAAGTTCCCGACGTGATCGTAGTGGAGGTGAGTGATCACGACGTTCGCGACGCTCGCCGCATCCACATCGAGTAGCCGCAGCCCCTCGACCGGCGACCGCAGGAACTGCCGGTGTCGGCGTCGCGCCGCCGCCTCGTTGAATCCGGTATCGATCACGATGGCCTCGGAAGCGCGGCGCGCGAGCCAGACGAAGTAGTCCATCCGCGCCGCGCTCTCGTGCGGATCGCCGCCGATGAAGTTCTCGGCGGCGCGCCGCTCGACGGTCGCGTAGCGGATGGCATAGACCTCGAACGGTCCGGCCGCAGGCTCGATCACGGTCTTCGTTCGCGCCATGTCTTTGAGTCCCTCACCCGCGCGCGTCGGCGAGCGGGGCAATATCGATCACCGCAACCGTGCACCCTACCGCGAAGATCGGGATGGGCGCGTAGAACCACAGCGCGCCCCGGCTGCCTTCGGTGCAGCCGGCAAGGGCGATGAAAGTGCGGATCTCGAAGCCGCCCTGGCCCGCTTCGCGATACGTGTCCTCGTCCGTGTAGGCGAGCAGCTCCTCGCGACGATTGCCGAGGAACCTGTCGAGGAAGGCGCGGTCCCACGGCTCGTTGATCTTTCCGGAGTCGGGCGTCGCGGGCCAGTGCGAGATGCCTCCCGTCGAGACGACCGCCAGGCGCTCCGGCGCCTCGTCGCAGGCGCGGCGCAGAGCGCGGCCGAAGACCCAGCAGCGCTCGAGAGGAATGAGCGGCGGTCCCTGACAGTTGATGTTCACGGGGATGACGGGCAGGTCGTACCGGGGAGTGAGGAAGTGGAGCGGGACCATGATGCCGTGGTCGAACTTCCATTCCTCGGCATAGGCGAGGTCTGCCTCACGCATCATCCCGGTGATGAGGCGCTGCGACAGGTCCGGCGCGCCCGGGACCTTGGTGCGCTCGATGCGCAGCCACTCCTCGTCCTCGATGGGCCCCTCGTAAGAGTCCGCCATGCCGACGCAGAGCGACGGCATGTTGCTCATGAAGAAATTGGCGAAGTGCTCGGCGCCGATCACGACGAGCGCGTCGGGCCGCGCCGCCTCGAGCGCCCGGCGCATCCGATCGAGGCTCGCGTAGAACCCATCGCGCAGGGCGGGATCGGCGCGATGAGCCCGTCCCGTGATGCCGGGCGCGTGGCTGCAGGCTCCCGCGAATACGAGGCTCATGCGCTTCCGGCCGCCCTCTTGTACAGGCCCGTGCGGACGGGGCCGTAGCGCTTCTCGCCCTGGCGCATCGCCTCGATGTAGGCGTCCCATTCGTATCCGCGAAGCGCCGCATAGTGCATGAGGAGCTGCCCGTTGACGCCCATCACGTAGAGCAGCCCGATATCCGGCTCGCGGATGGCGCGCCGCTCCTCCGGGTTGAGCTCGAAGTCCTCGAGCAGAGCGTCGAAGCTCTCCTCGTACTGCTTGCGCACGGAGGAATCGCGGTTCAACTGATAGAGCAGCTTCTGGACGTGATAGAGGCTCATGATCGGCGCGTCCCGGCGGCGGAGCGCCGCACGACCGGAGGCCGTGCGAGGCACTCCTCGAGCTCGCCGAGCAGCTCGAAGAGCTGCCGCAAGCGCTCGGGGCCGAAGCGCTCCTCGATGGCCCGGTAGATCTTCTCCGACTGCGGCGCGTGCGCGGCGATGAGGTCGAGGCCCCCGGGCGCCAGCGCGACGACCGAGCGGCGCATGTCGGAGGCGACCGGGCGCCTCGCGACGAGGCCGCGCGCTGCGAGATCCGGAAGGATCCGCGAGAGGCTCGGCGGATGCAGGCAGGTGCGGGCGGCGAGCTCGGTGATCTCGAGCCCGGGATGTCCGGCGAGCGCGCGCAGGACTCGCCACTGCTGCTCGGTCACGCCATGAGTGCGCAGCCCCGGCCGGAAGCGGCTCATGACGCGCTCCCGGGCCCTGAGCAGCGCCATGGGCAGGGAGCTTGAGAACGCACGGATCGGGAGCGGCGCGCGCGCGATGCGCTCGCCGCGAGCAACGGCTTTCGCGGGGTCAGGCCGCATCGTCGACCACGACATTGCGCAGCGTCCCCACCCGGGAGACTTCCACCTCGACGACATCGCCGGGGCGCAGGTATCGCGGTGGATCGAAGCGCGCGCCCGCGCCGCTCGGCGTGCCCGAGAAGATCACATCGCCCGGCTCGAGCGTGCAGAACGCGGAGAGATACGCGATGAGATAGGGTATCGGAAACAGCATGCGGTCGCTCGTGTCGTCCTGGCGCTGCTCGCCGTTCACGCGAGTGGTCACGCGGAGCGCGGCTGCACCGACCTCGTCCGAGGTCACGACCCAGGGACCGAGGGACCCGGAGCGGTCGAAATTCTTGCCCGGCGTGACGTTGAACTTCGCATGACGGAGCCAGTCCCGCACCGAGCCTTCGTTTCCGCACGTGTAGCCGAGCACGTGGGACAGAGCCTCCTCGCTGCGCACCCTGCGGCCGCCGCGCCCGATGACGACGACGATCTCCCCCTCGTAGTCGAGCTGCTCGGACTCCCGGGGCCTGACGATCGGCTCCTCGTGGGCGCAGAGCGAGGTGTGCGTGCGCATGAAGATGCTCGGGTACTTCGGCCGCTCGCTGCCGTCCCGGTACTCCTCGTTCCGCTCGGGGTAGTTGACCCCGATGCAGAAGTACCGGGTGCGCCCCGCCGGGCTCAGGATCTTCACCTCGCCGAGCGAGTAGTCGGCTGTGGTACCCGAGCGCACCAGCTCGAGGGCCGGCCCGAGCACGCCGGAGCGAATGAACGACGTGAGGTCCGTCGCGCCGGCGTCGAGCCTCGTCCCGAGGTCGAGGACGCCGCCGTCCACCAGGGCACCGAAGGACTGCCGGCCGCGAGCCGAGAAGTTGAGCAGCTTCACGCCGGGCGGCCCTGCGCGGCTGCCGCGCTTCCCTCGAGCAGCCGCGCGCGCTCGAGGACTCCGTCGAGGCGCCGCTCGAGATCCGCCGTGGCCGGCACCATGGGCAGGCGATGCTCGTTCGTCCGCAGCAGCCCGAGGCGCCTCATCATGTACTTGATCGGGATGGGGTTGGTATCGAAGAAGACCGCCTGGTTGAGCTCGAACAGCCGGTGGTGCAGCTCCCGGGCCCCCGCAAGATCGTTGCGTGAGACCGCCTCGCAGAGGTCCGCGAGGGCCCGCGGCTTGAGGTTGCCGACGGCGTTCATGAGCCCGCACGCGCCGACCGCCATCATGGGAAAGCTCAACTCCTCGAGCCCGACGAAGACCTTGAACCCGGTGCCGAGCGCCGCGAAGCACTCGGAGACGAAGCCGAGATCGTTCACGGCGTGCTTCATGCCGACGAAGGTCGGCGAGCGTTGCCGCAGCTCCTTCAACGTGTCCAGCGTGACGCTCACCGCCGCGCGGCCCGGAATGTGATACACCATCCACGGGAGCGGCGCGATGGATGCGAGCTCCAGGTAGTAGGCGACGAGCCCGCGCTGCGGCGGCCTGATGAAGTAGGGCGTCACGATGAGCAGCGCGTCGGCGCCCGCGCGGGCCGCGTGCTCGGTGAGCCGCTTGCTGTCGGCGAGCGACTGGGTGCCGGTCGCGGCAACCACCGGCACCCGCCCCGCCGCAACCTGTATCGCGACATCGACCAGCCGGTTGCGCTCCTCAACGCTGAGCGTGGAGGGCTCGGCGGTCGTGCCGTTGACGAGAATGCCATGGGTGCCGTTCTCGATCTGGAACGACACGAGCCGGGCGTACGTGTCGTAGTCCACCTCGCCGTTGCGAAACGGCGTGATGAGAGGCGGCATCGAGCCTTTCAGGCGATCCGGACGATCAGTCATGCTCGTTCACTCGTTGGCGATCCGCGCTCAGCCGTGCACACCCGAGCTCAGCCGGCGAGCTTCGGCACGCGATGCGTGCCGTGCGCGAGGCAGATGTTCTTCGTCTCCATGTAGAAGTCGAAACTATAATCGCCGCCGTCGCGCCCGATCCCGCTCGCCTTGATTCCGCCGAAGGGCGCCGGCAGATGGCGGTTGTTCTCGGAGTTCACCCAGACCATGCCGGCCTCGACGCCGTGCGCGATGCGCAGCGCGCGGCCGGCGTTCTCCGTCCAGATGTACGCTGCGAGGCCGTATCGCACATCGTTCGCGATGCGCAGCGCATCCGCCTCGTCTTCGAAGGGGATGACGGTGAGAACCGGACCGAAGATCTCCTCCTGGGCGATGCGCATGCCGCTCCGCGCTCCGGTGAGGAGCGTCGGCTCCACGTAGTGGCCCGCGAGGCCCGCCACGCGCCGCCCGCCGCAACGGATTTCGGCACCGTCGTCGCGCGCGACCTCGAAGTAGTTGAGCACCTTCTCGAGATGCCGCTCGTGCACGAGCGGGCCGATCTCCGTCGCGGGATCGAGCGGATGCCCCACCTTCAAGCGCCGGACGCGCTCGGCGATGCGCGCGACGAAGCGGTCGTGGATGGAGCGCTGCACGAGCAGCCGGCTGGAGGACGTGCAGCGCTCGCCATTCAGGCTGTAGATCATGAACACGACGGCATCGAGGGCGCGATCGAGATCCGCATCGTCGAACACGATGACGGGATTCTTGCCCCCGAGCTCGAGGTGCACGCGCTTCAGCGTCGGGGCGCCCTGGGTGAGGATGAGGCTTCCCGTGCGCGACTCGCCGATGAACGCCGTGGCGCGTATGTCCGGATGCTCCGTGAGCGCCCGCCCGGTCCGCTCGCCGGTGCCATTGACGAGATTGACCACCCCCGGCGGCACGCCGGCCTCCGCCACGATCTCGGCGAGCAGCATGGCCGTGAGCGGGCTCCACTCGGCGGGCTTGTGCACGACCGTGCAGCCCGCCGCGAGTGCCGGAGCGATCTTCCATGTGGAGAGCATGAAGGGAGTGTTCCAGGGCGTGATGACCGCCACCGGCCCGAGCGGCTGGCGCACCGTGTAATTCAGATGCTCCGCAGCCGGGAGCGCGAGGCCGTCGGAGGCACTCGGGGCACGGTCGGCGAAGAAGCGAAAATTCTCCGCGCCGCGCTCCGCCGCCTTGCTCATGAAACGCAGGGCCTGGCCGGTGTCCAGGCACTCGATGAGGGCGATCTCCTCGCTCCGCGCCGCGATGAGATCGGCGATGCGGTGCAGGAGCGCGCGCCGGGCCTGTCCGGTCGTCTTGCGCCAGGCGTCAAATGCGGTCTTCGCCGCCTGCGCTGCGGCGTCGACATCCTCGTCGTTGCCGCATACAACCTTGCAGAGCGGGCTCCCGTCGACCGGTGAGAGATTCTCGAAGACCTCGGTGCCGCGCCCGCGGTCGCGTCGCCCGTCGATGAAATGGCCGAGCGGCGCGCCTCGGAAGCGCTCGAGCACGCGCGCGGCCTTCTCGAGATTGCTTGCCAGGGCGTCGCTCATTACCGTCCCGCAGCTCCTTCGGCCTGCCGCCGCCTCACATACTCGTGCAGATTGTTCTTCTTGAAGCTGAGCTCCGGATGGAGCTCCTGCATCTCGACGCTGATGCCGAGCGGCATGCTGCCGGACAGCTCCGCGAGCTCGTCGCAGGCTGCACCGAAGATCTCCTCGCAGGCCTTGCGTCGGGTGGCCAGGTCGCGCCCGTGGCCCACACGAACCGAGAGATGCACGAAGGCGTTGTCCGGGTGGCCGTCCGCGATGCAATACGACTGCGTCTCGTAGGCGCGGGTGCGTATGCCGCCGATGGGAAAGATGCCCGTCGCGAGCGCAGCGTGGTGCACCGCCCGGACGAGCCGGGGCAGATCGAGCCGGCCGCGCAGGTTCGAGGAATGCTCGATCAGGATGTGTGCCATGGACGGCTCCGGACGAGAGGTACTTAACATCGCAACTGTCTCACGGGAGAGCCGGGACGACAAGGTCCGGGGCCGCCGAGATCCCGCGCCTTCAGTCCTCGGGGCCGGCATGGGCGGCTGCCGCCTCGTTGCGCGCCGATGCTTGACCGAACGAGGGCGCCGGGCAATGCTGCGGAGGTTCAACTACCGAGGGTGGAGCCATGGCTTCGAGCGGCAAGGTCGCGATCGTCACCGGAGCGGGCAGCGGCATCGGCCGGGCTGTCTCGCTGGCGTTCCTTGCCGACGGCTATCGCGTCGCGCTCGCCGGCCGTCATCGGCCGACGCTGGAGCAGACAGCGGCCGACGCCGGCGCGGCCTCCGGCAATGCCCTGGTGGTCACGGCCGATGTGACGGAGCCGGGTTCCGTTCACACCCTGTTCACGCGGACCCAGGAGGTGTTCGGGCGGCTCGATGTCCTGTTCAACAACGCCGGGGTGACCGCGCCGGCCATCCCGCTCGAGGAACTTCCGTACGCCCAGTGGGCCGACGTGATCGCGACGAACCTCACCGGCGCGTTCCTCTGCACACAGGAGGCGTTCCGGATCATGAAGAGCCAGACGCCCCGCGGAGGTCGCATCATCAACAACGGCTCGATCTCGGCACACTCGCCCCGGCCGCACTCGGCCGCCTACACGGCGAGCAAGCACGGGATCACCGGCCTCACGAAGTCCACCTCGCTCGATGGCCGGGAGTACGACATCGCCTGCGGCCAGATCGACATCGGCAACGCGCGCACGGAGCTCGCCGCCCAGCTGTCCGCCAAGTCGAAGTCGCCCGAGCCGCTGATGGACGTGAAGTACGTCGCGAGCGCCGTGCTGCAGATGGCGAGCCTGCCGCTCGATGCGAACGTCCTCTTCATGACCATCATGGCCACCCGGATGCCGTACGTCGGCCGTGGGTGAGGGGCAAGGGAGGACATCATGCTGACGCTGTATCACTGGGAACCGAACGCCAATTCGGGCAAACCCATGCTCGCGCTGGCAGAGAAGGGCGTCGAGTACCAGAGCCAATACCTCGACCTGCTCAACTTCGACCAGCACAAGCCGGATTACCTCAAGATCAATCCGGACGGCACGATCCCTGCCCTGGTTCACGACGACAGGACCCTCACCGAGTCCACGCCGATGATGGAATACATCGACGAGATGTTCGAGGGCCCCGCGCTCCGGCCGACCGACCCCAAGGAGCGCTGGCGCATGCGCTGGTGGATGCGCTTCTTCGACTCCTACTTCGCTCCCTCGCTCAGCATGATCGGGTGGAGCGTCTTCGTCGGGCCCGCCGTGCGGAGTCGCGACCAGGCGGAGCTCGAGGCGGCGATCGAGCGCATTCCGCTCGAGTCCCGGCGCGTCGCGTGGCGCAAGGCCATGTTCAATCAGTTCTCGGAGGCCGAGCTCGCCGAATCGCGCCGCCGTGGGGCGTTCGGCACGGCCGCGCTGGAGCAACACTTGACGACCCATCCGTGGATCGCGGGAGCTACCTTCTCGCTCGCCGACATCAACGGCTTCAACTTAGGCTATTCGTTGCCGCTCTCCCAGCCGGACCGCTGCAACGACGAGAAGACGCCGCACATCATGGAATGGCTCCGCAAGATCTACGAGCGCCCGGCGACCCAGGCGACCTGGGCCAAGGGCCGCACGCAGCTCGCCTCACGGGTCACGATGCTCAAGCGCAAGTCCTGAAAAGCGGGCCGGACGGCGAGTCGAGGGATTTTCAACATGCTAGAGCTCTATCACTCCGAGCCGAATATCTACTACTTGAAGCCGCTGATCGCCCTCGAGGAGGTGAAGGCGCCGTTCGCGAGCCGCTACTTCGATCCGACGAGCTTCGAGCAGTATTCCCCGAGCTTTCCGCAGAGCGTGGAGTCCGGGCTCAACCTCGAGCGCGAGGGGCCGATCCTCGTGGACGGCGTGACGGTCCTCAGCAGCTCGTTCTTCATCCTCGAGTACATCGCCGAGGCGTTCCCCGCCGCCAACCTCCTTCCGGGCGAGGCCCACGAGCACTACCGCGTGCGCGCGTGGGGGCAGTTCATCGCGTTGCAGCTGTCGCCGGGTGTCTGCGCTCTCGGCTGCGCGAAGTATCTGGCGCCCGTCCTGAAGTCCCGGGATCCGGGGCAGCTCCGGGCGCGCATCGAGCGCATCGAGCCCCTGGAGCGAAGGGCGGCGTGGATGGCTGTCATTGACGGCAGCTACGACGAGAAGACACTCGCGAGCGTGCGTGAGCAGGTCAAGATGCCTGTGAAGCGCATCGAGGATGCGCTCGGCCGCGCGTCGTGGCTCGCGGGGCCGGCGTATTCCGTCGCGGACATCGATGCCTTCGCGATGCTGAGCCCGCTCGTGGACCTCGCACCGGAGGCGCTGAGCGAGAAGGCGGCGCCGAGGATCATGCAGTTCCTGCGCCGCATGCGGGAGCGTCCGGCGGTGCAGCGGGCTCTCGCGTTCGCGAAGACCGCGAGACCTCAGGAGGCCTTCGTTCCGGGCGCGGAGCCGTCGCGCTGGGGATAGGCGCCGGGCGTCCAGCGTCCGTCACGGCGCCGGTGCCCGAGAGGGCGCAGCCGGCGCCCGCTCTCCGGTCAAGTCGAAGCGGGACTTGCCGGGCGGCGCGATGAGCAGCGATGCCCAGCCGTCGTGGGCCTTGGGCGGATACCAGAGCAGGGTCTTGTCGTCGAGCCGCGCGAGCGCGCGGGCCCCGGCCCATGCGACGCCGTCCGTGACGTGGAACGTATCGAAGGGACCGAATGCGGCCGAGGCGAGGCCGGCGTTGTTCTCGAAGTAGATGACCACCGCCTCGAGCGATTCGGCACGCGCAAACTCGGCGTCGGTGAGGCGCCAGCGCTCGAGATACGTCGCGACCGGCTCGTTGCCGGGGCCGCGGCAGAGCATGCCGCCGATCAGGCGAAAGAATGGACCGGGCTCGATGCTCTCGGCCGCTCCCTCCCCGGGCGTGTAGAACCGCAGCCTCAGCAATGGACGCTCATGCGGTCGCTTGCGCCGCGCGATAGAAATTGCCGGACCGGACCTTGACCAGCGCCTTCGCGGGATCGAAGTTCACCCCGAGGGGGTCGCCTCCCTTTGCCACGGCCTCCATCTGCTGCATCAGCATCCGGCGCTGCATCATCACACCGCGGTCGCTCGTGACCAGGTGCTCCTCCGAGTGCAGCGAGATCGAACCCTGGCCGGCCTGCGCCTCGTAGTCGCCCGGCGTCCGCTGGTGGTCCTCCGGAGTCATCTCGCCCCAGCTCTTTCCGTTCAAGCGCATGCCGCGGAAGCTCAGGCTCTCGGGGATCTTGCTCACCATGGCCTGCACGAAGTGGCTGTCGTCCACCGGAACGACCCACGAGATGCCGGCCGAGGGTCCGGGCTTCAGCTGCACGTCGGGCACGCTCATGATGTTGGGCATCAGCCAGGAGGAGATGCGGTCCACTTCCTGCCCATCATCGAGCCGCCGAATGGCGGTGTAGCACACGCCGTGCTCGGTGTAGAAGAAGTCCACCTTGGGCATCAGAGCGAACTGCGGCGCGAATTGCACCACGCTGAAGGTGGAGTGCAGCACCTGCACGTGGAAGGGATCCATCACGTTGTCGTTCATGTGGAGCCAGCTGTAGGGGACCACTTCGAGGCTCTCATCGCCGGTCGACCCGAAGCCACCATAGCTGCGCCACATGGTTTCCCCGGGACCCAGAGTCTCGAGGTTGTCGTACCGCGGCAGCACCGGCTTTTTCTCCGGGGGGCCGAGATACGCGAAGACCAGGCCGTATCGCTCCTCGACGGGATACCACGGCTGGCGCGCCGCATCGCGGTGGCGGCCGCCTTCCGGCTCGCAGGGCTGATCGAGGCAGCGGCCCTCCGCGTCGAAGAGCCAGCCGTGATAGCAGCAGCGTATTCCGCGATCCTCGGTGCGGCCGTAAAGGAGCGAGGTGCCGCGGTGCATGCAGCGCGGATAGAGCAGTCCCGCGCGGCCCGAGCGGTCGCGGAAGAGGACCAGATCCTCTCCGAGGATGCGCACCTTTCGGGGCAGTTCCTTCAGCTTCGCCGAGAGCCCGACGGGCTGCCAGTAGCGGCGCATGAGCTCCCCCAGCGGCTTGCCGGGGCCGACCTCCGTGAGCAGCTCGTTCGGGTGCTGAGGCGGGCGGCCGTAGGCACAACCGTCGCGCTCGGCATTACGGGGCTCGGAATCGCTCATGGCTCACCTTTCGGCATGGGTTCCAGCACCAACGAGATTGAACCGAATCGGCGGGGTTGGCAATCTTCCGGCCGAGCTCGGTCGGAGGTCGGTTGCGATGACAACGCCGCGATCTCCATGGCGGCGGATCGAGGTCGATCCTGCGCAAACCATTGCCCGAAGGGGCCCGGACGTGTCATAAAAGGCCGAGCGCGCGCAGGGCCCATACGGCACCCCGCGGCCGGGAGGGGAACTCGCATGTCTATTGTGAAAGGTATCCGCAGCGGGGTTGCGTGCGCGGCCATCGCCGGGATTGGCGCGCTTGGCCTGGCCCATCCCGCGTCGGCCCATCATTCGTTCGCGCTGTTCGATCACGTCAATCGGATCACCGTCACGGGAACGGTGGTCAAGTTCGACTGGACCAATCCGCACGTGTACATCCATCTGGCCGTCCCGGACGGCGGGAACACCAAGGCCTACACCGTCGAATGCGCGAGCCCCAACGTGCTCACGCGTGTCGGCTGGAAGTACGGCGATGTGAAGCAAGGGGACCGCGTCACGCTGCTCATCAATCCCTTGAGGAGCGGCAAGGCGGGCGGCATGCTCGAGAAGGCCACGCTCGCGGACGGGCGAACCTTGAGCGACGGTAACCCGCCCGGCGGCGTCTTTCCGCTGCAGCGGCAGCGGGAGTGAGGGGGTGTTTCCCATGAGACTCAGAACCCGTCTTAGTGCTCGCGGCAGGCTTCTCGGGTGGGCGGCGGCCGCAGGCGCTCTCGCCCTGCTCACCGCGGCCGTGCCCGGTCGGGCCTACGAGTCGCAGGTGCAAGGAGCCAATATCACGGGGACGTGGGTTCGCTACGGGGGCTTCTCGCGCCGAGGGGTCGATCCGCGGTACGCGGCGCCGCCGCCCGGGAAGATGGTGTTGCGACCCCAGTACGCGAAGGCCTACGACGCCAAGACGAAGGAGGAAGAAGCGGCCGCCGCGCGCGGCGAGCCGGTCGCGGACCCGGGCGTCAACTGCCTGCCCTATGGCATGCCGGAGATGATGTCCGCGATCTATCCGCTCGAGATCCTTCAGACCCCCGGACAAGTGACCATCATCGCCGAGGCCTTCAGCCAGGTGAGGCGCATCTATCTCGACAAACCGCAGGTCAAGATTGCCGATTACCCGCCCGGCTACTACGGCCACTCGGTGGGTCATTGGGAAGGCGACACCCTGGTCGTCGATACCATCGGCGTCAAGCCCTCGGTGCTCGGGCACGACGAGATGCCCCATAGCGACCAGTTGCGCATCACGGAGCGCATCAAGCTCGTTGCGCCCGACATCCTCCATGATGAGATTACGGTCGAGGACCCGGTGACGCTCGTGAAGCCATGGACCTTCACCTTCGCATTCAAGCGCTACCCGCACTACGAGATGCAGGAGTACGTGTGCGAGAACAATCACGAGTACATCGACGAGAACGGGGTGCAGCACGTGCGCCTGCAAGACGAGCTGCCGCAATGAGACCGCCCGCCGCCGGCGCTTCCACTTTCAAAGGAGTCGAGCCATGAACGCTGCAGTGAAGCCTGACATGGAGTCCCGCACCGCGGGGTTCCTCTCGAAGACTCACAGGTTGTTCATCAACAATGAGTGGGTGGAGCCGCAATCCGGCAAGACTCTCGAGGTGATCAACCCGGCGACGGGCAAGGTCTTCGCGAAGGCCGCCGCCGCGGGCGCCGCCGACATCGATCGGGCGGTGCGGGCCGCACGCGCCGCGTTCGAGAGCGGCCCATGGCCGAGCATGCCGCCCATCGAGCGGGCGCAGCTCATGTGGAAGCTGGCCGACGCGGTCGAGGCGGCCGCGGACGAGATTGGCTACATCCTGAGCCTCGACAACGGCATGCCCATGATGATGGCCAAGTTCGCGGGCGCGCTCGGTACTGCGCGCAACCTTCGCTACATGGCCGGCTGGTGCGGCAAGGTGGACGGGGCCGTGCCGACTCCCGGCGAGCCCAACAAGTTCGCCTACACGCTCAAGGAGCCCGTCGGAGTCGTGGGCGCCATCACGCCGTGGAACTTCCCGTTCGCCATGGAGGCCGACAAGGTCGGCCAGGCCATGGCGGCCGGCTGCACGCTCGTGCTGAAGCCGGCCGAGCTCACCCCGCTCGGGGCGATCTTGCTGGGCCGACTCGTTGAGGAGGCGGGGATCCCCCCCGGCGTCGTCAACATCGTGACCGGATTTGGCGATCCGGCCGGCAAGGCGCTGGTCGAGCATCCGGACGTGGACAAGATCGCGTTCACGGGATCGACCGCCACGGGCAAGTGGATCGTTCAGGCTGCCGCCGCCACGCTCAAGCGCGTCACGCTCGAGCTCGGGGGCAAGTCGCCGACTTTCATCTTTCCGGACGCGGATCTCGAGCGGGCCATCCCGGGCGCGGCGATGTCGGTGTTCGCGAACGCCGGTCAGATCTGCGTCGCCGGATCGCGCCTGTACATCCACAAGAAGGTGTTCGACCAGGTAGTTGAGGGGGTGAGCAGGATGGCCAAGGGCCTGAAGGTCGGTCCTGGACTCGCGCCCGACAGCCAGATGGGACCGCTCATCTCCGAGCGGCAGCTCGACCGGGTGACCGGCTACATCGAGTCCGGCAAGACCGAGGGCGCGCAAGTCGTCGTCGGAGGCGAACGGCGGACCGGGGACGGCTACTTCCTCAATCCAACAGTGCTCGCTCAGACCCATCGCAGCATGAAGGTCATGCGGGAGGAGATCTTCGGGCCCGTCGTGTGTGCCATGCCGATCGACGACGACGATCTCGACCGCATCGCGAAGGTCGCGAACGACACGACGTATGGTCTGTCCGCTTACATCTGGAGCCGCGACGTGAGCATCGTTCACAAGCTCGCGCGCAAGATCAAGGCAGGCACCGTCCAGGTCAACGGCGGCGTGGGACTCGACCCGGCCGTGCCCTTCGGCGGCTACAAGCAATCCGGATGGGGCCGGGAGCGCGGTCGCGACGGCATCGAGAGCCTGACGGAGACCAAGGCGATCGGCATCTCGCTGTAGGTGAGCCCGATGCTGAGCGTCGGATTCGTCGGCATCGGCAACATGGGTTGGCCGATGGCCGCAAACCTCGTGAAGTGCGGGCGGTACTCCGTAACCGTCCACGATCGGGACTCGGAGCGCGGCGCCAGGTTCGCGCGGGAGCACGGATGCTCCGCGGCCCGCGCGCTGGCCGACCTCGCTTCCGCCGAGGCGATCGTCACCATGCTGCCGACCGGACACGACGTGCATCAGGTGATGCTGCAGGACGGCGGCCTCGCCGCGAGCCTTGCACCAGGCGCGCTCGTCATCGACATGAGCTCGTCCGACCCGGTCGGCACGCGGGAGTTGGGTCCGGTGCTCGCCGAGCGCGGCCTCACGCTCATGGACGCGCCGGTGTCGGGTGCGGTCCCGCGGGCCCGCGCGGGCACGCTCGCCATCATGATCGGCTGCAACGATCCGCAGGCCGTGCTGCGCGCGAAGCCGCTGCTCTCGGCCATGGGCGACCGGCTGTTCGAGGTGGGCTCGCTCGGCTCGGGTCACGCGACGAAGGCGCTCAACAATCTCGTCGCTGCGGCCGGCTATACGGTGGTCTCGGAGGCGCTACTCATCGCGAAGCGCTTCGGCCTCGATCCCGCAACCCTGATCGACGTGTTCAACGCGTCCACCGGACGCAGCTTCATCACCGAACTGGTCATGAAGGAGCAGGTCATTGAAGGCCGGCACGCGAGTGGCTTCTCGCTCGGCCTGCTCGCCAAGGACGTGAAGATCGCGGCGGACCTCGGCACTGCCGTGCGGCTCGATGCGCCGGTGACGCGGCTGGTGAGCGAGCGCTGGCTGCTCGCTCGCGACCGGCTCGGTGGCGCACGCGACAATACCGAGGCGATTCTCGCCTGGGACGACGACCTGCCGGGTGCTACCTAAAGAGAGCCGGCGGGGCTGCCGGGGACGCTCAAGTCTCGCGTCATCTGGATGGCGTCCTCCACCCTCTGGTAGTACCCGGGCACGCGGCCGCACTCCCGGTAGCCCCGCTTGACGTAGAACGCATGCGCGGCGGCGTTGGACGCGCGCAGCTCGAGCTGGATCACGAACGTTCCAGCCACCGTGGCGCTCGCTTCCAGCCAGGTGAGCAGCGCGCCGCCGAGCCCGCGGCGCTGGCTGTGGGAGTCCACGGCGAGGAGGTTCAAGTGCGCCGTGCTGTCGCCAAACTGCATGATGGCGAAGCCGGTGAGGGCCCCGGGTCGCCTGGCGGTGAGAACGACGCTCTCCTCGTTGTGAATGTGCTGGTAGATGCGCTCCGCGGGCCAGGAAGGCGCGAGACCGGCCTCGATGAGCCTCGCGGACATCGCGGCGATGGCCGGCGCGTCGGCCGCGCGGGCGAGCTCCAGGCGATGGTCAACGGTGTCCACAGTCGAAGGGTCCGCCCCCGGCGGCCGGCCGTCAACTCGTCTAGAATATCGGTCGAATGCAAACCACCACAGCGGACTCACCGCGAGGGACCGCCCCGGCGATGGCCCGCCCGGAGGTCAGCATCGTCGTTCCCGTGTTCAACGAGGAAGGATCGCTTCCGGCGTTGTTCGCGCGGCTGTACGGAGCGCTCGATCGGCTCGGCGCGTCCTACGAGTGCGTCTTCATCGACGACGGCAGCCGCGACCGCTCGGCCGCTCTGCTGCGCGAGCAGCAGCAGGCCCGGCCCGCCGAGACGCGCGTCGTGCTCTTCCAGCGCAACTTCGGCCAGCACGCCGCGATCCTCGCGGGCTTCGAGTACGCTGCCGGCGAGATCGTCGTCACGCTCGACGCGGATCTGCAGAATCCTCCGGAGGAGATCCCGCGCCTGATCGAGGCGGCGCGAGCCGGCCACGACTATGTCGGCACGATACGGCGCGGCCGCAAGGACCACTGGGCTCGCAGGTGGATGTCCAAAGCGATCAACATCGTCCGCGACCGCACCACCCAGATCCGGGTGACGGATCAAGGGTGCATGCTGCGGGCGTACTCCCGCGCCGTGGTGGCAGCGGTGAACGCCTCGCCGGAGGTCAATACGTTCATTCCGGCGCTCGCCTATCTCTATGCCCGCGACCCCGCGGAGATCGAGGTCGCGCACGAGCCGCGCCGCGCCGGGGAGTCGAAGTACTCTCTCTACAAGCTCATCCGGCTCAATTTCGATCTGATCACGGGCTTCACGGCGGTGCCCCTGCAGCTCTTCTCGATGCTCGGCATGGTGATTTCCGCGATTGCGGGCGTGTTCGTCGTGTACCTTGCCGTGCGCCGGCTGATCGTCGGCCCCGAAGCCGAGGGTCTGTTCACGCTCTTCGGGATCAACCTCTTCCTGGTGGGGCTCGCCCTCTTCGGCATCGGCCTGATCGGCGAGTACGTCGGGCGTATCTACGAGCAGGTGCGGGGACGGCCGCGGTACCTGATCGCGGCGGTGCTCGACGCCACGGCCGCGCGTGAGCCCGACCGGACGGCGACGCGCGAGATCACCGGTGCTTGAGGCCTCACGTGTTTAGAGCGGTGGTCTTTGCGTACAGCGAAGTGGGCTTGCGCTGCCTGCAGTCGCTCCTCGACGCCGAGGTCGACGTGCCTCTCGTGTTCACCCATGAGGACTCGCCCGCCGAGCGGCCGTGGTTCGGCAGCGTCGCCCGTCTCGCCGCCGAGCGGGGAGTCGAGGCGACCACCGCGAGTCCCCTCGAGGAGGCGTGGGTCCGCCGGGTGGAGGCGCTCGCGCCCGAGTACCTCCTGTCGTTCTATTACCGATCCCTGCTCGAGGAGCGGCTGCTCGCCTGCGCCCGGTGGGGCGCGCTCAACATGCACGGCTCGTTGCTGCCAAAGTACCGGGGGCGGGCTCCGATCAACTGGGCCATCCTGCGGGGCGAGTCCCGGACGGGCGCGACGCTGCACTACATGGTGAGCAAGCCAGATGCCGGGCCGATCGTCGGCGAGGAGAGCGTTCCGATCGGGATAGACGCGACGGCGCTATCGGTATCGCTCGCGGTGGCGGAAGCCGCCGCCCGCCTGCTCACCCGCGCTCTGCCGCTGCTCGCCGCAGGTCCGCCCACCGGGCGCCCGATGGACCTGTCGCAGGGATCCTACTTCGGCGGGCGGACGCCCGACGACGGCCGCATCGACTGGGCGTGGCCCGCGGAGCGGGTTCACAACCTCATTCGCGCCGTGGCGCCGCCCTTCCCGGGCGCCTTCACCGACCTCGGCGGCCGGCGGCTGGTGCTCGCGGGATCGCGCTGGCTCGGCGAGCCGGCGCGGCACCCTGAGAGCGCACCTTGCCTGTATGTCGAGGACGGCCGCCTGCTGCTCGATTGCACCGACGGTCAACGACTCGCCATCTCCGGCGTTCTGCTCGACGGCGAGCCGCTCGGCGCGGAGGAGCTCGGGCGCCTGCGCGGCGGTGCGCCGCCCGGCTCGCAACAGCTCGCACGGCTCGCCGGCGGAGCGCCGGTCCGTCTCGACCCCTTTCACCCACAAGGCGCATTGCAGAATGAAGAAGCTGCTCATCCTCGGTGTCAACGGATTCATCGGCCATCACCTGAGCGAGGCGGTGATCCGCGACACCGACTGGGACGTGTACGGCATGGATCTCGAGAGCGACCGCCTCGTGAACCTGCTCGGCAACCCGCGTTTCCACTTCTTCGAGGGCGACATCACGATCAACCGCGAGTGGGTGGAGTACCACATCCGCAAGTGCGACACGCTGCTGCCGCTCGTCGCGATCGCAACCCCCGCGACCTACATCAGCGATCCGCTGCGCGTATTCGAGCTCGACTTCGAGGCGAACCTGCCGCTCATCCGCGCGTGCGTGAAGCACGGGAAGCGCGTGATCTTCCCCTCGACCTCCGAGATCTACGGGATGTCGGCCGACCCGGAGTTCCACCCGTACGAGTCCTCATTGGTGCTTGGGCCCGTGCCGAAATCCCGCTGGATCTACTCCTGCAGCAAGCAGCTGCTCGACCGGGTGATCTGGGCATACGGCTCCGAGCGGAAGCTCGACTTCACGCTGTTCCGGCCGTTCAACTGGGTCGGCCCAGGGCTCGACCGCATGACCGCCCCGAAGGAGGGGAGCTCCCGCGTGCTCACGCAGTTCCTCGGCAACATCGTGCGCGGCGAGAACATCCAGCTCGTCGACGGCGGCACGCAGCGCCGGTGCTTCACGTTCATCTCCGAAGGCATCGACTGCCTCATGAGGATCATCGCGAATCCCGGCGGCATCGCCTCCGGCAAGATCTACAACGTCGGCAATCCCCGCAACGATCTGTCGGTCCGGCAGCTCGCGGAGATGATGCTCGAGGTGGCGCGGACCATCGAGGCGTACGCGAAGACTGCGCAGAGCGTACGGCTGGTCGAGGTCTCCTCGGAGAAGTACTACGGCGCGGGCTATCAGGACGTGAGGGCCCGGGTGCCCTGGATCCGCAATACCACGGAGGAGCTCGGCTGGATTCCGAGCATCGACATGCCGGCGGCGCTGCGCAGCATCTTCGAATCCTACCGGGCCAACCTGCCGGCCGCACGCGCGCTCGTCGAGGCCGGCTGAACTCGCGATGGCGCTGTCTTCCGCGGCACCCCCGTCTCCCGCGGCGCCGCAACCTCCGACGGCCGCATCGCTGCATCCGCAGCGTCGCGTGGCGCTCAAGGTCGATGTCGATACGTTGAGGGGAACGTTCGACGGAGTGCCCGCGCTCGTCGCGCTCCTGCGCAGGCTCGGAGTCGGCGCGACGTTCTACTTCAGCGTCGGGCCCGATCACACCGGGCGCGCGCTGAAGCGCATCCTGCGGCCGGGATTCCTGCGCAAGGTCCGCAGGACCTCGGTCACCTCGCACTACGGCTTGCGGACGCTGCTCTACGGCACGCTGTTGCCTGGTCCGCGCATTGGCGCCCGCGCGGGAGATGTGATGCGGGCCGTGCGCGACGCGGGATTCGAGGTCGGCGTTCACTGCCACGACCACGTGCGCTGGCAGGACGGCGTCCGCCGGGCCGGCGCGGCCTGGACGCGCCGCGAGCTCGAGCGGGCCCTCACGGCGTTCGCGGCGGTGTTCGGGGAGCCGCCGCGCTCGCATGCCGCCGCGGGCTGGCAGATCAACGCGCACGTGCTGCCGCTCGAGCAGGAATTCGGCCTCGCCTTCGCGAGCGACACGCGCGGCTCGCAGCCGTTCTACCCGTCCATGGGTGGGGTCGAGGGGCGCTGCGTGCAGATCCCAACGACGTTGCCGACCTTCGACGAGTTGATCGGCGTTGATGGGCGGGATGCGGCCGCTGCGGCAGAGGAGGTCCTCAGGATCACGCGCGTTGCGGCGTCCACTGCCCACGTCTTCACGCTGCACGCCGAGCTCGAGGGGATGAAGCTCCTGCCGCAATTCGAATGGCTGCTGCGGTCGTGGCTCGAGGAGGGTTGCGCTCTCGTCGCCATGCGCGATCTCGCCGCGCGTCTCGGGGCGAGGGTGCCGCGTCACCGCATCGAGCTCGCGGAGGTGCCGGGCCGCAGCGGCGTACTCGCGGTGCAGGGCCGCTCGCTCGATGCCGCGGATTCCGCGCCGGCGCTCAAGCCATGACGGCCGGGGTGTCCAAGCAAGTCGCGCTCTCGGCCGTGCTGCTCGCGATCGCGGTCTCGTGGATCGCGCTCAACGGCGGGCGCGCCCTCTACAATCCGGACGAGGGACGCTACGCGGAGATCCCGCGGGAGATGCTGGCGACGGGAGACTGGATCGTCCCGCGGCTCGACGGGCTCGTGTACATCGAGAAGCCGCCGCTGCAGTACTGGGGGACGGCGGTTGCGTACCGGCTGTTCGGTGAGAGCTCCTGGTCGGCGCGCCTGTATACCGGCCTCTGCGGCCTCGCGACCGCGCTCGTCACGGCTTGGCTCGCGTTGCGGCTCTGGGGTGCCGCCGCAGCCGCACGGAGCGGGATCATCTGCGGAAGCTCGCTCCTCGTCATGCTGATGAGCCACCAGCTCACGACCGACATGAGCCTGACGCTCCTCATGACGATCACGCTCGCCGCCTTCTGCGTGGCGCAGGATGCTCGCAGCGATCCGGGCGCGCGGCGCCGCTGGATGGCCCTCGCGTGGGCGAGCGCCGCCGGCGCCTTTCTCACGAAGGGCCTGGAGGCGGGCGCCCTCCCGGTGCTCGCGCTTGCGGCCTACTCCGTGCTCCACCGCGACCTCAAGCCCTGGACGCGGCTCTCCGTGTTCCCCGGCCTCGCGCTCTTCCTGCTGCTCACGCTGCCGTGGCTCATCGCCATCGAGCGGAGGGTTCCCTCGTTCTTGGATTTTTTCTTCGTGCGAGAGCACCTCGAGCGCTTCCTCACGCGCATCGAGGCACGCTACCAGCCGTGGTGGTTCTTCGCGGAGGTCCTCGCGGTCGGCTCCCTGCCCTGGATCGCGCCGATGGTGCGCGCGATCGCGACCGGCTGGCGCGCCTCGGCGCCGAGGGGACGGTTCGATGCCCGCCGGCTCCTCTGGGTGTGGTGCGCCGTCGTGCTCGTCTTCTTCTCCGCGTCCGACTCGAAGCTGATCCCGTACATCCTGCCCATGTTCCCTGGGCTCGCGTTGCTCATGGGCAGCGCCCCGGAGACCCGGCTGCGGGACGATCTTCGCGCGACGGGCATCGGCTTGATCGTGACCGGCTTCGCGCTCGCGGCGGGCGCGGCGATGGTGCCTCGGCTGCTCCACGATCCCGCGAGAGCGCCTTACTTCCTCGACATCCGCCTGCCCGTCGTCTACATCGGCGCGGTCCTCATCGTCGGCGGCGCGATCGTGCGGAGCCTCCGCGGCGGCAGTCTCCCGTTGACCGTCGCGATCGGGGCGACGGCATACGCCGGTTTCATCGGCCTCATCTGGGCCGCCCGCGTGCTCGCGCCCATCTATTCCGGCGGGCCGCTCGTCGGTGAGCTCGCTCCGGCCCTGCGCGCCGTCCCGGCGGTCTACAGCGTGCGAATGTATGATCAGAGCCTGCCGTTCTACCTCGGGCGCACGGTGACCCTGGTGAACTACCGCGGAGAGCTCAATTTCGGCCTCACACTCGCGCCACGGCAGGCGATCGACTCGCTCGCCGCGTTCGAGCCGCGCTGGCGCGCCGACCCCCAGGCGCTCGCCGTGATGCAGCCGGCGACCTACGCTGCGCTGGTGCGCGACGGCCTGCCGATGGTGCCGCGCGCCCGGGCACCCGACGAGCTCATCGTGAGCCGGCATTGACCCCATGAGCCTCGTGACCTGGATCCTGCTGCTCGGGGGCGTCGCGCTCAATGCGGCGGCGCAGCTCTTCCTGAAGGCCGCCACCCGCTCGAGCGGCATGCTGTTCGCGGATACGGGGAGCCTGTCGTGGGTCGCCGCGGCGCATCTGCTGCGCACGCTGCCGCTCTGGGCGGGGCTCTCCTGCTACGCGGTCAGCGTCGTTCTGTGGGTCGGCGCGCTCTCGCGCGTTCCCGTGAGCGTCGCCTATCCCATGCTCTCGATCGGCTATGTCATCAACGCGTTCGCCGCCGCGGCGCTGTTCGGCGAGGTACTGTCCGTCGGCAAGCTCGCCGGCATCGCGCTGATCGTCGCCGGCGTGCTGGTCCTCACGCGACTCGGACATTGAGCGCGAGGCGGCCATGAGTGACTTCCTGCCCTTCACCCGTCCGAGCATCGACGAGGAGACGATCGCGGGAGTGGCGGAGGTGCTGCGCTCGGGATGGATCACCTCCGGCCCGCAGGTGAAGGCCTTCGAGGCCCGCATCTCAGAGTACCTGGGCGGCCGTCCGGTGCGTGCGTTCAACTCCGGCACGTGCACCATGGAGATCGCGCTGCGCATCGCCGGCGTCGGGCCGGGAGATGAAGTCATCACGACGCCGCTTTCCTGGGTGGCGACGAGCAACGTCGTCCTGGCGGTCGGCGCGCGGCCGGTGTTTGTCGACATCGATCCGATTACCCGCAACATCGACCTCGACCGTATCGAGCCTGCGATCACGCCGGCCACCCGCGCGCTGCTGCCCGTGGACTTCGCGGGCTTGGCGGTGGACCGCGATCGGCTGCATGCGATCGCGCAGCGACACCGGCTGCGGGTGATCGAGGATGCGGCGCAGGCGCTCGGCAGTACCTGGCGTGGCAGGCTGATCGGGTCGTTCGGCGACTTCGTGTCGTTCAGCTTCCACCCCAACAAGAACGTGACGGCGATCGAGGGCGGCTGCCTCGTGCTGAACGACGAGCGCGAGGCCGCTCTCGCCGAGCAGTACCGGCTGCAGGGCGTCGTGCGCACCGGATTCGACGGGATGGAGGTCGAGATTGCCGGCGGCAAGTTCAACCTCACCGACGTAGCCGCTCGCGTGGGGCTCGGGCAGCTGGTTCACCTCGAGGCTTTCAATGCCCGGCGGCGCGAGCTGGCGAGGGCCTACTTCCGGTCGCTCGCGGAACACGGTGCGGGTGAGCTCGGACTCGAACTGCCGGTCGCCGATTTCGCCGGGACCAACTGGCACATGTTCCAGGTCGTGCTGCCGGAGGAGCGCCTCTCCATCCCGCGCGCGGAGGTGATGCGGCTGCTGCGCGAAGCCGGCATCGGCAGCGGGGCACACCATCCGGCCATTCATCTGTTCGCGCTCTATCGCCGCCTCGGTTGGCGGCCGGGAGACTTCCCTCACGCCGAGCGCGTCGGCCGCAACATCCTCACGCTGCCGCTATTCCCGGCCATGCGCGATGAGGATGTCACCCGCGTGGTGGGCGCGCTCACGGGTATCCTCAGCGCCCACCTCGTCAGTGCTGGCGCGGCTTGAGGAGAAACTCGTTGCGGTCCGCCGACTGGACGCGCACGTGGAGGGTTTCCTCGCCTCGCTCGAGGGTGAGCGGGACTTCCGACCCGGCCGGCCCGACGCTCCAGATCTGGCGGAACAGCTCCGCTAGGCTCGAGACGGGGCGGTCCGCCACCGCCAGAACGTAGTCCCCGCGGCGCACGCCGGCGCGATACGCCGGCCCGCTCTGCGCGAGCATGCTGACCATGAGTCGGTCCTGGACCTCCGCGGCGTAGAGGCCGAGCCACGGGCGCGGAGGGCCCCCCGGCCGTCCGAGGCTCCGCAAGTCGTGGAGCGCCGGCTCGAGCAGATCGATGGGCACGAACATGTTGGCGTCGAAGCTCTCGCCGCTCACGGATTCCTGCACGAGGAGGGAGCCGATGCCGAGCAAGCGCCCGTCCAGGCCGACGAGCGCGGTGCCTCCCCACTCGGGGTGCGGCGGTGCCGTGAACAGCGCCTCGTCGAGCACATACTCCCAGTAACCGGCGAACTCCCGGCGGGCGATGATCTTTGCATTGAGCGAGTGGGGCAAGCCGCCGTGGCCGATCACGATCACCTCGTGCCCCACCTCGAGAGAGTGGCTGGAGCCGCGCTCAAGTTGCGGCACCGCGAGCTGTCCGAGCGGCAGCACCAGGCCGAAGCCCGTCGTCTGATCGAAGGCGAGCGCGTGTCCGGGGAGGACTCGCCCGTCGTGAGTCGTGAGCCAGATGCTGCTCGCCTCGGTGATCAGATAGCCGATCGTGAGCACGAGGCCGTCGGCGGCGATGGCGACTCCGCTGCCGACGCGCTCGGTGCCGAGGGCGTTGGCGGTGAAGGCGTCCTCCGGAATCTCGGAATGCACCATGACCACCGACCGCATGGCGGAGTCGAGATCGAACTGCAAGCGCTCGGGCGTTGGCTGGAGCGCCGCCGGGAATGACCATTCGGTGTGGTCGGCCATGCGGCATCAATGTACCAGGCTCGCGAGCAGCCTGCTGCGCTCAATCCCCTGCGAGTCCTGTCTCGATCTGCCTCCACAGCGCATCCTTCAGGATCTGCAGCCGCTTCCCGCTGAAGTCCGGCCATTTGAGCGCACGCAGGAGAATCGGCCTGCCGCGGCGGATCAGCGCCATCTGTCCGACGATGGTCAGCGCGCGGATGAGCGCTTGCGGATCGCCGGGCGGACGCTCGAGAATGCGCGCGACGATCTGTGCCGAGAGCCGCGTGATCGTGCCGGCCACCCGCTCGAACAGCACGTCGAATGCGGTGCTGCGCTCGATCTGCGCGCGTGTGAAGAACAGCACCCAGCTCTCGGGGCGCTCGGTCGCCATGCCCTCGAGGAACGGCTCCATCACCCTCTTCAGCAACCCGAGCAGCGCCGCGCGTGAGAGATCGGGATCACTCAGCGCCTCGCTGACGCGGGCCGCGGCCGGGTCGAGGCGCATCCGCACGTCGGCCGTGATGTACTCGGCGCAGGCGAGGTGCAGGCCCTCCTTGCCACCGAAGTAGTACTGCAGCGCGGGTAGACTCACCGCCGCGCGCCGGGCGATGGCGCGCGTGGAGGTCCGCTCGTAACCGACGTTGCCGAACA
This sequence comes from uncultured Gammaproteobacteria bacterium, assembly GCA_963849095.1. GTDB lineage: Bacteria > Pseudomonadota > Gammaproteobacteria > Steroidobacterales > Steroidobacteraceae > JASHUC01. Next base: position 51,325 of record CAWKGA010000008.1, read on the forward strand.
TCTCGATGGCGGTCTCGATGATCGCGCGGCGCGTGCGCTCGCCTCGAGCGTAGCCGCCCGCGGCGGGATGGCGCCGGGGGGGCCGGCTCGTCTTTTGCTTGCTGACGTGCGTGCGATGCGCGGCCGTTCGAGGCATGTCCGTCAATTACTATCATTTGACAGATGTCTATCGAACGATAGACTATTCCCGTACCGATGTCGAGCCGTCCCGGTCGGGCGGCTCGGGGAGGAGCGGCTGGTGAAACGCTGGGTGCCCATTGCGGTCGTCGTGGCTGCCGCGGCCGGGTTTGCGTGGTGGCTCACGCAGCGCCACGCCGTCGCGACGGAGCTCGTCCTCTACGGCAACGTCGATCTGCGTGAGGTCGACCTCGCGTTCAACAACAGCGAGCGGATCGCCGCGGTGCTCGTTGAGGAGGGGGATCGCGTCAAGCGCGGGCAGGTTCTCGCGCGGCTCGATACGAGCCGTCTCGCCCCGCTCCTTGCGCAGGCGCAGGCGGCCATGCACGCGCAAGCAGACGTGGTGGACCGCATGCACCACGGCAGCCGGCCCGAGGAGATCGCCGAGGCCCGCGCGAACGTCGAGCTGGAGCAGGCCGATGCGCGCGATGCCGCGCGCAAGTACGAGCGCCTGCTCAGCGTCTCGCAGACCTCCGGCGGCAGGGCGGTGAGCCGGCTCGACCTGGACGATGCGAAGGCGGCCGCCGATGTCGCCGAGGCGCGGCTCAACGTCAATCGCAAGGTGCTCGCTCTCGCCGTGGTCGGCCCGCGCCAGGAGGACATTGCGCAGGCGCAAGCGCAGCTCGCGGGCGAGGAGGCGCAGGTCGCGCTGCTCGCGCAGGAGCTCGCCGACTCTGAGCTCAAGGCGCCCCTCGACGCGACCGTCAGCTCCCGCATCGCGGAGCCCGGCGACATGTCCTCACCGCAGAAGACCGCGTTCACGCTCGCCATCACCGATCCGAAGTGGGTGCGCGCATACCTCTCCGAGACCGACCTCGGACGCGTGCACCCGGGCATGCAGGCGACCGTCACCGTGGATGCGTTTCCCGGCCGTTCATTCCCAGGCTGGGTGGGCTTCATCTCGCCCGTCGCCGAGTTCACCCCAAAGACGGTCGAGACCCAGGATCTGCGTTCGAGCCTCGTCTACGAGATCCGCGTGTTCGTGAAGGACCCGGACGACGCGCTGCGCCTCGGCATGCCCGCGACGGTGCACTTGCCGTTCGCGCGGACCGGGCCGCCCGCTCGGGGCACGCCGCCGTGAGCGCGCAGGCTGAAGGGGCGGCGGTTGCCGTCGGGCGGGACGTTCGCAAGGCGTTCCGGGTCGGCGCGGACAAGAAAGATGTCATCCAGGCGCTCGACGGCGTCTCGGTCGAGATCCGCAAGGGGGAGCTCACCGCGCTGGTCGGACCGGATGGCGCCGGCAAGACGACGCTCATCCGCTTGCTCGCAGGACTGCTCACGGCGGATTCGGGCGAGCTGCGCGTGCTCGGCTTCGATCCCGGCGCCGATGCGCAGCCGATCCAGGATCGGATCGGCTACATGCCCCAGAAGTTCGGGCTCTACGAGGATCTCACGGTGCAGGAGAACCTCGACCTGTACGCGGATCTGCACGGCGTATCGGCGGACGAGCGCCGCGAGCGCTACCCGCAGCTGATGCAGATGACCGATCTCGGCGCGTTCACGCGGCGGCTCGCCGGCCGGCTCTCGGGCGGGATGAAGCAGAAGCTGGGGCTCGCGTGCACGCTCGTGCGCTTCCCCGAGCTGCTACTGCTCGATGAGCCGACCGTCGGAGTCGATCCGCTCTCCCGCCGCGAGCTGTGGCAGATCGTGAACCACTTGGTGCACGACGAGGGCCTCACGGTGCTCGTCAGCACGGCATACCTCGACGAAGCGGAGCGCAGCAGCCGGGTCGTCGTGCTGCACCAGGGGAAGGTGCTCGCGCAAGGTGCGCCCACTGAAATCACCAAGCTCGCCGCCGGCCGGGTCTTCATGGCCGATCCGGCGGGCGAGAGCGCACGGAGCTTGCAGGCGCGGTTGCTCGACGATCCCGCGGTGATCGATGCCGTGCCCGATGGCGGACGGGTGCGCTTGGTGCTCTCTCGTGGCGCGGCGCCCGAGGCGCTCGAGGACGAGAGCGGGCGCGCGAGCTCGACCCCCGAGCTTCACGGCTCACCTGTCGAGCCGCACTTCGAGGATGGGTTCATGGTCCTGCTGCGGCAGAGCGCTGCTCGCGAGGAGCTGCCGGCGATCACGCTGGAGCGCCCGCTTACCGCGCGGGGGGGCGAGGTAGTCGTCGAGGTCCGCGACCTGGTCAAGCGCTTCGGCGCGTTCACGGCCGTGAACGGCATCCGCTTCGAGGTGCGCCGCGGCGAGATCTTCGGGCTCCTGGGGCCGAACGGCGCCGGCAAGACCACGACGTTTCGCATGCTCTGTGGGCTGCTGACGCCGACCTCCGGCGTGCTGAAGATCGTCGGCGTCGACGTGCGCCATTCGGGCGCGGAGGCCCGCCAGCGACTCGGCTACGTCGCGCAGAAGTTCTCGCTCTACGGCCCGCTCACGGTGAGCGAGAACCTGGAGTTCTTCGCCGGCGCTTATGGACTTCGCGGTCGGCGCCGGCGCGAGCGCATCGACTGGGCCATGAGGCAGTTCGATCTCGCCCGCTATGCCGAGCTCAAGAGCAGCGATCTCGCCGGGGGCTACAAGCAGCGGCTCGCCATGTGCGCCGCCTTGCTCCACGAGCCGGAGATCCTCTTCCTCGACGAGCCGACGAGCGGCGCCGATCCGCTCGCGCGGCGCGCATTCTGGCGGCGGATCACGGCACTGTCGGATCAGGGCGTGACGGTGATCGTGACGACCCACTTCATGCAGGAGGCGGAGTACTGCGATCACGTCGCCATCATGGATGGCGGACGCATTCTGGCGCAGGGGACGCCGGGAGAGATTCGGCGCGAGGGCCGGGCCGCCGCCGGGCGCGAGCCGACCATGGAGGATGCGTTCATCACCGTGGTTGAGGCAGCGCGGGCGCGCGAATCGCCGCAGGAGCACGCGGCGTGACACCTACGGATTGGCGGCTCAGGGCGAGGCGCATCGCAACGCTCGTGAAGAAGGAGACGCGCCAGATGGTTCGCGATCCCGCGAGCATCGCGATCGGCGTCGTCCTGCCCGTCATCCTGATCCTGCTCTTCGGATTCGGCCTCTCCCTCGATGTGAAGAACGTGCCCGTCGCGATCGATCTGGAAGAAGCCTCGCCCGATGCGCTGAATCTCGTCGCGGGCTTTCAACTCTCCCCGTACTTCCATCCGCAGATCGTCCACTCGATGCCGGCCGCCGAGAATCTCATGCTCACGCGGGCGGTCGACGGCATCGTTCGCATCCCGTCCGACTTCGAGCGGCGTGTCGCCGCGGGGGACGGCGAGGTGCAGGTGATCGTCCACGGAAGCGATGCGAACCGCGCGCGGATCATCGAAGGCTACGTGCAAGGCGCGATCGGCGCATGGATCGGCCGAGAGAGTGCCGAGGGGCGGAGCGTGGCGGGGGTCGGCCCGGTCGGCGTGCAGAGCCGCCTCTGGTTCAACGAGGCGGACGACAGCCACTACTTCCTGGTTCCCGGGCTCATCGTGCTCGTGATGACGCTGATCGGAGCATTCCTCACCGCCATGGTGGTCGCGCGCGAGTGGGAGCGAGGCACGTTCGAGGCGCTGTTCGTCACGCCGGTCCGGAGCGAGGAGATCCTGCTCGGCAAGACCATTCCCTACTTCGGGCTCGGGATGATCGGGCTCGTGCTGTGCGTGCTCTCGGCGAGATTCCTGTTCCACGTGCCCCTGAGGGGGTCCCTGTTGGTCCTGCTCGCCGCCTCGATGCTCTATGTGCTCGTCGGGCTCGGCATCGGCCTGCTCATCTCCTCGGCCGTCAAGAACCAGCTCGTCGCGAGCCAGCTCACGATGCTCGCCACCTTCATGCCGGCATTCATGCTCTCCGGTTTCCTGTTCGATCTGCGCAGCATGCCGGCCGCCGTCCGCGCGATCACCTATCTGCTGCCCGCCCGCTACTACGTCGCGCTCCTGCAGACGGTGTTCCTGGTCGGGGACATGTGGCGGGTGCTGCTGCCCAACGCGGCGGTGCTCGTCGTCATGCTGGCGCTCCTCGGATACGCGAGCCGGCTCATCACGCACAAGAGGCTCGCCTGACCGTGCTGGCCTCGTTCCTGCGCATCCTGGCCCTCACCCGCAAGGAGACGCTCGCGGTGCTCAAGGACCGGCGCGCGCGCAACAGCCTGATCTTGCCCCCCATCATCCAGAGCCTCATCTTCGGTTACGCCGCGACGTACGATCTGAACCACGTGCCTTACGCCGTGCTCGACCAGGACGGCGGCTCCGCATCGCGCGCCCTCGTTGCGCGGTTGGATGGCAGCGGCATCTTCGAGCACATCGCCAACTTGCACCGGGAGTCCGACATCCGCGCGATCGTCGACCGGCGCAGCGCGTTGCTCGTCCTGCAGATCGGTCCGAACTTCGATCGCGAGCTCGACGCCGGCTTGCCGGCCGACGTGCAGGTGATCGCCGACGGCCGCGACTCCAATACCGCGGGAACCGCGACCGCCTACGCGAGCGCGGTCATCGACTCCTTCAACGCAGACTGGCGCACCTCGCACGGTCTCGCGGGGCCCCCGGTGAGCGTCGTCGAGCGCGCCTGGTACAACCCCAATTTCGAGACGCGCTGGGACATGATCCCCGGCATGATCGGCACGCTCACGCTGCTGCAGACGCTGCTCCTCACCGCCATGTCGGTGGCGCGCGAGCGCGAGCAAGGGACCTTCGATCAGCTGCTCGTCACGCCATTCCGGCCGTACGAGATCATGGTGGGCAAGGCGCTGCCCTGCATGCTCATCGGGATGATCCAGGCGACGGGCGTGCTGCTCGTCGCGCAGCTGTGGTTCCACATTCCGTTCGCGGGCTCATTCGTCACGCTGTACGCGGGGATGCTGTGCTTCGTGCTCGCCTCCGTCGGTATTGGCTTGCTCGTCTCCGCTTTCTCCTACACGATGCAGCAGGCCATGCTGTTCTCGTTCCTGATGATCATGCCGTTCGCGATGCTCTCGGGCCTCACCACGCCGCTCGGGAACATGCCGCTCGCGCTGCAGTACTTCACGCTCGCGAATCCTCTGCGCTACGCTGTCGACATCGCGCAGCGCGTCTATCTCGAGGGCACCCCGTTCCTGCAGCTGATGCCGGACATCTGGCCGCTCGCCATCATGGCGGCGGTCACGCTGTCGGCAGCCTCGTGGATATTTCACAACCGACTGCAGTGACCGCCATGCGCACCGCAAGCTCGAGTCTGACCGCATGTCTGACCGCCCGCCTGACGGCAGGCCTCGTCGCGGGCCTCGCCGCGGGATGCACCGTCGGTCCGAGCTTCGTCAAGCCGAAGCCCGACGTGCCGCCGCAGTGGTCGCGAACCGCCCTGCAGAACAACGACCGCCGCGCGAGCGCCGTGAGCGAGCAAGAGGTCCCCGTCGCGGAATGGTGGACGAGCTTTCGCGATCCGACGCTGTCATCGCTCATCAGCCGCAGCGTTGCCGCGAACCTGGACGTTCGCGAAGCGGTGCTGCGCATCGAGGAGGCGCGGGCGGAGCGCGACCAGGCGGCGGCGGGCCTCTGGCCGAGTCTCTCGGCCAACGCCGGATTCACGCGGCAGCGCTTGAGCCTCAACACGCCGGACGGCGCGATCTTTGGCATCGGCCCGAAGATTCCGGGACTCCCGTCGGGCGTCTTTGCAAACCCGTACAATCAGTCTCAGCTCGGACTGTCCGCATCGTGGGAGCTCGATCTCTTCGGCCGCGTGCGCCGGTCGGTCGAGGCGGCCCGGGCGCAGATGCAGGCCTCGATCGAAGACGCGCATGACGTCGTGCTCTCACTCGCAAGCGACGTGGCGGCAGCCTATATCGACCTGCGCGGCGCACAGCTGCAGAAGTCCATCCTCGAGCAGAGCCTCGCGACGCAGCGCGACGTGCTCTCGATCACGCGCCAGCGATGGAGCGCGGGCCTCACGACGGACCTCAACGTCGAGAACGCGGCGAGCGAGGTGAACACCACCCAGGCACAGCTCCCGCTCGTCGAGCGCGAGATCACGGTAGACATCAATCAGCTGAGCGAGCTCATGACCCGCGAGCCCGGCGCGCTTCGAGCCGAGCTCGAGCGCGCGAGGCCCGTGCCGCCCGTACCGCCGGCGGTCCCCATCGGGCTGCCCGCAGACCTTGCACGACGCCGGCCGGACATCCGCCGCGCGGAGGCGAGCCTGCACGCCGCAACCGCTCAAATCGGGGTCGCGGTGGCGGACCTCTTTCCGGACCTGACGTTGAGCGTCGCGGGCGGCTATCAGTCGGAGGGTCTATCAGAGCTCGTCAATGCGGCGAGCCGCTTCGCCTCGCTCGGACCGACGATCGACTTGCCGATCTTCGACGGGGGAGTTCGCCGCGCTACCATCCGCCTCGATCAGGTGAAAGCGAAGGAGGCGGCCGTGGACTATGCGCGCACGGTGCTCGGTGCGCTGCACGAGGTCGAGAACGCGCTCGCCGCCTACGGTGCGGATCAGGACCGTCGAGTCTCGCTCACCGCGGCCGTCAACGCGAGCCGGGAAGCCTTGACGCTCGCGAGGCAACGCTACCAGGGTGGCGTCACGGACTTCATCGAGGTGCTCGACGCGGAGCGCACGCTCGAGCAGAACCAGCTGTCGCTCGCGGAGGCGACGACCGCCGTCTCGAGCGACCTCGTGCTGCTCTACAAGACGCTCGGCGGGGGCTGGCAGGCCGAGCCGCTGCCGACGCCAGTCAGCGAATCGGCAGGACGTTGAGGCGCGCGACCGCGCGCAGCGCGAGGCTCGAATGGACCCGCGCGACGCCCGGCAGCCGCGTGAGCTCGCGGCTGTGCATGCGCTCGAAATCCGCCGTGTCCGCGACGACGACGCGCAGCAGGAAGTCGAAGTCCCCGGTCATGAGATAGCACTCCATGACTCCGGGAATCTGCCGCACGGCATCCTCGAAGGCGTTGAGGTCGGTTTGATCCTGCCGCTCGAGCGTGATGCTCACGAAGACGTTCACCGGTAGGCCGGCCTTCTCCTGATCGATCCGCGCGCCATAGCCGCTCACGATTCCGGAGTGCTCGAGCGCGCGCACCCGGCGCAGGCAGGCGGACTCGGAGAGGCTCACCTTCTCGGCGAGCGCGGCGTTCGTGATCCGAGCGTCCCTCTGCAGGATTTCGAGGATCTCGCGGTCGATACGGTCGAGCTCGAGAGGGGGCATGGGGACTCCTGATTTTCGAGCCTTCTGCACATCCCGCGTATCTTCACGCAAGAAACTGCCACATCTCAAGCGGGATGTGGCAGCTAACGCAAATGGATTTCGCGGATTGCGCGATAAGCTTGCAGCATCAAGGGGTTGCGAGCCGGAGTCTGCCATGCGTGTCGGAGTGCCACGGGAGGTCAAAGTGCAGGAGCATCGCGTCGGCCTCGTACCCGCTGGCGTGCGGGAGCTGGTTGCCGCGGGCCACGACGTGATGGTCGAGGCTCACGCCGGGGAAGGGGTTGGCATTCTCGACCTGCAGTACGAGGCGGCGGGTGCGAGGATCGCGCGGAGCGCCGCGGAGGTTTTCCGCTCCGCCGATCTCATCGTGAAGGTGAAGGAACCGCAGCCCGCCGAATGCCGCCAGCTGCGCGAGGGGCAGGTGCTGTTCACGTTCCTGCATCTCGCGGCCGATCCCGTGCAGGCCCAGGCGCTCGTGGACTGCGGCTGCACCGCTATTGCCTACGAGACCGTGACCGCGCCCGACGGCTCGCTGCCTCTTCTCACTCCCATGAGCGAGGTCGCCGGCCGGATGTCGATCCAGGTCGCGGCGAGCTGCTTGCAGAAGACGAGCGGCGGCAAGGGCATTCTGCTCGGCGGCGTGCCAGGCGTTGCGCCCGCGAGGGTCGCCGTGCTCGGCGGCGGGGTGGCCGGCAGCGAAGCCATCGCGATGGCCGTCGGACTTCAGGCCGACGTGACGGTGGTCGATCGTTCACACAAGAGGCTTCGCGAGCTCGCGGCGCAGTACGGCAGCCGGCTGAAGACCGCGTACTCGACCACGGAGGCGATCGACCAGCTCGTTGCGGAGGCCGACGTCGTGATCGGCGCGGTGCTGATTCCCGGCGCGGCGGCTCCGAAGCTCGTCACGCGGGCCATGGTGGCGGAGATGAAGCCGCTCTCGGTGATCGTCGACATCGCGATCGATCAGGGAGGTTGCGTCGAGAGCAGCCGGCCGACCACTCACGCGGCCCCCACGTTCACCGTGGGCGGAGTGATCCATTACTGCGTCACGAACATGCCGGGCGCCGTGCCGCGCACCTCGACCTACGCGCTCACCAACGCGACGCTGCCTTTCGTTCGCGCGCTCGCCGATCTGGGGTGGGAGACAGCTTTGAAGCGAGATCCGCACCTCGCCCCAGGTCTCAATGTGCACGAGGGGGAGATCAGGCACGAGGCGGTGGCGCGTGCGGTGGAGGGCTCCCGCCGCGCGAGAGATCGCGACGGGGATTTACCAGTGGCTCACGTCAAGTTCAGCGCCAGCTCCGCGGCATACTCCGGCGGCTCCGGCTCGGCGATACCGGACGGCAGCTCGACGTCGTCGTAGATCTGGCTGAGCGCGAAGCGCGTGCGAAGGCACGCCGACTCGACGACATCGTCCGGCTCGCTCAGAAGATAGCCGCGCCAAGCTGCGCTTCCCCGGTCTTCACTGTCCCGTCGGTAGAGCTCCACGCGCATTCTATCCTGGTCCGCGATCACGTACTCACGCAGTGACGCGAGGGTCGAGTAGCTCACGCGCTTCTCCCGCCGGTCGATCGCCGCCGTGGAGGGAGAGAGGATCTCGACGATGAAGCACGGCCGGACCAAATACAGCTCGTGGCGATCGGTCGGATCGCAGCAGACGCTGAGATCCGGATAATAGAAGCTGTTGCGCATCTCGACGTGGACCTTCATGTCCGAGCCGAAGACCTGACACCCGCCGCGGTCCGCCGCCGCTCTCGCGTGCCTGACAAGATTCGACGCGATCAAATTGTGCCGGCGCTTCGCGCCAGACATTGCGTAGATCTCGCCATCCACGTACTCGTGTTTGAAGCGGCTCCCAGATTCCCAATCGAGGTACTCCGCGGAAGTGAGCCGAGCAGGCTTGGGTTTCATGGTCGCAATTATAGAGCCCGGCGCGCGATCGTTCACCTCGCTCGAGGCCGGGTTTGCTGAGCGGCTGACGTCACATCGCGACGTCGGTAGGCTACCTCGCTGCCGCGCCTGCGCAGCTGGCGGCCGCCCCGCCGACCACGATAATGTGGAAACTCTGACTCGGACCCATGTTATGGACTCGCGGGCTTGTTCCAGAGCTCGTTGATCTCGTTGGCGATGATCGGCAGCTCGCTTTCGCCGTAACCCACGTGAATCGCGGCGATCCGCCCGTCGCGGCCGATGATGAACATGTGGGGAATCGCGTCGATGCCGTATTGTCTGCCGATGTAGCCGTCGTCGTCGCTGACCAGCGAGAGGTCGAAGCCCTGGCTGCGCAGGAGGTGCTCGACCTGCCGGAACACAGAACGGTCTTCGCGCCAGTTGACCGCGAAGACGACGACCTTGGAGCGAGTCGCCTGCTTCTGGAGTGCCGCAAGCACACCGATTTCCTTGCGACACGGTGGACACCACGACGCCCAGAACGATACGACGACGACCTTCCCGCGGTAGTCGCTCAGTTTGACGTGCCAACCGAGCTTGGGCGGCGGAGAGTCACCTACCTTTAGCGTTTCTCCTGCCTGCGCGGAGCAGTTGAAGAGCACGGACCCGAGCAGCACAAGGGCAACCGATCGATGTGCGAGCATGCGCAAGGACATTTCCCGTTTCTCCTCTCAACGCCCGTGATGTGGGCGCCGGCGCTGCCGGGACTTCTCTCCGGTCATGCACCGACAGGAGTCCACTTATATCCCTATCCGAAATGGCGGAGCCACTTCTCAAAGCGCTTTCAGGCCTTGCCTTACACGCTGAGTGCGTCTGATGGTGAACGTGAGTCGAAGGAGCTCGCTCAGCTGGCGCGGACCACCGCGCCCGCCGCAGCGCCGGTCCGCACCTCGGACGAGGCTTCGCAGCCTGTGCAGGGGCTCTATAATCGGGCACATGGATACGAACACTGTGCGTCACGCGCCGTTTGGCACCGTGCTGACCGATTGCATGTCCATCGCGTGGTTCCGGGAGGGGCAATGGCTGCCGGAGCGCCTGGAGCCGACGGCTCCGCTGCCGATTCACCCGGCGGCGCATGTGTTGCACTACGGCAGCTCCTGCTTCGAGGGGTTCAAGGCCTATCGCCGGGCGAACGGGGGCATTCACGTGTTCCGGCTCGACCGGCACATCGAGCGGATGCGCCAGAGCGCGCGGCTGCTCGTGCTGCCGGAGCCCGATGCGGCCCAGCTCGAGCGGATGGTGCTCGCCCTGGTCGACAGGTGCAGGGGCGACGTACCGGAGGCGCCCGGCGCGCTTTACCTCCGGCCGGTGCTGTTCGGCACGGTGCCCAATATCGGCGCGGCGGGCACTCCGGCGCCCGAAGCCTGCCTCGTCGTGCTGGCAAGCCCCGTATGGGACTACTTCGCGGGGGGACTGAAGCCGCTGCGCATCTACGTGGAGTTGAGCTCCCGGACGGCGCCGCACCTCGGCATGGTCAAGACCGGGGGCAACTACGCCGCCGCCCTGGGTCCAACTCTTGCGGCACGCCGGGATCACCGGGCCGATCAGGTGCTGTTCTGCCCGGACGGCAAGGTCCAGGAAACCGGAGCGGCGAACTTTCTCTTGATACGAGACAAGCACATCCTCACGCGGAGCCTCGATACCACCTTTCTGCACGGGGTCACGCGGGACTCGGCGCTCACGCTCGCCCGCGATCTCGGGTACGAGGTGAGTGAACGTGTCTTCGACATCGACGAGACGCTACGGTGGATCGCCGACGGTGAGGCCGTCCTGTCCGGGACGGCGGCGGTGCTCACGGGCGTGGGAACCCTCATCCACCAGGGCCGGGAGCACCGCGTGGGAAACGGCGATGTCGGTCCCCACACGAGGCATCTGCGCGCCGCGCTGATCGCCATCCAGCGCGGCGAGTCCGCGGACAAGTTCGGGTGGCTCACACCGGTTTGACCGCATGGCCGAGCGCGCATCACGGCTCCACATTCCGCCGCCCCCCGCGCGGCCCGGCGAGCCGCCGGACTTCAGCTATCTGAAGACTTCGGCCGCGGGGAGCGTGCTGCGCCCGGAGACGACTGCGCCGCTCGCGCAGATCGAGCCTCTCGCGAGCGAGATGGTGCGAGTGCTCGACGACGAAGGCCGGGCCGTCGGCCCCTGGAACCCACACCTCGAGCCCGAGGACCTGCAAGTCGGCCTGCGCCACATGGTGCTCACGCGCCGCTTCGACGACCGGATGCAGCGGATCCAGCGGCAGGGACGGATCTCCTTTTACGTCAAGTCAACCGGCGAGGAGGCCGTGTCGGTCGCTGGCGCCATGGCGCTGCGTCCGGACGACATGCTCTTCCCCTCGTATCGCAATCAGGGTCTCTACATCGTGCGCGGGCGCAGCCTCGTCGATCTGATGTGCCAGTGCCTCTCAAATACTCGGGACATGTGCAAGGGCCGGCAGATGCCGGTGCTCTATCACTGGGCGAGCGGCAACATCTTCTCGATCTCCGGCAACCTCGCCACGCAATTCCCGCAGGCCGTCGGCTGGGCCATGGCCGCGGCGCTCAAGGGAGAGGATCGGCTCGCGTCGAGCTGGATCGGGGAGGGTGCGAGTGCGGAGGCGGATTTCCACCACGCGCTCACGTTCGCGGCGGTGTACCAGGCGCCCGTCATTCTCAACGTCGTGAACAATCAGTGGGCGATCTCCACGTCGCAGAGGATCGCGGGCGGGGAGCTGCGGACGTTCGCGGCGCGAGGCCCGGGTTACGGGATACCCGGCATTCGCGTCGACGGCAACGATTTCCTGGCCGTCTTCGCGGTCACGCAGTGGGCGGCGGAGCGCGCGCGACGCGGCGGCGGGCCCACGCTCATCGAGCACGTGACGTACCGCGCCTCGGCGCATTCGACGAGCGACGATCCCTCGCGATACCGGCCCCGCGAGGAGGGGCACGCCTGGCCGCTCGGCGATCCCATCTCGAGGCTCGAGCGGCACCTCATCGCGCTCGGGGAGTGGTCGGCCGAGCGACAGCAGCGCTTGGAGGAGGAGCTCGACGCGCACATCGTCGGCTGCTGGAAGGAATCCGCGAAGTACGGAACGTTGAGCGAAGGCCCGTCCCTCGATCCCGCGACCCTGTTCGAGGATGTGTTCAAGGACATGCCGCAGAGCCTCGCGCGCCAGCGCAGCGAGCTCAAAGCCCTGCTCGGAGACTGATCCCTTGCCGGAGGCTGATCCATGCCTCAGATGAACATGGTCCAGGCGGTCAACTCGGCGCTGGACGTGATGCTCGGGCGCGACCCAGCGGTCGTGGTCATGGGAGAGGATATCGGCTACTTCGGCGGCGTGTTCCGCTGCACCGAGGGTCTGCAGCGCAAATACGGCGAGAACCGGGTGATCGACACACCCGTCGCCGAGGGGGGCATCGTCGCGGCCGCCATCGGCATGGGTGTCAACGGATTGAGACCGGTCGCGGAGATCCAGTTCGCCGACTACGTCTATCCGGCCTTCGACCAGATCGTGAGCGAGCTCGCGCGCTTGCGGTATCGCACGGCGGGGGAATTCTCCGCGGCAGTGACGGTGCGGATGCCGTGCGGAGGCGGGATCCGCGGCGGACAGACTCATTCGCAGAGTCCCGAGGGCATCTTCACGCACGTCTGCGGCATCAAGGTCGTGATGCCCTCGAATCCCTACGATGCAAAGGGCCTGCTCGTGAGCTCGATCGAGGACGACGACCCCGTCGTCTTCTTCGAGCCGAAGCGCCTCTACAACGGTCCCTTCGACGGCGACGCGCACAAGCCTGCCGTGCCCTGGAGCACGCATGCCAAGGGCGAGGTTCCCGCGGGGCATTACACCGTTCCCCTGATCCGCGCCGAGATCGTGCGCGCCGGTGCGGACGTGACGATCCTCGCTTACGGGACGATGGTGCACGTTGCGGAGGCGGCCGTGCGCCTCACCGGAGTCGACGCGGAGATCATCGATCTGCGCACGCTCGTGCCGCTCGATACCGACACGATGTGCACTTCCGTGTGCAAGACCGGGCGCTGCGTCGTCGTTCACGAGGCGACGCGGTTCTCCGGCTTCGGCGCGGAGCTTTCCGCCACCGTGCAGGAGGAGTGCTTCTGGCACCTGCAGGCGCCGATCCAGCGCGTGACCGGGTGGGACACGCCGTATCCGCACGCCTTTGAATGGGAGTACTTCCCCGGGCCGAACCGGATCGCGGCGGCCATCAAGACCGTCATGGAGGCAACGTGAGCCGCTATGTCTTCAAGTTGCCCGATCTCGGTGAGGGCACCGTCGATGCGGAGATCGTCTCCTGGCACATCAAGCCCGGGGACACGATCGCGGAGGACGAGGCGCTCGTCGAGGTCATGACGGAGAAGGCGACCGTGGAGGTGCCTGCACCGGTCACCGGCCGCGTGGTGTCGCTGAGCGGTGCACCGGGCGACCGCGTGCCAGTGGGGTCGGAGCTCGCGGTGTTCGAGACCGAGGCGCAGGCGCCCGCGGGGCCGTCTCCCGCCGAGCCGGCCGCCGCGCAGAGCGGGCGCGTGCTCACCTCGCCCGCCATCCGCCGCCGCGCGCGCGAGGCGGGGGTCGATCTGTCGGAGGTGTCCGGCTCCGGTCCCCACGGGCGTGTCCTGCGCAGCGATCTCGAGGCGCGTATCGACCCACAGTCATCGGAACGTGCGGCAGTCGCGGCGGAGCACGCGGCGGCGGCGCCCGAGCGCGGTGCGGCACAGGCCGAGCGGGGGACTTCACAGGCCGGCCGTACCCGGACCCCCGATATCACCGAGGAGATCAAGATCATCGGCCTGCGCCGGGTCATCGCAGAGCGGATGAGCGAGAGCGCGCGGACCATTCCTCACTTCTCTTACGTCGAGGAAGTGGATGTCACCGAGCTCGAGCGGCTGCGTGTCCATCTCAACGCGAAGCGCGGTGCCGGCGCCGCGCCGCTCACTTACCTGCCTTTTCTGATTCTCGCGCTCGCGCGCACGCTCACCGAGCACCCGCAGTGCAACGCGCTGTACGACGCCGCGCGCGGCGTGGTCGTGCGACACCGCGCCGTGCACATCGGCGTGGCGACTCAAACAGTCGACGGACTGAAGGTACCGGTCATCCGAGACGCCGGGAGGAGATCGCTAGAGGAGCTGGCGCAGGAGATTCGCCGCCTCTCCGAGGCGGCGCGCGCCAACACAGCGACTCGCGCCGAGCTCACCGGATCGACCATCACCGTGACGAGCCTCGGCAAGCTCGGGGGCATCGCCTCGACGCCCATCATCAACGCGCCGGAGCTCGCGATCGTCGGTGTCAACCGCGCCGTGGAGCGCCCTGTCGTCGCCGGCGGTGCCATCGCGATCCGCCGGATGATGAATCTCTCCTCGTCGTTCGATCACCGCTTCATCGACGGCCAAGACGCGGCCGCGATGATTCGGTCGCTCAGGGAGCGGCTCGAGCATCCGGCGACGATCCTTCTCTGATCCTCGGGCCGGCTACGCGCCGGCGGATCGACCGAGTGCCCGCAGCGCCCCGAGTACCCACACCGCACGCCGCGTGGCATCTCTTCCGTCCCGATGTTGCGATCCCTGGGAGGCGATGATACGTTCGGCGCCGCCGGTGTTCCGGTCATCAATCCTTGGGAAGCCGCGAGTCCATCTTCAACTTCAGAAGGGCCGCCATGATCACGGGTCGGTGTCTCTGCGGACGCGTCACCTACGCCTATGACGGCGTCGTCGGTCTCGCGGGCTATTGTCATTGCCAGGACTGCCGCCGGCGCAGCGGGAGCGCATTCGGTATCAGCGTGCGGCTCGAGAAGTCGGCCTTTCGCGTCACTCAAGGCCGTGTGAAAGAGTTCACGAAGGTGGCTGACAGCGGCGCAGAGCTGACGCGGCACTTTTGCCCCGAGTGTGGCTCGCCGATCTTCACCTCTTCGCCGCGACATCCCCTGCATATCTTCGTGCAGGCCGGTACGCTGGATGACCCGAATGTCGTGAAGCCGATACATCAAGCCTGGACGAGCTCCTCCGTCGCGTGGAGCGCGATCGATCCGCATCTCGCCACGTTCCCGAAGGGCAGGGCGTAGAGGTGGACAAGACGATCAGGCGTTATGACACGATCGAGGCGATGCATGCCGCTTCGGTTCGGGCGTGGCAGCGGATCCCGGGGCGAGACGAGCTCCGCGCCGTCACGGAGATTACCCAGGAACTCTATGCGCTGAAGGGCCAAGCGCCGTATCGTTCCACGCGCGGCCCCCGGGCGGCCAAAGACCTCTAGGCCCGTGAGCGCGTCGCGACACCGCTCAGTCGCTCGTTTCGCCAGTGAACCGAGAGTGCCAGCTCGAGCGTCTCGGGCGTGACGGGAATGGGCTTCACAGGTCGTGCCCGTAACTCAGCGCGCCGGCCAGTCTCCGCTAATCCGCCTCGCCGAGCCCCCAGCCGCCGTCGATGACAATCTGCTGCCCGGTGACGTAGCCCGAGGCGGGTGAGGACAGGAACAGCGCGAGCCCCTTGATGTCCTCCGGAAAGCCGACGCGGTGCATCGGAACGTGTTTCGAGACGATCTCCTGAACCGCGGGATTCTTGGCGTGGCCGCCGCCGATGTTGGTGATGAAGAAGCCGGGCGCGATGGCATTGACAGTGATGTTGTACGCGGCGAGCTCCAGCGCGACGTTCTCGACGAGATGCGCGGCGCCGGCCTTGGCCGCCATGTAGGCTGCCCCGATCGCGGCCTCGCACTTGACGGCCGCAAGGGAGGTCGTGACGATGATCCGGCCGCTGCGCCGCGGCTTCATGTGCCGGGCCGCGGCTCTGAGTGTTGCGAAGACTCCGTTGAGGTTGATGTCGATGACCCGGTTCCAGCGCTCATCGGTGTAGCGCTCGAGCGCTCCCTCGGCGACGCGGGGCCGCTCGGAGCCGACCCACCCGCCGACGAAGCCGGGACCCGAATCGATGCCGGCATTGGCGAACACCACGTCCAGCCGGCGGTATGCATCGACGGCGCGGTCGAACGCAGCATCGAGCGCAGGGTGATCGGTGACATCGACGACCTCGCCGCGCACGTCGAGCCCCGCGCTGCGCAGCCGCTGGGTCTCCTCCGCGACGCGCTCGGGATGCGCATCGAGCAGGGTGACTCGAGCGCCGTTCTCCGCGAGCGCCTCGGCGTACCCCAGGCCGAGCCCGCTGGCCCCGCCTGTCACGATGACCCCATAGCCCTGCACTTTGAACAACTCGGCGATCTTCATGTCTCTCGACCCCTGGCGACTGCTCGGGCTCGGCATCTTACACTCGCGGGAGGGCAGGTCGAGGGTGGCGTATCATGTGCCCATGTGCACACCGAGCGCCGCATGGCGCCATGTCCCGACGCTCGCGACGCTCTCGCTCGTCTGGATGGCGGCACTCACGGGGATGCCGGCGCCCGCCGGCGCCAGCTCGCTCGCGCCGGCCACGGCGCTCTCGCCCGATCAGCGTCCGACGCTCGTGATCGTCGCGGCGCCCGCCGCGCTGCTCATCGCTCACCATCCGCATCCGCTCTCTGCGGCCGACGCCGAGCAGCTCGCGCTGAAGATCGGACTGTTCGCAGCCGAGCCCATCATCCGCCGCCAGGCGCGCACGGGCCTCGACCCGCTGCCTCCGGCCTGGCAATCGGGGGACCCCGACCGAGGATTCACCGCCGCACTGTCGGCGGCACTCGACCGCCCCCAGGCCAACTGGCCGTGGCGCGCGCTACGGATCGTGCAGTCCCAATCCGAGGCCGACGATGCGGTGGCCGAGCTCACGGGGCAGGATGTCGCGGTGGTGACCTTCAAGTGCGAGCTCGAGGACTGGATGCAGACCGTGCAATACAGCGCGTGGGCTCACGTTGAGCTGCTGCGGTCTGCCGGCACGCCTCAGGAGTCCCGCACCAAATACGGCATCGATCATCTCTCGAGGCTGCTCACCGCCGACTGGGGCTACGCGCGGAAATATGAGGCCGAGTTTCGGCCCGGCGGCGCGCTCGATCAAGCGGTCAACGCGGCCGCGCTCGATCTGGGCCGGGCGCTCGCCGTGACGATCGCGCGGCTTACTACGGCAACTCCCAACGTCCGGATCGCAGGACGCCAGTTCGGCCAGCTCGCCGACAAGCCGATGTGTCCGGAATGCCGGCCGGACGATGCAGTGCTGCAGGAGGAGCCCGGACGCGTTTGGGTCGCCCCGGCGAAGCTCGCCGGCACGGTCCTCTCCCTGCCGGTGGGGCCGGGCGACGATCGGGTGGCGAGCGAGCAGCCCGCGCACTGACGGGGCCCGCGAGGCGGCTCATGCGCCACGAGCGCGTAGCCATCCGAGGCTGTCCGCGGTCCGGCTGCCCGATGGGTGGTATTCCGCGCCGACCCAGCCGCCGTACCCGCTGCGCTCTATCGCGCCGAATATCCGCTCGAAGGCGAGCGTGCCCGTCCCGGGCTCACGGCGCCCTGGACAGTCCGCGAACTGCACGTGAGCGACCCAATCGCGGACAGCCGCGAACGCGGCGTCCGGTTGCAGGCCGAGCCGCGCCGCGTGGTACACATCGAACTGCAGGCCCACGCGCCGGTCGGAGTGCAACAGCACCTCCACCGCGAGCTCGAAGCTCGGCACGCAGTACCCCGGAGCGTCGAACGGATTGACCGTCTCGAGGAGCGCACGCGCTCCCGCTGCGCCGAGCACCTCGGCCGCGAGGGAGAGGTGCTCCGAGAGCAGCTGCAAGCATTCGGCTCGCTCCTCGGGCGCGGCGCGACCCGCGAGGACATTGATGCAGGGAGTTCGCAGCGTGTGGGCGTACTCGGCCGCGCGATCGAGTTCGGCGCGAAAGATTTCCCGGTGCTCAGGCCGGCACGCCATCCCGGGCGAGGTCCGATCGGGTCCCATGGGTGCGTTGATGAGGATGACCGGCATGCCTGAGTCGTCCGCCGCGCGGGCCAGCGTCTCGGCCGGGAATTCGTAGGGAACCTGAATCTCCACCGCCTGGAAGCCCCCATCGCGAGCCGCAGCGAAGCGCTCGAGCAGCGGCAGCTCACGGAACATCAGGCTCAGGTTGGCGGAGAATCGGATCATCGAGTTGGCGGACCGCTGCATCATCAGCGCGGGCGAGACGCTTACCACACCCCGGACTACCCCGGCAATTTAAAGCCTTCACAATAATTCTACTGTGGCACATAATTTCATTGCGTAGCGTACACTGCACCGACTATTTAAAGTAAATTCTAGGTACGCTATGGATATGGAATCGCGGTTTCAACGATTTTCCGCAACGATTACGGCTGTGTTGGCACACGTGGATCGCGTGAAGCCGGCGAGTTTGTATTTGCAGGGATTGATCATGCCGGGGGATCGAAAGAGTGTAGAACCGATGGCGGCGCGGCTGCGTCCTCAGGCCGTTGAAGCCACTCACAACTCGATGCATCACTTGGTGGCGAACTCCCCGTGGAGCGATTCGGCGGTGCTGGAAGCGGTGGCCGCAGAGTTGGTGCCGCAATTGACGAAGGAGCGCGAGGAGCCGGTCTTTTGGATTCTCGACGACACCGGGATGGCCAAGAAAGGCACCGAGTCGGTGGGCGTGGCGCACCAATACTGCGGGCAGCTGGGTAAGCAGGAGAATTGCCGCACGGCGGTGAGTCTGACGCTCGCCACGAAAGAGGGCAGCGTTCCGCTGCAGTATCAACTGTATCTGCCGAAAGAATGGACTGACGATCCGGCCCGCTGTCGAGCGGCCGGCGTACCGATACAGATCGGTTTTGCCACCAAGAATGAGATTGCCCGGCAACACGTGGCGGCCGCATTGGCCGCCGGCACGCCGCGGGGCATCGTGCTGAGCGATGCGGCGTATGGAGATGAGGCGGGG
Source organism: uncultured Gammaproteobacteria bacterium (assembly GCA_963849095.1). Lineage (GTDB taxonomy): Bacteria > Pseudomonadota > Gammaproteobacteria > Steroidobacterales > Steroidobacteraceae > JASHUC01. Next base: position 70,392 of record CAWKGA010000008.1, read on the forward strand.
TTTCGCGATTACCTGACGCAGGAAAAACTCTTGTATGCCTTGGGCATTCGTCCGGCCACCGGTGTGTGGTGGGGCAAGCATCAGCCGGGGCCGACACCGGCGCCGGCGGCGCGGGGTCGCGCCCGAACGCGGCTCGTGCGCGATGAAGCGCATCAACCGATCGCGGTGAAGGCGTTGGCCTTGGCACTGCCGAAAGGAGTGTATCGAACGATCACGTGGCGTGAAGGCACGAGCGAGCCGCTCAGTTCGCGCTTTGCCCGCGTGCGGGTCACGACGGCGCATGAGAATCAGCCCCGCGAACCGGAGTGGTTGGTGATCGAGTGGCCGCTGAATGAAGCGGAACCCACCCGTTACTTTCTCTCGACACTGCCGCACGCGACCTCCTTCAAAACCTTGGTGAACACGATCAAAGCACGCTGGCGCATCGAGCGCGATTACCAGGAGCTGAAACAGGAAGTCGGCCTGGGACAGTATGAAGGACGCAACTGGCGCGGCTTTCATCATCACGCCACCTTATGCATTGCGGCGTATGCCTTTCTGATGATGGAGCGGTTGCGCGGCCTGGATAAAACGCCGGTGGACATGAAGCGGCTGAAGTATCCGAAATATTCGGCGAGCGCGCCGTTCGCACCCATGCAAAGACATGTGCCCTGGTCGATCGCCACCATCCGTTTTCGGTTGGCCGGAATGATTGCTCACACCTTGGGTCTGAACATGGTGGGTGGCCGCGGTGCGCGAAAAACTGCATGAAATTTCCTGCCACAGTAGAAATAACAGCCTAGGCAAATATATTACGCGCCATGGCCACCTCCAATCCGACTCCGCTCCGGGATGCAGGCGCAGCGCTGCCCGAGATCTACGAGCCCGGGGTATACGACCCGCGCACGGCCATTGCTCATCTCATGGGGCGCTTGCGCGCCGAGATGCTGAGCACGCTCGACCGGGAGCTCGAAACCGACGAGCAGCTCGCGCAATGGGACCTCACGGGCGCCCAGTTCATCATCATCGCCTCGCTCACCGGGAGCTCACGGAGCCAATCGGCGTCGGACCTGTGCAAGGCCCTCTCCTACGACGCCGGCGCGATGACGCGGATGATTGATCGCCCGGAGAACAAGGGCCTCATCCGCCGTGAGCGCTGCCCGGATGACCGGCGCCTGGTGTATCTCGAGCTGACCGAGGAGGGACGGGCCGCATATCCGCGGATGAGAGAGATCTCGAGGAGGGGTCTCAACCGCTTCCTGCGGGGCTTCACGAAGGCCGAGGCGCACCAGCTCGAAGCCTTCCTGTGCCGGATGCTGGAGAACGCGTAAGTTTTCTCTGGGGTAATTATTGCCCAGGCATTTCTCGCCTAACCGGCCGTGGATCAGTAACCTTCCCGGAGGTTGACGACGGAGAGCATCTTGTCGCCCGCGGCGTACCGGCGCAGGTTCTCTCCTGCCACGATCCAGCGATCAACGTCAGGCAGATCCGAATGGCCGGCGACGTGAGGGCTCACGATGAGATGAGGCGTGCGCCAGAGCGGGTTGTCCGGCGGGAGAGGCTCGGGCTCGACCACGTCGAGTCCGGCCCCTCCGAGGCGGCGCGCGTCGAGCGCTCTCGTGAGATCGCCGGTCACCACGCTCGCTCCTCGAGCAACATTGATGAAGAGCGCTGTGGGCTTCATCGCCGCGAAGAACTTCGCATCAAAGAGCCCGGTCGTCTCGGGGGTGAGAGGCGCCGTGTTCACGACCACGTCCGCGCGCCGGGCGAGCGTCAGCAGTTCGCCGGGCTCCCCGACGTAGCTCACGAAATCCGGCCCCTGGTGTCCGTGCTCGCGGGTCGCGATGACATTCATGCCGAGCCCATGCGCCCGCCGCGCGACCTCCGTGCCGATCCCTCCGAGCCCCACCACGAGCATCGTCTTGCCGAAGAGCACCTCGATGTGGGCGCGCGCCGCATCTCCCGGGCTCCAGCGCGCCTCGGCGGTGTCCTTCGCGAACACGTCGAGCCCATGCGCCAGGGAGAGGGCGAGCGCGATGGCATCCTCGGCGATCGCGGCCGAGTCGATGCCGCGCATGTTGGTGATGAGGAGGTTCCGGCGGCGCACGGAGGGAATGTCCACGCAGTTCTCGACACCCGCGGCGAGCGAGAGGATCCAGCGCAGCTGTCGAGCGCCGTCGATGATCGCGTGGTCGCAAATTTCCGGGTTGAAGCCGATCAGGACATCGGCATCAGCAGCCTCGGCGATCGCGGCGGCGCGATTCTTGGCCGCAACGACCTGGGCGAGCGGAACCACGCGGGCGAGCGCATCGCGCTCACCCGCCGTGCGGCCATTGAACGCGAGGAGAACGATCTTCCGCGGCCGCCGCCAGCCTTTGCGCTCGCGGACCGGGTGCGGCGCCTCCTCGAGCCGCAGGCGCGCGATGACGGCGGCGGCCGAGTCGAACGGGTCTGCGGCCGGCTCGGACGGGGCGGCGACGGCATAGGCTGCGCAGACGGCGCACGCTCCGGCGAGGACGGCGAGGGTCGCGGTTCGGGCGAGCATATCGAGCGGTCACCGCGCAGAGCTGAGCAGCTCGGCTCGATGGCTCTCGAGAAACTCGCGCAGGCTCGTGGCCGGGCGTCCCGTGAGCTCCGCGACTGCGTTGCTCGTCACGCTGAGTGAAGGACCGCCGAAGCCGCGCCGCGCCGCGGGCGCATCGGCGGCGACGATCTGAATGGGCTTGCCAGTGACAGCGCTGGCGGCCGCGGCGACCTCGCGGGTGCCAATGAGCTCGGAGCCGGTGATGTCGTACACCCTGTCGTCGTGACCCGGCGTGGAGAGCACTGCCGCGGCCGCGGCGGCGCAGTCCACCCGCGCGACGTACCCGATGCGGTCCTCATGGGCAGGCACGTCAACGCGGCCCGCGGCGACCATCTTCTCGGCCTGCGGAATCAGCTCCTCCATGTAAATGGAGTTGCGGAGCATGGTCCAGCCGACGCCGCTCTTTCTCAGGATTTGCTCTGTCTGGTAATGATCGGCCCCGAGACCGCTGCGGTCCCCGCGGCTCAAGCCGATGAACGACGTGTAGGCGATGTGCCTGACCCCGTCCGCGACGGCTGCGTCGATCGCGTTCTTGTGCGCCACGGGCCGGGGAACGGCGCTGAAGCCGATACTGATGAGCAGCATGCGTGTGCCGCCCGCGAAGGCCTTCCTGAGCGAGTCGGGCTTGGTGAAGTCGCCGTACCGAACGCTAGCGCCCATGCTGGCGTACCGCGCGAGCGCTTCGGGCGTGCGGGTGACCAGGATGAGGCGGCTCGCCGGGACTCCCCGCGCGAGCAGCGCCTGGACGGTGAGCTCGCCCAGGTGCCCGGCGGCGCCCGAGATGATGATCCGGTCGGCCCCGGCATTCGGGACCCCGTGCGGCCCGGCCGCCGCGGCCTCCAGCGGGAAGACCGAGCCCAGCATCGCGAGGACGAGCACGGAGAATCGAGCGAGATTCGCGAGCCGGTTGGTCATGTTGGAACTTGCCAAATCCCTTGCGCGAGCGCACGCCTGTCGAGCACCTGCGGCGAGGTGAGTATAAGGCAAAGATTCCGCCGCGCTCAGGTAGTCAAGCGGACAGGGATTGAAGCAGGCGAGGATCAGGCGGCGCGGATCAGGCGGTGGAACCGGCCGTGCGGGCGGTCTCAACGCTCAGCTTCGCCTCCATCCACTTGCGGACGCGGCGGGCGTCGGCGACCCGGGTGTACTTGCCGAAGGAATTGAGGAGCACAATCACGACCTTGCGCCCATCGATTACCGCCTGCATGACCAGGCAGCGGCCGGCTGCGGTGATGTAGCCCGTCTTCTGGACGATGATCTCCCAGGCGGGATTGGCGACGAGCGAATCGGTCGTGCGGAACTCGACGCTGCGGCGCCCGACGCGCACCGTGTAGTGGCGGTCCGTCGAGTACTCCCGGATGAGCGGGTACTTCGCGGCGGCGGCGACCATCTTCGAGAGGTCGTCGGCGCTCGCGACGTTGTCGCTCGAGAGGCCCGTCGGCTCGACGAAGTGAGCGGTGGTCATGTCGAGTGCCTGGGCCTTGGCGTTCATGGCGCGTACGAACGCCGTCATGCCACCGGGGTAGTTCCGCCCCAGTGCATGCGCCGCGCGATTCTCCGACGACATGAGCGCAAGATGCAGCAGGTCCGCGCGGGTGAGCCGCGTACCGACTCTCAAGCGCGAGGCGGTGCCCCGTCCGACGCCGCAATCGTTGGAAGTGATCTCGAGCACCTCGTCGAGGGGCTGCCTGGCGTCCATGACCACCATGGCCGTCATGAGCTTGCTGATGGAGGCGATGGGCTGGGGAGCGTCCGCCCGGCGCGAGTACAGCACTTGCGAGTGCGTCTCATCCAGTACCAACGCCGACGTGGACCGCAGATCGGGCCCGTCCCCCAGCGTCCGGAAATGGTGGTGACGATGGTGGCGACGGTGATGGGGCGTCGTCGAGGAATCGGCGGTCGCGGTCACCGCCTGTGCCAGCGTGCTCGCAAGGATCAGCGGGGCCACCGCGGCCCACAGCAATGCTCGTCCATGGTTCATCGACCCTCGCCCCCCGAACTTCACAATAAGTCGAGTATAGCTAAGCATGGCTCGGCGCGCCGCGCCGTGATCCATCCCAGAAATTGACATGTCCGAGCTGCGGCGAACGGGCGCGAAGGGTCGGGTAGACTATCGCGGCCGGATCAACCGGATCGATTGGGGGTCGAACGATGCCGATCGAAGGGCTGCGAACTTGCCCACCGTGAGCCGGCGCTCGGGGCGCTCGGCGCGCCGGCCTGCCGCGCGGCGCACTCGGCGCGGGGGCCGGACGGGTCCCTGGCGCCGGTTGCGGCTGCGGAGCTTCTGGCCGAATCCCCGTCTGAGGCGTCGCATGTGGCGCGCGGTCCGGCGTGGCCCGCGGCTCGCGCAGATCGGCCTCGCCGTGGCAGCGCTCGCGGGGATTGCGCTCGCGCTCAACTGGGTCTACCAGGTGGTCCGCAAGCCCTCGGAGCTGTTCTTCCCGGTGAGCGGCACGCTCTACAAGATGCCCGCGGAGACGTGGCGCGACTATGGCCCGATCTTCCGAGAGTACTCGACACGCTGGATCACCCCCGAATTCCTGGCGGCGCTCGCCCAGGTGGAGGGCTCCGGCAATCCGGTCGCGCGGACGTACTGGCGCTGGTCGTGGGATCGCAGGCCCCTCGATATCTACCGGCCGGCCTCGAGCGCCGTCGGCATGTATCAGATCACGGACGGAACCTTCGCCGAGGCGAGACACTACTGCGTTCACGGCCACGCGGTCGTCGGGGAGGGGCCGTGGAACGATTGGCGCTCCTGCTGGCTCAACGGCCTTTACTTCCGGGTGATCCCGAGCCACGCGGTGGAGCTCACCTCGGCCTATCTCGACCGGCACGTCGAGGCAGCCTTGACCGAGCTGCGCATCCGCTCCGCGACGCTGCGCGAGGCGCAGCAGCTCGCCGCGGTGATCCACCTCTGCGGCGCGGGCGCGGGGGAGGCTTTCGCCCGGCGTGGATTCCGCTTCGTGAGCGGCCAGCGCTGCGCAGAGCAGGACCCCCGTGCATATGTCGCCCGAGTGGAGACCATGAGAGCCGTGTTCGCCCGGCTGGCGGCTCGCGAGTAGTGCGCGCAATCCTTCGGCCATCGGAGAGATGAGGTGTCAGAACCCCCCGATACGTCTGGTACGCAGAAAGTCTCGCGATACGTCCTGATCGCCTGCCTGGTCGCTCTCGGCGTGTGGATGCTGCGGCGGTTCCTGCCGGCCCTGTGCTGGGCGGTCGTGCTTGCCATCGCGACCTCCTCCCTGTACGACCGCTGGCTCGCGAGATTCCGCGGCCGGGGGCGCCAGATATGGGCTGCGGCGACCTTCACCACGCTGATCGGCATCGTGCTGATCGTGCCTCTGGTTTACGGCGCGGCGCTCGCCGTGAACGAGGCGGTCTCCCTCGTGCGCGCGTTTCTCGACTCGGCGAAGAACGGGCCGCCGCCGCTCCCCATCGGGATCCAGGAGCTGCCGCGGGTGGGCACGTGGCTTCAAGGGCTGTGGCTCGAGCTGTTCGACGACACCGGAATGACTTCGGACGTCTTTGCCCACGCGCGGCCCATGGTCATCGAGTGGACCCGGCTTCTCGGGGTACAGGTCGCAAGGCGCGTCGTCACCCTCGTATTCACTCTGCTCACGCTGTTCTTCGTCTACTTGAACCGCGACCGGCTCCGAGAGGACGTGCCGCTCGCGAGCCGCCGCCTCTTCGGGCACACCGCGGAGCGCCTCCTGCATCGCGCCGTGGAGGCGATCGGCGCCACCGTCGATGGCATCGTGCTGGTCGCGGTCGCGGAAGGGGCGATCATGGGAGCCGCCTACGCGCTCGCGGGTGCCCCCCATCCGGTCCTGTTCGGCGCGGTCACGGGCATCTTTGCGATGATTCCGTTCGCGGCCCCTGTCGTGTTCTGCTTCGTCGCGCTGATGCTCGCCTACCAGGGGGCGCTCGCTGCCGCTGTGAGCGTCTTTGTGGCCTGTACCTTCGTGCTGTTCGTGGCCGATCACTTCGTCCGACCCACGATCATCGGCGGCGGGGCGCGACTGCCGTTCCTGTGGGTGCTGCTCGGGATCCTCGGGGGCATCCAGTCGTTCGGCCTGCTCGGGATCTTCCTCGGCCCGGCGCTGATGGCGGCGCTGGTCTCGATCTGGCACGGGTGGGTATCGGAGATGCCGCTGCGCGAAGAAGGATCGCCCGACGATCCGGGGCCGGAGCCTTGAGTATACCGGGCGCCTCGCGGCCGCATGCGAGCGTATGCTGGGAGCCGGGATGGGTTGCAGTGCCCGAAAGATGAAGAGGAGTCCATGAGCGCGGATGTCCGCGATCTCGCCGCCGCTGCGGCCGGGGCCGGCAGCGCCGCGCTCGGTGCGTTCCGGCGCCTCCGCGATTATCTCTCGAGCCAGATCATCGGCCAGGACCGGCTGGTCGAGCGGCTGCTCGTCGTGCTGCTCGCCGACGGCCATCTGCTCGTCGAGGGGCCGCCCGGACTCGCCAAGACCCGCGCGATCAAGGCGCTCGCCCAGGCCCTGGAGGCGGATTTCCAGCGGGTGCAGTTCACACCCGATCTGCTGCCGGCCGATCTCACCGGCTCCGACGTGTATCGTCCGGAGGAAGGGAGCTTTCGCTTTCAGCGCGGGCCGCTGTTCCACAACCTGATCCTCGCCGACGAGATCAACCGCGCGCCGGCGAAGGTGCAGTCCGCCCTTCTCGAGGCCATGGCCGAGCGGCAGATCAGCGTCGGCGCGGCGAGCTACCGCCTGCCGCAGCTGTTCCTTGTCATGGCGACGCAGAATCCCATCGAGCAGGAGGGGACCTATCCTCTGCCCGAGGCTCAGCTCGACCGCTTCATGCTGCATACGCGTGTGGACTACCCCGACCGCGGCGCCATGCTCTCGATCATGGATCTCGCGCGGCGCGAGGCCATCGCCCAGCGCGAGCTGCCGCCGCCTCGCGAGCGGCTGAGCGAGGACATCGTCTTCGCCGCACGCCGCGAGGCGCTCGAGCTCACCTTGAGCGAGCCGGTGGCGGAGTACATCGCGACGCTCGTCCATGCCACCCGCAACCCCGAGCCCTACAGCGCGCGGCTGCGAGGATGGTTACACTGGGGGGCGAGCCCCAGGGCCGCCATGGCCATCGAGCGTGGTGCGCGCGCGGTGGCCTGGCTCGATGGACGCGACTTCGTGAGTCCCGAGGATGTCCAGAGCATCGCGCCGGACGCATTGCGCCACCGGCTGTTACTCGATTACAGCGCGCAGGCACGCGGCATCAGCGCCCAGACCTGCGTGGACGAGCTGCTCGAGAAAGTACCGGCTCCATGATCCTGCCGGACTTTGAGGAGCTGCTCGCACTGCGCGGGTTCGCGCAGGGTCTTGCCATGGGCTCGCACCGCTCGAGGCGCGTGCTGTCGGCCGGCCCTCACGCGAGCTCGCACCGCGGCCGCGGGCTCGAGTTTCAGGAAGTGCGCCAGTACGTTCCGGGAGACGACCCGCGCAGCATCGACTGGCGTGTCACGGCGCGGCGCGGCCGGCCCCACACCAAGCTCTTTCGCGAGGAGCGCGAGCGTCCGGTCTGGCTGCTCGCCGATCTGAATCCGGCACTGTATTTCGGGACCCGGCGGCAGCTCAAATCCGCCGTGGTCGTGCGCGCAGCCGCCTTGCTCGCGTGGATCGCCGCGCTGGGCGGCGACCGCGTGGGGGCTGTGATCGCCGGCGCCGCCGAGAGCCGCATTCTGGCCCCCCGGGCGCGCGAGGCCGGCGTCCCGCCGCTGCTCGCAGCGCTCTGCGACATGCAGCCGCGCGCGCCCGGCCCGCCCGCTCCGCACGCCCTCGAGTCCGCGCTACGCACGCTCGTGCCGCTCCTGCGGCCGGGCAGCCTCGTTCTAGCGCTCAGTGACTTCGCGGGGCTCGACGACCCGATCGAGGCCTCGTGGCCGGCGCTCGCCTCGCATGCCATGTGGAGGCTCTTCTGGGTCTCGGATCCCCTCGAGGAGCAGGCCTTGCCGAACGGCCGCTTCCGGGCCGGCTTGCCGGATAGCGTGCAGATTCTCGATGGCGCCGGAGTGCGGGAGCGTTGGCTCGAATCCTGGCGGCGCCGCAAGACGCGCGTCGAGGCGCTCGCCCGGCTTCTCGCCGCGCCGGTGATGCGGCTCGACACGCGCGAGCCGGTGCAAGAGACGCTCGGGCAGGAGCTCGGGCGGACGAGGGCTCGCGCGTGACTTCGGACTGGCTCTCGCAACTCGCGCCTGCCCACGCGCCGTCCGCGCCCGGATGGTGGCCGCTGGCACCCGGCTGGTGGGGCGCCGGCCTGCTGTTCGTGCTGCTCGTTCCCGCGCTCGTCACGGCCGCGAGATGGTGGCGTCATCCGCGCCGCCGGTTCCGGCGTGCGGCGCTGCACGAGCTGCGGCTCATCCGCGCGAGCGCCGTGGAAGGACCGGCCGCCGCGCGGGCCATCGAGAACCTGCTGCGTCGCTACGCGATGGCGCTCTATGGCCGCGATGTCGCTGCGAGACTGACCGGAGCGGCATGGCTCGAGTTTGCGAGCGCCGCGGGAGCCGAGCGGCTTTCGGGGGAGGCGGGGCGCTCCCTGCTTGCGGCGGCCTTCGGCGGCAGCGGGCCCATCGACCGGGAGAGCTGGCTCACCGCGGCGGCGGAGTTCATCCGCCGCGCGGCGCAGGCGAGCCGGGGGCGCGGGCGATGATCCACTTCGAGTGGCCCTGGATGGCCGCGCTGCTACCTCTGCCGGTCGTGAGCTACGTGTTCCGCCGTGCCGCCGAGCCGCGCGGCAGCGCCCTGTACCTCCCATTCGCGGCGACGGTCGCGGCGGACGAGCGGAGCGCCGCCCTGCTGCGTCGGTACACCCGGCTCGCCTATTCCGCGATCTGGATTCTGCTCGTCGCGGCGGCCATGCGGCCCCAGTGGCTCGGCGATCCGGTTGCGGTGCCGACGACGGGGCGCCGTCTGCTCCTCGCCGTCGACGTATCCGGCTCCATGGCGATCCAGGACATGGCGGGAGGACTGAGCCGCCTGCAAGTCGTGCAGCAGGTCGCGGGACGCTTCATCGATGAGCGGCAGGGGGATAGGGTCGGCCTCATCCTGTTCGGCACCCGACCGTACCTTCAGGCCCCGCTCACCACCGACCTGCAAACCGTGCATCGGTTTCTCGACGACGCCGTCGTGGGCGTCGCGGGAACCGAGACGGCGATCGGCGATGCGATCGGACTTGCGATCAAGCGCCTGCGCGCTTCGAACGGCTCGGAAGAGTCACTGCGGCAGACGGTGATGATCCTGCTCACCGACGGACAGAACGATGCCGGAGTGATGCCTCCGCTCGAGGCGGCACGCATGGCGGCGCGGACGGGCCTGCGCATCTACACCATCGGTGTCGGGGCCGCCGCGGGCGAGGGCCAGGACGGATTCAGCTCCGGAAACACGGACCTCGACGAGGGCACGCTCAGGGCCATCGCGCAGACGACCGGCGGCGCCTACTTCCGCGCGACGGACAGTGCCGCGCTCGAGGAGATCTATGAGCACATCGACGAGCTCGAGCCGACGCGCGGCAATCGGCAGTATCTGCGCCCGAGGAGCGAGTGGTTCGTGTGGCCGCTCGCGCTCGCGCTGCTGCTCAGTGTTCCGGCGGCGTACCTCGGAGGAAGCGCATGGACTTGAGTGCCGTGCGCAGCTTCCACTTTCTGCATCCGCTGTGGCTGCTCGCGTTGCCGCCGTTGCTTGCGCTCGCCGCGTGGAGCCTGCGCCATCACCGTGACCGTGACCTGACGTGGAGTCGCCTGGTGGATACGCACCTGCTGCCGCTGCTGCGCCTCGCCAGCGGGGGCCGCGCGCGCTCCCCGTGGGTCCTGGTGTGCCTCGCGTGGACGCTCGCAGTGCTCGCCCTTGCCGGCCCGGCCTGGCGTCGGGTACCGAGCGCCGGCTATCGCGCACCGGCCGCATGGGTCCTGCTGCTCGATCTGTCTCCGTCCATGGGCGCGGCCGATCTCCTGCCGGACCGGGCGACACGGGCGCGCTTTGCGATTGCCGACCTGCTCTCGGCGGCGCAGGATGCACGGGTGGCCCTCGTGGCGTTCGCAGGCGAGTCGTACACGGTCACCCCTCTGACGACCGATGTCGCGACCGTGCGCACGCTGCTGCAGGCGCTCTCGCCGAGCTTGATGCCCGAGACCGGACATCAGCTCGTGCCGGCTCTCGCCGAGGCCTGGCAGCTGCTGCGGGGGGGCAACGCCGGGCACGGCCAGGTGATCGTGCTGTCCGACGGATTCGAGGATGAGGGCCCGGCGCTGCTCGCGGCCAAGAGTCTCGCGCAGCAGGGAGTGAGAGTCCACGTAATCGGCATCGGCACTGAAAGCGGAGCGCCGGAGCGGGATGCGAGCGGCGAGTTCGTCCGCGACGAGCGCGGCGACATTCTCGTGACCCGCATGCAGACCGGCGAGCTGCAGCGGCTCGCGGCCGCGGGCGACGGCCGCTTCGTGACCTTGAGCGAGGTCGGGGATTTGATCGCGACGCTCCATGCCGACCGGTCGCGCTCGCTGAACGCCGGCGTATCGCAAGCCGGCCCCCGCGTCGCGGTCTGGCGCAACGACGGCATCTGGCTGTTGCCGCCGCTGCTCGTGCTCGCCGCGCTGGTTGCACGCAAGGGATGGATATGAGGCGCACATTCATCTGCGCACCGCTGTGTCTCGCGATGGGCGTCGCGAGCTCGGGCGTGCTCGCCGGCACGTGGTCGAGCCTGTGGTTCACGCCCGAGCAGCACGCGCAGCGGCTGCTCGACGCCGGCCATCCGCAAGAGGCCGCGGAAATCTTCAAGGACCCGCGCCGGCGCGCGTACGCGGAGCTACGGGCGGGTCACTACACCGAGGCGGCCCGGCTTCTGAAGCCGCTCCCCGACGAGGAGTCGCAGTACAACCGGGGCAATGCTCTCGCGCGCGCGGGAGATCTACCGTCGGCCCTCGCAGCGTACGACGCCGCGCTCAAGCAAGCGCCCGGCGACCGGGATGCACGCCACAACCGCGATCTGGTCGCGCGCGAGCTCGAGCAGAACTCAACGCAGAGCTCGCAGAATGGCGGCTCGCAGCAGCAGAAAGGCGGCGGGCAGCCTGGGAGCGAGGGGTCCAAGAGGGCGGGCCAGTCGAAGGGCCCGGGCGGGCAGAGCGCCTCGGACGCTCAATCCCAGACGACCGCGAGCGGCCAGGCTGGGAGCTCCCCGGCGGATAGCACCACGCCCGGTCAAGATGCCGATCAGGCGCGGCAGGATGCAACCCTTGCCGCGCGGCTCAAGCGGAATGCGGCGCCGGAGAGCTCCCACCCGTCTGTGGGGGGCACGGGTACCGCTCGCGGCAGCGAATCCGAAGCGGACATCGCGGCGCGAGGCAAGGCCCAGGGCAAGGCCCAGAGCGAGGCGGACTGGCCGCCGCCCAAGTCGGAGCAGACCCTCGCGCTCGAGCAGTGGCTGCGGCGCATTCCCGACGATCCCGGCGGACTGCTCCGCCGCAAGTTTCTGATCGAGCACATCGAGCGGCAGCAGGCCGAGCAGTCCCAGGGCCAGGACGCGGGTCAGTGAGGCTCCCCGCCGCCTCGCTCATTCTGCTCGCCGCGGCGCTCGGGCCGGCTGCCGAGGTCGCCGCCGCGTCCGCGGCGCCCAGAGTTTTCCTCGAGACGGAAATCAACCCCAGCAATCCCTACGTCCAGGCGGCGGCCCGCGTCACCGTGCGAGTCTACAGCGCGAGGGCGCTGTACCACGCGGACCTCGACCTGCCCGCGACCGCGGATGTGCTGGTGCGCCAGACCGGCACCGATGAGCGCGGCACCGCCCGGCGCGGCGGCCGGTCGTACGATGTTCTCACGCGCCACTACCTCGTCTTTCCCCAGCGCAGCGGCAAGCTGAGCCTGCCGGGGGCCGTGCTCAGCGCTCAGGTTCTGTCATCGGCCGGGCGGGCGGATGCGTCCTACGGTCCGGGCGGTGCAGCCGCTTCGCAGTACGGCTACGGCGCCATGATGGCGGTGGAGCAGCTTCAGTTGCACGGCGACGCCGTCGCGCTGGAGGTGCGGCCTCGTCCCGCGGGAGCGGTGAGCAGCTACTGGATGCCCGCGCAGCAGGTGGCCTTGTCGAGTGAGTGGAGTCCAGGCTCGCCGCAGGCGCACGTCGGCGATGCGCTCACGCTCGACCTCACGGTGCAAGCCGAGGGCTTGACGGCCGAGCAGCTGCCCGACCTGTCGACGCTCATCACCATACCAGCGGGTCTCAAGGCGTATCCGGACGAGCCGCGGCTCGACAACTCGACCCCAGGCGACACGCTGATCGGCCGCCGCGAGCAGAGCATCGCGCTGATCGCCGATCGCCCCGGCAGCTTCACTCTGCCTGCGCTCGAGCTTCGCTGGTGGAACACGACGCGCGACGTTGCGCAGGAGGTCGTGGTGCCGGCGAGAACGATCGTCATGCTGCCGAATCAAGCGGCACCGGCTGGACTCGCTCATCCGGCCGCGCGCGCCGAGGGTGCCGCGACGCGCGCGAGTCGCGGCGATCCTTGGCTCTGGTTGAGCGTCGCGCTCGCGCTCGCGTGGATGGCGACGCTCGGCGGCTGGTACGGCTGGTGGAGGAGAAGGCCGCGCCGCTCGCCGCCGAGCGAGCCGGCGCCTGCTCCCTCCCCGGGTGCCTCTCAATCGCGCGCCGCGTTTCTGCAGGCTTGCCGCAAGGACGATCCCCGCGCCGCGCGGCGCCATCTGCTCGCATGGGTCGATGCGGAGCGGCCGGGCTCGCCGCCGGCCGGACTCAACGGCATGGCGAGGCAGTTCGGCGATCCTGAGATCGAGCGGCTGCTTCGAGAGCTGGATCGCGCCTGCTACGCAGGAGGGGCCTGGAGCGGTGAGGCGCTCGCGCGCGCGCTCTCGGAGCTGCCAGCTGCCGCGAGGCCGGATTCCGAGCGAAAGCCACAGCTCGCGCCGCTCTATCACTGACGAGCCTAACCCCAGACCTCGCGCGCCGTCTCGGCGACCCGCTCGAGCTTGAGCCATTGCTCCGCGACGGTGAGCGTATTGCCATCCGCGGTCGAGGCGAAGCCGCATTGTGGGCTCAAGGAGATCTGATCGAGGTCGACGAACCGCGCGGCGGCATCGATCCGGCGCTTGAGATCGTCCTTGTCCTCGAGGGCGCCGCGCTTGGAGGTGACGAGGCCGAGGATCACGCGCTTGCCCCTCGGAACGAAGCGCAGCGGCTCGAAGCCGCCGGAGCGCTCGTCGTCGTACTCGAGAAAGAAGCCGTCCACGTCGAGCCGGTTGAAGAGTGCCTCGGCGACGTGGTCGTAGCCGCCGGAGGCAATCCAGCACGAGCGGAAATTGCCGCGGCACAGATGCACGCAGACGGTCATTCCGGCCGGCCTCCGCGCGAGCGCGCCGTTGATCAGATCGATGTACACGATGTGCTGATTCGCGGGGTCTCCCCCGAGGCTCGAGAGGTGTTCGCGTTGAGCGGGATCGTTGAGGTAGGCGAGGCTCGTGTCGTCGAGCTGCAGATAGGTGCAGCCGAGCCCTGCGAGCGCGGCAATCTGGCTCGCGTAGGCGGTCTCGAGGTCGCTCCAGAAGGCGTCGAGGTCCGGATAGACTGATCGGTCGACCGCGGCCCTTCCGCCGCGATAGTGGACCATGCTCGGGGAGGGGATCGTGATCTTGGGCGTCGCGCGGGTCACGGATTTGAGGAACGCGAAGTCCGCGCCAAAGATGGTCTTCTCGTGCCGCAGCGCGCTGGTGACCTTGAGGGCGGACGTGGTGAACTCGATTTCGCCCGATTCGCCGTGGAAGTGCAGCTTGAGGGGGCTCTCGGTGCGGGAGATCCCGCCGATCTGATAGAGGAAATCCATGTGCCACGCGCCGCGGCGCAATTCACCGTCGGTCACCGCCTGGAACCCAATCTCCTCCTGCATCCGCACGACGTCACGCACGGCGCAATCCTCCGCCTCCCGCAGTTCGGCTGCGGGGAGCTCCCCGGCCTGATACCTAGAACGTGCGGCGGCGAGCGCCGGAGGCCGGAGCAAGCTACCGACGTGCTCGGCGCGGAAGGGCGGGGAAGGCCGCCGAGCGTCGTTTGCGTTTTGGGTCGCAGCCTGGACCGCCGTCGTCATCGCTTCCGTCATGACCCGTCTCCCTCGTCGTGGCTGGCAGCTCCCGCGTGCGGCCGGAAGCTGTCCATTGCAGTTGCGAGATACAGTAGCGCGCCTTTGTGAGTGATTGTGGGCCAAACTTGGCCACGATTTCCCTATGTAGTAGTATGTTTGCGCTCATCGAGCAGCCAGAGCGGTGTCATGGCAACTCACGGGTTCGACAAGACCGATTCGAAGATCCTGCAGCGACTTGCCAAGGACGGCCGCATCAGCTGGCGCGACCTCGCCGAAGCCATCGGCCTGTCTCTCACGCCGACGCTCCGGCGCGTGCGGCGCTTGCAGGACGAGGGGCTCATCTCGGGATTCACCGCCCGGTTCGACGAGCAACGCCTCGGAGTGGGCATCACCATGTTCGTCTCGGTGACGCTCGAGCGCCAGACGGAGGAGACGCTGAAGGTGTTCGAGCGCCGCATCGCCGACGTGCCGGAAGTGATGAGCTGCCACCTGATGACGGGGCAGGGGGATTACTTGCTGCGCGTCGTCGCCTCCGATCTTGCGAGCTATCAGCGGTTCATGCTGGACATCCTCACCCGTATTCCGGGCGTCGCGCACATTCAATCGAATCTCGCCATCAAGCCGGTCTTCCAGCGCGCGGCTCCGCCCCTTCCCCGGGTGCGCTAGCGATGCCGGATCGCAGCTCGCACGGTCCAGGCTGGGCACTCGCCATCCACGGCGGAGCGGGAGCATTGCCGAGGGACCTGCTTCCCGCTGACCTCGAGCGCATCCGGGATGCGTTGAGGGGAGCCCTCGAAGAAGGCAGCGGTGTCCTCGCCTCGCGAGGCCGCAGCCTCGATGCCGTGCAGAGCGCCGTGCGTGCCATGGAGGGTTCCGGCGTGCTCAATGCGGGGCTCGGTGCCGCGCTCAATCACGAGCGGCTCGCTGAGCTCGACGCGGCGCTCATGGACGGACGGGATCGGCGGGCGGGAGCCGTCGCGGCCGTCCGTCACGTCGCCCATCCGATCGACCTCGCGCGCGCCATCATGGATGAGGGCAAGCACGTCATGCTGGCCGGACTCGGCGCGGAGCAGTTTGCGCGCGAACAGGGGCTCGAGCTGCGGCCGGACAGCGACTTCATCACGGAGCGGCGGCTGAAGGAGCTCGAGCAGGTCATCGGCGCGTCGTCGGGCGGCGGCGGATCGGTCTCCGTGCCGTGGCATCCCCGGGGCACGGTCGGAGCGGTGGCACTCGACGTCCACGGTGATCTGGCGGCGGCCACTTCCACGGGCGGTCTCATCAACAAGCACGCGGGCCGCGTCGGCGACTCGCCGATCATCGGCGCCGGCACGTTCGCGGAGAACGGGGTGGGCGCCGTGTCGGCCACCGGCGCGGGGGAGTACTTCATCCGCTTCATCGCCGCGAGCGATGTGTGCGCCCGCATCAAATATCAGGGCAAGAGCGTCGAGGCCGCCGCGCGCGAGGTGATCGCACACCTCAGAGCGGCGGGCGGAGAAGGCGGGCTCATCGCGATCGACGGTCGCGGGATGGTTGCGATGCCCTATTCGTCGCCCGCGATGTTGCGCGGGCAGGCGGGCGCCGGACGCGAGCCTGAGGTGATCGTCGAGGCCTGAGGGAAGCGGGGGGAAGAGGCCGCCGCCGGGTCTCAGGCGGCGCCTTTCCTCGCGAGGAACTGGGCGAATGCCGGCTTGGTCACCGTCAAGATTTCGAGGATCGCCTTGCGATCCGAGTCGGAGAGGAACGAATAGGTGTCGCTGGCGTCGTGCCCCGTGAGGATGTCCGCGAACCGGCCGTAGATGTAGCTCTTCGCGTAGTCCGGAAGGGCGTCGAACGACGCTGAATAGACGAGATAGCTCAAGGGATACTTGAACAGGCGGGTGGTGAGGTCGAGGTCGCGCAGCGAGCGGCCAAGCCCGTCGCGCGGTCCCTGGGCCTCGAACCACGCGTTGAATCCCGAGTTGCCGGTGATCTTGCTCGTGAAGCGGGTCGCACCGACGAACAGCATGGCGTCAACGAGCGAGTCCATGTACCCCTTCAAGTCCTCCCGGGTCTTTTCCGGCAGTTCCGTGCCCGAACGCCCCTTCCCCGCCTTGGCGAGCGCCTCGCGAACCTCGAAGTTGACGCGAGTGATGAGGTTCTGCACGTCCACCTGATGCTGCAGCACCAGCAGGGCCACGATGTCGCTCTTGTCGGTCAGGTACGGCTGCGTATTGAACAGTCCATCGAGCTTGTCGAGATTGCCGCGGCGCACCTGATCGAGATGGACGAGCTCGTTGACGGTGCGCACCTGGATGTTGCCGAGATGCACCTGGTTGCCGGACTCACCCGTCACGTACCAGCCGCCCCAGCGGAACTTGAGGGGCGTCTGATCGCTCGTGATGATCTGCCCCTCGTGGGTGAGCTGGTTGCCGAGAATGTCCGTGTAGGTGGACATGAGCAGGAAGCGTGGCACTCCGCCGCCCGACAGCTCGTAGGTGTCGTGACACGCGAGGCAGTCCAGCACTTTTCGCTGCAGCCGCGCCGTGCCGGCCGGACGGTTGGGCAGAATGTAGAACACCTGGTCCAGCTTCGAGTCCATCGCGGCAAGCTCGATGTTCTCCCCGACGCCCTGTACCCAT
This sequence comes from uncultured Gammaproteobacteria bacterium, assembly GCA_963849095.1. Lineage (GTDB taxonomy): Bacteria > Pseudomonadota > Gammaproteobacteria > Steroidobacterales > Steroidobacteraceae > JASHUC01. Next base: position 87,667 of record CAWKGA010000008.1, read on the forward strand.
GCGACGTAGGTGTTCTCGTTGAAGTAGATCGCCCGAGGCGTCGCCGCCTTGATCGCGCCGGTCTGCAGGCTCGTCTTGGAGTACACGAGCGCCTGCGAGCTGGGATCGATCTCAAGCGCCTGGAGCAGGGAATCGAGATATCCGCGGGGCGCGCGGTACTGCAGCTTCACCTCGCCGCGATCGATCCGGGATTGCAGGCGCGCGATGGCGTTGTTCTGCGGCGTCCGCGCATAGCCGATGACCGGGTATTCCTTGTCATAGGTGAGGGTCGGCGAGCCGAACGGGCTCTGGCTCGCGCCACCCGCCGAGGAGTCGTTGGGGCCGGCGCCGGCTTGCGCGAATACGGCGGGCGCGGCGGCTGCGCCGCAAAGCCCGACGGCCGCAGCGCAAAGCACGGCTGCGAGCGGCGAGGCGCCCGATGCCTTGACGAACAATCTGCCGACCGACGCCTGCTTCATGGGTGAGGCCACAGTGTACCGTCCATCGCGCCATCCTTGAAGCCTCGAGTCGGGCGCTCGGCTTTTCCCGCACGGAAATGCGTGTGGGACCGACGGGGAGCGCCGCCCCCGCTGCGGCGCCGAAGGAGGGTCCCGCGGCCGTGCGGCGTGGCGGTCGGTGGGCCACCGAACAGACCAACGCGCGGCTCTCCGCCATGCTCCGGCATCGGGTTCGTCCCCCCAACACGCGACAGGAGAGTCTCTGTGCTGCAGCCACGGCGCGCGCGCGCCAAGAATCGGCTGCTCGCGGCTCTGCCCGAGCGGGACCGCAAACATCTGCTCGCGCGCTGCGAGCAGGTCGAGCTCCGCGTCGGCGAGGAACTCGGCGATCCGGGCGAGCGCATCGCCCATGTCTTTTTCCCGACGGACAGCTTCATATCTCTGATCACGCCGCTCGAGGGATCCACAGGGCTCGAGGTGGGGCTCGTCGGCGACGAGGGCATGGTGGGAATCTCGCTGCTGCTCGACGTGCGCATCATGCCCTGGCGTGCCCTGGTGCAGGGGCCGGGTTTTGCCTGGCGAATGAGCGCGGCGGCATTCCTCTGCGAGCTCGACCACAGCCCGGCATTGAGAAAAAGGATGAATCGCTACGCTCATGTCACGATGAGCCAGCTCGCGCGGATGGCGGCCTGCGCCCGCTTCCATGTCGTGGAGGCGCGGCTTGCCCGCTGGCTTCTAATGACCCGAGATCGCGCGCACGGTGATGTGTTCCACGTCACGCACGAGTTCCTTGCGTACATGCTGGGCGTGCGCCGAGCGGGCGTCACTCGAGCCGCCGGCGTGCTGCAGGAGCGCCAGCTGATTCGCTACAGCCGCGGTGATGTCACGATCCTCGACGGTCAGCGCCTGGAAGAGGCCTCTTGCGGGTGCTACGCAGTCGGCAGAGACGAATACGCCGGTGCCTGCAGTTGACGCGGCAAAGGCGACCCGCCGCGCAACCCTACGTGGGCTAGCGTACGGAACAGCCCTCGCGGCCGCGTAGCCTTGGGGGATTACGACTGGACACAAGGAGCGGCGCTCATGAATCCCATCAGCTCATTTTTGATAGTGATTTGCGTGGCCGCGGCCATCGCCGCCGGATACTGGGTGCATCCGTACGTCGCGGCAGTATTCATCGCGGCCGCAGTCATCATTGGCCTGTCGTTGAAGATGGGCAACGTGTGGCAGAAGTTCGTGATCTTGAGGCTCGGGAAGCTGCAAAGCGTGCGGGGGGCGGGCTTGTTCGCGATCATCCCGATCATCGACACCGTGGTCGCGGTCATCGACGAGCGCATCCAGACCACGGCCTTCAACGCCGAGCAGGCGCTCACCAAGGACACGGTCCCGGTCAACGTCGATGCGATCATTTTCTGGCACGTGCACGATGCGGAAAGGGCCGCTCTCGCCATTACCGATTACCGGCAGGCCCTCGACCGGGTCGCGCAGAGCTCGCTGCGCGAGATGATCGGCGCTTCGATGCTGGCGGCGCTGCTGTCCGACCGCAAGGAGGCCGACGATCGCCTGAAGGACGAGATCGGCCAGAAGACCGCCCCGTGGGGCATCTCGGTGAGCTCGGTGGAGATCCGCGACGTGGCGATTCCCGTGGCCTTGCAGGATGCCATGTCCCGCCAGGCCCAGGCCGAGCGGGAGAAGCAGGCGCGAGTGATTCTTGGATCGGCGGAGGCGGCGATCGCGGGGAAATTCGTCGAGGCCGCCGAAGTTTACGCCGGGCATCCCGTGGCGCTGCAACTTCGCGCGATGAACATCATTTATGAGACCACGAAGGAGCGAGGGGCCACGATCCTGATGCCGAGCTCGATGGTCGACAGCTTGAATCCTTCTGCGGCGACTTTGGCGCTTGCGCTTGCGGGCAACTCAGGGGTCGAGCTCAAGCTCGCAGGGCATCCGCTTGCGGCCTGATCGCGCCCGACCGTTTCTATCCGCGGGGCGTCGTCGAGAAGCCCCGCGCGATGGTGTCACCGTCCGGCGGCTTGCCGCAGGACAGTCACAATGGCCAATAGCGCGACCGCGCCCAGCAGGACGAGCGACGCCGTCACGGTGAAGTCGCGCTGAGCGGATTGCGTCAAGAGGGGAACCAGGAACCATCCGGCGAGTAGTGCGCCGGAGATGCCCGTCAGCACGTTCATCACGAGGGCCAACGTCCCATGGGCGGCCAACATCATCCGGCTCAATCCCCATCCGATGGAGCCACCCAGCATCGCAAATACGATCAGGTTCACGAACGAGCGCCTCAAGGGCATGCCATTCCAGCGCTTCCCCGACGCGGGGGGCGCTCTCATGGAAATACACGATAGGGCTCGCGAAATCGGTACTGTAGCGCACACAGGCGCGCATGAGCTCCAGGCGGATGCGTGTGCTAGCGTACCGACGGCAGCGCTCTCCCGGGCGCACCATGCACACAGGATTCCCGCCATGGATGGCTTCGATCGACAATGGGAAGGTGACTCATGCGAGGATTTACAGTTCTGGCGTTGGCCGCTGTTGCCGGAATCGGCTTCACGGCAACGGTCCCCGAAGCTGAGGCTCAGATCAGCATCAATATCGGCGTGGCCCCTGAATGTCCCTACGGCTACTACGACGTGGCTCCCTACAGCTGTGCGCCCTCCGGCTACTACGGTCCGGAATGGTTTGCGTCGGGTGTCTTCATCGGTGCTGGTCCGTGGTTTCACGGCCCGGCGACCTTCCGCGGCTACGTGAATAACAGCTTCGATCGGAGCCGCGGCTACAGAGGCCCTACACCCAACCGGGGTGAGAAGGCGGTCGCATCGAGACGTGTCTCCAAGACGCACTTCAAAGGAAACGAGGCGCGGGACGGGCGCGGCCACGCAATCAGCGACAAGCGCTAGAGACCAGTGCCTGTAGGGACTGGCGGAAGTCATGGCCTGCGGTGCTGGCCTGCCTCCTATTTACTGGCGGCGGGCCCATCGCGCTCAGAGGCTCTGTCGATTCAGATCGGCATGCGATATCCATAGAACTCATGATCCTCGTTGTACCCGCCGTTGCCGGCGCCGAGGTGGGAAAACTCTCGCGCGAACTCTATGGCTTCGATCCATTTGACCATCTTGAAACCCAACTCGTTCTCGCAGCGCAGCCGCAGCGGCGCTCCATGGAGTACGCCGAGCGGGGCCCCATTCCTCTCGTAGGCTAGAATGGTCAAGTCGTGCCGCATGTTTTGAATCTGGTGAACGTCGTAGTAGCCGCCGCCTTCGGAACCTTCTGAGTAGGAGTAGAAGACCGCGTAGCGCGCCTCGGGTGCCGGATTGACGATCTGCAGGATGTCGCGCATGCGCACGCCGCCCCACTTGGCGACGCCCGACCATCCCTGGATGCAGAAGTGCTCGGTAATCTGCTCCTGCTTCGGCATCGCTTTGAGCTCGCCGTAGGAGAATTCCCGCGGGTTCTCCACCAGTCCGCCCACGCGCAGCCTGTAGCTCGCGAATCCCTCTTTCAGCAGGGCATTGAACTCATCGGAGTCGGGCAGCGTGCCGTTGACCCACAGGTGCGGGGAAATGTCCTCTTCCGTGTACTCGGTGTGCGGACTTCCCCGCTCTGCCAGGGCCATGAGCGGGCCCGTCACCGCTTGACCGATCCTCTGCACCAGCCGGGCATGCCTCAAGGTGAATGGCGAGGCGAGGCCCCACGCCGCGATCACCACGATCATGGCCATGCTGAAGACGAAGAGTCCGTCCCAGGAGCTGTTGTTCACGCCGGCCCACATGTAGTTGAGACTCGCCCGTGCTCCGGTGATGAACACCAGTGTCCCATGTAGGAAAATGAAGAGCAGGAACCACACGAGCACGCCGAAGTGAATCGTGCGGGCCGCCTGGCGATTGAGAATCCTCGCGAGCGAGCCCAGACGGTTGGCGATGGCCGGGCCCTGCAGCAAGCCGGTGGCGATCGCCAGGGGGGCGGCTACGAACACCGTGAGGAAGTACGCGAGCTCTTGCAGGCTGTTGTAGTTCGTCCAGCTATGGTTGGCGGGGAACTGCAGCGACAGATACTGCAGCGCCGTTGAGAGGGAATTGGGGAACACCGCCCATGTCGTGGGCACCAGTCGCTGCCATTGGTCCGTGGCGAAGAGCAGCACATAGAACGCGATGCCGTTCACGATCCACAATAGATCGAAGGAGAAATGCCACCAGCGAGCGAGCCCGATCGAGTGCCGAACGCCGGGGATCCCGAGCCATTTCGGGATGGTCACGGAATCGTCCTTCGACGTCCAGACGCGGTCTTTCGGCACCTCGTGCTGGAAGCGGAACCACTCCGTGCCGGGCGTGCAGTCTCGCCGCCAGTACAGGCGGGGATGATCGGCGAGGATCTGGATGCCAGCCCGGATGATGAACATCATGAAGAAGATGTTGAAGAAATGCAGCAGCCGCAGCCACAACGGGAAGCCCGAGTACACCGCGCGCGACACCGGCGTGCCCCCCGGGTAGTGGGCAATGAAGGCCTGAACGCCGGGCATCGTGCGCAGCTGCTGGGCGACGGCGACGCCGAGAATCAGAAGCGCCGCGGCGAGCGGGATCAACCACAAGACGTTGATCCATCGGCGGCCGATGCGGATACGCGGCACCACGCCCTCTTGGGGCGGCAACCATTTACTCATCCGGATGCGGTCGTCGGCGCCGCTCAAGCCGGCGGCTAGGGGATCGTGGGGGTCCTGCACATGCGAGGTCTCGCGTGCTCGCAGTGCGATTCGAGACTTCATCGTGCCGCCCGTCCATCGAGCGAGCGGGATTCCAATGCACTGCGCTCGAGTATCTCCGTGAATTCGGCAGCGCACACGGGCCGGCTGAAGTAGTAGCCTTGGCCCTCCGGACAGCCACGCTTCCGCAGAAACGCCAGCTGCTCCCCTGTTTCCACGCCTTCCGCAACGACGCGAATCTTGAGGCCCTTCCCCATGCCGATCAAGGCGCTGACGATGCTGGCATCATTGGCGTCCGTCGCGAGATTGCGCACGAACGACTGATCGATCTTCAGGGTGTCGATCGGAAAGCGCTTCAGGTGACTCAAGCTCGAATAGCCCGTGCCGAAGTCATCGAGCGCGATCCGCACGCCCAAGTCGCTCAGGGACTGCAGCACCGCCGCAGTGGAATTTGAATCGTGCATCAGGAAGGTTTCCGTCAGCTCGAGCTCCAGATCCTCCGGCACGAGGCCATGCTCCTCGAGAACCCCCACCACACCTTCCACGAAACCTTTGGCGCGTAATTCCACTGTGGAGATGTTGATCGCGATGCGCATCGGCGGCAGCCCTGCGGCCCGCCACGCCCTCGATTGGCGGCAAGCTTCGCCCAGAACCCACCGGCCGATCGCCGCGATGAATCCGGAATCCTCGGCAATTGGCACGAACAGGGCCGGAGGCACGAGCCCGCGCTGCGGGTGACGCCAGCGGATGAGCGCCTCGACGCCGACGAGCGCTCCCGAATTGAGGTTCATGGTCGGCTGATAGTGCAACACGAATTCGTGGCGCTCTATGGCACGGTGCAGTCCGCTTTCCAGGGATTGCCGGTCGGCCGTGTAACCGTTCATGTCCGGCTTGAAGAACTGATAGGTGTTGCGCCCATTGTCCTTGGCGCGGTACATCGCGAGATCCGCGTGCTTCAGCAGCGTCTGCGCCTCCGTCCCGTCATCGGGGTACGTGACGATTCCGATGCTCGCGGCGAGATGCAGATCCTGCTGGTCGATGCGGTACGGCAAGCTCAGGGCGAGGAGTATCTTCTCGGCCCTGATCGCCGCATCCTCCGGACGGGCCACCTCGGAGAGCAGGATCACGAATTCATCGCCTCCCTGCCGGCTGACGGTGTCCGAGCTGCGTACGCAGGTGAGCAGCCGCTCCGCCACCAATTGCAGCAAGCGGTCGCCGATGGCGTGACCGAGGGAGTCGTTGATGTCCTTGAAGCGATCCAGGTCCAAGAATAGCAGCGCCAGCCTTTGCTGGTGGCGGTGAGCCAGCGCCATCGCTTGGGTCAGCCGGTCGTTCAACAGGATTCTATTGGGCAGATCGGTGAGGCTGTCGTGCTGGGCGAGATGAGCCAATTTGAGCGACAGCGCCCGCGCCACGCTCACGTCACGAAATACCATGACGGCGCCGGTCACGTGTCCCCGGCGGTCGTGGATGGGCGCGGAGGAGTCTTCGATCGCGGCTTCGGCGCCGTCGCGGCGGATCAGGACGCAGTTCGACGAGAGACCCACGGTTTTGTTCTGCAAAATCGCCAACGTCATGGGATTCTGCACAGTCTCGCGGGTGGTAGCATCGGCGATTCGGAACACTTCCTCGAGCGGACGGCCTGATGCCTGCTCCGGTGACCAGCCCGTGATGCTTTCGGCGACAGCGTTGAGATAGGTCACACGCCCGCCGACGTCGGTGCTGATGACCGCATCCCCAATGGAATTGAGGGTGACCTGTGCGCGCTCCTTCTCCTCGAACAGCGCCTCCGCGTTCGCGGCGCGCTCGATCATGCTGAGCAGCGTCTTCGGCAACAGGTAGCTGTCCAGGCGCGCTTTCAGTAGATAGTCCTGTGCCCCGTGCTGAACCGCGAGCTTTGCAACGTCCTCGTTCTCCGAGGCGCTGAGGACCAGGATCGGAATCTGGGGTGCCAGGCGAAAGAGGCGATCGAAGGTCTCGATTCCGCGGCTGTCGGGCAGGAAGAGGTCTACCAGCACCGCCGCTATGCCGTCTGTCTCCTGCCCTCCCGGCTTGCCTTCATCGGCGAGGCGCTTGACGCCCTCGGAGCAGAGCCTCACCCATTCGACCTGAAAGGCTCCGTCGCTCGAGTGGACGAGCGCTTCTCGAACGGAGTCGGCGCCCTCACGATCATCCTGAATTAGAAGTACGGATTTCGACACGATATCGCCGAGCTGCAAGAATGATCTGCGAAGCCATTCGAGCGGCCTGGCCGCGCGGTCGTCTGTTCGGTGGCGTACATGGATAAAGCGGCAGCCCTGCGTGCGCTGGCGTACGGAACGGCCTTCGCGCTGCGCCTATTGCTCCTCATCATGTCAGTGGCCCCTCGGATCGCGAACGGAGCGCGCGCGGTCGGGGCGGCTTCCGGGGCTGACGCGAAGTAGCGGACACCTCCGGGTGACGGCGGGGGCTTTCGACACTTCGTACGGTACCGTACAAGGGGAGAGCCGGCTGCGCTATAATACCGGCGGTGAGTGACGGGGCCGCCACGCTGGCGGAGCCTTGGTACCCCCCCTCCCCCCGAATCTCGAGCTCCTTATGCCCGTCGCCCACAGCCCACAGAACAATCACCTTTTGGCGGCGCTGTCCACGCCGGAGCAAGAGCGAGTCTTTCCGCACCTGCAGCGGGTTCCGATGCCGCTCGGCAAGGTCTTGTACGAGTCCGGCGACGTCCTGCGCCACGTTTACTTTCCGATCGACTCCATCATCTCGCTGCTGTACGTGATGGCGGACGGCGCGTCCGCCGAAATCTCGGTGGTGGGCAATGAGGGCCTGATCGGGATTTCCCTGTTCATGGGCGGGGAGACCACGCCAAGCCGGGCCATCGTGCAGAGCGCGGGCCATGCCTACCGGCTGATCGGACAGCAGCTCAAGGAGGAGTTCCATCGCAACGGGGGGATGCAGCAGTTGCTGCTGCGCTATACGCAGGCGCTGCTCACGCAGATGGCCCAGACGGCGGTGTGCAATCGGCACCACACGGTGGATCAGCAATTGTGCCGCTGGCTGCTGCTGTCCCTCGACCGGCTGCCTTCCAACCAGCTGACAATGACCCAGGAGCTCATCGCCAACATGCTCGGCGTACGCCGGGAGGGGGTGACCGAGGCCGCCGGCAAGCTGCAGAAGCTCGATGTCATCCGCTACGCCCGCGGGAGGATCACGGTACTCGACCGTCCGAAGCTGGAACAGCTGTGCTGCGAATGCTATGCCGTGGTCAAGAAGGAGACCGATCGGCTGCTGCCGGCTCTGGGCGGGAAGTTCGGGCTCGGGACGGGCGCAGACGACCGGGCAGGTCCTGGGCCGGCGCACACCAGGGAGCGTACGCCGGAGACCAGCAACGCGGCCACGTGACCACGGCGTAAGGTGTGCCGCGCGAGGCCGTGTGCGACAACGTACGGACCCGCCGGCGGGAAGCGTCGTAGACTGCCTACACGAAGTAAGGAGACGAGCGGTGGGCAACGACGCTGTTGAATCGGGCTGGGAGCGCTTTCTCGAGAGGCTGAAGCAGCTCTGGGGAAAGCTACGCGACGATGACTTGACGACGGCGGCGGCCAGCATGGCCGCCGAGCAGCCTTCGCATTGATGGCTGTGCGGCCTGCCGCACTGAGCACGCTGTTGCCTACCTCGCCCTCAGCAGGGTTGCAATCCCTAATTCTACTGTGGCACATAATTTCATTGCGTAGCGTACACTGCACCGACTATTTAAAGTAAATTCTAGGTACGCTATGGATATGGAATCGCGGTTTCAACGATTTTCCGCAACGATTACGGCTGTGTTGGCACACGTGGATCGCGTGAAGCCGGCGAGTTTGTATTTGCAGGGATTGATCATGCCGGGGGATCGAAAGAGTGTAGAACCGATGGCGGCGCGGCTGCGTCCTCAGGCCGTTGAAGCCACTCACAACTCGATGCATCACTTGGTGGCGAACTCCCCGTGGAGCGATTCGGCGGTGCTGGAAGCGGTGGCCGCAGAGTTGGTGCCGCAATTGACGAAGGAGCGCGAGGAGCCGGTCTTTTGGATTCTCGACGACACCGGGATGGCCAAGAAAGGCACCGAGTCGGTGGGCGTGGCGCACCAATACTGCGGGCAGCTGGGTAAGCAGGAGAATTGCCGCACGGCGGTGAGTCTGACGCTCGCCACGAAAGAGGGCAGCGTTCCGCTGCAGTATCAACTGTATCTGCCGAAAGAATGGACTGACGATCCGGCCCGCTGTCGAGCGGCCGGCGTACCGATACAGATCGGTTTTGCCACCAAGAATGAGATTGCCCGGCAACACGTGGCGGCCGCATTGGCCGCCGGCACGCCGCGGGGCATCGTGCTGAGCGATGCGGCGTATGGAGATGAGGCGGGGTTTCGCGATTACCTGACGCAGGAAAAACTCTTGTATGCCTTGGGCATTCGTCCGGCCACCGGTGTGTGGTGGGGCAAGCATCAGCCGGGGCCGACACCGGCGCCGGCGGCGCGGGGTCGCGCCCGAACGCGGCTCGTGCGCGATGAAGCGCATCAACCGATCGCGGTGAAGGCGTTGGCCTTGGCACTGCCGAAAGGAGTGTATCGAACGATCACGTGGCGTGAAGGCACGAGCGAGCCGCTCAGTTCGCGCTTTGCCCGCGTGCGGGTCACGACGGCGCATGAGAATCAGCCCCGCGAACCGGAGTGGTTGGTGATCGAGTGGCCGCTGAATGAAGCGGAACCCACCCGTTACTTTCTCTCGACACTGCCGCACGCGACCTCCTTCAAAACCTTGGTGAACACGATCAAAGCACGCTGGCGCATCGAGCGCGATTACCAGGAGCTGAAACAGGAAGTCGGCCTGGGACAGTATGAAGGACGCAACTGGCGCGGCTTTCATCATCACGCCACCTTATGCATTGCGGCGTATGCCTTTCTGATGATGGAGCGGTTGCGCGGCCTGGATAAAACGCCGGTGGACATGAAGCGGCTGAAGTATCCGAAATATTCGGCGAGCGCGCCGTTCGCACCCATGCAAAGACATGTGCCCTGGTCGATCGCCACCATCCGTTTTCGGTTGGCCGGAATGATTGCTCACACCTTGGGTCTGAACATGGTGGGTGGCCGCGGTGCGCGAAAAACTGCATGAAATTTCCTGCCACAGTAGAACTAACAACAACCGGATGACCCGTCCGGGCCGCTGCGTCAGCAGACGCATCGTCATGCTCCGCGGATAGCTACTGCGTAGTTCCGATGCCGACCCGAGCCGCTGCGCGATGACCTGGCGCTGTTCCTGCAGCCGTTGCCGCAGCCTTTCACGCTGCTCCAGCAAAGAAATATCGCTGTCCGAAGTCATAGCCTGCTTCTGAGCAGCACCACATCCGCTGCGAGCTCTGCGCGTGTCGTTGCAAAGCTCTGTCTGCCGAGCGCCAATAGCGCCCGAAATCGGTGCCACGAGACGGCAGCTCCGAGCGCGTATAGCCCGGTCAGGGCGCTAGCCGCGGGTATGCGGTACACCGTCCCCCAGCAGAGCGCCAGCACCAACGCACCGGCAAAAAGCAAGGTACTCAAGAGGCACATACAGCCCGCCAGCGTACTGGCGAGCATCTTGAAGAGCCGCTCCTTCTCTTGAGCCCATTCAACCCGAGCGAGCTCCCCGTGCAGAATGGCCTGATCGAGTAGCGCCCCGCCCGCGGAGCGTAGTACTCGAATGGCGTCGAGTGGATCGATCGACCTCGAGTCGAAGTCCACGAGGAATCCCGACCTCTACCCGCGACGACCAAGTAGGTAGCCGACTAGCAGGCTCACCCCTGCAGCAATGCCCACGGACCGCCACGGCTGATGATGCACGTAGTTGTCAGCATCTTTGACGGTGCTGCGCGCGCGCTCTACGAGCGGATTACCGATCTTATGAACCGAATCCTTGGCCGCAGCAACGCGGGCGTGCAGCTTGGCCTTGGCCCGAGTCAAATCTTCACCGCTTAGCGAAGTGGTCGATTGGATCAAGTCTTCGATATCGGCGACGAAATTCTGAAACTCGCGCGCGATGCTGAAAATTGCGCGGTTGGTGGCGGCGGCCTTCCTGGCCGACCCTTCGGCGCCGTGGCCGTTGGCGTCAACCGTTTGGGTTGATTCAGTACGCATGGGGGTTTCTCCTGTTCGGATCTTCAGACAGTGTGCGAGGCGTGGAGCGTTGTCTGTTCGATGGCACGCATAAAGGATACCCAGATCGCTCGCGACTCTATGCCGCACTCCGTCCGGTACCGTACGGAGCGGTATCTTCGGTTGGAGTACGATGCCCGAGGACTTTGATTTCGAGTGCGCGGAACGTAAGTGAGCTTCAGGAATGGGCGGCTCGCCGCGGTTCATGGTTCGAATGCCAGACCCTCTGTCCGGGGTCGGCCAGGAAGCAGATGATGGGTACGATTCTGATCGTTGTCCTGATCGTGTTGTTGCTCGGCGGCGGCGGGGGCTATTACGGGTACAGCCGCTATGGTGGGTCCGGGATCGGCGGCGCGTTGGGCTTGGTGCTGGTCATTCTTCTCGTGCTCTGGTTTTTCGGCGGCCTCCATCTTTCCCGCTGATGTACATGGTGGGAGGTGAACGAGCGGCAGTGCACGGCATGCGCAAAGGGGGGGCTGCTTACCGGCACGAGGCCGCCGGCTCGGCGGCGCTAACATCACACGACGAGCCAATGATTGCCAGCCCGAGTTCAGTCGCAAAACTGCCTGCCGACGCCAGAGCGTTCATCCACACCTCCGCTGTGCTGCAGCAGCTGCACGACGAGGCGCCGATGGAGCACTTTACTCTGGACTGGCTGATGGACAGATTTCGTGAGCGTTCCTTCGGCATGATCATGCTCCTGCTCGCGCTGGTTGCGGTCGCACCCGGTATCTCGATCGTGGCTGGTCTACTGCTCATGATCCCTGCATTCGAAATGATCGCAGGCGAGCCTGCTCCGGTTTTTCCTCGGCGGATCGCCGCGCGAGCCTTACCGGTCCAGCATCTCGCTATTCTGGTACAGCGAGCCGTGCCGATGTTGAGATATCTCGAGAGGACCATCCATCCAAGGTGGCATCCACCGGCCGAGGCGACCAAGCGGCTCGTGGGTGTCGTCGTCGTGATACTGAGCACAGCCTTGGTGTTCACGCCAATTCCCTTCAGCAATGTCCTGCCGGCCCTCGCGATCGCCTTGATCTCTCTCGCCTATCTCGAGGAGGACGGGCTTCTGCTCTTGATCGCTCTGCTGGCCGCTCTCATTCTGCTGGCAGGCGAATTGATGGCCGTGTGGGCGGCGATCCTCGGCGCGAAATGGCTGAGCGGTCTGTGGTAAGCCATCGCACGAGCGTGTCAGACATTGCTGATCGTGTTGACGAGCGCTAGCCGGACGTGCCCGTAGCATGAACAGCAGGCGGCTTCGAGGCCCCTCTGATCAAGAATCGTGATGATGCCGCGTCGGTAGTGGATCAGTTTGCGCCGCTGCAGCGCGCCGGCAGCCTCTGTCACGCCAACGCGGCGGACGCCCAACATGTCGGCGAGGAATTCCTGCGTAAGCCGAAATTGAGGGGCTAACAGCCGTTCCCTGGTCATCAACAGCCAACGCGCGAGTCGTTCCTCGATGACATGGAAGCGGTTGCAGGCGGCGGTCCGGGTCACCTGCACCATCAACGAATCGGTAAACTGAAGCACGGCCTGCTGCAACGCGGGAGTGCGGCGGCACTCCAGCACGAAGTGCGTCGACTTCATCCGCAAGGCCGTTCCGCCTCCCTGGACCAAGGCGCGAACTGGCGAAGTGGTGATTCCTAACGCCAGTCGCGACCCCACGACACCCTCGCGGCCGACCAATCCCACTTCCAAGGCCTGATGACCCTCGACAACGGTCAGTAGGGATACCAGGCAGTCGCTAGGAAAGTAAACGTGCCGCATCTGCTCACCGGGCTCGTTCAGCACGTCTCCATACGCGAGTTCGACGCGATCGAGAGCGCCCAGCAGCCGTTCATAGGCCCTGGCGGGTAAGGAGGCGAGCAGCCTGTTCGAAGCGCCTTCCCGCGGCACCGCGGGCGCGCGTGCCTTTGTGCGTGCCGAACGACCCGTGGTGCTGGCGATGCTGCCCTTGGCGACAGTCTCGCGTGTCACGACCGCGCGCACTGAGCCGCCGCTGCTTGCGCGAGCGATGGTAAGGGTGTACGAGCAACGTTCGGTCGCCGGCTGGCAGACGTACTCGCAGCGAAATAGATTTCGCGAACCTTCCAGTACCTGTCGAAGCCCTGCGGCGACCGTAGCGGCCTGTGCGCGCTCACTCGCAACAACGTCCCGACACGCCACGAAGAAATCGGTACCCTCGTTCACTTTGAGGCCGTTGCCCGCGCGGGAAGACGCGAATTCGCGCCAGGCTCGGTTGGTCAGGATGACCGTTGCTGCCGCATCAAGCACGCAGACCTGGCCGGGCAGCGCGTCGAGAGTACTGACCACGAGACGGTCAGAGCCTTCTTGCAGCGCCACTCGAGCCTCGGGCAGCAGTACGGCGCTGCGGCTGGTGGGATCCATGACAGCGTCGATTTCGCCCGCATCGAAGGCCCTAAGCTCCGCGGGTTCCGTGATGTATCGGCGAAGCCAGTCCTTGAAAGCTGCCCGCTCCTGCGGATCTGGAGGTTTCTGTTCAACCAGCAGCGGTTCTGAGCTCACTGCAAATCACCGCCGCGCACGCCGAGCGCTCCCAATACGCTATCGGTATCGCTCAGGTTTCCGATGACATTCGCGGGCGCCCCAGGCGCAAGCTTGGCGAGGCTGGGCGTAACGAGCACTCCGGCGGACAAGGCGCGCAGCGGATGTTCGCAGACGTCGACGATCTCCAACTTATAGCCATCCTTCAGGTATCGCTGACAGATGGCCTCCAGATTAGCGATGGCTCTCACGGAGTTGGGGGCCCCGCCCGCGACGTACAGACACATTGTCACGACGGTGGTGACCGGAGTGCCAGGAGCATCTGCTTTCGTTCGCTTACGTGCCACGTTGCCTCGCCTTCTCGCCGTTCATGCCGGAAATGCGGGCTGCACGTTTTCTCACGGGCCCGGGCGCTGTCGGGGGCGCGGTGGCGTCGGCGCGCTTTTCGCGCGACCGGCTCTCCCCTTCACTCTGGGCCACCTGACGCGCCTCATCGTCAAAGGTATAGAGCTCCAATTCCTTGCGCTGCTTATCCAAATCCAGTTGCAGGGCCGCCATCCGCGCAGCGATATCCGCCTCGGCGAACTGCAACTCGGAGCGGGTGTGTTGGAATTCCGCGCGCCGCTCAAGTTTTCGAGCTTTCTCCGCCGCCTCCTTTTCCCAGCGCAGCGTGCCCATCAACACCTCGCCCCCGGATGAGTAAACGTCCGTCAGTGCCGGCCCAGACTCGCTGAGCACGAGCTCACGCACCTGATTCGAGTGCCGCGTCCCGCGCGATTTGACGATGGTGAGCGCTCGATTGCGCTCCCCGCCGCGGACAAGGTACGACAGATGAATCCAGGTATCCGCAATAGTGGAGATCTGCAGCTCGGTGCCCTCATCCTGTAGATCCGTACCGTCAACGAGCGAGGTAAACACAGCGGTGATTTTGTGGTCTTGTACTTCGTAGATCAGGCGATTCACGATCGCGCGGGCGGAGCTGAGCGCACCGGTTCTTGCGATGGCGGACAATGGATCGATCACCATACAGCGCGGCTGATGCTGCAGGATCAGTTTCCCGATTCTCGCCAGTTGCTCCTCGGGATTGGTCACGTCCGCGCGGCCGGAATACATGCGCAACAATCCGGATTTCACGTGGCGGCCAAGGTGAACCCCGACGGAGGTGAGATTGCGCCGGATGCGCTCGCCGCCCTCGTCGAAACTCACGTACAGCGTTCGTTCCCCGCGGCCGCAAGCGCTGCTCGCGAACTGTCCCGCAAGGGTTGTCTTGGAAGTGCCGGGCGCACCCGTGATCAGCGTCGTACTCCCACGGAACACGCCGCCCCCCAGCATTGAGTCGAGACCCTTGAAGCCGGTGGACATTCGTTCGCTCGATGCTGCGGATCGGGCATCGTCCGGTCGTGGAGCGGCCAACTGCACGCCGTCCGGGCCGAAGTTCAGCGGGAACTCTCCCGGCGCGAAGTCCGAGCCGCGATATTTGGTGACCTCCAGCCGGCGCACCGCGACTCCCTGCTCCAGGCGTCGGTCGAGGCGGATGACGCAATCGACCATAAACTGCATGAACCCGTAGCTCACGGCGCCGGCCATGTCGCCGTTGACCTTGGTCGTGATGATGGCGGTCAAGGCGTTGCGCGCCAGCCAATCGCGCACCCGGTATAGTTCGCGCATCTCGGCGTCTCGGTTCCGCAGCAGGGACAGCAGCACATCGATACCGTCGAAGACGATCCAAGTCGCACCGAGCTGTTTCTTCTTGGCCTCGAGAATCGCCAGCAGGCCGGTCAGCTCAAAGTCGCCGGAGTGAACGACAGCCGGTGACAGGCTCGCATCTAGAAAGAAGATCTTTTTTGGTGACAGTTCCGTCAGGCGCCAGTCGAAAGCCGCGGCATTCGCGAAAATTTCCTCGACGCGTTCCTCGAACGCGATAAAGATACCGGCCTGGCGGCGCCCCCGGGCGGCCTTGACCAGCGTCTGGAGCGCGAAGACCGTCTTTCCGGTGCCAGGACCGCCCATAACGAGGCTGGTGCGATTTCGCGGCAGCCCGCCGTGGCTCAGTTCGTCGAATCCCGGCACGCCCGTTGGAATCTTGGGCAGAGTGCGCGGCATACTGTTTTTTCTGGCGATCACATCGGTTCCTATCTGCGCACCCACGCTGCGCGTAGCGCTGGAGGCCGTCTGTACGGTATCGCTCATAGCGCCCACGACCGCCGACGAACGGCGGTGCCGCACTCGATCTGCCCGACTAATCGGAACGGACGCCGACCGTCTGGCAGTCATCGGCAGGGCCCGTTCCGTTCGGCCATCAAAGAAAAGCCCGCGAGCCGGAAGCTCGCGGGCTCTTGAGTGCATCAAGTCCCTTGTGTTGGCGGTCTATCGACGAAGCCGTTACCGTGAAGCTTCCACCGGATTGCTGATGATCACCTCGACGCGACGGTTCTGTTGTCGGCCGGAGGCCGAGTCATTGTCTGCAACCGGAGAGCTGTCACCTTCGCCCGAGGCCGTGAGCCGATCGGAGTCGACACCCTTTCTCACGAGATATGATTTCACGGAGTCAGCGCGACGCTGAGAGAGTGCCTGGTTGTAGTCAGCACCACCCAGGCTATCCGTATAGCCTTCGATGGTAGCGGTGCGGTCGGGATAGTGAACGAGGAAAGCCGCGAGCCGGGTCAAGTTGTCGGAGGAGCCGACCTTCAGCGATGACCCTCCGCTTGAGAACAGCACATCACCCAGGGTAACCACTAACCCGCGGTCCGTCGGCTTCGCTTGCAGTGCGTCGATCTGCCGTTGCAGCTCTGCAACTTGCTGATTCGAGCTCGCCGCCGATAGGTTGGCGGCATCCGCATCAGTGCGCGCATCGAGAGCCTGCTGGTTCGAGTTCGCCGCCGCCTGGTTGGCTGTATCTGCCTGATTGCGTGCATCGAGAGCCTGCTGGTTCGAGTTCGCGGCGGCCAGGTTGGCCGTGTCCGTCTGACTGCGCGCATCGAGAGCCTGCTGATTCGAGTTCGCGGCGGCCAGGTTGGCCGTGTCCGCCTGGCTGCGCGCATCGAGAGCCTGCTGGTTCGAGCTCGCCGCCGCCTGGTTGGCGGTATCCTCCTGACTGCGTGCATCGAGGGCTTGCTGGTTCGAGTTTGCGGCTGCTTGGTTGGCCGCATTGGCCTCGCCGAGGGCCGCGGCAGCCTGGTTCCGGGCAACGTCTACCTCGCGTGTACGGGCATCGAGGCGAGCCTTGTCGCTCTGCTCGCGGAGTGCCGAACGCTGGTCTTCGGCGAGCCGAGTCTCGGCCTGCGCTCGAGCCGTGTCGACTTTCCGATCTGCAATGTATACCCGATACGCGACGATATCCTGATCGGCCTCTGGTTGTTCGGCCAAACGGACTGCCGTATCCGCCGCCTGCATGGCGAGCGGTGCGCGGTTGGCGAGAGTTGGATCAGACTGCAGCTGGGTCAGTTTCGCGCGTGCCTCCGCTGCAGCCTGCGGCTTCACCGGAGTGGACGTACAGGCCGCCAGGATCGATGCGACGGTCGCGGCGACTAGAGTGGTTCTGAGAGTGCGGATTGTCATAGTCGTATTCATTGCAGGACTCCAGAGCTGCGCTGCAGTTCATCGATCAAGATGGCTGTGCTGCGCTTCATCTCAGTGTTCACGTCATTAGCTTTAATGTCCGCTGTTTTGGCGGTAGCGAGCTCGGCGTCGGCGGTCGATTCCTCCGCGAGGCGCTGGGCCGTATACATTCGTTGGGCAGTCACTGCGTTGTCAGCGGACGCGAGATTCGCGCGCGCATCGCTCAGGTCACCAGGCGCGTAGCGGCCAGCTTCGGCCTGCTCGGCAGTGGCGATGGCGTGGCGAGCCTCCTGTAGGCTCGCGGTCGGCGGCGGTGGCGTCGACGCACAGGCGGAGAGCAGAAGCAATCCTGTGATGCCAGCAGCTGTACGCAGGCGCAAGCCATGGCGGGGTTGCGAGATAGCATTCATTTCGGTTCTCTGTCTTGGTGACGGTGGATTGCGGGCTGAGCCGGGCTATCCATCAGTGGTGGCGATTGTGTGCTACTTGCGATCAGAGAGTCGGTGCGCGAACGAACATAGGCGATGATGAGACGACGGCCCGCAATCGCGGAATGAGACACCGAGGGCTCGTCGAAAGAAGTGACCGCACTCAGTTCGACTTCAGAGCGATGAGCGCGGCACAACGCGTCCTCACGCTGCGCAAGCGGTGGCATGCGCTACATCATCAACTCGGACGTCCGGTCTGCGCCGGCTCACGCTTCCAGGGGCAGGCGGACGGTGAATTCGCTTCCCTGCCCGGGTCCGGCACTGAAAGCCGTTACGCGGCCGCGGTGTAGCTCGACGAGAGATCTCACGAGCGCAAGGCCGATGCCGAGCCCCTCTCTGGAGCGTACCGCGGCGCCATCTGCCTGCTTGAAAAGATCGAATATGTGCCGCACCGCATCGGCTGCGATGCCAATTCCGGAGTCGCGGACACACACGATGGCCTGACCGTCGTGCGTCTGCATCTGCACCGCGAGCTCGCCGCCCGGGTCGGTGTACTTCGAGGCGTTGGCGAGCAAGTTCACGAACACCTGCTCCAGGCGATCGGGGTCGCCCTGCAGCCACACGGGCGTGTCCGGCCACACGACGCTCAGTTGGTGATGGCGCAGGCGGATATCCGGTTCGAGCGTCTCGATGGCGTTGCCCACGGGGATGCGGAGATCGAGCCGTTCGCATTCCAGATACCCCCGGCCGATGGCGACCCGGGAGGTCTCCAGGATATCCTCGACGAGACGGGTCATTCGCTGCACCTGGCGCGCGATGAGCGCTTGTGCTCGCTGCCGCGCGAGGAGCGTGTCACCCATCGGGCTGTTGAGGATGTAGACCGCGTTGTGGATCGACGCGAGAGGGTTGCGGAACTCATGGGCAAGCAGGGCGAGACACTCATCCCTGCGGCGGTTCTCCGTCTCGAGCTCCTCCACCCGCATCCGCGGCAGACGCGACCTATCGACGCCTGCGGTCCCCTCATCGATCGAGGGCCGACTGCGTACGGGCATCGCAAGCGTCGGCGGCCTAGAGTGAGCTCGAGTGCGCATCAGACCTCCCTATTCATATATACCCGCCGTCAGGAAGCGACTGGCGAGGCAGCGCGCATTCCGATTGATCGCCCGCTCCCTCGAGGTCAAGCTAAGCCGATCCGCCTCCCGCTTCCGTGCGGTATCGGACATAAGAGCTAACTAAGCGAAGCCGCGGGCACGGTGGTGTGGCTGCGGCATTGAGGTCAGCCCCGGCAGCCCACGGCTGACGGCTGCGGCAACTTGAGCAGGAAGATCAGTCGCAGACTTTACCAGGGCAGCGAGGGCCCGCCCTCGTGGGCGACAAGCCCGTCAAAAACGCCGGAAGCGAGAGGAGCGGAACAGTGCGTGATAGACGACCAGGACTACGATGGCCCCGATTGTCGCGACGACCATGCTATACAGATTGAGTCCGCTCACGCCCCGCAATCCGAAGACGTGGAACAGCCAGCCGCCGACGAGAGCTCCGGCGACGCCGAGAAGAATGTCGAGGATGGCACCCTCTCCGGTCCGGTTGACGATCTTGCTGGCGAGGAAGCCGGCAATGAGCCCGAGAACGATCCATGCGATGATTGACATGAGAACCTCCGTCGTCGAGGACGTGAAGCACGAAGCGTGCCACGCACGAGGCGTAGCACGCTCTGGGCCGGTGCGTCCGGTCCGGACCAGCCGTTTCAGTCGTTCTCGACGATCCTGATGTCGCTGTGCACTCTCCTCACATGAGCGGTTGCCCGCGCAATCGCTACGGCTCTGTCTGCGGCTTCCTGGGTCTTGACGCTTCCGCTCAGCCAGACGACCCCGTTCTTGTCCGTATTGACATGAACGTCGCCCAAGCTGGTGATGTGCTCTGCGGCCAGCCGCGTCTTGATTTTCGTGGTGATGGTCGAATCTTTCACGAATGCCGCCGCCTGCGCGCTGTCCGTATTGGAGTCCTGTGCGGTCGCGGCTACCGAGCCGCCGAGCAACGTCGCAAAGATCGCGCAGGTCATCGCAAGGTGTGTCTTCATGATCGTTCCCTATTTGTGAGCGGTCGCGATCATCCCACCCGCTTCCGTCCTGCACCGTTCGCCACCGTACACATGCCGCGCGAAAGGCAATCACCGCAGCCATCGCAGGACTTCCGTGGATCGCGCGAGCACGGAAACCCGGGTAAAGTGGCCGGGACTCGAGGTCATGCTCCGGGATCGATCATGCCGCCACAACCGCTCAAGCTGATTTCCTCGATGGCCGCCCGCGAGGTACTGGCGGAGCTCGCAGCGCAGTATCAGCGCGCGACGGGGCAGCCCGTGACGGCCGAGGCGGCCGGCGGCGTCGATGTCGCCAAGCGCGTGCAAGCGGGCGAGGCAGTGGATGCCGTCGTGCTGGCGAGCACTGCCATCGAGAAGCTGATTGTGGAGGGCAAGCTGCTCGCCGGCAGCCGCGTGGATCTTGCCAAATCCGGGGTGGCGATTGCCGTGCGCTCGGGGGCTGCGCGGCCCGACGTGTCGACCGAGGATGCCATCAAGCGCGCGGTGCTTGAGGCGCGGACGCTGAGCTATTCGACGGGGCCGAGCGGCGTCTATCTGGAGAAGCTGTTCGAGCGCTGGGGCATCCTCGAGAAGATCCGCAGCCGCATCGTGGTGCCGCCGCCGGGGGTTCCGGTCGGCTCGCTCGTGGCGAGCGGGGCCGCCGACCTCGGATTCCAGCAGCTGAGCGAGCTCATGAACCTCGCGAGTATCGAGGTCGTCGGACCACTGCCGCCGGCGATCCAGACTCTCACGACGTTCTCGGGCGGGATCTCCGTCCGCTCCGGCGCACCCGAGACGGCGCGCGCGCTGCTCGATTACATGGCCTCGCCCCCGGCGCTCAACGTGAAGCAGAAGCACGGCATGGATGCGGCCTGACGCGCGCACGCGGCGCTCACCACAAGGGGCTGCCGCGGTTCTCCTCGACGTGGCTTGCGAGCACCGCCGGCGCGGCATTTCCCCAGGACGCTCGGACGTAGGTGAGTACGTCGGCGATCTGACCGTCGCTCAGGGTCGGAATAGTAGGGCGGCATGCCGAAGGGCCGCGGGTCTGCCGCCGTGCCCGGCGGGTAACCGCCGAACAGCACGATCCGGACGGGATCCACGTCGGACGACATCGATACGGCGCGATCGCTCGCGAGAGGGGGCGCCGCGGGCGGGCGGCCCTCCCCGTGGTCGCCGTGACATCGGGCGCAATACTTGCCGTAGAGCGCGCGCCCGTCGGCCAGCGTGGACTGCGGTGCCACGTACCGTATGCCGAAGAGCTCTCGGGCGGGGCGCCGGATCTCGGCTGGCAGCGACTTCAAATAAACCGCCATGGCTCGCAGATCTTCGCCGCGCGCGTACTGCAGACTGCCGTAGACGACCTCCGCCATCGGGCCCATCGCCGAGGCGTGCGGCGGCGTAGCGGATCCGCTTCCGACCTGACCGGTCTCGAGCAGGGTGACGATGTCCCCGATGCTCCAATCGCTGAGCCCCGCCTCGTGCGGGTCGGTGAGCGAAGGCGCGTACCAGTTGAGCACCAGACCGCCGGCCGGATCGCGCTGCGACCGGATTGCACCGAGGGCGTTGCGCGCCTCGTGACAGGCGCTGCAGTGTGCGACTCCCTGGACCAGATAGGCGCCGCGGTTCCACTCGGCGCCCCGCGTCGGATCGGATCGATACACGCCCGGCCGGAAAAAGAGCAAGCGCCATGCGGGGAGCAGCAGGCGTTGGTTGTACGGAAAGGTGAGCCGATGCGGGTGGTTCGGCTGCGATACCGGCGGCAGGGTCTTCAGATACGCGTACATCGCGTCGGCGTCGCGCCGGCTGATCCGCGTGTAGCTCGTATAGGGAAAGGTCGGGTAAAGCGGCGTGCCGTCCTTGGAATACCCGTTGTGCAGGGCGCGCCAGAAGTCCGCGGCGGTCCAGCGTCCGATCCCCGTCTGGCTATCCGGCGTGATGTTCGGCGAGAAGAAGGTTCCGAAAGGAGTTGCGATGGCGCGCCCGCCGGCAAAGGGCGCGCCGCCTAGCGCCGTGTGGCACGATCTGCAGTCCGCCAGCGTCACGAGCGCGTGGCCGCGCTCGACGGGGTCTGCCGCCGGCGTGTAGCTCGGCGGGGGAGCCTCACCGCTCTGGCGGTCGACGGGAGCGAGTCCCCACACCGTGGCTCCGGCCGCCACGAGACACGCCACGGCGATGGCCAGCAGCTTCCTCACGGCCCGCGGCCCCCATTCGGAATGCTGCCGCATTCGAGCGGCGGCGGATGCTCGAATGTCTGCTCCACTTGCGCGTCATCGGGCACGGCCTGCATGGCGAGCCAGGCGGTGGCCGCATTCACATCTCCGGGCCGCAGGCGGCGGACGATCTCGGCCATGCAGTCGGGAGCCATCGCGGCCCGTGTGCCTGCTCGCCATTCGCTCAGCTGCACGATCAAGTAGTCCTGAGAGACGCCGAGAAGCCCGGGCACGGCGGGCGCAACCCCGAGGAGCTTCGCGCCATGGCACGAGCGGCAGGCCGGCAGGCGCAGCGCCGGGTCTCCTTCCATGACGAGGACCCGGCCCCGCTCGAGGGTCGCGGCGTTGACCCTGGGCGATTCCGGCGGGGGATACGGCGCACGCTGAACCGCGAAATACTCGGCCATCTCGCGCAGATAGTCGTCGGTTTGCAGGGCGACGAGATAGGTCATCATCGCAAAATGGCGGCGGCCGTCGCGAAAGCCGTGCAGCTGGTTGAGCAGATACCCCGCCGGCTTGCCGGCGATGCGCGGATAGTAACCGTCTCGTCTCGCCTGACCTTTCTCGCCATGGCAGGCCATGCACGGCTGCACGCGCTGGTCGATGGAGTCGAGCGGATGCTGCGGCACGTCGGCGGCGCGGGCGCAGCCGACTGCGACCGCCGCAATCCACACGAGCCGGATTCTCACGCGGGGCGGTCTCCTCTTCAGCGCGTCAGCCAGGCTGCAATGCGGCTTCGCCGAGGGGCGGGTTTCGGGAGAGCCGGCGAGTGGCGGGGTCCGTGGTGAGATGCAGCACGCGCGTGAACAGATTGTCGTGCGTCCGGGTGGTCCCGACGTGGATGACGCCCGTCGCCTTCAGGTCGCGAGCGAGCACGTCGATCGCGCGCGCGAGGGTCCGGCCGTCGAGCGAGCCGAGCACGTCGTCGAAGATCACCCACGCCGGCGCGTGCAGGACGACGCGGGCTAAGGCGAGAGCCTGTTGCTCGTCCGCGCTCAACGCCTGATCCCATCCGCGAGGCTGATCGAGCCCTGGCGCGAGCCGCTCCAGGCCGAGCCGCGAGAGCGCGTGGGCGAAGGCGGCCTCCCCGAAGCGCTCGACCGCAAGCGGGTAGGCGAGGACTTCCCGCAGGGTGCCGGGAGGCATGTAGGGTACGCGAGGCAGGTAGAGGATCTCCTCGCCCTTCGGCCGCACGATGCGCCCGGCGCCCCACGGCCAAAGGCCCGCGAACGCGCGAAAGAGCAGCGTCTTGCCCGCGCCCTGATCTCCGAGGACGAGGATCCGCTCGCCGGCCTTGAGCTCGATGCTCTGCTCCCGCAGCATCGTGCAGCCGGCCGGAGAGGCGATCTCCAGGTGGTCCAAGGAGATGCGTCCCGGAGCGCCCTCGAGGAGGTCGATCCGGCTCTCGACGCGGTGCAGCTCATCGGTGGTAAGCACCGCGCTGCGGAAGTTCGCCACACGCAACAAGGTCGCGCGCCAGTCGGCGATGGTGCTGAAATTGTCGACGAACCAGCGCAGCGAGGACTGGACCTGATTGAAGGCGCCCGCCGCCATCATGAGGCCGCCGAAGGACAGGTTGCCGGCGAAATACAGTGGCGCCGCGGCAAGGATCGGCGCAACGATCGTGAACCATCCGTAGCCGGCGGTGATCCAGGTGAGCTGGGTGAGGCCCGTCACGAGAGCCCGCATGGCGGTGAGCACCTGCGCGAGATCCAGCTCGAGGTGCCGCGCCTCGTCGGCCTCGCCGCCCGCGAGCGAGATGGCGTCGATGTGCTCGTTGACGCGCACGAGCGAGAAGCGCAGGCGCGCCTCGCGGGCGTAGCGTTCCGCGTTGCGGCCGATGAGGCCGCGCCCCGCCCAGTAGGTGAGGAGCGACGCCGAGCCCGCGTAGAAGAGGGCCGCCCAGACCATGTAGCCCGGCATCGAGACGACGTGCCCGCCGATGCGGGCGCTGAATGCGCTCGAGAGGCTCCAGAGCACGCCGACGAATGCCACGAGCAGCATCGAGGCCTGCAGGAGTCCGATGCCGAGATCCCCCGAAAGCTCGGTGAGATGGCGCGCATCCTCGTGCATGCGCTGGTCGGGATTGACGCCGATCGGTCCCGCATGTGCGAGCCGGAAGGCGCGGCGCGGGAGCATCCAGTCCTCGATGAGGTCGTGGACGAGGCCCTGGCGGAGCTTGAGTTTCAGCATCTCACCGAGCCACCGCTGCGCCACGTTGAGCACCAAGAGCGCTCCTGCGATGACGACGAAAACCCCGAGCTGCGTCAGGAACGCCCCGAGGTCGCGGTGCGACAAGGCGTCGTAGAACGGACTGTTCCAGCGGTTCAAGCGGATCTGGCCGTAAGCCGTCGCGGCAACGACGAGGAAGACTCCGGCCGCGAATACAAAGAGCGTGTTGCGCACGGGGGAGGCCCAGAGGGCCCGCACCATCATCCATAGTTGGGAGGCGAGGTCGGAGTGGGCGGTTGCCTCGACCTCGGGCGTGGCGCCAGCTCCGGATGCGGCGCCGGGTGGCGACTGGTCTGCCATGTTCGCGGCCTTGCGGCGCGCGGATCAGGGAAACCTGGAGTGCCAGGTACTCCGGTTCAAGAGCCCCGTCACGCCGAACACGATCAGATAGATCGCGACGATGAAATTCAAAAGCTGCGGCATGATGAGGATGAGAATGCCCGCGATGAGCGCCAGCAGGGGGCCGATAGACAGATGGATGTTCATGGGATACCTCCTCCGAGGTGGCGCTCCGAGCCTAGCACACCGGCCCGCCGGTGAGCCGGCCGGCCCAGGCGCGCCGCCGGAACGAGGTGCTCGCACTCGAGGAGGCGATTCCCCAGCAGCGCGGGTCTTCGGCTACGATTGGGCAATGAGCGATCGGGATGTCACCGAGGATGTCGGCAGGGTACGAAAGTTCGACCACCCTGGCCGCGGGCGCGCGCGGGCGCGGCCGCTGCCCAAGGGGCGGCAGGTCGATCCCGTCGCCAAGCTGGCGATCGAGGCGCTTCTCGGGGGCGCCCCGCGGGATCGTCACCTCCTGATCGAGTACCTGCACCGGATCCAGGACACCTACGGGCAGATCTCCGCAGCGCACCTGGCAGCGCTCGCAGACATCATGGGTCTCGCCTTCGCCGAGGCGTTCGAGACGGCGACGTTCTACGCTCATTTCGATGTGGTGAAGGAGGGGGGGCAGGACATCCCTTCGCTCACGGTGCGGGTCTGTGACAGCCTCACCTGCGCAATGCTCGGGAGCGAGGCTCTGCTCGACGCACTCCGGCGCGAGCTCGGCGACGGGGTCCGCGTTGTGCGTGCTCCGTGCGTCGGCCTGTGCGACCACGCTCCGGCCGTCGAGGTCGGACATCACTTTCTCGAGCGTGCGACCGTTGCGAGCGTCAAGTCCGCGGCAAGCCGCGGGGACACGCATCCGCACATCCCGGCTTACATCGGCTACGACGCCTATCGAGAGGCGGGCGGATATCGGACGCTCGAGCGCTTGCGCTCGGGCGCGCTCAGCGCAGATGAGGTTCTGAAGACCCTGGACGACGGGGCGCTTCGGGGCCTGGGCGGCGCGGGCTTTCCGACCGGGCGCAAGTGGCGCTCGGTGCGCGGCGAGCCCGGTCCGCGGCTGATGGCGGTCAACGGGGATGAAGGCGAGCCGGGAACGTTCAAGGATCAATACTTCCTCAACACGGACCCGCACCGCTTCCTCGAGGGCACGCTGATCGGGGCCCACGTGGTCGAGGCTCCGGAGGTCTACCTCTACATCCGCGACGAGTATCCGATCTCGCGCCAGATCCTGGCCAATGAGATCGCGAAGCTCCCCCCGGGCGGTCCCGTTATCCATCTCCGCCGCGGGGCCGGCGCCTATATCTGCGGCGAGGAATCCTCGCTGCTCGAATCGCTCGAAGGCAAACGCGGCTTGCCGCGTCACAAGCCGCCGTACCCGTTCCAGGTCGGCCTGTTCGGCCGCCCGACGCTCATCAACAACGTCGAGACGCTCTACTGGGTGCGCGACCTGATCGAGCGCGGAGCGGGCTGGTGGAAGAGCCACGGGCGCAACGGCCGCTTCGGCCTGCGCTCGTATTCGGTTTCCGGGCGCGTGAAGGAGCCGGGAGTGAAGATCGTGCCCGCCGGAGTCACGGTCCGGGAGCTGATCGATGAATTCTGTGGAGGCATGAGCGAGGGCCACACGTTCGCGGCTTACCTGCCGGGCGGGGCCTCGGGAGGGATCCTTCCGGCATCGATGGGTGACATTCCGCTCGATTTCGGCACGCTCGAGCAGTACGGCTGCTTCATCGGCTCGGCGGCGGTGATCGTGATGTCCGGCGAGGACGACGTGCGCGGGGCGGCACTCAATCTGATGCGCTTCTTCGAGGATGAGTCCTGCGGCCAGTGCACGCCGTGCCGGGTCGGCACGCAGAAGGCGCGCATGCTGATGGAGCGGGGCATCTGGGACACGTCGCTCCTCGGCGAGCTGTCCCAGTGCATGCGCGACGCCTCGATCTGCGGCCTCGGCCAGGCCGCATCGAACCCCTTGACGAGCGTGATCCGATATTTCCCCGAGTTGTTCTCCCCTCCGCAACAGCTCGCGGCGAAATAGGCGGCACGCGAAGAGGTGGGTGGGCGATGAGTAGCGACAAATCGAACGGCCGCAGCAACCTCGAGAGCCCGGCGGCGCCCGCTGTCGTCTTCGAGCTGGATGGCAAGTCCGTGGAGGCGCGGCCCGGGGAGACCCTCTGGGCGGTCGCCGCACGCTTGGGCACCCACATCCCGCACCTCTGCCACAAGCCGGCGCCGGATTACCGGCCGGACGGCAACTGCCGCGCTTGCATGGTCGAGATCGAGGGCGAGCGAGTGCTCGCCGCATCGTGCCGGCGCGTGCCCGTTCCGGGCATGAAGGTGAAGACGGCGACCGAGAGGGCGTCGCAGGCGCGCGCCATGGTGATCGAGCTGCTCGTCGCCGACCAGCCGGCGCGGGCCACGTCCCACGATCCCACCTCGCACTTCTGGAGCGAGGCCGACTTCGTCGAGACGACGGCGAGCCGCTTTCCGGCCGCCGAGCGCTGGCAGCCCGACGTGAGCCACCCGGCGATGCGAGTCAATCTCGACGCCTGCATCCAGTGCAATCTCTGTGTGCGCGCTTGCCGCGAGGTTCAGGTCAATGACGTGATCGGCATGGCCTACCGCAGCCATGCCTCGAAGGTGGTGTTCGACTTCGACGACCCGATGGGCCAGTCGACGTGCGTCGCCTGCGGCGAATGCGTGCAGGCCTGCCCGACGGGCGCTCTCATGCCCGCCGCGTACCTCGATGAGAAGCAGACCCGGGTCGTCTTTCCGGACCGCGAGGTGGACTCGCTCTGCCCGTACTGCGGTGTCGGTTGCCAGGTCTCCTACAAGGTGAAGAACGAGAAGGTCATCTACGCCGAGGGGCGCGACGGTCCCGCCAACCACAACCGGCTCTGCGTGAAGGGCCGCTTCGGCTTCGACTACATCCACCACCCGCATCGCCTGACCCAGCCGCTGATCCGGCTCGATCACGTCGGCAAGAGCTCGAACGACCAGGTCGATCCCGCGAATCCCTGGACGCACTTCCGCCGGGCGACGTGGGAAGAGGCGCTCGCGCGCGCCGCCGGCGGGCTGAAGGCCATCCGCGATACGAAAGGGAGCAAGGCGCTCGCCGGCTTCGGCTCGGCCAAGGGATCGAACGAGGAAGCCTACCTGTTCCAGAAGCTGGTGCGCACGGGCTTCGGGTCGAACAACGTCGATCACTGCACCCGGCTCTGCCACGCCTCGTCCGTGGCAGCCTTGATGGAGGGGCTCAATTCAGGCGCGGTATCCGCGCCATTCAGCGCCGCTCTCGACGCCGAGGTGATCCTCGTCATCGGCGCGAACCCGACTGTGAACCACCCCGTCGCCGCGACCTTCATCAAGAACGCGGTCAAGCAGAAGGGCGCCAAGCTCATCGTCATCGACCCGCGCCGACAGGCGCTGTCCCGGCACGCCTACCGGAACCTCGCGTTCAAGCCTGGTTCGGACGTTGCGCTGCTCAACGCCATGCTGAACGTCATCATCACGGAGAAGCTGCACGACGAGCGGTACATCGCGGCATTCACCGAGAACTTCGAGGCGCTGAAGGCGAGCATCGTCGACTTCGCGCCGGAGAAGATGGCGCCCGTGTGCGGCGTCGACGCTGAGACCCTGCGCGAGGTCGCGCGGCTCTACGCGAGCGCTCGCGCCTCGATCATTTTCTGGGGGATGGGCATCAGCCAGCACGTCCATGGCACCGACAACGCACGCTGCTTGATAGCGCTCGCGCTCGTCACCGGCCAGATCGGACGGCCGGGGACGGGCCTTCACCCGCTGCGCGGCCAGAACAACGTGCAGGGCGCCTCGGATTCGGGCCTCATCCCGATGGTCTATCCCGACTACCAATCGGTCGAGAAGGCCGAGGTGCGCAAGCTCTTCGAGGCCTTCTGGGGCCGCAGCCTCGATCCGAAGACCGGCCTCACGGTCGTCGAGATCATGCGCGCGATCCACGCGGGCCAGATTCGCGGCATGTATATCGAAGGCGAGAACCCGGCCATGTCCGACCCGGATCTCAATCATGCGCGCGAGGCCCTCGCCATGCTCGACCATTTGGTCGTGCAGGACCTCTTCCTGACGGAGACGGCTTTTCACGCGGATGTGGTGTTGCCCGCCTCGGCTTTCGCGGAGAAGTCGGGTACCTATACCAACACCGACCGGCGGGTGCAGATCGGTAACCCCGTGATTTCACCGCCCGGGGAGGCCCAGCAGGACTGGTGGATCATCCAGGAGATCGCCAACCGGCTCGGGCTCGACTGGCGCTATCGCAGTCCGTCCGACATCTTCACCGAGATGGCGATGACGATGCCGTCCTTGAAGAACATCACCTGGGAGCGGCTCACGAGGGAAGGAGCCGTGACCTATCCAGTCGATGCGCCCGACCGCCCCGGCAACGAGATCATCTTTCGCGACGGTTTTCCCACCGCGAGCGGCCGCGGTAAGATCGTGCCGGCTCACATCCGCCCGCCCGATGAGATTCCCGACAAGGAGTACCCGATGGTGCTCTCGACCGGCCGGGTGCTCGAGCACTGGCATACCGGCGCGATGACGCGCCGCGCCGGCGTGCTCGACGAGCTCGAGCCGGAGGCGGTGGCCTTCCTCGCCCCGCGCGAGCTCCATCGCCTCCGTCTCCGCCCCGGCGACCTGATGCGCGTGGAAACGCGCCGCGGGGCCGTCGAGGTGCACGTCCGCGCCGACGGCGACGTACCGGTCGGCATGGTCTTCATGCCGTTCTGCTACGCCGAGGCGGCCGCGAACCTGCTCACCAACCCCGCTCTCGATCCGACGGGCAAGATCCCGGAGTTCAAATTCTGCGCGGCGCGCGTGACGCCGCTCAATGAGGCGGTGGCGGTGGAAGAGAGCTGAACCGCCGATCAGGCGCCTTCGAGCAGAGCCACCACCGCATCGAGCGGCTCCGCGCGCGCCTGAACCATCTCGGCGACGGCCGCGATGTCGTTGAGATCCACCACCGGGATGCCCGCGCTCGCAAGCGGCTGATCGCTCGCGATCGCGACGATGCGATCGTCCCCGGCGTGGAGCGGGCTCTTGCCGACCGCCTGGCGAAAGACCTCCATCTTGGGATGCCGCCCTGTCTTGAACCCCTCGACCAGCACGAGATCGCAGGGCGACAGCTTTCTCAGCAGCTCCGGGAGCGTCGCCTCGGCGGCATCGCCAACCTCGTGCATCTGTACCCAGCGGCGGGACGACGACACGATGACTTCGCTCGCGCCCGCCTTGCGATGCTCGTACGAGTCCTTGCCCGGCTGGTCCACATCGAAGGAGTGGTGGGCGTGCTTCAGCGTCGCGACGCGCAGGCCCCGGTCCGCGAGCAGCGGGATGAGCTTGACGAGCAGGGTGGTCTTGCCGGACCCACTCCAGCCGACCACGCCGAGAACGTGTGCGCCGCGCATCGGAGAATAGTACCGTACGCTCGAGGTACGAACACGAAGCGTGGCTGGGCCCGTCATCCCATGAGCTCGGATCCGGATGCTGCAAGAAACGCCGCGGGCGGATTCGTGGCTGGGGTCGTCATTGCAGGCGGCCGCTCCGTCCGCTTTGGCGGCGAGAAGGCCGCGGCCTTGCTCGCGGGCAAGCCGTTGTTGATGTGGGCCGTGCGGCGGCTCATGCGCAGCTGCGCCGCCGTCGCCGTCAACACACGCGCCGGGACGCAGGCCGAAACCCTGGCGCAAACCGAAGGCTTGCCGATCCTGTACGACGCGGCGGGCGATGCTCAGGGGCCGCTCGCTGGAGTCAAGGCCGCACTCGCCTGGGCGAAGGAGCTCGGTGCCCGCTCCGTCGCGGTGAGCCCTTGCGATGCACCGTTTTTGCCGGATGACCTATTCGAGCGGCTGATCGAGTCTGCCGGAACCGGCGCGGCCATGGCCGAAACGGCCGACGGTCATCAGCCGCTCTGCGCGCTGTGGCCGGTCAGCGCCCTCGCAACAGTGACCGAAGCCCTTGCGGACGGCGGCCACCCGGCGACCTGGCGCATGCTGGAGAGCATAGGCGCCAAGCGCGTCCGCTTCCATCCGCCGGAGGTCTTCGCCAACCTCAACACGCGCGAGGATCTGGCGGCCGCGGCCGCGCGGCTCGAGCGCGAACGCCGCGGCTCTCACCAGCGATAGAGCGTCGCGACGAAGCCTTCGGGATACTCGTTGCGCGGCGGCAGCTCGACGAAGCCGTCGGTGCCCGTGAGCGCGAGGAAGTCGCCAGGGCCGTTCGTAGGTCGGGGAGCTGCGGAGAGCCGCCCGGGATTGTCGCATTGAATGCCCACGGGCAGAAACCGCGTGACTGCGCGGTCGAACCTCACAGGCGAGGCCAGGGCAATGAGCTCGGGCGGCGTCCGCGCCGCGCCCATTGCCGAAGCGACCGCCGGAACGACGTAGCGTATCAAGCAGATGAGCGTGGAGACCGGATTGCCCGGCAAGCCGAACACGAGCTGGCCTCGCGAGCCGACGCCGAACCACATCGGCCGGCCGGGCTGCTGGGAGACGTAGTGGAAGACTTCCCGTACGCCGAGGCTCTTCAGCACCTTCGGCACCAGGTCGTATTTTCCCTTCGAGATGCCTCCGCTCAAGATCAGCACGTCCCGCGCGGCGAGATGCTGGGCCAGTCGATGATGCAGCATCCCC
This sequence comes from uncultured Gammaproteobacteria bacterium, assembly GCA_963849095.1. Classification (GTDB taxonomy): domain Bacteria; phylum Pseudomonadota; class Gammaproteobacteria; order Steroidobacterales; family Steroidobacteraceae; genus JASHUC01. The sequence goes on from CAWKGA010000008.1 coordinate 118,947, forward strand.
TCATCGTCGAGGATATGGTCGTTGCCGACTCTCTCGAACCCACGCTCTCGTAAGGCGGCGATGATCGCGTAGGCGTTGGAGCGGCGCACCTGGTGCTCTGCGATCGGCTGGCCGGGCTCGATGAGCTCGTCTCCGGTCGAGATGACCATCAATTCCGGCTGGCGGCTCACGCGCACGCTCGCAAGGCCCGCCGAGGCCGCGATGGCGATCTCGGGCGCGCCGAGCCGCGTGCCGGCTCTGAGCATCGGCACTCCAGGCCGGCTGTCCTCTCCGCGGCGCTGCACGTTGCGGTAGGGCTTGCCCACGGCCTGAGCTTTGAGCGAGACGACCCCGTCCGATGCGTCGTATTCCTCCATGGGAATCACGCAATCGGCGCCGCGCGGCATGATCGCGCCGGTCATCACCTCGATGGCATGATCGCCGCCTGTGAGCTCAAGGGCCGGCGAGCCGGCCGCCTGGACCGCCTGGATGACGTAACGGCGCGTTCCGCCGGCGAGCGCGGCGCTGTCGATCGCGATGCCATCCATGCACACTCGATCAAAGGGCGGATTGTCCCGCTCGGCGTAAATATCTTCCCGCAGCGTCTGACCGATGCATTGCTCGAGAGGCCGCGACTCGATCGGCGAGGGAGCAAGCTCAGCTTCGATGGCCTCCTGAGCCGTTTGCGGTGTGATTGCTGTAGAGCTTCGGGTCATCGTCTGGATTCGCGCGTGCGAGATTCACCTGCAGATTATAGCGAGTTCGAGGCTATCTGCGGGTAGTCTTGCTACCCGACGGCGACACCGTACACAATGCGCTCTTCAACCACTGGCGACCTATGCTCGAGCTCGTCATCTTTGACTGTGACGGGGTCCTCGTGGACTCCGAGCGGCTCGCGATCAAGGTCGACGTGGCTGTTCTCGCTCAGCTTGGCTGGGTACTGACCGAGGCTCAAGTCATCGATCGGTTTGTCGGTCTTTCTGACGCTCACTTTCGTCGGGATATCGAGTCGTACCTCGGGCGTTCGCTGCCGGAAGGCTGGGAGGCGCAGCTCGAGGGCCTGTACCGTGATGCGTTTCTGCGGGAGCTCAAGCCTGTTGAAGGGATCACGGACGCCCTCGATCGGATTTCTCTCCGCACCTGCGTCGCATCGAGCGGGAGTCACGAGAAGATACGATTCACACTTGGCTTGACGGGCTTATACGAAAGATTTGAAGGGCACATCTTCAGCGCAACCCAAGTGGCTCACGGTAAGCCGGCACCGGATCTATTCCTGTTTGCAGCCGAGAAAATGGGTGTCGACCCGGGTGCATGTGCTGTCGTCGAAGATAGCGCCATGGGAGTTGCCGCCGCGCGCGCCGCGAAAATGCAAGTGCTTGCGTACGCCGGAGGCGTTACACCAGCGGAGAAACTGATAGGGCCGAACACCTTGGTGTTCGAGCATATGCGTGATCTGCCGGCGTTGTTGGCGAGCGTTGGCCGGACGGCGCAGTCAGCCCGGGGAGAGCGAGCCGATGCCCGCCGATGAGGAAGCTCAGGTCGCGCGCAGCGCAACGGCGACGGGCAGTCGGGCGGCGCGTAGCGCGGGGAGTGACGCGCCGACCAGCCCCATGGCGAGCGCCCAGGATACGCTCACCACGAGCAGGCGAGGCGTGACGCTGAGCGTGAAGATGAGGCCCTCCGTACTCACTATGTGGCCGTTGAAGAGCATCCAGGCGACGGCCGCGCCGAGGAAGGCGCCGGGCAGCGCGAGCAGCATGCCCTCGATGAGCACGGAAGCGATGATTGGTGCGCCGCCGAAGCCGATCGCGCGCAGCGTCGCGAGCTCGCGCTGGCGGGCATCGACGGAGGCGTAAAGGCTGTTGAGCGCGCCGCAGATGGCCCCGCTCGCCATCACGGCGCCGATGAAGTACGCGACGAAGTTGAGCAGACCGTGGAGCTGGCCGAACGTGTCGTCAAAATCCGCCGCCTCCGTCTTGACCTGCACCGGGAGGGCGGGGTTGCTCAGGGCCCAGTCCTTGAACGTCTTGAATGCGGCCGGCGAGGTGAGCCGGACGATGACCTGCTGGTAGGTATTGCGCCCGAAGGCCGACATGACCGTGTCGGCGTCGGCGCGCAGGACGCTGTCGTTGACCGTCCCGTTGCCCGCAGCTATACCCACGACGGTCCACTCGGTGCCGCGCAGGGTGATGTGGTCACCCAGCGCGAGGCCCCGGTACATCTTGCGGAGGGGGTCGGAGACGATCAATTCGTGCACGCCCTGCCGGTACATGCGACCCGCGAGCAGCTTGACGCCTGGCGGGAAGAACCGGATACCCGGGGTGAAGCCGACGAGCGCGACCGAGCCCCGCTTGCCGTTGCTCCGGATGGCATCGACGCTCACCATCGTGGTCGCGCTGAGGTAGAGCGTTCCGTCGGGCGCACGCTTGATCCCGGGCGCATTCCTCACCGCGAGCGCTTCCTCACGCGTGAGCACACTCTCCTGGGAGGAGGCGGCCCCGCTGCCGAGAACCACGGCCTCATCGGGCGCGGCCTCATCGCCTCCCAGGGCCTTCGCCCCGTTGCTCAGGGCGAGCAGCGAGATGAGCACACCGACCACGGTCGTCACGCCGATCACGGTGACCAGCGCGGCGCCGCGCCGTTCTCTCATGCTGCGCAGCGCGGTGGCGGTGAGTGCGAAGGTCTGCTCAAAGAACGACATCGCGAGCCTCCTATCGGCCCGCCAGCGCATCGACGACCTGGAGCCGCGACCCGCGCGATGCGGGTATCCAGGCACTGACGAGCGCGAGGACCACCGCGCAGGCGGCCCCTTCGGCGAACACGATGTCCGGCACGCGGGAGAAGCCGATCTCCTGGCGGGCGAGCGGCAGCAGTAAGGTCGAGAGGGCGAGGCCGATTCCGGCCGCGACGAGGCAGAATGCGACGGACTCGCAGAGCATGAGCGCCATCACTCGCCGATCGGTGAATCCGACGGTCTTGAGGACGGCGAGTTCCGGTAGCCGCTCGCGGAGCGCCTGCATCATGAGCGCACCGGTCGCGAACAGGACTGCGAAGAACACGGCGCCGATGATGCCGTGGACGATGAAATCGAGATCGCCGAGCTGTTGCAACTGTGCGGCCGCGAGCTCCGCCTCCGATTGGGTGTGGGTCTCGTTCGATGAATTGGCGAAGGCGTTGTCGATCGCAAGCCCGATCCGGTCGGCATCGGCCGGACTGTCGATCTTCGTGATGAACATATCGGCGTGGTCGCGGCCGGTGAGGCGCGACTCGTTGAGGTAGGTGAAGTTGGTGATGAGGGCGGTGGCGTTCGTCGGCTCGTCCGGAGTGTTGTACGATCCGACGATATCGAATCCCCAGTCGCGCGAGCCGTTGCTCATCGGCAGACCGGAGGTGAGGACGATATGGTCGCCGATCCGCCAGCCATATTTGCGCATCGTCACGATGCCGACGATCGCACCGCTACGGTCGTCCTTCAGCGCTCGGATGGCAGCGGGCGAGGTCTTGAGCTCTTCATAGACCTTGAAGAAGCTATCAACGTCGCCTGCGACAACGGGAACGAACTGATTGAGCTTTTGGTAGCTGCCGCCGAAATCGGCACGAGGGGTGATGTACTCGACGCCCGGGACCGACTGGATGCGGGCGAGCAATCCGATCGGCAGCGGGTCGCCCATAGCGACACTGCTGCTCACGTAGAGACGGTCGCCATGCTGCTTGGCGATCGTCTGGCTGACGCCGGTATCGAGACCCTGCAGGACTCCGAACAGGACGAATGCGCTCGCGATCTGCAGCAGCATCAGGATGGCGCGGCTTCGCTTCCGCCAGATGCCGGCCCAGATCAGAGGCACGAATTTCATTTACGGTACTGTTCGCACGACGCGGGAGTATTTCATACGGCAGCCCACATGTCTTCAGCCGCGAACGACGGTCGGAAGGAGTCAATCTCGCCGAGAGCGCGCATGCCGGAGCCTGCGGGCCGCGGAACGTCGGCGGCTCAGTTCTTGCTGGGATCTCCTCCATGGGTGCCGTCGCGATCGCCCGTTACCTCGCTACCTGTCTCGCGGTACTGCTGTGCGCTTGGGCTCCTCGGATCGCGCTGTCCCAGACTCCTTCCCCGCTGCAGGAATGGCAGTACTCGGGCGGCGAGATCCTCGCGTCGTTGTTCGAGCCCAATCTGCCAGACTGGCGCTTCGTGGCCGGTGTCTCATCCGACGTGCAGCCGCTCTACGACGGCTCGAAGCCCTACCGAGTCGAAGGCGGCCCTGTCATCGACATCCGGTATCGAGATGTCGCCTTCCTCTCCGTCGGCGAGGGGCTCGGGGTGAACTTCCTTCACGGCCCGACTTATCGCATCGGGGTCGCGGTCGGCTACGACCTTGGCCGCAGCGTCTCGGATTACGAGAGTCACCTGCAAGGGCTCGGCAACATCTCGCCCGCGCCCGTCGCCAAGCTGTTCGCATCCTGGGTGGTCTCGAAGAAGTTTCCGCTCATTTTAAGAGCGGACGCCCGTCAATTCGTCGGCGGCGCGGACGGGGCGGTCGGCGACCTGGAGGCGTACATGCCGCTCCCGGGGAGCTCGAAGCGATTCGTGATGTTTGCGGGCCCCTCGATCACCTTCGCGGACCACCTGTACCTGCAGAGGGAGTTCGGCGTGACTCGGGAGCAAGCGCTCGCCTCCGGCTATCCGCAGTTCGATGCCCATCCGGGCACCAACGCTGAAGGAGTGGGGTTCAGCGCGACCGGCTTCGTCACGAAAAACTGGTTGATCAACGTCGATGGGGCGATCGATCGCCTGCGCGGAAGCGCGGCCGAGAGTCCGATCACGCAGAAAACCGAGCAGCGCGCGATCGACTTGACGCTCGCGTACTCGTGGTAAGACGGCGGCGGGTGCGGCTCTGTCGGACGCGGTAATAGCAGCGATTGCTACACAAGCGGGCGCTCCGAGGGTAAGATCGGGTTCGGAGCTTCCGACTGGAAAGCCAGGCCACTGACGCCGAGCGGCCGCGCGGGCACGCGAGCCCGATGCCTCCGGCGTGCCAAGAATAATGAGAACCGGTGAATAAGGGGAAGATGCTGCACGGCGCCGCGGCAGCGGCCGAGGGCCGCTTGCCGATCGTCATCGGCGTCACCGGTCATCGCCATCTGCGCGATGCCGATCTTCCGGGCTACCGCGCGCGCATCGTCGAGCTCTTCGAGCACTTGCAGCGGCGCTACCCGGCTACGCCGTTGCGAGTCGTATCGGCCCTCGCGGCAGGTGCGGACCGCGTGGTCGCGCAACTCGCGCTGGAGCGCGGATATGAGCTCATCGTGCCGCTGCCGCTCGAGCCGCAGGACTACGAGCGCGACTTCCCCGATACGGTGGCCGAGTTCCGCGCGATCTTGCAGCGCGTGCCGCCGGAGCGGGTATTCGTGTGGCCGCGGACTGCCTCCGAGAACGGCTCGCCATGGTGCGAGACTCAGGCGGAGCGCGATCGTCAATATGGCGAGGTCGGGGCGTTCGTGGCCCAGCAGAGCCACATCCTGCTCGCGATCTGGGACGGGCTGCCGAGCGAGTCGAGCGCCGGTACCGCCGCGGTGGTGGCCCTGAAACTCGGCGGCTCTGGCGCTGCGCCCGCGGACGCCGGGGCTGCGCTCGATCCGGATGACTGCGGACCCGTCTTTCATGTGCACGCCGTCCGTTCCGGCAGCGACGCGGGTGCAACGCAACAGGTGGCGTGGCTCTTTCCGCAGGACAGCGACGCGAAGCTCTTCCACACCGTCTGCAACCGTATCGATCGCTTCAACAGCGAGGCGGTGCGCCGCCGCATTCGGGCGCATGTGCCCGCGGCCGCAGATTCTCTGTTACCCGGCATCGATGCCGCACGGGGCGGGGATCGCGCTCTCGCCACGGCGTTTGGTTACGCGGATCGCCTCGCCGCGCACTATCAGCGCATCACGCATCGGGTGCTGCGCCTGACGCTACTGCTGGCGGCATTGATGGCGCTTACCTTCGAGGTCTATGCCGAGGTTCTGCCCCTGCGGGCCGTCCCGCTCGGCTATCTGCTGTGTTTCGCATTGTTGACGCTGGTCATGATATGGCATCACCGCCTGGACGCGCAGGCGAGGTATCTCGACTATCGCGCCCTGGCCGAGGGCTTGCGGGTGCAGTTCTACTGGCGCCTCGCCGGACTGACCGACAACGCCTCGGCCTCGTACCTGCGCAAGCAGCTCGATGAGCTTCGCTGGATCCGCGAAGCGCTGCGGGCCACCGGTGCCGCGCCCCCGCCATCGGCCGCCCAACCCGAGCTGGCGCTCGAGTGCTGGATCCATGGTCAGGCGACCTTTTACGCCGCGCGTGCCCGCCTGCATGAGCGGCGAATGCAGCGGATGGAGCGCTGGTCCCGGGTATCGCTCGCGATCGGACTGCTCGCGGCCTTCAGCTTGGTGGTTTTCTGGCAGCTGCTCGAGCAACTCTCGACGTGGCACCACTGGATCGTGCTGATCATGGGATTCGCGCCCGTCGGCGCCGCGCTGTGGGAGGCATACGGCGAGCGAATCGGGGCACGCACGCAAGCGAACCAATACGCGCGCTTCGCGGCGATCTTTCGCCGCGCCGAGCGCTTCATCAGCCGCCTGGAGCAGGAGCAAGCGAGCCCGTCGCGTCGCGACAGCGAGCTCGCGCTGCTGCGCGAGCTGGGCCGCGAAGCGCTCATCGAGAACGCCGACTGGGTGCTGCTGCTGCGCGATCGGCCGATCGCGCTGCCCAAGGGGTAATGGCCGTCGATCGTCCATTCGAGCGCGAGGACCACGACCCTCAGCTGAGCGGAGCGAGTCGCCGACAGGCTTGGGGCCACGTGGCCCGGATCGGCGGAGACGGTTGTCATTTCCGCGTCATGAACGGAAGTGCAGCAAGTAGTATCCTCCGGCCTCCCTCGCGTATCGCATGAGTCAACTTGGATTGCACGGTGACGTGCGGGAGAGATCATGACGCAGCCCCTCTCTTCCGATCTCCTGCGCCGCATGGATGCGTACTGGCGGGCGGCCAACTACCTGTCCGTCGGGCAGATCTACCTCTATGACAATCCGCTCCTGCGCGAGCCGCTCGCGCCGCGGCAAATCAAGCCGCGCCTGCTCGGTCACTGGGGCACGACGCCGGGACAGAACTTCATCTATGTCCACTTGAACCGGATCATCAAGCAGTACGACCTCAACATGATCTACATCGCCGGCCCCGGACACGGCGGCCCGGCTCTCGTCGCCAATACGTACCTCGAGGGGACCTACAGCGAGCTGTACCCCGACGTGACCCAGGACGAGGCGGGAATGAAGCGGCTGTTCAAGCAGTTCTCCTTCCCCGGCGGCATTCCTAGCCACGTTGCGCCGGAGACTCCGGGCTCGATTCACGAGGGGGGAGAGCTCGGCTATTCGTTGAGCCATGCCCATGGCGCCGCATTCGACAATCCGAACCTGATCATCGCCTGTGTCGTGGGAGACGGAGAGGCCGAGACGGGACCGCTTGCGACAGGATGGCACGGGAACAAGTTCCTGAACCCCGCGAGCGACGGTGCCGTGCTGCCGATCCTGCACCTGAACGGCTACAAGATCGCGAACCCCACTGTGCTCGCGCGGATCGAGCGGCCGGAGCTCGAAGCGTACCTGCGCGGCTGCGGATACAGCCCGCATTTCGTCGCGGGAGACGATCCGCAAGCCATGCACCCGCTCATGGCGGCGACCCTCGATCGAGTCGTCGCCGAGATCCGGCAAATTCAGACCGAGGCGCGGTCCAAGGGCTTCGAGCGTCGTCCGCGCTGGCCGATGATCGTGTTGCAGACGCCGAAGGGCTGGACGGGACCCAAGGTCGTCAACGGTAAGCCCGTCGAGGGCACCTTCCGCGCTCATCAGGTCCCGCTCGCGGAGGTCCGGACGAACCCGGCGCACCTGAAGCTCCTGGAGCAATGGATGCGCGGCTACCGGCCGGAGGAGCTGTTCGATCGGAGCGGCAAGCTCGATCCGGAGATCGCGGAGCTCGCGCCCCGGGGGGAGCGGCGCATGGGCGCCAATCCGCACGCCAACGGCGGCACGTTGCTCCGCGACTTGAGGATGCCGGACTTCCGCGAGTACGCGGTGGGCGTTACGCTGCCCGGCGCCGCGGACGCCGAAGACACGCGCGTACTCGGATGCTTTCTTCGCGATGTCGTGAAGCTCAACCAGCACCCCCGAACGTTCCGGCTCTTCGGGCCGGACGAGACCGACTCGAATCGCTTAAGCGCGGTGTTCGAGGCAAGCGAGCGGCAGTGGACCGCGGAGACCTTGCCGGTCGATGAGCATCTCGCCCCCGAGGGAAGCGTCATGGAGGTCCTGAGCGAGCACCAGTGCGAGGGATGGCTCGAGGGGTTTCTGCTCACGGGCCGCCACGGGATGTTCAATTCATACGAGGCGTTCATCCACATCGTGGACTCGATGTTCAATCAGCACGCGAAGTGGCTCAAGGTGACGCGCCAGATCCCCTGGCGCCGGCCGATCGCCTCGCTCAATTACCTTCTGAGCTCGCACGTCTGGCGGCAGGATCACAACGGGTTCACGCACCAGGACCCCGGCTTCATGGATCACGTGGCCAACAAGAAAGCCGACATCGTCCGCATCTATCTGCCGCCGGATGCCAATTGCCTGCTGTCGGTGGCCGATCACTGCCTGCGCAGCCGCCATTACGTCAACGTCATCGTCGCGGGGAAGCATCCCGCGCCGCAATGGCTCGCGATGCCGGACGCCATCACGCACTGCACGGCGGGCATCGGGATCTGGGAGTGGGCGAGCACGGATCGCGGCGCGGAGCCCGACGTGGTGATGGGCTGCGCGGGCGACGTGCCGACGCTCGAGACACTCGCGGCGGTGAAGCTGCTTCTCGGGTATTTCCCGAAGCTCAAGATCCGGGTCGTCAACGTGGTCGACCTGATGAAGCTCGAGCCCGCGAGCGCACATCCGCACGGCCTGACCGATCCGCAGTTCGATGCGCTCTTCACCCGGACGGCTCCGATCATCTTCGCCTTTCATGGCTATCCTTCGCTCGTCCACCGGCTCGCCTACAAGCGGGCGAACCACGACAACCTGCACGTACACGGCTACAAGGAAGAGGGGACGATCACGACCCCGTTCGACATGGCGGTCCTGAACGAACTCGATCGCTTTCACCTCGCGGGCGACGCCATCGATCGGCTGCCGCAGCTGCAAGCGCAATCGGGCTACGTGAGGCAAGCCCTTCGCGACAAGCTGATCGAGCACGGAGAGTACATTCGCGAGTTCGGCGAGGATCTGCCCGAGATTCGCAACTGGCGCTGGGACGCTTGAGGACGGCCCGCTCTGCTCACGCGGCGGTGTGAGCTGCCGTGACATGCAGCAAGGCGAGAGCGATCCCCTCGGCGGCCAGCTCTATCTCCTCGAGGCTCGGGTAGGAGGGCGCGATCCGGATGTGCTGATCGTTCGAATCGTGGCGGTAAGGAAAGCTCGCGCCCGCGGGAGTCAGCGTCAATCCCGCCGAGCGCGCGAGCTCCACCGTTCGCCGGGCCACTCGGGGCGGCGTGACGAGGTCGATGAAGTATCCGCCCTTCGGTCGAGTCCAGCTGACCCGTGGGATGCCGCCGAGAAGCGTATCGAACACTCGTTGAACCGCATCGAATTTCGGCCGCAAAAGGGCGCGGTGGCGATCCATGTGAGCTTCGATGCCGTTGCGGTCGCGAAAGAACTTGACGTGCCGCAACTGATTGAGCTTGTCGGGTCCGATCGTCTGGATCGACAAGTGTCTCTCCCACCATCGAACATTGGCGACCGAGGAGGCGAGCGCCGCTACGCCGCCGCTCGCAAAGGTGATCTTCGAGGTCGAACATGAAGAGGATCGGCCGGTCCGGCACCCCGCGCTCCTTGCAGATCGCGAGGATGTCTGGCGTCGCAACGCGCTCCTCGGTCAAATGGTGGAAGCGATAGGCATCGTCCCAGAAGAGCCGAAAATCGGGCGCTGCGGTCGGCATGCCGCCAAGTCTCCGCGCGGCTTCCGCAGAATAAATGGTGCCGCTCGGATTGCTGTACTTCGGCATGCACCACATGCCCTTGATCGACGGGTCGCGGGCGACCAGCCGTTCCACCTCGTCCATGTCCGGGCCGTCGGCGAGCAGCGGCACCGGTAGCATGTGTATCCCTAGCGTCTCGCATATCGAGAAGTGGCGATCGTAGCCGGGAACCGGGCAGATGAACTTGACCGGCCCCTGGTCGCGCCACGGACGAAAGCCCGGGGCTCCGTGCAGCATCAGAAAGACGATCGAGTCGTGGAACAGCGCGAGACTGGAGTTGCCGGCCACCACGGTCTCGTCGGCCGAAACGCCCAGCAGCTCGGCGAACAGACGCCGCGCTTCGGGTATTCCAAGTAATGCGCCGTAGTTGCGGCAATCGGTTCCGTCACCGGCGAGCGCACTGGTATAGGCCGGGTCGTCGAGCAGGGCCTGCGACAAGCCGAGTTGTTCCGGAGAGGGCTTGCCCCGCGACATGTCGAGCTTCAATTTGGAGGCTCTGAACTCGTTCCAATCGGCGTAGTGAATCTTCATTGCAAGTCGCGCAGGTGGAGTGGACAAAATTGTATATGATACAGGCCGACATCACGACCACAAGTGGGAGGCGCTGGTCATGAAGCTCCATGTGCTTGGTCCGGAAGGCTCCTTCTCCCATGCGGCGGCGATGTCACTCGAGGCCAGATTGGGCGCGGCGCTCGAGCTGTCGATGGCCTCCACCGCCGAGGCGGTCGTTCGTGCAGTCGCGGAGCAGGGGGCCGAGAAGAGCTCCATCGGCATCGTGCCGTACTATAACTTTCTCGAAGGGCTTGTACAGGAGCACCTCGATCTGATCTATGAGCTCGGGGTTCGAGTCGTCGGATTGATTCGGGTTCCGATCGAGCTCACCGCGGGGGGGTTCGAGGATCCGGCGGCCTCGGAGTGCGAGGTGATATCCCATCCGAAGGCGCTGGCTCAGGCATCCGCTTTCATACGCTCGCGAATCAAGAACGCTCTCATCACACCGGTCGACAGCACGGCCTCGGCGGCGAAGAGGGTGAGCGAGAGGCGCCGAGGAATCGCGATCGCATCAGAGGCCGCCATCCGCCAGTTCAATTTGCCCATCGTGGCGAGGAACGTGGGCAATGTCAGGCACGGCCAGGCGAACTTCACGGATTTCTTCGTCGTCGCGCCGCGTAGCGGGGCGATCATCGACCTCGGAGCGCCCACGCATACGCTGATCGCCATCACGCCACGGATCAACCGGCTGGGACTGCTGTGCGAGATGCTGGAGCAATTTCGCTTCTACGAGCTGGACATTGCGAAGATTCATTCGAGACCGGCAATAGATGCCGTCGACGTGTCCGAGGAGCCGCAGATGTTCTATCTCGAGGTGAAAAGCGCGCCGAACGCGGACCCGCTCGTCCGTTGCGCGGAAGCTATCCAGTTCAAATATGGGACCTCTCGGTCGCCGGGTATGCTGACGATACTCGGCGCATTTTGCGCGTGAGTCACCATGGCGGGCATATCCGAAACGCGTCGCTATTTGATCGTGGGGGTCAACGGTCAATTCGGACAGATTTTTGCGAGGAAGCTCGGCGGTGAGGGAGATGAAGTCGCAGGGATGGACCTGCAGGAGCGGCCGTTCGATGCCGGCGCCTGTCCGATGTACCGGCAAATGGCGCTCGGACTCGAGGAGCCAGCCGAAGCGGCGAGCGTCATGGGGTGGGCTGATTGTGTGCTGCTCTGCCTACCGGAGGATGTGATCAGGGACGCGCTCCCGAAGGTGTGCCAAGCCATGAGACGGGATGCATTGCTGGTGGACATTGCATCGGTCAAGACGCGCATCCGGGACAAATTTGAGGCTATCGACACGCAGATGGGATACCTGAGCATCCACCCGATGTTCGGTCCCATGGAGGATTTCGGCGGCCGCACCGTCTGCGTCGTACCGCTGAAGGCGAGCCGGCGAGGCGAGCGCTTCCTCGAGAAGATCGCCAGTTGGGGAGCGGACATTCGGGTCATGTCCGCGGACGAGCATGATGCGGTGACCGCGCTGGTCCAGGCATTGCCGCATGCGGCGCTGATAGCGTTCGGCGCGGTCTTAGCAACGAGCCCGGTGCCGCTCGACACGGTGTGGGCGGTGGCGACGCCCATCCAGAAGCTCATGCTGGCGCTCGCGGCGAGAGTCGCGACCAGCGGGGATCACAGCACGTCGTGGTCCATTCAGTCGGCGAATCCTGCGGCCTCGGCCGCGCGCGAGAGCTTGAAGGCGCAGATCGAGCGGGTGGAGAGCGTCGTCGCGGTGCAGCAGAGGGAGGGTTTCACGGCCATCCTCGACGCCATCAGATCCTACCTCGGGCCCGAGCTTGCGCAGCTCGTGGCCCTCGCAAAGGATGCGGTCGGAACCAAACGGAGTTGAGTTCACGGCAGGGGGCGTCTCGGCCGTCCGCGCTTGGTCCGAACCGCGTCGGCCGGCGCGTCAAATCATGGAAGAACTCGAAACCCGAGCTGATTCAGCCGCAACGGTGACGGATCTCATGTTCCCTCGGACCTGAGTGAGACCGGTTTCAGGTTCCGCTGTCGTTCCGGGATATAGGCTAGTTCGCTGCGGTGGTGCGGGAATCGGAGGACCCATCCGCCTTCTGACCAGCGAGGCTTCGATGAACGGCCGCTACTCGAGGACCCCTAGCCTGAGGGACACTCCGCCCGAGGAGCAGGCACTCAGGCAGCCCGTCGTCCCGGGTTCCCGGGATATTGTCCAATTCAAAGCCGATCTGTCCTGGCAGCTGCACTTCGAGCGCCGGATGACACAGATTCTGCTCGCGGCCGACCAGTGCAGCCAGGGAATCGAGAGCTGCATCCGCGCGATCTGCGAGGAGCTCAAGTGGCGTCGCGGCACATTCTGGCGGATCGATGGTGAGTCCGCAGCGCTGATTGAACTTGCGGGGTGGCCCGTTCCCGCACGCGCCCGAGCTCGGAAAGAAAGTGCCGGCTGCGCGCCACCGTCCTGGTTGGGTGACCAACCGATGTGGATCGACGAGCTGACGGCGGACGAGCTGGATTCGCACGCCTGGAAGCCTCCCGCTCCCGGCCTCGTTCTTCCCGTTCGATCCTCGCAGGGTCTCTCCGGCATCCTGTCTTTGGAAGGGTGGCCTGCCGGCTCTCCCGACCCATGCGTGACCGAAGCGCTGGGCTCGCTTTCGCGGACCATGGGATTGTTCTGCGAGCGCTTACTCTCCCGTGAGCGTCTGCTCGAGCGTGAGGAGCGCGCCACATCGACCTTGGCGCTGGCAGCCATCGGAATTGCACACGTCGATGAGTCGGGCCGATTCATCTATGTCAATCCGCAGCTGTGCCGGATGCTCGGGTACTCGGAGGACGAGCTCCTGCAGATGGGCGTCAAGCAGATCTCCCATCCCGCGGACATGAATATCACCGATGGTGTGCGAGACCGCTTGCGCCGGGGAGAGATCGACTCGTTCAAGATGGAAAAGCGATATCTGCGCAAGGACGGCGTGGCGATCTGGGTCGCATTGACAATTGCGAGCCGACGCGGCGATGCCGGTCAGCGCATGTTCGACGTTTCCATCGTCGAAGATATCTCCGCCCGCAAGGCCGCCGAAGACCGAGTGCAGTTTCTCGCGACACACGACAGTCTTACGGGACTGCCTAATCGGACGATATTCGCCCAGCTCGCGAGCCTGGCCATCGGGAGCGCCAAGCGCCGCAACGGCAAGGTCGCCGTTCTATTCGTAGACCTCGACCGCTTCAAGGCGATCAACGACTCCCTGGGTCACGACGCCGGCGATGTCATGCTGCGCGAGATGGCGGCGCGGTTTCGCGAAAGCGTGCGCGGCAGCGACATCGTCGCCCGACTCGGGGGGGATGAATTCGTCGTGCTCTTGCCCGAGGTGTCCGATCAGGCGCAGGCCGCCGTCGTGGCGCGAAGTCTCCTCTCCGCAGCCATGCGTCCGGTGGAGATTCATCACCAGGAATGCCGCGTGACGGCAAGTATCGGGATTTGCCTGCATCCGCAAGCGGGCCAAGACGATCGCGCCGTGATGCAGCATGCGGATCTGGCGATGTACGCGGCCAAGGAAGAAGGCAAGAACAACTTTCAGTTCTACTCGCCCGCGATGCAGGCGCGCACCGCCGGGCGCCTCGCCATCGAGACGCAGCTTCGCCATGCGCTCGAACGGAATGAATTCTCCCTGCAGTATCAAGCCAAAGTGAAGCTCGACACGGACGCGATCACTGGCGTGGAAGCCTTGCTCAGGTGGAACAATCCCGAGCTCGGCTCAGTCCCGCCCGTTCAGTTCATCCCGATCGCCGAGGAAACCGGGCTGATTGTCCCGATCGGCCGCTGGGTGCTGCGCACGGCCTGCGCGCAGAACGCTGAGTGGGTGCAGGATGGACTTCCGCCCGTGCGAGTCTGCGTAAACCTGTCGATGCGGCAGCTCGAAGACTCCGCCCTCATCGAGGATATCCAGATGGCTCTCGCGCAGACGGGCCTCGCTCCTGATTTGCTGGAGCTCGAGCTGACCGAAAGCATGATCATGCACAACTCGGAGCGAGCGGTGCGGATCCTCACGGACATCAAATCACTGGGCGTTCGACTCGCCATTGACGATTTCGGAACGGGCTATTCCTCGCTCGCTCATTTGAAGCGCTTTCCGATCGACACGCTCAAGGTTGACCGATCATTCATTCGGCAATTACCCCGCGACGCCGAAGATCGCGCGATCGCAGAGGCCATCATCGCGATGGCCAAGACCCTCAGCCTGACCATCGTCGCCGAAGGGGTCGAGACCGAGGAGCAGAAGGCTTTCCTCAAGGAGCGGGCGTGTGATGAGATGCAGGGTTTTTACTTCAGCACCCCCGTGCATCCGGATGAATTTGCCGCCCTGCTTCGCAAGCAGTCACCGAGTCGACGACGTCGCGCTTGAGCCGCCCGCCCCCTACTTACCGGCCGCCGGGTTTCGTGGCGTGTTGCCGACGTAGGGGTCACCGTTGCGGTGCGCGTAGCCCGCGCGGCCCTTGACTGCCTGCAGGTCGATGTCCGGATAAAACACCTGGTCATCGTCCGGGCGGCGGGTTCCGACTTCCAGAACGACGGCGTCCCGATCCGATCGGTTCTGCAGGTGGTGGCCATCTGCGGTACCCGCCTTGAATCCCGCACAGTCCCCCACGCGCAGCGTCTCCTCTCCGGAATCGGTCACGAGCACGACTTCGCCTTCGACGATGAGGACGAATTCATCCTCGCTGGTATGCCAGTGTCGCTGACTTGACCAGCACCCGGGCGGTAGGCGTGTCAGGTTCACGCCGAACTGTGTCAGCCCTGCAAGGTCTCCGATGCAACGTCGAAATCGAGCGGCACAGGGCTCGTTGTAGGGGGACGGATAACGTGAACCGGTCACCGTCGGGGCTGCGTTCACGTCTAACTTCTTCGCCATAGATGTACTCCATTGCACCTAGCGAGGGATGCGCGGATATGGTGTCACCGCTCGGGTCTAGCTGCCAGCGATCTGGTGTACCAACGGCGCTGGCAGATCGACACCGAGTACCATCGCTGCGGTGGCGACGGAGGCGAGCTCTTCCTGCGGGATGTCGAGGTCGTCCACGTCTGGGTGCCACCCCTTCGAGTCACCGTACAGGTCTGCAAGCGCGAGCGGTGCCGGCAAGGCCCGCAGACCGTAGATTTGCTTATCGGGAGCGGGATCGAGAGCGGAATGAACTTTCTTGAACCATGACAGAGTGCGGCCGCGAATGTCGAACCCATGTAGGGAGACGTAGCTCGGGCGCGAAAGGACGGCGACGGAAAGACTGGCGGGGATCTGTGTAATCCATCCCGCCGCGTGCAATACCGATTCACCGCTGAGCACGGCGCTCGGATATTCGAACAGCAAGGCCGCGACTCGCAGGGATCCGTCGACTTCGCTGCATTTGAGCTTGTTGAAATAAAGGCGAGCCCGCTCGCCGGCAGGCTCGATGAGGCCTTTTTCCTTCCAGCGAGCCAGCCAGACCGCTGCCGCTCCGTTGGAGAGGCGGGTGAGCTTGCAAAATCCCGCGAAGGTGAAGGCCTCCGGCAGTTCGCGCAGTCTTGCAATCGCGCTCGTCATCGCCCGCTCCGCTTCGGAGTACTCTCCGTGAGGTCTTTCTCGATGGCATCGGCCACGCTTTCCACCGTGCCTCTGACGTATTCGACCATCTCCGCCGTGACGCGAGGATGCATTTTGTCCCAAAGCGCCTTAGGCACCCAGCGGCGCAAGTCGGGGTCAGCCTTATCGAGTAGTTCGACCGGATCGTTTTCCAGGAATTTCCGCAACGCCAGCGCTGGCGAAAGACCGTCGATCGTCCGATATGCGGAGACGTTATGCAGGAACTGCCGCGTGACGGCTGATAGATCGAGCCGGGTGGCCGTCTGCGTGCCGATCCACCATAAGTCGTAGATATCTCTCCATTTGAGATAGGGTCGAGTGGCGAGCGCAGTGAGCTTGTCGCAGTAGGCGGTCTCGAGGGTCGCCGCCGGTACTGGATTGGAAATCCGTGAAACCGTCTCTCCGGATTGGATAGGGGAGCGTAGCGCGACCGGATACTGCGCGAGGTACTCCGGGCTCACGCGCCAAAACTCCACCTTGATGAGCGCCTTTCCGAGGTACGCCGCATGAGCGACGCGGACATCGTAGGAAATCATCCTTTCCTTCTCCCGGGTCCGGTCCTTAATCTCGATCTCGAATTGAGGGTCTTGCGAGCGGAATGCCTCCGCAACCTTTTGTCCGGCCCGCTCGACGATGGCGTCGAGGTCCGCCGCGCTTCGCGCCACCAAGAAATTCAGGTCCTCCGATAGCCGCGGCGACTGCCACGAAAAATGCAACGAGGTTCCGCCATGGAAGGCGATCTGCTCGTACCGGATCTGCGGGTCCGCCATCAGCGTATCCAGGAAATGGTATTGCGCGGAGGCGGCCCACTGCGAAGCCAGTTCTGGAGTTAGAGGATGGCGAGACATGACCATCTAGTTAATATAGACTATTAAAGTTGATAATCAAGATATAAACTAGGGCCGAATTGTTATATGTACATTATTAACATCGATAATCTAGATATACTGTGGTTTACGCTCGTTCTTGACGGGGCGAGGAATGCCGCTCACGTCGGGCGACCAAGCGGGGCTAAGCCCGCGAAGCTCGCCTTGGGGTGATCGCGCAGCCGCCGCATCAAGGAGCCCGATGACGATGGTGTACGATCCTGCGACGGAGGACGCCTTGCGATGAACGCGCCGACACTCGAGCAAATCGAAACCAAGATCGCCTTCCTGGAGCGCGCGAACACCGAATTGAGTGACGTTGTCTTTCGTCAGCACAGGGAGATCGAGACCCTGCGGGCGCAGGTAGCCGCACTAGCTGACCGGATCGAGGTGATGCACTCGGACGGCGGCGTGAGCACGCCGGAAGAGGAGCGTCCGCCCCACTACTGATCAGCGCCGAAGCTCGATGAATACTCCAGTCGGGCAGGCAGGGATCGGGTCCACCCTGTGACGAACCGCCATGGTCAACACACCGAACCCGACACGCGATGTTGCACCCGGTTCGCTGCGAAATTCACATCGAAGAGGTGTGCTGGGAGAAAAATATCAATAAAATCAGATGGTCGGGGTGACAGGACTTGAACCTGCGACCTTTTGGTCCCGAACCAAACGCTCTACCAAGCTGAGCTACACCCCGGATCGGTGGGCAGATCCGCTGCCGGCCGCGTGCGCCGGGCGATTCGGGGGCGCGGAAGCGCCGGAATCGCCGGATGCGCCGGCCGTGTGCGGGCCGCGAAGTCTACTGGATGCCGGGGGGGTGTTCAATGGACGCCGGGCCCCGGCGGTCACCCCACCGGGCCCTCGCCGGGGTACCTGAGCGCCGTGGCGCCGATGACGGGGCCGATCTTCGCCTTGTCGCTCACATAGAGCTCGACCTTGCGGTCGAAGCGCAGGTCTCCCGTCACCACCGAGCCGGGCCCGATCACGATGCGCGGCACGTGCGAGAACTGGAACCATCCCGGCGGCGGCTTCTGGACGAGGATGCCCCCTTCCACGTGAGAGGCTCCCTCCACGGTGATGTCGCCGTTGAATGTGGTGATCCCGCCGCCCACGTGGGCGGCGTTCAGGTTGATCGTGCCGTTGACGTTGCCGAGCGAGCCGCCGACATCGGCGCCGCTGTGCAGCGTCAGCGAGCCGTTCACGGCGTGCACGGTGCCGGATACCTGTGCGCCGTCCTCGAGCGAGATGGAACCGTTGTTCGTGGTCAACGAGCCCGCGGTGTCGTGGCTGCCGACGCTGATGTTGCCGCTGACGGTCTGAGCGGTTCCGAGGGTCACGTCGTCGCCAACCTGTATGGAGCCGTTCACCGTTGAGAGATCGCCCGTCTTCAGGCCGTCTGGGACTCGGACGTCGCCGTTGGCGCTGTGACCACCTTGCGTGTTGGCCGTGACGTCACCGTTCGCGAAGGCGGGGCCGTTACTGCTGCCGCCGTTGCTGCCGCCGTTCGGAGCGTTGAAGCACCCGACCGCGGCGGCGAACAGGGCAAGGACAGCCAGTCTCCGGTACTCACGACGCATGGTCACTCTCCCATCACGAGCTGTACTCAACGTGGACTCGACCGTCCGCCCGAGCGTTGATACGCGCGGGTCAGACGGTGTGCTCCACCGCAAAGCGCGCGAGGGCCTCGAGCCCCTGCTTGTAGCTCGAGTCCGGCAGCGCCGCGAGCGCCGCGAGCGCTGCCTGCGATTCGCGGCGGGCGAGCTCGGCGGCATAGTCGAGGCTGCCGGTCGATTCGATGGCGCCGACGATCGACCCGAGCTGCGCGAGACCGCCGCTCTCGATGGCCTCGCGGATCAGCGTGCGATCCGGCGCGTTCGCGAGCCGCAGAGCGTGGATGAGGGGAAGCGTCGGTTTGCCCTCCGCGAGGTCGTCGCCGAGATTCTTACCGCGCTCGGCCGGGTTGGAGCGGAAGTCGAGCACATCGTCGACCAGCTGGTAGGCCGTGCCGAGATGGCGGCCGTAGCGAGCGAGGCCATGCTGCATCTCCGCGCTGCCCTCGGACAGCACGGCGGCGACCTCCGCGCCGGCCTCGAAGAGCCGGGCGGTCTTGCGGTAGATCACATCGAGATAGCGTTGCTCGGTCGTCTCCGGGTCGTGGGCGTTCATGAGCTGCAGCACCTCGCCCTCGGCAATGACGTTGGTGGCGTCGGCCATGATCTCCATGACGCGCTGGGAATCGAGCGAGGCCATCATCTGGAAGGCGCGCGAGTAGACGAAGTCCCCGACGAGCACGCTCGCCTGATTGCCGAATACCTCGTTCGCCGTGTCGCGCCCGCGCCGGAGAGAGGAGCCGTCCACCACGTCGTCGTGCAGGAGCGTGGCGGTGTGGATGAACTCGATGAACGCGGCCGCCTCGACGTGCGCCATGCTGCTGCGGCCGCAGGCCCGTCCGACGAGCACCACGAGCAGGGGACGCAGCCGCTTGCCGCCCCCGGCGACGATGTGCTCGGCCACGCGGTCGATGAGGCCGACCGAGCTCTTGAGCCGGCAGCGGATGACCTCATCTACCGACGCGAGATCGTGGCGGACGAGCGCGCGGATTTCCTCTAGCGTCATGGTAGGTGGGGGGGCTTGCGCGTCAGGGAGCGTTGCGAACTGAAGCGTAGCCGAGAATGGCCCTCGAGTGGGGCCGGAGCGTTCGTAAGTCCACGCGCCTGTTCGAGAATCGCGGGTTTGACCCCTCCAGCCCCGGTGAGTAGAATGCGCGGCCTTTCGCGCATCGGCCGGCTGGCCTCAAGTTGGGAAGTCTCATCATGTACGCGGTAATCGCCACCGGCGGCAAGCAGTATCGAGTGACGAAGGATGCCGTCCTGCGCATCGAGAAGCTCGACGCGGAGCCCGGCGCGACCGTGGAGTTCGGCGAGGTGCTCCTCGTCGGCGAAGGCGCCGACGTGAAGCTCGGCACCCCGCGCATCGATGGGGGAAAGGTCGTGGCCACAGTCGTTCGTCATGGCAAGGGCGCGAAGGTCTCGATCGTGAAGTTCCGGCGGCGCAAGCATTATCTGCGCCAGAAGGGCCATCGGCAGCCGTTCACGGAAGTGAAGGTGACCGGCATCACCGCCGGTTGACGGAAGGCCGCTCATAGAGGATTCGGCGAACATGGCACACAAAAAGGCAGGCGGTAGCACCAAGAACGGCCGCGACTCTCACTCCAAACGCCTGGGCGTCAAGCGCTTCGGCGGGGAGCACGTGTTGGCGGGCAATATTCTGGTGCGCCAGCGTGGCACGCCCATGCGCGCCGGTGAGAATGTGGGCGTCGGCACGGATCATACACTGTATGCGAAGGTCGCCGGCCGCGTGCATTTCAAGAAAAAGGGGCCCGAGCAGCGGCTCCACGTGAACGTGCTTCCGGAAACGGCCTAGCTCCCGCGCCGCGCGCGGCGCAGCTCGGCGCTGGCGCCGAGCGCTGAGAGGCTCGGGCTCATGAAGTTCATCGACGAGGCCAGAGTCAGAGTGCAGGCCGGTCATGGCGGCCGCGGCAGCATCAGCTTCAGGCGCGAGAAGTTCGTACCCTTCGGCGGCCCCGATGGCGGCGACGGCGGCCACGGCGGCAGCGTCTTTCTCTACGCCGCCGCCGGAATCAATACGCTCGTCGATTTCCGGGTCGAGAGAACCTGCAAGGCGCGGTCGGGTGAGCCGGGCTCGGGCCAGGGCTGCACAGGCGCGGCAGGCAACGATCTTCGCATCCCCGTTCCCGTCGGCACGGTCGTGCGCGATGTGGATACCCGCGAGCAGCTGGGCGATCTCACCCATGTCGGTGACATTCTGCTCGTCGCCCAGGGCGGCAAGGGCGGCTGGGGCAATACTCGGTTCAAGTCGAGCACCAACCGTGCTCCTCGGCAGTTCGGCCCCGGCCTCCCGGGTGAGAAGCGTACGCTCGAGCTCGAGCTCAAGGTACTCGCAGATGTCGGCCTTCTCGGCTTGCCGAATGCCGGCAAGTCGACCCTGATCCGCGCGGTCTCGGCGGCACGGCCCAAGGTGGCCGACTACCCCTTCACGACGCTCCATCCCCATCTCGGGGTGGTCGAGCTCGCCGAGCATCGCAGCTTCGTGATGGCGGACATCCCCGGACTCATCGAGGGGGCCGCGGAGGGCGCGGGGCTCGGCATCCGCTTCCTCAGGCACCTGCAGCGCACCCGACTGCTGCTGCACCTGGTGGACCTCGCGCCGCTCGATCCGGAGGCGGACCCCGTCACCGGCGCGCGGGCGATCCGGGCGGAGCTCAAGAAGTTCAGCCAGGATCTCGCCACGAAGCCGCGCTGGCTCGTGCTCAACAAGCGCGACCTGCTGCCCGCCGACGAGGCGGAGCTGCGTGCAAAGGAGGTCGTGCGTCGGCTGCGTTTCCGCGGGCGGCATTTCCTGATCTCCGCCGCAACGGGTCAGGGCACGAAGGATCTCGCGGAGGCGGTGATGCGCTTCCTGGAGCGGAGCGACCGCGAGCGGGAGGAGCGGGCAAGCCAGCAGGCTTCGAGCCGCCTGGCAGTCCCGGCGGGAACGGGCGTCTGAAGCTGCCGGAAGGGGCGTGTGAGCCTGGCGGCCGGGCCGCCGCGGGGGGCACCGGCCAGAAGCCCGACGGTTACTGCATCGCTCGGACGCGCGCCGCGAGGCGGCTCTTGTGCCGCGCTGCCTTGTTGCGATGGATGATCTGCTTGTTGACGAGCGTGTCGATGACGGGCACAGCCTCGCGATAGCTGGCCGCGGCGGCCTCCTTGTTGCCCGCGGCGACCGCGGCGGTGACCCTGCGCACGACAGTGCGCATGCGCGACCGCAGCGCGACGTTGCGCGTGCGATGCTTCTCGGCTTGGCGAGCCGCTTTCTCGGCCGATTTGGTGTTGGCCACGGGGTCTTGTCTCCGGCGGGATTGGTCTAAAAAGGCGCGGTAGTGTGCGGATCGGTCGGGGGGTTGTCAACGCCGGCCGGGTGGGGCCGTCGCCGGGTGATCGGGGCCATCGGGGTCCGCTCAGAACAGGCGAAATTTCCCTATACTTCCCTCAGGGATTCTCGCGGCGGCAGCGGCTTTGCGCTCATGAGGCTCATTCGTGGATTCGGGAACCTGCGCGCAAGCCACCGGGGATGCGCCGTCACGGTCGGTACCTTTGACGGCATTCATCTCGGCCACCGGGCGCTCCTCGAGCGTCTGGGGGAGCATGGCCGGCGGCGCTCGTGCCCGACGATGATGCTGACGTTCGAGCCGATGCCGCGCGAGCACATGACTCCCGCGGATCCGCCGCCGCGGCTCACGTCCTGGCGGGAGCGCTGGCGGCTGCTGAGCCGCACGGACCTCGAGTACCTGTGGCTGTTGCGCTTCTGTGAGAGCGTGCGCGGCCTCTCGGGCGAGGAGTTCGCGCGGTTGCTCTTCGAGGAACTGGGCGCGCCGGTCGTCGTGGTCGGCCACGATTTCCGGTTCGGCCGCAATGGAGAGGCCACGGCGCCTTTGTTACAGGAGGTCGGCGCACGACTCGGGGCTCTAGTGGACGTCGTGCCGCCCGTGATGATCGACGGCGTGCGGGTGAGCAGCAGCCGTGTCCGTCAGGCGCTCGCGGGCGGGGATTTGCGTCAGGCCGAGCGCTGGCTGGGTCGCCCGTACAGCATGAGCGGTCGGGTCGTGGAGGGCCTGCATCTCGGGCGCCGGCTGGGATTTGCGACCGCCAACCTGCGGCTGGAGCGCCGCAAGTCTGCGCTCACTGGCATATTCGCCGTGCGTGTCCACGGGGTGAGGCCCGGGGGACTGCCCGGTGTGGCGAGCCTCGGCACGCGGCCCACGGTGAACGGAGGCGAGCCGTTGCTCGAGGCGCACCTGTTCGATTTCGAGGGAGATCTCTACAGGCGCGAGATCGAGGTGCAGTTCGTCGCGAAGCTGCGCGATGAGGAGCGGTTCGAGTCCCTCGACGCGCTCGTCGAGCAGATGAGCCGCGACGCGGCTGCGGCGCGCGAAGCGCTGCACGCTTGAGCGAGGTCGGGAGCGGAGAAGGCCGCAGGAGAGCCGGGCGCAGCCCATGAACAGAACCGACATCAAAAGCACGATCAACTTGCCGCAGACGGACTTCCCCATGAAGGCGGACCTCGCGAGACGCGAGCCTGCCATGCTCAAGGAGTGGGAGGAGGCCGGCCTGTACGCGAAGATCCGCGAGCGAGGCCGCGGGCGCCCGCGCTTCCTGCTGCACGACGGGCCGCCGTATGCGAACGGGGTGATCCATCTCGGCCACGCGGTCAACAAGATCCTGAAGGACATCATCGTCAAGTCGCGCGCGCTCGATGGCTTCGATGCGCCCTACGTGCCCGGCTGGGATTGCCACGGTCTGCCGATCGAGCAGCAGGTGGAGAAGAAGCACGGCCGGCCGGGCCAGAAGCTCGACGCCACGGCGTTCCGTGCCGCCTGCCGCGCCTTTGCCAGCCAGCAGATCGACTTGCAGCGCGCCGACTTCAAACGCCTCGGCGTGCTCGGCGACTGGGATCACCCCTATCTCACGATGGATCCCCGGTACGAGGCGCAGCAGATCCGCGCGCTCGGGCGGATCGTTCGCGCCGGGCACGTGTACCGGGGCGTGAAGCCGGTCCACTGGTGCACGGAGTGTCGCTCGGCTCTCGCCGAGGCGGAGGTCGAGTACGAGGATCGAGTCTCGCCTGCCGTGGACGTGGCGTTCCACGCAATCAATAACCGCGATCTCGAGAGCCGCCTCGGCCTTTCAAGCGGAGCGCTCGGGACCTCGCAGGTCGATATCGTCATCTGGACGACGACGCCCTGGACGCTCCCGGCGAACCAGGCGGTGGCTCTGCGCGACAGCTACCGATATGTGCTGGTCGAGGCCTTGGGCGCCGATGCCGCGGGCCCCGAGGTCGCGGGTCACGAGACGGCCGCTCGCGGGGACGGCACCCGCCTTCTGATTCTCGCGGCGGAGCTGCTGCAGGCCTGTTTGAAACGCTTCGGAATGACGGCGCACCGCGTGCTCGCGGAATTCGATGGGAAGGCCCTCGAGGGAGTGCGCCTTCAACATCCTCTTCAGGACCGCACGGTTCCCGTGGTCCTCGCCGACCACGTCACGCTCGATGCCGGCACCGGCGCCGTGCACACCGCCCCCGGCCACGGTCACGAGGACTTCGCCGTCGGGCAGCGGTACGGACTTCCCGTCACGAATCCGGTGGGGGACGACGGCCGTTTCCTGCCCGACACGCCGCTCGTCGCCGGCTTGAAGGTGGACGATGCGAACGCCGTGATCGTCGAGGCGCTGCGGCCGGACGGGCGCCTCGTGCATTTCGAGCCCTTCCGCCACAGCTATCCGCATTGCTGGAGGCACAGGACGCCGGTGATCTTTCGGGCGACGCCGCAGTGGTTCATCAGCATGGACCGCAAGGCCCTGCGCGAGCACACGCTGAGAGACATCCCCGCGGTGAAATGGACGCCTTCGTGGGGCGAGCAGCGCATCACCGGCATGATCGAGAACCGCCCGGACTGGTGCATCTCGCGGCAGCGGACGTGGGGCGTGCCGATCACGCTCTTCGTCGATGAGCGCACCGGAGAGCCGCATCCGCGATCGCTCGAGCTCTTCGACACGGTGGCCGCGCTCGTCGAGCGGGATGGGATCGATGCCTGGTTCCGGCTCGACCCGGCCGAGCTGCTCGGGCCGGACGCCGCCGGCTACCGCAAGCTCACGGACGTGATGGACGTGTGGGCCGACTCGGGACTGTCCTTCGAATGCGTCGGCCTGCTGCGGCCGGAGCTCGCCGCTCCCGCGGATCTCTACCTCGAGGGCTCCGATCAGCATCGCGGGTGGTTTCACAGCTCGCTCCTGATGTCCGAGGCGCTGTACGAGCGCCCTCCGTATCGAGGCGTTCTCACCCACGGATTCACCGTGGACGAGAAGGGCCGGAAGATGTCGAAGTCGCTCGGCAACGTCGTTGCCCCGCAGAAGGTCGTGGACACGCTGGGGGCCGACGTGCTGCGCCTGTGGACGGCTGCGACCGACTACGCGAACGAGATGAGCGGGTCGGATGCGCTCCTCAATCGCACGGCCGACTCGTACCGGAAGCTGCGCAACACCGCGCGGTTCCTGCTCGGCAATCTCGGCGGGTTCGATCCGAAGCAGCACGCGGTGCATCCGGCCCGGATGATCGCGCTCGACCGGTGGGCGCTCGCGCGCACACGGGAACTGCAGTCCGAGGTCATCGAGGCGTACCGGCAGTACGCGTTCCATCTCATCTATCACAAGGTGCACAACTTCTGCATCGTCGATCTGAGCGCCTTCTACCTCGACATCGTGCGAGACCGCCTCTACACGACGCCGGCGGACAGCCTCGCGCGGCGCTCCGCCCAGACCGCGCTCCATCACGTCGCGGAGAGCATGGTGCGCTGGCTCGCGCCGATCCTGTCGTTCACCTCCGAGGAGATCTGGCGGTGCCTTCCGGGGCCGCGCGCGGAGTCGGTGTTCCTCGCGACCTGGCACGAGCCGCCTGAGAGTCCCGCGCACGACATCGACTGGCCGCGCCTGATTGAGCTCAGGCGCGACGTGCTGCGCGAGCTCGAGAGGCTGCGCGACGCGGGCACGATCGGCGCACCGCTCGATGCCGAGGCCGACATTTACTGCGTGCCCGCGGAGTACGACCGATTCAACGCGCTCGAAGATGAGCTGCGCTTCTTCCTCATCACCTCGGCCGCGCGCGTGCACCGGGTCTCGGCGCCCCCTCCGGGGACGGTCCCGGCGAGCGATGCGGCGAGGGAAGGCGTGTGGATCGCGGTCAAGCCGACCCAGGCCGCGAAATGCGCGCGCTGCTGGCATCGGCTGCCGGATGTCGGCTCTCACCCCGAGCACCCCGAGCTCTGCGGCCGCTGCGTCACGAACATCGCGGGCGGCGGCGAGCACAGGAGGTTTGCGTGACGCGGGGCTGGCGCTGGTTGCCAGTGACGGTCCTCGTCATCCTCCTCGATCAGCTCTCCAAGGCCTGGATGGTCAGGCACTTCAGCTTTGACCAGAGCTTGGTCGTTCTGCCGGTGCTCAACATCACCCTGCGATTCAACACGGGAGCGGCGTTCAGCGTGCTGGCGGATGCCTCGGGGTGGCAACGCTGGCTCTTCACTGGGCTCGCGATCGCGGTCGCCGCGATCATCGTGGTGTGGTTGTACCGGCTCGATGCGCGCAAGCAGTGGTTGCTCGCGTTGAGCCTGTCGCTCATCCTGGCCGGCGCGCTGGGCAACCTCATCGATCGCCTGGTGCTGGGACACGTCATTGATTTCATCGATGTGCACTGGAAGGATGTGCACTTTCCGGCGTTCAACGTCGCCGACTCGGCGATCACCGTGGGCGCCATACTGCTGCTCCTCGACACCTGGGTCGCGGGGCGGCACAGGAGCGGATGATGGAAATACTGCTCGCCAACCCGCGCGGGTTCTGCGCAGGTGTCGATCGCGCCATCGAGATTGTCGAGCGGGCGCTCGAGCTCTACGGCGCTCCGATCTACGTCCGCCACGAGGTGGTCCACAACCGCTACGTCGTCGATCGGCTGCGCGGGCTCGGCGCCATCTTCGTCGAGGAGCTCAAGGAGGTGCCCGACGACTCGACCGTCATCTTCTCGGCTCACGGGGTCTCCAGCGCCGTCGAGCGCACGGCCCGTGAGCGCGGGCTCAACGTGTTCGATGCCACCTGTCCACTCGTCACCAAGGTACACATGGAGGTGCAGCGCTACGCGCGCGACGGCCTCGACGTGATCCTGATCGGTCACGCCGGCCACCCCGAAGTCGAGGGCACGCTCGGGCGATTCGATACCTCCTTCGGCGGCCGGATGTACCTCGTGCAGAGCGCCGCGGAGGCGAGCGCCCTGACGGTGCGCGATCCGGCGCGGCTCGCGTTCGTCACGCAGACGACGCTGTCGATGGACGACACGGCGGAGATCGTCGAAGTCCTGCGCAAGCGCTTTCCCGAGCTCGCCACGCCGCGCAAGGAGGACATCTGCTACGCGACGCAGAACCGCCAGGATGCCGTCAAGAAGATCCTCGAGCGCTGCGAGGCGCTGATCGTCGTCGGCTCCAAGACCAGCTCGAACTCCAACCGCCTGCGCGAGCTCGCGGAGCGCGGCGGCGTCCCCGGCTATCTCATCGATGGGCCGCAGGAGCTGCATCGCGAGTGGCTCGACGGGAAGAAGGTCATCGGCGTGACCGCCGGTGCCTCGGCACCGGAGGTTCTGGTCCAGCAGGTGGTGGACCGCCTGCGCTCCTGGGGCGGCGAGACGGCGCAGGAGGTCACCGGCCGCGAGGAGCACGTGATCTTTTCCCTGCCGCGGGAGCTGAAGCGCCTCGTCGGGGCGGATCCGAAGCCAGACTGATCGCGTCCCAACCCGGCGGCCATGGCATTTTGGGCAGGGGCGGCAGCTTGGTTATAATGAAAAGTTATGGAGTCGTACGCGTCCGTTCCTGACGTATCGGCGCTTTGCGCGAAGCGCCTGTCCGACTTCGGCATCCGGCCGACGGCCCAGCGCATGCAGATCGCCTCACTGCTGCTTGCCGCGCCGCAGCATCTTTCCGCCGAGCAGATCCTCGCGTTCTTGCGCGGTACCGGGGCGCGGGTCTCCAAGGCCACGGTCTACAATACGTTAAATCTCTTCGCCTCCCGCGGCCTCATCCGGCAGCTTTGCGTGGACGGCGCTCGCGCCTGGTTCGACTCCAACATCGGCCCGCATTATCACTTCCACGACCTCGATAGCGGCCGGCTCATCGATGTGCCGATTCCCGACGTGCAGTTCAGCCGCCTTCCACCGCCGCCACCCGGCATGGAGATGGCGGGCATCGACCTGGTGATCCGGCTGCGGAAGAAGCCTGCCGAGAGCTGAGCCGGCCACCACCGCTGCCCGTCACCGGCGCCTTCCTGTAGAATCCGCGCCCTCCCGCGGGAGCCCGCAGGCGGTGCCGGCTTAGCTCAGCCGGTAGAGCACATCATTCGTAATGATGGGGTCGTAGGTTCGATTCCTACAGCCGGCATGACCTGCGATAGCTCGAGCTTCTAGTGCTCCGCGCCCGAGCGCGGGATCGGGATGGCACGCACGATGAAGGGGTCGGGATCCTTGCCCCGGAGCTTGGGATCGAACACATATTCGATCTTGCCCTCCACGGCATACACGGTGTCGCCGACGGCGGTGGCGGCAGTGGGCGACATCAAGCCGCTCTTCAATATCCGGATCCTGGCTCGGTCACCCGAAATGGTGACCTCGTCGATGCGTCCCTTGCTCCCTTCCGCAAGGACCAAGCGCCGTCCGGCGATCAGTCGCAGGCCGTCGGGTCCGCCGATCGGCTCGGAGGTCATCAAGAGCGTCAGACCCGAGAATCGGCCCTGCCGCGACCGGTCAACCCGCAGCAGTTGATTCTTCCTGACGTTGTCGACGTAGAGTGTTCCGTCCTGCGCGAACGCGATGCCGTCAATGCCTTTGAGGGACGGATCGCGTGCGAAGACCCGCAGCGACTCAGCGTGTGGCGCGAGGGTGAGAATCTCTCCGCTTGCGATGTCGCCGACGAAGGCCGTGCCGTCGCCGCCGATGGTGATGTCATCGCAGATGGCTCGCGCGGTAGGCAGAGGCCACTCTCCATTCTTGGCCCCGGTTGCGAGGTCAAAGCGCATGACGCTCGCGGTGCCGTGTGCCACTCCGCCCGGAAGCGGCGCCGGCGAGGAGCACACCCAGAGCGCGTGGGAGCGCTCGTCCGCAAGAACACCGTAGATGGCGAGCAGGCCGTTGCGAGCGTCGCGCCGGATCCAGGGCTCCGCGCGGGTGCTTCCCGGAAGGGCGCGGTAGATCACGCCCCCAACGCTTCCGATGTACAGCGTGCCGTCAACCGATGAGGTGAGACTCTCCGGATAGATTCCGGCGCCATCGATCACCACGTCGGGCGCGGCCCACGCATGCCCGCTCGAGAGCGCAACGCAGAGCAGCGCGGCGGTGAGGACCCTCCGGCCGCGCGGCACGGCTTCGAATCGGGCGCGAATCAGCCGACGCTGTAATTGCGGCCCTGGAGACAAACGCCCTCGGCGCGCAGGTAGGCTTGGCGCTTGGCCATCGCCTCGCTCGCGGCAGCATTTCCGTTCGCCGAGCCTGACGAGCTCTGTGGTGCGCCTGCGGCGCTCGGCGGAGGAGTGCCGGGTGCGCCCTGCGAGGCGACCTGGTCGGACGCCCACTTGCGGCATGCCGCTACGTCGCTTGCCTGCTGCGCCGGCGACTGGCCGGCCTTCGGATAGGCGAAGAGCTCGGTAGTTGCAGGCGGTGCGCCATTCGCATCCGGGGCGCTCGTCGGCGGCCCGTTCGGGCTGAAATCGGCCGGCGGGGTGACTTGCTCGTACTCTCCGGCATCGCCGTCCCAGACGTAGTACGCGTTATTGCCGTAGTAATACGGGATGCCGCCCCACCAGTAGGTCGCGTAATACCAGGGGATGACCGGCAGGAAGAGGCCTACTCCCCACCAACCGGGGCCCCACCAGCCGCCGCCCCAGCCCCAGCCACCGTAGCCATAGCCTCGGCCGTAGTAACCGCGCCCATAGCCGTAGCCGCCTCGCCGATACCCGTACCCGCCACGGGCGGAAAAATGAGCGCCGCCGCCACCGTGTAAGCCACCACCCCCGAAGTGGCCGCCGCCGCCACCTCCGCCACCGCCGTGGGACTCGGCTAGCGCGATGCTGCCACCGGCCACGCCGAGAGCCAGTCCTGCCATCAGCGTCGTAACGAGGCGCCACCGTCGAGACCAGTTTGGGGTGTTCATGGTGAGTCCTCCTGGAATCAGTTTACCGCGAAAAGCCGGCTTCGATCGAACATCGCCGGAGCAGTCCGCGTTACCGATCCCTCGGTAGTTGGACACCGGCGCGGCCTTTCGAGTTCAACGCGCCCCGCCCGCGTCTCAGGTCGCCAACGACGGACGGCGAGCGAGTGATAACTCATTGACTAGACGCAGATATTCTCGTCTCGGCGGACATTGGCGCGATGCCACTGAGACCCCTTCGCGGCGCGGCGCCGGATTCGACAATGCCGGCCGGCGGATGCTAAACAATCCGCATGAGCGAAGTTTTGTGGCGTCCGTCCGCCGCGCGCGTGGCCGGCGCGAATCTCACGCGCTTCGTGCAGTGCGTGAATGCGCGCCGCGGCACTTCGCTTCGCGAGTTTGACGAACTCTACGAATGGTCCGTCGAGCAGCCCGAGGCGTTCTGGACGGAACTCGCCCGCTTCGCCGATGTGCGAGCCGAGTGGGCTTCGGGACCGGTCCTGGAGCACCGAGAGCGCATGCCCGGCGCGCGGTTCTTCCCCGGCGCGCACCTGAACTTCGCCCAGAATCTGCTGCGCTATCGCGACGAGCAGCCGGCGCTCGTCTTCCGCAATGAGCGCGGAGCGCGGCGAGTGCTTTCCTATCGCGAGCTCACCGAGGAGGTCGCGCGCATCGCCGCGGGGCTTCTCGCGGCGGGTGTCGCGGCGGGCGACCGAGTGGCCGGCTTCGTGCCGAATCTGCCGGAGTCGATCATTGCCATGCTTGCGGCGGCGAGCGTGGGCGCCATTTGGTCGTCGTGCTCGCCGGACTTCGGCGTGCGCGGCGTGCTCGACCGGTTCGGTCAAATCACACCGAAAGTGCTCTTCACCGCCGACGGATATTTCTACGCCGGCAAGACTCTCGATTCGCTCGATGCCATGGCAGAGGCGCTGGGAAGGCTGCCGAGCGTCGAGCGCGTGGTCGTCATCCCCTACGTGAGCGGCGCGCCACGGCTGCAGAGGCTCGGCGCTGCGGCGCCGCGCGCGGTCGGCTGGGATGCCTTCGGCTCGCGGGGGCTGCCGGTTCAGTTCTCCCCGATGCCGTTCGATCATCCGCTCTACATCCTCTACTCCTCCGGCACGACGGGCGTGCCGAAGTGCATCGTGCACGGCGCAGGCGGCACGCTCCTGCAGCACCAGAAGGAGCATCTGCTGCACACCGACGTGAAGCGCGACGACCGCATGTTCTACTTCACCACTTGCGGCTGGATGATGTGGAACTGGCTTGCGAGCGCGCTCGCGACCGGCGCGACGCTCGTGCTCTATGACGGCAGTCCCTTCCATCCGTATCCGGGCGTGCTCTGGCGCATGGCTGAGGAGGAAGGCATCACGATCTTCGGGACGAGCGCGAAGTACCTCTCCGCGCTCGAGAAGAGCGACTTCGCCCCGGCGGACGCCGTGAATCTCATGACTCTGAGAACGGTGCTCTCCACCGGCTCCCCGCTCCTGCCGGACGGCTTCGACTACGTGTACCGTGCGATCAAGTCCGACGTGCTGCTCGCCTCCATCTCGGGCGGCACCGACATCGTGTCGTGCTTCGCGCTCGGCTGTCCCGTCCGGCCCGTCCATCGAGGCGAGCTACAGTGCCGCGGCCTCGGCATGCGCGTGGAAGTCTTCGACGACGCCGGCCGCCCGGTGCGCCGCGAGCGCGGCGAGCTCGTGTGCACGGCGCCGTTTCCCGCCATGCCGGTCGGGTTCTGGAACGATCCCGATGGTGCCCGGTACCGCGCGGCGTACTTCGAGCGCTTCTCGGGCGTGTGGCACCACGGGGACTACGCCGAGATCACCGAGTGCGACGGCGTGGTGATCCACGGCCGATCGGATGCCGTGCTGAATCCAGGCGGAGTTCGAATCGGCACCGCCGAGATCTATGCAGCTGTCGAGAGTCTGCCCGAAATTCTCGAGGCCCTCGCCATCGGACAGGACTGGGACCACGATGTGCGCATCGTGCTGTTCGTGCGTTTGAGACCCGGCGCCGCGCTCGACGAAGCCCTGCGGAAGAAGATCCGCTCGAGCATACGCGAGCACACGTCCCCGCGGCACGTTCCGGCCAAGATTCTGGCAGTGCCGGACATCCCGCGCACGCTCTCCGGCAAGCCGACGGAGCTCGCGGTGCGCAGCGTCATCCACGGCAAGCCGGTGAAGAATCTCGACGCGCTCGCCAACCCCGAGGCGCTCGAGTATTTTCGCGGCCTGCCCGAGCTCGAGGCGTAGGGCGGCCCACATAGTTGCAATTGAAACTAATTTGTGATGCGATTCGGTCCCCGGCGCGTACATTGCTCGGACCCGGTACGCTGCCCCGTCGGGGTAAGGAGCGAGCCATGGGCGAGGATCTCCACGACAATCCGCTCGGCACGGACGGCTTCGAGTTCGTCGAGTTCACGAGCCCCGATCCACAGGCGCTCGGGCGCCTGTTCGAGGCCATGGGCTTCACGGCGGTAGCGCGCCACCGCTCGAAGAATGTGCTGCGCTACAAGCAGGGTGGCATCAATTTCATCCTCAACAGGGAGCCGCGCGGGCAGGCTGCGGCGTTCCGGGGCGCTCACGGCCCTTCCATCAACGCCATGGCGTTCCGGGTCCGCGATGCCGGTGAGGCGGTCCGGCTCGCGGTGCGCCGCGGAGCGAAGCAGGTCGCGGGCCTCGTCGGCCCGATGGAGCTCAACATCCCGGCGATCGAGGGGATCGGCGGGTCCCTGCTGTACCTCATCGATCGCTACGGCGCGCACGAGATCTATGACGTGGACTTCGTGCCGATCCCCGGTGCCGCGGAGCGCGAGGCGGCGCAGGCCGCCGGGCTCGCGTACATCGACCACCTCACGCACAACGTCCGCCGGGGGAACATGGCGATCTGGGCGGACTTCTACCGGAACGTGTTCAACTTCCGCGAGATCCGCTACTTCGACATCGAGGGCAAGGTGACGGGCCTCGTCTCCAGGGCAATGACGAGCCCGGACGGCAAGATCCGCATCCCGCTCAACGAGAGCCAGGACGAGCGCTCGCAGATCGAGGAGTTCCTGCACGACTATCGGGGCGAAGGCATCCAGCACGTCGCGCTCGGAACCGACGACATCTACGCGACCGTCGACCGCATGCGCGCTCGCGGCGTGGCGTTCCAGGACACGCCGGACGCTTATTACGAGGCGGTGGACGCCCGCGTGCCCGGCCACGGCGAGGACCTCGCGCGCCTGCGCGAGCGGCGCATCCTCATCGACGGCGCGCCGAGCGAGGGGCAGGGGCTGCTGCTGCAGATCTTCACGCGGAGCGTCGTCGGCCCCTGCTTCTTCGAGATCATCGAGCGCAAGGGCAACGAAGGCTTCGGGGAGGGCAACTTCAAGGCGCTCTTCGAGTCTCTGGAGCTCGATCAGATCCGCCGCGGCGTGCTGTCCCCGTCGAACGACGCGCCGTCCCCGGGGAAAGAGGGGGCGAGGCCGTCATGAGCGCGGCGCCGAGGGCGGGCGCCGCGGCCCGCGCCGATGTCAGCGCGCCGCGCTACCAGTGCGGCTTCGGCCATCATTTCGCGACGGAGGCGCTTCCCGGCGCCTTGCCCGCGCAGAACTCACCCCAGCGCTGTCCATACGGCCTGTACCCGGAGCAGATCTCCGGCACGCCGTTCACGGCGCCGCGCGCCGCGAACCGCCGCACGTGGCTCTATCGTATCCGGCCGGCGGCCGTGCACGGGCCTTTCCGGCGCATGGACGACGGCCTCGTCACGAGCGACTTCTCGCAGCGCGAGACGCCGCCGACCCAGCTGCGCTGGGATGCAATGCCCGCACCGGCCGAGCCCAGGGATTTCATCGAGGGGCTCATCACGATGGCGGGCAACGGGGATCCGTATGCGCAGAGCGGCTGCGGCATCCACCTCTATGCCGCGAACCGCCCGATGACCGCACGCGCCTTGTACGATGCGGACGGTGAGCTGCTCATCGTGCCGCAGCAGGGCCGCCTGCTGCTCGTCACGGAGCTCGGGCGGCTGCTCGTCGAGCCGCTCGAAATTGGAGTGATCCCACGCGGGGTGCGCTTCCGCGTCGAGCTACCGGATGGCCCGGCGCGCGGCTACGTTTGCGAGAACTTCGGCGCGGCGTTTCGGCTGCCGGACTTGGGGCCCATCGGCTCCGACGGGCTCGCGTGCCAGCGGGACTTCGAGTCGCCTGTCGCCGCATACGAGGATCGCGACGAGCACTACGAGCTGGTCGCGAAGTTCGGCGGCGCGCTGTGGTCCGCGCAGATGGATCACTCGCCGTTCGACGTGGTCGCGTGGCGAGGCAATCACGTGCCTTACAAATATGATCTGCGCCGCTTCAACGCCATCGGGTCCGTGAGCTTCGATCATCCCGATCCGTCGATCTACCTGGTGCTGCAGTCGCAGGCGGACACGCCCGGCATCGATAGCATCGACTTCGTGATCTTTCCGCCGCGCTGGCTCGTGATGGAGCACACGTTCCGCCTGCCCTGGTACCACCGCAACATCGCGAGCGAGTTCATGGGCCTGATCCAGGGCGTCTACGACGCGAAGGCGGAGGGCTTCCGCCCCGGCGGCGCCTCGCTCCACAACTGCATGAGCGCCCATGGCCCCGATGCGGAGACTTTCGAGCGAGCCCTCGGGGAGGACACCACCCGCCCGCGGCGCATCGCCGACAGCCTCGCCTTCATGTTCGAGACGCGCCACATCCTGCGGCCCACGAGGCATGCGCTCGATTCGCCGCTTCTGCAGCGGGATTATCTCGAGTGCTGGCAAGGACTCGGCAAGCACTTCGATCCGGGACGGCCTTGAGCGGCGGCGGCCGGGCGCGCATGAGCCTCAACGAGACGCACGATCCGCAGCTTACGAGCTGGGTCGAGTCGGCCAACGCGCCAGGCGGGGATTTCCCGATCCAGAACCTGCCGTTCGGCGTATTTCGCCGCGCGGGAAGCTCCGAGCGCTTTCGCGGCGGCGTCGCGATCGGCGATCGGATTCTCGATCTCGCGGCGGCGCTGCAGGCGGCTCCCTTCCGCGATGCGGTGCGCCGCGGCCGGGCTGCCGAGGCGGCCGCCGCGGCCGCGGGTCCGGCGCTGAATGAGCTCATGGCGGCGGAGCCTGCGGCCTGGTCGGCGCTGCGCCTCGTGCTCTCACGAGCCTTCAGGCGCGGTGCCCGCGAGCAGGCCGCGCTGCAAGCGTGCCTCGTACCGCAGCGGCAAGCGGAGCACGCGCTTCCCGCGAGGATCGGCGATTACACCGACTTCTACACATCGATCCACCACGCGACGGCCGTCGGCCGGCTGCTACGTCCGGACAATCCCCTGCTGCCCAATTACAAATGGATGCCGGTCGCCTATCACGGGCGCTCGTCGTCGATCGTCGTCTCGGGGCAGGCGTTTCGCCGGCCGATCGGACAGAGGCTCGCGCAAGATGCGGCGACGCCCACGGTCGGCCCGAGCGAGCGGCTCGATTACGAGCTCGAGCTCGGCGTGCTCATCGGCCCGGGCAACGCGCCGGGCTCGCGCATCGACATCGCCGATGCGCAGTCGCATGCGTTCGGACTGTGCCTGCTCAACGACTGGTCGGCCCGGGATCTTCAGGTCTGGGAGTACCAACCCCTCGGCCCCTTCCTCGCCAAGAATTTCGCCACGACGATCTCGCCGTGGATCGTGACGCTCGAGGCGCTCGAGCCTCATCGGGCCGCCTGGGAGCGGCCCCCGACCGATCCGCAGCCGCTTGCGTATCTCGATTGTCCCGACGTGCGACGCCACGGCGCGATTGATATCCAGCTCGAGGCCTGCCTCGAGTCGGAGCCGATGAGACGGGCGGGGGAGGGGCCTTGCCGGCTTTCGCTCGGGAGCTACCGCCACGCCTATTGGACCCTCGCTCAGATGATCGCGCACCATACCCTCAGCGGCTGCAACCTCGAGCCTGGAGACTTGCTCGGCACGGGCACCCAGTCGGGGCCCCTGCCTGAGCAGGCCGGGTCGCTGCTCGAGCTGTCCCGTGGCGGCCGCGAGCCGGTGCGTCTCTCGAACGGGGAGACGCGCAGATTCCTCGAGGACGGGGATGCCGTGATCCTCCGCGCCTGGTGCGAGCGGCCGGGAACGGCGCGCATCGGCTTCGGCGAGGCCGCCGGGCGCGTTCTGGCCGCTCTCGTTTGAGGGAGTCACCGTTCCCATGCTGAAGCTCTACAGCTATTTCCGCAGCTCGGCCGCTTACCGGGTGCGGATCGCGCTCCATTTGAAAGGGCTGCCGTACGAGGCGGTTCCGGTCCACTTGCTGCGCGGCGGCGGCGAGCAGCACGGCCAAGCGTTCGTCGATCGCAATCCGGCGCGCCTCGTGCCGGTGCTGCAGGACGGGCCGGCCGCGCTCACTCAATCGCTCGCCATCATCGAGTACCTCGAGGAGACCCATCCCTCGCCACCGCTCCTGCCGCGCGGTGCGCTGGAACGCGCCCAGGTGCGCGCACTTGCTCTCGCCGTCGCCTGCGACATTCATCCGATCAACAACCTGAGGGTCCGGCAATATCTCGACTCGAGGCTCGGCGTGGACGCGGAGCTGAGGAGCGCGTGGTCGCGCCACTGGATCGATCTCGGCTTCTCCGCCATCGAGCGGATGCTCGCCGAGAGTGGCGCGGCCGGAGATTTCTGCCACGGCAAGTCGCCGACCCTGGCCGATTGCGTCCTCGTGCCCCAGGTGTTCAACGCATTGGGCGCGCAGTGCTCGCTCGAGCGCTATCCGGCGATCCGCCGCATCTACGAGCACTGCACGCATCTGCCGGCATTCCAGCGCGCGGCACCGGAGGCTCAGCCCGATGCCGAATAGAGCTGCGAGGGCGACGCGGCCCCGGCCCATGCCACGTCGAGCAGCCGGGGCGCCGCGGCTCGATCGCACGCCGAACCGCGCGTCCGCGGTGCTGCGGCTCGACGACTACTTGCCGTACCGGTTGTCGGTCGCGGCCAATGCGGTCTCGCAGCTCATCGCGCGCGCGTACCGGGATCGGTTCGGCCTCAAGGTTCCCGAGTGGCGCCTGATCGCCGTGCTCGCGGATGCGGGGCTGCTCACGCCGCAGGCGCTCTGCGAGCGTACCGTCATGGACAAGGTCACCGTCACGCGGGCTGCGCAGGGCCTCCTCAGGCGCCGACTGGTCCAACGCGAGCCCCATGCGAGCGACGGTCGCTCGCATCGTCTGAGGCTCACGGCGGCCGGGCAGCGGCTCCACGGGCGGATCGCGCCGCTCGCCCTGCATTACGAGGCGTGCCTGCTCTCCGGCATGAATCCCCGCGCCATCGAGACGCTGGAGCGGCAGCTGCGGCGCCTGCAGCAGGCGGCCGATGCCTTGAGCCGGGGATGAAGAAGCCGTCTACGCGGCGGTACGCGGAAAACTCCGGCGAATTGCGAGTGTCGACTTGTCAAGACGTTCCGCCAAGCCGTGGGTACACTGTGACAACCGGGAATAGCAGCTTCAGCGCACGCGCGTGCCCCGCCCCCATGCTCTCGATGGGGTCCGTTTCGATTATTCTAGTCGCGCGGGTTTCGGGGTGTGACGAAGGGGATCGCCGATGAGCACATGCGCTCGCATGAGAACGACACGGTTGATGGTGGCACTGCTCGGGGCCGCCGCGCTGAGCCTCGCGGCCGCGCAGGGCACGCAGGCAGCGTCGAACGACTCCTCGCCGCAGGGGCGTACCTGGGCGTCCATCGAGAAGCTGCCGAACTGGCAGGGCATCTGGCAGCTCGACTGGGAGCACAACTTGAGCCTCCTCGGAGGCACCTCTCCGGAGCACGACCTCACACCGAAGGCGAAGGCGTCCTACACCTCCTTCCTCGCGAAGCAGAAGTTCGGCGAGGACGTGCAGCCCGAGACGGCGAACTGCCTGCCACCGGGCATGCCGCAAATCATGACCCAGCCGTACCCGATCGAGTTCCTGTTCAATCCGGGCCAGGTCGTCATCCTGATCGAGGCCTACGAACAGGAGCGCACGATCTACACCGACGGGCGCCCGCACCCGGCGGCAAGCAGCCTCGCGCCCACTTTCCAGGGCGACTCGATCGGCCACTGGGACGGCGATACGCTCGTGGTGGACACCGTGGGCGTCCTCCAGGATACGGGCCCGGGCCCGCATACGGGCGGGGGAATCGCCTCAGGCGTCTCGCACGATGCGGCGATGCACATCATCGAGCGCATCCGCAAGATCGACAACGATCACATGCAGATCACTCGGACCATCATCGATCCGAAGGTACTGGTGAAACCCTGGACGGTGACGCTCCCGTACGTGCGAGACAAGGGTGACCTCCTCGAATACATCTGCGAGGAAGGCAATCGGGACAGCGCGACCGCGAACGGGCGTCCCGGAGAGCGGATCGGTGGTCCGTGAGCGACAGGACGGGCGGCATCGGCGGGAACGCAGCCGCGGTCAGAGATCCTTGAGCAGGAGTTCCTATCGATGACCAGATTCCTTCGAGCGGCGACCGCGGGATTCGCGGCAGCCTCGGTCCTCGCGGCCGGGGGCGCGTTCGCGCATCACTCGACCGCCATGTTCAACATGAGGAAGAACGTCACCCTGACGGGCACCATCAAGCGGTTCGACTGGCAGAACCCGCACACCTGGATCGTCTTTGAAGTGCCGAAGGAGAGCGGGGGCATCGAGGAGTACGGCATCGAGGGGATGAGTCCCAACTACCTTGTGCGCGTCGGCTGGACCATCAACACCCTGAAGCCGGGCGACAAGGTCGAGCTCACCATCCATCCGCTCAAGGATGGGCAGAAGGGTGGCTTCGACGTGAGCGTGAAATGGCCGAGCGGCAAGGTGATGTACAATCTGCCCCACGGTCCGCCTTGATGAATGAGCGCCTGCCGCCGGGCCGGCCCGACTCTCGCCGCCGCACCGGAGACAAGGCCATGAGCACTCGAGCCAAGCCGAACGGATTCCCGCTACCGAGCTCGCTGAAGGTGGTTCCAGGAACCGAGCGAGCTCAAGCGGCCTACCCCTACTACACCCAGTTCACTCCGGCGGACGACCAGCGCTTCTGGTTCTACAATTCCATGCACTTCCCCGAGCCCATGTCGGCGTTCGACATGGTGACCGCGGAGGCCGCCTATTGCGCGCTCGGCTCAGCTAACACCCGCGTCCACAGTCTTCCAACCACCCTCGGGATCGACCACCGGATCATCAACGGCCGGGTGTACATCGGCGGCAACGCCGTAACCGACCCGGAGCAGATCGCGCGCCGAACGATCGAATTCCAGAAGCGGGCGTTCTACTACTACGAGAACTGGGAGCGCCTCTATGCCCAGTGGCGCGAGAAGATGCTCGCGCTGATCCGGGACGCCGAGGCGCTGCCGAAGCTCGAGCTCCCGGAGTTCGAGCCCATCGAGCACGTCCGCGCCGGACGCGGCGTGGCCTCGAACCACTACCTCCTCGACGCCTACTACAAGACGCTCGAGGGCTACTTCCGGATGTGGCACCACCATTTCGAGTTCCTGCTGCTCGGGTACGGTGCATACATGACTTTCTTCGGCTTCTGCAAGAAGGCCTTCCCGGAGATCAGCGATCAAACGGTTGCCCGGATGGTGGCCGGCATCGAGGCGGAGATTTTCCGTCCGGACGAGGAGGTGCGGCGCCTCGCGCGCCGGGCCGTCGACCTCGGCGTGGATGGGTGCTTCCAGGAGGGCGTCTCGGCCGATGCTGTCATGCGGTCGCTCAAGCAGGCAGGCGTTCCGGGGCAGGACTGGCTGAAGGAGCTCGAGATCTCGCGCCACCCCTGGTTCAACATCAACGTGGGCGACGGCTTCTATCACTATCACCGCTCGTGGAACGACGACCTGTCGATGCCGTTCGCCGGGATCCCGGGATACGTGAGCCGGGTGAAGGCCGGGGAGTCGCTCGAGAGGCCTTTGCAGAAGCTCCAGGCGGAGCGCTGGCAGCTCATCGCCGACTACCGAGAGCTCCTCGGCTCCGACGAGGAGCGGGCGGCCTACGATCAGATGATCACGCTCGCTCATCGAGTGTTCCCGTACGTCGAGGGCCACAAATTCTATTGCGAGCATTGGTACACCAACCTGTTCTTCAACAAGATCCGGGAGTTCGGCGGATTGCTCGCCCGTTACGGGTTCTTCGCCGATGCAGAGGATGTCTTCCAGCTCACCCATTTCGAGCTCGAGTCGGCGATCATCGACCTCATGTCGTCCTGGTCGAACGGCTCCCCTCCGCGTGGCCCGGAGCACTGGCCCGCGGTGGTGGCCGAGCGCCGCGCCGCGATCGCCGAGTGGGCGAAGCACGACACGCCTCCGGCTCTGGGGCCGGTTCCGGAAATTATCGACGACCCCGCGATCGTCATGCTGTGGGGTATTACCCGCGAGAGCCTCGATCAGTGGCTCGAGGCGGACAGCGGTCCGCCGGGGAACGAGATCCGGGGCTTCGCCGCATCGAGCGGCGTGGTGGAGGGTCCCGCGCGTATCGTCAAGTCGGTGGAGGAGATCTCGCGCCTGAAGAAGGGCGACATCCTCGTCTGCCAGGTCACGAATCCCACCTGGGCGCCTGTCTTTCAAAAGATCGCGGCCGCGGTGTCCGACATCGGCGGCTCGATGAGCCACGCGGCCATCGTCGCACGCGAGTTCGGCCTTCCCGCCGTCGTCGGCACCGGCACCGCCACATCGAGGATCAAGGATGGACAGCGGATCCGCGTCGATGGCGGGCGCGGTGTGGTCACCATTCTCCAGTAGAGGCAAGTCATGGCTGCATCGGCCAAGTCATCGATCTCCGCTCCGCCGTCCACCGCCTACAAGATTGTCAACGTCCCCGAGGTGCATCGGGACCTCATCCGGCGCTACGGCGTACCCGGAACGTTCGTCGGCCCGTCCGAGCAGGAAAGTCCCTGGGTGCCATTCGGCGACAAGGCCGCTCTCCGTCACCTCGCCTTTGACGTGCGCAGGAACACCTTCAGCAACATCCTCTGGATCAAATCGGCGGGAGTCGTCGGCACGCACAAGCACCGCGGCACCGTCGTCATGGTCTGCCTCGAAGGCAGTGCCCGTTACCTGGAATACGACTGGGTGGCGGGCCCCGGAGACTTCATCTACGAAACCCCGGGGCTGACCCATACGCTCGTGAGCGATCATCCCCAGGGCGTGAAGCTGTTCGGCTGGCTCGAAGGGCCGACCGAGTTCTACGACGACAAAGGCAACTTCGTCGAGACGCTCAACGTCTGGTGGTACATCAACCACTACGAAACCTACTGCCGCGAGCACGGCATCCCGATCAACAAGCAGCTCTATCTGTAGCGACCGGTCTTAAGATCGATCACCGCTCGACCCCTGCCGCTCAAGCCGGTACGCGATGGCTTCATCCGAGCACGTCAGCTGGTTCTCCGACATCGGCCTCGACGATCGTCCCCACGTCGGAGGCAAGGGCGGCAGCTTGGGGGAGCTCATGCGCGCGGGCATTTCCGTTCCGCCGGGGTTCGTCGTGAGAACCGCGGCGTTCGAGCGGTTCGTGCAGGCGCTCGAGCGGGAAGCGCCCGTGCGAGCTCAAGTGGGCTCGCTCGACCCCGAGGACCTCGAGGCCGTCACGGCATGCTCGAGGGCTCTCAGAGGTCGAGTGGAGGGAGCCGCGCTGCCGGCCGATGTGCTCGAGGAGATCGCTGCCGCGCACGCCGCTCTGTGCGGCGCCGAGCTGCAAGCACCGGTCGCCGTGCGCTCGTCGGCGACGACGGAGGACTCGGCCGATGCGAGCTTCGCCGGCCTTCAAGACACCTACCTCTGGGTCCAGGGCGCGAGCGAGGTGCTCCGCAAGGTGCGCAGCTGCTGGGCGAGCCTCTATTCGGTCGAGGCGGTGACCTACCGTCTCCAGCACCGCTTTCCGGAGGAGGGCGTCGCCATGGCGGTGGTCGTGCAGAGCATGGTCGACGCGCGCACGGCCGGAGTGATGTTCACCCGCAGCCCCACGACGGGCGACCGTTCGGTGATCACCATCGAGGGCGCATGGGGCCTCGGCTCGGCGGTCGTCGGCGGCGAGGTCACTCCGGATCGCTGGGTCGTCGGCAAGATCACCGGCGAGATCTCGGTGCGCGAGATATCGGACAAGGCCATTCAACATGTGCCGGCCGCCGCGGGCGGCATCGATGCGGTCGCGGTCGCGGAGGAGCAGCGCCGCGCCGCCTCCTTGAGTGATGCGGAGCTGCAGAGCTTGAGGGCCATCGCGCGCCAGGTCGAGCGGCACTACGGCCGGCCACAGGATATCGAGTGGGCGGTCGATCGGCGGTCCGGCGAGATCCAGCTCCTGCAAAGCCGGCCCGAGACCGTGTGGTCCGCCAAGGAAGCCGCGCCGGTCGCGCGCGCGGCCGACAATCCACTCGCGCATCTCATGTCGGTGTTCGGAGGGCGCCGGTGAGCGGCGCGCACGAGGCGCCGCCGCCTATCAAAGGTTTCATGTTCGATGTCGATGGGACGCTGCTGCTGAGCGACCGCTCGCTCGGCGGGTACGAGGTGCTTCCCGGGGCCATCGAGGTGCTGTCGGAGCTGAAGGAGCGGCGGGTGCCGTTCGTCCTGCTCACCAACGGCAGCGCCTATCCGCCCGCCGAGCAGGCGGCAAAGCTGCGGAAGGTCGGACTGCCGGTCGATGACGAGCAGATGCTCACTCCCTCCTGCGTCACGGCGGACCACATGTCCCGCCGCGGCATCAAGCGCGTACTGGTGCTCGGGGTGCGCGGCGTCGGCCACGCGCTGCGCGAGGCGGGCATCGAGACGGTCTACACCGGCGAGCCGGGCGCAACCGATGTCGATGCCGTCTACGTCGGCTGGCACCCCGACTGCGCCATGAAGGACATCGAGGCCGCGTGCCACGCGGTCTGGGGCGGCGCGAGGCTCTACGTCGCCTCCGACGTGCCCTTCTTCGCGACCAAGCATGGGCGCATGATCGGCTATTCGTTCACCATCACGGGTGCGATTCGCCGCCTGACGAAAGTGCCTGCGA
Organism: uncultured Gammaproteobacteria bacterium; assembly: GCA_963849095.1. Lineage (GTDB taxonomy): Bacteria > Pseudomonadota > Gammaproteobacteria > Steroidobacterales > Steroidobacteraceae > JASHUC01. The sequence continues at coordinate 161,724 of CAWKGA010000008.1, forward strand.
TCCTCACGGGCAAGCCGTCCCTGCACGCGCTGCGATTCGTGGCCGGGAAGCTCGGTGTGCGGATGCGCGAGGTGGGCGTCGTCGGGGACGATCCCGTCGTCGAGACCCTCATGGCCCGCCGCGGCGGCGCGACGGCCTTCGCCGTGACGACCGGCACGACGAAGCTCGAGGACTGGATGCGTCAGCCGCCCTCGCGGCAGCCCCATCGGATCCTCACCGGACTCAACGAGGTGCTGTCCTACGCGGGTGCGCCGCCGGAGCGGGCCCCGGCCGGCTGACGCGCGGCTCGTGCTGCCGAGCGCTGCATCAATCCGATCGCGAGCATGCACGCTGAGAGCGCGGCCGGGCAGATCGCCATCACCGCGAAGGTCTGCCGCAGCGGCAGGCTCGAGGAGAGAATGAAGCCGCCGATCAGCGGTCCGGCGATGGAGCCGAACTTCGCGACGGAGGAGGCCCATCCGGTGCCGAGCCCCCGGTAGGCCGTCGGATAGAAAATGCCCGTGATGCTCGTGATGCCGAAGTGGCTGCCGCTCAGGAACACGCTGAGCAGCAGGAGCAGCACGATGAAGGGCGCCTCGCTCAAGGGCGCGAACCCCGCGACGATGAGAAGCGGCACCGCGATCAGCGCGAGCACCGCGAGGCTGACCACCCCGTTGCGGTCGGTGAAGCGCATCACCGCAAGGCCGCCCAGCATGCCGGCGAACGAATTGCCGGAGGTGACCCATGCGGCCGAGCTGCGCGAGAAGCCGAGGCCCTCGTAGACGATCGGGCCCCACGAGGTGAGGAAGAACGTGGTCATCGAGCTCACGATGTAGCCCGTCCACAGAAGCGGGGTGATCCATCGCAGCTCGCCGTCGAAGAGCGCGGAGACGTTGCGCGCACTCTCTCTCAGCCGCGCGAGGAGCGAGACGGGCGCCCCGCCGCCGAGCGGCCCGGCGGGACGGTTCGACTCGGTCGCGCTCGGCGTCTCGTCGGACAGCACGAACCGCGCCGTGATCGGAACCTCCCGCTCCGGAGCGAGCCTGCGCACGGCGCGCGCGAGGACTGCGGGCCGGCGTCCGCTCGCAGCGAGGAACCGGAGCGACTCCGGCAGGACGGCGAGCAGCAGGAGCGAAGCGACGATCGAGGTGGCGCCGCCAAAGGCGAAGACCGCGAGCCAGCCGAACCGCGGAATGAGGAAGACGCTGATCGGTCCGGCGGTGCTCACGCCGAATCCATAGCCGAGCATGATCAGCGTGACCATCGTGGCACGATACCGCGTTCCGACGTATTCGGTGCCGAGCGCCCAGGTGAGCGGGATCGCTCCGCCGAGCGCGAGGCCAGCCGCAAAGCGCAACGCGATGAACGACCAGTAGCCGGTCGCGAGCGATAGAGCGAGGGTGAGCGCGCCAAAGCTCGCCGTGGCGGCGATGATGGCCGCTCGCCGACCGATCCGATCGCCGAGACCGCCGAAGAGGAAGCCCCCAAGCAGCGTTCCGGCGAGCGCCGCGCTGAAGATGTGGCCCAGCATGACCTTGTTGAGGTGATACGCGGGCGCGAAATACGGCGCGGCGAACGCGATGACGTTCATGTCGTAGCCGTCGAAGAACGTGACGAGCCAGCAGGCGAGGACCAGCCGCACGGCGGACCGGCCGAGAGCACGGCTTTCGATGATCTCGGCGACGTCGATGGTGGGGTGGCTCGCCGTCACTTCATGCTCCTCGAGGGCCTCGATGGCGGTATGCCAGGCGCGCCGGTCGGCGGCGCGCGCCGGCGGTGTGAACGACAAGGTGCGCTTTCAATTTGGCGGCGGCTGGTCTAACGTTGGAGCGATGATGCAGGGTAAACGGCTCCGAGTCACGCCGCGGGCACGCAGCCGATGAGCAGCGCCGAGCCGGTAAGCGTCTCGCAAGCCGCGGCGCCCGGGACCGGCGGCGCGTCCTCCCCGGCCTACCAGACGATGATCGTGACGCTCCTCAGCATCACGTTCGGCATCGTCTTCTTCGACCGCAATGCGCTCGGTTACCTCATGCCGTTCGTGCAGCCCGACCTGCACTTGAGCGACACCGAGGTCGGCGTGCTCTCGAGCGCACTGTCGCTCACCTGGGCGTGCGCGGCATTCGGGATCGGGCTGGTGTCGGACAAGACGGGCAGCCGCAAGGGAGTGCTGATCGTCGCGACGCTCGCCTTCTCGGCGTGCTCGTTCCTGTCGGGCATCGCGGCCTCCTTCGCGATCTTGCTCGGAGCGCGCCTGCTGATGGGCGCGGCCGAAGGCGGGATCATGCCGATCAGCCAGGCGATCGTCGCCTCCGAGGTGCGGCCGGAGCGCCGCGGACTTGCGATGGGAGTGACCCAGAACTTCGGCTCGAACCTGCTCGGCACGTTCGCCGCGGCCGTCGTGCTCGCTTGGTTCGCATCGTCCTACGGATGGCGTCGTGCTTTCTTTCTCGCGGGCGCACCGGGCCTCATCGCCGCCGTGCTCCTCTGGAGATATCTGCGGCCGCCACAGGTCGATGCGCCCGCCGCGCACGGCCCGCGGGCCGACAAGGGGCTGATGCGTGCCGCGCTCGCCGACCGCAACGTCGTCCTGTGCGCGCTCATGGGCGTCGTGCTCGTTTCCTACTTCGTCGTCTGCCAGACCTTCATGCCGCTCTATCTGACGAACGTGCGCCATTACTCCCCGCAGACCGAGGGCTGGCTGATGGGCATGCTCGGCATCTCGGCGACTCTGGGCGCGTTCGTGATCTCCGGCCTCTCGGACCGGATCGGCCGCCGTCCGCTCATGATCGCGATGCCGATCATCGGGGTGATCCTGCCGCTCGGGGCCCTGTATTTCACGGGCTCGGTCTGGGTGCTCGCCATCATCTTTTTCGTGGGCTGGGGACAGACCGGCATCTTCCCGCTGTTCATGGCGACCGTGCCGTCCGAGAGTGTCGATCCGCATCTGCGGGCGACGGTTCTCGGCGTGTGCATGGGCACGGGCGAGGTGCTCGGAGGCGTGCTGTCACCTTCGATCGCCGGCTATGCCGCGGATCGGGCGGGGCTGCAGGCGCCGCTGTGGATCATGCTCGGCCTCACGATCGTCGGGGCCGTGCTGGCGCTCGGGCTGCGAGAGACCGCGCCGCGTGCCCTGGCCCGCATGAGTCCCGCGGGCCGCTGATCCGTGGCGGCCGGGGCGGGCAGCGACCAGTGCACGGTGCGCACGGCATCGCGACGTAAGGGGCTGTACGCATCCCTCGCGTGCGCCGCGCTCGCGGCCGCGATGGCCGGCCGTCTGGCCTCCGCGGCAGGCGCGGATGTCGATGCCCGGACGATCGCTCGGCTGCAGGCGCGGATCGCGGCCCTCGACACCGAGGCGGCGCGCATCGAAGATGCGGACGCCGTGAAGAAGCTCCAGCGGGCCTACGGGTATTACATCGACAAGGGCTACTGGGGCGAGGCCGCCGCGCTCTTTGCCGATGACGCCACGATGGAGATCGGCGTGGACGGCGTCTATGTCGGCCAGGCACGGATTCGCGAGCGGCTGATGCTCGACGGCGGGGGCAATCCAGGGCCGGGACTGCCCTTCGGCCAGATCTATCACCGCATGCAGCTTCAGCCCGTGGTCGATGTCGCGCCGGACGGAACGACGGCGAAAGGCCGCTGGCGGGAGATCGCGCTGCTCGGCCACTACCACCATGATGCGGAGTGGGGCGCGGGCGTCTACGAGAACGAGTACGTCAAGCAGCACGGCGTCTGGAAGATCTGGAAGCTGCATTACTATCCGAGCTTTGTCGCCCCGTACGACAGCGGCTGGGCGAAGCTGAAACCGGTGACGGGAGACTGGAAGTCGGCCGTCGGAAAGGCTCTCCCGGCCGACCGCCCGCCGACTGTCCGGTACGAGCCCTTTCCCGATACGTTCACTCCGCCCTTTCATTACAAGAGTCCCGTGAGCGGGGACGCCTCAGGCGCCTCGAACACACCGGGCGCCTCGACCCTGGCGGGCACATTGAGCGAGGAGCAGACCCCGAAGACTCTGCAGCTGCGGGAGTCGGTTGCGCGCTCGGCGCGGCAGCTCGCGCTCCTTACGTCCCATCACCAGATCGAGCGGCTGCAGGCCGCCTACGGCTACTACATCGACAAGGGCCTGTGGCACAGCGCCGCGGCGCTCTTCAGCCGGCGCGCCACGTACGAATACGGGCAGCGCGGCGTCTATGTCGGGCGCGCGCACATCCGCAAGGCGCTCGCGCTCATGGGGCCGGAAGGACTCGAGCAGGGCGAGCTCAACGACTATCCGATGCTTCAACCCATCATCGACGTGGCCCCGGACGACCGGACCGCCAAGGCGCGCTGGCGCAGTGACGTCATGCTTGCCCAGAATGGCAAGGGGGAGTGGGGCGAAGGAGAGTACGAGAACGAGTACGTCAACGAGGACGGCGTCTGGAAGATCAGCAAGCTGCACTTCTACGTCACGTTCTTCGCGGACTACGACCGGGGCTGGGGCGCCGGCGATATTCCCCTCGCGGGGCCGAGCGCCACGCTGCCGCCGGATCGACCGCCGACGGAGATTTATCGTTCTCTGCCCGGCATCTATATGCCTCCCTACCACTATGGAAATCCGGTCGCCGATGCCGTGCCGTCCATCGAGCAGGATGTACAGGGCCCGGCCGATCTCCCCGCGGGTCTTCTCGCGCTGCAAGCGAGCGCCAACGCGCTGGCGCACCGGGCGGAGCTGCTCGCGGACCACGCGCAGATCGAGAAGATCCAGCGAGCGTACGGATATTACGTGGACAAGGCTCAATGGCCCGATGTCGCGCAGCTTTTCGCGGCGGACGGCACCTACGAGATCGGCGGCCGGGGCATCTTCATCGGGCCGAAGAGGGTGCTTGAGTACCTGGTCACGGGCCTCGGCCCGATCGGCATGTCAACGCGGACTGGCCAGTTACTGAATCATCAGCAGTTCCAGGGCATCGTCGATGTGGCCCCCGACGGCAAGACCGCTGAAGGACGCTGGACGGCCTTCATCATGGGCGGCACGGGCCGCACCGGGCTGTGGGGCGATGCGCTCTACGAGAACACGTACGTGAAGGAGAGCGGCGTCTGGAAGTTCAAGACCGTGCGCGCGGCATTCAACATGTATGCGCCCTATCAGGGCGGGTGGAGGGACGGCTCCGTGCCGAACACGAGGCCGGACAGCTTCCTGCCGCCGCCGGATCTGCCCCCGTCGCAGCTCTACCTCACCTATCCGAGCTTCTACGTCCTCCCGTTCCATTACCCGAATCCGGTGACGGGGCGGCCGGCGCCGCCACCGAATCCGGCGGCGGGCGGCGTTGCGCCGATGAGTCTCTACGTCCCGCGATGATTGAGCTCAGCGCAGCGTTGGGTCCCAGGCCACGCTCCCGCTGTATCGCGAGGCCACATGTCGATTAAGCTCAGAGGCTCTGGAGCTCATGCGCATGGCGCTCGCAGTCAACCCGCTTCATCCGATCTTCGCAGCCGAGATGGTGGGTGCCGATCTCACGCAGCCGCCGGGCACGGAGCTCGTGCGCGCCGTCGAGGATGCGATGGCCCGCTATGCGGTCACCGTGGTGCGCGATACCCGCATCACGGACGAGGACCACATCCGCTTCAGCCGCGCCTTCGGCCCCCTCGAGCTGCCGCCGGGCTTGGGCCGCGCGTCGGCGAAGCGCCGCTTGCGGGCGGAGCTGTTCGACGCCTCGAACCTCGATGCGAACAACGAGATTGTTCCGTACCAGTCGGAGGCGCGCCGGCTCGCAAAGGGGGCGGAGCGGTTTCACTCCGACAGCTCCTTCAACAGCCTGCCCACGAAATGGTCGCTCCTCTCGGGCCACATCGTGCCTCCCGAGGGCGGCGACACGCATTTCATCGACATGCGCGCCGTTTACGATGCCCTGCCGGGGGAGACTCGTGCCCGCATCGCCGGGCTCACGGCGGTCCACGACTTCTGGCGCGGGCGCGAGCGCACGGGACTCACGGGCGTCACCGATGCCATGCGTGCCACCATGCCCGCCGTCACGCATCCGCTGGTGCGCACGATGCCCTATGGCCGCAAGTCGCTCTATATCGGCGGCCACGCGACGGGGATCGTCGGCTGGCCCGAGCCGCAAGCGCTCGCGCTGCTCGATGAGCTCTACGCCTTCGCCACGCAGGAACGGTTCATCTATGTGCACAAGTGGCGGCAGTGGGACCTCGTCATCTGGGACAATCGCTGCACGCTGCACCGGGCGACACCTCTCGAGACCGATCGCTACAAGCGCGACGTGCGGCGCACGACCGTCAACGAGTACGGCCCGGAGATCTCTGCGGGGGCCTCCGCCTACTGATGAGGCGGACCGGATCCTGGATCCGGACGATCGAGGGTGCCGCATCGCAAGCGCGAGAGTGCCGTTCGCACGGCACTTCGTTTCGGCCGTGATTGCAGCAGGGGTGCTCGGCTCGATCGCTCTCGCGCCCCAACCCGCTGCCGCGCAGGCCTACGGCGAGCGCAGTGCCGTCGTCGAGAACGATTGTGGCCACGACTGCCTGATCGGCTTCGCCAGACGGTACATGGACGGCCTCGTCCACCACGATCCGTCACGCGTTCCCTTCGCCAAGACCGTTGAGTTCACGGAAAATAACGTCGTGATCCCGATCGGAAGCGGGCTCTGGGGCTCGATTTCCGCCGCGTCGCCGGATGCGCTGCTCGCGGCCGATCCCGATACCGGCAACGTCGCATGGCTCGGCTCGGTCGAGGAGCACGGCGCGCCGGCGTACTACGCCATGCGGCTCGAGGTTCGGGACGGCCGAATCACCGAGGTCGAGACGGTCGTCGACCGCAAGACGGAGCTTCCCGCACCGTTCGGTGATCCGAGCAAGGTCGTCCACGATCCGGCGTTTGCGGAGGTTCTGCCAGCGCCCCTGCGGCGCGAGCGCGAGCGCCTGCGCGACGTGGCGAACGGCTACTTCAGCACGGTGGAGCGCAACGACGGCGATCTGCTCACGCTGTTCGATCCCGATTGCGAGAGAACCGAGAACGGCATCAGCACCACCCGCGGCCGCTACGGATCGGCCGCCCTCGCGCAGGGCTGCGAGGCGCAGTTCAAGCTCGGCATTTTCCGCATCAACAAGCGTGTTCGCGAGCGGCGCTACCCGCTGATCGACGTGCAGCGGGGCGTCGTCGTCGCCACAGGCTTCTTCGACCACGACAACAGCTTCGACCGGTACACCACGACGGACGGGAAGGAGCACCGGACGCTGCTCAAATGGCCGAACTCGCTCTCCCTCATGGAGGCCTTCGAGATCCGCGGCGGCAAGATCTATCGGGTGGAGGCCATCTTCACCTACGCGCCGTACTTCATGCACTCGCCGTGGGCGGAGGGCGCCGGCCCGCCGGCATCCAAAGCGCAGGTGGCAGCCTCGGGAGGCCCCGCTGTGGACGAGCACCCCCAGACCTGCGATCGGGCCTGCCTGATCGGCCTCGCGGATCGTTACATGGAAGCGCTCGCGGCCCACGATCCCTCGAGCCTGCCGTGGGCCAAGATCGTGAGGTACACGGAGAACAGCGTTCCGATGAACGTGGGAGAGGGGCAGTGGGGCTCAGTCACCGGCAAATCCGCTGACGCGATCGAAGTCGCCGATCCCGCGACGGGGAACGTCGCGTGGCTCGGCTCGGTCGAGGAGCACGGCGATCCGGCCTACTACGGCATGCGGCTTACGGTGCGGGCCCGCAAGATCGCGGCGGTCGAGGCGGTGATCGATCCGCAGAAGGGTCCTGGCCGGCTCGGCGACCCCGCACGGTACATTCACGATCTTGCATTCAAACAGATCCTGCCCGCGAGCGAGCGCAGCTCGCGTACCCGCCTGATCGCCCTGGCCAGGAGCCATCTGGAGGCGGGTCTCGACCGGGCCGATCAGCGGCTGCGCGACCCGCGCTTCTCGGTTGTCGATGCCGAGCGCGGGGTGGTGGTGACAACAGCCTTCATCGATCATGGCGCTCGCCGTGCCGATCTCGGGACGAACGGCAAGGCTCGCGAGCCGCCCTATCCCGATACGCTCGGCCTCATCGAGGCGCTGAAGATCCGCGGTGGACGGATCGATCGCACCGAGACAATCTACACTTCGCTGCCCTATGCCATGCCCTCACCCTGGGTCCAATAGGCCCGCCCTCGCTATAAATGACATGACCTGCAACCGATCTCCCGGACGTGACCTGCCGTCCCCCGCCTGGACCGCGGCCCTGTGTGCGCTCGCCGGTCTGCTCCTCGGTCCCGGTGTCCGTGCATCCGCAGCGGGCTCCACGCCCGCGGCCGTGGATCAGCAGCGGCTCGCAAATGCCGACGAGGATCCCGGCGAGTGGATGTCCTACGGGCGCACCTGGAGCGAGCAGCGCTTCAGCCCGCTCACGCAGATCAACGACGCGAACGTCGGGCGTCTCGGTCTCGCCTGGTATGCGGACCTCAACACCTATCGCGGCGTCGACGCGACGCCGCTCGAGATCGACGGCGTGCTCTACAACGTTTCCGCGTGGGACGTGACGACGGCCTACGACGCGACGACGGGCAAGGTGCTCTGGACGTACGATCCGAAAATTCCGCTCGAATGGGCACGGCTCGCCTGCTGCGGGCCGGTGAGCCGAGGCCTCGCGGCGTGGAAGGGCAAGATCATCCTCGCGGCGCTGGATGGGCGGCTGATCGCGCTCGACGCGAGGACGGGCAAGCCGGTCTGGAGCACGCAGACTCTCGATCCCGGGGAGCCTCTCTCGATGACCGGCGCGCCGCGCATCGCGGACGATCAGGTCGTCATCGGCAACGGCGGCGGCGACTTCGGCGCGCGCGGCTACATCTCGGCCTACGACGCGGAGACGGGCCGGCAAGCCTGGAAGTTCTACATCGTTCCCGGAAATCCTGCGAAGGGACCCGATGGCGCCGCCTCCGACTCGGTCATGCCGATGGCCGCCAAGACCTGGACGGGGCAGTGGTGGAAGGTCGGCGGTGGCGGGAACGACTGGGACACCATCGTCTACGACCCGAAGCTCGACCTCGTTTACTTCGGCACGGGCAACGGCTCGCCGCACCCGCAGGCCTTCCGCAGCCCGGGCGGCGGCGACAACCTGTTCCTGTGCTCCATCGTCGCGGTCAACGCGAAGACGGGCCGGTACGTCTGGCATTACCAGGAGATTCCCGCGGAGGAGTGGGACTACGACTGTACCGCGCCCCTGATGCTGGCCGATCTCAAGATCGGCGGGCGCGTCCGCCACGTCATCCTGCATGCGCCGAAGGACGGATTCTTCTATGTGCTCGACCGCGCGACCGGCCGGCTGATCTCCGCGAAGCCCTATGTGCCGAACACGTGGGCATCGCGCATCGATATGCGCACCGGAAGGCCGGTCATTTATCCGGATGCGCTCGTGGCCGTGAAGCCTCACCTGCAGACGCCGAGCGCCGGCGGCGGGCACAACTGGTACCCGATGTCCTTCAGCCCATTCACCGGCCTCGTGTACATCCCGACCATGGAGCAGTGGATGGTCGTGTCTGAGCTGCCCGAGGGACAGTTCAAGTTCAAACTTGGGCAGTCCACTCTCGGCGCCGGCTACGGCAACTACCCCGAGCTGCGCAAGAAGCTGAATCGGGAAGCGGAGGAGCGCGACAAGGGCTACCTGCTCGCCTGGGATCCGGTGCATCAGAGAGAAGCCTTCCGGATACCGTTTCCGCATCCAGGCAACGGCGGCACCCTGGCGACGGCGGGCAATCTGCTGGTCGAGGGCACCATCGATGAGACCCTCGCGATCTTTCGCGCAGACAATGGCCGCAAGCTCTGGGAAATGCCGGTCGAGTCCGTGCCGGTCGCGGGTCCCATCACGTACGCGGTGAACGGCAAGCAGTACATCGCTGTCAATGCGGGGTGGAACAGCGGGATCGTCCATGGTTTGACGCATGGCGATGAGCCCTTCTCCGTCGGGCCGGCTCGCCTGGTCGTCTTCGCGCTCGATGCCAAGGGCGTGACGCTCCCGCCCGCGCCACCGACCGCGGCGATCCCGCCGCCCCCAGCTACCCAGGAGTCGGTGCAGGAGGTCGACGCCGGCGAGGCGCTCTACAGCAGTCATTGCGCCGTCTGTCACGGACAGAATGCGATCGGCAGCGGGGCGAAGGATCTACGGCATCTCGCTCCGCAAGCGCACGCCGACTTCGACGATATCGTGCTCGGTGGAAAACTGAAGCAGGCGGGGATGGCGCCCTTCAGGGGCATCCTGACGAAGGCTGAGGTCGATGCCATCCACGCCTTCGTGATCGCGCGGGCGCAGGAGGACTGGCAGCCGGACTTCCTGCATCCGCCGAAGAGGAAGTGATGAGGCCGATCAGGCGAAGTAGATCGTCTTGGTCTCGAAGTACGGGTCGAGACCCTCGATGCCGCCCTCGCGCCCGAGGCCCGACTGCTTGAAGCCGCCGAACGGCATCTTGGGATCGACGATGAGGCCGTTGACGGTCACGCTGCCGGAGCGCACGCGGCGCGCCACCTGGTAGCCGCGTTCCGAGTCGGCGGTATAGACCGCACCGTGCAGGCCGTAGATCGTATCGTTCGCCTTGCGCACCGCGTCGTCGATGCCGTCGTAGCGGATGAAGGACACGACCGGGCCGAAGATCTCCTCCTGCGCGATGGTCATGCGGCTGTCCACGTCCGCGAAAACGGTCGGCTCGACGAAGAATCCCCGGTCGAGGCCGCGCGGCCTGCCGCCTCCGGTGACGAGCCGTGCACCCTCCTCGCGTCCCTTCGCGATGTAGCCCTGGACGCGCTGGAGCTGCCGCTGCATGGCGAGCGGTCCCATGTGCGTGTCGGGCTCGAAGGGGTCGCCCACCTTCATGCTGCGAACGGCGGTGACGTAGGCGTCGAGCACCTCGCGTGCGCGGGATTCGGGCACGAGGACGCGGGTCAAGGAGAAGCAGACCTGGCCTGTGATCGGCATCGAGAAGGGGACGAGGCTCTGGAGCACCTGGCCGACATCGGCATCGTCCAGCACGATGGCCGCGGACTTGCCGCCGAGCTCGAAGCTCGTTCTGGCGAGCCGCCGGGCGCAGACCTCGGCAATGTGCCGGCCCGCGACGGTGCTTCCGGTGAAGCTCACCTTGTCGATGCCGGGATGGCGAACGAGGTAGTCGCCGACTTCGCGTCCGGCGGGCAGCACGTTGAGCACCCCGGCCGGCAGGCCGGCCGCCTCGATGCATTCTGCGAGGAGGTGTGCATCGAGAGGCGTCTCCGGTGACGGTTTCGACACGATGGTGCAACCGGCGGCGAGCGCGGCCGCGACCTTGTAGCAGAGCAGAACGAGCGGCGCGTTCCAGGGCGTGATGGCGGCGACGACACCCACCGGCTCCTTGACCACGCGCACGAGCCCATTGTCGTCTCGCCGGCGCTCATCGACGATGGGATACGTCTGGATGAGCTTGCCGTAATACTCGAACAGCGCCGGCGCCGTCGCCACGGCATACCGCGTGAGGCCGATCGGTGCGCCGACCTGGGCCGTCCACAGCTCGGCGAGCTCCGGCAGCCGCGCCCGCAGGGCGTCCGCAACCTTGATGAGCGCGCGGCCCCGCTCCTCAGGCGTGAGGCGCGGCCAGGGGCCGTTGTCGAAGGCCTCACGGGCGGCGGCGACAGCGCGGTCTACGTCCCGCTCCGAAGCCTCCGGCACCGTGATGAGGACTTCCTCCGTGACCGGCGAGATGACCGCGAGCGTCCGGTCCCCGAGCGATCGGACCCATTCGCCCCCGATGAACAGGGCCTGCGGAGACTTCATCGCCACTCGGGCGGTCGTCCATTGCGCGTTGGCCATCTCACCCTCCTCGACGGCACCCGGCCAGCGTGACTGTAGACGGCCGGCGCGGCTCGCGGCAAGCTGTGTCGTGCGGGCGGAGGGGGAGGCACATGAACGTCAGCGTGCGCATGAGCGCGCCGCGTGAAGATCTCGGTGTGCGGAGCTGGTCTACGCAGGATGTGGAGCCGCGCAGGGCCCTCGCGTACTGGTGCGACTCGGTGTCTCACGCGATACTCGAGCTGGGGGTCGATTGCCCGGCCGGCGAGTCCTTTCAAGCGCGGCTCGAGCAGTGCGCTCTCGGTCCGGCCAAGCTGAATTTCGTGCAGGCGACGGCGCAGAATGTCGCTCGCACGCGCCGCGCGATCTCGCGCAGCGACACGGCGGTGTTTCATCTGCTGCATCTGCGCGCCGGGCAGTTCGAGCTCGAGCACCGCAGCCGGCCGGTCGTGATGCATCCGGGCGATTGCGCGCTCGTCGACAGCACGGAGCCGCACACTGTGAGTTGCCCGGTGCCGACGCGTTGTCTCGTGGTGCAGTTTCCACGGCCATGGCTGCTCGCCTGGCTCCCGGCGCCCGAGGCCATCGTCGGCCGCGTGCTGCGCCCGCAGTCCGGATGGTCCACGGCGCTGTCCGCCGCCGTCGCAAACCTCCGGCCCGACGATATCGACCGCCTGTCTCTGCCTCGCGGCGTCGTCGCGGAGCAGATCGCCGCGCTCCTCGCTCTGGCCGCGGGCCGGGAGGCCGCGCAGCCCTCGCGCCGCGATCAGCTGCAGGCCCGGCTCGTGAGAGCGCTGCACGACCGCTATCACGAGCCGGGGCTCTCGCCGGCCATGGTCGCGCTGGAGCACGGCATTTCCAAGCGCTATCTGCACTTCCTGTTTGCGAGCCGCGGCACGACGTTCGGCGAGCAATTGCTCCGCATCCGGCTCGACAGCGCGCGACGGCTCCTCACCGACGAGCGCTTCGGCGATGTGGCGATCGGTGAGATCGCGGCGCGCTGCGGATTCGCGGAGCCGAGCCACTTCGCGCGCTGCTACCGCCGACACTTCGGCGCGGCGCCCGGAGCCTACCGCAACGCATTGCGCCGGCGATCCACTCCCCTTACGCTGTAGGGCGCGCGAGAGGACCATTCGGTCCTCAAGCGCAAGCTCGCGAAAAATCGGAAAGGATCGTGCAGTGAAACGCAGCCAAGACCGCATCCTCACCACTCATGTCGGAAGCCTGCCGCGGCCGAAATCGCTGCTGGAGCTCGCGAGCTACGGCAAGGGTCCGCCCCAGGATCCCGTGGAGTACGGGCGGCGCGTAACGGTTGCGGTCGCTGACGTTGTGAAGCGGCAGGCGCAGGTGGGCCTCGACATCATCAACGATGGAGAGTTCGGCAAGGACAGCTGGGCAGGCTACATCATGCAGCGCATCACCGGCTTCGAGATCCGGAAGGATCAGCTGCGCCCGCTCGAGTGGCTCGGGCGCGACGGAGTGCGATTCGCCGAGTTCATCGCCCAGGAGATGCCGCACGTGCTGACCGGCACGCCGACGGAGGCGTGCGTCGCGCCGATCAAGTACCGCGACACGCACGCGATCGATCAGGCGGTCGAGAACCTGACGGCGGCCCTGAAGCCGGTCCAGGTCGCCGAGGCCTTCATGACTGCGGTCGCGCCGGCGAGCACGGCGTACGACGGTGTCAACGAGTTCTACCCGACCGAGCGGGAATACGTCTTTGCCATCGCGGACGCCCTGCATACCGAGTACGCGGCGATCCACCGGGCCGGACTCCTGGTCCAGGTCGATGACGCCGTGCTCGCGAACATGTACGACACCCTGACGCAGAAGAGCCCGCGGCACTACCGCGAATGGGCGGAACTGCGCGTCGAGGCGCTCAACCGCGCGCTCGAGGGCATTCCCGAGGACCGCGTGCGCTATCACGTGTGCTTCGGCAGCTGGCACGTTCCCCACCTCTCGGACGCGCCGCTCGAGGACATCGTCGATCTCATCTTGAAGGTTCGCGCCGGCGCCTATTCCATCGAGGCCGCCAATCCGCGGCACGAGCACGAATGGCGGGTGTGGCAGAAGGTGAAGCTGCCGCCCGGGAGGATACTGATCCCGGGCGTGATCACGCACCACATCGTCACCGTCGAGCACCCGAGGATGGTCGCCGACCGGATCGTGCGGTTCGCTGAGCTCGTCGGCCGCGAGAACGTCATCGCCGGCACCGACTGCGGCTTTGCGCAAGTGGACAGCATCCGGCGCGTCGACCCGGAGATCATGTGGGCGAAGTTCGAAGCGCTCGTGGAGGGCGCTCGCATCGCAACCCGGGAGCTGTGGGGGAAATGAGGCCCCGGGGCGGCTGCGGAGCCGGATCGACTCAATGAGGACGAGCGCGGATCGGATCCTCACCACGCACGTGGGAAGTCTTCCCCGCTCGCGTGCCGTCACGGACGTGGTGTTCGCCCGCGAGCGGGGCGACCCAACCGACGGGGCCGCCGGCGCCGCGGTGATCGCCGCGGCCGTCAAACACATCGTGCTTCGCCAGGCCGAAGTCGGCATCAACGTCGCGAGCGACGGCGAGATGAGCAAGATCAGCTACGCGACGTACATCAAGGATCGGATCACCGGGTTCGACGGCGACACGCCGCGCGAGCCGGGACAGGACCTGGTCGAGTTCCCGGGCCTGCTGAAGAAGCTCGCGGACACGGGCGCGACCGCGAAGTATCGCCGGCCGCGGTGCGTCGGCGCGGTCGCCGTGAAGGACATGGGCCCTGTCGCGGCGGACATCGCGAACCTGAAATCGGCGCTGGCCGATGCGCGGGCCGCTCCACGGACCGGAACGCGCCCGGCCGAAGCGCGTCCGCTCGAGGGGTTCATGAACTCGGCGTCTCCCGGCGTCATCGCGCTCTTCCAGCCGAACGACTACTACCGGACTCAGGATGAGTATCTCGGTGCGGTCGCGGAGGCGATGCGCGCGGAATACGAGGCGATCGTCGCCGCCGGCCTGCTGCTGCAGATCGATGCGCCGGATCTCGGCATGGGGCGCCACACGATGTACCGTAGCCGGAGCACGGAGGAATACCTGTCCCTCGCGGCGAGGCACATCGAGGTCCTGAATCACGCGCTCGAGAATGTGCCGGCCGAGCGCGTCCGGATGCACATCTGCTGGGGCAACTACGAGGGCCCGCATCATCACGACATTCCGCTCGAGCTGCTGCTGCCCGTCGTCGCCAGGGCGAAGCCCCAGGCGCTCCTGTTCGAGGCGGCCAATCCGCGCCACGCACACGAGTGGACGGTCTTCCGGGAAGCGAGAATTCCGCCGGAGAAGATCCTGATCCCCGGAGTGGTGAGCACCACGAGCAACTACGTGGAGCACCCTCTGCTCGTCGCCGAGCGTCTGTGCCGCTTCGCGGACGTGGTCGGCGCGGAGCGGGTCATGGCGGGGACGGATTGCGGGTTCGGCACGTTCGCGGGCTTCGGACCGGTGGATCCGGATGTCGCGTTCCTCAAGCTCGCCGCGCTGGTCGAGGGTGCGGCGATTGCGAGCGGGCGGCTCTGGCGCCGATCGGCCTGACGCATCAACGGAGACTTTCTATGGCAACTGCATCGAAGTTACCCAGCCGGCTGCATCACACGGCCTACGTCTCGCGCAACCTCGAGGCGACCCGCCGGTTCTACGAGGAGATCATCGGCCTGCCGCTCCTCGCGACCTGGTGCGAGAGCGATGAGCTGTTCGGCGCGGAGCGTACCTACTGTCACTGCTTCTTCGGGCTCGCGGACGGCGGCGCGCTCGCCTTCTTCCAGTTCGCGCGCGCCGAGGACCAGGCGCTCTTCGGGCCCAAGATGCCGGACTCGCCGTTCCATCACATCGCGCTGAAGGTCGACCGGGAGACCCAGCAGGGCATCGAGCGGCGGCTCGCGGCCGCGGGCTACGAGCCCCCGGGCACCTACGTCCTGGAGCACGGGTACTGCCGCTCAGTGTACGTCACCGACCCCGACGGCATGATCTGCGAGTTCACGCTCGATCATCCGAGCGTGGAGGCCATCAATCGAGAGCAGCTCGGCAAGGCGCACGCCGAGCTGCGCCGGTGGCTTGCCGGCGACCACACATCCAACAACACCTATCGCTGATCCGTATTGCACTGCTAGGCGCTTGCGGCTGCACTTTAATCCGCGCGCCGCTCGTAGGCGTGCGGTAGCCTCCCCCCGTCCAAGGGGATGGATAGTGTGGCGTCCAAGACACCGAAGCGGGGAGCAAACGCTCCCGGCTCGAACCAAGGTCCGCCGCCGGTCTTTTTTTACCCACGTCAGCTGGGTTCGGTCTGTAGGGGGAAACCATGACGATCTTCGCGCGAACGGGAACGGGCGGCGCCGCGGACGGCGGAATGCTTTGGATCGCCCGGACAGCCTTGGCGTCCTGTCTTTTACTGGCCCTGGGCGCCACTTGCACGTACGCGCAGGACCAGACTACGCAACCGGCAGCACCGGCCCAGACACAGAGCCAGTCGGAGCAGTCGGGCGCCTTGCAGGAGGTCGTTGTCACCGCGACGAGGCGCGAGCAGAACGTGCAGAACGTGCCGATCACCGTGACGGCTTTCACCACGCAAGAGCTGCAGGAAAACAACATCACCGACGTGCATGGCCTCTCGGAGATGGCGCCGGGGGTCAACCTGGATGGCGGCTCGCCCTTCTCCGGCGACACCTCGGTGCTCTCGGCCTCGATCCGCGGCATCGGCCAGGATGACTTCGCCTTCAACCTGAACCCTGGCGTCGGCGTCTATGTCGACGGCGTGTACCTCGCCCGCACGATCGGGGCGAACCAGAACCTGCTCGACGTGGACCGGATCGAGATCCTCGAAGGGCCCCAGGGGACGCTGTTCGGAGCGAACACCATCGGCGGTGCGATCAACATCGTCACTCATACGCCCGGCGACCAGTTCAAAGTCACCGCCGTGGCGCAGGGCGGCAGCTACGACCAGCGCAACTTCGCCTTCTCCGCCGACCTGCCGATCATCGGTCACACGTTGCTGTCGTCCATCACCGTGTCCTCCCAGCAGCAGAACGGCTACCAGCAAATCATTCCGTATCCGACCAGCTCGGTCTACGGACAGACACCGTTCGTGGTCGATCCGCAGGACGCCTATCCCAAGGCGCCGGACGAGGCGACCTACTCCGCAAATGGTGGACAGAATCTCCAGGTCATCCGCGGCAAGGTCGTCTGGAACGCGTCGGACAACTTCAAGGTGACCTTCGCCGCCGACTGGTCGCACGAGCAGCAGCCCGGCATGCCCGAAACCGTGCTCGACGTCTACAACTTCCCCGGGAACACGTTTGCGAACCTGTATAACACCTGTATCAGCAACTCCGCGGCGACGCTCAAGACCTTCGGGTTGGGCTTGGTGTGCGGGCCGCGTGCGACAGGGACGGGTCTCGCGCCCGGCGCTGCGGCGCTGGCCGGAGCCGGGTACATCGGGGTCGGGGCCCCGGTCGGCCCCTTCAATTACGCCGACACGGGCGGAGCCACCTACCTCGGATCCCCCGATCCGCGCCTTTACTGGAACTACGCGGCGACCGACACGGGCAACATCGACGAGAGTTACGGGGATGGCCCGAACTTCGCCCAGTACGATGCCTTCGGCAACTCCGTCACGGTGGACTGGAACCTCAACGACCAGATGGAGCTCAAGTCCATCACGGGTTATCGGCAGATTACCTGGGACATCGGAACGGACCTCGACGGCACGCCTGAGACCCTCCAGGAAGTGACCGACAACCAGCATCAGTGGCAGGTCTCGCAGGAATTCCAGATTCTCGGCAAGGCCCTCGACAACAAGCTGAACTACGTGGCAGGCCTGTACTTCTTCAACGAGGGTGGCTTCGTACACGACTTCGTGCCGTTCGAGGGCCTGCTGTTCATCTATGACTACTCGAACAACATCAACAACACGGATGCGGCCGCGTTCGTCCACGTCGACTACCAGGCGACGGACAAGCTCGGCTTCACGGCCGGAGGCCGGTACACCGACATCTGGTCCACGTTCAACGGCGGCCAGGCGGACCTCAACGGCTTTGCGTACAAGATCACGGGCTGTTATCCCTCGACCGCCTCAGCCTCTCTGATCGGTGCGCCAGCGTCCCTCACGTGCCAGCAGGCGCTCGGATTCCCCGATCCCGCGGAGCCGAACCGTTACGTGCCGAACACCACGAATTCTCAGAACTGGCGCCCATTCGATCCGACGCTCGGGGCGCAGTACCACTTCACGGACGACATCATGGGCTACGTGAGCTGGTCGGAGGGATTCAAGCAGGGCGGCTGGACCACGCGCCTGTCCTCCGCTGTCTTGAACACCAGCGCTCTGCAGTTCGGTCCCGAGACCGACAGGACCTGGGAGCTGGGAGTGAAGTCCGAGTGGCTGGACCATCACCTGCTCGCCAACGCCGACGTTTTCGATACCAACTACAACAACATCCAGCTCAACGTTCAGACGGGAGCCTCCCCCGTCTACTTGAACGCCGGCAACGCGATCATCAGGGGCGCCGAGCTCACCACGGATTGGGTGGTCAACAACAACTTCCAGTTCAGGTTCTGGGGCGCGTACCTCGACGACTACTACACGTACGTCAACCCGACGATCGGTATTCCGGCCTCCATTAACCCGACGACCGGGGCGCCCGACCCCGGCAATCCGCTGAGCGCGCAGCTCCCGAAGACGCCGAGATTCAAACTGGGGACCGGGCCGCAATACAGCATTCCGCTGCCGAATGCGGCGACTCTCCAGTTCAACGGGAGCTTCACCTATACGACGAAGATGTACAACGATTCGCTCAACACTCCGCAGCTGATGCGTCCCGATACGCGTGATCTGGCGGCGGCCGTGCACTACATCTCGCCCGACGACAATTACGAGGTGGCCCTGGGCGGCACGAATATCACGGATGACCGCTACCTCACCACGGGATCCATCAATCTCGCCGCCGGCGAGGTCGTCGGCGCCTACAATCCGCCGCGGGAGTGGTACCTCAACGTGAGGGTGAACCTCGGGAAGTAAGCGCGGGGCGCCCCGCGCGCGCGGAGCGCAGATTCAGCGCAGGGTGAGCGCGAGGATGATGACGAGCAGGATGCCGAGCAGGGCCAGATAGAAATTGAGGTCGCCGGACTGCAGCGCGCGGAGCCGGCCGGCGATCCTCCATACGGCACGCCTGATGGGCTTGAACAGGATCGGGCCGAATACGTCGGCGATGGCGTGCTCGAACTCCAGCTTCCGTATGAAATACCTCACCGCGCGGTGCTGGCGCGCGGTATCGACAGTCGGCCGGTAGATGAAGCTGTAGAACGTCCGCATCGCGTTGGCGAAGGTGAGCGTCGTCGTCGCCGAGCGCTGCGGATCCTCCTGGAGGCCGCCGTACCATACGGGCGCGCGACGTACCGCGTGCCGGCGCACATTGAACAGCAGCAGCAGGGGGAAGATCGCGAGAAGCGGCATCGCGATGACGAGCTTCGACGGCGAGATGAACGCGAAGGTGTCGGTGAGGGGCACGAGCAGCCAGCCGCTCACCATCTGCCGCGCCGAATGCACTCCGAACTGGGCGACGTCCGCCGCGTCGAGCCCGGCGAGCCATACCGGCAAGCCCACGGCCGTCCCGAGCACGGCGAGGCCCAGCGCCAGCACTGCAATGTCGTAGCCGGGACCGACGCGCGCGGAGCGAGGCCCATCGCCGAGCAGGCCGATGCCGAATGCCTTGATGAATGTCGCGAGCGCCACGGCCGCGGTGAGGGCGAGTCCCGCGCCCGCGAGTGAGAGCGTCAGACGGCCGCCGAGCGATACGAGGTGAAAGCCCTGGAACACGGTCTGGAAGGTGAGCCACTCGGTCGCGAAGCCGATCTGCGGCGGCATGGCGGCGAGGCTCATCGCGGCAAACAGGGCGCCGACGCCGAAGCTCAGGTTCGTCGTGCGAAGCCAGCCGGCTTGAGCAAGCCGGTAGCTGCCCCCTGCCGCGTAGACGCCGTCGGCGGAGAGAAACATTCCTCCCTTCGCGAGAGCATGCCCGGAGAGGTGCAGCACCGCGACGGTCCACGCGAGGCCCGCGAGACCGCTCTGCCCGCCCGCGCGGAAGATGAGGCTCGCTCCGAGGCTCGCGACGGCGATCCCCGCATTCTCCGCCGAGGAGAATGAGAGCAGCCGCCGCCAGTCGTCCTGCTGGAACGCATAGAGCGCGGCGAGGATCGACGAGAGCACCCCGACCACGGTGACGAGGACGCCGAGGCTGAGCAGCCCGGGTGCGCGCGCTGGCAGCCAGTCGGTGAGGCTCCGCGACAGTGCGAAGAACGCGGCGTTGAGCACGACGCCGGACATGACGGCGCCGGAGGCGCCGCTGCCGCTCGCATAAGCGCCCGGAAACCACTCGTAGAACGGGAGCAGCCCGAGCTTCGCCCCGAACCCGACCAGGACGAGCACACCGATGAATCCGCGCATGCCGTCCGACAGGCTCGAGGCGCCTGCGCTGAATCCGCTGAAAGCCATGCTGCCGCCCGCGCCCTGCGCGAGCAGGAGCAGCGCGAGCAGGATCGCGACCGCGCCCACCTCGAGCAGCGCGAGCATGTAGAGCGTCGAGCGGCCGGTGTCGAGGGAGGTGTGCTCCGACACGAGCATCACCGCGCCCCCGAGGCTCATGAGCTCCCACGCGATGAGGAACGAGTAGCCGTCCTGCAGACCGAAGACACCGAGCGCGCCGAGCAGCGACAGCGAGACGCCCACCAACCATCCGCGCCGGCGCGCGCGCACGGGCGTGCACAGGGCAGCGGCGAGCGCGGCGGGGATGAGGCCGAAGGCCATGAGCCACAGCGCCTCGGGCGCGTAGTGCAGCCGCACTGCTCGATCCGCGAGGGCGATCGGCAGCGTGAGCTCGCCTCCGCCCAGCGGGAGCGCGCAGAAGGCGCCCCAGATCCCGGCGGCCGCGCCGAGCACAGCCGCCCATCGGGACGCCTGGACGGCGCCCGCCAGGGCGAGCGCGAGTGCGGCGACCCAGAGCCAGAAAGCTGCGATGAGGAGCTCAGGCACGGTCGTCCCCCTCGACGATCCGGCCGCCGTGCACGCGCTGCGTCATCCGCTGGACGAGCATCAGCAGTGCGTGAATGATCGCCGCTGGATTCGGCGGGCAGCCCGGCAGATAGAGGTCCACCGGCAGCACCCCCTCGAGCCCGTTGCCACAGGAGTAGCCCCCGCCGTTCGTCCCACCCGACACCGCGCACGTGCCGACCGCCATGACGAAGCGCGGCTCCGGCATGGCCTCGTAAGCCGCATGGAGAGGCTCGCGCAGGGCGTAGGTCACCGGGCCGGTGACGAGCAGCAGATCGGCGAAGCGGGGCGAGGGCGTGAAGAAGATGCCGAGACGGTGCAAATTGTAGAGCGGATTGCCGAGCGCCTGCAGCTCCGACTCGCAGCCGTTGCAGGAGCCGGCGTCGACGTGGCGGATGTGGAGGCTGCGGCCGAAGACGCGGCGGATCTCGCTCTGGAGCGCCGTGCCGTCGTCGGATGCGGTGGCGCGCGACCAGACGAGATCCTTCCGCCGCCGTACGCCGAACGCCCAGTCGCCCGACGCCGTGAAGGCCCCAGTGGGGCAGGCCTCGACGCACATCTGGCAGACGACGCACCGGCCGTAGTCGACGTTGAGGCGTGCCTCGCCTGCGCTCTCGAGGGTAATGGCGCCGGGCAGGCAGGCGTCGACGCAGTCGCGGCAGCCGTCCTGACATTTCTGCGGGTCGAAGCGCGGCATGCCGAGGAAGCCCTCCTGGCTGTCGCGTTCCCCGGCCGGCCAGGGCACCGTGGCCTTGCCTTGCTTCAGGCCGTAGAGCGTCCAGAGGGGGATGACCTTCTTGCTCATGAGCGTCTCACTCGCGCTGCGTATCTCACCGGTCGCACCCCGCGACGGTGAGGCCGAAGCTCGCCTCGTTGATGGCGTAGTCCATCATGTTGGTGCCGTGGACCGTGTGCGCAAACACGCGCCAGTTGGAGAAGCTCGGGGACCTCACCTTCACCCGCGCGAGCCTCCCGTGCGCATCGAGGTGCACGGCGTAGTGCACGGACCCGCGCGGCGACTCGGCCCAACCCAGGCCCTCGCTGCCGGCCGGCGGCCGGCAATCGACGCGGCTCGCGCCCTGCGGAAGCCCCTCGAGCACATGCTGGATGAGCTCGATGCTGTTCCCGATTTCCGCGATGCGGATCTGCTGGCGTGCGCGCGCATCGCAACCGTCGCGCACGGCCACGCGCAGGGGCAGCTCGCCGTACGCCCCGTATGGCTGATCGCGCCGCATGTCGTGGTCCACGCCCGATGCGCGCTCGATCGGTCCGGTGGCTCCTTGATCGAAGGCCAGCTGCTTGCTCAGCATCCCGGTCGTGATGAGGCGGTCGAGGTGCGTCGTGGTGCTCTCGAGCATGGCGGTAAAGCCGTCGAACTCGGCCCGCAGCCGCGCGAGCGGCTCTGCGATGGTCTCGAGTCTGGGCTCCCGCTTCAGGCCGCCCGGTGAGATGAGGCTGCGCAGGAAGCGGCTGCCGGTCGCGCGGCAGTTGATCTGCTTGGCGAGCTCCTCGAGGTAGTGGCCTTCGGCTTCCCCGACCTTGAGCGTCGTGGTGTGGCAGAGATGGCCCAGGTAGTGCAAGTGGTTGTAGAGCCGCTCGAGCTCGGCGAGCAGCGCTCGGAGCCACGCGGCGCGCGCCGGCACCTCGCATTGCGCGGCCGTTTCGAGCGCGTGGCAGTAGGCGAGCGCGTGCGCGACGCTGCCGACGCCCGACACCCGCTCGGCCAGGACCGTGCCGAGGGCGGGGGTACGCCCCTCGAAGCGCTTCTCCATCCCGCGATGCTTGAAGAAGAGCTGGGGATGGTAGTGCAGGATCCCCTCGCCGATGTAGAAGAACGTGAAGTGCGCGGACTCGGTCACGCCGGCACGGATGGGACCGAAAGGCAGCAGCTGGACATCGGGCGCCGCGCCGCCGATCTCCGGAAGAATGTAGGGTTCAGGCAGGTAGTTGAGCGGCGCGGCGGGGCCCGGCAGGAGCGGCGGACGCGGGGCCGTTGCGCCCGGCAATAGCACCTTCGGGCGGGGCTGGGGCTGGTCCTTGAAGGTGAGGCCGCAGAGATCGGTGACTTCCCGTTCATGCCACGAGATGAGCGGCGTGATCGGCGCCAGGCTCGGCACGGGATGCCCGCCGGGCCGGCAACGCCAGACCTGTGGCACATGGCCCGCCGTCGCATGCACGACGTAGCGGAGCTCGGCGGCCGGGGTGCCGTCCGCCGCAGGCGTGGCGTCCGGATACCAGGCGTACACGAACTGCATGCGCGCGCCAGCGGCGACGGCCTCGCGGCAGCGCTGCTCGAGGCCCTCGGGCGCCACGTCTTCCACCTGGACGCCGGCCCCCGGACGCGCGCGGGCGGCGAGTTCCGCATCCCGCATCATCGCCCACCCCCGCTCAGCTGCGCCGTGATGACCGCGAAGTAGTGCGTGAACGCATGCGGCCACCACAACCCGAGTGCGAGCAGCGGGACGAGCGCGAGCCACATCGGCAGCACGCACCAGAAACGCGTTCCGCGCGGGCGCACCCACCTCACGGCCGCCGCCGCCGCGGCCGGATTCTCACCGAAGTACATCGCCCGGAAGTGATTGAGAAAGCCGACGAAGATGACGACGAGCAGCGCGAGCATCACGAACACCGCCCACGCATTCGGGCCCGCGAGCCCGGCGCGCAGGATCGTCACCTCGCTCAGGAACAGGCCAAAGGGCGGCGCCCCGGTGATCGATACCGCCCCGGCGATCCACAGCGCTCCGGCGACCGGCATGGCTTTGAGCACGTAATGGATGCGGCCGGTGCGGTTGCTGTGGAACGCGTGCAGGACATCGCCCGCGCCGAAGAACATGAGCGACTTGTTGAGGGAATGGTTGAGCATGTGATAGAGGGCGCCTGCGATTCCGAGCGGCCCGCCGAAGCCGAAGCCGAGCGCCATCACGCCCATGTGCTCGACGCTGGAGTACGCCATCAGCCGCTTGACCTCGGTCTGGCGGGTGATGAACAGGGCGGCGACGAGCAGCGAGAGGGCGCCGATCCCCACCACGACCGAGCGCGGCAGCAGGCCGGCCCCGGCGGCGTCGGCAACGTGGATGAAGCGCACGATGCCGATCATGGCCGTGTTGAGCAGCGCGCCGGAGAGCATCGCCGAGACCGGCGCCGGACCTTCGCTGTGCGCGTCCGGCAGCCACGTGTGCATCGGCGCGAGTCCCACCTTGGTGCCGAATCCGATGAAGACCAGCAGGAACGCGGTGATCGCGAGCGTGGGGTTCGACCGAGGCGCGACGGCGCGCAGAGTGGACCAGGTGAGGTCGTATGTCGGTCCGAGAACGACGCTCCCCGCCCAGTAGTAGAAGATGATGCCGAGCAGCGCGAGACTGATGCCCGCCGAGACCACCACGATGTACTTCCAGGCGGCCTCGACGCTCTCGCGGGTGCGCTCGAAGCCGACGAGGAAGGTGCTCACGAGAGTCGTGAGCTCGATCGCGATCCAGTACACGCCGACGTTGTTCATGAGCGGCGCGACGAGAATCGTCAGCGCAAAGCCGGCGAAGAGGGCATAGAAGCGGTGCAGCCGCTCCTGCTCGGGGAACGTGCGCATGTAGCCGATCGAGTAGATCGATGCGAGCAGATACACCGTCGCGACGGAGAGCAGGACCCAGGCGCCGAGGGGGTCCACGATGATGTAGCCGTGGAGCAGCGTGTAGGGCCCTGCGAGCGCGCAAGGGAGCAGCGTCACGACGGCCGCGAAGGAAAGCAGGGCGGCGGCGAGGTTCAAGAACTCAGACACCCGGGGCCGCCGGAAGATCACGCAGCCCGCCACGGCGGCGAGCGGTGCGAGCAGGATCACCGCGACGAGCGCTGCGGGACTCATCCCGTCAGTCTCCGCAACTCGCGCGTGCTCGAGGTGCCGGCGTGGACGACGAGGTAGCGCACGAGGACGCCGAAGCAGGCGACGACGACGAGCAGATCGAACAGGATGACGAGCTCGATCAGCAGGGGCATGCCCGGCACCAGGATCTGAGAGCCGAGGAAGATCCCGTTCTCGAGCACCAGCAGCGCGAGGATCTGGCTCACCGCTTCGCTCCGCACCATGAGCATGAGAAAGCCGATCAGTGTCATGGAGAGCATGACGGTGAGCGCCAGCACGACGATGGTCCCGGTGAGGCCGAGCGATTCGCCGAGATGCGTGGACACGACGAGGGCGAACAGCACGAGCATCGCGCCGACCACGAGGCTCGAGCTCGGCGCGAGCCGCTCATGCAGCTCGCGGTCCACGTCGAGGCGGCGGATGATGCGCAGGAGCAGATAGGGGAGGACCAGCCCGCGGAACAGCGCCGTGAGGACGGCGATCATGTAGAGCTCGGGATAGCCGCCATAGTAGCCGACGGCCGCCGAGAGCAGCGCGATGAGCCACGATTGCGCCGCAAAGGCGATGAGGTACTCGAGGAGCCAGCGCGATCCGAGCATCACAAACGAGAGCAGCAGGCTCGTGATGGCGAGCAGGCTGAACAGCGACGCCGCGAGCGGCGGGAGGTGTGCGGCGAACATCCCTACCCCAGCTGATTGGCGACGATGGCGAGGATCGAGAGCAGGAACGAGGCGGCGAGCGGCTCCTGGTAGCGGTAATACCTCAGCCGCGATTGCGCCGTCTCGACGCAGACGACCACCGCGGCGACGGTCAGGAACTTGAGGAACAGGGCTGCCGCCGCTCCGAAAGCTCCGATCGCAAGTCCCCGGGACGAGAGCAGCCACGGAAGCATGAGGACGTTGCAGAAGATGGTGTAGAGGATGAACTGCTTCATCGCCGAGGCCCACTTCAGGAGCGCGAGCAGCGGGCCCGAGTACTCGAGGATGCGCGCCTCCTCGATCATGTAGACCTCGATGTGGGTGCTCGAGTGGATCGGCAGCCGGTCCGTCTCGACGAGCAGCAGGATGAAGAAGGCCGCGACCAGGAGGAGGTGCGCGGCGCTCCAGTAGACGGCCGGCTGCTCGACGAGCAGGTGATTGACGACGAACGGCAGCATCGACTTGGCGAGCAGCGTGATGCCGACGAACACCAGGATGAGCGTCGGCTCCGCGAGGATGCCGAGCATCACCGCGCGCGAGGAGCCGATGCCGCCATAGGCGCTGCCGGAATCGAGGCCGGCGAGGCTGACGAGGAAGGATCCGAGCGTGAGGATCAGTCCTCCGCCGAGGATGTCGCCCATGTTGGAGAGCGGCAGCGGAAAATTCGTGAGCACGGGGATCAGGATCGGAACCGTGAGCATGCACGTGAACGCGACGACCGGAGCGATCCAGTAGATGAAGCTCGCCGTCTGCGGCACCACGAGTTGCTTGTGGAACAGCTTCCACAGGTCGCGGTAGGGCTGGAAGATGCCCGGTCCCTGCGCCCGCGCAATCCGCTCTTCCCATTGCAGGATCACGCCCTGCAGCAGCGGGGCGAGGGCGAGAACCGTGACCACCTGGGCGATCTGCAGAAGGATGGCGCGCGTCACGGCACGTCAGCCTTCTGAGGTGTGGGCATGCAGTCGCGCGGTCGGGCTTGACTCAAGCTCGGTCATTTGAGCGCTACCAACTGCTCGCGCCGCGGCGAGAGCAGCATTGGTAGGCATCATCAGCCCCGATTGGCGGTTCTGGGAGGAATGCCATCTCCCTGAAGATCAATATACTGGGTGGGGTCGAGGCCGGCAAGTCAGGTTCAGCGAGAGTGAGAAGCGCTACGAGCCGCCCCGCTCACTCCCGCGGCGCTCGTTCCTGAGGGGGCTCGCCCGCCGCCGTATCCGCCGTACAATGCTCCCATTGGCCGGCGGCGGCGCACCACCTTCTTGACCGGAGAGCCTCACGTGAAAGCGTACCGTTCCAGAACCACGACCCATGGCCGCAACCAGGCGGGCGCGCGCGGGTTATGGCGCGCGACAGGGATGAAGGAGGAGGACTTCGGCAAGCCGATCATCGCGATCGCGAACTCCTTCACGCAATTCGTCCCGGGGCATGTGCACTTGCGCGACGTGGGCCGGCTCATCGCCGAGCAGATCGCCGACGCCGGTGGCGTCGGGCGGGAGTTCAACACGATCGCCGTGGACGACGGCATCGCGATGGGCCATGACGGAATGCTCTACAGCCTGCCTTCGCGCGATCTGATCGCGGACTCCGTCGAGTACATGGTGAACGCCCATTGCGCGGACGCCCTGGTGTGCATCTCCAACTGCGACAAGATCACCCCCGGCATGCTGATCGCGGCGCTGCGGCTCAACATTCCGACCGTGTTCGTCTCCGGAGGCCCCATGGAGGCCGGCCGGGTCCGCTCGGGCGCGGGCACTCGCGCGGTCGATTTGATCGATGCCATGGTCGCGGCGGCCGATTCGAGCGTCTCGGAAGCAGAGCTCGCCGACATCGAGCGCTCGGCCTGTCCGACGTGCGGGTCCTGCTCCGGCATGTTCACGGCCAACTCGATGAACTGCCTGGTGGAGGCGATCGGTCTCGCGCTCCCCGGCAACGGCACCGTTCTCGCGACGCACGCGGACCGCGAACGGCTGATGCGCCGGGCGGGATCGCTCGTCACGGAGATCGCGCGCCGGCATTACGAGCAGGGCGATGACAGCGTTCTGCCCCGTTCGATCGCGACGTTCGCGGCCTTCGAGAATGCGATGGCGCTCGACATCGCGATGGGCGGATCCACGAACACGATCCTGCACCTGCTCGCGGCGGCCCACGCGGCCGACGTGAACTTCACCCTGCGGGACATCGACCGGCTGTCGCGGCTCGTCCCGAACCTCTGCAAGGTCGCGCCTTCCCGCTCGGACGTGCATCTGGAGGATGTGCACCGGGCGGGGGGCGTCATGGCGATCGTCGGCGAGCTCGAGCGCGCGGGCCTCATCCATGGAGAGGTCCATACCGTTCACGCCCGATCCCTCGGGGAAGCCCTCTCGCAGTGGGACATTCGGCGCGAGCCCGACGCCTCGGTGGGCGAGTTCTATCGCGCGGCGCCCGGCGGCGTGCGGACCGTGCAGCCGTTCAGCCAGTCGAAGCGCTATGCCTCGCTCGATGTCGACCGCCGCGCGGGAGTGATCCGCAGCGCGGAGCACGCGTACAGCGCGGATGGCGGCCTCGCAGTGCTCTACGGCAACCTGGCGGAGCACGGGTGCATCGTGAAGACCGCCGGCGTCGATCCCTCGCTGCTCAAGTTCTCCGGCCGGGCACGGATCTGCGAGAGCCAGGAGGCCGCCGTCGAGGAGATTCTCGGCGGCCGCATCCATCCCGGAGACGTGGTGGTCATCCGGTACGAGGGTCCGCGCGGCGGCCCAGGCATGCAGGAGATGCTCTATCCGACCAGCTATTTGAAGGCGAAGGGCCTCGGCAAGGTTTGCGCGCTGATCACCGACGGGCGCTTCTCCGGCGGCACTTCCGGGCTGTCTCTGTGCCACGTTTCGCCCGAGGCGGCCGAGGGCGGAGCCATCGCCCTGGTGGAGGAGGGCGATACCATCACGATCGACATCCCGGGCCGCGCCATCACGCTCGCCGTGGAGGGGGCGGAGCTCGAGCGACGCCGTGCCGCGATGGTCTCGCGAGGTGCCACCGCGTGGCATCCGGCGAAGCCGCGCCCGCGACGGGTGTCGACCGCTCTACAGGCCTACGCCGCGCTCACCACCAGCGCCGCCCGAGGCGCCGTGCGGGACCTCTCGCAGCTGAAGCCGAGAGCGCCCGAGAACGCGTAACGGCCCGCCGCTCCGCCGGGCGCTCAGGCGCCGAAGAGCGCGCCGGGGCCGAGTTCGGCCTCGATCTCGAGCAGCCGGTTGTACTTCGCGATGCGCTCGGAGCGGCAGAGCGAGCCGGTCTTGATCTGGCCGCCGCCCATGGCGACGGCGAAGTCGGCCATGAAGGCGTCCTCCGTCTCGCCCGAGCGGTGCGAGATGACGTAGCCCCAGCCCGCCTTGCGGCAGAGTGCAATGGCGTCGATCGTCTCGGTGACCGTACCGATCTGATTGAGCTTGATGAGCGCGGCGTTGCAGGTCTTCTCCGCGATGCCCCGCCGGATGTAGATCGGATTGGTGACGAGGATGTCGTCGCCGACGATCTGGATGCGGCCGCCGAGCGCGGCGGTGAGCGCGCTGAAGCCCTTCCAGTCGTTCTCCGCGAGCCCATCCTCGAGCGATACGATCGGGTAAGTGTCCGCCCACGCGCGGTAGAGCTCGATCATCTGCTCGGAGGTCTTCTCGCCCTGGCGGCTGCGGGTGAGCCGGTACCGGCCCTTCTCGAAGAAAGACGTTGAGGCCGGATCGAGCGCAATCGCGATCTGCTCACCCGGGCGGTAACCCGCGCGCTCGATCGCCGTCACGATGAGCTGGCAGGCCTCGTCGTTGCTCGACAGGGCCGGCGCAAAGCCTCCTTCGTCGCCCACCGCCGTGCTGAGACCCCGCTCGTGCAACAGGTGCTTCAGCGCCTGGAACGTCTCCGAGCCGTAGCGCAGCGCCTCCGCGAAGCTCGGCGCCCCGACGGGCATGAGCATGAATTCCTGGAAGTCGAGGCTCGAGTCCGCATGCTTGCCGCCGTTGAGCACGTTCATCTGCGGAACGGGGAGCCTGCGGGCGCCCACGCCGCCGAGATACTCGTAGAGCGGCAGTCCGCACGACTGCGCCGCCGCGCGCGCGACGGCCTGCGACACGCCGAGTATCGCATTGGCGCCGAGTTTCGCCTTGTTCGGCGTGCCATCGAGGTCGATCATCAACCGGTCGATGCGCGACTGCTGCGAGGGGTCGAGCCCGACGAGCGGCAGCGCAAGGATCTCGTTCACATGCGAGATGGCCTTGCGGACGCCCTTGCCGCCATATCGCGCTTGATCGCCGTCGCGCAGCTCCACCGCCTCGTTCTCACCCGTGGAGGCGCCCGACGGCACCGAGGAGGTGCCGACAGTGCCGTCGTCCAGGTGCACGGAGACGCGCACGGTCGGCGTGCCGCGTGAATCCAGAATCTCGAGCGCGCGAACCGCGCGGATGTGAGCGCTCATGTACCGTCCTTCTTTCTCAGCGCCAGCCGATGCCACAAGCCGATGCCGGATCATACCGGGCCGAGGCGAGAATCGGCACCTGCGCGGCAGCGGGTAGCGAGCTCGCGGGCGGCGAGCGCGCCTTCGCGAAACGCGCGCACCGCGTCGAGTCCGTCGGTGGCCCGCGCTCCGCCCACCACGTGGCACGGTCGGCCGCGGCGCTGGAGCAGCGCGCTCAGTGCATCGTCGGCTTCCTGTCCCGCGGCGATAACGACCGTTTGCGCCTCGATCAGGCGCTCGGCGCCCTCGCGGTCGCGGATTAAGACTCCCTCGGGAGCGACACGCCCGTAAGAGACGCCGGTCAGCATCTCGACGCCCTGCTCACGCAGCTCGCGGAGGATCACCCAGCGCGTCGAGCGGCCGATGTGCGTGCCGACGGCGTTCCCGCGACACATCAGTGTGACCGGCCGGCCCCGGCGCGAGTAAAAGTGCGCCACATCGACTCCGATCCCGCCGGCACCGACGATCGCAATCCGTCCGCTGTCCGCGGCGGGATGGAGCAACGCCTCGGGATATGCACGCACGATCGGCAGCTCCGCTCCAAGCAGGTCGATCGTTCTCGGCACGACGCCGCTCGCGACGATCACGGCGTCGTACTCGTCCAGCTCGGCGATGGAGCCGGCGTCGATGCGCCTACCCAAGCGGATCTCGACGCCGAGGTGGTGCAGCTCGCCTTTGAAGTAGGCAATGGTGCGCGCGAAGTCCTCCTTCCCCGGGATGCGGCTCGCGAGTCGGAACTGGCCCCCGAGCTCTTGCTGGGCCTCGTACAGGACGACCCGCGCTCCGGCCGCGGCGAGGGTCCGGGCGGCTTCGAGTCCAGCCGGACCGCCGCCGACCACGGCGAACGATCCCCGCCCGCCGCCCGCCGGCTCGCGCGGTTCCTGCCCGCGCGGCTCCGAGTCGCGCCATTCCCATTCGTGGCCGGCGCGGGGATTGACCATGCAGGATACCGTGAGGTCGCGCAGCGAGCGGTCGATGCAGGCCTGGTTGCACGCGATGCAGAGATTGATGCGCTCCGCGTGGCCCGCGCGCGCCTTGGCGACGATCGCGGGGTCCGCAAGAAAGGGGCGCGCGAGGGAGATGAAGTCGGCGCTGCCGGCGGCGAGCACCCGCTCCGCGAGCTCCAGCGTGCCGATGCGGGTGCTCGCGATGACCGGCAGCGCTCCGACGGCGCTCTTGACCCGCTCGGCGTGTCCGACCCACGCGCCGGGCGGAACGGTGAGCTGCACCGTCGGCACGGAGGATTCGTGCCAGCCGACACCGAGCTCGATGGCATCCGCGCCCCGGCCGGCGAGCTGCCGTGCAAACGCGAGCGTCTCCTCATCGGTGGTGCTGCCGGGCATCAGGTCCGCGGCCGACAAGCGGTAGATGACGGGGTACGCGCGTCCCACGGCATTGCGGACGGCGTCGAGGACTGCGAGCGGAAAGCGTTCGCGGCGCTCGGCATCGCCTCCCCACTCGTCGTCACGCCGGTTGGTGAGCGGCGAGAGGAACTGATTGAGCAGATAGCCCTCCGAGCCCATGAGCTCGATCGCGTCGAAGCCGAGCTCGCGCCCGCGGCGCGCGCCTTGCACAAAATCCTCGAGCGTACGGGCGATATCCTCCTGCGTCATCGCGCGGGGGGTGCAGCGCGAGAAGCGGCTGGCCACGGCCGAGGGCGCCACCGGCTCGAGGCCGAAGTACTCCGGCGAGCCGTAGCGTCCGGCATGAAAGAGCTGCAGGGCAATGCGGCCTCCGGCGTCGTGCACCGCGCGCACCGCGAGCTGCAGCTTCGGAGCGTCCTGCGGCTCGTTGATGAAGCTGTAATGACGTCCTCCGGCGCCTTCCCTGCTGATAGCGGAGCCGCCGGTGACGATGAGTGCCGCGCCGCCTTGCGCTCGCTCGGCGTAGAACGCGGCTAGCGCCTCGCCACCGGGCTGCGACTCGACGCCGAGATGCATCGAGCCCATGAGGATGCGGCTCGGCAGCTCGAGGCTTCCGATCCGGCCGGCGCGGAAGGCATGCTCAAACACGGCCCGGATGCGGGGGTAGCACAAGCGGCGGCGACGCATCGGAGTGGAACGGAGGCGACACGATGGAGAGCCCGCCGTCCACGACGAGGGTTTGGCCGGTGATGTATTCGGATTCCGGAGCGAGCAGGAAGGCGACTGCGTCGGCGACCTCCTGCGCGGTGCCTTGCCGGCGCTTGGGCACCTTCGCAAGCACGCCTTCGAGCGGCGGCATGCCGGGCACTCGGTAGAAAAACGCCGCGGAGTCGGTCTCGATGATACCGCCGTTCACGGCATTGACGTTGATGCCGTACGGGGCGAACTCGACTGCCATGTACCTCACCCAGGCTTCGATCGCCGCCTTGGCGGAGCCCAGATTGGCGTACGTCGGGTAGGCCCGTATGCTGCCGTAGCTCGAGAGCACGGCGATGCGGCCCCCCTGCTTCATCAGGGGAACGGCGCGGATCGCTCCGAGCACGAAGGCGCGCACGTTGAGCGCGAAGGTCCGGTCGAGGTTGCGGGCGTTGAGATCGAGGATGCGCTTGAAGGCGCTCGCCGCGGCGTTGGAGACGAAGAAATCGAGGCGGCCGTACCGGCGCTCGATCTCCTTGAACATCGAGTCGATCTGCTCCGGGTCCTCCAGATCCGCCTTGAGCGCCACCGCCTGCCTGCCGAGCGCCTCGACCTCGGCTACCGTCGCCGCCGCAGCCTGCTCGTTCTGCTTGTAGTTGAGCGCAACCGTGGCTCCCGCCCGCGCGAGCGTGAGCGCGAGCGCCTTGCCGATCCCGCGGGTTCCCCCGGTGATGAGGGCGATCTTGTCGGTGAATCTCATGCGTCCGATACCTCGCGGCCGGAAATCTCGCGCAGCAGCTCGCGCGCGATGACCGTCTTCTGGATCTCGTTGGTGCCTTCCTCGAAGCGCTGGGCGCGCGCGTCGCGGTAGACGCGCTCGATCGGATGAGGCTCCCAGTACCCGACGCCGCCGTGAATCTGCAGCGCCTGGTCGGTCACGCGCTGCAGCATGGAGGTGGCGTGGAGCTTCGCCATGGAGGAGAGCTTCTGCGCCTGCGGGCTGCCGCCTTCCCACTCGCTCGCCGCATGCAGGACCAGGCGGCGAGAGGCCTCGATGTCCGTCGCCATCTCCGCGATCATGAAGGCGATGGCCTGCCTGCGGTAGAGGGGTTTGCCGAACGTCTCGCGGTGGCGCGCGCGATCCACGGCGAGCTCGAACGCCCGCCGTGCGAGCCCGACACAGCTCATTGCGACGGAGATCCGGCTCGGCGCGAGGAATCCGCCGAGGGCGACCTCCAGGCCCTGGCCCTCCGCGCCGAGGCGGTGGGAGACCGGAACCGGCGCGCGGTCGAAACTCATGCGCGCATGGTCGCTGCCGCGCACGCCCATCGATTCCGGCATCCGCTCCACGCGCGCGTTCGCGACGTTGCGCGGGACGAGCAGGGCGACGATGCCGGAGGCCCCGACGGTTCCGGCGACCCGCGCGAACAGGAGCCAGTAGTCGCAGATCGAGCCGAAGGTGATCATGTGTTTCTCGCCGCTGAGCAGGTACGTGTCGCCTTCGCGCACGACGCTCGAGCGCAGATCGGCGCCGGTGCCGGCGCCCGGCTCCGTGAGCGCGAACGCGATTTTGAGCTCGCCCGTGACGGAGGGAATCACGAACCGGCGGCGCTGCTCGGCGTTCGCGTACCGGTCGAGCGCCCGCCACGTGCCGTTCACGACGTGCACGATCATGCGGATCGCCGCGTGCGACATCGCGACGATCTCCATGATTCCGAGGTAGCGGGTGAAGGAGAGGCCGCGGCCGCCGAGCTCGGCCGGCGCCGTGAGGCTCAGGTATCCGCGCCCGCGCAGCTCGTCCCACAGCTCGGGCGCGACGGCATGCTCGCGCTCGATGCGCTCGGCCCACCTCTCCGCGGGCCCGCGGATGTACTGCTCGATCTCCGCTTTAAGGGCGGTGTATTCGTCGTCGGTCATGGTCGCTCCGCGCCCGGCGTCGATACGAGCGTCCTCGCGCGCTCGCGCAGGCGGAATTTTTGAATCTTTCCAGATGGCGTCCTCGGCAGGGACTCGAGCACCTCCAGGCGCTCGGGCCAGTAGGGCTTCGCGACGCGCCGCTCGTCGAGAAACCGCTGCAGGGAGAGGAAATCGAGCGTCGCGCCGGCGCGCGGCACGACGAACGCGCAGGCCCGCTCGCCGAGGCGCGGATCGGGCATCGCGACGATCGCAACCTCCTTCACGGCGCCGTGCTGGTGCAGCAGCTGCTCGATCTCGGCGACGGGGATCTTCTCCCCGCCGCGGTTGATCACGTCCTTCACTCGTCCCGTCACGTGCAGGAAGCCCGCCTCATCGATGCGCGCGAGGTCGCCGGTCCGGTACCACCCATCCGGCGTGTACGCCGCGGCCGTCCAGTCCGGACGATCGAGATAGCCTTCGAGCATCGTGGGCGAGCTCGTCTCGAAGTGGCCTTCTCGCCCGGGACCGAGCACCTCTCCGGCGTCGTCGCGGATACGCAGGCGGATCGATCGAAGCGGGCGCCCGTCCGAGCCCCAGGCCTTCTCGGGAGGGTCGCTCGGCGAGGCGAGCGTCGCGAGACAGCCCTCGGTCGTGCCGAAGGCGCCGCAAACCGCCGCTCGCAGCGTCTCGGTCGCGCGCCGGGCGAGCGTGCGGGGCACGGCCGCGCCCGTTGCGACGAAGGTGCGGAGCGATCGCGGAGGATCGGCGCCGTCCTCCACGGCCTGAACCAGGTCCGCGAGGAAGGGGGTGGCCGCCTGCACGAAGGTGGCGCCGGCTCGGGAGAAGGCCTCGAGCCCTCTCACCGGGTCCCAGGTCTCCTGCACGATCTGCGGGACGCCGAGCATCAACGCGAGCCACATGCCGTACAGGAATCCGGTCTGGTGCGCGAGCGGAGAGGGGACGTAGATGCGGTCGTCCGCACCGAGTCCGAGATGCTCGATCTCCATCGCCACGGCGCTCGTCAGCGTGTCCCGGTGATGCAGCACGCCCTTCGGCTCGCCGGAGGTTCCCGATGTGAACAGGAGCTGCGCGAGCCCGTTCGGGTCGGGCGCGCTCGTCCCGGCGGCACGCCCGTACGCCGCAATCGCATCCGAGGCGCGATGGAGCGATGTCCAGGTCACGCGCTGCGAACACGGGATGTCGGGCTCGTCGCGGCCGCTCGCGACGACAACGCCGTGCTTCAGCAGCGGCAACCGCGGCTCGAGAGAGGCGATCTCTTGCGCCGGACGACGTCCACGGTACTCATCGACCGCGAAGACGACGGGGGCTCGCGCCCGCCGGAGCAGATCCTCGAGCTCGCGCTCGCGAAAGATGGGCATCAGCGGACAGCAGATCGCGCCGAGGCGCAGCGCGCCGAGCGTGATCGCGACGAACTCCGCGCGGTTGGGAAGCTGATAGGCGACCACCTCGCCGCGGCCGACGCCGAGCTGCGCGAGCAGCGCGGCCGTGCGCTCGGTTTGCCTCTCGAGCTCGCTCCACGTCCATACGGAGTTGCCCGAATCGCGCACGTCGAAGATGGCGGGATCGCGCGGGCGCCGCTCGGCCATCTCCGCCACGCGCTCGGCCGGGCCGGGGATCACGTCACGCATTCCATCTTCACCCCGATGCCGCGCATCGCGTTCAGGAACTCCGGGTAGGAGATCCGGTAGGCGTTCGGATAGGAGATGAGCGTGTATCCGGTCGCGCGCGTCCCGGCGATGGCGAGGGACATGAGCACCCGGTGATCGTTGAACGAGGACAGATCCCGCCCACTCAGGCGCTCGACGCCGCGGATCACGAGGCGGGACCCGTCGATCTGCAGCTTGCCGCCCATGCGATTCAACTGCAGCATGGCCGCCACTCGGTCGGACTCCTTGAGCCGGACGTGATCGATGTTCTCGAGGATGGTCTCGCCGTCGGCGAAGGTCGCGAGCGTCGCGAGGATGGGCAGGATGTCCGGGGTCTCCCGGCAGTCGACGTGCACGGCACGCGGTCGAAAGCCGTTGTGCCGCACCCGCACCCCGTCCGCGCGCTCGTCTTCCTCCATGCTGAGCCCCATCTCCCGGATCACGTCGAGGAACGCTCGCTCGGGATGGTCGCTGAGCGCGCCGTTCAGCCGCAGGTGGCGCAGCAGGATGTCCGAAGGGTGCAGCGCCGTGATGGCGAGCCCGAACGCCGCCGAGCCGATGTCGGGGGGGAGCTTCACGATGGCCGGGCGTGCCTCCTGATTGGGAGGCACGATGAACTTCCGGCGGTCCGCGGACGCTTCGACGTGCAGCCCGAACTGCTCCATCATCGACAGGGTGAGGTCCACGTAGGGACGCTCGTTGAGAGGGCCCTCGACGTCGATCGTCGTTTGGCGCTCGGCGAAGGCCGCGATCATCAGCAGGCCCGAGAGCCACTGCGAGAGCGTGCCAGCGATCCGGATATGCCCGCCCTTCGCCCGGCCGTTCTCGATGTGAATCGGCGGGCAGCCGTTGTGCGAGGTGACGCCGATGCCGAGCTGCCGCAGGGCGTCGAGCAGGGGGCCCACCGGACGTCGCTGGAAATACCGCTGGCCAACGAGCACGACGGGCCGGTCGGCGAGCGCGCAGAGTCCGGTCATGAAGTACAGCGTGGATCCGGAGCTGCCGACGGACAGCGTGGGCCGGCGCGGACGGTACGGGCCGCCCTCTACGAAGAAGGTGTCGCCCTCGACGCGGATGGACGTGCCGAGCCCCCGCAGCACGCTCAGCGTGTACGAGACGTGCTTGGCGTGTGTCAGTCCGACGATTTCGCTGCGGCCGGGAGCGAGGGAGGCGAGGATCAGCGCGCGGTGCGCATGATATTTGGAGTTCGGGATCGTGAGCTCGTGGGCTAACGGCTGGCGGGTGGGCTCGACGAGCAGACGCATATCGACCTCAAGGCGTCCTCGCTCGCAACGTCCGGGACAACGTCGCGAGCACCCTACCGCGATAGCACGACCGACGCATTCTGACCTCCGAATCCAAACGCGTTGACCAGGAATGCGCCGTAGCGCAAGGCGCGCGGCGCGCCGAGAACCAGCTCGAATCGGGCCTCGGGGTCCACGTTCTGCGTTCCGAGAGTGTGGGGAACGATGTGCCGCTCCATGCCGAGGATGCCCGCGATCGCCGAGGTCGCGCCCGCCGCCGCCATGGCGTGCCCGAGGTGTCCGCGAAGCGCCGTGACGAGCGGGCGGTGGTCCGGGAACGTCGCATTGATCGCTCTCAACTCCGCGATGTCGCCGACGACCGTTCCGGTCGCGTGCGCATAGATCACCTCGACCGCGGCGTCCGCATCGTCGAGCGCGGCCCGTATGACTTCCGCCTCGTACCGGCCGCTCGGCTCGGGCGAGGTGAGATGGTGGCTGTCGGCCATGGAGGCATAGCCGCGCACGCGTGCGAGGATTCGGGCACCGCGCTGCCGCGCGTGTTCGACGTGCTCGAGGAACAGCATCGCTCCTCCGTCTCCCATGACGAACCCGTCGCGCTCGACGTCGAACGGGCGCGACGCCTTCCGCGGGTCCGTCGTGTGAGACAGAGCCCCGGCCCGCTCGAGGCTCGCGTACACGACGGGCGCGAGCAGCGTCTCGACGCCGCCGGCCACCGCGCACACCGCCTCGCCGCGCTCGATCAGCTGCGCCGCAAGCCCGATCGCATCCAGCGAGGAGGCGCAGGCGGTGCTGATGGTGAGCTGCCGGCCGCGCAATCCCCAGTTGAGCGAGATGCGGGCGGCGGCCATGTTGGGAATGACGAGCGCCATCAGCTTCGGTGTGACGTGGCGTGGATTGACGGCGAGCTGCATCTGAGTTTCTGCGAGCAGAGGCAGGCCGCCCATGGTATTGCCGAGGACCACTGCAGTCTTGGGCGGAGGGACGTCGAACCCAGCCATGGAGAACGCTTGTGCGGCCGTCGCGACCGCGTACTGCGTGAAGCGGTCGGCGTTGCGGACGAATTCCGCCGGCACGTTGAGGCTCGCCAGGAGATCGTCCGGGACTGCCGCCCAGAGCCGATTGCCGCTCAGCGCCTCGCTCTGCGGGATGGTCGTGAAGCCGTGCCGGCCGCTCACGATCGCATCCCAGAATGACTCGACACCCGACCCGACCGGACAGATGACGCCCATGCCCGTCACAGCCACCTGCTCCATCACGAGCGCTCCGTGGAGGCTCGCGGGGAAGCGGTCAGCGGCCGCCTGGAACGCATGCAAAACGCGGCGACTGGCATCAGAATGAACCGGCCCTCGGCCTCCGACGCATGCATCGACAGGTCGATGTCCCATGCGTGCGAAAGCAGTGAAACAGACACCATCTGCCGCACGTCGACGGCGATAAAACGGAACGCTCCCCGAGCAAATGTTAGTGTACGGGCCGCCTGATCGACAATCAACGCCGCGCCCGGCGCGCGCTACCTGCAGTCCGCGACGGACCGAGGATCCGCGGTGTCCGGATTGATCACGCCGAAGCACGCGGGAGTGTAGGCGTAGGAGAGCCGCACTTTCTCCTGGTGCAACCGCTCGAGAAGCCGCTCCCGGATGAGTCGGCCGCGGTGGCGGTGATTCTCGTGCACGTGGAATCGAAAGAACGATCCTTGCATGATGATCCCCTTGCAGCGGATCCCCTTGAGCCTCTTGAGTCGCTCAGCCCCTCAGCCATTCAACCGTGCCGATTCCAGCGATCGTCATCAGCGCGGACCCGCCGAGATGGATCGCGACTTCGCTCATTGCCCAGATGAATCTTCCCTCGGCGAGGATGGATTTCCACACGAGGAACAGAGGGGCCAGGTCCGAGTTGCGGGTCAGTTTGCGGTCGATGCCGCGGGCAGGCAACGCACGCTGCCCGGCACGCGCGCTGCCCGGCACGCGGGCACTGCGGCGGCGCCGCAATGGGGCCGCCGAGCGGGCCCAAGAAAGTGAGTCCTGGGTCGCGCTTGCCGGCCGGAACCCCCGCGAGTTCCCGCAGTCGTGACTTCCCTCACGGCATATGTCATCAAGGCGCTGCAAGTTAGGCCCTCCGACCCCGACCCCGGAGGGGTCTCCGCGGCTGCGAGCATGAGTTCTCGACGCAATCTGCTTCCCCATGCGGTCGGCATCTCGCTGCTGATACTGGCGCTCGATTTCTCTCTGCCCGTCGCCGCCCGGACACCGTGGTTGCACGAAGGCGTGCTCGTCCTGCTGGTCTTTGCGCTGGGCGCCGCCGCTCTGTCGCAGCTGAGCCGCCTGCGCGATGCGGAGCGCCGGCTGGAGCGCGCTTCGCTATCGAGCCTCGAGGGCCACTGGGAGCTCGACTACATCAAGAGGACCCGCTGGCACTCCTCGAGCTTCGAGGCGCTCCTCGGATACGAGGCGAGGGAGCGGTTCGGGCCCCTCGAGGACGCCGGAGCGCATACCCATCCCGACGACCGCCCGGTCGTTGCGCAGGCGATGGACAGGTATGTGAGGACGGGGGCTCCTCTCGACTTCGCGGTGCGGCTGCGGATGGCGGACGGCTCGTACCGCTGGTTCAGAATGCGGGGCGGCATCGTCGGGCGCAATGCGCAGGGTCAGCCCGACCGGGTCTGCGGCGCCGCGCAGGACGTGCACGAGCAGAAGCTCGCGGAGGACGCGCTGCGCGAGGTGCGGGCTCGGTTCGAGCGTGCGGTGCACGGAACCCAGGACGGCCTGTGGGAGATCGATTTGAGCGGCCCGCGGCCGCGTTGCTGGCTCTCCCCGCGCCTGCACGAGCTGCTCGGGTTCGAGGACGGCGAGCTCGGCGACGATGAGGAGGCTCTGCGGGTGCGCGTGCATCCCGACGATCTGCCGCTCTCCGACGAGGCGGTCCGCAGGAACCGCGCCGACGGCAAGCCGGTCGACACCGAGGTCCGCATGCTCACGCGCGGCGGCGAATATCGCTGGTACCGGTTGCGCGGCAGCCCGGGATTCGACGCATCGGGACGCGTGGTCCGCTCCTCCGGCTGCATGCAGGATGTGACCGAGGCGCGCGAGGCTCGCGAGGCGCTGCTGCGGGCGACGGAGGCGGCACAGGCCGCCAACCGGGCGAAGACCGCGTTCCTCGCGACGATGAGCCACGAGATCCGTACGCCGATGAACGGCATCATCGGGATGACCGCGCTCCTCGCCGACACGGTGCTCGGGCGCGTGCAGCGCGAGTACGCCGAAGCGATCCGCACGAGCTCCAACTCGCTGCTCGCGATCATCAACGACATCCTCGACTTCTCGAAGATCGAGGCCGGGAAGCTCGAGATCGAGTCGCTCGAGATGGATCTGCGCGGCAATGTCGAGGAAGTCGGCTCGATGATGGCGCTGCAAGCGGCGATGAAGGAGCTCGAGCTCATCGTCGACGTGCGGCCGGAGGTGCCGCAGGCGGTGCTCGGCGATCCGCAGCGCATCCGCCAGTGCCTCGTGAACCTCGTGGGCAACGCCATCAAGTTCACGGCGCGGGGCGAGATCGTGATCGAGGTGCGCCTCGAGAGGCAATTCGACGGCGTCGCTTGGGTCCGCTTCGAGGTGCGCGACACGGGCATCGGCATCGCCCCGGAGGCGCGCGCGGAGCTGTTCCAGCCCTTCACCCAGGCCGATTCATCCACCACACGCAAGTTCGGGGGGACGGGACTCGGACTGTCCATCGTGAAGCGGCTGGTCGAGCTGATGGGCGGGGAGGTGAGCGTCGCGAGCGAGTTCGGGAAGGGCTCGACGTTCGGGTTCGCGCTGCCCTTGAGGCCTCTCGAGTCCGTCGCCCGCGCGAGTCTGCCCGCGCCCGACGGGGGCGGCCGCCGCATCCTCGTCGTGGACGACAACGAGACCAACCGCCGCGTGCTGATCGGCCATCTGGAGCACGCCCAGTTCGACGCGCAGGCGGCCGCGAGCGCGGCCGAGGCGCTGGCGCTCATGCAGCGCGCCACGGCCGAGAATCGCTCCTACGAGGCGGTCCTCATCGATTATCAGATGCCCGAGATGGACGGCGCGATGCTCGGGGAGCGCATCGCGGGGGACCCGCTGCTCTCGCGCGCGAGGCTGGTGCTGCTCACCTCCCTCGATCGCAAGGGCGATCACACGCGATTTGCCTCGATGGGCTTCGCCGCCTATCTCACGAAGCCCGTGCGCAGCCGGGAGCTGCGCGAGTGCCTGCGGCACGTGCTCGCCCACGAGGCGCAGGAGTGGAGCACCGGGACGCACCCTCTGGTCACGCGCGGGACGCTCACCAACGCCAGCTCGCAGCGCCAGTACGGCGGCCGGGTGCTGGTGGTGGAGGACAATCTGGTCAACCAGAAGGTCGCGCAGAAGTTTCTCGAGCGGCTCGGCTGCAATGTTCGCGTGGTGGGTGACGGGGCCGAGGCGGTCGAGGCCTGCACGCGCGAGCGCTTCGATCTGGTCCTGATGGACATGCAGATGCCGGTGATGGACGGGCTCAGCGCGACGCGGGCGATCCGGGCGCGCGAGAGCGGCAGCGGACGCACGCCGATCGTGGCGCTCACGGCGAACGTGCTCGCCGGGCAGTTCCAGAGCTGCCTCGATGCCGGCATGGACGATGTGCTCGCGAAGCCGCTCGAGCCGGCGCGCTTGCAGGACGTTCTGGAGCGCTTCGTGCTCGGCGCGCCGGTCTGCGCCGCCGCCGCCGCGCCGCGGGC
This sequence comes from uncultured Gammaproteobacteria bacterium, assembly GCA_963849095.1. Lineage (GTDB taxonomy): Bacteria > Pseudomonadota > Gammaproteobacteria > Steroidobacterales > Steroidobacteraceae > JASHUC01. The sequence goes on from CAWKGA010000008.1 coordinate 203,195, forward strand.
GCCGGGCCCGAGCCTCGCATCCCCGCCGCTCGATCTCGCGCGGCTCGCGAGTCTCGCCGCCGAGGACGTGTCATTCATGCGCGAGCTGCTCTCCGCCTTCAGGGCGAGCGCGGCGGGGGCGCTCGAGGAGATGCGCGACGCGCAAGTCTCGGACAGGCGGGACCGGCTGCAGCGGGCCGCCCACAAGCTCAAGGGCGCGAGCGACAACATCGGAGCGGGGCGGCTCCGCGACCTCGCGTTCGAGCTCGAATCCCGCGCGTCGGAGGCGCCGCCCGGCCAGCTCGCGCAATGGATCGATGCCGTCGCCGCGGAGCTTGCAGAGCTCGATGGCTTCTTCTCCACGACCGACCTGGCCGCGCTCGCGCGGCGCCAGGCATCCTGACGACGCTCGGGATCCCCGCAAGAGGTGCTCCCGGGCCTCGCGCGACACCCGAGTGGCACCCGCCTGATTCCGCTTGACTCGCGCGGGGCTTGTCTCTATATGCGTGCTCCATGCGATCGGAGACGGCGAGGCGTTCGGCCTGGTGGGTGCGCCTCGCCGCGGCGCTACCTTGGTGGCTGCTCTACGGAGTCTCGAGCGCGCTCGCCTGGCTCGCGTGGCGCGTGTTCCCGTATCGCGAGCCGGTGGTTCGCGAGAACCTCTCGAAGGCATTCCCCGCGCTCGACGAGCGGCAGCTGCGCGATCTGATGCGCCGCTATTACCTCGGCTTCGGCGACGTGCTGGCGGAGGTGATCAAGGCGGTGAGCCTGCCCGCGGAGGAGCTCCGCCGCCGCGTCGTCGTGCAGGGACTCGAGAGCCCCCGTGAGCTGATCGCGGGCGGCACACCCGTGCTGCTCGTCGCCGCGCATCAGTGCAACTGGGAATGGATGCTGCTCGCTCTGTCGCTCGACTTGGGCTTCCCCCTCGATGCCGCCTACAAGCCGCTCGTCGATCGCTGGGCCGAGCGCGAGATGCTGAAAGTTCGCACGCGGTTCGGCAGCCGCCTGGTGCCCGCCCAGGAGCTGCTCGCCGACATCATCAAGCAGGGTCGGACGCCCCGCGCGATCGCGATGGTCGCCGATCAGGAGCCGCGGACGAGCGAGCACAAGCACTGGACGCGCTTTCTCAACCGCGACACGGCGTTCTACGTTGGCGCCGAGGAGATCGCCCGGGCCACGCGCTTCCCTGTCTTCTTCGTCGCGATGCGGCGCACGCGCCGCGGCTTCTACCAGATCGACATGGAGCCGCTCGCGGCGCAGGGCGAGGCACTGGCGCCCGGGGAGCTCTCCGAGCGCTACGCGAGGCGCGTCGAGGCGCAGATCCACGCTGAGCCAGCCGACTGGCCGTGGTCGCACAAGCGCTGGAAGCTGAAGAGGTCGCTCTATGCGCGGGTCTGAGCGTGTGCGCCGCGGTGCGGGCGTGAACGGTCCCACGAGCCCGCATTACCGGGTTCCCGGCGGGGTACTCGGGGAATTCGTCGAGATACTGTGGCTGTATGAGGGCTACGTCCGGCCGCACGCGCGGGAGCGGCTGCTGCCGATGGCGACGACGGAGCTGGTGATCGACCTGCGCGGCGGCGCCATCGCCTCCCGAGCCACGACGGTCGCGGGACCGCATTCGGAGCACTGGGTGCTCGACACGTCCGAAGAGCTTGCCGTGCTCGGCGTGCACTTCCGGGCCGGCGGCGGATTTCCCTTCTTCAACGTGCCGGCCGGCGAGCTGCACAACGTGCGCGCGGGTCTGGACGCGCTCTGGGGCGCTGCAGCGGCGCTGCTCATCGAGCAGGTCCTCGCCGCTCCCACGCCGGATGGGAAGTTCGACGTGCTGGAGCGTACGCTGCTCGCCCGTGCCCGCACGCTCGAGCGGCATCGGGCGGTGGCCTTCGCGGTGCGGGAGCTGTCCAAGCCCCCGCCCGCACCCGGCATTGCCGAAGTGACGGGCGCGGTGAGCATGTCCCAGCGCCGATTCCTCGACCGGTTCCGGAGCGAGGTGGGCATGGCGCCCAAGCTCTTTGCGCGAGTGCAGCGCTTCCAGTCCGTCGTGGGGACCGTCCATGTGGCGAGCGAGGTGGACTGGTCGGAACGTCGCGGCGGCGTGCGGGTACTTCGACCAGGCGCACTTCATTCACGATTTCCGCGCGTTCTCGGGCTTCACGCCGGCGGCTTACCTCGCGCTGAAGAGCGAGCACCGCAACCACGTCCCGCTGCCGGGGTAGGGGTCCATTTTTTCCAATCCTTCCTGCCCCGGCTCGGGTCTCATGGTGCGTGGAGGTAGGCATCCATGAAAGCGGCCGTCAAAGCGGTTCCCGACGCGTATCAGACGCTGATCCCTTACTTCGCCGTCTCCGATGCGGCTGCCCTGCTCGAGTTCGTCAAGGCGGCATTCGGGGCAGTGCAGGGCGAGACGACACGCGGCCCCGACGGAGCGATACGCCACTCCGAAGCTAGAATCGGCGACTGCGTACTGATGGTCGGGCAGAGCGCGACCTCGCGCCCCAATACCACCTACATGTACGTTCCCGACGTCGATGCGGCCTACCGTCGAGCCATGTCGGCGCCAGGCGCCGCGATGTCCCTGCGCACGCCGACGGACGAGTGGTACGGCGATCGAAGCGCCGCCGTGGAGGATGCCTGGGGGAACCAGTGGTGGCTCGCCTCGCATATCGAGGACATGTCGTCCGAAGAACTGGAGCGGCGTGCGGCCGCCGTCAAGCGCTGAAGCGCACGCTCTCGATTCCGCTTGAGGAGCGGCGCGGGGTCCTCAAGCGGGGGCGGGCGAGGCGAGCTTGTGCTCCAGGTGGCTCGCGAGCTCGGCGATCGTCGGGAACTCGAAGAGCTCGGTAAGATCGATCGAACCGGGGTACTCGCGGTCGATCTGCTCGTGGATCTCGATGAGCTTCAAGGAGCTCGCGCCGATCTCGAAGAGATTATCGTGGATGCCGAGCTTCTTGCCCTCGAGCGCGGCGTCGCAGATCGTTCGCAGCTTCTCCTCGATCTGAGTTCGCGAGGCGCTCACGGGGCCGCGCCGCGCCTCGCGCAGCGCGGCGAGCGCGGCGAGCGCGGCCGCGAACTCCCCCTCCTCGTAGCTTCGCTCCAGCAGGTGGCGCTGGATCTTGCCGCTCGTCGTCTTGGGGATGCGCTTGACCGGGACGACCTCGGACACCTCGAGCCCGGTGTGCTCGTTGATGAGGCGGGCCACCTCGGCCGCGACGGGCAGAAACTCCTCGAGCCCCGTGCGGTGCAGGACGAACACGATCAACTGATCGGTTTGCGCGCCGGGCGGACGCGCGCCGCCGACCGCCACCTTGCCGAGATCGAGGCCTTGCGCCCGCTGCGCGATGCCCTCCAGATCGTGGGGATAGTAGTTCTGTCCGTTGACGAACAGGATCTCCTTCGCCCGGCCCGTGATGAACAGCTCGCCCTGCTCGATCACCCCGAGGTCCCCGGTGCGCAGCCAGCCGTCGGCGGTGATCGCCGATGCGGTCGCCTCCGGGTCCTCGTAATAGCCTCTCGTGACGTTGTCGCCGGCAATCTCGATGTTCCCGACGACGCCGTCCGGCGAGGGACGGTCGTCGCTCCCCGTGATGCGTAGGCGGCTGTACGGGATGGAGCGGCCCACCGAGATGAGCTCCACCCCATCTCGCGAGCCGGCGGCGGCGGGCTGCGCAGCCTCTCCCACACCGAGGTGATGGCGGTTCAGGCCGATCGTGCGGTAAGCGGCGCCGGCCTCGGGAAAGGTCATTGCGAGCGACGCTTCCGCGAGCCCGTACACGGGGAACATCGATCGGCGCTCGAGCCTCGCCGGCGTGAGGCGGTCGAGGAACTCGCTGCAGAGGCCCACGGAGATCGGCTCGGCGCCGTTGAAGATGAGACGGACGGAGGAGAGGTCGAGCCCGTCCACCGGACGGTCGCCCAGCACCTTCAGATAGTGCCGATATCCGAAGTTGGGCGAGCACAAGATGGTCGCGCGCTTGCGAGAGGCGAGCGTGAGCCAGAGCAGGGGCCGGCGCACGAACAGCTCCGTGGGCATGAGGTGCACGTGGATGCGGTTCGCGAACATGTAGATGAAGAAGCCGATGAGCCCCATGTCGTGCGTCAGCGGCATCCACGACAAGCTCACGTCGTCCTCGGTGAAGCGGCACACCTCGGTGACTCCGCGGGCGTTCGCAAGGATGTTGCGATGCGTGAGCACGACGCCCTTCGGCTCGCTCGTCGAGCCGGAGGAGAACTGGATGAAAGCGATGTCGTCCGGCTCGGCGCGGGCGGGCTTGCCGGCGCGCGAGATGTCGTCGAGCTGATCGACGAGGAAGGCGCGGCGCGCGAGCTCGTCGAACGCGGTCCGCTCGCCGGCCGCCGCGGCAACGGCGCCGATGCGCTCGATCGAGCGTCGGTCCGAGTAGAGGAACGGGGTGCCGAGCTTGCGTGCGATGCGCAGGAGCTTGCGGCGATGCTCATCGCTCAAGCCGACCGCGACCGGCACCGGCACGATGCCGCCGAGGATCGCGGCCCAGAAGGCGTCGATGAACTGCTCGTTGTCGTTGAGGACCAGAATGAGCTTGTCGCCGCGCTTCGCGCCGAGGCGCTGCAGATGATGCAGGATCCCGAGGGCGCGCTCGTACAGCTCAGCGTATGCGACGGCGCGCTCGCTGCTCTCCCCATCGAGATAGGTGACGGTGCGCGGAAATTTGCGGTTGGCCTCGATGAGCTCGGGGAGCGTTGCGGCACTGAGCATTAGCGGCGTTCCAGCCTCATGTAGAGCGGCTTGCGGGTGCGGAGGTTGATCTGGGCCTCGAGCGCGATGGGCTCGTCCGAGTCGCGGACCAGCCGGTAGCGCCGCGCGACCTTGTACAGGTGCACGAGCATCTCGTAAAGCGCGAACGTCTCGCCGATGCAATGCCGCGGGCCCGCGGCGAAGGGCATGTAGGCGAAGCGCGGCCGCTCGGCGTCGTGGTCCGGCGCGAAGCGCTCCGGCCGAAAGGCCTCGGGGTCTTTCCAGTACTTCGGGTGCCGGTGCAGCAGGTACAAGCAGAGCAGAATGTCCGTGCCCGCGGGGATGTCGTATCCGGCCAGCACGTCGGGCCCGACGGCGCGCCGCGAGAGCAGCCAGCCGGGCGGATAGAGGCGCAGGGTCTCGTTGACCACCTGCTGGGTGTAGGCGAGCGCCTCCATCTCGGCGAGGCTCGGGGCGGGCATCTCGGGAGCGGCGCTCACCTCGGCGTGGAGGCGCGCATCGACCGCAGGATGCTCAGACAGCAGGTACCAGGCCCAGTTGAGGCCGCTCGCCGTCGTCTCGTGGCCGGCGACGACGAGCGTCATGATCTCGTCGATCAGCTGCCGCTCGCTCATCGCCTCGCCCGTCTCCTTGTCCCGGGCGCTCATGAGCATCCCGATGTAGTCCGGGTGCTCCTCCTCTCCTTCGCGGCGCCGGCGGATCAGGCCGGACACGTGCTTGGCGAGCGAGCGGAACTTGTAGGCGAACTGCAGGTTGCGCGCCTGCTCGCGGGTCACGACCTCGAACGGATTGCCGCCGAGCTCCTGCGAGAGCCGCTCGAGGTCGCTGCCGAAGATCGAGCGCAGGACGACGTCGAGCGTGAGCTCGCTCATCTCGTCAGTGACGTTCACCCGCTCGCCGCGCTGGCACAGGGTCTCCCAGCGCTCGATGAAGCGGTCGTTCGCCTCGCCGATCACGCGGGCGAACTCGGTGATCACGCGGCGGTGGAACAGCGGCTGCATCATGTACCGCTGGCGCCGCCACAGCTCGCCCTCGCTCGTCATGATGCCGTTGCCGAGCAGGATCTTGACGCGGTCGAGCCCGATTCCCTTGGTATAGTTGCGGTGGTTGGCGACGAGCACGCGCTTCACGTCGTCGGGGTGATTGACGACGTAGGTGTAGGACTTGCGGCCGGGGGCATAGACCCGGTAAATGTCGCCGAGGCGGGCGTAGAGCTCGGCCATCCGCTCCAGCGAGTCCTCGGTGGAGCCGATGTCGAACGGGGTCTCGGCCTCGGGCGGCTGGTGGGGAGCCGGCTCGGTCGCGGTCATGCAGCACGTGGATGATGACGGAATGGGGGCATCTTACCGGAAGCGCTTCGCACTCGTGTCCCGCCGCAGCGCGCGGCGTGCCGCATGAGTGATCACGGCCCGGACAGCGGGTTGCGCAACACGCTGTATCGTAAGAGCACGCGCTCCGGCCGCCGCATGACGGCGGCCCGGCGGATCCTCTATCGCGTGGCCGTTCCGCTCGCCATCGCGACGATCCGGGGCTGGTGGCTCGCGTGCCGTGTGGTGCGAGTCGAGGGCGCTCACCACCTCGACGAGGCGCTCGCGCGCGGCCCCTCTCTCATACCCTGCTACTGGCACCAGCACCAGCTGTTTTGCGGGAAGCTCCTGCTCGAGCAGCGCTCGCGGGGGCTCCCGGTCGGGTGGCTCGTGAGCCCGTCCGTGGACGGCGAGCTCGGCGCGATGATGGTGAAGCGGATCGGCGCCGCAGTCATCCGCGGCTCCTCGACCCATACGGGCGCCCGGGCGCTGCGCGACTACTATCACGCGCTCGTCAAGGAGAACGTCTCGCCGGTGATCACGCCCGACGGACCGCGCGGCCCCCGCTTCAAGTTCAAGCCCGGCGCCATCCTGCTCGCTCAGATGTCGGGACGCCCGATGCTGCCGATGGCCTATGCCGCCTCGCGCGCCTGGCTCGTGAAGTGGGACAAGTTCGTGATCCCCGCCCCCCTCTCGCGAATCGTCATCGCCATCGGCCCGCCCCGCTACGTTCCGCGGGTGACCGATGCCGCGGGCCTCGAGAGGTTGCAGGGGGAGATGGAGCTGGAGCTCAAGCGGCTGTACGGGGTCGCCCGGGCCGCGCTGCAATGAGCGGTGCGGCGCGCCCTCCTGAATCTAAAATCGAGCCTGAACAGCATGTTAGCTTGTATTCCTGATTTAGTATGCGAGAATTGTCCGTGCGAGGCCGGTCGAGCCCATGACGCACGTCGCCGCGGGCGTTGCCGGACTCTGTAACACTTGACCGTCCTGGGTCTTACTTCAGAGAGGGGGATAACTCGCGATGTCGAGCTTGCCGCCGGAAACACCAGCGGAGCTTACAGCTTCGGACGTCTTCTCCCCGGAGGCGTGGGGACGATCGACGCCGGCGGTCCTCGGAATCGATGTCGAATGCACCAAGATCGCGGTGGACCTGCAGAATCTCAGCCGGGACTCCTCGGATGAGTGCATCCGCCGCAGCCTCGAGGCCCTGGCGGAGCTCACGGCGAGCGACTGCGCGTTCGTCGCGCTGATCGGCGCCGACCGGCGCTTCGGCGAGATCCATGTCGCGCGGCGCGGATTCGCCCCCTGCCAGCCCGAAGGCCTGCAGGGAGAGCCCATCTCGAGCTATCCCTGGCTCGAGTCGCGCCTCGGGCACCTCAAGCTCTCGGAGCTGCGCGACAGCGCCGCGCCCCGCCACGACCAGCTCGCCGAGGCCCGGCGCTGCTCCGAGCTGCAGCTCGGCTCGATCCTGTTCGTCGCCTTCGGCCGCGAGAGCGAGCCGACCGGTATTCTCGCGCTCGCGCGCGTCCAGCCTCGCGGACCCTGGGACGTGAACCTGCAGCTGCTGCTGAAGCTCCTCGGAACGAGCCTCGGCACGGGTCTCGAGCGGCTGCGGCTCGGACACCGGCTCGCGAGGCTCGAGGAGCGCGTGAGCCGCTCACAGGCGGTCGCCAACGATGGACTGTGGGACCTCGACGTGGAGCGCAACGAGGTCTACTTCTCCCCGCGCTGGAAGGCGATGCTCGGCTACGGCGAGGACGAGCTGCGCGATTCGCCCGACTGGCGCAATCTGGTTCATCCCGACGACTTGACGCGCGTGCAGGCGGCGATCCGCGATCACGTCGCGGGCAAAACCCCGATCTTCGAGAGCGTACACCGCATGCGCCACCGCAGCGGCGAGTGGCGCTGGGTGCAGAGCCGCGCCCAGGCCCGGGTGGACGCTCATGGGCGCCTGCTGCGTCTCGTCGGGGTGGAGCTCGACATCACGGAGCGCAAGATCTACGAGGACGCGCTGTTCCGCGAGAAGGAGAGCGCGCAGATCACGCTGCAATCGATCGGAGACGGCGTGATCACGACCGATGCGAGCTCGGTGATCGACTACATCAATCCGGTCGCCGCGGAGCTCACCGGGTGGCGCCTCGAGGACGCGATGGGCCGTCCGGTCGAGGAGATCTTTCGCGCCTTCCACGAGGAGACCTGCGAGCCGCTCGAGAACCCGCTCTCCGTCTCCATCCGCCGCGTCCGGCCCATCAAGTCGGTGCGGCCGATGCTGCTCATCCGCCGCGACGGCAACGAGCTGTACGTGGAGGCGACGGCCGCTCCCATCCGCGACGGACAGGGGCACGTGGGCGGCGGCGTGCTCGTCTTCCACGACGTGAGCGAGTCGCGCGAGCTCAACCGCCGGCTCTCCTACCACGCGAGCCACGACCTGCTGACGGGGCTCGTCAACCGGCGCGAGCTCGAGAGCCGCATCGAGCGGGCCTTGAAGAGCGCCAAGGCGCGCGAGGGGTCCTTCGCGCTCTGCTATCTCGACATCGATCAGTTCAAGATCATCAACGACACCTGCGGGCACAGCGCGGGCGATGCGCTCCTCGGGCAGGTCGGAGCGCTCCTGAAGAGCAAGGTCCGCTGGCGCGATACGCTCTCGAGGCTCGGCGGGGATGAGTTCGGGATCCTCCTCGAGAGCTGCTCGCTCGATGAGGCGCTGCGCCTCGCGGAGCTGCTCCGCGAGGCCGTGCGCAACTTTCGCTTCACCTGGGAGGACCGGGTGTTTCGACTCGGGGCGAGCGTCGGAGTCGTCCCGATCTCGGCCGACAACGAGGATGTCGCCTCGATTCTCTCGGCGGCGGATAGCGCCTGCGCCGCGGCCAAGGAAGCCGGCCGCAACCGCGTCCATAGCTTTGCGGAGAACGACGTCGAGCTGATGCGGCGCCGCCGCGAGATGCAGTGGGCTGCGCGCATCAACGCCGCACTCGAGGAGGACCGCTTCGAGCTCTACCGCATGCAGATCCAGCCGCTGCAGCGCGTCGAGACAGGGGCGCACTACGAGCTGCTGCTGCGCCTGCGCGATGAGAACGGGCGCATCGTCTCCCCCGAGAGCTTCATCGCGGCGGCGGAGCGCTACGCGATCACGCCGGCCATCGACCGCTGGGTCATCGAGAACGCGTTCCGGTGGCTCGTCTCCGAGGCGGACGAGCGCGAGAGGTTGAAGCTCTGCTCGATCAACCTCTCCGGCCAGAGCCTCGGGGACGACAAGTTCCTGCCGTTCGTCATCGACCAGTTCCACCGCAGCGGGCTCGACGCCTCGAAGATCTGCTTCGAGATCACGGAGACCGCCGCCGTCGCCTCCTTCTCGCAGGCGAACCGCTTCATCCAGGCCTTGAAGGAGCTCGGCTGCAAGTTCGCGCTCGATGACTTCGGCCGGGGGCTCTCCTCGTTCGGGTACCTGAAGCACTTCCCCGTGGACTTCCTCAAGATCGACGGCAGCTTCGTGCGCGAGATCCTGCGCGATCCCATCGACCGGGAGATGGTGCGCTCCATCAACGAGATCGGGCACCTGACCGGCAAGCAGACCGTCGCCGAGTTCGCCGAGAACGCCGAGATCATCCAGATGCTGACGAGTCTCGGCGTCGACTACGCGCAAGGCTACGGCGTCGCGCAGCCGCAGCGCGTGCTCAAGTCGGCCGTCGCGTAGCGCGCCCTCAGGGGCTCCCAGGCGGCGTCTAGCGTCCCGAGAACTCGAGCCGCATCGAGAGGTCCACGGCGCGCACGTGCTTGGTCAGGCCGCCCACGGAGACGTAGTCCACGCCGGTCTCGGCGATGGCCCGCACCGTCTCGAGGGTGACGCTGCCGGAGGCCTCGAGCTTGATCGGCGCGCGCGACTCGCGCACGCGCGTCACGGCGGCGCGCAGGTCGGCGAGGCCGAAGTCATCGAGCAGGACGATATCGGGCCCCGCCGTGAGCGCCTCCTCGAGCTCGCTCAACGATTCGACCTCGACCTCCACCCGCAGCGGGCCGCCGAGCCGCCGAGCCGCGGCGACGGCTGCCGAGAGCGAGCCGGCCGCCGCAATGTGGTTCTCCTTCACGAGGATCATGTCGTGGAGGCCCATGCGATGGTTGCGGGCGCAGCCGCAACGCACGGCGTATTTCTGAGCGGTGCGCAGACCCGGAAGAGTCTTGCGGGTGTCGAGGACCGTGCAGCCGGTGCCCGCGACGGCATCCACGAAGCGCCGTGCGGCCGTCGCCACGCCGGACAGCAGCTGCAGGAAGTTGAGCGCCGTGCGCTCGCCGGTGAGAACGGGGCGCGCGGGGCCCTCCACGCGCAGCACGGTCTCGCCGGCCCGGATCCGCTCGCCATCCTCGGTGAGCCAGGTGAGCGCGATCCGCGGATCGAGCTGGCGGAACACCTCGACGACCCAGGGCGCGCCGCAGAGGATGGCCTCCTCGCGAGTGACGACCTCGCCCCGGACGAGCTCGGCCTCCGGCACCAGGCTTGCCGTTGCATCTCCGCTGCCGACATCCTCCCGCAGCGCCGCCGAGACCTGCAGGCTGATATCCGGTGGAACGTGAAGACGGCTGGTGGTATCCATGTCAGTGCTCCGTTCGCCCCGCGAGCGCTGCAGCGCCCAAGCTCGAGCGGAAGCGTTGCCGAGTTTGAAGAATAGGCCAGGCCCCCCCATAATTCAACGGCGGTGCCGGACCGGCTGTATTCTGGTATGAGCGGGTCCGGGTCGCGCTACCGCGCAGCCCGAGACAGGAGAACACAGATGGACGTCGAGGATCGTATCAAGGCCCAGCTTTCGTCGGGGCCGGTGGTGCTCTTCATGAAAGGCACGCCGGATTTCCCGCAATGCGGCTTCTCGGCCCAGGCCGTCGCGGCTCTGCGCGCGTGCGGAGCGCAGTTCAAGACCGTCGACATTTTCGAGGATCCCGAGCTGCGCGAGGCGCTCAAGCATTACTCCAACTGGCCCACCTATCCGCAGCTCTACGTGAACGGGGAGCTCCTGGGGGGCTGCGACATCGCGCTCGAGATGTATCGGAGCGGTGAGCTCAAGAAGCTTCTCGCGGAAGCAGGCGCCGTCACGGCGTAAGCGCCCCCCGGTCACGATTCCAATTTAGGGTCGTCCTCCTCGAGCGGCTCGGTCGGCGCCCGCAGCCAGCCGAGCGCGCACGCCCGCCGTTGCGCCTGCGAGTAGCTCTCCCCCATCTTGTTGCAGACGTGGCAGAACAGATCCGCTGTCCGCTCCGCGTCGTAGACAGCCGAGTGCGCCTGGCTCGCGTCCCAGTCGATGCCGGCGACGGTGACCGCTTTGGCGAGCACCGTCTGCCCGAGGGCGGCGCCGGCGAGCGTCGCGGTGTCGAAGCAGGAGAAGGGGTGGAAGGGATTGCGCTTCACCTCCCCCCGCGCGGCGGCGGCGTTCACGAATCCGAGGTCGAACGCCGCGTTGTGCCCGACCAGGATGGCGCGCCGGCAGTCGTAGGCGCGCGCCGCATGGCGCACCTCGCGGAAGACTCTGAGGAGGGCGTCGCGCTCCGGGAGCGCCGGGCGCAGGGGATGGAACGGATCGATGCCGTTCACGCTGAGCGCGGCGGCATCGAGGCGCGCTCCCGGGAACGGCTGCACGTGATAGCTCACGGTCGCGCCGCGCTTGAGCACGCCGCTCGCGTCCATGTCGATGAGGACCGCCGCGATCTCGAGCAGCGCATCGGTGGCGGCATGGAACCCGCCGGTCTCCACGTCGATGACGACGGGAAGGAAGCCCCGGAATCGGTGTGCCATGATCGGGCCCGGCGCCGGCCGTGCGGTGGCGATGTTCGCGGGTATCTCGCTCATGCGGCCATCCGCCAGGCCACGGTCTCACCGGCCCGCAGCGGCACGAGCTCCTCGGGCCCGAACGGGTAAGTTTCCGGCACTCTCCACGGTTCTCTGCGGAGGGTGATCTCCTCTGTGTTGCGCGGCAGCCCGTAGAAATCGGCGCCGAATTCCGACGCAAAGCCCTGCAGCGCCTCGAGCCGGCCCGCGGTCTCGAAGACCTCCGCATAAAGCTCGATGGCGGCGTGGGCGCTGAAGATTCCCGCGCAGCCGCATGCCGACTCCTTCGCGCTTCGCGCGTGAGGCGCGCTGTCGGTGCCGAGGAAGAACCGCGCATCGCCGCTCACGGCCGCTGCGACGAGCGCCGCCCGATCGGCCGAGGTCTTGAGCACGGGGAGGCAGAAATGATGCGGGCGGATGCCGCCGGTGAAGAGCGCGTTGCGGTCGAGCAGCAGATGCTGCGGTGTGATCGTTGCGGCGATCCCCGGCCGCGCGGCGCGCACGAAGTCGACGGCGCGGGCCGTGGTGATGTGCTCCAGGACGATGCGCAGCCGCGGGTGGCGGTGCGCGAGCGGCGCGAGCACCTCATCGATGAAGCGCGCTTCCCGGTCGAAGATGTCCGTGGCGGCCTCCGTCACCTCGCCGTGGACCTGCAGCACCATCCGCGCCTCGCTCATGCGCTCGAGCACCGGATCGATCCGCCGCACATCAGTGACTCCCGACTCCGAGTGGGTCGTCGCACCCGCCGGGTACAGCTTCAAGCCGAAGATGCGCCCGCTGTCGCGCGCACGGTCCACCTCCGTGGGAGCGGTCCGGTCGGTGAGGTAGAGCGTCATGAGCGGCTGGAACGCTGAGCCGCCGGGAAGGCTCGAGCAGATTCGACCGCGATAGGCGAGCGCAAGCTCCGTCGTGGTGACGGGAGGCTGCAGGTTGGGCATGACGATCGCGCGGGCGAACCTCGTGGTCGTGAAGGGCAGCACCGCGCGCATCGGCTCACCGTCGCGCAGATGCAGATGCCAGTCGTCCGGGCGCCGCAGCTTCAATGCGCTTGCTTGGCGTTTGCTCATTGCGGCGACTTGAGCGTATCGAGCACGCGAGTCTTCAGGATCAGCTCGAGCGCATACCGTACACCGAAGCCCGTCACATCGGTACGGATGTCCCCGAGACCCCCGGAGCGCACCGCGGAGGAGAGATCCATGTGCACCCAGGGAACACCCGCGGGCACGAATCGGCTCAAGAACCGCGCCGCGAGGATGTGGTCGCCTTTCGCCTCGGGCGAGCACTGCAGGACATCGGCGACCTTGCTCTCGAGGTCGGAGTCGTAATCGGCGTCGAGCGGAAAATTCCACACCCGCTCGCCGCTCGCGCGACCCGCCGCGGCCAGCGTCTCCGCGAGGCGGGGCTCGTTCGTGAACACACCGCTCATCCGCTCCGTGAGCGCGTATACGCACGTCCCGGTGAGGGTTCCGAAGTCGATCATCAGGCGCGGCCGCGTGCGGCCCGCGAGCGCGAGCGCATCGGCGAGCACCATGCGCCCCTCGGCATCCGTGTGGATCACCTGGATGGTCGTGCCGTTCGCTGCGCGCACCACCTCCTGCGGCCGATATGCGCGCGGGCCGATCGAGTTCTCGGTGACGGCGATCCAGGCGTCCGCCGCGAGCGGCGCGCGCAACCGGGAGAGCGCGGCGAGCGTCGCGAGCGCCACGGCGCTGCCCGCCATGTCGGTGTGCATGTCGAGCATCGCGCGGTGCGGCTTCAAGTTGGTGCCGCCGGTGTCGAACAGAATCCCCTTGCCGACGAGCGCCACATCCGGAGGCCCGCGCCGCCGGCCGGGCCGGTAGGCGAGATGAGCGATCCCGGCCGTTCGCTCGGCGTTGCCGCGCGACACGGCGAGAAAGGCGCCGGCGCCGAGGCGCTCGAGGGCCGGCTCGCCGAGCCACCGTGCTGCGAGGCGGTGCTTGCGCGCGAGCGCGGCGATGAAGCGACGGTACGAGCGCGCATCGAGCACGTTGGGCGGCAGGGTGGTGAGAAAGCGGGCGATATTGTTGCCGCTCGCAGCCGCTTCGATATAAGGCAGATCGATGCGTGCGCCGTCGACCAGCTCGATGCGGCGGAGTCTACGCCGCGCCGGGGACGGCTTACGGAAGGCGGGCAGCTCGAATGCGTGGGCGAGAGCGGCAGAGAGCAGAGCGCCGAGCGCACCGGCGGCGCCGTTTCGCGCGGGCGCGGCGAGCGCGAGCCGTTCGGGCTCGCGGGAGTCGGCCTCCTTTAGCATACGGCCCGCGAGTGCCCGAGTCTCGAAGGCGCTCGCGCCTCGCGGCAGGACGCCGAGCACCGCCCGGGTCTCGCGGGCATTCGCGAGCGTCGCGCTGCGCACCGCTCCGCCCGCGGGGATGGGAAGGGCGCGGAGCCTGCGCCAGCGCTCGCCGTGCGGCAGACGAGCAAGGAGCGCGTCGTCGGCCTCTTCCGGTAGAATCGTGAGTATCGCGTCGAGATCGGCCGCGGCGCGCTCGCTCAAATGCCCGCGATGCGCCACGCCGGGAGACCTCGGCAGTGGGGGCAGGGACAGGGCCGACATCATTCGCGGACGGCGTGGCTGCACTGCGGGCACCACGCACGCTCACGGCTCGGTTGCTTGACCGTCGGCAGTGAAATCCGGATCATGGGTGGGCTTTGTTCGGACGATACGATTTCACGCGGATTAGCTTTCCGCATCCTAGCACAGCAGCCGCGCGCGCCCGCCGCGCTCAAGTCCGATCGGGATCGGCGGCGGCCTGGTTGAGTGGCTTCCCTCATGACTGAACTGCCGAAACTTCAAGATCTCGATCCCGTCGAGACGCAGGAGTGGCTCGAGTCGATGGACTCCGTACTCAAGGTGCATGGTTCTGAGCGTGCGCACTTCCTGCTCGAGCGTCTCATCGACTACACCCGCCGCTCCGGCGCCTATCTGCCGTTCAAGCCGAACACGGCCTACGTCAATACCATCTCTCCCGGCCAGGAGCGCGACTATCCCGGCGATCGCGCGGTCGAGCGGCGCCTGGAAGCCTACCTGCGCTGGAACGCTCTCGCGATGGTCGTCGCGGCGAACCGCATTTCCTCGGAGTACGGCGGACACCTCTCGAGCTACGCATCCTCCGCGACGCTCTACGAGGTCGGCTTCAACCACTTCTGGCGCGCCCCGTCGCAGCAGCACCCCGGTGATCTCGTCTTCTTCCAGGGGCACTCCTCGCCCGGAATCTACGCGCGTGCCTACCTCGAGGGACGCCTCACCGAGGAGCAACTGCACCATTTCCGCCAGGAGGCGGGCGGGAAGGGACTGTCCTCCTATCCGCACCCCTGGCTCATGCCGAATTTCTGGCAGTTCCCCACCGTGTCGATGGGCCTCGGGGCGATGCAGGCGATCTTCCAGGCGCGCTTCATCCGCTACCTGGAGCACCGCGGACTCGCGCAGCCCTCGGACCGCAAGGTGTGGTGCTTCCTCGGCGACGGTGAGATGGACGAGCCCGAATCCATGGGCGCGCTCACGATGCCGGTGCGCGAGCAGCTCGACAACCTCATCTTCGTCATCAATTGCAACCTGCAGCGGCTCGATGGTCCGGTGCGCGGCAACGGCAAGATCATCCAGGAGCTCGAGGCTGCGTTCCTCGGCGCGGGCTGGAACGTCATCAAGGTGCTCTGGGGCTCGAGATGGGATCCGCTCTTCGCGCGGGACGACAAGGGCCTGCTGCCCAAAGTGATGGAAGAATGCGTCGACGGTGAGTACCAGAACTTCAAGGCGAAGGGCGGCGCCTACACGCGGGAGCATTTCTTCGGCAAGTACCCGGAGCTCAAGGCCATGGTCGCCAACATGTCCGACGAGGACATCTGGCGCCTGAACCGGGGTGGGCACGATGCGCGCAAGGTCTACGCCGCGTACTGGGCGGCCTGCGCCCACAAGGGCCAGCCGACCGTGATCCTCGCGAAGACCGTGAAGGGCTTCGGGCTCGGCAAGGGCGGCGAGGGCCAGATGATCGCGCACCAGCAGAAGAAGCTCGACGTCGACACGCTCCGTACGTTCCGCGACCGCTTCAACATTCCGGTCTCGGACGAGGACTTGACGAGCGTGCCGTTCCGCAAGCCGGCGGAGGACTCGGAGGAGGGACGGTACCTGCGAGCGCACCGCCGCAACCTGGGCGGTTATCTGCCCGTGCGGCAGATCCAGGCGCCGCCGCTCGAGCTGCCGCCGCTCGAAGCCTTCCAGCCGGTGCTCGAGGGGACGGGCGACCGCGAGATCTCCACCACGATGGCCTTCGTGCGCGTGCTCACGATCCTGCTGAAGGACAAGAGCATCGGCAAGTACATCGTGCCCATAGTGCCGGACGAGGCGCGCACCTTCGGCATGGAGGGCTTGTTCCGGCAGATCGGCATCTACTCCTCCGTCGGGCAGCTCTACACTCCGCAGGACGCCGAGACGCTGATGTCCTATCGCGAGGACAAGAAGGGCCAGATGCTCGAGGAGGGGATCAACGAGGCGGGGTCGCTCTGCTCGTGGATCGCGGCGGGCACCGCGTACGCCAACCACGGCGTCAACATGGTGCCGTTCTACGTCTTCTACTCGATGTTCGGCTTCCAGCGCGTGGGCGATTTCATCTGGGCGGCGGGCGACAGCCAGGCGCGCGGGTTCCTGATGGGCGCGACGGCGGGCCGCACGACGCTCGCCGGAGAAGGCCTGCAGCACCAGGACGGCCACAGCCAGCTGGTCTCGACCACGGTGCCGAACTGCGTGTCGTACGATCCGGCCTACGCTTACGAGCTCGCCGTCATCGTCCACGACGGGCTGCGCCGCATGTACGTGGAGCAAGAGAAGGTTTTCTACTACATCACCTGCATGAATGAGAACTATGCCCAGCCGGCGATGCCGCCGGGCGTCGAGGCAGGCATCCTGAAGGGGATCTATCCGCTGAAGAGCGGGGGCCGCGGCCGCGTGCGCGCGACGCTCCTCGGGTCCGGCACGATCCTGCGCGAGTGCCTCGCGGCCGCACAGCTGCTGGAGGCCGACTACGGCGTGCCCGCGGACGTGTTCTCCGTGACGAGCTTCAGCGAGCTGCGCCGCGAGGCGATCGATTGCGAGCGCTGGAGCATCCTCCATCCCGAGGAGCCGCCGCGCGTCCCGTACGTGCAGCAGAGCCTCGAGAAGTGCGAGGGTCCCGTCGTCGCGGCGACCGACTACGTGCGCAACGTTCCCGACCAGATCCGACAGTGGATCGGCGCCCGCTACGTCACGCTCGGCACAGACGGCTACGGCCGCTCGGACTCGCGCGCTGCGCTGCGCAAGCACTTCGAGGTCGACCGCCACTTCATCGTGGTCACCACGCTTAAGGCGCTCGCCGAGGAGGGCAAGATCGATCGCGCGACCGTCGCCAAGGCGATCGCCGCGTACGGAATCGATCCCGCGAAGCCGAGTCCACGCCTGGCTTGAAGGTGCCAGGGCCCTTGTCTCTTCCGACCTGAGCAAACGAGACCCACCGTGAGTCGCGTCATCGATGTGCGAGTGCCCGACATGGGCAGCTTCAAAGATGTGACCGTCATCGACGTCCTCGTCAAGCCCGGCGATACGATCGAGCCGGAGACTCCGCTTCTCACGCTCGAGACGGAGAAGGCCACCATGGACGTGCCGTCGACCGTGGGCGGCGTCGTGGAGCGGGTGGTGGTGACCAAGGGCGGACGCGTCAATGCGGGCGATGTCTTGGTCGCCGTTCGATCGGAGGAGGCAGTAGAGCCCGCTGCAAAGGCCGGTCCGGCGGAGCCGCCGGCTCCCGCCGTCTCCCAGCCGCCGCGACCGTCTGTGGCACCAGCACCAGCACCTGCGCCCGCACCTGCCCGAGCGCAGGCGCCGGCGGCCGCATCGCCTGGCCGCGCGGCCCCACCGGTGGACGAGGCCGGATTCTCCCATGCGCATGCGAGTCCGTCGGTCCGCAAGCTCGCGCGGGAGCTCGGCGTCGATCTCGGCTCGGTGAGCGGGACGGGTTTCAAGCAACGCATCACCCAGGACGATGTGAAGGCTTTCGTCAAGAAGGTGCTGACGGAAGCGGGCGCCGGACGCGGTGCGGCCGGCTCCGGCGGCCCGGGTGCGGTGGGCGCGAGAGGCGGCGGGCTGCCCAGCGTTCCGGTCGTGGACTTCGCTCAGTTCGGTCCGACGGAATCGAAGCCCCTCTCGCGCATTCAGCGCATCTCGGGCGCGCGGTTGCACGCGAGCTGGGTGAACATTCCGCACGTCACCCAGTTCGACGAGGCGGACATCACCGAGCTCGAGGTGGTGCGCGCCGAGCTCAAAGACAAGGCGTCTCGGCTGGGCATCAAGCTCACGCCGCTCGCCTTCGTCCTGCGCGCGTGCGTGAAGGCGCTGCAGCAGTTCCCGCAGCTCAATTCCTCGCTAGATGCGAGCGGCGAGAGCCTGATCTTCCGCAAGTACGTGCACATCGGCTTCGCGGCGGATACGCCGAACGGCCTCCTTGTCCCGGTCGTGCGCGACGCCGACCGCAAGGACGTCTACGAGCTTGCACGCGTAGCGGGAGAGCTTGCCGAGAAGGCGCGCGCGGGGACACTGACTCTTGCGCAGATGCAGGG
This sequence comes from uncultured Gammaproteobacteria bacterium, assembly GCA_963849095.1. GTDB lineage: Bacteria > Pseudomonadota > Gammaproteobacteria > Steroidobacterales > Steroidobacteraceae > JASHUC01. Next base: position 221,631 of record CAWKGA010000008.1, read on the forward strand.
AGGCTGCTTCACCGTCTCGAGCCTCGGCGGCATCGGCGGAACGGCGTTCACGCCCATCATCAACGCACCGGAGGTCGCGATTCTCGGGGTCTCGCGCGCGGCCATGCGTCCCGTGTACGTCGAGGGCGCCTTCGTGCCGCGGCTCATGCTGCCGCTTTCGCTCTCTTACGATCATCGAGTGATCGACGGCGCGCTCGCCGTGCGTGTCACAACGTTCCTCGCCCGCACGCTGGCGGATGCTCGCGGCCTCGTCGAGGCCGTGCCCTGAAGCGCACCGATGCCCTCAAGAGTGTCCACGCTCCCCCATCGACCCGCACCCATGGAAATTCCTCGATGAGCTCGATCGACCTCGTCGTTCCCGATCTCGGCAATTTCACCGAGGTGCCCGTCGTCGACGTGCTGGTGCGTCCCGGGGATGCGATCGAGGTGGACACGCCCCTCATCACGCTCGAGACGGAGAAGGCGTCGATGGATGTGCCCTCCACCGCCGCGGGGACGGTCACCGAGGTGCTGGTGAAGAAGGGCGACAAGATCTCGAAGGGCTCGGTCATTGCGAGGCTGGCGACTGCGGAGTCACGACCGGCGGCGCCCTCGGCAGCGGCTCCGACAGCGGTCCCGGCCCTGGCCCCGGTGTCCGAGGCTCCCGGCGATACCGTTCGGATGGGCATCCTCCCCGGCGCAGCGAGACTGCGCGGCGAGGCAGAGGACCAGCGAGCGGACCGCGACGTGCAACTGCTGGTGCTGGGCGCCGGTCCGGGCGGCTATACCGCGGCATTTCGCGCCGCGGATCTCGGCATGAGAGTGACCCTCGTCGAGCGCTGGGCGGCGCTCGGCGGCGTCTGCTTGAACGTCGGCTGCATACCGTCCAAGGCGCTGCTTCACGCCGCGAAGGTGATCGAGGACGCCGAGGCGATGGCTGCTCACGGCATCGCATTTGGCAAGCCCACGCTCGACCTGGAGAAGCTTCGAGGGTGGAAGTCCGGCGTGGTGAAGAAGCTCACCGGAGGCCTGAAGCTGCTCGCGAAGCAGCGCAAGGTGGAGGTCGTTCAGGGCAGCGGCCGGTTCGTGAGCCCCCACGTCCTCGCGGTGACGGGGGAGGGCGGCACGGAGCGCATTCGCTTCGAGCAGTGCATCATCGCGGCCGGCTCCGAGGCGGTGCGCTTGCCCGGCTGGCCGAGCGATCCGCGCATCATCGATTCGACGGACGCGCTGGAGCTGCCCGGGACCGGCCGGTTGCTGGTCGTCGGCGGCGGTATCATCGGGCTGGAAATGGCCTGCGTCTACGACGCGCTCGGTGTGCGGGTGAGCGTCGTCGAGCTGACACCGCAGCTCATGCCGGGCTGCGATCCGGATCTGGTGCGGCCCCTCGAGAAGCGCATTCGCGCTCGCTACGAGCAGATTCTCCTCGGGACGAAGGTCACCGCCGTCGAGACCCGGCGCGACGGCCTGCGAGTCGAGTTCGCGGGAGACCGCGCGCCGGAGGCGCAGGTGTTCGATCGCGTCCTGGTCGCCGTGGGGCGCACGCCGAACGGCAAGGTGATCGGCGCGGAGGCGGCCGGCGTCACCGTCACCGACCGAGGGTACATTCCCGCGGACAAGCAGATGCGGACCAACGTGCCGCACATCTTCTCCATCGGGGATATCGCGGGGCCGCCGATGCTCGCGCACAAGGCCTCGCACGAGGGCAAGGTGGCCGCGGAGGTCGCCGCGGGTCACAAGAGCTCGTTCGATGCGCGCGTCATTCCCTCCGTCGCCTACACGGATCCGGAAGTAGCCTGGGCCGGACTCACCGAGCTGGAGGCGCGGGCCAAGGGCATCGCGTACCAGAAGGGGCTGTTCCCGTGGGCCGCGAGCGGGCGCTCGCTGTCTCTCGGGCGCGATGACGGGTTCACCAAGCTCCTCTTCGATCCCGCGACGCACCGCCTGCTCGGCGGCGGGATCGTCGGTCCGAACGCTGGGGATCTCGTGAGTGAGGTGGCGCTCGCCATCGAGATGGGCTCGGACGCCGCCGACATCGGCCTCACCGTCCATCCCCACCCCACCCTTTCGGAGACGGTCGCCTTTGCGGCGGATGCCTTCGAGGGGACGCTGACCGATCTTTACACGCCGAAGAAGTGAGGCGGGAGCCGACTTGCAGGGTCCCGTGCGGCGCGCGGTCCGGCCCCTTCGAGGCGGACGCGGACTGCGGGCGCCGCGCCGGGTATCAGGACCGCTTGCGGCCCGGCAGCCGCTCGAGCCGCCGCAGATACGCGGTCTCATCCGGCACGCCGCCGCCGCGCTGCGCTTCCCAGATCGCCTCCCCCAGGGGCTCGATCATGGCGTGCTCCGCCGCGTGCGCATCGCCGAGGCGCTGAGCCAGCTCGCGGTGCACGCGCGCAATGCCTTGCGGCCGGTCGGTCGCGACCTGCTCGCGAATGGCGAGATGCAGCGCCATGTGCAGGAACGGGTTCTCCCGTCCGCCTTCCGGCGTGAAGTCGGTCGTCAGCGCCTCCTCGCCGGACTCGAGCCAGGGGATGTATTCCGGGTGCTCCGCGATCACCGCGGCGATCTGCGCCTCGAGAGGCTCGAGCGGCACGCGCGCGTTGAGCTTGCGCCAGGCTTCGAGATAGACGCGACGCAGCTCGTCGCGGCGGAGTCCTTCAAAGATCGGCATGAGCTTCCTCGGCGCGCGGGTCCGGTCAGCGTGTGTCCGGCCCGCGCCGGCGATGCGCGGCCGGCGCATTCGAGCGCGCGAGGGCCCGCGGCGGCGTCTTGTGCGGATACTCGCACAGGCTCGCGATGATACAGCGCGGACAGGCCGGCCCCCGCGCCGTGCACACATAGCGCCCGTGCAGCAGCAGCCAGTGGTGGGCGTTCTTGACGTAGGCCTCGGGGGTTGCGGCAAGTAGCGCCTCCTCGACCGCGCGCGGGGTCTTGCCCGGCGCGAGGCGGGTGCGATTGGCGACCCGAAAGATGTGCGTGTCCACGGCGATCGTCGGCTGGCCGCAGACCATGTTGAGGATGACGCTCGCTGTCTTGCGGCCGACGCCGGGTAGCGCCTCGAGAGCCTCGCGCGCGCAGGGGATCCGTCCGCCGTGCCGCTCGATGAGCAGGCGGCTGAGCCCGATCACGTTCCGGGCCTTGGCATTGTAGAGCCCGACGGTCTTCAGGTAGGGGCGCAGTCCGTCGACGCCGAGCGCCACCAGGGCCTGCGGCGTGCTCGCGACCGGAAAGAGCTTGCGAGTCGCGGCGTTCACGCTCCGATCCGTCGTGTGAGCCGAGAGCACGACGGCGACCAGCAGCTCGAAAGGCGTCGAGTGCTCGAGCTCCGTCGTGGGCTCGGGGTCCGCGGCCTGGAGCCTGCGGAAGATCGCCCGCCGGCGCGCCGGATTCATGCCGGCGGCCGACCCGTGTGCGCGCTCCGCTTGCGCGCGGCGATCACGGCGGCGCGCCCGCGTGCGCGGCGCTCGATGCGCTCGCGGTGCGCCACGAATCGACTGCGGTTGAGCTCAGCCGGTGGCGCGGAGGACGGGACGCCCGTGAGGGCGCTCGCCGGCACCATCTCGATGCAGTCCACCGGGCAGGGCGCGACGCAGAGATCGCAGCCGGTGCAGAGCTCCGTGAGGACCGTGTGCATACGGCGCGGCGCGCCCACGATGGCATCGACCGGGCACGGCGGCAGGCACTTGGCACAGCCGATGCACCGGCTCTCGTCGATCCGCGCGAGTCGGTGCGGCGCCTCGGCGCCGTTTGCAGGATTGAGCGGCAGGGTCTCGCGGCCGAGCAGGCGCGCGAGCGCGCCGATCGTCGCGGCGCCGCCCGGCGGACACTGATTGATCTCGGCCTCGCCGCGCGCGATGGCCTCCGCGTACGGGCGGCAGCCGGCATAGCCGCAGCGCGTGCACTGCGTCTGCGGCAGCAGGGCGTCGATTTCATCGGCGGTCGGCATGGCGAGCTCGGCGGACGCTCAGCTCACCCTCATGCCCGGCGCGGCGCCCGAGTCGGGCGAGAGGAGGTAGATGCCCGGCCCGTCGCCGCTCGCCGCGAGCACCATCCCTTGCGAGACGCCGAACTTCATCTTCCGCGGCGCGAGATTCGCGACCACGACGGTGAGCCGGCCCTCGAGCGCGGCAGGGTCGTAGGAAGACTTGATGCCGGCGAACACCGTGCGGGTCTCGCCACCGAGATCGAGCGTGAGCCGCAAGAGCTTGTCGGCGCCCTCGATGCGCTCGGCGCTCACGATCCGCGCGATGCGCAGGTCCACCCGCTTGAACTCGTCGATGGAGAGCGGCGCGGGTGCGGCGGCGTCGGCGGGCGTGGATATGGCCGCCGGCTTCGCATGCGCGGCGCCGCCTGCGGGGGCAATCGTGGCGGGCGAATCGCTACTCGGCTTGGCTGGCTTCTCGACAGCCTCGAACAGTGCGGCTACCTGCTTGGGGTCGATGCGGGTCGTGAGATGCGAGTAGGGGCGGATGCGCGTGGGCAGCGTCGCGGCGTCGCCCCATTCGAACGGCCGGTCGAGCCCGAACAGCTCCTTCGCCACCCGCTCGGCGAGCTGCGGCAGCACCGGGGCGAGCAACACCGTGAGCAGCTTGAAGCCGTGCAGCGCGCGTGAGCACACGTCCTGCAGCTCGGGGAGCTTGGAGGGATCTCGCGCGAGCACCCAGGGCTTGCGCGCGTCGAAATCCTGATTGAGCCGGTCGGCGACACTCATGATGTCGCGCATGGCCTTGCCGAAGTCCCGCGACTCGTAGCTCTCCGCGGCGAGGAATGCCGTTGCGGCAGCGTCTTTCGCCAGCTTGCCGGTATCGCCCCCGTACTTGAGTTCTCCGTCGAATTGCCGCGTGATGAACGTCGCCGCGCGGCTCGCGATGTTGACGTACTTGCCCACGATGTCGCTGTTGACGCGCGCGGTGAAATCCTCCGGGTTGAAGTCGATGTCCTCGACATTGCCATTCAGCTTGGCCGCGATGTAGTAGCGCAGCCACTCCGGGTTCATCCCGATCTCGAGATAGCGCAGCGGGTCGAGGCCGGTGCCGCGCGACTTCGACATCTTCTCGCCCAAGACGGTGATGAAGCCGTGAACATAAATGTCGTCGGGAATCTTGTAGGGCGGCCCGGCAAACTTCAGCATCGCCGGCCAGAAGAGCGTGTGGAAGTAGATGATGTCCTTGCCGATGAAGTGGATCTGCTCCGTGTCGGGAGCGGTGATGAAGTCCTCGTAGCTGCGAGCCTCGCCGTTTGCCCGCGCCTTGCCGCTCGAGAAGTAATTCTGCAGGGCGGCGAGATAGCCGAGGGGCGCATCCAGCCAGACATAGAAGTACTTCCCCGGCGCATCGGGAATGGGAATGCCGAAGTAGGGTGCATCGCGCGAGATGTCCCAGTCTCCAAGCTCGACTCCACCCCCGCTTCTCAACCATTCGCGTGCCTTGTTTGCGACCTGCGGCTGCAGACGTCCCGGCTCATCGATCCACTGGCGCAGGAAGTTCACGCACCGAGGATCGGACAGCCTGAAGAACAGGTGCTCCGAGCTCTTCAGGACGGGAACGGCGCCCGTGAGCGTCGAGTACGGACGGATGAGATCCGTCGGCGCGTTCACGATGCTGCACACTTCGCAGGCGTCCGCGTACTGGTCCTTCGCGTGGCAGTTGGGGCACTCGCCCTTGATGTAGCGGTCGGCGAGGAACATGCCCTTGACGGGGTCGTAGAACTGCTCGATGGGCTTCGAGTCGATCAAGTTCGCTTTCTTCAGCCTTCGATAGACGTCCTGAGACAGCTGCACGTTCTCCGGAGAATCGGTCGTGTACCAGTGATCGAAGCTCAGGTGAAAGCCTCGCAGGTACTGCGCCCGCCCGGCGGCGATGCGCGCGACGAGCGCCTGGGGCGTGGTCCCTTCGGACTCCGCTTTGAGCATGATCGGGGCGCCGTGCGCGTCGTCGGCGCCGATGAAATGGACCTGGTGGCCCTGCATCCGCTCAAAGCGCACCCAGATATCGGCCTGGATGTACTCCATGATGTGCCCGATGTGAATCGGGCCGTTCGCGTAGGGCAGCGCCGTCGTGACGAAGAGCGTGCGGGACATCCGGCGAGTCTACAGTGACCCCGCCGCCCGAGACAGCCTCCCGCCGCGCGGCGCACCGCGCTCGCTCAACCCTGTTCCTTCAGCCCCTCGAACCGCGACTTGTTGATGGCCTTCTTGTAGGCCTCTTTGCCCGTGATGAGCTTCTGGTCGAGCAGCTGCTGGATGGCCTTGTCCATCGTGCGCATGCCGAACTGGGCGCCGGACTGCATGATGTTCTCGAGCTGGTCGAGCTTGCCCTGGCGGATGAGGTTCGACGCCGCCGGGGTGTTCACCAGGATCTCGAGCGCAGCGACTCGTCCCTGCCGGTCGGGGCGTTGCAGCAGCTGCTGCGAGACCACACCGCGGAGCGATGTGGAGAGCATCGTGCGCACGTGGGACTGCTTCTCCGATGGGAACACGTTGATCATGCGGTCGACCGTCTGTGCGGCACCGTTGGTATGCAGCGTCCCCATGACGAGGATGCCCATCTCCGCGGCCGTGACCGCGATGCCCATCGTCTCGAGATCGCGCAGCTCGCCCACGAGGATCACGTCGGGATCCTCGCGCAGTGCCGAGTGCAGCGCCGTCGAGAAGCTCTTCGCATGCACGCCGATCTCGCGCTGGCTCACGAGGCAGCTCTTGCGCTGGTGCACGAACTCTATGGGGTCCTCGATCGTGAGAATGTGCCCCTTCACGCGGGTGTTGATGTCGTCGATCATCGCCGCGAGCGTCGTCGACTTGCCGGAGCCGGTCTTGCCGGTGACCAGGATGAGACCCTGGCTCGCGCGGCACATCTGCCGCACCGCCTCGGGGAGATTGAGCTCATCGAGCGTCATGGCGTTCGACGGGATGGCGCGGAACACGGCGCCCACGCCGCAGAGGTGGCGCAGCACATTGACGCGGAAGCGGCCGCGCTCGCCGAACGAGTAGGCGAAGTCGGCCCCGTCCTGGGCCTCGAAGCGGTCCGTGGCGGCCTTGGGCATGATCTCGTACAGGGCATCCTTTACCATCTGGGGCTCGAGCTTCTCCGGCCGCAGCTGCTGCAGGTCGCCGTACAGGCGCAGGCGCGGCGGGTCGCCCGCGATGAAGTGCAAGTCCGATCCGCGCCGCTCGAGGATTTCGGCGAGAAAGGCGTCGATGACGGCCATTCCGCGCTCCCCCTTCAGGCCGACGCCGCGGGCACGGGGCCGGCCTCGAGCTTCGGCAGCACGCTCGTGTCGGTCACGTATTTCTGGAACAGGCTCTTGTTGGTTGCGTAGGCGTACGCGTCGTCCGGGTCGATCTCGCGGGCGGTGATGGCGGCGAGGAGTGCCTGGTCGAGCAACTGCATTCCCATGTCGCGGCTGGTCTGCACCTGGCTCGGGACCTGGTGCGTCTGATCGCTCTGGATGAGCTTGGCGATCGCCCGGGTCATCACCATGATCTCGCAGACCGCCCTGCGCCCGTGCGCATCGGCGGTTTTCACGAGGATCTGCGTCACGACCGCGAGCAGGCTCTGCGCGAGGAAGCTCTTGGTTTGCTCGCGCTCCTCCATCGGCAGCGCATCGATGATGCGGTCGATCGTCTTGACCGCTCCCGTCGTGTGCAGCGTGCCGAGCACGAGATGGCCGGTCTCGGCGGCCGTCATCGCCATGGAGATCGTCTCCGCGTCGCGCAGCTCGCCGACCAGGATCACGTCCGGGTCCTCGCGCATGGCGGCGCGTACGCCCTCCGCGAAGCTCGGGATGTGTGTGTGCAGCTCGCGCTGGATCACCTGGCTCTGCTTGCTGCGATGGACGAACTCGATCGGATCCTCGAGGCTCACGATGTTGAGCCGGCGCGTGGAATTGAGGTGGTCGATCATCGCGGCGAGCGTGGTGGACTTGCCCGTGCCGGTCGATCCGGTCACGAGGACCATGCCCTGGTGGTAATCGCAGAGCTTCGTCACGATCGGCGGCAGGTTGAGCTTCTCGAGGGTCGGGACCTCGGATGGAATGGTGCGGAACGTTGCACCGACGCCCGTCTCCTTGCGATAGACGTTGACGCGAAAGCGCCCCCCGTCCGTGGAGACGTACGAGAAGTCGAGGTCGTGGCCGCCGTTGAACTGCTCGTTGAGAGAGCGCGTAAGGATCTCGGCGATGTAGCCCTCGAGCTCGGAGCTCCTCAAGTCGCGGAACTTGATGGGCAGCAGGTCGCCGTGCATGCGCAGCATCGGCGGCACCCCGACGGCGAGATGCACGTCGGAGCAGCCCTGCTGCATGCCGAGCTTCAGAAACGCGTCAATGCGCGCCACGGTGCGATCCTCGAGGTCCTTGCGGGTCGGAGGGTGGTCCCCCAGGCCGTTTTGTGCCCGTTCCGGGCCGGTAAATCAACGGGTTGGGCGCGGAAATTTGACGTAACGCACGAAAGCGGGCTTGCAGGGTGCGGGCTACAGGAACCGCTCGAGCGCGACCCGCAGCTCCTCCATCGTCTGGTAGCGCTTTGACTTGTCGACGGCCATGGTCTTCACGACGAGGTCGCTCAGCTCAGGCGGCAGCGCCGGGTTGGCGTCGCGCGGCGGTCGCGCCTTGCCCTGGACGTGCTGGTACATCACGGACATGTGATCGCCACGCGAGTACGGCGGCACGCCGGTCAGCATCTCGTAGAGGATGACGCCGACCGCGTAGATGTCGGCGCGCTCATCCACCTTCTTGCCGAGGATCTGCTCGGGAGCCATGTACTTCGGCGAGCCGATGACGTAGCCGGTCTTCGTGAGCTGCGTGTCGCCCTCGCGCTGGGCGGCGGCCACGCCGAAATCGACGATCTTGAGCAGGCTTTCCTGATTGATGAGGATGTTCGCGGGCTTCAGGTCCCGGTGCACGATGCCGACCTGGTGCGCAACCGTCATGCCCGTCGCAATGTCGCAGCCGAAGCCGAGCGCGCGCTTCAGTTCCATGGGCTTCTCGCCCACGACCTCCCCGGAGAGCGTGTGGGAGGGGAAGTACTCCATCGAGATGGCGTAGTTGCCCTGGATGTAGAGGAAGTCGTAGATGCGGATGACGTTCTTGTGCGTGATCTTGCGGGAATAGCGCAGCTCGTGGACGAAGCGCTTCATGACCTCCTCGTCTTGGGCGACGTTCGGGTTCAGGAACTTTAAGATCAGCCGCTCATCGACCACGGTGTCCTCCATCAGCAGCACGGTCCCGAAGGCGCCGCGGCCGATCCGGTCGATGTACTTGTAGCGGCCCTCGATGATGTCGCCCGGCTTGAGCGTCGAGATGTCGAGCTTGCCCGGCTCATCCGCGTGGCGGGAGGCCTGCGCGAGCGTACCGTCCGAGATGAGGAGCGTGCGGGAGGACGCCGCCGTTTGCGCACCGCGCGCGCCGGCCGCCGCCGGCGGAATCGTACCGGAGCTCGTGGGCGGCGCAGCCGTGAGGCTGCCGGTCGAGCGGTTGTCGAGCTCGGCGAGCGCGCCTGCGGCGATTCTCGCGATCGTCTGGTCCGGCGAGCCAACCTGGGACTGCAGCTCGGCGCGCACCCGGTCGGCCAGCTTGCCGTCGGCCAGCTTGGCGAGGGCTTGCATCGTCTCGATACGGACCTCGCGCTCCGCGCGGCCGAGCAGGGGCAGCATCGAGTCCACGAGCTTCGCATCGCCCATGCGCCCGAGAGCGCGCACGACGATGGGCAGCGCCTTGGCATTGCCCTCCCGGAGCATCTCGGAGAGCCGCGGCATCGCGCGCTTGTTGCCGATCTCCGCGAGCGCATCGACCGCGCGCTCGCTCACCCACCAGTCCGTATCGTGTGTCGCCTGGATGAGGTGATCGACCGCGCGCTCGTCCTTCGTCTGGTTCAGGATCTCGATCGCGGCGCGGCGGATGTCCTCGTCCGGGTCCCGCACCAGGGCGAGCACGGCGTCGATGACCTTGGGGCCGCCGATCTTTCCGAGCGCATCGGCGGCGCGGCTGCGCACCCACCAGTCGCTGTCCTTCAGTGCCTCGAGCAGATGCTTGACCGACTTCGCGTTGCCGACCTCGTTCAAGACCTCCACCGCGGCGCGCCGCGCGTACTCGTTCTCGTCCTTCAGCACATCGATGAGGTAGCGCACGGTATCCGGATGGTTAGCCTTGATGACGACGTCGATGGCCTTGTTCTGCACATCCATCTCGGGGTCGCGCAGCAGCGCGCAGACCCGCTCGACATCGATAGGGCCTTCCGATCGCTGCATGGCACTGAGCGCGGCGCCGCGGATGAGCTTGCTCGGGTCCTTGAGCTGCTCCTGCACGGCGGTGTTCACCTCGGGCGTGGCGAAGCGCCCGAGGATGTTGATGATGTGAACGCGGGCGATGGGGTCCTTCCCCTGCAGGCGGCCGAGCAGCTCCGGAATCGCCTCGGCATCGGCGATGTCGCCGATGACGCGGAACAGCGCCGCCTTCTCGTTGGGCTCCTGGGCGTAGGCGGCATTGACCAGCTCGCGTACGCCGAAGCGCTTCTTGTGCGCGGCGATGACCTCGAGCAGGGCGGACTTCGAGATGCCTGGGCGCGCGAGCGCCTCGAGCAGCGCATGAGGCGGATAGCCGCGGCTGCTCGTGAGCGCCCAGGCGATGCCGGAGACGACTCGCGGGCTGCCCTCGACGAGGCCCTGCAGGAGCTGCGGCAGGGTCTTCGCATTCGCGAGCGCGGACAGCACATCGACCAGGACAAGCGTCGCGGCCTTGTCCGACTCGGGCAGCGCCGACAGGATCGGTTCGATCACGCCCGCGCCGAGCTCCTTCAGCTTCGCACCGGCCTTCTCGGCGGCGGGGTCGCCCGGAGCGGACGCGGACCTAATCTCGGCGATCAGCCGCTCGGCTCGCAGATTAGTGAACAAGCTCATTCAGCCTTGCTGTTGGCAGTCATCCCGGCCCATCCGCCTTGGCGCAGGTCCAGTCCGGCTCGGCGAGGAACGCGCGAGCTTTCCCGGAGCCGATATGCAAAACGACCCTCCCGCTACCGGCTAAGCACGAATTATGCCACATAGCTCGGCAGCCGCTCTCGACGGGCTTCGCAACCCCGCGCGGGCCGCTCGCCCCATGCGGATGGCGCTCCAAACCACTACACTTTCGCCATCACCCCCTAGCACCGCCCCCCATGTCACAGCCCTCAGACAGCGCCGTCCAGGCGGCGCTCGAACGTTACGTCGATCCCTATCTCGAGGAATCGCTCGCGGCTGCGCAAGTCGCCGTGACGGTCACCCGGGCGGGTGAGCGGCAACTCGCAACACTCCGTTACGGTTTCCCGGTTGGGGGTTACCAGGGGGAGCTCGAGGCCGCGATGCGCGAGCACTTGCGCGCGTCGGGGCTCGCAGTGGAGCTCGACGTACGGCTCGAATCGGATATTCACGCTCACGCCGTGCAGCGGCCGCTCAAGCCGTTGCACGGCGTCAAGAACATCATCGCGGTGGCGTCGGGTAAGGGAGGCGTCGGCAAATCGACCGTCGCGGTGAATCTCGCTCTCGCCTGGGCGGCCCAGGGTGCGCGCGTAGGTCTGCTCGACGCCGACATCTACGGCCCGAGCCAGCCCCTGATGCTCGGACTTGTGGGACAGCGCCCGGCCACGTCCGACGGCAAGCACATCGAGCCGTTGCGCAGCCACGGCGTCGCCGCCATGTCGATCGGCCTGCTGGTCGATGCCGAGCAGCCGATGGTCTGGCGGGGGCCGATGGTCACGCAAGCGCTGAGCCAGCTGCTCTCCGACACGAGCTGGGGGGAGCTCGATTATCTCGTGGTGGACATGCCGCCCGGCACGGGCGACATTCAGCTCACACTCGCGCAGCGGGTGCCGGTCTCCGGCGCGGTGATCGTGACGACCCCCCAGGACATCGCCCTCGCCGACGCGCGCAAGGGTCTCAAGATGTTCGAGAAGGTATCGGTCCCGGTCCTCGGCATCGTCGAGAACATGAGCGTGTACGTGTGCCCCAGCTGCGGGCACGCCGAGCACATTTTCGGTGCGGGCGGCGGTGAGCGCATGGCCCGGCAGTACGGCGTGAGGCTGCTCGGCGAGCTGCCGCTCGATGCGCGCATCCGCGAGGAAGCGGACAGCGGGCGGCCGACGGTCGCGGCGGCGCCGGACACCCCCCGCGCGAAGGCGTATTTCGCGATGGCCCGGCGCACGGCAGCGGCGCTCGCGCGCCGGGCGCGCGACCGCAGCAGCGTGTTCCCGCAGATCGTCGTCGAAGAGTCCTGAGCGTCTGGCCGGGAAGGTACGATGGTAGAGATTCGCTCGCTCTTCGAGGAGTCGCCGGCCGGGGCCACCCCCGAGGACGGTGACCTCACTGCTGACTCGGAATCGCATCGGACCGGCATCCTGCCGGTGCAGGAGCTCGTGCAGGTGGTGCACACCACTCGCGAGGTCCGTGCCCTCGAGCCGATCGGTGACGATCAGATCCAGCCGGCGAGCATCGATCTGCGGCTCGGCCCGACGGCTTACCGGGTGCGGGCGAGCTTCTTGCCCGGACTCCACGCTAGCGTGCAGGAGAAGCTCAAAGAATTCTCGATGCACGAGATGGACATCTCACGGGGCGGGGTTCTGGAGAAGGGATGCGTCTACATCATCCGGCTGCTCGAGAGTCTTCTTCTCAAGCACCGTATGTCAGCTCGCGGCAATCCCAAGAGCTCGACGGGAAGACTGGACGTTTTCACGCGTCTCATCACCGACAACGGTACTGAATTCGATCAGGTACGCGAAGGTTACAAGGGACTGCTCTACGCCGAGGTCTCCCCGCGGACCTTCTCGATCCTCGTGCGCAAGGGATCACGACTCAATCAGCTGCGCATTCGGCGTGGGACCCCTCCGACGAGCGATATTGGGCATAAACGACTACACGAAGAATTTGGGCTGCTCGACCGGCAGCTCTCACTGGAGCAGATCAAAAACGGGGTACCCATCACTGTCGATGTCGTCGGCAGCCCGCAGTCGGGGAATATCATCGGGTACAAGGCAAAGAACCATGCGGGACTCATTGACGTCGATCGCGTCGATCATTACGACCCGCGCGAGTTTTGGGACCCGGTGCCGGTGCCGGGTCGCCACGGACTCGTCCTCGATCCGGCCGACTTCTACATCCTCGCCTCGCGGGAATCGGTGAGAGTGCCGCCGGCCTACGCAGCCGAGATGATCGCGTACGATACCCTGGTCGGAGAGTTTCGCGTGCATTACGCTGGGTTCTTTGATCCCGGCTTCGGCGACCCGAGCGCAGGCGGAGAGGGCGCCAAGGCGGTTCTCGAGGTGCGCTCCTACGAGGTCCCGTTCGCGATCGAGGATGGACAGGTCGTTGGGCGGCTTGCCTACGAGCGGCTGACCGAACAGCCCGAGCGGCTATACGGCTCGGGAGTGAAGTCGAACTACCAACGGCAGGGACTTAGATTGAGCAAGCACTTCAGGCCCTGGTGAAGCGGACGAGCGCCGCGACGCTTCTCCTTGCGTTACGGCCCTCTGTGGAGCTCGCGGATGCGCAGCTCGAATTCGACCTTGCCCTTGCGCTGGCGCTCGGCCTGCACCGGAAAGTAGCCGAGGCTCGGTGCGAGCCACAGTCGCATGATCCGGTCCGAGCCTTGGCGATCGCTACGATAGACGATCGTGTCGAGCCGGCCGAGCGGGGTGTCGAGCGTCTCGGTGCGCTCCCGCGTGTAGCGGTACTGCTTGGCCTCGTCCTTGTCGAAGAGCAGGAAGCTCGCAGGGCTCCCGCCCGCCGCGAGGTCGCGCTCGAGCTCGATCTGCACCGACATCGGGTCCTGCGTCCCCGTCGCGAGCGGCTGATCCACGGGCTTGCCATCCTGCGTGCCGCGCACACGCATCGCCTGCCAGTCGAACTCGAGCATGACGTTCTGCTTGGTCCTGCCGGGACCGTTGTCTTCGCCGTAGGAGAGCGGCCGCACGTGGCCGTCCGCGATCGTGAAGACGCTCCGCTCGCTGATCGGATCGGGGAATGCGAGGTGGAACAGGCCGCGCGCCCGATTGACCGAGCGGTACTCGTACGTCCCCGGCCGTATCTGAGCGAGGGTCAGCGTGGAGCTCCCGGCAGTGAGACCGTGCCATTCCAGGGCGTAAACCGCCGTGAAGGGTTCGGGTCCACTTTCCTCAGCGAGTCCCGGCATTGCAACGCACAAGGCGAGCGAGCACCCGAGCAGGGTTGGGAGTCTCTTCACGCGCGGCACGAGCGGCACCTCGATGGGACGCAAGAGCGTTCGGGCGAAGGCGTGCATTGCGTTGCAAGGCTCGTTCCTCCCGCGGCCCTCACCGTACAATAGTCGCATGACCGGTGCCAGTCGCATGACCCACGCCCCTTGGAGGAGAAAACGCCTGCAGCGCGCCCTCGCGGCGATTGGTGGGCTGCTCGTGCTCGCCGCGGCGGTCCCACTTGCTCTCGCCTCGCGCCCAGTACGCGTCTACGAGGTGAGCGTGCGCGGCACCGACCCGGTCGCCGCGTACCCGGACGCGATGCGCGAGGCGCTGGTGCGTGCAACCGGGCGGCGCGACGCGGCGGCCGACCCCGCGCTCGCGGAGCTCGTGACCGACGCCGCGCGGTATGTGGTTTCCTCACACCTCGCGGGCGACGGTAGCGTCCAGGTCGTGCTCGACGGCCCTGCGATCGAGAGCCGGATCGTGGCGGCCGGCCGCAGTGTTTGGGACACCGAGCGTCCGTTCACGATCGTCGTGCTGAGCCCGCCGCCCACGGGCGCGGCCGACGACGCGGCACTGCAAAGCCTCGAGGCGCTCGCCGAGGGTCGCGGCCTTCCGGTCACGCTCGTGCCGATGGCGGTCACGGACTCCGCCGGCCAGCCGTTGACCGGCGATGCGCTGCTGACTAGCGCGCAGCGCCTGGGCGGAGATGCGGTGCTGCTCGGGCGGGCGGATCCTGCCGCGGCGGACGGCAACTGGCAGTGGACCCTCCTCACCGGGTTCTCGACTCAGAGCTGGAACGGAACGTTCGAGGATGGCATCAACGGGGCCGCGGACGCGCTCGCGAGAGTGCAGGGGACCTCGCTGCCGCTCGCCGAGGAGCGCACGGTGATCGAAGTGAGCGGAGTCACCTCGCTCGCGGACTACGCCACCGTCGAGCGGATGCTCGCCGATCTGCCCGGGGCGCGGGGCTCCGGACTCGAGGAAGCCGACGGCGCGACGGCGACGTTCGATGTGCTCATCCGCGGCGGAGCCCCGGCGGTCGAGCGCGCGCTCGCCGACTCGAGCCATTTGCAGCGGGCGGGAACGGCGGGGACGCCGCTTGCCTACCAGTTCCATCCGTGATGCTGCGGCACCTTCCCAACCTCATCTGCATCGCGCGGATCGCGCTCATCTGGCCGATCGTCGCGGCGCTGCGCGGAGCGGACTACACGGCGGCCATGCTGCTCTTTGCGCTGGCAGCCGTGTCCGACGGGCTCGATGGCTATCTCGCCAAGCGCTTCAACTGGACCTCCGAGCTCGGCAAGCTCCTCGATCCGGCGGCGGACAAGCTGCTGCTCGTCTGCGTGTTCGTGTGCGCGACGTGGCTCGGCCTCTCGCCGCGCTGGCTGACCGCCGCCGTGGTGGCGCGGGACGTGCTCATCGGGCTCGGCGCTCTCGTCTTTCGCGTGGGATTCGGGCCTCTGCAAGGCCGGCCCACGCTCCTCAGCAAGCTCAACACCGCCGTGCAGCTCGCCTACCTGCTCTGCGTGATGGCTCGCGCCGCGTTCGCGTTCGCAAGCCCGGCTGTCCTCGCCGGATTTGCCGCGCTCACGCTCGTCACGACCGTGGTCTCCGGTGCGGATTACGTGGTCGCGTTCACGCGCCGCGCCTTCGCCCTGCCCGCCCGGCCTTCCTGATGCGCCAGCTTCCCCTCGGTATACGGACCCCGGACCGCGCGGTGTTCGCGAGCTTCCTCGCAGGTCGCGACGCGCAGGCGGTCGAGCATCTGAAATTACTCGCGCAGGGCGCCGCCGCCGGGGCCGCCTGGATCTGCGGGCCGAGCGGCGCCGGCAAGACCCATCTGCTGCAGGCGACTTGCGTGCTCGCGAGCGAGCGGCTGCGCGCGGGGTACCTGCCCTTGCGCGAGCTCGGTCCGCTCGGCAGCGGGGCACTCGAGGGGCTGACCGAGCTCGGCTGCCTGTGCGTGGACGATCTCGACGCCGTCGCCGGCAACTCCGAATGGGAGCGCGCGCTCTTCGGCCTGCACCGCGAGATGGAGGAGCGGGGCGGCCGGCTGGTGGCGGCGGCGCAGGTGCCCCCCGCGCTCATCGGATGGGCGCTCGGGGACCTCGGCTCGCGCTGGGCCGCGAGCGCCGTCTTTCAGCTGCGAGGCCTCGAGGAGAGCGAGCGTACACGGGCCCTGCAGCTGCGCGCGCGCGCGCGCGGGCTGGAGCTGCCGGACGACACGGCACGGTGGCTGCAGCGGCGCTTTCCACGCGACATGGGCACGCTCTACGACCTGCTCGACACGCTCGATGAGGCGGCTCTCATCGAGCGGCGGCGCCTCACGGTGCCGTTCATCCGTTCCGTGCTGTCACGGCGCGCGCAGGCGTAAGGCGAGCTGAGCCACTCGCCGACCGAGCGCCTGTGCGAGGGACTGCTCCTCGCCGCCGAGAGCGAGCGGGGCTCGCTCGGATCCGCCGACGTGCGAGGCTCCGTACGGCGTGCCGCCTGCCCGGGTTTCATTGAGCGCGGGCTCGGTGTAGGGAATGCCCACGATGACCATGCCGTGGTGCAGGAGCGGAAGCATCATGGACAGCAGCGTCGTCTCCTGTCCGCCGTGCATCGATTGAGTGGAGGTGAATACCCCGGCCGGCTTGCCGACGAGCGCTCCAGAGACCCACAGGGCCGAGGTGCCGTCGAGGAAGTGCTTGAGTGGGGCCGCCATGTTCCCGAAGCGGGTGGGGCTGCCGAGGATCAGGCCGTCGGCCGAGCGCAAGTCGTCGTCGGTGGCGTACGGGGGGCCGCTCGGCGGCACGGGCCGTGCCGGACCTTCGCTTTCCGCCGCGACGGGCGGTACCGTACGCAGCTTGGCCGACGCTCCGGCGACGCTCTCGACCCCGCGGCAAACCTGGCGCGCGAGCTCCGCCGTGGAACCGCTCCGCGAGTAGTACACGATGAGAATCTCGACCATCGGACTAAGCTAAGCTCGGCACGGCATGACCGGCAAGATCTGTTGGGTGAGCGGCCGCGTGCAGGGCGTCTATTTTCGGGGCGCAGCCGCGGCGCGCGCGAGAGAGCTCGGGGTCTCGGGGTATGCCCGGAATCTCTCCGACGGCCGTGTCGAGGTGCTCGCCTGCGGCGAGGAGGCGGCCGTGCAAGCCTTCATCGAGTGGCTGTGGATCGGCTCCTCGGCGAGCAAGGTCACGGCCGTGGAGGTGGCGGACGCGGGAGCGGACGGCGATCAACCGCCAGGCGGCTTCGTCACCGCCTGAGACGCTTGGGAATTGCCGAGGTCATCGGCTCCCGTCCACCTGTCCCCCCAGCGCTCGAGCACGGCGTCCGAGTAGCCGCGTCGGCCGGTGCTGCCGTTGTAGTGGGCGAGCGCCTTCGCGTAATCGTGGTGCTCCTGTTTGAGGTAGTAGCGCAGGACGGCGCATCCCATCCGCACGTTGGGCCCGATGTGCGTGAGCTCGTAGCGGCGCATGCCGAGCTGCTCGGGCCAGAAGGGCATGACCTGCATGAGCCCCACCGCCCCGGCCGAGGAAACGGCCCAGCGGTCGAAGCGGCTTTCCACGTCGATGAGGGCCATGACGAGTCCCGGCGGCAGGCGGACCTCCCCCGGCCGGTGCGTCTCGCAATAGACGTCTTGCAGGATGGCGACGCGCTCGCTCCGGTCGGGGACAGCGCGCCTCAAGCGCGGCTCCATGAGTCGGTACCACACCGCCGAGTCGAAGCGGTCGGTGAAGCACTGCGCCTGCGCGATGGCGCGCGCGACGACATCCTTCAGGCCGGGATCGCTCTGTGGGCCGGCGAGCGCGCAGCGCCACGGCAGGAGCCCGGCCGCGAGGGCGAGCGCGAGTGAGAGAGGGCCGAGGCCGGAGCGCAGCGATGTAGCCATG
Source organism: uncultured Gammaproteobacteria bacterium (assembly GCA_963849095.1). Classification (GTDB taxonomy): domain Bacteria; phylum Pseudomonadota; class Gammaproteobacteria; order Steroidobacterales; family Steroidobacteraceae; genus JASHUC01. Next base: position 239,670 of record CAWKGA010000008.1, read on the forward strand.
GTCTTCGGTACCCGGCGGCCGCGGCCGCTCGGTGCGGACTTGCGCCGCCGATCGTGTTGCAATTTGCGGGGCGCTGCTGCGATGCGCGTCACTGTTGTCGCGGTCCGGCCCCCGCCTCTTGCAGTATCATTCGGCTTCCCGGCGGCCGCGCGCGAGCACCGATACGACCGTGCTGACTCAAGAGATGGAAACCGACCACTCGGCCGACAAGCCCCGTCCAAAGGGCATCTACCTGCTGCCCAATTTGCTCACGACGGGGTGCCTGTTCTCGGGTTTCTACGCCGTCGTCGCGGCGATAGACAAGCACTTCGCGCCCGCGGGCATGGCGGTGTTCGCCGCCATGATCTTCGATACGCTCGACGGCCGCATCGCTCGCCTCACGCACACCGAGAGCACCTTCGGCAAGGAATACGACAGCCTCGCGGACATGGTGGCGTTCGGACTCGCTCCCGCCATCGTCTCGTACCAGTGGGGAGTCGTGCGCATCGCGGAGTACGGCCGCGCGTGGGGGCGCTTCGGCTGGCTCGCCGCGTTCTTCTACGCCGTCTGCGCCGCGATGCGGCTCGCGCGGTTCAACGCCCGCTCCGCGTCGGCCGACAAGCGCTATTTCGAGGGACTGCCGAGCCCATCGGCGGCGGCCATCGTTGCGGCATTCGTCTGGTTCTCGAGCGAGTGGCGCGAGCCCGGGCTCACGGGGCTCATCGCCGCGTTCGGCATCACCGCGGCGGCCGGCGCGGTGATGGTGAGCCGCTTCAGCTATCCGAGCTTCAAGCAGTTCAACGTCGACCGGCGCATCAAGTACGCCTACATACTCATCGTGCCGCTGTTCTTCGTGCTGGTCGCGGTCGATCCGCCGACGATGCTGCTGTCGATCTTCTCCATCTACGCGCTGTCGGCGCCGGTGCTATGGGCCTCCCGGCGACTGCGGCGCGTCTTTCGCGGCCCTCCCCCCGCTGCGAGCTGAGCCGTGGACGCGCGGCAACGGGCGCTGTACCTCGACGCGCTGGGGATAGACGAGTGGCTTCCCCGCTTCGCGGAGGCCGGGAGTGTGGCCTCCGCGGCAAGCGGCGGCGCGGAGGCGTCCGAGACCTGGGAGGCGCTGCGCGCCGAGGTCAAGATGTGCACCCGCTGCCCGCTGCACCGAACGCGCACGCAGTCGGTCTTTGGCGTGGGCGACATCCATGCGCAATGGCTGGTCGTCGGCGAGGCGCCCGGCGCCGAGGAGGACCGCCAGGGAGAGCCGTTCGTCGGCCGGGCCGGCCAGCTCCTCGATTCGATGCTGCGCGCCATCGGGCTCGCGCGGGGCGAGAACGTCTACATCGCGAACATCCTGAAGTCACGGCCGCCGGGCAACCGCGACCCGAACCCTCAGGAGGTTGCGAGCTGCCTGCCGTACCTCAAGCGCCAGATCGAGCTCATCCGGCCCCTGTTGATTCTGGCGGTCGGGCGCATCGCCGCGCAGAACTTGCTCGGCGTCGCCACGTCCCTCGGGAGTCTGCGTGGACGCCTGCACCATTTCGGAGAGCTGAATACCCCCCTCGTCGTGACGTATCATCCCGCCTACCTGCTGCGCACCCCCGGGGACAAGCGCAAGGCGTGGGAAGATCTGAAGTTCGCCCGGAGCGCTTTTCGCGAGCTCACGGCTTGCGTGAGCGCGCGGCCTTAATCCTGGGTAGATCGATGGCGACCGCTCCAGACCGGATAGCGGAACTGCGGCAAATCGAGATCCGTCCCATGACGGACGGCGACGTGCGGGCCGTCATGGCTATCGAGCGCGCCTCGTACCAGTTTCCCTGGAGCGAGGGGATCTTTCGCGATTGCCTGCGCGTCGGGTACTACTGCCGCATCGTCGCGCTCGGCGGGGAGGCCGTCGGCTACGCTATCATGAGCACGGGTGCCGGCGAGGCGCACATCCTCAACGTGTGCGTGCGCGAGAGCTGTCGTTCCCGAGGGATCGGGCGGGCCCTGCTCGAGCACCTGCTGAGCCGCGCCGGAGCGAGCGGCTCGAGCGAGGCCTACCTCGAGGTGCGCCCGTCGAACACGGCGGCCGTCCGCCTCTATCAGGCGATCGGCTTCGAGCCGATCGGTGTGCGCCGCGGCTATTACCAGGCGGTCGGGGGACGCGAGGATGCCGTTGTGCTGAAGTTCTCCCTGCGCGGTCGCATCCCTCACGACAGCTGAACCCCCAGTCAAGGACCCATGACCGACCTCGCTCGAGAAGTCCGTCGGCGGCGGACGTTTGCGATCATCTCGCACCCCGATGCGGGCAAGACCACACTCACGGAGAAACTGCTCCTCTTCGGCGGGGCCATCCAGATGGCCGGAGCCGTGAAGGGCCGCAAGGCCGCGCGGCATGCGACCTCCGATTGGATGCGGCTCGAGCAGCAGCGCGGGATCTCCGTCACCTCCTCGGTCATGCAGTTCCCCTACCGGGACTCGATCGTGAACCTGCTCGACACGCCGGGACACGAGGATTTCTCCGAGGACACCTACCGCACCCTCACGGCCGTGGACTCGGCGCTCATGGTCATCGACGGCGCGAAGGGGGTGGAGGAGCGCACCGTGAAGCTCATGGAGGTCTGCCGGCTGCGCGATACGCCCATCATGACCTTCATCAACAAGCTCGACCGCGACGGCCGCCCGCCGATCGAGCTGCTCGACGAGATCGAGAAGGTGCTGCATATCCGCACCGCGGCCGTCACCTGGCCCATCGGCATGGGGCGCGAGCTGCGCGGTATCTATCATCTGCTCGAGGACAGGATCTACGCGTACTCTGCGGGCGAGCGGGGGCGCATCGGCGAGACCCGCGTCATCGACGGACTCGCGAGCGCCGCGGCGCGCGACTTCCTCGGAGATCTTGTGGCGCCCTTCGGCGAGGAGATCGAGCTCGTGAAGGGCGCGACCGAGCCGTTCGACGCCGAGGCGTACCGCGCGGCGCGGCAGACCCCCGTCTTCTTCGGATCCGCGATCAACAACTTCGGCGTGGATGAGCTGCTCGCGTCCTTCGTGAAGCATGCACCTTCGCCCCTCGGCCGCAGCGCGCGGGAGCGCACGGTGGAGCCCCTCGAGCAGCCGCTCGCCGGATTCGTGTTCAAGATCCAGGCCAACATGGATCCCGGCCATCGGGACCGCATCGCGTTCCTCCGCCTGTGCTCGGGGCGGTACACGCGGGGCATGCGCCTCTACCATGCGCGGCTCGGCAAGGAGGTCCGGGTCGCGGATGCGCTCACGTTCATGGCCGCGGACCGCGAGCAGGCCGAGGAGGCCTACGCCGGCGACATCATCGGCCTGCACAATCACGGCACGATCAACATCGGCGATACCTTCACGGAAGGCGAGCGCCTCACTTTCACCGGCGTGCCCGACTTCGCGCCCGAGATCTTTCGCCGCGCCGTGCTGAAGGACCCGCTCAGGATGAAGGCCCTGCAGAAGGGCCTCTCGCAACTGTGCGAGGAGGGCGCCACCCAGCTCTTCAAGCCGCTCAGGAACAATGATCTCATTCTCGGCGCGGTGGGCCCGCTGCAGTTCGAGGTCGTCGCCTTTCGCCTGCAGGACGAGTACGGCGTGAGTTGCGCCTTCGATCCGGTTGGCGTCCACACAGCCCGCTGGATCGCGGGCGGCGACGATAGCAAGCTCGAGGAGTTCCGCGCGCGGGCATTCGAGCACCTGGCGCTCGACCACGGAGGGGCTCTGGTGTATCTCGCCCCCTCGCGCGTGAATCTCGAGCTCACCCTCGAGCGCTGGCCGCAGGTGGCGTTCCGCGTGACCCGCGAGCACTCCGCTTCCGCGGACTGACGCGCCAGCGCGCGACCGCGCGCTCGAAGTCGGAGAGCCGGTCCGCGTTGAGCCGGTCCGCTCCGTGTCGGCCCGCACCCGGCCGGTCCGCGGGCGGCGGCCCGTAGCGCAGCTCCGCGTAGCTCATGAGCAGCACGCGGGCGGTCGCCGCGAGGTCGGGGCGGCGCGCGGCGACCGCATCGGCGTACGCTGCGGGTCCTTGCGCGCGCGTGCGCGCCACGCCGGCACGCGCGAGCTTCAGGCAGAGCCTCCGATAAGCCCGCGCCAGCCGGTCGGGACGGGGCGGTCGCGGCAGCCGGCCGAGCTGCCAGCCCGTCACGGCGAGCCATCCGATGAGGCACGCCGTGAGCGCCCAGCCGAGCTGCGCCGGTCGCGGCACCGCGACGCCGAGCCGCCGAAGCAGGGCGAGCTGAGATTTCAAGTCGAACCCGATGACCTCGTTGGTCCACCAGGCGTTCGCCGCGTCCCACCCCTCACGGACCGCCGCGATCCAGCGCACGTCGAGCAGGAGGCGCTCCGGGGCGGACACCGCACCCGGCAGGAACTCGTCGATGCCGCGCGTCAAGCGCTCCGGAGCGACGACCGCGGTGGGATCGATGCGCGTCCATCCGCGGCCTTGCAGCCAGACTTCCGCCCACGCGTGCGCGTCGGACTCACGCACCAGCAGGTACCCGCCGATCGGGTTCCATTCGCCTCCGAGATAACCCGTGACCACCCGCGCCGGGACCCCGCCGGCGCGCATGAGCGTGACGAACGCCGAGGCGAAGTGGCCGCAGAAGCCCCGCCGCGCGCCGAAGAGGAAGTCGTCCACCGAGTCCGCGCCGAGCGGGGGCGGCGTCAGCGTGTATCGAAAGCCGCCGGTGCGAAAGAGCTCGAGCGCGGAGCGCACGAACGCGGCGTCGGAGCCGGCCTCGAGCCGCAGGCGCCGCCCGAGCGCGAGGGAGCGCGGATTGCGGTCAGCCGCCAGGCGCAGATCGCGCATGCGCACGCGGGCTGTCGGCGCATCGGGATCGCGAGCCCGGGTATCGGACACGGCGGTATAGGTGATCGGCTCCGTCACGGGTTGCTCGCCGACGAGCACGCGATCGGAAGTGAGGTGCACCGCGCCGGCGGGCTGGGCGAGGACGGTGTCGAGCGCGAGCCACCAATGTCCCGGGGTCGGCTCGAGCGTGATGCGGTATCGATAAAGGCGGCTCGCCGGCACCGAGGCAGTCGTCGCGCCGAACCACCACGGGGGCGGACGGGACCACGTGTGGCCGTCGAAATCGTGGAGCACGGTGCCGCGCCAGTAGCGCTCCGCGGGCGGCGGGGGAGGGCCGTCGAACCATACGCGAAAGGCGGGATCCGACGACTCGCTCAAGGCGGAGATCGATCCCGGCGCGAGCGTATCGCCGAGGCCGGTCACTGCCGCGCCTCTATCGGGCAGGGCCCAGAGCGATCCGGAAAGCCGCGGAAAGAACAGGAAGGCGAGCACGGCAAGGGGCAGGGCGATGAGGAGGCTCCGGGCCGCGAGCCTCGCGGCCGCGCGGTTGCCGAGGCTGCTCTCCGGATGCGCCGCCACCGCCATGGCGGAGCAGCAGAGCCAGGCCTCGGCGGCGTAGAGCGGCGCGCAGGCCAGGGATTGGCGGCTCAAGCAGGCCGCGAGGAGCAAGAAGAGCGCGGCGCCGATCACGATGTATCGGTCGCGCCTCGTGCGGGCCTCGAGGAGCTTCACCGAGCCCATGGCGGCGAGCAGCGTGCTTCCCGCCTGCAGTCCGTTGAGCGTACGAAACATCGCGACCACGGCCGCGATCAGCGCGAGCGCGAGCGCTCCCTTGATGCTCCGCCCCGGCAGACGAGCGCGGCGGTCGCAGGCCGCGATCGACCAGGCGATGCAGAGGCAGGCCGTCACCGTGGCCCAGAGCGGGATGCGATCCACCTGCAGGAGAACGCCGCCGAAGAGCGCGGCCGCGGTCCACGACAGCGCGCGGAGCTCACCACCCGGGGATCGCGCCGGCTCGTGCGCGCTTGCGGCGCTGGTATCGAGACTCACGGCGCTGTGGTCGCGGCTCGTGCCGATGGGGCCCCGCCTCGGAGCGTCGGGATCCCATGGAGCGCGAGCGCCGTGAGAGCGCGGCCGTAGTGCTCGGGACCGCGTCGCGGCGGCAGATGCGCTCCGGGGAGGACGAGCCCGTAGGTGTCGCCACGCGCTTCGGCGTCGACGATCCAGCGCGCGAGCTGCTCGAGCCGCGCCTCGGTATCGAGCCCGGAGAGCTCCTCGAAATTGAAGACGCGGCGCTGCGAGCCGGAGGCGGCATACTCCTTCACGAGCAGCGGCGCGCCCCTCGCGTACGCCTTCCAGGCGATCTGGCGAGGCGAGTCACCCTCCTCGAATGCGCGCAGGCCGCGCCATTCATCCTCGTCATCTCCCTTGACCCAAGAATGCGCGGGTTCCGCGCCGGCGTGAGGCGGCACGGGCCGCCCGCCGCGCGGGCGGGGGAACACGGTGAGCGTGAGCGGCGCATGTACCCACGTCCAGGCGCGGAAGAGCCCGAACGGGTGGCTTGTCGAGACCCGAAGCCGGCCGATGCGAACCAGGCCGCGTCGGGGCGCCGGCACCTCGAGCTCAAGGCTCCGTGTCGACAGGGGGAGGAGATCGGCCACGACCGGTTGCGCCTCCGGCGCTTCGATCTCCACGCGAAAGCGGGCGAGCCGGGAGCCGTTCGCGAACGTCAAGCTGAGGAGGCCGCGATTCCCCGCGAACGCGGGAGTCGTCAGCGCCGAGGTGATCTCCAGTGCAAGCAGGTTGCGGTGGCACTGATACATGGCGACGAGCGCGAGCCCGCCGAGCAGGCACGTCGTGAGCAAGGCGAGGCTGTTCGCGTAATTGAGCGCGGCGATGAGCATGCCGAGCACGAGCAGCCCGAATCCGAGACCGGCGCGTGTCGGCAGGATGTACAGGCGGCGCCGGACGAGCTCGAGCGGAAAGCGGTCGATGCCCTGCCGCGTCAGGATCCAGTCCGCCATCTTGCGCCGCAGGAGACTTCGCATGGCCGTTGCGACGCTCGTCTAGATGGGGACGGGGACCCGCTCCAGGAGGTCGGCGGCGAGGCTCTCGCCGTCCACGGCGCCTGCCGGCTCGCGCGGCTCGAGCCGGTGCGCCGCGACGGCGGACAGCACGGCTTGCACGTCCTCCGGCAGCACGGCCTTGCGGCCGGCGAGGTGAGCCCAGGCTTGCGCGGCGCGGATCAGGCCCTGGCCGGCCCGAGGGGACAGGCCGAGCTTCAGATCGGCGCGTCCGCGCGTCCGCTCGATCAGCGATTGAACGTAGTCGAGCAGCGGGTCCGACACATGCACCGCGCGGACGGCCTGCTGGAGGCGCACCACGGACGCGGCATCCAGCACGGGGGCCATCTCGGACAGCAGGTCACGGCGCTCGCCCTTGCGCAGCAGCTCCCGCTCGAACCGCGCCTCCGGATAGCCGAGCGTGATGCGCATGAGAAACCGATCGAGCTGCGACTCGGGCAGCGCAAAGGTTCCGAGCTCCTCGTGCGGGTTCTCGGTCGCGACGACGAAGAACGGATCGGGCAGGCGATAGGTCGTGAGGTCGACGCTCACCTGTCGCTCCTCCATCGCCTCGAGCAGCGCGCTCTGGGTGCGTGGGCTTGCGCGGTTGATCTCGTCGGCGAGCAGCAGCTGGGTGAAGATCGGGCCATTGCGAAAGCGGAAATGCTGGGTCGTGCGGTCGAACACCGAGACGCCGATGATGTCCGCGGGCAGCAGATCGCTCGTGAACTGCACGCGCTGCCACCCGAGGCCGAGCACGTGAGCGAGCGCATGAGCGAGAGTCGTCTTGCCGACGCCGGGCACGTCCTCGATGAGCAGGTGCCCGCGCGCGAGCAGGCACGCGAGGCACAGGCGGATCTGCCGCGGCTTGCCGAGAATGACGGTCTCGAGCGCAGCCACGACGCGCCGGAGCGCCGCATCGCCCGGCTCCGGCGGCTCGGGGATCGGATGTGCGTTCACGGCAGCAGGCCGCGGATCCGGGCGAGTTGCGCTTGCAGCTCGGTCACGGTGCGCTCGAGCTCCGCCTGCCGCTCGCGCTCGGTGGCGACCACCGCGGCCGGCGCGTTGCGCACGAAGCTCTCGTTCGCGAGCTTGCTGCGAGCCTTGTCGAGATCCTGCTGCGCTCGTGCGAGGCGCTTCGCGAGCCGCTCGGCCTCGGCTTTGGCGTCGATGATCCCCTCCATCGGCACGAGGATCATGAGCTCGCCTACGAGCTGGACGGCGGCTGGGGGAGCGGTGGCGCCCGCCTCGAGCACCGTCACTGACCCGAGTCCCGCAAGGCGCTCGAGCGCGGCGCGGTTACGCTCGAGAAAGACCCGATCCGCCGCCGAGGCGCCCTGCAGCAGGACGGGAATACGCCTCGAGGGATTTACGTCCATCTCTCCGCGGATCTGCCGTACCGCGAGCACGACCGCCTGCACCCACCCGATCTCGCGCTCCGCCGCCTCGTCCACGGGGAAGTCCTGCGCGCGCGGGTACGGCTGCAGCATCACTGTCGGGCCGGAGCGACCTGCGAGCGGCGCCGCCCACTGCCAGATCTCCTCGGTGATGAAAGGCGCGAGCGGATGCAGCGCGCGCTGCAGAGCCTCGAGGACCTCGGCGAGATTGCGTCGGGTGCTCCGCTTGGCGGCGGCGGGCGTGGCGTCCGACTGCAGCACGGTCTTCGCGAGCTCGACGTACCAGTCGCAGAACTCGTGCCAGGCGAACTCGTAGAGCGCAGCCGCCACGTAATCGAAGCGGTACTCGCCGAAGGCGGCCTCCACCGCCTCGACCGCTCGGCCGAAGCGCGAGCGGATCCAGCGGTCCGCCGTGGCGAGCTCGTGCCGCCCGTCGGCCGCAGGCGCTCCGGCCAGCGCGCCCGCATCGCCCACGGCGAGCCCGACGAAGCGCGCGGCGTTCCAGAGCTTGTTGCAGAAGTTACGGTAGCCGGCGACGCGCTCGAGGTCGAAGCGGATCTCGCGCGTCGGGGAGGCGAGAGCGGCGACGGTGAAGCGCAGCGCATCGGTGCCATGCGGCGGTATGCCCTGCGGGTACTGCTTGCGCGTGGCCTTCTCGATCTCAGGTGCGTGCTGTGGCTGCATGAGGCCTGCCGTGCGCTTGGCGATGAGCGAGTCGAGATCGATGCCGTCCACGACGTCGAGCGGATCGATGACGTTGCCCTTGGACTTCGACATCTTCTCGCCCCGCTCGTCGCGGATGAGTCCGGTGATGTACACGTCGCGGAAGGGCACCTCGCCCATGAACTTGAGTCCCATCATCATCATCCGGGCAACCCAGAAGAAAATGATGTCGAATCCGGTCACGAGCACGCTCGTCGGATAGAACTTCGCGAGCTGGGGCGTCTTTTCCGGCCACCCGAGCACCGAGAACGGCCAGAGTGCCGCGGAGAACCAAGTGTCGAGCACGTCATCGTCCTGGCGCAGGGGCGTCTCGGCCGGCAGGCCGTGCTTGCCGCGCACTTCGGCCTCGCTGCGGCCCACGTAGACGTTGCCGTGCGAGTCGTACCAGGCCGGGATGCGGTGGCCCCACCACAGCTGCCGGCTCACGCACCAGTCCCGGATGTTGCGCATCCACTCGAAGTACGTGCGGCTCCAGCTCTCCGGCACGAAGCGCGTGCGGCCCTGCTCCACCGCGGCGATGGCGGGCGCGGCGAGCGGGGCGATCCTCACGTACCACTGGTCGGTGAGATAGGGCTCGAGCACGGCGTCGCTCCGGTCGCCGCGCGGGACCATCAGCTTGTGCTTCTCGGTCCTCTCGAGGAGCCCGGCGGCCGCGAGCTCGGCCACGATGCGCTCGCGCGCCTCGAATCGGTCGAGGCCCCGGAAGCGCTCCGGAGCCTGCTCGTTGAGCGCCGCGCGCGGCGTGAAGATGTTGATCTGCGGCAGGCCGTGGCGCAGGCCGATCTCGTAGTCGTTGAAGTCGTGGGCCGGGGTGATCTTGACGCACCCCGAGCCAAAAGCCGGATCGACGTAGGCGTCGGCGATGATCGGGATGGAGCGGTCCGCGAGCGGCAGCCGCACGGTCTTGCCCACGAGATGCCTGTAGCGCTCGTCGTCCGGATGCACGGCGACGGCGCTGTCGCCCAGCATCGTTTCCGGGCGAGTCGTGGCGACGATGACGTGTCCCGAGCCGTCCTCGAGCGGATAACGCAGATGCCAGAGCCGGCCCTCCTCCTCCTCACTCTGCACCTCGAGATCGGAGAGCGCGGTGAGCAGCACTGGGTCCCAGTTGACGAGGCGCTTGCCGCGATAGATGAGCCCGTCGTCGTGCAGCCGCACGAACACCTCGACGACGGCGCGTGAGAGACCCGCATCCATGGTGAAGCGGTCGCGCGCCCAGTCGACCGAATCCCCGAGACGGCGCATCTGGGCGGCGATGGTGCCGCCCGATTGCGCCTTCCACTGCCACACGTGCTCCACGAACGCCTCGCGGGGCAGATCGGCGCGCTCAATGCCGCGGGCGCCGAGCTGGCGCTCCACCACCATCTGGGTCGCGATGCCCGCGTGGTCCGTGCCAGGCTGCCACAAGGTATCGTCCCCGCGCATGCGGTGATAGCGGGTGAGCGCATCCATCAGGGTATGCTGGAACGCATGCCCCATGTGCAGCGTCCCGGTGACGTTCGGAGGCGGGATGACGATGCAATAAGGCGCCCCCCGCCCGCTCGGGGCGAACCAGCCGTGGGATTCCCAGCGCTCGTAGATCCGCCGCTCGATGTCGTGCGGGGCGTAGACCTTGTCCATATCTTCACGATTATAGCGGCCCGCGAGCCCCTGGCCCGCGCAGGGGCCATCCGCGAAGCGCGCGCCGGTCATTGTCCGCTGACGTTGTGAGAGACCGGCTGCAATCCGAGCTCGCGGTAGGCCTTGAAGCGCGCGCGGCCCGTCTCGCGGCGCGCGGGGTCCCCGTCGATGATCTCCACGATGCGCGCGGCCTGCGCCGCGACCTGCGGCACGGCCGCCGCGAGATTGATGAGCACGTCGATACCGCCATCGGGCGTGATGCTCGTCGAGAGCAGCACCGGGGCCTCGCACGCGGTCCCCGAAACGATCCGCTCGTGGGGAATGAAGCCGCGGTCGTCCCCGTACGTCCAGAGCAGGTCGTCGAGCGTTGCGAGCTCGGTCGGGTCGGTGTGCCAGATCAGAACATGCTGGCCCGCGCGATAGGCCTTCTCGGTGATGCGGCAGGCGAGCTTGAGCCGCGCCGCGCTCGAGGATTCCTCGAGCACGTAGAACGTCACTCCGCGCGAGTCAGAGGCCCCGGCCGCGCCCGGGACGGCCGGTGAGCCTGCGGCCTGCGGCAATTCCATGCGGGGGACTTACGGCCGGGGAGAGCGGGCGGGCCTACTCGGCGCGGACGCGTGCGCGGTGCAGGAGGAAGTCCGCGATGAGCGGCGTCGGGCGCCCGGTGCTGCCCTTCTGCGCCCCGCCCTGGTAGGCCGTGCCCGCGATGTCGAGATGAGCCCACTTCAGGCCCTGCGTGAACTTCGAGAGGAAGGCCGCCGCGGTGATCGCGCCGCCTTCCCGTCCGCCGATGTTGGCGAAATCGGCGAAATTGCTCTTCAGCTGCTCCGAGTACTCCTCCGTGAGAGGCAGCTGCCAGGCCCGATCGTCCGAGCGCACGCCTGCGGCGAGAATCTCGCGGACCAGGGCGGCATCGTTCCCGAGGACTCCCGAATAGTGGGCTCCGAGCGCCACCACGCAGGCGCCCGTCAGCGTCGCCATGTCGATGACAGCGTCGGGCTCGAACCGGCGCGCGTAGTGCAGCGCGTCGCTCAGCACCAGCCGCCCCTCCGCGTCGGTGTTGAGGATCTCGACGGTCTGCCCGGATGCGCTCGTCACGATATCGCCCGGATTCACCGCGCTGCCGCTCGGCATGTTCTCGCAGGCCGCGACGAGCCCGACGACGTGCAGGGGAAGCCGCACCTGCGCGGCGAAGGTGATCGCGGCGAGCACGGCAGCCGCGCCGCTCATGTCGAATTTCATCTCATCCATGTTGGCGGCGGGCTTGATCGAGATGCCGCCCGTATCGAAGGTGATCCCCTTGCCGACCAGCACCACAGGAGCCGCGCCGGACTTGCCGCCGCGGTGCTCGATCACGATGAAGCGCGGCGGCTCGACGCTGCCCTGCGTGACCGCAAGAAAGCACCCCATCTTCAGCCGGCGGATCCCTGCCTCGTCGAAGACCTGGACCTTCACGGAGGGGTGGTTCTTCGCAATCCCGCGCGCCTGGTCCCCGAGATAGGTGGGCGTGCAGACGTTCGAGGGCAGATTCCCGAGGTCGCGCTGGACGCTCGCGGCGAGGGCGACGGCGCTGCCGTGCTCCAGACCCCGGCGCGCCGTGCGCGAGCCGGTGCTGCGCACCGGACCCGCGAGGATCCGCTCGAGCGCCGGCGCCGGGGGCTTCTTGCCGCTCTTCAGATCGTTCACGCGGTAGAGCGTGCCGCCCGCGAGTTCCGCGACAGAGCGGCCGAAATAGTAATCGTCGAGCTCCCGCGCCGGGGGACGGTCGATGCCGAAAGCGGCGCTGCGGATCCGCGTGCGGGCGAGGGCGGAGATGGCGGTGCCGTAAGCCCGGCGCCACGCCTTGCGGTTGAAGGACTTGGCCGGGCCGAGCCCGACCAGCAGCACCCGCCCGGCGCCGACTTGAGGAACGTCGGTGAGGAGTAGCGTCTCGCCGCTGCGGCCGCTGAAGTCGCCCCGCGTCAAGAGCGACTTCAATCTGCCGCCGGCCACCGAGTCGAGGGCGCGAGCCTCGGAGCCGAGCTGAGGCTCATCAAAGACGCCGACGACGACGCAATCCACGGCCAGCTGAGCCAGCCCCTTCGACCACACGTCAAATTGCATCGAGATACTCCTCGTCGTTACCGGCCGTCCTGGCGAGTCGTTCCCTCATCCGGCTGTTGTGGCGCGGACCGGACTGCTTTACCTTACCAGGCGCGCTCCGTCCCGCTCCTCGCGTGGGCATTCGTTCGTGCGGAATCGCAAGGCCTCGAGCGCGGAAGTCTAACCGAATTCGGCGGGGTGGCGCCTTGGGGCGAGTACTCGAACGTTACATTCTGCGTGAGGTCGTCTTGAGCTGGCTCGCCGTCACGGGCGTCCTGCTCGTCATCCTCGTGACTAACGAGGTGGCGCGCGTCCTCTCCCGCGCGGCCGACAACCAGTATCCCCGCGACATGGTCCTCGAGCTGATCGGGCTCGGCGCCGTGCACAACCTCAACATCTTCGTGCCGATCGGGCTGCTGCTCGGCGTGGTGCTCGCGCTCGGCCGGCTGTACCACGACACCGAGATCACGGCGGCGCTCGCCTGCGGTTCGGGGCCGGCACGGATCTACGCGCCGGTGACCCTGCTCGCCGTCGTCGTGACGGGGCTCCTCGTGTGGCTGTCGCTCGACGTAGCTCCTCGAGCCATGGCGCGCGTGCTCGACTTGCGGAGCATCGCATTCCAGGCGGGCCGGCTCGCGCCGGTCGCGCCAGGCCGGTTCCGCACGTTCGCAGGCGGAGGCACGGTCGTCTACGCACAGAGCGCGAACGCCGACGGCTCGCTCGCGAACGTCTTCGTGGAGCGCACCCGCGGTCCGGTCGTGTGGGTGGCGCTCGCCAAGCGCGCGGTGCACGCCATTGCGCCGGACGGGCAGTCGCTCATCATCAAGCTGTTCGACGGCGAGCGGTTCGAGGGAGAGCCGGGCGGCGCCGCGTTCCGCATCATGCGGTTCACCGAGCACACCATCCCCGTGCAATTGCCTCCGCCGGCGGTGCCGGTCACGGACGTGGATGCGGCGCCGACCCGTACGCTCGTGCACTCGCATGACCGGGCGCGGCAGGCCGAGCTGCAGTGGCGGCTCGCCCTGCCGGTGATGGCCGTCGTGCTCACTCTCCTCGCGGTGCCCTTGAGCCGGCTCAATCCGCGCCAGGGCCGTTACGCCCGCGTCGGGGTGGCAATGCTCCTGTGCCTCGCCTACTTCAACCTCGTGACGCTCGGGAGGAACTGGATCGAGCGCGGCACGGTTCCGGCTTCCTTCGGGCTGTGGTGGACCCATGCGGCCATCATCGCGGCGGCGGCGCTGGTGATCGGAGCGCCGTCGGTCATTGCGCGGCTTCGGCATCGCGAGGCGCATGCGTGAAGATCATCGACCGCTACATCGTGCGCGTCATTCTGCTCATGAGCGGTCTCGTGATGGCGGTCATGATCGCGCTCACGCTGATCGTCACCTTCATCGGCGAGCAGGGCGATGTGGGGCAGGGCCACTATACCGCGGTCAGCGCCTTCTGGTACGCGCTGCTCAACGTGCCGCAGCAGGCCTGGGAGCTCATGCCGATCGCCGTGCTGATCGGGTCCCTGCTCGGCCTCGGGCAGATTGCCCGCGGAAGCGAGCTCATCGTGCTCAGGGCCTCCGGGGTCTCCGTCGCGCGCATCGCGGGCTCGGTGCTGATCGCAGGCTTCGTGCTGCTTGCCGCGGACGTGGTGCTCGGCGAGCTGCTCGCTCCGTCCCTGCAACAAGCCGCCAATCAGGAAAAAGCGTTGGAGCGATTCTCGAACGTGAGCTTCGGCGGGGGAGGCGCCTGGGTCCGTGACGGCGACCTGATCCTGCGTGTGGAGGGGCTTTCCGCCGCGCGCCAGTTCGGAGGCACGCTCGTCTTTCAGCTCTCGCCCGACCATCACCTGCTCGCGCTCGGCCAGGCTGCGCGCGCTAGCGCCGGCGAGAGCGGGCTCTGGCGACTCTCGGGATACCGCGAGTCCCACTTCGCGCCGGACGACCGGGTGGTCGCGAGCTCCGCCGGCGAGCGGACGCTGGTCTCGCACATCACCGCGGAATTCCTCGGACTCGCCGCGGCTTTACCGCAGGACCTCGACGCGCGGGCGCTCTGGACGGTCATTCAGTACGATCGGGCGAACGCCCTCGATCCGACCGCCTACGTGTTCGCCTTCTGGTCGCGCATCGCGCGGACCGTCGCGATCGTCTTTGCGGTGCTGCTCGGCATCCCGTTCGTGCTCGGCGTGCTGCGGACGGCCGCCGCCGGCTCGCGCATGGTGGTCGGGCTCCTGATCGGCCTGGCGTTCTTCTTTCTGCAGCGGCTCATCGCGAGCGGCACGGTCGTGTTCCGCTTGGATCCGATCGTGCTCGCCTGGCTCCCGACGCTCCTGCTCGCCACCGTGACGCTGATCCTGCTCGCTCGCGCGCGCTGACCACCGCCGCGCCGTCCACCACCGCTACAGGGGCTGCTTGAGAATGCTGATCACGCGCGGCTCCATGTACGACTTGAGCCCGAGGACGGAGTACTGACGCCCGATTCCGGACTCCTTCGCGCCCCCGAACGGCACCGTCGCGAGCGTCGCGCGATGCTGATTGACCCAGGCCGTTCCGACCTCAAGTCGAGCAGCAATGGCCGCCGCGCGCCGGGTGTCGCGGCTCCAGACCGACCCTGAGAGCCCGTAGCGCGTGTCGTTGGCGCGGCGGACGGCGTCATCGACATCGCGGTACTTGAGGATCGGCACGATCGGGCCGAACTGCTCCTCCCGCACGAGCCGACTCGTCTCGTCGATGTCCGCGACGAGGGTTGGAGGGAAGAAGTAGCCGGGGCCGCCGGGCACTTCGCCGCCTGCGAGAATCCGCGCGCCGCTGCGACGAGTGTCCTCGAGGAGGCCGACGAGGCGGTCGTACTGCGCCTTGTTCTGGATGGGGCCGAGCTCGACGCCGGGCTCGAGGCCGCTGCCCACCTTGGCCTTGCGAGCCTCGGCGGCGAGCGCGTCGCAGAGCGCGTCGTAGATGTGCTCGTGGGCGTAGATGCGCTTCACGGCCATGCAGACCTGGCCGCTGTTCACGAAGGCCGCGAAGAACAGCTTCGGGGCGACGGCCTTCGGGTCCACGTCATCGAGCACGATCGCGGCATCGTTCCCTCCGAGCTCGAGCGTCACGCGCTTCAGCGTCCCGGCCGCGCTCGCCATGACCTTCTTGCCGCTCTCGACCGAGCCGGTGAAGGAGATCTTGTCGATGCCGGGGTGGGCGGTCATCCACTCGCCGAGTTCGTCGCCGCCCGCGAGCACTTGGAGCACGCCGCGCGGGAAGACATCCTCGAGCAGCTCGCCGAGCCTCAACGTCGTGAGCGGCGTGTACGGCGAGGGCTTGAGGATCGCCGCATTGCCGGTGTAGAGCGCCGAGGTGAGCGGCCCGGCCGCAAGATTGATGGGAGCGTTCCAGGGCGTGATGATGCCCACGACGCCGAGCGGGTAGTAATGCAGTTCGATCCGGCGAGCGTCATCCTCGAGGAGGACCTCGGGCTCGATGGGGATCGCGGCCATGCCCTCCGCCTGCGCCGCCGCGCGGGTCACCTCGGCGCGCGACTGGCCGAGCGGCTTGCCCTGCTCGAGGGTGAGGAGCTCGGCGAGATCGGCTTCGTGGTCCTTGAGGACTTGCGCCATGCGCCGGATGGCGGCCCGGCGCTCCTCGAAGCTTCGCCCGCCCCAGTCTGCGGTGGCGCGCCGAGCCGCGGCCACTGCGCGGTCGAGCTCCCCCGGCCGGCCGAAGGGCAACGGCCGAAGACCTCGCCGGTCGCCGGGTTGATCACATCGAGCCACTCGGCGCTCGTCGCGCGCTCGCCGTCGATGAGGTGAGCGAAGCCGCCGCGCGGCTCCGCGGCAGGACTGCCGCTCTCGGCCCCTTGTTGAGTCATAGACGCTCCTCGATGTCAAGGCGGAGAAGACGCCGCTGCCGTAGGCAGCCGCAGTGATGTTACGATAGCAAACCCCCCGGAAGAGGCACCGCCTGTGTCACGCATGGCCCGGACGGGCACCCAACGATGATCCCCACCTGCAAGCCGCCCGACCCCAACACGCGGAAGCCTCGATACCGCCCCCCGCCGGGCGCCTGTGATGCCCATTGCCACATCTTCGGGCCGGGCGACCGGTACCCGTACGCCCCGGATCGCAGCTATACGCCGCCGGACGCCCCGCTCGAGCGCTTCCGGGAGCTGCACGATTTTCTTGGCCTCGGCCGCGCGGTTCTGGTCAACGCAAGCTGCCACGGCCGTGACAACCGCGTGATTCTCGATGCCATCGCGCAAAGCGGCGGCCGCTACCGCGGAGTCGCCAACGCGGACGATACCTTCACCGAGCGGGAGTTCGAGGCCCTGCACGCCGGGGGTTGCCGCGGGGTGCGCTTCAATTTCGTGAAGCACCTGGGTGGCATGCCGGACATGGGCGAGTTCCACCGGATCGTCGCGCGCGTGAGGCCGCTCGGCTGGCACGTGGACCTCCACTTCGACGCCAGTGACCTGGTCGAGCACGCGGATCTGCTCGAGAGCCTCCCGGTGCCGTTCCTGATCGACCACATGGGCCGGGTGCCGACCCGGGCGGGACTCGGCCAGGAGCCCTTCCAGCGGCTGCTCGCGGTGGCCCGGTCCAACGAGCGCTGCTGGGTCAAGGTGAGCGGGGCGGAGCGCATCTCGAGCGCCGGGCCTCCATTCACGGACGCCGTGCCGTTCGCGCAGGCGCTCATCGAGGCGGCTCCCGACCGGATCCTGTGGGGCACGGACTGGCCGCATCCCAACATCGCAACGCACATGCCGAACGACGGCGACCTCGTCGATCTGATTCCGCTCTACATGCCGGACCCGGCGTTGCAGCGGAAGATCCTCATCGACAATCCGCACCGACTCTATGGTTTCGGGACTTGAGGCGAGAACGATGACTGAAGTGAAGCAGACGGAGGAAGCCTACGAGGACATCCCGGGCACCTGGGTCTTCGATGCGCAGCGCGCGCGCAAGGGCTATCACCTCAACGAGTTCCTGTATTCGCTCATGAAGGCGCAGAACCGCAAGGAGTTCCTCGCCGACGAGCGTACGTACACTTCAAAATTCGGCATGAGCGAGGCGCAGCAGGAGGCCGTGCTCGCGCGTGCCTGGAACAAGCTGCTCGAGCTCGGCGGCGTCTCCTACGCCCTCGCCAAGCTCGCGTTCACCGACGGCAAGTCCTATCAGTTCATGGCCTCCCGGATGACCGGCATGACCGAGCCGCAGTATGTCGAGATGATGCTGAAGGGTGGCCGCTCACCGGATGGCTGGCGCTCGAAGTCCGAGCGGCAGGGGAAAGCCTGATGGCCAGGATCATCGCGGGAGTCGGCACCTCGCACACACCGGCGATCGGCGCGGCCGTGGACAACGGCAAGTCGGGCGACCCGTACTGGGCGCCGCTGTTCAAGGGCTACGAGCCGGCGAAGGAGTGGATGGCGAGGGCCCGGCCGGATGTGGTCATCATGATTTACAACGACCACGTCAACGCCTTCGACTTCAAGATCGTCCCGACCTTCGCGCTCGGCTGTGCGGAGGAGTTTCCGATCGCCGACGAGGGCTGGGGCCCGCGGCCGGTACCGCCCGTCAAGGGCTATCCGGAGCTTGCGGCGCATCTCGTGCAGTCGCTGGTGCTCGACGAGTTCGACATGACCATCGTCAACGAGATGCAGGTCGATCACGGGCTCACGGTGCCGCTCACACTGCTCTGCGGAACGCCGCGGACCTGGCCCTGCCGGGTCATCCCGCTCGCCGTCAACGTGATCCAGTATCCGGCGCCGACCGGCCACCGCTGCTACATGCTCGGCCAGGCGATCGCCAAGGCCGTCGCGAGCTGGAACGAGGACTTGAAGGTCGTCATCTTCGGCACCGGCGGAATGTCGCATCAAATCCAGGGGCCGCGCGCCGGCCTCGTCAACACGCCGTTCGACAAGGCGTTCCTCGACGGCCTGTCGCGCGATCCGGAGCGGCTCGCTCGAATTGAGCCGCTCGAGTACCTGCGGGACGCGGGCGCCGAGGCGATCGAGCTCGTGATGTGGCTCATCATGCGCGGCGCGCTCGGCAAGAAGGTGGAGGAAGTCCACCGCTTCTATCACGTGCCGGCCTCCTCGACAGCGGTCGGCAACATCATCCTCGAGAGTCGGTAGCGATTCCCTTCCAAGAGGCGAGGCAAGTGCAATGAAAGTGGTGATGGCAGGACAGGGCGCATTCGGCCAGAAGCATCTGGAGGCGATCGGCAACATTCCGGGCATCGAGGTCGTGAGCCTCGCGGGAGGCTCGCCCGGCACGACCGAGGAGGTCGCGAAGAAGTTCAAGATCCCGCACTGGACGACGAATTACTCGGAGGCGCTCGCCCAGCCGGGGGTCGAGGCGGTGATCCTCACGACTCCGACCCAGATGCATGCGCGCCAGGGCATCGAGGCGCTGCGCGCCGGCAAGCACGTGATGATCGAGATTCCGATGGCGGACAATCTCGCGGACTCCGAAGAGCTCGTGAAGGTGCAGCAGCAGACGGGCCTCGTCGCGATGGCCGGCCACACGCGCCGCTTCAATCCGTCCCATCAATGGGTGCACAAGAAGATCGTGGCGCGGGAGCTCACGATCCAGCAGATGAACGTGCAGACGTACTTCTTCCGCCGCACCAACATGAACGCGCAGGGCAAGCCGCGCAGCTGGACGGACCATCTCCTGTGGCACCATGCCTGCCACACGGTGGACCTCTTCATGTACCAGGCCGGCGAGACGGTCGTCGACTGCTACGCCGTCGAGGGGCCCCTCCATCCGACGCTCGGAATCGCGATGGACATGGGCATTCTGATGAAGACGCCCTCCGGCAAGGTATGCGTGCTGTCGCTGTCGTTCAACAACAAGGGGCCGCTCGGCACCTTCTTCCGCTACATCTGCGACAACGGGACCTACATCGCGCGCTACGACGACCTACTCGATGGCGAGGAGAAGAAGATCGACGTGTCCAAGGTCGATGTGTCGCTCAACGGTATCGAGCTGCAGGACCGCGAGTTCTTCGCTGCGATCAAGGAGCGCCGCGAGCCGAATGCGAGCGTCGTGCAGGCGCTCGCCGCCATGCGGGTCCTCGACCGGCTGGAGCGGATTCTCGAGCGGAAGTGAGTGGCGCGCGGCGGGCCGCTGGCCACGGACCGCGGACGCTAGCCCCCGAGCGCGCGCTGCATCGCGGCCGGATAGCGCTCCCCGCGCACGCCGATCTCATCGACGAGCGCCCGAAGGCCGCCGCGCTCGGCCGGCGACAACACAATCTCTAGCGAGCCGAGATTGTCCTCGAGGTGGGCCCGGCTCTTCATACCCGGGATCGGCAGAACGTCGTCGCCTTGCGCGAGCACCCAGGCGAGGGCGAGCTGAGCCGGCGTGCACCCCTTGCGCGCCGCGAGCTCTCGGACGCCCTGCGCGATGCGGGCGTTGTGCGGGGCGTTGGCGTCGTGGAACCGAGGCATGTTGCGCCGCGCGTCGTCCGGCGGCAGGTCCTCGAGCCGGCTGAAGTTCCCGGCGAGGAAGCCGCGCCCGAGCGGGCTGTATGCGACCAGCGCCACGCCGAGCTCGCGGCAGGCGGCGAGCGGACCTGACTCCGGGTCACGCGTCCACAGCGAGTACTCGCTTTGCAGGGCGGCAACGGGGTGCACCGCGCAGGCGCGCCGCAACGTCTCCACGCTGCATTCCGAGAGGCCGATGTGGCGAATCTTCCCCTCGCGGACCAGGTCGGCGAGCGCGCCGACCGACTCCTCGATCGGTACGGTGCGGTCGATCCGGTGGAGGTAGTACAGATCGATGCGGTCCGTGCCGAGCCGCTCGAGGCTCTGCGCGACCGCCGTGCGGAGCGAGGCGGGGTGGTTGTCGATGACAAGCGTGCCGTCCGGCGTCCGCGTGATGCCATATTTCGAGGCGAGGAACACACCCTCTCGGTGGTCCCGGATCGTCGCCCCGACGAATCGCTCGTTGTCCCCGAGCTGGTAGCTCGAGGCCGTGTCGAGGTGGGTGACGCCGCGATCGATCGCCTGGAGCAGGGTCGCGCGAGCCTCGGCGTCGTTGCGCGTGCCGTACCAGCCGACGAGCCCCATGCAGCCGAATCCGAGCGCCGAGAGCCGCTCGCCCGTCTTGCCGAGGGGTCGTGACGGCATGGCAAGAGGTCCCGTCTGGTTGCCAAAAGGTCGTGTCTGCATGGCGGCTCGTCCGTCCGAGAGAGGCTCGCGGTGAGCTTAGCCAACCGCGGCGCGCTTGTCAGGACACGCCGGCCGCCGATAGCATCCGCCTCGGATTCCTTAACTTCACCGGGTCGGCGCACATGATCATCGACTGCCACGGTCACTACACCACTGCGCCGAAGGCGCTGCAGGCCTATCGCGATAGCCAGATCGCCGGGCTCAAGGATCCCTCCCTGGTGCCGCAGCCGGCTCACCTCCACATCAGCGACGATGAGATCCGCGAAAGCCTGGAGGGGGCGCAGCTGAAGCTTCAGCGCGCCCGCGGCACCGATGTCACGATCTTCTCGCCGCGCGCCTCGGCGATGGCGCATCACATCGGTAATGAGACGACGAGCCGGCACTGGTCGAGAGCCTGCAACGATCTCATTCACCGCGTCTGCAGCCTTTATCCGAAGAATTTCGTCGGCGTGTGCCAGCTCCCCCAGTCGCCCGGCGTACCGCCGGAGCACAGCGCAGCGGAGCTCGAGCGCTGTGTGAAGGAGCTCGGCTTCGTCGGCTGCAACTTGAATCCAGACCCCTCGGGCGGCAACTGGACCTCCCCGCCGCTCACCGACCGCCACTGGTATCCGCTCTACGAGAGGATGGTGGAGCTCGAGGTGCCGGCCATGGTGCACGTGAGCTCATCGTGCAACCCGAACTTCCACGCAACCGGAGCGCACTACATCAACGCCGACACGACGGCGTTCATGCAATTCCTCACGAGCGACCTGTTCAAGGACTTCCCGACACTCAAGTTCGTGATCCCGCACGGAGGGGGCGCCGTGCCGTATCACTGGGGCCGCTACCGCGGGCTCGCGCAGGACATGAAGCGCCCGCCGCTCGAGGAGCTGCTGCTCGGGAATGTGTACTTCGATACGTGCGTCTACCACCTGCCCGGCATCGAGCTGCTGCTCAAAGTGGTGCCGGTCGACAACATCCTCTTCGGCTCCGAGATGGTGGGCGCCGTGCGCGGCATCGACCCGCGGACCGGCCAGTACTACGACGATACCAAGCGCTACATCGATGCGCTGCCGCTCGCGGACTCGGATCGCAAGAAGGTCTTCGAGGGCAACGCCCTCAGAGTGTATCCGCGGCTGAAGGGACGGCTCGCGTGAGTGAGGGAGCCGTGCTGCCCCAGCCCGAGCCGGACCTCACCGCCGGTCAGCTGATCGCGCGTGCGGCCGCGCTGCGTCCGTTGCTCTACGAGCAGCAGGAGGAGAATGACCGCCGCGGCCACTACTCCGACGCGATCCACCGGGAGCTGCTGCGGGGAGGCTTCTACCGCATCCTGCAGCCGAGGAGATTCGGCGGGTACGAGTTCGGCCTCGAGACCTACGTCCGGGCCGTCATGGAGCTCTCCCATGGGCACCCCGCTTCTGGGTGGTGCTTCACGCTTGCCGCCTCGCATGGGCTGGTGCTCGCCGCTCACTGGCCGGAGCAGGCGCAGCGCGAGCTGTTCGGTCCGGACGGGGACTTCCGCTGCGCCATGACTGCCGGTCCCGCCGGAACCTACAAGCGGGTCGAGGGTGGCTACGTCACGAGCGGCGTGCATGCGTTCGCCTCCGGCATTCCGGTCTCCACCCATTTCATGGGCGCGGGGCTGCTGCCGCGAGACGGGGCGCCCCCGCAGAACGTCTACTTCGTCGTGCCCCGCGACCGGATCGAGATCCTGCCCGACTGGGGTGGCGAGTCGAGCCTCGGCATGCAGGGGAGCGGCTCGAACAGCGTCAAGCTCACCGAGGTCTTCATTCCGGATCACCACTTCGTCCCGGCGGGCGTCATGCTCTCCTCCGAGCACCTGCGCGACGGCACGCACGGCACGCGGCTCCACGGCAATCCGATGTACCTCGGCATCCTCGCCGGTTGGTTCAGCTGCGAGTTCGGCGGTATCCTCACCGGGGCCGCTCGCGCGGCGATCGACGAGTTCGAGCAGCTGGTGCGCACGAAGCCGATGCTGTTCGACCCGCGGGTTGTGCGCTCGCACGATCCCAACAATCAGATTACGCTCGGCGAAGCTGCGACGCGGGCCGACGCCGCCGAGGCGCTGACGCTTGCGGCCACGCGGCTGCAGGTGGAGCTCAACGAGCGCTGGGCGCGCGAGGGCAAGCCCATCACGGCGGCCGACACGCTGCGCGTGTGGAGCATCTCGCGCGAGGGCTGCCGCGCCGCGTGCGATGCGGTCGAGATGCTGTTCCGTGCCGCTGGTGCTTCCGTCAGCAAACGCGGGCAGCGCCTGCAGCGGTACTTCCGCGACGTGCAGATGTATCGCGTCCACATCCAGTCGCAGCCGCTGTTCCCGCAGCTGCGCGGCCAGTCGCAGCTCGGCTTGCTCGAGCTGAAGCCGCCGTTCGGACCTTAGATGCGGCGGCTCGCCTCGCAGCTGTG
The DNA here is from genome assembly GCA_963849095.1 of uncultured Gammaproteobacteria bacterium. Lineage (GTDB taxonomy): Bacteria > Pseudomonadota > Gammaproteobacteria > Steroidobacterales > Steroidobacteraceae > JASHUC01. Next base: position 262,889 of record CAWKGA010000008.1, read on the forward strand.
GTTCCAGGTGCTCCTGGCCACGGCGCTCGGGATCCTGCTCGGGATCCTCGCACCCGGGGCGGGCGCGCGCATGAAGCCGCTCGGCGACGCCTTCGTCGCGCTCATCCGCATGATCGTCGCGCCGGTGATCTTCTGCACCGTGGTGCACGGCATCGCCGGCATGCGCGACATGAAGCGCGTGGGCCGGGTCGCGGTGAAGTCGCTCGTATACTTCGAGCTCATCACCACGGTCGCCCTCATCGTGGCGCTCGTCGCGGTGAATCTCACGCGGCCCGGCGCGGGGATGAACGTCGATGCGCACGCGATCGACGCCCGGGCGATCGGAGCGTACACGAGCGCGGCGCACGAGCGCGGCGTCGCGCAGTTCCTGCTCGACATCATTCCGACGACGTTCGTCGGCGCATTCGCGCACCCGGAGGTGCTGCCGACGCTCTTCGTCTCGGTCCTGTTCGCCGTGGCCGTCTCAGCCATGGGTGCCCGCGGGCAGGTCGTCACGGATTTCGTCGGCGTCCTCTCGGAGGTCTTCTTCCGCATCGTCGGATTCATCATGTGGGTCGCCCCGATCGGCGCGTTCGGCGCCATGGCGTTCACCGTCGGCCGCTTCGGCGCGGGCTCGCTGGTCGCGCTCGCGAAGCTCCTGCTCGAGTTCTATCTCGTCTCGCTCGGGTTTGTGTTCGTCGTCTTCGGAGCGGTGGCCTACTCGGTCGGAGTGAGCCTGCTCAAGCTGCTCGCGTACCTGCGAGATGAGATCGTGATCGTCGCCGCGACCACGTCCACGGAGACGGTGCTCCCGCGGCTCATGGAGAAGCTGCGGGGCCTCGGGTGCGAGGAGTCCGTCGTGGGACTCGTCGTACCGGCCGGCTACTCGTTCAACCTCGACGGCACCTGCCTGTATCTCAGCACGGCGGTGGTGTTTCTCGCGCAGGCGACGAACACGCACCTGACGATCGCCCAGCAGCTCGGCGTCGTCGCGGTGCTGCTGCTCACCTCGAAGGGCGCGGCCGGCGTCGCGGGGGCCGCGTTCGTGGTGCTCGCGGCGACGCTCGGCTCGCTCGGCACGGTGCCTGTCGCGAGCATTGCGCTGATCCTCGGCATCCATCGCCTGATGGCCGAGGCGCTGACGTTCGTCAATCTCATCGGCAACGGTCTCGCGACGATCGTCGTGTCGCGATGGGAGGACGCGGTGGACTGTCGCCTGCTGTATGCGCAGGTGGGACGCAGCGGGGTGCAACGGCCGCGTCCGCGGACGCGCGCGACGCCGCGGTGATCAGGGCCGGAATCGAGGACCGTGATCTGCCTTGCCGCGGCCCTTCGACGGGCGGTTGTGGCCCCGCACCGCGCCCCGGCTCTCGGGCCGATGGGATGGGCGCCCGGAGTCCGGGGGCTTCGAGCCGACGCGGCGGATGCGCAGCTCGACTCCGCGCACCTTGATCGCCTGGAGGTGATCGAGGATCTCCTGCGGCAATTCCGCAGGCAGATCAATGAAGCTGTGATCGTCACGGATGTCGATGTGGCCGATTTGGCGGCCGTCCAGGGCGGCCTCGTTCGCGACGGCGCCGACGATGTTTCCGGGCTGGGCGCCGTGCATGCGGCCGACCTCGATGCGGAACGTCACGAGCCTCAGGTCTTGCTTGCGGCGGCGCGTCGCGCGTGGCTTGGCGGCCGGCGCGGCGCCGCTCGCGGGCTCGTTCTCGTTCGCGGCCTCGCCATCCACCCACGATTCCGGCACCGCGTCCTGCGTCGCGCCGGGCTTGGCCGTGAGCAGGAACGGCGCCGGACCGTGCAGCAGGCCGGCGAGCGCCGCCGCCATCTCGACTGCCGGGATGTTCCGCTCCCGCTCGATCTGCTCGATCAGGGTCTGGAAGAGCTTGCCCGCGCCGCTCTCAACCGCATTCGCGATGCGTTCCTTCAACTTCAGAACGCGTTGTTCGTTCACGTCGTCGACACTCGGCAGGCGCATGGCCTCCATGCGCTGGTTGGTGGCCCGCTCGATGATGCGCAACATGTTGCGCTCGCGCGGGGCGATGAACAGGATCGCCTCGCCGCTGCGCCCGGCGCGGCCGGTGCGCCCGATCCGGTGAACGTAGGTCTCCGAGTCGTAGGGGATGTCGTAGTTGACGACGTGGGAGATCCGCTCAACGTCGAGCCCGCGGGCGGCCACGTCCGTGGCGACGACGATATCGACCTGCGCGGCCTTCAGCCGCGCAATCGTGCGCTCGCGCTGCTGCTGGGGAATGTCGCCGTTCAATGCTGCGACGTTGAAGCCGCGCGCCTCGAGCCGTTCGGCAAGATCGTTCGTCTCGAGCTTCGTCCGCACGAATATCAGCATGGCCTCGAAGCGCTCGGCTTCGAGGACGCGCGTGAGCGCGTCGAGCTTGTGCAAGCCGCTCACGAGCCAGTAGCGCTGGCGGATCTTCGGTATCGTGCTCGCGCGATTCTCGATGGTGATCTGCACCGGCTCGCGCAGGTGCTCGCGCGCGATCCGGCGGATGGCCGGGGGGAGGGTGGCCGAGAACAGGGCGATCTGGCGCTCCGGCGGGGCCTCACCCAGTATCCACTCGATCGCCTCGAGGAAGCCCATCTGCAGCATCTCGTCCCCCTCGTCGAGGACGATGAAGCGCACGGCTTCGAGGTTGAGTGCGCCCCGCTTGATGTGATCCATGAGCCGTCCGGGAGTGCCGACGATCACCTGCGACCCGCGCTTGAGGCCCTTCAGCTGCGGGACATAGCTCTGGCCGCCGTAGATCGGCAGCACGTGGAAGTCCTTGAGCCTCGCGGCATAGCGGTGGAACGCCTCCGCAACCTGAATGGCGAGCTCGCGAGTGGGCACCAGCACGAGTGCCTGGGGCGCGGGCCGCCGCAGATCGATTCGAGCGAGGATCGGCAGCGCGAAGGCCGCCGTCTTGCCGGTGCCAGTCTGGGCCTGTCCGAGTAAGTCGGAGCCGGCGAGGAGCAGCGGGATGGTCCGCGCCTGGATGGGTGTGGGGGTCTCGTAGCCGACGGCCGCCAGCGCCTCGAGAAGGGGAGGGCTCAAGCCCAGCTCGCGAAAGCTCGAAGCTTTGAGCTCCTCGCTCACGCGCCTAGCCCACCTGCTCTTGCTCTTCGCGGCCCAAGCGCCGGCGGAGCGCTTCGTCGCGGGCGTCGTCGATCACGCGCATGACGCCGCCCGAGTCGACCGGGCCTTCCGTGCGGAGGAAGGAGCCGGTCAGCTTCACGTCCGGGTGCAGCTCGCCCTGCTCGTAGAGCGCCCACATTTCCCGCGCAAACTCACTCTTGAGCAGCTCGGGCGCAAACCGGCCGAGCGTGCCTCGGATGTTGTTCACGTCCCGTTCGAGCATCGCGAAAGCGGCGTTGTTGCCGGCGGCGTTGACGACCTGCGGCAGATCGATGATCACCGGGCCTTCCGACCCCACGAGCACATTGAACTCCGAGAGATCGCCATGAATGAGCCCGAGACTGAGCATGCGGACGATCTGCTGCACCAGAAAGCCGTGATACTCGCGAGCGGTGTCCGGCGAGAGCGCGACTTCTCCGAGCCGCAGCGCCGGCTCTCCCGAGGCGTCCGTCACGAGCTCCATGATCAACACGTCGTTGAAATAGCCGAAAGGCTTCGGGACGCGCACACCGGCCGCGACGAGCCGATAGAGCGCATCGACCTCGGTGTTCTTCCATTCCTGCTCCTGTCGCTTGCGGCCGAAGCGCGTGCTCTTGCCCATCGCGCGCATCTCGCGGCTGCCGCGGACCTTGCGCCCCTCCTGGTACTGCGCGCGCCGCTGGAAGCTGCGCTGGGCCATGTCCCGATAGACCTTCGCGCAGCGCAGCTCCGTCCCGCAGCGCACGATGTACACGGTCGCTTCCTTGCCGCTCTTCAGCGAGCGGACGACCTCATCGATGATTCCATCCTCGATCAGGGGCAGCAGGCTCGTGGGGGTCTTCATCGCTGGGGTATATGTCCGGTCGAGGAGAGGGGTGTGGCCTGCGGCGGGGAGGAGCCCGACGGTCGCTCGAGCGCCCGTCGGTCCGTGAGACTCACGCCCGGGGCGCGTCGTGCCGCAAGAAAGTCACTGATTCGCCAGCCGGGCCGCAGGGATTTGCGCCATATTGGGCTGGGTCGGCGCGGCGCATGGTACACCGTTTGGCCTCGCGCGGCACGCCTTTTGCCCTGCTGCCGGTGAGAACTGTGCGCGGCGTCCGGTGTGCCGATTCCATCAACCAGCGTCAGGGCGCACGGCGAGGCGCCAGAGCGAAGTCACCTCGGCCGCGCGCGCCGCGTGGAGCGGATCGGTTGCATCGAACGCCCGGGGATGCGTGGGCCGCGCGTCGATTCGATCCACGACGGTCAACCCTGCCGCGTCGAATGCTGAGAGCAGCTCCGGCCTCGCCCGCAGGCCGAGGTGCTCTGCGAGGTCCGAGAGGATCAGCCAGCTCTCGCCCCCCGGCTCCAGGTGCGCGGGCAGGGCACCGAGGAACGCACGCAACACGCGGCTCTCCGGGTCGTAGATCCCGCGCTCGATGGGAGAGGTCGGCCGCGCCGGGATCCAGGGCGGGTTGCAAACCGCGAGGGCAGCCCGCCCTTCTGGAAAGAGATCCGCCTGCACGACCTCCACTTGGTCCGTCAACCCGAGCCGCTCGATGTTCTCGCGAGCGCAATTGAGTGCGCGCGGATCCCGGTCGGTCGCGATCACACGCCTGAAGCCGCGCCGTGCGAGTACGGCGGCGAGCACCCCCGTCCCAGTGCCGATGTCGAAGGCCAGGCTGGACGCTGAGCACGACGCTGGAAGTGGCGCCGTGGCGGCGAGCTCGACGTATTCGGAGCGAATCGGCGCGAACACTCCGTAATGCGGATGGATGCGGCCGCGGACCGCTGCGATCTCGATTCCCTTGGTGCGCCACTCATGCGCCCCGATGACACCCAGCAGTGCCTGCAACGAGGCGACCGAAGGTTCCTCCGCCGGGCCGTAGGCTTCCGCACAGGCTTGCCGGATGTCGGGCGCACGTCGCAACGGAATGCGGTAGTCGGCATCGAGAGGCACCAGCAGCGCGCCCAGTGTGCGTGCACGCTGTGACTGGGACTGGCGATGCAGATGGAAGGCTTCGGCAGGCGATGCGGGCATCGAGGATGCGGTCGACTTTCCCGGCCTGCGCGCTTGGCGGCCGGTGCGCCTCGCCAAAGCGACTAGCAACTGGCGCGCGTTCTGGAAGTCTCCGCGCCACAGCAGCGCCGTGCCTTGGCACGCGAGGCCGTACGCCTCGTCGGCCGTGATGTGCTCGTCGGCGATGACCACGTGCCTGGCAGGCGGCGTCCCATTCTCCGAGCGCCAGAGCGCGGAGCGCGCCTCGCCGCCCTCGATCCAATGAACGACCGGGTGCGCGTCCACGCCTGGATCTTACCGCTGCAACGTCCGGGTCGGCACGACATGTGTAGCATAGTGAGATCGAGACCGAGAGGCGCTCAGCATGGCCGAATCCGAGACCCCCCGAGTGCGGACCGTCGCGAGGACGGAGGAGCGCATTCTCGCGTCCGACGTGTTCGAGGCGCGCAGCCGCGCGCTTCCTCCCCGCAACGGCACGGGGGTCCATCGCGAACCGGAGCGGGTGGTCCCCGTCTATCATCGCTGCGACGTGCTGGTCGTGGGCGGCGGCCCGTCGGGTTGTGCCGCGGCCTTTGCCGCCGCCCGGGCAGGCGCCGACGTGACGCTGCTCGAGCGCTACAACCATCTCGGCGGGCTCGCGACGGGCGGCCTGGTCATCTGGATCGATCGCATGACGGACTGGGAGGGCCGGCAGGTGATCCGCGGCTTTGCCGACGAGGTGCTCGCCCGCTTCCCGAGCGAAGGCGTGGCAGGTCCTGCGCCCGCCGAGTGGGGTTCGCGCGATCCCGCACGGGTCGCGTACTGGCGGCAGCGCACCGCCGCCTTCCACGGCATAGTCGCCTGGTCTCCCACGATCGATCCGGAGCGGCTGAAGTGCATTTCGCAGGAAATGCTGATCCAGGCGGGCGTGCGGCTCGTCTTTCACGGCTGGGCGGCCTCGCCGATCGTCGAGCAGGGGCGCCTCACCGGTGCGCTGTTCGAGAGCAAGGCTGGCCGCCAGGCGCTGATGGCGAGAGTGGTCGTCGATGCCACCGGCGACGGCGACGTTTTTGCGCGCGCAGGAGCCGAGTTCGACACGGACATCGAGGAGGGTGACGTCCACCACAGCATGAACACCGCCTTCACGCTCGGCGGTGTGGATATGGATCGCTGGCTCGCATTCCGTAGCGGCGAGCCGGAGCAGTTCGCGGCGTTCATGCAGCTCGGGCGCGAGAGGCTCGGGTTCTTCCAGTCGCCTTATGTCTCCTGGCGCAACGACATCGCCCTGTTCCTGGGGCCGCGCCAATCGGGACTGTCCGCACTCGACGTGGACGACATGACGGAAGTGGAGATTCGCTCGCATCGGTTCATGGCCGATCATTGCGACTTCTTCCGCGCCCACGCTCCGGGCTTCGAGCAGGCCTACATGCTGCAGAGCGCGCCGCAGCTCGGCGTGCGGCACACGCGCCGGCTCGCCGGCGTCGGCCGCGTCGAGCGCGCCCAGTGGAGCGCGGGCGTTCCGCTTGCGGATGAGATCGGCGTGAGCCCATCGGTCTCGCCGAAGTTCCCGGTCATCTCCGTGCCGTACGGCGCGCTCGTGCCGAAGCGGCTCGAGGGGCTGCTCGCGTGCGGCCGGCACGTCTCCTGCGATGCCAATTCACACGGTTTCCTGCGTGAGATCCCGCAGTGCTGGCTCACGGGGCAGGCGGCCGGCGCGGCCGCGGCGCTGGCGGCGGATGCGGGGATTGAGCCGCGCGCGGTGAACGTCGCGGAGCTTCAGCGGGTGCTCCGCGCACAGCATGTCTTCGTGCGGGAGCGAGCGGCGGAGCCAGCGGCTCCGGTGCAGGCCGGGTAGGGCGTTTCAACGCACGCCCACGCCGCGCGGCTATTTGTATTCGAGCCCGAGCGCCTTCAACTTCTCACGCATCTCGTAGAGGTCGAGACCGAGCTCGCCGGACGCGAGGCGCTTGCGCTTCACTTCTTCGCTGTCCACTCGCTTCTTGGCCGCCTGGGCAACCGTGCCAGCTTCCTCGCGCCGCACGGCGACCACGCCGTCGTCGTCCGCCACGATCACATCGCCGGGCTCGATCCGCTGGCCGGCGCAGAGGAGCGGCACGTTCACGGAGCCGAGGCTCGCCTTGACGGTTCCCTGCGCCCAGATCACCTTGCTCCACACCGGGAACTTCATCTCCTTGAGCGTCGCGACGTCGCGCACGCCGGCGTCGATGATGAGGCCGCGGACACCATGCGCCTGCAGGGAGGTCGCGAGCAGGTCGCCGAAGTAGCCGTCGCTGCAGGGGGAGCTCGGGGCGACCACGAGCACGTCGCCCGGCCGGCACACCTCGACGGCGACGTGGATCATCCAGTTGTCACCGGGCGTCACGAGTACGGTCACGGCCGATCCGCAGAGCGAGGCGCCCGGATAGATCGGCCGCATGTACTCGGCGAGCAGCCCGGTGCGGCCTTGCGCCTCGTGCACGGTGGCGACGCCGTAACTCCCCAGCGCCGAGATGACGGCGGGGTCCGCTCGCGCGATCTCGCGCACGACGATGTGTTGGCTAATGGGAGTGCTCCTCACGTGGGCCGGGCAATAATATAGCGACTGGCCGACGCCGCGGCCAAGCACGGGCCCGGGGCCGGACCGGGAGCGGGTCAGCTCGCGGCCTGCTCGCCGGCGGCCTTCGCCTTGGCCCTTCTGGGTTTGGACTGGGTCTTCACCGCCGCAGGCGGCTTCTCGAGGAGCCCATCGAGCGGCTGGAACAGGGAGTCGTACCGGTAGCCGAGAATCTCGATCTCCCAGCCGCCGAAGCGCGCATTGAGCTTTTGCGCCTCATCCTCGGTGGCCTTCGTGGTGGACTTCGCGCTGAGCGTGATGTAGCGGTTACTGCCATCCGCTCGGCCGGCCACATCGACGGTGAGACCATCGAATGTCTGGAAGGTGGCGTGGACCGGACTCGCGCCGGGGCTGCCGGCCTTGCGGACATCATCGAGCGTGAGCGAGGACAGGGCGCTCGCCACGGAGTTGGCCGCTGAAACGCTCGAGAGCTTGCGGCCCTTCGGAAGGTTGGGCACGGTGAAGTCGAGCTGCTGCACCGAGCCGCGCAACACCGTGTAGGCGGGGCCCGATGCAGGCTGCACTCGCACCTGCTCGACGCGGGTCTCCGGCAGATCGATGACGCTGTTATCGAGCCAGCGACGCGGATCGGCGTCGGGGATCATCTGCGGGGAGACGAGGAGGCTCTGCTTGGCGCCTGCGACTCTCACGTAGCTCGACTGCATGCCCGAGGCCTTGCCGACAATGAGGCTCACCGTCTTGCCCGGCTCGACGAGATCGATGAGAGCGCCGCTCGACCGCGGCGAGCTCACATCGTCGACGCCGATCTCGGCATAGCTCGCGGGATCGCTCGTCTTCTCCTCGACGATCTTGAGGTCAGCGAGATCGAGCAGGAGTTTGCGCACGCGGCTCGAGTCGGCGGGGAATCCTCGCTCGCCGATGATCCAGTCGGTCGCGCCCTTCGTCAGGGTCGTCTTGGTCCCGTCCCCTTTCCGGATCCGCACCTCGGTGATGCCGTTGACCGAGCTCTCGAGCCCCGGCAGCACGAGCTGGCCCGCCTCCGACGGGCTCTCCGAGGGCTTGCGCGAGGACACCCACAGCGCGAGCGCGATGACCACGACTCCCGCGGCGAGGAGCGCGGCGAGACCGCGCGAGGTCAGTCTCATCATCGATCAGGACCTCCGGCGGCACTGGGCGGCGCGGAGCGCGCCGAAGCCGGCGGCCTCGCGGGGGCGGACATCCTTCTGCGGCGCCGCCAGCCGATCAGCAGAGCGATGCCGGCGAACAGCGCCGGCGCTACGATGATGTTGACGACCTCCAGCGTGTTGCCGAGCCGGTCGATGTCCTCATTGAGGCTCAGCTGCACGGCCCGCAGCTGCTTGCGGATGCCGAGCCTCGCCTGCTGGAACTGCTCGAGCTCCTGCTCCTGCTGCGGCGTCAGGATCAAGGCGGTCTTGTCGTTGCGCTGCGATTGCAGCGCCGAGAGCTTGTCCTCGGTCTGATGGAGCTCCGTCTCGAGCTCCTGCTCCTTCGCGCGATAGCGCTCGTCGGCCGCCGCGCGGAGCTGCTCGACGCGCGTGAACGGCCGCGTGAAGGCGGCGCGGCCGCGCACGCTGATCAGGTCGTCGCTACCGCTCAAGTTGTCCAGGGCGTTGGACACGAAGTCACCGTTGCTCGCCCAGGGCTGGACGAGGCGCTGTCCGAGCAGATCCTGCTCGCGCACCCACAGAAAATCCGCGAGCATGTCCGAATCGGCGACCACGACGAGATTCAGCGGCTTCACGGAGGCCTCGAGCGGCGGCTCGCCCGGAATCGGCTGGACGCCGGCAGGGGGCCCCGCCGGGAAGGCGGACTTCACCATGCCCGTCACGCGCGCGGCGATCGTGTAGCGCTCGCCCGTGGGGCGGAAGCCGTCCTCCAGGGTCGAGGGATCGGACAGCATGACGAACCGGCTCGCCGGGATCGGCGCGGAATCGGTGCCCGTTTGCAGCAGCGGCTCGAATTTGACGGTCGCGCCCGGCTTCGGCTGCAGATAGCCCGCGGTCGCGACGTTGACGCTCGACAGTCCGGCCGTGATCACGTCCGTGGGATTGAGGCTCGAGCGGTCGAGCCCCAGGACGCCGAGATGACGGACGGGCGCCTCGCCTTCGCGTAAGGTGACGCTGAGCGCATGCTCGCCGTCGCCGATGACCTCCTTCGGGTCGAAGTTCACTCCCCACGCGGAAAGCAGCGGCTCGAGGTGCGAGGAGCGGTCGGCGGTGAGCGCGGCGACCGGGTTCGCCGGATCGGCGCCGGAGGTGTCCTGATCCGAGAGGGGATCGACGAACGCGAGGATGCGCCCGCCGCGCAGCGCGTACTGGTCGATCGCGTAGAGCGCCGCGGGCGGGAGATTCTTGGGGTGGACCAGCACCAGGACGCGGATCGAGGGGTCGATGCGGGTGAGGGTGTTATCGAGCGTCTGCACCTTGAACAGCTGCTGCGCCTCATCGAACACGACCCAGGGCTCGCGTGTCTGCCCCGTCGCCGGATCGAAGCCGCCCTGCATGGGCAGGCTCGAGAGCCAGCCGATCACCGGCTTCTCGGGCGTGGCGAGCTGGTAGATGACCTTCATGAGGTCGTATTCGAGGAACCGCTCCTGGTTCGGATCGAAGAACGCGATGGCCTCGTGGCCGTCCGTCGAGTTGGTGCCCGCGAGCCCGAAGTAAAGCGACTGTCCCGTCGAGCCGAGCGGAACCGCGCGGACTCCGAGATCGGAAGCGCGGTCCTCATCGTCGGAGAAAGGCTGCGGATCGATGATGTGCAAGCGGAGCTTCCCGTGCGCGCGGTCGGCGAGCTCCTCGAGCAGATCCTGCACGCGGCCCGCGTAGGTCTTGATCTGCGGATACTGGTCGGCGGCGCCGGAGCTGAAGTAGAAGTACAGGTTGATGGGCTCCTTCAGGTTCGCGAGGATCCGATCGGTGCCCGGCGCGGTGGTGTACAGATGGTTCTGGGTGAGATCGATCCGCCAGCCGCGCACCGCGCGGTTCAAGAGAATCGTGATTCCCGCGAACAGCAGCGCGAGCGCGATGAGCGCGCCGGCCCCCATGGTCAGTCTCTTGTTCATGGCGGCGCTACTCCGCCTTGCGCACGTCGAGCACGACGGCGGTCGCGATCAGGAAGTACGCGATGAGCATCGCAAAATAGATGAGGTCCCGCACGTCGAGCACCCCCTTCTCGATCGAGTTGAAATGGGTGAGGAGGGAGAGCGATGCGATGGCATCGACGAGCGTCTGGGGGAGCCATGAGTGGAAGGCATCGATGACCATCGGGTAGCCCGCAAGCAGCAGGACGAAGCAGCCGACGACGCCCAGGATGAACGCGACGACCTGGTTGCGCGTGAGCGCCGACATGAACGAGCCCACCGCGAGAAATCCCGCCGCGAGCAGGAAGCTGCCCACATAGGCGGCGAGGATCGCGCCGTTGTCGGGGCTTCCGAGGTAGTTGACCGTGATCCAGAGTGGAAAGGTGAGCACGAGCGCGATGCCCGCGAAGACCCATGCGGCGATGAACTTGCCCGCCACCGCCTGCCACAGCGTCACGGGCTGGGTCATCAGCAGCTCGATGCTGCCGCTCTTGCGCTCCTCGGCCCACAGGCGCATCGAGATGGCGGGAATGAGGAACAGGTACAGCCAGGGATGGAAGCTGAAGAAGGGGTCGAGGTCGGCCTGGGCGCGCTCGTAGAAGCCGCCGAGATAGAAGGTGAACCAGCTCGCGAGCACGAGGAAGATCACGATGAAAATGTAGGCGATCGGCGTCGCGAAATAGCTGCCGAGCTCGCGGCGCACGATGATGGCCACGTTGCGCATAGTCTCAAGAGCCTCTCAAGCCGTAATGGTGCGAAACACTTCGTCGAGCCGCCCGGACTCCAGGTGCAGCTCCTTCAGCGCGAAGCCGCGGCGGGCGGCGAGATCGCTCACCGCCGGAAGAATCTCGGACCCGCGGCGCGGCAGCGCCGTGAGGCGCGACGCCCGGTCGCTCACCTCCACCTCCGCCACGGCGGGCAGCGCAGCCATCGCCGCCTGCATCTCCTTCAAGTGCTCGGGGCGCTCGAGCCGGATCGACACCGCGTTGTGATAGCGCGATTGAGCCGCGAGTCCCTGCGGGGAGTCGTCCGCCACGATGCGTCCGCGCGCGACGATGATCACGCGGGTGCAGACGGCCTCGACCTCCTCGAGGATGTGGGTCGAGATGACGATGATCTTGTCGCGCGCCATCTCGTTGATGAGCGTGCGGACCTCGTGCTTCTGGTTCGGGTCGAGTCCGTCGGTCGGCTCATCGAGCAGCAGGACCGGTGGATCGTGCATGATCGCCTGCGCGAGGCCGACGCGTCGCCGGAACCCCTTCGAGAGGGTGTCGATGGTCTGCCCGAGCACCTCCCCGAGCTGTAGACGGTCGATGACGTGGCCCAGCCGGGCCCGCCGGGCGCCGAAGAGGCCGCGCAGGTCCGCGATGAACTCCAGGAAGCGGCGCACGGTCATCTCGCCGTACGCCGGCGCTCCCTCGGGAAGGTAGCCCAGGCAAGTCTTGGCCGCGAGCGCGTCCTGCTCCACGTCATGGCCGCAGATGCTCGCCCGGCCCGAGGTAGGCGCGATGAAGCCCGCGAGCATCCGCATCGTGGTCGTCTTGCCGGCGCCGTTCGGCCCGAGGAATCCGAGGACCTCCCCCGGGCGGACCTCGAAGCTCACGTCGTCCACGGCCGTGAGGGACTCGTAGCGCTTGCAGAGATGTTCGGATTTGATCATGCGTTGGCTGCTCTGAGGCAGCAGGTTGTAAAAAGGTTCCCTTACCGGGCGGCGATTCTAAGCGGTGGGAGAAGCTTGCACTACCCCACCGCTGCGGCGGGAGCGCCTACCAGGGCTGGCGCCGCGCGCGGTCCTGCATCCGCCAGTAGAGGATGACCAGAGCTCCGCCCACCATTCCCCCGAGATGCGCGAAGTGCGCCACGCCGGACTCGCTCCCCGTGACCCCGAGGGTGAGCTCGAGCAGCCCGTACAGCGTCACGAACAGCCAGGCCGGAACGGCGATCGGAAGGAAGAGCAGCATCAGCCTCTGCCGTGGAAAGTAGAACGCGAAGGCGAACAGCAGGCCGAAGATCCCGCCGGAGGCTCCGATGGTCGCCTCGTCGAGCCCCGCGAGGTGGGTGGTGGTGAGCTGCGTCACCCCCGCGGCGACCACGCACACGAAGTAGAACAGGAGGAAGCGCCGGCTGCCCCAGTACTGCTCGAGCGCGCCGCCGAACATGTAGAGCGCGAACATGTTGAAGGAGATGTGCCAGAAACCCCCGTGCAGGAACGCATACGTCACGAGCTGCCAGAGGTGGAAGGAGGGCCCGAGGGGCTCCAGCGCGAAGAGGCCCGTGTAGTCGTTGTGAGTGAGGTACTGGAGGATGAATATCGCGACGTTGGCGCTGAGGAGGCCGCGCGTCGCGGGGGGCAGGTGGGTGAACATTGTACGGAATCTTACCGTGTATCGCGGGCCGGCGCGGGCCCTGCGCGGGTTCGTGCAATAATCGGACTTAACGGCCGCGGCGGGCATCGCTCGCCGGCCGGGCTCGACACCGGGCCGGCACGGGGCCTCATGGGTCACGCCCCCGATGCGGGCGCGCTCGAACGTGGGGAGGGGGCATGGAGAAGGGCAGTTTTTACGGGTGGAAGCTGATCGCCGCGTTCTGGGTGATCGTCTTCATCAACATTGCGTTCGCGGCTTACGGCTCGCCCGTCATGAACGCAGGCATGGCGCAGAAGCTGCATCTCTCGCGGACCCTCGCCGGCCTGCCGTACTCGGTGTACACGGTCATGTCGGCCGTCCCGTCCGTGCTGATCGCGGTCCTCGTGAGCCGGTTCGGGGTTCGGTTGACCGTCGTCTTCGGCAGCCTCCTCATCCTCGCCGGATGCGTGCTCATGGCGACCGTCGTGAATTCGGCGCTCGGCGCCGTGATCGTCTTCGGGTTCGTGATTGCGTTCGGCGTGTGTGCAGGCGGCGTGTTCGGCATTCAGCCGGGAGTCGTCCTGTGGTTCGAGCGCCGCCGCGCGCTCGCGATATCCCTCGTCTATTCGGGGGGTGCATTCGGGGGGTTGTTCGCGGCGCGGGTGCTGAACCGAGTCATCGTGGACGCGGGTGGGAACTGGCGCGCCGGGTGGTGGCTGTTCGCCGCGCTCGCTGCAGTCGCCACGGTGATCGCCGCAGTCTTCATTCGCGAGAGGCCCTCGGATCTCGGCCAGGAGCCCGATGGCGGACCCCGGCCCGTGCATTCCACCGGAGCGGCAGGGGGCGCGCGACGCCGCTCGTTCATCACTCACGAGGTCTGGCCGTTCGGGGAGGTGCTGCGATCGGGACGGTTCTGGATCATGGTGCTCGCCCTGTGCGGTGGCAGCGCCGGATTCACGCTCTTCATGGCCCAGGGCGTGCTGCACCTGAACGACCTCGGCTTCACGACGGCGCAGGCGGCCGTTGCCGTGAGCGTCACGACGGGATCGGCGCTCCTCGGCAAGGCCGCGCTCGCGCTGTTCGGGGACGTCGTCGACCCTCGCTACATCTGGGCGGTCACCGCCGCGGTATTCGGCATCGGCCTGGTACTCGTCATCGACCCGCGGAGCATGCACAGCGTCTACCTCTTCTCGTTGTGCGTCGGGTTCGGATTCGGCGGCGGCCTCGTTTGCATGATGACCACGTTGAGCAACTACTACGGGACCGCGGTTTTCGCGGCCGCCGCGGGTATCGCCGGGGCGCTCAACACCATCATCAGCTTCGTCGCCTCGGTGCTCGGCGGAGTCGTGTACGACGCGGTCGGCAGCTATGCGCCGACGTTCTATATACTCTCGGCCTGGTGCTTTGCCGGAGCGATCGCGCTCGTGCTGGTGCGGCCGCCGCTGCGCCACGCGGCCGCCGGGCGACCCGCCGTCGCCGTGAGCGGTGGTCCTTGAGCCGCCCCGCCAGCGAAGTGCGCATCCCCGTTCAGCTGCGAGTCGAAGGGTCCCATGGTCAGAGAAGGCGATCTCCTGTGGACGCCGAGCCCGGAATGGGTCGAGCGGTCCAATCTCACGGCGTATCGGCGCTGGCTCGAGCGCACGCGCAAGCTCCGGTTCGAAACCTACGATGAGCTCTGGCGCTGGTCGGTCAGCGACCTCGACGCCTTCTGGGCGTCGATCTGGGAGTACTGCGGAGTCCAGGCCTCAACGCCCTACGAGCGGGTCCTCGGGCGGCGGGAGATGCCGGGGGCCGAATGGTTTCCGGGCGCGAGGCTCAATTACGTCGAGCACGCGCTGCGGCACGAGAGGCCGGGAGCGGACGCCGTTTATCATCTGTCGGAGCGCACGCCGCTCAGCCGGATCTCCTGGCAGGAGCTCGGGAATCGGGTGAGGGTGCTCGCCACCGAGCTGCGCAAGCTCGGCATCCAGCCCGGCGACCGGGTCGCCGCGTACCTGCCGAACATTCCACAGGCGCTCATCGCCCTGCTCGCCACGGCGAGCATCGGGGCGATCTGGACGAGCTGCGGGCCGGAATTCGGCACGCGCGGGGTGCTCGACCGGTTCACGCAGCTCGGGCCGAAGCTGCTCTTCTGCGTCGATGGGTATCAGTATGCCGGGAAGCCCTTCGACCGGCGGGGAGAGCTCGCGAAGATCATCGGCGAGCTCTCGTCGCTCGAGCACGTCGTGTGCGTGCCGTATCTCAACGCCGCAGAGCGCACGCCATTCTCGACCCGCACGCTTTTCTGGGACGAGCTCATCGAGCGCCCCCCGATTGCGGCGAGCGAGTTCCGCTTCGAGCAGCTGCCGTTCGGGCATCCGCTGTGGATCCTCTTCTCCTCCGGCACCACGGGCCTGCCGAAGGCCATCGTGCACAGCCACGGCGGCATCCTCATCGAGCAGCTGAAGGCGCTCAATTTCCAGATGGACATGCGCCCCGGCGAGCGGCTGTTCTTCTACACGACGACCGGCTGGATGATGTGGAACTTCCTCGTGAGCTGCCTCGTCGCGAACGTGTGTCCAGTGCTCTACGACGGCAGCCTCATGCATCCCGAGCCGGACTCGCTCTGGAGAATGTACGAGGAGTCCGGCGCGGCGCTGATCGGGGCCAATCCCGGCTACGTCTCGCTGCTCGAGAAGGCAGGCATCGTTCCGAACCGGAAGTTCAAGCTCGCCAATCTCCGCTCCGTGATGCTCGCGGGCTCGCCCGTGACGCCGGAGGTCATGGATTGGTTCTATCGCAACGTCAAGCAGGACCTCTGGGTGCAGAACGGCAGCGGCGGCACGGATATTTGCTCCGCGTTCGTCGCCGGCGTGCCGACGCTACCGGTGCGCGCAGGAGAGATCCAGGCCCGCATGCTGGGCGTCGACGCCCATGCGTTCAACGAGCGGGGCGAGAGCGTCGTGAATCAAGTGGGCGAGCTCGTCGTCACGAAGCCCATGCCGTCGATGCCGGTATTCCTGTGGAACGACCGCAATTTCGAGCGTTACCGGGAGTCGTACTTCCAGGAGTTCCCCGGCATCTGGCGCCAGGGCGACTTCTTCCGCATCAACGAGCGGGGGAGCTCCTTCGTGCTCGGGCGCTCGGACGCGACGCTCAACCGGCACGGTGTGCGAATCGGCACCGCAGAGATTTACCGCTCGCTCGCGCTCATCCCCGAGGTGGACGACTCGCTCATCGTGAACCTCGATCTGCCGGGCGGGAAGTTCTTCATGCCGCTCTTCGTCAAGCTCAAGGACGGGCGCGAGCTCGACGAGCCCCTGAAGGACAAGATGCGCGCGAAGCTGCGCCAGGAGTACTCCCCGCGGCACGTGCCGGACAAGATCTATCCGGTCCTGGACATCCCGTACACGCTGACGGGCAAGAAAATGGAGGTGCCCGTGCGCCGCATCCTCGCGGGAATGCCGCTCGCCAAGGCGGCCAACCGGGACGCCGTCGCGAACCCCCTCGCTCTCGATTTTTTCATCGAGTACGCGCGGACCCAGAAGGATTACTCGATGACTTGACGGGGATCTGCCCCGCAGACCACCATCAACCCGGAGACGACCATGGAACAAGTGCAGCTTCTGATCGGCGACCGCGACGTGTCGGCCAAGAATTCCGCAACCTTCAACCGCCAGAATCCGGTCTCCGGAGAGGTGGCGACGCGCGCCGCGGCCGCAACGCCCGAGGACGCCCATGCCGCGGCCGACGCCGCCGCAAAGGCCTTCCCCAAGTGGTCTGCGCTCGGCCCGAACGAGCGGCGCGCAAAGCTCAACAAAGCCGCCGATCTGCTCGAGGCGAAGTCCGCCCAGTTCGCGACGCTCATGCTGGCCGAGACCGGCTGCACGATGGGCTGGGGCCACTTCAACGTCCACTTCGGCGCGCTGCTCCTGCGCGAGGCGGCGGCGCTCACCACACAGATCACCGGGGAGGTGGTCCCCTCGGATGTGCCCGGGATGATGGCCATGGCGCTGCGCCAGCCGGTCGGCGTCGTGCTCGGCATCGCGCCGTGGAACGCCCCGGTGATCCTCGGCGTGCGCTCGGTTGCGATGCCGCTCGCCTGCGGCAACACGGTCGTCCTCAAGGCCTCCGAGGTCTGTCCGGCGACTCACCGGCTGATCGGGACCGTCCTCAAGGAGGCGGGGCTCGGCGATGGCGTCGTCAACGTCATCACCCACGACGCGAAGGACGCCGGGGCGGTCTCGGAGGCATTGATCTCGCATCCGGCCGTCCGGCGCGTCAATTTCACGGGCTCCAGCCGCGTGGGCAAGCTCGTCGCGCAGACCGCCGCGAAGTACTTGAAGCCGGTGCTGCTCGAGCTCGGCGGCAAGGCGCCGCTCATCGTGCTCGACGATGCGGACATCGACGCCGCGGTGAGCGCCACCGTGTTCGGCGCATTCGCCAATCAAGGCCAGATTTGCATGTCGACCGAGCGGGTCATCGTGCAGGAGAAGGTCGCGGATGAGTTCGCCTCGAAGCTCGCGAAGCGTGTGGCGGCGCTCCCGGTCGGGGACCCGCGGCAAGGGGAGTTCGTGCTGGCTTCGGTCGTCGGCCGGCCGACGGTCGATCGGGTGGAGAAGCTGGTCTCCGAGGCGGTCGCTCAGGGAGCCAAGGTGCTCGCGGGCGGGGAGAAGACCGCCGGCACGGTCATGAAGGGCGTCGTGGTCGATCACGTCACCCCCAAGATGGCGCTCTTCCGGGAGGAGTCCTTTGGCCCGCAGGTGTCGATCACGCGCGTGAAGACGGTCGATGACGCCGTCGCGCTCGCGAACGATACGGAGTATGGCCTGTCGGCCGCCGTGTTCACCCGCGACCTCGCGAAGGGCATCGAGGTCGCGAAGCGCATCGACTCCGGCATCTGCCATGTCAACTCCCCGACCGTCCAGGACGAGGCGCAGATGCCCTTCGGGGGGGTGAAGAATTCCGGCTACGGCCGCTTCGGCGGCAAGGCCGGCATCAACGAGTTCACGGAGCTGCGCTGGATCACGGTGCAGATCGGCCCGCGGCATTATCCGTTCTGAGGAGAGGCGCATGGATCTCGAGCTGAAGGGCCGCAAGGCCATCGTGACGGGTGCGACGCACGGCATTGGCCTCTGCATCGCGCAGCAACTGGCCGACGAGGGAGTCCAAGTCGCGATCTGCTCGCGCACCGCGGCGAACGTCGAGCGCACCGTGCGCGAGCTCAAGGCGAAGGGCGTCAACGCGATCGGCGATGCGGTGGACGTGACCGACAAGGATGCGTACATCCGCTTCGTCGGGAGCGCCGCGGAGCGGCTGGGCGGCCTCGACATCTTCGTCTCCAACACGACCGGCACGCCGGGCCGCACGGGCGAGGAGGGCTGGGAGGCCTGCTTCGAGGCGGACATCCTCGCGGGCGTGCGGGGCTGCGAGACGGCATTGCCGTATCTGAAGAAGTCCCGCTCCGGCGCGATCGTCCTGATCTGCAGCATCTCCGGTGTGATGTCCAAGGCGCTGAAGGCTCCCGGCATCCTCGCCTACGGCTCGTGCAAGGCGGCGTTGATCGCCTACGGGGCGCAGCTCAGCAAGGAAGTGGCGAAGGACGGCGTGCGGGTCAACATGGTCTCGCCGGGCCCGATCTACTTCGAGAACGGCCCGTGGGACTTCATCAAGCAGCGCGCCCCCGCCGCCTACCAGGACGCGCTCGAGCACTGCGTGATCGGACGGCTCGGGAAGCCCGAGGACATCGCCTCCGCAGTCGTGTTCCTCGCGAGCCCGAAGTCAGGCTTCACGGTCGGGCAGAACCTGCAGGTCGACGGCGGCTACATGGAGCACATCGCGTTCTGACATGAGATCCGATGGCCGATATCTTCATCTCCTACGCGAGGGTCGATAGAGCGCGGGTGGCGCCGCTCGTCGCCGCGCTCGAGGCGCAGGGCTGGACCGTGTGGTGGGACCCGGAGATCACGCCGGGCCAGGAATTCGACCGGCAGATCTCGCGAGAGCTCGACGCTGCGAAGGCGGTCATCGTCGTTTGGACGCCCGCGTCCGTCGACTCTCGCTGGGTGCGCGGCGAGGCGCGCGAGGCAGCCGATCGCGGCGTTCTGGTCCCCGTGCGCTTCGACAAGGCGAGGCTGCCGATCGATGCCCGCGCCATGCACACCACCGATCTCGACGGCTGGGCCGGCGCCACGGAGAGTCGGGTCTATCACGACCTCTGCCGCGCCCTGACGCCATTGATGGAGCGCGGGTCGGCGGGCGAGCAGGTGCGCACGCCGCCCGACGCACGAGCGCAGGCTGCCCGCGGCCTCTCGATCTGCGTCCTGCCGTTTGCCAACATGAGCGGCGATCCGGAGCAGGAGTATTTCTCCGACGGCATCTCGGAAGACATCATCACCGATCTCAGCAAGGTCTCGGCGCTGCTCGTCATTGCGCGCAATACGGCTTTCACCTTCAAGGGCAAGTCGGTCGATGTCAAAGGGGTGGCGCGCCAGCTCGGAGTGAGTCATGTGCTCGAGGGCAGCGTCCGCAAAGCGGGCAATCGCGTGCGTATCACCGCCCAGCTCATCGACGGCCAGTCCGGCGGCCATCTCTGGGCGGAGCGCTACGATAGAAATCTCGACGACATCTTTGCGCTGCAGGATGAGATCTCGCAGGCGATCGTCTCCGCGTTGAAGCTGAGGCTGCTGTCCGAGGAGAAGAAGGCGATCGAGGACCGCGGCACGACGAGTGTCGAGGCCTATGACAAGTACCTGCGCGCGCAGGCGCTTGCCATGGGGGGTGGCCAGGCCGAATCCGATCGCGCAGAAGCGCTCTTTCGCGAGGCGCTCGCGATCGATCCCGGTTTTGCCAGGGCGCGGGGCGGCCTCTGCGCCGTCTACTGGTACCGGCTGAACTTCTCTCCGCAGCGCGCCGAACAGACGCTCGACGACATGGACTCCATGGTCGAGGAGGCGCTCGCTTACGCACCGGAACATTGGGCCACGCATCTCGCCAACGGCGCACTGCGGACGGCGCGCCACGACTGGCTCGCTGCCGACGGCGCCTTCACCCGGATGAAGGCTCTCGCGCCGGCCTCGGAATCGAGCGGTCCTTTCTCCTTCAATTACTTCCTGGGGGCCGTCGGCCGCAACGCGGAGGCTGCCGCAGAGCTCTCGATGGCCCGCACGGCTGATCCGCTGTCGCTCGGCGTGTCTCAAATGCTCCAGCAGCAGCTGTACATCGTGGGTCGCGTCGACGACGCCCGGGCTGAGTACGAGCGCACGCTCGGGCTCGTCGGCAACCGCGAGCCTGCGGAGCACCTGGCTCTGATGCGGATTTGGGATGCCGGCGACACCGGACGCACCGTCGTGCAGTTTCGCCGGTTTCTGGACAATCAGGCCGTCCCCATTCCGGTCCTGTTCCAAGTGCTCGGGCTTCTCGATCAGCCTGCGGCCGCGCTCGATCTGCTTCGCGGTGCATTCAGCGATCCGGACAATCAGGATCCCTCGCGGATGATGGTGCTCTCGTGGTACGCGGCGCGTCTCGGCGATGCACCGCTCGCCGTCGCCGCGATGCGCCGCGCCTACATCGATCTGAACGGGACGTATCTCGTCGGGATGTGGTTCCCTTTCATGCGCGACGCGCGCAAGTTGCCGACCTTCAAATCGCTGCTTCGCGATCTCGGCATCTACGACTACTGGCGCCGGAGCGGCAATTGGGGCGACCACGCGCGGCCCGTGGGCGACGACGATTTCGAGGTCTGGTGATGGCCGAGATTCTCGTGGGATCTGTGGAACGAGCACTGGCCGACGCACAGCGGAAAGCGCAGAGCCTGTTCTTTGAAGTCGTCGAGTCCGGACTGATACGGCCGGGTATTCTCGAAAGCGAGCTCAGCGCAGAGATCTACGCCCGTGCGGAGCGGCGCTTCGGAGTGCGTCGGCACTGGCACAAACGGGTCGTGCGATGCGGGCCCAATACGATGCTCCCGTACCAGGCCGACCCGCCGGATCGCCGCATCTGCGACGACGACACGGTGTACCTCTCGCGAGGGTAAGGGGCTTTATCGGAGCGAGGCGGATTTGACGGCAGGAGCCTTGTACGACTTCGTCAGCGGCCTCGCGCGAGGCGCGGGCTGGGAGTTCGGCGCCCCGGCGGCGGGCCGCCTCATCGGCCAGTTCCCTCACGAGCGCAGTCCAGCTGATCCCGGACGGTTCTCTATCCGACACGGGAATGAGCTGCGGCTACGCGAGCGCGACGATAACGGGCAACGTCGCCACTGGATCCTGGAGATTCACTTCGTGGACCGCGTCAACTCCTTTGGCGGGTTCTTCGAGGAGCTGTTGACGATCGATCCCGTCCTTCTCGACCGGTAAGCGCTGAGGTTTGCTTCCGTAGCCAGCGAACGCCAGTCTTCTTCGCGGCGGCCCGCAGGTCCTTGTCAAGCGTGGCCAAGGGCAGACTCCGGCGCATCGCGAGCTCGAGGTACGCGCCATCATAGAGCGTGAGGCGGTGTGCGCGTGCAAGCGCGAGCGCCGCACCGCCATGAGAAGAGTGTTGCTCACTTCCAATGCCCAATGTGTGCGTCGACTAGGTCCTGGGCATCCTCAGTGAGCCGATCGAGCAACTCATCCGTCGAGGGCGCGGTCTCATCGTGAAAGAACCACGCCATGGTCACGGAGGAATCCAGAACAAATTTCAGGCTCAACGACGACCCGCGCTTCTCCACTGGAGAATCTCGGCGACCGTGGCGCGTCTGCGCTTGCGAGTCGCACGCATCTTGGAGATTGCCTCGTCGATGTCACGGCTCGGCCGAACGTCTGACGGGAACGAGACGGGCAATCTCGGTGTTGTGTCGGGTGATCACGAATTCTTCACCGCGGCTCACCCGGTCGACCAATTCTGAGAACTTGTTCTTGGCTTCGGCGAGGGGAACGGCGATCGAGGACGCGCGCATAAGTCACCTAATGACCTGGACTACGTCTAGCCTAAACGGATTTTCGCTGACGTTGGCGGAGCTTGCTTCGGAGGACCAACACACGAATCTCAAACACGGCGGTGGCAGATCACGGTCTACCCCACGGCCCCCGGAGCCGTTCGGGAACCCCCTCCGCGTTCATCGATACGCTGCCCCCTTGTCCGCTGGCCGCAGATGCGAGGTCCTTGGCAGGGCCGGCTGCAACGTCTTAGGTCGTGCTGTGTGGGCCGATGGGGTATGTTATACATTCCTTAGTTCCGCTAATATGCGAACTATGGCCTCTATCGTACACCCCTCTCTCGGTCGGCGCCGCCTCGCCCAGGTTGCCTCCCGCGCGCGGCCTTTTGTCAACGTCTCGATGGCCGCCCATGCGCTTCAACTAGACCCCAAACGCGCCGCGAAGCAACTGGCGCGCTGGCACGAGCAGGGCCTCCTGCGCCGTATCCGCCGGGGCCTCTACGCCGTCGTCCCTGCCGCGGCGGCTTTGCGCGAGAAGCCCGTCGATGACCCTTGGCTTCTCGTCCCGAGACTCTTTCGCGAAGGCTACATCGCCGGATGGAGCGCCGCCGAGCACTGGGATCTCACGGAGCAATTATTCACGACGTTGCTCGTCTGCACACCGGATCCGGTCAAGCACGCACGCGTGCGTATTGCAGGACTGGACATCCGCGCCCGCCACATCCCCCGCACACTTTGGTTCGGAACGGCAGCAATCTGGCGCGATGGCACTAAGGTCCTCGTATCCGATCTGCACAAGACGTTTGTCGATATGTGTCACGACCCCGCTCTCGGCGGGGGTATTCAGCACGTGGCACTCTGTGTGGCCGCCTATCTGCGTCGCGGAGATGCCGATCCGACTCGGCTGATCGAGTACCTGGAGCAGGCGAAGTCCGCTCCAGCGTTCAAGCGACTGGGATTTCTCTGTGAAGTTCTCCAGGGTCCCCGTGCATTGAGCGAGGCCTGTCTACGTGGCGTAACCGTTGGACTTGCCAAACTGGATCCTGCCATGGCCTCTCCACGCGTGTCGAAGCGCTGGCAGCTGCGCCTGCCCCATGCCTGGGAGCGGATCCTCGCCAATGGTTAGCAGGGACGATCTCGCGGCGATTGCGGACTCGACGGGGCTGACAGCTCCGGTCGTCGAGAAGGATTACGTTCTCGGGTGGCTTCTTCGCGGCGTGTACCAGCACCCAGCGCTGCGCGACCGTTGGGCGTTCAAAGGCGGTACCTGCCTCAAGAAGTGCTTCTTCGAGACGTACCGCTTCTCGGAAGACCTCGATTTCACTCTTCTCGACGCCCCACACCTCGAGGAAGGATTCTTGCGCGAGGTCTTTGCGCAAACGTCGCGATTGCTTTATGACGAAGCGGGCCTCGAGCTCCCAGCCGACCGGCTGCGCTTCGATCTCTACGAAAATCCGCGTGGACGCCCCTCTTGCCAGGGCCGCGTTTACTACCGCAGCCACTTCCAGGCCGGCAACAACTTCCCCGCTGTCAAGCTTGATCTGACGGCAGACGAAGTCGTCGTGGCTCCACTCGTCCGCCGACCGGTGAGCCATCCCTATCGAGACGAGCCAGCGGGAGGTTTCGACGCCCTGTGCTACTCGTACGAGGAGCTGTTCGCCGAGAAACTACGCGCGCTCGGCGAGCGCACCCGCGCGCGTGACCTCTATGATGTGGTCTCCCTTCACCGCAACGTCGACTACCATCCGCAGGCGGCGCACGTTCTCGACATCCTCGCGCGCAAATGCGCCTTCAAGAAAATTGCGCTGATTACTCTTGACATCGTTCGCGCTGCGAGAGAGTCGGTGGTGTCGACCTGGGAGGGTATGCTCCGGCATCAGCTGCCCGATCTGCCCCCGTTTGATAGCTTCTGGGATGAGCTGAGCGACATTTTTGCCTG
Source organism: uncultured Gammaproteobacteria bacterium (assembly GCA_963849095.1). GTDB lineage: Bacteria > Pseudomonadota > Gammaproteobacteria > Steroidobacterales > Steroidobacteraceae > JASHUC01. The sequence goes on from CAWKGA010000008.1 coordinate 286,813, forward strand.
GTTGAATCAGGTTGCGGCTCGCCCCCGGCTGCCCCGAGCACCCGATCTCGGCGCTGGCCAGCTTTGGCGACCGCGATTCGGTGGGCTTGCGGCGATCGTTCCCAACGCATTCGCTCTCGAGCGAATACGATTTGCGGCCCAGAGTCGGCTGCTCGTCCAGCTGGACTACACCAAGCTCGATGGGGATCGTCGCTTCCCGGTTGTCGAGCCCTACTCACTGCGACGCAGTGAAGCGGGCGATGTGTGCCTTGCCGCATTCAACGTCCAGGCCGGCCGCATCAAGAAATATCGCGTCGAGCGGATCCGCTCGGTCCAGGTCATTGAACAAACCTTCGCTCCGCGCTTCGTCATCGAACTGAGCCCGATATCGGGTATGGTGGGCTGAGAGGACCGAGCGGCGACGCCGCCGAAACGCCTACTGTCACGATCTCGACGCCGGCAACGCATCGAAGCGCGACACGCTCCCGCCGCGTTCACTCGCCCGGTGCCGACTGAGCTATCGAAACACGGGAGCCGTGGACCCCCGCCGCAGAGAGCACGGTGAGCTCCGGCGCGACCCGCACCTTATCCATCGCCACGCCGATGGCGTCGAGGAATGGACGGCGTTCTTCAAGGATCTAGGGACGGCCGCTTGCGATCATGTCGCAAGTCGCGCCATCATCGGCAGCGCGATAGCTCGTCAAGACAAGGGAGCATCCGATGAACAGGTGGTGCACGGCGCTCGCGAGCTCTCTATGCGCGGTCGTCACGTCCTCGGTCGTTCAGGCGGCCGCACAGGCCGAGCCGCAAACATCGAGCGACGTGGCGGCTCGGCAGGCGCTCGAGGCGCGGATCAGGGCGGCGAGCGAGCTCGGTCCGCAGCAGGCGGCGCTCGCCAAGTATCTCGGACGCTGGAATGTCGATATCGCGCTGCCCGGCGCCTCAGTGCATTCGAAGGGCACGGCTGAATATTCCTGGGTCATTGAAGGACGCTGGCTGGGCTGCCGCATCAAGGGAACGATGCTCGGGCAGCCGTTCGAGGAATTCACGATTCTGGGCTACGACAGCTATGCAAAGGAGACGGTCGAGGTGTCGGTCGAGTCGGCGGACAATTCGATGCTCATGGCGCGCGGATCTTCAGCCGGCTCGGCGCGGGCGGCGAGCGTGCTATTCGGAGAGCTCGACGAGTACTTTAGCGGCTCGCTGCACCGTCCTTACAAGGTCGTGTTGCGTTGGCTCAATGCCCGCCGGCACGTTACCGAGGTGTGGGATGTCGGAGCAGGGGAAATGCCGATCGAGAAAGTCGTGTTCACGTTCACACGGTAGCGGGCGGTCACCATGGACGCGAAGGCTGCGGCGCGCGAACGCTTTGAATCCAACCGTGAGGGCCTGATCGAGCTCAGCCACCGCATTCATGCTCATCCGGAGCCGGGGTTCGAGGAGGAGCGGGCCTGCGCCTGGCTCTGCGAATCCCTGGATGCCGCCGGATTCACGGTGGAGCGCGGGATTTGCGAGCTGCCCACGGCATTCCGTGCCCGCGCGGGATCGGGCCCGCTGCACATCGGCATTTGCGCCGAATACGACTGTCTCCCCGGCATCGGGCATGCCTGCGGCCACAATGTGATCGCGGCGTCCGCGGTGGGCGCCGCGCTTGCCGCCGCAAGGGTAGCGGACGAGCTGGGGCTCACCGTGAGCGTCATCGGCACGCCGGCCGAGGAGGTCGGTAACGCGAGCGGAAAGATTCTGCTGCTCGAGCGCGGCGCCTTCGAGTCCCTTCATGCGGCGATGATGGTGCACCCGGCGCCTTATGACGTGCTCCGGGCCAAGATCATCGCGGCTTCGATGTTCGACGTGCATTGCACGGGGAAGGAATCACACGCTTCCGCGTTTCCGGAGCTGGGCATCAACGCCGCCGATGCGCTCACCATCGCGCAGACGGCGATCGGCCTGCTGCGCCAGCACATCCGCTCGACCGACCGAATCCACGGCATCGTGACGCAGGGTGGCGTCGCCCCGAACGTGGTTCCGGCTCACACCGCGGCGAGGTACATCATTCGCTCGGAGACGGTGGAGCAGCTCGCCGACCTGCGGCCCCGGGTCTATCGCTGCTTCGAGGCCGGAGCCCTCGCGACCGGCGCGAAGCTCGAGATCACGGGCGGCGACAAGCCGTATGCCGAAATGCGGCACGACGAGATGATGGCCGAGCTCTTTCGCAGGAATTCCGAGGCGCTGGGGCGCCCGTTTCCGAAAGGCGGCGATGTGGAAACGCGGCCTTCGGGCTCCACCGACATGGGGAACGTCTCGCTCGCGATTCCGTCGATACACCCGATGATCGGGATCCACTCGCTGCCCGCCGTCAATCACCAGCCGGAATTCGCGGCGCACTGCGCCACGCCGGATGCGGACAAGGCCCTATGCGACGGCGCACTGGCGATGGCCTGGACGTGCGTCGATCTGGCGACGGATCCTGACGCGCGGAGCGCGTTGGTGAATCGTCGGTAGCACTCCAACGCTGCCCGCAACGTCCGTAGCGGACGTCCTGCTATTGCAGTCTCAGATTCGGTCTCGGCATCGATATCGCGGATTCCTGCGCGAAGAGATCCGTTATGTCCATCGAATCCCCCGGCCGCGGCGAATACCCTGGTTGTCGTACCCAAGGTGCCCGTGAGCCGCAGCCGCAGTAGACTTGCCCTATCCGAGATCGCCCCATGAGCGCAGTCATGCAGGAATCGCTGCCCCGGCACCACCGAATGACGGCGGACGAGTACCACCGGATGGCCGAAGTCGGCTTGCTCGCGCCGGATGCGCGAGTCGAGCTGATCGAAGGGGAGATCCTGGAGATGGCGCCGCTCGGCAACGACCACCTCAGCGTGGTGGACCAGTTGAATCATCTTTTCGTGCACGCCGTGGGAGACCGCGCGATCGTGCGCGTCCAGGGGGCGGTTCGCCTGAGCCAGTTCTCCGAGCCGCAGCCCGACCTGGTCGTCTTGAAGCCCCGAGCGGATTTCTATCGCACGCAAGGCGCCGGCCCGCAGGACGTCTACCTCATCATCGAGGCCAGCGACACCACACTGCGTTACGACCTCCACACGAAGGTGCCGTTCTACGCCCGCCACGAGATCCCGGAAGTCTGGGTCGTCGATCTGCCAGGCGGCAAGCTGCACGTCTTCCGCGCGCCGAAGGAAGGCTCCTATTTGGATGCGGTCGTCACCGATGATCCGGGCACCATGAGCTTGTCGCTGCTGCCCAACGTCGCAGTCGATTTATCGCATCTCTTACGGCCGTAAGCCGCCCGGGGCCGGCTAGCCGTGAGCCGGGCAGTAGTCCTGCCGCAGATATTCCGCGACCGAGATGATTCGCTGCGCGTGCGTATCCCAGAGAATGCATTTCAGCGCCGCGGGAACCTGCGAGAGCTTCACGCGCGTGACGCTCGTGAAGAGGTCCTGGTATTGATTGTGGCATTTGACCAGGCAGTAGTTCGGGATGCTCGAGGATAGATGGTGGACGTGGTGATAGCCGATGTTGATCGTGAACCAGTTCAACCAGTGCGGCAGGATCAGGAAGCTCGTTCCCGCGATCGCCCCCATGTCGTAGTCCCAGTGCCCCCCGTCGGTGGCGTAGGCGTGCTCGAAATTGTGCTGAACGGTGAACAGGACGATGCCTATGGCGCCTGCAATCGATACGCTGAACAGGTAAACACTGAAGAACAGCACCGTGCCGCACTCGTAGCACATCAATGCCCATAAGCTCAGCAACACGACATTGTTCCAAAACATGTGCCAGTACTCTCTGCGCGAGCTCCAGTAGCGCGTGCGATAGCCGGCGGAATGCTCCCGTATCGATATGCCTGGCCGCATCAGTTTCGCTCTGGCGAGGTGGATCAGCAGGCCCACGGTGCCTGTTGCCCAGGTGAAGCGCGGGTTGAAGATCAGATAGATGAGGCCGGCGAGAGGCGCGGCCGCGATGCTGCACTTGCCGCGATAGAAGCGCTGCCGGGCGTGGGTCATCGCCGCGTATTCATCGACCGAAAGCGTCGCGTAGGGTCCGCGATACTTCTCCCAGTTGCCGTTGTGGGCGTGGTGATAGTTGTGGTGCCGCGACCACACGTATTGCGGCATGCCGGAGACGACCCCCAGAACGAACCCGATTGCCCGGTTGAGCCACGGGCTGCGGAAGAGGCTCCCGTGGCCACATTCGTGCATCAGCGCAAAGACCCGCAAAGTAAAGAACGTGAGGAGCACCGCTGCGGCTGCGGTGAGGTAGTAGGACCTGGCGGCGCCGCGGACGGCGACCAGCCAAAGAAGCGCAAGGGGCACGAGCGTGGTCGCTACCTGGATCAGTCCTTTTATGTTGTTGGATTTCGCATACTCTACGACCATGGCCCCCTTCTGCTGTTTGATGCAGTCGATCGACGGCACGAGGACACCCCACATACGAGACCTAATGGTTGTAATAAAGCGGGCCGGAGTCTAACAGAGCGGCGTACCGGTAGGGATTACAAGTCGACGGGGCATCGCCGCCCGTGCCGGGGCAGGGCCGATTGTGCCCAAACGCGTCAGCGCAAACGACGCCTGTACTGTAATACCCCCGGAATCAGACGCTGAGGCCGTAGAGTTTGGCCGCGTTATCGTGCGTGATCTTCTTGATGGTCGTGGGCGGCAAATGCCCCATCGTGCGCTCGAGGGTCGCAATGGAGTTAGGCCAGATACTGTCGGGGTGCGGGTAGTCGGTGGCCCACAGCAGATTGTCGCCGTAGAACTCGAGAAGCCGCATGGTGACGGGGCTCTGCTGGAACGTCGAAAAGATCTGGCGCTTGAAGAGCTCCGAAGGCTTGGTCTTGTGGGGGATGCCACCCTTGTCCCGGTAGAACGCCTCTGCCTCCCAGGTGCGCCAGTGGCGGTAATCGAGCTCCTCGACCACCCAGGGGAGCCAGCCGGCGCCGGACTCGGCGATGACCACCTTCATCTTCGGATGGCGCTCGAGAATGGCCCAGGCGAACAGGTCCACGAAGGCATCGAGGAACTGGGTGATGAAGCTCTTCATGTGCGTGAAATTGCCGGCGATGTTGCCGCGGCCGGGGTCACCGGATGGCGGCGCAAACACCGTCACGTGCCAGGAGAGCACGATTCCGGTCTCCTCGAGCGCGTTCCACAAGGCTTCCCAGCGCGGATCGTGCAGACGGGGCTCTGCGGAGGCGATCTGCAGATTGGCCTGGTGAACGCCGCCGCGCCTGGCGAGGCGGTAGATCTCCTTCGCCGCCGACTCCGGGTTGAGCGGTAGCATGGGGACGCCCAACAGGCGGTCGGGCGCGACGGTGCAGAATTCTCCCAGCCAGTCGTTGTAGACGCGGTGCAGCTCGTCCGCGAACTCCTGGTCGTCGTTCTTGATCGAGGTGACCGGGCCGAAGATGACCTGGGTGTGGATGCCGTCGCGGTCCATGTCGGCGAGCCGCAGTGCGGGCACGGCCGGGCGTCGCTCGGTGAGGTCGGTGACCCCTCCGCGGTCGAAGGCGGTGTAGATGGGCTTGGGGGCGTTCGAGCCCTTGTTGCGGCCCGTCCAGTTGCCCCAGGGCTTGCCCTCGCAGATCCACAACCACGCACCGTCGCGCTCCTCGACGTGGGGGGCGCGCTCGCGATCCTTGCGCGCCAAGCGCTCGATCCACAGCTCCTCGGGCAGTTGGTTGAGGTCGAGATGGTCGTCGCAGGAGATCAGGTTGTAGCTCATAGCTTCATATCTACTGCGCACACGGGCGCACCGACGGCGACGTTCTCGCCCGCCGGCACGAAGACCTCGAGCAGGGTACCGTCGCCGCTCGCGGTGATCTCCTGCGTCACCTTCTCGGTCTCGATTTCGTAGAGCGCTTCACCCGACTTGAACGTCTCGCCGGGCTGCTTGTGCCACTTCGCGATGGTCGCCTCCTGCATGTTCATGCCGACTCGGTTCAACTTGAGGTTCACTCGCATCGGGGGCCGTCCTTCAGGCTCGCGCGGTTTCGGTGGCGACGCGCACGATCCGGTCGGCGTCCGGAATGACGCGCTTCTCCGCATTCGGCGCATAGGGGATGCAGACGTTCGGCACCGTCACGCGCTTGATGGGCGCCTTCAGGTGCCTGAAGGCCTTGTCCGCGAGCACGGCGGCGATATGGCTCGCCACGCTGCAGCGGTCGCGGGCCTCATCGACGATGACGACACGGCCGGTCTTGCGAGCCGCGGCGACGAGCGCATCTTCATCGAGAGGCACGATAGTCCTCGGGTCGATCAGCTCCGCCTCGATGCCCGCCGCCTCGAGCTTCTTGGCGGCCTCCATGGCCGGCTTCAGCATCGAGCCAAATGCGATGATGGTGACATCCTTGCCCTCCCTCACCGTCGAGGCCTTTCCGAACGGGATGGTGTAGTCGCCATCCGGCACTTCGCCCATCTCACCGCCCCGTCCGCCGGCTTCCATGAAGAAAGTGGGGTTGTTGCCGCGGATGGCCGTCTTGAGCAGGCCCTTGGCGTCGGCGGGCGTCCCCGGCATCACGACGTTGACGCCGCCCAAGTTGACGAGCGCCGGATAGCCGCTGTCCGAGTGCTGCGCGGCGTTCGAGCCGCCGCCGCCGTAGCTCGCGATGATCGTGATCGGCATGACGGCCTGGCCGCCGGTCATCAGGCGCAGCTTCGCCATCTGATTCGCGATGGCGTCAAACCCGGTGTACAGGAAGTTCGAGAACATCATGTGCACGATGACGCGGCAGCCTGCGGCGGCCGCACCGACGGACATTCCGGTCAACGTCGCCTCGCAGATCGGCGTGTTGCGGATGCGGTCGCGGCCGAACTTGTCGAGCAGGCCCCGCGTATCACCCATGATGGCGAGCTCGACATCCTCGCCGTACAGGATGACCTTGGGATCGCGGCTCATCTCCTCGACGAGCGCCTCGTTGATTGCAGGAATCATGCGTTTGCGGGCCATGGGTCCTCTCCTTCAAGCCTTCTGGCCGACGAACATGAGGTCGAATGCGAGCTCCGCGTCCGCGGGCTCGCTCTCTCGAGCGAATTGAACCGCGTTCTCGACCGTCTGGGCCGTGCGCGTGTCCATCGCCTCGAGGTCCTCGGGCCGCACGCCAGCCGCAAGCACGCGCTGCTTCTGCCGCTCGACCGGGTCTCGCTTGCGCCACTCGTCGATTTCCTGCTTCTCGCGGTACTTGCCGCCGGCGAGAAACAGGTCCTCGGCCTCGAGGTGTCCCTGGATGCGGTAGGTGTGCGCCTCGATGAAGCAGGGGCCCTCGCCGCGCCGCGCGCGCTCGATCGCCTCGCCGGCCGCCTGCCACACCGCAACGACATCGTTCCCGTCCACGACCGCCGTCGGGATCTTGAAGGCCCGCGCGCGGTCGGCGATGTCTCCGGAGGTGATCGTCGCGGACGGAGTGAACTCGCTGAACTGGTTGTGCTCGCAGACGAACACGAGCGGCAGCTTCCACAGGCTGCTCACGTTCAGGCACTCCATGAACACTCCCTGATTGGCGGCGCCGTCGCCGAAGAACGCGACCGAGACCCGCGTGTCGTGCGTGAGCTTCGAGGCGAGCGCGGCGCCGGTCGCGATGGCGAACCCGCCGCCGACGATGCCGTTCGCGCCGAGAATGCCCTTCGAGAAGTCCGCGACGTGCATCGAGCCGCCCATGCCCTTGCAGATGCCGGTGCGCTTGGCCCAGATCTCCGCCATCATCGCCGCGGGGTCGCCCCCCTTGGCGAGGAAGTGACCGTGTCCGCGGTGGGTGCTCGTGATCAGGTCCGTCTCCCTGAGCTGGGCGCAGACACCGGTCGCGATGGCCTCCTGGCCGATGTACAGGTGCACCGCGCCGGGGAGGTTGCCCGCGGCCGCATCGGCGCGCAGGCGCTCCTCCATCCGCCGGATGAGGAGCATGCGCTCGTAGAGCGCGAGGAGCTGTTCTTTGCTGGGCTGTGTCGTCGGCATGTTGCTTTTCCTCGGGAAGCCGGAGGGTGGCGGCGGACCTAGCGGCGGAACTCGGCGATCGTCGTATCGAAGGAGCGCTTGCAGACCTCGGCGATGGGCTTCCAGCGCAGGTCCTTGTTGAGCACCTCGATCCCCCAGGGGCCGGCCCAGCCGGCCTTGCGCAGCTCACCGACATAGGCCTTCACGTCGAACTCGCCCTCTCCGCAGAGCTGGCGGTGTTGCGTCGTCTCGATGTGCTGGTCGGGCATCGAGTGCGCCTTGGAGAAGCCGTCGTTGAGCTCCACGCCGAGGCGGTACTGCGCGGGGAAGCGGCCGACCTCAACGGGCGTGAGGCCGATCTTCACGAGGTGCCAGAGGTCGAAGAAGATGCCGCCGTTCTTGCAGCCTGCGCCCTCGGCGAGGGCCCTCGCCGACTCGAGCGAGTCGATGATGCAGAACGGCATCATCTCGTAGGCGATCCGCGTCCCGTAGCGCTCGGCCTCCTTGCAGAGCGTTGCGAAGGAGTCGATGAGCTTCGGCATCGGAACGGGCCGGCGGGTGAAGTCTCCGACCTTCACGGCCCGGGCGCGAAGCTGCTCGGCCGCCGTGAAGAGCTTTTGCTTCTGGGCGTCGGAGCGCTTCTTCGCCTCCCCGTCGAGGAACCAGTCGGTGAGGAACTCGAGCTCCACATGCTTGATGCCGTTGTCGTCGAGGATCTGGCGCATCTCCTTCAGCGAGTGCTTCTCCAGAGTGTGATCGAGGTCGGCGTGCCAGATGCCGATGCCGGTGAAGCCTGCCTGCGCCGCCTGTTGCACGCGCTCCCGGAAGCCGACGGTGCTGTACTCGTGATCGGAATGCGGTTCCGCGCCGACCGCGATGGTCCAGTAGGAAGCGAGCAGGTCGATGTCGGCGTTCATGGGTGGATCCTTCGGGGACGCGAGCTGACGCGCACGAGGTTGTACACCGGCGCCCGCGGCGCCGTAAAGACCGGCGAGGGTACCGCGCTACTGAGGGCCGCGTCGCGGGTCGTAGCCGAGGCCGGCTTCCGACCAGTTGGGTTTCATGCCGTACGGGGACTGCGTGAGCACCGCCTCCACCCGCCGGATCAGGCCATGCTCGATCTTGAAGGCCTCGCACAGCTCCCACGTGATCGGGGCGTTGAGTCCGCTCGGCACCGTCCGGCCGTTCGTGAGCTTGAAGGACCGCAGCTGGGCGTTGTGATCGAAGAAGCCGAACGCGACCGCGACGCCACGCTCGGGGTCGACCACGAGGAATCGGCGATCGCGGATGCGGCTCACCACGTGCAGGAAGCCGAGCTGGAACTGCTCCTTGCAGCCGAGCGAGGCGTAGTTCACGCCTGCGGCGCTCGATGCGGCCCCGATCTTGAGCGAGGCGTTCCCCGTCGTCTGGATGCCGTTCTCCAGCCGGTAGCAATCGTCGGCGAAGGGGTAGACGCCGCGGCCGTCGTTGTTCTCCATGCCGGTGAAGTACTGGTTGGCCACCTTCAGGAGCTCCGCGCGCGACATGCGCTCGCGGGGCGGCACCTCGGCGGCCCAGAGAGGATCGGGCTCGCCGCGCTGCTCGAGCGCCTGCGGGCCGCGCGACCCGAGCGTGCCGCTCGGGCGGGAGACGATGGTCTCGATCTCGGAGATCTTCCCGCGCTGCACGCGCAGCCGCGTGGCGAGGAGGTCGAGGTCGGCGCGCTCGTGCAGCACGGTGAACACGATGATCTCATCGGCCGCAGGGTCCTCGAACTCGTTGCGATACTTGCCGAGCTCGGTGGCGGTGCCCCAGAGGCCGTCGTGCAGATCGAGCACCTGCCCGTTCTCCGTGTAGCGCGCGCCGCGCGCGAGCGGCAGGCGGCCCGCATCGTGCGCGACGAGGCTGTGCAGGTACTGATCCGCGAGCGCGGCGAGACAGGCGCGGTCGCACGTTTGCGCATGCGCTGCGGCTCCGGCCGCCAGGACGGCAGCCATCCATCCCGAGCCGAGCGCTTTCAGCAATCGTCGAGCCTTCGGCCGCACGCCGCGGCTCGCCGTCTGCCCGCTCATCGTCCGGCCGCCGGAACGTTAGTGTCCGGCGCCTCCTCGGCGTGAGGGTAGTCCCACACGGCGGATTTCATGCCGTAGGGAACCGTGTTGATCACCGCCTCGATCTGGTCGAGCTTGCCCCCGTGGATCTGGAACAGCTCCGAGATCTCGAGAGTGAGCGGCGCCTTGACCGGGGAGGGCACGGTCATCCCGTTCGCGAGGTGAAGGGTCTTCAGCACGCCTCGGTGCTCGAAGAAGCCGAACGACATCACGAGCCCGTGCTCGCGGTCCACGATCGGGAAGCGGCGGTTGCGGATCGTGGTGACGAAGGAGAAGAAGCCGCTCTTCTGCTGGTCCTCGCAGTTGAGGGCCACCACGTCGAACGGACTGTTCCCCCGGAACTGGGTATTGTTGGTGGTCTGAGTCCCGTTCTCCCACCGGTTGCACGAGGGCCAGAAGGGGGCGGAGTTTTGCCCGGTATTGCCGCCGAGCCCGGTGAAGTAGGAGTTGGCGATCCGCACCAGGTCCGCGCGCGACATGCGCCGCCGCGGCGGGATGACCTGCATGAACTGAGGCCGCGGATGCCCCTTGCTCTCGAGCGCCGCGCCGGCGCTCGGCAACGTGGACCCTCCCATCCCCGATGGACGGGCGACGATGGTCTCGATCTCGCTGATCAGGCCGTAGTCCACCTTCAGCCGCAACGCGAGCAGCACCGGCGTGCCGTTCTCGAACACCGTGCCGTAGAAGCCGACCTCACCGTCCTCGGGGTCCGCCGCGTAGATCTTGTAGTGTCCCGGCGCGCTCGCGGTGGCCCACAGTCCATCCCCCAAGCGCAGCTCCTGGCCGTCCTCCGTGAAGCGTACCCCTTCAGCGAGCGGCAGCCGCTCCGGGTCGTGGGCCACCATCGCCGCGACGTAGCGGTCGACGAGGCCATCGAGGCAAGTCCGATCGCAAACATCGGACGCGCGAGCCGAGGAGGCCGCGAGCGCGGCCGCCGCGGAGATGGCGAGCGCAAGAGCTCTCCCAGCCATGAGTCTTCCCCCTCGTGCAATCCGGTGAGAATGTTTTCGCAATCGCCCGACTCGTTCGGCGCCGGCGCCGGCGCCGGCGCCGGAGCGAGCGCAATGCGTGCCGCGGCGGGCTAACCGGCCGGAGCGGGGATGGTGAGCGCGATGTGATCCACCTTGCCCACCGCGCGCGTGATGTGTCCCTTTCCCGTGGTGTCGTCCATCAGCAGGACGGTGCCGAGGCCGAAGCGGCGCACCTTGCCATCGCTCGCGGTGACCTCCGACATGCCCTGCACGACGATGAGGTACATCCGCCGCGGCGCCCGGTGCCAGTCCTCCTTCGCGCCGCGCTTCAGGAGGAGCAGCGTCGCGCCGGCCGCATCGGAGAGCTGATAGGAGATGAGCGCCTCCGGAGCGCTCAGCGCTCGCGCGTCGCCCGCCGCGGGTCCATTCGCATGGAGTGCGAGCGTCTCGTCGCGAAAGTGCGAGACGCCGTTCGCGTCGGAGTACAGGTGTACGTAGTGCAGGACGTGGGGGCTCGACATGGTTGCCGCCTCGCTGGCGCCAGAGGCGGCGAAAGCCGCGGCGAGCAGGGCGCAGACCCCCGCCATGGCGAAGAGTGTCTTCTTATTCACCGCCTGACCCTCCAATTTGCACGCATCTTCTCCCGGGCGAGGGTTCCCTGACAAGCGCCTCGCGGCCTCTCAGGACCCCGGGCCGGAGCCCCAGCCCGAGTGCAGCTGGCCATTGCCGCGAAAGAAGGCCTGGATCTGGCGGATGAAGCCGTCCTGGATCTTGAACAGCTCAAAGACCACCGAGCCGTTGTTGTGCGGCAGATCGGGCGGTGTCGTGAAATTCGCGACTGCGAGCACGATACCGCGCCCAACGTCTGCCACGTAGAAGCGGCGATTGACGACGTTCCAGCGCACGGCCGGATTTTGAAACTCCCCGCCGCAGGAGCCGGGAGAGCTCACGGCATTCACTGTGAACACGCCGAGCTCGATGCGCTCGCACTCCGGATGCCACGGCACCTTGCGGTAGTCGAGCTTGCCGGAGACCGCATCGAAGTACTCGTTCGCGATCCGGATCAGTTCCCGCCGCGACGACTGCTCGTCCGGGGGCAGCATCGTGTCGAACACCCGGTCGGGCAGGGAGAGCGCCTTGGCATTCGCTCCCATGGAGGAGCCCTCGTGGGCGACCTCTTCGATCTCGCTGATCCGCTGCCGCTCGACTTTGAGCCGCACCACGTAGAACCACCACCTGTCCGTGCTCTGCGCGGTGGACGCGGCTGCGCCGCGCGACCGAATGGCGTTGGTGACCACGCCGTAGAATATGGCGGCTCCGGTCGTCGGATCGACGAGCGCCTGGCGGTAGGGAATGCGCCGAGGCGATCCCCAGAACGTCTCCCCGGCCGAGCTCGACCTGCCGGCCGTTGCTCGTCACACGGACATCCGCAGCGGCGGGCACTTCGGAAGGCTTATTGTCGGTGAGCGCCTCCGTGTAATCCCAGAGGATCGCGAGCAGGCAGTGCCGCCCGCACAGGCTCGCGCGGCCGGTCGGCGGCTGCGCCGCCACGAGCCCGGAAGCCATCACCGCCAAGGCCGCGCCGCATATCAGAATTGGCAAGCGTCGCATTGCGTTCTCCTCTTACGTCGCGCCCCGCCGCTCGATGAAGCGTGCGAAGAACGAGGTCTCGACGCCGCCCCGAACGAAGTCGGGGTCGGCGAGCAGCGCCGCGTGCAGGGAGGTGTTCGTCTCCACCCCCTCGATGCGGCAGACGGCGAGCGCGGTCCGCATGCGCTCGAGCGCGCTCGCGCGGTCGGGGCCATGCACGATGATCTTCGCGAGCAGCGAATCGTAAAACGGCGGCACGCGTGAGCCGGCTTCGATGTGCGTATCGACGCGCACGTCCGATCCCGCCGGGAAGACGGCCGAGCGAACGGTGCCGGGGCTGGGCCGAAAGTTTCGCGCGGCGTCCTCCGCGTTGATGCGGCATTCGAGCGCGTGGCCCGCTAGCGCCACGTCCGCCTGACTCAGCCGTAGCGGCCAGCCCTCCGCGATGGCGATCTGCTCGGCCACGATGTCGAGGCCCGTCACGGCCTCGGTGACCGGATGCTCGACCTGGATACGGGCGTTCATCTCGAGGAAGTAGAACTCGCCGCGTGCCGTATCGACGAGGAACTCGACGGTGCCCGCGCCGCGGTAGCGCAGGTGCCGGCCGAAGCTGACCGCGGCGGCGTGCATCGCGCTGCGGAGCTTCTCGGGCAAGTGCGGCGCGGGCGCTTCCTCCAAAAGTTTCTGGTAGCGCCGCTGCACCGAGCAGTCGCGATCGCCCAAGTGGATGACGCTCGAGCCGTCGCCGAGCAGTTGCACCTCCACGTGCCGGCCGGACGTGACGAAGCGCTCGAGATAGACCCGCGAGTCGCCGAAGGCACTGCCCGCTTCGGCCATCGCGAGCTCCATGGCCGGCGCCATCTGCGAGGGCTCGAATACCGGCTTCATGCCCCGGCCGCCGCCGCCGCCGACCGCCTTGATGAGCACGGGCCATCCGATGCGCCTCGCCGCCTGCAAGGCCTCTTCGACCGTCGCGGCGGGGCCGCCGGGGACGACCGGCAGGCCGGCGTCAATGGCATGCCCGCGCGCGGCGAGCTTGTCTCCGACGGCCTCGAGCTGCTGCTCGGTCGGACCGATGAAGAGGAGTCCCGCCTCGCGACATTGCTGCGCAAAGCCCGCGTTCTCGGAGAGAAAGCCGTAGCCGGGATGGATGGCATCCGCGCGCGCGGATGCGGCCGCGGCGACGATTCCCGCGCCGTTCAGATAGCTCGCGTGCGACGGACCGGCGCCCACGCAGACCGTGCGGTCGGCGAGACGGGCCGGCACGGCGTCCAAGTCGGCTTCCGAGGCGGCGAGCACGGTCTCGATCCCGAGGCGCCGGCATGTGCGGATGATGCGGACCGCGATCTCGCCGCGGTTCGCAATGAGGACCCGCCTCACCCTCATGGGCGCTCGGGCGCGAGCCGCATCAACACATGGTGCTGCTCGACCAGCTGTCCATTCGCGGCGCAGATCTCGACGACTTCCCCGCGCGCTCCCGCGTAGATGGAGTTCATGAGCTTCATGGTCTCCACGATGCCGATGACGGTGGTCTCGGTCACCCTCGAGCCCTTCTCGACGAAGGGCGGAGCGCCCGGCTTCGGCGCGCGGTAGAACGTACCCATGAGCGGCGGATGAATGTCGATGCTGTCCGGGGAGCCGGAGGCGCTCGATGCGACCGCCGGGGCGGGTGACGGGGCCGGTGATGGACCGGAGGCGGCTGCGAGGGCGGATCCGGATGCGGGGTGGGCCGCTCGGGGTGCGCTGGCGGCGGGCTGGCGGCCGGCGGCTGGCGGCAGGCTGGCGGCGGCCGGCGGCAGGCTGGCGGCGGGTGCCGCGGCCGTCTGCCGCTCCTCGCTCCATGCGCCGATCCCCACGCCGGCTCGGCGCAGAGTCAGCTTGAAGCGGTCGGTCTCGAGATGCAGCTCGTCGAACTCGGACGATTCGAGCAGCCGCAGGATGTCCTGCACGTCACGGTCGGTGAGATTCACAAGGTGGACTCGAGCTCGGCCATCGGCACAACCTGTCAAGTGTATGCCGCAGCGCGGCTCAGGAGAAAATTCTCAAGTCGTCCGGACAGGGGGTTAGACTATCACCTCGCAGGTAGCGGCGACCGCCATCCCCCGCGGGCCGCATGAGAGCACAATTACTGCCCTTGGAGGAGATGCCGTGAACGCTTCGCTCGCGTCGATTGCCCCGCAGCCCGAGCCCTCTCAAGCCGTGGCTCGCTTCCTCAAGCGCGCCCCCAAGCTGCTGATTGGCGGCGAATGGGTCGAGTCCAAGTCCCAGAAGCGGGTGCCCGTCATGGACCCGGCCACCGGCCGTGAGATCAGCTCCGTTGCGGATGCCAATGCCGCCGATGTCGATCGCGCGGTCTCCGCCGCGAGGCAGGCCTTCGAGAAGGGGCCCTGGCCCGAGATGCTGCCGGCGCAACGCGAAGCGCTGATCTGGAAGCTCGCCGACCTCATCGATCGCAATGCTGACGAGCTCGCCGAGCTGGAGAGCATCAACAACGGCAAGACCAAGTTCATCGCGAGCATCGTCGACGTGCCGGGCACGCGCGATTACTTCCGCTACATGGCCGGCTGGGCCACCAAGCTCGAGGGCTCGACGTTCAACACGTCCATCCAGGGCCCGCCCGGGATGAAGTTCCACACCTACACTCAACGAGAACCCGTCGGCGTCGTCGCGCAGATCGTCCCCTGGAACTTCCCGCTCGCCATGGCGGCCTGGAAGCTCGCACCGGCGCTCGCGGCGGGCTGCACCTGCGTGCTGAAGCCC
The DNA here is from genome assembly GCA_963849095.1 of uncultured Gammaproteobacteria bacterium. Taxonomy (GTDB): domain Bacteria; phylum Pseudomonadota; class Gammaproteobacteria; order Steroidobacterales; family Steroidobacteraceae; genus JASHUC01. The sequence continues at coordinate 302,132 of CAWKGA010000008.1, forward strand.
GCGGAGCAGACGCCGCTCACGGCCCTGCGCCTCGGCGAGCTGATCCTCGAGGCGGGCTTTCCGCCGGGCGTCGTGAACATCCTTACCGGGTACGGAGAGACGACGGGCGCCGCGCTCGTCGCGCACCCCGGCGTGAACAAGATCGCGTTCACCGGCTCGACCGAGGTCGGCAAGATCATCAACAAGGCGGCGACCGACACCTTGAAGCGCGTGTCCCTCGAGCTCGGCGGCAAGTCGCCCGTCGTCGTGCTGCCCGATGCGGATCTGAACTCGGTGATCGGCGGCGCAGCGAACGCGATCTTCTTCAATTCCGGACAGGTCTGCACCGCCGGCTCGCGGCTCTTCGCGCACCGCAAGGTGTTCGACCAGGTGCTCGAGGGCCTGAGCAACGCGGCCCAGGCGATCCGCCTGGGGCCGGGCCTCGATCCCAAGACCGAGATGGGCCCGCTCGTCTCGAAGGAGCAGCAGGAGCGCGTGCTCGGATACATCGAGTCGGGGCGCAAGGACGGCGCGAAGGTGATGACCGGCGGGGAGGCGCCCGCGGGCGCCGGCTACTTCGTGAGGCCCACCGTGCTCGCGAACGTGAGGCCGGACATGAAGGTCGTCCGCGAGGAGATCTTCGGGCCGGTGGTGGTCGCCCAGCGCTTCGAGGATCTCGACGACATCGCCGCGCTCGCGAACGACACTCCGTACGGGCTCGCCGCGAGCGTTTGGTCGAAGGATGTGAGTGCCGTCCATCGCCTCGTGCCGAAGATCCGGGCCGGCACCGTCTGGGTGAACTGCCACAATTTCATCGATCCCGCGATGCCGTTCGGCGGCTTCAAGCAGTCCGGCTTCGGCCGCGAGATGGGCCGGGCGGTGTTCGAGCTGTACACGGAGCTCAAGTCCGTGTGCATCGCGATCTGAGCGTCGCGGCGGGATAGGTCTCTCCCGCCGAGAAGAAGGGGAGCGTCCAATGACTCGCAGCGGTGCGTGGGTTTACGGGGTGATGCTCGTCGTCGGGGCCGCTTTCGCGGGCAGTGCCGCGGCGGCTTCGGATGGCTCTCATGCGGCGCGGCCCGTGAGCACAGAGAGCGGCAGGCTGCAGGGCGTCGCGCGCGACGGCGTCGTGGCCTACCTCGGAGTGCCCTATGCGGCGCCTCCGGTCGGTGAGCTGCGCTGGCGGCCGCCGCAGCCGCCGCCGCGCTGGCAGGGAGTGCGCCGCGCCAACCGCTTCGGCGACGAGTGCATGCAGGGGCAGCGGCCCGGAGCGGCCGCATCGCCGATGAGCGAGGACTGCCTGTATCTGAACGTCTGGACCCCGGATCGCCGTGCAGCGAGGAAGCTGCCGGTGATGGTCTGGTTGCATGGTGGCGGCTTCTTCGCGGGATCGGGGAGCGTCCCGCTCTACGACGGTGAGAACCTTGCGCGCCGCGGCGTCGTGGTGGTCACGATCAACTACCGGCTGGGGCGAATCGGTTTCTTTGCACACCCGGCGCTCGCGAAGGACAACCCCGCGGATCCGATCGGCAATTACGGGCTGCTCGACGGGGTCGCGGCGCTCAAGTGGGTCAGACGGAACATCCGCGCGTTCGGCGGCGACCCGGCGAACGTGACGCTCTTCGGACAGTCGGCGGGCGGCACGGCCGTCAGTGATCTGATGACCTCACCTTTGGCGCGAGGAACGTTCGACAAGGCGATCATCGAGTCCGGCATCTTCTCCACGCCCTCGACGACACTGGAGGAGGCCGAGACTGCCGCCGAGGCCGCTGCGAAATCCTGGGGTCTCACTGACCCCGATGCTGCCGCGCTCCGCGCCGTTCCGGCCGACGAGGTCCTCGGCAGAGCCTCGGGTCCCGCCGCCCGTGCGGGCCCCATGATCGACGGCAAGGTCCTTCCCGAGGACGTGGCCGCGGCCTTCGAGGCAGGAGACATCGCGCACGTGCCGCTCATCATCGGCTCCAACAGCTACGAGGCGGGCTTCTTCCGCGGCATGGCGAACGGCCTGGCGCAGCGGTTCGCATCCGAGTGGCCACAGATCGAGGCGGAGTTCGACGGTTACGGCACGCACCAGACCGCCGCGATAGAAGGCGAGCTGGCGACGGACATGATGATCACCGCGCCGACCTGGCGCGCGGCCCGCGCCGCGGCTCGGCACGACGTGCCCACCTACCTCTACTACTTCACTTATCTCAGGCCGTCGGAGCAGGGCCACCTGCCCGGGCCTTCGCACATCGACGAGGTCTATGCGGTCTTCGATCACATGAGCCTCGTGGAGAAGCATCCCGACGCCGGCACGGGGCGCATCGTCGATGAGATGGAATCCCGCTGGGTGCGGTTCGCGAGAACCGGCCGGCCCGGCGATGACAGCTCGCCGTGGCCCTCCGTCACTCCCGAGTCGCTCGAGGTGCTGGAGTTCACGAACGACGGGCCGGTAGTCCGCAGCGACTTCGCGAGCCGGCGCCTCGCTCTCGCGAGCGAGCTTTCCAAGGTGCCGCAGGCGGCTCCCCGCGGGCCCTGATCGAGCGGGCGCGCTTCGACGCGGCGGCGCTGGGGCTTGCTCTCCGCCGACGCTCCCGCGCCGTGCTAGTTGATCATCGCGGCACGGTCGGCGGACATCCGCTCGAGCATCCACGCGGGGTATTCCGGCGGCAGCGCAGACACCGCGCCGAGCGCCGCGAGCTCCTCCGCCGTGAGCCGCAGGTCCGTCGCGGCCAGGTTGTCGAGCAGCTGCTCCCGCGTCTTTGCGCCGATGATCACCGAGGTGACGGCCGGCTGGTGCAGCAGCCAGGCGAGGGCGACGCGCGCAATCGAGGCGTCGTGCGCCTCGGCGATCGGGCGCGCCACATCGATGATGCGGAAAGCACGCTCGCGGTCGATGGGCGGGAAGTCGAAGCTGCTGCGGCGCGCGCCCTGGGGACTCTTGCCCTCGCGCGAGAACTTGCCGGTGAGGAAGCCTCCGGCGAGCGGGCTCCAGGGCAGGATCGCGAGGTGCTGGTCGCTCGCGAGCGGCACGATCTCGCGCTCGAGATCGCGGCCGGCGAGCGAGTAGTAGGCCTGCACGCTCTCGAATCGAGCGAAGCCGCGCCGCTCGCAGATGCCGAGCGCCTTGGCGATCTGCCAGGCCGCTTGATTGCTGACCCCGACGTAGCGCACCTTGCCGGCACGCACACAGTCGTTGAGCGCATCGAGCGTCTCCTCGATCGGCGTGAGCGGGTCCGACCCGTGGATCTGGTACAGATCGATGTGATCGAGCTGCAGCCGCTCGAGGCTGGCATCGATCGCGTGCAGGATGTGGTAGCGGGAGAGCCCGAGCTGATTCACGCCCGTGCCCATGCGCCCGAGCACCTTCGTCGCGAGCACGTACTGGTCGCGCGCGAGGTCGAGGTTGCGGAACGCTTGGCCGAGCAGGCTCTCCGAGCGGCCGGCGGAGTAGACATTGGCCGTGTCGAAGAAGTTAACACCGTGGTCGATGGCGTCCTTCACGAGCCCGTCCACCGTCGTCTGATCCATCTTTCCGATGGCGCTCCACATGCCCGCACCGTCCCCGAAGGTCATGGCGCCGAGACAGATCTCCGAGACCAGAAGGCCAGTATTGCCGAGCTTCTTCATGCGCATGGCAGAGTTCTCCAACCGAAGGGGGCCGCCGGCGTCCGCCGGAGGATGCCGCGATTATGTCGGTTGTGCGCTCTCCCGGCCACCGTGGCCAGAGCGCGGCCGGCCGCTAGAGCACCGCGTAGTAGCGGAATACGGAGTGGTCGGGATTCGTCCGGCGCTCGCCGCCCCCGACGATCACCGTGCGGTTGAGCCAGTCGTGCGGCCCCTCCGGAGCGCGAAAGTAGGGCGTGCAGCGGAAGTAGGCGCTCCGCCCGGAAGACGGCTGGGGGCCGTACACGTACCCGAGATTGCGGATGTAGATGAGCGTGCCGTCGCTCGCCTCGAGCAGGTAGTGGGCATTGAGCTCGACCACCCCGTCCGGCCGCACCGCCGCCCAGTCCGCGCCGCTGTAGTCCACGACCTTCCCGTTGAGCCGCGGGCCTTCCACGGCGCCGGTCTTCACGGATGTGTATCCCTGGCTCGCGCCGCCGGAGACCGGCCCGAAGAGCCTCCGCTCGTGGAAGTCGATGCGGATGTCGAACACATGCTCGAGTTTCAGAGCGACTGACGTTTCCATCGGCTTGGCCTCGATGCTTGCGAGTCGGCGCATGGCGCCGGACGGCGCGGGACGCCGCCGTCGCACGATAGACTTCCCGTCCCGCGGCCGGCAAGGTCTCCGCTCGAGAACTTCCGATCCGCAGTGGGCTATAGTTCGAAAGTTTCCCCTGCCCGCGAGCGACCGTCGATGACGCGAGAACCGCGATGCCCACCCTGAAGGCGTTCGATTACATCATCGTCGGCGCGGGCTCCGCGGGCTGCGTGCTCGCGAACCTCCTGTCCGCGGACCCGGGCAACTCCGTGCTGCTCATCGAGGCCGGAGGCGCGGAGAGCGGCTACTGGCGCATGAAGATGCCGCTCGCGTGGCGCGATACCTTCCTCGACCCGCGGGTCGGCTGGGGCTACTCGAGCGAGCCCGAGCCCCATGCCGACAACCGGCGCATCCCCGTGCCGCGCGGCAAGGTGCTCGGAGGCTCCTCGTCCGTGAACGGCATGATGTACTCCCGAGGCCATCCGGCGGATTACGACCACTGGCGCGACCTCGGGCTCGCCGGATGGAGCTACGCGGAGATCCTGCCGTACTTCCGGCGCTCGGAGGCGAACTGGCGCGGCGAGTCGGCCTATCACGGCGCCTCGGGGCCCCTCACGGTGTCGCGCCACATCACGGACGAGGTGCTCTATCCGCGCCTCATCGCGACGGCGGGGAACCTCGGTTACCGGCATCTCGACGACTTTCACGGCGCGGCGGTCGAGGGTTTCAGCGCGCCGGATTTCAACGTGCACCGCGGCCGCCGCGCGAGCACTGCGGCACGCTACCTGCGTCCGGCGATGGGCCGTCCGAACCTCGTAGTGCAGACGCGCGCACTCGCGCGCCGCGTCCTGTTCGACCGCGATCGCGCCATGGGCGTCGAATACGAGCGGGGCGGCGAGATCGCCCGCGTGCACGCCGATCGGGAGGTGCTGCTCGCGGGCGGCGCGTTCAATTCTCCACAGCTGCTCCTGCTCTCGGGCGTCGGGCGCGCGGGGGATCTCCAGGCGCTCGGCATCGCGCCGCTCCACGATCTTCCGGGCGTCGGCGGAAATCTCCAGGACCACCAGTCTGTCGGCGCGGTCTTTGCGGCGAGCGGTCCCATCACCTTCGAGTCTGAGCTGCGGCTCGATCGGCTCATGCTCTCGGTGGCCCGCTGGCAGCTGCTCGGCACCGGGCCAGTCGCGGACCTCCCCGTCGCAGCGCAGGGCTTTCTCAAGCTCCGGCCCGATACGCGCGGGGCCGACGTTCAGTTCCTCGTGAGTCCGGTGTCGATGGGCGCGCACTCGTGGTTTCCCGGATGGAGGAAGGGTGCCGGCCACGTGTTCTCCACGGCGAACGTCTTGCTCCATCCCCGGAGCCGCGGCCGGGTGACGCTGCGATCGAGCGATCCCAAGGACCCGCCGCGCATTCTGTTCAACTTGCTGCAGGCCTCCGAGGACCGCGATACGCTGCGCGAGATGCTGCAGTTCGACCGCAAGTTCTTCGCGACCGAGCCGGCATCGGGCCTCGTGAGGCAGGAGCTCATGCCTGGGCCGGGCGTCCGCAGCGAGGCAGAGCTCGACGCCCATATCCGGCGCTCGGTCGCCACGGCGATGCACCCGACCAGCACGTGCGCGATGGGCGTCGATTCGCAGGCGGTCGTGGACGCCGAGTTGAAGGTGTGCGGACTCAAAGGGCTGCGTGTGGTCGACGCGTCCGTCATGCCCGAGATCGTCGGCGGCAACACCAACGCGCCGGTGATCATGATCGCGGAGAAAGCGGCGGACATGATCCTCGGGCGGCCGCCGCTCCCGCGTGCCGAGCTGCCGTAGCTACTTGGATCCCACCCGCGGCGGCACGATCCGGCCCGTCACGGGGTGGGGATAGTGGAACGGCATGATGAACGTCTGCGGCCACACGGGCGGGTCGGGACGCAGCTCGTCGGGGCCGCGCGGATTCTCGGGGTAGAGGGTGGTGTAGGGGGAGACCATCAGCGGCTCGAGCCCCGAGTGCGCCCAGCCCTGCTCGAGCCTCGCCTGGTAGACGATGCGGTAGTCGAAGACCTGGATCTTCCAGACCCCGTCCTCCTTCACGTACTGGTTCTCGTAGATTCCCGCCTCGAGAAACTGGGCGGGGATACGGGGTGGCGCGTCCGTCTTGCTCTCGTGCACGCCTCCCTGCAAGAAGCAGCGGAACCTCCCCCTTGCCGTCTTGCGGTCGGGCGCCACATCGACGATGTCCTGGGCGAGGATGTGCTCGAACAGCATTCCGTAGGCCGGCCCGTCGAGTCCGGATGCCCCGCCGTACAGGCGCCGCGCGCCCCGCTTGCCGCGGAAGATGCCGTTCATGAAGTAGAGAACGGCGTCCTCCGCGAAGAGATCGACGATCTCGGCGAACAGGCACTTGTCCATGTAGTAGCCGTACTTGAATTGCAGCGTGCGGACGGCGTGGATGTCCGCCTGGATGCCCACCTCGGCCCTCAAGGCCTCGAGCTCCTGCCGCATCTGCTCAAGCTGCCGCGACAGGTCGAGCGGATCACCGGCGGTCATGCGTCTCTCCCGCGAGGCTCCGCGCGCGCTCCTCGAGCGCCTGGCGCCGCATCGCCTCGATGTCGTCGCCGAGCTCCATGTAGCGTCCGGAGAGCGCATCGAAGCGGCCCGAGGCGAGGTCGAGACAGCGCTGCACGCAGCGCGCGAGGTCGGCATCCCGGCCGGGAGAGCCCTGTTGCTCGCGGAGTCGAGCGACCATGCCGGGAAGCCAGCGATGCGCGTCGGGCGAATTCATCGTTTCCTCGGCGATGCCCGTGAACACGAATCCCGGGTCGATCGCGAACACGCTCACGCCGAGATCCCGGGTCTCCGCGGCGACCTCCGCGGTGATGCGCGTCTGCGCAATCTTGCCGACGCAGTACGCCGATAAGTAAGGGGCGACGAGGCGGCTCGCGATGGCCGAGATGATGATGACGCGGCCGGCGCGCCGTTGGGTCATGCCCGGCAGGACCCGCTGCAGATACAGGAACGGCGCGCGGATGTGCACCTGCTGGGCCGCCCACCAGGCATCCGGGTCCACGGTCCACATCGGCCCGAACGGTCCGGGAACGCCGGCATTGCTCACGAGCAGGCTGACCGGACCCCACTGCTTCTCCGTCGCCGCCACCACGCGGTCCACGTCGTCGGGCCGGGTGACATCGCCGGCGACCGGGAGCGCACGGCCGCCCGCGGCCGTGATGTCCGCCGCCGCCGCATCGAGCTCCGCACGCGTGCGCGACGTGACCGTGACCGCCGCGCCCTCCCGCGCGAACCCGAGCGCAATCGCCTTGCCGAAGCCGCGGCCTGCACCGGTCACCACCGCGACCTCGCCTGCGAGCTGACCTGCCATGGGTGGGGCTTCCTCGTAGCTTTGGGCCGAGGGGGGACAGTGTAAGCCAGCGGCACCTTCGCGGCAGCCCGCGGGGCACTCGCGGCGATCTGGTAGAGTGGCCGGCGCATCGCGAGGATTGCCCATGAGCGACAACGACAAAGTCGAGGCTCTGCGTGCCGAGGTCGAGAGGCTCACTCGCCAGGTCGCGGCAATCGAGGACGCCCAGGCGGTGCGCCGGGTACAGTTCGCGTACGGCTACTACATGGACAAGGGGCTGTACCAGGAAGTCGTCGATCTGTTTGCCGACGACGGTGAAGTGCGCTTCATGGGCGGCATCTTCCGGGGCAAGCACCGGGGGGTGAGGCGGCTCTACATCGACCGCTTCCGCACGACGTTCACGCATGGCCACAACGGTCCCGCCTACGGCTTCATGCTGGAGCACCTGCAACTCCAAGACATCGTGGACGTGGCCCCCGACCGCAAGACGGCGCGGGGTCGCTTCCGAGCCTTCATGCAGGCCGGCAGCCACATGAGCAAGACGGATCGCGTCGCCGCCCTGCCGCTGCAGTGGTGGGAAGCCGGCGTCTACGAGAATACCTACGTGAGAGAGGACGGGGTCTGGAAGATCAAGGTCCTGAACTACTGCCTCTCCTGGCAGGCTGATTACGAGAAGGGCTGGGCGCACAGCGAGCCGCACGAGGGGCCGTTCTTCAAGAAGACCTATCCGGAGGATCCCGGCGGCCCCGACGAGATCACGCCGCAGCGCCCCGCGTTCTGGCCGGACACGGCCGTGGTCCCCTTCCATTTCCCGCATCCGGTGACGGGGAAGCCGCATGAGTAACCGATTTCCCGAGACGATGGACTTCATCGGCTACAACGAGCCCTCGCGCGTCGAATGCGAGATCTTCGATCTCGTCGTGGAGGGGACTATCCCCGCCGAGATCCGCGGCTCCTGGTACCAGTGCGTCCCCGACCCGCAGTTTCCCCCGATGCTGGGACATGACACGTACCTGAGCGGCGACGGCGTGGTTCGCATGCTGCGCTTCGACGGCGCCCACGTCGACTTCAGGCAGCGCTACATCCAATCGGAGCGCTGGAAGAGCGAGCGCGCTGCGCGCCGCTCTCTCTACGGCCTGTATCGCAACCCCTACACGGACGACCCGAGCGTGCGCGGCAAGTCGCGCGCCGTGTACAACACCACGCCCATCTACCACGGCGGGCGGCTGCTCGCGCTGAAGGAGGACAGCCACGCCATGGAACTCGATCCCCGGACGCTCGAGACGCTCGGGGAGTGGGACTACGAGGGGCGCTTGCGCAGCGAGACGATGACCGCGCACACCCGGCTCGACCTTCAGACCGGCGAGCTGCTGTTCTTCGGCTACGAGGCGAGCGGGCTCGCCTCGCGGGACGTGGCGTACTGCGTGGCGGACCGCAACGGGACGCTCGTCCGCGAGGAGTGGTTCGAAGTGCCGTACTGCTCGCAGATGCACGACTTCGCGGCGACGAAGGAGCACGTGATCTTTCCGGTGTTTCCGACGACCGCGGACCTCGGCCGCCTGAAGGCGGGCGGCCCGCACTGGGTCTGGGAGCCTGGCAAGCCGACGTTCGTCGGCATCATGCCGCGTGACGGGAGCGTTGAGGACCTGCGCTGGTTCCGCGGCCCCGCATGTATGGCGTATCACTTCATGAACGCGCATACCGAGGGCAGCCGGGTGCATCTCGACTTCGGTTATAGCAAGGTCAATCCCTTCCCATTCATCCGGGAGGCCTCGGGGGTTGAGGCTCGGCCCGAGGACTTGGCCGGCGGTCTCGTCCGGTGGACATTCAACCTCGCGAAGCCCGGCGAGCAGTGGGAGGAGTCCGTGCTCGGGCCCGGCGGCGACATGCCGCGCGTCGCCGACCGCGACATGCTCGTCGATTACGCGATCGGCTACTACCAGGCCTTCGATCCGGGCGTCGGTCCGCCGCTCCTCGCGGGGCCCGTCGGCCCCGGCTTCAACACGATCTTGCGCCTCGAGCTCGCGAGCGGAAAGCTTGCGCGTCTGCCCATGGACCGGCGCTCCACCGTGCAGGAGCACGTTCACATTCCTTCGAAGCAGCCGGGCCACGAAGGCTATCTCGCCTTCCTCGTCGATCTGCACGATGAACGCCGGACCGAAATGTTCGTGGTGGAGGCCGCGCGCCTCGAGCGCGGCCCGATTGCGCGCATCCAGATTCCGCTCCGGTTGCGGGTCGGCGTGCACGGCAACTGGGTGCCGGCCGAGGCGCTCGACTGAAGCGTATCTCATGGCGACGTGCGGTCGCAGGAGGATCGGACATGTCGACACCGGTTCAGCCGAGCTCGACCCTCGCGGCAGGCGCGACTCGAGCGCCCGCGGGAGAGGCAGCGGAGAGCGCCGCCGAGCAGCCGTGGCCGAGCCCCGCGAAGTCCTGGTACGCCGTCGGAATCTTCGCCGTCGCTCTGATGCTCGATTTCCTCGATCGCGGCGTCATCGCCCTCCTGGTGCAGCCGATCAAGCACGACCTCAATCTCTCCGACACGCAGATGGGCCTGCTGATGGGCACCGCGTTCATCATCTTTTACCTGCTGCTCGGTCTGCCCATCGCCCGCCTCGCCGACAGCCGCAGCCGCAGAGCGATCATCGGCTGGGGAATCGCCATCTGGAGCGTCGCGACGGCGGCGTGCGGACTCGCGCGCAGCTTCTGGCCGTTCTTCGGCACCCGCATCGGCGTGGGGGTGGGGGAAGCCTGCAATGGCCCTGCGACGTTCTCGATGATGGCGGACATGTTCCCGAAGGAGAAGCTGGCGCGGGCGATCGCGACGCTCAATTTCGGCTTCGTGATCGGCAACGGCATCGCGACGATCATCGGAGGAGCCGTCATTCTGTTTGTCTCCGGGCACGGGGACTTCCATTTCCCGGCGCTTGGAACCGTTCATCCCTGGCAGGTCACGTTCTTCGCGGTCGGCCTTCCGGGCCTCATTGTCGCGGCGCTGCTCTCCACCGTGATCGAGCCCCCGCGGCGAGGCCGCATGAGGGCGGCCAGCCCGGCGCAGGCGCGCTCGAAGAAGGCGATCCCGGTGCGGGAGGTGGTGCGGTTCCTCGCCGCGAACAAGACGACCTACGGGCCCATGTTCCTCGGCCTCGCCTGCTCGAACATCGTCGCGTTCGGCATCCAGGCCTGGGCGCCGACCTTCTTCGTGCGCACGTACGGGTGGACGATTCCGCACTACGCCTTCGTGGTCGGCGTGCTGATGCTGGTGCTGTTCCCGATCGCGCTCATTCCCGGGAGCATGGTGGCGGAGTGGCTCACCCGGAAGGGCTACGACGACGCGAACCTGCGCTTGACCCTCTTCACGCTCGTCGCCGACGTGCCGTTCTACATTGCGTTCGCGCTGATGCCCACCCCCGCGCTGTCGCTCGCGTGCCTCGGAATGACGTTCCTCATAGCCTCGTTCTCGATCGGCGCTCAGAACGCGGCGTTGCAGATCATCACGCCGAACGAGATGCGCGCGCAGATCACCGCGCTGTTCCTGTTCATCTTCAACACCTTCGGCACCGGGATCGCGCCGCTCGTCGTCGGGCTCGTCACGAACCACGTGATCGGGTCGGAAGCGAGGGTCGGCGAGTCCATCGCGCTGACGGCGGCCGTCTTCGGACCGCTCGCCGTGCTCATCACGTGGTCGGGGCTGAAGCCCTACGGCCGAAGCGTCGCCCGCGCGCGCGCCTGGGACTAATATCGCGGGATCCACATCGAGCGACTATGTACACCACGAGCACCGCCATCCTCGAAGCCCTGCGCGAGGCGGGGATGGACTATCTCTTCGCGAATCTCGGCAGCGATCACAGCGCGATCCTCGAGACGCTTGCGGAGGCGCGCGCGGCCGGGCGGCGGGACGCCTTCCCGGCGCTGATCACCTCTCCCCACGAGATGGTGGCCTTGAGCGCGGCGCATGGCCTCGCGCAGGTGAGCGGCCGCCCGCAGGCGGTGCTGGTGCACGTGGAATGCGGGACGCAGCAGCTCGGGGGCGCCGTCCATAACGCCGCCAAGGGGCGGGCGCCCGTGCTGATCATCGCGGGAATGTCGCCCGCGACGCAGGAGGGGGAGGCGCGGGGCAGCCGCAACGAGTTCATCCACTGGATCCAGGACGTGTTCGACCAGCGCGGCATCGTGCGCGGCTACATGCGCTACGACCACGAGATCCGCCTCGGCGCGAACGCAAAGCAGATCGTCCATCGCGCGTTGCAGTTCGCCTGCAGCGAGCCGAAGGGGCCGGTCTACCTCACCGCCGCGCGAGAAGTCCTGGAAGCCGAGGTGAAGCCGGTGAGTATCGACCGCGGCGAGTGGCCGCCGATCTCCGCGAGCGCACTCGCGCCGGAGGATGGTGCGCTAGTGGCTCGGGCGCTCGCGGGCGCCCGCCGGCCGCTCATCGTCACCACGTACGCCGGCCGCAATCCCGCGGCGGTCACAGAGCTCACGCGACTTGCCAACCGGCTCGGCATCGGCGTGCTCGACTCGGTGCCGAGCACCGTGAATTTCCCGCCAGCCGATCCGCTTTACCAGGGCAGCCAGTGGAACGAGAAGCGCCAGAATCCCGCGCTCGCCGAGGCGGACACGATCCTCGTCGTCGACAGCGACGTGCCGTGGATCCCGCAGCTCAACCGGCCGAGCGAGAGCGCGCACATCCTGCACATCGACACCGATCCGCTCAAGGAGCAGATGCCGCTCTGGTACATCCACGCCCGCCATATCTTTCGCGCGGACGCGGCGCTCGCGCTCCGGCAAATCAATCGGCAGCTCGATTCGATGCCGGTCGATGCCGCGGCGGTGCGGGAGCGCACGGCGCACTACGCGAGGCGCCACGCCGAGCGGCAGAGCGAGCTCGAGCGTCTGGAGCGTGCTCCGGGCGAGGGCTTGACGGCCGAATATCTCACCGCGCGCATCCGCGACGCCATCGGCGCTGAGGCCATCGTGATGAGCGAGGGCGTCACGAATTTCCACGTCATCTCGAACCATGCCGGGCGCGTGCGGCCGGGCACCCTCTTCACGCAGGGCGGCGGCTCTCTCGGCTGGAACGGCGGGGCGGCGGTCGGCGCAAAGCTCGCGCGGCCCGACGAGCTGGTCGTCGCGCTCACCGGCGACGGCTCGTACATGTTCTCGGTCCCCTCCGCCGTGCACTGGATGGCGCGGCGCTATCGCACGCCGTTCCTGCAGGTGATCTACAACAACCGGGGCTGGCGCGCGCCGAAGTTCTCGATGCTCGGCGTGCACCCGGACGGATTCGGGAGCCGCGCCGACCCCGCGGATCTCGACGTGACCTTCGACCCGCCGCCCGACTACGCCGGCATCGCCGCCGCCGCGGGCGGTGCGCTCGCGCAGTCGGCACGGACGCCGGAGGAGCTCGACTCCGCGCTACAGCGCGCGCTGCACGCCGTGAAGGAGGAGGGCCGCTGCGCCATCATCGATGCGTGGCTGCCGCATCTGTAGCCGGCGCAGATCAGTCCTCGGAACTCCTTCCCGCCAGGCCCAAGAACACCATCACGGCGCGGTTCAGCCGCACGACGTCCTCATCATCGAGGCGCCCGATCCGTTTGCCGATCTTTGCTTTGGACACGGTGGTGATCTTGTCGACCATCAGACGGCTCTCCTCCCGCAGTCCATTGCGCTCACTGGGCTTCACCTGCAATCTCAACAGAGGCGCGGGCGTGGGATTGGTCGTGAACGGGCAGAGCGTGATCGACAGCAAGCCGTCGAACCTGTCGTCTTGCAGGATCGCGACCGGACGCGGCTTGCCCGTGTAGTCCGGACCGCCTGCGACGCTCCAGATCTCACCCCGCTTCACGTCGCGTTCCAATCCGCAACCGATTCGATGAAGGCGAGATCGTCCTGCTCCCGAGCGCTTCGCGCGATGGCCAGGGACTGACGGCGCGCCTGCGCGGCAAAACGCTTGGAACGGACGTTGGGAACCCAGATCTGGATCGGTCGAAGACCGGCGGCGCGCAACGCCTTGCGGTGCTTCTGCACGCGCTGGGCGATGGGGCTGCGGACGCCGGACCGGGCACGGGTGGGGCTCATGACAAAGTCTCCGATGCGTTACATGTAACATATCGCATCCCGGCTCAGGGAGTCAAGTCGCCCCGCTCGCGTGCCGCTATCCCAGCGCGCGATGGCCGCTACAATTTGAACGCCCGCTCCGCATTCGTCTGGAAGAACTTCTTCTTGTCCTCTGCTGACATGTCCATCGCATCGAGCGCGACGACCTCCTCCACGGGGCACTGGTAGGGGTAGTCCATCGCGTAGAGCACGCGGTCGGCGCCGATGACGCTCTGGGTGAACTTGATCGCGGGCTCCCACGCGACGCCGGAGTTGGTGATGTAGAAGTTCTCGCGCAGGTAGCTCGAGACGGTGCCTTTCTTGAGCGGCTTCATGAAGTCATAGCGCGCCGCGCGCACGCCGGCCTGATGCATGTAGTCCAGGCGATAGAGCCAGAAGGGCAGCGCCTCGCCCATGTGGCCGATGATGATCTTGAGCGCCGGGAAGCGGTCGAGCGTGCCGCTCGTGATGAGGCGCAGCGCGTGCATGCCCGTCTCCACGCCGAAGCCGAAGATCGCCCCGTCGAGGCCGGCCTCGAGCATGGGGCCGATCATGTTCCGCGGCGGGGTGTTCGGATGGATGTAGATCGGCACGCCGACTGCCTCGGCCGCCTCGAGGACTGGCGCGAACTTGGGGTTGTCGAGGTACTCGCCCTGGATGTGCGAATTGATGATCACCGCCTTCATGCCGAGCTTGGTCACGGCGCGCTCGATCTCCTTTGCCGCCTCGCGCGGCGCTTGCGGCGCGCACGCGGCCATGCCGGTGAACTTGTCCGGATGCTTGCGGCACGCCTCCGCGAGCTGGTCGTTGGCGAGCGTCGCGAGCGCGACGGCCTTGTCCTTCGGAAAGATGCTCGGACCCGGCGCGGTGATGCCGATGACTTGCCGGTCGATGCCCCGCGCCGCCATGTCGGCGAGACGCAGCTCCCCGAGGTCCTGCAGGCGGCTGAAGACGAACCGCGGGCGCTCCGCCTGACTCCCGATATAGAAGCCCATGAGGCTGCGGAATCCCGGATCGACGTCGGGCGACTGGAGCAGATCACGGAACATCGCGATCATCTCCGGCGGGGCGAAGGCCTCCTCGGTCGCGATGCGCAGGTATCCGGGGTTGCGCTTGGGCTGCGAATTTGGGGTCGCCATCTCGATATACCTCAAGGGGTGGAACCGCCGCCATCATAGCCAATCTCACCGCTATAATCGCCGCGCCGGACTTGAGTGAGCCGGCGCCGATCCCGAGCGGATGCAGCCATGGCGAAGTACCAGCCTCATTTGAATCTCGACCAGCTGGTCGCGATCGACGTTCACACGCACGCGAACATCTCGGGCCGGGCGCAGCGCGACCCGTGCGCGCACGCCTTCGACGAGGCGATGTCCAAGTACTTCCGCTCCGGCAAGCCGCCGACACCGGCCGAGGTCGCGCAGTACTACCGCGAGCGAAACATGGCGGCCGTCATTTTTACCGTGGACATGGAAGCCGAGGTCGGCCACTGGCGCATCGCGAACGAGGAGGTGGCCGAGGCGGCGGCCGAGAACAGCGACGTGCTCATTCCCTTCGCGAGCATCGATCCCGCGCGCGGCAAGATGGGCGTCCGCGAGGCGCGCCGTCTCATCGATGAGTACGGCGTGCGGGGATTCAAGTTCCACCCGTCGGCGCAGGGCTTCTTTCCGGACGACCGCAGGGCCTACCCGCTATACGAGGCCATCGCCGAGGCGGGCCTGCCGGCCCTGTTCCACACCGGTCAGACTGGAGTGGGCGCCGGGATGCCGGGTGGAATGGGCATCAAGCTCAAGTACTCCAATCCAATCCATCTCGACGATGTCGCGGCGGATTTCCCGACGCTCACCATCGTCATGGCGCATCCCTCGTTCCCCTGGCAGGACGAGGCTCTCGCCATCGCGACGCACAAGCCGAACACTTACATCGATCTCTCCGGCTGGTCGCCGAAGTATTTCTCGCCGAACCTCATCCAGTACTCGAACACCCTGCTCAAGGACCGCGTTCTCTTCGGCACGGACTATCCCGCGCTCACGGTCGAGCGCTGGCTCGGGGATTTCGAGAAGATCGCGATCAAGCCCGAGGTCCGGCCGCTCATTCTCAAGGAGAACGCGATCCGTCTGCTCAAGCTCCGCGTCTAGCGGCACATCAGCGGCACGGATAGCCGACATCAGCCGCGCAGATAGATGCGCGTTCTCGCCGCACGCCTCGCTCCCATTGAAAAATGCCCGGCGACATGGTCAAAATACGAGATTAACTCCGGTCGAATTTCCAACCCCCAATCCCCCAAGGTCAAAGAGAGTTTCGATATGAGTCAGCAGAGCCTCGAGAGCTTGTTAAAGTCCGCCGGGAACCCGGTCAAGTTGCTGCGCAACTCGCAGCTCGGAGCCTATGTCTATCCGGTGGTACCGAGCGAGTTCAGCAACTGGCGCGACGAGCAGCGCGCCTGGCGCGACGGCGCGGTGCTCTTCGACCAGTCCCACCACATGGCGGAGTTCACGGTCAAGGGCCCCGACGCCCTGAAGTTCTGCTCGTATCTCACCATCAACAGCTTCAACAACTTCGCGCCGAACAAGGCGAAGCAGATGGTGCCGTGCAGCTACGACGGCTACGTGATCGGCGACGGCATCCTCTTCTATCTCGACAAGGACGAGCTGGTCTTCGTCGGTCGCGCGCCCACCGTCAACTGGATGCAGTTCCATGCGCGAGACCGGCGGCTACAAGGTCGACTTCGTCCGTGACGACCGCTCGCCCTCGCACCCGCGCGGCAAGGCGGTCACCCGCGGGCACTATCGCTTCCAGATCCAGGGCCCCAATGCGTGGCAAGGTCCTCGAGAAGCTGAACGGCGGGCCGATCCCGGAGGTGAAGTTCTTCACCATGGACACGATCACCATCAAGGGCCGCAAGGTGCGCGTGCCTGCGCCACGGCATGGCCGGCGCGCCCGGGCTCGAGATCTGGGGTCCCTACGCGGAGTACGACGAGATTCGCGACGCCATCCTCGAGGCTGGCAAGGAGTTCGGATCTGGTGCAGGTCGGCTCGCGCGCCTACGCGAGCAACACGCTCGAGTCCGGCTGGATCCCCTCACCGCTGCCCGGCGTGTACACCGGCGAGAAGATGAAGAAATACCGCGAGTGGCTGCCGGCCAACGGCTACGAGGGCACCGGCTCGATCGCGGCAGCTTCGTCTCCGACAAGATCGAGGACTACTACACGACGCCCTACGAGCTCGGCTACGGTCCGTTCATCAAGTTCGACCACGACTTCATCGGGCGCGAGGCGCTCGAGAAGATCGCCAGGGAAGCCGCATCGCAAGAAGGTGACGTTCGAGTGGAACGGCGAGGACATGGGCAAGATCTACGCCTCGCTCTTCATGCCCGGCGCCGAGCACTACAAGTTCTTCGACCTGCCGATCGCCAACTACGGCGTCGGCCTCGTACGACGCGGTGAAGATGGGCGGGAAGGTCGTCGGCCTCTCGATGTTCGGCGGCTACAGCTACAACGAGCGCACGGCGCTCTCGCTCGGCATCGTCGACCCGAACATCAATGTCGGCGACGTGCTCACGCTCGTGTGGGGCGAGGAGGGCGGCGGCACCACGAAGCCCACCGTCGAGCGCCACAAGCAGCTCGACGTTCGCGTCAAAGTCTCGCCCGTCCCGTACGCTCGGGATGCGCGCGAGGGCTATCACCAGGGGTGGCGCACGCGCACGGCCTGATGCGCGGCGCGAGCCGCTAGCAGCACGCTATTGGAAGCTCGGGCCCTCCTCGCAGGGCCCGAGCTCTCCGCTAGATCTCCGCCGGTTGCGGCGTGACCAGGATGTCCGTCCCGTTCGCGACGGCCGCCGCATACGCTCGCGCCCGCGGCAGGATGTGCGCCCCATAGAATCTCGCGCAGTCGATCGCTGCACGAGCGAAGCCGTCGTGCGAGGCTCGCTGGCAGGCATTGTCTGCCGCGAGCGCCCACTGCCAGCCTACCGCCACCACGGCGAGCCATTGCAGGAACGGATATGCCACGCAGCCCGCGAGGTCCGGCTGCGAGGGGCTGGAATCGATCAGCCGACGCGATGCGGCGGCGAGCAGCCCGCATTCGGAGAGCAGCGGTCCCGACAGCACGGCGAGGCCGGCGCCGCGCCGCTGCAAGCTCTGCGCGTCGCGCTGCATCTCGCCGAGCCATTCATCGAGCGTGGCGCCTCCGTCGCGGATCACCCTGCGCACGAGGAGGTCCTGCGCCTGGATGTAGTTGGTGCCCTCGAACAGGGGGCCGATGCGGGCATCGCGATAGACCTGCGAGATCTCGCTGTCGTCGATGTAGCCGGTCCCGCCGTGCACCTGGACGCCGAGCGATGAGACCTCCACGGCGACATCCGAGCACCAGGCCTTGACGAGCGGGGTGAGCAGCGCGAGCCGCCGCCCGGCTCGCTCGCGGAGGGGCTCGCTCCCATCGACGTAGGCTGCATCCAGCGTTGCGGCAGCGTGGTAGGCGAGACAGCGGGCACCGTGGGTGAGCGCCTTCATCGTGAGCAGCATGCGGCGCACGTCGGGATGCTCGATGATCGGCCTCTGGGCGCCGGCGGCGTTGCGGCCCTGGCGGCGCTCCTGCGCATAGCTGCGCGCGAGCTGCCACGCGCGCTCGGCGAGCCCGGTGGAATGCAGTCCCACCCCGAGCCGCATCTGATTCATCATCGTGAACAGGCAGGGGAGGCCCTCGTGCAGCGGGCCGACGAGCCAGCCGCGCGCGCCGCCGCGCTCGCCGAGCGCCATGACGCAGGTGGGGCTCGCCCGGATCCCCATCTTGTGCTCGAGCGATACGGCGTGAATGTCGTTCGCCGAGCCCCCGCGCCCGGCTACTGCCGGCGCCCCGGGAGCGGGCGGCAGGACCTTGGGGACGAGGAAGAGGGAGATGCCTCGCAGGCCGGCCGGCGCACCCGGCGTGCGCGCGAGGACCAGGTGCACGATGTTATCGGCGAGGTCGTGGTCGCCCCAGGAGATGAAGATCTTCCGGCCCGCGAGTCGCCAGCCATCCCCGTCCGGCTCCGCCATCGTGCGGACCGTGGACAGGTCGGAGCCGGCTTGCGGCTCGGTCAAGCACATGGAGGCCGTCCACTCGCCGCTCACGAGCTGAGGAAGGTAGCGCTCCTTGAGTGAAGGCGGGGCATGGAGCCGCAGCGCCTCCACCGCGCCGGTGGCCGCCTCGGGGCACATGGCGAACGCGAGGTTCGCACCGCCCCACGTCTCGGTGGCGGCCGCGCCGAGCAGCATCGGCAGGCCCTGGCCCCCGAACGCCTCGGGTGCGCAGATCGTGGGCCAGCCGTCCGCGCAGAAGCGCCGATACGCCTCGCGGAACCCGTCGGGAGTCACGACCCCCTGGGGGGTGAGCCGCGAGGGCGCGGCGTCGCCCACCGCATTGAGCGGAGAGAGCACGTCGCGCGCGATGCGCGCGGCGCCTTGCAGAACCGCATCGGCCGTCTCGCCGAGTGTGTCCTTCCGCCCGGGGATGGAGCCGGGTTCGGTCCGCGCGGCCTGATCGATCGCCGCGCGAATCATCGCGAGCGGCGCTTCGTAGGGTGTGGGCATCGCCTCTTGACTCCGACCGTATCGAGGGGAATTGTGCCGGAGATCCGGGATCGCCGTGAGGGAGAGGAATGTGAGCGCGACCGCCGCGGGGTTCGAGACCTTGAGCGAGCATCGCTGCTTCGGCGGCGTGGTGGGCTTTTACCGACACGATGCGCAGGCGACGGCTTGCTCCATGCGCTTCGCCGTGTTCGTTCCGCCGCAGGCGGCGAGCCGGCTCGTGCCGGTGCTCTACTACCTCGCGGGGCTCACCTGCACCGAGGAGACCTTCATGATCAAGGCGGGCGCGCAGCGCGTCGCATCCGAGCTCGGGATCATGCTCGTCGCGCCCGATACCAGCCCGCGAGGCGTCCCGCTGCCAGGCGACCACGATGCGTGGGACTTCGGCGTGGGCGCGGGCTACTACTTGGATGCGACAGAGGCCCCTTGGAGCGGGCACTACCGGATGGAGTCCTATGTCGTCCACGAGCTGCCGGCGCTCGTCGAGGCACGATTCCCTGGGGACCCCGCTCGCCGCGGGCTGTTCGGACACTCGATGGGTGGCCACGGCGCCTTGACCCTCGGACTGAAGCATCCGGCGCGCTACCGATCGCTTTCCGCCTTTGCGCCGATCGCCGCGCCGAAGCAATCCCCGTGGGGACAGAAGGCGTTCTCGAGGTTTCTCGGGTCGGATCGCGGCGAGTGGAGCGAGCATGATGCGACCGAGCTCATGCTCCGCGTCGAGGACGGTCCGCGTCGGCCGCCCATTCTCATCGATCAGGGTCTCTCGGATCAGTTTCTTGCGGCGCAGCTCCATCCCCACCTCTTCGAGGCGGCATGCGTCAAGGCGGGACAGCGGCTCACCCTGCGCCGGCACGAGGGCTACGATCACGGCTACTACTTCATCTCGAGCTTCATCGAGGACCACCTGCGCCATCACGCGCGGCTCCTCGCCTGAGGGACTACAGCTCCCGGGCCACCTCGATGAAGAGCTTCCGCAGCCACGCATGACCCGGGTCGGGCTCGTTGCGTTTGTGCCAGAGCAGCACCTCGTGGCTGTTCAGCGTATCGAACGGCAGTGCCAGGAGCTTGAGTGGTACCACGGGAGCGACGAGCCTCGCGACGCGGTCCGGGAGCGTTGCCACGAGAGGGGTACCCGGGAGCATGAACGGCAGCTCGAGCAGGCTCTGCGCCGTCGCGCGCACGTCGATGTCCAGGTTGAGGAGGCGGCGCACCAGCTCCTCGATGGGGGCGGTGTGGCCGTTCGGGCGCGCAAACACATGCGGCAGGGCTTGATACTGCTCGAGGGTCAGCTCGTCGCCGACGGACGGGTGATCCCGGCATACCGCAGCCACCCAGCGCACGGGGCGCAGCTCGACGACCCTCAATGAGTCCGGGTAGGCCCGGATCCCGAAGAGCCGGAGGAGGTCGAGGCACAGGCACAGGTCCGCATCGCCGTACTCGAGGCGCGTCAGGCTCGTGTGCGAGATCTGCTCGAAATGGCACTGGATGCCGGGGGCCTCGCGGGCGACCCGGCGCAGGACGGCCGGTACCATCCGCGGCACCGCCTCGTCGGTCGTGATGACGGTGAAGACCCGCTTGACGGTCGTCGGATCGAACGTCGGCTGGGTTCCGAGCGTCGCCTGGATCCGCAGCAACGCTTCCCGGACCGGCTCGACGAGCGACAGGCCGCGGGGCGTGAGCTCCATGTCCCGGCCCACCCGCACGAGCAGGGGATCGTCGAAATAGTCGCGGAGCTTCTGCAGCGCGGCGCTCATGGCCGGCTGCGACACGAACACGCGCTCGGCCGCGCGGGTCACGTTCTTCTCGTGCAGCAGCGCATCGAGCGCGATGAGCAGATTGAGGTCGAACCGATTGAGCTGCATGGCCTTTTTACGGCGCCTGAGGGCTCCCCGTGCGGCCATACTGGGCGCGAATAGCCGGAATCCGCAAAAATGATTGCCGCATCCGTGGCCGTGGCGCTAACGTCACCGCCGCACCATGCAAACCCTCTCCCCCAGCCAGCGTGAAGCCGTGCGCCGCATCGTGGCGCAGATGAAAAGCCGTCCCGGACCCCTCATCGAGATCCTGCACGGCATCCAGGCGAGCTTGGGGTTCATTCCAGGCGGCGCCGTGCCCCTCATCGCCGAGGAGCTCAACCTCTCGCGCGCCGAGGTCCATGGCGTCGTCACGTTCTACCACCATTTCCGCCATGCTCCGCCCGGCCGGCACACCCTGCAGATCTGCCGCGCCGAATCCTGCCAGTCGATGGGGGCCGAGGGCCTGGCCGAGCATGCGATGCGCCGGCTCGGCGTGAATTTCCAGGAGACGACCGCCGATGGGACGTTCTCCCTGCATCCAGTGTACTGCCTCGGCAACTGCGCGTGCTCGCCCGCCGTCATGATAGACGGCGACCTGTACGGGCGCGTCACGCCGGACCGGCTGGACGAGCTCCTCGCGGAGCGGGAGGCGGGACCCAAGTGACCACGGTCTACGTTCCAGGCGATGCCGGCGCCCTCTCGCTCGGCGCGGAGAGCGTCGCGCTCGCCATCGCCCGGGAGGCGAAATCCCGCGGCCAGGCGGTGAGCATCGTCCGCAACGGCTCGCGCGGCCTGTACTGGCTCGAGCCGCTCGTCGAGGTGCAAACCCCGGCCGGTCGGCAGGCCTATGGGCCGGTGAGCGTCTCCGAGGTGCCCGGCCTCTTCGACGCGGGGTTCCTGCAGGGTGGAACGCACCGCTCCTCCCTTGGGCCGACGGAGGACATCCCGTACCTCAAGAGCCAGCAGCGCCTGACGTTCGCGCGGGTAGGCGTCATCGATCCCGCGAGCCTCGAGGACTATGTCGCGCACGGAGGGTACCGCGGGCTCGATCGGGCGCTGTCGCTCGAGCCGGCGGCGATCGTCCAGGCGGTGACGGACTCCGGGCTGCGCGGGCGCGGCGGAGCCGCGTTCCCGACCGGTATCAAGTGGAAGACCGTCCACGATCAGAGCTCCGAGCAGAAATATGTCACCTGCAACGCCGACGAGGGTGACTCCGGAACCTTCTCGGACCGCATGGTGATGGAGGGCGACCCGCTCCAGCTGATCGAGGGCATGACCATTGCGGGTCTCGCGGTGGGCGCGACGCAGGGCTACATCTACCTCCGCGTCGAGTACCCTCATGCGCACCGCGCGCTCGCCCGGGCGATCGAGGCGGCCTACGACGCCCACTATCTCGGCAGCAGCGTCCGCGGAAGCGGCCGGCGCTTCGACCTGGAGGTGAGGCTCGGAGCCGGCGCCTACATCTGCGGCGAGGAGACCTCGATGCTCGAGAGCCTCGAGGGACGCCGCGGCGAGGTCCGGGTCCGGCCGCCGCTGCCCGCCGTGAAGGGGCTCTTCGGCAGGCCGACGATCGTCAACAACGTCATCTCGCTCGCGACCGTGCCCGTGATCCTGGAGCGAGGCGCGGAGTTCTACCGCGACCTCGGCATGGGCAAGTCGCGGGGCACGCTGCCCCTCCAGCTCGCCGGCAACGTGAAGCGCGGCGGGCTGGTCGAGCGGGCGTTCGGCCTCACGCTGCGCGAGCTGCTGTACGACTACGGCGGAGGCTCGGCCTCCGGGCGTCCGCTGCGCACGGTCCAGGTCGGCGGCCCGCTCGGGGCCTACATCCCTGCTTCCCAGTTCGATACGCCAGTCGATTACGAGGCCTTGTCCGGTATCGGGGCGCTGCTCGGGCACGGAGGGATCGTCGCCTTCGACGACACCGTGGACATGGCGCGCATGGCCCGTTACGCGATGGAGTTCTGCGCGATCGAGTCCTGCGGAAAGTGCACACCCTGCCGCATCGGCTCCGTCCGGGGTGTCGAGATCGTCGACCGGATCCTGAAAGGCATCGAGCCCGATGCCAACATTGCCCTGCTCGAGGAACTCTGCGAGACCATGGTGCAGGGCTCGCTCTGCGGCCTCGGGGGCATGGCGCCCTTCCCGGTGCAGAGTGCGCTCAAGCATTTCCCGCAGGATTTCCGGCGGGTCCGGCAATGAGCGACAATACCCCCCGAGAGAGAGTCGGCCGGAGGCCGTAATATGTACGCAATCGACTATGCCGACCGGGGCACGCCGGCCAGCGCATCGTCCGAATCCGTCACGGTGGAGATCGACGGCGAGTCCATCACCGTTCCCGCGGGCACCTCGATCATGCGGGCCGCGGCCATGCTGCAGCGCCCGGTCCCGAAGCTCTGCGCCACCGACACTCTCAAGGCGTTCGGCTCCTGCCGGCTGTGCCTCGTTGAGATAGAGGGGCGCAAGGGCTATCCCGCCTCCTGCACGACGACCGTGGCGCCCGGCATGAAGATCCGGACCGAGAGCGAGCAGCTCTCGAAGCTTCGGCGCAACGTCGTCGAGCTCTACGTGTCCGATCACCCGCTCGATTGCGACACCTGCCCCGCGAGCGGGCACTGCGAGCTCGAAAGCGTGGCCGCCCGCGTCGGGGTGACGGATACGCGCTACGGCCTCAACGGTGTGCGTCACGCGACCCTCGCGAAGGACGCGAGCAACCCGTACTTCACCTTCGATCCGACGCTGTGCATCGTTTGCTCGCGCTGCGTGCGGGCCTGCGACGAGCAGCAGGGCACGCTCGCGCTCACCGTGCAGGGCCGGGGCTTCGCATCGAAGATCGCGGCGAGCGAGGACCAGTCGTTCCTCGACTCCGAATGCGTCTCCTGCGGGGCCTGCGTCGAGGCCTGCCCGACGGGAGCGCTCACCGAGAAGACGCTCATCGCCTTCGGCCAGCCCGAGAAGGCCGTCGAAACGACGTGCGCCTACTGCGGCGTCGGCTGCTCGTTAAAGGCGGAGTCGAAGCCGGCGACTGCGATGGCTAACGCAGCTGCGAGCGCCGGTGCAGCCGCGGCTGCAGCCGCCGGCCTCGGCACGCAGGTCGTGCGTATGGTGCCGAGCCGTGCCGGCCAGGCCAACCAGGGCCACGCGTGCGTCAAGGGACGCTTTGCGTACGGCTATGCGACGCATGCGGACCGCAAGCTGAAGCCGATGATCCGTGAGCGCATCACGGACGACTGGCGGGAAGTGAGCTGGGATGAGGCCATCGCTCGCGCGGCGAGCGAGTTCCGGCGCATCCAGGCGAACCACGGCAAGTATTCGATCGGCGGCATCACCTCCTCGCGCTGCACGAACGAGGAGACCTTCCTCGTGCAGAAGCTCGTGCGCGCGGCGTTCGGCAACAACAACGTCGACACCTGTGCGCGCGTGTGCCACTCGCCGACGGGTTACGGCCTGAAGAACACCATCGGGGAGTCGGCCGGAACCCAGGCATTCATCTCGGTGCAGAAGGCCGATGTGATCTTGCTGATCGGTGCCAATCCGACGGAGGGCCACCCGGTCTTCGCCTCGCAGCTCAAGCGGCGGTTGCGCGCCGGCGCGAAGCTCATCATCGCCGACCCCCGCGAGATCGCCCTCGTGCGCACGCCGCACATCGAGGCGAGCTTCCATCTGCAGCTCAAGCCCGGCACCAACGTCGCGCTGATGAACGCCTTGTCGCACGTGGTGGTGACCGAGAGTCTCGCGAAGGAGAACTTCGTCCGCGCCCGCTGCGAGGTCGACTCCTACGAGAGATGGAAGGCGTTCGTCGCCGAGGAGCGCAACTCGCCCGAGGCGACCGAGTCGCTGACCGGGGTGCCCGCGCGCACGGTGCGCGAAGCTGCCCGGCTTTACGCCGGGGCCGGCAACGCCGCCATTTACTACGGCCTCGGCGTCACCGAGCACAGCCAGGGCTCGACGATGGTGATGGGCATCGCCAACCTCGCCATGGCGACGGGCAACATCGGCCGCGAGGGCGTCGGCGTGCAGCCGCTTCGCGGGCAGAACAATGTGCAGGGCTCGTGCGACATGGGATCGTTCCCGCACGAGTTCAGCGCCTACCGTCATGTCTCGGATCCCATCGTGCGCGGGATGTTCGAGTCCGCCTGGGGCGTGCCGCTCGAGTCCGAGCCCGGCCTGCGTATCCCCAACATGTTCGAGGCCGCGCTCGACGGCAGCTTCAAGGGGCTCTATGTGCAGGGTGAGGACATCGCGCAGTCCGACCCCAACACCAACCACGTCACCGCGGCCCTCGAGTCCATGGAGTGCATCGTGGTGCACGACCTGTTCCTCAACGAGACGGCGCGCTTCGCGCACGTGTTCCTGCCGGGCTCGTCGTTCCTCGAGAAGGATGGAACCTTCACCAACGCCGAGCGGCGCATCGGGCGCGTGCGCAAGGTGATGGAGCCGCTCTGCGGGTATGCGGACTGGGAGGGGACGATGCTGCTCTCCAATGCCCTCGGCTATCCGATGCACTACTCGCACCCTTCAGAGATCATGGCGGAGATCGCCGCGCTCACCCCGACCTTTGAGGGCGTCACGTACGAGAAGCTCGACCGGCTGGGCAGCGTCCAGTGGCCGTGCAACGAGGCGGCTCCCGAGGGCACGCCGACCATGCACGTCGACCAGTTCGTGCGGGGCAAGGGCAAGTTCCTCGTGACCGAGTACCAGCCGACGAGCGAGCGCTCGACGGCGCGCTTCCCGCTCATTCTCACGACCGGGCGCATCCTCACCCAGTACAACGTGGGCGCCCAGACCCGCCGCACGCACAACGTCGTGTGGCACCACGAGGACGTGCTCGAGATCCACCCCCACGACGCCGAGGAGCGCGGGGTGCGCAGCGGCGACTGGGTCGGCATCATGAGCCGCACCGGCGATACGGTGCTCCGCGCGAATGTCACCGACAAGATTCAGCCGGGCGTCGTGTACACGACGTTCCACTTCCCGGAATCGGCGGCCAACATCGTCACCACCGAGAACTCCGACTGGGCGACGAACTGTCCCGAATACAAGGTGACGGCCGTGCAGGTCGTGCGGGTCGACCAGCGCGACTCGTGGGAGAAGCGCTCATCGGCGGAGCGCGAGCGGGAGCGGGCGAGCCACAAGACCCACGCTCGGCCGAAGGACACTGCGCGGGCGTGACTGAGAGCCCATCGCCGCATGATGTCCCGGCGCGGACCATGAGCGTCCCTCACGAGTCCGCCGCCATGGCCGGAACGGAAGTGCGCGTGGAGCGCTGGGTCCGCGGCGAGACGACGCACGCGGCCGACCGGGTCGCCGAGGAGGCGCCGGTCGCGCTCACGTACCACGGCGTGCCCCACGTGGTGATGCTCGCGACGCCGGCCGATCTGGAGGACTTCGCGTACGGCTTCACCTTGAGCGAGGAGCTCGTCGCGAGCGCCGAGGAGATCCGCTCCGTCGAGGTGCTGCCGGCGGCCGAATCCATCGAGGTCCGGATCTCGATCGCCTGGGAGCGCTTTCCCGAGCTGCTGCGGCGCCGGCGCAATCTCACGGGGCGGGTCGGTTGCGGTCTCTGCGGAGCGGAGACGGTCGACGAGGCCATCCGCGACCGCTTCCACGTAGGGCCCGGCCCGCAGGTCGGCATCTCGGACCTGCATGCCGCGATCGTGCAGCTCGAGTCTCTGCAGCCGCTCAATGCCAGCACGGGAAGCGTGCACGGCGCGGCGTGGGTCATCCCCGGGCAGGGCATCCACTGCGTCCGCGAGGACGTGGGTCGCCACAATGCGCTCGACAAGCTGATCGGCGCGCTCGTGCGCGCGCGCATGGACTTCCAGGCGGGCTATGCGCTGGTCACCAGCCGGGCGAGCTACGAGATGGTGCAGAAGGCCGCGACGGTCGGCATCAGCTTCCTCGCGGCGCTCTCGGCTCCCACTTCCTTTGCGATCCGCTACGCCGAGCGCAGCGGGCTCACGCTCGTCGCCTTTGCGCGCCGGGAGCGGCACGTCGTGTACGCCCATCCTCACCGGCTCGCCCCGTCATGAACGTCGACAATCTCGTCAAGATGGCCAATGAGATCGCCGCGTTCTTCGCGAGCGAGTCCCCCGCGGAGCGGGCCCCGCGGGATGTCGCAACGCACCTGAAGCGCTACTGGGAGCCGCGCATGCGGCACGCGATGTTCGAGCATTACCTACGGGGCGGCGCAGGCCTCACGGACCTCGCGCGTGCGGGGGTGGCGATACTCGCCGCCGAGGCGGCGGCCGAGCCCCCGAAGCCGGCCGCGGCAGGCTGAAGCCTATCCGAGGCATATCCGGGGCGAATATCTCCTATTCCCACAATCTATTTGCGGCTCGGGTGGGTGGGGGCTACCGTCCCCAGCCACCCGCGGGTCGGGCGAGTCATGAACATCGCTAAGAACCACGCCGTGTCGAGCTTGAGGTCGAGCGATAGCATCGGGCAACCGCCCGACTCTCCGCCGTTCCGCTTCTACGACAATCGCCAGAAGTATCTCGCGTTCATCAACACCTGTAACGAGAAGTCGGCCATCGCGCGCCGGGCCATCCAGGAGCTCGCGCACGTGAAGCCGTCGCCTCCCGCGCTGCGCGTCTTCGACGCCGGCATGGGCGATGCGACGGTGCTCTCGCGCCTCATGCGCGGCATGCACCGAGTGTTCCCGGCAGTGCCGATGTCCGTCGTCGCGAAGGAGATCAGCCTCGAGGACGTGCGGCTCGGCCTCGAGAAGATGCCTGGCCGCTTCCAGGAGCATCCTGCGACAGTACTCGTCGTCACGAATCTCAATTACGCGGAAGCCCCGCGCCTCATGCCCCGCGACACGCACGTCGCCGCCGCGCTCAACTGGCAGGAGGTGCGCCTCACCGGAAGCTCCGCTCACGAGTACGCGGAGCAGATCGAGGAGCTCGGTCCCACTCTCGATTACGGCTGGCAGACGCGCTCGAGTCCGAAGAGCGGCAATCCCGTTTACCTGCGGCCGTCCGTGCTGGTCGTCTATCGCGAGGACCACAAGTTCCTGCTGGACTCCGTGATCCCGAAGCCCGGCCGGATCTTCGAGAGCTACGACCTCATCATCGCCTCGCAGCCGTGGCGGGCCCGCATGTCGGCCGAATTCAAGGCGCAGAGGGTGCTCGCGCCGCTCATCCACAGCCTCTCGCCGGGCGGGCGGCTGCTCGCCATCCAGTCGTGCGGCAAGGACCCCGCGCTCGAGATCATCCGCAAGCTCTGGCCCGGGGAGAATCCCTTCCAGGTGGACCGCCACCAGCTCCTGGCGGCGGTCAAGACGGAGCTCGGCCGGGATGCTCGCGACTTCACGCTCACGGCCCTGCCGGATGACAAGGCGATATTCCGTTACGAGATGCACACGCTGCCGTCGGAGATCGGCGACCGGATCGGCACCTCGACGCTGTTCGCCGCGTGGAACGCCGCGATCTACGTCAATCAGATCGAGGATGAGCGGCTCGACTCCGTCGTGCAAAATGGCGACTACCTCGAAGCGACGCAGCAGGTGCTGCAGCAGCACGGCGGCCTGTGGTTCAACGACGAGACCTTCGTCGTCACCCGCCGGCGTGCCTGAGGCCGCCCGGGCCGCCACCTCTCATTCAACGCTCAAGCCAGGCCGAAGTCATCTGAACCTATGAATGCAAATGCCAACGCGCGCGCGAGCGACACGGCCCCCTTGAGCGGGGCCGAACTCAAGCGCCGCATCGTCGAGTTCGCTCGCGGCACTTCCACCGAGATCTCGCCTCACGACGAGGGGCTCGTGCCGGAGCTCGCGGGTGTGCTGCCGTCCGGAACGACCGTCTACGTGGCGCATACGCCCAAGGCCACCCTGGACGACGTGGTGAGGGTCGCCTCGAAGGTCAAGGCCGCGGGTCTCGGCGCCTCGCCGCACATCGTCGCGCGGCGCATCGAGAGCGAGCGGCTCCTGCGCGATGCGCTCGGCCGGCTGCGGGACGCCGGCGTCGATCAGGTCCTGCTGGTCGCGGGCGACCGGAATCCTCCCGCCGGCGAGTTCACGAGCACCCTCGAAATCCTCGGCTGCGGCGCGATCACGGATAGCGGCATCCGCAAGGTGGGCGTCGCGGGACACCCCGAGGGTCACCCCGCCATCGGCCCGGAGATGCTGTGGAGCGCCCTTCAGGCGAAGCAGGCCTTCTCCGACCGCACCGGGACGGCGGTGCACATCTGCACCCAGTTCAGCTTCAATCCCGGCGCCGTGGGCACGTGGGACCGCGAGCTCACCGAGCACGGCATTCGCCTCCCCGTCCACATCGGGATTGCGGGGCCGACGCCGCTGCCGAAGCTCATCAAGTTCGCCGTGCAGTGTGGGATCGGCGCATCGCTCGGCCAGCTCGGCAAGGGTCTCGGGCTCGTGGGGCGGATCGCGGGGCTTGCGATGGCGCCCGATGAGATGCTGATCGGCCTGGTCCAGGGCACCGTGTCGCGCGGCGCGACGCACCTCGCTCATCCGCACTTCTACGCTTTCGGCGGCGTCATGGCGACGGCGCAGTGGTTGCGGGGGGTGGTCGACGGCGCGTTCGAGCTGGACAAGAGCAACGAGAAATTCACGGTGAGCGCTTGAGCCCCGCGCCAGGTGCGGGCTCCGCGGCGCGGGAGCGGCGCGCGCTCATCTGCGGGTCGGTGGCGTTCGACACCATCATGCGGTTCGATGGCCGCTTCAAGGACCACATCCTCCCCGACCAGATCCACATCCTCAACGTGGCGTTCCTGGTGCCGCAGCTGCGGCGCGAGTTCGGCGGCTGCGCCGGCAACATCGCCTACAACCTCAAGCTCCTCGGGGATGCCGGCTATCCCATGGCGACCGTCGGGCGCGACTTCGCCCCCTATGCCGAGTGGATGAAGGCGCACGGCGTGCCGCGCGACTACGTCAGGGTCGTCGACTCAGAGCACACGGCGCAGGGGTTCATCACGACGGACCTGGACAACAATCAGATCACCGCGTTCCACCCGGGCGCGATGCAGTACGCGGCTCGCAACAAGGTACCGGACGGGGACGGTGTCGCGCTCGGGATCGTGGCGCCCGATGCGCGCGACGCCATGATCCAGCATGCCGGGCAATTCGCCGAGCGGAAGATCCCGTTCATCTTCGATCCGGGCCAGCAATTGCCGACGTTCGGCGCGGAGGAGCTGCGCGCCTTCATCGGGCAGGCGAGCTGGGTGGCCGTGAACGACTACGAGTGGCAGCTCCTGCAGCAGAAGAGCGGCTGGGGCGTCCGGGAGCTCACCGAGCGGGTGGACGCGCTCATCGTCACGCGCGGCGCCGAAGGCTCGGTCATCCACGCCAAGGGGCGCGAGCACGAGATCCCCCCGGCCGTACCGAGCGCCGTGGTCGATCCGACGGGGTGCGGAGACGCCTACCGGGCCGGCCTCATCCATGGGCTGCTCCGCGGTCTCGACTGGGAAACGACGGGGCGCATCGCGTCCCTCATGGGCGCGATCAAGATCGAGGCGCGCGGCACGCAGAATCACCGCTTCGGGGCGGCGGAGTTCGCCGACCGCTACCGGAGCAGCTTCGGCGCGACGCTCGCCCTATAATTCGAAGAGCTTCCACACCAGGATTACCTCATGGCCAGTAATTTCGTGTTCACCTCGGAGTCCGTGTCCGAGGGCCATCCGGACAAGATGGCGGACCAGATCAGCGATGCGGTGCTCGATGCCATCCTCACCGTGGACAAGCGCGGCCGGGTGGCCTGCGAGACGCTGATCAAGACGGGCGTCGTGGTCGTTGCCGGCGAGGTGACGACCTCCGCGTGGATCGACGTCGAGGCCCTGGTGCGCAAGACCGTGCTCGACATCGGCTACGACTCCTCCGAGATGGGCTTCGACGGGGCGACCTGCGGCGTCATCAACATCATCGGCAAGCAGTCGCCCGACATCGCGCAAGGCGTGGACAAGAAGGACGAGCGCAAGCAGGGCGCCGGCGACCAGGGTCTCATGTTCGGCTACGCGACGAACGAGACGGACGTGCTCATGCCCGCCCCGATCACGCTCGCGCACCGGCTGGTCAAGCGCCAGTCGCAGGTGCGCCGCACCGGAAAGCTCCCCTGGTTGCGTCCGGACGCCAAGAGCCAGGTGACCCTGCGCTACGAGGATGACCGGCCGGTGGGCCTCGAGGCGGTGGTGCTCTCGACCCAGCACAGCCCGGACGTCTCGACGAAGGCGCTGCGCGAGGCTGTGATGGAGGAAATCCTGAAGCCCGTGCTGCCGCCGAAGTGGATCGACAAGCGCACCAAGTACCACATCAACCCGACCGGACGGTTCGTGATCGGCGGCCCCGTGGGGGACTGCGGCCTCACCGGGCGCAAGATCATCGTGGACACGTACGGCGGCTACGCCCGCCACGGAGGCGGAGCGTTCTCGGGCAAGGATCCCTCGAAGGTGGACCGCTCCGCGGCCTATGCGGCGCGCTACGTCGCGAAGAACATCGTGGCGGCCGGGCTCGCCGAGCGGTGCGAGGTGCAGCTCTCCTACGCCATCGGCGTCGCCGAGCCGACCTCCATCATGCTCGAGACCTTCGGCACCAGCCGGCTCTCGCGGGAGCGTCTGACCCAGATCGTGCGCAAGCACTTCGACCTGACGCCGTACGGGCTGCGCGAGATGCTTGATCTTATCCGACCGATCTACCAGAAGACGGCCTCCTACGGGCATTTCGGGCGCACCGAGCCCGAGTTCAGCTGGGAGCGCACGGACAAGGCGCAGGAGCTCGCGGCCGAGGTGCGGGGCGAGGCGCGCCGGCCCGAAGCGGCTTGAACGAAGGAGCTCGTGAAACGATGAACGCCAATCTCAAGCCCCCTCAGGGCGCTGCCGATTTCAAGGTTGCCGACCTCGCCCTCGCGGACTGGGGCCGCAAGGAGATCGCGATCGCGGAGGTCGAGATGCCCGCGCTCATGGCGATCCGCAAGGAGTTCGCGGCGGAGCAGCCGCTCCGCGGGGCGCGCGTGAGCGGCTCCTTGCACATGACGATCCAGACGGCGGTGCTGATCGAGACGCTGAAGGCGCTTGGGGCCGAGGTGCGCTGGGCCTCGTGCAACATCTTCTCGACGCAGGACCACGCCGCGGCCGCGGTCGCCGCCGGCGGCACGCCGGTCTTTGCCTACAAGGGCGAGTCGCTCGAGGAGTACTGGGAGTTCACCCATCGCATCTTCGAGTTCACGGACGCCCAGAAGAACGCCATCGGCCCCAACCTGATTCTGGACGACGGCGGCGACGCGACGCTCCTCGCGCACCTCGGCAGCAAGGCCGAGAAGGACCCCTCGGTCCTCGCGCATCCGACGAGCGAGGAGGAGCAATTCCTCTTCGCGTCCATCAAGAAGAGGCTCGCATCACACCCTGGCTGGTACTCGAAGAAGGCGAAGGAGATCCGGGGCGTGAGCGAGGAGACGACGACGGGCGTGCACCGTCTCTATCAGATGGCGAAGGAGAGCCGCCTGCTCTTCCCGGCGATCAACGTCAACGACTCGGTCACCAAGAGCAAGTTCGACAACCTCTACGGCTGCCGCGAATCGCTGCTCGATGGGATCAAGCGCGCGACGGACGTGATGATCGCCGGCAAGGTCGCGGTCATCTGCGGATACGGCGATGTGGGCAAGGGGTCCGCGCAGGCGTTGCGCTCGCTCTCCGCCCAGGTGTGGGTCACGGAAATCGATCCGATCTGCGCCCTGCAAGCCGCGATGGAGGGTTATCGAGTCGTGACGATGGACTACGCGGCGGACAAGGCCGACATCTTCGTCACCGCGACCGGCAACTTCCACGTGATCGGCCACGATCACATGCAGCGGATGAAGAACAACGCCATCGTCTGCAACATCGGCCACTTCGACAGCGAGATCGACGTGGCCTCGCTCGAGAAATACCGGTGGGAGGAGATCAAGCCGCAGGTCGATCACGTGATCTTCCCGGACGGCAAGCGCATCATCCTGCTCGCCAAGGGGCGGCTCGTGAATCTCGGCTGCGCCATGGGCCATCCGAGCTACGTGATGAGCTCCTCGTTCGCGAATCAGACGCTCGCGCAGATCGAGCTCTACACGAACACCTCGAAGTACCCGATCGGCGTGTACACTCTCCCGAAGCACCTCGATGAGAAAGTGGCGCGGCTGCAGCTGAAGAACTTGAACGCCGAGTTGACCGAGCTCTCGGATGCCCAGGCGCGCTACATCGGCGTCGCGAGGCAGGGGCCGTACAAGGCGGACCACTACCGGTATTAGATAAGGGGGGAGGAGTCATGCTCGGACGCCTGCTCGGTATCGTCTTGGCAGTGGTGGGCGCGTTCGCGGTGGGCGGCATCGCCCTGCATCGCCACGAGCCGATCAATGCGATGTGGCTCGTCGTCGCGGCGATCTGTATCTACACGCTCGGTTATCGCTTCTACGCGGCGTGGATCACGGCGCGCGTATTCGAAGCGGATCCGAACCGAGCCACGCCTGCCGAGCGGCTCAACGATGGCCGCGACTTCGTGCCGACCCATCGCTGGATCGTCTTCGGGCATCATTTCGCCGCGATCGCGGGTCCGGGCCCGCTCGTCGGACCCACCCTGGCCGCGCAGTTCGGCTACCTCCCGGGCACTCTGTGGATCCTCTTCGGCGCGGTGCTCGGCGGGTGTGTCCAGGACATGACGATCCTGTTCCTCTCCACGCGCCGCGACGGGCGGAGCTTGGGCGAGATGGCGCGCGATGAGCTCGGCCCCTTCGGTGGCTTCGCGGCGCTCGTCGGCACGCTCCTCATCATGATCATCCTGATCGCGGTGCTCGCCCTCGTGGTCGTGAATGCGATGAAGGGGAGCCCGTGGGCGACGTTCTCCGTGGCCGCGACCATTCCGATCGGGATCCTGATCGGGGTGTACCTGAGATACTTGAGGCCGGGCCGCGTGCTCGAGGCAACGGTCATCGGCATGGCGCTGCTGCTCCTCGCCGTGGCGGCCGGCGGGTGGATCGATCAGAGCGCGGCCTTGCGCGGGTACTTCGATTGGACCGGGCCGGGGCTCGCCGGATTCGTCATCGCCTATGGTTGGCTCGCGGCGATCATCCCCGTGTGGCTGCTCCTCGCACCGCGGGGCTATCTCTCGACCTTCCTCAAGCTCGGCGTGATCGGGATGCTGGCCATCGCGATCCTCGTGATCCACCCCGATCTGAAGATGCCCGCGCTCACGCAGTTCACGAACGGCGACGGGCCGATCTTCGCAGGCAAGATCTTTCCGTTCGTCTTCATCACGATCGCCTGCGGGGCGGTGTCGGGCTTCCATGCGCTCATCTCGAGCGGCACGACGCCGAAGATGATCGGCAGCGAGACCGACGTGCGCCTCGTCGGGTACGGGAGCATGGCGCTCGAGTCGTTCGTCGCCATCATGGCGATGATCGCCGCGACGCTGCTCGATCCCGGCGTGTTCTTCGCGATTAACACGGGAGCGGGCATCGTCGGCGCGACGCCGCAGGCCGCCGTCGCGACGATCTCGAGCTGGGGTTACCCGGTCACCGTCGACCAGATGCAGAATCTCGCCCACCAGATGGGCGAGCACACGCTCTTCGCCCGCACCGGCGGTGCGCCGTCGCTCGCGGTCGGCATGGCGAGCATATTCAGCTCAACGTTCGGTAAGGGACTGCTCGCGATGTGGTACCACTTCGCGCTCATGTTCGAGGCGGTGTTCATCTTGACGACGATCGATGCCGGAACGCGCGTCGGGCGGTTCATGCTGCAGGACTTCCTCGGGCACTTCTCGAAGCCGCTCGGCCGCGTCTCCTGGTACCCTTCGGTCCTCGTCACGAGCGCGGTGATCGTTGCGGGCTGGGGCTACTTCCTCTACATCGGCGTGATCGATCCGAACGGCGGCGTGCAACATCCTCTGGCCGCTCTTCGGCATCGCGAACCAGATGCTCGCGGCCATCGCGCTCTCGGTCGCGACCGGAATCCTCATCAAGTCCGGGCGCCTCAAGTACTCGTGGGTGACCGGAGGGCCGCTCGCGTGGCTCGCGATCGTCACGACGGTCGCCGCCTGGCAGAAGGTGATGAGCCCCGATCCGCAGCTCGGCTTCTTCTCGGGCGCCGCCGATCTCGCACACAAGCTCGCGAGCGGCCTGCTCACGCCGGAGCGCGCCGCCGTCGCGCCGAAGCTCATCTTCAATCAGCAGCTCGACGGCTGGCTCACCCTGATCTTCACGGCGATCGTGTGGCTCATCATCGTGGACATGCTGCGCGTGTCCGTTCGCGCCGTGCGCGGCCAGCCGGTACTCGCGAGCTCCGAGGCGCCGAATATCGCGCGGCTACCCGCCGCCGGTGGGGGAGGGTCATGAGCGCGGGGAGCATCGGCGCAGCCTGGCTCGCGTTCTGGCGCGGAGTGCGGACGGCAACCGGGGACGATGCCTACGAGCGCTATCTGCGCCACTACACGGAGGCGCACTCGGGCGCGAAGCCCCTGTCCCGCCGCGCCTTCTTCGAGGCCGAGCAGCAGCGCAAGTGGAGCCGGATCAACCGCTGCTGCTGATCGCAATGGTGAGAGGACGTAAGGAGTCGAGATGGCGGAGATGATCCATGAGGGCCCTATGGACGACCTTGGAGGCCAGGGAGAGGTCGATTCGAGCCGCCGCAAGCTGCTGCTCGGAGCCACGACGCTGGTCGGGGCGGTGGGCGCAGCGTTCACCGCGGTACCGTTCGTCGAATCCTGGTTACCTTCGGAGCGCGCGAAGGCGTTGGGCCTGCCGACCGAGGTGGACCTGTCGAAGGTCGAGCCCGGGCAGATGATCGTCACGGTCTGGCGGCTGAATCCCATCTACGTGGTCCACCGCACGCCGGAGATGATGAAGATGCTCGGCCAGCACGATGAGCTGCTGAAGGATCCGACATCGGACGAGTCGAATCAGCCGGACTACTGCAAGAACGCGATGCGCTCGCGCACCGCCGAGTGGTACGTGAGCATCGGCACCTGCACGCACCTCGGGTGCCTCCCGAAGCCCTACTTCGACGCGCACGACCCCGTGCTCGGAGCGTACTGGCCGGGCGGATGGCTCTGCCCCTGCCACGGCTCGCGGTACGACATCTCGGGGCGCGTGTTCGAGGGCTCACCGGCCCCGATCAATCTCAACATCATGCCGTACGCGTTCGCGAGCGCGACGAGGCTGATCATCGGCGTAGACGACGCCGCGAACGCAAAGAGTTCCTAGGCGAGGAGCTCCGCGATCTGCACGGCATTCAGCGCCGCGCCCTTGAGCAGCTGGTCGCCGGCGACGAACAGGGCGATGGAGTGCCCGCTCGGATCGCTCGCATCCTCACGGATGCGGCCGACGAGGATGGGGTCGGCTCCGGAGGCGTCCTTCGGCATGGGAAAGTAATTCCGCTCGGAATCGTCGACCAGCTTCACGCCGGGCGCGGTCTCGATGATGCGGCGCACCTCGGCGGGCGTGATGGGCCGCTCGCACTGGAAGTGGATCGCGACGGAGTGCGCCCGCAGCACCGGCACGCGTACGCAGGTCGCCGATATCAGGATGCGGTCGTCGCCGAAGATCTTGCGCGTCTCGCGGATGACCTTCGTCTCCTCCTCGTTGTAGCCGGTCTCGGGGTCGATCCTCGAGTTGTGGCTGAAGAGATTGAAGGCGTAAGGGTGCGGGAGCACCTTGTTCGCGTACGGCCGGCCCTCGAGATGGGCGCGAGTGGACTCGCGCAGCTCCTCCATCGCGGCGGCTCCGGCACCGGAGGCCGCCTGGTACGTCGCGACGATCAGCCGACGGATGGGGTTCGCTCGATGGATCGGCCAGAGCGGGGTGATGGAGATGATCGTCGAGCAGTTCGGGTTGGCGATGATTCCCCGGTGCGTGTGGATCGCCTCCGGATTGATCTCCGGCACGACCAGCGGCACGGCCGGGTCCATGCGGAACGCGGACGAGTTGTCGACAACGACGGCTCCGTGTCCGGTGGCAACCGGAGCGAAGCGCTTGGAGATGCCGCTTCCCGCGGAGAACAGCGCGACATCCACGCCTCGGAAGCTATCCTCGCTGAGCTCTCGCACGGTGATGGGCTCGTCCCGGAACCGCAGCGTCTTGCCCGCCGACCGGGACGAGGCGAAGAGGCGCAGCTCGGAGAGCGGAAAGCGCCGCTCCTCGAGACATCGAATCAATTCCACACCGACCGCGCCGGTGGCTCCCACGATCGCCACGACGGGCGCTGGGGAAGGACGACCAGAAGGCATTTACGTCAGGCGGTGGAGCCGGCCCGCTGGCTCTCGGGGCGGGGGGACTCGCGGGCGGCGGCGATGGCAGGGCGGCTCGTCTTTCTGCGGGTCGGCTTGGCCTCCGCAACGGCGGCAATCGGTGCGGAAGGGGGGACGATGATCATCCGATGCACCAGCGAGAGACTGCCGCAGGTGGGGCAGCGGCTCGCCCAACTCGGACACTCCCGCTCGCATGCTCCACAAATCCGTGCGTGCTCGATTGCCATGGCCGACGCCTCCTCCACAGCCCGCCTCCGGGTGCTCCCGGAGCGGGGGGGCGAGAGTTTAGCGGATCGCGCCCGGAGCGCCAAGCGCGGGGCTGATCTTGAGTTAACATACGGCCGTGAGCCAGCGCGGAGCGTCTGTCGGTGTCCGGTTGCGGATCGATATCGGTCCGGAGAGCTCGATCGGGCCGGGGAAAATCGCCTTGCTCGAGCACATCGAGGCGACCGGGTCGCTGTCGCAGGCGGCGCGCGACCTCGGGATGAGCTACCGGCGCGCCTGGCTGCTGCTCGATGACCTCAACCACGCCCTCGGAGAGCCGGTCACTACCATGAGCGTCGGCGGGGCCGGGGGCGGCGGAGCGGAGCTCACGCTGTTCGGCCGCAAGCTCATCGCCGCGTACCGCGACGTGGAGCATGCGAGTCATGACGTGGCGGCCGAGCGGCTCGCGTGGCTCGCGGGCGGCTCCACCTCGCCGCGGGAGCCCAAAGGCGCCGAGCGCCGGCCCGTGTCGCGGCCGCTCGCGAAGCACCCTCCCAAGCGGAGGCGACCGTGACGCGCCGCACAGTTCGCCCGCCCGCGGATGAGATAACTTAAATCGCGGTCGCAGCACACCACAACACACGAGCGATGCCAGACGGGGGGTGAGTTCGGTCAGCCCGCAGAGGCTCGCCGGGACCCGCCAAACGGGGGGCGGTCGGTGCCGCCGGCCGCCAAGGCCGGCCGCGCCATCCATGCGCGACAGCTCGACAGCCACTCGCCGCCGGAATAAATTGCACGCAAGAAAGGGCGGGGGGAATCGAATGAAGACCCGGGCGGCGATTGCATACCAGGCGGGCAAGCCTCTCGAAGTGGCGACCGTCAACCTGGCCGGGCCGAAGTCGGGCGAGGTGCTGGTCGAGATCAAGGCGAGCGGGGTGTGCCACACCGATGAGTTCACGCGCTCCGGAGCCGATCCCGAGGGACTTTTCCCGGTGATCTTCGGCCACGAGGGAGCGGGGATCGTGGTGGATGTCGGCCCGGGAGTGAGCTCCGTCAAGAAGGGCGATCACGTGATTCCGCTCTACACGCCCGAGTGCCGCCAGTGCAAGTCGTGCCTGTCGCGCAAGACCAACCTCTGCACGGCGATCCGTGCGACGCAGGGCAAGGGCGTGATGCCCGACGGCACCAGCCGGTTCTCGCTCGAGGGCCGCATGGTCCACCACTACATGGGATGCTCCACCTTCTCGAACTACACGGTGCTGCCCGAGATCGCGCTCGCGAAGATCCGCGAGGATGCGCCCTTCGAGAAGGTCTGCTACATCGGCTGTGGCGTCACCACGGGAATCGGTGCCGTCATCAACACGGCGAAGGTCGAGCCGGGTGCGAACGTCGTGGTGTTCGGGCTCGGAGGGATCGGGCTCAACGTGATCCAGGGAGCCCGAATGGCCGGGGCCGACAAGATCATCGGGGTGGATGTCAATCCGCGGCGCAAGCCGCTCGCGGAGAAGTTCGGCATGACCCACTTCGTGAATCCCAAGGAAGCGGGCGGCGATCTGGTGCCGCATCTCGTCGCGCTCACGGACGGCGGCGCCGACTACAGCTTCGAGTGCGTCGGGAACGTGGATCTGATGCGCCAGGCGCTCGAGTGCTGCCACCGCGGCTGGGGCGTGTCGGTCATCATCGGCGTGGCCGGAGCGGGGCAGGAGGTGAAGACGCGTCCCTTCCAGCTCGTGACGGGGCGGGTGTGGAAAGGGACGGCCTTCGGCGGCGCGCGTGGGCGCACCGACGTACCGCGCATCGTCGACTGGTACATGGAGCGGAAGATCAACATCGATGATCTGATCACGCACGTGATGCCGCTCGAGAAGATCAACGATGCCTTCGATCTCATGCACCGGGGCGAATCGATCCGCTCGGTGGTTACTTTCTAATTCCAAGCGAGGCAAACAACATGGCGATCTCAATCCATCCAGCCGTCGATCGCGGCGTGAAGCCCGGCAGTGCCGGGTTTGCCGGCGGGACGATCAGCTGCAAGTGCACCTCCGCGCCCGTGACCGTGAGCCTGAAGGCCAACGTGGCCTTTGACCACGTGTGCGGCTGCACGAAGTGCTGGAAGCCGCAGGGCGCGCTGTTCTCGCTCGTCGCGGTGATCGGTCGCGACAAGCTGAGCGTTACCGAGAACGAGAAGAAGCTCAAGGTGGTGGACCCCAAGGCGGTGATCCAGCGCTACGCCTGCACGGGGTGCGGCGTGCACCTCTACGGCCGGATCGAGAACAAGGACCATCCCTTCTACGGATTCGACTTCGTGCATCCCGAGCTCATCAAAGAGCAGGGGTGGGCGGCGCCGGATTTCGCGGCATTCGTCTCCTCCATCATCGAATCCGGGACCCCGCCGGGGAAGATGGGGGAGGTGCGGGCCCGGCTGAAGGAGTTGAAGCTCGAGCCCTACGATTGCCTCTCACCCGCGCTGATGGACGCGATCGCCACGCACACAGCGAAGCAGAAGGGCGTGCTCGCCTCGTAGCTTTAGCCGGCCGGTGCGGCGTCGAATCGATGCTGCAGCAGATCGGCGATGTGCTCGACCGTCTCATCGGGCGGTGGAACCGAGGCGAGGAGCGCCGCATCGTGGGCGTAGTGGCCCTGGCGGGGCAGGATCGTCGTCACGAGGTCGCCCCACGCCGATTTGACGGCGTGGAGAATGCGGGCCTTGTCGTCGATCATGACGTAGCGGCGGGCGGGGTAGCGCCGCTCGACGGCCGCGAGCATCTGCTCCTTGTGGATGTAGATGAGCACGCGGCCGTCCACCGCGTCCCAGAGTCCGGAGCGCTGTACCTTTCTCGGCTGGAAGACCACATCGCCGTCGGAAAGAATGACGGTCGTTCCCGATGCGCCGAGGTGCTTCAGGACCTCGAGAGTCCCGGGATACAGGCGGCTCGCGAACGGGTAGTCCACGAGGAACGATGACATCTGCAGCAGCCGCGGATCATCCAGATTCTCCGTGCGGTACTGCTGGAGCGCGCCCAGGTAATCGACATACCCGAGGCGCGACCGAACCTGCTCGAGGATCTGCGAGTAGCGCTCGCGGCTCGCCGCGCCGTACTCCCGCTCCAGATGGTCCATGAGGTCGCGGATGAGCTGATCGTTGTCGAGCAGCGTGTTGTCGAACATCGACGAGGAACACGAGCCCCGGGTCGCGCACGCTCAGGCCCCCTCGTCGTAAATCGGATTCGACAGGATCCAGCGTATGGAGTCCGCGCGCGCCTCGTTGAGCGGCTCATCCGGCACGGCCGCGAGAATCGCTGCGTTCCGCGCGGCGAGCACGTCTTTGAACTCGGGGTGGCTCAGGATGTAAAGCGCGTTGCTGCGGATCCCGTCGAGGACGTAGCGGGCCGAGGCGACCGCGTCCATGGCGTGCAGGATCATCGCGGGGGGCGGTGCGCCCTGCACGAGCTCCGGGCTCGAGTATCCGGTGCGGGCGAGATGCTCGGGCCGCCCGGTGCCGCTCTCCGCGATGTTGGATTTCACCGGTCCCGGACAGTACACCGAGACGCCGATCGGCCTCCCGATCATGTCCGTACGCAGCGCCTCCGTGAGGCCGACCACGGCGAACTTGGATGCGGCATACAGTCCCACGGACCCGAGCGCCGCGAGACCGCCCATCGAGGAGACGTTGACGATGTGGCCCTCGCGGCCGGAGGTGATCATGCGGGGGAGGAACGTCACGAGCCCGTTCACGACGCCGCCCAGATTCACGCCGAGGACCCAGTCCCAGTCGTCGTAGGTCGCGTGCTCGATCAGGCCGTGGACGCCGACGCCCGCGTTATTGACGAGAACCTGGATCGGTCCCACCGCGCGCTCCGCCTCGACCGCCGCTCGCGCAAAGCCCGCGCGATCCATCACGTCGAGCTCGAGCGGGTGAACCTCGAGCCGGGGCCGGCTCCGGAAGTACGCCATCGCCTCGTCCCGATGCGCCGCGCGGCGATAGGTGAATGCCACCCTCATGCCTTCCTCGGCGAGGACCTTCACGATGCCGAGACCGATCCCGCTGCTGCCGCCGGTCACGAAGGCCGCTTTGCCTTCGAGCTGTTTCATGCGCATCCCCTTGGGTCCGGCGCCTGCCGGAAGGGCACTATATCGTAGCCAAATTTTACAATCTGTTGCATAACGATTTTGCGGACCTGCCATGCTACTGGGAAATTCGCAGG
Organism: uncultured Gammaproteobacteria bacterium; assembly: GCA_963849095.1. Classification (GTDB taxonomy): domain Bacteria; phylum Pseudomonadota; class Gammaproteobacteria; order Steroidobacterales; family Steroidobacteraceae; genus JASHUC01. The sequence goes on from CAWKGA010000008.1 coordinate 343,714, forward strand.
GGGTCGGTGAGGGGGATGGACCAGGCCACTGTCGAGCACGCGGGGGCTACGCACCACCGCAGCCGGAAGCGCTGGACCGCAGGGGCGGCTGGCCTCATCGTCGTTGCCGCGCTCCTCGCCGGATGGTGGTGGATGGACCGTGCGCCGGCGTTGCGCTATGTCACCGCGCGGGTGACGCGTGGGGACATCCAGCGCACGGTCTCCATGACCGGCACGCTCAACCCAGTCGTGACCGCCCAGGTCGAGTCCTATGTGTCGGGCGATATCAAGGCCTGGTTCTGCGACTACAACACGGTCGTCAAGATCGGCCAGGTCTGCGCGCTCATCGATCCGCTTCCGTTCCAGGTCGTCGTGGACGAGGACCAAGCGGCGCTGCACTCCGGGATGTCGCAGCTCGCGAAGGATCGCGTCGCGGCCGCCAATCAGGCGCGGATCTATGCCTACGATCAGAAGCTGATCGGGGAGGGCATCGTCTCGCAGGAGACCCTCAACACCGACAAGGCGACCCTCGATCAGGACGGGGCGCAGGTGAACCTCGACCTCTCGACCATCGCGCAGCAGAAGGCATCCCTGCACGGCGCGGAGGTGAATCTCGGGTACACGAAGATCCTCTCGCCCGTCAACGGGATGGTCATCACGCGCTATATCGACGTGGGGCAGACCGTCGTCTCGAGTCTCTCCGCCTCGCCTCTGTTTCTCATCGGCAAGGACATGCATTCGATGGAGGTCGACACGAACGTCAGCGAGGCCGACGTGGGCGGCGTGAGGCCGCACGAAAGGACGTCCTTCACCGTCCAGGCCTATCCCACGCGCACGTTCTGGGGCGCCGTGCGCCAGGTCCGCGAGGGTCCGATCACCGTGCAGAACGTCGTGACCTACGACGTGGTGATCGACGTGAAGAACGACGACCTCGCTCTATTTCCAGGCATGACGGCAGATTGTCACATCATCACGGCCGAGCGGGAGAACGTGTTGAGGGTGCCGCTGCCTGCCATTCGCTTCAACCCCGAGGGGATCTCGCGCGAGGGCGAGGGAAGACAGAGGCCGGGCGGGGGTGGTGGCCCGGGCGGGGGTGGTGGGCCGGGAGGCGCCGGTGGGGCCGCCGGCCGGGTATTCGAGCACTCCGCTGCGACGAGCGGGACGAGCGGCACGGTCAACACGGGCCCCGCAAGCGGCACGGGTGGTAGGCGGTTCGCGGGCCGCGCCGGTCGAGGCGGCGCGCCGCGGGCGCGGCTCTGGGTCATGCGCGATGGAAAGCTGGTTCCTGTGCGGGTGCAGACCGGTCTCGACGACGGCACGCTGATCGAGGTCTGGGGCCCCGATCTGCACGAAGGTGACGTGGTCGTGGTCAACGCGGTGCGGCCGGGCGAGTCGCGCGAGCAGCCGGCGGGCAATCGCCAGGGGGGGCTCGGGTTCCGCGGCGGCTTCAGATTATGAACACCGAGGGTGAGCCCATCATCCATATCCGCGAGGTGACGAAGGTCTACCACCTCGGCGACACGGAGGTGCATGCGCTCCGCGGAGTGAGTCTCACCATTCGCCGCGGCGAATTCGTCGCCATCATGGGCGCGTCGGGCTCGGGCAAGTCCACGCTCATGAACATTCTCGGCTGCCTCGACAAGCCGACGACCGGCGAGTACGTGCTGGAGGGGATCGACGTTGCGAAGCTGGACGAGCCTGCGCTTGCTCGCATCCGCGGCCGGCGGATCGGCTTCGTGTTCCAGACGTTCAATCTGCTGCCCCGCACCAGCGCGCTCGAGAACGTGGAGCTGCCGCTCTTCTACGCCGCGCAGATCACGGGCAACACGGCGCGGGCGCGCGACATGCTGCACATGCTCGGGCTCGCGGACCGCGAGAGAAACCAGCCGAACCAGCTCTCGGGCGGACAGCAGCAGCGCGTCGCGATCGCCCGGGCGCTCGTCAACGATCCGGCGATCGTGCTGGCCGATGAGCCCACCGGCAACCTCGACTCGCAGACCTCCCTCGAGATCATGGCGACCATCCGGTCGCTCAATCGCGAGCGCGGCGTCACCGTGGTACTGGTCACGCACGAGCGCGAGATGGCGGAGGTCGCCGACCGGATCATCACGGTTCGCGACGGGCGGATCATCTCCGACCAGCCGACCGTTCGCGCGGGCGCGGAGCTCGAGGCGCGCACGCTTCCCGCGGTGCAGCCCTACCACGAGCTCGAGTACGCGGGGCGGCTCGATGCCTGGCTCCACGAGGCCGGCACCCTCGGCTGGATGGCGATCGTCGCGGCGCTCCGCGCGATCGGGCGCAACAAGCTCCGCGCGGGCCTCACCATGCTCGGCGTGTTCATCGGAGTGGCGGCGCTCATCGCCATGGTGGCGGTCGGCGAGGGTGCGCGCGCCGCGGTCGAGGCCCAGGTGCAGAGCCTCGGCACGGACTTGCTGGTCGTGCTTCCGGGGACCACGCGCTTCAACGGTGTGCGCGCGGGCCGCGGCAGCGCCGCGAGCCTGCGAGTGCGCGACGTGGCCGCCATTCTCGAGGAGGACAGCGCCGTCGCCGATGCCAGCTACGTGAACCGCCAGTCCACGCAGGTGGTCAGCGGCAACCAGAACTGGAACACGAGCATTCAGGGCATCTCCCCGAGCTATCTGTCGATCCGCCACTGGCCGGTCGTCGCCGGCCGCACGCTGACCGAGGAGGACGACCGCGACGGCGCGACCGTCTGCTTGCTCGGCCAGAGCGTGCTCACCCAGCTGTTCGGCGAGTTCGCCGACCCCATCGGCGCGACCGTCCTGATCAAGAACGTTCCGATGGTGGTGGTCGGCGTGCTCGCCGCGAAGGGCAACTCCGCGACGGGTCAGGATCAGGACGACGTGGTGTTCATTCCGTTCACCACCTCCCAGGAGCGCATCCTGGGCGTTGCGACGCCGAGCTCCACGCAGACCCTGTCGAACAACGTCTTCGCGGCGATCGGGCCGCCTCCGAACCCCTTCGGCGTCACCCCGAAGCTCGAGGGCTTCGTGAACACCATCTTCGTGCAGGCGCGCAGCCCCCAGCTGGTGCAAACCGCGCTCGACCAGGTCACGAAGACCCTGGAGAAGGTCCACCGGATCCTGCCGGGAAAGGACGACGACTTCGTGGTGCGCGATCTTACCGAGGTTGCGCAGGTCGCCGAGCAGAGCTCGAAGGCGATGGAGCTGCTCCTCGCCGCGATCGCCTCGATCTCCCTCGTCGTCGGCGGGATCGGCATCATGAACATCCTGCTCGTCTCGGTCACCGAGCGCACGCGCGAGATCGGCATCCGCATGGCGACGGGCGCGCGGCGCCTGCACGTGCTCGCGCAGTTCCTCATCGAGGCCATGCTGCTCTCGCTCATGGGCGGCACCGCAGGCATCGCGGCCGGCGCGCTCGCCTCCGAGCTGATCTCGCACATTGCGGGGTGGGCGATCCTGCTGCGGCTCGACGTGATCGCCCTCGCGTTCGTATTCTCGGCCATCGTCGGCGTGTTCTTCGGCTTCTATCCAGCTCGCCAGGCCTCACGGCTCAATCCGATCGATGCGCTACGCTACGAATAACTCCGGGGAGCGAAGCGAGGTCCGCGCGGCCGCTCTTGCCGCCGCCGCCCTGACCCTCGCGAGCTGCGCGGTCGGCCCCGACTTTCACCAGCCGAAACCCCCGGACACGCAGGAGTACCTGCACTCGCGCGCGCAGCCCGCGCAAGGCGCTCAGGCCGCGCAGGCCGAGGCGCGGGATGTCCAGCACATCGCCGTCGGCGCGCAGATCGCCGGTGATTGGTGGCAGCTGTTCCACTCGCCCGCGCTCGACGAGGTGGTGCGTGAGGCGATCACCGATAGTCCGACGCTCGCAGCGGCCAACTCAACGCTCGCGGAGGCGCGCGAGGAGGTGGTCGTCACGCAGGCGGGTCTGCTGCCGCGTCTGAGCGCAAACGCGGACGCGCAGCACTCGGGTGAAGGCGGGGCGGGAGCGCTCGATGGCGGGAGTTCCAATCTCTACTCGGTGGGGCTCTCGGCGAGCTACAGCGTGGATGTCTTCGGTGGCACGCGCCGCGCGGTGGAGCAGCAGCGCGCGCTCGCCGCGATGCAGCGCGATCAGCTCGCCGCGGCCTATCTCACGCTCACGGGGGAGGTGGTGAACGAGGCGCTCACGATCGTCTCCACGCGGCTCCAGATCAGCACCACGGAGGAGCTGATCGCGAGCGACCGGAAGAATCTCGCCCTGACGCAGCGCGAGTTCGACGTGGGAGTTGCGACGCGTGCCGACGTGCTCACGGCCGACAGCCAGCTCGCGGCCGATCTCACGCAGCTGCCGACCCTTCGCAAGCAGCTCGATCAGGCTTACGACGCGCTCGCCGTGCTTGCGGGCCGGACGCCGGCCGAATGGAAGACATACGCCTTCGACATCCGCGAGTTCACGCTGCCGCGGCAGATTCCGCTCAGCCTGCCTTCCGAGCTGGTGCACCAGCGCCCGGACATCCTCGCCGCCGAGGCGCAGCTGCACGCGGCGAGCGCCGCGGTGGGAGTCGCCGTTGCGCAGGAGTATCCGGATATCACCCTCTCCGCCTCACTCACTCGCAGTGCGCTCCAGGCGGCTGGACTGTTCCATCAGTTCGACACGCTGTGGAGCGCCGGCGGGGCGCTCGCGGAGCCGATCTTCGAGGGAGGGGCCCTGCGCGCGCAGGTGCGCGCCGCGCGCGATGCGTTCAAGGCGCAGGCTTCCACTTACCGGTCGGTCGTGCTCAGCGCGCTCGGACAGGTCGCGGACGATCTCTGGGCGCTGCAGTACGACGCCGAGCTCCTGACTGTGGACCGGCACTCTGTCGATGTCGCCTCGGAGGCTTTGAGGCTGCAGCAGACGAGCTACCAGGTCGGCACGACGAACGTGATCAATCTCATCGACGCGGAGCGCACGTATGCACAGGCGCGGCTCGGCTTCGCAACCGCTCAGGTGCAGCAATTCGAGGATACCGCCGGGCTGCTCGTCGCGATCGGCGGGGGATGGTGGAAGGACGGGCTCAATTGATCGTCGGCTCAGCAGACGTCCTCGTAGATTTGCTCGAGGGGTAGCGAGAGCCCGATCGAGCGGAATTCGGCGACGGCGTCGGGACCGGCGATGAGCTCGCCCCGCCAGCAATCCTTCCGGCGGCAAATCGTGAGCTCGCGCGCATCCTGCGCGGCAATCACGTATTCCTCGATCGAGGCGGTGCGGCGGTAGTTGAGCGACTTCTCTCTCCGGTCGATCTCCCGGGTGGAGGGTGACAGCACCTCCACGACCAGCTTCGGATCGCGAATCTTGTTCTCCGTCCAGCGCTCCCGCTGGCAAGCGACCATCACGTCCGGGTAGTAGACGATCTCGTCAGAGTCGTTCTTCATATGGAGCTGCTGGTCGGCGGTGAAGGCCCTGCATGGACTGCCGCGCAGATGGGTATGGAATGCCGCGAACAGGTTACCGGCCACCGTATTGTGTGCGACGCTTGCGCCGGTCATCGCGTACATCACCCCGTTGATGTACTCGTGACGCACCGGGCTTTTCTCCTCCAGCAGGTCGTACTCCTCCAGCGTCAACAGGGAGGACGGAGCCGCTTCATAAGCCGGGCGCGACTCCTCGACTCGATTCTCTTCGTCCTCCGCGTGCTGAATGAGATCCTGAAGCCAGAACATGACGACTTCGCGGTCGCCGGAAGAGAGGCGCTCGACGGCGCGCTGGATGTCTGCGACCGTATGCATGGGTGCACCGGAAGGTCGTGCAACGGATGGCGCAGTGTAGCGCAGCACGCGCCGTGGGACGTATCAATATCTCACGTGTTTGATATTGAAAGAGCGCCGCCGGCATGTAGATTGGGACGTCGTAACCGGACGTCGACCGCCTGGCGCGCTCAGGCCCAGCCGATCGAGCACTCCACGGCCTTGCGCCACGAGCGCAGCAAGTGCTCGCGCCGATCGGCGCTCATCGCGGGCGTCCAGCGTCTCGCCACTTCCCAGTTGGCGACGAGCTCCTCTGGGCCGCTCCAGTAACCGACCGCCAGGCCCGCTGCGTAGGCAGAGCCGAGCGCCGTCGTCTCGGTGACACGGGGGCGGACGACGGCTGCATCGAGAATATCCGCTTGAAACTGCATCAGCAGATCGTTCACGACCATGCCGCCGTCCACTCGCAGCTCCTTCATGGGGATCCCGCTGTCCCGCTCCATCGCCGAGAGCACTTCGTGCGTTTGATAGGCCGTCGCCTCGAGCGCCGCGCGAGCAAGATGCGCTCGATTTGAGTGGTGCGTGAGCCCGGTGATCACGCCCCTTGCCGTCGCGTTCCAGTGTGGAGCGAAGAGTCCGGAGAAGGCCGGTACGATGTAGACGTCGCCATTGTCGGGCACTTCGCGCGCGAGCGTCTCGATCTCCGCGCTGCCGGCGATGAGCCGCAGGTTGTCGCGCAACCACTGCACCAGGGCGCCGGCGATGGCGATGGAGCCCTCCAGTGCGTAGCACGGTCGTTGATGCGCGAGCTGGTAGGCGACCGTGGTGATCAGACCCGCTCGCGATGCGACTGGCGTCTTGCCGGTGTTCATGAGCACGAAGCAGCCGGTGCCGTAGGTGTTCTTCGCCTCCCCGGGCCGGAAGCAGGCCTGGCCGACGAGCGCCGCCTGCTGATCGCCGAGCAGCCCCGCGATGGTCGCGCCGGCGAGCGGCGAAACCTTGACCTCGCAGAAGACTCCGCTCGACGGCACGATCCGCGGCAGGACGGCGCGGGGAATGTCGAACGCATCGGTGAGCTCGGCGTCCCAGTCGAGCGTCTCGAGATTCATGAGCTGCGTGCGGCTCGCGTTCGACACATCCGTAACATGCACGCCGCCTTGCGGGCCGCCGGAGAGGTTCCAGACGAGCCAGGAGTCGATGGTGCCGAAGAGCGCATCGCCCGCCTGCGCCATGGCGCGGGCGCCGGGCGTCTCATCGAGGAGCCATTTTAGCTTCGGCGCGCTGAAGTAGCTCGCGAGCGGCAGTCCGGTCTTCGCCCTGAACCGATCCCGGCCGCCGTGCTGCGCATATTCGGCGACGAGACTGTCGACACGCGTGTCTTGCCACACGATCGCGTGGTGCAGGGGCTTGCCCGTGCGCCGATCCCAGAGGATCGTCGTCTCCCGTTGATTCGTGACGCCGATGGACGCGAGATCCGAGGCGGCGAGTCCACCGCGCGCGAGGGCCGTGCCGATCACCTCGACCGTGTTCCTCCAGATCTCCGCGGCGTCGTGCTCCACCCAGCCGGGCCGCGGATAGATCTGGCGATGCTCCTTCTGCGCGCTCGCGAGGGTCTCGCCGCGCCGGTCGAAGACGATGAAACGCGTGCTCGTCGTGCCCTGATCGATCGCTCCGAGGTACCGCGTCATGGCCGGGCCCCCACGCGTGCGGCGTCGCCCCGGGCCTGCAAGTACAGGTTGAGCCGCTCGGCGGCGCCGGAGGGGACGTGCAGGCCGAGCTTCGAGCGGCGCCAGAGGATATCGTCCGCGGTGGCCGCCCACTCCTCGGCTCTCAAGTGGTCCACCTCCGCCGCAGTGAGTCCGGCCCCGAGGGGCTCGCCCAGGGCATCGAGCGAGTCTGCGTGGCCGACGATGCGCTCCATGCGTGTGCCGTAGGCGTGCGCCATGCGGCGAGCGACCGGGCGGGGCAGAAAGGGCCAGCGGCGCAGCGCATCGTCCAGGAAGACCTCGAAATTCCCGCCGGGCAGGTCACCGCCCGGTAGGGGAGCCTCGCCGGTCCAGGAGTGTGGCCACCCGCCGACGAGCGGCCTCAACTTGTGGAGCGCCGCTTCCGCAAGGCTGCGGTACGTCGAGAGCTTGCCGCCGATCACGGAGAGCAGCGCCGTTCCGTTGGGCGCGTGCTCCAGCTCCAGATCATAGTCGCGCGTCACCTCCTGAGCCCGATTGGCATGGTCGTCGTGGAGCGCGCGCACGCCGGCGTAGCGCCAGGCCACGTCGGCCGCGGTCACGGTGCGCGTGAAGTAGCGGTTAACGCTCTCGCAAAGGTACGCGATCTCCGCGGGCGTCACGCGCACGTCGTGCAAGTCGCCCTCGTACGAAATATCGGTGGTCCCGATGAGCGTGAACTGCTCCTCGTAGGGGATGGCAAACACCACTCGCCGATCGGGGTTCTGGAGCGTATAGGCCTGCTCGCCGTCGAAGATCCGCGGCACGACGATGTGGCTGCCCTTGACGAGCCGCACGCGGTCGGCGGCAGGCAACCCGGCGGCCCGCCTAACCGCCTCGATCCAGCATCCGGACGCGTTGACCAGCGCCCGCGCGCGGACCTGGATGCGCCGGCCCGTCGGAATGTCCGCGCACTCGGCGTCCCATCCGGTCGGATCCGCTCGCGCCGACTCGAGCCGCGTGCGGGTGAGAACCGTGGCGCCCCGCTCGGCGGCGTCCAGGGCGTTGAGCAGCACCAGCCGGCTGTCGTCGACGCGACAGTCGGAATACGCGAAGCCCCGCGTGAAGCCGGGCTTGAGCGCCCTGCCGGCCGGGTCCCGATCGAGGCGAATGGCGCGGGACGCCTCGAGGCGCTTGCGGCCGCCGAGGTTGTCGTAGAACAGCAAACCTAAGCGAATCTGCCAGCGCGGCCGCAATTCCTCCACGTGAGGGAGCACGAAGCGGATCGGACGGACGATGTGCGGCGCGATGGCGAGCAGGCGCTCGCGCTCGGTCAGCGCCTCGCGAACCAGCCGCAGCTCGCCATACTCGAGATAGCGCAGTCCGCCGTGAATGAGCTTGGTGCTCGCGGAGGAGGCGAATGCGGCGAGGTCCGCCTGCTCCACTAGACATACGCTCAGGCCGCGCCCCGCCGCATCCCGCGCGATACCTGCGCCGTTGATGCCGCCGCCGACCACCAGCAAATCGAACAGTAGTCTTTCCGCCATGCCGGGTTCCGAGCGTGCGCCCCGAGGGAGTATATTGCGGCGGCTTGCTCGCCGCCGCGCCGGACGACTGACTGCCGAGACGTATCCTTTGGCCGCTCACGCCCGCTCCCCCGCAAGCTCACGACTCATCGCGCTGATCGTCGCCTCCGCCATGTTCATGGCGGGACTCGACGCGTCGGTCGTCGTGGTCGCCATGCCCGACATGGCGCGCACCTTCGCGGTGCGGCCCGTCGACCTCAACATCGGCATCACGATCTACATCCTCGCGCAGGCGGTGCTGCTCCCGAGCAGCGGCTGGATCGCGGACCGGTTCGGAGCGCGCAGGGTATTCGCGCTCGCGGTGGCGGGGTTCACGGCCGCTTCCATCCTCTGTGCGCTGAGCCGCACGCTCCCGCAGTTCATCGTGGCGCGCGTACTGCAGGGCGCCGCGGCGTCGCTCATGACCCCCATCGCGCGCATCGTCCTGCTCAAGTCCACGGAGAAGGAAGACCTCATCACGGTGATGACCATCAGCACGGTGCCGATGCTGGTTGCGCCAACGCTCGGCCCCGCGGTCGGCGGCTTCATCACCACGTACCTGTCGTGGCCGTGGATCTTCCTGCTCAACGTGCCGGTCGGCGTCGCGGGAGTGCTGCTCGTCGTGCGCTTCATCCCGCCGCTCGAGGCCGGTGCGCGCCGGCCGTTCGATGTCGCGGGATTCACGCTCCTCGCCGTCGCATCGGGCGGCCTTCTCACCGGGCTCGACCTCATGAGCACGACCAGCGGCTCCTGGGCGGTCGGCGGCGCGCTCACTGCCGTCGGGATGGTCTTCGGTGTGCTCGCCGTGCGCCACTTATCCCGACATTCCCACCCCGTGCTCTCCCTCGGAGCCGCGCGCATCCCGACATTCGTCGCGACGACGCTGAATGGCGGCGCTCTGGTGCGGATGCCGGTGCGGGCGCTGCCCTTCGTTTTGCCTCTCATGTTCGAGGTGGTGTTTGGCTACAGCGCCGTCTCCGCCGGCTTCCTGCTCCTTGCGATGAACGGCGGGGACCTGCTGCTCAAGTCGGTGACCACCCGCACGATCCGCCGCTTCGGTTTCCGGCCTGTATTGATCACGAGCGCGGCGCTCATGCTCGCCGCGATCTTCGCCTGCGTGGCGGTTTCCGCCATCACCTCCTACTGGGTGAGCTTCGCCATCCTGGCGGCGGCCGGCATGGCCCGTTCGCTGCTGTTCACGGGCACGAGCACGCTCGCCTTCGCCGACGTGCCGCACGAGGAGCTCGGGAGCGCGACGGTGCTGTGGAATCTCGTGCTGCAAACGACGAACGCGGTCGCCGTGTCACTCGCCGCGATTCTGATGAACGTCACGTCCCTCGCGCTCGGCGAGCCCGTCGGGCACGTGACCTTGCGCAACTGCCAGGTCGCGCTCACCGTGATGGTGGTCCTCGGGGCTTTCTCGCTGTTCTCGTTCGCGCGGCTTCCGCGGCACGCGGGAGCGGTCGTGAGCGGCCACAGGGCGGGGCGCGCGGCGGGCCGCTGAGCGCGCCCGGCGGGCGGCTCACCGTCCGAACACCCCCACGCGCCGCAGGAGCCACAGCGCGAAGAGCGTCGAGCACACCCAGCCCGCCGGAGACACGAGGGCGCCGCCGAGGTCCGGCAGCCATCTCTCCATGCGGGCGGTCAGGGCGAAGGAGCCCTCCAAGGCGTATGGACTCAGTGCGACCGCGCAGGCCGCGGCGAGCAGCCACGACCCGAAGCGCCGGAGAGTTCGCCGGCGCTGCACGACGCGCACGCGGGATGCCACTCGCTCAGCGAAATCCTCCGCAGGCAGCGCATGCCGTGCCTCGTCGAAGAGGCGAGTCAGTTCGTCGTCCCAGCGTTCCTGCATGGCGCTCACCCGTATGCCCGCAGCAGCTCTCGCAGCCGAGCCGCGCCGCGCGTGATGTGCGACTTCACCGTGCCGAGCGGCAGGGTCGTCGCTTCGCTGATCTCCCGATGGCTCATGCGCTCACCGTATGCGAGGACGATGCAAAGTCGCACGTCGGGCGGGAGCAGCGCCAGTGCCCGATCGAGGTCCAACTGCTCGGCAGTCGTGGGCTCGCCTGCCAGCCGGTCCGCCACCTCGTGCAACGCGCCATCCGCGGTCGGTCTCTCCCGTCCGCCTCGAGCCCGGATGTGCTGCAGCCACACGTTGACGGCGACTCTTCGCAGCCAGCTTCCGAAAGCGGCCGGCGCCCTGAGGGTGCGTATCGTGCGCCAGCCCTGAACGAATGCCTGCTGCGCGAGATCGTCGGCCAGGGCGGGATCCCGGGACAGCCGCCGCAGCAGCTCACGAATCTGCGAATGCCGGCGGCGGACGAGCTCGCCGTACGCATCGTCGTCTCCGGCGATCGCCAGCGCCGCAACGAGTGCCTCGGCTGCCGCGCTCAACCGGTCGCGCGGCAGTCCACCGGTCACGCCGTGCGGTCCGGCGAGCGCTCGGGCGGCGGGTATCGCTTGAGCGCACGCACGGACAGCAGCAGCCCGATGCCGACGCACATGACAAAGGCGCCGAATGCCAGTATCGGGTATTCCGCGACGGGGAATTGCATGTCTCCCACCCATAGACCCGCCAGGAAGATACCGATGCCCGCGGCGATCGTGATGATGCCGCCGATGTGCAGGTAGGGCCGCAGATCCTGCGGATTGTCCGCCTGCGGCTGGGTGTACTGGCCCAGCAGCTTTTGGACGATCGCCGGGTCCAGATTCTGCCCGTGCTCGATGGCCGTTCTGAGTGCGTCCATCTCGAGCCGCTTCTTGCGGTAGTCGTAGGCCATGCCGGCGACTGCCATGATGGCGATGAATACCCAGAACGCGATGAATGCCAAGGTACTGCCGGGGCCCATGTGCATCTCTCCTGTTGAGGTTCGTGCAATCCCGATGGTAGAGATGCGCGCGAGATGCGGATTGGATGCACTGGGCCCGGTCGCCTACCGGCCGGCGGCCGGGCTCGAGGCTACTTGCTCTCCTTCGCCACGAGCCACTTCACCAGCTCGATCGTCTGGTCGTACCCCCCCGCGGAGGTCACGGTGAGCCGGTATTTCCCGTTGACGACGATCGTCGGCGTCGAATCCACCATCGCCGCCGCCATGAACGCGTCGGCGCGCCGCATGTCCAGGCTGACCGTGAACGAGTTGGCGGCGGCGAGGAACTGCTCCTTGCTGATCCCGGCCGCGCGATGATAGAAGCTCGCGATGTCGTCGATGTCGGGCGCCGGGCTCTTCAGCCGCCCGCTCGCCAGATCGAACACCGCGAGCTCCCCCGTCTTCCACACGGCGTTGAACATGGCGTCGTGGGTCTTCGCGGAGATCCCGAGCGCCTTGGCGGTGTAATACGCACGCTGGAACACCGGCCAGTCCTCATTCGGGTTGAATGACGCCGAGACATAGTCCATCTCGGCGTTCGACGGCAGGCTCTGCCGGAGCCGATCGGCGACGGGGTAAAACTGATTGCACGCCGGACAGGCGTAGGAGAACACCTCCGTCACCTCCACCTTGCCGGGAGCCACGTTGGTCGGCTGCGGTGGCTGGACGAGGAAATAGTTCTGGCCTTCCTGCCAGGGCGTCGCGGCCTGTGCTCCAGCCGGCACGGCGAACGGCAATAGCAGGGCGAGCAAGCTCCAGGAATGTCTTTGCATGTGCGCTCCAACTCGATCGGGGCCCCGCGCATCATACCCGTGACCTGCGCGTGATGGCGGACGGACTAGTCCGCAAGGCTCGCTCGATGCCGCGATGTCCTCAATGGATCTTGATGAAGCGGCCGGTCATCGGGCAGCGCGCCGGCTCCGGGAGTGAGAGCAGGCACAGGCGCGGGGGTGGGAAGAAGTGCAGGCAGCTCCGCGGATCGGTGTCGCAAAGCCGTCCTAGCGCGCGCGGGCTGCGAAATTCGGCAGGGGGCCGCGCCCAAGCGACTGCCGTTCGGACGGAGGGGAGCGAGCGGCCCGCCGGGGCCCAAGTGGATGCCGGCCGCAGTCCTGGCTCGGATTTTCGTGTGGGTCGAGGTGCAGGCCGTGGAGCCTGTCCTGGCGACGACACGCGGGCGTTCCAGTCGAGTCCCCGGAGAGTCCGGTCGTAGAACTCGCAGGTGACGACGGAGACCGGAGCATCGTATTGCCGGAGTGCCTGGCAGGGTGGTACGGACGGCGTACCGACCGCAAGAAGCAGTGAGATCAGGATGTTCATATCCTGCACGACATAAACGCACACGGAGGGCGGCTCGGGTCAACTCGGCTGACTGCCTCATGCTGTACGAATAGACAGCATCAGGGCGGTATCCCGCGGCCGCGGCTGGGCCGGAACCGGCCCAAGATCAGTAGACGAAAACACTGCTCGGTGGTGGCAGACCCTGATCGCGCCGTGACCAGGTGCGACCGCCGTCCTGCGAGAGGAACAGATCCCCCGCCCGATCAGCGACTGCGACCGCCAAGCCGCGTGCAGCGATGTTGCCCGTGTCGGCGATGCCGTCGATCCAGCGCGGCAGCCCTCCGCCGACTGGCAATAGCGGTCCCTCACGATCTGCGGGTCGGCGATAGACTGCGCCCTGTCGCGCGAAGTGATCGGAAGACGCCGCTACGAGGATGTCGTCGCCAGCGAATGCAACTGCAGAGCAGTACGGGGCATGGAGGCCGTCGTGCTCCGTGGTCCACGTTTTGCCACCGTCTCGGCTGATGCCGAGCCCAATTGCAGCCGCCGCGATGACGATCTCAGGACGCGTCGGATGAGCGCAGACCTGGTGGACGTCACTATCGATCTCGATAGTCGGTTGCCACGTGGCACCACCGTCGGTCGATCGCGGAATGCCGCCGACGTGCACGTTGGCGAACAGCGCGGCGTGGTTGCACGTAGCGGTCATTGAGCGGATACCGAGCGGAGGACCCACGAGGCGACCGTCGACGAGAGCCGTGCCGGCGTACCACCGGTCTCGCCCGGGCACGCTGTCGAAACCTATGAGGCGCTCGAGACTCGAGTCCGCGCCAACGCGCATCACGTCCGCTTCGCTCTCGGCTCCGACATAGATCGTGGTGCCGACCGCTACACAACACGTGAGTTCGAGCTCGCTCGTTGCGATCGTGCTCCATATGCCCTCGCGCGTTCGTCGGCACAGCGATTTGCCACCGACGATGGCGAGAGCATTGCCGGTGCCATCGGTCGCGAGACCTGTCACCGACTGACCCGGCCATTCCTCGTGGAAGGTATCGTCCGCAAAGGCGAACAGTCCGTTGCGCCAGGTTGACACCAGTACGGTGGGCATTGGCATCGGTTCAGCTACGGCTTCGCGCTGCTATCGCGTCTGGCGTGAGCCTGCAGCGGACGATGATCCCCGTTCGGGCCGGGCGTGATATGCAGCAATCGAGTGGGTTCCTCGAGATGTACCCGATGCCATTCCCCCTTCGGAATGATGCATGCCTCACCTGGCCTCAGCTCGAGAGGATCGCTTGGCGAGGAGTCGACGGTGACGGACACTCGCCCGGAGAGCACAAAGATGAGCTCGTCACCGTCCGGGTGCAGCTCACCATTGTGGGGCGGATCACGCCTCATGTCCGCGACACCGACCAAAAGTCCATCGGGGTGCGCGGGCGGGCCCCGCCGATTTGCAATCGTTGCCATTCGTAGATCGCGACTGATCGCGATGGAATGCCGCGACATATCGATACGCTCAATCGCGCTCATTCATCCCTCCCCCAACGAGCCTCATTGTCCCAAGGCTGCGAGCTCGTAGTCTTGTACGAATGGGAACTCGTCGGCGATCCACTCCTTCGGCGTACATCCGGCGAGCGCCCGCCACTCCCGCGTCATGTGGGGCTGATCGTGATAGCCGGCCCCGGCTGCAATGTCCGCTAGCGTGCCGCGCTCGCGCCTCACGAGCGCGCAGGCTTTCTCGAATCGGGCGATGCGTGCCAGCGTCCTCGGCGTCACCCCGATCTCCACGCTGAATCGCCCACTCAAGTGGCGCCGACTCCAGCCGATTTCGCGAGCCAGATCTTCGATACGAGTGGTCCCGGCATCCGTCGCGAGCTTGCGCCAGGCCCATTGCAGCTCGCCCGCCGTGTCGTCCCGCCTCAGGCCTCTTGCGAGGACTTCATCGAGGATGTCGAAGCGGGATGACCACGTCTTCGCTTCGCGCAGACGGCTCTGCAGCTCCGCGTGAACACGCACTCCCATCAAGTCTTCCAATTGCAGGATTTGACCGGCGAGCACACCCGCAGGTGCACCGAGTAGCGCGCGCGTGCCAAGTGGCTTCAACACCAAATGCAGTCCTGCGGCCTCACCGTAGCCCTCGACGACGCTCGCATGGTCGTGTAGCCCCGCGACAAACGAGGTGAATGATCCAACGCCCTCAATGCGAAAGGGCTCACCCAGTCCGACCATGAGGGTGACGTGGCGCGACGGCAGCCCGCGCGTTCAACCTGATTGAGGTGCTGTCGATGCGGAAGCCTCCGTAGCGTGCGATGAAGGGCCGCAGACATGGGGCAGGCAGGCGCTGCGCGGTGTCAACGGATACCCCGCTTGTGGCTCTTGCTCGAACGAGAGAGGATGGGGCCATACGCGGAGAGTCTGCACCCGCTACGGCGCGGGAGCAAAACGGGACTGCCGCACACGGAGGCAACCGATGGCGAGAGTCGCCTTCGTCGGGATCGGCAAGATGGGATTCGCCATGGCGGGCCGGTTGCTCGCAGCCGGACACGAGCTGACGGTCTTCAACCGGACGGTCGCCAAGGCCGAGCCGCTCGTGCGACTCGGTGCCCGGTCCACCGCGAGTCCGCGGGAAGCCTGCGATGGAGCCGAGGCGGTCTTCTCGATGACGGCGGACGATGCATCCTCCCGTTCCGTGTGGCTCGGGCCGGAGGGGATTCTCGCGGCGAGCGTGGTGCCGGGGCGGCTCGCCATCGAATGCTCCACGCTCTCGTATGACTGGGTGATGGAGCTCGCGGGCGAGGCGGCCGCGCGGGGCCTGCGCTACATCGATGCGCCCGTGACGGGACTGCCGGACGATGCGGCAAGCGGGGCGCTGACACTTCTCGTCGGTGCGGGAACCGATGATCTGCAGGCGGCTCGCAGTCTGCTTGGCGCCGTCTCGCGGAGCGTGATCCACTTCGGCCCGGCCGGCGCGGGCACGGCCTACAAGCTGATCATCAACCTGATGGGCGCCGTGCAGATCGCCTCGGCGGCGGAGGGACTCGCGCTCGCGGAGCGAGCCGGCCTCGACCTGAGGGTCGTGGTGGACGCCATCGCAGCGAGCCAGGCCGCGAGTCCGCAGGTTGTCCGCAATACGCGCCGCATGCGGGATGATGACCACCATCGCGACGTGGTCTTCACGCCCGCGTTGCGGCTGAAGGACGTTGAATATGCGCTGAGTCTCGCCGGGAAGCTCGGGCTCGGCGCGCCATTCGGCGAGCTCGCGGCGGACACGCTGCGCTGGCTGTGCGATCTCGGGTCCCACGATGCCGCCAAGGTGAACGAGAGCAAAGTCATCGATGTCGCCCGCAGGCGGCGCACGGCCGTGATTGAACTTAAGTCCCCCTAGGATGGCGGAATGACCGTGCCGCGGGCGCACGAGCGCCACAGTGGGGCACGCTCCCGCTAGAATGGTGCGTTGCAGGGGATCGGCTCGGACAGAAGATCACGCCAGTGTCGAATTGGACGAATAGCCAACGAGCGATGTCGGAGGGCGAGCGGCGCAGGGGAGCGGACCGCCGGAGGCGCACGCTGCGCTCGCTGCTCACCGGCAATTTCAATCCGCGTCGACGTGGGCCTCGGCGAGTGCGGGACGGCAGCCTTTCCTCCACGGACTGGCACGAGCCGCAGTGGCTGGCGGTCGCGCTCGCGATCCTGCTCCTGTCGGTGACGGACGCGGTGCTCACGCTGACGCTGGTCCAGCATGGAGCGCTCGAAGCCAATCCCTTGATGGCGGTGTTCCTCTCGGCAGGCCCCGATCTTTTCGTCGCCTTCAAGCTCGCGATGACGGCAGGGGGGGTCGTGCTTCTCACCCTCGTCGCCAAGGTACGGGCGTTCGGCCGTCTCCCGGTGAGTGTCGTTCTCTACACGGTGCTCGCCGCCTACGCCGCACTGATTGCCTACGAAGTGTGGCTATTGCGAACTATCGCAAACTCCTGACATTTCCTCGCGGCCCGGCTTCCGTTAAACTGCCCCGCGCCGCTTGCGAATTCCCCTAAAGGGCCCGGACGAGCGACTGCACGCGCAGCCGCGTCTGGGCCGCATCGAATGCTGTCCGCATGCTTGAACCGACGCCCCTCTACGGCGGAAACGCCGCCTACCTCGAAGAGGTCCTCTACGAGCGATATCTGAGCGATCCGGCGAGCGTGCCGGCGCACTGGCGCGACTACTTCGAGCGCCTCGCGCCGCATGTCGCGGAGGAGCGCGCGCGGGGGCCCGTTCAGGCCGCCGTTGCAGCCCGCGCCAGGGAGGCCCTCGGGATCAGGGCCGGCGGGGGGCAGGCGGGCGCTGCCGGGGTCGGCGATGCGGCGAGCGCCAAGCAGGCCGCCGTCTCGCGGCTCATCCAGATCTGGTCCAATCGGGGCCACCTCCTCGCGAAGCTCGACCCGCTCGGGCTCATGGTGCGGCCCCGGCCGCGACCGCTCGCGCTCGACTACTTCGGTCTCTCCGAGGCGGACCTCGACACGGAGTTCTTCACGGGCAGCCGCACCGATGCCGTGCCGAAGCGCATGCGGCTGCGCGACATCCTCGCCCAGCTCGAGGGGATCTACGCCGGCCCCATCGGCGCGGAGTTCGCGCACGTGTCGAACTCCGACGAGCGGCTGTGGCTGCAGGACCAGTTCCAGGTCGGACGAGTCCTGCACCGCTTCAGCACCGACGAGCGGCGCAACATCCTCTGGCAGCTGACGAGCGCCGAGGGTCTCGAGCGCTACCTGCACACGAAGTACGTCGGCCAGCGCCGCTTCTCGCTCGAGGGGGGCGATGCCTTCATCCCGCTGCTCGACGATCTGATCCAGAAATGCGGCGTCGCGCACGTCGAGGAGATCATCATCGGCATGGCGCACCGCGGCCGGCTCAATGTGCTGGTCAACGTGCTCGGGAAGCCGCCCTCATCGATCTTCTCGGAATTCGAGGGCAAGTACGACCTCGCGCACGAGCAGGGATCGGGCGATGTGAAGTACCACAAGGGCTTCTCGTCCGACTTGCGGACGCCCGCGGGCAACGTGCACGTCGCCCTCGCGTTCAATCCCTCGCACCTCGAGGTAGTGAATCCGGTGGTCGAGGGCTCGGTGCGCGCGCGGCAGGAGCGCCGCGGCGATGCGCGTGGGGAGCGCATCCTGCCGGTGCTCGTCCACGGCGATGCGGCGTTCGCCGGCCAGGGCGTCGTCATGGAGACGCTGCAGCTCTCTCAGGCGCGCGGCTTCTACACGGGGGGCACGCTGCACCTCATCGTGAACAACCAGGTGGGCTTCACGATGTCCGATCCGCGCGATGCGCGGTCGACCATCTACTCCAGCGACGTGGCGAAGATGCTCGAGGCGCCGATCTTCCACGTCAACGCCGACGATCCAGAGGCCGTGATGTTCTGCGGGCGGCTCGCGCTCGAGTACCGCATGAAGTTCAACAAGGACGTGGTGATCGATCTCGTGTGCTACCGCCGCCACGGGCACAACGAGGCGGACGAGCCCGCGGCCACTCAGCCCGGAATGTATCGCGTCATCCGCCAGCACCCGACGGCGCGCAAGCTCTATGCGGATCGGCTCGTCGCGGAAGGCGTCGTGTCGGAAGCCGACGTGACAGAGATGACCGATCGCTACCGGCAGGGTCTTGACGAGGGGCGGCCCCAGGCGCGCGCCTCGCTCGGGATGATCGGCAACAAGTTCACGGTGGACTGGGACAAGTACAAGCACGTCGACTGGAACGAGCGCGTGACGACGAGCGTCGAGCCCGAGCGGCTCGCCGCGCTCGGTGCGCGCATCCTCGAGATACCGCAGGGTTTCTCGCTGCACCCGCGCGTCGCGCAGGTGATGGCGAACCGCGCGAAGATGCTCGCGGGCGAGCTGCCCCTCGACTGGGGCTGCGCGGAGACACTGGCCTATGCCGCGCTGCTCGAGGATGGCTTCTCCGTGCGACTCTCGGGGCAGGACAGCGGCCGCGGCACCTTCTTCCACCGGCACGCGGTGCTGCACGACCAGCCGACGGACGCAACGTACGTGCCCCTCCAGCACATCCGCGACCATCAGCCGCGCTTCGAGGCGATCGACTCCGTGCTGTCGGAGGAGGCCGTCATGGGCTTCGAGTACGGCTACTCCACCACCGAGCCGAACGCCCTCACGATCTGGGAGGCGCAGTACGGGGATTTTGCAAACGGCGCGCAGGTCGTCATCGACCAGTTCATCAGCTCGGGCGAGGCGAAGTGGGGCCGCGTGTGCGGGCTCGCCCTGTTCCTGCCGCACGGCTACGAGGGCGCAGGTCCCGAGCACTCCTCCGCGCGGCTCGAGCGGTTCCTGCAGCTCTGCGCCGAGCACAACATGCAGGTCTGCGTGCCGTCGACGCCGGCGCAGATGTTCCACATGCTGCGCCGGCAGATGCTGCGCTCGTTCCGCAAGCCGCTCGTCGTCATGACGCCGAAGAGTCTGCTGCGCCACGAGCTGTCGGTGTCGGCACTCGAGGACCTCACGCGCGGCGCGTTCGCTTGTGTCATCGACGATGCGGACGACCTGCCGGCGCGGGACGTGCGGCGGGTGGTCTTCTGCAGCGGCAAGGTGTACTTCGACCTGCTCAAGGCGCGCCGCAAGGAAGGCCTGCGCGACGTGGCGGTGCTGCGCATCGAGCAGCTCTATCCGTTCCCCGCGGAGGACTACGAGGCAGCCCTCGGCCGCTTCTCCAATGCGCGGGAGGTGGTGTGGTGCCAGGAGGAGCCGCAGAATCAGGGCGCGTGGTACCAGATCCGCCATCGCCTGGAGAGCCTGAGCCAGCCGCGCCCCGTGCTGTACGCGGGCCGTGCCGCGGCGGCCGCGCCGGCGACGGGAGTCGCGAAGATCCACGAGGCGGAGCAGCAGGCGCTCGTCGACGCGGCGCTGCGCGCCACCGCCACCGAGGGGACGGGCCGGGATACGGCACGGCTCATGGTGGCCTCGCTGCGCAAGAGCCTTTGACGGCCCTGGAGAATTGCCGATGACCATCGAGATCCGCGTGCCGCAGCTGCCCGAGTCCATCACGGACGCGACGCTCGTCGGCTGGCACAAGCAGCCGGGCGAGGCGGTGAGCCGGGATGAGAACCTCGCCGATCTCGAGACGGACAAGGTGGTGCTGGAGGTGCCCGCGCCGGCGAACGGCGTGATGCGGGAGCTGAAGGCGCAAACCGGCGCGACCGTCAAGGCCGGTGACCTGCTTGCGATCATCGACGAAGGCTCCGGCGTTGCCGCTGGCGCGGCTCCGAGGGCGGCGGCGGCCAAGCCGGCGCCCGCGGCGGCGCCTGCGTCTGCGTCCGCACCGCCGCCCACCCCAGCCGCCGGCGGCGATGGGGAGGCGGCCCGACAGGCCGGCAAGCTGAGTCCCTCGGCCAGGCGGCTCGTCGAGGAAAATCGGCTCGATCCGGGGGCCATCCCGGGGTCCGGCCGCACCGGCCGCGTCACCAAGGGTGACGTGATCGGATATCTCGACAAGAAGCCGACCGCAGGCGCCGTGCCGGCTCCCGCCGCCCCGGCTCCCGCCGTGCCGGTCGCCGCCCGCCCGCCCGCCGCGGTCCGAGCGGAGCAGCGCGTTCCCATGACGCGGCTGCGCCAGCGCGTCGCGCAGCGGCTGCTCGAGGCGCAGGCCTCCCAGGCGCTGCTCACGACGTTCAACGAAGTCGATCTCACCGCGGTGCAGGAGCTGCGCGCGCGGCACAAGGACCGCTTCGAGAAGCTCGAAGGCGTGAAGCTCGGATTCATGTCGTTCTTCGTCCGGGCCGTCATCGAGGCACTGAAGAGATTCCCGGTCGTCAACGCGTCCGTGGACGGCGCGGAAATCGTTTATCACGAGTACTACGACATCGGGGTTGCCGTCTCGACGGAGCGCGGACTGATCGTGCCGATCGTGCGGGATGCGGATGCGAAGAGCTTCGCGCAGATCGAGAAGGAGATCGTCGCCTACGCGGCCCGTGCCCGCGACGGCTCGATCGCCATCGAGGACCTGACGGGAGGCACGTTCACCATCACCAACGGCGGCGTGTTCGGCTCGCTGCTGTCGACGCCGATCGTCAATGCGCCGCAGAGCGCGATCCTCGGCATGCACAAGATCCAGGAGCGCCCGATGGCGGTGAACGGTGCTGTCGCGATCCGGCCGATGATGTACCTCGCGCTCACCTACGATCACCGCATCATCGACGGGCGCGATGCCGTGCAGTTCCTCGTCGCGGTCAAGGAGAGCCTCGAGGATCCTGGGCGCATGCTGCTCGGCCTGTAGGGAGCCGCCATGGCCGACTCATTCGACGTGATCGTCATTGGCGGGGGGCCCGCGGGGTATCCCACGGCGATCCGGGCCGCGCAGAACGGCCTCTCCGTCGCCTGCATCGACGAGTGGAAGAACCACGACGGCAGCGCCGCGTTCGGCGGCACGTGCCTCAACGCCGGCTGCATTCCCTCGAAGGCACTGCTCGAATCGACGGAGCTCTATCACCGCCTGCGCGAGGAGTTCGCGGTGCACGGTATTCGAGCCTCGGGCGTGGAGCTCGACCTGCCGGTCATGCAGCGGCGCAGGGCGGGGATCGTCAAGAAGATGACCGACGGGATCGCCTCGCTCTTCAAGGCAGGCGGCGTGACGCCCCTGCAGGGCCACGGCAAGTTGCTTCCGGATAAGCGCGTGGAGTTCACGGCGCACGACGGATCGCGCCGGGAGCTCACGGCGAAGCACGTCGTGCTCGCGAGTCGGGTCCGCGCCGATCGAGCTGAAGGCCGCGCCGTTCGATGGCAAGCGCATCATCGACTCGTGGGATGCGCTCGAGCTCGGCGCGGTGCCGAAGCGGCTCGGGGTCATCGGGGCAGGCGTGATCGGGCTGGAGCTCGGGAGCGTCTGGCGGCGCCTCGGGAGCGAGGTCGTCGTGCTCGAGGCGCTCGGTGACTTCCTCGCAATCGCAGATCAGCAGCTCGCGCGGGAAGCTCTGCGCCAGTTCAAGCGGCAGGGCCTCGACATCCGCCTCGGTGCGAAGGTCACGGGCGCCAGGGTCACGGCCGGGCCGGCAGGGAGCGCCTCGGCCGGCAGCGGCGAGGTGGAAGTGTCGTACACCGACGCGAAAGGCGAGCAGCGCATCGCCGTGGACACGCTCATCGTGGCGGTCGGCCGGCGGCCCTATACGCGCGACCTCCTCGCCCCGGGCACCGGCGTCAATCTCGATGCGCGCGGCTTCATCGAGGTCGATGACCACTGCCGCACGGGGTCCGAAGGCGTCTGGGCGATTGGGGACTGCGTGCGCGGGCCCATGCTCGCGCACAAGGGCAAGGAGGAGGGCGTCATGGTGGCCGATCTCATTGCCGGCCGCTTCGGCGAGGTCAACTACCGGGCGATCCCCTCCGTCATCTACACGGCGCCGGAGATCGCGACGGGTCGGCGCGACCGAGGAGCAGGTCAAGGCGAGCGGCCGCGCGTACAAGGTCGGCGTGTTCCCGTTCCTCGCGAGCGGGCGCGCGCGCGCCATGGAGGCGACCGCAGGCTTCGTGAAGCTGATTGCCGCGCAGGACGACGACGAGATTCTCGGCGTGCACATCATCGGGCCGCTCGCCGGCGAGCTCATCGCCGAGGCGGTGCTCGCGATGGAGTACAGCGCGAGCAGCGAGGATCTGCAGCGCACGATGCACGCGCATCCGACCCTTTCGGAGGCCGTGCACGAGGCGGCGCTCGCCGCGGACAAGCGCTCGATCGACTCGATCAACCGGCCGTGACCGCCGCTCTCACGCTCGAGGACATTCGCGAGGCGCACGAGCGGATCCGCCCCTACGTGCACCGCACCCCGGTGCTGACGAGCTCGGCGCTCGATGAGCTCGCCGACGCCCGGGTCCATTTCAAATGCGAGAACTTCCAGAAGGTGGGCGCGTTCAAAGCCCGCGGCGCCCACAACGCCGTGCTCTCGCTCACCGAGGCGCAAGCGAGCCGCGGGGTCGTCACGCACTCGTCGGGGAACCACGGCGCGGCCGTCGCGCTGGCGGCGCGCAATCGAGGCATTCCGGCATTCGTGGTGATGCCCTCGACCGCGGCGGAGGTGAAGAAGAGCGCCGTCGCGCGCTACGGCGGGCGCGTGACGCTCTGCGAGCCGACCCAGGAGTCCCGCGAGAGCACGGCGAGGCGCATCACCGCCGAGACCGGCGCGCACTTCGTGCATCCCTACGATGATCTCCGCGTGATCGCCGGCCAGGGCACCTCGGCGCTCGAGCTGCTCGATGAGGTGCCGGACCTCGATGTCATCGTCTGTCCCGTCGGAGGAGGCGGGCAGGTGAGCGGGGTGGCCGTGGCGGCGAAGGCGGTGAGCCGGACCATCCGCGTCGTCGGCGCCGAGCCCGCCGCGGCGGACGACGCGCTACGCTCGCTGCGTGCCGGACGGCTGATCACGGGCGGCAATCCGCACACGATCGCCGACGGCCTGCGCAGCTCGCTCAGCGAGCTCACCTTCGCGCTGATCCAAGCTCACGTCAACGCCATCGTGACGGTGAGCGAAGACGCGATCGTCCGGGCGATGCGCCTCGTCTGGGAAATCATGAAGATCGTCATCGAGCCCTCGGCAGCCGTTCCTGTCGCTGCGCTGCTCGAGCGGACCCTCGGGGGGGAGGGCCGCAGGGTCGGCGTGATCCTCTCCGGCGGCAACGTGGGTCTGGACCGGCTGCCGTGGCAGCGCCCCTAGAGGCTCACTCCCGGGTGCCACAGTCCGACCACCCCGATGATGATCAGATAGATCGCGACGATGTAGTTGAGCAGCCGGGGGACGATCAAGATCAGTATGCCGGCAATGAGGGCCATGAGCGGTCCGATAACGAGGGTCAAATGCATGGTTCGAGCCTTTGTGTCATCGCGCTCGCGGAGCGCACCTTGACTATACGAACCACATCGCCTCAAGTTCCGTACGGGACCGCACATCGGGCGAGCAGGTCCCGCACCCGCGCCGGATTGACCGGATAGGGGAGCATCCGGTAGAGCTTGAACGGCAGGAGCCGCCCCTTGAGCAGCGCGAGGCGCCGAGGCTCCGCGGAGAACACTCGCCGCATCGCTGGCCAGCGCCGCTCGGCCTCGCTCAGCAGCGCGAGACCCGAGCCGTCCTCCAGCCGCTCGCAGGCGATGAGAAGGTCGTAGCGCTGCGGCCGCAGCAGATCGATACAGCGCGCCTTCGTCGTCGCGACATCGAGAGTGAGCGGTCCCAGCTCGTGAGCCACCGAATCGAGCCATTTCGCATCGCAATCGGCCAGGAGCGCTCGCATCAGCCCGCTTCGTTCGTCTTAGGTCGTCCACTTAAGCGGTAGCGCCCATGTGGCGCGATGCCTGGCATCACAGTACGGGATGACACGAGGATGTTGCACCGCAGCAGGCATTCACCGCGTCCGCTCCACGGTGAACACATTCGGCACGTCCTTGAAGCGCTTGGTGAGGCGCGCGAGCTGGTCGAGGTCGTGCACGGCGAGCCGCACGGCGACGTGAGCCGTGCCGGCGCCGCGGTCGGTCGTGGTGTTGAGCGCCTCGATGCTCAGGCGCTCCTGTGTGATGAGGTCCGTGAGGTCCCTCACCAGGCCGCGGCGGTCGTATGCCGCCACGGAGAGCTCGACGGTGAGCAGCCCCGCGTCGTCCTGCGTCCAGTCCACCTCGAGGATGCGCTGCGGCTTCGAGGCTTGCATCCGGGCGAGGCTCGGGCAGTCCCGCAGGTGGATGGTGACTCCGCGGCCGACGGTCACATACCCGACGATGGGCTGCGGGCGAATGGGGGCGCAGCAGCGCGCGAGGGTGATCGGCAGGTCGCCGACTCCCTCGATGTCAACGGGGCTGCGGCGCTTCGCGGGCGCCCGCCGGAGCCGGGGCTTGAGCTCCGGCGCCGCGCGGTGAAGCTGCCGTGCGATGGCCTGGGAGAGCTGCGTCGAGGTGAGCGCGCCTTCGCCGAGCAGCCGGTACAGATCGTCGGCATTGTGGGCGCCGAGCTCCTGCACGAGGACCGCGAGCAGCTCCGGTCCCGCACCCGCCCGGATGAGCTCGCGCTCGGCGATAGACCGGCCGGCAGCGCGATTGTCGACGCTGTCCTGGCGACGGAACCACGCGCGGACCTTCGAGCGGCTGCGGGACGATGCGAGATAGCCGAGCTCGGGCGCGAGCCAGTCCCGGCTGGGGGCCGGATGCTTGCCGGCGATGATCTCGACGACCTCGCCGTTGCTCAAGGTGTGGGTGAGCGGAACGATACGGCCGTTCACCTTCGCCCCGCGGCAGCGGTGGCCGAGATCGCTGTGCACGTGATACGCGAAATCGAGAGGCGTCGCCCCTTGCGGGAGATCCACCACCTCGCCCTTGGGCGTGAGCGCGTAGACGCGGTCGGCGAAGAGCTGCGCGCCCATGTGCTCGAGGAAGTCGCGGTCGGCCTCGCCGGCCTGGCCCGCCTCGCCAGGCTGCAGCAGCCGCCGGACCGCCTCGATCTTGCGCTCGTACCCGAGGTCGCGCGCGCCGCCTTCCTTGTACTGCCAGTGCGCGGCGACGCCGAGCTCGGCGTGCTCGTGCATCTCGCGCGTGCGGATCTGCACCTCGACGGCGAGGCCCCCGGGCCCGACGACCGCCGTGTGCAGCGAGCGGTACAGGTTGCCCTTGGGCGTCGCGATGTAGTCGTCGAACTCGCTCGGGATGTAGGACCAGCGTCCGTGAACGAGGCCGAGCGCCGCGTAGCAGTCGCTCACCGACTCGACGACGATGCGCACGGCCCGGACGTCGAAGATCTGGCCGAACGGCAGCTGCTTGCGGAGCATCTTGCGGTAGATGCTGTAGATGTGCTTTGGGCGGCCGTAGACCTCCGCCGTTATCCCGGCCGCCGCGAGCTCCTCGCGCAGCTCGGCGCAGAACGATGCGATGTAACGCTCCCGGTCCGCGCGCCTCTCGTTGAGCGCGGCGGCAATCCGCCGGTACTCCTGCGGCTCGAGATGGCGGAACGCCAGGTCCTCGAGCTCCCATTTGAGCTGCCACACTCCGAGGCGGTTGGCGAGCGGCGCGAAGACGGCTCGCGCGGTGAGCGCCGCGCGCCCGCGGTCTGCGGGCGCAAGCGCGGCCGCGTGCCTCAGCCGCACGAGCTCCATCGCGAGGCGCGCCAGCACGAGCCGCGGATCGCTCACCACGGCGAGCAGCATCTTGCGCACGCTCTCCGCCTGGTGCGCGTCGAGCCCCTGCGCCGGGGACCAGCCGGCGGACAGCCCGAGCTCCCCGAGGTGCGAGAGGTCCGTCGCGATGCGCGCGGCGGCGGGGCCGGTGAGCCGCGCCACGGCGTCGGCCGTCAACTCTGGTCGGCCGAGAGCCGGCAGCACGAGCACGGCCTTCGCGAGCTCGGCGTCCGAGGACATCGCGCCGACCAGCTCGGCTGCCTCTGCCGCCTCGGCGAGCGCCGGCGCGGGCTGGAGCAATGCCTGTTCCAGCGCCGGGCGTACGCTCGCGATGGAGCTCAGGATTTCCGGAGGGCAGAGTTGAGCGGTTTGCACGAGTGCCCCGCGTGCGCCGGGGGAGTCCGAGGCGTGTCGTGGAGCGGGTTTGCCGCTATGATACGCGCTCGAGCCGCGGCGCGGCGCCGATGCCGGCCTTGAGTGGTGGACCGCGTACGATATGAAGGCTACGGCCCCGGCGATTCCGCAGTGCTGGTCAACTGTCTCTCCGACGACCCCGGCCGGACGGCCTGGGCGGTTCGCGGAGCGTTCCTGAGCCACGGCGGGCACCCCGGGGCCCCCGGGTCGGTCGCCTACCTCTTCAACGAGGTGGGGCGGCTCGAGTACCCGCCCGGTGCGGGGCTCGACTCCCGCCTCGGCCTCGCCTGGCACGCGGGGGCGGAGGACGTTGTCGTGAGCCGGGCCGGGGCGGTCGAGGTGCTGACGGACCCGACCGAGCTCGAAGCTGTGCGCTCGAGGCTCGCGCGCGCCGGCTGTGAGGCGGCGGCGAGCGAGGTGACCTGCCGCGCCTCCATCACGGTGGAGCTCTCCGGCGCGGCCGCGGCCGAGATGGCGGGGCTGCTGCGGGCGCTCGGGAGTCTCCACGACGTGCGGAGCATCTACACGAATGCCGAAATTGCGGGCGAACTCCTGGCGAGCGTTTGATCCCGCCGCGGCGGTTCGACAGCAGACGAGATCCCTGCCGAGCAGTTCGGCGCGCCTTCGAATTCTGGGACTCGATCCCGGCTCGAGGCGCACGGGTTACGGACTGATCGACTGCCAGGGCCCCGATGCGGTGCACGTCGCGCACGGGTGCGTCGCGCTCAAGGACGACAGCGTCGCGGAGCGCCTGCGAGCCATTTTCGAGGCGGTGGAGGAGCTCATCGCCCGGCATCGGCCGGATGAGGTCGCCGTGGAGCGGGTATTCATGAATCGCAACGCGGACAGCGCGCTGAAGCTCGGGCAGGCGCGCGGCGCGGCGCTGAGCGCCATTCCCCGCGGCACCTCCGTGTTCGAGTATGCGCCCCGCGCGATCAAGCTCGCCGTCGTGGGATTCGGCGGCGCGGACAAGCAGCAAGTGGCCCACATGATGAGAGCCCTGCTCAGCCTCTCCGGAACTCTCGCGGCCGACGCCTCCGACGCCCTCGCCGTGGCGGTCTGTCACGCGCACTCGCGCCGCATGCGCTTGCTCGTCGCCGGATCAGCCGGATGATCGGCTCGCTGCACGGCCGCATCGCCTCGAAGACCCCGCCCCAGCTCACGATCGATGTGGGCGGAGTGGGGTACGAGCTCGAGGCTCCGATGTCCACGTTCTTCCACCTGCCGGCGGTCGGACAGGAGGTTCGCCTGCTCACGCATCTCGTCGTGCGCGAGGACGCGCACGTGCTCTACGGATTCGGGTCCGAGGATGAGCGGCATCTGTTCCGCAGCCTCCTCAAGGTCTCGGGCGTCGGCCCGAAGATCGCGCTCGCGCTGCTCTCGGGCCTCACCGTCGAGGCCTTCGCGCGCTGCATCCGGGGCGAGGATGCCGCATCGCTCACCCGCGTGCCCGGCATCGGCCGCAAGACGGCGGAGCGGCTGATCGTCGAGATGCGCGACCGGCTCGGCGGAGCCGATGGAGTGGGGACACCGGGCGCCACGAGCCTGGCGCCGGTGAGTCCGGAGGGCGAGGCGTTCGGCGCCCTGGTGGCGCTCGGCTACAAGCCCGCGGAGGCGACCCGCTTGCTGAAAGCCGCCGGTCCCGGTACACACTCGACCGAGGAGCTGATCCGGCGGGCCCTGCAGGGCACCGCGCGGGACTGAGGGAAAGCGCTTGGAGCCCGAGAGAGAAGTGAGCCCCGAAGCCCGTCCGGAGGACGAGGCCGTCGAGCGAGCCATTCGCCCGCGCCGCCTGGATGAGTATGTGGGGCAGGCGCAAGTGAAGAAGCAGCTCGACATCTTCGTGAGCGCGGCGCGGCAGCGCGGCGAGGCGCTCGATCACGTCCTGGTCTTCGGTCCGCCCGGGCTCGGCAAGACCACGTTGGCTCATATCATCGCAGCCGAGCTCGGCGTCAATCTTCGTCAGACCTCCGGCCCGGTGCTCGAGCGGCCGCGCGACCTCGCGTCGACGCTGACCAACCTGCAGCCGCTCGATGTGCTGTTCATCGATGAGATCCATCGCCTGAGCGCCGTCGTCGAGGAAGTGCTGTATCCGGCGATGGAGGACTACCAGCTCGACCTCATGGTCGGCGAGGGACCCTCGGCGCGGTCGATCAAGCTCAATCTGCCGCCGTTCACGCTCGTCGGCGCGACGACGCGTGCGGGGCTGCTCTCCTCACCGCTGCGCGACCGGTTCGGCATCGTGCAGCGCCTCGAGTTCTACGGGATCGAGGACCTGGAAAAGATCGTGCGGCGCTCGGCGGGTATACTTGACGTCGAGGTGAATGCGGGCGGCGCGCGGGGCATCGCGCAGCGCTCCCGCGGCACGCCGCGCATCGCGAACCGCCTGCTGAGAAGGGTGCGCGACTATGCGCAGGTGCGGGCCGACGGGCGCATCGACGAGCGCGTTGCGGAGGAGGCCCTCGACATGCTCGAGGTGGACCCGGAGGGGTTCGACACGCTGGACCAGAAGTTGCTCGTCACCATCATGGACAAGTTCGGGGGCGGCCCCGTCGGCATCGAGAGCATTGCCGCGGCAGTCGGGGAGGATCGCGGCACGCTCGAGGATGTGATCGAGCCGTTTCTCATCCAGCAGGGCTTTCTCATGCGCACGGCGCGCGGCCGAATGGTGACGGGCAGAACTTACGCGCATTTCCGCCGCAAGCAGCCCGAGGACCCGGCGTCGATGCCGCTGCCGCTGGAGCCGCAGAAGTGAGCTTCTGCTGGGAAGCGCGCGTTTACTGGGAGGATACGGACGGCGGCGGGGTGGTGTACTACGCCAACTACCTCAAGTTCCTGGAGCGGGCGCGAACGGAGTGGTTGCGCGCGCAGGGCGTCTCCCAGCTGGCGCTCGCCGAGGAGCGGGGCATCGTCTTCACGGTGACGAGTGTGGAGATCCACTACCGCAGGCCGGCGCGTCTTGACGATGTGCTCGTGGTCACTTGCGAGCCGGCGCGCGCGGGCGGCGCCTCGCTATCCTTCGCGCAGCGGATCTATCGCCGCGCGGCGAGCGGGATCGGTCCCGAGGCTGGCGAACTGCTCGCCATGGCGACGGTGTGCGTCGCATGCGTAGACGCGCGCACGATGCGGCCGCAACGATTGCCGGATTTCGTGGTCAACGTCCTGACAGCGTAAGGAGCGGGCCTGACATGCCGCAAGATTTATCGATCATGCGTCTGGTCTTCGAGGCGAGCGTGCCGGTGCAGGCGGTCCTCGCCGTGCTCGCCTTTGCCTCGATCACCTCGTGGGCCATCATTTTTCAGAAGCGCATGGTGACCGGCCGCGCGCGCCAGGAAGCCGATCAATTTGAGCACAGCTTCTGGTCGGGAGGGGATCTCTCCCAGCTCTATCGCGGCATCGAGTCGCGCGGCGGAGCGACGGGCATGGCGAGCATCTTCGAGTTCGGTTTCCGCGAGTTCGCGCGCTTGAGGCAGCAGGGCTCGGTGCCGACCGACCAGCTCCTCGACGGCGCTCGGCGCGCCATGCGCGTCGCGCAGCTGAAGGAGATCGACCGCCTGGAGTACAGCCTCGCAACCCTCGCGACGGTCGGATCGATCAGCCCCTACGTCGGCCTCTTCGGCACCGTGTGGGGCATCATGAGCGCGTTCGCATCGCTCGGAAATGTGCAGCAGGCGACACTCTCGATGGTCGCGCCGGGGATCTCGGAGGCGCTGATCGCCACCGCGTTCGGACTGTTTGCCGCCATTCCGGCCGTCGTCGCCTTCAATCGCTACGCCGATCAAGTGGGGCGGCTCGAGATGCGCTACGACGCCTTCACGGAGGAGTTCTCCTCCATCCTGCAACGGCATGCGGCGCGAGGACCCGATCGGCCGGCCGTGAGCGGCACGGCAGCGGCCCACGGCGCGGCGATCACCGGAGGGGCGCACTGACCATGGCACAGCTCTCGCGCGGGCGGCGGCTGATGGGCGAGATCAACGTCGTCCCGTACATCGATGTGATGCTGGTGCTGCTCATCATCTTCATGGTGACGGCGCCTCTGTTGCAGGAGGGCGTGAAGGTGCAGCTGCCCTCGGCCCCGGCTCGCCCCCTCGATTCGGATCTCACGAAGAACGCCCATCCGCTCGTGCTGTCGATCGACAGCGAGGGACGGCTCTACTTGAACGATCCTAACAACTCCAAGGAAGTGCTCGATGAGACGACGGCCGAGACGCGGGTCGCCACGGCCTTGCAGCGGGACCCCGACCGTCCCGTGCTCCTGAAGGCGGACTATCGCATCACCTATGGCCAGGTGATGAGCGCCATGGTCATGTTGCAGCGCGCGGGAGCGAAGAACGTGGGCTTCGTGAGCCAGCCGCTCCCCTCCAGCCGCGCGAAGCGCGGCTGACGGATCTCTCGGACGCATGCCACCGCTGGAACGCCGGAGCGATCGCTGGGTCTCGACCGCGCTGTCCGTGGTGCTGCACGGCGCGCTCATCGGTGTGCTCGTCTACGGCTGGTTGAGCTTCCGCAAGGAATCCCGGCCGCCGCCCACGCTCGCCATCAATGCGACGGTGGTGAGCTCAAAGGCCGTCAACGGGTCGAGCGCAGTCACGCAGCCCACCCCCGCGCGGGCGCCGCCTCAGAAGGTACCTCCGGCGCCCACGCCGCCTCCACCGCCCCCGCCGCAGCCCGCCGTCGATGAGTCGACGGTTCCCCCGCCGCCTGACATGACGGCGCGGCAGGAGGCCGCGCGCAAGGCCGCGCAGGCGGCCGACCAGCAAGCGGCGCAAGCTCAAGCGGATGCGGAACGAAAAATGCGGGAAGCAGCCCAACGCAAGGAGCAGGAGGAAGAGCAGAAGGTGGCGGAGGAGAAGGCCAAGAAGCTCGCGGAAGCCAAGGCGGCCGCGGAGGCCAAGAAGCGCGCGCTTGCTGCAGAGCAGCAGCGGCTCGCCGACGCGAAGCGCAAGGCGGAGGAGAAGCGCCGGGCCGACGAGGCGAAGGCCCTCGCGGCGAACCAGGCTGACCTGCAGCAGAGCGTGGAGGCGGACGAGAAGGCTTTGGCCGCCCGATCCGGGCCAGCCATGGCGAGCTGGGTGCAGCTGATCAGAGCGCGAATCGAGCATGCGTGGATCCGGCCGCCCACGGCGAAGGAGGGGATCGATTGCACAGTCGATGTGACCCAGGTGCCCGGCGGACAGGTGGTCAACGTGAAGGTCGGCACCTGCAACGGTGATGCGGCGGTGATCCAGTCCATCCAGGATGCCGCCTACCGCGCCTCGCCGCTCCCTGCGCCGCCCGATCCCACCCTGTTCGAGCGCGACTTGCAACTCGATTTCAAGCCGACGGACTGATCGACACTCATGACGCTATCCCGCAGAAGTCTGATACACACCGCCGCCGCCCTGATCGCCACGGCGGGCCTCTGCACCGCCCTCACCGCGCAGGCGCAACTCAAGATCGAGATCACCTCGGGCGTCACGGACCCGATTCACATCGCGGTGGTGCCCTTCGCGGGAGGACTGCCGGCCGCCCCCACTGCGGGGGCCGACGCGGCGAGCGTGGTGCAGAACGACCTGGAGGGCACCGGGCGATTCCGGGGGATGCCGTGGAGTCAGATGAAGGTGAGGCCCTCGCAGGCCTCGCAGGTCGTGATCCCCGACTGGCGGGCGAGCGGCAACGACTATGTCGTCGTGGGTCAGGTCACGGCGATGCCGGACGGCGAGGTCGCCGTGGACTTCGAGCTCCTGAATACGCTCACCGGCGAGCAGCTCGCGAACCAGCGGTTCACCGGTCCGCCGAGCGCCCTGCGTAACGCGGCGCACCGCGTGAGCAACGTGATCTACCAGAAGATCCTGGGCGGGCGGGGCGCATTCGATACGCGCATCGCGTACATCGCCGTGCAGGGCAAGCCGCCCGCGCAGCACTTCGAGCTGGTGATCGCCGATGCCGACGGGGCGAATGCGCACGTCGTGGTGCAATCGGATCAGCCGGTGATGTCGCCGGCATGGTCTCCCGATGGGAACTGGCTCGCGTATGTGTCGTTCGAGAGCAAGCGGTCTGCCGTGTACGTCCAGCAGGTCAGCACCGGCCAGCGCCTGCTCGTGTCCGCGCGCGCGGGCATCAACGCCGCGCCGGCCTGGTCGCCCGATGGGCGCAAGCTCGCCCTGACGCTCGGCGGCGCGACTGGCAATCTCGATATCTACGTGCTGGATTTGAGCAATCAGCAGCTCACGCGGCTCACGGACGACCCGGCCATCGACACCGAGCCCGTCTGGGCGCCAGATGGGCAGTCGATCTACTTCACCTCCGACCGTGGAGGGGGGCCGCAGATCTACCAGATTGGAGCGAATTCCGGCGACCGGCCGAAGCGCATCACGTTCGAGGGCAGCTACAATGCACACCCGCGCATCTCCCCGGATGGCACCCAGCTCGCGATGCTCTCCCAGGACGGCAGCAGCTACCGCATTGCGGTACAGGATCTCGCGAGCGGGACGGTGCGCTACCTCTCCCCCGGCCCGCTCGACAACACGCCGAGCTTCGCGCCGAATGGCGCCATGCTCCTCTATGCCTCGATCGAGAACGGCCAGAGCGTCCTGCAGCGGGCGTCTCTCGACGGACTCACCTCGCAGCGGCTCACCTCGGATCAGGCGGATGTGCGCGATCCGGTGTGGGGGCCGTTTGCGCACCCGTGATTTGTGATAAAAAGTCCCGCAAAGATGGAGGGAATCATGCGTAGAGCCTTACCAGTCCTGTTAGCGGCCGCAGCGCTGATGCTCGCAGCCTGTGCCCACAAGCCACCGCGCCCGGCTCCCGGAGCAAACACCGCAGTGCCGAGCAACGGACCGGGCGCCGAGTCCGCGGGCGCCGGGGGCGCCAACTCGAATGAGAGCGCCGGCGCGAACGGCGGCGGCCAGGAAGTCGCCGGTCCCGACGCGGGCCTGCTCGCCATGCGCACGATCTACTTCGACTTCGACAGCAGCGAGATCAAGGGGGAGGGGACGGACATCGTCGCGGCGCACGCCAAGTACCTCTCCACCCATCCCACCCTCAAGGTGCGGCTCGAAGGCAACACGGACGAGCGAGGATCGCGGGAGTACAACATCGGGCTTGGCGAGCGCCGCGCTCAGGCGGTCCGCCAGGCGCTCCTGCTGCAGGGAGCCGCGGATTCCCAGATCAGCACGGTGAGCTATGGGGCCGAGCGCCCCGTGGACGCGGGGCACGACGAGGCGGCGTGGGCCAAGAATCGGCGCGTCAACATCGTCTACCTCAAGTGATCGCCCATGCGTAGAGTGATCGCCTACTCGTGGGTTGCGGCCGTGCTGGTCACGGTCGCCGGCTGCGCGACGTCACCGGAGGACGATCCGGTGCTGCAGGGCAAGCTCAACGATCTGGACGCGCGGACGACTCGCGTCGAGCGGGTCATGTCGAACCAGAGCCTGCTCGATATGGCGCAGAGCATCAACTCGCTGCAGACGCAGGTGCGGATGCTCCAGGGGCGGATCGACGAGCTCGAGAACATGAACGACGCCTTGCGCAAGCAGGAGCGGGCGCTCTACTCGGACCTCGACAAGCGTATCGGCCAGCTGGGCACGGGCGGCGGCGGCACCGCGGCGTCCGGGCCCACCGGCCCGCCACCGGGCTCGGAGCAAGCGGCCTACATGCAGGCCCTCGATTCGCTCAAGAACGGCAAGTACCCGGATGCGATCAACGGCCTCAAGCAGTTCTTGACGACGTATCCGAAGAGCGACCTCGCGGACAACGCGCAGTACTGGCTCGGCGAGACGTACTACGCCTCCGGGGACTTCTCCGGTGCGGCGAACGCGTTCCAGACGCTCCTGCATCAGTGGCCCAGCTCGAGCAAGGCTCCGGATGCGCTGCTGCGGCTCGGCTACGCGCAATACGAGCTCAAACAGTACTCGGACGCACGCGCGACGCTCGGCACAGTGGCCCAGAAGTACCCGGGCACCAATGCGGCGCAGCAGGCTCAGGACCGGTTGCGCCAATTGACCGGCGGCTCCGAGGGCGCGCCGCCCGATTCGCACTGAGCGGCCGGCGTATATTCACGGGCCATGGCCCGACTCAAGATCACGGAAGTCTTCTACTCCCTGCAGGGTGAGGCCGACACCGCCGGCGTTCCGACCGTCTTCGTGCGCCTGACAGGCTGTCCGCTGCGGTGCCAGTACTGCGACACGGCCTATGCCTTCCACGGCGGTGAGTGGTGGACGCTCGACGATGTAGTGCGGCGGGTGCACGAGCTCCGAGGCCGTTACGTCTGCGTCACGGGCGGCGAGCCTCTGGCCCAGAAGGACTGCCTACCGCTTCTCGTCCGCCTGTGCGACGAGGGCTTGAGAGTGTCCCTGGAGACGAGCGGTGCCATGCCGCTCGGCGAGGTGGACGCGCGCGTGGTTCGGGTGGTCGATGTGAAGACCCCGGGCTCGGGTGAGGAGCGCCGCAACCGTTACGAGGAGCTCGGGCGACTCGAGCCCAAGGATCAGATCAAGTTCGTCATCTGTGGGCGCGAGGATTACGAATGGAGCCGCGCGAAGGTGAGCGAGCTCGGGCTCGCCGAGCGCTGCGCGGTGCTCTTCTCCCCGAGCCACGAACAGCTCCCGGCGCGGGAGCTCGCCGACTGGATACTGGAGGACCGGCTGCCCGTGCGATTCCAGATCCAGCTGCACAAGTACCTCTGGGGAAATGTTCCGGGGAAGTGAGATCGGATGAGTGAGCGCGCACCGGATCGGGCCGTCGTCCTGCTGTCCGGCGGATTGGACTCGGCCACGGCGCTCGCCATCGCGCGCGGCGGCGGCTTCGAATGCTTCGCGCTATCCGTCGAGTACGGACAGCGGCACGCCGCCGAGCTCAACGCGGCGGCGACCGTGGCACGGACACTCGGCGCGCGTGAGCATCGAGTGATGCACGTCGACTTGGCCGGCATCGGCGGCTCGGCGCTGACGGACCCCGGAATCGCCGTGCCGGAGGCTCCGACGAGCGGCATCCCGGTGACCTACGTTCCCGCACGCAACACACTCATGCTGGCCCTCGCGCTCGGGTGGGCCGAGGTGCTCGGCGCGCGCGACATCTTCATCGGCGTGAACGCCGTCGACTGGAGCGGATATCCCGATTGCCGGCCGGAGTTCATCGCGGCGTTCGAGCGGCTGGCCGCCCGGGCGACCAAGGCCGCCGTGGAGGGCAACCCCTGCCGCGTCCACGCGCCGCTCGTCGAGTGGTCGAAGGCTGAGATCATCCGGGAGGGTGTGCGGCTCGGCCTCGACTACAGTCTGACCGTGTCGTGCTATCAAGCCGACGAGCAGGGACGCGCCTGCCGGCGCTGCGATGCCTGCCGCATCCGCCGCGCCGGGTTCGAATCCGCGGGCATCGCCGATCCGACGCGCTATCAGCCGCGCTGATCCGGCGGCTCCGCGCGCCCGCTCTCGAATCCTCGGAAGCTGGCGAACTCCTCGAGCGGAACCCGCTCCGTGTGCATTCGGTTGATCGGGGCGGACTCGTCGCGGTAGCCGAGCGCCATGCCGCAGAAGAGCATCCGCTCGGGCGGTATCCCGAGGAACTCCCCGACCGTCTGGTGCCACCCGGCCCAGGATTCCTGAGGGCAGGTGTGCAGTCCGCGCTCCCGCGCGAGGAGCATGATGCTCTGCATGAACATGCCCACGTCCGACCACTGGTCCTGACCCATGATGCGGTCGATGGTGAAGAACAGGCCCACGGGCGCACCGAAGAACTCGTAGTTGCGCGCGTACTGCTCGAGGCGCCGGTCCCGCTCCTCGCGCCCGATGCCGACCAAGGCGTACATGTCCTCGCCGCATTTGAAGCGGCGCGAGCGGTACGGTTCCTTGAGGTTCGGAGGGTAGATGTTGTACTCCGTGCCCTCACCGAGCGGGTGGGCCCCGGTCTTCGCGCGGACGCGCTCGATGAGCTCCCGCAGCGGCTCGCCGCTGAGGACGTGGACGTACCACGGCTGGAGGTTGCCGCCGGAGGGGGCGCGGCTCGCGGTGGTGAGGATCTCGCGGACCGCGGCATGGGGCACGGGCGTGCCGAGAAAGGCACGGCAGCTCATGCGAGTTTCGATCGCTTCGGTGACATTCAAGAAGGGAACCTCGGGTCGGGGTGCGCGCCCCGAGCGCCGAGATCATAGCGAATCAGGAAGTCTCGCGCGCTGGGCGCTGGGCGCGCACCCAGGCACGCCCAGCGCCCCCGATATCGGGCCGCCGCCCCCCGCGGCTCCTCTTGCGCGGGAGCTCTCTGCGGGAAGCGGCGGCCCTTTTCGTCCGCGGTGTGCTCAGTGTGACCCGCCGCCCGGCCCCTGTCCCGGCCAGAAGTCGAACAGGTCGAACAGGTCGCCGATGGCCGGAGTGTTGAGCGGCACGTAGGGGTTGCCGGGCGCCGTCACCGGATCCGGGAAATTGTCACGGCTGCGATACGACACCGGGGGCAGGTGCCAATTGCGCTCGATGAACTTGAGGATCGACACGTGATCCGTGTAGACGTGCGAGATGTACCTGTGCTTGGCGTATGGCGATACGAGGATGAGCGGGATGCGCGTGCCGTCGCCGAAGAAGTCGAGAGGCTGCACGTAGCCCGAATCGTAGTAGCCGCCGCCTTCGTCTTCGGTGATGAAGATGGCGGTGTCGCGGGCGTAGGGTGAGGCCTCGACCTGATCGACGATCTTCTGGACGAATCCCTCGAACAGGTCGAGCTTGGAGGACGACGGGTGCCCGTCGGTGTAGCCGCTCGGCTTGACGATCGATACGGCGGGCAGCGTGCCGTTCGTGATGTCGGAATACAGGTTCACCGAATCCTGGATGTGCGCCGCCACCTCATCCGGATGCGACATGATCGAGGTGTCGTACTGGAACGGATTGCAGATGTTGCAGTACTCGTCCGCCGTAGGTCCCGCCGTACCGTAGTTGAGCTGGTACGGGTCGTTCACGTAGTTGTTCCACTGGTCCCCGTAGTACTTCCACGAGATGCCGTGGGCGTTCATGTCGTCGCCGATGCTGGGTGTCGATGACGGCGGAATCGTGAACGGCGTGTTGGCCGGATTGTTGTCGGTGTAGGCGTTCTTGCCGTTGCCGAACTATCCCGGGTTGTAGTTGTTGAGCAGGTAGTAGTGGCCCGGCTCGCAGCGTGGATCGATCGGCCGGGGCAGGCTCGCGAGGTAATCGAGGATCGGGCGGACGCCGGGCTGATTGGGATCGGAGCAGTCGCTGTACGATCCGCCGCCGTACACCGGAGAGCTGGTATAGGGTGGAGGGTAGCCCGCGTTGTAGCTGACGCCGTAGCCGTCTTCCGAATACCAGTTGTTCGTCTTGGACGCCGGATCGGGGTTCTCTACCTCATTCACCACCCCGGCGTCCGGGGTGCCGGTGTACACCTGCGTGCCGTTCGGCGGCGAGGCCGGGTTGCCGTTCGCGTCGCTGAACCAGATCGCATCGCCGTGGCCGAACATGATGTGGTTCGCGCCCGTGCCGCCGTTGACGGACTGGTGGAAGTTGTCGCTCATCGCGTACTGATTGACGAGGCTCGTGAAGTACGGCACGTCGCCCTTCTGCACGTTGTAGAAGCCGAGAGCGGTCGAACCCTCGCCGGTCGTTGCGGCACCCGGCAGGTAGTTCGTGCTGAAGCATCCCTTGGTCGGGCTCTCGGGGTTGCAGAGAGCCGGCTGCGTGACGCCGTCCGTGCCGGCTCCAACGGTCACCTCGACCCACGAGAAGAGATTCCCGTTGCAGCCCGAAGGGTTATCCGGCGACGACCGCTCGATGCTGCAGTTCAACTGCTGCCACATCTGATAGAAGCGGTGAACCGGGCTCGCGGCGTAGTCGTCGTAGACGAACGTCGAGCCGTTGGTGAGCTGAAAGGGGCCCGCCGGCAGCGAGTTCACGTCACTGATGCGCTGATCCGGTGTCTTGGAGGTCTGGCCCGTGCCACCCGTAAGCAGATCCACGTAGTAGGACTGCGGCAGACCGCTCTCGGACTGCTGCGCGAGCGTCAGGCTTGCCGCGCACTCGGCGATCGGCGTGCTCGAACCGCACTCGTTCGGAATGTAGGAAACCTTCGGCCCACCGACGAGCGGAGCGGGCAACTGGTCGCTCGGATACTCCTGCGTCGGGGGGCTCAGCAGGAACGGATCGCTCGTGCCCAAGTCGGAGGCGGCGAGCTGATGCGCCTTCTCGAAGTTGGGGCCCGGAATCGCGTTCTTGTTGGCATCCAGGGCGATGATGCCCTCGGAGAGAAGGTTGTGGACCGTCACGCCCGGTGTCTTCGGCACGAAGGTCGCGAAGACGTGGTCGAAGCTGCGATTCTCGCCGATGATGACGATGACGTGCTTGATCGGAGTGACTGTGTTGTTGTCGGGCGACGGGGCCCAGCCCGAAGCGGGGGTCGAACTCGCAACCGAGTCCCCGACGCTCGCGAGTGCCGGACCGACCGAAAGCTGCAACAGCGCCAGCGAGCCGATTACGACGCGCAAACCATGCAGCAAGTGAGACCCAATGCTCGGGTTGCTCATAACGCTTCTCCCTCATGAGACCTGTAGCCGGCCGTTCCGGCACGTACTTTTTAGTGAATGATTGTTGCCGCGATGTGATCGGCAGATGACGCGTGTGCCGTCTCGGCCGAAGTGCGGACGTTAAGGTCGCGGGGTCGCGTCAGAAGTTGAAGAGGAAGCAATTCGCGTGCCCGCACTCGCCGGCTCGACTCGGATGGCTCCCATCATGCCGCCGTCTTCGTGATCGAGAACGTGGCAGTGATAGACAAAGGTGCCGACGATGTTTGGATCGCGAAAGTCCATGCGCAGCCGCACGCTCGGATACGCGAGCGTCCGGCCGTTGAAGTAGGGCACGTTGACGGTGTCGCGGAGGAAGGGCTCGTGGACCGCAACGCCGTTCCAGTCCACCAGCTCGAAATGGAGCTGGTGGATGTGAAAGGCGTGCAGCTCGGCGGAGCGGTTCTCGATGATCCAGTCCTCCACGTCGCCTTGTTTGACCACGATGTTAGGCAGGGGTGAGTGGGGATCGAATGCCTGAGGCGTCTGCCCATCCACCGTGAGGTAGAACTCGGTCGCACTGGTCGGATCGTTCGGGTTCTGAAGCTTTTCCGAGAAATAAAGCCTTCTCACCCGCACCGGCTTCACGTCCCCGAGCCAGGGACAGCGTCGGAGACGACAAGGGCTTGGGGTCGGATGGCAATCTCGACCGCGGCTCCGGGGCATCGTTCGCGGCGGTGATGGACGCCAGGGCGCGGTTCGGATCGTTTTCGCCGCCCGGTCCCGTATCGACCGTCCGGGTCACGAACAATCCGGGAACACCGAGCGGAGGTCCGTCGATGACGAACTCGGCTCTGGCTCCGGGCGGCAAGCCGATGTGGTCCACCCAGACGATCGGTGGCGACGGGCTCCCGCCGTAGTGGAGTGGAACGCCGTCGATTGCAACGATCCCGAGCCGCTGCGGGTCGAGGCGGAACAGCACCGCGAGATTGAGGTAGGTGATGGCCGATGCATTCACTACGCGCCAGAGCTGCCGCTCGCGCGGCCTCATCGTGATGCGCGCCGGCGGATAGTCCGGGTACGGCACCGGCACGAAGTTGACGGACAGATCCTTCGCCGGCCGCCCGAAGCCAGTGCCGTTGTTCGCGGTGTCTCCATCACGGTCGATGAGGAACTTCGGGACCACGGGCTCGGACTTCGAGGGCGGTGCGTTCGGGTTGAGCAGGTCCTGATCGCGGATCACGAGCACGCGTTCCGGCAAGCCTGCAAGGGCGGGGTTGGCGGGCTCGATGCCTTCGATGATCAGCGCGCCGGAGGCGCCGCCGAGTACCTCCACCTTGCTGAAGCCGTGGATGTGGGGGTGGTACCAGTAAAGGCCCGGAGGCTCGTTCTCCGGGATGCGGAAGCGGTACTCGAACGGCGGATCGCCCGGCAGGATCGACGTGGTGAGCACGTCGTCCTCGTGGCACACCGGCGGCACGGTGAGTCCGTGGAAGTGAATGTTCGTCGCAACGGCGGTCATCGCGCCGCGGGTGCACGGGTCGGAGGAGTCCGGCTGCATGTGCATCGTCATCTTCA
Organism: uncultured Gammaproteobacteria bacterium; assembly: GCA_963849095.1. Taxonomy (GTDB): domain Bacteria; phylum Pseudomonadota; class Gammaproteobacteria; order Steroidobacterales; family Steroidobacteraceae; genus JASHUC01. The sequence goes on from CAWKGA010000008.1 coordinate 384,351, forward strand.
TAGACTGGCCGGTCGAGCCAGAACCCTGCATCGGGTGCGCGGCTGCGACGGCGGTATCGAATGCGACCAGTCGATCCGTGAGATGCAGGATGAGCAGGTCACCGGGATGCAGGCGCAGCGTCGGGGATTGCGTTCCGTCGGCAAGCAGATAGCAGTAGCGAACCGAGCCGTCCTTCTCCTCAAAGTCGCGGATGCTCAGGTCGAGCTTCAGGACGCCGTCGCGACTGCGCAGGTCTTTCGGTTCCGGCACCGCGCTCCCGGGCGCAGGTCGCGAGCACCCGTGCGACGGATCCTTCGCGGCGGCTCGACCTGTGAAACCAAGAGCGAGCGCAAACAGGCACACGGCGGCCACGAGGCGACGCTCCGAGCGACGCGCCGCGAGCGGCGGCCCGCCTCGCGGGCGCGATGGAGATTCCAGCATGCGTCGACCGCTTCCTCGCACTCGGCGGCGACAACGGGGAAAACGAAGCAGGCTAGGCTCGCTCCGTTACACGTCCGTGACGGGCCGCGGGCCTCGACAGGCTGAGAAACGCGCTCGCGGCGCCCTCGCCAAGAAAACGTCATGAACAAGGGATACGCTCCGTAGCCTACGAGACGCTGTGAGATGATTCGCAACGCTCGAGCTTTCGATGTGCCCCATGAAACGTTCAATCATTCCTGTGGCGTTGGTGATCGTCAGCTTCCTGGTGACCTTCTCGATCCTGTCGTGGCAGGAGGGTCGATGGCCTCTCGGCAGAACAGCGATCCATATGAGCACCCCTGGGCGGCCCGAGAGAACCAGGGTCATCCAACCACTCACGCCTGAGCCGAGCCGTTCTCCTTGGACAACGACATCGCCCGCTCCGGCGCCCAAGACGGCCGCCGTGACGCACTCGCCCGAAGCCGCCGCCTCGGAGGAGACGCCGCCAGCCGGGCCGGTCGCGTCGAACCCAGTGGATGCGGCCGACTATCTGGCCGAAAGGGCTAGAGAAGCGAGCCACAGCGCCAGAACTCGCTGACCCCGGCTGCCCTGGCGGTTCGAGCGACCTGCGCGCGGTCTGTAGTATCATGCGCGCCCCTCGGAGGCGGGGCGTTAGCTCAGTCGGTAGAGCATCGGACTTTTAATCCGCTGGTCGACGGTTCGATTCCGTCACGCCCCACCAATTAATCACACGCAAGAACACGCACTTTCGCTCAACTCGCCCGCTGTGCGGCGCGCGTGCCGGTCCCGGAATTCCCGTGGTTTGCCTTATCGCCAGATGGCGAGTATGGTGTAGCCATTTGGCGAGGGTGGTACACGATGTCCGCAGCGACACTCCTTGGAACTTCAATCCCCGAGCGCGATCCCATGAAGCTCCTGAAGGCCCTGCGCGCCGGATTGCCATCCATGACGCTCAGGCGATTCAAACGGGCGACCGGACTCGCGGACGAGGAGGTCGCCGAGCTCCTGGGGGTCGGGGGTCGTACTCTCACGCGCCTGAAGGCTTCCCCTCGCCTGCCCGCCGATCTCAGTGATCGGCTGTATGCCGTCGTATCCGTCTACGCTCTCGCGGAGCGCGTGTTCGGCGACCGAGCGACCGCGATCGGGTGGCTCGGCGAGCCACAGTTTGCCTTGCAGGGACGTCCGCCCCAGCAGTTCCTGTCCACCGAGCTTGGCCGGCACCAGGTGACGGGACTGCTGAACCAGATCGAGCACAGCCTTCTCGCCTGACCCCGAGATCAGGGCCGGCGCCGTGCACGTGTTCAGGCTCTGCAAGGAGATCTACGCCAAGGACGTTCTGGACGGGCAGGGCGGTCTCGGTGCCGCCGGTCGCTGGCACAGCCAGGGTCATCGCGTCGTTTACTGCGCCAGCTCGGAAGCTCTTGCAGTGCTCGAGCTGCGAGTGCACCTCGGATCGTACGTTCCGCGGTCGCGGTACGTCATGCACACGATCGAGGTACCGGATGAGGTGATCGCCGAGCTGGCCGCGGAGGCGCTTCCCCTGGGATGGGATGCCGTCCCACACACCGAAACGTCCCGAGCGGTCGGCGACGAGTGGCTCGAATCGGCACGGAGCGCCGCACTGCGGGTTCCGTCCATCCACAGCGAGACCGATCGAAACGTCCTGCTCAATCCGGTGCATCGCGAGTTCGGGCGTGTTCGCATTCTGGCGCATCGCCGTTATCGGTTTGATCATCGACTCTTCGGCGCATCAGAACCGGCAGAATAATGCGGGCTGCGACGCCGCGCCGCTTCAACTTCGACCCGGCCTCGGCGACGGCTCGCCATTCACCTCAACGCCAGACCAGCGATAGGATGAGCGCCAGTCCCAGCAACGCAGCCACACCCTGCCAGAATCGGACCGGGTGGCGCTCGAGGAGCGTTTGCGGCCGGCGAACGGCGGTCGCGACGCGGGTCGGGCCCGCCTCCATCTCCAGCGCGAATTCGCTCATGTCAGGGAAGCGCTCGTGCGGGTCGACGGCGATCGCCTTCTCGAGAACCACCTGGACCCAGGCGGGCAGATCCGGGCGCAGTACCGAGAATTCCTGCGGCCGGTCGCGGCGCGGTTGCCCGGTGGCGTCGGAATTGCCGTACGGGAACTCTCCCGTGAAGGCGAAGAACAAGGTGACGCCGAGGGCATAGATGTCGGTGGCCTCATTGCCCGGTTCACCCGCGAACATTTCGGGCGCCATGTAGGCGGGAGTACCGGGAATATCCTCGGGCGGGAAATCCTCCAGCACGGATACACGTGCGACGCCGAGATCGACGAGCTTCAGCGATCCCTCACTCTCGAGGATCACGTTATCGGGCTTGATGTCGCGATGGATGATGCCATGGCGGTGAAGCGCCGCCGCGGCCCGGGCCAGCTTGATGGCGATATTCCGTCCTTCCTCGAGCCCCAGCATCGGACGGCGCGCGATGCGCGTCTCGAGAAGCTCGCCCTGATAGAGCGGCATGACCGTGTACAGGCAAGTTTGCCGTCCGGGGGGCTGCTCGATGACACGGCCGACCCAGGGGCTGTACACGCGTGCGCCCGCCCACGCCTCGCGTACGAAGGCGGCGCGGAGAGTGGCGACGGAGGCAGCCGGGGGTTTGGGGAACTTCAACGCCACATCGCTACCGTCGGTCTCGTCCACGGCGCCGAACAGGCGGGTGTATCGACCGTCTGACAGCAGCGCTTTGAGCACAAAACCATCGATCGTCTCGCCGCCGAGAGGCGCTGGGATCAGCGGCAGTTGCTCGATGACGGTCCCAACGTCGGTTGATTCCGCGGACGGTAGCCCGACCACGTCCATCACCAATGCGGTGCAATTGTCATCGCCGCCGGATTCGAGCGCGGCCTTGACCAACGCTCGAGCGGAATCCTCCGGAGCGGAGCGACCGCGCAAGATGTCCGTGATGCTCTCGTCCGTCAGGAACGCGTGCACGCCGTCGCTGCACAGGAGGAAGCGGTCGTGCAACGCCAGCGGCTGGCTCGAGTAGTCGAGACGCACCTCAGACTCGACTCCGAGCGCGCGATAGAGGACGCCGGTCTCTCGCGCGTGGTCGGTAGTCAGGCAGGACAGGCGATCGCCGCGAAGCCGGTAGGCACGCGTATCCCCGACATGCAGCAAGTGGACGATCCGGCCGCGCAGCACCAGTGCCGTGAAGGTGCATCCCATCCCGGCGAGCGCTGGATTGTTGTGACCCTCGGAATGGATCCAGCTGTTGAGCGAATCGACGATTCTGGCCGCCGCACGCCGCACTTCCACGGTCTCGGGAAAGTCGCTAAATCCATCCAGAAAGCCGCGCACGGCGGTCTCGGACGCCACGCGACCGCCCTTTGAGCTCGCGATTCCGTCGGCGATTGCCGCCGCCACGCCCCGGCGCGGCGCTTGCGCGTCCGCGGCGAAGACGGCCCCGACGAAGTCTTCGTTGTGACTACGCGGCCCGGTCTCGGAGCTGAAGCCGACGCTCGCCTTGACGCCGCCGAGGCTCTGGGACCGTCCGTCTGATTCTGCAGCGTTCAGCGTCCGCCCTCGAGCTTGCACTGGTCGTACAGGAAATAGCCGCCCGTGCTCGACGCGACGACCACGGTGAGACGTCCGGACTTCCGATCGAGCGTGTAGTTGCCACCGTCCTTGGCGTCATGCCAAGAGATCTTCGTGTCGCTGATTCGGGCTGGATTGGAATCCACCGTGCTTCTCGCATAGTCGATCCGGATCTGCCAGGTCGTGCCGCTCGCCGGGTTGGTGCAACTGATCGTGCGCTCGCCGAGCTGCGCGGCGTCGGCGCCGCCGCCGAGAACGGCCATGCCGGCAATCATCATGGCGATCCCGGCCGTTAGCTGCCGGGCAGCGGCCATCGGTGTGCGGGAGCGTCGTCCATGATCAAAGCCCTTCTGCCCGAGCCCCGAAAGAGCGTCGCACCAATTTGGGACGGCCTGGATCCTCTTCTGCACCATATGTGAGCATGCCCCCTGTCCGTCCGGTTTGCTGTCTCGACGCTACCGATGATTGGGCTTCGTCGCAAGTGCTTATTTTATTACCGTTTTAAGTCTGTGGAAAACCGGATGGAACGACGCACGGATGGGAGTCTGGCCGGATGGCGTAATACTTGCTTGTGAGTCATCCGTTAGCGACTCGATCGGTGCAATGCGTGCGTCGTCGTTCGGAGCGACGGCGCGAAAGTTAGTAACCCACACCAGAAAAACGGAGGGGAGAGAATGGCGCTCATACCATCACCACAATGGCTGGACAGCGGGAACAATGCCTGGCAGCTGGCGGCCGCGACGTTCGTCGGGCTGCAAAGCATTCCCGGGCTGACAGTCCTTTACGGCGGAATCGTCAAGAAGAAATGGGCGATCAATTCCGCCTTCATGTCGATCTACGCATTCGCGTCGGTCCTGATCGTCTGGGTCTTGTTCGATTACAACATGTCGTTCGGAAACCAATGGTTCCCGTTCTTAGGCAAGCCGCAATTGGCAACGTCCGCCCTGTTCACCACGGGCCAAGCGACAATTCCGGCGGCAGCCTCGGGAATGCCACCGATCACGTTTCCCATGGCGACGCTCATCTTCTTCCAGTTCGTGTTTGCGGCAATCACGGTGATCATCCTTGCCGGCTCGGTGCTGGGACGCATGAGTTTCAAGGCCTGGGTGATCTTCTGCCCAGTGTGGATGACACTCGTCTATACCGTCGGAGCGTTTAGCCTCTGGGGTGGAGGCTGGCTCGCGGCCAAGGGTGTCGCAGACTTCTCGGGCGGATACGTCATCCATCTCGCGGCCGGAGTATCCGGATTCACCGCCGCATGGATGGTCGGGCCACGCTTGGCCCAGGATCGTGAGCACTTCCCGCCCAATAGCCTGCTGGTCACACTCATCGGTGCCGGTATCCTGTGGCTGGGTTGGAACGGCTTCAACGGCGGCGACCCGTACTTCGCGAACGCAGACGCCGGCGCGGCGGTGCTCAACACGAACACGGCCACCGCAGTGGGTCTCATCGTCTGGACGCTGATGGACAAGATGGCCTATGGCAAGCCGTCGGTCCTCGGGGCGGTTAACGGAATGATCGCGGGCTTGGTGGCCATCACTCCTGCCGCCGGCTATGTCGATGGCTGGGGCGCCATCATCATCGGCGTATGCGCCGGGATCATCCCGTGGCTTGCGATGAACAAGCTCCAGAAGACCAAGATGATGCAGAAAGTGGACGATACGCTGTGTGTGTTTTCCACTCACGGCGTTGCTGGATTGATGGGTGGACTGCTGACGGGCATTCTCGCCAACCCGGCGATGCTCGAGTACATCGGCACCGGCAAGGATGCGCCCGGGGTCAATGTGACGGGCTGGCTCTACGGCAACTTCCATCAGTTCATCCTTCAGGCTGAGGGAGCGGGTTTCATCATCGTGTACAACATCATCGCGACCATCATCATCCTCAAGGTCATCTCGTTCATCACGCCATTGCGCATGGACGACGCGGTCCTGAAGGTGGGAGACGATGCGGTGCACGGCGAAACCGCCTATGCGATAGGCACGGAAGGCGAGTGATCGATCGCGCGTAACCTCATTCGAGGTAAATCGAGGGAACGAAACGAGAGGCTGCGGGAAACCGCAGCCTCTCGTCGTTTTGGCGGGCGTTACGTCCCAGCAGGGTTACGGACGCCGAGCATGGAGGCGTCCGATTCGAGCGTCACGTTCCGGCGATGTCGCGGTCCTGCGTCGTCTTGCGATGCGCGATTTCCTGCAGGTAGATCTGTGTCCGGTAAACGTTCGGACTGTACAGTTGCTGCGGCAGTGGCTTGAACGGGTTCATCGAATAGAGCAGTGCGTTGCATCGCGCCTCGACACCCGCGCGGTACTCCGGCTCGGCGACGATATACAGATCGTTGTTGAGGATGCCATTGAGCACAAATCGACCGGCCACCACCGGGTCCATCGGTCGGTGCGCAGCTGGGCTGCCTTCCGTGAAGCCGCGGAAGGCCGGACGGCGCCGCGGCCCACCGGCCCGGAGGGCACGCCGCGGCGGCGCGCCTGGTGCGACGGCAGGCGGTCCTTGGTTCTTCAGGGACTGCGGCCGATAGCTTTCGCTCTGGCCGATGTTGGTGGCGGTCAGGCCGGGAATGAAGGCGGAGGTTCCGATGTTGGTGTTGCGCAGTTCCAGTCGCAACTCCTCCATGAGCCCGACGGCTGCGATCTTGGAGACGGTGTAGATCCCAGCACCGCTGCCCGGCAGAATGCCGCTGGTCGAGGTAGTGGTGACGATCTGCGCCCCCTCCTTGCTCGCGATCATCCGCGGAACGTAAGTGTGGATGCCGTAGACCGGTCCCCAGAGATTCACACCGAGACCCCATTCCCAGTCCTTGTAGGTGCCGGTGCTGACAGGGGCCTGCAGTCCGACGCCGGCGTTGTTGACGAGGACGTGCACCGCGCCAAACTTTTTCTCGATCTTGTCAGCGGTGCGTTCCCAGCCGGCGCGGTCCATGACGTCATGCTTGACCGCATAGACTCGCGGATCATGGGGTGGGAACTGCTTGAGTGCGTCGCCAATGTGGTGCTCGTCGAGGTGGCCGATCACGACCTTCATGCCGGCCTCGTAAAACACGCGCGCGATGCCGAGGCCGATGCCACTCGAGCCGCCGGTGATGTAGGCGACCTTGTCTTTCACGTCGGTGATCGGCGGTGCCTGTGAAACGCCAACGTTGGGGACAGTAGGCGCCGCCTGCGCCGCCGCGCTGGGCGCATCGAGAGCGCCCAACAGGCCGGCCGCGCCCGCCGCTGCCAGGCCGCCGAGGATCTGCCGCCGGTTCGGTGTTTGCTCGTCCATATAAGTCCCCCAATATTCTCGTCGTGATGCCGCGAGAGCGGCGGCCATGATAGGCGAGTCGCACGGGTGTGCAAATGGGGGAGGGCGACTGTATCGATCACGGCCCGATATCGCGTATCGCTCGCAGCGCTCTCTTGAGATTACATCAGAAAGTACATATAATATACTAATTTACAACGCTTAATGTTCGCGATACTTCGTGGATTTGCACTGGTGCGCTCGACAGGTTCGGGCGCGATCGGCCGTAGACATCGCCGCTCCTCCAACCTAACCTCTCCGCGTGGAGTACGGCCGGGAGAGACTCGTGAGAACCCAAATGAGCGTCATTTGGCGGGACTGGCATGGCACGCGCTGATGTGCCTCCGGAGGCGGCGCCCGATCAAGCGGGACTGCTGCAGAGCGAAGACGCTAAGCTCGCCGCGAACAAGAAGCTCGTGTTCGACATGTGGCGGACGATCATCCAGGGCGGGCACACCGACCTTGCGCCGCGGTACTTCACCGAGAGCTATATCCAGCACAATCCAAACGTTGCGAGCGGCCGTAATTCACTGGTGGCCTACATCAAGCAGACGCGCCCGGTGCGCCCGATCGAGTCGACGATCACGTTTCCGGTAGTCGCCATCGTGGCGGAAGGGGATCTCGTGATGGTGGCGACGGTCACGTATGCGCCCGATCCGGAGAAGCCAGGGCAAAAGTACGCCGGGACGCACTTCGACCTGTTCAGGATTGAGCATGGCTTGATTGCCGAGCACTGGGACAGCGTGCGGAAGGACCCCGCCATGCAGCACTTTGATCCGAACGTCGATGACAGGCCCTGAGCGGAACGGGCTGTGGCACTTGGCCAAAGTAAAGCCCACTTTAGTTCTACTGTGGCAGGAAATTTCATGCAGTTTTTCGCGCACCGCGGCCACCCACCATGTTCAGACCCAAGGTGTGAGCAATCATTCCGGCCAACCGAAAACGGATGGTGGCGATCGACCAGGGCACATGTCTTTGCATGGGTGCGAACGGCGCGCTCGCCGAATATTTCGGATACTTCAGCCGCTTCATGTCCACCGGCGTTTTATCCAGGCCGCGCAACCGCTCCATCATCAGAAAGGCATACGCCGCAATGCATAAGGTGGCGTGATGATGAAAGCCGCGCCAGTTGCGTCCTTCATACTGTCCCAGGCCGACTTCCTGTTTCAGCTCCTGGTAATCGCGCTCGATGCGCCAGCGTGCTTTGATCGTGTTCACCAAGGTTTTGAAGGAGGTCGCGTGCGGCAGTGTCGAGAGAAAGTAACGGGTGGGTTCCGCTTCATTCAGCGGCCACTCGATCACCAACCACTCCGGTTCGCGGGGCTGATTCTCATGCGCCGTCGTGACCCGCACGCGGGCAAAGCGCGAACTGAGCGGCTCGCTCGTGCCTTCACGCCACGTGATCGTTCGATACACTCCTTTCGGCAGTGCCAAGGCCAACGCCTTCACCGCGATCGGTTGATGCGCTTCATCGCGCACGAGCCGCGTTCGGGCGCGACCCCGCGCCGCCGGCGCCGGTGTCGGCCCCGGCTGATGCTTGCCCCACCACACACCGGTGGCCGGACGAATGCCCAAGGCATACAAGAGTTTTTCCTGCGTCAGGTAATCGCGAAACCCCGCCTCATCTCCATACGCCGCATCGCTCAGCACGATGCCCCGCGGCGTGCCGGCGGCCAATGCGGCCGCCACGTGTTGCCGGGCAATCTCATTCTTGGTGGCAAAACCGATCTGTATCGGTACGCCGGCCGCTCGACAGCGGGCCGGATCGTCAGTCCATTCTTTCGGCAGATACAGTTGATACTGCAGCGGAACGCTGCCCTCTTTCGTGGCGAGCGTCAGACTCACCGCCGTGCGGCAATTCTCCTGCTTACCCAGCTGCCCGCAGTATTGGTGCGCCACGCCCACCGACTCGGTGCCTTTCTTGGCCATCCCGGTGTCGTCGAGAATCCAAAAGACCGGCTCCTCGCGCTCCTTCGTCAATTGCGGCACCAACTCTGCGGCCACCGCTTCCAGCACCGCCGAATCGCTCCACGGGGAGTTCGCCACCAAGTGATGCATCGAGTTGTGAGTGGCTTCAACGGCCTGAGGACGCAGCCGCGCCGCCATCGGTTCTACACTCTTTCGATCCCCCGGCATGATCAATCCCTGCAAATACAAACTCGCCGGCTTCACGCGATCCACGTGTGCCAACACAGCCGTAATCGTTGCGGAAAATCGTTGAAACCGCGATTCCATATCCATAGCGTACCTAGAATTTACTTTAAATAGTCGGTGCAGTGTACGCTACGCAATGAAATTATGTGCCACAGTAGAATTAGAATGGCCATGACTAAAGTAAAGGTGCCTTTAGAATGGCCAGGTGCGCTATCTGGTCTCCCGTGAGTCGCAACCCGTGATCACCCAGTCGTCCGAGCTCGGTCGCCGAGCGCTCTTTGCATTCATCCTCACGTTCGTCGCCTCGCGCGTCGTGGTGCTCCTCATCATGTCGCGCCGGATACCGAACATGTACTTCTTTCTGAGCGGTACGCACGTCCACCACCTCAACTACGGCATCTTCCTGCTCGCCGGCGTGGGCGCGTATCTCCTGTTCCGCATGCCGCAGGGAAAGGGCCTGCGCGCCGCCGCGTTCGTCTACGGCGTCGCGATGGCTTTGACCTTCGATGAGTTCGGCATGTGGCTGCATCTCGGAGGTAGCTACTGGCAGCGGGCGAGCGTCGACGCGATCATCGTAGTCGCCGCGCTGCTGGGCCTCATCGGATTCGCATCCAACCTTCGAAGATTCGAGTCCCGCCATATCAGGGCTTCGATCGCCCTCTTGATCGCCGTCATCGTGTTCGGCGTGGTGCTCTACGACGCCTCGGTCAAGATCGGCAGGGTGGAGGGACCGCGGTTGGAGGCGCTCGAGGCGGCATCATCCCCGTAGTGCCGGCATAATCCTTCCGGCTGAGCTCGACGCGCGCTTCTCCTGAGGCCAGTTCCCCGCGGGCGCCGCGCTGAGACCTACCGTGCGCAGAATCAATTTTGAAGAGGGGCGATAGAAATGTACGCCGTGTTCCGCCGAACATCCGGCTCTGGCCTGAAGCACTCTCTCGCAGTATTTGTGATTGGTCTTTTCGGAAGCATTTCCATCGCCAGCGCCGCTGGTTGGGTTTCGAGTACCCGCCCGGACGCACCCGGCGCCGCGCTATGTAAGGCCCTTCTCAAGCGACTCAACCGTTTTCCGCCGCAATGCTCACGGGCCTCCCTCGAGTCATATCCAGGATTTTCGAGTCTGCCCTGGACGGTACTCAATCCGAGACAGCATTTGGAGCTCATCACCAGCCTGTTATTGACTGTCGGCAGAGGGCCTGAGGCCTCCATACACTCCTCGGCGCTTCAAATTGAGCATTCACGGGCGGGTGCCAAGTCCTTCGCTGACCAGGGAGGTGGCCTTCAGGTATGGCGAGGCCACGTCCTTTCGGCTTTCGGCGCGGATGGGGAGCGACCAGCGCCGCCCGGCCCGCAGGTGTTCGTCCAGTTGATTTACAAATTCGGTGGCTCGACTGCTATGGAGCCTTGTCCCGGCAACTCGACGAAGGAATGGTTTCGGGAGACATTTCTCGTGAACGCGAAAATGACCGGCCCCGATATTCGTGTTCGATCAGGCGTAGCTGGCCTAGTCTTCGGTGACGTTCCCATGTTATTCCACTCAGAAGTTGTCTTCATTGGCCAGACGAACTTATTCAATGATGTGCCCCCGTACGGCCTAGGGCAACGGTGTAACTTTGAGCCTGCGGCGCCTTCCGGGGCGGAAAAATAGGATGGCACTGAACGGGCAGCCGCCCATCGTCCCGAGCGGCATCGGGCGCTCCGAGCCCGTCGCCCGGCGGCTCGCGGTGGGCGGCCTCGCGGCGCTCACGGTCCTCAATCTGCTCAACTATCTCGATCGGTACGTGGTCTCCGCGCTCGTGCCGGATCTCCAGAAGGCGCACATGGGCCTCACGGACTTCCGGGCGGGCGCACTGATGACGGGATTTCTCGTCGTCTACATGCTCACCGCACCGCTCTTCGGGGTCCTGGGCGACCGCATCTCGCGCACCAGGACGATGGCTGTCGGAGTGCTCATCTGGAGTCTCGCAACGGGCCTCTCCGGGATCGCGCGCAACTACCTGCAGCTGCTCATCGGCCGGGCGATCGTCGGAATCGGCGAGGCGGCGTACGGCACGATCTCGCCGGCGCTGCTGGCGGACTACTTTCCGCTGAAGAGCCGGGGACGGGTGTTCGCCATCTTCTACATGGCGATCCCGGTCGGCTCGGCGCTCGGCTACATCGTGGGCGGCCTCGTCGCTCACTGGTACAGCTGGCGGGCGGCTTTCTTCGTGGCAGGCGTGCCCGGCCTCGTGCTCGCTGCTTGGTCGCTCCATCTGCCCGATCCGCCGCGCGGCGTGCAGGAGGAGGAGCCGGTCGCCCTGAGCGGCCGTGAGCCGGGCTTCGTCGCGGTCTACTGGCGGCTCCTCCAGCGCCCAGCGTACCGGCTCACGGTGCTCGGGTATGCCGCGTACACCTTTGCGGTGGGCGGTCTCGCCTTCTGGATGCCGACCTTCCTCGAGCGCGTGCGGGACATCCCGGGCCAGCAGGCGACGACGGGGTTCGGCGCGATCGTCGTCGCAACGGGGTTCATCGGGACGTTCGCCGGCGGCTGGCTCGGAGACTACTGGCTCAAGTTCTCGCGCGAGGCCTACTTCTGGCTCTCGGCGGTGACCGCGCTCGTTGCGGTGCCGTTCGCCGTCGTTGCGCTCGTGGCGCAGGCGCCGGCTCTCTACTATTCGGCGATTGTCGCCGCGGAGCTGCTGCTCTTCATGTCGACCGGCCCGCTCAACTCGGCCATCGTCAATCTGGTCGCGCCTCGGGAGCGCGCGTCCGCGGTGGCGCTCAGCGTACTGATGATTCACCTGCTGGGCGATGTGATTTCACCGCCCTTGATCGGGGCGATCTCCGACCGCACGTCCCTGGGCGTCGCGACATTGATCGTGCCGGTGGCCGTTGCGGTGTGCGGGGTGCTCTGGTTGGCCGCCGGACGTGCAGCCCGTTCGAGCAGAGCCTTGGCGGCCGCGAGGTGAGCGCCGCAGCGCTCAGGCACTCTGCAGCTGCTCGAGGAGCGGCCCGAGGAGCGGCGCGAGCCGCTTGAGCTCGTCGCGATGGGCGAGCGACAGTTCGCGCAGCAGGGCTTCCGCCTTGGGTGTGAGCTCGATGCGCACCTGGCGGCGGTCCTCGATCCCGGTGCAGCGCCGCACCAAGCCCCTCGATGCCAGGCGGTCGATGAGTCCGACGACGCTGTGGTGGCGCACGCCGAGCCGCTCGGCGAGCTCGCCCACGGTCAGGCTTTCCTTGCCGGGGTAGCCCTTGATGGCGAGCAGCGCCTGGTGATGGTGGGGGGTGAGGGCCGCCCCGCGGGCGGCTTCCTCGCTGAATGCGCCGAAACGCCGCAGAACGTAGCGAATCTCGGCGAGCAGCTCGTAGTCCGCCTTGGAGAGGGGCGCGGCGCTCGGGGAGGGGCTCCGGGTCATGATGCCTGGCGGTTCAATGAATTGCCTCACAGAATATCGTGTTACGATATAATAAGCGCGCCGTTCATGGCACGCTACCACCCCCTTTGATTCCCAAGTGAGCCCATGTCGAAGACAGTGCTTTCTCCCTCCCTCGTCCAGCCTGAGTCGAACCACCCGGAGCGCCACGCGGCGCCGCCTCACGGACAGCCGCTCAGGGACTTCACCGCCGACAGGCGATTGCTCGTGCTCTCCGCGATGGCCTTTGTCGTGGGCACGGGAGGCGCGGCAGCGGCGTGGGCCCTGCTGCACCTCATCTATGTCGTCACCAATCTCGCCTACTATGGCCACCTGAGCGGAGCGCACGTCGACCCGAGCGGCAGTCCGTTCGGTCTCGCTACGGTGCTGGTCCCGGTCGCCGGCTGCTTCGTGGTCGGCCTCATGGCGCGATACGGGTCGGAGCGTATCCGGGGCCACGGCATCCCGGAGGCGATCGAGGCCATCCTCATCGGGCGCAGCCGGATTGATGCGAAGGTCGCGGTGCTGAAGCCGCTGTCCTCGGCCATCTCGATCGGCACCGGCGGCCCGTTCGGCGCGGAGGGGCCGATCATCATGACGGGTGGCGCGCTCGGATCGCTCTTCGCCCAGATGTTCAATTTGTCGCCGGCGGAGCGCAAGACTCTGCTGGTCGCGGGCGCCGCGGCAGGCATGAGCGCGACGTTCGGCACGCCGATCGCGGCGATCCTGCTGGCTGTGGAGCTGCTGCTGTTTGAATGGAAGCCGCGCAGCTTCGTGCCAGTCGCGGTCGCGTCCATCGTCGCCGCTGTGTGGCGGCCGTGGCTGCTCGGCGCGGGTCCGCTCTTTCCCATGATCGCGAGTCCCTCCGTGGGCCTCATCGGGCTGCTGCTCAGCGTCGCGCTCGGGATCGTGGGAGGGCTCGTCTCCGGCACGCTCACCCAGATGGTTTACAAGTCGGAGGACTGGTTCCAGCGCCTGCCGATCCACTGGATGTGGTGGCCGATGCTGGGCGGTGTCGTCATCGGCATCGGCGGCCTGATCGAGCCGCACGCGCTCGGCGTCGGCTACGACAACATCGGGGCAATGCTGCAGGGCACGGTCAACGACCCGACGGCGCTGCGGCTCCTGCTCGTCAAGTCGGTCATCTGGGCCGTCGCCCTGGGGTCCGGCACTTCGGGAGGCGTGCTCGCGCCCTTGCTGATCATGGGAGGGGTCGTCGGCCAGCTGCTCGGCGGTGTGTTCCCGGTGGGCGATGCGCCGTTCTGGGCCTTGCTCGGCATGGCGGCCGTCATGGGCGGCACGATGCGCGCGCCGCTCACCGGACTCGTCTTCGCTCTGGAGCTCACGCACGACTTCAGTGCGATGGTGCCGCTCGCGATCGCCTCCACGAGCGCCTACACGACGACCGTGCTGCTGCTCAAGCGATCCATTCTCACCGAGAAGATTGCCCGGCGCGGCTATCACATCTCGCGCGAGTACACCGTCGATCCGTTCGAGCTGATGCGTGTGCAGGAGATCATGGCGCAGCCGGTCGACACGCTTCCGGCGCAGATGCCGCTCGCCGAGGTCGTCAAGTTCTTCACGGATCCCAACGCCCCGAGACGGCACAAGAGCTACCCCGTGGTCGACGCCTCCGGGCAGCTGGTCGGCATGGTCTCGCGCACCGATGCGCTCTCCTGGCTGGTCAACGGACACCCCGCCCCGGGCACCCTGGCGGAGCACCTGGTTGGACGGGAACCGGTCGTCGGGTACGAGGATGAGCTCGTCGGTCGGCTGGCGGATCGGATGGCCGAGACTCAGGTGGGGCGCATTCCTATCCTGCGCCGCTCGGGCCCGACGCCCGAGCTCGTCGGCCTCGTCGCCCGACGGGATATCTTGCGGGTCCGGGCGGCGGTCAACAGCGAGGAGCAGGATCGTGAGGCGCTGATCCACATCGGCGCCTTCAGCCGGATCGCGGCGAACGCCCCGCCGCACCCCTGACGCCGGACTGAGGGGCGAGCGGGGATGCAATGGGCAGTCCCCGCTCGCATCGTCACTGGACAAATATGGACCGGCGAATGCGTCCGAAAAACCCCGGTCTGCCGTGAGACGATGCTCCCCCTCACGGTAAGCTAACGGCCGCTGGACGCTGCAGTTAACCCCGGAGCCGATTACATTGCCGTAATGCGACACGCGACCGGGCCACTCGCCCGAGCGGCGCGGTAGCCTGGCTCGTCCCAAGCATGTCTTGAAAATCAACTCGTTAAGGGATATTTCTCAGCTAGCTTGAGCCCTGATCCACGGCCCGTCGCGGCGCCTGCGGCAGCGGCCGAACATCGCGTGACGAAGTTCAATACCCGGGCGGCCGGGACGGTCGGCCTGTACGTGCTGTGCAGCCGCATTCTCGGCGTCGTGCGTGATCAGATCTTCACCGCGCTGTTCGGCGGTGGACGGCTGATGGACGCGTTCACCATCGCGTTTCGGATTCCGAACCTGCTCCGCGACCTGTTCGCGGAGGGCGCGCTCTCGACGGCCTTCGTCACGACGTTCAGCAAGACGACCGTGGTGGAAGGCGACGCGGCCGCGTGGCGGCTCGCCAACAAGGTCGCGACTCTCGCCGTGATCGCCTTGAGCCTGATCAGCCTCGCCGGAATCCTCTTCGCGCCGTGGCTCGTTGCCGTGCTCGCGCCGGGCTTTGTCGGCGCCAAAGCCGCCCTCACGGTGAGCCTGACGCGCGTCATGTTCCCCTTCATCCTGCTCGTGTCGCTCGCGGCGCTCGCGATGGGAATGCTCAACGCCAAGAACGTCTTCGGCGTGCCGGCGATGGCCTCGAGCTTCTTCAACCTGGGCGCGATCACCGTGGGCGTGTCGCTCGGCTGGTGGCTCGATCCCAGCTTCGGGCCGAAGGCCCTGGTCGGCCTCGCGGTCGGCACGTTGGTCGGAGGGGCGATGCAGTTCGCCGTGCAGCTGCCGGCGGTGCGCGGGATCGGTTATACGTTCCGTCCGGACTTCGCGTGGCGCGATGAGGGCGTCAAAGCGATCCTGCGCCTGATGGGCCCCTCGGTGATCGCGGCCAGCACGACCCAGGTCAACGTGCTGGTGAACTCGATCTTCGCTTCGAAGCTCGGCGACGGCCGGACGTTCTGGCTGTCGATCGCCTTCCGGCTGATGCAGCTCCCGCTCGGGATCTTCGGCGTCGCACTGGGTACGGTGACCCTGCCGCTCCTCTCGAGGATGGTGGCGATCGGCAACATCGGCGCGTTTCGCAGCGAGCTCGCGCGCGGCATGCGCCTCGCCTTCCTCATGACGATTCCGGCGAGCATCGGCCTCATGCTGCTCGCCGAGCCGATCATCTCCCTGCTGTTCCAGCACGGTAAGTTCACCGCCTACGATGCGGGGCAGGCGGGCGCCGATCTGCGCTTCTACGCGATCGGCCTGTGCGGCTACGCGGCGCTCAAGGTGCTCGTCAACGCGTTCTATGCGATCGACAAGCGCAAGACCCCGATGGTGGTGAGCTTCATCGCGGTCGGGCTCAACCTGTTTCTCAACTGGCTGTTCACGTTCCATCTGCACTGGGGCCATCGCGGGCTCGCCTTCTCGACGGCCTGCATCGCGACGAGCAATTTCCTCATCCTTTACTGGCTGATGCGCCGCCATCTCGGCCGGCTCGAGTCGCGGACGATGCTGAGCCTGCTCACGAGGCTCGCCGCGGCCTCGGTCGTCCTCGCCGCGATCTGCTGGGCCGGTGCGCACTTCCTCCTCGCCGACTGGGCGACGGAGCACTTCTGGCGCAAGTTCGTCTTGCTCGGTGCGGTGATCGTCGCGGGCGGGTCCGCGTTCTTCGCCTGTGCAGCGGCGCTGCGGATCGAGGAGGTGAGGGATCTCACGCGCGCCGTGAGGCAGCGCCTGGGCGGGTCGCCCGCGCGCTGAGCCGCCTGCCCGGCACGGACCGTGCGACGGCGATGGGCGATCGGCTGTTGAAAGGTCAACGATCCATTCATGCTGCGGCGGATACAATATATAGGTCCCGATCGACTACCGGAGACGATCGCGTTGACCGGCTACGGGGTATGTGTTACCGAGGGCAGTGGACAGCACAGCATGAGGGAGGGTGGGCATACGGTGAGGATGCGGACCGCGTACGGACGCCGGCGATTTCTGACGACGCTCGCCGGAGGGGCCGCGGGACTGTCGTGCTCTCGGTGGGCGGCGGCCGGGCTGTTCACGCACCATAAGGCCGGCCCGCCTCTGGCCATCACCCGGCTGAGCGGCAATCTAGTGGTGATCTCCGGAGCGGGCGCCAACGTCGTCGCCCTGAGCGGGCCCGAGGGCATGCTGCTCGTGGACTGCGGCGCACCGGAGCACTCTCGCGAGCTCACGAAGACGCTCGCCACGCTGCCGGGCGGGGATCGCATCCGGACCGTCTTCAATACTCACTGGCACTGGGATCACACCGGGGCGAACGAGCGGCTGCGCGGCGCGGGCGCCGACATCATCGCGCATGAGAACACCCGGCTGTGGCTGGGCACGGAGGTCCGGGAGGAGTGGGAGCACCGTACCTACGAGCCCCGCCCACGGCAGGCCTGGCCCACGCAGACCTTTTACTACAAGTCCGGCACCATGACCTTCGCCAACGAGCCGATCGAGTACGGCTATCTGGCGCAGGCTCATACCGACGGGGACATCTATGTTTACTTCCGCGGCCAGAACGTGCTGGTGGCGGGAGACGTGGTGTCGGGGGGCACCTACCCCATCCTCGACTACTGTACGGGAGGCTGGATCGGGGGCATGGAGGATGCGACCCAGAAGCTGCTCGGTCTGGCGGACGCCAAGACACGCATCGTCCCGGGAACCGGGCCGGTGCAGGCGCGGGCTGATCTCGAGGGCGAACATGAGATGCTGGTCGCGGTGCATGCCACGCTCTGGGACCTGATGCGCAAGGGCCTCTCGGCGCAAGACATGGTTGCCGCCCATGCAACCGCGAAGTACGACGCCAAGTGGGGCAACCCGGCCCTGTTCATCGCAAACGCCTACCGCGGCATGTACGGGCACATTGCCGAGTACCTGGGAAGAGGGGTGGTTTAGTGACTTCGAGAACTCACGTGACCCGCAATGTGCTCCTCACACTAGCCGCGAGCGCGCTCGTCGTCGCTTCGGGCGGCGCGGCGATCTCGCGGGCTGTCGCGAGTCCTGAAATCCCCACCCACCCCGCCGCGAGCGCGCGGCAGGTTGAGACGGCTCATCTGGAAGAGGTGGTCGCGAAGCAGCGCTGGCAGATGCTCGGCAATTACTGCGAGAAATGCCACAACTCGACCGACTGGGCCGGGGGCGTCGCCTTCGACTCGATGCAGCCGACCGACATCGCGCAGAACGCCAAGATCTGGGAAGCCGCGGTGGGCAAGCTCCAAGGGCGCCTCATGCCCCCTCCGGGGCAGAAGCAGCCCGCCCAAACCACCGTGGACGCCTTCGTGTCCTGGCTGGAGTCGCACCTCGATGAGGCCGCCGAGGCCCATCCCGACCCCGGATACGTGACGCTGCACCGGCTGAATCGGACCGAGTACGCCCGCTCGGTGCAGGAGATCCTCGGGGTCGAGCTCGATGTGAGCTCGCTCCTGCCCAAGGACACACTCGCCGAGGGCTTTGACGACATCGCGAATGTGCTCAAGGTCTCCCCAACCTTCCTGGATCAGTACATCACCGCAGCGAGCACCGTCGCCGCGCTCGCCGTCGGCAATCCGCAGGCGCCGAGAAGCGTCGTGAACCTGCGTCCGCCGCGACACGATCAGGCCTTCCACATCGAGAGCCTGCCGCTCGGCACCCGGGGCGGATTCGTGGCACAGCACGTCTTTCCCGCCGACGGGTTGTACGAGTTCGACCTGGGGGGCGGTCGTGGGGCGGCTTTCTTCGGCGGCCTGGAATTCCGCAACCAGCTCGTGCTGCTGATCGACGGCAAGAAGGTCTACGAGACGAGCATCGGCGGGCCCGCGGACTTCAAGGAATCGGATCAGAACCGAATCGAGTTCGGCAAGGCGCTTGCGCCGCGCTTGCAGCACATCCGCGTCCACGTCACGGCCGGACCGCACCAGGTCGGCGTCGCCTTCGTCGAGCGGTCCCTCGCCGAGTCCGACGACTGGCTGCAGTCCTTCGATCCCCGCGGCGGGCTCGAGCGCGTCGCGCAGATGGCGGGCGTTGAGATCGTGGGTCCGTTCCACCCGACCGGCATCGGCGACACCCCGAGCCGCCGCAAAGTCTTCGTCTGCCACCCCGCGAGCGAGAGCGAGGAGCTGCCGTGCGCGCGGCAGATCATCGCCCACCTCGAGCGCGAGGCGTATCGGCGCCCGGTCACCGACGCCGATCTCGCCGCGCCGCTCGAGTTCTTCGCCGACGCCCGTACGGGCGCGAGCTTCGATGCGGGCATCGAGAATGCGATCGTCGCCATCCTCTCCAGCCCGAAATTCCTCTATCGAATCGAGCGGACCCCGCAGAACCTCGGGCCGGGAGCGACCTTCCGCGTGAGCGATATCGAGCTCGCCTCGCGCCTGTCCTTCTTCCTGTGGAGCGAGGGTCCCGATGAGCGGCTGCTCGACCTCGCGGTGGCGGGGACCCTGCACGAGCCGCAGATCCTGGCCGGCGAGGTGCGCCGGATGCTCGCGGATCCGCGGGCGGAGTCCCTCGTGACGAGCTTCGCGTTCGCGTGGCTGCAAGTCGACGACATGGACAAGGTCAATCCGGACCCCACGGTCTATCCGAACTTCGACGAGGACCTGCGCGCCGCCTTCAAGGAGGAGATGAGGCTGTTCCTCACGAGCGTCCTGCTCGGGGACCGCAACGTGTGCGACTTGCTGACCGCCAACTACACGTTCGTCAACGGGCGCCTGGCTCTGCACTACGGCATCCCGAACGTGCGGGGAGATGAGTTCCGGCGCGTGACGCTCACGAACCCGAACCGCTTCGGGCTGCTCGGCAAGGGCGCGATCCTGATGGGGACCTCCTATGCGAATCGGACGGCTCCGGTGCTCCGCGGAGCGTGGGTGTTCGACAACATCATCGGGGAATCGCCGCACGCGCCGCCGCCCTCCATTCCTCCCCTGAAGGAGAACGTTCCGGGCGCCAAGCCGCTCACGATTCGCGAGCGCATGGTGATGCACCGCTCGACTCCGTCCTGTAACACCTGCCACGGTCTCATGGACCCGATCGGTCTCGCGCTCGAGAACTTCGACGCGATCGGCCGCTGGCGGACGAAGGACTACGACACCGGGACGCCCATCGATGCCGCGGGTGAGATGGCGGGCGGTTTCGCGGTCGATGGACCGGCCGATGTGCGCCGGGCCCTGATGAGCCACCCCGAGCAGTTCGTGCAGGCGCTCACCGAGAAGCTCATGACCTTCGCGCTGGGGCGGACCCTCGATTATCACGACATGCCGACGGTACGAGCCATCGTGCGCAGTGCGGGGCACGATGATGACCGTTTCTCCTCGATCGTCCTCGGGATCGTCGAGAGCCCCGCGTTCCAGATGAAGAGAATCCCCGGCGGCAGCGCCGCGAGCAAGCCGAGCCTGATGACCACTCAAGCGGCGAACGTGCCGTGACGTCGCCGCGCGCGTAAGGATCAGCCCATGTTCATCACCAAGAAGCATCTCTCCCGCAGAACCGTGCTGCGGGGCGTAGGCGTGTCGGTCGCGCTGCCGTTACTCGATGCCATGATCCCGGCCGCCACCGCCTTCGCGAAGACGGCCGCGCAACCCAAGATGAAGATGGGCTTCATCTACTTCCCGCACGGAGCGGTGATGCTGCCCGGCAACGATCAGTGGACGCCGAGCGGCGTCGGCCGCGAGTTCAAGCTCTCGCCCATCCTCGCGCCGCTCGCCCCGTTCCAGAAGCAGCTGATCGTGGTGAGCAACCTCGGCAACCGGCCGGCGGAGAGCGCGGCAGTCCACGCGATCGTGCCGGGCACGTGGCTCTCCTGCGTGCACCCGCACGAGACGCAGGACCCTAACGGTGGAGTGACGGTCGATCAGATGGCCGCGAAGTCCATCGGCCAGGACACGCCACTCCCGTCCCTGGAGGTGGCCACCGAGGCGGACGGCGGCGGCGGAGTCTGCGACCGCTCCTACGGCTGCAGCTTCTCGGGCACGATCTCGTTCCGCACCCCCACCACGCCGCTGCCGATGGAGTACCAGCCGCACGTCGTGTTCGAGCGGTTGTTCGGCCGTGGCGATACGCCGGCCGAGCGCAAGGCGATCGGGAAGCGCTACGACAGCATCCTCGACATGGTGACGGCCGACGCCAACTCTCTGCAGCAGGAGCTGGGACCGGCCGACCGTTCAGTCCTCGACGACTACCTGAGCAGCGTGCGCGAGATCGAGCGGCGAGTGCAGAAGATGGAGCGGGTGGACCTGTCGCACTTCAAGGTGCCGAGGGTACCGGCGGAGGTTCCCGCGAACTTCCCGGAAGAGCAGGCCCTCATGTTCGACCTGATCGCGCTCGCCTGGCAGGCGAACCTCACGCACATCGCCAGCATGACGATGGCGCACGAGGTGAGCAACATGACGTACCCCTTCATCGGGGTGCCCGACGCCTTTCACCCGGTCTCGCATCACCAGTTCGATCCGGTGAAGATCGAGAAGCTCGCCAAGATCCAGACCTACCACTCGCAGAAGCTCGCGGCGTTCTTGAAGCGCCTCTCCGAGACGCCGGACGGCGACGGGTCGCTCCTCGATCACGCGATGATCCTGTACGGCAGCAACATGAGCAACAGCAACGCGCACAACCAGTACCCGCTGCCGTCGGCGCTCGTCGGGGGCGCTTGCGGGAAGGTCAAGGGCGGCCAGCACTTGAAGTATCCCGAGCACACGCCGCTCGCGAATCTGCTGCTGACCATGCTGCACCGAGCCGGTGTGCCGCAGGATCGGGTTGGCGACAGCACGGGCGAGATCTCGGAGATCTGACATGAAGGCATGGCTCGGCGTCGGTTTGCTTGCGGGCGCACTCGCGGCCACGGGTGTCGCGAGCGCGGCTCAACCCTCCGGCCTCGCGCTGGTCCAGGCCGCCGAGGATGGCGAGACCCAGGGCGCGCTCGCGATGGTCAATCAGGGCGCAGACGTGAATGCCACGCAGAGCGACGGGACGACGGCCCTGATGTGGGCCGCGCACCGGGACGATCGGGCGCTCCTCGACCGACTGCTCGGGGCGCATGCGAACGTCAAGGCCTTCAACGACTATGGCGCGAGCGCCCTGACGGAGGCGGCGAGGTTCGGGGACACGGCTGTCGTCAAGGAGCTGCTGAAAGCCGGAGCCGATCCCGACTCGCCGAACGCCGACGGTGAGACCGCGCTGATGCTCGTGGCGCGCATCGGCAACGTGCCGGCGGCCGAGCTGCTCATCCGATACGGTGCCCACGTCAACGCGAAGGAGAGGCTGCGCGGCCAGACGGCGTTGCACTGGGCGGCCGCCGAGAGCGAGGCGGACATGGTGAGGCTGCTGCTCAAGCACCACGCCGATCCGAACGCGCGCTCCCTGCTCAACACCGATCGGCGGCAGGTGAGCTCGGAGCCGCGCATCCAGTGGCAGCCGCCCGGAGGACTCACTCCGCTGCTCTATGCCGCGCGCCAGGGCTGTCTCGAGTGCGTCGAGGACTTGGTGAAGGGAGGGGCCGATCCCAACCTATCGGATCCCGACAGCATCTCGCCTCTGCTGATCGCCACCGAGAATTTTCACTTCGATGTGGCGGCGTATCTGCTCAAGAACGGCGCGGATCCCAACCGGTGGGACTGGTGGGGCCGCACGCCGCTCTACGCCGCCGTGGACATGAATACGCTGCCGACGGGCGGCAGGCCGGATCACATCTCGCTCGATGACACCACCTGCCTCAAGATGATCGAGCTGCTGCTCGATGCCGGGGCGAACCCGAACGCTCAGCTGAAGCTCTTCCCGCCGTTTCGGGCGATTGGCGCGGACCGCGGCGCCGATCTGATGCTGACCATCGGGACGACCCCCCTCATCCGCGCGGCGAAAGCGGGGGATACCGCGGCGATCCGGCTCCTGCTCGCGCACGGGGCCAATCCGAGTCTGCCGAACAGCATGGGGATCACGCCGCTCATGGCGGCGGCGGGCCTCGGCTCCGACGACATCGACACGCGCGGTGCGTACGTGACGCAGCAGGACGCCGTCGCCTCCATCGCTCTGTTCCTCGCGGCGGGGGCGGACATCAACGCGGTGGACAACAGAGGGCAGTCCGCGCTGCACGGGGCGGCCTACCGGGGGTGGGACGATGTGATCAAGTACCTCGCCGCGCATCAGGCCAATCTGTTCGTGAAGGACAGTCGCGGCTTCGACCCCGTGGATACCGCGCTCGGCCGCTCGGACGGCCATGGCCGCAACCACTCCCAGTTCGTGGAGCACGCGGAGACCGCAGCGCTGCTACGACAGCTCATCGCGAGCCGGCCCCGAAGCACCCGCATCACGCCGCCCGAGTCGGCCAGCCACGTGCTCTAGGATCGGAGCGCCGGAAGCCGCTCAGGGGAGCCCCGCGGAGACCGGCACGCGACCGCTCAAGCGGCCGATTGGCCCTGAAACACTCCCTGCCAGTACTTCCGCGGCCAGGTCGCCGAATATCCCGTGTCCGGGTCGGCGGGAGGCCCCTGCGGCACAGGCGTGTCCCGGAGAGCGGCAGCCCAACGGACGAAGTTGAGGGGGGAGGGGAGGCGGTCCTGCGCGTCGTAGGCGTAGGTCTTGCGTCGCCTCAGCGACGCGTCGACGACCATCACGAATCGCTGGGCCATGCTCTCGATGTCTTCCTGTAGGCGCCGTGCAAAGAAGTCGGGCGAATCCGGACGGCGCCGCGCCGGATCGTACAGCCGCAGGGCGCGGGCGTCGCCGGTGAGCTCAGTGACCCAGCCGCAGTCGAGCGGCCGCCTGGGCTTCGCGACCGCAAGCGGTCGAATGCGCGAGGCGGCGAACGCCGGCCGCGCGAGCGCGACCCACCGATCCAGCTCGAACTCGCAGCGGACAAAGTCATCCGGATGCGAGTAGAGGACCGCCCAGTCGCCCTTGAGCCATTCGCTCAACGACAAGGCGGAGCCGACGAGGTCGGCACCGCCGATGATCGGATGTCCCGTAAGCACCAACGTCGCCATGTCGAAGCACCTCCTGAGCCGGCGCGGGCTCACGACCGAGCCCGTATAGGAGGGAGTCTCGGCCGCGCGCGGTAGGATGTCAGTCGAAAGGCGGTTATGTGTTGGTCATGACAACTGTTTCCCTGTGGGGCGCCCGGGTGCCGAGTTCAAAATCTCTCGCCCCACGGCCGCAGCTCGATCTCCCAGGTCCAGGCGCTGCGGTCCTGCCGCAGGACGTGGAGATACGTCTGCGCGATCGCATCGGGGTCGAGCAGCGAGTCGGGCGCGTCCGCGGGCACAGGCCGTGAGGCGCTGCGGATGCCACCGTCGATCACGAAATGGGCCACGTGGATGCAGCGGGGAGCGAGCTCGCGGGCCAGGCTCTGGGCGAGGCCGCGAAGCGCGAATTTCCCCATCGCAAACGGGGCCGACTGCGCATAGCCCTTGATGCTCGCCGAGGCGCCCGTGAACAGGATGGCGCCGGAGCTTCTCGGAAGCATCCGGCGCGCTGCCTGCTGCGCCACCAGAAATCCGCCGTAGGCGGTCACCTCGAGTGTGGCTCTCACGGCCGCTGCATCGAGGTCCACGAAAGCGCCTCGCAAGCGTCCGCTTGCGTTGTATATCACCACGTCGGGTGAGCCCAGGCGGCTTTCCACCAGTTGAAATGCAGCAGCGACGCTCGCGGGACTCGCCGCATCGGTGCTGACGGGCAGCGCTCCAATCTCCGCGGCGAGAGGCTCGAGCTTGGCCGGGTTACGGGCACCCAGAGCGATCTGCAGGCCCTCCGCGTGCAGCAGTCGCGCCAATGAGGCGCTGAGACCGCTGCCAGCACCGACGATGAACGCGGTTCTGAATTTGTCTGCCATGGCCTTTTCTCGAGGAATGGCTGCTGCGCGAGATACGAAGGCCGTGACGGCGGGCGGCGGACGACGCCAGCTCGAGCTCTGCGGCTACAGATCGCGCTCCAGGGCGCGGTCGATCGCGGCGCGCGGCGTTCTACCCTGAAGATAAAAATTCTGCCACGACGGCCAATCGACGTCGTCCAGGGAAATGTTACGCAGAGGCTCCTGGAAGTCCTGGCTCAACAGGGTCAGGACTTCGCGCTGCCATTGGTTCCAGCTCTGCATGGCGATGATCCTCCGTGCCCGGCTCTTGCGAATCTGCACCGCTCGCGGTCTTGCGCGGACGGCGTGCAAAGTCTCACCAAAGGCGGACCTGCGCGCAAATGAAAATTGGCAATGACGCCATCTCAAAACGCTTTGACCGCCCGCGTGTAACGAAGTTTTTCAGGCGAGCGGGGGTCGAAATCCGCGCATCGGTAGTCGGCGGAAAGATAGCGGCCGTGGACCTCGCACAGCCCATCCTCGGCCCGGACGGCGCCGTATCCCGATCCCATCACCTTGAGCCCGGGGATCGCTCTCTCGAGCGACTCGGGCGCGTTGTCGAAATGGCGGCAGTCCGCGCAGCGCGGCGTGGCCGCCACGGCAGGAGATGCCACCGGAGGAAATCGTCCGGCGCTCATTGTCCGAGCGCCGTCCAGAAGCTTGCAAAAACCTGTGTCGACAGGATGAAGCCGAGGATCACGTTCACCACCACGCCGGCCGTGAACGCGTAGAACGGCTTGGCGCCGGCCTTGGCAAAGTCGGCGAAGCGGGTCGTCAGGCCGATGCTGAGAAAGCAGAAGGTGAACGCCCAGGTGCGCAGGCCTGTCACCGGGTCGACCAATTTCGGAACGACGCTCGCCTTGTACCCAGCGTAGTCGTAGCCGTGCGAGATCGCGGTGGTGACGAGCGAGGCGATCAGGAAGCCGATCACGAACTTCGGAAAGCGCCGCCAGATCTCGCCGACGCCGGAGTGGCCTTCAACGCCCGTGGCTTCCCAGCGCGTGGTCGCGACGATGGACAGCACGAGTGCCCAGATGCCGATCCAGATGTCGCGGCCGATGACCTTCATCAGCGTGTAGGCGTTGATCGCGGCGTCGGCGTGTCCCGTGATGCCGGAGACGTGTCCGGCGTAATCGCCGTACGTCTGGGCGGCGGCGAGGCCTGCAGCGTCGGCGAACTCGGACGTGCCGATCCACGCGCCCGAGACGCCGGTCGGCAGATGAAGCGCTCGGGAGAACAGCGGCAAGGCGAAGATGAAGACGATGGCCCAGAAGATTACCAGCGAGATGGCGATCGGCGCGTGCTCCTTCTTGGCTCCGACCGCGCCGGCGATGGCGATCGAGCCCGATACGCCGCAGACGGCGCCGCCTGCGCGACGGCAACCGGACCCGCCCATAGAATCAGCGTGAACGGCAAGCCTCCTCCGAGCAGCACGATCCCGATCTTGATATAGAACTCCACCCGGAAACCGGATTGGAACCAGCTCGGGAGGCGGCTCGTATTCGCGATCAGCAGCCCGAGCGCGAGCGCCACGAGCGGTGGCTCCAGGTTGTAGTAGTGCGCCCGGTCCCATTGCCCGAGCGCATAGATCAGGATCGAGACGACGTACACGAAGAGGAACGACGGCAGGAACTGCGTCACCGGAATCTTCAGAGCGGCGATGGCGACGCTCAGGATCGCCGCCCACAACACGAACAGTGCGGTGTAGCGGCCGGCGTTGGCGGACAACTGGCGCCCGAGCTCGGGCAGCGCGTGCCACTTCCCCGGCGTGACGGTCAGCCAGCCGATGCTGGAGCCGGAGGCGAACAGCATGACGGCGGCAGCCAGCAGGCCGAGGCCGATCCAGATGGCCCACCAGTCCTCCTTGGCAAAAAGCTCGCGCCAACCCGGTGACTCTTGGATGGATGCAACCGAGGAGGATGTGGATGCCATCAGTCGAGCCCCCGCGGGAGAGACCAGGATAGCTGGCAGGCTAGGTCAGCAGATGAATACGATCCACGACTATTTGGAATAGGGGTCATGCGATTCGGTTGGATCGTTTGATTGGGGTGTTTGCTGCGTCGCACTGCTGCCGTATAACCGCATTGTCACCCGGTGCAGACTGACTTTGTCACCGGACGCACTCTAAGGTCCGGGCTCGGCACGAAGGGTGTCGTTGCAGATGGCGAGGTCGACATGGGATTCTTCAAGTGGAAGCTCTGTGCGGGGCTCTGCGGCTCTGCCGCGTCGCTGCTGTGGGCCGCTTCTATCTCCATCCTGGCGCCGGCGCCGGCCCTTGCCGCGAAGGCTGTCACGCTGCTCAATGTCTCCTACGACCCGACCCGGGAGCTGTACCGCGCGTACAACGCCGCGTTCGCGCGGTACTGGCAGGCCAAGACGGGACAGGCGGTCAGGATCGAGATGTCGCACGGAGGTTCGGGCGAGCAGGCCCAATCGGTCATCGCCGGGCTGCCTGCAGACGTGGTGACCCTGGCGTTGGCGGGCGACATCGACGCCATCGCAACGGAGGGCAAGCTGCTGCCGATCAACTGGCAGAGCCGGTTGCCGGACGACAGCGCGCCGTACACCTCTACCATCGTGTTCCTCGTGAGGCGGGGCAACCCCAAGCGCATCCATGACTGGGGCGACCTCATCAAGCCCGGCGTGCAGGTCGTCACGCCGAATCCGAAGACCTCGGGCGGGGCGCGGTGGAACTACCTCGCCGCTTGGGCGTGGGCGATGCGGCAGCCGGGAGGGAATGCGGCCACGGCGAAGCAATTCGTGCGCGAGCTCTTCCAGCACGTTCCCGTGATGGATACCGGCGCGCGTGGCGCGACCGGTACGTTCGTCCAGCGCGGCATCGGCGATGTGCTGCTCGCCTGGGAGAACGAAGCTCATCTCGCCATCGAGGAGGGGGGCTCCCGGAATCTCGAGATCGTCGTCCCCTCGATCAGCATCCTCGCGGAGCCCTGCGTCGCCGTCGTCGACCAGGTGGTGTTGCGCCACGGCACGCGCGAGCTCGCGCAGGCCTACCTGCGGTATCTCTACAGCAAGGAAGGCCAGGAGATCATCGCGCGCCACTTCTACCGCCCGCGCGACACCGAAGTGCTGGCCGAGTACGCATCGGTGTTTCCCAAGGTGCGGCTCGTCACCATCGACGACTTCGGCGGTTGGGCGAGGGTGCAGAAGGAGCAGTTCGGCGAGGGCGGCATCTTCGATCAGATCACCGGGGAGTGAGTGGGGGCGAGAGCCGGGGTGGCTCAGAATATCAGGGCGAACTGCGAGGTCAGCACCCGCTCATCGGGGCGGCTTCCGCCCGCGATGCCGCCGAGGAAGCTCGTGTTCTCGTAGTTGAGCTGGACCCTGACGTTCTCGGTGAGATACCAGTTGACTCCGGCCCCGATGGCGTGCGCGGCGCGCGCCGACGTGACCGGATTGGCGAAGGACTCATTGCCGTCCGTGAAGGTGTTGTCGTCATAGTGGATCTCGTGATACCGGGCGACGAGCTCGAAGGCGCCGAAGCCGCCGTGCCCGACCGGGCGAAGCGGAGCCGCGGAGTCGTACGCTTCGTGCTCGCCGGTGAGGAAGTAATATCCCTCCACTTCCCACGCCGTGTCGTTGAGCGTCGCGCCGCGTCCTGTGGTCGCGGTCAGATCCCGGAACACCTGCTGGGTCTCCTTGACGTACTCTCCGAGCATGCCGAAGGACTGGTAGTAATAGTTGAACTGGGGATCCAACCGGCGGTCGATGCCTCGCGCGATCGTCGCATTGTTGAAAGTCGTCGCAGTATCGCCGCGATAGGAGAACATCGACTGCTGCCCGGTCGTCTTGTCGGCCGTGAGCAGGCTCACCGTCGAGGTGTCGGTGATCGTGCCCGAGTAGTTGACGTACGTGCCCGCGACGCCGAGTCCGAGCTGGTCGAGTAGGCTCCAGTTCGTGAGAGCGAACGGATGGGAGAAGATGCGCGCGTCCCAGGTCGTCTTGCCGGTCGAATTGGCATCCGGAACGCTGTTCGCGTCGGTGCTGCCGCCGTCGGGAGCGCCGTCGAACGCGCCGAACTGATAGGTGAGCAGCTGCGGGCCGATGGCACCACCCACCATGAGTCCGAGATCACGGTACGGCAACAGGTCCGCCGTGAGCGGCGCCTCGATGAACCGCGCATAGTCCTCGAGCTGCAGCCGCTGCAGGCCGACCGGCGCCTTGAACTTGCCGGCCTGGAAGACGAGCCACGGCTCGACGCGCGCATCCACCCAGGCATCATCCAGCACCTGCTTGCCGTCTCCGAAGTCCTCCATGAGGCGGAAGTCGAACATGCCGTCGAACGTCCCTTCGAGGGTGGGACGCGCCTTGCGCACGAGGAAGGTGTCGGCCGTCGCGGGCGTGTAGTCGTCGTCGAAATAGCGATAGTCGAGCGACACATTGCCGCGGAAGTGGATGACGTTGAGGCCGTCCGCGCTCGCGAGCGTGAAGCCTTCCGGACCGAAAGTGCCGACCAAGGCGTCCGGATTGGAAGAGGCCGTGGTGCCGGTCGACTGAAGGATGGCCTCATCGGTCGCGAGCCGCTTCTCGAGCTCGCGGATCTGGTCCTCTTCGCGCTGGAGGTCGCGTTGCAGCGCATCGAGATCACCGCTTGCCGGGGAGCCCGGTGCGCCGGAGGCCGCAGCCGAGCTCGTCGCGGGTGCTGGGTCCGTGGGGGTCCCGGAGCCGCCCGGCGGTGAGGCGCCGTCGGCTGCCGCAGCCACACCGGCCGAGGCAAGCGGCAGCAGCAGCAGGGCGCTCAGAGCCCAGGAGGTGGCGTGCGCGATACGCGCTCGCCGGCGCGGCATAACCTGTTGCGAAAAAGCCATGGAACTCCCCGTTTGGATTCAGACGCGCGCCATGGAGGTATGGCGCGGCTGAATGGTGCGGGGCCGCCGGTAGCGCTGTCGGTATCGCGGCGGTTATGGCGTGGTTAGAAACGGAGGGTCGGCCGTCACCGCGTACCGGTGACGGGGAGTCTCGATGACATTGGGCTCGCCGTGCCGGATCACGGCTTGGCGGCGGCCGGCTTCCATCCTCCGCCAAGGTCGGTCACCAAGCTCACCGCGGCGGTCTGCTCCGAGACCTTCATCTGGGTCAGAGAGAGCCGTGCGCTCAGCGCGGCGGCCTGCGCGACCACGACGGTTGTGAAGTCCACGGTGCCGGCCTTGTACTCGTTGGTGGTGAGCCGCAGGTTCTCATCCGAGGCGTCCGAATTCTCCTTGAGGATGTCGTACTGCTTCTTGTCCCAATCGATCGACGCGAGATCGTTCTCAACGTCCTGGAAGGCCGTGAGGATGGTCTGGAAATAAGTCGCGACGGACTGCCGGTACGACGCGCGGGCCTCCGCGACCTTCGCCTGGGTTCCGCCGAAGTTGAATATCGTGTCGGAGGCGGAGAGGGCGGCCTCGCGCGTCCGGTTGACGGCTTCGAACAGGGTTCCGAAGCTCTCCGAGAGAAAGCCGTACGAGCCGGTGAGCGTCAGCTGCGGGAAGTAGTTCGCTTCCTGGACACCGATTTCCGCGTTGGCGGCCGCCACGTTGTGCTCCGCGGCCATGATGTCCGGACGGCGGAGAAGAAGGGTGGTCGGCACGCCGGTCGGAAAGTTCGGGATCGTCGTGTTCCAGTCCTTCCTCGGGGCGATGTGGAAGTCGCTGGCGGGCCTGCCCACGAGCGCCGCGATGGAGTCTTCCAGCTGTGCGCGGGCCAATCGGGCTGCGGCGTCGGCCTGCTGCGCGTTGTAGACCGAAGTCTCCGCCTCCAGAACGTCGCTCTTGGCAACGGTACCCTGCTTGTAGCGGTTGGTCGTGATCTGGAGCGTCCGCTGGTACGCCGCCACCGTGTCGGCGAGAAGCGCGGACTCGGCGTCTTCCCCGCGCAGCTCCAGGTAGGCGGCGGCGAGCTGATTCTGCGCGGAGAGTCGCGCGTAGGCGATGTCCGCGAGGTCCGCCCGGGACGTCTCCTTGGCGTTTTCGAGCTCGCGCCGCAGCTGGCCCCACACGTCGAGCTCCCAGGTCGCGGTCCCGCTCAGCTGGTAGGTCGAATACGTGGTACTCGCGGGGCCGGTCGAGCCGGGTGAACCGGACCCCGAGGTCGAGAACGAATTGCCGCCCGCCCCGCTCTTGACACGCTCGGCGCTCGCGCTCACGCCGAGCGACGGAAAGAACGTCGAGCGCGCCTCGCTGACTGCGGCGACGGATTCGTCATAAGCAGCCGCCGCCTCAGCGAGGTTCTGATTGGATACATCCACCTCGTTGATGAGCTGGTCGAGCATCGGATCGTGGAACATGGTCCACCACTGATCAAGCGGCGCCGCGGCGGAAGTCGTGGCAATCGCGTTCTTGTAGTGCTGCGGCGTCTCCATCACCGGCCGCTTGTAGTTCGGTCCGACCGCGCAGCTGCACAGCGCCCCGGCGAGCAGCAGTGCGATGACCCGGATCACGCGTCGGGACGATGGAACGGGCATTTGGGGCTGGTGCATCTGGGGCTCATCCAATCTTGAGTACTCGGCGGTCAGACGGGCTGCGGCTCCGCCCCGTCGCCCTCGCGGCTCAGGTAGCGCTCGTCCACCCTCGGCCGCCGCAGCTTGTCGAGATAGAGATAGACCACCGGGGTGGTGAACAACGTGAGGAGCTGGCTCATCAGCAGGCCGCCGACGATCGAGACGCCGAGCGGCTGGCGCAGCTCCGCGCCCTCGCCGAACCCGATCGCGAGCGGCAGGCCGCCGAGCGCCGCGGCGAGCGTGGTCATGAGAATGGGCCGGAAGCGCAGCATGCACGCCTCGCGAATCGCCTCGCGCGAGGAGAGGCCGCGCGCCCGCTCCGCGTCGAGCGCGAAGTCGATGATGAGGATGGCGTTCTTCTTGACGATGCCGATCAGGAGGATCACGCCGATCATCGCGATGATCGAGAACTCCATGTGGAAGATCAGCAGGGCGAGCACCGCGCCCACGCCGGCGGAGGGCAACGTCGAGAGCACCGTGAAGGGGTGCACGTAGCTCTCGTAGAGAATGCCGAGAACGATGTAGATGGCGACCAGCGCGGCCCCGATGAGCACGGGCTCGTCCCCGACGGAGGTCTGGAACGTTCGTGCGGTGCCCTGGAAGCTGCCGTGTACGCTCGTCGGCATGTCGATCCGGTTCTCGGCATCGGCGAACGCCGCCGCCGCATCGCTCAAGGCGTAGCCCTGCGCGAGATTGAATGCGATGGTGGTCGCGAGCGAGGTGTTCTGGTGGTTGACCGACACCGGGGCCGATGCCGAAGTGAACTTGGCGATCGCCGCGAGAGGCACCATCGTGTCGGCCGAAGTGCTCACGGCGTTGCCCGTCGATGCGTTGCGCACCTCGAGGATCGGCGCGACCGGCGGAGTGGCACAAGCCGAACTGCTCACCGGGGGCGGGGCCGTGATGCCATTCACGCTGGCGATGGTGGGGATGGGGAGCGCCTTCGGGGGCACGGCCGAGCTGGTGGTGACTCCGCTGGTCGTCGAGGCGATCGTCGCAGTGGGAACCGCGGACGTTGGGCTGCCGCCGCAGGTTGTGGCGGCCGCAGCGCCCCCCCGCCGCCCGATGCCATCCCCGTTGAGCCGCCACCGGCCTGGACGCTCGCGGCGGCGGGTGCCGACTCGGTCGTCGTGGGGGTGCCGGAGGTCTCACTGGTCGGAGTGGTGGTCGGTAGGCTCACCGCGCTCTCGCTGGATGCCGTCGCCTCCGTGGAGCCGCTCGTCGCCCCAGTGGACCCAGGGGCCCCGGGTACGGCGGCGTCCTGCAGCGTTGGCGCCCCGGGGATGGTGAGTGAGTCCACCGAGGTGCTCACGGCGCTGGAGCCCGTCGTGGCGGCCGCAGCGGCGCTCTGCGCGACGAGGTTCGTGACGCCCGTTGAGTTGAATGCGTTCGCCCCGTTGGCGTTGCCCGCGGCCGTCGCCGAGAGTCCGCCGGTGGGAACGGCAGCCTGCCCCGACTCGACGTAGATATCGTTGAGCGCCGCGGGCTGCTGGGTGTAGCGGGGATCCACGTCCATGACGACGTGATATTGATTGAGGACTTGGTAGATGGTCGCCACCAGCTCCTGTCCGAAGGCGTCGTAGAGGATGTTGTCGATGTTGACCGACGCAATGCCGAGGCGCGAGGCCGTATCGCGATCGATGTTCACGTAGGACTCGAGCCCATGCTCCTCTTGGTCGGTGTCAACGTCGGTGACCGCAGGCTCGAGCTTCATCTGATTGGCGAGCCGGGTCGCCCAGGTCTTGAGCTCGTCCTCGTTGTCGCTCTGCAGCGTGTACTGATAGTTGGCGTTCGCCTGCCGGCCGCCGATCTGCATGTCCTGAACCGGGTTCATGAAGACCCTGAGGCCGTTCACGCGGTTCAACTGCGGGCGCAGCCGCGCGATCACTTGCTGCCCGGTCAGGTGCCCGGGCCGCTCGGAACGTGGCTTGAGCATCGCGAACATGAATGCGGTGCCGGCGCGGGTCCCGCCTGTGAAGCCGACCACCGTGGCGACGGCCGGATCGTGGTCGATAATGCCGATGACCTCGCGCAGCTTATCCTCGGTCGCCTTGAAGGAGATCGACTGGTCGGCGCGTATGCCGCAGTTGATCTGCCCCGTGTCCTGCTGCGGAAAGAAGCCCTTGGGCACGATGACGTACAGGTAGATCGTGAGCCCGATGGTGCCGATGAGCAGCACGAGCATGACGGGCGCATGATCGAGCGACCAGTCGAGCCCGCGCCCGTAGAGCGCGAGCGTACGCTCGAAGGCGGCGCGGGCCCAGCGCGCCACGCGGCTCGGCGCAGCAGGCGCAGCGCCGTGCGGGCCGTGAGCCGCGCCGGGCTTCAGGACGTACGCGCACATCATGGCGGTCGTCGTCAAGGAGATGACGAGTGAGATGAGCACCGCGGCGGACAGCGTGACCGCGAACTCCCGGAACAGCCTTCCGACGATGCCGCCCATGAAGATGAGGGGGATGAACACGGCGATCAGCGAGATGCTGATGGACAGTACGGTGAAGCCCACCTCGCGTGTTCCGGTGAGCGCAGCCTCGAAGCGGCCCATCCCGGCCTCGAGGTGCCGCGAGACGTTCTCGAGCACGACGATGGCGTCGTCCACCACGAAACCCGTCGCGACCGTGAGCGCCATCAGCGAGAGGTTGTTCAGGCTGAAGCCCGCCAGGTACATGACGCCGATGGTGCCGAGAAGCGAGGTCACGACCGCTACGGCGGGGATCAGGGTCGCGCGCAGGCTCGAGAGAAACAGGCTCGTGACGAGGATGACGAGCAGCAGCGCGATGAGCAGCGTCACCTCGACCTCATGCAGGGAGGCGCGAATGCTCAAGGTGCGGTCGGAAGCGACGGTGAGGGTCACGTCCTTCGGCAGGTCCGCCCGCAGCTGCGGCAGGATCGCGTTGATCCCGTCGACCGTCTGGATGATGTTGGCATCCGGCTGGCGCGAGACGATGACGATGATGGCGGGCTCACCGTTGAACAGCCCCATGTTGTGGATGTCCTCGACGCCATCGTAAACGTGCGCAACGTCCTTGAGCCGTACCGCCTCCTGGTTGCGATACGCGATCACGAGATTCTGGTAATTGGCGGCGGAACGTCCCGTATCGTTGGTGTAGACCTGCCAGCGCATCGAGCCGTTCTCGATGACGCCCTTGGGACGGTTGGGGTTCGCGGAGTTAAGCGCCGCGCGCACGTCATCGAGACTGATGCCGTATTCCGCCAGCGAGAAAGGCGCGATGTCGACGCGTACCGCCGGGAGCGAAGCGCCGCCGAGCTCCACGTTGCCCACGCCCTGCACCTGGAGCAGGCGCTGCTCGATGATGTTCGAGACCTCGTCGTAGATCGCGCTCAGCGTCTTGGTGCGCGAGGTGAGCGCGAGAATCATGACCGGCGCCTCGGCCGGATTCACCTTGTTGTACGTCGGATTGCTGCGCAGCGTGACGGGCAAGTCGACGCGCGCCGCGTTGATGGCCGCCTCCACATCGCGTGCGGCGCCATCGATGTCGCGATTGAGGTTGAACTGCAGCGTGATCTGCGTCTGTCCGGTGCGGCTCTGCGAGGTCATCTCGGTCACGTCCGAGATGATGCCGAGGTGCTTCTCGAGGGGCTCGGCGACGCTGACCCCCATGGTCTCGGGGCTCGCGCCAGGGAGCTGCGCGTTCACGCGGATGGTTGGGAAGTCCACCTGCGGGAGCGGGGAGACCGGCAGGAAGAAGAACGCGGCGACACCCGAGAGCAGGAGACCTGCCGTGAGCAGCGTCGTCCCGGCCGGTCGTCGGACGAACGGCTCGCTGAGGTTCATGTGGCGAGCTGGCCGGCGGACGGCGCTTCGTCGTACCGGTGTCGCTGGGTGAGCCGGTCGAAGACGAGATAGATCACCGGCGTCGTGAACAGAGTGAGCAGCTGGCTCACGATGAGTCCGCCGAAGATGGAGATGCCGAGCGGGCTGCGCAGCTCGTGGCCTATTCCGGTCCCGAGCATGAGTGGAATGGCCGCGAACAGGGCCGCCATCGTCGTCATGAGGATCGGCCGGAAGCGCAGCAGTGCCGCCTCGTGGATCGCCTCGAGCGCGCTCTTGCCGCCCTCCCGCTCGGCCTCGATGGCGAAGTCGATCATCAGGATCGCGTTCTTCTTGACGATGCCGATGAGCAGCACGATGCCGATGATGCCGATCACGCCGAGGTCGTTTCCGGTGATGAGGAGCGCGAGCAGCGCGCCGACGCCTGCCGAGGGCAGCGTCGAGAGGATCGTGAGCGGATGGATGAAGCTCTCGTACAGTACGCCGAGCACGATGTAGACGCACACGATTGCGGCCACGATCAGCCACAGCTCGTTCGCGAGGGACGCCTGGTAGGCGCCCGTCGCACCGAGGAAGACGGTCGTGATGGCCGGCGGGATCGCGATGGCGCTCTCGGCGCTGCGGATCGCATCGACGGCGCGGCCGAGCGACACGCCGGGGGCCGTATCGAAGCCGATGTTCGCGGCGGGGAACTGCTGCGCACGGCTGATCTGCAGCGGTGCGTTCTCCACCTTGACCGATGCGAGCGAGGTGAGCGGAGTCGGCGTGCCCGACCCGGTCGCAACGTTCACCAGGTCGAGCTGGCTCGGATTCGTGACGATGCCCGGCTTCTCCTCGAGAATCACGCGGTACTCGTTCGAATCGGTGAAGATGGTCGAGATGTTTCGCTGGCCGAAGGCGCTATAGAGCGCCTCATCCACGGTGGCGGCCGTCACGGAGAGCCGGCCGGCCGTGTCACGGTCAATGTCGACGTACACGGCGAGCCCCTGATCGAGCGTGTCCGAGACGACGTTGCGCAGCTCCGGTGACTGCTGGAGCTTCGCGACGAGCGCCTGCGTCCAGCGCGTGACCTGGGTGGGGTCCGCTCCCTGCAGGGCGAACTGGTACTCGGTCGGACCGCTCTCGGCGTCGATCGTCAGGTCCTGCACCGGCTGCAGATAAAGCGTGACGCCGGGGACGTTGCCGACGAGCTGGTACAGCCGCTGCATCACGACGGCCTGTTCGGGCCGCTGGTGGAAGGGCTTGAGATTGATGTACATCCTTCCTGAGTTCAGGGTGGTCGAGTTGACGCCGTCCACCCCGACGAACGAGCTCAGGCTCTCCACGTCCGGGTCCTGAAGGATGGCGCGCGCGGCCTCCTGCTGGAGCTCCTTCATGCGGTCGAAGGAGATCGACTGTCGCGTCTCGATGACGGCCATCAGCTCGCCGGTGTCCTGCGTGGGAAACAAGCCCTTCGGCATGAGGACGTACAGCACCGCGGTGAGGGCGAGGGTGAAGAAGGCGACGACGAGCGTCTCCCACTGGTGGGCGAAAACCCAGTTGAGGCCGCGGTCGTACCAGGCGACGACCTTGTCGAACCCGATCTGCCAGTGATGGCCGAGTCCCGAGGGCGGCACGTGCGGCTCTCGCTTGAGCCAGCGTGCCGACAGTGATGCCGTGAGGGTGAGCGAGACGACTGCGGAGATCACGATCGTCGTCGCGAGCGTGACGGCGAACTGGCGGAACAGGCGCCCCACGACATCGCCCATGAAGAGCAGTGGAATGAGCACGGCGACGAGCGAGACGGTGAGGGAGATGATGGTGAAGCCGATCTGCTCGGCGCCCTTCAAGGCGGCCTGCAGCGGTCGCAGACCTCCCTCGAGATGGCGCGAGATGTTCTCGATCATCACGATCGCATCGTCCACGACGAAGCCGCTCGCGATGGTGAGGGCCATCAGCGTCAGGTTGTTGATGCTGTAGTCCATCAGGTACATCGCGCCGAACGTGCCGATGAGTGAGATCGGCACCGCAAGACCCGCGATGAGCGTTGCCTGGGGGCTGTGCAGGAAGAGGAAGATGACGAGGACCACGAGGAAGACTGCGAGCAGCAGCTCGAGCTCCACGTCGCGAACGGACGCGCGGATGCCGATGGTGCGATCCGTCAGGGGGGTGACGTTGAGTCCGTGCGGAAGGCTCGATTCGATCTCCGGCAGATGCGCCTTGATGGCGTCCACCGTCTCGATGACGTTGGCGCCCGGCTGGCGCTGCACATTTACGACGATGGCGGGGGTGGTGTTCTCCCACGCGGCGAGCTTGTCGTTCTCGGGACCCTCGATGATCTTGCCGATGTCCTTGAGGCGCACCGGAGATCCGTCGTGATAGGCGATGATCAGATTGCCGTAATCGGCGGCCGTGTAGAGCTGATCGTTCGCGTTGATCGTGTAGTCGCGGGTGGGCCCGTCGAAGCTGCCCTTGGCCTCGTTCGAGTTCTGGTTGCTGATCACGGTCCTCAGCTGGTCCAGGGTGAGGCCGATCGAGGCGAGTATCTGGGTGTCCACCTGGATGCGAACCGCGGGTCGGGAGGCGCCATTCACGGTGACCAGCCCGACGCCGGGGAGCTGAGAGATCTTCTGCGCGAGCCGCGTCTCGACCAGATTCTCGGCGTCGATGATCGGAAGGGTGGACGAGGTCACCGCGAGGCTCAAGATCGGCGCATCGGCCGGATTGACCTTCGCGTACACCGGGGGTGCAGGAAGATCGGACGGCAGCAGCGCATCGCTCGCGTTGATCGCGGCCTGTACTTCCTGCTCCGCCTCGTCGAGGGGAAGCTGAAGAGAGAATTGCAGCGTGATCACCGAAGCGCCTGCGGAGCTGATCGAGGACATCCGGTCGAGGCCCGGCATTTCCCCGAACTGCCGCTCGAGCGGCGCGGTGACGGTCTGGCTCATCACCTCCGGGCTCGCGCCCGGATACTGGGTCTCCACCTGGATCGTCGGATAGTCCACCTCGGGCAGCGCGGAGAGCGGCAGGAAGTGGAATCCGACCATCCCTGCGAGCACGATCGCGGCCATGCACAGCGAGGTCGCGACGGGCCGCAGAATGAAGGGACGCGACGGACTCATGGGTGGTCGAATCTCACGGGCGGTCCAGACTTGTGGCGAGCGAGCCGGTCCGCGCGCTCACTATCCCTGTTGTCCCGCACCCTGCTGCCTCGCGCCGGACTCACCACCTCCCGGGCGGCGGTGGCGGTATCCGTTGGCGCCGGCTCCGCGCTGCCCGGCTTGTCCGGGGCGCGGCGGGCCGAATCCGCCGGATTGCCCCGGGAGGCGGATGGTCGCGCCGTCGGCCAGGCGGTCACCGCCCTCGGTGACCACGCGCTCGCCGGCGTCGAGACCCGAGGAGATCGAAATCTTGTCGCCGTCCGAGGGGCCAGTCACCACGGGCTGGATATGAACGGTGCTGTCCGGCTCGATGAGGTAGACGTAGTCGCCTTGCGGGCCGTGACGGACGGCCGCCGCGGGCACCACGATCGCATCGTGGAGAGTATTGACAAGGAGCCGCACGTTGACGAACTCCTGCGGAAAGAGGGTGCCATCGGCGTTGCTGAAGCGCGATTTCGCGCGCACGGCGCCGGTCGAGGAGTCCACCATGTTGTCGAGTGTCAGGAAGGCGCCCTGTCCGAGCACGGTCGTACGAGTGCGGTCGAGCACGGTCGTCGGGAGCGCAGCACCTGCCTTGATTCGTGCCTGAAGCTGCGGGATCGCATCAGCCGGCAGCGAGTACATCACATCGATCGGCTGCAGCTGAGTGATGGTCGCGATACCGTTCGTCAGGCTCGGGGTGACGTAGTTGCCAACGTCGACGGGCCGTATGCCGACCCGTCCCGAGATGGGGGCCGAGACGGTCGTCCACGCGAGATTCAGCTGCGCCGAATCGAGCGATGCGTGATCGCTCGCGACCATCGCCTGGAGCTGCTTCTCGGTGGAGGTGTCCGTGTCGAGTTGCTGCTCGGCGAGGGAGTCCTGACTCACGAGCACCTGATCGCGCTTGACGATGAGGCCCTGGTTCGTGAGATTGGCCTCGTCGCGCTTGAGG
This sequence comes from uncultured Gammaproteobacteria bacterium, assembly GCA_963849095.1. Taxonomy (GTDB): domain Bacteria; phylum Pseudomonadota; class Gammaproteobacteria; order Steroidobacterales; family Steroidobacteraceae; genus JASHUC01. Next base: position 423,518 of record CAWKGA010000008.1, read on the forward strand.
CTCCCCTCGTCCTCCTCCTCGGTCATCTGGAACGGCCGCGGATCGATCTGAACGAGTGGATCGCCCGCCTTGACCATCTGGCCCTCGTGGTAGTCCACCCTGGTCATGACGCCCGAGACCTGGGCCTGCACCACGGCCGTGGCCAGGGGCGTCACCGAGCCGAGCGCGTCCAAGTAGATCGGCACGTCCTGGCGCGTCGCCACGCCGAAACCCACGTCGGTCGCTGCCGCCCGGAATCGGGCGAAGCGGCCCTGCTGGCCTGCTGCATTGCGGTGCGCGAGGTACCAAGCGAGCGCGCCGACGAGCCCGATGCCGACCAGCACCAGCACCATGCTCACGAGCTGGGGGCGGCGAACCTGCTTCCCCGTCTGATGTGGAGGCGACTCGCGCAGCGCGAGCGGTGCAAGGTCAAACTCGTTTCTCGGTATGTCGTTCATGCATTACCCGTCATGTGGAGGAGCTGGCCTCGACTCGCCTCAATCTCAATCGATACGCTTGTGGGCCCGAGACGATTGCCGTTCGCGCCGAATGTATCCCTTTGTCAGCATGATGCCTTTTCGTGCCGCCAGCAGCGGACAGTCTCCGGTGCAACCATACGGGACTGGGTTCGATCCCGTCGACTCCCGTGCTACGAAAGGCGTGATGGGAGGTACGGACAGCCCAAACGGTGGAACGAGCGTGGTGCTCGATTTTCCCATTGTCTATACAGTTTAGCGCGCCCCGAGTTCCGCATGCGCGGCGCGCGGGCCACAATCGATTACAACTACCGCGCCGGCAGGCCGAATCCGGTCACGACCAGCGCGCCTCTCAACGCGTACCGGCCGGTCCAGGGCGCGGGCATCAGCGCCTGGAGTGCGAGGCGCCTCGACGGCGCGAGGCGGAGCAGCCTCGACTCGACGCTCACGCTCACGTCGGAGAAGCTGAGCCATTCGCGGGTGAGGGGGAACTGGCACTTGAAGAACGCCTCCTTGGCGCTGAACACGAGGCTCGCCATGTCCGTCGCCCGGGCGGGCGGCAGTCCCTCGAGCCATCGGAGCTCCTGCTCGGTCGCGATCTCACGCCAGAGGCGGCGCTCAACGGCGCCGCGCCGCTCGGCGTCGATGCCGAGGGACGCCATCTCGGTCTGCCGCGCGACCGCGACGCCGCAGAAGCCCGCAGTGTGCGTGATGCTGCCCGTCACTCCCTGCGGCCAAAGGGGCTCGCGGTCGGGGCCGACCCGTAGCGCGAAATCCGCGATCGCCAGCTCAGCGAGCGCCCGGCGGGCGCAGGCGCGGCCGGCCGCGAACTCCGCGGCGCGTTTGGGAACGGCCCGGCCGACATATCGAGCCTCCTCCTCCTTCAGCGTCTCGGGTCCGATCGGTTCGCGCGCTTCGAAGGCGATCACACGATTGGCAAAAAGCCCGGCGAGCAGGCGGGAGACTCGCAATTTCTCGCTCCGCACGATTGCTTGAGTCCGATTTTGCATGGAATCTAACAGCAAAGATGCTATCGCGTCCGAGGACTTGCAAAATCTTCAATGATGTGTTTCAGGAAGCGCCGCGGCAGGCGGCGCGGCCCCGAAATGGCCCCAAAGCTGCTTGCGAGGCCGCCAAATTTGGTTGTCACGTGGACGGAGCGCACAAACAAACAGACAAGAGCCGCATCAAGCGGTAAGATATTAGAGTTAGAACGTATTGGTTGACAGTTGTCTCGATCAGAATTGAGCATGAATCGGAGCTTGCATATGGCACGACCACGTCGAAAAAGAGTGCTTTGGACCCCCGCTGAATTGAAGCTGTTGCGGAAGCTCGCGGGCCGCCAAGGGGTTCGCCGCATCGCCCGCCAGCTGAAGCGCAGCGAGGCCGCCGTGCGCTTCAAGGCCTGGCAGAAGCGCATCAAGCTCGCCGTCAAGAAGGCCTGAAGACCCCTCGATTCGCCCCGCCCTATCCGGTGGGGCGAATCGCCGGCTGGCTGCTACCGCCGGCACGGGTCGCCCGGGGTTAACCCCTCTTGCGGCTGTTGCAGCCATGCCGCGGTCCTCAAGGCCGCGGCCGGCGCCCCGCATCAAGATTATGTCCGTGGACGCCCGAGGGTGAGAATCCCTCCCGGGGGCGGCTGCGCGTGGGCGGCTGGCGCGCGAGTCCCCTCGAGGCGAGTTGCGCCGGGAACCTCTTGGCGCTACCGTCGTTTGCATCGAAGGGTGCTCGACCCTGAGCGGGCCACCGTTGGAGGGGATATGCGCGCCGTCTTCTTCGCCGCTGTCATGCTGGCACTCATTCCGGTTGCACACGCTCAGAACGACCAGACTGACGCATCCGTAAAGAGGGCCAAGGCCTGTATCGCCGCCACTCAGGGCAAGCGGCTCACCGACACGGAGTACCGCTCCTACATGAGTGAGTGCCTCGCCTCGACCGATTCGCCGCAGGATCTGTTTGATTCAAAGCGGACGATCGAGCGCCGCTGCAATGCCATCGCGAACGACAGGCAGCTCACGGCGGAGGACCGTGTCACCTTCATGGCGTCCTGCCGCCGCAAGGGCGGCTGAGTCAGCTTGCGCGGCGCCGATTCCTCAGCCGCGCTGCTCGCCGGCTAGGGGACGGACTTCTTCAACCTCGTCGAGGCGCAGCTGAGGACGCGCTCACCGGGTGTGCCGCGGCCGCCTTGCGGCGCGGGCGCTTCACCTTCTTGCGCCGAGGCGAGGCGGGCTTCGCGGTCGGTTTCGCGGAAGGTTTCCCGGGCCGCGCGCGCTTGCGCCGCGCTTGCTTCAATGCCTTGCGAGCAGCTTGGGCTCGCTTGCGTGCCCGCTTGGCCTCGCGCTTCGCTTCCTTGTGGCGCTTGCGGGCGCGCTTCAGCTCTTCTTTCGCGAGGCGCACATTCTGCTTGGCGACATCAACCCGCAGATTGGCGCGCCCGGCCGCGGCGGCGAACTCCTTCTCGCTCTGAGCGGCCTCTACTTGTACTTCGGGTGAGCCCCGGTTCTTCATGTTCGAGCCCTTCTCGCGCGTGCAGGATTGCGAGTGTCACACACGCCTCGGCGGCGCGCCACTTGAGCTCGCGGTGAACCTCACGGGCTCGACGCCGGGCCGCCGGGGGCGCACGACGACCGTACGCGCGATCTTGTCGTGCCAGCCCTGTTTGCGGGGGTCGAGGCCGACCCAGACGAACCCGAGGCAGAGCGGCAGGGTCGAGATGAAATAGCCGATGTAGCGGGCGACCGCCTGCCCGAAATCCGGCTTGGCCCCCGTATCGGCATCGACGATCTGCGCGGAGATGAGCATTTTGCCGGGGGTGGCCTGGCGGCCGATCCAGAATGCCACGACTGCCACCGCGGGCAGCACCCAATCAAAAAGGAGGTTTGCAGGGCCGCCGGGACCGGAGGCCGTCAAATCCGAGCCTGTGAGATCGAAGCCCAGAGGATCGAACGCGCGGCCGTAGATGAGCCGGAGCAGGGGAACGGTCACGATGAGGAGCAGGACGGTGTCCACCAGGCTCGCCAGGACGCGCAGCCAGAAGCCGACGTATTCCAGCTGCGCCTCTTGCTGCTGCTTCCGATCCCGCTCCATCCCGAGGCATCATGACAGGAAGCGCTTCCCGGTGTCATCATAGGGTCGGGCCTGAAGGAGATTCCCGTGACACCGAGTCGTAGAGCGATCGTCGCAAGACGCTTGGGGCTGGACTGGCTGCGAGCTGGAGCCCTCGCGGCGGTCGCCTGGGTGATGTTGGCGGGCGGGCACGCCTCGCGGGCCGCAGAGCCCCTGGGTTCGACGCCGCTCAAGATCGGCATCGTTGGCACCGGCCACATCGGCGGTGCGCTGGCGTCGCTCTGGGCAAAGGCCGGCTACGAAATCACGATCTCCTCCCGCCATCCCGATGAGCTGCGGGCGCTCGCGCGCTCGCTCGGACCCAATGTTCACGTCGGCACGCCCCGCGAGGCTGCGGCGTTCGGCGATGTGGTGCTCATCTCGGTGCCCTATGGTGCGTTGCCGCAGGTGGGCCGCGATCTCGCGCCCGAGCTCTCCGGCAAGATCGTGCTCGACACCGGCAATCCGTACCCCAATCGGGACGGCGCGATGGCCGTGGAGGCTCGCCGCAAGGGCACGGGGGTCGCCTCGGCGGAGTATCTGCCCGGCGTGCGGCTCGTCCGCGCGTTCAACGCCATCATCGCCGGGTTTCTGACGAGCGAGTCCCACCGCCCCGGTGAGCTCGTGGCCATTCCGCTCGCCGGAGACGACCCGCAGGCGCTCGCCGTTGCTGAGCGCCTGGTGCGCGATGCGGGTTTCGATCCGGTCGTGGTGGGCGGTCTCGCGCGGGCCCGATTGTTCGATGTCGGCACCCCGGTGTACGTGAAGCTGCTCACGGCGCGCGAGTTGCGCAAGCAACTGGGGCTCACCGCCGCACCTGCCGCCGGCAGGTAACTTCCCGGGCACGGTCGCGCGCAGCCGCGCAGCGCATGTGAGCGGGGGATGCATGGCGGTCGAGCTCTATTTCTTCCAGCCCCTCGGCTCGAACTCGGGCAGAGTGTTCCTCACGCTGCTCGAGAAGGGCGTCGCGTTCACCGAGCGCGAGTTGAACGGCCAGGCCTTCGAGCACCTGCGGCCCGAGTACCTCGCCGTCAATCCCAGAGGCCAGGTTCCCACCCTCATCCACGACGGGCGGACCTTCACCGAAGGCACGGCCATCTGCGAGTACATCGACGAGGCCTTCGAGGGACCGCCTCTGCGCCCGCGCGACCCGCGCGGCCGCTGGAGCATGCGGCGGTGGTGCCGCTTCGTCGACATCGATCTCGGCCGGTCTTTGATGATGATCCACTGGAACCGGATCGTGCCGACGTTCGTCGGGGCCCGCACGCGGGAGGAAGTGGAACGCATCCTCTGCGGCGTCCCGGACGCCGACCGGCGCCGGGCCTGGCGCAGGGCCTACCTGCAGGAGACGCCGCCCGCGGAGCTCGAGGAGTCGCAGCGGCGCGTCGAGGCGGCGTCGCGGCACATCGAGGCGGTTCTCGCCTCGAGTCCCTGGATTCTCGGGACCCGCTTCTCGCTCGCCGACATCGACCTCTTCAACTTCTACGGCTTCATTGCGGACTGGTCTCCGCAGATCGTTAACGAACGCCTGACGCCCCATACGCTCGCGTGGATCGCGCGCATGCGCGAGCGTCCCGCGGTGCGCGAGTTGCGCGCGCGGACGCGCGTGCCTCCACGGCCCGCGGCGGCGTCCGCCGGATAGGGAAGGAGCGCGCGGGATGCTCGATCTCTACCATTGGGAGCCCAACGGCGCGTCGGGGCGGGTTCTGATCGCGCTGGAGGAGAAGGGACTCGCGTACTCGAGCTGCTATGTCGACGTCCTCGCCTTCGAGCAGTATCGGCCGGAATTACTGAAGCTGAGCGAGGCAGGGGAGGTCCCTCTCCTGATGCACGACGGCGCGCCGTACACCGAGGCGAGCTACATCTGCGAATTCCTGGACGAGGCGTTCCCCGGGCGCCCCCTCCTGCCGTCGGACGCACGCGGCCGCTGGGAGGTGCGGGTGTGGCAAAAATATGTTGACGACGGGTTCGCCGCATCGGTGAGCGAGCTCGCCTGGCAAGCTTACGGTGGCGCCCGGAGTCTCGGCGCGCTCGCGCCCGGTGCGCTCTCCGCTGCCGTCGAGCGCATTCCGGTCAAAGAAGGACGGGAGCTCTGGAAGACGGCCGCGGCCGGCCTCGGTGAGGAGCAGCTTGCGCGCGCCCGGGGCCGGGTTGATGAGGCGGTCAAGAAGATCGAGGCGCAGCTCGCCGGCTCGCAGTGGCTCGCCGGGTCGGCGTACTCGCTGGCCGACATCGCCGTTTTTCCTTATTTCAAGTATCTGCCGGAGCTCTGCCCTGGCCTCGTGAGCGATGCGGCGACGCTGCGCGCGATGTCCTGGATGCGCGCCGTCGCCGCGCGCCCCACGGTGCGCTCGGCGCTGGCCCGCGGGCGCGCGGCTGATCCTTTCGCCGTCGCGGCGCCTGGCCCGGAGCAGGTGCGCTGGGGCTAGCAGCTGAATTTTTTGTAATGAAGTTTTTGTAATGCTTCAGTGCCCGAACTGGTGCTGCAACTTCAATGTCAAATATTGTAGTGTGCACGCGCTCGTGCACCTGCCTTGATGCCCGAGCCGCCCAGGACGGAGCAAGAGCGCTCCCCTCCGGCGGTTTGCGCGGGTCGAGGCGAACTCGAGACTCATTGCCGCCTGGCTTTTCATTGGAGATGACCGTGTTTAAAAAGCTGGTTCCCGTGATTGGTTTGCTGTTGCTCGCAGGGCCGGTCGTGTTCGCGGCGGATGCGCCGGCGACCACCACCAACACCACGTCGACGTCGACGCATCATTCGAAGTCCAAGACGCATCACACTCACCACAAGACCAAGAGCAAGAAGAAGTCTTCGACTCCGGCGTCCTGATCGCGCACTTCCAGTGCGTACGTAGAGGCCCGCCCACGGCGGGCCTCTTTCTAACTACGGGCGGTCGGTAACCGTGATCACGACCAGCTCGATACCGGGAGGCGGCAGCACCACCCGAAGGTGCACCGCGCCGCCCGTCTGCACGCCACGCCCGGCCGGCCCCAAGTCGTGCCCGGTGGAGATCCGGTACTGCTCGACCGTGTAGTGCCGCCCGGGCGGCAGATGGCTCACGGTGAGCTCGTAGCCGCGGTCCTCGCCATAGAGGACGCTCCGGCGCTCGAGCAGCGCCACTTCGAACTGGTGGGGGACGGTCAAGGCGTTGCGCCCGGCGCGCGGGCCCACGTACTGCGTGGGTATCTGGTAGTTGCTCACCAGGATCTGAATGGTGCGGCCGTCGGGCGAGCGGCCGGCCTCCACTGCGAACCCGCAGGAGTCGGCACCCTCGACCTCAAGCTCGAGCGGCGTGTCCTTCATCCGCCCGAGCGCGACGAGCGCGCCGCCAGTCCGGTTCGGCGTGGCCCCGTCGAGGCCGAACAGGTTGTCCGCTCGGTACAGCGTCGCAAGATCGATCGAAGAATGCTCCATGTAGATGAGTGACGACGCGACGAACGCTGCCCGCTGCATGTCCGAGGGCAGGGGATAGACGAGGCCGTAGTTCCACTCATCGAGAACGCTCGCGGTGTGCTCGAAGCCGAAGCGGTCGAGACGCGCGCGTACCTCGCGGGCAATGCGGACGAAGTCGAGCGGGTCGTCCGAGTCGGTCGCATACCAGTGCCAGGAGTAGAAGTCGAGCGGCAGGTGCTCGGCGTGCACGTAGCGGAGGAAATCGTCCTGGTAGGGCGAGTCGTTGTTCGGCTTGGCGAGGGTCGGTCCGCCGACGAGCGCCTTCGGATCGGCGCGCTTTACCGCCCGCGCGAGCTTCCCGTAGAGCCGGTAGAACTGCTGCGGCGTGCCGCCCCAGAAGAGCTTGCCGAGGTCGGGCTCGTTCCACACTTCCCAATAGCGCAGGCCGTAGTGGTAGCCGTGCGCCCACCCGCGGTTGTAGTGCAGGACGATATGCTCGACCACCGAGGCGTACCGATCGAAGTCCTCAGGGGGAGTCACATCCGAGGTCTCGCTGCGGCCCAGCCGAAAGATCGTCTGTGCGCCGATGCCGACGATGGAGGCGATGAGCCGGTCCGTCGGCCCGAAGTTGTAGCTCCGGGGATTGTCGGGATCGGCGCTCGCGTCCGGAAAGATATCGAGCGGGTTGCGGGCCGAGGAGACGTTGAAGCCGTTCGGCGAGGGCGGCGCGCCAAACCTCGCGTCGATATCGCCGGGGCCATAGGCGTCGTGCGTGCGGACGAGATCGATGCGCGCTTCCCGGTAGCCCTTCGTGGTATCCACATTCTCGGGCATGTTCCAGCCGCCGAATGTGAAGCCCGGCGGCTTGTGCATGCCGGGCGCGGGCGCGCCGTTCACGCCCTGCAGCGAGTGCAGGGTGCCGATCGTCCGGCGGGCGTCCACGGTGACCGGCCGCAGCGCGCCGGAGGCCAGGGCCGGCGGGCCGGGCGTGCAAACGGAGGGCGTCGCGGCCGCCGATGCGGTTGCCGAGAGCAGCATCCAGGCCGAGACTGTCGCGATTCGCTTTGCCATCATGACGGCTTCAGAGGGTACCGCAATGTCGAGCGACATCAATGCCGAGACGGAAGCGATCCGGGAAATCGTGGACCGGTGGATCCTCTACAGCGACAGCGGGGACTGGGAGCGCTTTGCCGCGCTCTGGCACGAGGACGGCTGGATGACCGCGACCTGGCTGCAGGCGCCCGCGAGCGAGTTCGTCCGCGCGCGGCGCGAGGGTTTCGAGAAGGGTGTGAGCATCCTGCACTTCCACGGCGGCTTCACCTGCGACATCGCGGGGCCGAGAGCCATTGCACAGACGAAGATGACGATCAATCAGCGCGCGCCCGTCGAGGGGGTGCTGTGCGACGTGGTCTGCACGGGCCGGTTCTACGACTTCTTCGAGCGCCGGGCCGGGCGCTGGGGCATGGTGCGCAGGCAGCCGATCTACGAGAAGGACCGAATCGATCCGGTATCGCCCGGCGCGGCGCTGCGGCTCGACCCGCAGCTGCTCGCGAGCTTTCCGGAAGGGTACCGCCACCTCGCGTACCTGCAGACGCGAATCGGCTATCCCGTCAAGAAGTCGGGCCTGCCGGGCTTGCGTGGACCGGAAGTACAGAGGCTCTATACGGAAGGCCGGGCGTGGCTCGAGGGCTCGGTGAGGCCCGGCGTACCCGGTTGAGGCCGCGGCGCGCCCGCGACCTCGCGCGAAGGGATCCGACCCGCTCAGGCCATCGAATCCCAGAGCTGCTCCAAGTGCGCGCGCTCGCCGGCATCGAGCAGACGCCCGCGAGCGGCCTGCAGGTTGTCCGCGAGATGACTCACCGCGGTCGTGCCCGGGATGGCGCACGTCACGGCCGGATGCGACACGACGTATTGGAGGAGGAGCTGGCCCCAGCTCGTGGCGCCGAGCTCCCGAGCCCAATCCGGCAGCGCGTGGTCCCGGACGCGAGCGAAGGCGGCACTCGCGCCGCCGCTGCGCAGTCCGCCGAAGGGAGCGGCGATGAGCACCGCGAGGCCGTGCTCCTTCGCAAGCGGCAGGACCCGGCTCGCCGCGTTCCGATCGCCGAGGGAGTACTCCACCTCGATGAAATCGAGTGGAAACTTGACGATGGCGTCGGCCATGCGCTCGTGCGCGGCGGGACTCACCGCCGTGATGCCGACGTAGCGGATCCGGCCGGCCTTCTTCAGGTCTTGCAGCATCGGGACCATTTCGTCCATGTCCATCAGGTTGTGAACCTGAAACAGGTCGATGCGCGGGGTCTCGAGCGCCTTGAACGAGCGCTCGATCGATGCCTTGCCCGCGGCGCCGTCGCGCGCCATCACCTTTGTAGACAGGAAGATCCGATTGCGGATGCCGAAGCTCGCGAGCGCGTCCCCGATGACCGACTCGGACCGCCCATATATCGCGGCCGTGTCCACGACCTTGCCGCCGAGCTGAGGGATCTCCTGGAGCACGGCCCGCAGCGCAGCGAGCTTCTCGGGCGTTCGCGGATTGAAGTCGTTGGTGCCGAGCCCGACGACCGGCAGCCGCTCGCCGGTCGAGGGGATCGGCTTCTCGATGAGCCGCAGAGGCCTGGCGTGGGGCTCGGCCGAGGCCGCTCCCCGGCCCGACAGCAATCCGGCGCCGGCGAACAGGCCTGCCGCAATGGCACCGCGACGCGTGAGGTGCGGGGGATCTGGGCGGCTCACATCGAGCTCCTCGCATAGGACCGCGGCGGCGCAATGCTACACCAGCTCGGCCGCGGGGGAGGGTGGTTGCGGGTCGGCCCGCACTGCCTCATGCTGTGGGCTTCCAGGAGGAGCGCCACGTGGCCGACACCGTCCCCCCGATGAGTCTCGACAACTTCACGGTCTCGCTCAGCATCCGGCACCCGAGCATCGACCCCAGCGAGATCACTCGCACGCTCGGCTTCGAGCCCCAGCACAGCTGGAAGGCGGGCGACGCGCGACGGACCGCCCGCGGCCAGCTCCTCGATGGGACCTATCGCGAGAGCTACTGGACCGGGGAGTTCGAGGAGATCGATTCGAGCCTGCGCGGCTTGATGGAGACCGAGGTGGTGTTGCTGCGGGCCGTGGCGCAGCTGCGCCGCTCGCAGGCGTTCTTGTCGCGGCTGCAGTCGGAGGGCGCGACGGTCGAGCTGCTGGTGGAGGTGGTCGGCAGCAGCGAGTTCACCTTCACGCTCTCGCCGCATTTCAGCTCCATGCTCGCCCGCTCCGGCCTGTCCGTCGTGCTGAAGGTGCACGGTGAAGCGCGGGCCGCGGAGCGCAGAAAGGCCAGCTGACACCTGAAGTGATCTCACTTCCCGAGCCCGACCGGGCCGTTCTTGCGCGCAGACCCGAGATCCTGCGTGCGCTGCGCTCGATCGTGCCGCCGGGCAGCCTCATCGACGATGAGCTTCAACTGGCGGCGTACGAGACGGATGCGCTCACCGCCTACCGGCAGAAGCCGCTCGCCGTCACTCTTCCGGAGACTCCCGAGCAGGTGTCGCAGCTCTTGAAGTACGCGCATCGCGAGGGATTGAGCATCGTCGCGCGCGGGGCCGGCACGTCCTTGTCGGGCGGCGCCATTCCGGTTGGCGATGCGATCGTGGTCGGCCTCGGAAAATTCAACCGCATCCTCGCGATCGACTATGACGATCGCTGCGTGATCGCGCAGAGCGGGGTGCCCAATCTCGCGATCACCCACGCGGTGGCCGGCCGCGGCTTCTACTACGCGCCCGATCCTTCGAGCCAGATCGCCTGCACGATCGGCGGCAATGTCGCGGAAAACTCAGGAGGCGTGCACTGCCTCAAGTACGGACTCACGACGAACAACGTGCTCGGGGTCGAGCTCGTGCTGCCGGACGGCGAGATCGTCCGCCTCGGCGGCAGGCACCTCGATGCGGGACACTACGACCTGCTCGGGCTCATCACCGGCTCCGAGGGGCTGCTCGGCATCGTCACCGAGGTGACGGTGCGCATCCTGCCCCGCCCGCCGAGCGCGCGAGCCTTGCTCATCGGATTTCCCGCGACGGAGGGTGCGGCCGCCTGCGTGGCGGGGGTCATCGCCGCCGGCATCGTCCCGGCGGGAATGGAGATGATGGACCGGCCGGCCATCCAAGCCGCCGAGGCGTTCGTGCACGCAGGCTACCCGCTCGAGGCCGAGGCGCTGCTCATCATCGAGCTCGACGGGCCGGCGACCGAGGTCGATTTCCTACTCGCCCGGGTGAGCGCGCTCGCGCGGGTGCACGGTGCATCGAGCTGCAGGGCCTCCACGAGCGAGCAGCAACGGCTCACCTTCTGGGCCGGGCGCAAGGCGGCCTTTCCGGCAGTCGGGCGGCTGAGCCCGGACTACTACTGCATGGACGGCACGATCCCGCGCCGCGAGTTGCCCCGGGTGCTGAGTGCCATCTATCAGATGTCCGAGCACCATGGCTTGCGCGTCGCCAATGTATTCCATGCCGGTGACGGCAACCTGCACCCGCTCATCTTGTACGATGCCAACCGGCCGGACGAGCTCGAGCGGGCCGAAGCGTTCGGCGCCGAGATCTTGAAGCTCTGCGTTGACGTGGGAGGGGTGCTGACAGGCGAGCATGGAGTCGGGCTCGAGAAGCGGGATCTCATGCCCTATCAGTTCACGGCGGTTGATCTGGAGATGCAGCGCAGAGTGAAGCAGGCGTTCGACCCCCGGGCGCGGTTCAACCCGGGCAAGGTCTTTCCGGCGCTGCATCGATGCGCGGAGGAGGGACGGGTGCATATTCGCTCCGGGGCGGAGCGATTCGCCGATCTGCCCCGGTTTTGAGACGATCGCATGCTCCAGCCGCGTGATGAAGCCGATATCGCGGAGATCATCGCGACGGCCACCGGCGCGCTCGAGCCGGTCGCCGGCGGCTCGCTGCGCGGAGTGGGCAGGCCCGTTGCCGCCGAGACTCTCGATCTTTCGGCCCTGAGCGGCATCGTGGAGTACGAGCCCGACGAGCTCGTGCTCACCGTGCGCGCGGCGACACCGCTCGAGGCGGTGGAGCAAGCCCTCGGCGGGCGCGCCCAGCGCCTCGCCTTCGAGCCGCCGGATTGGACGCGGCTCCTGGGCGCCGCCGGGAAGGCGACGATCGGCGGGGTGCTCGCAGCGAACCTCTCGGGGCCGCGCCGCGTCACCGCCGGAGCGGCTCGCGATCACTTCCTCGGCTTCCGCGCCGTGTCGGGACGAGGCGACCGCTTCAAGGCCGGAGGCCGGGTCGTCAAGAACGTGACGGGCTACGATCTGCCGAAGCTTCTTGCCGGCTCGTGGGGCACGCTCGCCGTGCTGACTGAAGTCACCGTGCGGGTTCACCCGGCGCCGGAGCATGAGCGCACGCTGATGCTGCCGGTGAGCGAGCCGAGGGCCGCGATCCGTTCAATGACCGATGCGCTCGCGTCGGCCTGCGATGTCTCGGCGGCCGCCTTCCTGCCCGGGAGGGGGGTCGGGCTGCGGCTCGAAGGGTTCGTTCCGTCCGTGAACGCTCGCGCCGCTCAACTGCTCGCGCTACTCGGCGGCCCGGACTGCCTCTGGCTCGAGGCGGAAGACTCGCGCCGCTTCTGGACCGAGGTGGGCGCGGCGGCATCGCTTGCGGCGCATCCAATCGTCTGGCGGCTCTCCGTGCCGCCGAGCGACGCGGCGAGACTCCTCGAGACGATCGCTCCGGAGGACTATCTGCTCGACTGGGGCGGCGGACTGATCTGGATCGGGGCGCGCGAGGCCGATACGGAGCGCGTGCGGGGGGCTCTGCGAGGCGGGCACGCGACGCTCATCAAGGCACCGCGGGAAGTGCGCGCGGCGACGGCGGTATTCCAGCCGCCACCCGGACCGCTCGCCGCCGTGACGGCCCGCGTCAAGGCGGCGTTCGATCCTGCCGGCAGACTCAATCCTGGTCGCATGAGCTGACATGCAAACTCACTTTCAGCCCGCTCAGCTTGCCGACCCGGACATGGCGGCGAGCGAGCAGATCCTCCGCAAGTGCGTGCACTGCGGCTTCTGCACCGCGACCTGTCCGACGTATGTGCTGCTCGGCGACGAGCTCGACAGTCCCCGCGGCCGGATCTATCTGATCAAGGAGATGCTGGAGAATTCCCGGCCGGCGACGCAGGCCGTCGTGACGCACCTCGACCGGTGTCTGTCGTGCCTCTCGTGCATGACCACCTGTCCCTCCGGCGTGCACTACCAGCACCTGATCGATCATGCGCGCGTCCACGTCGAGCGAACCTATCGGCGGCCGTGGCGCGAGCGCCTGCTCAGAGCCGCGCTCGCCTCGACGCTTCCGTATCCGCGCCGGCTGCGCGCGGCGCTCGCGGCGGCGGCGCTCGCGAGAGCCATCGCAAGGTTCCTGCCGCGCGGTGTCCGTGGGCTCTCGCGCCTCCTTCCGGCGCCACTCGGCGTCATGCTGAGCTTGGCGTTGCGCGCCCCGGCGGGCGTGCGAGGAGAGAAGAGCCGTGACGGAGTTGCCATAGGTGAGCGGCGGGGCCGGGTTGCGCTGCTCGCAGGTTGCGCGCAGTCGGTGCTCAACCGCCAAGCGCACGCGGCTTCCGTGCGCCTGCTCGAGCGGGCAGGGTTCGATGTCGTCACGATCGAGGGATGCTGCGGAGCGCTCGTGCATCATCTCGGCAGAGCCGCGCACAACCGCGTGCTCGCGGCGCGCCTGCTCGAGCGGATCGACTCCGAGCGCCGCCGCGGGGGGCTCGATGCGGTCATCTTGACCGCATCGGGCTGCGGCACGCATCTGAAGGATTACGGCCACCTCTTCCGCAACGACGCGCGGCTCGCCGGCTCAGCCGCGGCGGCGACTGCGATCGCGCACGACATCACCGAGTGGCTGTACGAGCGAGGGCGCGCAGCGGGTGCGGCAGCGGCTCCGTCGCCGACAGGGTCCCCGCCGGCCGGCCTCGCCGTGGCCTATCACTCGGCGTGCTCGATGCAGCACGGACAGCAGCTCGGTCGGATCCCGCAGCAGCTCCTCGAGCGCGCGGGATTCGCGGTGCAGGAGATCCCGGAGGGCCACCTCTGCTGCGGGTCCGCGGGAACCTACAACATCCTGCAACCGCGGATCGCCGCGCAGCTGCGGGAGCGCAAGCTCGAGAACATCCGCCGCACGTCCGCTCGCGTGGTGGCAACGGGGAACGTCGGCTGCATCACTCAGCTCGCGGGTGCCGCGGATCTGAAGGTGGTGCACACTGCAGAACTCCTCGACTGGGCGCAGGGCGGGCCGGAGCCGCTCAGCTTGCGCGGGCGTACCGGATCGTCCCCTGATCATCGGTGATCCGCGTGAGGCGGCCGGATCTCGCGAGATACTCGAGGTGCGCGATCGCCTCGCCCATTGCGAGATACAGATGAAAGCCCGCGAGCGTGCGCCTGAAGAGCACGCGCAGCGACTCGCTCGCCGTGCGCGGCTCGCGGCAGGCCTCGAGCAGCTGATCGAGATGGCGAGTGTGGTGATCGCGCAGCTCGTGCGCCCGCTCCCTCACGCCGACGAAGGGCCGTCCGTGCGAGGGCAGTACGAGCGTCGCCGGATCGAGCTCGGCCAAGCGCTCGAGCGATCTCAGATAGGAGTCGAGGGGATTCGTATCCGCGTTCCAGCCGCTCGCGCTGATGTTCGGAGAGATCGCGGGCAGGATCTGATCCCCGGTGATGAGTACGCGCCGCGACGGCTCGTGCAGGCAGAGGTGCCCGGTCGCATGGCCGTCTGTTTCCAGCCAGCGCCAGCGGGCGCCGTCCCAGCTCACCTCCTCGCCCTCCCGCGGGTAGTGCGCGATCTGCGGCAGCCCGCTCACGACTGCTCGATAGCGCTCGCCCGACAGGCTTGCGCTGAAACTGGCGAGATCAGTCAAGCCGTGAGAGTGGAAGAATGCGTGCCGTCCGGCGACCTGCTTGTCCGTCAACGGCTCGAGAAGCTGCCGTATCTGCCGCTCGGTCTCGCGGGAGGCCCATACCGGGACACGATGCCGCGCCTGCAGCCACGCGGCGAGGCCCGCATGATCGGGATGCAGATGCGTGACCACGATGAGCCGCAGCGGACGCTCCGCGAGCACCTGCTGCTCGAGCCGCTCCCACGCGGCGCGGCCGATGTCCGTGGCGAGTCCCGTATCGATCAGCACGGAGCCCCCGTCGTGATCGAGCAGCCACAGGTTGATGTGGTCGAGGTCCATCGGCAGAGGAAACCGGATCCAGCGCACCCCGTCCGACACGCGGGCGATCTCGCCGGGCTCCGGCGCAGGCACCTGCAGATAGGAGATCGGGGTGGAAGCGGGATCCGATGCGGGGCGCACCGAGATATTCTAGCCTAGCCGGTATGCCCGCGAAGAGCGCAATATGGCCCGCATGACCCGCGTGCCGCAAACCATGAGCGCCGTCGAGATCAGCCAACCGGGTCCCCCGCAGGTGCTGCGGGCGGCGCAACGCCCAGTGCCTGCAGTCGGGCGAGGCGAAGTGCTGATCAAGGTTGCGGCGGCGGGCGTGAATCGGCCGGACGTGATGCAGCGGAAGGGAGCGTATCCTCCTCCGGCCGGCGTCACCGACATTCCCGGGCTCGAGGTGGCGGGCGAGATCGTGAGCGTCGGCGCCGAGGTCTCGTCGAGAACGGTGGGCGAGCAGGTCTGCGCGCTGCTGGCCGGCGGCGGATATGCTGAGTTCGCGGCCGTGCCGGCAGTACAGTGTCTGCCGGTGCCGAAGTCCCTCACGCTCGAGGAGGCGGCAGCGCTGCCCGAGACATTCTTCACCGTCTATCTCAATGTCTTCGAGCGGGCGGCGCTTGCCCCCGGCGAGAGCCTGCTGGTCCACGGAGGCGGAAGCGGCATCGGGACCACCGCGATCCTGCTCGCCAAGGCGAACGGCTCGCGGGTGTTTGCGACCGCAGGGAGCGCCCGCAAGTGCGAAGCCTGCCTCGCGCTCGGAGCGGACCGCGCCATCAACTACCGGCACGAGGACTTCGTGGCGGCGGTTGCGGACGCAACGGCAGGCAAGGGCGTCGATGTGATTCTCGACATGGTGGGGGGCTCCTACGTCGGCCTCAACGTCACGGCGGCGGCCGTCGAGGGCCGCATCGCGCTCATCGCCTTGCTCGGAGGCGCCCGCGCCGACGTCGATCTGCTCCCGATCCTGGTCAAGCGCTTGAGGCTCATGGGCGCAACGCTGCGGCCGCAGTCGATCGAATCGAAGGGCAAGCTCGCGCAGACGTTGCTCACGCGGGTGTGGCCGTGGTTTGACTCCGGCCGGTTGCGCGCGCCGCCCATCTACGCGCGCTTCGCGCTCGATGAGGCCTGGCGGGCGCACGAGCTGATGGAGTCCGACGAGCACATCGGCAAGATCGTTCTGCAGGTGGGGCCGTCGAGGTGACCCGGAGGCTTTCGAGGCGTCGCACGGTTTGCGCCGCCAGAAGGGTGTAGCATGGTGTGAGGTCATTTGAAATAACTCAGTCAACCTTGGAGTGTTTCACATAATTTGAAAGACTCACGCGCGATCGATCGAGAGGCATTCATATGAGCGCCGACCTCCTCTACGGGCTCGCACCTCTGCCGTGGTGGGGCTATGCCGCGGTCAGCTTCCTCACGATGCAGCTGATGTTCCTCGGCATCACGATCTTTCTGCACCGCGAGCAGGCGCACGACGCATTGGAGCTCCATCCCGCGCTGCGGCATCTGTTCCGCTTCTGGCTGTGGTACAGCTCAGGAACGGTCACCAAGCAGTGGGTTGCGGTCCACCGCAAGCACCACGTGTTTGCCGACAGGGAGGGCGATCCCCACAGCCCGGTGCTGTGTGGGCTGCGGCGCGTCATGCTCGAAGGCTACGAGCTGTATCGCGCCGCCTCGCGCGACCAAGTGCTGCAGGACCATTACGGGCGCGGTACACCGGACGACTGGATCGAGCGCCGGCTCTACAGCCGATGGCCATCGCTCGGCATCGTGCTTTTCATCCTGAGCGAGCTCGTCCTGTTCGGCGTGCCCGGCATCATCATGGTGGCAGTGCAGATCGCGGCGCAGCCGGTTTTTGCCGCCGGCATCATCAACGGCATGGGCCATGCGGTGGGCTACCGCAGCTTCGAGACCGACTCGGCCGCGACCAACATCGTGCCGTGGGGCTTGTTCATCGCCGGTGAGGAGCTGCACAACAATCATCATGCCTTTCCGCGCTCGGCGCGCTTCTCGGCGCAGCGCTGGGAGCTCGACGCGGGCTGGCTCTTCGTGCGCCTGTTCGGCGCCATCGGCCTCGCCCGGGTGAAGTGGGTGGCGCCGACGCTCACGCGCGAGGCCGGCCGCGAGGCCGTGGACTCCGCGACCGTCCAGGCGCTTTTCGCAAATCGCATGCACGTGCTGCGCGATTACGCGCGGCGCGTCGTCCGGCCGGTATGCCGCGACCTTGCGCGCGCCGCGGGAGCCAAGGCGGCTTCGCGCCTCTCGACCCTGCTCGTCCGCCACCCGCAGCTGCTCGGCGAAGAAGGTCTGCGGCGCCTCAACGCGGCGCTCGACCAGCACGAGGCGCTGCGGTCCGTGGTCGAGTTCCGTGAACGCTTGCAGCATCTTTGGAACGATGCCCACGCCAATCCCGGAAGCGCCGCCGCGCAGCTTCGCGAGTGGTGCACGCAGGCCGAGGCGAGCGGTATCCGCGGGCTGCGTGAGTTCTCGCGCCGGATCCGCAGCTGCGTACCGGCGTCCGCCTGAGGGATGCACGGAGGCAACAGGCCGTAAGGGGGTTATCATACCCTTACAAGAACGTTCGGAGAGCCGGGACAAGTGGCTTCCCAGGCAGCGTTGATCGAGGCGATCGAGGGGCTCTATTCGGCAGCTGCGGGGGCCGGAACATGGGAGCTCGCGCTCGATCGCCTCGCGGCCGCCAGCGGCTTCTCCAGCGCAGCGCTCACGCTGTTTGAAAAGGAACGGAAGCCGTTCAAGACCCTGTGGCGCAATATCCCGGACGAGGTCATCCGGGACTATCTCGCTTATTACCAGCGGCTCGATCCGAGCTGCATTTTCGATCACCCGCGCGATGCGCTGATCTACGACTATCGATACGTCGACGACTCGCAGATCGACCGCAGCGAGTTCTACGCCTGGACGATGAAATCCGACGGCACCTGCTATCACCTCGGCGCTCGCACCGATCCGGGCTTGCCGCTCTTCGGCACCCTCACCTTGCACCGCCCGCGGCCCGCAGGGCACGCGGACGGCCACGAGATCGCCTTGTTTGCGCAGCTGTTCCGCCACGTCGAGCTAGCCCTGATCGTTGACTACCGGCTCGGCTTGAGCCGTGCTCTCTCCGGGCTCGCCGGCGACTTGCTCGACCACGCGATGACGGGGATCGTCGTGCTCGATCACGCGGGCCGCGTCATCTTCGCCAACGCCGTTGCGCGCGAGATCGATCGGGCGCAGGACGGGCTTGCGCTCGGGCCGGATCGGCCCAGGGCGGCCCGGGCGCGGGAGGACACGGTCCTGCAACGGCTGTTGCAGAGCGCGGCGCGCGGCGCCGGCGGCATCGAGCCGCGGGGCGGCGCCATGAGACTGCCGCGTCCCTCCGGCAAGCGCGATTACGCGGTCGTCGTGGCGCCGCTGCCGGCCGCGAGCGGACTGTTTGGGGCCTCGCAGCCGGGATTGACGCTGATCATTACCGACCCCGATGCAGCCCCTGCGCTCGATCCGGCCCGGCTCGTGGAGCTCTACGGACTCACGCCGTCCGAGCTCCGGGTCGCACAACGGCTGATGCTGGGCGACACACCGGGCCAGGCGGCGGCCGCTCTCGGTATCGGCATCAAGACTGTTCGCGATCACCTCGCGGGCCTGTTTCGCAAGACCGAGACCAAGCGGCAGGCCGATCTGGTTCGATTGCTCCTTGTCGTGAGCCGCTGAGCCGGGTGCCGCAGCAGCCCCATCGCTCCGTCATTTGACGGTGACGGCGCGGTTAACACTTGGCTCCACTCCCGCTTCATCGACGTATCCACTGCATTGTTTTTCAAACACATTTGTCGGTGGTATGCCTTTTGCGTTACCCCTCGCTAGACCTAATATGAGAGGGGGGCGACCAATGAGCTTCGGAAGAATTGCGGTCACGATGGTTGCGACTGGCGCTGCGCTGACGCTGGGCCTGATGGCTCCCCGCCAGGCGCTCGCTCAAAGCACGCCTGCCTATTCCGTCAACGCCTATGTCTCCACAGACGCTGCCGGCAATCCGAACTCAACTCCTACGCCGTTTGAGCCAGTCGGTGCCACGGAGTACTTCGACGGAGAGGGCATCCTTCAGATGGCTTTCGAGGTGGGCGGCCCCCCGGAAAACGATGATCTCGGGTGCTGCTCAACGTTCAATCATGCGGTGCCAACGGTGCCTTCCGTCACGTCGGTCACGCTGGGGATTTCCTCCCTAAACTCCTTCGACAGCGTCAGCGCTAACGCATCCGCGTACGCCAATCTTGCAACCGGTACTCTCGGGGTGTCCGGCAACAGCCAAGACAACCATAGGCGTTCAATGGTCAGTCTCCGGCGGGGTCACCAGCAGCAGCGCAGATTCCGGTGGAGAAGCGCAGATGGAGGGAAATCTGCACTTTGGCAATGCGGGAATGTCGACCGAATGGAACTCTGATAATGGCGGCGCGCCTACCGACAACCTCGGCACCAGCGCGGACGGCGATTGGCTGAGTTCCAACATCGTTTCACAAACCGCCAACAGCACCATCATCGACGCCGAGTATCAGTTGGTGGGTCAGGATCCCACGATTCCCGTGAGTCTGTTCCTGGAATGCAGCTCGGGCAACGATGCGTCGTGCGACTATTACGACACGGCAGCCATCGGCCTTACTCTTCCCGACGGCGTTACCTTCACCTCCGCTTCCGGGGTGTTCCTGAGTCCTTCTGTGGTATCGACGCCCGAGCCCGGCAGCTTCCTGCTCTTCGGCACGGCGCTGCTGGGGCTCGGCTGGAGCGTACGGCGATCGAGGTCGCTCCGGTCGAGTGACCGGATGGCTGGCCGACTCACGCCCTAACGGTTTCGGGCGTCCCGAATCGGAAGCCAGATTTCGGCTCGTGGCCGAGTTGCGCCGGATGAGCTTCCCGGAAGCCACCGAGCGCTGAATCATTCCAAGCCGAGCTCGAAGCGCACTCGCTTGCCGTCCGCGGCGGTGGTCGCCGTGTTGAGCACGAATAGGCGCGCCGGGTCGAGCTGCGCTCCTTTCAGCAACGCATCCTGTATGGCACGGGCGCGGTGGCGTCCGAGTAGCTGCAGATCTCCGTCCGGGATCTGGATTCGCGCGTCGAGCGCCGTTTCCAGCTCGGTGATTGCAGGTTCGAGCGGCACGGCCGCCTTCTGCTTGCCTTTGACTTTCGCGACCGCGTCAGCTTGAGCGGGTAGAGCCGTCTTGGCGCCGAGCTCCGAGCGGTACTCGGCCACGAGCAGGCGGAAGCGCGTGGCGGGGTCGGAGAGGTCCGGCGCGGGCGCCGTGACGGTGCCACGGCGGTGCTTGCGCGAAGCGGCCTCGGTCTGACCCTGTGCCGCGAGCTTCTGCTCGAGCAGCTCTTCGACCAGCGCCGGCCGGTCGAGGCCGGGCGTATAGGCGCTCGGCACGTCGAGCTTGAGGCTCGGACGGTCCTGCAACGCCTTGGCAATTTGGGCGAGCTTCTGTTGAGCCGACGCATCGAGGCTCGCGGCGCCGGCATCGAAGTCGATGAACTTCATTTGCTCGCCTCCTCCGACGAGCCGGCCGAGGAGCGCGAAGGGTGCGGTGGCGGCCTTCGAGAGCACGTTGACCAGCACTTTCCAGATGAGCGGCCCCAGCTTGAACTTGGGATCGTTCAGACTGCCCGACAACGGCAAATCGAGGTCGATGACGCCGTGGCGATCCTTGAGCAGCGCCACGGCAAGCTTCAGCGGCAGTTTGACGGCGTCAGGGCTCGAGACTCTGTCCCCGAGCTGCAGCTGGTCGATCGTGAAGTGCGGATCCGCGCTGAGCGCACGATTCTCCAGATGGTAGGTGATATTCGCCGACATCGTTCCCTTCTCGATCTTGTATCCCGCGAACCGCGCCGAGTAGGGGGTGGCTGTCGTGAGCTGGACTCCGTCGAAGCTCAACTTCATGTTGGAGTACGCGGTCGCCGCGAGAGGGTTGATCTCGCCCGAGACGCTGATGGGCGCGTAGCGGTCAACCTTGCCTTTGAGGTCGACCTTCGCGCGCGAGCGCGGATTGGACGACAGCCCGACCACGGAGCCGGAGAGACTTTGAATGGCCAGGAAGAAGTTCGGCTGGATCCACAGGTCGGTGTAGCGGGCGGAACCATTCACGATCTGTATCGTGCCGATCGACATCGCCATGGCCGATGATGCATGACCGGCGACAGCCGCAGCTTTGGGCGCCACCGCGGCTGCGGGTGCCGCTGCAGGTCCTCCGGGTGCACGAGCGGCGCCTGGCGCGAGAGCTGCGGTGATGTTGAGCGTCCGGTTCGCCCTCACGATCACGCGGGCGTAGGGCCCAACGGCGACGATCCTGCGAATGGTGAGGGCCGCCGGTTGCGAGCGGTACTGCATCCCCCGGAGCGTGAGCCGATCCCACTTCACGAAGTCCTGCCGCAGCTGATCGTCCACGGTGCGCAGCTTCGCGACTTCGGTGTCCCCTGCAACCGTGAGGCCCCCATCCGCAGCACGGTCGATGACGAGCTGGGTCGTGAGCTGGCCCGACTTCAGCTGGATCGCAGAGCGCTCCGTAACGTAGGGCTGCAGCACGGTGAGGTCTACGTTGTGCAGGGCGACCTGAGCGTGCGCCGCGCCGGAGCCGAGCGCATAGGTGGCGCTCGCGTCGACCCGGCCGGAGCGGTTAACCGTCGCACTGCTGGAGATTTTGAGCGTCACATCGCCGGGGCTGTGGAAGCCGTCGAGGCGCAGCGCAAAGTCGCCCAGGGTCAGGGCGGCGGCCGGCGTGACTTCCCGATCCTCGGCGCTCAACTCGAGCCCCGAGATCTCGATGTCCGGAGCCGCCAGCGACCAGGGTGCAGAGACAGCCGGCGGTGAGGCGCTCGGAGCTGGAGCGGTCGAGGCTGGAGTGGCGGGCGAGCTCGCCATCAGCTCCGAGAAGTTGAGAGTGCCGCCGGCATTGATCCAGGCGCGCACCGCGCCCCCGGCCAAGCGCACCGTCCCCACCGTGAGCGAGCGCCGCGCGAGGTCGACATGCGTGTTCCGCACATCGATCAGCTTGAGGTTGACGTAATCGCTCTGGGCCCCGGGGGGCCTCACTCCGAGATCGTTCACCGTGAGCTCATGTACGTCAACCTGCAGGTCCCCGTTGTTCCCCGTCGTGAGGGCGTAGGAACCCTTCAGCGCGATCACACCGGAGGAGACCTCGAAATGCAGCGCGTCGCTCAGAAAGCTCCACAGCGTGCGCGCCCGCACGGCCGAGATCTGGAACTGGCCGCGCGAGGCCACGGGCGCGACCGCGAGCGTTCCGCTCCAATGGAAGCGCTCGCCGACCGGCGTGGCGAAGTCGAGGACGTATTCGTTCGACGAGTTGCCGACCGTACTGAAGCCGCGCAGGTCGAAGTTGATCGGCTGCAGCTCCGCCTGGAAAGGCGTGGCCCGCGACTGGTCCTCATACGTCGAGCGCCCGTCGATCACCGCCAGCCGATCGACGAAGAGCCGCATCGGGCTCGACTTCTTTGGCGGCGTCGTGGGCGGGGCCGCGACCGCGAACGGCTTGGCGAGATCGGCAAGATTGAGCGAGCCATCGCGCCGGATGAGCACGCGGGCGAAGGGCCGGGTGAGAACGATCTCGCCGAAGCTCGGCCCCCGGCGCCACAGGCTGGCAGCCTGCAGCTGGACGTGTAGCCCGGTCGCGCCGAGCATCGGCGTGGAATCCGCGTCCGGAAAGGAGATGTCGCGGACGTCGAGCGTGAGCGTGAAGGGGTTGAAGTGGATATCGCCCAGCGAGAGCTGACGGTGATAATGCGCGGAGACATAGTTTTGCAACCCGGAGCGCAGCCACCGCGGCACTCCGACGAAGCCTGCGAGGGCGTACGAGCCGACGAGCACGGCGATCACCGCCGAGGAGATGAGGAGGCGCCTGACCCAGGGTGTTCGCAATGTGAGCTGCACTGCAGCAGGGCCCCAACGCTCGTACGCCGGAGCTTAGAGTACCACCTCTTGCCGGCCAGAGACGGCGTGCACGGGCTACGGCTCGCCCAGAGGCCCCGCCCGCACGGTATCCCAGTCATCGGGCACGATGGGCCGCCACGTTTGCGCGATGGTGCTGTCAACCGGAACGCCGGGGCGCAGCGGAACGTTGGGTGTTGCCGTGAACAGCCCGATCGAGAACCGGCCCGCCTTCGTTGCGCGGGTCTGCCGTCCCCAATCCGCGAACGCGGTCGCCGCCTGGGGCGAGTCGAAGATCGCGCGTATCGGTCCGAGGCGGCCGTCGTACAGCGCGAGCCACGCGGTGCGTCCTTCGTTGAGCTCGGAGGGCCCGAGGTCCCAGAGCGGGGGGCGTGCCTCTTCCTTGCTCACGAGGTTTCCGCTCGTCTCGACCATGCAGCGCCAGCCAGCCGCGTGTCCCCGCTGCAACGAGTATTCCAGCGAGAATATCGCGTCGACCCTGTCGATGCCGGGTGGATGGCGCACGGGCACCAGCTGAATGTCAACGTCGCGCGGAGCGACCGCCGCGCCCCCATCTTTCCACAACGTAGGGATGTGAACGACCGTCTCGTCGACGGGAACGCCGCCCGGTGTGACGGTCAGATCAAGCACGGCCGTTCCGAAGAGATTCGTATGTCGCAACGCCGTTCGAGTGACGGCGATCTCGCCGGGCAACAGCTCAACGTTCACGATCTCTTGCCGCTGCCTGCGCTTGCTTGCCACGAGCGCGTGACTTGACGGTGAGAACTCCAGCGAGCTGAAATCGGTCACCAGCCGAGTCGCGGCGGTGAAGGTGCCGCCGAAGGAGCGAATGGACAGCCTGCTCCAGGTCATCCGGGCGCGGGGGGCGAGATCCTCCGGCCCCGCCGAAAGGATGATACGTCGTGCCAACGTGCCGAGGGTGCGGGGCTCGCCGTCGCTCGAGCTCTGCGACGGCGTCGGCAGCGGCATCGTGAGCTCAGCAAACCGCACCCGCGGCGGGGAGCCGTCGGGGCAGGTCTCGGCGACTGGAGCGCTCGATGATCCGGGCCGTTGTGGCCGAGAGCCGCATCCCGCGACCGCAAGTGTGACCGCTGCCCAGACCGCTGCGAATATCGCGATGCCCGCCGGGCCGCCCGGTTGCGGACGCGCCGAGTCTCGCGGTTGGGAGCGAGCCGGATTCGGTGGGCGCCTCGGCGCACCGGTCGATCGAATCATGGACGTTGCCGATCGCGGAAATTAATGCTACAAATGGTAGCACTACCAATCGTAGCATGAACATGGGTCACGACATAGGCGATCTTGGTGAGCTGGAACGCGAGGTCCTGAGGCTCGTCTGGCGTCAGGAGCGCGCAACGGCCGAACGCGTCCGCGGCGATCTGGTCAAGTCGCTCAAGGAGTCGACGGTGCGCACTGTCT
This sequence comes from uncultured Gammaproteobacteria bacterium, assembly GCA_963849095.1. Lineage (GTDB taxonomy): Bacteria > Pseudomonadota > Gammaproteobacteria > Steroidobacterales > Steroidobacteraceae > JASHUC01. The sequence continues at coordinate 448,008 of CAWKGA010000008.1, forward strand.
TGCGGCGGCTCGAAGGCAAGGGACTGATCACGCACTCCGTGGAGGGCCGGACGTATGTCTACCGCGCCGCCGAAGCTCGCGGGCGTGCAGCCGCTCGAGCCGTCAAGCGCATCGCGGACTGGTTTTGCAATGGGTCGGTGGAGGAAGTGCTCGTCGGGCTCGTCGATTCGGAAGTTCTCGGTCGCAAAGAGCTACAGCGGCTCGCCGAGAAGATCGCCAAGGCGAAGGGAGTCGGGCGGGCATGATTGCTCTCGTCGTGGACTCGGCATTGCGAACGCTGCTCGTCGCGGGAGTCGCTGGCATGGTGCTCGGCGCGTTACGGGTGCGCAATCCGTACGTTCTGAAGACGCTCTGGACCGCGGTGCTCAGCATAGGGCTCCTGATGCCGCTCCTTCTGCACTGCAGGATCATCGCGGCGCCGATCTCCTCCGCCGGACTGCCCGCGATTTCAATTGCAAGCCCGGTCGCCTCCGTCCCACAGACATCCCGGAGTGTCCTCGAGGCTGTGTACGCGGCCGTTTCGCTCGTGCTGCTCGGCAGATTGGCACTCGGAATCGGGCAGATGTTTCTTGTGCGGCGGCACGCCGTGCGGGTTGAGCGACGCTGGGTCGGGCGTTTCGATGTGAGGATGACGGCAAGCCTTGCGAGTCCCGTCACCTTCGGCTCGACTATCCTGCTACCGGAGAATTATCCGAGCTGGTCCGCGGCGAAGCGGACCGCGGTACTGGTCCACGAGGGCGCTCATGTCGAGCAGCGGGATTGCTACATTCAATGGCTCGCGCTGCTGCACTCTGCGGTGTTCTGGTTCAGTCCGTTCTCCTGGTGGCTCACGCGCCATCTGGCCGCGCTCGCCGAGCAGACGAGCGACGAGGCCGTGCTGCGGGAGGACACCGACAGGACGGTCTACGCCTCCCTGCTGCTCGAGTTCGCGCGGGCACGCTCCGGGGCCCGGCCTGCCGTGGCGATGACAGGCGGCGGTTTGGCGCAGCGCATCGAGCGGATCATTTCCGGCTCACCGCTCAGCGCCGGGATCTCGGCCTGGAAGAAGGCGGCTATCGTCGGCGTGTTGCTGCCGACCGTGGTGTGGGCCGCGAGCTCTTGGCGGCCGAGCATGACCGAGCCGGGCTTGTATCGCGTCGCGGAGCCGGAAAGCGAGGCGCCGCGCTCCGCTCAAGCATCCGCGGGTCCGCCGACCGTTGCTTCGTGGAGCGAGCTGGACCGTTATTACCCGCGGGCAGCGCAGCGCGCAGGCATCGAAGGCTCCGTCCGGATCGCCGTGACGCTCGATCGAGGCGGGCGCCCGACCCATGTGGTGGTCCTGTCGGCGCAACCGACCGGGTACGGCTTCGGAGCCGCAGCATCGCTCGCGGCGGGCACGGCGTTTCGGTACCGCAATCCGTCGGGCCGTGCGGCGCAACTGGTCCTCAACGTCAAGTTTGCTCTGAGTCATTAGGGCACCGACGTTCCGCGGGCGTGACGGACAGGCCGCGGACATCCTGGTAGAGTGAGTCGCGGCCGCGGGCGAGGCGGCCGATGCGCTTGCCGCGGTCGCCCGTTCCGGCGCCCCGCCCGATACGATCGTCGAGGTCCCCGTTGTCGACCATCGAGGGCCGTGAGGCCCAGTCCGCGCCCGCCGTGTGGCCCGTCGCCGCCTGCCTTGGCGCGGTCTACATCGTCTGGGGCACCACCTATTTCGCGATCAAGATCGGAATCCAAGGCGTCCCCTCGTTCTTCTTCGTGGGCACTCGCCTTGCAGCGGCCGGCACCCTGCTGCTCACCTGGCAAGGGCTGCGAGGGCGCCACATGCTCACGGTGCGGGAGTGGGGCAGAGCGGCGCTCATCGGAACGCTTCTGCTCGTGATGGGTAACGGATCCGTTGCCGTGGCGGAGCACCGAATCAGCTCGGGTGCGACGGTCGCACTCGGCAGTGTCCTGCCGCTCGCCACAGCGCTGTGGTCGGGAGTGTTCGGGCGGTGGCCGCGGCGGTTGGAATGGGGAGCCATTGTCGTGGGCGGCATCGGCGCGGCGGTCATGCTCACGGGACGCGATTTGCAGGCGAGCGTGACCGGCACGCTCATCATCCTCCTCGGGGTGACGAGCTGGTCGTTCGGGACCGTGCTGTCGCGCCGCATCGTGATCCCGCGCGGCGCGACCGGCTTTGGCGCGGAGATGCTCTGTGCGGGGTGCATCGCCCTTGCGATCAGCGCGGCGCTCGGCGAGCGCTGGAGCGTGCCGCACGCTGCGGACATCTGGTGGGCATGGGGTTACCTCGTCGTATTCGGCTCGCTGGTCGGGTTCTCGTCGTTCCGCTACGTCGTCGAGCGGGTCTCACCGACGCTTGCATCGAGCTATGCTTACGTCAATCCGCCGGTGGCTCTGCTCGTTGGCTGGGGGCTCGGCCACGAGTCGTTCTCCCGCCACCTGCTGATCGGCTTGCCGATCGTGCTCGCGTCGGTCGCGCTGCTCGCGTGGGCCCACTCGCGGAATGAGCGCTCCATCGAAGACGCCCGCGCCGCCCTGGCGTCGGAGGTCGCCGTGGCGGGCCCCGAATGATCCAGCGCCTGCTCGCGCTCTGCGCCTCGCTCGCTCTGCTCGCCGGCTGCGGGCATGGTGCTCACGCGGCCCGCTCCGAGTGGGTGATCCACTCGAGGCTCGTGTTTCTGACGGCCGACCTGGCAAAGGCGATGCCGCCGCCGCCTTTCAAGAGCTTCCGGCTCTGGTTCCCGTTCGTCATCGGGGGTCTCTATGGAGCGCCCGGAACCGGCGACTTCGTGGGTGCCGCCCTCCACCCGGATGGCACCATCGAGATCGACCTCAATCGGAGCCTGTCGGATCTCGAAGTCTCGCTCGAGCCGACGCACTTCAGCCTCTCCTTCCTCAAGATCGTTCCGGCGAGCGCGCGCATTGCGAGGCTTGCGCCGGCTGCCCTGCAGGCGGACGGAATCGAGCGCATCGGCACGACCGAGTGGGTGGATCTCGACGCGCGCGAGCGGTTGATGCTGATCTACGTGGATCGCCCGGCGCGCATCATTGGGCACATCGTGGCGCGCGGCACGCCCATCGACTACGACCTGCGCTTCCCGGCGGCGGGCTACGCGTGGGTTCGCATGCAAGCGTCGGCCGAGCGCGGCATCGAGTACCGGGTCGTGCGGCGCCCGAAGCACCTCGTGCTCGCCGTGACGCCGAGGCGCAATTGAGTCCGAAGCGGTACCGCTACTTGGCTGGCCGGTCTGCGCTACCGGGGACGGCCGCCTCGGCCGCCTTGAAGCCGGTCTTGCTGTGGGTGCCGTCGCAGAACGGCTTGTTCGTGGAGCCACCGCAGCGGCAGAGATAAAACGGCCTCTTCGTCACGGCGTACGTCGCGCCGTTCCAGTCGACTGCCGTCACGTCGTCGCCGGTGACGCAGTAGGGGCCGTTCTGTATCACTTTGATGGTGGCCATTCGCATCTCCCATGGAAATCGGATCGTTCGTGGCGGGAACGTTATCACGCCAGCTGGCACGAGCGCGAACGATCCCTCGAGTGCGACCGTTCGCTCAAGCACCCCCGATGTTCTCGCGGACCTCGGACAGAAACTCGAGGTGCGCATCCGCCGTCGCGAACCCCTTGTTCATCGTATCTACGGCGGCGTGCGTGCAACCCTGCTCGCGGCACCATTCGATGCGGGCGGCGACCTCACGAGGGGTCTTGTCGAGCCGTCCGACGATCATCTCCTTGCCGAACTCGCTTGCGTCCCGGTCGGCCTCGTGCAGGCACCGCTCCACGTGCTTCCAGCCCTCGACCGCACGCTCCGGCCCGCCGGTGAAGATGAATCCGTCGCCAAGGCGCGCCGCCCGGCGATAGACGGGCTCCGAGAAGCCGCCGAACCAGATCGGAATGCGGCGAGTCGGACGCGGGTTGATGCAGGCTCGGTCGATCTGATCGAACTCCCCGTGGAAGGTCACGAGCGGCTCGCTCCAGAGCCGGCGTAGCAGCTGCACCTGCTCCTCCTCGCGGCGGCCGCGAGTTCTGAAGTCCTGTCCGAGCGCCTGGTACTCGACGTAGTTCCAGCCGATCCCGACGCCGAGGCGCAAGCGCCCTCCGGAGAGCAGGTCCACATCGGCCACCTGCCTCGCGACGAGCGCTGTCTGGCGCTGCGGCAGGATCAGGATGCCGGTCACGAGCTCGATGCGCCGGGTGAGGGCGGCGAGGTGCGCGAACATCACGAGGGGGTCGTGAAAGGGATTCTGCTCCGTGTACGGCCCCGTGAGCTTGGGCTCGCGGCCTTCATGCACCGCGCCGAGGACGTGGTCGTACGTGAGGAGGTAGTCGAAGCCGAGCGACTCCACGGTGGTCCCGATGCGCCGGACCGCGTCCGGGTCGCCGCGAAGCTCGATCTGCGGATAGACGGCGCCGATTTTCATGAGCGGGTCCTTTCCCCGAGAGGCGTGACGAAGTCGCGCCGAGATTACGCGCTCCGTCACGTCGTGCTCAACCGCAGCTCTATCCACTCGGGCAGCAAAGCCGTGTTTCCCCCAGGCAACGCATTGTGCAGGATCGTCTGACTGGGCGAAGATGCGCCGATCCGGATCGTGCTCCGCAAGGGAGCGATGATGATTGGCTACCACTTCGAGCTGGCCGTTCGCAGCGTCAGACGCAACGTGGTTCTGACGGCGCTCATGGTGGTAGCGGGCGGGGTCGGCATCGGCGCCTCGATGACCATGCTCACCACGCTGGTCGCCATGTCGGGCAACCCGATTCCGGACAAATCCTCGCAGCTGTTCATTCCGCAGATCGACGTGGACGGATCGGCGACGCATCGTCACGAGCCGCGCTGGCTTCCCGATCAGCTCACGTACCGTGACGCCATGGCGCTCATGCAGGCGCATCGGGGCGTGCGCCAGACGGCGATGTACGCTGTGGCGCTGAACGTGAACCCACCGCAGGGAGACCCGTTTCAGGCCGTTGGACGTGCGACCTACGGCGATTTCTTCTCTATGTTCGAGGTGCCATTTCGCAGCGGCACCGCCTGGGGCCAGCGGGAGGACAACGCTCGCGGGAATGTGGTGGTGTTGAGCGCGAAGCTTGCGAATCGTTTGTTCCCGCGGGGCGACGCGGTCGGCAGGACCGTCAACCTGGGCGAGAAGGACTACGACGTCATCTCAGGCGCGTACAGCGAAACCGAGGACTTTTACCTGCCGTTCTCGACAGCGATCGACCGGCAGATGGAGACCAATGGCTACGAGGACTGTTTAGCGACAGCGCTCCCCGCAGGTTGGGCGGCACTCCTGAGCTCGGAGTGCCCGTGGATTCAGTTCTGGGTGGAACTGCCCAAGGCGGCTCAGGTTCGAGATTACAAGGCCTTCCTGGAAAACTACGCCGCGGAGCAGCGACGGCTGGGCCGCTTCGATTGGCTACCTCTGGTCGGGCTGCACGATGTGATGGACTGGATGGTCTACATGAACGTCGTACCGAAGGAGGTGCGCATCGATTGGTTTCGCTGAATGCGGAAATGGTGCTGATCGCGCTTTCGGCAGCCATCATCGCGACGATCTGCTCCGGTCTCTATCCCGCGTTGCGGGCGAGCCGCGTCCAGCCGGGTTGGCAGCTCAAGGCCCAATAGGCACCCCGGGGGAACGAGATGGACATGGAGATTCTGCCCATTCTGCGGACCCTGCGGCGCAATAGAGTCGGTGCCTTGCTGATTGCGCTGCAGATCGCACTGACCCTGGCGATCACCAGTAACGGGCTTTCCATCATCCAGCAGCGCCTGCGGTGGATGCAGCGGCAGACTGGTATAGACGAGGCGAATATTTTCACGCTGCAAAACGCGTGGGAGGGGGATCGGCGGGATCTGAAGTCGCGCATTGAAGGGGATCTGGAAGCCCTGCGCGCACTGCCTGGAGTGATCGACGCCGAAGCCACGAACAGCGTTCCCCTGGGCGGCGACGAGCTGCATTGGCCCCTGGGGACCATGCCCGATCAGCAGAATCTCACGGCGTGGTCAGCCGTGTACTACGTGGATGACCACGGGCTTGCCGCCTTCGGTCTGAATCTCGTCGCCGGACGCTGGTTCACGGCTGCCGAGGTTGGCGAGGTACGCAACCACGAAACCAAAATCCCACCTGCGATCGTGGTCACGGAGAACATCGCGAAGGCGCTGTTTCCCACGGGCGATGCGCTGGGCAAAGTGATCTATTTCTTGCCCAGAGGCTCGAGCCGTATCGTTGGTGTCGTTGAGCGGATGCAGCGGCCCGCGGATGCGCTCGGCGGCAGCCCGTGGGGCAACCCCTGGGCGCAATATTCGATTTTCGCACCCTTTCAGTATCTCAATAACGGTCTCATCTACGTGGTGCACACCAAACCCGGCCAGCAGGGGGCGATGCTGCGGGCCGCGCCGGCGAAGCTTCGTGAGCTGACGCGCCGGAGAGTCATCCAGGAGGTGCAGCCGTACTCGCAGATTCGCCGTCAGGCGTACCGGCACCATCGCTCGATCGTCATCATGCTCAGTGTTCTCAGCGCATTGCTGCTCACCATCACGGCCTTCGGGGTCGTCGGGCTGACGATGTACTGGGTGGGGCAGCGGCGGCGCTACATCGGTATGCGGCGTGCGTTGGGAGCCCGTCGCCTCGACATTCTTCGGTACTTCCACACCGAGAATTTGCTGATCGCCGGAACGGGCTGCATCTTCGGCGTCGCCGGGGGCCTGTGCGGCGACATCTGGTTGGTCTCGAGCCTGGAGCTGGCACGCATGAGTGCGGCCTACATTTGCACCGGCGCGCTCATTGTGCTGGGGCTGTGCCAGGCAGCAGTAGTGTGGCCGGCCCTGCGGGCCTCATTCGTTCCGCCCGCCATCGCCGCGCGGGGTTTGTGACTTACAGCATGCTGAAATTGGGGCGACGTGATCCGCTCGCCGGACGAGAACGTGCTTTGGCACGAGGGACGGCATAAGATCGCGGCAAGCGGAGGGGGAGACCATGAGTCGTACACTGATATTCATGGGCGGGCTGGCGGCGATCTGCGGGCTGGCCCTGGCGTCAGGCTGCGGTTCGCAAGCTGCGGAGCCCGGGGCGGCGAGTGTGGCACCAGCCCCGCCAGCTCCCGGAAACCCGTACGCCGCACTTGCCAAGCTTCCGGACTGGTCGGGGGTATGGGATCCGCTCGGGGCACGTCCGCCCCCCGGTCAGCCTCGGCCAGCCCCACCGAAGCTGACTCCGGCCTACGCGGCTCAATATGCCAAGTTCCAGCAGAAGAATCGCACCACACCCGGGATCAACTTCGTCTCCGAGGTCGCGAGCTGTGTGCCCCCCGGAGTGCCGCAGAGCATGCAGGAGCCGTATCCCATCGAATTTCTCTTCACCCCGGGACGGGTCACCATTCTCATCGAGACGGATTCGATCGTTCGCCGCATCGACACGGACGGCAGCCCGCCGCCCGAGGATCCCGATCCGACCTATCAGGGCACCTCCGTCGGCCACTGGGAGGGGGATACGCTAGTCGTCGAGACTTCTGCGATCCTGCCGGAGACGAGCCCGCTCAACGGCATCAACGGACATAGCGACAAGTTTCACGTGACGGAGCGGATGCGCCTCATCGAGCCCGATGTCCTCGCGATCACCACCACGCGCGTCGACCCGGCCGTGTTCGTCGAGCCCTATACGACGACGGCCTACTATCGGCGCCATCGCGAGTGGAAGATCATGGAGTATGTGTGCCAGCAGAACAACCACGATGCGCTGGACGCACACGGTAATCCGGCGTTCAGTCTCAGCCATCAGCCGGAGGACTAGCCCGTGAGTATCAGACAAGCGTTCGCGTCAGTGCTTCTGATCGCCGCCTCGATCGCCCTCGTACGAGTCGCGAGCGCCCATCACTCGACCGCGATGTTCGAATGGGGCAAGGAGACGTCGCTCAGCGGTACGGTGGAGAAGTACCAGTGGACGCAGCCGCACACGTTCCTCTGGGTCATCGTTCAGCCAGAGCATGGTGTGAAGCAGGAATGGGGCTTGGAGGGCATGAGCCCCAGCTGGCTCGGCCGGCGCGGCTGGAGTCGCCATTCCATAAGCGCGGGCGAAAAGGTCTCGATCGTTTACTACGCGCTGAAAGACCACAGGCCCGGTGGCTTCTACGTGCGGGTCAAATTGCCGGATGGCCATATGATCGAGGCGCTGCCGCAGCGGGGCGGATGATGCGAGATCGCCAAGCGCATTAAGTGGTCTTCGGGAGCGGCTCCGCAGGCGTGGCCGCCCTCCCTTGGTCGGTGCCAAGCGCTGCTTTCGACCCGAAGCGGAAGTCGCGACTGACGGCTTCAGGGAACCAGAACTCTCCCGGGCGCACTGCAACTTGCTTCCGTCAGCCTTTCCGGCGGGCGATATACAGGCTCGTCGTCATGTTCCGGATAACGCGATTCGCAAAGACTTCGCGAGCGACACGGCCGATTTCGTCCAACACGGCCGCGCTGTCGGGGCGGGCCGTCACATTCGAGTAAGCGGCGTACAGAGCTACGGTTTCCTCTGCATCGAGCACCAGAGACCAGCGACTTGTCCGGTTCTCGGCAGCTTCAAATGCTCCCGTTCGTTTCAAGGCCGCTATGCGAGCCCCGGAATCTAAGCCGAAGGGGATCCCCTTCTCCCCAGCTGAAGGGCTGGTGCGGGATCCTAATAGTTCTTTGGTGGCCTCGTGAAACGGATCTGGTTGGGTGTCGTCGCCGAACACGTACCAAATCTCCGCCCACCAAGCTCCGGCGCGAAGCAGACTAGCGACCTTCAAGAGCGCCGAGTCTTCGTGGAGCCAATGAAAAGCGGTAGCACTCACACCGAGGTCGAACGCTTCCCTGTCAAGGGACACATCCTCGAACGGGGCGATGACCACCCGCAATGCCTTGTCCGGATGACTAGCGCGCAGAAAACTAGCGAGACGCTGATCCGGCTCGATGGCAATCAGCGGATCGGCGCCTAGCTCTAGCAAGCGGCGTGTCGCCGTGCCGGTGCCGGCGCCGATCTCGAAAACCGCGGTCTTGCGGCCTAGGCCGCATACTGAGGTGAGAGTCGCATAGACCCATTCTGGATATTCAGGCCGAGAGCCGTGATAGCTGGCGGGGTTCTCACCGAACGCCTGACGGCCGAAATGTCTGGGAAGCCTGGCCGAAGTCACCATGCCGGGAATTCTACAACGCCGAGCGAACGACAGCTTTCGGGGGGTCGGCTCGCGTTGAGAACGGCCGATTTCGGCCGAAGTCTGCCGGCCCTTTCTGATTGATCACAGTTTCCTCTCTGACCCCTGAGGCGCCGAATCGCGAACTCGGCGGTGATACGGTTCACTCGGTCCAATGCTAATCTGCTGTCAATCGTCGACGTATTTCCACGTGTTGGCTCCATCGAGACGACGCAGGCGTGCTGCCGCCAGAATCTCGGGCTCCATCAGCCGCGCGTTCACGCCCATGCGGTCGGAAGGCTGATCTACCGCCGCCCAGTGGGTGACGCAGCCGCAGTCCGGGCAACGATGAAATTCGATGGACTTATCGCCCCAAAGATAGTGATCAGTCGCACCCTTCGTCGCGATAATTCGCACGTGCGCAGGAGAGTAGTAGGCCCACAATGCGCCATAGCGCCGACAGATTGAGCAATTGCAGTCGGTCACCTCTTCCGGCGCATCTAGGATTTCCAGCTTCACCGCACCGCAATGACAAGAGGACTCGATCATGGTTCACCTATGTGCACGTGAAGCACTCAACTCATAATACCGCGTAGCCCACTACCTTCGCCGGTGGCCGGCCGCTTATGAGAGGCTGGGAACGACCCGAAAACATTGACTGGGTGTCTGGACAATCACGGAAAGCGCAAGACCACTTCCAACGCCTCTGCCAGAACAGCCGATTTCATCCGGCGATTTTCGAGGGGTCTCGGATATTGGCTACCTCGCGGCGCTCGGCCTGAGCACGCCGTGCTCCGTCGCGATCGCCTCCATCGGGATGTCGTGGGGCTGCGGGTAGATCGTCGAGATTGCCGCCTGCGCGTAACCGACGCCGAAAGCGCGCGGGCGCTTCGCGAAGGAGGCGAGCGTGCGGTCGAAGAAGCCGCCTCCGTAGCCGAGACGGAAGCAGGCGGGATCGAAGCCAACGACCGGCGCGATCACCACGTCGGGCAGCACGACCTCGGCCCGCTCGCTCGGAACCGGAATGTCCCACACGCCGGGCTCGGTCGGGTCCCCGGGAGCCCAGACGCGAAAGAAGAGTGGCTTGCCGGGCGCGAGGACCACGGGGAGGGCGGTGCGCCCGCCACGGGCGACGATGCGTTTCAGCAGGTCGCGGAGAACGGGCTCGCCCCGGAAGGGTGAATAGGCGCTCACGGTTTGCCCGGAGACGTTGCCGATCGCCTCTTCGAGAAAGGTCTCGATCTGCCGGCTCCAACGGAGCCGGTCACCGCTGGGCGTTGCAAGCCGCGCCGCGATGAGCCGCTCGCGCTCCTCCTTGCGCCAGCGCATGACGTCGGCTCGTCGTTCCGGATCGACCGCATGACCGGCGTTATCAGCCGGATCGAGCTCGTGCGCAAAGCAGGGGGGCGAGGCGTAATCGCCGGTGCCGTCAGGGCGCCGAACGGTCATGGGGCGGGCTCTGCTGCCGGGCCGGAGGGAAGGGAGACCTGCGAGTCGGAGCGCCGCAGGCGCTCGCCCCTCATGAGGAGAACGCCGTTCTGGACGGCGATGCCGATCTCGAGACTCTGAGCGATGCGCTGCGCGCGCTCGACAAAATGCGCTGCCGCGACGGGCGGACACACCTCGCGCGCGGTCTGCTCAAAGAGCTGCAGCCAGCGATCAAAATGGCGCGAATCGACAGGGAGCGGCAAGTGCTTCTCCATCGGCCGTCCATGATAAATCCCGGTCATCAGCGCCACGGACGACCAGAACTCGCCCATGCGCTTGAGGTGCGGCTCCCAGTCCGCGATCCGCTCGGCGAACACCGGTGCGAGGAGGGCATCCTCTCGAACCTTCTCGTAAAAGGTGCGCACCAGGCGGTCGATCATCGGTTGATCGATGCCGGTCCACTCGACGAGGCTCGCCGTGATCTGCGACTGCCGTTCGGACATATGTCCACCAAAATAGGTATTCTATATACCTATTTAGCATGCCATACTCGTGACGTCCACGCCATGGACAAATGCTATGCGCCTGACTTCGTTCACAGATTACGGCCTGCGGGCGCTGATGCGCCTTGCGGGTGAGCCCGACCGCCTCTTCACGACGGAGGAGATCGCCCGCGAACTTGCGATCTCCCGCAACCACCTGGTCAAGATCGTCCGCAAGCTTGCCCTGGCCGGGATCGTCGCCACGCGGAAGGGAGCGGGGGGCGGTTTCCGCTTGGCGAGGCCTGCGGGCGAGATCACGCTCGGAGAGGTCGTGCGGGAGCTGGAGTCCGGTCAGGCGCTGGTCGAGTGCTTTCGCTCGGACGGCGGCGCGTGCGTCCTGACGCCCGGCTGCCGCTTCGAGCCCCGCCTTCGCGCGGCCCGGGAAGCCTTCCTGCGCGAGCTCGACCGCAGCACGCTCTCCGAATGCGCCTGGCGGCCGCAAGGAGGGCGCTCCCTCGCGCCGGTGCCCCTCAAAAGCCGGCGACGGCTGGGATGATCTCGCGGCCGAAGACCTCGAGCGGCCGTAGGGTGTGAACATCGGGTAAGTTGAATATCGCGTGGTGCACGCCAACGGCAGACAGGGCCTTGCACAGCTCGATCACCTGCTTCGCCGTCGTCTTGCCGGGCTGGAGATCCGCCGTGCCCAGCGTCGTTTTCTCGATCGAGGCGTAGTCGCGGCCGAGGGCGTCGCAATGCTGCCGCAGGATCGCGAGCTTGGCGCGCACGACCTCAGGGGGTCCAAACAAATTGCAGGCGTCGCCGTACTGCGCGACGAGCCGTAGCGTCTTTTTCTCCCCGCCGCCCGCGACGAGAATCGGCGGGTGAGGGCGCGAGAGCGGCTGCGGGTTGCACAGCGTCTCCTCGAGCCGGTTGTGCTTGGCGTGATAGGGGCCGATGTTCCCCGACCACATCTGCTTCGCAATCTGCAGAGCCTCCTCGAGCAGCTCGAAGCGGATGCCGATCGGCGGGAAGGGCGCGCCCAGCCCTCGCGCCTCTTGCTCGTTCCAGCCGGCGCCGACCCCGAAGTACGCGCGGCCGCGAGAGAGCACATCGAGCGTCGTCACCGTCTTCACGAGGATCCCCGGGTAGCGGTAGATCACGCCGGTCGCCATCGTGCCGAGCTTCACCTTGGTGGTGAGTGCCGCGAGGAAGCCCAGGGTGGTGTAGCCCTCGAGCATGTCGTTCTCGTGCGGACCCACCACGCTGATCTGGAAGAAATGGTCCATCACCCACAGGCTGTAGAACCCCGCGTCGTCGACGACACGGGCAATCTCCGCGAGCGAGCTGGCGATCCGCGCCGGTCCTCCGGGGTACGTGAAGTTCGGTACCTGCAGGCCGATCTTCATGCGGGCTGTTCTCCCGACCGAGGCCGTTCAGCTCACGATGACCTCACCGTACTGCCGCGATCCGAGATTGTCGTCCGGGAAGATCTCGCGCTGAGCGATCCAGTCGCGCGAGGCGTCGTAGGCTTCCTGAGTGTACGGCTCGAACACCAGCCGCTCGCCCGGTCCCCAGCGCCTCGTGTCCATCATCGCGTGATAGCGGACGGGGAACTCGCGCTGGTAGTAGTGAGTGTAGAGCTCGGGCCGCAGGTCGATGTCGCGCTGGGCGCGGCGCAGGGCGCTGAAGTACTTCTTCAAGTCCTCGGGGTCCGGATCCCCGGTGATCATCGTCGCGATCATGAAGGTCGTGTCGATGACCTTGCGAAATCCCAGCTGCTCGGCGAAGTAGTAAGGACCGCTGAAGAGCGTCGCGGCCGGGACCTTGCGCTCGATCAGCAACTCCATCCGCTTGAACAGCATGCCGTCGTTGAACGAGAGCTGGATCCGCTCGCGGGGCAGGTACTGCTCCAGGGCCTGGAGGCTCGAGTAGTGGCTGCCGGATTGATAGCCGACGGAGATCGGCACGCCGGCGAGGTCGGCCGGATCTACCACCTGCGATTCGGCCGGGACGAAGACCCCGGCGGGCGCGACGGAGTAGGCGCCTGCGTATAGCTTGCCGTGGCCGCTCGAGGCCGCGACATTCACGGTCCAGTGGCAGGCGCAGCTCACATCGGATGAGCGGCCTTCCTCGAAGGACTGGTACGCGCCGACTCTCGCACCCTTGTCGTGGATCTTGCCGTCGGTCGCCTGCACCTCCTCCTGAAACACATAATCGAGGCCTTCGGCGGTGAAATAGCCCTTCTCCTCGGCCACCCATTCCTGCAGGCGAAAATGCGGCTGGATCACGAACTGGCTCATCTCGATTCTCCGCTGCGACGCTGGCGCCATCCTATCACCGGGGGCGCGACCGGCGCGCATTGCTGCCGAGCTGTTCAAGCGGGCGCCCAAAACCGCTAGGATGGCTGGACAAAGGGCGGAGGGGGAAGGCCTGTGGTGAATCTAGCTATCGTGCGGGCGGCCGCGTTGCTCATCGGAGGGGTGTCGCTCGCCAGCGGTCCGACATGGGCCGCCGGCGGCGGCGCATGCGATCGAGGTTGCTTGAAGGGCCTCATGGACGAGTACCTCGCGGCGCTCGTCGAGCACGACCCTTCGCGGCTCCACACGGCACCCGACGCCAAGTTCACCGAGAACACCAATCGGATGGCGCTGGGCGATGGGCTGTGGCAGACCATCGATGGGCTCGGCACCTTCAAGCTCTACATTGAGGACCCAGCGAGCCGGCAGGTGGCCTTCTACGGAACGGTCAAGGAGAACGGGGCGACGGCGCTGCTCGGCGTGCGGCTGGAGGAGCGCGGCCGCCGATTGAGCGAGATCGAGACTTTCGTGATCCGCCAATCGACCGGCATCCACGGCACGTTCGACCAGCTTGTCGAAGCCAATCCGGCCTGGGAAGAGGAGGTGCCGCCGGCCGAGCGCAGCTCGCGCAAGGCGATGATTCACGACGCCAATCAGTACTTCAACGGGATCGTGCAAGGCAACGGCGACATCGTGCCCTTTGCCGACGATTTCATCCGCATCGAGAACGGCCAGCGGACCACTCCAGCGCCCGGGACGGCATCACGGCCCGCGACGAGCTCGCGCGCGCAGTTCAACTCCAAGATGTTCAACTACATCCACGAGATCGACCATCGGCGCTTCCTGCTCGTCGATCCCGATCGCGGTATCGTCTACGCGGTTGTGACGTTCGAGCACCCGGGCAACATTGACACGCCCCTGCGCAGGGGAGCCGGCGGACGGCTCAATCCGAAGAGCCTCGGCTCCTTTCCCAATACGACGGAGATCGTCGAGACGTTCAAGATCCGCGGTGGAAAGATCCACCGCATCTTCGCCTACGTGTCGCTCCTGCCGTACCGGCAGCGGCCGGGGTGGTGAGCGCTCCCGCGCCTCAGCCGGGACGCGGACCGGCGCGGAACTCGGAGAAGACCTTGTGCGTCGTCGTGACGAACTCAATGAACGCGGGCTGGCCCTGCTTCGTCGCGTGAATGGCTCGCACGAGGGCGTGCGTGATCTGATCCGGGTCGGTGACTTGCTCGGCATGCGCGCCGAGCGACTCGGCCCATTTCGCGTAATGCCCCGAGATGTCCGTCGTGCGGTATAGCCTCGTTGACAGCTCCATGCGAGGGACCTCGCACGCCATGGAGCCATTCTGCGACATGAGTGACAGGATCGGAATCCGCTCGCGCACAGCGGTCTCGACGTCCATGCCCACCATGCCGATCGCTGCATCGCCAAACCAATGGATGGACAGCGCTTCCGGGTGAGCGAGCTTCGCGCCCATGGCGAGCCCCAAGCCGTAGCCGAGCTGTGTCGTCTTGCCCCAGCCGATGTATCCGAGGGGGCGCGTCGGCCGCCAGAACGGAGAGAGCTCGTCGCGGGGGCTGCCGGAGTCGTGCGTGATGATCGTGTTGTCCATGTCGACCGTCTGCATGAGGTCCCAGATGATCCGGTACGGCGAGAGCGGCTTCGTGTCGCTCGTGAGGAGCGGCATCCACTCGGCGAGCCAGGCCTCGTGCGCCTTCTTGATCGCAGGGGCGCGCTCGGCCGTGAGTCCACGCGGCTTGCCGCCGAGGCGATCCTTCACCGCCTCGGTCAGCATGGAGAGCGTGAGCTTCGAATCGCCGACGAGCGCGTAGTCCGTCGGGTACTGCTTGTTGATGTCCATCGAATCGACGGTGTTGTGGATGTAGACCTTATCTTGCCTCGGGAAGTGGATGCCGTAGGCGGTCTGCGTGAAGCTGGCTCCAACCCCGAACACCACATCGGCCGCCTGGACATGGTCGAAGACCGGCCGCGGCATCGAGGCTCCGCCGGAGCCGAGGCACAGGGGGTGATTCTCGGGGATGGCGCTCTTTCCCTCGAGGCTCGTGCAGACCGGCGC
The DNA here is from genome assembly GCA_963849095.1 of uncultured Gammaproteobacteria bacterium. Taxonomy (GTDB): domain Bacteria; phylum Pseudomonadota; class Gammaproteobacteria; order Steroidobacterales; family Steroidobacteraceae; genus JASHUC01. The sequence goes on from CAWKGA010000008.1 coordinate 463,429, forward strand.
CTCGAGCAGCTCGACGAATTCCCTGAGCTCGTTCCAGCCCTTCGAGTAGTGCACGCCCTGCCCCGCGTAGATGAGCGGGCGCTTGGCGTTGATCAGGACCTCGGCCGCACGATCCACGTCCTGGGGGCTCGGCGCGTAGGGATAGCGCCTCGTGCCCGCGGCATCATATTCGATCGTTCCCGGCACCTGCTGGTTCCACATGTCTTCGGGAACCTCGATGAGGACCGGTCCGGGGCGCCCGTTGCGCGCCATCGTGAACGCGCGGCGCAGCGCCGGGACGATCTGGTCGGGCGCTGTGATCTGCTCGGCATGCTTGGTGATGTGCTGATAGTTGAGGGCGGCGTTGAAGTAAGGTCTCACCCACGTCTGCCCGCGGCCATAGCCGCCGGGAATGACGACGACCGGCACGCCTTCCGACCATGCCTGCGCTACGGCCCCCATCGCGTTCTCGGACCCCGGTCCGGTTTGCATGGCGAACACGCCGACCTGCTCGCCGGAGGTCTGCCGGCTGATGCAATCCGCCATGTGCATGCCGATGCGCTCCTGTCGCACGATGATCGGCTTGATGCCGGCGGCGGCGCACGTTTCGGTGAGAGGATTGAGCGGATAGCAGAGCAGATATTCGCACCGCTCGCGCTTCATTATCTCGGCGGTAACTTGCGCTACGTTCATCACGCGTCTCCCGAAAGTGCTGGTGGGCACGGAGCCCCAGGGAAATTCAATGGCAAACCAAAAGTCTGTCACGACCAGTGACTACGTGAAGTATAAACACCTTTCCCACATCGGCACGACCTTGTTTGGACCGCCCGAGGCGAGCGCGGACACCTGTGAAAAGGCCTTTTCCCGCCGAAGGGTGTACTCGAGGCAGAATTGCACTAAAATCGAGGGTTTACAATTCGGGCGGTTCGCGGTGGGAGCGCGCGCAAGTCCTCGCGTCCGCAGGAACGGCTCAGGCGGCCATCATGACGCTGATCACGAGGCGTAGAGTCATCGACACGGCGCTGGCCGGCGCCGCGAGCCTCGCGATTTCCCCATTCGAGCTGCGGACGGCCGAGGCCAAAGTGTCCGCTGCGCCCATCACCTCGACGCCGCTCGGCAACAGCCTTTACCTCTATTCCGGGGCAGGCGGCAACGTGGTGGCCGCGAGCGGGCCGGATGGCGCGCTGATGGTGGATGGGGGGCTCGCCGAGCGCACCCGCGAGCTGCTGCGCCGGGTGACCTCCGATACGGGCCGGCGCCGCGTGGACATTCTGTTCAATACGCACTGGCACTGGGACCACACCGGCTCCAACGAGAGGCTCGCCAGGCAGGGCGCGAAGATCGTCGCGCACGAGAACACGAAGGAGTGGCTCGGGGCCGAGATCATTTCCAAGTGGGAAAACCGCACTTATGAGCCGCGGCCGGCAATTGCTCGACCGACGCAGACGTTCTATTACGGCACCCAGCACTTGAGCTTCGCGGGGGAGAGTCTCGAGTACGGGATCATGCCGGAAGCGCACACGGACGGGGACATCTACGTATTCTTCCCGAGGGAGAACGTGCTGGTCGGGGGCGGGGTGGTCGCCGGCGGACGCTATCCGATCATCGACTACTGTACCGACGGCTGGCTCGGCGGTATGACCGAGGGCCTGCAGATGCTCATCGGAAAATGCGACGGCCAGACGCGCATCGTTCCGGAGTCCGGCCCGGTGCGGTCGCGCGCCGATCTCGCGGCGCAGCTCGACATGTGCTCCACCGTGCTCGACCGCATCTTCTCCAGCTACTACAAGGGCGCGACCTGGGACGAGGTGGTCGCCTCTGATCCAACGCGCGAGTTCGACGCCGGGTGGGGCGACCCGCGGCTGTTCCTCGAGACCTCCTACCAGAGCGTCTGGGGCCACATCACGGATTTCCGCTACGTCCTCCGTGCCCGGCGCAGCGGCGGCAGTGCAGGCCGCCGTGCCGGCGGCACTCCGGGCGCCAAGGCCGGCGGCCGCGGCGGCGCGAGCCGCCCAGGAGGGGGTACCTGATGCGCCTTCACCCCGTGCTCGGCGTTGCCGCCTCCCTCCTCATCGGGATGTCTGTGTCCTCGCACGCCGCCGCACGCCCGCCGGACGCCGCGTCGGGCCTGCAGAGCGACTGGCCCCTTCTGAAGACCTACTGCGAGAAGTGCCACAACGCGAACGACTGGGCGGGCGGGGTGGCGTTCGACACGATGAGCCCCGGGAAAGCGGGTGCCAACGCGCAAATCTGGGAGGCGGCCGTCCGCAAGCTTCGCGGCGATCTCATGCCCCCGCCGGGCAAGCCCCAGCCCGATCTGCGCGCCCGGGCGGCGTTCGTCGCCGCTCTGGAGAAGTTCCTGGATGACCACGGCACCGAGCATCCCGACCCCGGGACGGTGTCGCTGCACCGGCTGAGCCGCCGGGAGTACGCGAACTCCGTTGAGGACATCCTCGGGGTGACGGTCGATCCTGAGGCGGTGCTGCCGCGGGACGACCAGGCGGACGGATTCGACGATGTCGCGGACGTTCTGAAGGTGACTCCCTCGTTCCTGGAGCAGTACCTCACGGCGGCGCGGCAAGTGAGCATGATGGCGGTCGGCAATCCCGCCGCGCGGCCGCAGACGCTGATCTACCCGGGTGCGCCCGACGCAAGCGAGCACGTGCACATCGAGGGCCTGCCGCTCGGCACCCGAGGCGGCATGCTCATCACGCGCGACTTCCCCGCCGACGGCGATTACAAGCTCACCGTGAACGGCCTGGTTGGCGCGGGCTACCTGTGGGGCGAGCTCGACCCGCATACGCTCATCGTCACGGTCGATGACCGCCGCGTCTACGCGGCCAATCTCGGCGGGGGCAAGGATCTCGAGGCCGTGGACGTGCGACAGGCGGCCGGCATCGCGGAGATCAACGCCCGCTTCGCGGATATCCCCTTCCACACCTCGGCGGGTCCGCACCGCATCGGTGTCACGTTCGTGCAGAAGACCGCGGCGCAGTCGAACGAGGTGCTGAACCTCTTCGTGCCCGTCCCGGGCATGGGCGTGCACGTGAACGGTAACTCCGACGGTCCGCGCATCGACAACGTCGAGATCAGCGGGCCGTTCAACGTGAGCGGCGTGAGCGACACGGCGAGCCGCGAGAAGATCTTCGTCTGCCGGCCCCGCAGCGCGGCCGAGGAGCTACCCTGCGCGCACCGGATCCTCGCGGGCATCGCGCGGCATGCGTTCCGGCGCCCCGTCACGGAAGAGGACTTGAGCGGCGCCATGGGCTTCTACCGGATGGGCCGCGCTGAGGGGACGTTCGACACCGGCATCCAGAGGGGCATCCTCGCCATTCTCGTGAGCCCGAAGTTCCTCTACCGCAGCTACTCTCCGCCCCCGGGCACGGTTCCCGGCGTGCCCTTCCGCTTGAGCGACCTCGCGCTCGCCTCGCGGCTGTCGTTCTTCCTGTGGAGCGGACCGCCGGACGATGAGCTCATCGAGCTCGGCGCCGCCGGAAAGCTGCACGAGCCACAGGTGCTCGATGCGCAGGTGCGGCGCATGCTCGCCGATCCGCGTGCACACACGCTCGTCACGAACTTCGCCTTCCAGTGGCTCAACGTACGGGGCCTCGACCTGGTTCAGCCCGACGAGAACCTGTTCCCGCAGTACGGGGCCGATCTCATCGCGGATTTCGAGGAGGAGCTCGAGCTCTACGTCGGGAGCATCTTCGACGCAGACCGCAGCGTCGTTGATCTGCTGACCGACAATCATACGTACGTGAACGAGCGGCTGGCGCTGCTCTACGGAATCAAATCCGTCCGCGGCAGCCGCTTCCAGCGCGTGACGCTCAGGGAGTCCTACCGGTGGGGCCTCACCGGCAAGGGGGCCTTCCTCATGGCGACGTCCTACTCGAACCGCACGACTCCGGTGCTGCGGGGCGAGTACATCCTCGATAAGTTTCTCGGCACGCCTCCCAATGCCCCGCCTCCTGGAGTGCCGGGGTTCAAGGAGACCCAGGAAGGCGAGCAGGCGCTCACGGTGCGCGCGCGGCTCGAGTCTCACCGCACGCTGCCCTCCTGCAACGCCTGCCACGCGATCATCGATCCGATCGGCCTGTCGCTCGAGAACTTCGACGCCATCGGCGAGTGGCGCGACAAGGACATCGACGCCGGTGTGCCGATCGATGCGACCGGCCGGCTCGCCGACGGGACGGTGCTCCACGGGCCCGACGATCTGCGCAAGGCGCTCGTGCAGCACTCCTTCGATTTCGTCCAGACGTTCACCGAGGACATGATGACCTTCGCGCTCGGGCGAACGCTCAAGTACTACGACATGCCGACGGTCCGCGAGGTCGTGAGAAATGCCGCGAAGCAGAATTACCGGCTCTCGGCCATCGTGCTCGGCATCGTGAAGAGCGATGCGTTCCTCGAGGACGAGCTGCCGGCCCCAAGTGAACCCGTGCCGACCCGGACCGCGGCGCTGACTCCTTGAGAGTCAGGACCGCTCAACCGACGACTGAGGATGCTGGCCATGTTCATCACGAAGAAGCATTTGAGCCGCAGGACCCTGCTGCGCGGCCTCAGCGCGAGCATGGGGCTGCCGCTGCTCGATGCCATGATTCCGGCGGGAACGGCGCTCGCCAAGACCGCCGCCGCGCCGAAACCCCGGCTCGCCTTCGTCTACTTTCCGCACGGCGCGGTGATGGCCGATTGGACGCCGAAGGCGACCGGAGCGGGATTCGACTTCCCGCAGATCATCGCGCCGCTCAAGCCCTTCCAGAAGCGTCTCACCATCGTGAGCGGCCTCGAGAACAAATCGGCGATCGCCGCTCCCGTGCACGCGATCACGCCCGGGACGTGGCTCTCCTGCGTCGCGCCGCGGATCAGCCACGATCCGTACGGCGGCGTCACCATCGACCAGATCGCCGCGCGGAGCATCGGACAGGATACGCCCCTGCCCTCGCTCGAGGTGGCGAGCGAGGAGCGCGGCGGCGAGGGCTCCTGCGACCGCAACTACGGCTGCAGCTACGGCAAGACCATCTCGTTCCGCACGCCCTCTCAGCCGCTGCCGATGGAGTACAACCCGCGCAAGCTTTTCCAGCAGCTCTTCGGGGAAGGCGACACGGCGGCGGAGCGCGCCGAGATCGCGCAGGAGGATCGGAGCATCGTTGACCTGGTGCGGCACGATGCGGCCGACTTGAACCGCACGCTCGGCGCGAGCGACCAGGCGCTGCTCTCGGATTACTTGAGCAACGTGCGCGAGATCGAGCGGCGCGTGCAGAAGCTCTCGCAGCGGGATCTCTCGAAGCTCAAGCTCCCTGATGCCCCCGCCGGCGTTCCGAGCGAGTTCGACAAGCACATGGAGATGATGTTCGACCTCATCGCGCTCGCGTTCCAGGCGAACATGACGCGCGTCGTGACGTACATGCAGGCGGCGGAGGTGAGCAACGAGCCATACCCCTTCATCGGCATCTCGGATGCGTTCCATCCTCTCTCTCACCATGGGAACAGCCCCGAGAAGATGGCGCGTCTCGCACGCGTCCAGGCCTTCAACACGAAGGTATTCTCAGCGTTCGTCAAGAAGCTCGCAGAGCAGCCGGATGGGGACGGCTCGATGCTCGATCACTCGATCATTCTCTACGGCAGCAACATGAGCAACAGCAACGCTCACGACCACTTTCCGCTACCGACCGCGATCCTGGGCGGCGGCGGCGGGCTCAAGGGCAACCAGCACCTGCGCTACCCCGACCGCACGCCCATCGCGAATCTGCACGTGGCACTCCTCAACCGCGCGGGCATTCCGATGGAGAAGTTCGGCGACAGCACGGGCGAGCTCACGGAGATTTGAAGAATGCCGCGCGCCGCGTGGGCCGCCGGGGCCGTTGCCGCTCTCGCCTGGGGCCTGACCGCCGGGGCCGGGACACCGGATGTTGCCGCCGGGGCTGGAACCGGAGCGCAGTCCGGCGGCCAGGCCGAGACGCTGATCGAGGCCGTGCGCGCGGACGATGCGTCCGCCGCCAGCGCGCTGCTGGAGCATCACGCGGACGTGAACGCGCGCATGCCGGATGGCACCACGGCGCTGCACTGGGCCGCCCACGATGGCGATCTGAATCTGGTGAGGAGGCTCATCGCGGCCGGCGCGAAGGTGCGGGTCGTGAACGATTACGGATCTACCCCGATGGCGGAGGCGGCGCAGTACGGGGACGTGCGGATCATCCGGGCCCTGCTCGATGCCGGCGCCGATGTCGAATCTCCGAACGCCGAAGGGCAGACCGCGCTCATGACGGTCGCGCGCAGCAATCACGTCGATGTCGCGCAGCTGCTGATCGCTCGCGGCGCGAACGTCAACGCCCGCGAGAGCTGGCGCGGGCAGACGGCCCTGATGTGGGCGGCGGCGATGAGTGAGCCCGAGATGGTGCGCCTGCTCCTGCATCATGGCGCGGACCCGAATACCCGCTCCTCCATCCGCAACTGGGCCCGGCGGGTGACGGCGGAGCCGCGCCCGCAGAACCGCCCGGTGGGCGGCTTGACGGCGCTGCTGTTTGCCGCGAGAGAGGGCTGCGCCCCCTGCGCGGAGGCGCTCGTGCGGGGCGGGGCGAAGATCGATTTCGCCGATCCAGACGGCATCAGCCCCCTCCTCATGGCGACGCTCAATGCGCGCTGGGACGTTGCGGCCTCCCTCATCAAGGCAGGCGCCAATCCCAATCAGTGGGACTGGTGGGGCAGGGCGCCGCTTTATTCCACCGTGGACTACAACACCGTGCCGCGCGGCGGCCGGCCGGATCGGCCCTCCTCCGATGAGACGACACCCGTCCAGGTGATCGCCATGCTCCTCAAGGAGGGCGCGAACCCGAACATGCAGCTGAAGCTCTTTCCGCCGTACCGGTCGCTCGGACAGGACCGGGGCGGGGACTCGATGCTGACGATCGGCACCACTCCGCTCATTCGCGCAGCGAAGGCGGGGGACGTGGACTCGATCCGACTGCTCCTCAAGTACGGCGCGCTGCCCGATCTGCCGAACTCGCTCGGGATCACCCCTTTCATGGCGACCGCCGGCGTGGGATCGACGACCGTCGACACCCGCGCGCGCTTCCGCAACGAGCAGCAATGCATCGAGGCCGCGAAGCTGATCCTGGCCGCCGGCGCCAACATCAACGCGGCGCGGGACAACGGGCAGACGGCCGCGCACGGCGCAGCGCTCTGGGGCTGGAACGACTTCATTCGGTTCCTCGCATCCCACGGCGCCAATCTGCAGATGGTCGACGCCGACGGCTCGACGCCGCTCGATGTCGCCCTGGGCAAGGCCGGCGTCACGGGGCGCGTCGGAATCGCGAGGCCGGATCCTCATCCGGCCACGGCGGCGCTGCTGCGGCAGCTCATCGCCGCAAACCAGTCGGGCTAGGGCGCGGGGTCGAGGAAGATCAGCTTGAGCGATCCGGGGACGATGGGCACGCGGCGACGGGGCCGATCGCCGCGCGCGGCCATGGCCTGCGCGGCGGCAAGCGCCCTCGCGTCGACGTCTGCTGCGACGACATAGAGCCGCCCCGTGCGTGGATCGAGGCTCATCGTGCGGGCGGTGAGAGCGGTCTTCACGGTGCCGAGCGGCACGAAGGTGTCCCGGTCCCTCTCCTCGATGACGGATAGCGTGCCGTCCTCACCGTTCGAGCTGAAGATCAGCTTGCGCCGCGAGTCGAACGCCGCCGCGTCGGTGCCGCTGCCGATGGGGAGCGTCGCGACGACGCCGCCGCTGTCGGCATTGACGACGACGAGCTCGTCGTTCTCGCAGCTCGAGAACAGTCTGCGACCTGCGGGGTCCATGGCGAGGCCATGCGGGCTCGCGCAGCTCGGAATGGGCCAGCGTGCGTCCACCTGGTTGGTCCGGGTGTCCACCCGAAAGATCTCCCGCCTCGCCACGCCGTTGACGTACAGCTTGCCGTCGCCGCCGGCAACCGGGTATTCGAGCTTGCTTCCAACCTCCACGGTAGCGATCGCAGCGTCGGTCCGGGGATCGATGACGGTGAGCGTCCCGGGATCTCCGTTGACCACGAAGACGTGACCGCTCACTGGATCGAACGCGATGGCGTCCGAGTCATCCGCCGCCTTGATGCGCTTCTCGACCTTCAGGGTCTCGAGACTGAATGCTCCTGCTTCCCCCGCTTGTCCGTCATCCGTGTATCCGCGCCCGTAGGCTCCCACGATGGCGATGCCGTGGGTTCCTCCCGGGAATCCCTGCACCTCGCCGACGATCGCGCCGGTGCGTCCGTTCACCACCGTCACGCGATCGCCGTGCGCCACATAGACCCGGCGCGAGGCCGGGTCGAAAGCGACGTAGTCCCAGCGATCCGGCGCGCCGAGCGGAACGGTCTTCACCACCTCGTAGCGAGGCGTGGATCCGGCAAGGCCCGGTTGGGCCAAGCCGAACCCTAGCATCCCCACTGCGAGCGACACGGCGGTGCGGCATACGATCCTCATGACCCACACCTCCCGAGTGCGACGCCATGCCTCACGAGATCGGCACTTGCAGGGTCACATCGAAGCTGCGCTCCGGCATCGTCCAGTAGAGCGGCGTACCGAGCCACGCAGTGCTTCCAGCCAGCGCGATGATGGGCGTCTTGTTCAGCAGATTGTTGAGGTCCACCTTGATCGAGGCGCCCTTGATCCAGCCGAGGTTGCCGCCGAAGGTGTAGCCCAAGGCGCCGTTCAGGACACTGTAGGAGGGGATGGGCGAGGACTCGCCCGGGTTGCCGTAGGTGTGACCGACGCGCTTGTTGAGCAGCGATGCATAGAAGCCGTACTGGTTGTAGATCACTCCGTAGGCCAGGGTGGCATTCGGCGCGTTCGGTACCCACAGTCCACCGGTGCAGCTGCCCGTGGCGCAGTCCGTCTGGGCGTTCTCGATGACCTTGGCGCGGTTGATGGAGCCGTTGGTGTACAGGCTGAATCCCATCCCCGCGTAGTAGGTCGCATTCAACTCCACGCCCTTGTAGTTCGTGCCGCCGGCGTTGAAGTAGATGGTGTCGGGGCCGAATTTCTCGGACAGGATCTCGTTGCCGAAGTGGATGTAGTAGACATCACCCGATGCGGAGAGCCGCTCGGTCTGCCAGGTCGTGCCGGCCTGGTAGCTCCAGGTCTCCTGCGGCGCGAGATTGGTGGAGCCCGGTAGGGTGATGCTCGGGCCGTTGTTGAAGTACTTCTCGTTGGGGGCCATGAAGCCCTTCGCGGCCTGGGCGTATGCGGCCCAGGTGCTGGTGATGCTGTAGTGCGCCAGCAATGAGGGCAGCGTCGCCGAGAAGGTGTTGTCGTAGCTCTGTGGCTCACTATCATCGACGTTGACGATGGCGTTCACATCGCGCTCGAAGTGGTCATAGCGCACGCCGGGAGAGAGGGTGAGCCCGGGCAGGACGTTCCAGTCCGCCATGAAGTAGGGCTGCAGCGTGGTGAGCGTCTGGTTGAGGAGGCGCCCGCCATTGCAGCTGTAGGCGCCCAAGAGCTCCGCCGCGGTGGGCTGGACGATGGTCGCCCCCGGCGTGGCCGGCTCGGCCGAGGCGGGACAGTTCGAGGGGACTCCACCGTTGATCAGGTAGTTCGCCGGCCCGCCATTGGTGAGCCAGTTCGCGCCGTTCGGGTTGATGGCCTCGTTGAGGGTCTCGTCCACTTCCGGCAGCGCGCGCTCATTGGACTGGCGATCCGCCCAGATTCCGGCCTTCAGGTCACCGAAGAACAGGTCGTACTTCGCGTTGAAGGTGTCGCCCCAGGAGCGGTAGTTGTTGGTCAGCAGCTGGCCGGGGACGTCATCGGCGCCCCAGTAGGTGCCGTTCGGGGTCTCGCCGTTCGGGTCCTCGCCATTGTGTCCCGTGTGATAGTAGGCGTAGGTGTAGAGCTTGTTGTCGAGCGTCCAGCCGTCCAGCTTCGACTGCAGCCCCACGTACTCGAAGTCGGTGTGGATTTGATCGTAGTTGTAGCCGTAGTAGTCCTGGCTGTCCGGGTTGTTGTTCAGGCCCCAGGTGGGACCGTACTCGGCGATCTGCGCCGCCGTGGCGCCCACGCCCACGTACTGGTGGATCTGGTTGTACATGGCGACGAAGGTGAGCACCGTATCCGGGGCCACGGGAGCCTCGAACTTGGCGAGGATGTTCTTGCGCTGCTGGCCCATGTTGGTCAGCTCGCCGTCGGTCGAGGAGCTCTCGGCGTCGATGTAGCCGGCCGCGTCCCCGAGGCTGTCGATCTTGCCAGTGTCGTACTCGGCGCCGTACAGCTGTGAGTGCCAGCTGCCGAAGCTCATATAGGGCGTGAGCGTCGCGACGGCGAGCGGATTCTTGGAAAGGTTCTCGACGGTGCAGCAGAAGGTCGCATCGCCGATGGTGGCAGCGGTGCCTGGACCATAGTCGATGTTCACCCCGCCCACGTCGTTCGCCATGAAGTACGACGTGGAGTGGTGCGTGAAGTCGTTGGAGTCCTGGAAGGGGATCCCGTCGAAGGTGACGTTGTAATAGCCATCGACAAAGCCGCGGATGCTGAGGACCTGGTTCTCCAGGAGGCCCGGGCCGTTGGGCGACACGGACTGCACGCTGGGCGAGAGCCCGATGATCTCCGAGAAATTGCTCGTGAGCGGCAGGTTGTTCTGGATGAAGTACTGGCTGATGGTTGCGGTGGGCTGCGTGGCCTCGAGCGGGGTCAACGTGGGAGCCTGCGTGATCGCCGAATCGACGTTCGCTGCGCCGCTCACGATCACCGTCTCCAGGGGCGGCGGGTCGGCCGCTCTGGCGATCGGCACCGAGACGGCCACGGCGAGGAGGGCGGCGAGGCTTCCGCCGAATGAACGGCCCAGGCGGGCGAAACGGATCGACATGATTTGCGGCTCCCGGTTGTGGCTTGTTCGTCAAGCGTGGGTACGCGCCGTCCGAGACAGCGCGTGGAGCCGCGAAAATAACTTTGCAATATAAAGCTTTTGTTGCAGCGACCTCGATGGGAGGATCAAGCGGCGCGCGTGGCCGCTGGTTGGTCATGAGTCGACGGGGGCGTCGCGGCCGCGCAACGCCTGCGCTCAGGCGTGTTGCTCGTCGGCGCACTCGGTGTGATCCACCTGGATCGTCGAGTGCGTGATACCGAAGCGGTGCTCGAGCCGGCTGCCGATCGCGGGTACGAGGGAGTCGAGATCAGCGCCGGACGTGACGCGCACGTGCAAGGTGATGAAAGCCTGCTCCTCGGTGAGCGACCAGGCATGGACGTGGTGCACGTCGCAGACCGCAGGGAGCGTAGCCATGAGATCCTCGCGAACGCTCGCCACGTCGAGCCCTGCCGGGGTGCCCTCGAGCAGGATGTGACCCGACGCTCGGACGATCTGCACCGCGCTTCTCACGATCAATGCGGCGACGACCAGTGAGAGGATCGGGTCAACCCGCGACCAGCCGGTGAGCAGGATGACGACTGCGGCGACCACCGTCACGCCGAATCCGAGGAGATCCCCGAGCACGTGCAGCCACGCGCTGCGCAGGTTGAGGTTCTCGCTCCGGCCCCCGCTCAGGATCGCGAACGCGCCGGCGTTGGCGATCAGCCCCGCGATGGCGACGGCGAGCATCGGCCGGCCCAGTACGACCCGGGGCGTGGCGAGCCGCCAGCACGCCTCGAATGCGATCCAGGCCGTGATGACGAGCAGCGCGCAGCCGTTCGCGAAGGCGACCAGCACCTCGAGGCGCCGGTAGCCGTACGTGCGCCGCAGGTCCGCCGGCCGTCTGCCGATGCGCAGGGCCGCCCAGCTCATGCCGAGCGCGACGGCGTCCGAGACCATGTGGCCCGCATCCGCGAGCAGCGCGAGCGAGCCCGCGATCACGCCTCCGGCGACCTGCACGGCGAGGAAGATCGTGATGATCACGAAGGCCCAGGCGACGCGCCATTCGTCGGCGCCCGCCGCGTGCGAGTGTGAATGGCCCGCGTGACCGTGGCCGCTGTGCGCGTGACCGGTGCCGTGGCGGTGATCATGATCATGATCGTGGCCATGGTCGTGGTCATGGTCATGGTCATGGTCGGGGTCGGGGTGAGGGCCGGAGCGGCTGGGTGGCGCGGTCATGCGGAAGATCATATCGCGGTTATTTCGGCACCATCCAGGGAAGCACGTACTGCTGCAGCACGACGAGCAGGCTGAGCAGCGCCGTGAGGATGATGCTGTGCTTGAAGGTCCGCGCGAGCACCGCGCCCTCCTGGCCGTGCAGGGCGGTCACCGATGCGCCGGTCGCGAGGTTCTGCGGCGAGATCATCTTGCCCATGACCCCGCCCGCCGAGTTGGTTGCCGCGATCAGTATGGGATTGAGATGCAGCTGGCGCGCCGCGACGACCTGCAGATTCCCGAAGAGCGCGTTGCCCGAGGTGTCGCTGCCCGAGAGGAAGACGGCCACCCAGCCGAGAAAGGGGGACAGCAGCGGAAAGAGCAGGCCGGCGGAGGCGACGCCGAGGCCGAGCGTGTAGTTGAGCCCCGAGTAGTTCATCAGGTACGCGAGCCCGACGATCAGCCCGACCGTGAGCACCGTCAAGCGGCTCTGCCTCCACGTGAGCGATGCGGCCCGCAGCACCTCGCGCGGCCGGCAGCCGATGAGGAGGGCAGTGAGGAGGGAGGCGGCGAGGATCGCCGTGCCGGTCGCGAACGGCTGGAAGCTCCACACGGCGCCGTACGGCTTGCCGTAGAGCGTGATGAACACCGCGTCGTCGAGATGCGGCCAGGGGATTCTCGCGGCGAAGAAGCGAGGCACATCGAGGCTCGTCCACACGATCACGACGGCGGTCACCGTGATCCACGGCACCCAGCCCTGCCAGGTGGGAGCCCGCCGGTCCCCCTCGTGACTGTCGCCGGCATTGCTCGGGCGCGGAGGAATCAGGAACTCGGCGTCCCGCACGGGCTGCCACAGCCGCAGGAAGCCCAGCGTCGCGACGAGCGCGCCGAGGGAGGAGAGCACGTCCGTGAGGGCATAGCCGATCCAGTTCGAGGCGAGGAACTGAATGAGGGCGAAGCTGCCGCCCGCGACGAGGAGCAGGGGCCAGAGCGCCGTGAGCGACCGGCGGCCGCCGTAGATCGCCGTGACGTAGAAGGGCAGGAGCAGCGCGATGAACGGCAGCTGCCGCCCGATCATGGCGCCGAGCGTCACGTCCGAGAGATGCGTGACGGCGCCGAGCGTCGCGATGGGCGCGCCGAGCGCCCCGAAGGCGACCGGCGCCGTATTGAAGATCAGCGTGAAGGTGAGCGCGTCCCGGGGCCGGAAGCCGAGCATGATGAGCAGCGCGCTCGTGATGGCGACGGGCGTGCCGAAGCCCGAGATGCCCTCGAGCAGCGCGCCGAAGCAGAACCCCACGACGACGAGCACGACGCGTCGGTCGTCCGGCAGATGATCGAGCACCCAGTCGCGAAACGCGGCGAACCGCCCGGATACGACGGCCACATTGTAGAGAAGGAGGGCATTCACGACGATCCACATCACCGGCCAGACGGCGAACACGAACCCGGCGGCGAAGGCGTTGAGCGCGAGGGCAGCGGGGAAGTGCCACGGGCCGACAGCGACGGCGAAGCCGACGACAACGCCGCCGAGAGAGGCGATCCACGCCGGGTAGCGCAATACGCCGAGCAGCACCAGCACTGTGGCGATCGGCAGGGCGGCGGCGGCGAACGAGAGCGGGAGGCTCCCGGCAACCGGGGTCAGCAGCTGGTGAAACACGGCTGACGTATCATAGCGGGGCGGCGGGCTCGAGCGGCGGGCACGCGGCAGGAGGTGGCCTTCATGGGATATCTCACTCGGCGATCCTCGGCATGGCGGGCTCACGCCGCCGCACTGTCATTCCTGGTCACGGCCGCAGCTGCGTGCGGCGTGGCCGGCGCGACCGGGGCGGGAAACGCGCAGCCTGCCCAGTGGGTGCAAAAGACGATCCGCTTCACCTATCTGGGATTCACGACGCATTACTCCTGCGAGGGCCTGCGCGACGAGGTGCGGCTCGTCCTGCTCGAGCTTGGCGCGCGCAAGCGGGACTTGAGCGTGCACCCGTACGGATGCACGAGGCTGCTCGGTGGAGCGGAGCACTTCCCCGGCGTCGCCGGAACGTTCTCTGTGCTGCAACCGCAGACGGGGACCTCCGGCGGCCCGACTGTGGCCGCGCACTGGCAGACCGTGCAGGTGCGGCTCAACCAGTCCTCCTTCGATGAGGCGGGCCAGTGCGAGCTGCTCGAGCAGGTTGAGCAGACGATTCTCCCGCTCTTCGTCACTCGCAACGTGCGGTTCCAATCGGATTGCATTCCTTATCAGCTCACGATTCCCGGCGCCGCGCTGCAGGTGGATGTCCTGAAGCCCGACCGGGGAGGTGCCTCGAAGGTAGCGCAGGAGGACTGATCCCAAGCTCAAGCATTCGGGGCGAAGTGGCCCCACATGCTCTTGAAGGCCTCGATGAGGAAGGGCTGCGGATCGCCCCAGAGCGGCTTGAACTCCTTCGCCGGGGCGAGGGCGACGGCCTCGTCGGGGCTCAGGCCCTTGTTGAGCGAGTGCACCAGCCGCTGATAGATTGCGAAGTACATCGCGCGCTGCTCTTTCAGGTCGGCCCGCGTGAGCAGCGGTCCGTTCGCCGGCACGACGCGGGTCGCATCGTTTGCGACCTGGATCAAGATATCGAAAGCGCCCACGAGGCCGGCGATCCATCCGCCCGTCTGCCAGTCGAGGAGAGGCCAGCGGTCCGCGGACACCACGCCTCCGCCCACCAGAACGTTCTCCTTGCGGAAGAAGGCGTAGAGGTCGCCGTCGGTGTGCGCCTGTCCGAGATAGCCGTAATCGACGCTTTCGTCTCCCGCGGTGAGACCGGCGCGCGTGTAGAAGGTCTTGTTGGGCAGAGCCCGCGGCGGCAGGGGACCGTAGCTGCCGGGCCTCCAGGACACCACGAGCTTGCGCGTGAGCCACAGGCGCGTGTTCTCGTGCGCGATGATCTCGACGCCCTCACGGCCGAGCCGCTCGTTCGAGCCCGTTTGCTCGGGATGCCAATGGGTGTTGAACAGCGTGTGGACGCTCTGGCACGACAGCTGCTGCAGTGCAAATCGCTGCAGCGCTGGGGCGTGCTCCTCGAGGCCGCCATCAACCAGCAGCAATCCTTGCGGAGTGCTCGCCGCAACGACGTTCGCGCCGGCGCCGGTGATCAGGGCCAGATGGTCCCCGAGCGGGACCGCCGCGAGCTGGGCGGCCGGAGGCTGCGCGAATGCGGCGGCGGCTCGGGCGCCTCTGCCGAACACGGCGGCAGACCCGCCGAGCGCCGCTCCGAGAAACCTTCGGCGGCTGAGCGGCGTCACTGCAGGAGCTGAGGAACTTGCGCCGTGATGGTCGGCGTCGGAACGCCGCGCCACTTCGGCAGATGGGTATGCTCGACCTTCGCGCCGAGCTGCCGCAGCAGCGCCGCTGTCTTGAGATTGGGCGTCGGCGTGGGCTCGAGAAAGCCCGGCTTGTAGCGTCCCATCGCGAAATCGAGCGGCGTCAGGCCGCTCGTCGCGGGCGTATCGAGCGCCACACCGTCGCGGGCCAGGATCTCGACGAGCTGGTCCCAGCCCCTGAGCGCGGCCGCGTGCATGGCGGTCTCGCCGTCCCGATTGGCCGCATGGACATTCGCTCCGTGGTCCCGCAGCAGCTCGTACGCCGCGATCGCCTGGATCTCCGTCCGCAGTGCGCCGCGCGTGGTGCGCTTGTTGCGTCCCGCGCCCGCCGCGACCAGGAGCGGCGTCTCGCCGTCGAAGTTGGGCAGATCCACCAGCGCGCCACGCGCGAGCAGCAGCCGCATCGCCGGGAGGTCCGCGGCCTGGGCGGCGCGCAGCAGCGGTGTCGCGCCGATCGTGAGCATGGGATCGGCGCCCCGGTCGAAGACGGCCTGACGCAGCGGCGGAGCGACCTTCAATTGCAGGTTCGGATCCGCCCCGCGATCGAGCAGCAACTCGATCACCTCCATGCCGGTCGTCTTATCCGTCGAGGGAAGCTCCGGGCGGCCGCCGAGGGGCACGGTGTTCATATCGACGGCGACATAGATCGGCGACTGGCCCCACGAGTCCCAGGCGTTCACGTCCGCGCCGGCCGAGATGAGCTCCTTCGCGAGGTCCCAGTGCAGGTTGAGGAGGGCGATCTCGAGCGGCGTCACGCCGTCCGGATCGGACAGATTGATGTCGGCTCCGCCGGCGAGCAGATCCTTGACGCACTCGATGCAGTCCTGGCGCGCGGCGAACAGGAGCGGCGTGAGCCCCCCGCGGCGCATGTCCTTGGGCCGTCCCTCGGCCGTGACGCGCCGCTGCCAGTCGCGCACGACGGCGCGCGCGTTCACGTCGGCGTGGTGGGCGATGAGGAGCTTCACCATCGCGGGCTGCCTCTGCGCGGCTGCCCACATGAGGGCGGTCTGGCCGCCCCAGCTCTCGTGCGCATCGACACTCGCGCCCCGGCGCAGGAGCAGCTTCGCCGCATCCACCTGCCCCGTGCGAGCGACCTCCATCAACGCGGTCTCGCCCTCCGGGTTCGGGGAGTTCGCGTTCGCGCCTCCATTGATCAGCAGCTCGAGGATCGCCGCGTTGCCCATGGTGGCCGCCTCCGACATGGGCGATGCGCCGTAGCGATTCGCGAGCGATACGTTCGCTCCCTCGCGAATGAGTCTCGCCACCGTGGCCGCATCTCCCCGATGAGCGGCCCAGAGCAGCGCGGTGGAGCCGTCGGGGCCGCGTGCGTTCACTTCGGAGGCCGACGCCTGCGTGGCAGGCGTGCGAGTGGTCGCACAGGCGGCGAGCAGGCTTGCGGCGAGCGACGCCAGGATCGCGCGCGCGAAGGATGCGGCGGCAGGACGCCGGGCGATCACACTCATACCTCCGCGAATGTGCCGGTGCTGTTGCCGAGCGAATCGAGGCGCATGCCGGCGCGGTCGAGCAGCGTCAGGAGCAAGTTGGCGTGCGCGGTGTCCTGCGGATAGTGCAGGTGCTGGCCGCCCTTGATGCGCCCGCAGCCCAGGCCGACGACGGCCGACGGCAGCGGGTCGTTGTTGTGCAGATCGCTGTTGCTCATGTTGCTGCCGAACAGGATGATCGAGTGATCGAGCATCGAGCCGTCGCCGTCCGGCATCGCCGCGAGCCGCTTGACGAGGTTCTGTGCGAACATCTGCGTGTGATAGGTCTGGATCTTCGTGATCTTCTCGAGCTTCACCGGATCGTTCTGGTGATGCGAGATGGGATGGTAGGCGTCCGGAACGCCGATCTGGTTGTAGGTCCGCATCGTGACCTCCTTCGCCATCAGGAAGGAGACCACCCGGGTGACGTTCGTCTGGTAGGCGAGCGCCATCATCTCGAACATCAAGGAGAGCTGCTGGCCGAAATCCTCCGGGATGCCGAGCGGTGCGTCGGGGATCTTCACATTCGAGCCGGTACCGGCGCTCATCTTCTGGACACGCTGCTCGACCTCGCGCACCGAATCGAGATAGTCGCTCACGATGCGGCGGTCGGAGGGCCCGATGGTCTGCTGAAGCGCCGCCGCCTGATCCATCGAGTAGTCGAGGATGCTGCCGGTCTCGCTCAAGATATCCCGGCGCTCCGCCGTCGTGGAGCCGCGTCCGAACAGCGTGAAGAACACCTTGCGGGGGTTCACCTCCATCGGCAGGGGCTGGAGCGGCGTGCGGAACGCGGTGCTGCTGCCGAAGCCGCAGCCCGCGCCGTCCTTGCTGCACGCCCCGACGCCGCCCTCGCCCGCGATCTCGAGCGACGGGAGGGCCGTGTCCTTGCCGAACTTGCGTGCGGCGAACTGGTCCGCGCTGACGCCGAGATCGGACGACTCGCTGCGATTGAGCGGTCCGACGCAGGAGAGCCAGGTGCCCTCCATGATGCCGTGGGGATCGGAGCTCTCGCCGCCCTTGTTGCGCAGCCCCGTCACGACCGTCACGTGCGAGCGGTAGGGCTCGAGAGGCTTCAGGATGCGCGAGAACGCGAAGTCCTTGCCGGTCGTCGTGGGCTGCCAGTTGGCCATCACCGCGCCGTGCGGAAAGTAGATGAATCCCATGCGCGTCATCGGCGCGGCGGCCGTCTTGGCGAGCGCGGTGCTCGCGGGAACCATTGCATCGAGCAGGGGCAGCCCGATCGAGACCCCGAGGCCCTGCAACGCGGTGCGGCGCGATAGATGTTTGCGTGTGATGAACATGGGTTACCTACTGATTGAAAGCGGTCTGCGTCGCGATCGGACGGTCTCCGGGCGCGGCGCGCCTCTTCTGGAACGCATCGCTCAAGACGATGTGCGTCACGATCGAGGAGAATCGATAGCCGTCCCGCGCGCTCGCCCGCACGATGCCGCGCACCGCGGGCATGTCGTAGTACTCGAGCGTGCGGCCGAGCGCATAGGTCATCAGCTTCTCGGTGAGGGTCTCGACGAACCGGTCGGGCTGCGCGAGCAGCGCCTTGCGCAGATCGTCGGGGCCTCTCACCACCCTGCCGTCGGGGAACTTGCCCGTCGCATCGACCGGGGCGCCGGTGTCCTGGTCGATCACCCGGTACCGCCCGGTGGCGTCGAAATTCTCGAGCGCGAGCCCGAGAGGGTCCATGGCTCCATGACAGGCGAAGCACTGGGGACTGCGCCGATGCATCTCCATTCGCTGGCGAACCGAGAGGCCCTTCATGCCCGCTTGATTTTCCTTGAGGGCCGGTACCTTGGCGGGCGGGGCGGCCGGCGGAGTGCCCATGACGTAGTCGAGTATCCACTCGCCGCGGAGCACTGGCGCCGTGCGGGTGGGATAGGAGGTGAGCATGAGGATCGCGCCCTTGCCGAGCAGCCCGTAGCGGATCGACTGCGACGGCTCGAGGGTCACGCGGCGGAACTGATCACCCCTCACGTCATTGATGCCGTACTGCTGGGCGACGCGCTGGTTGAGGAAGGTGTAGTTCGCATCGAGCAGGTCGAGGACGCTCAAGTCCCCGCGAAAGACGCTGTCGATGAACAGCTTGAGCTCGGTTCGATAGTCCCCGCGCGGATCCCCGGCGCCGCTGGCATACGGGAACACTCGCCCGTCCGGCTGGATCTCATCGAGGCGGTCCACGTCGAGCCACTGGAACGCGAAGTCCGTGGTGAGCCGCTCGGCCCGCGGGTCGGCCAGCATGCGATGGACCTCGGCCGCGAGCACCTTGGGGTCGTGCAGCCGGCCATTCGATGCGGCATCGATCAGCTCGTCGTCCGGCACGCTGCCCCACAGAAAGAACGAGAGCCTCGAGGCGAGCTCGAGGTCCGACAGGCGATAATCGACGCCGGCGGCGACGGGCTGAAGCGGGAACTCGGTGCGGAACAGAAATTCGGGACTCGCAAGGATCGCCGTGACCGCTTTGCGGACCCCGAGCTCGAAGCCGCCCGAGCGGTGGCCCGCCTCGTAGAAGGCCATGAGCGGGCGCATGTCCTCCTCATCGACGGGGCGGCGGAAGGCATGGCGCGCCAGCGTGGAGATGATCCGCTCCGCGCACGGCTCCTCCTCGGCGGGCGTCGCCGGATGGCAGATGAGGATCCGGTCGCGGCTCGGCGTGTCGCTGACGCCCGTCACATGGAAGGGACCGTTGATCTCGAAGGAGCCGAGCCTCAGCACTCGATCTTGTCCACCGCCCGCGGTGAGCGGCTCGAGGCGATCCTCGTTCTCCGCGAAGGTGCGCCGGACGAATGTCACGGCGAGCTGGTGCACGCCCGCGCGCGCCTTGACGTGAATGTTCTTCAGGCGGGAGTTGATGGCGTCGACCGCGGGGTCCTGTTTCTGGTCGATCGCCTTCATGTCCTCCTCGCCGCCGATGCTCGTTCGATAGATCTCGGCGCCATCGAGCGTCACGACGACCGTGTTCTTGAACTCCATGTCGTAGACCCAGAGCGCCGCGGCCATGTTGCCGATGTTGAGGATGTACTCCCCATCGGCCGGGAAGAAGTGCTCCACCGCCGTTCCGCCGCGGGTGCCGAGCGGGAGGCCCTCCTCGTGGAACTGCTGCGTGCCGGCATTGCGCACCGCGTAAACGGCGCCGGCGGGAATGGCTGAAGGGTTCCCCAGCGCCTCGATGGCGACCGTGCGAGCGGCGGCCACGTACTGGTCCAGGAACGAGGGTGTGATCTGCAACGCGCTCGCGATGTCGTCGAAGCCGTCCTGCAGGTCATCCTTCGGGAGCAGCGCGGAGGGATCGACGTCGATGCCGAGGAGGTCGTGGATGGTGTTGGCGTACTCTCTGCGGTTGATCCGGTGCAGCGGAACGCGGCCGGGATCGGGATGGCTCACGGCGGCTCGATCGAGCCCATCCTCGAGCCAGGAGACGAAGGCCTGCGCCGCGACGGGATTGGGCTGGAGCTTGCCGGCCGGGGGCATGAGGTGGCCCTGTAGCTTGCGCACCGCCTTCTCGAGCACCGGCGCGTTCGCGTCGATCGGCTCGTGCGACAGCTCATCGAATGCGATGCCGCCCGCCCAGTCCTCGACGTTGTGGCAATGGACGCAGTAGTTCGAGAGAAACGCCCAGTGGTGGTCCACCGGAGCGCCCGCGGAGGTCTGCGACGGCTGAGTTTGCGGGTCCCCGGGGGAGGCCGCGGCGCCGCCGTCGGCTCGCGCACCCAGGCTCCAGGGCGCGAGGAGAGCCGTCCCGGCCAAGCCAATCAGTAACGCGCGAACGGAGCCTGCGCCCGCCTTGCGCCGAGCGAACAAAGTCACGAGCCTCGCCCCCTCCGGAACCGACATGATGGCCCCCGGAACTCGCTTGATCTAACCTCCCAATATACTCCCCGCTGGGGGCGGAAACGAGAGAGCCGGCCGCAATTGTGCGGGCGCACAGGCTCAACAGCGGTTCCAGCGGATCAGAGCAGCGGGACCCCCCGCGGAACACGCACCACCACCGTGCCGGCGATCTTGTCGTGCCATGCCTGGCGCTCCGGGTCGAGGGCGATCCACACGAAGCCGAGCCCGACGGCCGCAAGCGACAGGAAGCAGCCGAGTGCGCGCACCACGGCCGTGCCCCAGTCGATCGGACGGCCGTCGAGGCGCACGACTTTCAGGTCGCAGACGATGCCGCCGACGGTCGTGCCCTTCAGCTTCCACATCACGGCGCCGTACGCGGCGAGCCACAGCAGCTCGATTCGCAACACGTTGTGCAGCACGCTGAGCACGATACCCACCAGCAGGGCGTCGAGCAGGAGGGCCGCGATCCGGATCCAGAACCCCGCGCGCGCGTACGTGCTCTCGTCGGGCGAGACCTCGGCAACCGGGGGCGGTGTTTGAGCGGGGGGCGGCGACGAAGGACCCGCCGGCGCTGGGCCCGCCGCCGAGGCGCCTCCAACCGGCCCGGCGAATGCCGCAGGACGGGCGGACTCCCGCGTCTCGTTCGTGGCGAGGATCAGCGTGTAGAGGACGCCGCCGAATCCCCAAAGACCGAGGAGCGCGAACGCGGCGAAGCCGATCACCGGAATGAGATAGAGCCCGAGCAGGATGATGCCTCCGACCAGCACGTCCGCGATGACGTGCGCTCGCGCGGGCGAGGCCGTGGGGGGCCGGCGCAGACAGTGCTCGCCCACCCATGCAAGCGCGACGGCTTTCCCGAACAGCCCGGCGAAAAAAAGCGCGGCCCACACGAAGGGGATAAACACGATGCCGACGATCGTCACCAGCAGGACGAGGTAGAGCACCGGAGAGAGCATCACCGCGATGAGCGCGGCGAGGATGGAGCGTCCCGGCCGCGTATCGAGGGTCCGCACGCAGCGCGCCAGGCAGTTGCCGAAGAGCGCGGCGAGCAGCAGATAGAAGACGAGGGCCGCGAGCGCGAATCCCCACGCCCAGCTCAACCCCGCAGTGAGCCCGAGCAGCCGGCCATAGAACAGGCAGTGACGTACCCAGGCCTGCATCCCATGGCGATCGCCGAAGTCGAGTCCCGGAACGCTCTCGATGCCTCCCTCGATCACGGCGGCCGGGTCTCGGTGCAGTGTGCCGAGAACGTCGACCACCTGGCCGCTCACCTCGGCCTGCGGGCCGAGCGTCACGTCGCCGAGCACCGAAACGACGTTGCCGTCCACCTTGCTATCGACGTAGACATTCCCCAGGACCGCGACCGCCCCATTGCCGACGGTTCCCGTCACGCGCGCATCGCCGAACACGGCGACCACGGAATCCGTGACATCTCCCGCCACGGTGGAGGAGCCGAAGATGGTGACGACCGTGTCGGCCGTCTCACCCTTTTCGAGCATGGCATCGTGGCCGATCGAGACGCTGCAGCGGGCACCGCGGGCGCCGCAGTCGAGCGTGTTCTCCCTGACCGTGAAGATCGAGATGTGACTGCCAGAGTCCTCATACGAGGGCTCGTCTGCGGCGCGAGCCGCGCCGGTGAGCAGCAGGCAGCCGCACGCAGCGGCCGCGTAGCGCAGCCAGGTCCGTTGTGGAGCGATCATGGTGGGGGAGCCTCGGCCGCGTCGGAGCCCGCGCGCAGCGTGCGATACGCGGCGGCGGCGAGTCCAAAGAGCGTGAGATACAGAATGGAAGTGAGGAGCAGGCCGCCGTACAGCCAGTCCCGTGGAATGGCGGCGTAGAGCTGCATCGTGAGTTCGCCAACGGTCCAGAATGCGCCGATGGTCGAGCGTAGCCCGGCCGTCAGCGCGGCAACGAACGGGCTGGTCCGCGCGGACGCCAGGTGCGCCGCGAGCCACCCCCACGCGAATAGCACGAGCATCGAGGACAAGCACGCGGACACGACGAATCCGATCAGTCCGGCGAGCCGCCATGCCCGCGAGTGGGCGCCGGGGCGGTGAAGCCGCGCTCGCAGCTCGATCCGGGAGAGCACGCGTGCCTCGAGCGTACGTGGCGCCCGCTGCAGCGGCTGCTCGCCGAGCACCCGGCCGATCAGCCGCTCGAGCGCGATTTGGGGATCCTCAGATCCAGGATTCTTGCGTCGTGTCATGGCCATCCTCCGCCGCTCGGCGCAAGCTTCTTCGCGAGCGCGATCCGCCCGCGCAGCACGTCCGTCTTCAGTTTCGCGAGCGAGATGCCGAGCCGCGCCGCGATCTGCCGGTAGCTCATCTCCTCGAAGTGGAACAGCACGAGCGGCACGCGCTGGTGCTCGGGCAGCTCCGCGAGCGCGCGGGCGACGAGCGCCCGGCGCTCCTCCGCATCGGTCTGCGCGTAGAGGTCATCGAGCGCGGCGAGCGTCGGCTGCAGCCTCTCGAGGTCCTCCTCCGCGGAGTCGGCGGCGGAGAGCTCGGAGAAGAGCCGCCAGCGCTTGCGGTAGCGGGAGAGGTGATTGAGCGTCAAGTTCGTGGCGACGGTCTTGAGCCAGCCCCCGCACGATGCGCTCCCGCGCAGCTGATCGAAGCGCTCGTAAGCCCGCAGGAACACCTCCTGCGTGATGTCCTCGGCCTGCGCTGCATCCGCCGTCAGCCGTACGACGGTGGAGAAGACCCTGTCCTCATAGGCGCGCATGAATCCTGTGAACTCTTGAGAATCGGCCGGTGTAGGGTTTTCCGGTTGCACGGGCGTGGCAGCTTCTGAGAGAACACGGCTCACGCGGGGAAGTTGCAACCCGATGCCCCAGCATCGGCGGCAGGGGGGGTGGGCGGCCGATCAGTGCGGGATCGAGAGGATGAGTTTGCCCCGGGTGTGCCCCTGCTGACTCAGCTTCAAGGCTTCCGCGACTTCACTCAACGGGAAGACGCGCTCGACGCTCACGCGATACTTTCCCGCATCGGCGAGCGCGACGATTTGATCGAGATAGGGCGCGGCCGGCTGAGCGCTGCTCGGGCCGGGAATGGCGCAGCGGATTCCCGCTGCGGCACACCGATCCGGCGGCATGGCGCCGACGACGGAGACCAGGATGCCGCCTGGCTTCAACGTCCGCATCGAGCGCAGCCCGTCGTCGTGATTGACGGTGTCGAGCACCACGTCAACGTCTTTGACCTTCTGCTCGAACGGTCCGGAGGTGTAGTCGATCACCTCGTCGGCTCCGATCGAGCGCAGGTAGCGAGCGTTACGGGGCGATGCCGTGGCGATGACATAAGCGCCTCGAGCTTTGGCGATCTGCACTGCCGCCGAGCCGACACCTCCGGCGCCGCCATCGATCAGCACGCGCTGGCCGCTTTGAAGATGTGCCACATCGTTGAGCGACCGCCAGGCCGTCTCGGCGGCGACCGGGATACCCGCCGCCTGCTCGAAGGTGAGCCTCCGCGGCTTGTGGGCGATGAAGCCGACCGAGACGATCGCGTACTGCGCGTACGCTCCGTGCGGCGGACGGGTGAGCGCGATCACCGCATCGCCCCGCTTCCAACCCGTGACCGATGGACCGACTGCATCGATGGTGCCCGCGGCGTCGAGGCCGAGGATGGGCGTGGGGCCCATGCGGCCCGCCGCGCGGGCCATCTTCCAGTCGGCGGGATTCACGCCGGCCGCGCGGACCGCGATGCGAACCTCCCCGATTGCCGGCTCGGGCTTCGGGACGGACTGCATCACGAGCTGCCCGCCGCTCAAGACCAGCGCCTTCATGGTCCCACCCGCGGCCGCCCATGCGGCGAGGGCAGGAAGGGTGAGGAGAGCTGCGCTGCAAGCGAGCCTCAGGGTGGCCTTCTCGGGGAATCGCTTTCGCATAACGCCTCCGGTTGGGTGAGTCCCGCTGCCGCTATTTGAGGCCGGCCAGCTCCGTCGCGAGCAGCATCGCCATCGCGCCGCCGCGGGGGTCCGCGCCGAGGATCGCCGCCCTGTGCAGGTAGTCCTCGAGGGTGTTCGCCCCCGCGGTCGATTCGCAGACGTTCACGAGACGGCCCTGAGGTCCCACCCGCGCGAGCACGGCCCGCCAGGCGCGCTCCACCGCAGGCTGATATCGCGCGCGCGGCAGCCAGCCTTTCTCGACACCGCGGCGCATCGCGAATGCAATCATCGCGGTTGCCGAGAATTCCCGGTAGGCGCCGGGGTAATCGATGACGTTGCGCCACATGCCGTCCGGCTCCTGGAACTTCAGGAGCCTCGCCATGAGGGCGCGGTACGCGCTGAGGAGCCGCGGGTAGGCGGGGTGATCGGGAGGAAAGTCCGACAGGGTGAGGGCGTACCCGATCGCGGCGAATGCATTGCCCCGCCCCCAGGCGACCTCGGTTCCGGGATGGTGCCGGTAGAGTCCGTCGGGGCGCAGGTCGAGCTTCTGCATGAAGGCGACGTGCCGGGCGGCCATATCGAAGTACTTGCGCTCGCCGGTGAGCGCACCCGCCTGGGCGAGGATGGCGGTGCCCATGTAGAGCGAATCGCTGAAGCCGTTGTGAAAGGGCATGGCCTCCTTCATCCGGCCGTCGGCATCGAAGCCGAAATTGGCCGCGGCGACGACGCGCGCGGTGTACCGCGGATCCCCCGTGCGCCGCGCGAGCTCGCCGAAGAGGAGGTGCCCGGCAAACACGAGCGAGTTGGGCCGCTCAAGGCTGTTGCGCGAGCCGTCGACGTACGGCTCCGCCAGGCGCTCGACTTCCTTCAAATGCCCAAGGCGCAGCTGCGCGGTGAGGGCGATCGCATTGATGTAGATGGGCTGATTGAAGTCATGCCCGAAGTACGCGGCGAGCTCCCGGGCGAGCTCGAGAGGTGAGCGTGCGAGCCGGCGCTCGATCTCGAGCCGCGCCTCCGAGGGCTGTATAGGCCCGTTGCGCAGCTCGCGCAGCGCATCGAGGCTGAAACCGTCTCGCGCGGGAATGCGGCCGACCTCGGCGGCCGCATGGCTCGAGAGCGCCGCGGAGAGGCCGGACTCGTCCGGCCCGGCGACGAGCACGAGGTCCGGCGCGTGAACGCCGATCCAGCGCCACAGAGCCTGCGATTCGGGATGATCGCGGTATGCCGTGCCGCCGGGCGGGAACTCGAGCGGTGCGCCGTCCGGATTCGCGAGCGGGATGACGATCAGCTGAAAGGACCGCCGCCGCCGCGGCTCGCGCTGATACGACCGGAGAGCCGCGCGGACCGCAGTGACACTCGAGTCGTTGCCGTTCAGGCCGCCGAGGACCAGCACGGTCGCGGAGGAGTCCGGGCGGCCGGGCACGGCGATGCCCTCGATGAGCGTGCCCCGGCCGCTGAGGCCGATGTCGAGGCGCTCGGCCGCGTGCAACGGAAGCGTGAGGACGAGCCCGAGAGCGAGCAGCGCCGCCGCGCGTCGCATCTCAGTGCGTCGGGCCGAGGTACCGGGCGCTGCTCGAGAGGCCCTGCGCCCAGGTGCTCCAGCCTGAGTTCATGCCGTACTCCACGTGATTCATGATGGCCATGATCTGGTGGATCTTCGAGTGCTCGATCTGGAAGGTCTCCGCGATCTCCCACGTCCAGGGCTGTTGCGGGCCGGCCGTCACCGTGCGCCCGTCGGGAATCTGGAACGTGCGGGTGTCCCCGGCCGAGTGATCGAAGAAGACGAAGGCGAAGACGATTCCCCGCTCCGGATCCACGGCGACGTACCGGCGGTCGCGGATGCGCGTGACGAAGTGGAGCAGGCCGGATTTGAACTGCTCCATGCAGCTCCACTGCGCCGAGTACCGGCTGGAGGTCTTCGGATCCGGCCGCTTCTGCCCCGGCGGGGTCGGGACATTCGTCGTGAAGGTGCCGTTCTCAATCCGGTTGCAGTCCTCGGCGAACGGATATTCGCCTTTGCCATCGTTCTGCTGCATGCCGGAGAAATACATGTTGGCGATACGCACCAGATCGGCGCGCGACAGCCGTTCGGCCGGCGGAATCGTCTGCGTCCAGTGGTAGCCGATCTTGTCGAAACCCAGGGCGGACTTGTCGCTCCGCTGCACGAGCGTCTCGATCTCCGCGATGCGGTGGTTGCGGATGGCGAGATGCAGCGCCAGCATCGCCGGCATGCCGGCCTCGCGGATGGAGCCGAAGAAGACGACGCGGCCGGCCGCCGTATCGGGGACGACCAGGCGGAAGGTGCCGAGGCCGGTCATCGTCCGCCACAGTCCGTCTCCGAGCTCGAGGTGCTGGCCGTTCTCGGTGAACTTCGCGTCCCGGGCGACCGTGAGACGCCCCGGGTCGTGTGCGGCGAGCGCACCGAGGTACTGGTCAACGAAGCCCTCGAGGCAGGCCCGGTCGCAGCTCGCCGCCGGTGCGGCGCTCGCCTGCCGCGGCGCGAAGGCACCCGCGCCGAGCGCAAACGCCGCGAGCAGGGCCGCGGCTCCCGCAGGAAAAGGGGGGATACGCATCGCAGGGTTCCTCATGCTCGAGCGGCGGGCTTCAGTGCGTCTGGGGCACGTTGATGGGTCCGCCCCCCCTGCGGGTGGGATCCTTCAAAACACGGCCGTTCGCGAGCTTGACCCATACGAACAGCCCGCCCTTCGCGCCGTCGCGCAGCGGGTTGATGGCGACGGTCACCTTGTCGCCGGGCCGCATGGTGTGCATGTGCCAGCCCTGGCGCTCCAGGTTGTTCGGGCTATTGAGCTCCACTTTCCAGAGAGTGACCGTGCCGCCTGGATCGCGCACGTCGAGATCGATGAAGGCGTGCGGATTGGTCCACTGAAAGTCGTGCACCGTGCCCGTGAGCGGCAGCTCCTTCGACTGGTCGAACATGGCGAAGGAGTGGTGGGCGAAACCGGCTGTCGCCCAGGCGAGCGATGCGGCGGCCAAGCATCCGGCCCATCGGATTCTCATCGACTTACTCCGGCGCGTTCGTGACACGCGTGATGTACGGTGTCCCTGATGACATGTCAAGGGTGGCGGCCATCTCCGCCGGACGGCGGATGGCGGGACATCCGGCTTCCAATTCGACTTATACTCGCTTCCCGGTCGGTAGAGAAACAATTGAGGAGCAGCGATGAGCCTCCGATATCTGCTTGCGATAGCGCTCGTGGGCGCGACATGTGCGGGCGTCGCTTCGGCGGACTCCTCCGGGCACGCGTACCCGGCCGCCTCCCCCAAGGGCCACTATGGGTCCCTCAACGCCCTGCCGGATTGGGGCGGGATCTGGTACCTCAACTTCCCCCCGCCGCGGGGGGCCCCGCGCGAGCGCCCGCAGCTGAAGGGTAAGTACCTGAAGGACTACCAGCAGTGGACGGCAGAGGTCAAGGCGACCCACGGCAACGTTCCGCACTATGCTTCGTACTGCCAGCCGCCCGGCATGCCCGGGATCATGGGTGTCGGACAGTATCCCATCGAGTTCCTGTTCACGCCCGGCCGGGTCACGATGCACTTCGAGGCCTGGATGCAGTGGCGCAACATCTTCACGGACGGGCGCACACATCCGGACGCGGACGATCTCGACCCGACGTTCTACGGAAATTCGATCGGCCGCTGGGAGGGCGCCACGCTCGTGGTTGATACCATCGGCTTCAAGACCGCCACCCAGCTCGGCATGGGCATGGAGCACAGCGATCAGATGCACATCATCGAGCGCATCCACCTCGTGAAGGGCGACCCGAATGCGCTGGTGGACGAGATGACCGTCGAGGATCCTCTCGCGCTCGCGCAGCCGTGGCACAGCGCCTACACCTATCACCGCTCGCGCACCGACAACCTCCTCGAGTTCATCTGCGACGAGAACAACCGCAACCCGGTCAACGCTCAAGGGCAGACCGAGCTCCAGTAAACGTCCACTAGGTTCGTCCGGGAGAGCACATTGCGCTGCCGCAAAGTGGGAGGTTCTATGCGTTCGATGATCGGGTTCGGGTTCGGCGCCCTGCTCGCCGCCGCCGGCGTGGCGCTCGGCGCGGGCCACGATAAGGCCGGCTCCGCGGCGGCCCACTCTGCCGCGAGGATCGTCGCCTCGCCGGCCTTCACGGCCAAGCAGCTGATGGCTCTGCCGGCGGACGGCTGGATCACCAACGGCGGCAATCTCTTCAATCAGCGCTACTCGCCGCTCACGCTGCTCAACCGTGCGAATGTCTCCGGGCTCAAGGCGCTCTGGCGCACGGGCATGGGCTCTGGGGCCATGCCCGGCAACTCCGGCCAGACCCAGATCCTCGAGTACCGGGGCACGGTCTATGTCTCGAACGGCGCAGATGACGTCTTTGCCGTCGATGTGCCGACCGGCCAGATCCTGTGGTCCTATCACGGGCAACCCGACCCGAGGAGCGGCAACCCCATCGGGCGCTCGAACCGGGGCGTCGCCCTGGGCGACGGACGAGTCTACATCGGCCAGCTCGACGGCAAGGTCGTCGCGATCGATCAGCGCACCGGCGAGGTCGTCTGGTCGGTGCAAGGCGAGCGCTGGCAGGACGGCTTCAGCATCACCGCCGCGCCCCTGTACTACGACGGCATGGTGGTCGTCGGCTTCAGCGGCGGGGAGGAGGGCACGCGCGGGCGCGTGAAGGCCTTCGATGCGCGGACGGGCAAGCTCCGCTGGACGTTCTACACCGTACCAGGCCCCGGCGAGTTCGGGCACGACACCTGGCCGCAGAATTCCGATGCCTGGAAGTATGGCGGAGCGCCCGTGTGGCAGACGCCCGCGGTGGACCCGAAGCTAGGCCTGCTCTACTTCTCCACCGGCAACCCCGGACCGAACCTGAACGGGTCCGTGCGGCCGGGCGACGACCTCTTCACCGTGTCGATCGTCGCGGTGGACGCGAGGACCGGGCGGTACCGCTGGCACTTCCAGCAAGTGCACCACGACATCTGGGACTACGACTCCCCGAACCCCATCGTGCTCTTCGATGCAGTGATCGGCGGACGGATGCGCCAGGGCCTCGCCGAGGTCTCGAAGACCGGTTGGGCATACATCCTCGATCGCGAGACGGGCAAGCCCATCATCGGCATCGTGGAGCGGCCGGTCCCGCAGGAGCCTCGCCAGGCGACCTCGGCGACGCAGCCCTATCCGATCGGCGATTCCATCGTCCCGCAGCAGATCGACATCGTGCCCGAGGATGCGCCGCTCATCCCCGGCACGGGCGAGATCCCGAACCACGGCCGGATCTTCACGCCCTTCTGGACGAACGAGATCATGGTGAAGCCCTCGACGTTGGGCGGCGCCAACTGGCCTCCGAGCTCGTACGATCCGGCGACGCACCTGCTCTACGTGTGCGCGAGCGACAAGATCAGCACATTCACCGTGAGCAGCCATCTGGAAACGCCCGCGCCCAACAAGGTCTACATGGGAGGCCATTTCGGGCAGGCGGAGGCCAATGACGACGGCATCTTCGCGGCGCTCGATGTCACGACGAACCGGCTCGCGTGGCGCCAGTCGTGGCGCGAGTCCTGCTACAGCGGCTCGATCGTCACGGCGGGAGGGTTGCTCTTCGTCGGTCGGAGCGATGGGCGGTTGATGGCGCTCGACAGCCACACCGGCGCGAAGCTGTGGCAGTTCCAGACGGATGCGGGTGTCAACACCACCGCGACCACCTTCGAGTATCGAGGCAAGCAGTACGTCGTGGTTCATGCCGGCGGCGGTGTCTTCGCGAACGGCAAGCGCGGGGACGGCATCTGGATGTTCTCGCTCGACGGCAAGATCCCGCCGCTCACGCCCGAAACAGCTGGAGGCCCTGGAAGGAGCGCGATGGCTGCGGCCTTCGGTGGGCGGGGGCCGAGGCTCCCTGCCGTGCCCGTCGCCACGCGGGCGGCGAACATCGAGAACGGGCACCAGATCTATCGGGGCGCCTGCCTGCCGTGCCACGGCGAGACGGGGCGGGGAGGCGTCGGTGGCGGTCCTTCGCTCGTCAACGGGTTGAGCCGCGAGACCATCCTGACGGTTGCGAGCGCGGGCCGGCACAACATGCCGTCATTCGCGTCGTCCTATTCGGCAAACGAGCTCAACGACGTCACCGGGTACATTCTCGACGTTCTGTCGAAGCCGAAGTAGTCGCGTCAATGCTTGGCCGAGAGCTGTAGAACGTAGCCCGTGATGTCTCGCAGCTGCTTCGGATCGAATGCCGAGCCGAACGCAGGCATGGCGTTGCGGCCGGTCGTGAGGACCTGGATGATCGAGTCGTGACTGAGCACGTGGGTCAGCGGCGCCCCGCCATGGGAGCCGCCCTGGCCCGTGAAGCCGTGGCAGACGACGCAGGTCGTCGTGAAGATCACTTCCCCGTTGGCGAGATTCGCCGGGCCGGGCGCCACGGCCGGCCCGGCGGCTTTCGGGCCAAAGCGCGAGGGCGCCTGAAATCCGGCGGGGTTGGCCGAGCCGGGGGGCAGAGAGGAGATCGTCCCATCGAGCGCGAACAGCCACAAGCCGTCGCTGCGCTTGCTGCCGGCGAGGGCCGTGCCGCCCGCGAGCACGACGACATACTCCTTGCCGTCGTGCTCGAACACGCTCGCCGGCGCATTCACTCCGCCGTCCGTTTGGAATTGCCATAGCTTCTGGCCGTCCGATGAATCGAGCGCGGTCAGGCGTCCGTCATTGCGTCCGACGAATACCAGTCCCCCGGCCGTCGCCACGGACCCGCTGTAGCAACTATCGACCCACTGCTGGCGCCAGACGAGGCGGTTCGTCGTGACATCGAGCGCCGCGAAAATGCCGCGGCTCGGCGAGCGGATGCGCTGCGCCACGCTCCCGGAGTACAAGGCGCCTGGGTTGACGGGGTAGTCGGGGCCCGCGGTCTTTGCGCCCCAGAACGAGTCCGAGGCGCAGATGTACATCGTATGCGTCGCGGGGTCGTAGGAGCTCGGCGGCCAGTTCACGGCGGCAAGGGGCTTCCAGAAGGCCGGCTCGTTCATGCCGAAGGGGGTAAAGATTCGACCCTGGTTGACGAGATGGACGTCCTCCTCCGGCGCGACATCGATGTATTGGGGCACGATCGAGTCCCCGATGGGGAAGGGCTGGGTGGGCGATGTGCGCTGCACCGACAATTGCATCACGGGCTTCTCGACGATTCCGACGAGCGGCTTGCCCGTCACCCGATCGAGGATGTACACCCAGCCGGTCTTTCCCGCCTCCGCGATCGCCTTGCGCATCTTGCCGTGGTAGGGCGCATCGAACAGAATGACCGGGTTCGGCGCGTCGTAGTCCCACAGATCGTGGTGGACCTCCTGGAAGTGCCAGCGATACTTTCCGGTCTTCGCGTCGATGGCGACGATGGAGACGCTGAAGAGGTTATTGCCGGGCCGGATGGCACCGTCGAGAACGGGGCCCGGATTCGCCGTCGAGAAGTAGATCAGGCCCAGGTCGGGGTCGACCGCCGGGGTCTGCCATACGGCCGCCCCGCCGTGCTTCCACACATCGCTTCCCTGCGGCCAGGTGTCGTGGCCGATCTCCCCCGGCCCGGGCACGGTGTAGAAGGTCCAGCGGAGCTTGCCGGTCCTCGCGTCATAGGCCTTCACTCGCCCGCGCGTGCCGAGATCGCTGCCCGCGAAGCCGACGATGACCATGCCGTTGTAGTACAGCGGCGCGCTCGCGATGACGTACCCGAGCTTCGGGTTCTCGGCCTGCAACGACCAGACGACCTTGCCCGTGCGCTGATCGAGCGCAACGAGCCGGGCATCGAGCAAGCCGACGTACACCTTGCCCTCTCCGATCGCGACGCCGCGGCCCGGCCAGCCGCAGCAGGGACGCGCGACCCGCGGGTCCACCTGTGCCTTGAATTCCCAGATCACCTTTCCGGTCTGGAAGTCGACGGCGAGCGCATCGCCGTCGCCGGTCATGACGTAGATGACCCCGTCGTAGACGATGGGCTGCGCCTGGTTACCGTCCCGCGGGTTGAGCCCCGAGCCATTGAGCGAGGCGCGCCACACCGCCTTGAGCCCGGAGACGTTGCTGCGGTTGATCAGATCGAGCGGTGAATAGCGCTGGTTCGAGAGGCTCCCGCCGTTCGTATACCAGCCGTCGCGCGGGGGGCGGCGAGCTCACCGGCCGTGAAGGCCGGGATAGGCTCGGCGAGCGCCTCCTCGGGGCTTGCCTGCGGGACGGCAGCCAGGGCGGCCACCGAGGAGAGCCCGGTCACCGCGGCGAGCATAGCCGCAGCGACGAGCGAGGCCGCCTTGCTGCGGACGGCAGGGAGATCGGAGCGCTCGAGGATCAGGCTCGATTGCATGACCGCCTCGTGGTTCGGCTCGCCGGTTTCGGCGGAGTTGACATCGCAACGTCATTCATGAGTTGCTCAAAGGCGACAGAGGTCATATTCTTGCTGGAGTCGGCGGTTGAGCGCAGACTCTATCAAAAGTACGAGTCGCCTGACCGGGGAGAGTGACGAACGCAAGATACACCAACCGCCAGCGTTGAGACTCGCAGATCGGATGCGCAGAGGTTTCCGGCCGCGGCTCGCGAGTGACGAGCCGGCCGTGTGCGGAGTTCATGTCGTTAGGGGATCCGACTCCATTTGGTAGGGGAGCCAATGAGCCACAAATCAATGCGGACACGGCCCGCTATAGCCGTCACGTTCAATCGATCGAAGACCGGCAAGGCGATCGCGCTTGCGACGCTCGCCTGTGCGAGCCTTGCGTGCGGCGAGGTATTCGCGCAGCAGGTAGCGCAAACGCAACAGGCGCCGCAGGCGCAGCAAGCCTCGCAGGCCGGGGGGGCCGGAGCGCCGCAGCTGTTGGCACAAGCGTTGACCAACCCGCCCGCGCCCACGGCGGATCAATCGTCCGGGCCGCAGGCCGACACCGGCCAGCTTCAGGAGGTCGTGGTCACGGCGACGTTCCATGCGCAGAACCTGCAATCCACTCCGCTCTCGATCACGGCGATCACGGGGGCCGACCTTCAACAGCAGAACCTCACGAACGTCAATGACCTGGGCAACGAAATCCCGAACGCCTACTTTCGCACGCCGGTGAGCAACTTCGGCCCCACCGAGACCATCGGCTTGCGCGGGTTCACGCAAACCGACTTCGACTTCGCGTTCCAGCCGACCGTGGGCCTCTACGTCGATGACGTTTATCAAGGCACGCTCACGGGCTCCTCGATGGATCTGGCGGACCTGAACCGCGTCGAGGTGGAGAACGGCCCTCAGGGGACCCTGTTCGGCATGAACTCGATCGGCGGCGCGATCCGTCTCATCACGAACAAGCCCCAGGACAACGACTCGGGCTCGGTCGAAATGAGCTACGGCGAGAAGCACCGAGTCTGGCTCGTCGGCATCGGCAACGCGATCCTCATTCCCGATAAGCTCTTCGCACGCGTGGTCGCGACTTCGCGCACCGAAGACGCCGTCGGGCACATCCTCGACTTCACCTGCGAGATGAAGGCGCAGGGCCAGCCGGCGTCGGTTTACGGAACGTTGCCCCAGTCGGTGAGCCCGCTCCAGGGTACCGGCTGCGCGCTCGCCGGCCTCGGCGGCTACCAGCACCAAGGCGTGCGCTCGGAGCTGCGCTATGTGGCGACGGATAAGCTCGAACTGAACGTGAACGCCTATTACTACCGGGAAGATGACGAGCAGCCGCTGCAGGCGCTGCTCACGCCGTACGGCGGACCGTCCGATTTCGGCGACGACCTGTACGATGCGGGCGTGATCTTTCCGAAGTTCGGCATGAATTACACGGGCAACACGCATTTCGTCTCACCGAGCCCGTGGGACAACTACGGGACCGGCGGAAACGCTGTCACCGGTCAGCAGAACCCCCTGCAGAATACGATCAATGAATACGGCACTTCGGCTACCCTCGACTATCAGATCGCGGACAACCTGACCCTCAAGTACATCTGGTCGTACCGCACGTTCACGGCGAACTGGAGCGCGGCGAGTGATCTCACGCCCTTCGCGCTCACGGGAGTCGACTATTTGCAGGGTCACCGGCAATTCTCGAACGAGATCAGGCTCACGGGGAACCTCTTTGATCATCGTCTCGAGTACACGATCGGCGGCTTTGACTACGATGCGCGGGCGCTCGAGACCAGCGCAAGCGCGTTCGCAGCCGATTCATATATAGGCGAACTTCCGAACTTCGAGAACATCCAAGGGTTCTCGACCAACAATGAATCCGGGTACGTCCATCTCGACTACCATCTGACGAGCAAGTGGTCGGTCTCGGGCGGATGGCGCTTCACGAGCCAGTACCAGACAGAGAAGTTCGCCCACGACAGCACGGTGGCCGCCGACAGTGTCTATCTCCCGGGGCCCGTGGTCGAGTCGGGCAGCCGTGGGCTCTGGAGCGGCAGCATCAACTACCAGTTGACGCCGAACGTCTTCCTCTACACGGAGACCGCGAACGGATTTACCCTCCCGGGATTCAATGCGCGAATCGAGACCATCGGTCAGGCCGAGGAGCCCGTGCCCGGCCAGTACGCGATCAACTACGAGTTCGGCGCCAAGACCGATTGGTTCGATCATCGGCTGCGAGTGAACGGCACTCTCTTTTACGAGGACTACAAGTCGTACCTCAATCTCGAGCTGGGGACTCAGTGCACTCCGGCGAGCTCCATCAATCCAGGAACGCCAGTTTTCGGTCTGTCGCCCTTTTCTCCCTGTCCCCCAGGAACGCCTCTTGGAAGTCTTGGTCTTCCCGGCACTTTTCCGTGGTTCTACTATACCGGCGTACCGGCCTACATGCCGGGGGCGGAGCTCGAGGTCTACGCCGAGCCGATCGATCGGTTGCTCGTGAGCTTCACCGGCGGCTGGGAGGAGTTCCACAGCAAGGACTCCGATACGACCGCTCCCGGATATATCAACCCTTCAGTGCGCCTGCAGCCGGAGTGGGACGCGAGCGGCGGCATCCAATACGGACTCATGCTGCCGAACAACTCGACCCTGACGCCGCGGCTCGATTGGCGCTACCAGAGCTACGTCACGACCGGCGCCGAGGACGCCTTTCAGATTCCGCAGTGGCGGGTCCCGGGATACAGCATATTCAATGCGTCGCTCGTGTATCAGCCGAACGGCGCCAAGTGGCACGTCGGGTTCACGGTCGAGAACGTCTTCAACAAGTTCTACTGGGAGGAGCTCGGGGCCCCGACGGGTCTCATCGACCCCAGCGCGCCGCCAGCCGCAAGCAACCTGTCACCCTCCGTGGCCCAGGTGGGCACGCCTGGATTGCCGCGGGAGTGGATGATGACGTTCGGCATGAATTTCTGATCGGGCAAAGCCCGACGCGACGGGCCGGCAAAGCCCGTCGCGTCGGTGCCACGCTCAAGCACTCCGCTGCTCCCTCGAGCCTTCCGTTGAGTTATCATCGGAAGGCCGCTCATCGCCCGCCCGTGCCGGGCCGCTCGCAGGAGAATCGCCATGTCGTCAGTTGACTTCAGAGGCCACCCGCTCTTTCCCCCGGGCTTCAACAGTCCGACGCGGTTCGAGGCGGACGTGTTCGATTGCGAAGTCTGGGGTGAGATCCCCTCGGACATCGAGGGTAACTTCTATCGCATGCAATGCGATTTCGAGTACCGGCCGCCCATGAACGAGTGGATGACCGGGTTCAACGGCGACGGCCACTTGAGCCGCTTCCGCTTCAAGAACGGCCACGTGGACTACCGGGGCCGCTATGTCAAGACCCAGCGCATCATGGCCGAGCGCCATGCGCGCAAGCGCCTGTTCGGCGTGTACCGCAACCACTTCACGGACGATCCGAGCGTCGCGCACATCAATCGCTCCGCCGCGAACACACACATGTACTGGCACGGCGGCAAGCTCTACACGCTCAAGGAGGACTCGCTCCCCTACATCGTCGACCCGCAATCCCTTCAGACGCTCAGCGACTGGGATTTCGACGGGCAGTGGAACTCGCAGACCATGTCCGCGCATCCGAAGATCGATCCCCTGACGGGGGAGATGATGGCGTACGGCTACATGGCGAAGGGATATCTCACGAAGGATGTCTCGGCCTGCGTCGTGAGCCCCGAGGGCGCGGTCACCCGGCAGTGGTGGTTTCAGGCCCCCTTCCTCGGGATCATGCACGATCAGGCGATCACGCAGAAGCACATCCTCATCCCGCTGGTGGCCCGCACGACGAGCCTCGCGCGCCTGAAGCAGGGCCTGCCGATGTGGGAGTGGGATGGGAGCCTGCCGACCATGATCGCCGTGATCCCACGGGATGGCGACTCGAAGGATGTGCGCTGGTTCAGGGGCCCGGCGCGCAACACCCTGCATTTCCTCAACGCGACGGACCGCGGACACAAGATCACGATGGAGCTGCCCACCTCCGATGGCGAGCGCGATCCCTCGCAGATCCGGCGCTGGACGTTCAACCTCAATTCCAAGAAGGACACCTTCGAGGAGGAGGTCGTCTCGAAGACGCCCGGCTTCCTGCCGCGCATGGACGACCGGTACCTCTCGCTCGATTACCAGTACGCATTCTTGAGCAGCAACGATCCCACCCTCGCTCCGGACGTGAAGCGCGCGCCCGCGCTCGCGCACATGGGACGCTTCATGTCGAACGTGCTGCAGCGCCTCGATGTGAAGACGGGCGAGATCAAGCAATGTAAGGTCGATCCGGTCCTGAGCCTCCAGGAGGCCGTGTTCATCCCGCGCAAGAACTCAACGGCCGAGGGCGACGGCTACGTGGTGGCTGTCGGGAGCAACTACGAATCAACGTCCTCCGACCTGGTGATCGCAGACGCCCAGCGGATGGAGCAAGGCGTCATCGCCACGGTGAAGCTGCCCTTCAGGCTGCGAAGCGCCACGCACGGGAACTGGTACCCGGCGTCCGTTCTGCCGCCGGTCAGGGACGAGTTCGGGGAATCGCTATGAGCGGCGCGGACCTCTCGGAGCCCGGAACGCCGGCGCCCTCCGAGTCCGCAGGTCTCGTGGGGACGGCCCTCGACCGCCGCGCGTTTCTCGGCACCGTGGGAGTTGCCGTGGGTGCCGCGCTCGCCGCATCGGTCGTGTCGCTCGCATCGGCCGGGCATGCCGAGCCTTCCGGGGCGCCGGCCGCGGCCGCACCGGCGCACAGGCCGTTCGTGGCGAGCCGCGCCGATGCGGCAGCCAGCCCGGACGAGCTATGGGACATCGACGACATGTGGGGCCACTGGCCGAGATACGCCCATCCCATTCCGTATGCGCGAGTCGAGCCCTCGGCCTCGGTGTGGGAGCGGATCGATCCAGTCGATCGACTACTCGTCATCTGAGCCTCGCGCCCGATAGGCAGGCGCGGCGGGTCGATGCAAGGGGGATTCATGCGACACGGGTTCGCTCAGGCCGCGCTCGTGATGATGGGCGCGGCCGCCTGCGTGACCGGCGCCGCGACAACCGGCGCCTCCTCGGGTGCCGGATCAAGCGCTGAATCGAGCGCCGCCGTCGAGTCGCGGCTCGACCGGCTCGACGCCGAGATCACCGCGGGCGAGGACATCCTCGCGATCGAAAAGCTGCAGCGCGCCTACGGCTTCTACGTCGACAAGGGAATGTGGGAGGACGTGGCCGACCTCTTCACGCAGGATGCGGTCGCCAATTATCCCGCCGGCGTGTTCATCGGCTGGAAGAGCATCCGCGAGCATCTGTACATGAATGTGGGAGGCAAGAAGCTCGGTGAGCTCGGCCTCGGCGACGGGCGGATCTACAACCACATGAACATCCAGCCCGTGGTCCATCTGGATCCGGGTGGCCAGACCGCGAGGGGCCGCTGGCGGGCGCTCGCGATGTTCGGAAACTACCCGGGCTTTGCCGTGTGGGCGGAGGGGGTCTACGAGATCCACTACCGCAAGGATCACGGCGTCTGGAGGATTCAGAAGCTCGACTATTACGACGGCTTCGGGGCCCCCTATCAGACCGGCTGGGGCGCGCCGGCGCCGACCGGCGCCCCAGCAACCGGCGCCGGCAGCCCGCGCGGGCCGGCCCCATCTGGTAGCGAGGGCTCGCGCGGCCCGGGCCCGTCCGGCGCCGCCGGTTCGCGCGGGCCCGGCCCGTCCGGATCCATGGCTCGGGTGCGGAACGTCTTCCGCCATCTCGCCCATCCGCCCGACCGGCCGCGCGATCACTCGTGCGACGGCTTTCCCAAGGCATGCATCGCGCCGTTCGATTACACCAATCCGGGAACGACCGCCGCGGGAGCCGACGTGTGGACCGTCTCGGCGAGTGATGTCGCGGTGGGGCAGGACGCGCATCCTCACCAGGGCGACGTGCGCCGGCGCGCCGCCGAGCTCGCCCACCGGGCGATGCTGCTTCGAGATGCGCAGGAGGTCGAGAATCTGCAGCGCATCTACGGCTTCTACCTCGACCGGGCGATGTGGGACCAGGTCGCCGACCTCTTCGCCGACGGCGGCACGATCGAGATGGGGCAGCGCGGCGTCTATGTCGGCAAGCACCGCATCCGGCAGTTCCTGAATCTGCTCGGGCACGACGGACTCACCTACGGATGGCTCAACGACCACATTCAGCTGCAGCCGATCGTCGATGTGGCGCCGGATGGCAAGACGGCCCGCCTGCGCAGCCGCGAGCTCGACATGACCGGCATGTACGGCAAATCAGGACAGTGGAGCGAGGGCACTTACGAGAACACGTTCGTGAAGCAGAACGGGGTGTGGAAGCTCAAGTCGCTGCACTTCTATCCGACTTTCATCTCGGCGTACGCGAAGGGTTGGGGCCAGGATGCTGAGCCCGTCCCCGGCGAAAGCTCGACGCTGCCGCCGGACCGACCGCCCTCGGAGGTCTACGCGATCTACCCGAAGGCGTTCGTTCCGCCGTTCCACTACCGCAATCCCGCGACGGGTGAGCCGCCGCACTACCCGACGATCGGCGGCCCGAGCGCCGAGGCTGCGGCGGAGACCTTGATGCCAGCGGGGCCGCGATGGATTCCGCCGCGCGCCGGCAACGTGCAGACGACGCTCGCCGACGCACAGCGCACGATCGACCGCGTGAAGGACTACGACGAGATCGAGAACCTCGAGGCCGCATACGGGTACTACCTGGACAAGGATTTGTGGGGCGAGCTCTCGAGCCTCTTCGCCGACAACGGCTCGATGGAGCTCGCTCAGCGGGGGGTATACGTCGGACGCGAACACGTCCATACCTATCTGCTGAAGGGGCTCGGGCGCGGCCACGAGGGCCCCGCTCCGAACATGCTCGGCAACCACATGCAGCTGCAACCCGTCATCGACATTTCCCCCGACGGTCTGCACGCGCACATGCGCGTCTACATGCTGCAGCAGATGGCTTTCGGGAGTCGTGCCTCGATCGGCGCAGCCGTTTACGAGAACGAAGCCGTGAAGGTGGACGGCATCTGGAAGTTCTTGAGGGATCACACTTACAACACGCTCGGGGCGGACTACGCCGGCGGGTGGGTGACGGGGGCGCACCCTCAGGTGCCGGGCGAGAGCAAGACCTATCCGCCCGATACGCCGCCGACGGCGAAGGTGGCGATGTTCCCCGTGGTGTATGACATCCCGTTCCACTACTCGAATCCGGTCACCGGGCGGCGCTCGATCCCCACCCCGTGGCAGGACGGAACGGGGGCCGGTGAGTAGAATGACCGGCCTGCCCACGAGGCCACCCGACGGAGAACACCATGAATGCAGAGCTGCGCAGCGAGCCTGCCTCGGACTACCGGCTCCTCATCAACGGCCGCCTGGTTCCCGGCGCCGCGACGTTCAACGTGATCAACCCGGCGACCGAGGAGATCCTCACGGCTTGCCCTCGGGCGGACCGCAAGCAGCTCGGTGAGGCCGTTGCGGCGGCGAAGGCCGCCTTCCCGGCGTGGTCCGCCACGCCGATCGAGAAGCGCCGGGAGCTGCTCCTGCGCTTCGCCGACGCCTTGGAGAGCGAGAGTCTCGGCTTTGCGCGGCTGCTCACGCAGGAGCAGGGCAAGCCCCTCCGGGCCGCGGAGTTCGAGATGCGCGGCGCGGTCGGCATGATCCGCACGTGGACCCAAATGGACCTGCACACCGAGGTGCTGCGCGAGACGGATACGGCGCGCATCGTCAGGCAGCGGATCCCCCTCGGGGTCATCGCCGCCATCACCCCGTGGAACGTTCCGATCCATCTGCTGATGCTGAAGCTCCCGCCGGCCCTCCTCGCCGGCAACACGGTCGTCGTGAAGCCCGCGCCGTCGACACCGCTCACGACGCTGCGCCTCGGCGAGATCTGTGCGAGGCTCTTCCCGGCGGGCGTGGTGAACATCATCACGGACGAGAACGATCTCGGCGAAGCGCTGACGAGCCACCCGGACGTTGCGAAGATCGCCTTCACCGGCTCGACCGCTACGGGTAGGAAAGTGCTCGCGAGCACGGCGAGCACGATCAAGCGCCTGACGCTCGAGCTGGGAGGGAACGATCCGGCGATCGTGCTCGACGATGCGGACCCGAAGGAGGTCGCGCCGAAGATCTTCAACGGCGCGATGATCAACTCCGGCCAGGTCTGCCTCGCCATCAAGCGCGTGTACGCGCACGAGTCCATCTACGACCGCCTCTGCGAGGAGCTCGCCGCGCTCGCCAAGCGCGCGATCGTCGGCGACGGCATGGAGGAGGGTACGCAGCTCGGCCCCCTGCAGAACAAGATGCAGTTCGAGAAGGTGAAGGGCTATCTCGAGGACGCGCGCGAGCGGGGAAAGATCATCGCGGGCGGCGCGCCGCTCGATCGCCGCGGCTACTTCATTCCTCCGACCATCGTGCGGGACATCCCCGACGATGCGCGGCTCGTCCGCGAGGAGCAGTTCGGTCCGGTGCTTCCGGTGCTGCGCTATTCGGACCTGGACGATGCGATCGCGCGCGCGAATGACTCCGAGTACGGACTCGGCGCGACGGTCTGGTCGTCCAACCCGGACCGGGCCTACGAGGTGGCGCTCAAGATCAACTCCGGCACGGTGTGGGTGAACAAGCACATGGATCTGCCGCACGACCTGCCCTTCGGCGGCGCGAAGCAGTCGGGTCTCGGCACCGAGATGGGCCAGGAGGGGCTCGAGGAATTCACTCAGGCGAAGATCGTCAACCTGGCAAAGTAGCGCCTCGCGCAGTTGCGGAACGGGCGGGGCGCCGGCCGCCCCGCCGTATCAATCGGCGCGGCGGCGCAGCTCCAGGCGGAACCCCGGCTTCTCGATGATGAGCTCCGAGGCGGGCTTGCGCCGGGCGAGCTCCTCGAGGAGCTTCAGCAGCGGGCGTGTGTCCGGATTGTAGTGATCCGGGGGCGGGCTTGCGGCGAGCATGGCGTCCACCTGCTCGGCAGGCATGACCGCGCGCAGCAGGAACTCCTCATCCGAGATCGAGGGACTGAATCTGCGCCGCAGCTCCGCGAGAGCCGGAGGGGGAGGCTCGGCGAGCAGCTCCCGGGCTCGGGGCCTGTCCAGTATCCGCTGCTTCGCATCTGGGTCGACGGGGGCCGTCGGGTGCCCGAATCTGCCGATCACGTAGCGGATCACCTGGTCCGGCACGTTCGCGTAGCGCTCCGCGGCGAGGACGTTGAAGAGCGCCTGGGTGCAGACGATCTGCGGAAAGGGGGTGACCATGATCGGGTAGCCGAGCTCGGCGCGAACCCGGACGGTCTCCTCGATCACCTCCGGCAGGCGGTGTTCCAGCTTGAGCTCCGCGAGCTGCCGCTTGGTCGTCGTGATCGCGCCGCCCGGAAGCTGATGGCGGAGGTAGGCGGCGTCGTACTCCTGCGGCGTGCCCTCGGGCAGACCTTCAGCCCGCGCGAGACGCTCGAAATAGTCCGCGGCCTGCGCGAGTAGCCGGTCATCGATGTCGACCGTGTGCCCGTGCTCCCGCAGGTTCGCAACCACGCGCAGTGCCGAGGGGAGGGAGGTACCGTTACCGAGAGGGCCGAGGGCGACGTGCAGCACCTCGATGCCGAGATCGGCCGCGGCCATGTAATTGAGCGGCCCGAGGCCGATCGTGCAATGCGAATGCAGCTCGAGCGGCTTCGAGCCGATCCGCGCCCGAACCGCCGGTATCAACGTCCGCGCGCGCTCCGGGGTCAGCAGTCCGGTCGGGTCCTTGATGTAGAGGCGCGCCACGTCCGGGGACTTGGCGAGC
Organism: uncultured Gammaproteobacteria bacterium; assembly: GCA_963849095.1. Classification (GTDB taxonomy): domain Bacteria; phylum Pseudomonadota; class Gammaproteobacteria; order Steroidobacterales; family Steroidobacteraceae; genus JASHUC01. The sequence continues at coordinate 506,090 of CAWKGA010000008.1, forward strand.
TCGGCGGCGAGGCTGGCGTAGAACGCATCGTCGTGCACCGCGCTCACGGTGTAGGTGAGCCCGGCGAGCACCTCGCCGCCCTCGCCGCGGATGAGCTTCGCGGCCGCGAGCAGTGCGGTGATGTCGTGCATCGGATCGATGAGGGCGAAGCGCCCGATGCCGCTCCCGACCAGGCAGCGGTAGGCGAGCTGCATGAATTCGGGGCTCGAGGTCTCCCACGAGATGAAGCGAAAGCCGGTCGTGATGAGCTGTAGCGGCGTGCTCGGCGCGGCCGCGTGCATCGCGCGGATGAGCGTCCAGGGATTCTCCCGGTGCATCCGCACCGAGATGCCCATGTGCGTGCTGGAGGTGAAATCGATCGCGTGCAGGCCGATCCGGTCGAGCACCGGCGCGATCTCCAGGGTCTGGGCGGTCGTCAGGCCCGTCGCCCCCCAGATACTCTGATTGCCGTCGCGGATCGAGACGTCCACGAGCTTGATCTGCGCCATGCGGTCTCCTCTGTGGCACCCATCATCTCGCGGTTTGCGCCCAGCGGCGAGCCCCATCGTTTGCGGCGCCGCGGGCGGAGCGAGGAGGGTACGATACCTCGGCGCCGGGGCTGGACGCGGCGCGGGGGTATCTCTACCGTCTACGGTCCAACGAGGCGTCTGCGAGGGGGTTGCATGTCCACGGCCGATCGAAGCGCGAAGCATACCGAGCTCTGCGGGGCCACCGCGGATCGCATCGAGGTGCGCGGCCGCGACCTCGTGGGCGATCTCGTCGGCCGACTCACGTTCACGGAGATGTTTCTGTTCCATCTCCTCGGTAGGAGCCCGACACCTCTGCAGGTTGCGCTCGCCGACGCGGTGCTGGTGGCGATCATGGAGCACGGTCTGGTGCCGTCGGCCATTGCCGCGCGGCTCACCCTCCTTGGCGCCCCGGAGTCCTTCCAGGGCGCGATCGCCGCCGGACTGCTCGGGGTGGGGGATCACTTTGCGGGCACGGCGAGCCGGTGCGGCGAGGTGCTGGATCGCATCGTCGCCGCTCCGCCGGAGAAACGCCGGGAGATTGCGCTCGAGACCGTCCAGTCGTTCCGGCGCGAGCGCAAGGCGCTGCCGGGCTTCGGCCATCCGACGCACCGGTCAGGCGACCCGCGCGTCGCCCGGCTCATCGAGATCGCCCGAGCGCACGGTGCGCCCGGCCACTACATCGAGGCCCTGGGCCTCCTCGAGTCGGCCATCACCGAGACGCTCGGCCGCGCGCTGCCGGCGAACGTGAGCTCCGCGATCGCGGTGGCGCTGCGCGAGGCGGAGATTCCCACCGAGGCCATGCGCGGCGTGGTCCTCACCGCACGCTGCGCGGGACTCGCCGGCCATCTGCTCGAGGAGATGCGCAACGGCTCGGCCGAGGAGATGTGGCACGCCGCCGAGCGAGCCGTGCCGTACCAGCCGCCGAGATGACGCGCTCACCCGCTTGGACCGCGGGATCCGGGGACGACCGGGCACTCGACCGCGGCCCGCGAATAGCGTATCCATAGGCAGAGAGGGGCGTTGCGGCTCGGCGCCTCGTATAAAGCGAACAAGGGGGTCCGATGCTCAAGGGCAAAGTGTTCACGTACGAGAACCGGGTGCTGGTGCTGCTTGGCCTCGCCTTCGGCATCGCCTTCTTCGACCGCAATTCCGGCACCATCCTCGTGCCGTACATCGAGCAGGACCTGCATCTCGACAACATGCAGACGGGGCTCCTCGGCTCGGGCCTCTCCCTCACCTGGGCGCTCGGCGCCTACCTCATCGCGAGATGGTCGGATGCGAGCGGGGTCCGCAAGCCGTTCCTGCTCGGCTTCCTGCTGATCTTCTCCGTGTGTTCCTTCATCTCCGGCCTCTCCCGATCCTTCCCCGTGCTGCTGGTCTCGCGCATGGTCATGGGCGCGGTGGAAGGGCCGTTCCTCCCGGTCTGCCTCGCCGTCATGGCGGTGGAGTCCTCCGAGCGCCGTCGCGGTATCAACGCGGGCGTCATGCAGAACTTCTTTGCCTCGGTGCTCGGGCAGAGCCTCGCGCCGCTGCTACTGGTCGCGCTCGCCCAGCACTTCGGCTGGCGCTCGGCGTTCTACGTCGCGGGCATTCCGGGGCTCCTGTGCGCGATCGCCGTGCTCCTGTGGGTGCGGGAGCCCGACAAGGCCGCGCAGGCCGCGGTCGATACCCAAGGGGTGGGAGGCAGCGGCAAGCGCATGGGGCTCCTCGCGATGCTGAAGGTCCGCAACATCCTGCTCTGCTGTGTGGTCTCGATCTTCATGGTGGCCTGGCTTGGCATGGGCTGGACGTTCCTGCCGAAGTTCTTCACCGACTACCGGCATTTCTCCCCGACGCTCATGAGCTACGTGATGACCGCGCTCGGCATCGCTTCTGCGCTCTCCGCATTCGTGGTGCCTGCGCTCTCCGACCGCCTGGGCCGCAAGCCGGTGATGGTCGCCTTCTGCTTGCTCGGCGCCGTGTCGCCGCTCGCCGCGCTCTACTACCAGGGATCGCCGCTCGTCATGGGCGGGCTGATGTTCATCGGCTGGTTCGGCACCGGCACCTTCCCTCTGTTCATGGGCGTTATCCCGGGCGAGACCATTTCGCGCCGCTATGCCGCGACGGCCATGGGCCTCGTCGTGTGCGCCGGCGAGATCGGCGGCGGCTCGGGCATCACCACCCTCGCGGGCTCGCTCGCCGATGTGTGGAACCTTGCGACTCCGGTGCTGATCGAGGCCGCGTGCGCCCTCATCGGCGGACTGTTCTGTTTCCTTCTCATCGAGACCGCGCCCGTGAAGGTGAGCGCCGCGGCCGCGCACCGGCTCGCCGGGGAAAGGATTGCTACGGAGTGAAGCGGCGTATATATTCCGCGCGCCGGCGCGGAGGCTCGCACTCCACCGGCACATGTTGGGTCAGAAAAAGGGTCTTGATGAACGCTCGATCCAGTAACGCTCCGTCCGAGTGCCACAGTAGTCGCCCTACCGTGGCCGCGGGCGGATACGTCGCCTGGGAGAATCGTGACCCTGGAGTGCCTCTCGCCTAGCTCACTCTAGCCTCGCGCCTCCCCGGTCGGCATCACCGACTGAGAACAGAAGGAGGCGCGGCATGACTACCGCAATCCTCGATTCCAGCGCCGGCGCGGCGCTCGACGAAGCGCACACCGGAGACATCCGCGGCGCTCTCGGCACCATCCGTCGGGACGACGTGGCGGCGCGCAGCAGCTGGCGCGCTCGGCTCGCCACGCTGCTCGCCATCGTCGGTCCCGGCCTCATCGTGATGGTCGGCGACAACGATGCGGGCGCGTTCGGGACCTATACCCAGGCGGGCCAGGACTACGGAACGACGCTCCTGTGGACGCTGCTCCTGCTCGTCCCGGTGCTGTACGTCAATCAGGAGATGGTCGTGCGGCTCGGGGTGGTCACGCGCGTCGGGCACGCGCGGCTGATCCTCGAGCGCTTCGGGCGGTTCTGGGGCGCCTTCAGCGTGATCGACCTCTTTCTGCTCAACGCCCTGACCATCGTGACGGAGTTCATCGGCGTCAGTCTCGCGCTCGGCTACCTCGGCGTGCCGAAGGAAGCGGGCGTGCTCGCCGCCGCGGGGATCATCATTGCGGCGGCCGGGACGGGCGACTTCCGCAGGTTCGAGCAGGTCTCGCTGCTGCTCGTCGTCGGGAGCCTCCTGCTCGTCCCCGTGCTGCTCTGGGTCCACCCGCCCGCCGCGCAGGTCGCCCATGACCTGGTCACGCCGCAGCTCCCCGCTCACGGCCGGTTGAGCGAGGTGATGCTGCTGATCATCGCGATCGTGGGCACGACGGTCGCCCCCTGGCAGCTGTTCTTCCAGCAGAGCTACATCATCGACAAGCGCATCACCCAGCGCTTCATGCGCTACGCGCGTACCGACTTGTGGATCGGCATCGCGCTCGTCGTGTTCGGCGCGGTGGCGATGATCGCATTCACCGCGCAGGCTTTCGCAGGTCGTGCCGAGGCCGGACATTTCGTGGACGCAGGCGCCGTCGCGGCCGGGCTCGGACGATACGCCGGCCACGCTGCCGGAGTGTGCTTCGCGCTGGCGCTGATCGACGCCAGCATCATCGGAGCGATGGCGGTGTCGCTCTCGACCGCATACGCCATCGGGGATGTGCTTTCGCTGCGGCACTCTCTGCACCGCAAGCCGCGCGATGCGAAGGCTTTCTACGCCGTCTACGCAGGCCTGGTGGCACTCGCGGCTGCGCTGGTGCTCGCGCCGGGCACGCCGCTCGGCCTGCTGACCAACGCGGTACAAACCCTGGCGGGCGTTCTGCTGCCGAGCGCCACGGTCTTCCTGCTCTTGCTCTGCAACGACCGTGCCGTGCTGGGGCCGTACGTAAACGGCTCGGCGCTCAACCTCTTGACCGGCGCCATCATCGCCGCACTGGTCGCACTGTCGCTGATTCTCACGGCCGCGGTCATCTATCCGAACCTGAGCTTCGGCGCGATGCTCGGCATGGGGTCGGCGGGCGCGCTCGGCCGGATCGCGCTGGGCGGAATCGTGATCGTCGGGGTCGCGCTCGGAGTTGTCCTGCTGCGGCGCCGGCTGCGACAGCGAGGCGGCGCGCAGCGGGCTCCGGTCTCGCGCGCAGCGGCGGCGGTTTGGCACATGCCCGCTCTCGCCGAGCTTCCGCCGTTGCGCATGACCGCGGTCACGCGGCTGTGGATGATCGTGCTGCGCGGGTACCTGGTGGTCGCCGCCGGCCTCGTGCTCGTGCGCATCGTCCAGCTTGCGCTGGCGGGCCACGGCGCTTAGGGCGCCGCGTGCTCGGCAAGTTTACGTAGCTCGGCGATGCGGGCGATGGCGGGCGGGTGCGAATCGTAGAACGCGGAGGCGATACGATCGGGCGTGAGTGTCGTCGCGTTGTCCCGGTAGAGCTTGACGAGCGCGGCGGCGAGATCCGTCGCGTTTGCATGCGCGGCCGCGAACCGGTCCGCCGCGAATTCGTGCCGGCGAGACCACGAAGCGGCGAGCGGCGTCACGAAGAACGCGAAGACCGGCGCGACCAGCAGGAACAGGATGAGGGCCCCATGGGCGGAGGGTGCGGGTAAGCCGAGGCCGGCGTAGAACCAGGGGTGCCTCGCGAGCCAGCCGAGCAGCGCGAGGCCGGCGAGCGATCCTGCCGCCGAGACGAGCAGCCGCTGCCGAACGTGTCTCAGCCGGAAATGGCCCAGCTCGTGCGCGAGCACAGCCTCGACTTCGGCCCCGCCGAGGCACTCGAGCAGCGTGTCGAAGAACACGATGCGCTTGTTGCGTCCGACCCCGGTGAAGTAGGCGTTGCCATGCGCGGTGCGGCGCGAGCTGTCCACCACGAACACACCCTTCGAGGCGAAGCCGCAGCGCGCGAGCAGCGCCTCGATCCGCGCCTTGAGCTCCGCATCGCCAAGCGGCGCGAAGCGATTGAAGAGCGGCGCGATGAATATCGGCCAGCCCCAGGAGAGGACCAGCGAGACCACGAGCCAGGCGAGCCAGGCATAGAGCCACCACAGTCCGCCCGCGCGCTCCATGAGGGTGAGCGCGCCGAGCAGCAGCGGCACGCCCAGGGCGAGCGCGAGTACGAGACCCTTCAGGCGGTCGATCCAGTACAGCTTCGGCGTGGTGCGGTTGAAGCCGAAGAAGGCCTCGATGCGAAACGTGCGCCACAGCGAGAAGGGCACCCCGGCGATCGCCGCGATGGCGAGCACGGACAGCACGACCGCCACGCCGTGCCAGGGCTCGCTCCAGTGGGCGCGCCTCCATGTGGCATCGACGGCCGCGATGCCGCCGCCGAGAGTGAGCGCGAGAACGACCACGGCGTCCGCGAGCGTCTCCCACGCGCCGAGCCGTGTCCGCGCAACGGTGTAGTCGGCAGCTTTGCGGTGGTCGGCGAGAGGGACCTGCTGCGCGAAGGGGGCGGGCACGCGCTCACGATGACCGCGGGCCGCGGCGGCTTGCCGCGCAGCGAGCCACAGGCGCAACGCCGTGCCGGCAGCGAGAGCCACGAGAAATGCCGCTGTGAGCCATTGCATCGAGCTAAGAATGATACCAGGGACACCCGCGCGGTCACGGAACGGGAGCGCGCAGCAGATGAGGTCCGAGCTCCGCGACGGAGCGGCAGCCGAGCTGCCCGAGCGTGCGGTCGATCTCGCTCGTCAGGATCTCGAGCGCGCGCCGCGCTCCGCGCTCCCCGGCCGCCGTGAGCCCGTACAACGTTGCCCGGCCGAGCATGACCCCCTGGGCACCGAGCGCGAGGGCCTTGATCACATCGCTGCCGCGCCGGAAGCCGCCATCGATGAGCAGAGTGAGCCGCCCGCCGACGGCTTCCGCGATTTCCGGCAACACCTCGATCGCGGAGACGCAGTAGTCGAGCTGCCGGCCGCCGTGGTTCGTGAGCACAATCCCGTCGCAGCCGAGGTCGGCGGCGCGCCTGGCATCCGCGACGCTGAGCACGCCCTTCACCAGCAGCTTCCCTGGCCAGATCCCGCGCAGCCACCCGATGTCGTCCCAGCTGATCGAGGGTCCGAAGAGCTTCGGGATGATCGTGCTGCCGCCGAGCGCGCTAGCCTGGCCGGGAGGCAGGAAGCGCTCCAGGTTCTCGAATCGCGGCACGCCGTGGCGCAGCAGCACTTCGTACGCCCAGCGTGGATGGCGCAGGACGTCGAATAGATTCCTTGCCGTGGGCTTGCCGGGACGGCGGTAGTTGCGCCGGTCCCATTCGCGGGAGCCGAAGACGTTGGCGTCCGTGGTGAGGACCAGAGCTTCGAATCCGGCGGCCGCGGCCCGTGACACGATGTCCTCGGCGGCCTTGCGGTCCTCCATGACGTAGAGCTGCATCCAGAGCCGCCCTCCGGCCTCGGCGGCCACCCGCTCCAGGCGCACGGTCGAGACGGTGCTGAGACAGAACGGGATGTTGAAGCGGGCCGCCGCGCGCGCCAGCGCGAGGTCGCCGAGGGGATGCACCACGCCGTTGCCGCCGGTCGGCGCGATGATGAGCGGCGCGCCGCACTCACGGCCGAAGAGCTCGATCCTCTGGTGGCCTCCGGTCGTATCGCGAAGCGTCTGCGGCACGAAGCGCAGCGCCTCGAGCGCGGTGCGGTTGTGACGCAGGGTGGCCTCGTCCTCCGAGCCGCCCTCGATGTATTCGAATACGAAGTTGGGCACCTTGCGGCGGGCGATCTCACGCAGATCTGCGATGTTGATCGCGCGCGCGCAATCGGAGCCGCGGAACGGCCGGCGTCGCCACGGCATGTCACGTACCCCCCTATCGGATCTGGATGCCGGATGCTGGAGCGTGAGGCTACCAGTTTTCTCGGTGGCCATGACGCCGGCGAACGTGAGCTGACGGGCTGCCGGCTCGCCTGCGGATTGCTACACTCCGGCAGTCACCTCGAGAGGGCCGACTCCAATGAAGCTGCTGCGCTACGGTCCGGCGGGTCGCGAACAGCCGGGGATCCTTGACGCAAACGAAAAGCTGCGATCCCTCGCTGGCCGCATGGCGGACATCGGGCCCGAGCAGCTCTCGCTGCAGAGCCTGCGGGCGCTCGCCGCAGTCGACCCGGCCTCGCTTCCCCTGGTGCAGGGCAGCCCCCGGCTCGGCGTGCCCATTGCGGGCACGCGCAAGTTCATCGCCATCGGGCTCAACTATGCGGACCACGCCGCCGAGACGGGCCAGGCGCCACCGCGCGAGCCGGTCGTCTTCATGAAGGCGATCACCTGTCTGCAGGGGCCGAACGACGCGGTGATGATTCCCCGGGACTCGCGCAAGACCGACTGGGAAGTGGAGCTCGGCGTCGTCATCGGGACGCGCGCGCAGTACGTCGAGGAGAGCGCCGCGCTCGACCACGTGGCGGGCTTCGTGGTGGTGAACGACGTGTCCGAGCGGGAATTCCAGCTGGAGCGCTCCGGCACCTGGGACAAGGGCAAGGGCTGCGATACGTTCGGTCCCGTGGGTCCGTGGCTCGTGACGCGTGATGAGATTGCCGATGTGCAGCGTCTCGGGATGTGGCTCGAGGTGAACGGCGAGCGCATGCAGACCGGCAATACGCGGACGATGATCTTCGGCGTCGCGCACCTCGTGAGCTACATCAGCCGCTTCATGACGCTCGAGCCGGGAGATCTCATCACGACGGGGACGCCGCCGGGCGTCGGGGCGGCCAAGAAGCCGAAGCCGATCTTTCTCAAGCCGGACGACAGCCTGCGTCTCGGCATCGATGGGCTCGGCGAGCAGCGTCAGAGCGTCGTCGCATGGCCCGGCACGCGGTGAGAGGAGGCTGGCGAGCTAATCGCTAATCGCCCGAATCGGCCCAAGGGGCCGCGGCGCCTTGCGGCAGCGGGGTGCGGGCGGCGTTCATGATCAGAGCGAGCAGGCCGTAGTAGCCGCACACGCCGCACAGATCGATCACGCCGGTCTCCTTCAGGAGCGCGAGCGCTCCGGCGTACGTCGCATCGCTCACTCGATGCCGGCCGTGCAGCTCGGCGCAGAAATCATAGACGACCTGCTCGTCAGCCTGCAGCGTATCGGGCCGCCGCCCCGCGGCGATGCCGGCGATGGTTGACGCGGCGAGTCCCGCCTCAGCGGCCGCGGGCGCGTGGACGTGCCATTCGTAGGCCTGGCGGAAGTGGCGGGCGGTCACGAGGATCGCGAGCTCGCGCAGCCTTGCAGGCATGGCGCTGTCGTAGCGCAGGTATTCCCCGAGCCGCTGCGCGCGGTCCATGAGCTCCGGACTGCGCAGCATCGGGACGAAGGGGCCGAAGAGCGCTCCGCGCCTCCCGCCCGCGAGAGCATCCGCCGCGCGGCGCTGGGCGGGAGACATCTCCTCCGCAGGGATCGGGGGGAGGCGGTCGGGATTCGGTGACATGGATTGCCGCGCACGATGGCCTCGCGCGATTATCGTTTACGGAGCCTCAGAAGTCCCATTCCAGGCCCCCGAAGATCCCGCGTGCTGCGCCGTACTGCGGGGCGAAGACGCCGATTCCGGTGCCGCTGCGGATCTCGTAGACCTTGTTGAACAGGTTGATCACGTCGAGCCGCGCCGTGAGCGGACCGGAGCCTGCAATGGGGTAGGCGTGACTCACTCCGAGATTGACCGTCGTGTAGCTCGGGGTGTGATCCCCGTTCGGGACATCGAAGCCACTCGGAAGGGCGAGATCATCGCGCAGGCCCGTGCCGAACATCGAGTCCACGCTAAAGCGCGTCCCCTCCCACATATAGGCCGCGCCGGCCGAGGCCGATACCCGCTCCTCGTGATCGAGGTGGATGTAGTGGTCGGTGATGTAGGCGAGCTGTTGCTGGGTGAAGTTGAACTGCGAGGACTCGACATCCTTGCCCTTGGCGGACTGGAAGGCGAGGTTGCTGTACACGGAGAGGTTGTGAACGGTGTAGTTCTCGGTGAATTCGACGCCCCCGATCCGTCCGTAGCGATAGTTGAACGGGGTGAGAACGATCGGGGCGCCGAATTGCCCCTCGTCGATGAGATTCTGCGAGGTTTCCGCGAACGCATCCACGCCGAGCGTCAGGGCTTTCTCGAACAGCGTGTGTTGCACGCCGAGGTCGTAGTAATCGGAGCGCTCAGCCATCGGCGGGGTGTCCCCCGTTTCCGAGCCCGGCGGCAGGGCGGTCGTGCCTGAGAATTTCGTGAAGGTCTCGCTCCCGATTAGCTCGAACGGCGGGGGGGTGAAGTAGCGGGAGTAGCCCCCGTGGATCGTCGTGTCGGTCTCGACCTGCCACACGACGTTCACGCGCGGACTGACCTGGCTGCCGCTCGAATAGGCACTGTAATGGTCGAACCGCAGGCCGTAATTGAGCGTGACGGCCGGCAGCACCTTCCACTCATCCTGCACGTAGCTGCTCTCGATCTCCTGCGCCTGGGTGCCATTGTCGGCCAGGGTGAGGGGGATGCCGCTCGTCTGAACGCCGAGCTCATTGATCGGCAGGACCTGCGAGGTCGTGTCGCTCGTCGAGCTGTCGTGCTGCAAAAAGAAACCGGCGCGCAGCGTATGCGTGTCGCTCAACAGGTAGGAACCGTCGGTCTGCCAGGCGAGTGCGGTGTCCGACTTGAAGGCGTTCTGGGCGATGCCGTTGTAGAGCAGATCGCCGGTCCAGTCGGGACTGAAGTGCAGGCTGGTATAGCGAGTGGACAGGGAGCTCTGCCAGTTGAGGGCCCCCTCGGAGTGCTGCCAGCTCAGGATCGCGTACTGCGTGAGCTCGTGCTGGGTCTCGTTCAGGTAGTTGCTGAGGAAATCGCTCTCCCCCTCGACGCTGAGGCCCAGTGTCGGCTCGAGGCCCGGCTGGTTCGGAATCTGGAATTCATCGTCGGAGGTGCCGACGATGAGCGAGACGCGGTTGTTCGGGTCGAGGATGTCTTCGAACAAGCCGAAGGCGTGATCCTGGTTCGCGTGGTCGTGCAGGGGAGAGGAGCTTGCGTACGGGGACTCGATCCCCAGGTCATTTCGCAGCATATCGGCGGTGACGTAGTAGCTGAAGGTGCCGGCGCTGCCGCCGTCTTCGAACGAGGGTTCGTAGGTGTCGTGGCTCCCGCCGTAGAGCGAGACGTATCCGCCCGGCTGCAGCAGGCCGCTGTTGGTGGTCAGGTCGATGATGCCGGCGGTGTCGAGGCCGTACTCGGCCGGCAGCGCGCCCGTGATCAGGCTCACGGAGGAGATCAGCCGCGGGTCCAGAGTTTGGCCGAACACGCTGATGCCCTCGGGGATGATGATGCCGTCCAGCCGGTATTGCAGGTCGTTGTGATCCCCGCGCACGTGAATCTGCCCGAAGGAGTCCTGGACCACGTCAGGCATCTGCAGCATGACCTGATTGAGCTCGACGTTCTGGCCGCCCGGCTCGGCGGCGATCGCGGCCTCATCGAGGGTGTAAGTGGAGGCTCCGGTCTGCGTCTCGATCTGAGAGCGCGCCGTATTCAGCCGCTGCGCCGCCACCACCACGGTCTGCAGGGTGCTGGCCGTACCAGCGGTCGCGCCGGAGCTCGGATCACTGCCGGCCGCGGCGCCGGTGACGCTGCTCGCGGCCGCATTGGCGTCGGCCGTCGTCGTGCCATTCACCGCGGATTGGGTGTCACTATCGGGTGCTGCACGGATCGCCGGTGCGGCCAAGAGCGAGGCGCACAGGCCGAGCACCGTAAGTCGGATATTGGAATGAGGCATGATTCTGCATCCTGTATCGGCAACGTGTCGTGGCGGCACGGCTTAAGCCGGCGCGCCTCTCGGACGGAAAGACGACGAGTTGACGCCACGCGCTCGTTCGATCGAGGCACGTGGCGTCGAGGGTGGAGTCTTTAGACTCGTGCCGGCGGGGGGCCGCGGCTGCGCGGGGTCGGCGCAGCGGCGTCGATGATGCTATAGGTCGGGGAGGGGCTTGGGAGATAGGCCGCCGGCGGCACGGCAATGATTGCCGCGGAGTTGCCGAGGGGAGTGGCGACCTGAGCGAACGCCTGGCAGGCCGGGCACTCGCTGTTGTCGGGGAGCAGGTCGTCGTGGCGCACCTGCGCACCGAGCTGGCGGCCGGTGTAGTACGTGTGGCTCAGCTCATGCAGCAGCGCGCCCTGCTGTGCAAACAGCAGGAGCAGCGGAAAGGCCAGCGCGAGAGTGAACCTACGCATACTCGCCGAGCTTCAGGACGATCGGTTGCAGTCTAGCCGAGCGCGCGGGGCGCGGCCATCGAGTCTTGAGACACCAAAGATCTCCCGTGTAATGCCGGCAAGGGGTTCGACGCATGCGCGGTCTACTTAGTTCCAGTCCGCCGCGGCAGTCCGAGCCCGAATGGGGGGACTTCGGGACGGGGGACGCGGGACGGGGTGCAACCGCATGTGCTACTCGAGGCGCCGCCGAGTCCCCGTGTTGATGGCTCAACGGCCTCGACCGGAGTATCGTGTGGGCGGGCCATTGCGGTAGTCAATCGGATGTCCCGCCGACAGACTTTCAGGGGGAAGTCAGCGTATGAGCGCTTCGATGCGATCACGGGTGTTGCTGACGCTGGGGCTCGCTGCGTTTGCGCCCGCGGGCTTCGCTCACCACTCCGTGGGCGGCGAGTTCAACACTCACACGAAGCTCACGCTGCACGGCGTCGTCTCCTCTGTCGAGTGGGCGAACCCGCACATCTATATCCACTTCGACGTGGAGGGCCCTCGGGGCTCGGTGACGGACTGGCGCCTCGAGACGGTTCCGGTCGCCATGATGCGCAAGGCGGGGCTCACCAAGGCCATGCTGATCGGCAATGCCGAGGCTGCGACGGTCGACGTCTATCCCGCCCGCGACGGGACGCCGCATCTGGGCTACATGCTCAAGATCACGTACCGGGACGGGCATCACTATCAGTTCGCGCCCGACAAGTGAGCGGATCTCGCGAGCGGGGCGGCGACCGTTGCCCACCGGCTCGTATCGATGCGGAGGCGCAAGATGAGTCTTCCAGATACACGTAGGCGGATGCATGGTGCGGCGCTCGGCGGCGCCGCTGCGGTGGCGCTCCTCTGGGCCGCGTGCCCCGGCGTCGCAAGTCCACAGGCCGCAACGGCTCCGGGCGCAGCGGAACCGGTCCCACGCCTCGCGGACGGCCACCCCGACCTCAACGGCACCTGGGACAACGGCGCCGGGATCGACTTCCTGCATCCGGAGAAGCTCTCCGGCGGATCGGTATGCGTCGCCGGCTGTGATCCGCCACCGGCCGCTCCGCCCCCTGCCACTCGGCCCCGGGCCCGCCGCAGCCCACCGCACGCGGATTTTCCGCAGTACAAGACTCAGTATCAGGCTACGGTGAAGCGGCTGAACGACGACCAGCTGCAGATGGACGGGGTGCTGCACTGCCGCTCGCCGGGCCTGCCGCGCATCGGACCTCCGGATAAGATCGTGCAGACCCCGGGTCAGGTCGTCTTCCTCTATGACGATGTGTCCGGCGCGTTCTGGCGAATCATTCCGACCGACGGCCGGCCGCATCGCAGTGACGTGGAGAACAGCACCCTCGGCGACGCCGTCGGTCATTGGGAGGGCGACACGCTCGTCGTGGACAGCGGGAAGTTCACCGACGACACCTGGCTCACCGACAACGGCGCATTCCACTCGAGCTCGATGCACGTGATCGAGCGCTTACGGCGGGTGGGCGACATCCTCGAGTGGCGGGTGACCGTCGAGGATCCGGCGGTGCTCGTCGAGCCGTGGAAAATCTACCGCACCGCGAAGCTCACTCACGTGGAGCTGGTCGAGCCGACGCCCTGCGTCGATCACGACATCTCGCACGCCGTCGACACCACCCACCACCCCAATCCGCGCTGAGCGCTGCGTGGACCGCCGGCCCACGCAGCGCCCGTGCCTTCAGAACTTGTAGACGCCTTGCAGGGCAACCTCCGATAGGCTGTCGGCGAGCTCGGGCGGGTTGAGGTAGCTCGCATCCGCGGGGTCGGTGCGGAAGAAGAGCTTGCTCTGCGCCGAGTCGTAGCGGCCTTCCAGGCGCAGCTCGAAGTGGGCCGTCGGATCGTAGCCGAAGGTGACCGTCCCTTCCCAGAGGTGCTGGCCATCCAGCGTGTCCGTGAGGAAGCCGTCCTTGTCGTCGAGATATTCGGCTCGGAGCGACACGCGCCACTCGGGGGTGAATTGATAGTTCGCGTACGCGGCCACGCCGTCCCAGGTGGCGGTGGCGGTGGGGGTGGGAGTGGTGTACGGACCAACGCCGCCGGCCTGCTGCTGTTGGTCCCAGTCGAAGTTGACGATGAACGTCAGGGCCGAGGTTGCATTGTAGGTTGCAACGACGTTTATCAGCGTTCGGTCCGCGTCCACGAGCGTCGTAGTTCCCGGCAGGTACTCCGTCTTGCCGAAGTAGGCGGAGGTCGCGAGCGAGAAGTACTTGTCGGGCGTCCAGGCGACGCCCGCCTCGCCGGTCTTCGAGCCGTACGAGACGGAGGTGACGTTCCATCCGTTGTTGACGCCGGCAATGACGCTGAACGTGCCGGTGACGGCATACGTCGCGCGGATACCCGTGTGGTCGAGCGGCTCCGACTCGGTGAACAGAAGCGACCGCGAGAAGTTGGTGTTCCCCGTCGGATTGATGACCTCCGCGCCCGCGAGCGTCACGAACTTGCCGGCGATCACCGTGAGCGGGCCATCGGCATACTGCAGGTACGCTTGCCGCGCATCGAAGGAGTTGTCTTGGCCGTCTTCCGCGATGTGCAGGATCCGCGCGTCCTCACCGGCGATGAGGTCGACCAGCGCGCCGAAGCCCTGCTTCGGTTGATAGGCGATCTGGAAGCCTGCCTCGTCGAGCTGAAACGTGTCGTGGTCGACGTCGAACTGATGGATGTCGAAGGGATAGCCGTTCGAAGCGTAATACGACGCCGCGACGTACCCGTTCGCCGTGAGGCCCCAGGCGGTCAGCGTATCGGCCCAGCTCGGAACCGCGGGGGTGGCGGGTGTGGCGGCCGCGGCGGGCGCGGCCGGCGCGGCCGGCGCGTTCTGTGCGAGCAGTAAATGTGGCATCGCTGCAACGACTGCAGCCGTCGTCAAGGCCCCGATGATTTTGCGCATGATGATTGGAGTCCTCTTGGTGGGGAATGGGATTCAAATGGCGGCGATGCGGCTTCGGCTGGGCGATTGCAACCGCTGTGCCAAAACAGATTCACGTGTAAATTCATGAGGTTATTTGCTGGCCGTTCCCTGCGCTGCATCGGGGCGCACCAGATCGGATCAGCGCGGCGCCTTCCGTGATCCATGTTAGTGCGGCCTCTGCCGGTCGGGGGTGAGCGCCCCGTTAAATCTTTGGCTGTCGATGCGGCGCCACGGGAGGCGTCCGGCTCGCCTGGCCGCTTGACGGCCTGCCGGAATCGGGCGCGGGAGCTAGACTCAAGCCGGTCCAGCACTTGCAACGCCTCCCGCTTTCGAGCGCCGCCGGCACTCGCGGCGAGCATGGAGTCACGGAGCCCGCTCATGGAAATCGGATTCATCGGTCTCGGCCAAATGGGCCGGGCAATCGCCGCCAATCTCGTACGCGCCGGACACCGGCTCACCGTCTGGAACCGCTCGCGCGGGCCGGTCGCAGAGCTCACCCAGCTCGGCGCCGCGGCCGCGGCGGAGCCCCGCGACGCGGCCCGCGGGGAAGTCCTCATGACGATGCTCGCGGACGACGGGGCGGCGCGCTCGGTCCTGCTCGAACAGGGCGTGATCGAGAGCGCCCGGCAGGGCCTCATCCACGTCAATCTCGCCACGGTGTCGGCCCAGTTCGCCGGCGAGCTCGCGCGCCTGCATCGCGAGCGCGGGCTCGCGTATGTCGCCGCCCCGGTTTTCGGGCGGCCGGATGTGGCGCGGGAGGCCAAGCTCAACGTGATCGTTGCCGGAGAGCCCTCGGCGGTCTCACGCGTCGAGCCGCTGCTGAAAGCGATCGGCGAGCGCATCTGGCCTGTCGGGAGCGAGCCGGAGCGGGCCAACGTCGTGAAGCTCGCCGGCAACTTCATGATCGCAAGTGCGCTCGAGACGATGGCCGAGGCGACCGCGCTCGCGCGCGCCTACGGCATCGAGGGCGCCCGGTTTCTCGAGATCCTGACCAGCACGCTGTTCGCATCGCCCATCTATCAGGGCTATGGCCGGATCATCGCCGAGCAGCGCTTCGAGCCCGCCGCCTTCCCCGTGCGGCTCGGGCTGAAGGACGTGCGGCTCGCCCTGCATGCGGGCGACGCGGCCCATGTCCCGATGCCGTTCGCGAGCGTCCTGCGCGACCATTTTTTGGAGGCCGTCGCCGCCGGTGAGGCGGACCTCGAATGGGCGGTCCTGGCGCGGGTCGCCGCGCGGCATGCGGGCCTAGCGAGCTAGGCCCTCGGCGGCCGCGCGCGGGCGTCGGCCTCCGGCCCGTTCGATCCGCCCCGGAACGGCTCTCTTGACAATACATGACGCTCGGCGCGGGGCCCCCAATCTGGTAAAGTCGCGACGGCGAGGCCGCGCCCGCGTGCCTTGGGGAAGGTCACAACACAGGACCCGAGCATGAGCTACACCATCAACGTGAATGGCAAGGCGGAGACGGTCGATGTGGACGGCAGCACCCCGCTGCTGTGGGTCCTGCGGGACGTGCTGGACCTCAAGGGCAGCAAGTTCGGCTGCGGCATGGGCCTCTGCGGGGCCTGTACGGTCCACCTGAACGGCATGGCGACCCGCTCGTGCATCACCCCCATATCCATGGTGGGCTCGGCCGCGGTGACCACCATCGAGGGGGTCGGCGCGAGTCCGGTCGGCCAGAAGGTGCAGGCGGCGTGGATCCAGCTCGATGTGCCCCAGTGCGGGTACTGCCAGGCCGGCCAGATCATGGCGGCCACCGCGCTGCTCACCGGCACGGCGCGTCCAACCGACGGCGACATTGACGATGCGATGAGCGGCAACCTCTGCCGCTGCTACACCTACACCCGCATCCGCGCCGCCATCAAGCAGGCGGCGGGCTTGCCCACCGCGGACACGAGGGAGGTTTGACCATGGCACGCCTACGCGCTGTCGAGACGTTCGAGAAGGGAGCCGGCGCGAACCCTGCCGGCCGCGACCCGGTGAGCCGGCGAACCTTCCTCGCCGCGAGCGTTGCCGCAAGCGGCGGCCTGCTCATCGACTTCAGTGTGCCCGTGTTTGCCAACACGGCGGCCGGCGCTCGGCGCCGCTACACCCTCAACGCCTACATCCAGATCGATCCCGACAGCACCGTCACCATCATGTCGAAGTGTCCCGAGATCGGCCAGGGCATCAAGACGTCGCTGCCGATGGTCGTCGCGGAAGAGCTCGATGCGGACTGGAAGAACGTCGTGACGGAGACGGCCCCGGTCGACGCCAGAACCTACGGCGCGCAGTTCGCGGGAGGCAGCTTCTCTACCCCGATGAACTACGAGCCGCTGCGGCGCGTCGGCGCGACGGCCCGCGAGATGCTCGTCACCGCCGCGGCGCAGACCTGGCATATCAAGCCGGATCAATGCGACACCTCGATCCCCGGGTTCGTGAGGCACACGGGAACCGGGCGCAAGCTGAGCTACGGCGCCCTCAGCGCGAGAGCCTCGGCGATCAAGGTCGACATGCGTGCCGTGAAGGTCAAGGACCCGAAGGATTTTCGCATCATCGGCAAGCCCATCAGCGGCGTCGACAACCCGCTCATCGTCACGGGCCAGCCGCTGTTCGGCATCGACGTGTCCGTGCCCGGGATGAAGTACGCCGTGTTCGAGAAGTGCCCGGTGTTCGGCGGCAGGCCCGTCAGTGCGAACCTCGCTGAGATCAAGGCGCTGCCCGGTATCCACGATGCGTTCATCGTCCCGGGCGCACATCCGAACGGCCTGCCGGACGGCATGGCCATCACGCTCCAGGACGGCATCGCCATCGTCGGCGACACCTGGTGGGCGGCCAATGCGGCGCTCGACAAGCTCATCGTCCAGTGGGACGAGGGGCCGGTCGCGAGCCAGAGCACCGAGGCGTTCGACCGGATGGCGGTCGACCTATCGACCAAGCCGCCGGGCAAGATGATCCGCAGCGATGGAGACGTCGACAAAGCCTTCGCGAGCGCCGCGAAGGTGATCGAAGGCCAGTACGCGTATCCGCTGGTTGCGCACACGCCGCTCGAGCCCATGAATGCCACCGCGCGGGTGGCGGACGGCAAAGCCGAGGTCTGGGCGCCCACTCAGAACCCGGGAGCGGGCCAGGGCGCGGTCGCGAAGATCCTCGGCATCCCCCCGAGCAACGTGACGGTGCACATGACGCGGGCCGGCGGCGGATTCGGCAGACGGCTCGGCTCGGAGTACATGGTCGAGGCGGCGGTCATCGCCAAGATGACGGGCTTCCCCGTCAAGGTGCTGCGGAACCGCAAGCAGGACATCCAGCACGAGTTCTACCGGCCCGCGGGCTACCATTACTTCAAGGCAGGGATCGACTCCGCGGGAACGCTCGTCGCGTTCCGGGACCATTTCGTCTCGTTCACGGGCGACGGCGAGAAGTTCTCGGACAGCGCCGACATGGGGGGCGATGAGTTCCCGGCCCGCTTCGTGCCGAATCTCCAGTACGGCGCATCGATGATGCTTCTCGGCGTGCCGACCGGGCCGATGCGGGCACCGGGGGCCAATGCGCTCGGCTACGCCTTCCAGTCCTTCCTCGATGAGGTGGCGATCGCGGCCGGCAAAGACCCGATCCAGTGGCGCATCGATCTGTTCAACACCAAGCACCTCGTTCCGATCCCGCCTCCTCCACGCGGACGAGGGGGACGCCGCGGCGGCGGCGGCGGCTTGTTCGCGATGATGCCGGGGTTCGATCCGAAGCGGGCCGTCGGCGTGCTCGAACTGGTACGGGACAAGTCCGGCTGGGGCCAGCGCAAGCTGCCGTCGCGCACGGGCATGGGTGCCGCGTTCTACTACAGCCACTTGGGCTACGTCGCCCAGGTGGTTCAGGTGACCGTCGCACGAGAAGGGATTGTGAAGCTCGACAAGGTCTGGGTCGCGGCCGACATCGGCCGGCAGATCGTCAACCCGAGCGGCGCGATCAACCAAATACAGGGCGGCTCGCTCGACGGCATCTCCCAGGCGCTCGGGCAGGCGATCACGATCGACCGCGGGCGGGTGGTGCAGACCAACTTCGACGATTACACGCTGCTGCGCATGAACCAGGCGCCGCCGGTGGACGTGCACTTCAACATCACGGACAACATGGTGACCGGCATCGGCGAGCCCGCTGTCCCGCCCATCATCCCGGCGCTCTGCAATGCGATCACCGCCGCGACGGGCAAGCGGGTTCGCAAGCTCCCGGTCGATCCGTCGCAGCTGGTCGAGACCTGAGGCTCCGACGCCGTTCCCCGGGGCGATCGCGGCGGGGAGCGGCGGCGATGCGAGCATGAGCACTTCCGCAGCCGGGCCGGTTGGCGAGCGTTCGTCCGCCGACGACCGCTCCTACGCGATGCTCATCGACGGTGAGTGGCTCCGAGCAAGCGCGGGCGCGGAGTTTCACTGCGTCGATCCCTACACCGAGGAAACCTGGGGCCGAATCCCGGAGGCCGACGCGGCCGACGTGGACCGCGCCGTATCCGCCGCGCGCCGCGCGTTCGATCGGGACGGCTGGCCGCAGACGCCGCCGGCGCGGCGCGCTGCGATGCTGCGCCGGCTGGCTGAGCTCATCGAGTCGAGCGCCGAGGCGCTCACCTACCAGCAGATCCGGGAGAACGGGAAGCTCGTGAGCGAGATGCGCCCGGGCACTGACCTGATCGCACGCTCCTGCAACTACTTCGCGGGACTCGCGGAGACGACCGGCGGCGTCACGGTGCCCACCCCGGGGTTCACCACCTACACCGTGCGCGAGCCGATCGGAGTGATCGCGGCCGTGACGCCCTGGAACTCTCCGCTCCTGCTGCTCGGCTGGAAGCTCTTTCCGGCCCTTGCGGCGGGCAACACGGTGGTCATCAAGCCGTCGGAGGTGACCCCGACCTCCACGCTCAAGCTCGCCGAGCTCGTCGCGGAAGCGGGATTCCCGCGGGGTGTGGTGAACGTGGTGACCGGTCACGGCAATCCGACCGGCGCGGCGCTCGCGAGCCATCCCGGAGTGGACAAGATCGCGTTCACCGGATCCACCGCGGCTGGCAAGGCCATCGCGCGGGCCGCGGCGGACCGGTGCGCTCGCGTATCGCTCGAGCTCGGCGGCAAGTCGCCCAACATTCTCTTCGCGGACGCGAATGTGAGCGCCGCCGTGGACGGCGTGATCGCGGGGATCTTCGCCGCGACCGGCCAGACCTGCGTCGCGGGCTCGCGAGTGCTCGTCGAGCGCCGTATTTACAGCGAGGTGGCCGATCTGCTCGTGAGGCGGGCGCGCGAGCTCGAGCCGGGAGATCCTCTCGATCCCGCGACACGGCTGGGGCCAGTCGCCTCGAGGGCGCAGCTCGAGAAGATCCTGCGCTACTTCGAGATCGCGAAGGAGGAGGGGCTCGAGCGGCTCGCTGGCGGCCGCCGGCTGGATCGGCCGGGCTTCTTCGTGGAGCCGACGGTGTACGGCAACGTCCCGAACCGCTGCCGGATCGCTTGCGAGGAGATCTTCGGCCCGGTGGCCGCGCTCATTCCCTTCGACGGCGAGGACGAGGCGGTCGCGATCGCCAACGACACGCCCTTCGGGCTCGCCGCCGGGATCTGGACGGAGAGCGTCCGGCGCGCACACAGGATGGTCCCGCGCCTGCGCGCGGGCACCGTGTGGGTGAACAACTACCGTCAGATGACGTACGGAGTACCCTTCGGAGGCTTCCGGCAAAGCGGGATCGGCCGGGAGCTCGGACCGGAGGCGCTCAACGAGTTCACCGAGGTCAAGAGCGTCTGGATCGACGCGGGCGGCCCGTAGCCGAGCGCCGCGCATGTCCCAGCGGTTTCCGCCTACTGCGACCTTTTCGGGCTACAACGAGCCGCGCCGCATCGAGGCGGACGTGTTCGACCTCGAGGTGGACGGGGAGCTGCCGAGCGAGCTCGACGGCACCTTCTACCGCTGCGGTCCGGATCCGTGCTTTCCGCCGCGCCTGGGCGATGACATCAACATCAACGGCGACGGCATGGTGATGATGTTCCGCTTCGCGGACGGACACGTGGACCTGAGGAGCCGCTACGTCCGCACCGAGAAGTTCCAGCTCGAGCGGGCGGCGCGCAAGGCGCTCTACGGAGCGTACCGCAATCCGTTCACCGACGATCCAAGCGTCGCCGGCAAGGACCGGACCACGGCGAACACCAATGTCGTGTTTCACGCGGGGCGCCTCTTCGCGCTGAAGGAGGACGGTCTGCCGCACGAGCTCGATCCGGACACGCTCGAGACTCGGGGACGCTTCGACTACGGGGGGAAGCTCAAGAGCTTCACGGCGACCGCGCATCCGAAGATCGATCCCGCGACCGGCGAGATGATCTCCCACGGCTACGAGGCGCGCGGACTCGCAACGCGCGACATCTCCCTGCAGTTCGTCTCGCCCCGCGGCGAGCTGCTCCGTGAGGACCTGTTCCTCGCGCCCTACGTCAGCATGATTCACGACTGGGCGGTCACCTCCCGCCACCTCGTCTTCCCGCTGATGCCGACGACGGCCGACGCGGAGCGCATGCGCCGGGGCGGGCCCCACTGGGTGTTCGAGCCTCACCTCGACGCCGAGATCGGCGTCATGCGCCGCGACGCGGACGTGGCGGCGCTACGCTGGTACCGCGTGCCCTCGTGCGGCGTCGGCCACATCCTCAATGCCTTCAGCGAGGGCGATCGGCTCTACGTCGACATCTTCGTGAGCGAGCACAATCAGTTCCCGTTCATCGCCAACACGGACGGAAGCCCGTTCGATCGCGAGAAGAGCACGCCCCGGCTCACGCGCTGGACGTTCGACCTGTCGCGGCCGCAGGGGACCTTCGAGTCGCGCACCCTGTTCGCCGACTTCATGGAGATGCCGGCGATCGACCCGCGCTATCAAATGCACCCGTACCGCCATGGGTTCTGCACGGTCGTCGATCCCGCGAGGCCGCTCGACGTGGCCGGCACCATCGGTGTCGGCTGGAACACGCTGGTGCACGTCGATGTGGCGACCGGCCGGATCGATCGTTACTACGTGGGCGAGAAGACCACGTGCCAGGAGCCGTGCTTCGCGCCGCGGTCGCCCGGCGCGCCGGAGGGCGACGGCTTCATCCTGTCGCAGCTCACCCGATTCGACGGCCAACTGCGCACGGAGATCATCGTGCTCGATGCGCAGCGCATCGCCGACGGTCCGATCGCGATCATCAGGGTGCCGTTATGCCTGCGGGCGGCCGTGCACGGAAACTGGGTTCCACGGAGCGCTCGCCATGCCGCCTGAAGATAGCCGTCCACTCGAGCGCAGCCGCCCTCCCTTCCGCGCGGAGCACGTGGGAAGCCTCCTGCGGCCACCGCAGCTCCTCGCCGCCCGCGAGGGGCGTGCCGAGGGGCAGCTCTCGGCGGCCGAGCTCGCGGGCATCGAGGACGACGCGATTCGCGACATCGTGCGGCGGCAGGAGGAGACCGGACTTGAAGCGGTGACCGACGGGGAGTTCCGGCGCGCGGCCTGGCAGACCGATTTCCTCAACCAGTTCACGAACGTCGTCGTGTCCCGGTCGACCGTGCACGTCAGCTTCCACACCGAGCAGGGCGACATCGACCGACGGCCGTCGGCGCCCAAGGTGACCGGCAAGCTCGCGCGGCCCCGGCCAATCTTCGTGGAGCACTTTCGATTTCTGCGCTCGGTCGCCCGCGCCGTGCCGAAGCTGACGATTCCCTCGCCGAGCCTCCTGCACTTCCGGGGCGGGCGCCAGGCGGTGGACGAGAGCGCTTATCCGGATATCGAGGAGTTCTACTCCGATGTCGCAAGAGTGTACGCGGAGGAGATCGCCGATCTCGCCGCCGCGGGCTGCCGCTACCTGCAGATCGACGAGGTCAACTTCGCTTACCTGTGCGATTCGAGGCTGAGGGAGGAGGTGCGCCGCTTCGGCGAGGATCCCGACCGGTTGCCGCTCACGTATGCGCGGCTCATCAACCGAACGATCGAGGCCCGCCCCCGGGACATGACCGTCGGCATGCACCTGTGCCGCGGCAACTTCGAGAGCGCGTGGCTCGCGGAGGGAGGCTACGAGCCGGTCGCGGAAGTCCTGTTCAACGCCGTCGACGTGGACGCCTACTTCCTCGAGTACGACACCGACCGCGCGGGAGACTTCCGGCCGCTGCGCTTCGTGCCGAAAGGCAAGACCGTCGTGCTCGGCCTCGTGACGACGAAGCGCGGCGCTCTCGAGAGCGCCGACGATCTGAAGCGGCGCATCGACGAAGCATCCCGCTACCTGCCGCTCGAGCAGCTCGCGTTGAGCCCGCAATGCGGCTTCGCGAGCGCCGGTCGCGGCAACCATCTCACGCTCGAGGAGCAGATGGCGAAGCTGCGCCTCATCGTCGAGGTGGCGCGGCAGGTCTGGGGACCGGAAGCACCGGGACGGGGAGTCTCGGCACGATGAAGCTCGACCTTTCCATCGCCATCGGCGACTACGATCGCGTTCGTCCGCTCGTCGACGGGACGGTGGAGATCGACGGCGTGAGGCCGATCTTCATGCTGCTCTCGCCGGAGGAGATCTTCTTCCGCGCGCTGCGCCACGCCGACTTCGATGTCTGCGAGCTCTCGCTCAGCAGCTTCACGCTCCGGACGGCGAGGGGCGACAACCCCTACGTGGGTGTGCCGGTCTTCCCGTCGCGCGCCTTTCGCCACACGGCGATCGTCGTCCGCACGGATCGCGGCATCCGCGCGCCGGCGGATCTGAAGGGCCGCCGGATCGGAACGCCGGAATATCAGCTCACCGCGTGCGTCTGGGCGCGCGCGCTGCTGCAGGACGAGTTCGGCGTGAAGCCGTCCGATGTGATCTGGGTGCGCGGAGGCATGGAGCAGCCCGGACGGGTGGAGAAGGTCCGCCTCGATCTGCCGCCGGACGTTCGACTGGAGCCGGCGCCGCCGGATTGCACGCTGTCGCGCATGCTCGAGCAGGGGGATATCGACGGGATCGTGGGCCCCCGGCTGCCCGCGTGCTTCGGCAAGCCCGGCTCACCGGTCGGATGGCTGTTTGCGGACCCGAGAAGCGCCGCGATCGACTACTTCCGGCGCACCGGCATCTTTCCCATCATGCACGTGCTCGGCGTGCGGCGCGCGCTCGCGGAGCGGCATCCCTGGCTGCCAGCGTCGCTCGCCAAGGCGTTCGATCGGGCGAAGGCCGCCGCCTTGGCCCATCTTGGCGACACCTCCGCTGCGAAGGTGATGCTGCCGTTCGTGGAGGAACAGTTGCTCGCGGTGCGCCGCGAGATGGGCGAGGACTACTGGCCCTACGGGCTCGAGCCGAACCGCAAGGCGCTCGAGGCCTTCCTGCGCCACCATCACGAGCAGGGACTCTCGGCGCGCCGGGTCGCGGTGGAGGAGTTGTTCCACCCGGGGTCGGTCGAGACCTTCAAGGTCTGACCGCGGGCCTCAAGGAAGGGTGTGGAACTGCTGCCTCATCGCGCGATAGTCGATCGGGCGGATCTGCGTGATGTAGCAGTGCTGGTCGCGGAACGTGACGGCATCGATGCGGCGCGTCACCAGGTGGGACTCCGAGGTGACCCGGATCCGGAAGGCGTATTGGAGGCCGACACATGCTGGCCATACGGTGATGAGGTACGCGTCGTCGATGTCTGTCCACAGGACGAGCTGCCGTGCCCCGAGCGGCTTCCACGAGTAGTAGTGCTCGAGGTAGGTGAAGGTCTCGATGGGCGGCCCCGCGAACTGCAGGTAATGCGCCTGTTCCTCAGGAGTGGCGGCGGGGGGGGTGGGGGTGGTTGTACAGGCGGCCACCAGCACGCCGAGGCCGAGCGAGGCGC
Source organism: uncultured Gammaproteobacteria bacterium (assembly GCA_963849095.1). Taxonomy (GTDB): domain Bacteria; phylum Pseudomonadota; class Gammaproteobacteria; order Steroidobacterales; family Steroidobacteraceae; genus JASHUC01. The sequence goes on from CAWKGA010000008.1 coordinate 530,416, forward strand.
CTCTCGCCAACAGAGCCAGTTTCGATCGTGACACGACTGTTCTCCCCGGGGTCTTCGCACCGTCACCCATATCGTTAACGGGCAAACGTTCTCGCGGGTCCGGCGTTGACGCGCGGACTCCTCGAGGCGCCGATCACGGTGGAGCTTAATCGGAGGAGACTCACCGGTCCAGCTCGCGGCACAGTGCCCGATTGCCAGCCAGGGCCGCGAGCTCCCTCAGGCGTTTCGCCTGCTCCGGCCGCGCGGGGCGAAAGCTCGGATGGGAGGCGAGACGCCGCGCGAGCGTCTCGAGGGCTCTGCCGTTGTCCTGCTCGCCGAGCAGACGGTCGAGATAGTCGCTCACGAGCCGGTCGGTGACGACGGGAGGTTCCCACTTCATCGTCGAGGCGATGAGCGCGTCGAATTCCGCATCCCCGCGCTCGCCGCGGCCGTGGATGGCGATCCAGCGCTCGATCTCGCTCCAGGAGTCCTTCGTCCTGCCAAGCCGCAGCTGCGCGAAGCTACGATCGAGCATGTGCCGGCGCTCCAGCACATGCTCGCGCAGCTCCCGCTCGGCGCGCCACTCCTCCCGCGTGCGGATGGAGAGCCCGAGCATCAGGCGGTTCTCGTGCACGGCCCCGCCGATCAGTGCGAAGACGAAGAGGAGAGCCAGCTGGCCCATCGCCAGAGTGAGGACGAGTGGCGCGTCGGCGCGCACGAGGGCGTAGAGCCCTGCGCCGAGGGCGAGCGTCGCGAGGACGAGCCAGGCGTAATGGCGCCCCAGTTCGCGGATTAATTTCGCGAGCGCCACGGGCGAGGCCGCGTGGAATGGATTGGCGCTGATGCCGAGCACCGCGACGCTCGCAGGCAGCGCCGCGAGGAGCACTGCGCCGGAGAGGATGAGGCCGGGCCAACCGGCCACCGATCGCACGAAGCCAACGATCATGCAGCCGACCGCGATCAGGACCAGCTCGGCGAGCGGACGCTGCTCGTCGAATGGATGGACCATCTCGAGCGACAGGACGGGCGGCTCGTCCTCTCCGGCGATCGCCGCATCGAGCAGCACGAAGCAGTACTTGAAGAACCAGGAGACGAGGATCACGGCGACGGGAATGCCCATCAAGCGCATCATGCCCATCAAGGGCGTGCCGATGGCAAGTCTCAGGCCCACGGTGAACAGGGCCACCAGAATCAAAGGAGCCGGCCGCAGCGGCAGGAGGATATAGCGCTTCATCGCGTAGACAGTGCTCGATGATCGTGGCGCGGCGGATGATCCTGGCGTCGAGATGGTCGTGGCGCCGTGATGATAGTACCGCGGCGAATGCATCGATAATCGCCGAAAGACGGCGGAAATGAAGCTCGCGCGTCCCGGATTGTGCGCCATTCGTCTAAACTCCGGCATGGACGTCGAAGAGCGCGCAGCGCAGATCTTGAGGGAAGTTTTCGGCTACTCCGATTTTCGCGGGGAGCAGCGCGAGATCATCGGGCGGCTGATCGCGGGCGAAGATGCGCTCGTGCTGATGCCGACGGGCGGGGGCAAGTCCCTGTGCTACCAGATTCCGGCGATGGTCCGGGACGGTATGGGGGTCGTCGTCTCGCCGCTCATCGCGCTGATGCAGGACCAGGTGGCGGCCTTGCGCGAGGCCGGTGTTCGCGCCGCCGCGCTCAACTCCTCGATGAGCTGGCCGGAGGTGGCCGCCGTCGAGCGCCGGGCCCGCGCCGGCGAGCTCGATCTGCTCTACGTTGCGCCCGAGCGGCTGCTCACCGAGCGCTGCCTCGCGCTGCTCGATTCCACGCCGCTCGCGCTGTTCGCCATCGACGAGGCGCACTGCGTCTCGCAGTGGGGCCACGACTTCCGCCCGGAGTACATCGCGCTCGCGGTGCTCGCGGAGCGCTATGGAAGCGTGCCGCGCATCGCGCTCACCGCGACGGCCGACGCCGTGACTCGCAAGGAGATCATCGAGCGCCTCAAGCTGCGCGGGGCTCGCGTGTTCGTATCGAGCTTCGATCGGCCCAACATCCGCTATCGCATCGCGGAGAAGGACAACCCGCGCAAGCAGCTCCTTCATTTCCTGCGCGCCGAGCACCCTCTGGAGTCCGGCATCGTCTACTGCCTGACGCGCGCCTCGGTCGAGGAGACCGCCCGGTTCCTCGTCGAGAACGGTGTGCCGGCGCGGCCCTATCACGCCGGCCTCGACAGCCGCATCCGCGAGGAGAACCAGGGCCGCTTCATTCGCGAGGACGGGCTCGTCATGGTCGCGACCATCGCGTTCGGCATGGGCATCGACAAGCCGGATGTGCGTTTCGTCGCCCATCTCGATCTGCCGAAGAGCATCGAGGGCTACTACCAGGAGACCGGCCGCGCCGGGCGCGATGGACTGCCGGCCGACGCCTGGATGGTCTACGGACTCGCGGACGTCGTGCAGCAGCGCCGGATGATCGAGCAGTCCGAGGCTGACGAGGAGTACAAACGGACCGCGACGGCGAAGCTCGACGCCGTTCTGGGCCTCTGCGAGACCACGCAGTGCCGCCGCGTGCGCCTGCTCGATTACTTCGGCGAGGCGAGCTCGCCCTGCGGCAATTGCGACAACTGTCTCGAGCCGCCCGGAGAATGGGACGGCACGGAGGCGGCGCAGAAGCTCATGTCCTGCGTCGCGCGCTGCGAGATGGCGAGCGGCTTCACCTTCGGCGCCCAGCACACCATCGACATCCTGCGGGGTAACCGGACGCCGAAGGTCGAGCAGTTTCGCCACGAGCGCCTGAGCACCTTCGGGATCGGAGCGGACCTCGAGGTGGCCCAGTGGCGCTCCGTCCTTCGCCAGCTCGTGATGAGGCGGCTCGTCCACGTGGACCTCGAGCGCTACAGCGTGCTCCGCCTGACGCCGGCGAGCCGCGAGGTGCTGCGAGGCGAGCAGCGGATCCTGTTGCGCCGGCCGACGGAGCGGCCCGTGGCGAAGCGGTCCCGCCGGGCCGTGGATCGGTCGCGGATGGTTCAGGTCGAGGCGGTGACGAATGATGCAGCGGCGAACGAGGCAGCGGCGAACGAGGCAGCGGATCGAGCGCTCTACGAGGCGTTGCGCTCGTGGCGCTTGCAGATTGCTCGCGAGCACGGCGTCCCGGCCTACACCGTCTTTCACGACGCGACGCTCACGGAGGTCGCGCGCCGCCGGCCGCGATCAACGGACGAGCTGCGGTCGATTTCCGGGATCGGCGCCGCAAAACTGGAGCGCTATGGCGCCACGCTGCTCGAGATCGTCGGGCGCGCGATGTAACGGTGCGCTTGCCGGACGAGGGGCCTGTGCGGGAGCGGGCCCGCCGGATGGGGCCGCCGCGCGTCCGTAGTGTGACCGGCCGCACAGAGTCGGGCGCCGATGGTGACCGCGGTCATCTGGTGTCCGGGCCGAGCCGCGGATAATGGCGGAATGGCAGGCGGTGGTCACACGACGGTTATTCGACGCGTCCTCGAGCGGCGCACCGAGAAGCCTCCGACGGAGGAGGGAACCACGGCGACCGTCGCCGTGATGCTCCGGGTGCTGCCGCCGCCGAAGGCGCTGCTCGTGTTCTCCGACGCGCTGCTCCTCGAGCAGATCGAGCGGTACGTGACTGCCGATGTGCTCGATGCCGAGGTCCTCAACGATGAGCAGGAGGCCCTGCGACGGCTCAATGCCGAGTTTCGGCCCGTCGTGTTGACCGACAATCTCGAGTTCATTCGACGCTTGAAGGCGCGCCCGGCGGCACGCGCACCCTTCGTTCTATATATCTCCGAGCTCGACGAGGCGGGGGAGCGAGACGCCGGACTCGGCGCCGGAGCGGACGAGTGCATCGGCAGGCGGGCGGCCGGTCGCGAGCTCGTCGCACGCGTCGGCTCGGCCCGCCGTATCGCGGAGCTCGAGACCGTCCTCCGAATCACGCTCGAGGAGAACCGGCAGCTCTCCACGACGGATGAGCTCACGCGTACCGCGAGCCGGCGCTTCTTCGGCAAGCACTTCCCGCGTGAAGTGGAGCGGGCGGCGCGCTACGGACGCGCGCTGTCGCTCATTCTCTGCGACATCGATCACTTCAAGGACATCAACGATACGCTCGGTCATCCCTCTGGCGATCAGGTGCTGCGGGATTTCGGCGACCGGCTGAAGCTCGGATTGCGGAACGGCGTGGACTGGGTCGCCCGCATCGGTGGCGAGGAATTCGTCATCGTCACGCCCGAGAGCGGTTACGAGGCGGCCCTCGAGGTCGCCCGCAAGCTCCGCACGGGGATCTCGCAGAAGCCGTTCAAAATCGCGGAACGCTCTCTGCAGGTGACGGCCAGCTTCGGTGTTTGCGGGATCGACCGAGTGCCCGCCGGCGAGCGCCGCCTTGGCGAGAGGATGTTGAAGATCGCGGATCAGGCGCTCTATCGCAGCAAGGGCGCCGGCCGCGACCGCGTCACGGCGACCCGCCTCGAGCTGGGATCGAGTTCCCGTGCGCCTCGCCCCGCGGGCGTCCGGCCCGCCGCGTCTGAGCCGCCGGAACTTACCCTGATGGACGACCCCGCCCCGCCGCAAGAGCCGACTCGCGTCATGCGCGTCAAGCGCCCTTAAGCGAGCGGCCTCTATGGGATAAGCTTGCAGGCTCGAGCGCGGGTCGGCCTCGGCATCCCGTGAGGTTGGGGGAGGTCGCGCTCGAGCGTTAGTCACGAGAGCGCGAGGCACGCGGATGATCCGAGTCCTGCTCGCCGAAGACCAGGCCATGGTGCGCGGCGCCCTCACCGCGTTGCTCGGCCTCGAGCCCGATATCGAGGTGCTCGGGAGCTCACCGGATGGAGCGGCCGCCTGGACGGAGGTGCAGCGGCTTCGTCCCGACGTGATCATCACCGACATCGAGATGCCGGGTCTCACGGGACTCGAGCTGGCCGCGCGGGTGCGGGAGCAGCGGCTGCCGAGCAAGGTCATCATCGTCACGACGTTCGTGCGCGCGGGTTACTTGCGCCGGGCGCTCGATGCCGGCGTCGCGGGCTATCTGCTCAAGGATGCGCCGGCCGATCAGCTCGCCGATGCGGTCCGCAAGGTGCACAGAGGGGGCCGCGTGATCGATCCGCAGCTCGCGGCCGAGGCGTGGACGGAGGCTGACCCGCTCAACGAGCGCGAGCGCCAGGTCCTGAGGCTGGCCGGAGAAGGACTATCGGCCGCAGACATCGCGCTGCGGCTCAGCCTCTCGCAGGGAACGGTGCGAAATTATCTCTCCGAGGCGATCGGCAAGCTCGAGGTCGGCAATCGCATCGAGGCATACCGGCTCGCGCGGCAGAAGGGATGGTTGTGACACGATACGCGCTCGGCGCCAGAGGAGCGGACGAGGAAACGAGACGATGACGACCACCCCCGTGTACGACCTGGTAGTGCTCGGCTGCGGCGCGGCGGGCTTGTCGGCCGCGGTGAGCTATGCAGCCGCGGCGAGATCGTCGGGACGGCAAGGCCGCATCGCCGTGGTGGAGCGCGCCTGCCGCGAGGAGCGTGGGGGCGCCACCCGCTGGACCAGCGCGTGGTTCCGAATCACGGAGGATCGCCGGCTCGACCCGGCGTTCGTCGGCGAGATGAATGCAGTGTCCGGCGGCAGGGCCGACCTCGACTACTGCCGCACGCTCGAGCGAGAGGTCACGCAGACCCTCGAATTCCTCGAGCAGAACGCCGTCCCCCTCACGTACTTCAAGCAGCCGTTCCCGAACCGAAACACGGGCGGCGGCCTCGGGATGCCCGTGGGCGGCGGCGCGGGCATCGTCGAGGGCCTGGCTGGCGTCGTCGATCGCACGCCGGGCGCCGAGATTCTCTACGAGACGGAGGCGGTGCGCCTCAGCGTCTCCGCGGCCGGGCGCGTCGATGGGGCCGTCGTGCGCGGCCGCGACGGACTGGTGAGAACGCTCCCTGCCGCGGCCGTGGTGATTGCTTGCGGAGGCTTCGAGGGCAATCCGGAGATGCTGACGCGATACCTCGGGGACCGGGCCTGCGATCTGCCCGTCATTGCGCCGACGCTCAGGAACAACACGGGTGACGGCCTGCGCATGGCGCTCGAGATCGGAGCCGCGGCAGCCGGGCAGTTCGACATGTTTCACGGCGAGCCGATCGACGCGCGCTCGAGCAAGCCGGACGCCGTGGTCTATGCCTATCCTTTCGGCATCCTCGTCAACGGCCGCGCGGAGCGCTTCTGCGACGAAGGCCGCGACAGCTTCGATTCCACGTTCGAGGAGATCGCCTACGAGATCTGGCGCAACCAGGAGCAGAAGGCGTTCTTCATCGGTGATCGAACGACGCTCGACATCGAGCCGGTGCAGGCGATCCTGCTCACCGACCAGCCGCCCGTCAGGGCGGACACGCTCCGCGGGCTCGCTCTCGAGCTCGCACTCGATCCGGGAGCGCTGGAGCGGACGGTCGCTGCCTACAACGCGGCGATCGGCCCTGGCCAGTTCGATGCGCATCGGTTCGACGGCCGGGCCACCCGGGGGCTCGTGCCGCCGAAGTCGAACTGGGCCTTTCCTCTCGAGCGGCCACCCTACATCGGCTATCCGCTCACCTGCGCCATCACGTTCACCTTCGGCGGCGTTCGCACCGATAGTCGTGCTCGAGTGCTCACGCCCTCGGGGACGGCGATCCCCGGACTGTATGCGGCGGGTGAGGTCACCGGCCTCTACTATCACCACTATCCCGCGGGCACGTCGGTGTTGCGATCCGCGACATTCGGCCGCATCGCCGGCGCTGACGCCGCGCGGAGCGGGGCGGCCGCGGCCTGAAGCTGAGGAGAGCGCCGTTGGACATCGTGTACGCGGACCGGATGGAGTGGGGCGGGAGCTTGACGGCGCATCGCGCCGGACGCATGACGCACAAGGTGCTCTTCCAGGGCGAGGAGGGGAGCCCTGACAACTACCTCTTCGTCCTCGCCAACGAGGGCTCCGACTATTACTCGCCGCGCCATCGGCATGCCTGGGATCAGGTGCGCTTCTGCCTCGAGGGCTCGATCCCGATCGGGCGCGATTTGAAGATCGACACCGGCGAGATCGGCTATTTCCCCGAGGGGGTGCATTACGGCCCGCAGGAAGGCGGCCCGGACCGCATCGTCCTGCTGCTGCAGGTGGGCGGGGCGAGCGGCCTCGGCTATTTGAGTCCCGAGCAGCTCGAATTCGGCCGCGAGCGGCTGCTGCGCGAAGGGCTCTTCGAGGAAGGGGTCTTCAAGCGCACGAGCGGCGAGGGCAAGAAGAACGAGGACGCGTACGAGGCCATCTGGCGCACGGTGACCGGCCGGCCGCTCAGTTACCCGAAGCCGCGCTACAAAGCGCCGGTGGTCGTGCGTCCGGACGCGTTCGAGTGGCGCGAGGTGGAGGGCATGCTCGGCACACGAAGCAAGTGGCTCGGCATGTTCCCCGAGCGCGATCTGTCGCTCGAGCTGATCGAGGTGGCGTCGGGATGCGCGTGCACGGCCGAGGCCGTGTCCGAGCGCCGGCTCCTGTTCGTCCGCCGCGGCGAGGGGTACTGCAACGGCGAGCCCTTTCGCGCCCAGTCGGCCGTGCGGCTCCAGCCGGATGAGGCGGCGAGCCTCACGGCGAGCGCCGCTACGGAACTGCTCGCGATCTCCGTGCCACCGGTGCGGTCCGCGCGTCCGTGACAGGGGATTGCGGCTCGTCGAGATTGGGACGGGACTCGCCTTTGCGCCCGCCGGGCCAGCCGGTCCCGGTCTTGTAGTCCTGGTCTCCCTTGAACACCGCCTCGATGCGCGTGATCTTGCCGTCCTTGAATTTCCAGGCTTCGGTGTTGAGAACTTCGTTCGGCCACTGGGTGGAGGGCATCATCTGATAGGTCCGCCCGTTCGGCATCTTCACGTCCTTGACGGTTCCGCGCCTGCGGAAGTTGAAAACCCCGAACACGATCTGCCGCTGCACGTCCACCAGGGGAAAGCGCGGATTGTCGTAGCTGTCGATGAACGCGTAGACACCGGTGTTGAGTTGCCGTGAGCAGCCCATCCCCATGGTGCTCTGCACCGCCGCGATCCACTGGTCGCTGTCGGCGATCGTCGCAGGCAGAGGCGGCATCGGCACCGGCGGCTTGTCGTGCGGGCCGAGCGCCATGACGCCTCCGTTCTCGAGCCGGATGCAGGACTCGGCGAAGGGCGCGAGGCGGCCGTCCTCGAACACCACGGCTCTCAGGTAACCGAGCGCGCCTTGCACGAGCTGCTCGCGCGTGAGGCGCGTCGCCGCAGGCTCGACCTCGTTCCAGATCGGCTCGACGGGCGGCATCGTCAGGGCGCGCGGCGCGCTGCGATCGACGACGGTCTCGATCTCGGTGATCCGGCGGCCCGCGATCTTCAGCCGCAGGGCGAGGAAATCGGGAAGACCGTTCTCCCGGATCGCGACATAGGAGGCGACATCCCCCGACTCCGGGTCGTAGAAGTCGTGGCGGTAGCCCGCAAGGCCGCTGAATGTTCTCCACAGCGCATCTCCGAGCGGCAGGCGCACGCCGTTCTCGGTGAACCGGACGCTCCCGGCAACCGGCAGGCGCGAGGGGTCGTGAGCGACGAGCGCCGCGAGATATCGGTCGATGAAGCTCTTCAGGCAGGCTTCGTCGCAGGCCGCCGCGCGGGACGTTGCAGTGCGGGGGGTTGCCCCGCCCGCGGCCAACGTAGGCGCGGCCGCCGTGCCGACCCAAGCGGCGCTGAGCAGCATCGACGCAGCGAGCGCAGGCCGCGCCAAAGTCTTCGTTCTCATGGAGGGCCCCTCATTCGTGCGCCGCAGTATACTCTCCGCAACTCGGCCGGCTTGCTCGGCGGCTGCGCGGACCCGCTTGTCGCGGCGCCGGGAAGGAGTGAGACCCGTGGTTGATTTCTCGAGAGATCCGACAGCGCAGGGGTTCTTCGCTCCGGACCGCTTCGAATCGAGAGTCTACGATTGCGAGGTGACCGGGGAGATCCCGAAGAGCCTGAACGGCGCGTTCGTGCGCGTCGCAACCGAGTGGCTCTATCCGCCGCGATACCCGCACGATTCCATCTTCAACGCCGACGGGCTCGTCGCGATGTTCCGGTTCAAGAACGGCATCGTCAACTTCACCGAGCGCTGGGTGCACACCGCACGCTGGCAGGCCGACCTCGCCGCGAGGCGCCAACTCTACGGCCTGTACCGCAATCCGTTCACGGACGACCCGAGCATTCGCGAGGAGACGATCGCGAAGCCCTACCTGCGGACGCTCGCGAACACCAACATCCTCACTCACGGGGGGAAGCTCTTCGCGATGAAGGAGGACGGTCCTCCGTACGAGCTCGATCCCGAAACGCTCGCGACCCGGGGGCCGATGACGTTCGGCGGGAAATACCGCAGCCAGACCTTCACCGCGCATCCGAAATTCGACCCCGTGTCGGGCGAGATGATCTGCTACGGCTACGAGGCGACCGGGCTTGCGAGCAACGCCATCTTTCTCTACACGGTCAACCGCGCCGGAGAAGTGACGAGCGAGGTGCGCTTCAAGGCACCCTACGTGAGCATGATCCACGACATCGCGATCACCCAGAAGCACATCGTCATTCCGGTGTTCGGATTCGAGACCAGCCTTGAGCGGTTGAAGGCGGGCAAGATCCACTGGGCGTGGAACGCGAGACTGCCCACCTACTTCGGCATTCTGCCGCGCGGCGGCAGCGCGGCGGATCTGCGCTGGTTCAAGGGGCCGCTGTGCGAGATCACGCACACGTTCAACGCCCGCACCGAGGGCGAGAAGGTGATCATGGAGGCCCCCGTCGGGGACTCCAATCCCTTCCCGTTCTTCCCCGCGGATCCGGGCAACGAGGATCCCCCCACGGTGAAGCGGGGCTGGCACGTTCGCCGCTACACCTTCGACCTCGCTTCCCGGAGCGATGGCTTCACCGAGGAGAATGTCTACAGCCAGCCGATCGGCGCCTTCGGCCGCATCGATGACCGCTACATCTCGCTCGACAATCGCTATGTCTACACGCAGTTCACCGACTCCACCCGACCATTCGATGAGGCTCGGGCCGGCAATCTGCGCGGCCGCGTCACCAACTGCTACGCGCGCTTCGACCTGCACGCGCCGGGCATGAGTACCTATTTCGCGGGCGACACGCACTCCCTCGGCGAGCCCGTCTTCGTGCCGCGCCACGCCGGGAGCCCCGAAGGCGACGGCTACCTCATCGGGATCGCGAGCAACCTCGCAGAGATGCGCTCCGAGCTGATCATCGCTGACGCCACGAGGCTCGAGGCCGGCGATGTCGCGCGGGTGATCCTGCCGTTCAGGCTCGGTTCGCAGGTGCACGGCAACTGGCTGGCGGGCGACCGTCTGCTCTTCGCGTGACGGGGGACGTCGGACGATGACGATGAAATCCACACCCGAAGTCCGAGGAGGGGAAATCGGCGGCCCGGTGTCGCGGTCGTCGCGGCGGGGAGCGCGCGAGTCTCAGGGCGCGCTCGTGTCGCGGCGGGCGTTCGTGGAAGGCGCAGCAGTCGCCGTTGGAGCCGGCGCGGCCCTGTCGCTGCCAGCGCTGGCCCGCGCCATCGTCTTGCCGGCGGCTCACGAGTGCCCGCCGCAGGCAGCCGTCGCGGTGGAGGCTGCCCCTGCGGACGCCGCCCCGCTGCGCGCATCCGTCGTGAGCTTCTACATGGACCGCCCGTATCTCGACTGGACCGGCACCGCAGAGCCCTACATCGCGCCTGCAGGCGCCCGCTCCGGGCAGCCGCTCGCGGAAGTGACCGACGAGGTGTTCTTCAGCCGCTTCCCGTACTGAGGGTAACGCCGCTCGACTCACGCGCGGGCCGAGCCGGGGCGCCCCACTCAAGGCGCAGACCGGCCGACAATCTGTTCACACGCTCTGACTCAACCGCGGCGTTCGCCTCCGCTCCCCGCTGGGGGACTGGACCGGCGGGAATAGACCCTGAGCCGACAGTCGCGATGTCCGCTTCAGAGCGCACCAATTCCTCACTTCGCGATCAGAGCCTCGCACCTCACCTCCTCCTTGGCGGTGGCACCCGATCGGGACCATCCCTTTGCTCGAACGTTTAAGGCCCTTGACCTTCCACCGACGCGAACGCGGGCTGTTATGGCCTCCAACGTCCGGAATCGGATAGCGTCGCGGACGTCGGCCGTGCATCAGAAGCAATGTGATTTCGCGTTTCCGACCTTCATTCGTGACACGCGGACCGTCGGTATACTCGCGCGCGGGAGGCGCCGAAAATCTGCGCCTCGATTGGACACGCACCGGAAGGAGCTTTCGCGGTGGCTTCTCGTCGAACCCGGCCGCTCGTGCCGGTCGAACTCATCACCCAGTCCATCTTCGTCCTCCACGGGCACAGGGTGTTGCTCGACGAAGATCTTGCCGCGCTGTACGGCGTGACGACCGGCGCGCTCGTGCAAGCGGTCAAGCGCAACATCGACCGCTTCCCAACCGACTTCATCTTCCAGCTCTCCGCAGCAGAGTGGAACGGTTTGAAATCACGGACTGTGATCTCAGAATCCGGCCGCGGAGGACGACGATATGCGCCTTATGCTTTCACCGAGCAAGGCGTCGCGATGCTCTCGTCGGTTCTCAACAGCAAGCGAGCCATCGCGGTCAATATCGAGATCATGCGTGCATTCGTGAAGTTGCGGGGATTACTGGCGTCGAATCAGGAGCTGGGCCGCCGTTTCAGGCAGCTCGAAGATCGCCTCCAGAAAAAGCTCACGTCGCATGATGAGGCGATTGCCGCCATCCTCTCGGCAATCCGCCAGCTCATGAGCTCGCCGAGCGCAAAGCGTCGCCAGATCGGTTTTACCGCCGATCACGGAGATGTCGGGAATTCCTGAAACCGCGGCGATGGCAGCTTGCGAGAAGACTCATCGCGGGGACGTACGTTCGGAAATGGCCGACCTCTGCCGGACTAGGTCGCCGAAGCGAGGTGCGTATATTTCACCACTCTGGCGCCAAAGGGGAGCACCTTCGCTCGGGATGCTGGTGGGCGACCTCGCTGCTCAGCGTCCCGTCATTTGTGCGGGTGATCGAAGAGCTCGACGAACCCTCCAACATCCGGATCGCGGATCATGGCGACTCGTGTGCCGCCGCCGCGCATCGTGACGATGCCGTCGGACACCATTCGCGCCCCGGCGGCCCTCGCTCGCGCGAGGAACGCATCGAGCCCCTGCACCTCGAAGCCGACATAGCCGACGCCGATATCCGTGATGCGGGCCGGAACGACAGGCTTCTTGCGGTTCTGGAACTCGACGAGCTCGAAGTTGATGCGCGAGCCGGGCCCAGGGCTCGCGAGCGCGGGATCCGAGCCGGCGAGTCGCGCCTCGAACGCCGCCGGGAAGGATTCGTTGAAGAAACGCAGAATGTTGCCGTGCCCCCCGACCGCGGCGTCATAGAAGTCACCGTGCATCCACCGCGACTCGGGGCTCACGAGTCTGCCGCCGAGCACCTCTCCGTAGAAGGCGCGCGCCTTGGCCGAATCGAGCACGACCAGTCCGACGTGATTGACGCCGGGAAGCAGCGCCGGGCGTGCGGACCGGCCGCCGACTGCAGGTAATCCGAGACGCTGATCGATGATCTCGATATCAATGCCGTCGGGGTCGGTGATGTAGGCGATCATACCTTTCTTCTGTCCGGGCGGTGCGATCAGCTGCCCTCCCCAGGAGAGGGCATGCAGCATGCCTTTCGCCTCCAGGCGCGACCACAGCAACTGCGCATCGGGTACGACGAGCGCGAAGTGGCTCGCGCCAGGCTCCCAGGCGGTATGGTGCGAGAGGTTGCGACGCGGGATGCCCCTCAGCTCCCGCAGGTAGATCACGAAGCGCCCGCCGGCGGGTTCGTTTACATACATCTTCGCCATTCGCGTCGTGACGCCCCGCGCGCTCCCGAGGCCATCGATGCGCTGGAAGACCTCCTCGCTGCGCCAGACGGGGGGTGCGGCCGGATCGAGCTCGAACCCGAGCGCCTCGTAGAACGCGATCGATCGGTCGAGGTTCGAGACACTGCGTCCGGCGAACGCGAGCCCCACAAGGCGACCCTGCTCTGCGGGTGCAGGTGCGGTGTCCGCTGTGGCAGTCGCGGTCGCCTCTGGAGCGGCCCGGGACGGCGCTGGGAGGGCGAACGCGGCAAGCACGGCGGCAGTGAATGCGAACGCCAGGGCAGCGGGTTTCCAGATTGCTAATCGTTTCATCGGTTTTCTCCCCCTCGGACCCGTGCGATTGTACTCCGCGTTCGCCGTTCCGCAGTCCGGGACTGCCGACCGGGTCCGGAGCCCGCCGGCCCGAGCGTATTGCCGGCGGCCCGATTCGGGAGCACAGTTCGATCGGCTGTCGGACCCGCAGTGCGTACCGGGCCGCGATGCACCGAGCACGCCGGCTCAATGGGGGAACGAGCGATGTGGAAGGGAGCCGTACTCACCTGTGTGTGGGCCGCTGTCGCGGTCGGCGGCGCGGCGCGGGCGGCCGGGACCGCCCCGAGCTGCGACCGGGCCTGCCTGACCGGCATTCTCGATCAATATCTCGCCGGACTCGTCGCGCACGATCCGTCGCGCGTTCCGTTCGCGACGAAGGTCAAATTCACCGAGAACAACGTTCAGCTGCGGATCGGCGACGGCTTGTGGGGCACGGTGAGCGGTATCCGGCACGACTCGGATCTCTCGTTCGCGGATCCGGCGGACGGCGAGGTCGGCTACTACGGAGTGGTCGAGGAGCATGGCAATCCGGCTTACATCGCGCTGCGCCTGAAGGTCGCCGGGCGCAAGATCACCGAGGTCGAGTCGATCGTCTGCCGCAAGGGAGACGGACCGGGTCCGACCGCGAATTTCGGAGCATTGAGACACGACCCCTCGTTCTCCGAGACCGAGCCGGCGAAGGCGAGATCATCCCGCGCGCAGCTGATCGCGCTCGCCAACGGGTATTTCAGCACGCTCGAGCGCAATGACGGCACGCTGCACACCCGGTTCGATCCGAGCTGCTCGCGCCTGGAGGATGGCTGGAACAGCGCGGGTGACCCCGAGGCCAAGGACCCCTTCACGAGGCTGTCCTGCGGTGGGCAGTTCAAGCTCGGATACTACCGGTGGGACGATCGCGTGCGCGACCGCCGCTTCCTGGTGATCGACGAGGAGCGCGGACTCGTCGCGGCGCGCATGTTCATCGATCATCGCGCCGTTCTCACCGATTACACTCTGACCAACGGCGAGCACCGCGTCTCGCCCATCAAGGCGCCGCATACGTGGTGCGCGCTCGAGCTGTTCAAGATCGTGAACGGGGAGATCTACCGCATCGAGGCGGTGTTCATCCCCGTGCCGTACTACATGCCCTCCCCCTGGAGCCGGCATACCGAGTGATTCGATCCGCGGCGGTCAGAGCTGCGCCGGCGGCAGCCGCCGGCCGCGGATCAAATCCGCGCCTTTCTCGGCGACCATGATGGTCGGGGCGTTGGTGTTGCCGCCGGGGACGTTCGGCATCACGGACGCGTCCACCACCCTGAGGCCTGCGATCCCGCGCACCTTCAGCTCCGCATCGACCACCGCGCGCTCATCGAGGCCCATGCGGCAGGTGCCTACCGGGTGCTGCGTGATCTCTCCGGTGCGGCGAATGTAGTCCTCGAGCTGCGCGTCGGAGACTATCTCGGGCCCTGGGGCGATCTCGCGAACGACGAGGCTCTTCAGCGGCTCGCACGAGTAGATCTCGCGAGCGGCCCGGATCCCGCGGATCATGCGCTCGACGTCGCCTCGCTCGCGAAACAGATTGAAGAGAATCCGCGGCGGATCGGCCGGATTCGCCGAGCGCAGCGAGACCTCGCCGCGGCTCTCCTCGCGGATCATGGACACGGCCACCGCGAGGGCGTGGGCGGGCGGCTTGAAGCTCGGATACCAGATGTGCGCGCCGGGCGTTGCCGCCGAGCCGCCGGCGGGGCAGGTGAGCTGCATATCCGGGCGGTCGAGGCCCGGCTCGGTGCGCAGGAACACGTTGCCAGCGCACGCGTTGGTCGCAAAGGGTCCCGTGCCGAGGAGCGCCCAGCGGATCACCGAGAGCACCGCGCGGTCGACGCGCAGCTGGGACAGAAAGGTCTTCGGCCGGGCGGCGTTCAACGTGAACGCGAGCGGATGCTCGATCAGGTTCTTGCCGACGCCCGGCAGGTCGAGCACCGGCTCGATGCCGTGCGCGCGCAGCTCATCCGCCGGTCCGATGCCGGAGAGCAGCAACGCCTGGGGCGAGCCGTAGACGCCGCCCGCCAGCACGACCTCTCGGGCGGCGTGCACCCGCCGAGGTCGGCCGGCGTGGACGTACTCGATGCCGACCGCGCGTCCATTCTCAACCAGCACGCGATGCACCAGCGCGCGGGTCCGTACCGTGAGATTGGACCGCCGCATCGCGGGGTACAGGAACGCGCGCGCGGCGCTCGCGCGGCGTCCCCGGCGGGTCGCGGTCATCTCCATCCTCATGAAGCCTTCGGAGCGCTCGCCGTGATAGTCCGGCGTGACGGGATAGCCCGCCGCGGCCGCCGCTTGCCCGACCAGATCGCTGAGGACGTACTCAGCCGGAGGCACCGTCACCTCGAGCTCGCCCGATCCGCCGTGATAAGGGCCTTCGCCGAGCCAGCTGCGCTCGGAGCGCTTGAAGTAGGGCAGCACATCGGCGTAGCCCCAGCCCTCGAGCCCCAGGGCGCACCAGTCGTCGTAGTCCAGCCGATGGCCGCGCGCGTACACGAGGCCGTTGATCGCGGAGGAGCCGCCGAGCGCTTTGCCGCGCAGGACCGGGATGCTCCGGCCGTGGAGCCCCGGCTCCGGCTCGCTCACGAAGCCCCAGTTGAGCGCCGGGGAGGAGGCGTAGACAGGGAAGGCGGCGGGCATGTCCACGAACAGGCCTCGTGGCGGCCCCCCCGCCTCGAGGACGAGGACGGTCACGTCGCGCTGCTCCGTGAGCCGGCTCGCGAGCACGCAGCCGGCCGAGCCGGCGCCGGCGATCACGTAGTCGAACGAGCTTTCGTACGCGCCGGCTGCCGTCACTACTGCTGGTCCGCGACCTCGTCGATCTGGATCGTCGGCATCACGTCCGTGAAGTTCGGTACGTCCGCGACGAGCTCATCGGTGTGGCGCGCCTGAGCCTCGTCGAAGGCCTTCTGATCGCCGATCCAGAAGTTGACGGTCGCGACGTACGGCGGCTTGCCGCCGTCCGGCCCGCTCACTCCCCTGCGCAGCTCGTACTTCGCGATGCCGCGGCCGTAGAGCCTCATGATCAGCGTCGCGTGCTTCTTCCTGTAGTAGTCGAAGTCGAAGCGCACGCCATCCTTGTTCGGGTACAGCACGGTGATGCAACGCATGGGTTAAGTGCTCCGCGTTCGGTGGATAACGGGGGTGATTATCGGTACGTCCGCATCGCGCGACAACTCACTCGTTGGCGGCGGGCACGGGCGCCGGACCCGCTCCGTCGCGCGCGCGCTGCGGCCCGTCGAGCGGGTCGCCCATGAGCCGGCGCACGACGACATAGAACACCGGAACGAAGAGCACGCCGAGGATCGCCGCCGTGAGCATGCCGCCCGCGACGCCGGTTCCGATGGCGTGGCGCGCGTTGGCCCCGGCGCCGATCGAGAAGACGAGCGGCATGACGCCGAGGATGAACGCGAAGGACGTCATGAGAATGGGACGGAAGCGCAGCCGCGCGGCCTCGACCACCGCATCGTGGAGCGTCCGGCCGCTCGCGTGTTCCGTCACGGCGAACTCGACGATGAGGATCGCGTTCTTGGCGGCGAGCCCGATGATCGTGATGAGCCCCACCTTGAAGAACACGTCGTTCGGCAGCCCGCGCAGGTGCGCGGCGAGAATGGCGCCGAGCACCCCGATCGGCACGACCAGCATCACCGCGAGCGGAATGGACCAGCTCTCGTAGAGCGCGGCGAGGGCGAGATAGACGACGAGGATCGACAGGCCGAAGAGCAGGGGCGCCTGCTCGCCGGAGACGATCTCCTGCAGGGACTGGCCCGCCCAGTCGAAGCCGATGCCATGCGGCAGGCCTTCGCGCACGATGCGCTCCATCTCCTGCATCGCCTGGCCCGAGCTGTACCCGGGCGAATTCGAGCCGGTGATCTCCTCCGCCGAGTAGCCGTCGTAGCGCGTGAGGCTCGTCGGCCCCACCTGCCAGCGCGCGTGGACCACGCTCGAGAGGGGGATCATGTTCGAGATCGTCGGTGTGCCCGCCGTTCCGGAGGAGGTGAAGGTGTCCGTGGCGGCGGTCGTCGTACCCGCCGGCAGCGTGCTCGGCAAGTAGAAGTGGCCCAGCGCCTCGGGCGACATGCGGTAGGGAGCCTCCGCCTGCACGAGCACCCGGTTGACGCGACCCTGGTAGAAGAAGTCGTTCGCGTACACGGGTGCGAGCATCAGCTGCAGGGCGGTGTAGACATCGCTCACCGAGAGCCCCATCGCCTCCGCCTGCACCCGGTCCACGTCGAGATGCAGCTGCGGCGCATCGGCGAGCGTGTTGAGCTGCAGATTGGTGAGCACCGGGGACGCCCGTGCCTCCTGCAGGAGCGTGTTCTCAGCCTGCACCAGCGATGCGTGCCCGAGGCCTGCGCGGTCCTCCAGGTAGAAATCGAAGCCTCCGAAGTTGCCGAGGGAGCGGATCGTCGGCAGGTTGACCGCGAAGACATCCGCATCGTGAATCCTGCGGCCGAGGGTCGAGTTGGCCCAGCGGATGAACTCGTCGGCCTTCATCTTGCGCTCGCCCCAGGGCTTCAGGCGCACGAACCCGAGGCCCACGTTCTCCCCCTGGCCGATGAAGCTGAAGCCGGTTACCTGCATCACGATGTCGACCGCGGGGTTCTCGTGCAGGATTTCCCCGACGCGGCGCAGCACGTCGGTGGTGCGGTCCATCGTGGAGCCGGGCGGGGTCTGCACGATCACATAGGCGTAACCTTGATCCTCGTCGGGCAGGAAGCCGCCCGGCAGCCGCACGAACAGGTATGCGCCGAGCGCGATGAGGACGGCGAAGGCGATCATCCAGCGCGGCGTGTGCCCCACCGACTGCCGCACCCGCCTCACGTAGGCGGCGAGCGAGGTCTCGTACGCCTTGTTGAACGCGCGGAAGACGATGTTCGGCTTCAGGTGCGCGGGACGCAGGAGCGATGCGCACAGGGCGGGTGTGAACGAGAGCGCGAGGAACGCCGAGAAGAGCATCGAGATGGCGATGGTGAGCGCGAACTCGCGATAGATTGCGCCGACGCTGCCGCTCTGCAGCGCGCTCGGGACGAACACGGCGGCGAGCACCAGCGTGATTGCGACGATCGCGCCCGTGATCTGCCCCATCGCCTTGCGCGTGGCGTCGCGCGGCGAGAGCTGCTCCTCGCGCATGATGCGCTCGACCGACTCGATCACCACGATCGCATCGTCCACGACGATACCGATCGCGAGGGCCACGCCGAAGAGGCTCAGCGTGTTCATGGTGAATCCGACCACGTACATGCCCATGAACGCGCCCATCAGGGCGACCGGCATGACGAGCGTCGGGATGAGCGTCGCGCGGAAGCTCTGCAGGAAGACGAGCATCGTCACGAAGACCAGGAACACCGCCCCGGCGAGCGTCAAGGCGACCTCGCGGATCGAGATGCTGATGAACTGCGCCTGGTCGAAGGGCACGAACCACGACACGCCCTGCGGGAAGGTCGGCTGCAGCTGCGCCATGCGCGCCTTGACCGCCTCATCGACCTTCAGGACGTCCGCGCCCGGTAGCGCCTGAATGCCGAAGCCGGCGATCGGGGCATTGTCGATGCGCAGGTCGTGCCCGAACTGGAAGGGGGCGAGCTGGACGGTCGCGACGTCCCTCACGCGCACGGTCGTGCCGTTCGAGTTCGCGCGCACGATGATGTTCTCGAACTGCTCGGGCGAGGTGAATCGGCCGAGTGTGCTCACGGTGAGCGAGAGCTGCTGACCGGGCACGGAGGGCATCGCGCCGATCGAGCCCGCGGCGACCTGGACGTTCTGGTCCTGGATCGCGGCGAGGACCTGGGTGGGCGAGAGCCCGTAGGCGTGCAGCTTGTCCGGATTGAGCCAGATGCGCATGGCGTACTCGGAGCCGAACTGCTGGGCGGAGGCGACGCCGTCCACCCGCGTGATCTGGTCGATCACCTGGGAGGCGAGGATGTTGTTGAGCGCCCAGGAGTCGAGCCGCCCGTCATCAGAGCGCAGTGCGACGACCATGATCTGGCCGGCGCTCTGCTTGAACACCGAGATACCCTGCTGGTTGACCTCCGCGGGCAGGCGCGGCTCGGCGAGCTGCACGCGCGCCTGGGTCTGCACGGCGGCGATGTCGGGGTCGGTGCCCGGCTCGAACGTGAGCGTGATCTGGGAGCTGCCCTGGGAGTTGGAGGTGGAGGTGAAGTAGAGCAGATGGTCGAGGCCGGTCAAGTTCTGCTCGATCACCTGTGTCACCGTCTGTTCGACCGTCTCGGCGTTTGCGCCAGGGTAGGTCGCATTGACAGCAATCTGGGGCGGAGCGATGTCCGGGTAGGCCTCGATCGGCAGTCGCGTGATCGAGATGATGCCGCCGAGCGTGATGAGAATGGCGATCACCCACGCGAAAACCGGGTGATCGATGAAGAAGCGTGCCATGGCTGCTCGGGGTCAGTCCTTGAGCCTCGCCGTTCCGGCGATCGTGGCGGTCGCGGGCGCGTAGGGCACGACCCGCGCGACCGTACCGGGCTTCACCTTGTCCACGCCGGAGACGATCACCTGGTCGCCTTCGCTCAGGCCTTGAGTGACGATCCAGTCCGTGCCCGACATGGCATTGGCCTCGATTCGCTTGAGCGCCACCTTGCCGCCGTCGCCGACGACCTGGACGTAGGCGCCCACCGAGTCGCGCCGCACGGCCTGCTGGGAGACGAGGAACGCGTGATTCTGCTGGCCGAGCAGCAAGCGGATATTGACGAACATGCCGGGGTAGAGCAGCCGGTCCGGGTTCGGAATGACGCCGCGGAAGGTGAGCGCCCCATTCGTCGGATCCACGGCGACATCGGCGAAGTCGACCGTGCCGATCTCGGGATACGGCCGCCCATCGGGCAGGATCACCTGGACATTTGCCTTGTCGTGATCGATCAGCGTCACATCGCCCGTGCGCTCCTCCTCGCGCAGCCGCAGGATCTCGTCGGCCGGCCGGTCGAAGTTCACGTAGAGGCGATCGATCTGCTCGATGGTGGTGAGGAGCGTCGCTTCGCCCTGGCCGACCAGGGCGCCCTCGGTCACCGACTGCTGGCCGGAGCGGCCCGAGATAGGGGCTCGTACCGTCGCATAGCCGAGACTGATGCGGGCCGCCTCGACGTTCGCCTGCGCCTGCTGCACCGAGGCCGCCGTCGAGCGCTCGTTCGCGACACTGGTGTCGAGATCCGAGCGCGCGATGAGCCCGCTCGGCAGCAAGGCCCGGTCGCGGTCCGCCGTCACGTGCGCGTTCTTGGCGTTGGCCTCGGCCTGGGCGAGTGCGGCCAGGGCCGCATCGAGCGCCGCCTTGAGCGGCGCCGGGTCGATCTGGAAGAGAGGCTGCCCCTCCTTCACCTCCGAGCCTTCCTGGTACAGACGCTTGAGCAGGATCCCGGCGACGCGGGCCCGAACATCGGCGGTGCGAATGGGCGAGAGCCGTCCGACGACATCGCGGGTGAGCGGCACCGATTCCGCGTGCACGCGCACCACCCCCACCTCGGGAGGCCCCGTGTGGAAGGAGGTCTGAGGGGCGTGGCCGCACCCCGCAGACAGGAGGAGCGCAGCGATGCCCGCGCTGCGAAGCGGTAACGACGCCATGGAGGTATCTTCAGTCCCGGGTTGCCCGATGGGTGCGGTGGTGCGCAGCGCCATTCTATCGAACCTGTCTCCCCGGCGGGGCGGCGGACCCGACGAGGGCGTTGATTGCATCGGGGGAGTGATGCAGGATCGCGATGGCGGGTGAGGCCGCCGGCAGCCAGATACCGCATACGACCAGGACCCCCCGATGACCGACACGACCCGTGAGCCCCTTCCCGTCCGCAACCCGCGGACGGGCGAGATCGACCTGCACATCACGCCGGCCTCGGATAGCGAGATCGCGGCCACTTGCCAGAGGCTGCGCCAGGCCCAGGGCGCGTGGGGACGGGCGCCAGTCGAGCACCGGATCGCCGTCATGAAGGAGTGGGCGGAGCGGTTGCGAGCCCATCGGGCCGCCCTCGTCGAGGCGGACTCCACCGACACCGGCTACGGCCAGATCTCGCAGGTCGCCCCGGACATGGTCATCGGCGCCATCACGCGGCTCTGCGCGCACGCGCCCGCCATCCTGCAGCAGCTGAAGCGCTCGGGCAAATCCCCGCCCATGCCGCAGATCCACTTCGACACCAATCTCAGGCCGTATCCGCTGCTCGGCGTGATCGGGCCCTGGAACGCCCCGCTCATGCTCTCCACCCTGCACGCGGTTCCGGCGCTCTTCGCCGGCTGCGCGGTGATCGTCAAGCCGAGCGAGGTCGCGCCGCGCTTCGTGCGCCCGATGATGCAGACGATCAGTGAGGTCCCCGGGCTGCGCGATGTGCTTGCGTTCGTGCTCGGTGATGCCGAGACCGGACAGTCGATCATCCAGCACGTGGATATCATCAATTTCACGGGCAGCGTGCCGAACGGACGCAAAGTCGCGGAAGCGTGCGCCGCGCGGTTCATCCCCGCGATGTTGGAGCTCGGCGGCAAGGATCCCGTCGTCATCACGCAGAACGCCGACCTCGAGCGCGCCGCGACCGCAACCTTGCGCGGAGCCGTCACCAGCACCGGCCAGGTGTGCTTCTCCATCGAGCGGGTCTACGTGCACGAATCCGTTCACGACCGCTTCGTCGAGCGGCTCGTGAAGGAGGCCGGGCGCGTGGAGCTCAACTATCCCGACGTGAGGCGCGGGCAGATCGGCCCCTTCATCTCGGCGCGGCAGGCGAATATCGTGGACGAGCACATCGACGATGCGCTCGCGAAAGGCGCGAGCCTGCGCACCGGAGGCAAGTCGTTCAATCTCGGAGGCGGACTGTACATGCGCCCCACCGTGCTCACCGAGGTGAACCACGACATGAAGGTCATGCGGGATGAGACCTTCGGCCCGGTGATGCCGGTGATGAGGTTCCGGACGGAGGACGAGGCCGTGCGGCTCGCGAACGACACCTACTACGGACTGTCCGCCGCCGTGATCGGCGGCACCGAGACAGAGGCGCGCCGCATCGCCGACCGGATCGAAGCGGGCGTGGTGAGCGTGCAGGACACCTTCCTCACATTCGCGGGCTTTGGTGTCGCCGAGTGGGAGTCCTTCAAGTTCTCCGGAATGGGCGGTAGAGGAGCCGGTATTCTCGGCTTTCTGCGCAAGCAGGCGGTGCTCACCAATACGGGCGAGCCCGAGAGCATGATCGAGGAGCCGCTGAAGGCGACCGCCTGAGCCGGTTCCGGCGGGAGATGATGTCGAGGTGACCCATGCGCAAGACGATGACGGCAGCCCTGCTCGCCATGGCCGTGACCGGCCTCGGCGCATCCGCGGCCCGGGCCGACGGGCTCAAGTGCACCATGGTATTCACGATGAAAGGCTGGTCGGCGTTCTACGCGAGGTCGACCGGCGAGGGCACGATCAGCTGCTCCGACGGCCGCTCGATGCGAGTGCGGCTCACCGCCAAGGGTGGCGGACTCACCGTGGGTAAGTCCGTCGAGTCCGGCCACGGTGAGTTCTCCCCCGTCGCGAGCTTCACCGACCTTCTCGGATCGTACGTGGACGCGCAGGCGCACGCCGGTGCGGTGAACTCGAGCCAGGTGCAGGTCATGACCAAGGGGGAGGTCTCCCTCGCGCTCTCCGGCAAGGGTCACGGCTGGGACCTCGGAGTGTCGTTCGGCGAGCTGAAGATCGAGCGCTGAGGCGGGACCTTCGGGGCGGGGCGCCGGGCTCGAGGACCGCCCTGCCGCCGTATCATGTTAAAATACAACGGGATCCTGGATCCTTGGAGCCTTCACCGAGCGGGCAAGCCGTAGGTCCGCAGCGAACACAGGTTTACGCACTTCACCGGCTGCCGTAGAATGCGCGCCCTCGGTGGGTGGGGTGTCGGCACCTCGAACCCCGCCGGCGGCCGCTCCAAGGACCGCCGAGTGCTGGATGGTGGAAAGGCCCCCCGAGGGGCTTTTCTTTTTTGGGGGGCCCCCGGGGCCGTGTGCGAGGTGCTCAAGTGGAGGTGGGCCTTAGGGCCCATTTTCATTTGTAGCGACGGGGAGCTCGAGCTCATGGCGGCGGCCTTGCGCGAGCGGCTCATCGCCCTCATTGAGCCGTTGCTGGCTCAACTGGGCTACGAGCTGGTCGATTTGGAATATACCCCGGCTCAGGGGCACGGGGCGTTGCGGATTTTCATCGACAAGCCCGAAGGCGTCGGTCTCAACGATTGCGAGCACGCGAGCCGCGAGGTCGCGGCGCTGCTCGATGTCGAGGATCCCATCCCTGCGGCTTACACGCTCGAGATGTCCTCACCGGGTGAGGACCGGGTGCTGCGCAGCCGCGCGCATTTCGACCGCTTCGTGGGCTCGCGCGTGCTCGTGGAGCTCGCGGCGCCCCGGGAAGGGCGGCGGCGCTACACGGGTCTGCTGCAGTCGGTGACGGATGAGGGGATCGCTCTGGAGGTGGATCGCGAGCGAGTGAGCGTGCCGTTCCGCGAGATCGGGAGAGCCCGGCTCGCGCCGTTGTGAACTGACGAGGTCATTGTGAACAAGGAAATCCTGATGGTGGTCGACGCCGTCTCGAACGAGAAGGGTGTCGATAAAGAAGTGATCTTCGAGGCGCTCGAAGCCGCGCTCGCGTCCGCCACGCGCAAGAAGCACGGGGAAGAATGGGACGTGCGCGTCGCCATCGACCGCAAGAGCGGCGACTACGAGACGTACCGCCGCTGGAAAGTCTTTGCGGACGACTCGACCGAGCTCGAAGCCCCCGAGCGGGAGCTGCGCCTCGACGATGCGCGCGACCTCGATTCCAAGACCGAGCCCGGCGGCTTCGTCGAGGAGCCGATGGAGTCGGTGGGGTTCGGGCGCATCGCCGCGCAGCAGGCGAAGCAGGTCATCGTGCAGAAGGTGCGCGAAGCCGAGCGCGCCCAGGTGGTGGACGCGTACAAGGATCGCGTCGGCCAGCTCGTGAGCGGCGTGGTCAAGCGAGTCGATCGCAACGGCATCTATGTCGATCTGGGAAGCAACGCCGAGGGGTTCATCCCGCGGACCGACATGATCCCGCGCGAGCAGGTCAAGCCGCAGGACCGCATCAAGGCTTTTCTGAAGGAGGTGCGCTCGGAGCCCCGCGGCCCGCAGCTGTTCCTCACGCGCACCGCGCCCGAGTTCTTAATCGAGCTGTTCAAGCTCGAGGTGCCGGAGGTCGGCCAGGGCCTGATCCAGATTCTCGGCGCCGCGCGCGATCCCGGCGTGCGGGCCAAGATCGCGGTGCGCAGCAACGATCCACGCATCGATCCGGTGGGCGCCTGTGTCGGGATGCGGGGCTCGCGCGTGCAAGCGGTGTCGAACGAGATCGCCGGCGAGCGCGTGGACATCATTCCGTTCGACGACAACCCCGCGCAGTTCGTCATCAACGCCATGTCTCCGGCGGAGGTGATGTCGATCGTCGTGGACGAGGATTCCCACAGCATCGACATCGCGGTGGCGGAGGAGAAGCTGTCGCAGGCGATCGGCCGCGGCGGCCAGAACATCCGCCTCGCGAGCCAGCTCACCGGCTGGGATCTCAACGTGATGACGGAGTCGGACGCCGACGCGAAGAGCGAGACCGAGGCACGCGCGCTCGTCCAGACGTTCATGAAGCAGCTCGACGTCGATGAGGACGTGGCGACGATCCTGGTCCAGGAGGGCCTCTCGACGGTCGAGGAGATCGCCTACGTGCCGCAGGCGGAGCTCATGGCCATCGAGGAATTCGACGAGGAGATGGTGAAGGAGCTGCGCAACCGCGCTCGAGATGTGCTGCTCACGCAGGCCATCGCGAGCGAGGAGAGCCTCGATCAGTCCATGCCGGCGGACGATCTGCTGCTGCTCGAGGGGATGAGCCCGGACCTCGCGCTGGCGCTTGCGCGGCGGGGTGTCCGCACGCGCGAGGATCTCGCGGAACAATCGGTCGATGACCTTGCGGACATCGAGGGCCTCGCTCAAGAGGAAGCGGGCCGCCTCATCATGAAGGCGCGCGCCCACTGGTTCGAAGCCGGCCACTGAGCAAGTGGCGAGGTTCAGCTCATGGCCGATGTAACAGTCTCACAGTTCGCGCAGGTCCTCAAAGTGCCGGTGGACCGGCTGCTCGTGCAGCTCGACCAGGCCGGAATCAAGGTGGCGGGGCCCGACGACCGGATCAGCGATGAGGCGAAGCTCGAGCTCCTCACGCACCTGCGACGCAGCCACGGGAGCGGAGACGACAGCAGCTCGCCGCGCAAGATTACGCTGCGGCGCAAGACCCAGAGCGAGCTCAAGCTCGCGAGCGTCCAGGGACGGGCGCGGACCGTGAACGTGGAGGTCCGCAGCACCCGCAAGTACATCAAGCGCGACGTGCTCCAGGAGCAGGCACGCCACCAGCAGGAGGACATGGACCTGAAGCGGCGCGAGGCCGAGGAAGCCGCGCGGCTCGAATCCGAGCGGCTGGAGGCCGAGCGGCGCGAGCGCGAGCGCATCGAGGCCGAGAACCGCCGCAGGATCGAGGAGGAGCAGACCCGCAAGCGTGCGCAGGAGGACGCGCGCCGGCTCGCCGAGCTGCAGGCTCGCGAGGAGGCCGAGCGGCGCGAGCGCGAGCAGCAGCGGCGCGGTCCGGGCGAGCAGCCGGCGCGCGAGCGTCCGGCACCGGTCGAGGAGGAGCCGGCGGCGGAGGAGGTCGAGGACAAGCAGCCGACGCGCTACGGGCGCGAGGAGCTGCACGTCGCGACCGATGTCAGCTCCCGCTTCAAGAAAAAGAAGCGCGCCAAGAGCCGTCCGATGCCTCAGAGCGGCGATGCGCGGCATGCCTTCGAGATGCCGACGATGCCCGTCAAGCGCGAGGTATCGATCGGGGAGACGATCACGGTCGCCGAGCTCGCGCAGAAGATGGCGGTCAAGGCGACCGAGGTCATCAAGGTGCTGATGAACATGGGCCAGATGGCCACGATCAACCAGCCGATCGACCAGGAAACGGCCGTGCTCGTGGCGGAGGAGCTCGGCCACACGGCGAAGCTCCAGAGAGGAGATCAGATCGAGGCCGATCTGCAGGGAGCCGTCGCCGAGACCGTGGAGCTCGAGACGCGGCCGCCCGTCGTGACCGTCATGGGTCACGTCGACCACGGCAAGACGTCCTTGCTCGACTACATCCGCCGCGCCAAGGTCGCGGCAGGCGAGGCCGGCGGCATCACCCAGCACATCGGCGCTTACCGGGTCGAGACGTCGAAGGGCACCATCACGTTCCTCGACACGCCCGGCCATGCGGCCTTCACGGCGATGCGGGCCCGCGGAGCGAAGGTCACCGACGTGGTGGTGCTCGTCGTCGCGGCGGACGACGGCGTCATGCCGCAGACGGTCGAGGCCGTCCAGCACGCGCGTGCGGCCAATGTTCCGATCGTGGTCGCCGTCAACAAGATCGACAAGAGCGACGCCGACCCCGACCGCGTGCGGACCGAGCTCGCCAAGCACGAGGTCATCCCGGAGGAGTGGGGCGGTCAGAACATCTTCGTGAACGTCTCGGCCCGCACCGGCGATGGGGTCGATCGGCTGCTCGAGGCGATTCTGCTGCAGTCGGAGATCCTCGAGCTGCAGGCGCCGCTTGCCGGCCTCGCGGGAGGCGTCGTCATCGAGTCGAGCATCGAGAAGGGGCGCGGCGCGGTCGCGACGGTGCTCGTGAAGCGGGGCACTCTGCGCATGGGCGATTCCATCCTCGCGGGTGCCGAATACGGGCGCGTGCGGGCGATGTTCGACGAGACCGGGGCCGCCGTGCAGGAGGCCCCGCCGTCGACTCCGGTCGCCGTGCTCGGCCTGTCCGGCGCGCCGTATGCGGGCGATGATTTCCTCGTGGTCGAGAGCGAGCGCAAGGCGCGTGAAGTCGCCCTCTATCGACAGAGCAAGTCCCGCGACGTGAAGCTCGCACGGCAAGTGACCCGCGCCGAGGACGCGTTCTCGCAGCTCGAGTCGGAGAAGGCGGGGGTGATCGCGATCCTGCTGAAGGCGGACGTGCAGGGCAGCGTCGAGGCGCTGCGGGAGGCGCTCACCCAGCTCTCGACGGACGAGGTGAAGGTGAGCGTCATCGCGAGCGGCGTCGGCGGCATCACGGTCTCCGATGTGCAGCTCGCCGCGGCATCCGCTGCGCGCATCATCGGATTCAACGTCCGCGCCGATGCGGGCGCGCGCGATGCCGTGAAGGAGACGGGCGTCGAGGTGCGCTACTACAGCATCATCTACGAGGCGATCGACGACGTGAAGCAGATGATGAGCGGCATGCTGCAGCCGGAGATCAAGGAGCAGATCGTCGGCATCGCGCAGGTGCGCGAGGTGTTCCGCTCGAGCAAGTTCGGCGTGGTCGCGGGCTGCCTCGTCACCGAGGGCAACGTCCGGCGCAACCATCCGATCCGCGTGCTGCGGGACAACGTCGTCATCTTCGAGGGTGCGCTCGAATCGCTGCGGCGCTTCAAGGACGATGTGAGCGAGGTGCGCGCCGGCACGGAGTGCGGCATCGGCGTGAAGAACTATCAGGACGTGCGCGTCGGCGACCAGATCGAGTGCTTCGCGCGCATCGAGATCGCGCGCGCCGTGCAGTAATGGCGGACTCCCGGCGCCGCAAGATCGAGGCCGAGCTGCAGCGCGCGCTCGCCGAGCTGGTGGGCCGCGAGGTGAAGGACCCGCGGGTCGGCAACGTGACGATCACCGCGGTGGACGTCGCGCCCGATCTCAGCACCGCTCGCGTGTTCTTCATCCCCTTCGCCTCGCACCATGATGCGGACGAGGTGAGGGTCGGGCTCACGCGGGCCGGCGGCTTCCTGCGCGGGCAGGTCGGACGGCGGCTCGGCCTGCGGCATACCCCGCGGCTCGAGTTCGTGTTCGACGACAGTTTCGACCGGGCGCAGCGGCTCTCGAGCCTGATCGATGGCGCTGCCGGCGCAGGCCGCAAGCCCGGATGATCTGCGGCATCCTGCTGCTCGACAAGCCGGAGGGACTCTCGTCGAACGCGGCGCTGCAGAGGGTGAAGCGCGCGATCGGTGCGCACAAGGCCGGCCACACCGGCAGCCTCGATCCGCTCGCGACCGGGATGCTGCCGATCTGCCTCGGGGAGGCCACCAAGATCGCGGGAGACCTTACAGGCGCCCGCAAGCGCTATCGATTCGAGATCGCGCTCGGCGCGCGCACGGACACGGGCGACCGCGAAGGCACGGTGATCGAGACGCTGCCGGTGCCGGCCCTCGGCTCGGCGCTCGTCGAGGGGGTGCTCGCGCGCTTCCGCGGGAGCCAGGCCCAGGTGCCTCCGATGTACTCGGCCCTGAAGCGTGGCGGCGAGCGGCTCTACCGCCTCGCGCGCGCCGGGGTGGAGGTGGAGCGCGCCCCGCGGGAGATCGAGGTCACCGAGCTCGCGACGCTTGCGCTCCGCGAGGACGCCTTGGAGCTCGAGGCGCTGTGCTCCAAGGGCACGTACGTGCGCGTCCTCGGCGAGGATATAGCCCGGGCGCTCGGAACCTGTGGGCACTTGAGGCGGCTGAGGCGGCTCTGGGTCGTCCCGTTCCAGAACGAGTCCATGCAGACGCTCGAGGCGGTCGAGGAGATCTGCCGCGCCGGAGGGATGCCGCGGCTGCTCGAGGCCGACCAGGCGCTACCGGCTCTGCCGTCGGTCACGGTGACCGCGTCTGCCGCGCTGCGGCTCACCCGGGGCCAGGCGATTGCGGGCCCCAATTCGCAGCCCGCCGGGCGCGTGCGTGTGTACGATGAGGGGGGCCGGTTTCTGGGCCTCGCCGAGGCGGACGGCGAGGGCTCCGTGCGGCCGAAGCGAATGTTCGTTCTTGTGGCAGGGGGGGCCAACGAGTAGAATGCCGCGCCTCGAAAAGACAGGGTTTGAGAGAAGCTTCCAGGAACGCACACGAATGGGCTTGAGCAGCGAGAAGAAAGGCGGCATCGTCGCGGAGTACCGCCGTAATCCCACGGATACCGGCTCGCCCGAGGTGCAAATCGCGCTTCTCTCGGAGAGGATCAACGGCCTCGGCGACCATTTCAGTGCCCACAAGCGCGACCACTCCTCGCGCCGGGGCTTGGTGAAGCTCGTCAATCAGCGCCGCAAGCTGCTCGATTATCTCAAGTCGACGCAGCCGCAGAAGTACCAGGAGCTCGTCGAGCGCCTGGGGCTGCGCCGCTGACCGCTCGTGGCGGCCGCGCTCGCGAAGCCATTACCGCGCGGCCTTCGGGCTTTGCCATCTCTATTCGTGAGGATCCAACCGTGAGCGTCTTCAGCAAGTCCTTTGCGTACGGACCGCATACCGTCACGCTCGAAACCGGCGAGCTCGCCCGCCAGGCCGATGCCGCCGTCAAGGCGACGATGGGGGATACGGTCGTGCTCGTGACCGCCGTGGCGCAACCGCAGGCGGCGGCGGGGCGGGATTTCCTGCCGCTCACCGTGAACTACGTCGAGAAGACCTACGCCGCCGGCCGCATCCCCGGCGGGTTCTTCAAGCGCGAGGGCCGGCCGACGGAGAAGGAAACCCTCACCTCGCGCCTGATCGACCGCCCGATCCGGCCGCTCTTTCCGGACAGCTTCTACAACGACATCCAGGTCGTCGCGACGGTGCTCTCGGTCGATCCGGACATCGATCCCGATATCCCCGCACTGCTCGGCGCATCGGCTGCGCTCTCGCTCTCCGGCGTGCCGTTCCGCGGTCCGATCGGAGCTGCCCGCGTCGGCTACCGGGCCGGTGAGTACCTGCTCAATCCCACGGCCAAGGATCTCACGGACTCGCAGCTGAACCTGGTCGTGGCCGGCACGGAGCAGGCCGTGCTGATGGTCGAATCGGAGGCGCACAGCCTGTCCGAGGAAGTGATGCTCGGTGCCGTCGTGTTCGGCCACCAGCAGATGCAGGCCGCGATCCGCGTGATCAAGGAGCTCGTCGCCGAGACCGGCAAGCCCCGCTGGGGCTGGAAGCCCCCCGCGGAGAACGCGGAGCTCGCGAGCGCGGTGGCGCTCCATGCGCAGGCCGCGCTGTCCCAGGCTTACTCGATCACCGAGAAGCTGCAGCGGCGCAACCGCATCCAGGACGTGAAGACGCAGACCTTGGCCGCGCTCGCGACCGAGGGCGCCAAGTGGACCGAGGAGCAGGTCGAGGCCCAGCTCTCCTCGCTCGAGAGCAACATCGTGCGCCAGCGGATCCTCAATGGCGAGCCACGCATCGACGGGCGGGACGCGAAAACGGTGCGCCCGATCAGCGTCAAAGCAGGACTCCTGCCACGGACCCACGGCTCGGCGCTCTTCACGCGCGGCGAGACCCAGGCGCTCGTTACCACCACGCTCGGAACGACGCGCGACGCTCAGATCATCGACGGACTGGAAGGCGAGCGGCGCGAGCCGTTCATGCTCCACTACAACTTTCCCCCCTTCTCGGTGGGCGAGACGGGCATGATGGGGTCGCCCAAGCGCCGCGAGATCGGCCACGGCAATCTCGCGCGCCGCGGCGTCTCGGCCGTGATGCCGGACATGACGAAGTTCCCGTACGTGATCCGCGTCGTCTCGGAGATCCTCGAGTCGAACGGCTCGAGCTCCATGGCGAGCGTTTGCGGCACGAGCCTCTCGCTCATGGACGCGGGCGTGCCCATCAAGGCTCCGGTCGCGGGCGTTGCGATGGGTCTCGTTCTGGAGGGCACGCGCTTCAAGGTCCTCACCGACATCCTCGGAGACGAGGACCACCTGGGCGACATGGACTTCAAGGTCGCCGGCACCCGGGACGGTGTCACCGCCCTGCAAATGGACATCAAGGTCGAGGGTGTCACGCCGGAGATCATGCGCATCGCGCTCGAGCAGGCGCGCGACGGCCGGCTGCACATTCTCGGCGAGATGGCGAAGGTGCTCGCGACGCCGCGCGCGAAGATGTCCGAATGGGCCCCCTCGATCATCACGCTCAAGATCGATCCGGAGAAGATCCGCGACGTGATCGGCAAGGGCGGAGCGGTGATCCGGCAGATCACCGAGGAGACCGGCACCACCATCGACATCGAGAGCGACGGAACCGTCAAGATCGCCTCGGTCAACGGCACCGCGGGGCGCGAGGCGCAACGGCGCATCGAGCTCATCACGGCTGACGTCGAGGTGGGGCATATCTACGAGGGACGAGTCGCGCGGCTCATGGACTTTGGCGCCTTCGTCACCATCCTTCCCGGCCGCGACGGCCTCGTCCACATCTCCCAGATCTCCGACGAGCGCGTCGAGCGGGTGAGCGACAAGTTGAAGGAAGGCGACGTGATCCGCGTGAAGGTACTCGAGGTGGACCGTCAGGGACGCATCCGGCTGTCGATGCGCAACGTCAACGCCGCATAGGCAGGCAGTCCAGGCAGGTCGCGCAGGCTCGAGGGCCTCGCGCAGGCGCACTACACGCCAGGCAGAGCGGGCTCGTCCTCGATGGTGTTCCGTGCGCGCGGCGCCGCGTCCATCAGCGTCCTGAAGATCTCGTC
The DNA here is from genome assembly GCA_963849095.1 of uncultured Gammaproteobacteria bacterium. Taxonomy (GTDB): domain Bacteria; phylum Pseudomonadota; class Gammaproteobacteria; order Steroidobacterales; family Steroidobacteraceae; genus JASHUC01. The sequence continues at coordinate 561,995 of CAWKGA010000008.1, forward strand.
CTGCACGGTTCGCCAGCGCTGATAGTTTTTCTGCACCACGATCGCGACGGCATCCTGCGGGTCCGCACCGACGACGCTCTTGGCCCGCTCGCGCAGCTCGCGCTGCTGGTTCGCGAAGAGTTTCAGACTCTGCTCGAGGTAGCAGCCGATCACGCCCTGCATGGCGCCGCCGCCGTACGAGCGGATGATCTGCGAGAGGAAGTCCCGGCTCATCAAAGGCTCACCGCCGTGCTCCTGCTCGGCGATGACCTGCAGCAGGATGCTGTTGGTGATGTCTTGCTGGGACTTCTTGTCGACCACGACGAAATCGATCCGGTCCACCACGAGCTTGCGCACATCTCCGAGCGTGATGTAGCGGCTCTCGACCGTGTCGTACAGCCGCCGATTTGGATACTTCTTGATGTTCCTCGGTTCGCTCATTGCAAGCCCCCGTTATCGTGATGAATCCCGCCGCGCGCGGCCGCCCGGACTATCTTGCCCGTTCCCCCTGCGCATACCTTAGTACAACCAGGGGGAGGGACCCAAATCAGCTTGAGCGCGCGGGAACGGTCCGGATCCGGCTCAATCGCCGGATGCTCCAATGGTCAATGGCCCAGCGGAGCACGCCCGACGGGGGCTCATGGGCGAGATCGGCCGGTGGGTCCTGGCGCAGGAGCTCCAGGGTTTTGATGAGCCATGCACCGGGATCGAGCGGGTCGACCGGCACGGAATGCCTCGATTTTGCGAGCTTGGCTCCGTCCGGCTCGACGACGACGGGCAGGTGGGCGTAGGAGAGGACCGGGAGGCTCAGCGCCTGCGAAAGAGCGATCTGCCAGGCCGTGCTCGCGAGCAGGTCGGCGCCCCGGACCGCGCTCGTGACGCCCTGAGCGGCATCATCGACCACCACGGCGAGCTGGTACGCGTGCACGCCGTCGCGGCGACGCACGACCGCGTCTCCCAGCTCCCGCAGCGCGAACTCGCAGAGTCCCTGGATGCGATCCTCGAAGCGGACCGTCGTGAGGTCGTCCACTCGGAATCGGAGGGCGGTCGGGCCCGGCCGCGAAGGGCCATTGCGGCAGGTGCCGGGGTATCCGACTTCGTTCTGGGCGGCGCGCGAGCGGCGCGAGCAGCTGCAGGCGTAGGTCAGTCCGCGCGCGCCGAGCGTGGCGAGCGCCTGCTCGTAGAGCCCGGTGCGGCGGCTCTGGTACTCGACCTCCCCGTCCCACCACAGGCCGAAAGCCTCCAGAGCGCGCAGGATGTCGGCCGCGCTGCCCGGCACGACGCGGGGCCGGTCGAGATCCTCCATCCGGACGAGCCACCGCCCCCCCTGATGGCGCGCGTCCAGGAAGCTCCCGACGGCCGCAGCCAGAGAGCCGACATGCAGTTTCCCCGTGGGGGAGGGCGCGAAGCGGCCCGTATGGCGTTCCTCCGGGGCAGCCCGGGAGCCAGGGCGCGCAGCGTGCGGGGCGCGGTCAGCGGTAGCGGTCTTCGCGGTCGCCGTATTGCCGCTCGCGCCGCTCGCGCCGCTCCTGAGCCTCGATGCTCAAGGTGGCGACGGGACGCGCCTCGAGCCGCTTGATGCCGATCTCCTCGCCGGTCTCGAGGCAGTAGCCGTAGGTCCCGTCCTCGATGCGCTTCAGCGCCTCGTCGATCTTGCGGATGAGCTTGCGCTCGCGATCTCGCGTCCGCAGCTCGAGGCTGAACTCCTCCTCCTGCGTGGCGCGGTCGTTGGGATCGGGAAAGTTGGCCGCCTCGTCCTTCATATGCGTGACGGTGCGGTCCACTTCCTCCATGAGATCCTGCTTCCAGCTGAGCAGGATCTGCCGGAAGTGCTCCGTCTGCTCCTTGCTCATGTACTGCTCGCCGCGCTTGGCGATGTACGGCTTGACGTTGCGCGGCCCGGCGAGAAGGCTGCCGGGCTCGGCGGCGTCGGCATCCTCCGCGTCGGCCGCGGGAGCAGGGGGGATCCGCGACGCCGCCGCCGGAAGTTTTGCGGGCGCCGGGAAGGCGGGACTCGCCGCCGCCGTTGCGGGGGCTCCGAGCGTTTTTCGCATCAGTTCGGTGGTTCCCGTGGGGTTTCCATTCACAGGGGCGGGCGCGGCCGGCGGCGCGGGCTTGCGAGCGACGGGCGCCTTGCCGCGCGGGTGGATCGCGACCTTCGCGCGCTCATCGCGCTTGCGCACCGCAGCCTTGCGGGCCGCCGGGCGGCTCACGGCTTTCTTGCCCTTGACGGGCTTCGGCGCGGGTTTCTTGGCCGGCATCAGTCACTCCTAAAAGCACGAGCCTTCGAAGGACGCGCGATTATACCGGCGCCCCCGGCACTGTACAGGGCATGTTCGGGGGCCCCATTTCAGGGCAGGGAAACGGGGGGGGCGGGCTCCCAGCCCGGCCGCCGGCGCTCGGCGACGACTGTGGTGTAGATGCCGCCCCGCACGTTGAAGCGGGCGGTCAGCCGCAGGAACCGGGGGGAGAGCACGGTGCCGAGATCGGAGGCGATCTCGTTGGTCACCGCCTCGTGAAACACGCCGCGGTTGCGAAAGGACCAGATGTAGAGCTTCAGGGCCTTGAGCTCGACGCACAGCCGGTCGGGGACGTATTCGAGCTCGAGAGTCGCGAAGTCGGGCTGGCCGGTTCTCGGGCAAAGGCAGGTGAACTCCGGGAGCGTCATGCGAATGGTGTAATCGCGCTCCGGCGCCGGGTTGGGAAAGGTCTCGAGGTTTTTTTCGGGCGTGTCCATAGTTACGAAGGCGGGCGGCAAAGGATTAATCTATCATTGCGCGGCGGTGTCAACCACGAGGGGTCGGTAACCACACGATGCGGCTCACCAAGATCAAGCTCGCCGGCTTCAAATCCTTCGTCGATCCCACCACGGTCAGCTTCCCCGGAAATCTCACGGGCGTTGTCGGTCCGAACGGCTGCGGCAAGTCGAACATCATCGATGCCGTGCGCTGGGTCATGGGCGAGCTGTCCGCGCGGTATCTGCGCGGAGACTCGATGGCCGACGTCGTCTTCAACGGATCGAGCGGCAGGAAACCCGTCGGCGCCGCCTCGGTGGAGCTGGTCTTCGACAACGGCGACGGCAAGATCGGCGGCCCTTACGCGGGCTACAGCGAGGTCTCGCTGCGCCGCGTCGTCTCGCGCGACGGCGAGTCGGCCTACTTCATCAACGGCGCGCGCTGCCGCCGCAAGGACATCACCCAGCTCTTCCTCGGCACCGGGCTCGGCTCGCGCAGCTACGCCATCATCGAGCAGGGCACGATCTCGCGCGTGATCGAGGCGAAGCCCGAGGACATGCGGGCGCTGCTCGAGGAGGCGGCCGGCATCTCCCGCTACAAGGAGCGGCGCCGCGAGACCGAGTCGCGCGTCGCGCAGACTCGCGAGAATCTCGAGCGACTGCAGGACGTGCGCGACGAGGTGGACAAGCAGATCCGTCACCTGCAGCGCCAGGCCGCGACGGCGCGGCGCTACCAGGCGCTGAAGGAGGAGGAGCGCCGCACGGGCGCCGAGCTGCTCGCTCTGCGGCTCCGCGAGCTCGCGAGCGGCGCGGTGGCTCACGACAGCGCCACGCGGGAGCGGGACCTCGCGGTGCAGGCCGCCCTCGCCGAGCAGCGCTCCGCGGAGGCCGCGCTCGAGCGGCAGCGCACGCTGCAGACCGAGCGGAGCGAGCGCGTCTCGCACGCGCAGGGCCGCTACTACGAGGCCGGGGCCGACATCACCCGAACCGAGCAGGCGCTCGAGCACGCGCGCGAGCTGCGGGAACGGCAGCGCAACGACCTCGCGCAGGCGCGAGCGACGCTCGCGGACCTCGCGGTGCACATCGACCACGACGAGCGCCGGCTCGCGGAGCTGCGGCTCGAAAGCGAGGGGCTCGCCCCGCGGCTCGCCGAGGTCCAGCTGGGCGAGCAAGCGGCGGCCGCATCTCTCGCCGGGGCGGAGGAGGAGCTTGCCGACTGGCAACGGCGCTGGGAGGAGTTCAACGGCGCGCTCGGCGCGGCGAGCCAGACAACCGAAGTCGAGCGGGCGCGTATCGAGCAGCTGGAAAGCGAGCGCCGGCGACTCACCGCCCGCGCGGACCGTCTCGCCATCGAGCGCGAGCAGCTCGCGGCGCAGGAGGCGGGCGGGCAGCTCGCGGATCTCGCCGGCCGCGATGCGGCGGCGCGCTCGCGCAACGAGCAGCTCGCGCAATCGCTCACGGCCTCGCTCGAGAGCCTGCAGGGGCTGCGCTCCGAGCAGCTCGGCGCCGAATCGCAGCTCGAATCGGCGCGCGCCGAGCGGGAGCGCGCCTCGAGCGAGCTCGTCTCGCTCGAGGCGCTGCAGAAGGCGGCGCACACCCACAACGCTGGTCTCGCAGTGGAATGGATAGGCGCGAGTGGTCTTGCCGGCCGGCCTCGCGTGGCCGAGACGCTCGAGGTAGAGGAGGGCTGGGAGCGGGCCGTCGAGACGGTTCTCGGCGATTATCTCGAGGCGGTTTGCGTCGAGCGCCTCGATGAGCTCGCCGCGGCGCTCGAGGGGCTCTCGAGCGGCCGCCTCGCGCTGGTCGAGCACTCCGCTGCCGGGCTCGACGCGCAGGGGAGTCCGGATTCGGCCACCGCCGGGACGCGCTCTGACTCTCTCGCCGCAAAGGTCATCCGCGGTCCGGCCGCGGTGCGGCAGCAGCTCGAGGGAGTGCTCGCGGGCGATTCCTTCGCGGAAGCTCTGCACCGGCGCGCGGCCCTCCCTCCCGGGCAGTCGATCATCGTCCGGGGAGGCGAGTGGGTCGGTCGGGACTGGCTCCGGGTGAGCCGCGGGCAGGATCAGCACGCTGGCCTCATCGAGCGCGAGCAGCGCTTGAAGGGGCTGCGCGCGGACTGCGGCGGCCACGAGCGCCTGGTGCGCGACATCGAGGCTCGACTCGCCGCCGTTCGCGAGTCGCTCGCCGCGGCCGAGCACGGGCGCGAGCGGCTCCAATCCGATATTCGGGCCGCGCATCGCGAGCACACGGATCTCTCCGGCCAGCTCGAGGCCGCACGGGCCCGGTCCGAGGAGTCGGCGCTGCGCCGCGGCCGGCTGGATGAGGAGGAGGCGCAGACGGCGCGCGAGATCGCCGCGGCCGAGGAGAGCCTCGCCCGCGCGCGGCTCGAGCTCGACCGAGGTCTCGCCCTGCTCGGGGAGCTCGACTCCAGGCGGCCGGAGCTCGACGGGGAGCGCGAGGAGCGGCGTGAAGCCGTGTCCGGGGCGCGCTCGCGGGCGCAAGCCGCTCAGCTTGCCGCGCGCGACCTGCTCATCCGGGCGGAGTCCTGCCGCTCGAGCGAGAGCTCGATGGCGGTCGCGCTCGGCCGGGCACTCGAGCAGCGCGCGCAGCTCTCCAAGCGCTGCGAGGAGCTCGATATGGAGCTCGCCCGGGGCGATGCGCCCATCGATGAGATCGAGGGCCGCTTGAGCGTTCTGCTCGCGCGGCGGCTCGACGTCGAAGGTGAGCTTGCCGCAGTGCGCCGGGCGCTCGAGGAGGCCGACGGTGGGCTGCGCGCGCTCGACGAGCAGCGCATGAGCGCCGAGCAGCGCGTGCTTCAGGCGCGCGAGGCGATGGAGCAGGCGCGGCTTGCCGCGCAGGAGACTCGCGTGCGGCGCGAGGCGCTCACGGAGCAATTCGCCGCGACTCGACTCGACCTCGCGGAGGTCCAGCAGGGCCTGCCGGCCGACGCCGACCAGCCGGGGTGGGAGGAGCGGCTCGCCGAGACGCGGGCGGGCCTGGAGAGGCTCGGGCAGGTGAATCTCGCGGCCATCGACGAGCTCAAGGAGCAGGCGGAGCGCAAGGAGTATCTCGACCGGCAGTTCAACGACCTCACGGATGCGCTCGCGACGCTCGACGAGGCGATGCACCGCATCGACAAGGAAACGCGCGCCAGGTTCGAGGAGACGTTCGAGCGCATCAACGCCGGGCTGAAGGAAAAATTCCCGCGGCTCTTCGGCGGCGGGCACGCGTATCTCGAGCTCGTGGGGGAGGATCCGCTCACGGCAGGGATCACGGTCATGGCGCGGCCTCCGGGCAAGCGCAACAGCACCATCCACCTGCTCTCGGGCGGGGAGAAGGCGCTCACCGCCGTCGCGCTCGTCTTTTCCATCTTCGAGCTCAATCCGGCGCCGTTCTGCCTCCTCGATGAGGTCGACGCGCCGCTCGATGAGTACAATATCGGTCGCTTCTGCGACATCGTGCGTGACATGTCCTCGCGCGTTCAGTTCATCTTCATCACCCACAACAAGGCGGCACTGGAGCTCGCGTCGCAGCTCATCGGCGTCACGATGGGCGAGCCCGGCGTCTCACGCCTCGTCGCCGTGGACGTGGAAGAGGCCATGCGGCTCGCCGCGGTTTGACCGGGCGCCGCCATGGGGGATCTTCGCTGGACTTTGCTGCTGCTCGGCGCCGTGTTCGTGGCGGGGCTCGCCTGGTGGGAGCTGCGCCGTCCCCGCCAGGCGCGGCGCGGGGAGCTCGGGTCCTCCTCGGAGCGTGAGGCCGCGCCGGAGCCCCTCCCGCCGGGCGCTGCGCAGCGCGAGCCCACGCTCACGCTGCCGGAGATGCGGGCACGGGATCCGCTACCGGTGCTTCCCATGGTCGAGGTGGTGGACGATTTGTCGATCGCTCTGCGCGCCGACACCGCGGACGACGACATCGACCTTCTGGCCGGCGAGGCGGCGGAGCCGAGTGCCCCGCCCCCCGACCCGCTCCTCGATCCGCAGGATCCGTCACGCCTCGAACGGCACGACGCCCCTCTTGCTCTGCCTCCGGAGCCCAGCGTGGACTGGCCGGAGGAAAGCGTACGGCACGTCGTCGCCTTGCGGCTCGTCGCCTCGGGCGAGCGCTTCGCAGGCCATGCCGTGCGCCAGGCGCTCGCCGCCGAAGGCTTCGTGCTCGGACGGCTCTCCATCTTCCATCGCGCCGGGCCGGACGGCCGCGCGGTCGTGAGCGCCGCAAATCTCACCCAGCCGGGCACGTTCGACAGCGAGTCGATCGATATGCAGCGCTTCGGGGGCCTCAGCCTCTTCGCCGTGCTGCCCGGTCCGCTCTCCTCGGTCCGAGCCTTCGACGAGCTGCTGAGCTCCGCCCGAAACTTGAGCAACCGCCTGCTGGGGCTGCTGCAGGACGAGCGGGGCGAGGCGCTCACGCCTCTGCGCGTCGCCGAGATGCGCGAGGAGCTCGAGGCTCAAGCTGAGCATGAAAGCTGAGGCCGCGCGCATCGCGGAGCTGCGCGGCGAGATCGCGCGCCACAATCGCCTGTACTACGAACTCGACCGTCCCGAGATCTCGGACGCCGACTACGACCAGCTCATGCAGGAGCTGCGCGCGCTCGAACGCTCACACCCCCAGCTCATCTCCGCGGACTCGCCCACCCAGCGGGTCGGTTCCCCGCCCTCGGGAAGATTCGCGAAGGTCCGGCATGCCGTGCCGATGCTGTCGCTCGCGAACGCGCTCGCCCCCGAGGATGTCGCCGCCTTCGTCGAGCGCATCCGCCGATTTCTCGGGCTCGGGAGCGGGGCGCAGATCGACTTCACCGCCGAGCCGAAGATCGACGGGCTGTCGCTCTCCTTGCGCTACGAGCGCGGCACCCTGGTGCGCGGCGCAACGCGCGGCGACGGCTCGGAGGGAGAGGATGTCACGCCGAACGTGAAAGTCGTGCCGGGCGTTCCCCATGAGCTGAAGGGTCCCGACGTCCCCGAGATCTGCGAGGTGCGCGGGGAGGTCTACATGACCAAGTCCGCGTTCCTCGCTCTGAATGAGCAGCAGGGGGCGTCCGGGAAGACGGTATTTGCCAATCCGCGCAACTCCGCCGCCGGGTCGCTGCGGCAGCTCGATCCGGCCGTCACGGCTACTCGCCCACTCAAGTTCTTCGCCTATGCGTGGGGCGAGATGAGCACTCTTCCGGCGCGGACCCAGTGGGCGATGCTCGAGTGGCTCGCGGAGCGGGGGCTCGAGACCAATCCCCTCGCGAGGCTGTGCCATTCGGTCGAGGAGCTGCTCGAGTTCCACCTCGAGACGGAACATCGGCGCGCGGCGCTCGACTACGACATCGACGGGGTGGTGTACAAGGTCGATCGGCTCGACTGGCAGGAGCGGCTCGGCTTCGTCTCGCGCGACCCCCGCTGGGCGGTCGCGCACAAATTCGCGGCGCAGAAGGCCGCGACCGTGGTGAAGGCGATCGAGGTGCAGGTCGGGCGCACCGGAGCGCTCACCCCCGTCGCGAAGCTCGCTCCGGTGAGCGTCGCAGGGGTGATCGTCTCGAACGTTTCGCTCCACAACGAGGATAAGATCCGCGAGCTCGACGTGCGCATCGGCGATACCGTGACGATCCAGCGCGCCGGCGATGTCATCCCGCAAGTGCTCGGCATCGTCCCCGGGATGCGCCCGAGCGCGGCGCAGCCCTATTCGTTTCCGAGGATCTGCCCCTGCCCCCTCGGGACCGCGGTGGTGCGCGATCGCACGGCAGCCGGGGAGGAAGGCAAGATTGCGCGCTGCTCGGGCGAGCTCGCCTGTCCCTACCAGAGGATCGAGCACCTGCGGCATTTCGTATCGCGCCGCGCGTTCGATATCGAGGGGCTCGGGGAGAAGCAGATCGCGCTCTTCGTCGGCAAAGGCTGGATCGCGGAACCCGCCGATCTCTTCGAGCTCGCCGCGCGCAACGGCACGATCAAGCTCGAGGAGCAGGAGGGGTTCGGCGAGGTGTCGGCCCGCAAGCTCTTCGCCGCCATCGAGGCGCGGCGCAACATCTCGCTCGAGCGCTTTCTCTACGCGCTCGGGATCCGTCACGTCGGGGAGGTCACGGCGCGCGCGCTCGCCCGCGGCTACGGCAGCTGGAGCGCGTTCCATGCCGCCTGTTCGAGGCTCGCCGGGCAGGATGCCGAGTTGCGCGACGAGGCGCGGCAAGAAATGGACGCCATGGATCAGATCGGGGAGACCGTGATCGACGGCATTGCCGCGTACTTCTCGGACCGCCACAACGTCGAGAGCATCGAGCGTCTCACGCGGCAGGTGCGAATCGAGGACGCCGAGCAGCCCGCGCGCGTCTCGCCCATCGCGGGCAAAATCATCGTGTTGACCGGCCACCTCGAGCGGCTCACCCGGGAGGAGGCGAAGGCGCTCGCCGAGCGCCTCGGGGCGACGGTGAGCGGGAGCGTGTCGAGAAAGACGGACTGGGTGGTCGCGGGGGCGGACGCCGGATCGAAGCTCCGCAAGGCGGAGGAGCTCGGCGTCAAGGTCATCGACGAGTCGGCGTTCCTCGAGCTGACCGGCGCGCAGCCGGACGGGGAGGGCGGCGCCAGGTAAGCGCTGCGCCGCCCTCCCGGATGCTAGGGCGCGGCCGGGGGCTGTGGCGGCGACGCAGACGTGGAGGGGGACGCAGACGCGGACGGGGATGAGGAATCGGGAAGGCTCTTCTGGACCTTCACGTCCTTCATGAGGCCGTCCACGTAAGCCGTGAATTCCCTTGACTCGACGATCTGCATGAGCCGCTGCTCGACGCTGTCGTAGGACGGCGGAGTGGTCGGCCGTGTCTCGATCAGCTGGATGACGTGCCAGCCGTACTGGGTCTGCACGGGCTTCTCCGTGTACTGGCCGGGCTTCAGCGCGACGACGGCGTCGGCGAACGGCTTCACCATGTTGTCCGTCGTGAACCAGCCGATGTCGCCGCCTTGGGTCTTGGAGGGGTCCATCGACTCATTCTTGGCGAGATCGGCAAAGTTCGCTCCGTGGTCGAGCTGCTCGATGATCCGCTGCGCAAACGGCTCCGTCGCGACGAGGATGTGGCGCGCGTGATATTCGGTGTGCGGCATGTTGGAGACCTGCGTCTCGTACTCTGTTCGCAGCTGATCCTCGGTGGGCTTGCGGTTCTTGAAGTACTGCTGGGAGACGAGCTGCTCCAGGACGTTGAGCCGCGCGAGCGTGAGGGTGTTCTGCGTGTCCGGGTCCTGGGTGATGCCGTCCTTGTCCGCCTCCCCGGCAACGACCTCCGCGCGAATGAGGCTGTCGAGGGCGGCCCCGCGCTGAGCCGGTGAGAGGTCGGCTACCGTGCGGCCGGTGGCGATGCGCGTCACGTAGAAGTCATAGAGGCTGCGGCTGATCGGCGCGCCATTGACTACGGCGACCGGGGCCGAGTCGTTGCTCGCGGCGGCCCCTGTGACGGCAGCACCCTTCGGCTGGCAAGCGGTGAGGGCCGCTACTCCCATGACGGACATCAGCAGGAAACCGAGCTTGTTCATTTTGGACTGACCTTGAATGTTAATAATAATTTGAATATCAGTTACTTGGGTAACTTTCATGAAGTAATCTCTTCCTGCGTTCGCGCCTCGATGGCGAGTGCGTGAACGCCCTTTCCGATGAGCGGCTCGATAGCCTGATAGACCAAGCGGTGCCGTGCAACTCTCGATAGACCCCGAAAGCGATCCGACACCACCCGCACGCGAAAGTGCCCGCCCTCCCGCGCTCCGGGGTGGCCGGCGTGGAGGGCGCTGTCGTCCTCGACCAGGATCTGTGCCGGGGCGAGCTGCCGCTCCAGAGTGGCGCGAATCCATGCGGTGGTGTCGGTCATGGGCGGAAGGTCTTCAGCCCGCTTTCGCGGAGGAGTCCGCGGCAGCCGGCTCGCTGCGACGAGCGAGCCACAAGACCTGCAGGAAGATGAATACCATCGTGGCGGCGGTGAGGCCCCACACGTTGAAGTTGACCCAGAATCGCTCGCTATAGTGCTGGGCGACCACGAGGTTGGCCCACCCGACCGCGCCATAGAAGAGCACCCAGATCCAGTTGAGGCGGCGCCAGAGCGGCTCGGGAACCCGGAACTCCGAGCCGAGCGCGGCGCCGAGCGCCGTGCGCAGCAGCCGCTCCACCAGAGTCCGCTTGCCGATCCAGAAGCTCGCGAGGAAGGCGGCGCTCACCAGCCAGGAGAAGACGCTCGTCTTGAGCTTGATGTACTGCTGATTGTGAAGCAGGAGCGTCGCCGCTCCGAACACGAGCACCAGAGCCGCGCTGAGGGAGTGCATGGGAGGGATGCGGCGCGAGATCGCAAGGTCCGCGGCGAGCAGCGCCACCATGGCGATCATGAGCGCCGCGGTCGCCGCGTAGAGGCCGTGCAAGTAGTACACGACGACGAAAGCGGCGAGCGGCGCGAGCTCGAGGAGGGCTTGCATGTCTGGCGTATCGAAAGGGCGGCCGCGAGAAAAATGGCCGCGTATCATAGCCGAAACCGCCGGGCACGGCTGGCGACGGGTCATAATTGAGCCAATTCTTCGCCCTCCATCCGGTGAACCCGGAGCCTCGGCTCATCCGGCGCGCGGCGGATATCGTCCGCCGCGGTGGAGTCATCGCCTACCCGACCGACTCGTGCTATGCCCTCGGCTGCCCGCTCGGCGACAAGTCCGCTCTCGAGCGCGTCCGCCGCGTCCGGCAAGCCGACCGCCACCACCATTTCACGCTCGTGTGTCGCAGCGTGGGGGAGAGCGCCCGGTTCGCGCGGATCGATACGCCTCAGTTCCGGCTGATGAGGGCCTGCACCCCCGGCCCCTATACCTTCCTGCTGCCCGCGACGCGGGAGACGCCGCGCCGCCTCCAGCACGAGCGGCGGCGCACGATCGGCATTCGCGTGCCGGACCATCCGGTGCCCCTGATGCTGCTAGCGGAGCTCGGCGAGCCGCTGATGAGCTCGACTCTCATCCTGCCGGGCGATCTGCTGCCTCTCACCGACGCCGGGGAGATCCGCGAACGCCTGGAGCATGACATCGATGCAGTCCTCGACGGCGGCAACTGTGGCATCGAGCCGACGACCGTCGTCGATCTCGCCGTCTCGCCGCCCGTCGTGGTGCGCCGAGGCAAGGGCGATCTCGGCGTTTTGGGCCTATAATCGACGCGATTCATGAGTGTAAATCCACAGATGCGGCGCGTGCTCTCCGGGATGCGTCCGACGGGGCCCCTGCACCTCGGGAACTATCACGGCGCGCTGCGCAGCTGGGTCGAGCTGCAGTACCAGTACGAGTGCTTCTTCTTCATCGCGGACTGGCATGCGCTCACGACCGGCTACGACGACACCTCGCACCTGCAGGAGCACATCCACGCCGTGCTCGTGGACTGGCTCGCCGCAGGCCTGAATCCTGGGGTCGCGACGCTCTTCATTCAGTCGCACGTCCCCGAGCATGCAGAGCTCCATCTGCTGCTCTCGATGATGACGCCCCTCGGGTGGCTCGAGCGGGTGCCGACGTACAAGGAGCAGCAGGCGGAGCTCAGGGACAAGGACCTCGCGACCTACGGCTTTCTCGGCTATCCGCTGCTGCAGAGCGCGGACATCCTGCTCTACCGGGCCGCCTTCGTCCCCGTCGGCGAGGACCAGGTCGCCCACGTGGAGGTGACCCGCGAGATCGCGCGCCGCTTCAACCATCTCTACGGGCGCGAGCCGCAGTTCGAGGAGAAGGCCGAGCGGGCGGTACGCAACCTCGGGGGGCGCAACAGCACGCTGTACCGGCAGCTGCGCCGACGGTTTCAGGAGACGGGCGACACCGAGGCGCTCTCGCGCGCGCGGGCGCTGGTGCAAGCCAACAACCGGATCACCGTCGCCGATCGGGAGCGCCTGCTCGGATTCCTCGAGGGCTCCCACTTGAGCATCCTGCCTGAGCCCCAGGTCCTGCTCACCGCGGCGCCCCGGGTGCCGGGACTCGACGGGCGCAAGATGTCGAAGTCGTACGGCAATACGATCGGCCTGCGGGAGGACCCGGACGTCGTTGCGCAGAAGCTGCGCGCCATGCAGACCGACCCAGCGCGCGCTCGGCGGACCGATCCCGGGGATCCCGAGAAATGCCCCGTATGGGACCTGCACAAGATCTACTCGGACGAGGCGACCCGCAACTGGGTGAACGAGGGGTGCCGCACCGCGGGAATCGGGTGCCTCGACTGCAAGAAGCCGCTCATCGACAAGATCGTCGAGGAGGTAAGCGCCTTCCGTCGACGCGCGCAGGAATTCGAGGATAATCCCGAGCTGGTCCGCAGCATCGTCGCCGAGGGCGCGGACAAGGCTCGCGAGGCCGCGCGCCAGACGCTCGACGATGTGAGGCGCGCGATGCACCTGCGGGCAGACTGATGGCGAACAAGCCGGAGTTGAAGATCGTCGTGTCGCACGAGCAGCCGCAGCCCGCGGCGCCGCAGGCCGCTCCTGAGCAGGTGGAGATGCCGTTCGCCGTCGTGAACGGCGAGCCCGTGACGCAGCTGCCGCGCGACCTGTACATCCCGCCGCAGGCGCTCGAGATCTTCCTCGAGGCATTCGAGGGCCCGCTCGATCTGCTGCTCTATCTCATCCGGCGCCAGAACCTCGACGTTCTCGACATCCCGATCGCGGAGATCACCCGCCAGTACATGCGGTACATCGAGCTGATGCAGGACCTGCAGCTCGAGCTCGCCGGCGAGTACCTGGTGATGGCCGCGACGCTTGCGGAGATCAAGTCGCGCATGCTCCTTCCCCGCGTGCGCCCGGAGGGACCCGAAGCCGAGGAGCAGGACCCGCGCGCCGAGCTCGTGCGCCGGCTCCAGGAGTACGAGCGCTTCAAGCAGGCGGCCGAGACCCTCGATCGGTTGCCGCGCCTGGAGCGGGACGTGTGGGACGCGAGCGCCGAGCTCAAGGATCGCAAGGTGGTGAGGCTCCTGCCCGAGATCACGCTCAAAGAGATGCTGGCGGCCTTCCAGGAGGTCGTCGTTCGGGCGGAGCTGTTCGCGCCGCATCACCTGCAGCGGGAGCGCTTGTCGGTACGGGAGCGAATGAGCGATATTCTCGCGGCGCTCGAGCAGGCGAGCTTCGTCGAGTTCGCGCGCCTGTTCAAGCCGGAGGAGGGGCGCATGGGAGTCACGGTCGCGTTCGCGGCGATACTGGAGCTCGCGCGAGAGGGCTTGATCGAGATGGTGCAGGCCGAGCTCTTCGCGCCGCTGCACGTGCGTGCGGCGGCTCCGGACCGCCGCTTGCGTCTCGTCGCGGACAACGACCTGGGAGCGGGCGACGCATGAACGATTCCTATCTGAAGAACGTCATCGAGGCCGCCCTGCTCGCGGCGGGCCGTCCGCTCGAGATTGCGGAACTCGCCGCCCTGTTCGACGAGCCGCTGCGCCCCGAGAAGGAGCGGATTCGCGCAGCGCTCGAGGCGCTCGCGGCCGACTACGCCGAGCGGGGCATCGAGCTCAAGGAGACGGCGTCGGGATTGCGGGTGCAGGTGCGGCGCGAGCTCGCGGAGGAGATCTCGAGGCTGTGGCCCGAGCGTCCTGCGCGGTACTCCCGGGCGCTGCTCGAGACGCTGGCGCTGATCGCCTACCGCCAGCCCATCACGCGGGGCGAGATCGAGGCGGTGCGCGGCGTTGCCGTGAACCCCAACATCGTCAAGACACTGCTCGAGCGCAACTGGGTCCGCGTCCTCGGCCAGCGCGACGTGCCGGGCCACCCGGAGCTCCTCGGCACCACGCGGGAGTTCCTCGACTACTTTGGCTTGAAGAGGCTCGATGAGCTGCCGCCGCTCGCCGAGCTGCGCGCCATGACCGAGTTCAATGTGCAGCTCGACTTGACGTCCGCGCGAGAGGACGAGCGGCCCCCTCCCGGGGGCGAGGAGCTGCGTCTGCCGGCACTACCCGATGATGCGCTCGAGCGGACGGCCGAGCCCGACATCCTCGGCGATGAGCTGGACGACGACGAAGGCGAGTTGAGCGGCGATCCGGAGAGCTCCGCGGGAATGGTCGCCGCTCCTTCGGACGGCGGACCGGGGATCGAGTAGCCGCCGCCGAGCCGGCCGCCGGCGCGGACGCCCCATGCCTCAGGATCCCGGACAGCGCCTGCAGAAGGCGCTCGCACATCTTGGACTCGGCTCGCGACGCAACGTCGAGACATGGATACGCGCGGGCCGCCTCACGGTGAACGGAGAAGCAGCCGCGCTCGGCACCCGCGTGCGCGACACCGATCAGGTCCGGCTCGACGGCCGTCTGGTCCGCCGCCGGCCCACGGGCTTGCAGCAGGTGATCCTCTGCCACCGCTCGCCGGGCGAGGGGCTCGATCGGCGCGCCGGAGCCGCCACCTCCGATGGGCGGGTCTCGCTCTTCGAGCGGCTGCCGCACGTCGCGGGCCGGCGATTCATTGCCGTGAGTCCCATGCCCCACCAGGACGGCGGACTCGAGCTCGTCACCTCCGACGGCGAGCTCGCCGAGAAGCTGCAGCGCGCGGTGCGAGGTCTCGTCGCCGAATTCAGCGTCCGCATCCGCGGCGAGCTCGGCGACGTCCAGCTGCAGAGCGTGCTCGGCGGCGCGCTCGATCGCGGGACGCGGCTCGAGGTGATCGGCTGCTCGCCGAGCGGAGGAGAGGGCGCCAATCGCTGGTACTCGCTCACTGCGCGAGGCGCGAGCGGCAAGGACGTGCGCCAGCTCTTCGAGCGCGCCGGGACGCTAGTGAGCCGCGTGCTGCGCACGAAGCTCGGATCGGTCGCGCTCGAGCGCACGCTCGCGCGCGGTCAGTTCCGCAAGCTCGAGCCCGAGGAGCTCGCGCTGCTTCTCTCCTCCGAGCCCCGGCCTCTCGCCCGGCGGCGCGCCCCTGTCACTGAGCGTCGAAGCTCGCGCCCGTGATCCCGCGGCTCGCCGGCCCCAGTAAAGCGAGGTAGGGGCCGGTCAGAGCCCGCGGCTCCGGCACCGTCGCGGGATCCTCCGCGGGATAGGCCTGCAGCCGCATGCGCGTGCGCGCCCGCCCGGGATTGAGTGTGTTCACGCGGATGGACGTGATGTCCGAGAGCTCCTGAGCGAGCACCTGGGCCAGCCCTTCGATGCCGAACTTCGAGACGGCGTACGCTCCCCAGTAAGCCCGGGCGTGCCGGCCGACTCCGCTCGAGGTGAAGAGAATCGAGGCGTCGGCGGAGCGCTTGAGCGCGGGCAGCAGCACCTGCGTGAGCGCAAAGGCGGCGGTCAGATTGACGTGCAGGACGCGGCACCAGGTCGGTACGTCGTAGTGCTCGATCGGCGAGAGCGTCCCGAGGAGCCCCGCGTTGTGCAGCAGGCCGTCGAGCCGGCCGAAGCGCTCGCCGACGGCGGCCGCGAGCCGGTCGTAGTCGCGCGCGAGCGCACGCTCCAGATCCAGCACGGCGACCGTCGAGTTTCCGGGGCGCTCCGCGTCGATCTCGCTCAGCACCGCCGCGAGCTTGCGCTCGCTGCGGCCGATCAGAATGACCGTCGCGCCATGGCGGGCGCAGTCGATCGCCACGGCGCGGCCGATGCCGTCGCTTGCGCCGGTGATGGCGATGATGCGGCCGTCGAGCTCGGCGGCGCCGGCACTGTGCTCACGGGGATCGAACGGGGAGCTCACGGTCGGGCCTCCGGCTGCAGAGCGAATTTTCCACGATCGGCGCGGCGCGCGGCGCGCCAGGCGAGGTAAGCATCCGCGAGGCGGTTTGCGCCGCTCGCCTGCCAGGCACGGGGCAGGGCGCGCTCGGCGCGCAACGATTGTCTGTGTGCGACGGCCGCCCAGACGATGAGGCCACGCAGCGGCGGCTGAGCGGCCGGCGGCAGCGTAGCCACGCTTGCGGCGAGTGCCGCCCGCAACAGCCGATGGCGCGCGCGCAGCAGAGCGCACAGGGCCGCGGGCCAGGGCGGCCGCCCGAGCGCCGACGGCTCGACGCCTGCCCGTTCGAGCTCGTCGAGCGGAAGACGCAGCAGCGCTCTCCTCGCGTCCGGGGCGAGATCGGCGAGCAGCGCGATCTCCTTGAGAGCCTGCCCGAGGGAGCGCCCGAACGCCGCCGCGCTTTCCGCGGCGATCTGCGTCGTCGCCGAGGCCCAACGGTCGCAGTAGCCCGTGAGCTCGGCACGGGTGGCGAATGTCGCGGCGGCGAGATCCCATTGCGCGACGTCGATGAGCCCACCGGGATCTGCGGGGCCCGCGGGGGCCCGGGCGGGATCGGATCGCGCGGCAACGGGCGCAGCCGCGCGGCACACTTCGAGCAAGCCGCGCGTCAGCGGGTGCGCCGGCGTTCCGCGCGCGTAGCGGGCGCATTCCTCGCGCCACCACTCGAGCCGGACGTGGGCGACGTGATGGTCGAGACCCGGTCGCAGCGCGGCGCGGATCTCATCCTCGATCGCGAGCAGAGTTTCCAGGACGGCACGCAGGCGCGGCGCGGAGTACAGCCAGGCCCAGTAGGCAGGGGAACCTTCGGCCTCACGCCTCACGGGTATCGCCGGGAGGAGGCTCGATGCCGGCCACGGGCGTCGTCTCGCGCGCAAGCTGCTCGATGGGATCGAGCGTCTCGAGCGGCGCGTCGGCGGTCACGCCGAGCTCGGGAAAGCGGCGCGCCTGGGGAAGGACCTGCCGCTCGAGCGAGCCGACCGCGGCGTTGTAGGCCTCGACGGCGTTGCCGAGCCGCTGGCCGAGGCGCGCGAGATGGCCCACGAAGTTGCCGAGGCGGCGATACAGCTCCTGGCCGAGCTCGCGGATGATCGCGGCGTTCTGCGCGACGGCCGATTGCCGCCAGCCGTACGCAACAGACTTGAGCAGCGCGATCAGCGTCGAGGGCGTTGCGATGATCACGCTTTGCTTGAGGGCGGTGTCGAGCAGATCCGGCTTCTCCGCGAGCGCGGCGGCGAGGAACTGGTCGCCCGGCAGGAACAGCACCGCGAACTCCGGGCTGCGCTCGAACTGCGCCCAGTAGCTCTTCGCGGCAAGGTCGCGGACGCGCATCTCGACCTGCTGCGCATGGCGCTTCAGCGCGAGCTGCCGGCTTTCCTCGCTCGGGGCCTCGAGAGCCTCGAGGTACGCATCGAGCGGAGTCTTCACGTCGATCACGAGATCCCGCGACTCGGGCATGTGGACGACGAGGTCCGGGCGCAGCGCGCCGTCCTCGGTCGCGACGTGCACCTGCTCGGTGAAGTCGCAGTGCTCCGCCATGCCGGCGAGCTCGACCACGCGGCGCAGTGTGAGCTCACCCCAGCGCCCGCGCACCTCCGGGCGGCGCAGCGCCGTCACGAGATTGCGGGTCTCGCGCTGCAGCTGCGCCTGGCCGCTCGCCAGCGTCTCGATCTGCGAGCGCAGCTGCCCGTAGGCGTCACGTCGCTCCCGCTCGAGCTCTCGAGCTTGCACCTCGGTTTTCTCGAGCGCCGCCTTGATCGGCTCGACGAGCTGCTGGATCGCGAGCTCGCGCTCCTTGAGGGCGCCCTGGGCGACGGTCTGCTCGCGGCCGAGCGTCTCGCGCGCCATCTGGAGAAACAGCTCGCTGTTCGCGCGCAGGGAGTCTCCGGCGAGCGCACCGAAAGCGTTGCCGAGGCGCGTCTCGGCCTGCTCGGCGAAGGCGGCCCGGTCGGCCTCGCGCTGCGACTGCGCGTCGAGGAGCGCGCGCGCGCGCTCCAGCTCGAGGGACAGCGCGTGGATGCGCCGTGTGGCGCGAAGCTGCGCCGCGAGCGCGCCGAGCGCGGCGCCGGCGAGCAGCGCAAGGGAGGCGATGAGTGCAGCGAGGCCGGAAGTCATCGCAGCCACTCGATGATCTCCCGCGGCGAGTGGACCCAGACGTCGGCCGGCCACGACCGGGGGTCGTCCGCCGGTCCGATGTAACCGAAGCAGGCCACCACCGCCCGCATGCCGGCGGCGCGCGCGGCGAGCATGTCCCGCTCGGCATCGCCGACGTAGACCGTCTCGGCGGGCGGCACGCCGAGCCGCTCGGCGGCGTACAGCAGCGGGCGCGGATGCGGCTTGCGCTCGGGCAGCGTATCGCCGCCCACGATGACACCGGCGCGCTCGCTGAGCGACAGCGCCTGCAGGAGCGGCTGCGCGAGCGAGTGCGACTTGTTGGTGACAACGCCCCAGGGAATGCCGCGGCGCTCGAGGTACTCGAGCAGCTCCAGAGTGCCGTCGAACGGGCGAGTGTGCACGGCGAGCGCGGCCCCGTAGATCTCGAGCAGGCGGTCGCGGAGCGACAGGAACTGCGCCTCCCGCGCCTGGGGAAAGGCGATGCGCACCAGTGCGCCGGCTCCGTGCGAGACGAAGCTGCGGACCGAAGCGAGCTCGAGGGCCTCGAGGCCCTCCTGCCGGCGCAGCTCGTTGAGCGCGTCGGCGAGGTCACGCGCCGTGTCGAGCAGCGTGCCGTCGAGGTCGAAGAGCATGGCTCGACAGGTGACGGGCGCCGCGCTCACGGGCCGCCCGCCGGCGCGCCGGTCTCGTCGGCCGAGCGCGCACTCACGAAGTGCGCGAGGTAGTTGACCGACGGATCACGGCTCAGCGCGCAACGGCCGCTGAAGGGATCGAAGTCGAGGCCCGCAATCTCGAGCAGGGTGAGTTCCGCCGTTCGGCCCCAGCGCGCGAGCTCGGAAGGGCGGATGAGCCTCTCAAACTCATGCGTGCCGCGCGGCAGGAGCTTCAGGACGTACTCTGCGGCGACGATCGCGGAGAGGAACGATCTGAGGTTCCGGTGGATCGTCGAGATGAATACGTGGCCGCCGGGCCGGGCGAGCTCAGCGAGCGTCGCGAGCATCGCCGCGGGATCGGGCACATGCTCGAGCATCTCCATGCAGGTGATCACCTCGAAGGACCGCGGCGCCTCTTGCGCCAGCGACTCTGCGCTCGCCGTGCGGTAATCGATCGTGAGGTTCCCCTCCGCGGCGTGCACGCGCGCGGCGTCAATCATTCCCGGCGCGAGGTCGATCGCCGTGACCGATCCGCCGGCGCGGCACAGGCTCTCCGCGAGCAGTCCGCCGCCGCAGCCGACATCGAGCACGCGAGCGCCCGTCAAGCGCGCGCGGTCGGCGACGAACTGCGCGCGGACGGGATTGAGCCGGTGCAGAGGACGGAACTCCCCGTCCGGATCCCAGAAACGGTGCGCGAGCGCCTCGAACTTGCCGAGCTCGGCTCGATCGACGTTGGGCGCCTGCTGCGGGCCGGGTGTGGTGAGACTCATGACAGACGCTCCTCCCAGCGCCGCGCGACGGCGAGCAGCTCCTGCTCGTCGAACGCGAGCAGCCGGCCCTGCGCGACCCGCGGGCTCCCGTTGATCCAGACGTCGCTCACACGGTCGCGGCTGGCCGCAAAGAGCACCGCCTCGGCGGGAGACCCCTCCGGCCGGCAGGCGATCGAGCTCAGGTCGATCGCGATGAGGTCGGCGGCCTTGCCGGGCTCGATCGAGCCCACGAGAGACTTCAGTCCGAGCGCCGCGGCGCCCCCGAGCGTCGCGAGCGCCAGCGCGCGCTCCGCTCCGAGCGCATCGCGCACTCCTTCGAGGCTGCTCGCGAGGAGGCTCGCCGTGCGCGCCTCGGCGAGCATATCCAGCGCGAACGCGGCCGTCGGGCTGCCGGTACCGAGCGCGACATCGATCCCACGGTTGAGCAGCTCGGTGAGGCGGCAGAGTCCGAGCCCCCGGCGCAGAGTCGCCTGGGGGCAGGCAACGGCCGAGATGCCAGTGCGCGCGAGCAGCTCGAGCTCCGCCTGCTCGAGGCGGCTCAAGTGCAGGGCGACGAACCCCGGACGCAGCAGGCCGAGCGCCGCGAGCCGCCTGATCGGGCTCAATGCATGGCGCGCGACGCCGTCGCGGATTTCGTGCTCGGTCTCGTGCACGGGGAGGGTGAGGCGCGCGTCGAGCTCGTCGGCGACCGTGCGGACTCGGGCGAGCGCCGCGTCGCTCAGCAGATGCGCGGCATCGGGCGCGAAGTGAAACCGCACCCAGGGATCGGACGGGTACTCGTCCCAGAGCCGCTCCGCTTTGTCGAGGTGCCCCGTCAGACTCTCCGCCCAGGCCGTCGGGCCCTCCGCGACGGGCAGGCCGATGCTCGCGCGCATGCGCGCGGAAGCCGCGACGCGCGCCACCTCCTCGGGATACAGATCGCGCGTCGCAAACGAGGTGATGCCGCCGAGCAGCATCTCGGCGACGGCAAGCTGCGTGCTGTCGCGCACCAGCTCGGCGGTCGTCCAGCTCTCGTCGCTCTGTCGCGACGTGCGTGCCGGGCGGCCGCGGAGGAGGGTCCTGCCGGCGCGGGTGTGAGCGTTCACGAGCCCGGGCAGCAGCGCGTGGCCCGGACGCGTGATGTGCTCGCGCGCCGTAAAGCGCGCGGCGAGCTCCGCCGCCGGGCCGACGGCGAGAATGCGTCCCTCCCCGATGGCGACAGCGTGGTGCGCGAGCGCGGCCGCCTCCGGCGCGACGGGCAGCACCCAGCGGGCCTCGATGAGCAGGTCGGCGGATTGCGGGGTGGTGCTCGGCATCGCGCGGATCTCGTTCGGCCGAAGGCCTCGCGCGCAAGTATACGGCGCCGCCCGAGTCCGGCGCAGGGATTCGCGGGGCTCGATGTGGTAAACTTTGCCCTTTATTTCAGGCCTTGCCAGGCCTGCCGCGGCTCTCAATTGCATGACTGAAATCGCACGCGATATCCGGCCCGTCAACCTCGAAGATGAGATGCGCCAGTCGTATCTCGACTATGCGATGAGCGTCATCGTCGGGCGCGCGTTGCCCGACGTACGCGACGGATTGAAGCCGGTGCACCGGCGCGTGCTCTACGCCATGCGGGAGCTCGGCAACGACTACAACAAGGCCTACAAGAAGTCGGCGCGCGTCGTGGGAGATGTGATCGGCAAGTACCACCCGCACGGCGACTCCGCCGTGTACGACACCATCGTGCGCATGGCGCAGCCCTTCTCCATGCGCTACGTGCTCGTCGATGGGCAGGGCAATTTCGGCTCCGTCGATGGGGATGCACCGGCGGCCATGCGCTACACCGAAGTGCGCATGTCGCGCCTCGCGCACGAGCTGCTCGCGGACATCGACAAGGAGACCGTCGACTTCACGCCGAACTACGACGAGTCGGAGACGGAGCCGTCGGTGCTGCCGACGCGCGTGCCGAACCTGCTCGTCAACGGCCAGGCCGGCATCGCCGTCGGGATGGCGACGAACATCCCGCCCCACAATCTCACGGAGGTCGTCAACGGCTGTCTCGCGCTGCTCGACGATCCCTCGCTCCCGCTCCTCGAGCTGATGCGGCACATTCCCGGGCCCGACTTCCCGACGGCCGGCATCATCAACGGCGCTCAGGAGATCGCGACGGCCTATCGCACCGGCCGCGGGCGGCTGTCCATCCGCGCCCGCAGCTCCGTCGAGGACCTCGACGGCAAGGGGCGCCAGTCGATCATCGTCACCGAGCTCCCGTACCAGGTGAACAAGGCACGGCTGCTCGAGCGCATCGCCGAGCTCGTGCGCAACAAGGAGCTCGAGGGCATCTCGGAGCTGCGCGACGAGTCGGACAAGGACGGCATGCGCGTCGTGATCGAGCTCAAGCGCGGCGAGATCGCCGAGATCGTCCTCAACAACCTCTACGCGCAGACGCCGATGGAGACGGTCTTCGGCATCAACATGGTCGCCCTGCAGGACGGCCAGCCGAAGCTGTTCTCGCTCAAGGAAATGCTCGAGGCGTTCATCCGCCACCGGCGCGAGGTGGTCACGCGCCGCACGATCTACGACCTCGCACGGGCGCGCGAGCGGGCCCACATCCTCGAAGGCCTCGCCGTGGCGCTCGCCAATATCGACGAGGTGATCGCGCTCATCCGCCGCGCCCCCTCCCCGGCCGAGGCGCGCACCGGACTCACGGAGCGCGCATGGGCTGCGGGAGTCGTGCTGGACCTGCTCGGGCGCGCCGGAGAGCTCTCGACGCGGCCGAACGGCCTCGCCCCGGAGTACGGCCTCACGGGCGCAGGCACCTATCGTCTGTCCGACACCCAGGCGCAGGCGATTCTCGACATGCGCCTGCACCGCCTCACCGGTCTCGAGCAGGACAAGATCGTGACGGAGTACAAGGAGCTGCTCGAGGCCATCCGCAATCTCGGGGACATCTTGACGCGCCCGGAGCGCCTGACGGAGGTCGTGCGCACCGAGCTCCTCGAGGTCCGCGCGACCTTCGGCGATTCGCGGCGCACCGAGATCAGCCTCGATCACCTCGACCTCACGACGGAGGATCTGATCGAGCCCCAGGACGTGGTCGTCACGCTGTCGCATGCGGGCTACGCGAAGTCCCAGCCCGTCACGGAGTACCAGACGCAGCGCCGCGGCGGGCGCGGCCGCGCGGCGACTACGGTGAAGGACGAGGACTTCATCGAGAAGCTGTTCGTCGCGCACACGCACGACACCGTGCTGTGCTTCTCCAACCGCGGCAAGGTCTACTGGCTCAAGGTCTACGAGCTGCCGCAGGCCGGGCGCGGAGCGCGCGGCAAGCCGATGGTGAATCTGCTCCCGCTCGAGGAGGGCGAGAAGATCAACGCCCTGCTGCCCGTGAAGCAGTTCGACGAGGAGCATTTCGTGTTCATGGCGACGAGCCAGGGCACTGTGAAGAAGACGCCGCTCGCGGCTTTCTCGCGTCCGCGCACGAGCGGCATCATCGCCGTGGACCTGCGCGCGAACGACCGTCTGGTCGGCGTCGCGCTCACCGACGGGGAGCGGGAGATCATCCTCTGCACGAGCGGCGGCAAGGCGATCCGCTTCCACGAGGAGGAGGTCCGCGCGATGGGCCGCGACGCCGCGGGCGTGCGCGGCGTGAGACTCGCCGATGCCCAAGAGCTCATCGCGCTCATCGTCGTGGGCGAGGGGCTCGTGCTCACCGCATCCGAGAACGGCTACGGCAAGCTCACGGCGCTCGATGACTTTCCGCGGCACGGCCGCGGCGGCCAGGGCGTCATCGCGCAGCAAACGAGCGAGCGCAACGGCGCGGTGGTCGCGGCGCTGCAGGTCGCGACCGGCCAGGAGATCATGCTCATCAGCTCGAGCGGCACCCTGGTGCGCACGCCGGTCGATGAGATCTCGATCGTCGGCCGCAACACCCAGGGCGTGCGCCTCATCCGGCTCGCCGAGGGCGAGAGGTTGACGGGCGTCGAGCGCATCGAATCCCTCAACGGGGAGACCGCGGAGGGAGAGGACGAGGGAGAGACGGCAACGCTTCCGCCCGAACCGCCCCCAACCTCTCAATAGCGCGTCAGGCCCAAAAGTTCTGACGCGCCGCGGCGCTCGTTGCTAACATGAGCGCGGTTGCCGAAGTCACGGGTTGACAGGGATTTTCCCGCTAGGATCGTCGTGCGCGTATTCAATTTCGCCGCGGGGCCGGCGATGCTGCCCCTCGAGGTCTTGACGCAAGCTCGAGAGGAGCTCGAGGACTGGCAGGGCTCGGGCATGTCGGTCATGGAAGTGAGTCACCGCGGGAAGGCCTTCCTCGCCGTCGCGCAGGAGCTCGAGACGACGCTCCGCGAGCTCGCCGCCGTCCCGAGCCACTACAAGATCCTTCTCCTGCAGGGTGGAGCGACCGCGCAGTTCGCCGGCGTCCCGCTCAATCTCGCGCCGCCGGGGTCGACCGCCGACTACGTGAACACCGGCTCGTGGTCGAAGAAGGCGATCACGGAAGCCAAGCGCTACTGCAACGTCCACGTCGCCGCGGACGCGGCGGCCACGCGCTACAACTCGGTGCCGCTGCCCGGCTCGCTCGAGCTCACGCCGGGCGCAGCCTACGTGCACTACACACCGAACGAGACAATCGGCGGCGTCGAGTTCGCGTATGTCCCGGACACCGGCTCCGTGCCGCTCGTCGCGGACATGTCCTCGACGATCCTCTCGCGGCCGCTCGATGCGACGAAATTCGGACTCATCTACGCAGGCGCGCAGAAGAACATCGGTCCGGCGGGACTGTGCATCGTCCTCGTCCGCGAGGATCTCATCGGCCGCGCTCGCCCCGACACCCCCTCGGTGCTCGATTACCAGGCGATGTCTGCGGACGCCTCGATGCTCAACACGCCGCCGACCTTCTCATGGTACGTCGCGGGGCTCGTGCTGAAGTGGGTGAAGGCTGAGGGCGGCCTCGCCGCGATGGGCGCGCGCAACCGCGCGAAGGCCGAGGCGCTCTACCAGGCGATCGACGGCAGCGGCTTCTACAGGAACCCCGTCGAGAAGAGCAGCCGCTCGTGGATGAACGTCCCGTTCACGCTCGCGCGCCCCGACCTCGACAAGCAATTCCTGGCCGAGGCGTCCGCCGCCGGGCTCACCAATCTCGCGGGCCATCGCTCGGTCGGCGGCATGCGCGCGAGCCTCTACAACGCGATGCCTCTCGCGGGCGTCCGCGCTCTCATCGAATTCATGCAGGAGTTCGAACGCCGCAACGGCTGAGATCCCGATGCACCGCATCCTCACTCTCAACAACTTGAGCGCACGCGGGCTCGAGCGCCTGCCGTCCGAGCGCTACCAGGTCGGCGCCGACGTGGAGAACCCCGACGCCATTCTCGTGCGGTCCGCCGACATGCATGGCCTCGCGCTGCCGCACTCCGTGCTCGCGGTGGGGCGCGCGGGGGCGGGCGTCAACAATATTCCGGTGGCTGTGTTGAGCAAGCGCGGCGTGCCGGTGTTCAACGCGCCGGGGGCCAACGCGAACGCCGTGAAGGAGCTGGTCCTCGCGGGCCTGTTCCTCGCCGCGCGCAACATCTGTCCCGCCTGGTCGTTCGCACGCGGTCTCACTGGCGACGACAAGGCGATCGACGAGGCGGTGGAGCAGGGCAAGAAGAAATTCGTCGGCTTCGAGCTGCCGGGGCGCACTCTTGGAGTGGTGGGTCTCGGGGCGATCGGCGTCGAGGTCGCCAACTCCGCCCTTGCGCTCGGCATGCGGGTGCTCGGCTACGATCCGCAGATCACCGTGCAGCGCGCCTGGCAGCTCTCATCGAGCGTCGCGCAGGCGCTCTCGCTCGAGGATCTCTTCGCGCGCTCGGATGCCGTGTCGGTCCACGTTCCGCTCAACGGCGAGACGCGCGGGCTCGTGAACGAGGCGCGCCTGAAGCTGATGCGCGAGGGCGGCGTCGTGTTGAACTTCGCGCGCGCGCCCATCGTGGATGGCGGCGCCGTCGTTGCCGCGCTCGATGCCGGGCGACTGCGCGCCTACGTCTGCGATTTTCCGACCAACGCGCTCAAGGGGCACGCGAAGGTCGTCACGCTGCCGCATCTCGGAGCCTCGACCGTCGAGGCCGAGGAGAACTGCGCGGTCATGGTGGCCGACACGGTGCGCGAGTTCCTGGAGAACGGCAACATCCGCCACTGCGTCAACTACCCGGAGGCCGTCCTGCCGCGCGTCGCGGGCACCACGCGGCTCGCCATCGCGAACAGCAACGTGCCGAACATGGTGGGCCAGATCTCGACCTGCCTCGCCTCGGCCGGTCTCAACATCGCGGATCTTCTCAACAAATCGAGCGGCGAGTACGCCTACACGCTCATCGACACGGACGGCACGCTGAGCGAGGATCTCGTCGCGCGGATCCGGCGCATCGAGGGCGTGCTGGCGGCGCGAGTGGTCTGAAGGTTGCCTTAAACCGCAAGGGGGTGGGTCTCACCATGGCTACCGGGAGTCCGCGCCGCGCCCGCGCCGCACGGCGGAGCGCGAGCGCTGCCGCGCCCGCGGCCGCCACGGTGCAGCCGCAGGATGCGCCGCAGGCGAGCCTCGAGTCCGTGCGTCGCCGCATCGATGCGGTCGATGAGCGCATCCAGGAGCTGCTGAGCGAGCGAGCGCGTCTCGCCCAGCTCGTCGGCATCTCGAAGCACCGGGCCGGCCGGACGGCCGACTTCTATCGGCCGGAGCGCGAGGCCGAGGTGCTGCGCCGCGTGAAGGAGCGCAACAAGGGCCCGCTCAGCGACGAGGAGGTACTCAGGCTCTTTCGCGAGATCATGTCGGCGTGCCTCGCGCAGCAGGAGCCGCTCAAGGTCGCGTTCCTCGGGCCGGAGGGCACGTTCACCCAGACGGCCGTGCTCACGCACTTTGGCCATTCGGTGCGCGCGCTGCCTCTGCCGTCGGTGGATGAGGTGTTCCACGAGGTCGAATCCGGCAGTGTCGACTTCGGGGTCGTCGCGATCGAGAATTCCACCGAAGGCATGGTCATCAACACGCTCGACCGCTTCCTCACCTCGCCGGTGAAGATCTGCGGCGAGGTGGAGCTGCGCATCCATCAGCACCTCATGGGGCGCATGCGCTCGCTGCGGGCGATTGATCGGGTCTGCTCGCACCAGCAGGCTCTCGCGCAGTGCCGGGCCTGGCTCGATGAGCATCTGCCGGACGCCGAGCGGGTGCCGGTCACGAGCAACGCCGAGGGCGCGCGGCGCGCGCGGGACGAGAAGGGCAGCGCTGCCATTGCGGGAAGCACCGCGGCGGAGGTATACGGCCTCGCCGTGCTTGCGAGCGAGATCGAGGACCGGCCGGACAATACGACACGGTTCTTCGTGCTCGGGCGTAAGATTCTCGCGCCGAGCGGGAACGACCGCACGACGCTGCTCGTATCGGCCGGGCACACCGGCGCGCCGGGCGCGCTGTCCCGGCTGCTCGAGCCTCTCGCGCGGCACGGCGTCAGCATGACGCGGATCGAGTCGCGGCCGTCGCAGCGCCGCAAGTGGGACTACGTGTTCTTCATCGACATCCAGGGCCACGCCGAGGATCGGCACGTCGCCCGGGCGCTCGCGGCGCTCGCGAAGCGCGCGTCGCTGTTCCGCATTCTCGGCTCCTACCCGCGCGCGGTCACGTGAGCTCATCCGGTCACGTGGTCACTTCTCGAGGCATCGAGCGTTACCGGCTCCAGCCGGGCGGAGCGCTTCGCGGCGCCGTGCAGGTGCCGGGTGACAAGTCGATCTCGCACCGCGCGCTGATGCTCGGAGGCATCGCCGAGGGCGATACCGCGGTCGAGGGCTTCCTCGCGAGCGAGGATTGCCTCGCGACGCTCTCGGCGCTGCAGGCGCTCGGCGTTGCGATCGAGCGGCCGCAGCGCGAGCGCGTGATCGTGCACGGGGCGGGGGCTCGGGGCCTCAGCTCGGCCGCCGGCCCCCTCGACATGGGCAATGCCGGAACGGCGATGCGGCTCTCCATGGGCCTCCTTGCCGGGCAGCCCTTCGACTCGACGTTGATCGGAGACGCCTCGCTCATGCGCCGCCCGATGGAGCGCGCCGCGGTGCCGCTGCGGCTGATGGGTGCGCGGATCCTGACGCAGGACGGCCGCCCGCCCGTGCGCATCC
Source organism: uncultured Gammaproteobacteria bacterium (assembly GCA_963849095.1). Lineage (GTDB taxonomy): Bacteria > Pseudomonadota > Gammaproteobacteria > Steroidobacterales > Steroidobacteraceae > JASHUC01. The sequence goes on from CAWKGA010000008.1 coordinate 589,964, forward strand.
TGGGCGGCAGCGCACTCGAGGGCATCGACTACGAGCTGCCGGTTCCGAGCGCGCAGGTGAAATCCGCGATCCTGCTCGCGAGCCTCAAGGCGCGCGGCCGGACGAGCATCACGGAGCCGGCACCCACGCGCGACCACAGTGAGCGCATGCTCGCGGCCTTCGGCGTCGAGCTGACGCGCAGCGGCCGCACGGTCTCGCTCGAAGGAGGCCAGAGGCTGCGGGGAACGCACGTCGAGGTGCCCGGGGACTTCTCCTCCGCCGCATTCTTCCTCGTCGCTGGGTGCCTCGCCGGGGACGGCCTCACGCTGCGCAACGTCGGGGTGAACCCGACGCGGACGGGGCTGCTCGAGCTGTTGCGTGAGATGGGGGCGGATATCCGCGCGCATCCTCTGCGCGGGGATGCCCGCGCGAGCTCGGGCGCCGAGCCCGTCGCGGACCTCGAGGTGCGCGCGGGGCCGCTCCGCGGCATCGAGGTGCGGGAGGCCTTGGTCCCGCTCGCCATCGATGAGTTTCCAGTCTTCTTCATCGCCGCCGCCTGTGCGCAGGGGGAGACCGTGGTGAGGCACGCCGAGGAGCTGCGGGTGAAGGAGAGCGACCGTCTCGCCGTCATGGCCGAAGGCCTCGGGAAGCTCGGCGTGGAGCACGAGCTGCTGCCGGACGGCATCCGGATCCGGGGCTCGGGCGAGCTCGGCGGCGGCACCGTGGACAGCCACGGCGACCACCGCATCGCCATGGCCTTCGCCGTGGCGAGCCTCAAGGCCCGGGCGCCGATCGAGGTGCTCGATGTGGCGAACGTCGCGACGTCGTTCCCCGGGTTCGTCGAGCTCGCGCGAGCGGCGGGAATCCGCATCGAGGCGCTCGGCTCCGAGTGAGCCGGGCCCGATCAGGCGCGAGCATGGCGATGCCCATCGTGACGATCGACGGCCCGAGCGGCTCCGGCAAGGGCACCGTGAGCCGCGCGGTGGCGAGCGTCGCCTCCTGGCACCGGCTCGACAGCGGCGCCCTGTACCGGCTCGTGGCGCTGGCGGGTCGCGAGCGGGGGTTCGCTCCAGATGATGTCAAACGGCACGCCGAGGCGGCGCTTGCCATGGACGTGAGCTTCCTCGAGGGCCCGGAGGGCGAGCGGGTCCTGCTCGGGGGGCAGGATGTCACGGCCGATCTGCGGTCGGAGAGCGCCGGTGCGGGCGCCTCGCGTGTCGCCGCCTGGCCGCAGGTGCGCCAGGCGCTCCTCGAGCGCCAGCAGGCCTTCGCCCGCCCGCCGGGGCTCGTGGCCGACGGCCGCGACATGGGCACGGTCGTGTTCCCTCTGGCCGAGGTCAAGATCTTCCTCACGGCAAGCCCCGAGGAGCGGGCGCTCCGGCGTTATAAGCAGTTGAAAGACAAGGGGTCAGGTGTTAGCCTTGCCGCCCTTTCGCGCGAGATAGCCGAGCGGGATGCGAGGGATACGACCCGTAGGGTCGCCCCCTTGAAGCCCGCGCCCGACGCCCACGTGATCGACTCGACCGGCCTTGCCATCGAGGAGGTGGTCGGGCGCGTGCTCACGCTCGGGCGCAATCGCTCGCTGTGGCCTTGAGCGGCTGGTGCGCGCGGGAGAACCTTTAGGATGCCGACGCAGGGACGCGCGGCTGCTACACAACGCTCGGATCGCGACGAAGCGGCCCGAAGATCTCTCGAGCACGCGCCTTGCGGCGTGCATGTGAAGGTATGACAGAAAGTTTCGCTCAGCTGTTCCAGGATAGCCTCGCCAACCAGCGCATCCGCCCCGGCATGATTCTCACGGGGCTCGTGATCGATGTGACGGAGGACCACGTCATCGTCAACGTCGGCCTCAAGTCGGAGGCCGTCATTCCCCTCGACCAGTTCAAGAACGAGCGCGGGGAGCTGGAGGTCAAGGCCGGCGATGAAGTGGAGGTGGCGCTCGACTCGGTGGAGGATGGGACGGGCGAGACGCGCCTGTCGCGCGAGAAGGCGAAGCGCGCCCGCACGTGGACGCGCCTCGAGGAGGCTTTCAACAAGTCCGAGATCGTCACCGGGGTCATCACGGGCCGCGTCAAGGGCGGCTTCACGGTGGAGATCGACAACGTCCGCGCGTTCTTGCCGGGATCGCTGGTCGATGTCCGTCCCGTGCGCGATACCTCGTACCTCGAAGGCCGGCCGCTCGAATTCAAGGTGATCAAGCTCGACCAGAAGCGGAACAACGTCGTCGTCTCGCGCCGCGCGGTCGTCGAGCAGGAGTTCTCCGCGGAGCGCTCGGCGCTCCTCGATAACCTCCAGGAAGGCGCCGTCGTGCGCGGCAGCGTCAAGAATCTCACCGATTACGGCGCGTTCGTGGATCTCGGCGGCATCGACGGCCTGCTGCACATCACCGACATGGCGTGGAAGCGCGTGAAGCACCCCTCGGAGGTGGTGAAGGTCGGCGATGAGATCGACGTTCGCATCCTGAAATTCGACCGCGAGCGCTCGCGGGTCTCGCTCGGTTTGAAGCAGCTCGGCGCCGACCCGTGGGAGAACATTGCGCGGCGATACCCGCCGAACACGCGGGTCTTCGGCAAGGTCACGAACATCGCCGACTACGGCGCGTTCGTCGAGATCGAGGACGGCGTCGAGGGCTTGGTGCACGTCTCGGAGATGGACTGGACCAACAAGAACGTGAACCCCGCGAAGGTGGTGCACACGGGACAGGAGGTCGAGGTGATGGTGCTCGACGTGGACGAGGAGCGCCGCCGCATCTCCCTGGGCTTGAAGCAGTGCAAGGCCAACCCCTGGAAGGAGTTCGCCGAGAACTACAACCGCGACGACCGCGTCGGCGGACAGATCAAGTCCATCACCGATTTCGGCATCTTCATCGGCTTGCCGGGGAACATCGACGGCCTCGTCCATCTCTCCGACATCTCCTGGGATCAGCCGGGGGAGGAGGCCGTGCGCAATTACCAGAAGGGCCAGCAGGTCGAGGCGATGGTGCTCTCGATCGACCCCGAGCGCGAGCGCATCTCGCTCGGCATCAAGCAGCTCGCGAAGGATCCCTTCTCCGCGTACATCGCGAAGAACCCGAAGGGCACCATCGTGCGCGGCACGGTGCGCGAGGTCGACGCGCGCGGCGCGATCATCGACTTGGGCGGCGGTGTCGAGGGGCAGCTGCGCGCATCCGAGCTCGGACGCGATCGGGTAGAGGACGCGCGCACGGTGCTCAAGCCCGGCGAGGAGATCGAGGCGAAGTTCACCGGCGTCGACCGCAAGTCACGCACGATCAGTCTTTCGATCAAGGCGAAGGAGATGCACGAGGAGGCCGAGGCGGTGCAGAGCTACCGCTCGGAGCAGGCTCCGACCGGCACGAGCCTGGGCGATCTGCTGAAGGAGCAAATCGGCGATCGCAATTGACGACGGTGTCCGATGCGGCGCCCGGCTGCAGGGGGTAACCGGGCGCTCGAGCGCGCGAACAACATGACGAAATCCGAGCTCATCGAGATCATCACTGCGAAGCAGAAGCACCTTCCCGCGAAGGACGTGGAGCTCGCGCTCAAGCAGATCCTCGAGATCATGAGCGATGCGCTCTCTCAGGGGGAGCGGATCGAGATCCGCGGCTTCGGCAGCTTCTCGCTGCATTTCCGGCCCCCACGTCAGGGACGCAATCCCAAGACGGGGGAGGCGGTCGCGCTCTCGGGAAAGTACGTACCGCACTTCAAGCCCGGCAAGGATCTGCGCGAGCGCGTCAATGACGGCGCGGATCGGCCCATCCGCGACTAGCCGTCCGTGACCTAAGGTGTGATCGCGCTCCCACCCGTCCTACTCGCGTTCGCCTTCGTCGCGGTGGGGATCGCCGCGTGGCTGCTCGGCCGCCACGGCGGGCCGCGGACCGTGCGCTTGCCGCGCGACTACTACGTCGGGCTCTATCACCTCATCAACGACCGCTTCGATCGCGCGACGGAGGTGTTCACCCGGGTCGCGGCCTCCAACGAGGACGCGGCGGAGATCCAGTTCGCGCTGGGGAGCCTGTTTCGCAAGCGCGGTGAGGTGGAGCGCGCGATCGCGATCCACACGCGCTTGAGGGAGCAGGGAGCCGGCGCGATACGGGATCAGGCCGCGTTCGCACTCGCCCTCGATTTCCTGAGCGCGGGGCTCCTCGACCGCGCGGAACGGCTGTTCGAGGAGCTCGCCGCCTCGCGCGAGTATCGCCGTGACGCGCTCGAGCACCTGCTCAGAATCTACGAGCAGCAAGGCGACTGGGCGAACGCGCTCAAGGTGTTCCACGACCTGCCCGCCGACCTGCAGCAGGAGCGCCGCAGCGTCGCCGCGCATTATCTTTGCGAGCTCGCCGAGCACGCGATCCTTCAAGGGGACACGGACAGGGCCCGCGCGCTCCTGAAGCAGGCGAAGAGCCACGACGCCGGGCTGCCGCGCGCCGAGATCCTCACGGCACGGATGCTGGAGGCCGCAGGCGAGAGCCGCGCCGCGCTCGGGCGCTATCTCGAGTCGCTCGAGGCGGCGCCCGGACTCGCGCTCGAGGTGATCCCGCGGCTCCTCGCGCTCGCCTCGGTGCTCGGCGAGGGACTCATCGTCGAGGAGCTCTGCGCGCGCCTGCGGCGCACCACGCAGCTCACCCCGCGCCAGCTCGCGTGGCTGCTCGCGACGGCCCTGCCTTTCGAGGACGCCGGCCGGCTCGAGCGCATCGCCGGAGACCCCGCCGGCGACGGCGCCGCGGCCGCGCCGTCGCTCGGGCAGCTTCTCGCGCGGATCGGCGAGGCCGGCGGACGCTACCAGTGCGAGGAGTGCGGCCTGCTCAGCGTCGGCTGGTTCTGGCGCTGTCCGAAGTGCCGTGCCTGGGACGGGATGCAGCCGGCCGTCTTCAAGTGGGCGGAGCGCACCGGCGGCGGCGCGGCACCTATGTCACACTGACGCTCGACGTCAAATGCGCTTCAGGAGCATCTCATGAGGTCCCCCTCGCAGTCGGTCATTCGCACGGCGGTGTTCCCCGTCGCCGGTCGAGGCACGCGCTTTCTGCCGGTGACCAAGGCGAGCCCGAAGGAGATGCTTCCCGTCGTCGACAAGCCCCTCATCCAGTACGCCGTGGAGGAGGCGCTCGCGGCCGGCGTCAGCCGTCTCGTGTTCATCACTGGCGCCTCGAAGCGCGCCATCGAGGATCACTTCGATTCCGATCAGGAGCTCGAGCACATGCTCGAGGCGCAGGGCAAGAGCGATGTGCTCAACCAGATCCGCAGCGTTCTGCCCTCCTATGCCGCCTGCATCTACATCCGCCAGCCTGCGCCGCTCGGTCTGGGCCATGCCGTGCTCTGCGCGCAACCGGCGGTCGGCAACGAGCCGTTCTTCGTGCATCTCGCCGACGACCTGATACGGGCGGAGGTGGGCTGTCTCAAGCAGATGGCCGACGTGTACGAGACGAAGCGCGCGAGCATCGTCGCCGTGGAGGTCATCCCGCGCAAGGATACCGACAAGTACGGCATCGTCGAGGTGGAGTCGGACAAGTCGGCGACGACTCGAGTACGCAGCATCATCGAGAAGCCGAAGCCGGCGTCGGCGCCGTCCACGCTCGCGGTGGTCGGCCGCTACGTGCTGACGCCGTCGATCTTCGAGCACCTCGAGCGCATCGGACGCGGCAGCGGCGGGGAAATCCAGCTCACGGACGGCATCGCCTCGCTCATGCGCGAGGAGGCGGCGTACGCGTACCGCTTCACCGGGAAGCGCTACGACTGCGGCAGCAAGCTCGGTTATCTGCAGGCGACGGTGGAATACGCGCTCGGCCATCCATCTCTCGGCCGCGACTTTCGCAAGTATCTGCAAGGGATGATACGCTCGCCGTCCATGCGCTCACGCCGCTGACGGCGGGGCGCTAGCGAGCCCTCGCGCGGCAGCGGGCACGCTACCGCGCGACAGCCTGGCACGATGCCGGGACGGCTCCCCGCGGGCCGTGCTCATCGGCACGGCTGAAATTCAGGAGGAGTTCAATGGCCACTCGTCGCAGCAATGATTTCCCTCGCACCGCAACGCCGGCGTCCAGTACGGGGCGGGCTGCCAGCTCGGGAGCGTCGGCCCCGCCGGCAAGCGCCACGGGCGTGCGCCCGGCCCGCCGCCGCGCCGCCACGACACCCAAGGATCCGCCAGCCACGGCCAAAGCCGCCGCACCGGTCAGGGTATCGTCGGGCGCACGCCGCGCGATGATCGCCGAGGCGGCCTATCTGCGCGCGGAGCGCCGCGGATTTGCGCCCGGTTGCGAGGAGGACGACTGGCTCAGCGCCGAAAAAGACGTTGACGCGCTGCTCTCGGCCGGGCAGGGCGGCCCACAATAACGACCGCGCCGTTAGCGGCTCTCGCCGGAGAGGGCCTCCAGCAGCTCCTCCGTTCTCTCGATCTGCACGCCGATCACATCCCCGACGCGCCGCTGCAGCATGTGCGCGATGTCCTCGTCGATCTCGCAATTCTGATGGCGGAGCGCGGCGACGGATGCGACCACGGCCGCGCGCGCGAGCTCCAGCTCAATGAGGAGCTCCTCCAGGCGAGCCTGCACCGGCTGTACGAGGCGCGCGCGCGCCGGCGCCGAGCGCAGGCGGGCCCTGGGCGACGGCAGGATGGGCTCCCGGACACAGCGGGCGGGCAAGAAGACTTCGAGCGTCTGCATGAGGGTCACTCCTCGAGGGGGCGCGGCGGATGCGAACACGTTGCGCGGGCGCTTCGTTGACGGGATACTGTATCTTTATCCAGGTCTGCCGGCAAGATTCGGAGGACGAGAATGAGTGATCCCCGTACCCCGCCGAGGCGCCCACTCGCCTATGAAGAGGCCGCCTTCCTCGCGAGCGACGATGCGCGCCCGTTGCGTATCCTCGCGGAGTACCTCGAGCCCTTGCAACGCTTCCGCCGCGCCCGCGTCCACGACACCATCGTCTTCTTCGGATCGGCTCGGCTCACGGCCGACGGCCCCCTCGGGCGCTTCTACGAGGACGCGCGCGAGCTCGCGCGGCTCATCACGAACTGGTCGAAGAGCCTGCCGTCGCACGAGCACCGGTACGTCGTCTGCTCGGGCGGAGGGGGCGGCATCATGGAGGCGGCGAACCGGGGCGCATCGGAGGCCGGCGGACGCACCATCGGCCTCAACATCAGCTTGCCGCGCGAGCAGCAGCCGAACCCCTACATCACACGCGAGCTCAGCTTCGAGTTCCATTACTTCTTCATGCGCAAGCTCTGGTTCGCGCACCTCGCGCGCGCGCTCGTCGTCTTTCCGGGCGGGTTCGGCACGCTCGATGAGTTGAGTGAGATCCTGACGCTCGTGCAGACGCGCAAGCTCTCGCGCGCGATTCCCATCATCCTGTACGGGCGTGAGTACTGGAACGAGGTCATCCACTTCGAGGCGCTCGTCCGCTACGGGACCATCGGCCGCGAGGACCTCGAGCTCTTCCAGTACGCCGACGATCCGGCGACCGCGCTCGGGCTGCTGCAGTCGAGACTGCGCGCAGAGCCGGAGGAGGCGACGCCCGGCTTCACGCACTCGCGGGCGCCACAATCGTCGGGCGGCTGAGCGCGGCGGCTAGCTCGCCTCGGCGAGCGCGCGCTGGAAGTCCCGCCCGCGAGGCATCGCTCGCACGATGCCCGTCCGCACCGTGAAGTCGCCGAATGCCTCGCCGGGCCGGCGCTCCTTCGCGTAGCGGATCAGCACAGGCCGCAGCGAGTCGAGAATCTGTGTCTCGCCGATGTTTTCGCGATAGAGCGCGTTCAGGCGATCGCCGTTGACGCTCGCGCCGAGATAGAGGTTGTACTTGCCGACGGCCTTGCCGACCAGCGCGATCTCCGCGAGATAGGGCCTCGAGCAGCCGTTGGGACAGCCGCTCATTCGAATGGAGATCGACTCGCGCGAGAGGCCGGCCGCTGCGAGAATCTCCTCGATCTTGTCGAGCAGGGCGGGCAGGTACCGCTCGCTCTCGGCCATCGCGAGGCCGCAGGTTGGCAGGGCGACGCACGAGATGGAGTTCTGGCGTAGCGCAGTGGCGCTCGCGTCGTTCTCGATGCCGTACTCGCGTAAGGTAGCCTCGATCGCGGGCCGCTCGGCGGCCGAGACTCCGGCGACGATGACGTTCTGGTTGGTGGTGAGCGCGAACACGCCGCGGTGCTGCGCCGCGAGCGCACGCATTCCCGACATCAGCTTGCGCTCCGGGAAGTCGGTGATGCGGCCGTTCTCGACGAATAGCGTGTAATGCCAGAGTCCATCGGCGCCCTCGAGCCAGCCGATCCGGTCGCCCGAGGATTCGAGACGGAAGGGGCGGGCGGGGGCGAGCGGCCGTCCGAGACGCCGCGCGAGCTCCTCCGAGAACCAGCCGGTGCCGCGGTCCTCGATGGTGTACTTGAACCGCGCGTGCGAGCGGTCCTTGCGGTCGCCGTAATCGCGCTGGATGGCGATCGTGTGCTCGGCGACCGCGATCACCTCCTCGGGCGCGCAGAAGCCGACGACATCCGCGAGGCGCGGGAAGGTCTCCGCAATCCTGTGGGTCATGCCCATGCCGCCGCCGACGAGCACGTCGTAGCCCGCGAGCCGTCCGCTCTCCACGATCGCGACGAAGCCCAGATCGTGCGCGTAAACGTCCACGTCGTTCTGCGGTGGAATCGTGATGGCGATCTTGAACTTCCGCGGCAGATAGGTGCGGCCGTAGAGCGGCTCCTCCTCGCCGGCCACCGCGGCCGGCGGCTCGTCGAGGAAGATCTCGCGGTACGCGCCGGTGCGGGCCATCAGGTGCGCGCTGAGGCGCCGGGCGAGCGCGGTCGCCTCGGCGTGCACGGGCGAGAGCAGCGGGTTCGCCGTCGAGATCACGTTGCGGTTGCCGTCCCCGCAGGCGCCCATGGTGTCGAGGCCCGCGGCGACGATTCCGCGGACGTGCCGCTTGAGGTTGCGCTTGAGGACGTTGTGGAACTGGAAGGTCTGGCGGGAGGTGAGACGGAGAGTGCCGTCCGCGTTCTCGCGGGCGAGGGCATCGAGGGCGAGCCATTGCTGCGTCGTGCACACGCCGCCCGGCAACCGCATGCGCACCATGAACTGGTAGCGCGGCTCGAGCTTCGCGCGGCGGCGCTCGTCGCGCAGGTCGCGGTCGTCCTGCTGGTACATGCCGAAGAACTTCGTGAGCGGCGTGTCCTGATCGAGGATGGCACCCGTCAGGGGATCGGCAAGACCTTCGGCAATGGTGCCACGGAGGTAGCGGCTCTCGTACTTCAAGCGCTCGTTCGGGTGCAGCTCCTCGAGCGGCCGGGACAGATCGTGACGTTCGAGCGGATTCATCGATCCGCGCCCTTCAATACACGTCGCGCTGATAGCGACGGTCCCGCTGCATTTCCAGGAGGTACTCGGACGCATCGTCCCGGCTGCGGCCGCCGTGAGCGGCGACGATCTCGATCAGCACCGCGTGAACGTCGGGCGCCATGTGCTGGGCGTCGCCGCACACGTAGACATACGCGCCGTCGTCGAGCCAGCTCCAGAGCTCCGCCCCGCGCTCGCGCATGCGATCCTGGACGTAGATTTTCGCCGCCTGGTCGCGCGAGAACGCGACGTCCATGCGCGTGAGCAGTGCGCGCTTGCGCCAGTCGAGCCACTCCGATTGATAGAGGAAGTCGTACTCGAAAGAGCGGTCGCCGAAGAACAGCCAGTTGAGGCCGGCCGCCCCCGTTTCCGCCCGCTCGGAGATGAAGGCCCGGAAGGGGGCAACGCCCGTGCCGGGCCCGATCATGATGATCGGGGTGTGGGGGTCGGGCAGACGGAACGCGGGATTGCGCTGCAGGTAGATCGGCAGGGTCGCGTCCTCGGAGGTGAGGCTCGCGAGGGCGCCCGACACCACGCCCCAGTGCGAACGGCTGAACGATTCGTACTGCACGATGCTCACCGTGAGATGGACCTCGTCGGGAGCGGCGTGCTGGCTCGAGGCGATGGAGTAGAGCCGCGGAGCGAGCGGAGGCAGCAGGCGGGCGAACGCCGCGGCGTCGAGCCCGTTCGGCGCGTGCTCGCTCACGAGGTCGAGGATGTGCCGGCCGCGCGAGTAGCGCGCGAGGTCGCTGTCGGCGGCGGAGGCGAGTGATGCGACCTCGGCGGAGCGGGTGGCCTCGGCGTACCTCTTGAGGAAGGGCCGGGTGACCGATCCGATCTCCGAGCGCTCGAGGAGCGCCTGGCGCAGCGGGATCAGCGCCTGCGATTCGCCCTGCACGGGACTCTCGGCGCCGAATCGCAGTGTCTCGAGGAGGGCGTCCACCTCCTCCTCCCGGTTGCGCGGCACGATGCCGATCGAATCGCCCGGCTCGTAATGGATGTTCGAGCCCTCGAGGGAAAGCTCAATGTGCCGCACGTCCTTCGTCAACTGCAACGTCGTCAGGCGCTGGTTGGCGAGCACCGCCGCCGAGTAGGGATTCTTGCGGGTGTAGGCGTTCGAGACGGAGGCCGTTCTGCGGTCCGTGCCAGGCTCCGCGTGGATTCTGAGCGCCGTGGGACCGAGGGGATGCTCGAGCTTGCCGACAACACCGTCGATCCACCGCTCCGCGGGCGCGTCGAAGTCAACATCGCACTCGCCGCGGGAATGCAGCCTCTCGGCGCCGAGGGCCTCGAGCCGCGCGTCGAACTGGCGCCCGGTCTCGCAGAACTTCTCGTAGGTCGAGTCCCCGAGGGCGAGGACCGAGTACCGGAGGTGATCGAGACGCGGCGCCTTGCGGCTGCTCAGCAGCTCACTCAGCGGCACGGCGCGGTCGGGCGGATCGCCGTCGCCATGCGTGCTAACGACGACCAGCAGCGTCTGGGCTTCCTGGAGATGAGCTTTGGTGCACTGCATCATATCGAGCAGCGCAAAGCGGATCCCGCGCTCGGCCAGGCGGTCGGCCACTTGCTTGGCGAGGCGCTCCGAGTTGCCGGTCTGGGACCCGAACAGAACGGTGACGGCGGGACGGGCCGGCTCCGGTGCGGCCACGGCCGCGAGCGGCGCTGCCGGCTCAGCCTCGGCCCCTGCGAGAAAACCGCTCAGCCACAGCCGCTGCTCCCGATCGAGCTTCGCGACCAGGTTGCGCACTTCCGCCGCGAGCGCAGGCGAAAGCGGCGCGAGCGCCAAGGGGTCTGGGGACGGGCCCTGCGCTGCCTTTGCACGCGCATTGCCGCTCACGGGTGCAACTCCTTTTCGACGGACTGAGGCCACTCCGCCCGCACGTTATCACCTCGGGTCGCCGTGGAGAAAAGGCCGTTTTCTCTAAGCATATAAGCCCCCGATATGAGAGCTGCCGCACGCTGTGGCGGGGCTCTCGCGGGGGCTCAGGCGCGGGCGCGGGGGTGCCCCATACGTGGGCACGCGGCCGTAGGCCCTCGCCCGCGTGCCTGGTCGGCAGGGGTGCGATGCTATCGAGTCATTTCGCCGCGGCCATGCGGCTCGCCTGCTGCGGACCGGTGAGCGGCCTCACCTCGGAAAGCCAGGCGTCCGCGCGCGGCGCTGCGCCCTCGCTGCGCAGCCACGTGAAGAGCAGGCTGTGCCACAGAACGCGCTCCACGTATTCCCGCGTCTCGTTGTAGGGAATGTTCTCGATCCAGATGTCGGCGTCGACCGGCTCCGGCGGTAGCCAGTGTGTGACCGCGTTCAATCCTGCGTTGTAGCTGGCGAGCGCGACCGGAACCTGCTCGTCGAGCCGGTCGAGCAGCATGCGCAGGCGGGCGGCTCCGAGGGAGATGTTGACCGCAGGATCGAGCAGGTCCGCCGAGGCGGGACGCGACAGCTTCCAGTGGCGGGCCGTGCGGCGGGCCGTATCCGGCATCAACTGCATCAGTCCGAGCGCGCCCGCCGTCGATACCGCGTCGATACGATAGAGGCTCTCCTGGCGGATCACGCCGTAGACCATGGCCGGTGCGAGCTGCGAGAGCCGTGCGGCGGCATTCACCGCGGTGTCGAACGGCCGCGGATAAAGCAGAGCGTAATCGTTGAACACGTGCTGCGCCGTCGCGGTCTCCACGGCCTGGTCGAACCAGCCCCAGTCCGCCGCGAGATGGATCGCCTGCAGGCGCTCGTCCGCGGACTGGGATGCGTAGCCGAAGCGCCATTCGGCAGCCGCCTCGCGTTGCATCCCGCAAAGGTAGAGCTCGCGGGCGCGCTCGAATGGCGGCTCACGCTCGATGGCCGCGAGCACGGCCGGCTCGGTCGCGAGGGCTTGCGGATGCGGAGTGACGGGGCGGCTCAAGCGCGCCGCCGCGAGCGCCGAGTAGTAGTCGTCGTCCGGTAGCAGCGACTCGTAGATCCGCTCAGCTTGCGCCGGATGGTGCAACGCCTGTGCGGCGCGCGCAGCCCAGTAGCGCCAGCGCGCGGTCTGCTGCTCCGTCTGCGTGAGGCCGGCGATCGAGGTGAGCACCAGTCGCCAGTCTTTCGACCAGAGCGCCGCGCGCGCACGCCATTGGAGCGACGAATCGTCGAGATCGCGCGGCGCCACACGCTCAAAGTACTCGAGCGCGGCCGGGTTGCGGTCCCAGGCGAGCGACAGTGCGAGCGCGAGCGCGTACGGGCTTGCGGCCTCGCCGCCCAGGCGGCGCGCCGCGACGAAGCGCGCGTAGCGCTGCTCGGCCGCGGAGGAATCCTCGCGGGCGAGGCGGGTCCAGCCCGCGAGCAGGGCGGCTGCCTCGACCGGCTCATCGGGCGATGCAATCAGGGCGTCGATGCCGCGCTGCGGGCGCTCCAGCAGCGCGGCCCACTTCAACAAGGGGCCGGCCCGATCGCTCGGCAGCTGATCGATGATCTGCCGCGCGAAGCCGGTATCCGAGCTCTCGAGCGCGAGGCGCGCGCGCTGCTCGATGAGCGTCGTCGTGAGCACCCCGTTCTGCTTGAGCCAGTCGAATGCGGGGGCGCACTCCGGCAGACTGTGCGGAGTGAGCCAGGCCTTCTCGATGTCGCGGACCAGGCCGTCAGTCTTGCCGAGCTCGATGCGGGCGACGAAGTTCTCGCAACGCGTGACATCATCCGCGGCCGTGTCGAGGTATGCCTGCAGGTAGAGCGCCCACTGCGAGCGGCGCGCGAGGCTCTCGAGCCAGGCGTGCCGCAGATCGCGCGAGACCGGCCTCCCGTCGTAGGCCGTGAGGAATGCGGCGGCACGCTGGTCCACGGGCGCGAGCGAATCCGGGTCGCCGAGCAGCGCTTGCTCGATGCGCGCGGCCTCGAGGTAGGGATAGAGCGGGTAACTCTTCAGGCTCGCGCTGTCGCTGGCGGCCGCGTCGGGCAGATTGTCGGGAACCCGCGCGTAGGCTTCCTGGAAGACCTTGCGCGCGCTCGCGTAGAATGCGGCGGATTCTGCGCCGTGCGCAGGGAGGGCGAGCGCCAACGTCAGCAGGACGGCCGAGATCAGGCGGATGATGCGAGCCGTGCTCCCCATGAGCGTAGGTTAGCGAGAGCGGCAGGCGGAGGCCAGCCGCGGCTGCACCCGAGCTGACAGACAAGGGGATCGTGTGATAGGCAAGCGAAGGTTGGGACGCCAGGGGCTCGAGGTCTCGGCCATTGGGCTCGGCTGCATGGGCATGAGCCAGTCGTATGGCACGGCGGACGATGCGGAATCGATCGCGACGATTCACCGGGCGATCGATCTCGGCGTCACCTTCTTCGACACGGCGGAGGTATACGGTCCGTTCGTCAACGAGGAGCTGCTCGGGCGCGCCGTCAAGGGCCGGCGCGATGGGGTCGCGATCGCAACCAAGTTCGGCTTTCGCATCGAAGGCGGGCAGGTCGTGAGCACCGACAGCCGGCCGCAGCACGTGCGCGAGGTGGCGGAGGCGTCTTTGAAGAGACTCGGCACGGATCACATCGATCTTCTGTACCAGCACCGCGTGGATCGGGAGGTGCCGATCGAGGAGGTGGCCGGCGCGGTGGCCGATCTGGTTCGAGCGGGCAAGGTTCGCTACTTCGGTCTGTCGGAGGCGGGCGAGGCAACGATTCGCCGCGCCCATGCCGTTCATCCGGTCTCGGCGCTGCAGAGCGAGTACTCCCTGTGGGAGCGCAACCTCGAGCCCCGCATCCTTCCTCTGCTGCGGGAGCTCGGGATCGGCCTCGTGCCGTTCTGTCCGCTCGGCCGGGGCTTTCTGACCGGGACCGTCCAGCGGGCCGAGGCGTATCCCTCGAGCGATTTCCGTCACAATGATCCCCGCCTGCAGGGTGAGAATTTCGACTCCAACATGCGAGCCGCCGCCGCCGTCCGCGACCTCGCGGCCGAGAAGGGGGCGACGCCGGGCCAGATCGCGCTCGCCTGGCTGCTGCATCAGGGCGAGGACATCGTGCCCATCCCCGGTACCAAGCGCCGCAGCTATCTCGAGGAGAACGTCGCGTCCACGGAGCTGTCGCTGTCGGCCGAGGATCTTCAGAGTCTGGAGCGCGCGATGTCGCCGGAGAGCATCTCAGGTCCGCGCTACAACGCACGGATGATGTCGTTCGTCGATAGGTGAGCGCGGGGGGCGTTAAGGTAAAATAGGCCTTCAGGGGCGCATTCGCCTGGAATGGCGGGTATCCTCTGATCAACCAGCGAGGGTGTCATGAGCCTGACGGTCGAGCCTATCCTGCCGAGCTTCGGTGCCGAGGTCTCCGGTGTCGACATCACCCGGCCGCTCGATGAGCAGACGCGCCGCGCGATCATCGAGACCCAGAACCGTTACGGGGTGACGGTCTGGCGCAACACCGGCCTCGATGACGAGACCCACATCGCCTTTAGCCGCATCTTCGGATACATCGAGCTGGCGCCGCGGATCGAGGGCCGCCCGTACCGGCACGCCCATCGCGAGATCTTCGATGCCAGCAACCTCGACGCCGAGGGCCGCATCATCCAGGACGAGCTGGTCCGCCTGCACAAGCGCGGCGACCGGCTCTGGCACACGGATTCCTCGTTCATGGACATCCGCTCGGCTCAGTCGCTGCTGCTGTGCCACGAGGCGCCGCAGGCCGGCGGCGAGACCTGGTTCGCGGACACCCGCACCGCCTATGAGGACCTGCCTCAGGTCATGAAAGACCGGATAGAGGGTCTCGAGGCGCTCCATTCCCTGTGGTGGTCGCGCAGCCGCGCCGGCTTCCCGCTCACGGAGGAGGAGATCGATGCGAGCCCCCACGCCCGGCATCCGCTCACGCACGTCCACAAGGGCTCCGGGCGCAAGGCGCTTTACATCGCCGCCCACGCACGGGACATCGTCGGCATGCCGCGCGAGGAGGGGAGGGCGCTGCTGCGCGAGCTCATCGAGTTTGCCACCCAGCCGAAGTATGTATTCAACGTCACCTACAAGCCCGGCGACATGGTGATCTGGGACAACCTCTGCTCGATGCACCGCGGAGGCGATTTCGACGACCTCACCCATCGCCGCGACATGCGGCGCACGACGGTCCGCGAAGGCGCCGCGCCCAAGGAGCCGGACGACCCGTTCACCAAATTGTTTGCGGCCTCGGGCGCAACCGCTTTCGGCGCGCGGCTCGCCGCTCCGGCGCGTCAGGAAGCGCAGTCCGGCGCATCGGCGGCGGGACGGGCCGATCGCTCCACCGGGAGCCGGTGAGGCGGCCGGCCGCAACCTTCAGGCGGTCATTCCACCGTCGACCGCGAGCGTTGCGCCCGTGACGAAGCTGCTCTGTTCCGAGGCCAGGTAGAGGACGGAGCGCGCAATCTCGCGAGGCTGCGCGTGCCGGTGCAGCGGAATGAGCTCGTCGAGAAAGGCGGTCGCGTCGCGCCCGATCACCGTGCTCAAATGACGCTCGATGCCGGACTGGAACTCATTCTGAGTCGGGCCGGGGTGAATGGTGTTCACGCGGATGCGCCGGCCGGCGACTTCCTTCGCCACCGAACGCATCAAGCCGACCTGAGCGTGCTTGGCCGTGATGTAGGCATAGGGGCCGGGATTGCCCATGAGCCCCACGACGCTCGAGGTGATGACGATGCTGCCGCCATCGTTCATGTGCGGAATGCCGTACTTGCACATGAGGAACGCGCCCCTCACGTGGACGCGGTACACCTCGTCGAACACGTCTTCCGGATAGGAGACAATCGAGCCGATCGCCCCGGCGTTGCCGGCGTTGCTGAAGAGCACGTCGATCTTCCCCCAACGGGCGACGGTCACTGCGACGGAATCGGCAACGTCCCGCGCCACGGCCACGTCGGCGGTCTTGGTGGCGATGCGCTCCTGCGGGAGTCCGGCTTCCGTCAACCGGACGACCGCGCGCTCGAGGGCATCCTCGTGCAGATCCATCAGCATGACGCGCGCGCCCTCTTCGAGGAACAGCTCGGCGCTCGCAAGCCCGATGCTGCCCGCGCCGCCGGTGATGAGGCAGGTCTTGTTCTCCAGCAGGCGCATTCGAGAGCTCCGGAACGGGGCAGGGACCGGCATTACGCCTTGCGGCCGAGGGTGCGAGCGAGGTCGGCCCGTTCTTCCGTCGGAAGGGGCCAGTGCTCGTCGCATCCGATGCAGTACGCCTCGATGTCGGCCCCCGTGCGCAGTAGCTCGATGAGCTCCTCGCGCGCGTAGCCCGTCAGCAGGCGCTCGTGCTTGCACGTCGGGCATTCGGACGAGAAGGGCGTGGAATCGGCCATGTCGTCACGATACCCCTACCGGGGAACCGGATCCATGACCCGGAGAGCTCGGAGCAGTCTCGGACGAGCCGCTCGCCGCGAATCGGCCGGTGCTCCCCGCACGCGGCCTCTTCAGGGCGTCACGCCGACCGAGGAGCCTCGATCGACTGCGCGTGGCTGTCCGTGTCCGGCGCATCCTTCGGCAGGATGTAGCGGCCCTTGCCGTGCTGGAGCAGCTCGGCGAATTGGTCCCGAGTGACGGGCTTGCTGTGAAGATAGCCCTGCGACTGGTCGCAGCTGAGCTGCCAGAGCGCGTCGAGCTGCTCCTGGGTCTCGACGCCCTCGGCGACGACCTGCATCCTGAAGGCGCGGGCAATCTCGATGATGACCGCGACGAGCTTGCGGCCGCGCGGATCGAGTGTCATCGCGTTGATGAACGTGCGGTCGATCTTCAGCGTGTCGATCGGCAGGTGCGCGAGCCGGCTCAGCGAGGAGTAGCCGGTGCCGAAGTCATCGATGGCGATGCTCGCCCCGGCCGCCCGCAGCATCTTGAGCTTGCCGACCTCGGCGGAGGATTCGTCGATCAGCGCGCTTTCGGTGATCTCCACGTCGAGCCCGCACCGATCGGTGGCCCAGGTCTGAGTGTGTTTCAGGAAGCGCGCGACGAAATCCGGGAGGTGCAGCTGCAGCGCCGAGATGTTGACCGCGACTCGGATCGGCGGCAACCCAGCCCGCATCCACTCCTGGCAGTCGGCGGCCGCGCGCTCGACGACCCAGTCGCCCACCTCGACGATGAGGCCGCTCTGCTCGAGGATCGGGAGAAACTCCGCGGGGGACACGAGGCCTGTGTCCGGGTCGTTCCAGCGAATGAGCGCCTCCACGCCGTCGATGCGGCGTGTCTTCACGGCGACCTTCGGCTGATAATAGAGCTCGAACTGCTGGTGCTCCAGCGCGCTACGCAGCTTCCTCTCCAGCGAGACTCGCGCAAGGCGAGCCGAGTGCTGCTCCGCACTGTAGTGACGGTGACGATTGCCCGAAGCCTTGGCGGTCCACAGCGCCGCCTCGGATCTCTGCACGAGGACTTCGGCCTCTCGTCCATCCTCCGGGTACACGGCGATGCCGCTCCGCGCCGCAACCGGCACACTGTTGCCCTCGAGCACAAAGGGCTCGACCAGCAGCTCGGTCAATTGGCCGGTCAGGCTGTCGATGCACGCCTGCGTCGCGCCGCTCGCGGGCTGCACGATCGCGAAAGTCCCCCCGGTAAAATGCGCGAGCTGGTCCGTGTCCTGGAAGCGGCGCTTCAGGCGATCGGCGAGCAGCTGCAAGAGCAGGTCGCCCGCGTGGCGCCCGAGGGAGTCGTTCACCACGCTCAGGTTCTCGACATCGATGACGGCGACGGCATGGCGGGCCCCGATCTTCGCGGAGCGGCGCACCAGCCGATCGAGGCGCTCGCAGAACAGCGTGCGCTTGGCGAGGCCGGTCAGCACGTCGAAATAGGAGAGCAGGCGTACCCTGCTGTCCTGCTGCAGGTACTGCAGCGCAAACGAGAGATTGGCGGCCACCTCGCGCAGAATGCGCGACTCCTCCTCGTTGAGGCTGTCCCGCTCCCGAGTGCACACGATGAGGATGCCGAGCGCCGTTTTGTCGACGATGAGCGGAAGGCCGATCACGGACCGCGCCGTGCCGGCGGGTTCCGAGACGCCGCCGCGCTTCTCCGTCGAGCCCTCAGCATCGACCGGGTCGTGCCGGACCAATGCTCCCTCGCCGTCGGAGTCGAGGAAGGTCCCGAAGCGCTCCTGACCCGAGCGCTTCGCAATCGAGTCGCAGAGCTGTGCCGCCTCGCCGAGATCGACGCCGCACCATGCGACGGTCTCGAGCGTCTGAGTCCTCCCGTGCTTCAGGGCCACGACGGCGGCCCGATACCCGCCCACGCTCACGGCCAGCCGGCAGGCCTCGCGCAGTAGCTCGTTGCGGTCGTGAATACGGACCACGACGCCGTTGATGCCACTCAACATGCGCAACACGCCCGTCAGGCGGGCGATCTGTGCCTCCTGCTGCCGGCGCACCGTCTTCGCGGCGGCCTCCGCGAGCGCACGCCTCACGGCCGGTCCGAGCCGTGCGAGATTGCTCTTCAGAACGTAGTCGACGGCGCCGCGGCGCAGCGCCTCGATCGCCCGCTCCTCCCCGATCGTTCCGGAGACGAACAGGAACGGAATCTCCGGCGCGAGTTCGCGCGCAATCGAGAGCGCGGACAGTCCGTCGAAGGTGGGGAGGGTGAAGTCGGAAAGGATGATCGTCGGTTTGAAGGCCTCGAGCTCGGCCCGCATCGACTCCTCGGTCTCGACCCGCCGCACGATGTGCCGGATCCCGCTCGAATCGAGCTGCCGGTGAGTGAGCTCCGCCTCGACCTCGTTGTCCTCGACGAGGAGAACCCGAATGGGATCGCCGAGATTGTGGTCCGGACCCTTTTCGCCGCGGATGTTCACTTCGGGCTCGTGAGATGTCTCGAGTGGGCGGAGCGTACCGTGCGCACGTGCAGTAAGTTGAATACGTTAACAGGAGCGGCGGCGGCAGCCCGTGAACTGGATCGCCTCCTTGCACACGCGTGGGACACGGCGATCGCGGAGGAGTGAATTCTGACTCCGGACCTGCGGCGCGTGACGGGGTTCTCGTCGCAGAGGGAACCCTGAGATCTCACTCACAGTTCGGGGCCCTCGGCCTTTTCACTTAATCTCCGTACGGTGCATTCTCGGCTTCAATGGGCCTGGGCGATGCGCCGAGGAATGGCCCCGAGACGCTCGACCCGACCGGCCGCCGATGCGCAGACAACTGGCATATCTCGCTCTCTCGTTCGCCATCGCCGCGAGATGCGTCGCGCTCGCCGGTCCTGTCTCGGAGTACCAGGTCAAGGCCGTCTTTCTCTTCAATTTTTCCCAGTTCGTGTCCTGGCCGGCCGCTGCGTTTGCGAGCGCCGACTCCGCGATGGTGATCGGTGTGCTGGGGGACGATCCGTTCGGCGGTCAGCTCGACTCAGTCGTCGCCGGAGAGCACGCCGGCGGGCGGCCTTTGCTCGTGCGGCGCTTCCACGACGTGTCCGAGGTCAAGGACTGCCAGATCCTGTTCATCGGCCGCTCGGAGTCGGCGCGATTGCGCACGATTGTCGAGGCACTCCGCGGCCGCAGCATCCTGACGGTGAGCGACATCGACGGCGCGTCCGGGAGCGGCGTGATGATCGATCTGGTCCTCGACAGCGGTCACGTTCGCATGCGAATCAATGTCGGGGCGGCGCGCGCGAGCGGCCTCACCTTGAGCTCGCAGTTGCTCGAGCCGGCGCAGATCGTGGGACCGGGGGAGGGATAGATGGCGCCGCGCTCCAAGCAGATCAAACGCTCGCTCATGACGATGATGCTCCTCACGAGCGGCGTCGTGGTGCTCATCACCTGCGCGGCCTTCAGCGCCTACGAGCTGCTGAGCGCGCGGCAGCTCGCGCTGCGCGACCTGACGACCCTCGGGAAGGTGGTCGCCGCGAACAGCACCGGCGCGCTCGCCTTCGACGACGCTCAGGGGGCCCTCGAGACGCTGTCCGCGCTGCGAGCTGAGCCGCACCTCGTCGCGGCCGGTCTGTACACCCGCGACGGCAAGCTCTTTGCGACGTATCCGCGCGGCGTGAGCGCCACGGCGCTTCCCGCGACCCCGCCGCGCAGCGGCTATCGCTTCGAGGGGCAGTCGCTCATCGGAGTGCAAGCGGTCGCCCAGGGCGAGCGGCGTCTCGGTACGCTTTACGTGAGGTCGGACCTCGGGGCGATTTACGAGCGCTTCCGGCTCTACGCGCTGATCGCCGCGCTCGTCCTCGGCCTCACCGCGCTCGTCGCCTATCTGGTCGCGACCCGCCTGCAGCGGGAGATCTCAGGTCCCATCCTCGCGCTCGCCGGGACCGCCCGGTCCGTCTCCGAGAACCGCGACTATTCCGTGCGGGCCCCGCCGGCCGCAGGGAACGAGCTCGGACTGCTCACCGATGCCTTCAATCACATGCTCACTCGCATCGAGGAAGGCCAGTCGAGGCTCCACAGCCAGCTGACGCGCCTTGATCTGCTGCACCGGATCACGCACGCCATCGGGGAGCGCCAGGACCTGCCGAGCATCTTTCAGGTGGTGCTGCGCACCCTCGAGGACGACCTCCCCCTCGATTTTGGGTGCGCGTGCCTGTACGAGGGCGGAACCGACACCGTGAGCCTGGCGACCGTAGGCGCGGGAAGCGTACCGCGCACGCAGGCTCTGGGACTCACCGAGCGCGAAGCGATTCCCATCGACCAGAACGGATTGTCGCGCTGTGTCGAGGGCCGGCTGGTCTACGAACCGGATACGCGGGAGGTGCATTTCCCCTTCCCGGCGCGCTTCGCCCGCGCCGGACTGCTCTCGCTCATCATCGCGCCGCTCCTCGTCGAGAATCGCGTATTCGGCATGCTCGTCGCGGCGCGCACCGCGGATCACGCGTTCAGCAGCGCCGATTGCGAGTTTCTCCTGCAGCTGAGCCAGCATGTCGCCCTCGCCGCGCGCCAGGCTCAGCTCCACGAGGCCCTGCAGCGCGCCTATGACGACTTGAGCCAGTCGCAACAGACCGTCCTGCAGCAGGAGCGGCTGCGAGCGCTCGGGCAGATGGCGAGCGGCATCGCGCACGACATCAACAACGCGATCTCGCCGGTCTCGCTCTACACCGACACGCTCCTCGAGCGCGAGCCCAACTTGAGCGAGCGGGCCCGCAGCTATCTCGTCACCATCCAGCGAGCCATCGAGGACGTGGCGGAGACTGTCGCGCGGATGCGAGAGTTCTATCGGCCCCGCGAGCAGCAGCTCGTTCTCGCGCGTGTCGCCCTGAATCAGATGGTCGAGCAGGTCGTGGACCTGACCCACGCCCGCTGGAGCGATCTGCCCCAGCAGCGCGGCGTCGTCATCCAGCTCGAGAAGGCCTTGGAGCCCGACTTGCCGGAGATCATGGGCGCGGAGGTCGAGATCCGGGACGCGCTGACCAATCTCATCTTCAATGCCGTCGATGCCATGCCGGACGGAGGCACGCTCACCCTGCGCACGAGGGCCGCGTCGCAGCCCGGCGGGACGGGGGAAGCTCGGACACGCTACGTCCAGGTGGAGGTCTGCGATTCCGGCATCGGAATGAGCGAGGAGACGCGGCGGCGATGCCTCGAGCCGTTCTACACGACCAAGGGAGAGCGCGGCACGGGCCTCGGACTTGCGATGGTCTACGGCATGGTGCAGCGTCACAGCGCGGAGCTCGAGATCGACAGCGAGCTCGGCAAGGGGACGACCCTGAGGTTGATCTTTCCGGTCTCGGAGGCGGTGCAGGATGAGACGGTCAGGGTGGCCGCCTTGCAGGGGCCGCTGCGTCGGCTTTCGATCCTGCTCGTGGACGACGATCCGCTCATCCTCAAATCGCTCCGGGACATTCTCGAGGCGGACGGGCACCGCGTGAAGGCCGCTGACGGCGGGCAGAATGGCATCGACGCCTTCGCGGCCGCGCTGAAAGGCGAGACGGCCTTCGACGTGGTCATCACCGATCTCGGCATGCCGTACGTGGACGGACGCAAGGTCGCCGCGGCAGTCGAGGCGCTCGCTCCCGAGACTCCGCTCATTCTCCTCACCGGCTGGGGCAAGCGGCTGCTCAGCGAGGACGACATTCCACCTCACGTCGATCGTGTGCTCAGCAAGCCGCCCAAGATTCAGGACATCCGGACGGCGCTCGCCGCGCTCGTCGGCGATCGTCCGCGAGCCGCATGACCGCGACGCCAGATGCGACCCCATCGGCGCCCGTGCCGCTGCTCATCGTGGACGATGAGGCAGCGCACATGAGGGCACTCTGCGACACGCTCCAGATCGAGGGTTATGCGACCACGGGCGTCGTGTCCGCCTCCGCCGCCCTGGCGGAGATGCGCGGGAAGGCCTTCGATCTGCTCCTGACGGACCTCATGATGCCGGAGATGGACGGCATAGCGCTGCTGCGGGCGGCGCAGGAGATCGACGCCGACGTGGCCGGAATCGTCATGACCGGCCACGGCACGATCGATACCGCCGTGAAGGCCATGCAGGCCGGCGCGTGCGACTACATCGTCAAGCCCTTCCGGATGAATCAGCTGCTGCCGGTGATCTCCCGCGCGCTCGAAGCGCGGCGCCTGCGCCGCCTCAACAAGGAGCTCGAGCACCGGATCCTCGAGCGGACCCGCGAGCTGGAAGTGGCGAACCGCGATCTCGAGGCCTTCGCGTACTCGGTCTCGCACGACCTGCATGCTCCGCTGCGGGCGATTCAGAGCTTCTGCGACCTGTTCGTCGCAGACTACGGGGCGGCCGTTTCCGCCGAAGGCCAGGCGCTCCTCGCGCACGTCCGCTCGGGCGCCGAGCGCATGGGACACCTCATCGAGGACCTGCTGAGCTTCGCGCGCAGCGGACGCGCGCCGATCAACCTCCGGCGCGTGGCCATGAACGAGCTCGTCGGTGAGGTCCTGGCGGAGCTCGGGCGCGAGAGCGCAGGGAGGCGGCTGGAGCTGAATGTGCAGCCGCTGCCCGACTGCCTCGCCGATCCCGCGCTGCTGCGGCAAGTGCTCGTCAATCTGCTCTCCAACGCCTTGAAGTACACGGCCGGGCGCGAACCGGCTCGCATCGAGGTGGGCGGCGAATCGAAGGATGGCGAGGTGGTCTACTTCGTCACCGACAACGGAGCCGGCTTCGACATGAAGCACGCCGACAAGCTCTTCGGCGTCTTCCAGAGGCTGCATACGCAAGCGGAGTTCAAGGGAACCGGGATCGGGCTCTCCATCGTGCAGCGCATCGTTGAGCGCCACGGGGGCAGGGTGCAGGGGGAAGGCCGGCCGGGAGAAGGCGCGACTTTCCGCTTCAGCGTGCCGGAGCGCCCGGGCGCGAATGGATGATGCGGCCGCCGACTCCCGATTGCCGCTCGGCGCCCGCGGCTCAATAGCCCCAGGAGACCTGGGCAAAGACGCTGCGCGCGATCTCCTCGCGCGCATTCGACGGAAACCCGTACTCGACGTGGTAGGGATGCAATAAATTCTGCCCGACGAGGGACAGCTCGAGGCGGTCGGTGACATGCCACCCGAGCCGCGTGCCGAGCTCGAAGTAGGCCGGTACGGTGCCGACGACCGGCCCGTCGGTCGGTCCGTCGTTGATGTCGAAATCATCGACCCAGCGCAGGTCCATGTCCAAGGTCAAGTGGTGGGGCAGATCCATGCTCGAGCGGAGCGATGCCTGGTGCTTCGGATCCGCGTTCTCGTTGGTCGCACCGGTGGAGGACACCTCCCCGGGCGCGACATAGATGTCCTCGAGCAGCAGATCGTAGCCGGCGTGCAGTCGCCACCAGTCGAGCACTTGATAGGACAGGCTGAGCTCGACCCCGTCGGTCTCGCCCCTGAGATTGTTCTGGAAGTAGATCGGGTAGGGGTACGGGTAGAAAAATGTCGTCGGGGTTGCGGAAGTGCTGCGCAGGTCGGTGTAGTCGTTGTAGAAGGTGGAGACCGAGCCCGTGAGCCGCGATCCGAGCGCCGCGCGATAGCCCAACTCGTACGCGATCAACTGCTCGGAGACGAAATCGCTGCTCCCCGTGAGATACGCCGTGGGGAATTCGAAGGGGGCAGGGGCGTCGACGAGGCCGGTCGGCGTATCGAGGTCCCGATCGTAGCGTGACGGCGTCCGCACGGCCCGCGACACCGAGGCCCACAGGAGCTGGTTCGGATCGAGGTTCCACTGCAGGCGGACGTTGGGCTCCACTTCGTAGCCCGTGTAGTCATTGTGCTCGAGCTTCGAGCCGAGGGTAAGGAACACGTCCTGCGCCAGGCGGATCTCATCCTGCAGGAAGCCGCTGTAGAGGTTCTGGTTCAGGACCGGCGGCAGGAAGCGCACGATGTTGAGGTCCTGGTCGACCTCGTGCGTGGCACGGTATTCGAGACCCCAGACCATCTGCTGCCGCGCGCCCCAGCCGAAGTGGTACTGGAACTGCATGTCGGACGTGTCGAGCTCGTCCGTCAGGTCCGACGCGGGAAACCCGGTGTAGTAGGGAAGGCCCGCCGGGCTCGCGGGATACGGCTGGGCAAGGTACGTGTGATCGTAGTACGCCTGCAGGCTCATGGAGGAGCCGTCGGGCATCTGGTGAGACCAGCGGCCGAGAACGTTGCCGCCTGAGAGCGCTTCCCCTCCGGCGAGGCCAGTGCCGTCCGTGCCGTTGTAGAAGTCCCCTTGCAAGGTGTACTGGTTCTGCTGCGAGACGTTGGCATCCATCCGAAACCCGGTGCGTGCCATGTGCCACGCATCGTCGGCGTCCTCGCGCGTGCTCGTGACCTCATCGCCGAAGTCCGTGTATTTCCCGTAGATGCGCCAGTAAACGTCCGGAGGAAGCTCGCCGCCGTAGCGCAGTACGCTCTCATCCTGAAGCTCGTTGCCGGCGGCGCTCGCAGCATAGAGCCCTTGAGTGTCCTGAGCTGACTTGGTGATGATGTTGATGACACCGTTCACCGCGTTCGCCCCCCAGAGCGTTCCGCCGGGTCCGCTGATGACCTCGATGCGATCGATGTCGGCGAGGGGATAATCCTGCACGCTCCAGAGAACACCGCCGTAGAGCGGGGTGTAGACGGCTCGGCCGTCAATGAGGACCAGGAGCTTGTCCGCGAGATTGGTGTTGAACCCGCGCGCGCTGATGGCCCAGTCGTGAGCGTTGATCTGCGCAACCTCCAGGTTGTCCGCCAGCCGCAGCGCTTCCGGCAGAGTCGTTGCGCCCGAGCGGCGGATATCCTCGCTCGTGATGACCTGGATCGCCGCCGGTGCCTGCAGGAGCTTCTGCGGCTGTTTGGAAACTGACGTCACCTCGACGTTCATCAACTGCGCCAGGCTCATCTGCTTCAACTCGCCGGTGGAGGGAGCTGCGGGGGGCGTGGCGGCCGGCGTGTCGGTCTGTGCGGGGGTCTGCGCGTCCGCTTGCGCGAGGAGCGGTGTGTCGGGTTGATCGCCAGGTTGAGTGTCGGCCCGGGCGGGCCCGTGCAAGCCAGTCAGCAGCAGCGCGAAGAGCAGGCTTGCAGCGTATCGGACACCGGGTCGCCCATCCCCGCAGTGCTGGGGAGCGATGCCGAGCGATGCGCATTGACGAGGCAGGAACAAGAGTCTTCTCCGGCGCGCGTGCCTTGCAGATCCAATCCTTTGCACGCAAGCCGGGGCTCTCGCCGGAGAGTCTCGACGGCTTGCGCCCCTCCGAGAGCAAAGAAGATACGTGTCACGACGCGGTGCGTGCGACGGATTACGTCACATCGGCGCGGCGAGGGGAGCGCGGACCGTGACCGGTGTCTCACCATCCCGCCTCGGGGCGCGGTCAGTTGCTCCCGGGCGTGCCGTAATCAGGCGGAGGTCGCGCTCTGCGCGCTATCCGCAGGCAGCGTCAGGGTCATGACGGTTCCCTGACCATCGGGGCCACTATCCGCGGTGATCTCACCGCCCATCGCTTCGATGAAGCCCTTGCAGATGGGCAAGCCGAGCCCCGAGCCTGCGTTCTCGACCTGCCCGGCCTGGTAGGACGGGTCGAATACCCGCTTGCGATCGGCGTCGGGAATGGCGGGTCCGAGGTCGGCGATGACGATGCGCACGCGATCGTCCACATAAGATGCCGCGATACGGATCGGGGAGGCGGCGGGCGAACGTAGCGCCCCATTTTCGAGCAGATTGACCAGGATTTTCCCGAGCAAGGCGGTATCCGCGCGTACGGGCGGCAGCTCAGCCGGTAGGCTCACATCGAGTTGCCGTGCCCGCAGGAGCGTTGCCAACTCGCGGATTGCAGCGTTCACGGCAGCCGAGAGCGGCACGGCCGAGAGCTGCGGCGTGAGCGCGCCATAGCTCAGGCGTGTCATGTCGATGAGGTTGTTGAGGAACCGGCTCAACTGCTCGGCCTGCTGGGACGCCGTATCGATGAGCCCCCGGCGATCCGGGGGCGCGAGCTTGCCTTCCGGATTACGCAGCGTGGTGAGGCTGCTCATGAGCGACACGAGCGGTGCACGCAGATCGTGGGAGACCGATGCGAGGATTGCCGCACGCAGGGTCTCGGCCTCCCGGTTGACGCGGGCATCGGTCGAGATTCTCTGCAGCCTGAATCGCTCGAGCGCGGTGGCGAGCTGAGCGCGCAGTGAGAACAGCAAGCGCCGCTCCTCGGCTCCGAAGCGCTTGGAAGCCGTTCTCGCCTCGACGGCCACCACGGCGAGTGTCTGGCCTCCGGTATCGACGGGCACGAAATGCCACCCTGCATTCGGCAAAGTCGCCGTCGCCGATCCGGCGGGCTGTCGATGCACGAGTGCCCACTCCGCAGCGGCCCGGTCAACGTCGCTGAACACATCGGGGCGATCGAGCTGCGCCGGTACTTCGATCTTGGCTTCCGGCATCGCGCGGAGCAGGAGCGCACGCGCGCCAAACAGCTCCTTCAGGCCCCGTTGCGCCGCGTTGATGAGGTCGCGCTCGTCGACGGCCGTCGCAATTCGCCGCGAGAAGTCAAACAGCACCTCCACTCGCGAGGTGTTGCGGCGGGCTTCGGCGGCTTGCTGCCGCAGCCGGCCCGCGAGCTGACCGACGACGATCGATACGACGAGAAAGGCGATGAGGGTGGTCGCATCCTCTGGCCGAGACATGCCGAGGGTGAATCGCGGCTCCGTGAAGAGGAACCGGTAGAGAATGAAGCTGAGCACACTGCTGACCAGGGCGGCGCTCAGGCCCAGGAATCCGCCGGCGAAGGTCACCGCGAGGAGGAAGATGAGCGCGAGATTGTAGACGTTGAGCCAGCCCTCGAGCGCCCAGGCGATGCCGGCCGCGCCTGCGGCGAGCGCTGCGGCAATGGCGGTCTCGCGTAGCCCTGGGAGACGGTCGACCCACGTACTCGTCACCCAAGGACGCGGCGTTTTGTCGGCCTCATCCTCGTCGCTCGACGCCACGGTGACTTCGAAGCCTGTCGCGTGGGCGACGAGCCAGTCTGCGAGACTGCCGCGCTGCATCCGTCTCCAGAACGCACCGCGGGGCCGTCCGACCAGGATCTGCGCTGCATTGTGCTGCCGGGCGTACTCGAGAAGCTCGGTTCCGACGCGCAGACCGGAGACCGTGGCCGTGTCGCCTCCGAGCTGCTCGGCGAGCGCCAGGTTCGCTTCCAATTGCCCACGCTGCGTAGAGGTGAGCGGCCGGCTGATGGTTTGCACGAACAGCGCCGTCCAGGGCACGTGCCGCTGCTCGGCGAGTCGCTTTGCCGTGCGCACCAGACCTGCGCTCGCTTCCGTCGCGTCGATGCATGCGATGAGACCGCCGCGGGTGGGCCAGGGCCCGGCGATCGCATGTGCGCGCTGGTAGGTCGCGATCTCCTCGTCCAGGCGCCCCGCGGCGGCTCGAAAAGAGAGCTCGCGCAGGGCGAGGAGATTGCCTCGCGAGAAGAAATTTGCGATGGCGTTGCGAGCCTGCTCGGGGACGTACACCTTGCCCTGCCGCATCCGCTCGAGGAGGTCGTCGGGAGGCAGGTCGATGAGCTCCACGTCGGCAGCGATCTCGAGAACACTGTCCGGAACCGTTTCGCGCACCTCGATGCCGGTGATTCGCGCTACGAGGTCCTTGTAGCTCTCGAGATGTTGAACGTTTAGCGTCGAGTAGACGCTGATACCGGCATCGAGCAGTTCCTGTACGTCCTGATAGCGCTTGGCGTGGCGGCACCCGGGGATGTTGGTGTGCGCGAGCTCATCGACGAGCACGAGCTGTGGGCGCCGCGCGAGGATCGCGTCGAGATCCAGCTCATCGAAGGTACGGCGGCGATACTCGAGCGTCCGCCGCGGTACGACAGTGAGACCCTCGAGCAGCGCTGCGGTCTCGGTCCGGCCGTGGGTCTCGACGATCCCCACGACGACATCCGTGCCGTCGGCGCGCTTGCGTCGCGCCGCGGAGAGCATCTCGTAAGTCTTGCCGACGCCCGGCGCAGCGCCGAGAAAGATCTTGAGACGGCCGCGATCGTTGCGGCCCCCTTCAGCGAGCAGTGCATCGGGCGAGGGGCGAAGGGCGGTCGAGGTCTCGTTCATGGAGATGATGTCGCTTGGCTCCGGCTCAGGTCGGCGCGAGCAGATAAGCCATCCCGGCGGCAGCGGCACCGGGCATCCCTGCCGCGTTTGAGGGCGGCAGTATCGGCCATTTCATTGTCGCGGGTAGCCCCCCTGGCCACGCCGCGGAGGGGATGTGCGTCGTCGAGCGGTGGCCTCGCCGCACCTCGGTCGACGAGAGCAAGCAGATTCAGTGACTTAGCTCGCTTTGGCGAGGCGGATGATAAGGCCTGGGAGGCAGAGTCACGCAATGATGGTCCGGATCAGAGTGCCGCCTCTACGGCGTCGAACAGCCCACGAAGACCAAAGGAGACGTCGACGATCGTGCCGTTCACGAAAAAGCCCGGGGTCGCGCGAACATGGCTGAGGCGACCGGTGTCGATATGGTCGCGGATACGCTGCAAGTAGACCTCGTCGTCCATGTCTGCCGCGAATCGAGCTTGGTCAAGCTCAAGCTTCTTGGCATGGCCAAACAGGTGCTTGCGGTCGAGGTGCGTCTGATGCTCAAAGAGCAGGTCGTGCATGGACCAGAAGCGGCCTTGTGCTCCCGCGCATTCGGCGGCCTCGGCCGCCTGAATGGCATGGGGATGGGCCATTTCCTGAGGGAAGTGGCGGAAAGCGAATAGAACGCGATTCTGGAAACGCTCGAGAAGCAGCTTTACCGCCGGAGCGGCTTGCTTGCAGGTCGGGCATTCGAAGTCGCCGTACTCCACCACGGTCACAGGGGCGTGAGGATCTCCGAGAACGTGGTCGTTGCTGTTTACGGGCAGCGTCAGATCAGCGGGGCGGTGGGTAGCCATCGAAGAGCAATCCCATGCTGAGCGGAGGATGTTGCGCGTTGTGAGAGGGGTTGCGCGCCGCCATCGGTCGGCGACCGCGCAGGGCGCGAGGGCTTCGTGATTGCAATCTCGGGCGGAACCGTCTCAGAGGGCTCTCTGAAGCAGTGTCAGTATCTTACCAAACGTGGCCCGCGCGGAACAGGCTGGCGCATTCGGCTGCAGTGGCGTAAAACGCCGGCCCTCTCATGACGCCAGGGGGTGCCCGCATGCCCAGGAGACCGCTGTCCGGGGAGATTCGGTCGCTGCGTGCCGTTCGGGACAATCCGGCTCTGCCTGCACTGGTCCAGTCACTTCCCGCGCGGGAACTGGCGCAGCTCTGCGGACGCATCGGAGTGGGCGATGCAATGCACATCATGGCGCTTGCGCCTGCCGAGCGGCTCGTTCGGGCCCTCGAGGCGAGTGTGTGGAAGAGCCCCCGGCCGGGAGTACCCGAGGTCTTCGACGCGCGCGAGCTCGTCGATTGGATCTGCGCGTGGCTGGACATCGGGGCGGGGTTCACTGCGGAACGGCTCGCGGCAGTACCGGACAAAGATCTGACGCTCTACCTGTCGCAAGTGGCGACCGTCACGACGGCGGTGATGTGGGGCTTCGAGCGCTCGACGGAAATCGGAGATCTGGATCGGATCTATGCGCCGTCGCACGACGAAACGGCCTATGGGCCGTACGTCGTGCGCGCGAAGCGGAACGAGGACTGGGAAACCTTGCACGGCGCGCTGGATGCGATGTGGTCGGATGCTCCGGAGCGCCTGCTGCATCTATTCGCCCAGTTGAGCGGCGATGAATCCATGCTGGCGCCGCAGCGAGACCGCGAGAGCTCGAACGATGACGTCGTCTCGGCACGCGAGAGTGCTCGTGAGCGGCGGGGTTACGTGACGGCAAGCGGCGCTCGGGCCTTTCTCGCCTTGGCGAGGAGTCCACTCGAGGAGCTGGCGGCTTTGTCAGAGTACGACCTGGAGACGCGGCGGCATCTTGCCGGACTGGCCGATGATCTCCGAGAAGACACCGAGAGCCCGGACGGAGGAGTGGCCGCGGAGGGTGGGAAGTCAGCCATACCCGCTGCGGACTGGGGTGACCTAGGGGCGTTGCACACTGCACTGGAGGAAGCGGGACTTCTCGACCCGCCGCCCGATAGGCTGCTGCTGGCGCATGAGGCGACATCGAGGCAGCTTCCGATCGTCAAGCTCGTGCAGGCACTCGCCGAGAAAGATGAAGTGGAGTTCCATGCGCGGGGTCGGGAACTCGCGTATCTGAGCAGCGTGCTAGTCGCAGGGATTGCAGTTGACAGCGCCGTGCTGAGTCCTACGGAAGCACGCAGCGCGGCACTTGCGACGTGTAACCTCGGGCTGGAGACGTTGACGTCACACGGTGAGCGGGTCCGGATCGATCGTGAGCCCGGGCTCGTGCGTCTGTTTCTGGTGGGCCTTAGCGTGGTGAGCGCCCTGCCGGGCAGAGTCGTAGAGTCCTTCGTGCAGCGCCTGAAGACGCTGAAGGAGGCGAGTCCTGAGCCGCTGCACGAGTGGCTCGTGGAGCAGGCGGAAGTGTCGGTCGCGGATCTGAGCGACGCCGTCGGGCGGGGGGATTTCGAGGCGGCGCGTGAGGCGACGCTGGCGCTCTGCTTCGTGTTCGAGCCGCGCGCGTGCCGGGCTGTTGTGCCGCTGCTCGATGAGCTGCCTCGGGTGGGGACGGGCGATGGCGGAGCGGCGATGTGGATCGACTCGGTGGCGACCATTGCGGGTGCTGCGGAGCTGCTGCGCGGCATTGCCGCGAAGCGACGGCGCAGATCCCCGTAGCACGGCACAAAATGCAGTCAATGTCCGCCTAGTTGGTGGGAGGCGGACTCGGCCGCGGCGGGCTGCGATATCGGCCGACATAAGCGGCCTTCGCGACCGTCTTCCCCTTCATGGCGGCCATGAGCTCGGCGCGGCTTGCGGTCGCGGGAATGTCGAGCTTCGAATTCAACGCGTACAGTTCGAAGATGTAGTGGTGATAGGGGGAGCCCGGAGGGGGGGACGGACCCATGTAGGCGTTTTGGCCCGCGAGGTTCCTGCCCATCACCGAGCCCTCTGGGAGGCTGCCTTCGGGGATACCGTTCGCTGACGCCGGAATGTTCCAGGCCATCCAGTGCAGTACGTCATCCGTGCCGCCGCCGATCGCGACATCGACGTCGTGAAGTATGATCGCGTAGGTCACCGTCCCTTCGGGCGCACCGGAGAATGTGAAGCCCGGCTGGACGCCGCCGCGGCCGGCGTACTTCTGCGGGAGAATGCCGCCGTCTTCGAATGCGGTGGTCTGCATCATCAGGGGCGGGAGTCTGAATCCCCCCCTGGCCCTGGCACGCGGCGCTTGCGCTTGTGCGGCACTGGCACCGAGCAGTATGAGTGCCAGGAACACAGACAGTGCACTGAAAGACTTGGTACCCATGAAAGTCCCCTTGCTTGTTCTGGAATAGGCAAGAGAGCGTAGCGCAAATCACGGGCGGCTGTCTGCACTCGCCCGACGCAGGTCCTTGCCCTGGGCGAAAACGTCCCGCCGCTCGCAGGGCACTTCGGTCGCGGACGCTAACCACCGACAAAGCCTGACGCTTAACGCCGGTTATCGTGCCATGGGTCCGCCTGAAGGATCGGCCTTCTTTACCTCCGGCGTCATGTCGCGCTGATAGCGAGTTCCGACTGCTTGACTGAGGAAATTCTCGACTTCAGCGAAGACCGCCAAGTTGTTAAGCCGGTGCGCCCACGCATGGCCGGGTCCCAGCACATGAGCTTCATCGTTGGCAAGGAGATAAGTGACGGACGCGTGACGAGACCTCGGTGAGGTCTAATCGGGGCTGAACCGCTCTGATATTTCGGACCAGGTCCACATCTGGCATCATGCTCTCAGGCTGCACGCGAACATAGAAATGCGCTGGGTCGCGGAGGGCGCCACCCGAATGAACTCGATAGGCCTGCACGTACAGCGGAGAACTCGCCATGATTGAAATTCCTCGGTACACGCCGCTGGTCACGCTGCTCGCAGTGGGTTACTACTTCTTTCTAGCGACTCGTGTGGCTCGGGCGCGTATCAAATTTCACGTCGAACTCCCGGCGACCTCGGGCCATCCCGTGTTTGATCGCATCTTCCGCGTGCACGTCAACACGCTCGAGTGGATGCCGATATTCCTCGTGCCTCTATGGCTATGCGCCGTATACCTGAACGATCCCACAGCGGCCGTAATAGGACTCCTATGGATCGTCGGCCGTGCGTGGTATTTCGCCGGTTACAGTAAATCAGTGCAGGGGCGCCTTCCGGGGTTCTTCGTCCAGTCATCAGCCTGCGGGTTGCTATTCATCGGTGCCGCCGCAGGGGTTATCTTGCACCTGGTAGGGCACTGAAGCGAGGCTTCGTCCCTCCGGGCGCCACCCGGAAGAGTAGAATCCGGCTCATGAGCTCACGTCGATACATCCTGAAGGTCGCTCTGGCCGGTGCGGCCGGCAGGGCGCTCGGCGGCTCCGCGAGTCCGCTGCTCGGGCTCATCGCGCCAGTCGACGCCACCGTGCCGTCCGAGGCCGCCACGCTCTACCCGAGCGGTGTGCGGTTCCAGGCGCTGAGCGTCGGACTGAAGACGATGACCCCGGAAGGTTACGATCGGGTGCTCGAGCGTATCGCACCGACGGCGGAGGCGCTGGCCCACGCGGGTGCCGACGCCATCGTTCTGATGGGCACCTCGCTTAGCTTCTATCGCGGCGCGAGTTTCAACCGCGAGCTCACCCGGCGCATCCGAGTCGCGAGCGGCCGGCGAGCGATCACCATGAGCACCGCGGTATGCGATGGGCTGCGCGCTTTTCGTGCCCGGCGCCTCGCGGTCGCTACGGCGTATGACGCCGAGGTGAACCAACGGTTGCAGAGTTTTCTGCACGAGGAAGGCTTCGATGTGCGGATCATCCGGGGTCTCGGGGTCGAGAGGGTCGAGGATATCAAGCGCGTCACGCGTGCGGGACTCATGAAGTTCAGCGCCGAGGTGTTCCAATCCGCCGACCGGGCGGAGGCACTTCTGATCTCGTGCGGCGGGCTGCACACTCTCGATCTACTAGCGCCTCTCGAGGCACGCTGTGGCGTGCCTGTGGTCTCGAGCTTGCCGCATGCCTTGCGTGCGGGTGTGCGCCTGCTCGGCTTGAGCGGGCACGTCGAGGGGTACGGGCGCTTGTTTGCGCTGAGCTGAATCCCATGGCAACGCGGCTGACTGGCCGCCCGCGCACCGGCGACACCCGGCCATGAGCGGTCCTGGAAGTCACGGGTTCGAGTTCCAACAAAGCGGTCGGTCGTAGTAGAGCGCT
The DNA here is from genome assembly GCA_963849095.1 of uncultured Gammaproteobacteria bacterium. Taxonomy (GTDB): domain Bacteria; phylum Pseudomonadota; class Gammaproteobacteria; order Steroidobacterales; family Steroidobacteraceae; genus JASHUC01. The sequence continues at coordinate 623,747 of CAWKGA010000008.1, forward strand.
CAGAACCACTCTGGCTCAAGTCGACATTGTTCACTCGGAAGTGCTGTGTCCGCACAGCATGATTCATCACCTTGGCCCGCGTTTCGTCGATACGTGCCTTGCGGATCAGCGAAACAGGCACCCCTGTATCCCATACCAACGTCAGATCGCCAAAATCGGGGACCGACCTTGACGGGCGGGTAACGGCTGTCGGGGCCGGCCCTTGCGATCCGAGGCGGACTCCTCTTGCTCATCGGTGTGCCATCCGGCCAACGATCAAATCCGCGGGCGGCTACGTCAACTCGGTGAGACCACGAGGATGACTTTCCCGAACGGTATCAACGAGAGCCGCGCGAGCTTGACGTGACGGATGTACTATGGTGGCGTTTTCGAGGTCAAAAAAAGGATAATTCGGATAAATGGAGGTGGGGAGTGATGTTGGGTAGGCGTTTGGGATATTTGTTGAGTGCCGCGCTTGGCGTTGTCCCCATTCAGGCACTCGCTTCGTCGTCAGTGCCTGTTCCGCAAGTGAGCGGCCCTATTGCGTCGCCGGATATTCCGGGCGCTCCATCGCACAATTACACTTTCTTTGCCTCGAACCATGACCTGGCGTCCCATGGGTATGTGGAAGAGGAATTCTTCATCAAGGGAACAGCAAGCACCTACAACACCCCGCCCGGGCAAACCGGCACGGTGAAGGACAGTGGCCTGCCCTATTTCACGCGCATCGTGGTGCGCCGTCCCGCCGATCCCAAACGCTTCAACGGCACGGTGCTGGTGGAATGGGACAATGTCACCAACCTGTTCGACGCCGAGAATTTCTGGTTCTTCGGCTGGGAGCACATCATGCGGGCTGGCTATGTCTGGGTCGGCGTCTCCACCCAGACCATCGGCGTCGCTGCGCTGAAAAAGTGGAGCTCGCAACGCTACGGCGCGCTGGATGTGGGTGAAATCGTCGCCAGCGCCGGTCCCAACCGCGGCCCCGACCGTGACGCCATGTCCTACGACATCTTTTCCCAGGTCGGCCAAGTGCTGCGCCATCCTGGCGACGTGGATATGCTGCACGGCCTGAAGCCGAAACTCTATCTCGCCGTCGGCGAGTCTCAGTCGGCGGCGCGGCTGGCAACCTATATCAATTCCGTCCATCCCCTGGCGCGGGTCTACAACGGTTTCCTGCTGCTGTCGGCGCTGGGCCAGAGCATTCGCGGCGATCTTCTCTCGCCAGTGTTCAAGCTTGATACCGAGTATGATGTGATCGGAGGCGAAGCTGCGGTGCGCCAGCCCGATACCTCCAAATTCCGTACCTGGGAAGTGGCCGGCACCTCGCACGTCGATCAGCATCTGCGCGCCAGCCGCGAGGCAGTGGAGTTGCGCGACAACGGCGCTTCGCTTGGAAGCGAACCTTTCGCCACTCTGCGCGGTGCCGTCGATCGGCACTCGCGTGCCCACCCACTATGTCGTGGCGTCGGCATTGGACAAGCTGGCTGTCTGGGCCGCGGGCGGGCCGCCCCCGCCGACGGCTCCCCGCCTCACCATGACCCAGATCATGCAACGGCCCCACCCGTCGGTGATTGCTCGCGATAAGGATGGCCTCGCAGAAGGTGGGATCCGGCTTGCGGCGCTCGCGGTACCCACCGAGTTCAATGTTGGTATCAGTAAGCCTGCCCATCCGGATAACGGGCCCTCGCGCGAAGCGATCGGAGCAGGCGCCTGTGTCCGCTGGGGTTATTCGACCGACATGACCATTGTACAACTCAATGCCCACTATCCCAGCCATGCCGACTATGTCGCCCAGGTGCGCAGGGTGACAGACGACAATGTCAAGAAGGGCTATATCCTTCCCGTCGATGCGGCGGCGACGATCCGCGAGGCCGAAGAGTCCCACGTCGGTGAGCACTAGGGCTCTGATGCAGTCCGCTTTGCGGATGTACAAATCCGCACGTCAGAGATCACCTGGGCACCATTGCGCGCGCTGATACGCGCGCTGCGGAAATCGCCGCGCTGGTGGCCACGCAGCCCGACAGGCGCGCATGGTCATCCGGGACAGCGCACCCGGGAAGAACACCGCCCTCAATCACGGATCCGGCTCGTGAGCCTTCGGACCATCAGCGGTCTCTTGTAAGCCCTTCAATTATTGGCTCGGGTTGGAATCGAACTGCTCTGTAAGTCGCTGAGCCAACAGGAGAAATTTAGCGGTCCTGTGAAAGTTACCGCCGGTTCCCACCCCGCGAATCGTGGGCTGTCACGCTACACGCTGAGACGCGCTGAGCGATCCTGAGATAGTCAAGCGAGGTCCGAAGCAATCCGGAGTAGGTTGATGCAACAGACCTTAGGTCCCAGAGGGATGGATGGCCAATCGCATACCGAACGCGCGCAGTACCTTCGTCAACGTCGCCAGCTCAGGATTGCCGTCCGCCGACAATGAGCGATAAAGGGCCTCACGAGCTATGCCGGTTTTGCGCGCGAGCTCTGACATACCTCGAGCGCGAGCAACGTCCCCGAGCGCAGCTGCGAGCACGCGCGGATCGTCATCGGCTGCGGCGGCTTCCAGGTACGCGGCAATATCTGCTTCATCGCGCAGGTACTCGGCCGCTTCGAACCGCCGAACACCTAGTGTAGTGTCCAGCATATAACTGGATGTATTGTGTCGCTTCGGCTATGCTGGCGCATGGCCAGAACCAGCCCCGCGCTCACGCTTATTGACGCTGAACGCCAGCAGCTGGAGCAGTGGTTGGCGGCACATGGAACCCCGCAGCAAGTGGCGTTGCGCTGCCGGATCGTCTTGGCTGCTGCGGCCGGGCAGACGAACGTTGAGATCGCGGCCACGGAGCAAGTCGATGGGAAGACCGTTGCGCTGTGGCGCGCACGCTATGCGCAGACGGGGCCGGAAGGCTTGTGGGAGATTGCCACGGGGCGTGGACGCAAGCCCACCCATTCGCCGGGCAAGATCAAGGCGATTATTCGCGCCACACTGACGAGCAAGCCTCAAGGCATGACCCAGTGGAGTTGTCGGCAGATGGCACAAGCCCAAGGCGTGAGCAAGTCCACGGTCAGCACGATCTGGCGCAGTCACAACTTGAAGCCACACCGTGTGAAGAGCTTCAAGCTCTCACGCGATGCACGATTCCTGGAGAAGCTCACCGACGTGGTGGGCCTGTACTTGAACCCTCCGGATCAGGCCCTGGTGCTATGCGTGGACGAGAAGACCCAGATTCAGGCCCTGGACCGCACCCAGCCCGGATTGCCGATGAAGAAGGGGCGCCTGGGCACGATGACCCATGACTATAAGCGCAATGGAACCACTTGTTTGTTCGCGGCGCTGGAAGTGCTGCAAGGCAGGGTCGTCGGCCAGTGCTTCAGCCGCCATCGTCACCAGGAGTTCCTGCGATTCCTGCGCCGACTCGATGCAGAGTTTCCGGGCGACGTGGCTTTGCATCTGGTGATGGATAACTACGGCACGCACAAGCATCCCAACGTGCAGGCTTGGCTTAAACGTCATCCGCGCTTTATCCCGCACTTCGTCCCCACCAGCTCCAGCTGGCTCAACCTGGTCGAACGCTGGTTCGGCGAGCTCACCAGCAAGGCCGTACGCCGCGGTTCCTTCAGCAGCGTCGCCGATCTACAGTCCGCCATCGCACAGTTTCTGGATGCCTGGAACGAAGACCCGCGGCCCTTCGTCTGGACGGCAACGGTCGAATCAATTCAGGAGAAGCTGTCTCGGTGCCGGCAGACCTTGGAGCAAATCAAGCCTGGCTGCACCGCACCGCGGACCCGAAGGAAAACCAAATCTCCAGTTATTTCCCGGACACCACACTAGGTCTTGAAGCCCGCCTGAAAGGTTTCTGAATCCTTTCTGAATCCTAGGGCCGCGAGGAGGACGAACGTTTGGGGGTAGGGCGCTTCACGAGCCAAGGCTTACCTCCCAACCGTACCCCCAGGACGACTTCGCTGGAAAACGCGTGGTACAGGAGGAATCCAACACTTGAGAGGGTTGAGTTTGGACGCCAAACGTGAAAATCGAACCCGGCTCCGGAGTTCGGACTCGAATTGCAGCAACGGATGTTCAATAGCTTGCTTGACTCATGATCGAATCAAGCTTATTAATATATCATAAGATATTGATTTTATTGGCTCCTCTGGTCGGAATCGAACCAACGACCAACGGATTAACAGTCTGCGGGGGCACACCCCTCCCCACCACCCACCACCAATTAACTCAATGACTTAGTGATGGGGCGTGGGGGCGAAAAGTGGGGGGTTGGGGCAGCGCGTGTGCCAATACTGTGCCAAAATGAACGAGCGCGCTTGACGCCAGGACCGACTACACGAGCCGCCGGGCAGTCGAGCTGCTCGCGGCTGGCAGACTTGCTCATCGCATCCACGGCTGCCGCCAACAGCCTGCCGCGCTCGCCCGCACCTCATCCCCATGTAGACACTCGGGCTCTCCGTCGTTGTCCAACTCACTGTCGGGTCCCCACGTCCTTGTTGCTTAGGTTGGCCGCTTCAATTTGTCCTCGCAAGCATCGGGGCGTATTCTAAATGTCATGTCATGGCGGAATTACATTACTCTGGAGGCCGGTAAGCGCGGCGGGCGACCCTGCATACGCGGGATGCGCATCTCCGTGGCAGACGTGCTCGGGTGGCTGGCAGCCGGCATGACCCACGAGGAAATCCTCAGCGACTATCCTGAGCTCACGGAGGAGGATATCCGCGCGTGCCTGGCGTACGCTGCGGACCGTGAGAGACGCGTTCTGACCGCGGCATGAAGCTGCTGTTCGACCAGAACCTCAGCTTCAAGCTTTGCACGCGGTTGGCCGATGTCTTTCCAGACTCGAGCCAGGTTCGTTTGCTCGGACTCGATCAAGCCGACGATCGCATCCTCTGGCAGCACGCCAAAGTCACAGGGTTTACCCTGGTCACGCACGACACGGATTTTGCGGAGCTAGCGACTCTCTACGGCTTCCCGCCCAAGGTTATCTTGCTGCGGTGTGGCAACCAACCCACCGCTGCTATCGAGAAGCTACTCCGTGATCACGCCAAAGCCATCGTTGCATTCGAGCGCGATGACAGTGCAGGCTGTCTGCAAATCCTCTCGCCAATGGACTCGCCAATGAAAGAGCGGGGCGAGTCGTTCACTCCACAAGTCGGGGCTCGATAGACATTCCGGCGAGCGAGACTCTGAATCAATGCTGCGTTTGGGCTGGCGAGCGCTCCTGCTGCCGCGCCCACGTGAAATAGAGGTCCAGCGCCTCGAGCTGGCGACGGTTCGGCAGCGGCCGTGCCGACGGGTGAGCGTCGAACACCATGACCCGCTGCGATTTGTCGTTGAAGGCTGGCCAGTGGGGCAGCCCTGGACCGTTGGGGTTGCCGGTGCGCGCGAAGTTCACCCAGTAGCTGCCGATCATCGCCGCGAGCGCCGGGTCGGTGGCCGCAGCAGGGAAAGTCACCTTGGAGGCGGTGTGAATGAGCGTCCCGAGATTGTCGAAGACGTAGCCGATCTCCGCGCCGTGCGGTGCCCCCTGCGGAGGGTACTGCGGCGCGTGCTCGTCGAAGTAGTAGAGGTATGCTTTGTTCTTGCCGTACGCGGACTGCAATCGTGCCCACGTCCTCGCCCCCCAAGCGAACGTGGAGTCTCGGACGAGGTCGGCTGCGGCCTGTGAGCTCTCCGCCTCTGTCGCATGGGGGTACGCTGCCAGCACTTCGGCGGCGAATGATCCGAATTGTGCGCGAACCTGAGCCTCGAACTGGCTCGGGGTCGTGTGAGGTGGCACGAATATGGTCCCCTCGTCGGAGTTCGTGCCGATAAGGACCGGGGTATCGTCGAAGCGGCGGACCTCGTACAGCCGGTAGCCCTCCTCCTGTGAACGGTGGTCAGGAACCGCTTGATTCTGGGGATGCACCGCGGATTCCGATCTGACCGCCGGGGTATCTGAGGTCATCGGCCGCGGCCTCGGTCGTCTTGTTCCGAGCGGCATCTCTATCGTCTTTTTCTCCGGCGCGACCGCGCAGCGGCAGCGCCGTCTGACCGGCCTTCGGGCCGGGCAGAAATTCTCCCGCGCGATTCGATTCCGGCACGTTGCCGGTGCATGCGCCGGTCCCGGTGCTGTCCGGTTCCGTTATGCTCAAGGTGAAAGAAGCGAATAAGACGAAGGCCCGGGTCGTTTGATTGGCGTCAGACCCCGGGCCCTCGATGCTCAGCGCCTTGGGAGGCGGCTTTGCAGAGCCTTTATGCCTTGCCGCCCCGGCGCTGTCCAGTCGCTCGGGGAGGGGGGTCTTGGGGCTGCTCGAGGAGCCGGCGACCTATCGGCTCTATCACTGCCTGCGCTGCGGGATGCAGGTGTGCATCTGCGTGCAATGTGACCACGGGAACCTCTACTGCCCCGGGCCGTGCGCGCAGCTCGCTCGGGGCGAGTCTCTGCGCCGCGCCGGCGCTCGCTACCAGCGCACGTTGCGGGGAGCCTGCCGACACGCCGAACGACAACGACGCTACCGCGAGCGGCACCCGAAAGTGACGCATCACCGCTTCTCGAGCGAGACGGCGGCGTGCAACGTATCGCCGCCTGCAGCCACGGTGAGCGAGTCGATCGATGTTCAGCCCCGAGAGCCTGCCCGCGAGCCGATCCGTCTCTTGCAGAGCCACCGCTGTGCGTTCTGTGGCACGACTCTGCCCGCCTTCGCCCGGCTTCATCCCTGGCGCTGGAGCGGATGAGTCCGGCTGCGCCCGACCGTTGGGGTGGCGAGGATGATCTCGCGCGAGCTCGAGGCGCAGATCCTGCGCCTGTACCACGCCGAGCACTGGCCGGTGGGCACCCTCGCGCATCAGCTCGGCGTGCACCGCGACACCGTGCGCCGTGTGCTCGGCCAGGCCGGCGTCCCGGCAGGGGTGAAGTACACCCGCCCCTCGATGGTCGAGCCCTACCTCGCCTTCATCCAGGAGACGCTCGCCCAGTACCCGACGCTGCGCGCCTCGCGCCTGTACCAGATGGTGCGCGAGCGCGGCTACCCCGGCGCTCCCGATCACTTCCGCGCCATCGTCGCCCGCCACCGGCCGCGTCCTCAGGCCGAGGCGTATCTGCGGTTGCGCACCTTGCCGGGGGAGGAAGGACAAACCGACTGGGCGCACTTCGGAAAGCTCGCCGTCGGGCGTGCGCTGCGGCCTCTGATGGCCTTCGTGATGGTGCTGTCGTACTCGCGCTACCTCTTCCTGCGCTTCTATCTGGGAGCGGCGATGAGCGCGTTCCTCGATGGGCACGTGCGTGCCTTTACCTTCTATCAGGGTGTTCCGCGTACCTTGCTCTACGACAATTTACGCTCCGCCGTGCTCGAGCGGATACCGCTGGCGCGAGCCCCGGATGCGATCCGCTTCCATCCGCGGCTGCTCGAGCTCTCCGCCTGGTATCGGTTTGCGCCGCGCCCGGTGGCGGTGGCCCGCGGGAACGAGAAGGGTCGCGTCGAGCGGGCGATCCGCTTCGTTCGCGAGCGGTTCTTCCCCGCGCGGCGCTTCACCGATCTGGCCGACCTGAACGCCCAGGCGCTCGCCTGGTGCAGCGGGGAGGCCGCCGAGCGGCCCTGCCCCGAGGACCGCAGCCGCACGGTGCGCGAGTGCTTCGAGGCCGAGCGGCCTCGTCTGCTCGCCCTTCCCGATGAGCCCTTCCCGGCCGAGGAGCGGCTGATCGGGCGCACCCACAAGACCCCCTACGTGCGCTTCGATCTGAACGACTACTCCGTCCCGCATACCCACGTGCGCCGCACCCTCGAGGTGCTCGCCACGGTGGATAGCGTGCGCATCCTCGATGGCGGCATCGTCATCGCCACCCATCCGAGAAGCTTCGAGCGTGGCGCGCAGATCGAGCAGCCCTCCCATATCGAGGCGCTGGAAGCCGAGAAGCGTGCCGGGCGCGCGCATCGGGCGATCGATCGGCTGCACTACGCCGCCCCGAGCGCCCCAGAGCTCTTCCGCCGCGCCGCCTCCCGCGGCGTACATCTGGGCTCCCTCACCCGAGGGCTCCTCTCACTGCTCGATGCGCACGGGGCCGCCGCGCTCGAGGCCGCCCTCGCCGCCGCGCTCGGGCAAGACGCCACCCATCTTGCGGCCGTTCGTCACTTCGTCGATCTACACCGCGCCGAGCGCGGCCAGAGCCCACCGATCCCGGTGACCTTGCCCGAGGATCCTCGAGTGCGCGCGCTCGCCGTGCGCCCCCACAACCTCGCCGATTACGCATCCCTCGCCCGGGAGACCCCCGATGAACGCTCAGATGCTGCCTCAGACCCCACCCCCGCCCAGTCCACCGACGAAGACGACCCTGGCCGCGGCGGCCACGGCAACGAGCCTGCCGCTTGATGCACTGAGACAGCGCCTGCGACGGCTGAATCTCTATGGGCTGCTCGCCCATGCTGAGGAACTCGCGAGCGAACCCTGGCTCGCGCGCCTCCTCGAGATCGAGGAGAGCGAGCGGTTGCGCCGCAGCCTCAAGCGCCGCCTGGATAACGCGCGCCTCGGCACCTTCAAGCCCATGGCCGACTTCGACTACGCGTGGCCGAAAGAGCTCGATCGCTCGCTCCTCGATGAGCTCTTCACCTTCGGCTTCCTCGAGCAGGCCGCCAACGTCGTGCTCGTCGGTCCAAACGGCCTCGGCAAGACGATGATCGCCAAGAACCTGCTGCATCAGGCGGTGCTGCGCGGATATACCGCCCGCTTCACCGCGGCCTCCGACATGCTGCATGATCTGGCTGCCCAGGACAGCTCCACGCAGCTCTCCCGAAGGCTGCGCCGCTACACCACTGCGAGCCTGCTCTGCTGCGACGAAGTCGGATATCTCGCCTACGACGCCCGCTACGCGGACCTGCTGTTCGAGGTCATCACGCGCCGTTACCAGCTGCGCCGCCCCCTGGTCTTGACGACCAACAAGGCCTTCACCGAATGGAACCAGGTCTTCCCGAATGCCACCAGCGTGGTCGCCCTCGTCGACCGGCTGATCCATCGCTCCGAGATCCTCGCGATCGGCGGGGAAAGCTATCGGTTGAAGGAAGCGAAGGAACGCGCCGCTCAGCGCGCCGCACAACGCTCGCCCACCAAGAACTCCCGCCCCAGCAGCTGAAGCCCATGCAGCCCAACGACCTGCCGATCGTGTGCCTGCCGCTCGAGCTCTCCGATGATGCCGCCGCCGCGCTCATCGACTTCCTCTACGATCTCACTGAGGCGCTCGAGCGGCATTACGCCGGGCAGCTCCTGCGCCGCGCCCACGACCTCGGCCCATCCTCATCACCGCCGCCTCCAGCGGACGATCCGACCGACAATCCGCCGTTCTGAACCTCACCCCGCGGCACCCGCCACAGCGCCCTCGCCGCTGACGCCGCGCAACCCAATCCGCGCCTCGTCCCCAAAATCCCGCGGTTCTATGCCACCGCCAACACCTCCGGCAGCTCATTGCCGCCCACCACCATCCATGGCGAGAATGCGCCGTTACCCGGGACCAAAGCCGGTCCTTGGGCCTTCAAGAGGGTCTGCGCACCGAGCGCGCGAGCTGCCGCGTTGCTCGTCGCTCCCAGCTTGGCGAGAAACCGCTGGCCGTACCGTTGTGCCTGTGGCAACAGAACGAATTCGTGGAAGAGGTCATCCAGGGCGTCTCCACTCTCCCCGATTGCGCGCTGAAAGAGACCCTTCGCGAGCGGCGACTGAGCGATCGCGCCCACGGAGATTGCTCCGGCGGACTCTCCGAAGATCGTTACTCGCGAGGGGTCTCCGCCGAATTTCGTGATGTTACGCCTGACCCATTTCAGGCCCGCGATCATATCGAGCAACCCTTGGTTCCCCGAAACATGAAGGGGCGACTCGGCGCTGAGCTCGGGATCGGCGAGAAAGCCGAACACGCCGAGGCGGTACGCGAGGCTGACGACAATGACGCCCTTCTGCGCAAGATGCGTCCCATCGTAGACGGGCTGGCTCGTCATCCCCTCGAGGAAGCTTCCGCCGTAGATCCAGACCATCACCGGTAGCCGCGCGCCGGCGGATTTCGCCGGCGTCCACACATTGAGGTACAGGCAGTCCTCGCTCATGGCCGGCGGCTCGCCGAATATCGGGACAACAATGGGTGTCTGCATGCAGCCCGCAGCGAAGCGGTCCGCCTTGCGAATACCGCCCCAGGGCCTCACCGGCTGCGGTGAGCGCCAGCGCAAGTTGCCTACTGGCGGTGCCGCGAACGGGATGCCCTTGAACGAGACGACGCCGTCGGCCATGACGCCTTCCACGCGCCCACCCGTTAGCGTGACGATTCCGATCTGCGCCGCCGCCGGCCGCGCACACAGCAGTGCCGCAACGGCAAGCGTTGCACCTATCCACGGCATTTTCATTTCACGCCTCCTCGTCCTTGCGTTCTTGCTTCTTGTTCCGCGCAAGGCGCAGCCTGCGGGCGATGGTACTCGCGCGTGCCCCCTGCGGCCAGCCAAGCTGCGCGGGCGATGCACTGCGCCGAAATCAAAGAGACGCGGGCTCCCACATCGGGCTCCCTGAGGATCGGGTTGGTCCACTTCGGACGTCGACTCCTGCTCCCGCACGTAGCGGCGGGCGTAGGCGCGCGGCGTCTGCGTCTCTTGCGACCGCTCGAGCGCTTTGAGCCGCGCAGGCGAGGGTATGGATCGACGCCAGGTCGCCGTCCTGGAAGTACATGGCAATGGCGGTGGTGAGCTGGCTGTGAGCCGCCCCCAGCTTGGTGATGATTGCCATCAGGCCTCTCGCTGAACCGCGGCTGTTACGCGCCCAATTAGTGCCGCTCGGACGCCCTCCACAATGGATCCGATCTTCACGGCCACCATGGCCCTATAGTCGAATGGCACTCAGTTAAGCCGTATCGAGTTGGAGCATGCGGCGTAAGATCTTGAATGCAAAGAAGAAGGTTGGCGCGGAGTGATAGGATGATGGTGTCAAACAAACACCCGTCCACCCCGGAGGCCAACCTTCATGGCGATCGAGTCTAGAGATCAGTGCGCGCGGCGGCAACGTGCCATCTGTCGAGAGGTACAGAAAGCTGCCTCGCAAGTCGATTCGATGCATTTCTTCAACCTGCTGACAAGCCCGGAGCTGCTCGATGACCTGGAGGCTTTGCTGCCCGAATATCGCGAGCGCCGGTATCCGCCGACGGTGACGCTGGCGATGTTCCTGGGACAGGTGTTGAGTGCGGACAGCTCGTGCCAGAAGGCGGTGAATGAGGCGGTGGTCAACCGTCTGCTGAGCGGGCTTCAGGCCCAGAGCGCGGCCACCGGCGCGTACTGCATGGCGCGCCAGCGTATGCCGCAGCAGATGGTGCGGGAGTTGGCGCATCGTGTGGCAGCGGGGCTCGATGCGCACACCCCGGTGGCGTGGCGCTGGCGCGGTCGGTCGGTGAAGTTGGTCGATGGCTCGACGACGCTGATGGCGGACACACCCGAGAACCAGGAGGTGTTTCCCCAGCACAACCAGCAGAAGCGCGGAGCGGGCTTCCCGATCGCGCGGCTCGTCGGGGTGATCTCCCTGGACCACGGCGCGGTGCTCGATGTGGCGCTGGGCCCGTACAAAGGGAAGGGAACGGGCGAGCATGGCTTGTTCCGACCCCTGAAAGAGAGCTTCACCCGAGGCGATGTGATGGTGGCCGATAGCTACTACGCGAGCTACTTCCTCATCGCCGATCTGCTCTCGCGCGGGGTGGACTTCCTCTTCGAGCAGCACGGGGCGCGCACGACCGACTTTCGCACTGGGGAGAAGCTCGGCGTGCGCGAGCACGTGGTGCAATGGACACGCCCAGTGCGGCCCCAATGGATGAGCGCGCAGGAGTACGAGAGCTTTCCGCGCGAGCTGACGCTGCGGGAAGTGCAAGTCGGCAAGAAGGTGCTGGTCACTTCCTTCCTCAATCCGCGCGAGGTCTGCAAACGTGAGCTCGGCCGGCTCTTTCGGCTGCGCTGGAACGTCGAGCTCGACTTGCGCAACATCAAGACGACGCTGGGAATGGAGAAACTGAGCTGCAAGAGCCCGCAGATGTGCGAGAAGGAGCTGTGGGTGTACATGCTCGCCTACAATCTGATCCGATTGCTGATGGCGCAAGCGGCCTTCCTGGCAGGCATTCTGCCGCGACAGCTCAGCTTCAAACATACCGTTCAGGTGTGGGTGGCCTGGAGTGGCCGACAGTTTCTCTCCGACGCGCCAGAAGACATCCTCGGACTGTTCCGCGTAATCGCCCAGGTTCGGGTCGGGAGGCGACCTGGACGGCTCGAACCCCGCGTCATCAAGCAGCGACCCAAAGCCTTCCCACGCTTGCAGACCACCCGCCGTCGTGCTCGCGCAATCATCCGCCGACACGGCCGTCCTCGACGGCTGGCGGCCTAACTGAGTGCCATTCCCCTATAGTCATCCCGGTGCTCGATAAGCATGCCGCTCAGCAGCGGCCGCCAGCTGTCTGCGCTCGCGTAGACCTGCGCAGGCCTGAAATCACCGAGGTCCACGAGGGCACCCCCACTGAATCCCCGTGGTCCAAAGGCGTTCACTTGGGCGCCAGCCTCGTCCTCGGCACACTCGTCGAAGTGCAGGAAGAAGTGTTGTCCATCGAGGAAGCCTAGCTTCTTGGCCGGCTCCGGGATCGGCAGGAGGCTCCCACTGTAGGTTGAGGCGCGTGTCTCGATGGCCTTACGGCGATGGTTGACGGTCTTCTTGTTGCGAGACCGGCGATAGCCCATGGCCATGTAATAGCGGTGGTCCGACGATGCCCGGTTGTGCGAGATCCGCGAGGCGTCCAGGAATTCGACGGCGCCGAGCGTGGCCAGCGCAGCCTCTGGTATCAGCCAGAAACCACAGTCATTCGCGTCTCGCTGTCGATCTCCCAGCGGCGCAGTGGTGGTCCTGAGCATGCCGTTGACGATGGGCACCGGGTGCGTGCCAACGACGCCGCCAACGGACAAGAGGCCGTGAGCGCGGTTGTCGAGGACGTGCGCTGCTGTCGCGACGACGCGGTGGCCGTCGATCGAAAGGAGGATGCAGCTGCCAATGTGCTGCATGATCGGGTTGGGTCCGTCGCCTGCAACGGCGTAGATCGGGCGGACGGCACGGCGGAAGGCGCGGCGCGCCCGCGTGGCGCGCTCGTGGAGTAACCGCCTTTCTGCATCCTCAAGGGTCTCGATCATCCGGGTGGCCTCGACTCGGCCAGGGCTCAGCATGCGTGTCTAGTCCCTCAGCTCGGCAATGTGGCTGCTGGTGACGTAGAGGCGACCTTGTTTGTCCCATCGGTCTTCCTTCTTGAAGGCATCGACGATTCCGTCGAGGATGGTGCCTTCGTGCTTGTCGAACACCTTCACCCACTGCTCGGGTGGCTCAGTGCCCTTCAGCCGACCGAGGTCCTCGATAGCCTCGCGACTGATGAAAACAGTGAAGGTCTTACCCTTGAACTCGACCTCGAGGGGCATTCCGTCCCACTTCATCATGCTGCCCGTCGTCGGACGCCTCACGATGTTGGGACGCTTTCCGACCAGGCGCACCCCGGGTCCGGCATCCAATTCACCTGACACGAAGATCACGCCGCCGTTCTCCAGAGCCTTCCGCACGCTGGCCGAGGTCCCGGACTCCCCGGCGCGCTTCTCCGCCTCGAGGTCGCGAACCGAAGTCAACGCGACTCCCGCCTGTGTCGCCAGATCGTCTTGGGACCACCCCAGCAGCGCGCGCGCCGCCCGGATCTGAGCTGGAATAATTGTCTGCGGCTTCATCGGAATGCCCCGTGCTGGTTTTAGAAACCTACAATAGCACAGTCCAATTATGGTTTCATCGACACAGGTTATTATCACCTACTAACCCGCCGGCTGCATCCTCATGAGACCAGCGATTGCTTCAGCAACCGCGGATCATCGATTCGCCGCCGCCGCCGCCAGCCTTGCAGATGGTCCAGCTGAAAGCGCACAGACTTTGAAATTCGAGGCCGCGTCAGGCGACTCAGATGTGTGCGGCAATGTTGTCCATGGACGGCCATGGAAGTCCATTGGCAGCTGGCGCTATACAGGCACCATACAGGCACCAGTGGGAGTTTCCAGCCTTAGGAGGTTGGAGCAGAAGGACGGTAACTCACTGATTTCACTGGCTCCCCGGGTTGGAATCGAACCAACGACCAACGGATTAACAGTCTGCGGGGCACACCCCTCCGCACCATCCACCACCAATTAACTCAATGACTTAGTGGTGGGACGCGGAGGCCAAATGTGGAGCATTGGGGCAGCAAGTGTGCCAAGGGTGTGCCAAAGCACGCCGTCCGATGTGCAGGACGCGTCCTGCGTATAATTTTGGATGTGGGGCCCCTGGGGACGGACCATCCGAAAAGCCTGAGGCGACAGACGATGAATGCGCTAATCGAAAGCAATCCTGCGGTCATGATGGGCAAGCCGGTGGTACGAGGGACCCGAATCACCGTGGAGCACATCCTGGACAAATTGGCTGCCGGCGAGACGATCGAGCAGGTGCTGGAGGCGCATCCGCGTCTGACTCGACAGGCGGTGCTTGCCGCGATTGAGTTCGGAGCACAGGCCCTCAGGGCCGACGTCATCTATCCGCTGTCCGCGGCATGAACCTTGTCGCGGATGAGGGCGTCGATAGAGCTATCGTCGATGCCCTCAGAGCCGGTGGCTACGGCGTGAAATATTTCGCTGAAGCGGGGGCTGGAAGCGGCGACAAAGAGGTCATGGCGGCAGCCAACGATACGCAGAGTCTCCTGGTGACGTGCGACAAGGATTTTGGAGAGCTCGTTTTTCGACAGCGCCTGGTGAATTCTGGCGTCGTTCTGATTCGGCTGGAGGGGCTTTCGGCCGCATCCAAGAAGAGCATTGTACTCGATGCCGTCAAGAGCCACAGTTCAGAGATGATCGGGAGATTCACGGTGATATCTCCCGGATTGCTGCGCATCCGGCATCGCGATCCTCCGCCGCCGAAGCGCTGAGACCCGGCAGCGGTTGGAGTCGGCTGGAGACGGGCGTCGCTTGGGGTTCAGGCTGCCGGCTCACGAGGGGCCGCCCCTGGTGCAGGGCCCTCCGGGCTGTCGCCGACGCGCCCCTGCTCGACGGTACGCACGATGATCGCGGTCAGGGTCAGGTGGGTATTGCCGCGCCAGTGCTCGATCGCGCGGACAGCGCGGAATCGCAGCGTCGTCGACAGGTAACTGAAATCGGGCGTCTCCTCCTCGGGGGCCAACGGGAAATCCTCGACCACTGGAACGTCGTCCTTGCTCTCGAGCTTGTGCTTGATGCGTTCCGCGGCGACGTGCTCGAAATCCTGCATGGTCCGCACGCCCGCGAAGTCTCGTTCGTATGCCGCCTCAGCGTGCCGTGGATCTATCACCGTGACGTCCTGGTCGAGAGTCTTCATCAGCTCGACAGGTAATCCCTCCTCTGCGGCGAAGAGCCGGTTGACCACGCGGCACCGCATCGCCACGACCTCCTTCCCAAGCCGTGGCGCCAAGAACCGAGCAGCGCCGATCGCCCTGTCGAACGAATTGGTCTGCAACGTCATGCCGTCGTTCCGCGGGAAGCGCAGCCGGGCGAGAACGATGGGTCGTCTTTCTTTCGGGACATCGTCGTAACCACCCCGGAATCGGAGCGAGGCGGCTTCGGCGTGGAAGAGCCATTGCCAGCATCGCTCGGCCGGCACCTCGACCATGCATTGGAGGGCGCGAAGCTTCTCGGTTACGAAGGCCCGGTCCGGGATGGAGTAGTAGAGCCGAACCGGCTGGAACGGCTCCTGGGTCATCGTGGCGAGCAGAGTGCGACTCTTCGTTTCTCTCATAGGTGTCGGGGCCTCATTTCCCGTGTCAATCGATCTGATGCGCGTATCTGGAAGGTCCGAACGTCCTTGTTGCGTCGGTGGCCACTCCAATTTGTCCTCGCAAGCATCAGGGGCGTATTCTGAGCTCCGTGTCATGGCGGAATCACATTACTCTGGAGGCCGGTAAGCGCGGCGGGCGACCCTGTATTCGCGGGATGCGCATCTCCGTGGCAGACGTGCTCGGGTGGCTGGCAGCCGGCATGACTCACGAGGAAATCCTCAGCGACTATCCTGAGCTCACGGAGGAAGATATCCGCGCTTGTCTGGCGTACACTGCCGACCGTGAAAGACGCATTCTGACTGCAGCATGAAGCTGTTGTTCGACCAGAACCTCAGCTTCAAGCTTTGCACGCGGTTGGCCGATGTGTTCCCGGATTCGAGCCAGGCTCGTCTGCTCGGCCTCGATCGAGCAGACGATCGCATCCTGTGGCAGCACGCCAAAGTCACAGGATTCACTCTCGTCACGCACGACACAGATTTTGCGGAGCTGGCGACTCTACTACGGCGGAGGACGCGATAGTTCGGTGCCGCGAGTTGGCGGAGGAGCTGAGGAGGGCGTGAGCAATCCCGCGGTAAGCCGGCTATTCGACGGGCGTCTTGTGGCCGATGAATATCTGCACCTGCCGAAGGGAACCGCAAATGCAAAAGGGCGACGAACTCAATGATCGCAGCAGCACCGCCGGCCGAACAGCGCTTCGAGCACAATTCGATCGCGTTTCAAGAAATGCACAAGATCTTCAAAATCCGGGCTTTTTCAGCAGCCTGCTAGCCTTGGAGTCCGACCATGCGTATTCGCCAGAATCCCTGCTCACGTCATCTCCTGCGGGCGCTGGCGTGCCTGTTGTGCCTATTCGGGACCACCTTCGCCCAATCGTCGAGCCCTACGGGAGCCGACCTCGTACGTCAGGTCGATCACATCCTGATTCTGACGAATGACCCAAAGCCGGTCTTTCGCCTGCTTTCTGAAAAACTCGCTCTGCCGGTCGCGTGGCCGTACCAGTCCTACGGAGCGTTTGCGAGTGGCGGTGTGAGCGTCGGCAATGTGAACTTCGAAGTCGTAAAGATGGCGCCCGATACCGCCCGGTCGGCAAGGAACCAGGCGCAGAAGGCGGACAAGGGTCTTGCGGCTTTTGCACTGGAGCCCAGCTCTGTGTCGGAGATAGTTGCCTGGCTGGACGCTCGAGGGCTAAAGCACGGGATGCCCGCGCCGTTCTATCAGAAGGATCGCTCCGGCAAGGAGCAGCTTTCCTGGACGGTGATACAAACGAGTCTGCCACCAGCCCAGACTGCCTTCTTCTGCAAGTATACCTTCAACGTCCCCGCACGCCGCGCCAGGCTTGCGCAGGTGCTTAAGGACCACGGCGGTGGCCCTCTTGGGATCGAATCGGCCACAGAGCTCGTGCTGGGCGTGCGCGACCTCACTGCCGCACTGCGGGACTGGCAAAACCTCCTAGGACGGGCTTCGACCTTGGGGGCGCGCTGGGAGTTGGGCTCGGGTCCCGCCATCCATCTGGTCGCGTCTGACGAGGACCGATTGACAATCCTGCGCATCAAGGTCAAGTCGCTCGGGGCCGCCCGCGCCTTTTTAAGGAGCCAGAATCTGCTCGGCCTCGATACGCCGCACGAGATCTCACTGCGACGCTCTGCAGTCGGAGGCGCCGACATTCGCCTTATAGAGTAATTCGGCAGCAAAAGTCGGCCAGAAGCTGTCAGTTCGATCTCACTCCAAAATTTCCAGACGGCGGGCATTCAGATCTGGTGCGCTGCACAGACACAGCGGAATGTCGCGGAGTTGCAGCTGCCGCCCCAGGGGCGATAATGTCTGCGAGACGTACGAGAAACGCCCCGGCAGCGTCTCAAACGACCCGCAAACCGGCCGATCGAAACAAATGGGGAGGCAAGCCGATGAAGTATGGCCCTTGCAGCGCGATCGCCCTCGCGATCTTGATGATGGCCGCGCCGTGTCTTGCCCAAAGCGCGGGCTCGCCGTCGGAGCGATTCGATGAACAGCTGCGCACGCAAACGGACAAGGGCCAGAACGCGGCGACTGTCGTCGCAGTGGTCTTTCAAGGCCAGATCGTTTACGCCAAGGCGATCGGACTCTCGAACGTCGAGACGCAGCAGCCCATAACTCTGGACTCAGTCTGGAGGTCCGGGGCATTACATCCCTCCTTCGGGAAGTATGGCCCGATCACACAAAAATATGGACACTCTCCCCCAAAGCTCTCGCCAAGGCGCGTACCTGCCTTCAGGACAGGCTCGAAGGCCGGTATCCGGCCGGAGCACGCGCGGCGCCTGCGATTGCAGCTTGGTGCCCTCGATGTAGCGGTGCATCCCGAGGACATGAATCTGCCCGGCTGGGACTGGCATCCGCTCACGAGCGATCTGGCCGGACATTGGGCCGTGAAGGTGAACAAGAATTGGCGCCTCACGTTCACTTTCGAGGGGCAGGATGCCATTCTTGTGGATTACCAGGATTATCACTGAGGGACAGACATCATGGCGCGTATGCACAATCCTCCCCATCCGGGCGAGATCCTGGCAGACACCGTCATGGGGCAGCTGACGGTCACCGCGTTCGCAAAGCGACTCGGTGTGTCCAGGGTGACGCTCTCGCGCGTCCTGAATGGCCATGCAGCCGTGAGCGCAGAGCTCGCCATCCGGCTGGCCGCGGCGCTCGGGACCTCCGCCGAGTCGTGGCTCAATATGCAAATCGCCTACGATCTTGCGCGCGCCGAAAAGCGCCGGCGTCCGAGGATACAGCGGTTGCTATTCGGCGACGGGGCTACAGCTTAGTTGGACGTGTGGCCCCGTAGAGTTCGTCGCTCCGCTTTCGCATCCGCAATATCGATGAGGGCCCGAGAGGCATTACACGCAACCTTTGCGGCCCGTGCGTCCCGAGCGGGGCTTGGCGCGCCCGCTCAGACCGTTCGATGGGCAACTGCCGAGAAGCGCAGCGCCGAGCACGGCGTCGGGAGCCGACATGGCGAGGGTTTCTGGGGGTGTCGGGGCGCAGCCCTGACCAAGGGGTTGTGACGATTCCGGACGGGGTCCGGAATCGTCGGACAACCCTACACCTTAGCTCTGAACAGTGGGCTTGATATTCGCGTTGAGCCTGAACAGATTCGTTGGGTCGTACTGGCCCTTCAGTCGCATCAAGCGCGGATAGTTGTCGCCATAAGTCGCGCGCAGCCGCTGTTCGTCGTCGTTCACGTCCGTGTTGACGTAATAGTTGCGCGTGAATGGCTCGAAAGCGCCCCAGAAGGCTCTGGCGGTTCTCAGGCTCTCCTCGTTGTGCGCGGGCGTCCATTGGCCAACGAGAAGCAGCGCGTATTTCATCCACCGGTTCCAGAACGCCGTGGCATCCGGCTTCACCCGTCCTGCCTCACCGCCCAGGCGGAAGAGTATCAGTCTATCCACCACCGGTGGGGAGCCCTCGAAGCGCTGGATCATCTCGTCGATCAGATCGGTGGACAGATCTCCGACGAAGCCGGATTTGTAGTAGCTGACCGTGTCGCTCGGCGTGGCGCGCACTTTCCCGGTTCCCCCTTGCGCCTCGACGTAGGTTTTGACGGTCACGCTGTCGAAGATGGGCTTGCCGAGCTTCTTGAGGGGTGCGAGGAGACGCTCACCCTCACTCGGTGTACCGCTGTAGACCACCTCGTAGAGGACGTACAGCCCTGGAGGAGGAAGCTTGGGTGTCCGGCCAACACTTGCCGTGAAATACATCTGATCGGGCATGGTCTCTGAGAACTCTCGAAGTGTCGTAAGAACATGCCGCGCCTGGTCGAACGGATGCAGTCGGTAGCCCGCCAGGACGTTCGGCCCGAGCGGATGCAGCTGGTAGTCGAAGCTCGTCACGACGCCGAAGTTGCCGCCCCCGCCGCGAGCTCCCCAGTAAAGGTCCCGGTTCTCTTGAGCGCTCGCATGGCGGAACTTGCCGTCCGCGGTGACGATATCGATCGCCTGTACATTGTCGCAGGCGAGCCCAAATCTGCGATCCAATCGGCCGAAGCCGCCGCCGAGCGTGAGGCCCGCAATGCCGGTATCCGGAACAGTGCCGAGGGTTGTCGCCAACCCGAACGCCTGGGTCTCCTGATCGAATTCACCGAGAAGGACACCGGGCTCTGCTTCGGCCCGCCGGTGCATTGGGTCGACGCGGATGCCCTTCATTGCCGACAAATCGATCACCAGTCCGCCGTCGCATCCGGATTGGCCGGAGAAGCTGTGACCGCCGCCGCGCACGGCCGTGAGCAGGTCGTGCGACCGGGCGAACTGGACGGCCTGAACGACATCAGCCGCGCCGCTGCAGCGGGCGATCAGTGCCGGATGACGATCGAATGCGGGATTCCACAGCCGCCGGGCGGCGTCATAGCCTGCGTCGCTCGCGCGAATGAGGTCACCGCGCATACTCGCGTCGAATTCTTTGATCTCAGATGCGCTGAGGGAGATCGACTTCCCCGAGCCGGTTCGCGCAGCGATCTCTGCCTGACCTGCACGAGAGCCCGCGCTATCGGCCCACAAGCGTCCCGTCGGCGAGAGCGCGCCGGCTGCGCCCAGGAGAGTGGCGTTGACGAAGGATCGTCTGTGAATGTTCATGGCTGAGCAGTCTCCCCGAAAAGACACGAGACCGAGACGGCGACGAGAAGTATCGATCTTTTACGACAGCTTACCGTGGCGATGCCGCCGCGACCACCATGAAAGCGACCTGAGTCAAATGTCGCGCTGCACCACGTTGCCACGCATTGGCATCAAGCCAGCCATTCAACAGCCAACGGTCGAGCAGGCAGGACTCCTCTCCCACCGCACGCGTACGGCCGATTGCCGGCGTCCAGGAAACTGGATTTTCAGACGAGCGGCCGGCTCATGAGGATCGGCTAGATGAATAAGGCAAAGTGGCGCGCAATCTGCGATGTCGTCACGGACAGGATGCGCACGCATACGCGGGCCTTCGCGAGCATGTCAGTCCGAACCCGTTCCTGACCGATACAGCGCCCTTGCCGCGCGCTCGAGCTCGGTCACCAGGGCCCACCACCGCTTGCGTTCCTCCGAGTTTGCCCCGCCCTGACCCTCGGGGTACAGGTGCTTGGGCACCCGGCTCAGCCGATCAATGCTGCTCGCGGTCTCCGTGTCGGTGCGGCTGATCACTGTCCGTCCCGTGATGCGCTGGCGGGTGAGCTCGGAGATCGTGAGCCCACATTCGAGGGCTTGACGGTGCAGGTCCTCGGCATCGGCGATCGACATCCGTACACCGACGAATCGAGGCTTGTTGGATTGTCCGCCGGCCATGGCTTCAATCCCGGGGCCGGCAACCGCAGTGCCTCCGAGAAGCCTCCGGCGTGGAAACCGTCGGCCACCCTGTACAAGGTAGGTGTTCGTCTAACAATTCCGGACCGAGTCCGGAATTGTCACGAACACACCTTGGTCAGGGCTGCGCCCCGACACCCCCTGAAGACGCGCGCCCGGCCGCCTCCTGAGCCCGTGCTCGGCGCTTGCGCTTCTCGCACGTTGCCCGGGTGAGGATTGGCAGCACGGCTGGAAGTAACGCAGCGAATGGAGTGACGTTCCGTGGCCACGATTTCCAAGCTGGTCGCCCTGACTGACACCGCAGGCTTGCGCGCGGCGGGCATCACTTACCCTGGCACCCTCCACGCATGGCGCTGGCTCTACCGCCACCGGCATGAGCGCGGACTTGCGGATGCGTTCCGTCGCATCGGGCGGCGCATCGTCGTCGACCCCGAGCGCTACGTCGAGCCGGTGCGACAGCGCGCGGCGTCGTGAGCGCTCTCACGCGGAGTTGAACACGAGAGGATCACTTGCCGAGAATCTTCTCGTTCATTTTTGCGACCACCGCCTTGGCGTCCGCGGCGGCCAAGTGCACGTAGCGGTTCACCACGGCGGACTTCCACCCGCCGATGGCCCGCAGCTGCTGCTCGGTTGCGCCCTCGCGGGCCAAGTAGGTCGCAGCGCTGTGCCGGAGGTCGTGGAACCGGAACCGCTCGACGTTGGCGGCCTCGCACGCCGAACTGAATGCCTTGTCATAACGATAGCGCCGTCCGGTCGGGCTGACGAACACGCGGTCGTCACCCAGCCGGCGTACCTTGCCGTGCTCGGCCAGCAATCGCAGGGCTTCGCTTTGGATCCACGCCGTGCGCGGCTGCGTGTTCTTTGTGACCCGTAGCAGCAGTCGGCCTTCGCTCAAGTCGACGTCCGACCATCTGAGATGCCACAGCTCGCCAGCCCTGGCCGCGGTGGACAGTGCCAGCACGACGAACGTGTGCAGCGTTGCGTCCTTCGCGGTCTCTTTGAGCAGGCGCTTGCGCTCGTCGTCGGACAGAAAGCGCACGCGGCCGCGGCCTTCGCTGAGCTTGCTCACGCCGTCGAACGGGTTATGGCTGATCCAATGCCACTCGCGCCGCGCGACCGTGAGCACGTGCGACAGGTAGGCGAGGAAGCGATTGACGGTGCTGCCCGTGCGGGTGTAGCGCGGTGCCTCGCCCTCGATGATCGATCGCTTGGAATCGGGCTTGGCGCGAGTGAACGGCTCGCGGGAGAGCTTGCCGCGGTACTCCACCAGAATGGCTGGGGTGATCTCCGCGAGCTTCAGGCGTCCGAGCTTTTCCTTCCACCAGAGCAGTCTGGCGCGGCGCGTCCGGGCGTCGCGCTTGCTGGGCAGGACCTCGGCAAGGTAGCGATCGATCGCCTCGGCGAGCGTACGCCTGCGCGCCTCGACGCTCCTGAAGTGCTTGCCCTCGATCATCTCGGCTTCGACGGTCGTCGCCCAGCGCTCGGCGGCTCGTCTGGTCGTGAAGCTCGCGGTGCGGGCCGGGAAGCCGGCCACGCGCACCTGGGTATGGAATACCCGTTTGCCGTCCTTCTTTGCCCGCTCGCGGATCGTTGGCATGGCGCACTCCCGCCATCGGATGGACTGGAATGCGGCGATTCTACGCGAGCTGTGCCAAGCTGTGCCAGGAGTGTGCCAATGACAGGGCAGGGCGACCGGCCGTCGCCACGAGCACTTGTTTTTTCAGGATTAGTTGGCTCCCCGGGTTGGAATCGAACCAACGACCAACGGATTAACAGTCCGACGCTCTACCGCTGAGCTACCGGGGAACGGGCTCTAGATAAGGAGCGGCGAATTGTGGGGACGGCTCCACGCTCCGTCAAGCAACGCCGGCTCAGACCCGAGCGAAGGGGATGACCTGGATCACCGTCGGCGCGAGCGGGCTCGCACGAAGAGCCCGGCGTATCCCACGACGTTGAGCGCGATCAGCACCGCGGCGAGCACCCACTGGATGTGGCGCGTCAGCCCGAGAGGGTAGAGCACCGGGATGACGTAGTGCTCGACGAATCCGCCGGGATAGCCCGCCTCGCCCGCGAGCATACGGAGATGATTCTCGAGCGGGGTGAGCGGGCAGATCATGCCGCTCGCTTCGATCCAGATGCCCCAGAGCAGCGCGGGCACGTGCGCGAAGAGCACGCGCGGATATCGCCAGGCGAGAAAGGCCCCGGTCACGACAAAGACGACGAAGGCGAAATGCGCCAGGACGACGGCGTCGGCCAGGAGTTTCCAGTCCATTGCCGCCCGCTCGCGGCACTCGCGGACGGCTTTACGCCGTCTTGGCGACGACGGGCCCGGAGGCCAGCACGCGATGCATTCGCTCGAGCGCCCTCTCGAGCGTCTGCATGCTGCAAGCGAGCGAGACGCAGATGTGACCTGCCGCGCCGTAGGGGCCGCCCGGCAGCACCGCGACGCCGGCGCGCTCGAGCAGCAGCTCGGCGAGCTCGCCGTCGTCGCGGCAACCCTGTGCAGCCATCGCCCGGCTGACATCGGCGAAGGCGTAGAAGGTCCCCGCCCCGGGCGCGCAGGACACGCCGGGGAGGGCATTGAGTCCGGCGACGATGAAGTCTTGGCGTGCCTTGAACGTCTGGCTCATCTCCCCGACGCAGGCCTGGTCGCCGTTCAGTGCCGCGACCGCCGCCTTCTGCGAGATGCTCGATGCGCTGGAGGTGGACTGGCCCTGGATAGTCGCCATGGCGGTGATGAGCTCCTTCGGGCCACCGCAGTAGCCGAGCCGCCAGCCGGCCATCGCGTAGGCCTCGGCGACGCCGTTGATGGTGACAGTCCGGCCGTACAGCTCGGGCACCGCGGTGAGCAGGCTGCAGAACGGCTCGCCGCCCCAGTAGATCTTCTCGTACGTGTCGTCGGTGCCGATGACGATGCGCGGACATTGCAGCAGCACCTCGCCGAGCGCCCGCAGCTCCGCCCGCGTGTACGCGGCGCCCGTCGGGTTGCAGGGGCTGTTGAGCAACACCAGGCGAGTTTTCGGCGTGATGGCGGCCGCGAGCTGGCGGGGCGTGATCTTGTAGCCCTGCGGGGCGCCGGCGAACGGCGTGACCGGCAGGCCGTCCGCAAGCAGCACCATGTCGGGATAGGAGACGCAGTAAGGCGCGGGGATGATCGCTTCGTCGCCCGGGTCGAGCACGGCCATGCAGAGGTTGTAGATCGTCTGCTTGGCGCCCGCGGAGATGAGAATCTGGGCGCGCTCGTAGCGAATGCCGTTGTCGCGCTCGAACTTCGCGATCACAGCGTCTTTCAGCTCGTTGAGGCCTTCGATGCCCGTGTACCGCGTGAATCCGTTCTTGATGGCGTCGGCGCCGGCCTGGGCGATGTGCCGCGGCGTGTCGAAATCCGCCTCTCCCGCGCCAAGGCCGATCACGTCTCGTCCTTCGGCTTTGAGCCGGGCGACGCGAGCGGTGGCGGCAAGGATCGGGGACGGCTTGACGCGCTGAACGCGCCGCGAAACAGGTAGGCTCACTGGGTTCCTTGGACGTAGTCGTTCGAGCACAGGGGCATCAGCTATATTACGGGAACAGACTCGGGGCCACCAATGTTGCGGGCGTGCAACGCGGCGCTCGTGGAGGCACGTGCATGGATCGGACGGAATTCAGGCTGGTCGCGGACTACACGCCGGCCGGCGACCAGCCTGAGGCCATTGCCAAGCTTGTCGAGGGCCTCGAGAGCGGACTCGCGCACCAGACGCTGCTCGGGGTCACGGGGAGCGGCAAGACGGCGACGATTGCGTTCGTGATTCAGGCCGTGCAGCGCCCGACGCTCGTCCTCGCGCACAACAAGACGCTCGCCGCGCAGCTCTACGGGGAGTTTCGCGAGTTCTTCCCGGCGAACTCGGTCGAGTACTTCGTCTCCTACTACGATTACTATCAGCCCGAGGCGTACGTCCCCTCGAGCGACACCTACATCGAGAAGGACGCCTCGATCAACGAGCATATCGAGCAGATGCGCCTTTCGGCGACGAAGGCGCTGCTCGAGCGGCCGGACTCGATCATCGTCGCGACGGTCTCGGCGATCTACGGCCTCGGGGATCCGCAGGCCTATCTGTCGATGGTCCTGCACCTCGTGCGCGGCGACCACATGGACCAGCGCAAGCTCCTGCGCCGGCTCGCGGACATGCAGTACACGCGCAACGAGCTCGACCTCACGCAGGGCACGTACCGTGTCCGGGGCGATGTCATCGACATCTTCCCTGCGGAATCCGACCGCGAAGCGGTGCGGGTCGAGCTGTTCGACGACGTGATCGACTCGATCGCGGTGTTCGACCCGCTCACCGGAGCGGCGTCGCGGAAGGTCCCGCGGTTCACCGTGTATCCCGGAACGCACTACGTGACGCCGCGCGAGCGGCTGATCGGCGCTGTCGATCAGATCCGCGAGGACCTGCGCGAGCGGCTCGCGGAGCTGCGCGAGGCCGGAAAGCTCCTCGAGGCGCAGCGGCTGGAGCAGCGCACGAGGTTCGACATGGAGATGATGAAGGAGGTCGGATACTGCGCCGGCATCGAGAACTACTCGCGCTATCTGTCCGGCCGGGCGCGGGGAGAGCCGCCGCCGTGCCTGTTCGATTACCTGCCGCGCAACGCGTTGCTCGTCGTCGATGAGAGCCATCAGACCATCCCGCAGCTCGGGGCGATGTATCGCGGCGACCGCTCGCGCAAGGAGACGCTCGTCGAGTACGGCTTCCGTCTACCCTCCGCGCTCGACAACCGGCCGCTCAAGTTCGAGGAGTGGGTCGAGCTCGCTCCGCAGATGATCTTCGTCTCGGCGACACCGGCACAGTACGAGAAGACGCATTCCTCCCAGATCGTCGAGCAGATCGTGCGGCCCACGGGGCTTGTCGACCCGGAAGTCGAGGTGCGCCCGGTGAGGACCCAGGTGGATGACCTGCTCTCGGAGATCGGCAAGTGCGTCGCGGTCGAGGAGCGGGTGCTCGTGACGACGCTCACCAAGCGCATGGCCGAGGACCTGACCGAGTACCTGCACGATCACGACGTGCGCGTACGCTATCTGCACTCCGACATCGAGACCGTCGAGCGCACCGAGATCATCCGCGACTTGCGGCTCGGCCGCTTCGATGTGCTGGTCGGCATCAATTTGCTGCGCGAGGGGCTCGACATGCCGGAGGTCTCGCTCGTCGCGATCCTCGATGCCGACAAGGAGGGGTTTTTGCGCTCCGACAACTCCCTCATTCAGACGATGGGACGCGCGTCGCGCAACATCCACGGGCGGGCGATCCTCTATGCCGATACCGTCACCGGCTCCATGCGCCGGGCGATCGATGAGACGCGCCGCCGCCGCCAGAAGCAGATCGAGTACAACCGCGTCCACGGCATCACCCCGCGGGGCATCCAAAAAGGGGTGATGGACATCATGGAGGGCGCGCGGGCCCAGGGCGCGGCACCGACCGACCGCCGGCGCACGGCAAAGGGCGAGGAGACCCCAAGCGTCCAGGACCTGCGTCCCGAGGCCCTCGTCCGCCAGATCAAGAAGCTCGAGTCGGAGATGTACAAGAAGGCCCGCAACCTCGAGTTCGAGGAGGCCGCGCGGCTCCGAGACGAGATCGAGCGGCTGAAGCAGGTCGAGCTGGGCCTCGCGGGGCGCGCTTCGGCGGGGTGAGGGAGGCTCGAGCTCAGGTCTCGCGGCCTCGCCCCGTGCGCGCGGATAAGTGCTTGCCGCACAAGTGCTTGAATGAGGGCTCGCGGCGGCGCGGACCCGCTTGCCTCGCCGGTTGGCCTTCGGTATCGTGCCCGTCCCGGTGATCGCACAGAACTGGCCACGGTAGCGCGAGCTCCATCGCTCGGCAGAAGGTCGACAGGCGCGTAGCTCAGTGGTAGAGCACCACCTTGACATGGTGGTGGTCGGTGGTTCGATCCCACTCGCGCCTACCATTTTTCACTTGGCTCAAGACCGTTCATGCCCGTCGTGACATTGCCTGATGGCGCCCAGCGCCATTTCGATCATCCGGTGACGGTGGACGAGGTCGCCGCGAGCATCGGCCCGGGCCTTCGCAAGGCGGCGCTCGCCGGCCGCGTGGACGGCAAGCTGGTCGATACCTCCTACGTCATCGGCGCGGACGCGCGCCTCGCGATCGTCACCGAAAAGGATCCGGAAGGCCTCGAGATCATCCGGCACTCCACCGCCCATCTGCTCGCGCAGGCGGTGAAGGAGCTCTTTCCGCAGGCCCAGGTGACGATCGGCCCCGTCATCGAGGACGGCTTCTACTACGACTTTGCGTACGAGCGGCCCTTCACGCCGGAGGACATCGCCGCGATCGAGGCGCGGATGCGCGAGCTCGCGCAGGCCGACCAGAGCGTCAGCCGCCGCGTCATGGCTCGCGATGAGGCCGTGCGGTTCTTCGAGAGCCTGGGCGAGCACTACAAGGCCGAGATCATCGCGAGCATCCCGGGGGGCGAGGAGATCAGCCTCTACGGCCAGGGCAGCTGGGTGGACCTCTGCCGCGGGCCGCACGTGCCTTCGACCGGCAAGCTCAAGGCGTTCAAGCTCACGAAGGCTGCCGGGGCCTACTGGCGCGGGGACTCGCGCAACGAGATGCTGCAGCGGATCTACGGCACCGCCTGGCCCGACAAGAAGCAGCTCGACGAGTACTTGAAGCGGCTCGAGGAAGCGGAGAAACGCGATCACCGCCGCATCGGCCGCGAGCTCGACCTGTTCCACATGCAGGAGGAGGCGCCCGGCGCCGTGTTCTGGCATCCGAAGGGCTGGCGGGTGTTCCAGACGCTGATCGGCTACATGCGGGATCGGCAGCGCGAGGCGGGCTACGAGGAGGTGAGCGCGCCCGAGCTGATGGACGCGAGCCTGTGGCAGCAGTCGGGGCATCTCGAGAAGTTCGGCGAGAACATGTTCCTCACGCGCACGCCCGACGAGCGCGTCTACGCGATCAAGCCGATGAACTGCCCCGGCCACGTGCAGATCTTCAAGCATGGGTTGAGAAGCTATCGGGAGCTACCGGTCCGGCTCTCCGAGTTCGGGAAGGTGCACCGGTACGAGCCTTCGGGCGCCCTGCACGGGCTCATGCGCGTGCGGGCGTTCACGCAGGACGACGCGCACATCTTCATCACCGAGGACCAGATCACGGAGGAGTCCGTCGCGGTGACGCGGCTCATCCTCGAGATCTACCGCGATTTCGGCTTCGACGACGTGCGGATCAAGTTCGCCGACCGGCCTCCGAAGCGGGTGGGGGGGGACGAGGTCTGGGATCGGGCCGAGGAGGCGCTCAAGGCGGCATCGAAGTCGGCCGGCATCGAGTACTCGCTCAACCCCGGCGAGGGCGCCTTCTACGGGCCGAAGCTCGAGTTCGTCCTGCGCGATGCCATCGGCCGGGACTGGCAGTGCGGCACGCTGCAGGTCGACTTGAACCTTCCCGGGCGCTTGGGCGCGCACTACATCGACGAGCACAGCCAGAAGCGCACGCCGGTGATGCTGCACCGCGCGATCTTCGGCTCCCTGGAGCGATTCTTTGCCATCCTGCTCGAGCATCACGCCGGCCGGCTACCCTCCTGGCTCGCCCCTGTTCAGGGGGTGGTCATGAATATCACCTCCCCCCAGGGGGATTACGTCGCCCGTACGACAGAAACGCTTAAAAAACAGGGATTTCGCGTCGAATCCGACTTGCGTAACGAGAAGGTCGGTTTTAAGATCCGCGAGCACACGCTCCAGCGTGTTCCGTACTTACTGGTCGTGGGCGACAAGGAGGTCGCCGCGAATTCATTAGCAGTGCGTACCCGTAGCGGAAAGGACCTCGGCACGATGTCCGTGGAGACGTTCGCAGAACGCTTCCGGACCGAGCTCGAGAGCCGCGGGCGCCGAACTTTGGAGGATTAACGCATCGCCATAGCAACAAAGCGCGTCCGGCGCAATGAGGAGATCACCTCGCCGCAGCTGCGGGTGATTGGGCCGGACGGAGCGCAGGCCGGGGTCATGTCCCGGTACGACGCGCTCCAAATGGCGTCTTCCGCCGAGCTGGATCTCGTCGAGGTATCGCCGACCGCGGAACCCCCGGTCGTGCGTATCATGGATTACGGCAAGTTCCTCTTCGAGCAGAACAAGAAGGCTCATTCGGCGAAGCGCAAGCAGAAACAGATCCAGGTCAAGGAAGTGAAATTCCGGCCTGGGACGGAGGAGGCGGATTACCAGGTGAAGCTGCGTAATCTCGTCCGCTTTCTCACCGAAGGTGACAAGGCCAAGGTAACCTTGAGGTTCCGCGGCCGGGAGATGGTGCACCAGGACATCGGGCGCAAGCTCCTCGCGCGGGTTTCCACCGATCTCGCTCCGTATAGCGTGATCGAGCAGAACCCGCTGATGGAGGGCCGACAGATGGTCATGGTGTTTTCACCTAAAAAGAAGTAACGCTTCCAGGTCATTGAATTGACTGGAATCGTTCGCCCGTAGCGGGCGCGCAAGCGCTCGGCGACCGGGGCTATGTAAATGTAAGGAGCGATCATGCCCAAGTTGAAGACTAATCGGGGCGCGGCCAAGCGTTTTCGCAAGACGGCGAAGGGCTTCAAGAGCTATTCGGCGGGCCGCCGCCACAACCTCGGCCACAAGGACCGCAAGCGCAAGCGCCATTTGCGCTCCGGCGGAAGCAGCCTCGTGCACGAAAGCGACCAGGGCCGCGTGGTCCGGCTGCTTCCGTATCACAAGTAGGTCTTAAGCTGCCGCGGCGCCGCCCTAAAGGGGTGAGCGCCGCTCACGGAGAATTTCATGGCACGAGTCAAGCGTGGCGTGACGGCGGGGCGCCGTCACAAGAAGGTATTGGGGAAGGCGAAGGGCTACTACAACGCCCGGCGCAAGGTGTATCGCGCGGCGAAGCAGGCTGTCATCAAGGCCGGCCAGTACGCATACCGCGACCGGCGGGCGAAGAAGCGTGAGTTCCGCGCGCTCTGGATCGCGCGCATCAACGCGGCGGCGCGCGCGTACGGTCTCTCGTACAGCCGCATGGTCAACGGTCTCGACAAGGCCGGTCTCGCGATCGACCGCAAGATGCTGGCGGACCTCGCCGTGAACGATGCGGCGGCCTTCGGTGTGATCGCCCAGCAAGCGAAGACGGCGCTCGGCATCGCCTGACGGCGGGCAGCGCCCGGGGGCTCGCGGAACGTGAGCGATCTCGATCGACTCCTCGATCAGGCACGGCGCGAAGTCGGCGGGAGCGGCGATCTCGCCGCGCTCGAGGAGACGCGCGTGCGCTGGCTCGGCCGCAAGGGCGCGCTCACCGAGCAGCTGAAGGCGCTCGGAACGCTCGCGCCCGCCGAGCGGCCGGCTGCGGGACAGCGGATCAACGCGGCCAAGGACGAGGTTCAAGCGACGATCGAGGCGCGCCGTGCGGAGCTGGAGCGGGCCGAGGACGAGCGCCGGCTCGCGAGCGGCCGGATCGACGTGACGCTGCCCGGACGGGGAGAGGAGCGGGGAGGGCTGCACCCGGTCACGCTCACCCGCTTGCGCATCGAGGCGCTCTTCCAGCGCGCCGGCTTCGACATTGCCGAGGGCCCGGAGGTCGAGGACGACTTCCACAACTTCGAGGCGCTCAACATCCCGCCGAACCACCCGGCGCGGGCGATGCACGATACCTTCTACTTCGCCGACGGCAGGCTGCTGCGCACCCACACCTCGCCCGTGCAGATCCGCGCGATGCGCGCACGGGGCGCGCCCCTCTCCATCATTGCGGCGGGCCGCGTGTACCGCTGCGACTCCGACCTGACACATTCGCCGATGTTTCACAATCTCGAAGGACTCGTCGTCGGCGAGGCTGTCAGCTTCGCGAACCTCAAGGCGATCCTGCATGGCTTCATCGAGGCGTTCTTCGAGCGCGACCTGCGCATGCGGCTGCGCCCTTCGTACTTTCCGTTCACCGAGCCGTCGGCCGAGGTCGACATGTCATGTGTGTTCTGCCTCGGGAAAGGCTGCCGCGTGTGCAAGCAGACCGGGTGGCTCGAGGTCGCCGGCTGCGGCATGGTTCATCCACGGGTGCTCGAGGCGGGCGGCATCGATGCCGAGCGCTTCACCGGCTATGCCTTCGGCGCGGGCATCGATCGCCTGGCCATGCTTCGCTACGGGGTCAACGACTTGAGGCTCTTCTTCGAGAACGACCTGCGGTTCCTCAAGCAGTTCGCGACGTTCTGAGGCGCCATGAGAGTCTCTCGTCAATGGCTGCTCGAGTGGGTCTCCGTACCGTGGGAAGCGCAGGAGCTCGGCGAGCGCCTCACCATGGCGGGCTTCGAGCTCGAGGCGCTTGAGCCGGCGGCGCCGCCGTTCTCCGACGTCGTCGTCGCGGAGATCCTCGAGGCGGTGCCGCACCCCCAGGCGGAGAAGCTGCGTATTTGCCGGGTCGCGTCCGGCGAGGGCGAGCCTCTGCAGATCGTGTGCGGTGCAAGCAATGCCCGGGCGGGCCTGCGCACGGCGCTCGCGCGGGTCGGAGCCGTGCTGCCCGGGGATGTGAGGATCGCGGCCGCGAAGCTGCGGGGTGTCGAGTCGCAGGGCATGCTGTGCTCGGCGAAGGAGCTCGGGCTTGCGGAGAGCAGCGCGGGAATACTCGAGCTGTCCGCGGATGCGCCGGTGGGCAGGCCGCTGCGCGAATACCTCGGGCTCGATGACTGGGTGCTCGAGCTCAATGTCACGCCGAATCGGGGCGATGCCCTCTCGGTGCTCGGCATCGCGCGCGAGGTCGCCGCGCTCAGCGGCCGGCCGCTCGGCGGCCCTCGGACCGAGCCGTTGAAGCCGCGCAACAAAGATCGGATCGGTGTGCACCTCGATGCGGCCTCGGCCTGCCCCAAGTTCGCCGGCCGCGTCATTCGCGGCGTGAACAATCGCGCGGCGACTCCCGAGTGGATGCGCGAGAGGCTGCGCCGCGCGGGGATGCGGTCGATCGGGCCGATCGTCGACGTGACGAATTACGTGATGCTCGAGCTCGGACAGCCGCTGCACGCGTACGACATAGCCCGGCTGCGGGGGGACATTCATGTGCGGATGGCGGCCGCGGGTGAGACCCTGCAGCTGCTCGACGGCCGCCGAGTGGCGCTCGATCCCGACGTGCTCGTCATTGCAGACGGGGAGGGCGCCGTGGGAGTCGCCGGAATCATGGGAGGCGAGCGAACCGCCGTGAGCGGGGGTGCGGTCGATGTCTTTCTGGAGGTTGCCTATTTCTCGCCCGACGCGATCGCAGGCCGGGCGCGCCGGCTCGGCGCGCAGACCGATGCGAGTCAGCGCTTCGAGCGCGGCGTCGATCCCGGCCATCAGGAGCGAGCCCTGGAGCGCGCGACCGAGCTCATCTATGCGATCGCCGGCGGCTCGCCCGGAGCCGTCGTCGTCACCCAGGCGGCGGAGTACTTGCCACGCCGGCTTCCCGTTCGGCTCCGGCGCTCGCAGCTCGCGCGGCTGCTCGGCGCCCCGGTCGATCCGGCGCGGGTCGAGGCGATCTTCGGCTCGCTGCAGATGAACGTCGCGCGGACGACGGAGGGCTGGGCGGTGACGCCGCCCTCGCACCGCTTCGACATCGCGATAGAGGCGGACCTGATCGAGGAGATTGCGCGCATCGAGGGCTACGACGCAGTCACCGAGAGGGAGGCGCAGTCGGCCCAGCACTTCAGCTCGCTGCCGGAGGAGATTCCGCCGGAGAGCCGGGTGCTCGAGAGCCTCGCCGCGCGCGGCTATCACGAGGCCATCACGTACGCGTTCGTCGATCCGGAGCTGCAGTCGCGGCTCTTTCCGGACCGGGAGGCCCTGCCGCTCGCGAACCCCATTGCAAGCGACCTTTCCGTCATGCGCGTGTCGCTGTGGCCGGGGCTGCTGCACGTCGCGCTCGAGAATCAGCGCCGCCAGCAAGACCGTGTGAGGCTCTTCGAGCGCGGCGCCCGCTTTGCAATGACGCAGGGCCAGCTCGAGGAGATCGATTCGCTCGCCGGTCTCGCGCTCGGGACCCGCCTGCCCGAGCAGTGGGGCAGCCCCGCCGAAGCTCGGACCGGCGTCGACTTCTTCGACGTGAAGGCCGACGTGGAATCGCTGCTCCAGGCGACGGGCGATCGCGGCGCCTTCGAGTTCCAGGCCGCGGCGCTCTCGTGCCTGCATCCCGGACGGTCGGCTCGAATCTTGCGCTGCAGCGCGGGCAGAGCGTCCGGTTCGCCGCAGACGGCGGGGGAGAGGGATCGGGCGGGCCAGGCGGGGCAGCCGGTAGGGTGGATCGGGGAGCTGCACCCGCGACTCACGCGCGAGCTCGGACTCGCGCAGGCTCCCATCTTGTTCGAGCTCGATTTCCGTCCCGCTCTGCGCGTGGAACGGCCCCGCGCGGCGGAGGTCTCGCGCTTTCCGCAGGTGCGGCGGGACATTGCGGTGGTGGTGGACGAGACTGTGACTTTAAGTGCCCTGCGCGACCGTGTAACCTTGGCGGCGTCGAGCTTGCTGCGCGAGGTGCGCATTTTCGACGTATACCGGGGGGGCGGCGTAGAACAAGGTAGAAAAAGCGTCGCTTTAGGCTTGATTTTTCAAGATTTTTCTCGCACTCTTACAGACGAGGACGTGGATCGGGCAGTCGCGTCCATCGTTGCGGACCTTTGCGCCGGGCTGGGCGCGAGAATACGAGAATGACAGCTATGGCGGCTTTGACGAAGGCTGAGATGGCGGAAGCGCTCTTCAACCAGCTGGGTCTCAACAAGCGCGAGGCGCGCGAGCTGGTCGACCTCTTCTTCGAGGAGGTGCGCGCCGCGCTTTCCAACGGCGAGCAGGTGAAGCTGTCCGGATTCGGCAACTTCGATCTGCGCGACAAGAATCAGCGGCCTGGCCGCAACCCGAAAACCGGCGAGGAAATTCCGATCACGGCCCGGCGCGTGGTGACATTCCGCCCGGGGCAGAAACTCAAGGCGCGCGTGGAAGCGTATGTTGGAGCCAAAGAATAACGACACCCTCCCGCCGATCCCGGGGAAGCGCTACTTCACCATCGGCGAGGTGAGCGAGCTGTGCGGCGTCAAGCCGCACGTGCTGCGCTACTGGGAGCAGGAGTTCCCGCAGCTAAAGCCGGTCAAGCGGCGCGGCAACCGCCGCTACTACCAGCGCCAGGACGTGATCGTCATCCGGCAGATCCGCAGCCTCCTCTACGAGCAGGGGTTCACCATCGGCGGTGCGCGCAACAAGCTCACCGGCGAGGAGGCGCGCACCGACACCACGCAGAGCCAGCAGATCGTGCGCCAGGTGCGCACGGAGCTCGAGGATATCCTGAAGATACTGCGGCGGTGACGGCGCGGCTCAACGGCCGTGACCGACACTGCGGGCCCATGTGCTCGTGTGACCGGGCCGGTCCAGATGGGGTATCATCCAGTTTCACGGCAAGCCCCGTCGCGCCGTGTGAGGTCAGTCGGACAAGAAGAAGAAATCGTGTCGGAGCGTGGCGCAGTCTGGTAGCGCACTTGCATGGGGTGCAAGGGGTCCCGAGTTCAAATCTCGGCGCTCCGATCAAACAAAACAGCCACTTACCAGATCGCTCTTTTCGCCGAAAATGAGCCATGGACACCTCCATGGACACTTTGAAAAATTTCGCGGGTGGGAATTGCGGAGGCTCACGTGCCGACGCCTCCGGAAACCGATGCGCGCAGAGCATGCTGAAGAGAGACTGTGCGATCGGATGGATCAGCGGCACGTCGTTCGTCGCCGCCGGTCGATCCAAGCTTGTATGTCGTGGCTGTTCCAGGCGATCACGCGATCGGTGACAGCGGTCGGCTCCGGGAAGTCCGGTTGCTGACGCAGCCGCCACAGGGTGGGCTTGCTGATCCGAAGCAGCCGGCAGACATCTTGGATTCTCAGAAGCTGCATCGCCTGTGGCAGAGTGAAATCATCCCGCGAACGCCGTTCAGTCGCGGCACCGGAACTCGAATTCGGCGCTGAGGCGGCCGTCTGAGTGGATCTCCCGGTCACTCCGGCGGGAGTGACCCCCTGCAACCGAGCGAGCGGCAGGATGAGCGATTCCTTTTGCATGGGTGCTGACGTCCGCATCGGGTCTGGTCCTGGGACCGCTATCCTCCGCGTCGGCGTTCCGTAGGTCTCCTCGCGTTTCGGGGGAGTTTGCGAGCATTGCCGGTGGGGCGCGGTGCGGGAGGTTTGGGCGCTTGGGAGCGCCCAGATCGCGTGTCACGACCGGCCACGCGAGCGATCCGCGCCACGACCCCGACACCGTACCGACGGCGACTTTCGACGTCGCTCCCCTAACGGCCGCGCAAGGTCCCCTGGAGCCGCCGTCCAACCGGCAACCGCTTCGGGCGGGGCCTCGCGGAGGCGACCCGGCAGTCCCTCAGTATTTGCTGAACCCATTGAATGCGTACCGGGTGCTCGGGCCCGAGTTCTCGGATCACCTCTCTTGCGATGTATCCCGGGTGCCGCTTCCAGATCTCACTGATGCGAATTCGCGCCGCGGTGTACCGATCCACAGGCCACCCCAAGCGCCGCTGCGCCCAGTGGTGCTCGGTCACGGATTCCCGACTGCGCCTCACGACGGCCCGCGACCGCACGATACCGACCGCGCACTCAAGCCCGAGTTCCGCGATCAGCTGCTGAGCCGTCCATCCGGGATGCTGCCTCCAAGCGGCATCGACTCGCGCTTGAAGCACTTCGGTGGGCAGGTAGGCCAGACGATCGGGCAACCCGAGCCGCAGCGCCGTCGCCCGCATACTCGTCGAACTCCAACGGCCACCCCTCGGAGAGGGCAGATGCTGCTCGTTGAGCTTCACGGCCGCCCCGTTGAATGAGATGAGGTTACCCCCTCGCCCGGGGTTACTGAGCGCCCACTCAACCTGCACGCGATACGCTTCCGCCCGTTCTATTGCGGCTTTGCGTACCGCTGCGGTAGAACGGGCCCGGAGCCGCCGTCGGAAGGCTTTTGTGGATTTCTTTGGATTCCGCAAGCCCAGCTTTTTCTTGGACCGAGCCAGTGCCGCCTTGATGCGCTCGGAAATCATCCTTCGTTCCGCTTCTGCGAGCGAGGCATAGATATGCAGCGTAAAGTCGTCGCAGTCTCGACCGAGTGCGGCCACGACGAAGTGCACCTTGTGCTCCATGAGCCCGGTGATGAAGTGTACGTTGCGCGAGAGGCGGTCGAGCCTCGAGACGATCAGCGGCAAGCGCGAGATGCGCGCCTCCTTCAGCGCCCCTGCGAGCCCTGGGCGCATGAGCAGCGCGTCCCGGCCGGCACCGGTCTGAATATCCTGGTACCACGTCCTGATGGACATGCACTCCTTCGCCCCGAAGGACTCAATGTCGTGCCGTTGCGCAGCGAGACCCAAGCCGCTGCGACCTTGTTCCTGAGTGCTCACCCGGAGGTACGCGATGGCGGACTTCATCGTGCGGCTCTCCACGTCGGGCCGGCCGAGCGCGACTTGCGAGGCCGCTTGGGACGCCAGAGGTTGCAGAACCGCCGTCCCTGGCGCTGCGCATGAAGACTCGGCCGTTGTGCCGCCCAGTGATACTCACTCATGACCTGCCAAACCCAATGCAACCGCGGAGGGGCATCGGTACTGAGCTTCTCGATCACCTGCCTGCCCGTTAAGTCCGGCTCGTGTTCCAGGATCTTTCCGATGCGGATACGCATCGGTGTTCTGCGATCGACGTGCCATCCCACCCTCCTGTGCACCGCGCTGCGCGCCGCTGCAGCTCGACGAACCCTCTTCAAGATCAGCCCCGCGCGCCGGACACCCAAGGGGTGCTCGAGCCCAGCGCGCGCGACTACGTCGCTTACGGTGCAGTCGGGGTGCGCCCGCCAGATCGTCCGAACTCGCGCTTCGACCACGTCGTCTTTCAGATAGCCCGGCGGGTGATCAAGTCCCAGACGGCGTGCCATTCTCTGCAAGGCATGCCCCCTCCAGCGCTGACCCGTGGGGGATGCGATGTCGCGCGCATTGAGCTTCTCGGCGGCCGCGCGATAGGAGATGGGTTCTCCATCACGACCCGGCTGGTTCAGCGCCCATTCGACCTGCACTCGATAGGCCCGGGCGCGATCCATGGCTTCCTGGATGATTGCGGTCCTGCCCAGAGCACTGACGCGCCGCCGCCAGGCCTTGGAACGTAATTGCAGCCCAAATTTCCTTCCGCGGCTTTTCGCGATCTGGGAGGCGGCCTTCGCGCGCTCCGAGATGAGCTTGCGCTCCTGTTGTGCAAGACAGGCGTAGATGTGCAGCGTGAACTCATCGCAGTCTCGACCGAGCTGGGCCACGGCGAAGTGCACCCTGTGCTCCATGAGCCCGGCGATGAAGTGCACGTTGCGGGAGAGGCGGTCGAGCCTCGAGACGATCAGCGGGCACCGAGCGGACTTGGCCTCCTTGAGCGCGGTCGCCAGGCCCGGTCGCAGCAGCAGCGCATCCGCCCCTGCGCCGGTCTGAATATCCTGATACCAAGACTTGATGGAGAACCCTTCGCGCGCTCCGAAGGCCTCAATGTCATAGCGCTGTGCTGCAAGGCCTAGCCCGCTGCGGCCCTGTTCGCGAGTGCTGACCCTTAAGTACCCGACTGCGGGTGATCTCTTGATTGCAGACATCGTGGCGCCCTCCGGTAGAGGGTGTCACGATAGGCTCATCAACGTCTGCGCGCCGCCGCCCGATAGGCAGTCAGCTTCCTGTCCAAATGGGCCAGCGGAAGAGCGGAGACCGGCGAGAGTGGGTTTGGGTGGGGTGCGGGCTCTACCAACATTCGGGCAACTCTGGTCGTTCGCGCTGCTACGCAATTTGACCAGAGCGCTGACATTGGCGGAAGCTCTTGCCCGCAGCCTCAAGTCGGGGCACGAAGACACGTCGGACAATCGAGCCGGTGCACTTAGGGAGCCAGCATGGGTTTTGATTCTGAGCTCACGACCGAGCGGCTACGCCTGGTGCCCTGCAGCGATGAGCATCTCGACGGATTGAGTGCCATGAACTCAGATTCAGAGGTCATGCGCTATCTCACGGCGCGAGCGCAGACCCGCTCGGAAACCGAGTCGATGATCGAACGTGTCAAGGGGCATTGGGCGAAGTGGGGATATTCTTGGTGGACGTTCATCGAGCGACAGTCTGGAGCGATCGTCGGGGCGGGTTGCATTCAAAATCTGCGTCGAGAGGGCGCTGAACCTGACCCTAGCTGTCCTCTGGAGATCGGCTGGCGACTGCGACGGGACCAATGGGGTCGAGGCTTTGCCACCGAGGCCGCGCGCGCGATGGCGGAATTTGCCTTCACCCCGCTCCGCGCCAAGGTGCTGTATGCCGTGTGCCACCCCGAGAACAGGGCTTCCATTGCGGTCATGGCAAGGCTGGGCATGTATTTTCGCGGCGTGGAGGCTTGGTATGGCCAGAAAGTCGCCACGTACGAGATGACGGCCGCGGATTGGCATCGGGCACGGTCGGTCGCGCCGTGAGCCGTGCGGAGGTTGGAGCTGTAGACTGGCCGGCGCGACGGTCCGGAACCGGTTCATCGTCGCCCAGTGTTATTGTCCACGGAATTGCCATTCAAGGATCAGTGCGTGACAGCTCGGTCCAGACCGTTTGGAGCCTGCTGTGAAACAGCCGGAACTTAAAATGTGGGCTGGATACGCCGCTATGATCGCAGCGCCTGTGTTGGTATGCCGCTATTTCGACCTTCGATTTTCAAGCACAACATCAATTCTGTGCGGATTCCTTTCGGTCCTATTCGGGCGATACATGTATCGAACGAAGTTCTGGTCAAACCCGTTCGGAGAAGGACGCGACTTCAGGCCGCGGCCCGTCATCCTGGATCTCGTGAAGTGCATCGTTTCCTTCCTCGTCGCCCTTCTTTGGGCGGTGGTGGGCTCTGCCGTGATAAAGAGATCGTCTGCCTGGGATACCCCGCTCATCGTCTGGGGACCTCTGGGAACGCCGGTGCTTGTTCTTCTCGCGACGGCGTCGTTTTTCCTATTCCGGGGCGGGTTCAGAGCGATGTTCGGCGCCGCGAAAGGACCAGTCAGGGCGATCAGCTAGGTGTTGCCCATGGCCCACGAGCATCCGACCCGAGGCGGCCACGAGCGCGCACCGAGGACGCCGGCCAGTCCTCCGGAAAGCCGACCTTTGACTGGGGCACGAGCCGGCAGGCCGTGACGCTTGCCCCGTCAGGGGTGACGCCAAGACGGGACCTTCGACAGTCAAGGAAACCATGAAACGCACGCTCATCAGTTCGGGATCGACCTTTGAGGCGGAGATCGGCTACAGCCGCGCAGTCGTTCAAGGAGACTGGGTCTTTGTTTCCGGCACGACGGGGTTCGATTACTCGACCATGACGATTCCCGATAGTCTCGTTGAGCAGACAGAGCAATGCCTGAAGAACATCGAAGCCGCGCTTTCGAAGGCCGGAGCAAGCCTGAGCGATGTGGTTCGAGTCACTTATGTGTTGCCGAACGGAAGCGACTTTCCGAAGTGCTGGCCTGTCCTCCGCAAGTACTTCGGCGAGGTCCGCCCAGCGGCGATGATGATTTCCGCAGGCCTCTCAGACCCGCGGATGAAAATAGAGGTCGAGGTTACCGCTCTGAAACGCGGAGCGCAGTGATGCTTGACTCTGTCGGTACCCACGCCGAGTAGACGACAACATCTGCGTTTGGGGGAACGAGGCATCGTGGTCTTCGCGAAACAGCTCCGCGAGGGAATCCGCCGAGGCGAAATCAAGCGCACGGTACGAATCTGGCAGCGCTGTCATGTAAAAGTGGGGAGTCGCTATCGAATGGGTGACGGCCACGTCGTTGTCACTGGGATGCGTCCGATCGCGTTCGCGAACATGACCGGTTCGTTAGCGCGGCAGTGCGGGTTCAAGGGAAGTGTAGATCTCATCAAGATCGCGCAACACGGTCCCGGGGTGAACGTCTTTCTCATCGACTTTCATTACGAACCATAGTCGCAGGGCAGGTCTGGGTTCGGCCAAAAGCTGCCGGCCAAGCGGTCAATTGGACTTCTGTTAAGCGGCCATCCCGCGTTCGTCAGCGGGCCCGCGTCCGTCTCGATACTGCCGAACCGCGAATAGTCACGTCGCGCGCAGCGAGAAGGTTAGGGGCACACGTGACGCCGATGCCGGTGGTGCATACCAGTCCCAGGCGCTGCGGCACGCTGAGCAGGTTCATGCGCAGCAGCATCCCGAGTCGCTTGAAGAAGCTCATGGTCCGCCTACCTTCCCGCCAGGGCATCGACGATGTTGAGCCTGGCCGCGCGAACGCCCGGCGCGCTCACACTGATGAGTGCCACGAATACGGCGCCGATGACGCCGAGCTCGACGACCACGATCGGCATCGATAGCCCGGGCACGTACTTGCCTGCGAGGGGAAAGGCGAACCACGCCAGCCCGAGGCCCGCGAACGAGGCGGCAATGCACACCAGCAGCGACTCCGCCGCCACGAGGAGAAAGACCGTTCGATCGCCGAAGCCGAGTGTCTTCAGGACGGCCAGCTCGGGCGTGCGCTCGCGAATGGATTGCATCATCATGGTGGAGATGGAGAACAGCAGGGCCACGAGCACCGCACTCACGATGGAGCGGATGGCGAAATTCACATTCCCTATCGATTGCATCTCCTGCTGTACATTATCCCGAAGCGACGACGTGTTCGTTGGGCTCGATGAGTTGGCGAAGGTGCGGTCGATGGTGTCGCTCAAGGCCGCCGCCTGTTTGGGATCCGAGGCGACCACGTAGAAGTTTCGGACCGTATCGCTGTTCTGCGCCCGCGCTTGATTCAGGTAATCGTAATTGGCCACGATGAACCCCCCTTCGCCGATCTCGTGGTCCAAGGCCATGCCCACGATGTCGAAGACCCAGGTTCCCGACCCGTCGGTCTGGAGAGTGGGCGACGTGAGGGCGATCCGGTCCCCGATGTGCCAGCCATATTTCTTGCCGACGTCTGCGGTGATCAACGCGCCGGTGCGAGTCTTGCGGAGGGCCTCGAGGTCCTTGGGCAGGACCTGCAAGATGTCCGGATTGAGCGGCGTCCACGTCGGCGCGAACGCCAACACGTATAGAACCTGTGTCGGCTTCTGGTAGGTTCCGAGGAGGCCGTCGGCGTATGACACCTCCTTCACGCCCGGTATGGATTTGAGTCGAGCGACATCGGCGAGTGGCAGGGGCGCTTCGCCGCGGACGCTCGGCCCCACAAAAAGCACGTCCGCTCGAACCTTTGCGACGGCCTCATCCACGCCCGTCTTCATGCCCTGCAAGACCCCGAATAGGGCGAAGGCCACCGTGACCTGGAGAAAGATCAGCGCCGTGCGCACCGGCTTGCGCCAGAGGGCGGACCAGACGAGGGGCAGATACTTCATGGGAGTTCCATTTTGGCTGCCACAAAGCGGCCTGTCACGAATGGCCGAGGGTCGGGATGCGGTCTGTCGGTTCCGAGGGTGGAGGCTAGTAGAGTTAGCGATGGCGGATCAAGACTCGCGGAAACCCGAGAGAAGGCAGCACACCGTCCGGTGTCACGGGGATCGAATGCCGACGCGCAGCCAGTGGGGTCGGGAGGCGAGTTTGAGGTAGCCGGTCAGGTCTGGCAGCTGCTCGAGCTCGGCGGGCATGACGGCATACTCGGTCACGTGCTGCAGACTCCGCGTCTTCGAGTAGCGCCGCGGGGAGAGGAAGCCGCCGTCGCGGCTCTCGCTCATGGAGGTGTGGGCGCGTAGGAGCTCGCGCTGGCCGATGAGGTGGGAGGCGAATTGGGCGGTCCCGCCGCCTTCGCTGGCCGAACACCGCAAAATTAGGGTGTTCGCGCAGTTCTCGACGATGGTCTGCGCATCGCCGCGGCCGTAGAGACTCGCGACTTGCGCGATCGACTGGAAGCCGAGCACGCAACGGCCGCCGAACTTG
Organism: uncultured Gammaproteobacteria bacterium; assembly: GCA_963849095.1. Taxonomy (GTDB): domain Bacteria; phylum Pseudomonadota; class Gammaproteobacteria; order Steroidobacterales; family Steroidobacteraceae; genus JASHUC01. The sequence continues at coordinate 665,695 of CAWKGA010000008.1, forward strand.
CGCAGGCGCGCGAGCGCATCCTTCAGTCCGTCGATCGCGCCGAGGGCATCGAGCTCATCGATGATGAACCACAGGCGGAGGTCGCCCTCAGCTCCGTTCATCGCCTCGAAGATCGCCAGGCGCAGCCAGGTCGCGATCACCGACTTCAGCGCCGCGATCTCGCCGGCCTTGTAGGGGATGAAGAGCGCGCCCCGGCCGGGGGCGGCGCTGCCGGCAGCCGGGTGGGCTGGGGTGCGGGACCCGGAGTCGGGTGGCGAGGCGCCAGGCGGGTGGTCCGGGGATTGCCGGTCGGCTGAATCCGCGTGGCACGAGTGGCCTGCGTGCGTTGCGTCGGCGTGTGGTGTTGTGAGCGTACTGTCCGCAGGACTGCCGCCGCCGGGACACATGCCGCCGGCAGGGTCAACGCGGTGCGCAGCACGGACCCAGCGGCGGACGGAGAAGGCAGGGGCGCGTTGAGCGGCGATGTACTGAAGCGATGCCAGCGCGGAGGTCGCAACCGAGCGCACGGAGCCGAACATGCGCGCGTTGGCGGGCTCGAGGAAGGCGGCCGCGGCGGTACCGGTGAGCAAGGGGCGGAGGTCGTCGGTCGGGGCGATGGCGAGGCGGTGCCAGAGCAGGGCCGTGTCGGTCCGCTCGGCGCGGGTGCGTTCGATGAGCGCGGCGGTGAAGGTGCGAGCGTAGGTGCGCCACTCGCGCGCGGCGGCGTCCTCGGCGTCGGGGATGAGGGAGCGGGCGAGCTGGTCGGCATCGGCGGGCGTCGCCACTTCGGCGAACAGGTCCCAGCGCGCGGCGCGGGGGTCGAAGGGCGTCAGGATTTCATCGCCGCGGTAGGGGCGGTAGAAGCGCTCGAGGTAGCCGCCGTCGGGGTCGGCGATGAGGGCGCGGTCGCCGCGATCGAGTGCGGTGCGCAGCAGCTCGCGGATGGCGGTGGACTTGCCGGTGCCGGTGGTGCCGATGAGCTTGAAGTGTTTGGTCTCATCGAGCGGGGGGACGGGAATGCCCGCCAGGGTGACTAAATGGGCGGGGGATGAGGCCGACCGCCGCCGTGCTGCGCGACCATCGACGATCCGCGCGCCGCGGCGGTGGACTTCGCTTTGAGGGGAGCGAGCGGCGAGGCGGCCCAGGACGTAACCCAGAATGGGCGGTGCGAACGCCGTCGCTCCGATAGGAAGACCCAATGCGCCGTGATTCGTTCCGCCTGCGGGCGCATCGGGGGTCGACACGCTGTGCAAGGTGGGGTGCCGCAGCAGGACTTCGATGAGCTCGACGCCGACGGCGAGTGCGATTCCGATGAGCGGTGCGCGAAGGATCTCTCGGCGGGACGCGCGAGCGCTCCACAGTCCGAGTGCGAAGGGTCCGGTGACGAGGACGTACCCGGTCAGCGCATGGGAGAGCGCGGGAAGCAACGCGGCAAGCCAAGCCAGTACCACGGCACCCAGCTCATTTCAGGATGTAGTAGTCGCCCTCGGGACCGAAAGAGCCCGAGGCCTTGTCGATGCGCGCGCAGAGTTGCGCTGCATCCTGCGCCCTCGCGCAATGGGTCAAATGCGCGGCACCCCCGCGCGCATCGAGCGCCGCGACGATGGCCTGACGCTCGGCGATCTCCGCTCGGCTCGGGACGAAGGCGAGGACAGGAAGGAGGCCCGCGACCGCGCCCAGGATGGCGAAGACTGGTGTCATCCAGAGCGCTCGGGTGCGGGCGGTGCGGTGGATGGCGCGCAGGGCCGCTGCGGCCGCATCGAGCTCGGCCTGGAGGTTGTGCAGCTCGGCGGTGAGCGCACGTCGGAGCGTGTCGCGGAGGATGGGGTCGAGGCTCTGCGTGTGCTCGGCGAGGCGTTTTAAGGCGCCGTCGGCCGTTTCATGCTGCTGCTTGGCGAGGTCCAAGAGGAGACCGGTTTGCAGGGCGGTGTCGTCCATGGAGAGTCCTCGACGAAGAGGGGCAGGCGCCAGAGGTTGAAGGAAGCGGTGCAGGGCGGGCGAGGGGCGAATCGGGGGCGTTTGCGCGGATTGGTGGGCGGGGTCCGGGGGCGCGTGGAGGAGCGGATCGGGTCGGGACTGCCGGTCCGGCGGGCGGAGGCGATGCTTCAGATCTTTGAGCGGTCGATTTGTGGGGCGTCCGGATGCTCTGCCCGAGAGCCCCAGTCTGCGAGCGCTAGGCGGGTAGCGTCGTGACTGCAGCGGCGAGCTTTGCAATCCGGGAAAGGCGTGCTCCGGGTTTGAGCGTTTGGGCAAACAGAGACGCGATCTCGGGTTCATGGTCCCGCAACCATCTGAGGCTGATCTTGGGACCCTCGTACCACTTTCCGCGAAGCACGAAGTAATCCTCCAGGAGGGCATACAAGAGCCATGCGCGCCGGAAATGGCCTTCGGTGTCGGCCCGTTGGGTGCGGTCCAGCATCTTCTGCGCCCAATGCCGGCGCAGCGTGATCTCATCCGGCGTTAAGGGCTTGGGGCCGCGCGCGTGATGCCGCTCTATACGGCGTAGGAGCACCTCGCCGAAGTCCTGTTTCTGGAAGAGTACTCGTCCTCCTCGGATGCGCAGCAGCTCCGCGGGTTTCGCCCTGCCTTCTGGGTAGACAAACGCGTCCAGGTAGACACCGCCCACCGTTCGGGCCAGGTGCCTCACGGTGCCGCTTCGGCAGATCCCCACGAGGTCATAGTCCGAAGCCGACGACTGATCGCCCCGCGCTCGGGAGCCGTACAGGATCACGGTATGGCATCGAAAGTTGCGCTTCAGTTCTTGGGCCAGACCGGCGAGTACCTTGTTCCGGGCCAGGGCGTCGGGTTCTCCCCGGAGGATTCGAGTTCTCACGGTGGCACCGGTTGGGAAGGAGTCAGATCCTCATTCTCTCACCGCGAGGGCCGCGGCGATGAGTCCGCCGCTCGCGGTGGGATTGTGCGAGGAGGGGTCGCGGACGCAGCGTTTGCCTTCCGGGTCAGGCGGAATCCCGGACCCAGCTGACGAAGTCAGCGTGGAGGCGGTAGGCGATCAGGAAGACGAGAAGGCCGATGCCCGCTTCATCGAACACCGTGAGGGGGTGGTGCGAGCCGCTCGCGATCTCGCGGGCGAACGCCAGGGCGATGGCGACGTAAGCTCCGCTCAGGGCCAGTGCGAGGAGCTGACGCAGGACCGGCACGCCGAAGGCCATCATGAGGGCGACGAAGGTGAAGATCCCCCATCCGATGCGGTGTGTGGCAAGGCCAACGCCAATGGCGATGAGCGCACACTCCGCGACGACGACGGGAAGCGCCTGCCTCTGATAGCGATACTCAAAGATTCCGCTCGCGACCGCCCGGCCGGTCGGGAGATTTCGGGCGTTCAGACTGCGGGATCCGAAGATCATCGAGGGTCCTCCCCGACGGGGGGTGGGTCATCCTGTCCGCGCTGCAACAAGGCCGTAGCCCCGTAGTCGGAATACGATACTGCAAGCGCTCGAGTGTCGGAAGAGGTCACCTGCTCACGGATGTCCAGATCGCAACGAACGAATAATCGAGGATCGAGAACACCCCAACGTCGGAGGGGCCTCCGCGGCTACACGTCTGGCACCGATGGAGTGGTTATTCCGCGCGTGGCTAAAGACCGTAGTCGAAGTCGGCGTTTCGATCCCGGGTGCGATCCCGTGTCGCGCGCTCTTCTTCCTTGACTCGCTCGGCGGTTTTCCGCGCCTGCTCGCGCTTCCAGTCGAGCCACACCTCCACCGCTCGGGCGCGGGTGTGCTCGGCGAGTTGTGCAACGGTCTCTGCGGCAGAGGCCTTCGCCGCAGCGAGGTCTTGGGACAGATCCAGTTGCGAACCGCTCGCCGGAGTGGGTTCGGGTCGGGGGAATTCCGGGCGGGCGATGGCGGTCGAAGGGGTGCGAGCGCGCTCAGGCTCGAGCGTCCGCGTGCGCAGCGCGGCGGTGAGGTCGGTCGAGACATCGAGGATCGAGCGCTCGATCGTTGCGCTCTCCCGCTTGAGCCGTCCGAGCTCGGCGGCGAGCGCCAGGCGCTGCGTCGCCTCGTGCTCCACACGCCAGCCGACTTCGGTCGCCGCGCCGCGACGTTGCATCGCGGTGAGCTGGGGACCCAAGTGTTCGGTGGGGGCGCGCTCGACGCCTTGGTCCTTGAGACTTCGGTGATCGATGTGTGCATCGCGCCCAGCGGCCTGCAGGTGCTCGTTGGCGAGCTCGCTCCACCGGTTGCGCAGCCAGGTGATCTCCTCGGATGCCGTCGGTAGGTCCCGCTTGCGGCGGTCGGTGTCGGAGAGCTCGATGGCCGTTTTGGCGCCGAGGCCGTTCGGCGTCACCTCCCGCGTCGTCGCGAGCAGGTGGACGTGGTAGTTCCGCGCATCACCCTTGGCATGCGGGGCATGCAGGGCCAATTCCACGGCACAGTGGTATCGCTCGGTGAGCAGGGTCGCGTACGCGCGCGCGAGTTCCAGGCGTTGCGCGGCGTTCAGCTCGTGCGGCAATGCCGCTTCGTACTCGCGACCCGTGCGGGCGTCGCGCCGGCGTTCGGTCGCTTCGGCGGCGTTCCAGAGGCTCTCCCGGTCGCGCGCCCAATCCGCCCCGGCCGCGCTTGAGGGGAGAAGGATCTCGGTATGCAAAACGCCGCGACGGTGAGTGAAGTCGAAGGTCTGATCGAGCCGCGCATCGTGGATGCGCGCGGCGGTCCGATATGCGGCGGAGGCGGTGGAGGCTTGTCCGTCGCCGCGCTTCACGGATTTGATCGTGAGGTGGTAGATCGCCATGGAGCGGAGAGGCATGGGGGCGGGGGCGGCGGGTCTGGGGTTGAGCGCTCGCGGCACGCTAGCCGGGGTGGCGGTGCATGGCGCGCAGATCGGGCGCGTATCGAGGTCAAGACATCCGATACGCGGGGCTCTTGCGGGCGGGTCGGTCAGCGGGATGCTGCGCGAGGGGTGCGGCGAGCGGGCGGCGACGACAACGCGGGCGTTACCGGCGCGGCGACGCGCGGTAACGATGTGGCGCGCGGGGAGGGGGGGGTGCGCGCGGCGGTGAATGCAGCGCATGGCGACGGGGGCGGAGCGCGGGCTCTGGGCGCGGCGCGAAGCGGCGCGCGGGCGGCGCGGACGGTCACGGCTGCGCGGCCCGCTCGATCGCGGCCGCTTCGGCCGGGGTCGAGCGCGGGGCCACCGCGCGCACTTGCGGCGCCAGCGCATGGACAGCGTGCGGCGCCGACCCGCCCGAGGGGGTGCAGGGGGAGCTCCGCTCCCCCTGCCGCACGGGAGTCCCCCGCAGGGGGACTCGAAAGTGCGCCCTCCGGTTCCCAATGCGCTGAACGTTCGCGGGGCGGGGAAGGCTGTGCCGGACGTGACGCCTACGCCTCTGGGACAGGCCCGTGCGTTTGGCCAGGTGCGCAGGGAGGGGCTAACCACCCTGGCACTCTGCAGGGACGATTACGCCGTGCTTTGCCGGGAGGAGGCTTCGACAACAACGACGGTCTTCGGCCTTCGCGCGAGGGGAACAAGCGCACAAATCGGTCACCCGATTGCGTTGACAGGTCAGCGCGAGAGCTCATTGCGAGGAAACGCCCTCGATTGGTGGCTCGGCGAAGAGAACGCGGAGGGCGTTCAATTGCCGATATTCCCTTCGGTGAGGATCGCCGTCATGTCGAATCTTCCGGAGCGTATCGCGGGACTCGAGGAGCAGCTGCGCGTCCTCAAGGCGCGCCAGCAACGTCTGCTCGCGCGTGAACGCCGGCTCACTTCACAGCGCGAGCGGCGGGAGGATACGCGGCGGAAGATTTTGATCGGCGCGATGATTCTCGAACACATCGAGCAGGGGCGGTATTCACGCGAGGCACTCAAAGCGGCGCTGGATCGCTTTGTCACCCGCGATGCGGACCGGGCACTCTTTGAGCTCGCGCCCCTGACCGATGCTCGAGAGGATCACGTTGCGGTCGCGGGTCAAGGCCGTCAGGGCGAGCCAGCGCCGTCGCGTGAGGGCCAGAGGCTTAGAACGTGACGGCAGCCGGAGAGGGGCGAGGCGGTCCGGCGATGCTGGAAGTGGGGCGGGTTCGAGTGCACTCAGCCACGAGAAGCGAGCGGTGGGAGGGTATCGAGCGCGGCGGAGCTAGGGCGATTCGGAGGCGCGGGGAGCGAGTAGACTACGCGTTCAGAGGCACGCCCGCGGACTCCCGCGGGAGGCGTCACATGGGTCATTCACTCACCACCACGTATGTCATCGTTTGGCTCGTCTGTGCCCTGGGATCCACGGTGCGCTTTTTTCGCCGATCTGTCCCGTTCCGGCAGAAGTGGATTCCCCGTGTGGCGCTTTTCAACGTCCTCGTGATCGGCGGATTCTTGCTGGCGCTCGCCATCCGGGACGAGGAACCGTTTGCGCAATTGATTTTGGGTTCAGCCGCCATCGCCTTCCTGGTCTTTCTCGTCGTGACCCGCATATCCGTATGCCCGGCCTGCGGGACGGTGGCACGGCCGGACAATCTCCTGTCGCGACCGAAATATTGCACGCGGCGCGGGGCGCGGCTCGACATACCGAATATCACTTCCTCGCCGGGTCCGTGAACGGAGCGCCGCGGCGGCGAAGGTGACGAGAGCGTGAACCCCGCGAACCTGAAAGGACGGCCATGACAAACGGGAATCTGCGCGGGAGCTGCCTCTGCGGCCGAGTGACGTACGAAGTACGTCCGCCGTTTTCGAAGTTCGCTCATTGCCACTGCCAGCGCTGTCGCAAGGCAACGGGGGCCGCGCACGCATCCAACCTTTACCTGTCGCCGGGACAGCTCACTTGGCGCACCGGGGAAGGGGCCATTCGGCGGTTTGATTTGCCTTCCGCGGCCAGCTTCGCCCGGTGGTTCTGCAGCGAATGCGGCGGGCCGGTGCCGAGGCTCAGCCGTAGCGGCAAGACGGTGGTTGTTCCCGCTGGATCGCTGGACGACCATCCGGCGGAGATGCCGAAGGCGAGAATATTCTGCGACTCCGAAGCCCCGTGGGCGTGCGGCGCAGATGACTTGCCACGCCATTCGGAATACCCGCAGGGGTGGTAGGGAGCGATCGGTCCGTGTGGCGCGCCGCGATCTTCGACTTCGATCTGACGCTGGCGGACTCATCGTCGGCGGTCGTCGAGTGCTCGAATCACGCATTGGTCTCTATGGGTTTTGAACCGGCCGACGCCGAGGAGGTGCACCGGACAATCGGTCTGTCGTTGCCGCAGGCGTTCAGAGCCCTGACCCGCCGGACCGATCCCCACCTCGAGAACGAGTTCTCGCGGCGCTTCGTTGACCGGGCCGACGAAGTCATGGTGGATCGGACGGAAATCTATCCGACTGTTCCCGAGACGCTCGCCTCGCTGCGCCGTATCGGCCTGAAGCTCGCCATTGTTTCCACCAAGTATCGCTATCGGATTGAGGCGATTCTTGCGAAGAGGCGGCTTTCGGGGGCCGTCGATCTCGTCGTCGGGGGAGAGGACGTTGCGGAGCACAAGCCGCATCCGGAAGGGCTGGTGCAAGCTCTCGCGCGAATGGGAGTCGAACCCTCGCAGGCGGTCTACGTCGGCGACCATCCTGTCGATGCCGAAGTCGCGGTTCGTGCCGGCACAGCCTTTGTCGCCGTGAGGACAGGGGTTTCCCCGGGCGATGCCTGGAGTGGTTGGGCCCCGCTCGCCGTCATCGATAACGTGAGTGGGCTGATCGAACCGGTTCAGTCGCGCGAAATCCTCGCCGGCACATCGAAAGGATAAGGGGTGTTCGAAGTGCCGAGCTGCGAGCCCGAGCTCGATCCGATCCTGCTCAACATCCCGCTGCAGCCTCTGGCGTGTTACGTTGCGGCGAGCACGGCGCGGCGCAAAGCTGCGACTTATTGTTCCGGGGTCTCGAGATCACCACGGGCGGCCAGCGGCTGCATCGACGGCAGGATCTCGAGACGGCGCTGCGTCACCGCGGCATCGATCCTCCAGGATTCGAGAGCCACTTGCGCATGTTCGATCTCGGCATGCCACCCCATGGGGGACTTGCCATCGGGCTCGAGCGGCTCACCGCCCAGATCCTCGGCCTGTCGAACGTTCGCGAGGCGATGCGGTATCCCCGGGACCGCTATCGGTTGACCCCGTAGGCGCGAGAGCGGGCCGCCGCGCGCGACACGGCGGCGTCGCGATCGCCGCGTACCGCATCGAGACGTTTCTGCACGGCGGTGACGATTTCGGGTTTCGCGGACTCCGGGCGCCCGCAGTCAAAGGGAGGCATCGGGGCGTACTCGATCGCGAGTTGCACGGTTTGCGCGTAATCGCGCCCGGCGATGTCCACCATGACGGAGAGTGCCATGTCGATGCCGGCCGTCACTCCCCCTCCGGTGATGACGTTACCGTCGCGGACGACGCGAGCGGGATCCGGTATCACCCCGAAGGCGGAAAGGGAGTCGCGCCAGGCCCAATGGCACGCGGCTCGCTTGCCATTCAGCAGGCTTGCCGCCGCGAGCAGCAGTGACCCGGTGCAGACGGAGGTGACGTATCGTGCAGATGCCGCCAATCGCCGCAGTTCCGACAGGTAGCGCTGATCCTCGATGGCCTCGAGGGTGCCGAAGCCACCCGGCACACAGAGCAACGCACAATCGCTGATTTCGTCGAGACGCAGGACATTCGCGAAGTGAATGCCGCCACTGCCCTCGATCATTCCGCCGCCGACTGATGCGAGCAGACACCGTGCGCCCGGCAGACGCGAAAAGACCTCGAAGGGACCGGTGAAGTCGAGCTGCGTGACTTGCGGGTACAGCGCGAATACCACCGGAAACTCAGGGTCCATATCGTTCATGCTCCATCCATTGACCGTGCGATCGTCGGTGAGTAGTCTTTTGAGAGTGTGAGCTCCCTTCTAGCCTCTGGGCAAGTCGGTCATGGCGCTGCCGATCGAAACAGCGATCGTACGAACTGCCGCGGCGGCCGACGTACAGGCCATTGCCCACATCTATAACCACCACGTCCTCCATACCATCGTCACGTTTGAAGAACAGGCGGTAGCCGCCCCGGACATCGTTCAGCGCATGAACGATGTCGAGGCCGTGTCGTTGCCGTGGCTCCTGGCAGAGCGGAACGGGTCCGTGCAGGGCTACGCCTATCCGGCTCCATGGCATTCACGTCGCTCATATCGCTTTTCAGCCGAGGTCACGGTCTACGTAACACCCGAGCAGACACGGAAAGGCCTCGGCTCCATGCTTTACGCTCAACTCCTCTCGTCCCTTCGCTCTCGTCAGGTTCACACCGCCCTAGGCGGGATCGCGTTTCCGAACGAGGCGAGCGTCGCGCTTCACGAAAAGTTCGGGTTCAAGAAGGTGGCCCACCTCAGAGGCGGTGGGGTTCAAGTTCAATCGATGGATCGATGTCGGATATTGGCAGCGGATCCTGTAGCGCATCGGTTGGGCCGCGGAGTGCGTCTCGATGTACCTCTCACGCTCCGGCCGAGGAATAGAGCGCTGCGGGAGCGTCTGAGCACAGCATGGGATGACCGGACACTCTTCTGACTCTGGAGAGTTGTCCCAGATGCGGATACGCTGAATCCCAACATGCGGGAGTTCCGGAGCCGTAGGAGATAGCGGGAGCGGCAGTGGCTTGCACGACGACAAGGCTCGGCATCGACGGCCTGTCGCTGACCCTGAATGCATGCATGCGGAAAATATAGCTCCCTTCCATCGCGAGAGGAGATCCATCTTGAAGCAGACATTACGCTTTGGCATTGCCACCGCGAAAGCTTACTCTCATGCGTCCATTTGCCGGTGGAGCGCGATGGTGTTCGTGCTCTGCTGGCCAGTGTTTGCGACCTCTGACGACGGACTGCTGGATCGGATATCGGGGTACTACACGGCACCGGCTAAATTCTGTTCCTCATTTGATGGGACGAAGTGGCAACCGTGCGATCCCATGCCCACAGATTGCTTTGTCATGAAGAAGGTCGATGAGAAACATGGTCGTTTTTGGCTATATAGCACCCAAGCGGCGGGTCTATGCCTGGTGACCGGTGTCGCGGAGCGCGTGGGAAGCAATAGCTTGAGGTACACGGAGCACAATCCGGAGGAGGTCCTGAACTACGGGAAGTCCTTCTCCATCGAAGTGATTGGAGGATACATTACGTTTCGTTACGCGCAAGAACCGCAATCGGGAGCAGACACGCCCTTCTGCGGAGTGGGTGGGAGACTGGATCGTCTGCGCTTTGCCATCAAGGACCGAGAGGTGGTTCACGATGGAGTCTGTGGCGATTACGATGTAGCCGCCACGGGCACCGTGACGCAAAGGTCTATCCAAGCGAACTCCGCTCACAGGTGAGTCGAGATCGTGGAGCGCACGCAGATGCCTCACACGGGGAGGAGGGACGATTCGACGTGACGCGAGCCCTCAGCATCCTCGGCAAAGAGCGCCAATTGCGCGGGCGAAGGGAGACGGGGCGAACCGGCCGAGCTCGTGCGAGCGTGGAAGACTTTGCCGAGCGTCGCGCTCATGGCCGGGTTGCAATACATGCACTGATCACGACGGCTCGCGAGGGGGTCGATGACGAGGAGCACGCTGCAGCGGGAACAGATGGCGAGGGCGAGCTCCTCGGCTTCGGCGAGACCCACGGTGAGCAAGGCGGCGTATTCGAAGGTGATCTGGGCTGCGGGAATCAAGACGCGGTAGGCTTCATAGGCATTGCAGAGGGCGAGGCCCCGGGTGACGTTCGGGACACGCCGCGCGGCATCGGGGATCGGCGCCTTCGGGATGACATCCAGTTGCACCAGAAGGCTTGCGAGCGCGGCGGCTTCCAGGCGCAGGCGAATTGAGCGGGAGAAGTAGGCGAGTTGGCGGGGGGATTGGCCGCGGTGGCGGATGATTCCGCCGCGTGGGGCGGGCGCCCTGAGCCACGTCGGGAAAGCCGAGTCCATGGCGCCCACGCGGTGAGGCGTCTGAGCGACCGAGGCGGAATTTGAGGCCGGTGCCGCTCGTCGTGGGACGGCTGGGGTGGCTCGGTTACTTGACGATGCACGATTAGGATCGGCGTCGCGATCAGCGGGCTCTGTCAGAGATCGCGCTAAGGTCTTTACTCGGTCGGGCCGCAGGCCGGTCCACGTGCACACCGTTCCGAGGCGGGCTTCCAGGCGCAGCATTCTGACGGCGAGGTCCAGACGTCGGAGATCGCGCCAGTACCGATCTTCACTGAGTCGCATGGCGTCCTTGCGGGTCCATGTCGGCAGTCCCTGTTCTTCTCTCTTCCTTGTGCGAACGTGTGACTCGTTCTTGCCGCGCGGTCCCCGCCGGTTTCGCACCGGCCGGGCCATGCCTGCCCCGGGCCGCGGGCGGACACCGTCATTCTGGCTCGACATCAAGTGCACGGCGAGGGGTGAATCGAGGGTAAATCACTAGAAATTCATGCGCCGCGCTGCAGCAATTTCCGCAGGCAGTCCGATGAGGGGGCGTCCATGCGATCCGCTTGAGCCGTCGACCGACGGTCGGCGCGCGCCACCGCGCGCGCGGGTGAGGCCACAGTACTTCGGGATGATGCCGCGTCCTCGATTCGGGTTCGGGGCGGCGTTCGGCCGCCGAAGCGCACCGATCGCGCCCGCCTATTTGCGCGGCGGTAACCGGCGCCGGCGAGCCCCGTTGTAGTGCCGATCGAGCGCATCGAGCACGGCCAGTCCCCGCTCGCGAGATCCGCGCGCCTGAGCGCTGCGGAAGTGCACTTCCGCATCGTGTTGGGCGACGGCGATGGTCGCCATTTCATCCAAAAGGCGGTTGACGGAGATGCCGCGCGCCTTGGCGATCTGGCGCAGCCGCTCGTGCTTGTCATCCGGCAATCGCAGCGTGACCACGGACATGGTTGTGCTCCTTCAATGATTCAGCGAAGCGAGGTACTCGACGGGGCTGCCGATCTTTACCTGGGGGAACGCGAGCTCGCCGCGTTTGAGGTCGCGCACGTTCCAGCTGACGATCCATGAGGCCTGCCCCGTCACCGCAAGCTCCACGATGTGGTTGTCCGCTTCGTCGGGCAGATTCAGACGCTGGGATGCGTTGACCGCCCGAAGAGCAGTCCTCTCCGTGACGGGCACTCTGGCCTGCCCCACCGTACCCGCGCCGGCTCGCCCCGTCTATCGGCCCGTGATCGCCGTCACCATTCGATCGCGCATGTCCCCCAGCTCGATGTTGAGGTTCATCTCAAGGTCCGAGGAATAAAGCGCTTTGAGGTACGCGGTGTCGGCGTCGGTGAGCGCCTGAGGCTTGTCTCGCTCGTCGCAGGCGGACGACAGCAGGTCGATGATGCTCGATAGCTCATTGCAGCCGTCGAGCGAGCCCATCCGCGTGAGTGCGAGCATGGCGACGTAATCGGAAATCGACCGCAGCGAATCTCCGGCTACCTTGCGGGCGTCCACGACGACGAGCACGTGAACGAGCTCGCTAGAGAGGGCTTTGCTGAAGTGGCTGCCGGCGAGGCCGGCGGCAAACCCGCGACCGTAGGCCGGATCGACATGCGCGCCGTCGGGGAGAGGCGGACTGACCTCATCTTCTGCCGTCTCGATCCCGAACCTGGCGGGCGACTCTTCCCAACCCGGTTCCGCTTTCGTCCCGGTGAGGTACCAGGACTGAATGGCGTGGCGAAAGATGGTGTCGCCCGCGGACCGGGCCGATCCGAGAAGCCCCGGATAGGCCTTGGCGATGTGATTCAGCAATTGCTGCGGCTCGGGCGTGAAAACGATCTCGACGTTGACCGCGCATCTTTGGCCGACTCCACGGGTCGGTGCACCGACGCTCCGAGCGACCTCCATCACGCGGCGCGAGACAAACGCCTCGGCCCGCGGGTTCAGCCCGGTCACCTGCGGACACACATCCATCCGCCAGCGACCGATCTGATCGGTGGTCGTGCTCACTGCCCCGTGCAGTTTCACGAACTGGATGGCGACGCGTTCCAACGTCCGCCGGTCGAGCTTCGAGGCGGTGACCAGCACTTCCTGCAACGGATGCGAGTCCTGCGGAGCCGCCTGATCGGTAGGCTGCGCCGCCGAGGCGAGGGCCGCCATGAGCAGGGCGCTGACGAAGAAAGTCGCCCAACCAGAAATGCGAAGTGCCCGACGTAACCACTGCGCAGCCATCGCTGGCCCTCCATTGAGCGGGAGGCGCGTCATCACGATCGTACTACAGGGCGGTTCGCCGCGCGCACCCAGAGCATGAGCAGTACGCCCTGCGGTCTTTCGGAGGAAAGCGCGGTCGTGGTGGACGCGCCGGCAAATTGAGCCGCTCCCGTGGCACCACAGGGTCGAGGATCCCCCGAGCCCCCGACGGAGCGAAGGCGCTGGAGGTGGCGCGGTCTGTGATCGGCCCGCGGCGCTTGACCCAGCGTGATGCGCGCCAACAGCACAAAAAGAGAGGGGCCTTGCGGCCCCTCGAAGGGGTGGAGGGCGGACTAGCGCCGGCCCGCCGCGTTGGCCGAAGGACCCGTGTTGCCCGGTGCAGCCCCGGAGTGAGGGTCCGAGGCCGGGGGCAGGAGGACGAGTCGCCCGTCCTGCGGGAAGGCCCGAAGCTCTACGTTGTAGCCGCGGCCGTCGGCGTGCGGGAAGGCGACGCCGATCTTGGTCCAGCTGCGTGCGCTCTGCCCGCTTGTGGTGGTGAACTCCTCGACCATGAGGACGTTGAGGTAGGTGGGGATCGATGAGGTCATCTTCGTTCTCCTCTTTCCGAATGTTCAACGTCGCGAATTGCGACGGGAGGGTCGGACGTCCGCCACCGAGCGAGAGCCACCTTCGACGGATCAAACAATCGGCGGCGGCGCCTCAAACGGATGAACGATTCGCGCGGCCGCCTCCTTTAACGGCGAGAACAACCATGGCGGGAGCCGCCAGGGCGCGAATGCGCTCGTCACACCCTGGCGGGTCCGAGCGGGCGGACGACACTCACCCGAGCGGCGTCATTCGAGAGGTTGAAGAGGCGGAAGGGGACCGTTCAGCGAAGCCGCCGAACTCATTGTCCTGGATGTGTGGGATCTCGTCCGCGGGATGACGCGGGAGCGTTGCGGGTAGGCTCCCGCGTCGCGTCTTCAGCGGGCGCGCTCCCGGGAGGGGGATGCTCGCGTGGGGCGGCCGGATTCCGCGGCACCGTTTCGGGCATCGGCTCCGTCTTTTCGCTCACCGGTGCGTTCCGCCGCATTCGGCGGCAGTGCGACGAGCTTGCCATCGCGCGGGAAGGCTTTGATCTCGAGGTTGAATCCTGGACCCTCGGCGTGGGGGAAGGCGACGCCGATCTTGGTCCAGTTGCGGGCGCTCTCGCCGCCGGTGGTTTCAAATTCTTCGACCATGAAGACGTTGAGATAAGAAGGGCTGTTCATCGAATCACTCCTGGTGATAGGTGAGGACACTGTCGAAGTCTCACGCTTCTCGCGTGATTCATTTCGTCACGAGGACTTTGAAACTCCGTTCGCTTCAAGCAAGGGACCAATCGGGTGCGATTGCGCGGATTGGAACGGGGCGTCCGCGTGCGGCGGTGCTCCCGAAGGGGCCGCGCGGCGTGGGATCGGTCAAGCCGAGGTCGGGGGTCTGCGAGGTGCCAAAGCGCGAAAACAGAGCCGATTCGAGCCTCGTGCAGCGATCGAGGTCGTGATCGAATGCCGCCTCATCGGGTCCCGTTCACGGGGTCGGTTGAATCGACTGAAGGAGGCGACGATGGTCATTCGGCGGAACACGAATCAAGGTCAGGCGTGGGTTCGGGTCGGTCGCGGGATGGTGGCGGTGTGGCTCTCCGCCGCTCCGGTGCTCGCTCTGGCGCAGGCGACCTCGCCCTTCTCGACGGGGGCGAGCTCGTTGCAGACCAACATCCTCACCATCCTCACTCCCGTCGCCGTCATTCTCGTCATGGTCCTCGGGGCGCTCGCGATGGCGAACCGGATCTCCTGGGCGTGGGCGATCTCCGCGGTTGCGGGGGTGGCGATCGTGTTCGGTGCGCAGCAGGTCGTCACGTGGATCCGCGGCATGTTCGGGGTGTAGGGGACCTCAGGCGAGCGAACGCGAGGCGGGGCAGGCCGGGCGCTAGAGGGTCAGGGTAAGTCATGGGACGGGAAGCACCGAGCATGGGACTCACCGTCGATCCGCTCTTTGTCGGGGTCACGCGTCCTGCGATGCGCTGGGGGGTGACGTACACGGCACTCCTCGTCAACGGCGTCGTGACGATGGAGGGGTTTCTCTTCACCCGCAATCTGCTCGTGCTGCTCGTGTGCCTGCCGATTCACGGCTTAAGCCTGCTGCTCTGTGCGCGCGATGCGCGGGTGTTCGACCTGCTCTTTCTCTGGGGGCGGACGGGGATGGTCGCGTATCTGCGCAATGCCCGCTGGTGGGGGGCCTCGAGCTATAGCGCTTTGCCGCTTGAGCTCTCCGGCGCGCGCGGACGGGCACTGCCGCTGGTGTATGGACTCCTGGAGATGCGGCGGCCGGTGGGCCCGTCTTCCTGAGGTCGATCGCGGGTGGCGGAGTCGGCATCGGCCGGGTGGTACTGAAGGAGTGGAGGACTGAAATGATGGATCTCATGTCACTGGCGCGGGTGAGCGCGGTCAAGCGGGAACCGGAGGCGAGCCTGTGGATCCCGTACACCTCACTCGCCGATGAATACGTGCTGCGGACCCGCTCGGGGGATTACCTGCAAGCGTTTCGGCTCGGCGGAATGAGCTTCGAGAGCGCGGACGATCCGGTGCTCAACGGGGCTCACGAGCGCTTGAACGTGCTCCTGCGGAACCTGGCGAGTCCGCATGTCGCGCTCTGGGTACATCTCATCCGGCGCCGCCTCGCGCCCACCCGCGAGGCAGGCTCGGGTCGCGCCCAGGGCGAACGCTTGGCGGCGGACTTCGCATCGGGCCTCACGGCGCGGTACGCCGAGCGATTGAATGGCGAGCGCCTCATGGCGAACGAACTCTATCTGACGGTGGTGTATCGCTCGTTGCCGGCGGCGGGGACGCGCTGGGCGTGGCGAGCACTCGGGGGCGCGGCAGGCGGTGGGAAGTCGGGCGGGGGGCGGAACGCCGCGGCCGAGAACGTCGCGGCGCTTGATGCCTGCGCGAAGCTTCGCGAGCTCGTGCGCTCCTCGCTTGCGCCCTATGAACCGGTGGCGCTCGGGGTGTATCGCCGGCGCGGACGCGGTGGGGAACGGTGGTGCTCGCCGCTCATCGAGCTCCTCGCTTATCTGGTGAACGGGGAACTGCGGCCGCGGGTCCTCTCTCCGACGCCGCTGGCTCAAGGGTTGGCCACGAGTCGCATTTCCTTCGGCCCGGAGCTGATCGAGTATCGCACGCCGACCACGACCCTCTGGGGCGCGATGCTCGGGATCAAGGAGTATCCGGCGACGACGCAGCCGGGACTGCTCGATGGGCTCTTGACGGCGCCTTATCCGCTCATCCTCACCCAGTCGTTCACGTTTCTCTCCAAGGCCTCCGCGCAGGGGCTGTTGCAGCGCCAGTTCCATCGTATGACGAACGCGGGGGACTTCGCGGTCTCTCAGGCCGATGCCCTGCACGACGCCCTCGATGCGCTCACGAGTAATGCGTTCGTCATGGGAGAGCATCACTTCACGCTGCAGGTCTTGAGCGACACTGTGGCGGCGGCTTCACGGGGTGAACGAACGGTGCCGAGCGAGCCGGATCGCGCCGTGTCCGAGTCCGAGCCGGAGTGGCCGACGGTGTTAAAAGCGGCCCCCTCGCCCGAGGCTCAAGCGACGGCAGCGGTGCAGGCGGCGCTGTCGGAGCGCATCGCGCACGCGCGAAGCGTGCTTGCGGAGGCGGGGATGACGAGCGCGCGGGAGGACTTGGCCCTCGAGGCGGGATTCTGGGCGCAGCTCCCGGGGCAGTGGGCGCTTCGGCCGCGGCGGGCGGCGGTCACGAGCCGGAATTTTGCCGCGCTCGCCCCGCATCACAACTATCCGGCGGGACGTGCGCGCGAGAATCACTGGGGCGAGGCCCTCACGGTGTTCGCGACCTCCGCGCGCACCGCCTATCACTTCTCGCTCCACGCGAGCGATCCGACGGACCCGGACGGCGGGGCCCGGCGCGATACCGGGCACACCTTTGTCTGCGGTCCCACGGGGTCGGGGAAAACGGTCTTCATCGGCTTTCTCATCACTCAGCTCGCCCGCTTCGGGGCGACGCAGGTGATCTTCGATAAGGACCGGGGGCTCGAGATCCTGACGCGCGCGATGGGCGGGGAGTACTTGGTCCTCAAGAGCGGGGAGCCCACGGGGCTCAATCCGCTCGCACTTCCCGTCACCCCGCAGAACCTCGAGTTTCAGCGCACCTGGCTCCAACTCCTCATCGCACGGCCGGACCGCGGCCTCACGGTTGCGGAGGAGGCCGATCTCGATGAGGCGCTGCGCGCGGTGCTGGCTCTCCCCGCCGGGGCGCGGCGGCTCTCCCGGCTCATCGAGCACCTGGATGCGACGAGCGCGGAGGGGGTCTACGCGCGCCTCGCGCCGTGGTGCGAGGTCACGGGCGGTGAGCTCGCGTGGGTGTTCGATCAGGGACTCGATACGGTGGTGCCGAGGCTCACAGGTCACGCGCTCATCGGCATCGATGTCACGGAGTTCCTGTCGAACGCGGCCGTTCGCACGCCCGTGACACACTACCTCTTTCATCTGGTGCGTCTCTTGCTCGATGGGCGGCGGCTCGTGTGCTGGATGGATGAGTTCTGGCGGCTGCTCGCCGATCCGGCATTCGCGGCGTTCGCGAAGGACGGACCGAAGACCTGGCGGAAGTTGAACGCCGTCATGTGCCTCGCGACGCAGAGTCCGAGCGATGTGCTCGAGAGTCCCTTGAGCCGCACCATCATCGAGCAGACGGCGACCAAGGTGTTCTTTCCGAACGCGGATGCCCAGCGCAGCGACTACGTCCAGGGGTTTGGGCTCACGGGGCGGGAGTTCACGCTCATCCGGGATGAGCTCACGCCGGGGTCGCGGCGGTTTCTCGTCAAGCAGGGCGGCCAGAGCATCGTGTGCGAGCTCGATCTCAAGGGGTTCGACGATGCGCTCGCGGTGATCTCGGGCCGCGCGAGTGCCGTCGCCCTCATGAACCGCCTGCGGGCGGAGGGGGGAGCGGACCCGGCGCAGTGGCTGCCGCGGTTTCTGATTGACGTCGCCGAAAAGCCCCGGGTCGGTGCGACGTGAGATCTCGCGGTGTCGCCGATTCGGGAATTCAGAGCGGGGGAGGAAATCGTATGACACGAGAAGTCGTTCGAAATAGGAACGCGTCGCGCCGGGCGCGCTGGACCCCGGTCGCGGTCCTACTCCTCGCGTTCACGGGACTGACCGCCCGGCCCGCGCACGCCCAGTTTGCCGTGGTGGATGTCGGTGCGATCGCGCAGCTCATCCAGGAAGCGAGCGTGCTCGAGAAGCAGCTGCAGACGGCGCAGAGCGAGCTCGCGCAGGCGCAATCCGAGTACGCGGCCCTCACCGGGAGCCGCGGGATGCAGCCGCTGCTCTCAGGGATCAACCGCAACTACCTGCCCGCGAACGCCACGCAATTGCAACAGGTGCTGGCGGGGACTTCTGGGCCGTACGCCGCGCTCGCGCAGGCGGTGCTCACCCTCGTCAACGCGAGCGCCGTGCTCACGACGAACGACCTCAATGCGCTCTCCCCCACCGAACGCGCGGTCGTTCTCTCGGGGCGCCAGAACTCGGCATTGCTCGCGGCGAGCAGTCAACAGGCGCTCGGCACGGCGGGCGCTCGCTTCGCCGACCTGCAGCTGCTCATCAATGCGATGTCGAGCGCTCAGGATCCGAAGGGGACACTTGATCTGCAAGCGCGGATCGCCGCCGAGCAGGCGATGCTCGCGAACGAAGCCGTCAAGCTCGGCCAGTTGCGCCAGGTTATCGACGGTCAACGGTTCATGGCGGATCAACAGAAGAGCGAACAAGCCGTCGCCGATGTCGGCAGCTTGCGCACGCTCACTCCGCTCACCCTGCCCTGACTCGAGTCTCCGGGAGCCGCTCGTGGGGTTCTTCGCGCAATTCAACGCCTGGCTCAATGGGTTGCTCACGACCTATATCGGAAATACCGCGCAGACGGTCGCCCAGGCGCTCGAGCCGGCTGTCGTGACGCTCGCGACGCTCTACGTCATGGGGTGGGGTTACCTGCAGATCACCGGCCGGATCGATGAGCCGCTCCTCACCGGGGTCAAGCGCATTCTCACGCTCGCGGTGCTGCTCGGGATGGGACTGGATCTGTGGCTCTATAACGCGATCGTGGTCGATACGTTTTTTCAAGCCCCGAGCGAGCTCGCCTCCGCCGTGATCGGTGCATCCGATCCGGTCACCATCATCGATCAGATTCTCCTCACGGGCGGGGATGCCGCCTCGGCGCTCCTTCAGAAGGCGGGGCTGCTGTCCGGCTGGGTCTACGGGCTTGCGGGGGCGATCGTGTACGCGATGGTCGGGATCGTCGCGATCTACACGATGTTTCTCCTCGCGCTCTCACGCATTGCCCTGTCCATCCTCCTGGCACTGGGGCCGCTGTTCTTCGCGACGTTGCTCTTTGAGTCCACGCGGCGACTCTTCGAGTCCTGGATCGCGCAGCTCGTCAATTATGCGCTTGTGACGATTCTCACGGTGCTCGTCGTCGCACTGCTCCTCGCGCTCGTCACCGCCGCCGCGCAGCAGGCCGCCTCCGACGGAGCGGCCATCACGATTGCGGAAGCGGTGCGGCTGTCGCTCACCTGCGGGCTCATTCTTCTCGTGCTGCGCCAGGTGCCGCCGATCGCGGCGGGCTTGTCGCACGGGGTGGCGCTCTCGAGCTTTCACGTGGTGGGCGGGGCGGTGTCGTGGGGGATGGGTCGGGGCGCGCGGGCGCTGACGGGTTTTGTGCCCGGGCGGGCGGCCCTGGGCGCGGCGGCGCTGCGGGCGGCGAGCGGGGCGGGGGCCTCTGGCGGGGCGGAGGCCTCGTAAGAGGGCGTGCCGGTGACGGACGGGTCCAATAGGGGAGAGGCCGTGAAGTGTCTGCAGTGTGTTGCGATGGGGGTGCTCGTCACCGTCGCGGGTTGTGCGAGCGATCCGGCGCCCAAGGTGTCGTGCTCGGGACCGTGGACGGAGATCGGGGGCGATGCGCAGGCTGAGGCAGGTACCCCGTCCGCGTCGGGCGGGGAGAAACAGCGGGTCAACCCTGCGCCGGCGCAAGCCGGTGCGCCGGTGCCAGCCGTTGCCCCGGTGCAAACCGGTGCCCCGGCGCAGTCGAGTGCCCCGGCGCAGCCGGCGGGAGCGGGCCGTGGGGCGTGATGCCGAGCTCGAGGCGTATCTCAGCGAGGCCGCGGGCTGGGATCGCGATCGGGCGGAGATGTTCCGGGTGAGTGCGCGGCGGGCGTGGGCGGTCGCGGGGATGGGGTGGATCGCCACGCTCCTCGCCCTTGGCGCGGTGTTCGCGCTCACGCCGCTGAAGACTGTGCGGCCGTTTCTCATTCGGGTCGATCGCTCGACGGGCGTCGTTGATGTGGTGCCGGAACTGCGTCCCGGAGCGTCCGTGCCGGAGGCCGTCACGCGGTATCTGCTCACGCACTACGTGTCGGTGTGCGAGCGCTTCAACTTCTCGACCGCGGAGAGCGATTACGAGGAGTGCGGGGCGTTTCACTCCCCGCAACTGAATCAGGCGTGGTATGCGAAGTGGAATCCGGCCAACCGCTCCTCGCCCCTGAATCTCTATAAGGACGGGACCGAGCTCACGGCCGAGGTGAGCGCGGTGAGTTTTCTCACCCGCGCAAACAGCATTCAAGATCTCGCGCAGGTCCGCTATACGGTCGCGAAGCGCACCCCGAGCGGGGTGCTGGTGGAGGTCATTCCCTACATCGCCACGCTCCAATACACGTATGTGACGCCCTCCTCCGACCCCAAGGTCCGGCAGTGGAATCCGCTCGGGTTTCGCATCGTCAGTGACCAGACCGTCCGCGAGCTCGCCGCCGATGCCGCGCCGGTTAGTGTCGCGGGAGTCGGGCGATGAGCGGCTTGTGGCGCTTCGTCGCGCTCTGGGGGATCGGTGCGGTGGCGATGGGGTCGCTCGCGCGACCGAGCGGGGCGGAGGTCACCCCGGCCCGGGGCGCCGTCGATCCGCGCGTGCGCACCGCGCCGTACCAGGCCGATCAGGTGTATCGAGTGCAGGGGGCGGTCGGTATTGCGACCGACATCGAGCTTCAGCCGGGGGAGCGGTTCGTCGGGCTCGCCGGAGGCGATCTCGGGGGGATCTCGGTCTCGGTGCACGGTTCGCACGTGTTCTTGAAGCCAAAGGCCGCGCGCGTTGAGACCAATCTGACGCTGCTCACGGACCGGCGGGTGTACCGGTTCGATTACGAGGTGGAGTCGGCGAGGACGGTGAGGGGGTCCACCGGTCGAGCTGACGGAAATCAAGTCGTCTATGCGCTCCAGTTCACGTATCCGCCAGTCGTGGTCCCTGGGCCTGCGAGTCGCGTGCCCGCGGCGGGCGTTCGTCCCGGGGCTTCGGCTCCGCCGCCCAAGCCGCCGCCGCGGGTGATCAACCGGCGATACGCGTTCTGCGGGTCGAAGGAGCTTGCGCCGGTTCGAGCCTCCGATGATGGGGTTCAGACGCGGCTCGAGTTCGGTGCACGGCAGGAGCTGCCGGCCATCTTCGTGCGCAACGCCGACGGCAGCGAGGGACTCGTCAATTTCACGGTCGAGCCGGATGCGGTCATCGTGCATCGGGTGGCTGAACGCTTGATTCTGCGGCGCGGCCGGCTCGTGGGGTGCGTGTGGAACCGGGCGTACCGGGGGGCCGGTGAGCGGTTACCGACGGGGACGGTCGTTCCCGGAGTGACGCGCGCGCTCAAGGCGGTGCGGCCGTGAGGTTCTGGCGGCGGTCGTCCGCCGGCCCGGTCCGCGAGGCGCGCACTCCCGGAGCGTCGGTGCCGGAAGGCGCCGACGCGGAGGTCCCCTCCAGGGCCCTCGGTCGGGGGCGTCCCCAGGTTCAGAAGCTGCGCTCGGTCGAGGCGCGCGTGGGGAACGCCCTGGCGCTCGCGCTCTTTGGCGTGCTCGCGGCGGGCGTTCTCATCTGGTACTACGCGCGCGCGTGGTCGAGGCCTCACGCGGCACGCGCGGCGGTGCAGGCCGCGACCGCCGCACGAGCGGGGGGTGAGATGACTCTACCGGCGCTCTCGATCCCGCAGCGGCCGGTTCCGGTGATCGTCGTGAAAGCGGATGCATCCTCGAGCGCTCCGCCTGCGCTTCAATCCGTGGCGATGGCGGGCGGTGCGCCGAGTGTGTCCCTTCCGCCTTTGAGTTCGACGCCCGTGCCGGTGGGGCAGGTCCGCTCCGATCGGGTGCACCGCGCGACAGCGAACCTCCAACGGCCGTTGTCGGGCCCGCTGTTCGAGGGCGCCTCGGATCCGAATTCCGGGGGCGAGGCAGTCGGCGCTGCCGTGGAAGGCGGTGCGGCGGCGGCGCACGCCGATGCCGGCGCGGGCGCGGATACCTCCTCGGCATCGGCCTCGCTCGCCCCGTCCGTCGTCCCGGCGACCGCGGCGAGCGAGCTCGGCTCGCTCGATCTGACGCTCACCAAGGGCTCGAGCATCGACTGTACGCTCGAGACCGCGATCGATTCGACGTTGCCGGGTCTTGCGACCTGCGTGACGGCGACCGATGTCTTCGGGGCGAGCGGTAAGGTGGTGCTGCTGGAGCGCGGGACGCTGCTCGTGGGGGAGACGCGCTCGGACGTGCGCGCCGGCCAGGCGCGACTCTTCGTCCTGTGGACCACCGCGCGGACCCCGAATGGGGTGGTGGTCAACTTGGACTCTCAGGGTACTGATTCGCTCGGTCGCGCGGGCTTGCCGGGAAGGGTCGAGCGGCAGTGGGGCGAGCGGTTCGGAGCGGCGGTGATGCTGTCCGTGATCGAGGGCGCGGTCGCGGCCGGCGTCGCCTCCCAAGAGAAGCCGGGGAGCTCGTCGGTGGTGATCGATCCGACGGGGGCGAGCGACGTGCTCACCGAGGCGCTGCGGCAGAGCGCGGCTCTCGCGCCGAAGATCGTCAAGGCTCAGGGCGATCGGATCGCGATTCTCGTGGAGCGCGACATCGATTTCCGTTCCGTGTACACCCTCAACCCCATGCCGCCCTCGAGATGAGCGCGGCAGGGGCTCTCGGGGCGGAGCGCTCCTCGCTCGAGCACGCGCTCGATCCGCTTCGGCCCCTGCTCGAGGATGCCGCCCTCACCGAGCTCTGCATCAATACTCCGGGCGAGGCGTTCATCGAGCGCGCTCGGGTCTGGACGCGCGTCGCGCTTCCCTTTGCGACGTTTGAGTGGTGCGTGCGGTTCGCCAAGCTCATCGCCAATGCGAGCCGGCAGCGCATCGATGCGACCCAGCCGCTGCTCTCGGCGGCCCTGCCCTCGGGCGAGCGGGTGCAGATCGCGATTCCCCCCGCGACGCGTGCGGGGACGGTCGCGATGGCGATTCGCCGGCCGGCGGCGGTGGTGTGGACGGTCGCGGAGCTCGCGGCCTCGGGTCTCTTCGCCCGAACGCGGCGGACGGGGGAGGAGGTGAGCGCCGTCGAACACCAGCTCGCGCAGCTCTACGCCGAGCGGCGGTTCGAGGCGCTGATGCGATTTGCGGTGATCTCGCGGCAGAACATTCTCGTCTCCGGCCCCACGGGCTCGGGCAAGACGACCTGGACGAAGGCGCTGATCCGGGAGATTTCCACCGAGGAGCGGCTCATCACAATCGAGGATGCCGCCGAGCTCGTCCTCGACCGGCATCCCAATCACGTGCGGCTCTTCTACTCCAAGGACGGGCAGGGTCGCGCGCGCGTGACGCCGAAGGAGTTGCTCGAGAGCTGTCTGCGCCTGCGGCCCGATCGGATCCTGCTCGCGGAGCTCCGAGGAGAGGAGGCGTATTACTACCTGCGCAACGTCTCGAGCGGCCACCCCGGGTCGATCACGAGCATTCATGCCGGGAGCTGTCAGCTCGCCTTCGAGCAGCTCGTGCTCATGGTCAAGCAGAGCCCGGGCGGGCAGGGACTCGCGCGGGAGGATATCCACGCGCTCGTCCGATCGCTCGTCGATATCGTCATTCAGTTCGGGGTCGAGGGGGGCAAGAGGGGGATTGAGGAGATTGCGATGCCGAGAATCGACGGACAGGGACTCGCGAGCCGGCGAGTGACTTAAGGAATCTCCGAAGACTGGGGCAGGAGGAGTGATCGGAGAGCATCTGACGAATTGCGGCGCACGTTTCAGCTTGTGGAACTGCGCGGTAACGAGGCGCCGGCGCTGGCTCAGTTGAAAGGGGCGAAGGAGACGCCCTGAGCCTTCGAGACAGCGCCCAGAAGCGCTGCGACCATGGCGTGAAATAGGGAGGGGTTGATTTCGTAGCGGGCGAGGACGAGAGGAGGCTGGCCGTTCGGGGTGATCGATGCGGAAAGGAGGAACAGGCGGGCACGATCGTCGCGGAGGGCGATGAAGCGATAGCGGAAGCCGGCGGGGTATTCTCGATTGACAACGGGCGTCGACTCCCAGGCTTGGTGCGGGAAGATGGTCTTGAAGTCCGGCGCGAAGCGCGAGTCCTCCCAGAGCGGGTCCATGGGTCTGAGAAAAGCACGAGGACTCTGATGCGGCGCGGGATGTCGAGGTCGAACGTCGTCGGTCGGGCCGGTCGGTTGGCATCGGGCGGGTTGTCGGCTCGGCATGGCGGCGTTCCGGGTAGCGGGTGGGGGTCCCGAGAGCGTAGAGGGGAGGACAGGCTCTCACCAGAGGCAAATCGAGTGCGTTCGCGCCGAAATGGCGGCGCGGGTTCTCGGTCGACGGTGGGATCGCGTTTCGGGGCAAAGAGCCTCGATTCGCGGGTTGTCGGGGCGTACGAAGCCGGTTGGGATGGCGACGGAATCGCATCGGCTCGCCGAGGTCTGCCATGTCCGAACTGTCCGCACCGCGTCGAGTTCGTATCGAGATGGACGTTCCGCGGGAGCTCGCGGGCGAGGTCGATCTGTTTCTCGCTGAGCTCACCTCGGGCGAGGCGCCGCGCTTGACCGCGCTCGCGCGGGATCGAGCGGCGATCCTCGAGCGGGCGATGGCGGCGCTCGAGGTCATCACGACGGCGATTCGCGCCCATCCCAGGACAGGGCAGGTGGGACGGCTCGTGGCGTTCCTCGCTGGGGTGTACAACGGATCCGACTATCCCTTCGACCTCACGGATCTGCGCGCACTCGACGTACGGCTCGCCGAGGCGTGCCTCGATTACCTCAACTACGACCGGCTCTGCATTCGCGAGGTGCACCGGCACATTCCGGATGGCGGCCGGGTGCTCGAGGGGTGGATCGAAGCGTACGGAATCCGGCGCCGCGCGGGGGAGGGGGTCAGCGAGCAGACCCCATCGCGAAGGGGCGGCCTGAAATCGCACCATCGCCTATGATTCTCGGAACGCTC
This sequence comes from uncultured Gammaproteobacteria bacterium, assembly GCA_963849095.1. Taxonomy (GTDB): domain Bacteria; phylum Pseudomonadota; class Gammaproteobacteria; order Steroidobacterales; family Steroidobacteraceae; genus JASHUC01. The sequence continues at coordinate 691,029 of CAWKGA010000008.1, forward strand.
ATGGCGGAAGAGCCTGGAAGAGGTGCCGAGTTCATGCCGCTGCTCGTTTCTGCACTGTGCGAAGAAGATAGAGGCGGTTGGGATGCGCTCGCGCAGGCGTACAAGGCGTTCTACCAGACGCCGTTGCCGGCATCCGCCTATGATGAAACCTGGCGCCGACTGCTTGCGCGGGATGGGATCTTCGGCGTGGGCGCCCGGATCGACGGCAAGATGGTCGGCATCGCCCATTACCTTTTCCACACCGGCGTTTGGGCGAACAAGGTCTGCTACCTCCAGGACTTGTTTGTGGCGCCGGAAGTCAGGCGATGCGGTGTCGGCCGAGCGCTCATCGAGACGGTCGCCGCTGCGGCGCGGGAGGCGGGCGCCACGGCCTATTACTGGTTGACACAGCAGGATAATGCGACCGCACGGGCACTGTACGAGCGCGTGGCGAAGTTCAACGGCTTCGTACGGTACAACTTTCCTCTCCCATGAGATGGCGGAATCATGACCGATCACGCTCCGGGCTGCTCGAGGGCTGCCCGCGCCTGCGGCCGGATCGCATCCTGCTCGCGGAGCTCCGAGGGGGGAGCCTATTACTACCTGCGCAACGTCTCGAGTGGGCACCCGGGGTCGATCACGAGCATTCCCGCGCGGAGCTGTGCGCTCGCCTTCGAGCAGCTCATGCTCATGGTCAAGCAGAGCCCGGGCGGACAGGGGCTCGCGAGAGACGACATTCACGCACTCGTCCGCTCGCTGGTCGATGTCGTGATTCAGTTCGGGGTGGAGGGCGGGAAGCGTGGGATCGAGGAGATTGCCATACCGAAAATCGACGGAGGGGGACTCGCGAGCCGCCGAGGTCCGTAAGGAATCTCCGAAGACCGGGGCATGAGGAGCAATCGGAGAGTATCTGACGGGCGGCGTCGCAGGTTTCAGCTTGTGGAACTGCGGAGCTGAAGGACGCCGCCTGCCACGACATACGACTGCCAGCCTGCCGGATGCATGGCAATGGCCTTTTGGCTCTCAGTTAGCGCCTCGACGGTATTGCGCGCATTCAGGTCAGCCTGTGGCTGCGTGACAATTTAGCTGTAACTGGTCGCTTGGCCGCGAGCCAGCGCTGGAATCAGAAGCCCGGCTACGGTTGCCGTCAGCATTAACGGAAGCGCTGCGCCTTCCATTATTTGTCCGTGACCTCAAAACATATCCTTCGGTGCTTGTTCAGGGTGTTGCTTGCATATCTCGGTAAGATGCTCTAGCGCCTTGGCCATGTGCGACGCTTCGGGAGCTGTGCCGGGGAAAGAGAATTGCAAAACGCCGGTGCCGCCGCCAGCCGGAACCTCAAAATAAAGGGTCTTCGTGAATTCGTGTGGGTAAATCGAACGGCCTGATCACGACGCCGAGCCTATTTTCATAGGGCCAGGTGCATGTTGAGCCGGGACGGAAAGTTGGCATGATGTGCGGATGCCGAAACGAGTCAAACGCCGCCGGTTGGCGGACGCATATACCTTCCCGGGCTTTCGCCCCCGCCAACGTGTCCAGGGGATGTTCGGTGATCCGAGCGCGCGGCTCGTCACCCTCAGTCGGCGGGGAAAAAAACGGTCTGCGGCACCTGCGGTACAGTGCATCGGGGCTGGTACGACCGAAGACGTCGGCGGGTTCGCGACTTGTCCTGCGCCGATTACCGCATTTACCTCGACTTGGAGGTGCGTCGGGTCGATTGCCGGCAGTGTGGCGCGGTGAAGCGCGAGCGGCTGGACTTCCTGGCCGACAATCCGCTCTACACCAAGCGCTTTGCCGTCTACGTGGGCCGACGCTGCCGAAGTGGCACGATCCGCGACGTTGCCGAGGAGCTGCGCCTGGACTGGCAGACGGTCAAGGGGCTGGACAAGCAATACATGCGCGAGCAGCTCCGGCGCGCCGGAACCCCGGGGCCGAAGGTCATCGGCATCGACGAGATCTCGATCCGCAAAGGCCACAGCTACCGGATCGTGGTCAGCGACCTGGTGCGACGCCGGCCGATCTGGTTCGGCGGCCAGGATCGCTCCGAGGCCAGCATGGACCAGTTCTACCGATTTCTCGGGAAAAAGAAGGCCAAACGCATACGCCTCGCCGTGATGGACATGTGGAAGGCGTTTCGCAACTCCACGCACCGCAACGCCCCGCAGGCGGCGATCCTGTTCGACAAGTTCCACGTGATGCGTCACCTGGGGGAGGCGCTCGACAAGATCCGCAAGAGCGAGTACGCGCGCCTCGGCGGCAAACAGCGTCACTTCATCAAGGGCCAGAAATACACCCTGCTGTCGCACCCGCAGAACCTCACGGGTACCGCCAAGAAGAACCTGAAGCTGCTGCTGGCGGCCAACAAGCGCCTGAACACCGCCTACCTGCTGAAGGAATCCTTCGGCCAGCTCTGGGACTACAACCGCGAGGCCTGGGCGCGCAAGTTCTTCGAGAACTGGCGGGCGAGCCTGAAATGGCAGCGCCTGAAACCCTACGAGAAGTTTGCCGAGATGATCGAGCGGCACTGGGACGGCATCGCCGCCTACTGCCAGCCCGAAAACAAGGTCGCTCTCGGCTTCGTCGAGGGACTCAACAACAAGATCCGAGTCCTGCAACGTCGCGCCTATGGTCTGCGCGACGAGGAATACCTCCGACTGAAGATACTGACCTGCATGCTGCCTCAGATTTGATCGAAAAGTGACCAACTTTCACCCACTCGTTTCCACGATGACCCAAAATAAAAGGGCTTACTTGCATCCATGTCATCGAGTTGCGCCTGCGTCATCAGGTGGGCGGGATAGACGACCTGCTCGGCGGGGTTGCTGGAGTCCGGGAAATCCGTCTCGTCCCGGATGCCGCTAGCGGCGGCGGTGACGATGACGTAGCCAAATTTGTCGTCCGCGGAGAACGACGCAACGGCGCGGAATGGGAGGGTGACGGTCTGGGTTGAGGCTCCGAAATTACTCGTGTGCTCCCCTTCTACTTCACCGTCCTGGTGCGGCTGCGAAAACCCGTAGTAAGTCTTGTGCATGCCACCGTTCCGCATGGTGACGGTTATCGAATCGCACCCACTGATGGAGGCGCTGTAGGTCTGCGGGTCGGTTACGGTCGTATCGTCCGGAGCTCCAGGAGAGCATTGCCCGGTGGTTCTAAGGATGCCCGAGCAGTCCGCAGGCCTCGTGTGTTTGCTGCCTGGAGTTCCGGCATCCTTGACGTGAGCCTGAATCCACTGAACAGTGTCGTTGTAGGAAGGGCCGTCGCTTGCTGCAATTCCGACAGGCGATGGCTTAGTCGCAGCGAGCGGCGATGAAGACACCGGTGTGACTGACACAGGAGCCGATTGAGAAGCGATCTGCGCCTTCATGCACTTCTCCAGCAAACCCCTCACTGCAGCCTTTTTCGCGTCTGGCGCATATTCCAGCGCCTTCGTGAAGTCATCGATGGCCTTGTCGTATTGCCGCTTGACTCGGAGCGCACTGCCCGCCACCACATACGCCTGCCAGCCCACCGGGTTCGCGGCAATGGCCTTTTGGCTCTCAGTCAGCGCCTGGGCAGTATGGCCCGCGTTGAGGTCGGCCCGTGCCTGCGCGACGATTTGGCTATAAGTGCTCGCCTGCACAAACGAACTTGCAGGGATCAGCAGGCACGCTGCCATTGCTGTTTTCACCAGCCGATGAACTGTGCTCGTCTTCATTCTTCGTGCTCCTCAAAAAGGACTCTTCGGAACCTGCTCCGGATGTTCCTTGCAGATCTGGACAAGATGGTTCAGAGCATTCGCCATGTGCGGGGCCTCGGAGGCCGTTCCTGGAGATGAAAACGTCAACACCGATGCATCATCTCCCTTCAGGAGCATAGAATAGAAGGACTTTTGCTCCAGGAGGCGGTTAGCCTGTGCGACGGTGTAGCTGCCCCTAACCAATGGGATTTGCTCAGCCGATTCAGAACCGGGGTAATCCGTTTCATCCTTAATACCTGGTTCGGCTGCGGTGACCCGAACCACGCCAGCGTTATCCCCTGAGAACGAGGCCACGGCTCGAAATGGAACGGTGAGCGTTTCATCCGAAACGTTGTCATAAACTTCTTTTCCGCTTGCAGCCGAAGCGTGCTCTCCGGTTCGCGAATGGATGGTCACGGAATCGCAGCCGTCAATGTGAATATCGTATCGTTGGGGGTCGGTCACGGTGATACCGTCCGGGGTTCCTGGACACGATCCAGATAGGCAGTTAACCGTCTGTCCCGGCGTACCTGCATCGTGAAGGTGGGCCTGAATCCACGCAACGGTATCGCTGTAGGATGGGCCGTTGGTGGCCGCGGGGGGCTGTGCATACGCAAGCAGGGGCGCGATGAGCAATGCGGTTGCGATCTTCACGATTGTGGCTCCGTCATCGGTTTGGAGAGTTGAGGGTAGCGGCGAGTCAAGCGCCCCTCAAAAGGGACTCTTCGGAGCCTGCTCCGGATGTTCCTTGCAGATCTGGACAAGATGGTTCAGAGCACGCGTGCCTGACATCTTCTTGAATCCACTTGACCGTGTCCGCATACGGCGGGCACGCTATTGGACGACCGGGCACTGGAACGATGTATCGCCGTAGCTTGGCCAGGGCGAGCCCCAGTGGGCGCCGTTTTGCCACGCTGCTCCGACCTTGGTTGGGCGGCCGGGAGAAACGCATGCGAACGCGCTGGTCGGTAACAGCGGGGCTCCGGGGGATGCCGTGTTGGACATGACGAGAAAGCTTCCGGGGCCTACGAGCCCGAAGTCCGTCGCTCCGTTGGAGCCCACGACGAACATCTCTATGGTCGTGTTGCAGGTGTTGTAGAACCTGGCGAAGTTATACGGATAGTTGTTCGTGCCAGCCGGGTAGTCGACCCGCCTGATGCACTGCGCTGCGGCGGCGGTGCTCTGCTGAGCAGAGGCAAAGGGGGCGGCCATCAGCGCGGCGCCGATTGCAGCTAGCGAAATCAGACCTTTCGTCCGCATGATGTCTCCTTCGAACGCGTGGACTTGGTATTCCTCGGCATGCGCCGGCGGCGCCAGGGGAGTCCGCCCGCGACACGTGCGGGCCCCCCTGGACGCGGGCACCTCTCAATTGTTGGGGTTTAACGCTCCATTGATCTGGTTTACGGCGTTCTGGACGTTCTGCTCGTTGCTCTGCAGCTGCTGTGCCTGAGCCAGGAAGGCCTGCGCCACCTGACGCCACTTCGCAGCACTGGCGTGTTGGCCCTGGGCATCGGCGGCGTCCGCGTTGGAATTCGCCTGCTGTGCCTCGTTTTGCAGGTTCTGGATCTGGGCGTCGGTTATCGGGTCCGCGTACGCGGCGCCGGTCATGACTAGCCCGGCCAGGATTGCGGCACAGATCAAAGTTTTCATCCGTTGTCTCCCATGATGTTTTGAAAGTCAATCAAGTAAACCCGGCGGTTGAGTTGTTCAATGCGGGCGCCGGTCCAGACATCAGCTCCGGTTTGCAACGTCTAGGTTTACGTATGCAGCGACCGAAGGAGCGTCCTTCGTCACCGAAATATCGGCCGCCGCGGCTTGTGCTTACACCCGCAGCGCGCCGCGACTCACTATTCGTCTTTTCAGGATACGGCCTCGATGCGGGACGCCTGTCCTATAATGCGGGGTCAACGTGGACTCATAGACAGGACCGGTCACGGAAGGCCGCTAGGCTTCCGAGAAATACGTCACGAAGCGCGGTAGGCCGACGTTATTGTGATCACCGAGATCCGAGTTCGAGTGGCTCGAGGAGCTTCGGGTCGTTGTTCCGGGGCGAATTCACGCGTGCGCTAATGGTGTATGCGTGGAGCCGGTCGTCGGGGTATGGCAGGAGTACCGCTTTCGCGTCGGTCGGGCTCCCCGAGAGCCAGGTGTTCCGATCGGAGGCGCGGAGGATGGCCGGCATCCGTTTCTTTGCATTGTGAATCTCGGCCATGAGGGGGCTGGCCGGCAACGTGATAATGGTGCAGGACTCGACGGCGGTCCCGTCGGGCTTCGCGGAGCGGTCCCAGAGGCCGGCGAAGCCGAATACGGGCTGGTCGGCGAGCTCGATCGCGAAGGGCTGCTTCCCGCCGTCCTCGTTGACGTGCCACTCGTAGAAACCCGAGGCGGGAAGAATGCAGCGCTGGCCCCGCTTCCAGGGGCCGCGCCAGGTGGGGCCGGTCTCGATGCGCTCGATGGTGGCGTTGATCGTGGAGTACTTCGGGGGCACCCCTTTCGCGAAGAAGGGAATGAGTCCCCAGCGGAGCCTTGTGCCGTGACGCTTGCCGTCGATCATCCTGACGATGGGCACCTCTTGAGAAGGCGCGATGTTGTAGGAGCTGAAGTGCGGATCCCATTCGGCATCGGCTACTTCGACGTATTCGTCCCACCCGGCGAGCATCTTCAAGTAGTACCGGCCGCACATGAGGAGGCGCCTATACAGTCCTGACGCCCTCATCGTACTGCATGGACGAGGGGGCGGCGTGATGCTTACGATTTTCGGGTGGCGATCCGGATCACCCCCCAGACCACGCTCACCGAGCATCGCGACGGATACCTCTCCCTCGGTTGCGAGCAGTGCCTGCACGAGCGCGAGATGTCCGCCGAGGCGCTGGCCCACCTCATCGGTTGGGACACGCGGATCGCCTTGGCTATCCCGCGCATGCGATGCTCGGTGTGCGGGGCGCATCGCGCGCACGTGTCGATCTTTTACCCGCGCCGCCCGCGGGGGTGGAGGAGTCATCCGTCGTGATCGGGCAGGCGGTGGTGGTCGAGCCGGTTCGCTGCGCGGGGCATTCCTGACGCGAAGTCAATCATCGTCGGCCGATTCTGTGGCGAGCGCCAGGGCGGCCCGGGCGATGTGTTTCTCCACGGCACTCACCGACATGCCGAGCGCGGCGGCAATTTCCGGGTAGGTTCGACCTTCGAGCCGGTGCAAGGTGAAGACTTCGCGAGTACGGGGGCTCAATACGTCGAGTTTCCACCCGAGGCGCTCAAGGCGCTGGTCCGTTTCCGCCTCATCCGACGGTTGAGGGGCGGGGTCGACGATCTGGAGCGCCTCGGCGGACTCCGCGACGAAGAGGCGGCGATCGCGCTCGGCGGACCGCCAGCGGTCGATGCGAATCCGCTTGACGGCCGTCTTGAGGAAGGCTGCGGGATTGCGGATGGACTGCTCGCGCTCGGTCCGGCAGAGGCGGACGAGGGCGTCCTGGATCACGTCCTCGACCTCGTCTCGGAGCACGCCATGCTGGATAAGCCAACGCGAGAGCGAGCGGCGGAGATTCCGCAGCCCGTCGGCCGCACAACGACGAGCCGCGGGAAGCCTTAGGGGTTCAGGGTGCAACGCAGCATCGCGCCCACGGGCACGATTCGGCGGCAATGAGTCGGCTTGTGATTCGGCGTCCATCCCGTACCGCACCTAACGCGACGCCGACGAACTCGACGCTCGGTCCAAGTCGCTGTAGACACTCTTCAGTGCAGTCAGAGCATAGCGAATCGCGACCTCTTCATCACCGGTGCCGGAAAGCTCCTTGGCGGAGAGGGAGCCGTGGGCAACGGCCAGGAGGGAGAGGGCGTCGGAGAAGCGAGCGAGGGGGTCGGCAGTTGGCGAAGCCAGGCGGGCGGCGGAGAGGGCGCGGACCGCCCGCGTGGATACGGCCGCCCGTGCACGACCGGTCCGACGAGGTCTAATGCTTTGGGCCACGACTCACTCCTTCAAGGATAGCTTTCGCCGATCCCGGGGCACCCGTCGAGATAAACACTATAGTGTATAGACACCATAGTGGTCAAGCGTGAGGCTTTCGGGTATGGCCCGAAAGACGCTCATTCGGTGTTTGGGGGAGGAGGTGCGCGCACGGCGCAAGGCGCTCGGTTTGAGCCAGATTGCGCTCGCGCACGAGGCCGACGTTCATCCGAATGTCATCGGACGGCTCGAGCGGGGGGAATACAACCCCACGATTGCGCTCCTGCTCCTTTTGATCAAGCCCCTGGGCGTGTCGCTCTCCGAGCTCATCGCGGGAGCGGAGAGGCGGTGTGGGTAACGGCCGCGATTGCGGATCCAGGCGCTGGACTGCACCGGGCAATGCTACTCGGTCGACTTCGGCGCTCCGGATATGGCCGTTCCGCTCGCATCGCTCTGAAGCGGTCATCGAGACTGGAAGGAGCCGACATTCGCTGGGGGCGCAAGGCGTCGCATCCAAGTCACGGGGCTCATAGTCGCAAGCGCCTCGGCGAAGCTACGATCGCCTTCACCATGAGCGAGCTTCCTCACGCGCTGTTCTCGAATCCCGTGTGGCACGCGCTTCACGGTCCGCACCGTCACTTGGCGATCTTCGAGGGCGGTGCCTGCCGCTATCCCGCCGATGTCGCTCCCTTTGCCGCGATCCCGGCGCCGACCAGCCGGGCACTTGATGCGCTGCGTTCGTTGCTCGCGCCCGAGGAATCCGTCTGGATCATCGATTACGGTCGAACGGTGCCGGGACTGAAGGTCGTGGACACCTTGGCTTGCGTGCAGATGGTGTGGCCCGCGGACGTCGAGCCGCCGCCGCAGTCAGGCGAGGTTCTAGCGCTCACCGCCGCGAATGCGCACGAGATGGTCGCGCTCACCGATGTGGCATTTCCCGGGTTTTTTCGTTCGAAGACGTACCGCATGGGGTTCTATTGCCGTGTCCGGGTGGATGGCGAACTCGCCGCGATGGGCGGTGAGCGCTTGTGGCTCGAGGGCTACCCGGAACTCAGTGGAATCTGCACGCATCCGGCGCATCGCGGCCAAGGGCTCGCGACCGAGATCATCGGTCATCTGGTGAGGCGCCATCGACGCGAGGGCTTGCGTCCCTGGCTCCACGTCAGCGCTCCGAACACGCGCGCGATCGATCTTTACACGTCCTTGGGCTTCAAGCGCATGCGCACCGTCATGCTCCACCGCATTGCACGCGCCGGTTAAGATCGGGCGCGCGCCCGCTCTGCCGTGAGTCGATAAGACCCTTCTCCCGTTTCTGACACAGGCGGCGGGGTGTCGATCGGGGCGTGCTCGGTGCGGCGCCCGATCGGGGCGTGCCGTGCGGCGGGTGGTGTCCCGCGGGGCGGCTGGCCGTTGGGTGAAGATGGATCGAAGTTCACGGCTACGTCCGAACGGCTGCTCTGCGGAAAATCTGGCCTCGCGGCCGGATGACGGCACATGTCTGAGAGGGAATGATGCGAAGGCGATCACTTCCTCAGAAGACTTCCCCGAGCAGTGCAAGCATGAGCGCCCAGGCGCGACGGTCCGCGCTCTCGTTGTAGGCAAATCCGGGCATGCCGCGCGTATCGATCTCTCGATTAGTGTAACTGTGCCCCACGCCCCCGAAAACGTGAAGCTGCCAGTCCGCGCCCGTCTCTTTCATTTCTTGGATGAAAGACGCACGCTCCTCTGCCGGAACGACAGGGTCATCGTCGCCTATCATCATCAGCACTTTTGCCGCGATCGGTCCCGTTGCACTCCCTATCGGTCTCATGAAGCCCGGATGGAAGCCCACGGCACAACGAATGGGCGCTCGATCGCGCGCAAGTTCCAGGGCCACGACACCGCCGAGACAAAATCCAACCGCGGCGAGCTTCGTGGCATCGCAGTGTGCATGCGATGCCAGAACGCCAAGTGCCGCTCTGGCCCGACGGCGCATGAGGGCGGCGTCAGTCATCAGCCGATGCGACTGCTCTCGAGCCTCCTCGATGGGCAAATTCACGTGTCCGTACATATCCAGCGCAAACGCGACGTATCCGCATTCGGCCAGCATTCGCGCCCGCTCCTTTACGTGGGCGGTAACGCCCGGTGCCTCGTGCGCGAGCAGCACACCGGGAACCGAGCCGCGAGTTGCGCCGTCGGCAAGAAAGCCAGTCAGATGAACATCGTCAACGTCGTACGTACACGCGAGCAAGTCCATAACTGGGAACCTCCGCCCCGCACATCGCGAATCTGCACCGCATTATCGGTCTACGTGCAGTCGGAAGGCCAGTGACGGCTCTCGACGATCCTGGCGCGCGCGCGGTCGGTCAGGATTTCATCGAGCCGATCGAGGCTCACGCGCTCGGGTGTGATCCAGTCGTCGACCAGCTTTTCACGGAAGATGATGAACTCGAGCCGAGCCGTCGGTTAAGTCCAATGGCCGCGCAGGTCGAAGGACAGTTGCCGGTGGTGGCGGATGGCGAGCAGGAACACGGTGGCACGTCGGACGGCGTAGAGAATCAGATCATCCTCCGCGATGTATTCGCGAATTTCGGTGTCGGCGCCGCTCTCTTGCTTCAGGGCGTTCAGGCGCGCCCGGCCTTCTTCCGAGAGCGGCCCGAGCGCGAGGAAGTCGCGGCCGATCCTCGGAAACTGCTCGAGGTTCGGGATGAGTGCATCCAAGAGGTGTTCGAGGAGTCGGTCGAACACGCGCTTAGCATCCTCCGCGGCAAGGAAGTCTCCGAGGGAGGCGAGATTCGCATCGAAATTCGCGGTGATTCGAACCGTGTACCGCACCAGCTGCGATCGCCGACGAACCGGTCAGCGTGCCTTGCGGGACTTCAAGTACTTCGCGCGCAGCTGCGCGACGGACACCGTGCGGCCCTCGCGCACGTCGGCGAGGCCGCGGTGCGCCTCATCGATCAGCGTCAAATGGATGTGCTCGCGTTCGAGGCGGTGGTAATGATCGAGCCGGCGCGCATCGACCAGGGCGACATAGCTCTCACCGTTCTTGGTGATGATCTTCTCGTGACCCTCACGCACTTCCTCGGCGAGCTCCGTTAAGCGAGCGCGCACCTGGTTCAAGGGCACGATGTCTTCGGTGTTGAACGACATAGCGGGATACCTTAATGTATTCGTTAATGGTTCTATACCCCTTCATGGCGCCGGTTGCAACCCAAAAACGTTAGCCGGCCAAATCGCGGCCCGGGTCGCCGGCACGAGGGATCTCTTGTGAACGGAGAATTGCCCCGGATCGCAGGTCCGAGCCTGCGATCCGGGGCGGGTCCTACGTGGTGATCCGACCGCGGAGCCGGGCGTTTTCCGCGTAGGCGCCGAGGGTGCCCTTGGGGACGAAGTACCGGTCCCGCTCGATCGGAAGTCCGAGCTTGCCTCGGACGGCCGCGAGCTCGGTGAGGCTGACGTAGCCGAGCTCGGGGAAGCCGAGTCCCAAGTCGCAGAGGCCGAAGGCGCGGTCGGGTTCGTCGGGATCGAGCTCGCTCAAGAGCCAGGTGGCTCCGGCGTCGGGGGTGAAGAGCTTGACGAGGGGATGCGGATCGAAGTCCGCATCGGTCTTACGGCGCAGGCCGTTCGCGAGGAGCTTGCGGCGTTGGGATTCGGTCAAGAGTTTCATGGATGGCACTCCGAGAAAGCGGGGCCCCACGGCCCCTTCGACCGCGGGCAGGGGCCGTGGGGAGCCGCGAGGAGTGCGAGCGGATAAGATCGAGACCGCGACGTGCTTGACAGCGGGCGGCAGCTGTACTCGAGCCAGACTGGCCGTGCTTTGCGCGCCCCGTGACGGTGCGTAGCGCGGGCGCGGGGGGTGCGAGGCGGCCTCCGGCCGGCGGGGGGCAGGGGAGCGTCAAGAGATGGCCGGCAAAACGGGTATGTGTATAATGGCCACGTACGATACACATCAAGGGGTTCCGCCTGCATGCGCACCAATATCGTTATCGATCCGCAGCTGATGAACGAGGCGCTGCGATTGTCCGGCGCCCCGACGAAGCGGCAGGTAGTCGAGGATTCACTGCGCCTTTTGATTCGCGTCAAGCGGCAGGAGCGAATCCGCAAGGCCCGGGGGCGGCTCGAGTGGAGGGGCGATCTCAATGTGATGCGACGAGATCACTGACGTTCCGTGGTCCTCGTCGACACCTCGGTCTGGGTGGATTACTTCAACGGCGTTGACACCTGGCAGGCGGATCATCTTGAGCAGCTTCTCGGAACCGGCCGCGTCCTCATCGGGGATCTGATTCTTGCGGAGCTTTTGCAGGGCTTCGCCAACGATGCGGATCACCGCCGAGCCCGCGCACTGTTGAGCGATCTCGTGTATGCGGACTTGGTCGGCCGAGATGTGGCCCTCGGGGCGGCCAAGAATTATCGGAAACTGCGAAAGCGCGGGGTGACCGTTCGAAAGACGATCGACGTCATCATCGGGACGTTTTGTATCCTCAACGACCACGAGCTCCTGCACTCGGATCGGGACTTCGATCCGATGGAACCGCATCTGGGCCTACGGGTGGTCCATCGGCCTCGGTAGGATGCGTCGATACTCATTGGGAGGCTCCTTGGACGGTGATCCCTCCGCGGTCGGGTGAGCGGGGCCCGCGCTAAAGGGTGTCCAACTTCTCCGCAAGCGCGCGCAGCTCCGCCGCCGCAATCCGGGCGCGGCCGGGGAGTAGGGTGGTTGGGTCGTTGTCCTCGAACACGCGTGAGAGCACGGCGCCGAGCGTCGTGCGGTTGAGCTCGGTTGAGGTGTCGTCGGGATTGGCCACGCGATAACTCAGTGTGAGCGGCTCGCAGACGTCAGCTCGACGGTGAGCTCCGGCCAGCGGCCGTCGTTGCCGTCGCCTAGGCCCTTCAGCCAGTACTCGATGGTCTCGTTGACGGCGGTCTTAAGCGAGTGTGCGGCCCCGGCTCGTGATGATCGCATGGAAAGCGTCCACGAGCGCTTCGCGCCTGAAGCCGGTGGCGCGCGGCCGTGACGAGGTGCTCGGCGAGTGCCCACTCGAGCGCCTCCAGGCGCGGCAGCGCCCAGTCGGGCAGGTTGAGGACGTATCGGCGCTGCGGTGTGTTCATGGCATTCTCGAGGAGTACCCGAGAGGGGACGGTACGCCCGGGGGTTCGAGAGGCGGAAGAGCGAGTTTCCATCGAAAACAGCGCGAAACTCGACATTGACGCGCCGCGAGTGGCGGGTGTTGCGGGATGAGGCCTGAGGTCTGAGCCAAATTTCCACGCTTCGCTCGGGCTGTGCTCGGAGAGCCGCGACCGGTACCATCCGGTCATGATCGGCAAACCGACCGGGATCCGCATCACTCCTGCACGAGAGCCGCGTCTCGATGACATCAACGGATTGATCGCGCGGTCGAAGACTTATTGGAAGTGGCCGGAGGGGTACCTGAAGCAGGCCATTGACTTGCTCAAAGTCACTCCCGCCTATATGCGAAGCCACCTGTGCTTCGAGGTGCTCGACGCAGAGAGTACTTGTCGCATTTGCCTCCGTCGTGGTGGGCGATGCAAAAGTCGTGTTGGACAACCTCTGGGTGACACCGGAACGGATCGGCCAAGGCATCGGGCGACAGGCGTGCGAGTATCTCTTTCGGTTGGCGCGGGAGCGGGGCTGGACGCCGCTGTGGGTGCTCCCTGATCCGTACGCGGAAGGCTTCTATGTGAAGTTGGGATTTTCGGATACCGGTGAGCGGGTCCCCTCGCGAGTCCCTGGCGGCCCGGTGTTCTCGTGGTTTCGGTGCTGGATCGAACCGGCGCGGAGTTCACGCTGATGGACGCTCTGTCGGCGGATGCGCCGGAAGCCGTCGTTCCGGTCAGTCCGACGAGAGGTGCGTCGCACGACGGCGGCGCGGCAAGGTCATCGCAAGTCTGGCTTTGATGAGCTTCGCGAGCAGCTTGAGGGGATATCCCTGATATCGGGGCACGTCGGCTGGCTCGTCGGTGCCGGCGCTCGCGAACCGAGTGCACATATGCATCTGCACCGGCGGAGCCGGCCCCCGAATCCTTGCTCGATAGAGGTCGACCCAATGCTTCCAGTCATCGAAATTGAGCAACATGGCCGAATGGCAGCAGTTCGCCACGACCCGATTCGTGGCCGAGGTCGCCCGGATCTTACGCGGCTTAAGAAGTGTCGCACCCTTTGTGCATCGGACACGGTCCTTTCGATAAACCACATAGGCACTGCCCCCCGCGGCATCGAGAATGCGAGGCGCGCCGGGTAAGGCCTCGATGCGGCGCGCGCCTTCCTGGCAGTCGTCGCAGTAGCAAACGGCGCTCACGATCGGGGCGCCGGTCGCCTCTATCTCGACGCTGCCGCACGCACAGGCAGCGATCAGTTTGGCATTCGGGCTATGGCGCATCGCTGAGGCTCTCGGAATGCTCGACAGCCTCGAGGGCGGTCGGTGGGTGCATGATATATCAGGCCAATTGAGGGTCACGATGATAGCGGCGTGACATCGGGGGGCGCCGCGCGGGTCGGCTCAGTGGGGAAACGCGCGGTCGAGACGGTCGTAAACGGTTCGGAGAAGGATGAGGGCGTGGCGCAGGGTGACCTCCTCGTCGCCGGCGCCGGCGAGTTCCTGGGCGGCGAGGGAGCGCTGGACGACGGTGACGACGGAGATCGCGTCGGAGAAGTCCCCGAGAATAGAGGACAGGTCGGGACGGTCTGCCACGGCGCTCCCGACGTGCTCCGGGTTCATCGCGGGATTGTCGGGGCTCGCCATGCTGTCCCTCCGGCGCCGGTCGAGATGCTCCTAATGAGGGGACATGGTATGCCGTCCCCTGGATGGGAGCAAGCGGCAGGCACGGTACCTTGATGCTCCTGATTCGGGGGCAGTCATGGGCAAACAGCTTCGTACCGCACGGCACAAGGCGCTCATTGCGGCATTGACGCATGCGCGGGAGGCGGCGGGCATCACCCAGCGGGAGCTCGCCCGGCGGCTCGATCGGGCCCACTCCTTCGTCGGCAAGATCGAGTCCGGGGAGCGGCAGCTCAACGTGCTCGAGTTCTGCGAATACGCCGATGCGTTGGGCGCGGATGCGGCAGAGATCCTGCGCGGGATTATGCGGGGAAGGGGGTAGGGGAGTCGATCGCGGCGCGGCCTCGGATGCCAATCGATTGCACCAGACCTTGAACTGGCATCGTCAAGTCTGGGCGCCCTGGGCCAGGGGCCAATATCGGGCTTACATCCATGCCGCGACGGCCGGCAGGACTCGCGGCGTGGTACGCCCGTCAATTTCCCGCGGGAGATCGGTTGCTCGAATAGACGGTGTGCAGCCGGGACGCCGAGCAGGTTCACCCGACCTTAATCTGTAAGTCAGCAGTTCTTGGATTCCTGGGCCGCGGATGGCGCTCGTTCTCGTTCGTAGTCAATAAAAAGTGACCGGTGGTAATAGAACTTGACTCCCAGAAACTTTTGTGCGACAATTTCTCCTCGGCTGTACGAACCGTGCAGTCGCGCTCTTTCAAATGTAGTTGTTCCTCACAGCTGTGACGGGTGGCGGGCTCCGCTGTATGGCGGAGCCGCGGATGTTCGCCGCCAGCGAGAAGTCGCTGCGGATGGAATGCCGCTGCATCCCGGCAGATGGCTCTGATTGACCGACATGAACGATTGCTCGGACCGCGTTGTCGAGCGGCGAGCATGGAACGCGGTACGACCAGTTCCGATTAGCAGTTTGCAGCCTGTTACCCGATGGGAGCGGGTTGTCGGCAGCTAACCGGTGAATCGGCTGGCGACGGCGTCAATGAAGGTTGAATTGGGGGTCACTGATCCGGGTTGAGGCGGGGTCTGGTCTTCGACGGCGTCCCTTCAGTCGCAGCGTGGCGATGGTCACTGGCGCCATGTGGCGTCTTGGAGGCATCACGCCGAAGGAACAACCGTGAATAATTCCACTCACGTTCTATTGAAAGAGATCTTGCCCCTCCTTCGGGAGGTCAGTGAGGTAATGCGTGCGACGTTGGAGACGCGCTTGGCTGCGAGAACTGATGAAGCTGTCTTCGCGATAGAGGAGTTGGTGCAGTCAGGGGCTCATGATCGTACTGCGATCATCGGAGTCCTCGAAATCCTTGGCCGAGGTATCGCATTGATTCCTGAGATTGCGGAGTTGTTGAAGATGTTCAAGAGCTGAGCACAGACCCCCACCCTCAATCTATTTCACAATCTGACGTGGCCGATACCACGCAGAACTCAAACTGAGATGAATATTGGAAACGCAATTCGCTTGTGCCGCTCGCGCAAGAAACTAACGCTTGCTGAATTAGCTGATCGAGCAAACCTATCTGAATCATACCTGTCTCTGCTTGAGCGTGGCGAAAGAAGGGATCCTAAGCTTTCAAGCGTTGAATCCATTGCCAGAGGACTTGAAATTCCTGTGAGCTTGCTGATGTTTCTCGGGTCCGACGCTTCGGAGACCAGCAGCCTCCCCGTGGAAGTTCGGGAAAAACTGTCAACAGCAATAGTTCAACTTCTGCAGGCTACGAATGCAGACCCGCAAGGCACCTTGGTATAGGCACGCTCCGATCGCGTCCTTGGATGCGCTGGCGCTCGCGCTGGATGTGTCCCAGGAGGCGATTGTTACTGAGCGTGTCTCGATTTCTAGCAGCTACCGGCGCCAGGAACGTCCGAAGAAGGATGGCGGAGTACGAATCACGTATTCCGTTGCCAGACCGCTCAAGGCCATACAGTCCCGAATTCTTCAGCGCATCCTTCGCAAGGTGGACATGCCGGACTACCTGCTGGGCGGCCGACCCGGAAAGAGCTATCTTGACAACGTTCAGTACCACTGCGGGGCAAAAGTACTGTTCGGCGAAGACGTGGCGAGCTTTTACCCTTCTATTAGGAAGACGCGTGTTCACGACATCTTCCAGCATTTATTCCACTTTCCCCCTTGCGTGGCCGAATGCTTGGCTGACCTATGCACGTATCAGGGCGCGGTTCCACAAGGGGCTCCGCCAAGCGGTGACCTGGCGAATCTGGTCCTGTGGAGGCGGGAGCCGGCATTGGTAGCCCGCTTCACGGCGAAGGGCTTCCGGTATTCGCGTTACGTCGATGATATCTACGTTTCGGCTCAGCGCCTGGTTTCACCGGATGATAAGACCTGGATTGTCGGCGAGATAATCCGGCTCCTCACGTTGGAAGGATTCCGGGTCAAGCGCAAGAAGCATGAACTCGCCACCTCTGGAGACGCCATGCGTGTGCATCGGGTAGGGATCAATGCCGGGCGGCCGACGATCTCGAAGAAGGTGCGGTCAAAGCTGCGGGCGGACGTTCATCGATTCGTGAATACCTGTGGTGAACTTGATGCCGAAATGGCCCGGAAGACTCATCGCAGTCTACGAGGCAGAGCGGCCGCGATGAAGCGACTGCACCCGAGCGAATATGCAAGGCTTTCGGGTCAGTTGGACGTCGCTGAAAGTAGGCTGCAGCGTGGTAAAATCGCGGTACCCGTACAGCCCGGCCGGGATTCCATATGAGTCGCGCGTCTCCCGCAGGCAATGAAGTCATCGATCGCCTCGAGGATCGGCGTATCGCTGTGGCCCGTACGTTGGATCAACGTCACCGGGCGGCGCTCGGACAGTTCTTCACGCCGAACAGCGTGGCTGCGTACATGGCCTCGCTCATGGAGTTCCCTAAAGGGGCCGGCGTCCATTTGCTGGACCCTGGAGCGGGGATCGGTTCCCTTACGGCCGCGGCGGCAAAGCAGGCGGCCGGCACCCCGCTTCGCGCGACCTGCTATGAGCTCGAGACGGGATTTCAGGCGGAACTGGCCGCGACGCTCTCAGGGTTGCCGAACGTCACCGGCGTCATCGAGAAGCGCGATTTCATCGAGCACGCGGTTCGAACCCTAGCCAATGGGAAGTCTCCGGGTTACAGCCACTCAATCCTCAATCCGCCCTACAAGAAGATTAACACTAGCTCGGTGCACCGGTTGCTCGTTCGCAAACTGGGTCTGGAAACGTCAAACTTGTATACGTGCTTCCTCGCATGCGCCGTCGCGTTGTGCCGACCTGGTGCGCAGGTCGTGGCGATCGTTCCACGCAGCTTCATGAACGGACTTTACTTCAAGCCCTTCCGCTATTGGCTGCTCGATCGCGTGGCGCTCACGCACATTCACGTCTTCGATAGCCGAGACCGGGCCTTTTCGGATGACGAAGTCCTGCAGGAGAACGTCATACTCCGCATGGTCGTCAGCGCGGAGCAAAGTGACGTCGGCGTGACGGCCTCTACGGATCAGCTCTTTAGTGACACACGTCATCGAATCTGTACGTTCGAGGAGATTCTGACGGCCGGCGACGAGGAGCGGTTTCTCCACGTACCGACGCTCGGCTCCCCTGGTTCCGAGGGATTACCCGGCATGACGCTCCGCGAGCTTGGCTTGGACGTCTGTACGGGGCCAGTGGTCGATTTTCGGCTGCGTGATCATATTTTAAAGGAGGCCGCGCAAGGCGCGATGCCACTGCTCTATGCGTCGCACTTCGCGGGCGGTCACTTCGAGTGGCCCCGAGAGGGTCGTAAGCCCAACGCCATCTATCGCAACGCCATTACGCGGAAGTGGCTGATGCCGAAGGGCTGTTATGTGGTGCTCCGGCGCTTTAGCTCGAAGGAGGAGAAGCGGCGTGTGGTAGCGTACCTCTTCGATGGCAGGGACCTCCCGGGCGAGGACGTAGGATTCGAGAACCACCTGAACGTCATTCACCAAGCCCGGCGCGGGCTGACGCCGGCGATCGCACGAGGGCTCGTGGCATACCTGAATTCGCAGGCGGTTGACGACTATTTCCGGGTATTCAGTGGCCACACGCAGGTCAACGCTACTGACCTTCGGCGTATGAGATATCCAAGCATTCAAGAACTCGAAAAATTAGGGAGCGCGGGGCGTGCACGAGCGAGCCACCGAGGCACTAAAGATCCTCACTGACGTCGGGATGCCCCGCGCGCAGCGCAACGAGCGATCCGCACTTTGCCTGCTCGCTATCGCGGATATCACACCGGAGAAGCCTTGGCGCGAAGCGGGGGCACCCCTTATCGGTATTACGCCCATCATGGAGTTTGCCGCGAAGCACTACCGGGACGAGCCCTGAGCACGGCCAACCTGTTTGAGGGAGATCTGGCCTCCGTTGATCACGAACGTTGAGGGACGAGGGGGGCAATATCCATCACCGATCGTGATCTTGCGCTGGCTCTTTCCCGGTCTGCATCTCATCGCATTCCTGTCTCGCGGCCGCGCAGCGGCAGCGCGGTCTTCCCGGCCCGCTTCGGGCCGGGAAGAAGCTCGTGGGGGCCGGGCGGCTGATCGTTGTGACGGGATGAGAGGGGAAGATCCCCCTCGGGGGTCTTGATCCATCGGACCCCCTCGGGGGAGTCTCCGGTTACCAAGCCAGGAGACCCTCAGAGTGTGCCATGCCTTATTGGGCGACCCCGCCTTTTTCCGATTCCTCTCCCGTATCGACGCCGAGTTCGCCGCCGAGATACGGCAAGCCCGCTGCCGCAAGTGCGGTGGCCCGTTGCATGTGGGGGATTTCCCCCGCAAGCCTCGAGGTTGTCCGGCCTCGGTGCGGGAGGAGTACTCCTGGCGGCTGAGCTTCACCTGCGGATGGTGTGATGCCCGCTCGACGCCGGCCTCGGTGCGGTTCCTGGGCCGGCGGGTGTACGTGGCGGTGATGCTGATGCTCGCCTCCCCGCCGGCCGGTGCCGCCGCGCGCGAGGTCCAACGGTTGCTCGAGGTTCCGCGGCGCACGCTGGAGAGATGGCGGGCGTGGTGGCAGCGGGATTTTCCGCGCACCCGGTTCTGGCAATCGGTGCGCGAGCGCTTCATGCCGCCGCTGCCGGGCGAGGGCATGCCGCAGAGCCTGCTCGAGCGCTTCCAGGGATCGAGCTGCCGGGAGCGGATCGAGCAGGTGTTGCGCTTCCTCTGCCCGCTCAGCAGCGCCTCCATGATCAGGTAATCCGAGAGCCGCGCTCGAGCGCTCGGTCTCCCGCAGAGGATGCCGGTAGCGCGGGCAAGAGCGCGTGCATAGCCTGCCGGCCGTAGCGATACCCCCGGTGTCGCGCGGTGCGGGAGGTGAGAGGTGAGTTCCGAGAACGATCTGCCCGAACGGGATCGGTGGGCCCGGCTACGCTTTGCCATCATCGGTCCGTTATTGGCCGCACCGCCCGCCCCGGGGGATTTGCAGGTGGCCTTGAGCGCGCTGGCCGCGCGCACCTGGCGCCATCCGCTCACCGGGCTTCAGGTCCGCTTCGGCGCCTCCACGATCGAGCGCTGGTACTACGCGGCGCGCACCGCCACCGATCCGGTGGCGGTGCTGCGCAATCAGGTCCGGCGCGACATCGGCTCGTTCCCGAGCTTCTCCGAGCAGGCGCAGCAGGCGCTGCGGGAGCAGTACGCGCTTCACGCCTCGTGGAACGCTCAGCTTCTGTGCGACAACCTGCGCGTCGTGCTCGCCGCCGCCGATCCTCCCGTGCCGTGTCCCTCCTATGCCAGCGTCCGGCGATACCTGAAGGCGCACGGCCTCACTCGCAAGCGGCCCGTGCGGCACAGCGCCGAGGCGATCCTCAGCGGAGCCGCTGCGCTGCTCGAGCGCGAGATCCGCAGCTACGAGGTCGAGTACGTCCTGCAGCTGATGCACCTGGACTTCCACCACGGCTCGCGCAAGGTCGTCACGCCCGCCGGAGAGCGGATCAAGCCACTGCTGGTCGCCTTCATCGACGATCACTCGCGCTATCTCTGCCACGCTCAGTGGTACACCGCCGAGGGGACCCGGGAGCTCGTGCACGGGTTCTCCCAGGCGCTCTCGAAGGTCGGACTGCCCCGCTCCCTGATGAGTGACCGGGGCTCGGCGATGATGTCCGGGGAGTTCACCGCCGGGCTCGAGGCGCTCGGCATCCTGCATGTTCCGACCTTGCCCCGGTCCCCGCATGTCAACGGGAAGCAGGAAAACCTCTGGTCTCGAGTGGAGCAAAGGCTTCTGGCGATGCTCGAGGGCGAGGCGAACCTCACCCTCGAGGAGCTCAACCTCGCCACCCAGGCCTGGATCACCCAGGAATACCAGCGCACCGTGCACCGCGAGATCGGCGTCACCCCCCTCGAGCGCTACCTCGCCGGCCCCAACGTCGGGCGCGAGGCTCCGGGAAGCCAGGCCCTGCGGGCAGCGTTCCGGATCGAGGCCAAGCGTCGCCAGCGCCGCTCCGACGGCACCGTCAGCCTCGAGGGCCAGCGCTTCGAGATCCCCTCCCGCTACCGTCACCTGCGCGAGGTGTACCTGCGCTACGCCCGCTGGGACCTCAGCCGCGTGGACCTCATCGAGGCCCGCTCCGGGGCCATCCTCTGCCCGATCGGCCCGATCGATAAGGCGGCCAACGCCGAGGGCCTGCGCCGGGTGCTCGAGCCGGTGAGCAACGAGCCGATCGCCACGACCGGCTGCGGCATCGCTCCGCTCCTGAAGCAAATGATCGCCGAGTACGCCGCCACGGGACTGCCGCCGGCGTACCTGCCCATCCCCAACCCAGAAGAGAATCCTGCGTGAACCAAAAGCTCCTGGCCCTGTACGGGCTGAAGTTCGATCCGTTCTCCCCCGAGGTGCCCACCGAGGCGCTGTATCTGTCCCCCAAGCTCGAGAGCTTCTGCTGGCGCATCGAGCAGGCGCATCTGCGCGAGGGCGGCTTCGCCCTCATCCACGGCGAGCCCGGCTCCGGCAAGAGCGTCGTCCTGCGGGTGCTCGCCGAGCGTCTGGCGCGCCTGGCCGATCTGTCCGTCGGCGTCGTCCACCATCCCCAGAGCAACCTCTCCGACTTCTACCGCGAACTCGGGGACATCTTCAGTGTCGCCATCCGCGTCAGCAACCGCTGGGGCGGCTTCAAGGCGCTGCGCACCCGCTGGCTCGACCATCTCGGCTCAACCACCCGCCGCTCGGTGCTCTTGGCCGATGAGGCCCAGGAGATGAGCCCGGCGGTCCTCAACGAGCTGCGCCTGCTCGCCTCCGCTCGCTTCGACTCCCAGTCGCTCCTGTGTGTCGTGCTCGCAGGCGATGCCCGTCTGCTCGACAAGATGCGCCGCGAGGAGCTCATCCCCCTGGGCTCGCGCATCAGAACGCGCCTGGCGACCGAGACCGCCTCCCGCGAGGAACTCGTCGCCTGCCTCGAGCATCTCATCACCGCCGCCGGTAATGCGAGCCTGATGACCCGAGAGCTGCGCCACACCCTCGTCGATCACGCCGCCGGCAATTACCGCGTCCTCGTCTCCATGGCCGCCGAGATCCTCATGACCGCCGCCCAGCACGAGATCACCACTCTCGACGAGAAACTCTACCTGCAGGTCTTCGCCCGACCCGAGGCCAAGGCCTCACGCCGCCCCGGCGCCCGATGACACGATGATCCATCCCATGCCCGAGGATGCCGAACCGACCTTCGATGCCACCGAGCGGCCCTGCCTGATCCTGGACCTGCCCGTCCTCAGCGACGAGGCCGCCCTTCAGCTCGGCGAGTTCCTCTATGCCTTCGCCGAGCGCTTCGAGGACCACTACTCAGCGCAGATCCGCCGCGCTCATCGCGCGCGCGAATCCGAGCGCGACCAGCTCTACCGGCAACGTCTTCACCTCGAAGCCCAGCAGCCGCTTCCCTTCGACGACGATCCGTTCTGAGACGATCCCGGCGCCGCCGTCACGATCACTCACGTCGCCTGTCCATCACCGATCGTGAAAAAACGTCTATCAAATACCGTGGTCGCTCTCAAGCCCTACGCTCCGAACACTCGCGAGACCATCCGCCGGCAATCCATGCACCAGTTTTGCGACGCCGGGCTCGCGCTCTACAACCCCGACGATCCGGGGCGTTCGGTGAACAGCCCGAAGGCGGTCTACCAGATTTCCCCTGAAGCCTTATCGCTTGTCCGGACCTACGGTACGAAACAATGGCCGACCGCGCTGGCGCTCTTTCGTAAGCAAGGGCAGGGCCTTGCTGAGCGATATGCCGCGGCGCGCGAGATGAAGCACGTGCCGTTGAAGACAGCGCGCGGCGCCGAGGTGAAGCTCTCGCCGGGCGAACACAGTGAATTGATCCGGCAAATCGTAGAGGTTTTCGGCTCTCATTATGCGCCGGGCGGTACGCTTCTCTATGCGGGAGATACTGGGAACAAGTGGGGATACTTCGACCAAGCCGCTCTTGCGGCGCTAGGTGTTAAAGTCGACAGCCACGGCAAGATGCCCGACGTAGTCATACACTTCAAGAAACCGAATTGGCTTCTTCTCTGTGAGGCCGTGACCTCGCACGGCCCAGTCGATGGCAAGCGACACGAGGAGCTCAAGCGGCTATTCAAAGGCGCGAAGGCGGGTCTCGTGTTCGTTACGGCATTCCCCAGCCGGGCCGTCATGGCCCGTTATCTCAATGAAATCGCCTGGGAAACCGAAGTTTGGTGCGCGGAAGCGCCGACCCATCTGATCCACTTCAATGGCGAGCGCTTCCTGGGTCCGCATTGAGGAGGGGGTGACGAGGTCGCCGACGCGGCTTGTGCTCGAACAGGCGGAGGTGCTGTGTGGGGCTGGTCGTAGGTCATGCGAAGAGGAACGGTTGATCCGTGAAGCTGTGGGTCGGCATCACTGACGAGGATTGGCTTACTCGTCTGAGTTCTCAGCGCCCGGATGAGGTGAACTTTTGGCAGCCAAGCGGCGCACGAACCTTCCGGGCGCTGCAGCCTGGGGAACCGTTCCTCTTCAAGCTGCACAGCCCGAAGGATTTCATCGTCGGTGGCGGACACTTCGTGCGCTATTCATCGCTTCCGGCGTCATTGGCCTGGGATGCCTTCGGAGAGAAGAACGGCGTCGGATCGCTCGATGAGCTTCTTGCGCGCATTCAACGGTACCGCCGCCGAGACGATGCCGTCGATCCGGAGATCGGGTGCAACGTTCTCGCGGAGCCGTTCTTTCTGGATCCCAGCGCATGGATTCCTGTGCCGGCCAACTGGGCGCGGAACATCGTGCAGGGTAAGACCTACGATACGGCGGCCGAAGAGGGACGCGCGCTGTGGGAGTCCGTGAGACAGGCCATTTCCCGGACGGGCCCGGACGAGGTCGCGTCAGCCGTCGATCCAGAGGAGGCGGGCCGTTACGGCGCGGAGTATCTGACGCGCGGACGCCTGGGGCAGGGCGCATTCCGAGTCCTCGTCACCGATGCGTACTCGCGGCGGTGCGCGGTGACCGGGGAGCGAACATTGCCTGTGCTGGAGGCGGCACATATCCGGCCCTATGCTCTGAACGGCCCTCACCGTGTGAGTAACGGCATTCTGTTTCGCTCCGACCTGCACAAGCTCTTCAACGTCGGGTATGTGACTGTGACACCGGAGCTGAGACTTCTCGTGAGTCCAAGACTCAAGGAGGAATGGGAGAACGGCCGGGAGTACTATGCGTACCATGGAAAGCCCCTGCAGGTTTATCCGCACGATGGGGCCAGCCGGCCCGGCGCGGAATATCTCGCATGGCACAACGAGCATCGGTATCGAGAATGAGTGACCTTACGAAGCTTCGCGATGACTTGCGCCAGTTCGCGGCGGAGCGAGACTGGGACCCGTTTCACTCGCCGAAGAATCTCGCCATCGCCTTGAGCGTCGAGGCAGCGGAGCTCCTCGAGCCGTTTCAGTGGCTGTCGGAGGAGGCGTCCGCGGCCTTGCCGGCGGCGACGCACCGCCAAGTCGAGGAGGAGATGGCGGACGTGCTGCTCTACCTCATTCGGCTCGCGGATAAGCTCGACGTGGACCTGGTGGGGGCGGCGATGAGGAAATTACAGGCGAACGCCTTGAAGTACCCGGTCGAGAAGGCGCGCGGGAGGAGTACGAAGTACATGGAGCTGTGATTGCGTAGGAACAGGGAAGGCGGATCCTACTCAAGCCGTCGGGGGTGCTGTGCGCGGGTGGGCGGGGTAAGCACCGTTGGCCCGAAGAGGAATTCTGGCATCGGGGGCAGCCGAGCGCACCGAGCCATCTTAAACTTAAGCTTGAACGTATACCAATTAAAACAATGGGTTAGAAAGACTTCTGAGACGGCACCCGTGGGATAGGCACTTAACAACACACGCATGGTCTGTTATTATCATCCGCAGACACAGATGATAACTGACTATGCTCTACCAGGCTCCCCGACTGCCAGACGAGTTCCTCCGCGTCGTCGAGCGCGTCGACGAGATGCGCCTGCGTCTGAAATTTATGCTCCAGCAGTCTCCACGGCGCTGGAGAGGATTGCTCCGCCGATCAACCTTTGCGCGATCAATTCAGGGCTCGAACTCGATCGAAGGGTTTCAAGTCACGGTCGATGACGCGGCGGCGGCGGTCGACGGTGATGAGCCTCTCGATGAGAAGACAGAAGCCTGGTACGCCGTGCGCGGGTACCGCGAGGCCATGACCTACATCTTGCAGCTCGCGGACGATCCACACTTCGTCTACCACGAAGCCGTCTTGCGAAGCCTGCACTTCATGATGACCAGCTACGACATGAAGTCGCATCCCGGACGATGGCGCCCCGGTGCCATCTATGTGCAGCGGGAGGAGACCGGCGAGACCGTGTACGAAGGGCCAGACGCCGCTCTCGTGCCGGAGCTCTTGGCGCAACTCGTCGAACAGCTCAATGCCCGAGACACGCAGCCCATCATGGTGCGCGCCGCCCTTGCGCATTTGAATCTCGTCATGATTCATCCGTATTGCGATGGAAATGGCCGCATGGCCCGCGCGCTGCAGACGCTCGTGCTCGCCCGTGAGGGGATCCTCGATCCAACATTTTCCAGCATTGAAGAGTACTTGGGCCACAATACCCAAGGGTACTACGCGGTACTCGCCGCCGTAGGCCAAGGCGATTGGCATCCCGAGCACGATGCGTTGCCGTGGGTGAAATTCTGTCTGACGGCGCACTTCCGCCAGGCTGAAACGCTCCTGCGGCGCACTCAGGAGACGGGCCGCCTCGCACAACTTCTTGAGGAAGAAGTCAAACGACGTGGACTCCATGAACGCACCGTCGCGGCTCTCCTCGATGCCGCTTACGGATATCGCGTCCGCAATACCACCTATCGCAAAGCAGTGGATGTGAGTGACGCGGTGAGCAGCCGGGACCTAGGCGCCCTCGCGAGCGCCGGCTTGCTGATCCCGCACGGCGCCAAACGTGGACGGTACTATCTTGCGGGAGACTGGGTCAGGCAACAGCGCGCAGCGACGGACCTCCCGAAAGTTCAGACCGATCCGTTTAGCGGCGACCAGGTAAGAGAAGAGCGGCCTAAATACGTAGCCACCGCGGGAGTTTCTGATGAGTCGTGAGCCCTTACTTCTCGCATCGGACACTCGAGTCACCTGTCCGAAATGCGAAAATGAATTCTCCTTGGAACAAGGCTTTGCCAAACAGGCTCTAGAATCTATTGAAGCCTCGAGCGCCCAAGGCTTGGCCGCCTTGAAGGAGCAAGAGCGAGCATCGGTCGAAAGGCGAGCGAAGGAACTCGCCAGCGAGCAGGCCCGGGCGGCCGATCGGCAAGTGGAGGATCTGCGGCGGCTCCTCAAGGAACAGGGGGAGCAGCATGCCAAGGCACTCGCTGAGGTGCGTGCGCTGACGGAGCAGGCGTTCCAACCGCAGCTCGCCGCCCTCAAGGAACAGCTCTCGCAAGGTCAGGCGAAGCTCACCGAGGTCGATCGGCGTGAATCCGAGCTTGCCGCGCGCGAGAAGGGCCTCGAAGCTCGGGTTCAGGAGGTCGCGGCCGCTCGCGCCGCGGAGCTCGTGGCCGGCGAGCGGCAGGGCTACGAGACTCGGCTCGCCGACGCTCAGGAACAGCTGAAGACGCTGCGAGCCGAGCA
The DNA here is from genome assembly GCA_963849095.1 of uncultured Gammaproteobacteria bacterium. Taxonomy (GTDB): domain Bacteria; phylum Pseudomonadota; class Gammaproteobacteria; order Steroidobacterales; family Steroidobacteraceae; genus JASHUC01. The sequence goes on from CAWKGA010000008.1 coordinate 717,494, forward strand.
GATCGCGTTGCGCGAGGAGCGCCAGAAACTCAAGGACGAGAAGGACACCCTTGCCCTCGAGGTACAAAAGCAAGTCGATGCCAAGCTCGTCGAGCGAGAGTCTCGGGTGAGGACTCAAGAGCAGGAACGCTCGGCACTCGAGAAGGCGGAGCTGCAAAAGAAGCTCGACGATGCAGTATTGCAGCTCGCCGACGCGCAGCGCCGGATGGAGCAGGGCTCGCAGCAGCTCCAGGGCGAGATCTTGGAGCTCGCGATCGAAGAGGCCCTGCGGCGCACGTTTCCGCTCGATACGATCGAGGAGGTCAAGAAGGGGGTCCGGGGTGGGGATGTGATTCAGCGTGTCGTGACGCGGGCGGGTCAGCAGGCCGGAATGATCCTGTGGGAGAGTAAGCGGGCCAAGGATTGGAGCCCGCAGTGGATCACGAAGCTCAAGGAGGACATGCGGGGTGTGTCAGCGGATGTGGGAATCCTGGTGACCATGCCGACCGCGGTTCCTAAGGACTGGGACGCCCAGCAGCCGTTTGGTCTGCACGAGGACGTCTGGGTCACGACTTGGTCACATACGGTGAGCCTGGCCGAGGTCATCCGCGTCGGACTCATGGATGTCCACAAGCAACGGCTAATCTCGGCCGGCAAGGGCGAGAAAATGGAGGCTGTCTATGACTACCTCACTTCTCCCCAGTTCGCGCACAAGCTTAAAGCCGTCTACAACGCTTTCAAGGTGATGAAGGAGGAAAACGACCGTGAGCGGCAGCAGGCCGAGCAACGGTGGACGCGGCGCGACAAGCAGCTACAGATGGCTATGCGGGAGTTGATCGGCATCGGCGGAGAGATCCAGGGCCTAGCGCAGCAGGAACTGCCGCAACTTGAGTTGGAGCAGGGCGAACAGACCTGAAATGGACAGGTAGCCTGCTCCCGGAGAGCGAATGTGATTATCAGGTTTGTCGAGATTGCGAACTTTCGTAAGCTGCTATCGGTACGCATCGATCTCGCCGAGAAACAGACTCTGTTCGTTGGTGCCAACAACAGCGGCAAAAGTTCGGCAATGCTCGCATTACGGCGTTTCCTCGTACCGCGGCGCTGCCCGTTCGAGATTCATGACGTTACGCTGTGTCATTGGCAAGCGATCGATCGGATCGGCCAGAGTTGGATCGACGCGAAGCAGGCCGATAAAGTAATCGAACTCACGCTGGAGCCGTGGCTACCGCGGCTTCCCACGCTCGATCTCTGGCTCGATGTAGATGTCGGGGAGATGCACCACGTTCGCGACCTGATACCGACGCTCGATTGGGAAGGTGGCCTGATCGGGGTACGGCTCCGTTACGAGCCGACAAAGCTCGGCGATCTCTACAAGGATTTCCTGGCTGTGGCCGCCGATGCTCAGGCGTTGCGCGCTGCCGCAACACAGGCGCACGCTGAAAAGATGGCGACTGAGGGCCATGAGCGACCCAAGCCGAAGCTCACACTCTGGCCGTCGACGCTCGTCGATTACTTGAGCCGACGGTTGGCCAAGAGCTTTACCATCCGCGCTTTCACCTTAGATCCCGCGCAGCTTCGGGCTCCACTCAATGGCCAAGCGCGTCCGCAATCGCTGCCCGCCGCCTCGCTCAGTCTTGAAGGCGAACCGCTAAAGGGTCTGGTACGAATCCACGATATTCCGGCGCAACGCGGGTTCGGCGAAGGCGAAGCGCCGAATAGCGATGACGAGGATGCGCCCGCCGGAGCGCCCGGCAGTCGGCTCTCGGATCAGCTGCGCAGCTATTATTCCAAGCACCTCGATCCAACCAAGGGACCGGACGTCAAGGATTTGGGGGCGTTGCAGGCGATCGAAGCGGCGCAGGACGCATTCGACCAGAAGCTCACGGAAAGCTTTCAAGTGGCGTTCAGCGAAGTCGAAAGCATGGGCTACCCTGGCGTCACCGATCCCAAACCAAAGGTGTCGACGCGGCTCAAGGCGATCGACGGTCTCAACCACTCCGCGGCAGTGACCTTTGTGGTCGACGTGACGCCGGCAGAAGGCGAAGTGGTAGTGCCGATGCTGCACCTGCCCGAGAACAACAATGGGCTCGGCTATCAGAACCTTATCTCGATGATTTTTCGGCTGCTAAGCTTCCGGGATTCGTGGATGCGTGTCGGAAAGGCCGCGGGCACGACTCCCGCGGCCGCGATCGAGCCGCTGCACCTCGTTCTCGTTGAAGAGCCTGAGGCGCACCTTCATGCCCAGGTCCAGCAGGTATTTATCCACAAGGCCTATGAGGTCCTTCGCGCGCATCCGGATCTCCGGGACGCTAAGCTGCGGCGTAGCCAACTCGTGGTCAGCACGCATTCGAGCCATGTCGCGCATGAGGTAGCGTTCGAATGCCTGCGCTATTTTCGGCGCTTGCCTGCCGGCATGGTGTCGCGGATACCGGTCTCTACGGTGATCAACCTCACCGAGGTGTTCGGCACGGGCGACGAGACGGACCGATTCGTGACGCGTTACCTGCGCGCACAACACGCCGACCTGTTCTTCGCAGATGCCGCCATCCTGGTCGAAGGGCCCGCGGAACGCATGATCGTGCCGAATTTCATCCGCCACAGATTCGAAGCGCTCAGCAAGAGTTACATCACCTTGCTCGAGATCGGTGGCAGCCATGCCCATCGTCTTCGCCCGCTGATCGACCATCTCGGTCTGCTGACGCTGATCATTACCGATCTCGACAGCCAAGCATCCGGCACGACCACATCGACGCCGCCTATGCGGGGTGCCGGACAGACAACCAGCAACACGACACTGCGGCAATGGGTGCCAGCGCAAGCAGACGTCGACGCATTGTGGCGAATGACTCCGGCGGAGCGAACGCTCGAACGCGCGGGCGACCCGCTATTCGCGGTGCGCTCCGCTTATCAATTGCCAGTCGAGGTGACGCTTCCGGGCAGCGCCACGAGCGAGACGGCTTATCCCTACACATTCGAGGATGCGCTCGTATTCGAGAACCTCGGTTTCTTCGTCGAGCTTCCGGGCGCTGGGCTGGTCGCCAAGTTCCGCGACGCGATCGCCACGGGTGGCAATGCGGCCGCGGTTGGCGCGGCGATGTTTGATGCCCTCAAGACTGGCAAGAAGGCCGAGTTCGCGCTCGACGTGCTTAATGCCGAGTCGTTCGAAACCCTGATGGTGCCTCGCTACATCGCCGAAGGGCTGACCTGGCTGCAGGAGCGGCTCAAGAAAAAGCAGGTCGAGAGCTTGCCGACGGTCAAGGGAGGAACGCCATGACCGGCGCGAACGCCGACGATCTAACGGATGCGGTGGCGGACGAAACCATTCGTGGTTGCCTAGATCTTGCCACACCGCGCAGCTTCTTTCTCTACGCTGGTGCGGGGTCAGGCAAGACCCAGTCTCTGGTTGAGGCTGTGCGCGACCTGTGCAAGCGCCAGGGGCGTCAACTGACGCTAACCGGCCAGAAGATCGCGATCATCACCTATACCAACTCCGCTTGCGACGAGATTGTCCAGCGGCTCGAATTCGATCCGCGGGTCGACGTTTCCACCATCCACTCGTTCGCTTGGTCGCTGATCCGCGGCTATGACGCCGACATCCGCAGTTGGCTCGACGCGAACCTGCTCGCCGAGATTGCCGAGCTTTGCGAGAAGCAGGCGAAAGGTCGGGCGGGTAAGGCGGCTCTCGAGCGCGCGCAGTCGATTGAGAGCAAGACCCGACGTTCGTGAAAGTCTCCGCGAAATCGTGCGGTTTATCTACAGCCCGACCGGAGAAAATCGCACGCGTGACTCGCTCAATCACGCCGAGGTTATCGCGATGACCGCAGCGTTCCTCGACACGAAGCCAGGTCTGCGCCGGCTCCTGATCGCCCGCTATCCGATCCTGTTGATCGACGAGAGTCAGGATACCGCAAAGCGCCTCATGGACGCACTGCTCAACGTCCAGGCGGCTTTCCCTGCGCAGTTCTGTCTGGGGCTGTTCGGCGACACCATGCAGCGCATCTACGGCGATGGTAAGGCGGGCCTCGCCGAGGCGATCCCCGACTCCTGGGCGAGGCCGCGTAAGGCGGTGAACCATCGTTGCCCTAAGCGCGTGATCGCACTCATCAACAAGGTCCGCGCTGACGACGACAAGCAGGAGCAACGGGCGCGCAGCGACGCTCCCGAAGGAACCGTCCGGCTGTTCCTCGCACCTGAGACGGTCACGAGCAAGCGGGACATCGAAGTGGCCGCAGCGACGAGAATGGCCGAGCTGACCGGCGATGAGGCCTGGCTCCCGGGCCGTGACGGGGTGAAGACGCTCGCGCTCGAGCACTTGATGTCGGCGCGCCGGTTCGGGTTCGAACATTTCTTCGGGCCGCTCTATGCCTATGAACCGATGCGCACGGGACTGCTCGACGGCACGGGCCGCGGTCTGGGCTTCTTTACCCGCGAGTTGCTCCCACTGGCAATCGCGCTGGAGGGTTGCGACCGTTTCGCGATCGCGGCGGCAGCCCGTCAGACCTCGCCGCTGCTTGAGCGGCAGAGGCTGGCGGAAGCCGGGGAAAAGCAGCAGGAGGAGCTGGCACGCGCGAAGGCCGCGTGCGATGGGCTCAAAGCGCTACTGCCGGCGGAAAACCCGCCGACCCTGCGTGCCGTGTTGCGCTACGTGGCGGCGACCGAGCTGTTCGTCATTCCCGACGTGCTGCTGCCGTTCGTCCCCGAGGTACCTCTTGATCAGGCGGCCGCCGAGCCGGAGGATGACGCGAATACCGAAGTGGGTGCCTGGCGTCGAGCGCTCGATGCGCGATTCCCCGAGATCGAGAAATATGATCTGTACGTCCGCGGTGTGTCCCAGTTCGATACCCATCAGGGCGTGAAGGGCCGCGAATTTCCGCGCGTTATGGTGGTGATCAGCGACGACGAAGCGCGCGGATTCCTGTTCAGCTATGGCAAGCTTATGGGAACCAAGGAGAAGACCAAGACCGACCGCGACAATCAGGCGGCGGGTAACGACACCAGCATCGACCGCACCCGTCGTCTTTTCTACGTGACGTGCAGCCGTGCGGAGGAGAGCCTCGCCATCGTTTATTACTCCGACAATCCCGTGCTGGCGCGTACCGCCCTCCTTGAGCGTGGCTGGTTCGCCGACGCGGAGATCGAGGTTGTTGCCGCCTGAGGCAACCCCTCCCGACGTCTGGACGTAAGGAGGCTCGGCGGCGATTTTTGTGGAGATGCCGGCCGCGCAGCGAGCGCGGCGCCACATTGCCGTCCGGAAGCAGGTAGCGGCGCAGAGCGACGCTGCAGTAGTTCCCCATGCGCGCCTCAGTGGGTAGTTCCGTCCTCCGCGCCTCTCCGGAGGCGATCGTCGTGCACTATACCAACGACGAGCGGACCGAGTACCGGAGGCCCCAGAAGAAGTATCCGGAAGTGGTGACAGCAGAGGACATCGAGGCGCTGTTCACCCGGCCGCGTGCCCTGGATCTGTACTACGATGTGGTGAAGTCGGGCTCGGAATGGCCGACGCTCGATTTCTCGATCAAGAGCATCGCGAAGGTCTGCGGATTCGCCTGGCGGGATGCGGATCCGTCGGGGGCTTCGTCGATCGAGTGGTTCGACAGTTACGCCAAGACCGGGGATCCGGCGCTTAAGGCATGGCTGCTCGAATACAACGAGGATGATTGTCGGGCCATGCGGGTGGTGATGGATACACTGAAGACGATGGAAGTACGGGTGGGTTGATGCGCATGTTGCGAGAGAATTGGACCTTGCTATCAATCGTGCTCAAAATGGCTCGGGCGATGGCCGACGGATTGGGCCCGCTACTGAAGGCCGACGCGTTTGCCGATTGGAAGCACCGCGAGCAGCGATACCAGCAGGCAGACGCGTCGCCGTCCATCAATCACCTGAGCGCGAGAGTGATGGTCACGGTGCGTGGGATTGTAAGGAAGAATCTCGCGCCCCTATGCTGAGTACGTGGCTAATCGGTCGCTGGTGGGGAATTGCTGGTCCAATTCCGTCTCCTGTTGCTGGGTGTTGATTCCGCTCCGACGAGCACCGACGCCGGTGTCGACCTGGTTGCGTATTCGGCGGGTCGCGCTGAGCCAGTCTCAATCCAGGTGAAGACGAACCTCAAAGCAAAGCCGGGCGGCGGCAAGGGAAAGGCTGCTCTGGATTGGTGGGTGCCGATCGATTCGCCGGCACAGTACATGGCGCTGGTCGACTTGGCTACAGAGGCGGTCTGGCTCATTTCGAAGGCGGAGCTGGCACAAGTAGTGCAACAGAAATCGAGCGGCCGATACCACCTTTATATGTATACGGATCCGGCGGCGAAGCCGCGAAGGGCCGGACGCTTGGCGCATTTTCATGAGTTCGATAAGTTTCTCCTGTCGAGGTGCGAAGAGCGGGTCTTCGGATAAGGGTAGGACGGATCAGGGGGGGCAGTATGGCGATTTCGTTTCGTAGTTCGGCGGCATTTGGCAAGCGAATCGAATACTGGATGATCGGCAGGATGCTGAAGGAGGGGCTGGATCTCTATCTGCCAATCGTCGACGATGACGCGATTGATGCGGTGATTCGCCGACCCGACGGCCATTTTGTAAACGTGCAGATCAAGGCCCGGTCGAGAGACGTCATAGTAGGGGACGCGGCGTTATTCGCGGCGATCCCCCACGAAATACGAGAAAACTATTGGTGGGTGTTCTATTCAGAGCGGATGGACCTAATGTGGATTATGACTTCTGAACAGTTCATTACCAATTCGGTACAGAATAAGACGGGGAAGAACATGGGTAAGCGCAGCATTTGGCTCAATGGCACGCGCAAGGACAAAAACACGGGCGTCCGGCAGGAATATTGCAGGCCGCGATTTGAGAAGTTCATTGCCAAAGACTTCCACCGTCTAGTGGCTCCGCTGTGATCGATATCGCGGCAGCACTGCCGACTCTGCTGCCGAGGGCCATCGCCTGGGCGGAGGCAGAGGAACGGAGGATCCTGAGCCAAGGGCGCCCGCTCACGGATATTGAAATTCAACTCAGTCGCGCGGTTGGAGTTAAGCGGCCGGAACGGGTCCGCATTTGCGCGATGCTGCCGCTTCCGATGCCGGAGGATCCGGAACTGCGCGCCGCTGCTCTCGAGACCGGCCTCCTGGGCCCGGGAACGGTCGGGCTCACACTTGGCTACGGCATATACGTCGCGAGCGGACATGCCACGGCGCGGCTCGTCTCACATGAGTGCCGACACGTGCATCAGTATGAGGTTGCTGGATCGATCGCGGCCTACCTACCGCAGTACCTGCTCCAAATCGTCCAGGTCGGCTACCAGAACGCGCCGTTTGAGGTGGACGCGCGGAATTGGGAACGGCATCGGCCGTAGCTTAGGGCCCGTGAAATAATAAACTGATCAATTATGCTGGGCGCCGGATGGGGGCGATCGTGTAATTCCATTCGCCATGAAAGTCATGCGGCGTGAGATTGAGCGCTTTAATTTCCTTCTTCGATACTTTGATTCCGCGTTTGTATTTTCTGCGGTCCAAGCGCGCTTTGACAACCAGCCCGGTCTTTGTCGCCGTCCCGGCAATGAGATTCACGATGGTACGGTAATCCGTCAGGGACCTGCCACGCCAGTTCGCAGTGATGAAAGAGAAGAGGCGATGCTCGATCTTGTTCCACTTGCTGGTCCCCGGTGGGAAATGACACACGGTGATTCTCAGCTTCTCTTCGGTCGCAAAGCGTTGTAGCTCCCGCTTCCACAGGTGGCAACGATAACCGTTGCTGCCACCGCTGTCGGCGCAAATCAAAAGCCGGCGGGTTTTTGGGTAACGAGGCTTGCCCATGTATCGCCACCATTCCCGAATGCTCTGCACGGCAAACTCGGCGGTGTCACCGCTCATCCCGACATTGACCCAGCCCTTGTTCTCACCGACATCGTAAACTCCATAGGGTACGGCCTTGGGAACCTCGGGGTCCGGGAAATCATGCGTCAGCGCTTCGATGGGATCGCCCTTCGGACGCCACTCCCGGCCCCCATTTTTATAGTGCCCGACGAGCTCCTTCTTCTTCGTGTCCACCGAGATCACCGGACGGCGCGCACGCAGCTCGGCGACCGCCTGATCGTTGATGTAGCTAAATTGGGCATCCCGGTCTTGGTGATCCACCTTGCCTTCCGAACGCTTGAACTGACCCTGCAGCGTATAGTTCAGCTTCTTCAACAGGTTGGCAACCGTGCGATAACTAACGGTCACGCCACCCTTTCTCAGCGCCCCCTCGAGCTTGCGCACACTCAGGGCCGTCCAGCGCAGCGCCGACTGCGGATCTCCTCGCACCGTAGGCTCAATCAGCGCTTCAAGCTTGGCGATCAACTCGGGCTGATGATCAGTCAGGCGCTTGCGTCCACCACCAGGCCGACGCACGCGCTCTTGCTCCCATTGAAGAGGACGGCCACGCCGCTTCAACTCCCGCAACCCAGCCGCGATGGTGTTGCGGGCAATACCGGTTGCGCAGGCCACCCGCGACACTCCGCCCCAACCTATCGAACGCGCTTCGGTCGCCGCCCAGATACGTCGAGATCGCTCGTTCATCACACGAGACAACCTCTTGTATTTTAACCGAATGCCCGCGACACTTGCCACGGACGTGAATTATTTGACTTATCTATCGGTCGCGCAAGTTATTTATTCACAGCCCCTTACTTGCTCGCTATCGGCTGGTAAGGGCTGAGACGGTGGAGACATTTGGTGCAGTAATCGTGATGCGGTAGGGTGCCGTGCGAACGGGCCGCACCGCTGTCACTTGGTCGTACGGAGCCTGTTTTCGTATTTCCTTAAGAGGTCGTCGACCGCCTCGCGCAAGTACGCTGCCATCGGGATGCGCGTGCGCTTGGAGAGCGACTTGAGCTTCTCGAGCGTCTCGACGGGGAGGTAAATGCTGGTCTGGGCTTGACGGCCCTTCTGGGATACCATAGTTTACGATTCTTGTATTTACTAGTAACATACCTGTAACCAAGCCATACAGTACCTGAAAATCCACGCACTGTATAAGCGGCTCCGGGCGGTGGTGGAACACCGACCGGAGCCTAACCACAGCCAGCCTAGAAGGAGGCCAACCATGGCTGCGCTCAAGTCTACTGCAAGGCAACACGCCGGGGCACCGGCGCCCGTCGTTGCCGACGTCGCCGGCCGACGTCTCGCGGATCACATCCGCACCCTCCGGCTCGTCCTCGATATCCTGATCGTGTGCGACCTGGCGCTTCGGCTCCAGGGGGCGGAACAGGATGAGGAGATCGCGGAGGTGCTCAGGTATTGCGGGAGTAACAGGCTCCAGGGGGCGATCGAGGAGGTGGAGGGGATGATGGCCGGCAGATGAGGCGCGGGTCCGTGACGACGGCAAGACCGGCACCATTGCGCCCGGCTTGCGGCGCGGGTCTCGAAGTGTGGGGTATCATTTCTCAATGGCTCGAAGGCAGCGTGTAAAGCATCCGAAGAAACGAGCGGCAACCGATCGCTCCAGCAAACCCAGCAAACCGCCGACGGGGGCGGCGACTCCGGCCCAAACTTCCGCAGGTATGTCGTCGTTGCTTAGCTCTCTCGGCCCGCCTGCCAGTAGCTATTGGGTCGGACAGGATTTGGCGTGGGACGCGCCTTGGGTTGACATCACGCTGCGCGTGGAGCTCCCGTTTTGGCTGATGGTGGATAACACGACCATCTCGGTATCTGTTGGTGGGCACGCGTTCCCAGTGGAAGTACATGGTGAGACCTTCGAGCTGCAGATCGGACAGATCAGCGACGCAAAGGCGACTGCCGCTTATCACGGACCTTTCAAGCGAACTGAGCATCTAAGTGAACTTCTGCAGAAGGTTCTGCGGAAGCGGCCGAAGCCGATGGCTCAATGGCGAAAGTGCAAGACCGTGCTCAAGATCGCGAGCCGGTGCAATGAAGACGTGTGGAACAAGCGTGCAGGGGAAGGCGGCGGCCGACCGCCCTCCGTCGGGTTCTATCTCGTAGAGCTCTGCAGGGCCCATATTCCAGTCGTCAATGCCCTGATCGGGGGCTATCGCCTTGCAACATACGATCGCTTTGCATTCGAAGTGGCTCCGTGGGATGTGCCCTTCTGGTATATCGAACGAGCAAGACAATCCACGCTGACGGGCCTCGTTCCCTACCGCGAGTGGGACCACGTTCCGCTAGTATTTCCGCTCAAAGAAAAAGGCCCAAAGCTCTATCGCCTCATTGATCCGGTTGACCTTCAAAAGAGCATCGATTCTGCGCCGACGCCCGGGGAGTTTGAGCTTCTCGACGCCATCAACTTTATGGAGCGCGGCAATTACACCGATGCTGTTCGTCGCATTACAACGGCAATCGAAGCAGTCGTCGAAGCAAGATGTTTTCAGGTCACAGAGACGGCGCAAGGAACGCCGGCCGCTGAGAAATTTCTGAAGAGGACAAGGACGAATTTCGTGGAGCGTCTCGCCAAGTACGAAGAATTAAGCGAGCGAACTTTGTCGAAGTGGCTCAGGGATCAGCTAGAGGTGACAAGGCAGCTTCGCCATCGAATTGTTCACCGTGGGCATCGAATTCTTCCGGCGGAGCGGGACCAAATCCAAAAATGCATCGATATGGGCCGCTGGACCTTTAACTGGTTGGAGAACGATCCGGAACGATCGAAAATCCGGGAAAAGCGGATCGCGTTTCGTTCTTTCGGACGTGAGATGCCGTACGGATTGTTTCGGGCGAAAATCGTCGCAGAGGGCGTGATCGTAGAAAGTGGCCTGAATCGGAGCGCAGCGAGCTGACGGGTGGGACGCCGCGTACTCGAGCAGGCAGAGGTTCTGAGTGCGCGTTGGGCTTGAGAGGTACCACCCGTTCATTTCTGCCGCCGGTTTCTACAGCGCCGCGGGCTGTAGCGCGGCTGTGAGATCGAATACTCTATAGAGAAGTAAGGGAGGAATGCCCTTTGGCACCTGATCGGCCTTTATCCGCGCCAATCACCTCGCCACTCGCTGAGAATCGAGGGAATTGTCGGCCTCCCGGCGGAGAGGATCAGAATGGCTTTCACGCCACATCACCTCCTTTGGGTGATTATGATAGCCCGCATCAGAGACCGTAGGAACCCCACCGTTGATCATGGCATATTGGAAGCCGGTCCGTCGTCCATAACGAGTCGCATTGGTGGCCAACAGTGACGGGTGCGACGGAAGACAAGGTTTTTGAAGAATTGCCGATGTACAAACTGCCGCCGTCCGCGTCCTCGAGGCTAAGGATATGAAGCAGGTCGCTGCGCGAGTAGGTTGTTCCAACCTGAAACATCTAGCTCTCTTCGCGCGACGCGGATCATTTGATTATTTGCCGCATGACGTACTCCATCGGCCCTAGCGACGGTCAGGTAGAGGGGTGGCTCCGCTTCTTGAGACAGATTTCTGTTCGGGATAAGTGGATCTGCCGGGGCGGTTGATGATGATAGTCTCTTTCTCTTCGGTCTTCGTCAATGGTCTTCCCCGCAGCGCGGTCTCACGCCCGAAGGGCGGGAGAAGCTCCGGTTCCGGCGTTTTTGACCTGCGCGTGGAAAAATCGAACGCATATAAAGCCGCAAGAGCGGCGATCAGGGGGGTACCCCCTACCCGGGTATCCCCCGAAATCGACCTGATAAGTGCGTTGTCGATCATGGCCCATCGTCACGCCGCCGCCGGCAACGATTCAGCCTGGAAGCCAAAGTACACTTCATCGGGCGTGGCGTAGCCGAGAGCCTCATGAATGCGCCGGCCGTTGTAAAAGTCAAAGTACTCGGTCAGTCCTCGTCGCAGCTGCGTTCCGGTCTCGTAGGCATGCAGGTAAATGTTCTCGTACTTGACGCTGCGCCACAGGCGTTCGATAAACACGTTGTCGATCCATCGTCCCTTGCCGTCCATGCTGATCTGCACTCCGGCCGCCTTCAGCGTATCGATCCACTCCCCGCTGGTAAACTGAGATCCCTGGTCCGTGTTGAAAATCTCCGGCTTCCCGTATTTTCCCAGTGCCTCCTGCAGCGCCTCGACGCAGAAGTCCGGCGTCATCGTGTTCGACACCCTCCAGGAGAGCGTCTTGCGGCTGCCCACATCGATGATGGCCACCAGATACTGAAACCCATGTGCCATCGGCAGATAAGTCAGATCGGCCGCCCAGACGTGATTGGGCCGTTCGATCTTCAGGCCGGTGAGCAGGTAGGGGTAGACCGCAGATAACGGCGCGGGGATGCTCGTGCGCGGTTTACGGTAGATCGTCTCCATGCCCATCCGCCGCATCAGCGTCGTCACATGCCGGCGGCCGACCTCGTGGCCCTGGTTCTGCAGCTCCCGGGTCAGCTTACGAGCCCCGTAGAACGGCCACTTCAGATGCAACTCGTCCAGAATCCGCATCAGCTTCAGATCTCGCTCCGGCAAGTCCCGCGCGACGTAGTAAACGCTCGAACGGCTCAGATCCAGCAGCTGTGCCTGGCGCTTCACCGATATCTCGCCATCCCGCTCAATCATCGCTTTCCGCTCAGGCCGGGGAATTTCCCGAGCGCGCCTTCTAAAAAATCGTTCTCCATCGTCAGCTCGCCCGATCTTCGCCTGCAGCTCCCGGATGCGCTCCTTGCCGTCCGCAGCCAGCACATCCCCGCCGAAGATCGCCGCGGCGTTCTCCAGCAGCTCCGTCTTCCAGGCCGTCACCTGGGTCGCATGCACCTCGTGGTGTGCCGCGATCTCCGCCACGGTCTTCTCGCCTCGAATCGCTTCCAATGCCACCCGCGCCTTGAACGCCGCTGAGTGATTACGTCTTGGCTTTCTCATGGATATCTGCCCTCCGGTTGCTATATTGCCCCGGCAGAAATCCACTTACACCCCTGTCCGAAAAACCGGGACCACCTCTTAGTGATGCCTGGTTTGCCGCTATCTTCGGCATATGCGGCTTTGATCTTCTCCCGCAGGTCCATCGCGCGGCGTTCGACCCCCGCTCCTAGTCGGTGCAGCTGCTCCTTCCAGGCGGCTGGGACAGCCTTCTGCTCGTCGAGTAGAAAGTCTGCGAAAACATCGAGAATCATCACAAAGGTGTGCAGCAGGTTGAGTGTGTAGAGCTTGCGCTCGTCGTCGTCGCGCGCGAACTGAAAATACTCTACTGCGAGCATGCGGTTGCCGCTGCCGTCAGTCGTGTCGTGGACGCGGTGAATGAAGCTCCCCACATCGGCGTGAGCGGCAAACGTGCTGATCTTCTTTTGCTGGTCGATCAGGGTCGGTATCAATGGATGGGGCAGCGGCTTGCCGTCCTTGATGAGATTCCCAAGGTAACGGGCAAAATTGTCGAACGGCTTCTCCCGCTTGGCATAGGCGACCTGGGCGGCACGGTCCTTGATGATGTGTGCCGCGATGAGCGCGGCGTCGATCGCCGCGCGCGCGGAGGCGTAGGCCTCAGACATGTGACACCGCATCTGACACGCGAGCGTGAATAGGAAATGGTAATGGGTGAAGGTAAGCAGCTGGAAAATGACGTAGTCGTCCTGGCGCACCTCCTTGTAGCTGGTAGCGGCGCCATATAGGCCTTCCAGTTGGGCGATGTAACCCATCTCCTCCTGCATCTTGGCGAGGGAAACGAGTAACTGTTGTTCCTCCAGCCCGAGGAATTGCAGCAGGTTCGGCGGCGTACGCTTGATCGTCTCGTTGTTCACGTCAGTCAGCTTCGCGCAACAGTGCGCGGTAAAGAGTCACGCGGCCGACGCTGAGCAGCGACGCTACGTCTTGCACCCGTTGACCGCCATCGATGAGCTGCCGCGCGTGCGCTCGGCGGTAGGTGGACGTCCGAGTGTGGCAAGGACGCCGATGATCTGTAACATGGTGCGGCTCTTCGTGTGGCGGGCGGGGCTCGCCTCGTCTAGATTGCGTAGATAGAGCCGCAACTCGATGCCGTTGATTCAAAAGAGCACTGTTCCTAGTCCCCATAAAGCTGCTTTAGAACCTTTTCGACGGGAATGCCCATCTCGCGCGCGAGCGCCATGACCTTGTCCCCGCTCGGGGTCTTGTTGCCGGCGATCCAGTCGGAGACGGTGGGTTGGGACACGCCGAGACGGCGGGCCAGCTCGGACTGGGAGATTCCGGCGTCGCGAAGGTACTTTTCGATGAAGTTCACGGCGGGTAGTCTACCGGCGGGACCTATAGCCGTGGCTATTGACGCAGGCCATAGCCGGAGTTATGGTGCCGCATAGCCGGGGCTGTGTTCCGGCGCGAATGCGGCGTCCGACGGTGCGTCAACACCGACGGACGCCTGACCCCAGTCAGCCTGATAGGAGGCGGACCGTGGCTGCGCATCAGTCTACTGCAAAGCAACATCGGGGCGCCGGGGCGAGCGTCGCTCCCGATGCTGCGCCCATCCGCGGACGTCTGGAAGATCACATCCGGGCCCTGCGGCTCGTCCTCGACATCCTGATCGTGTGCGACTCGGCGCTGCGGCTCCAGGGGGCGGAACAGGATCAGGAGATTGCGGAGGTGCTGCGATACTGCGGGAGTGCGAGGCTCCAGGGGGCGATCGAGGAGGTGGAGGGGGTCATCGGAAGCGGCCGGCAGCAGGGAGTGTAGGGGCGTCGGCTCCCGCCAGTCGAGGCGCAGAGGTATTGGTACGCACTCCCGGGCGGCAAAAGCCCCGGATGTCAACCGTCGAAAAGGGGCTTCGTCAGGGGTGGTTACGACTTCTGACCAAAAGTGCCGGTTTTCCGTGGATAGTCGGTTACGCCCCCACCGCTCTCAGCGCCGCAGGCATCGATGGAACCCGCGGAGCAACGTCACGCGAGAGCGGGAAGCGGTATACGCCCCTGAATTTGATGCGCCGAACGCGACCGGGGCGAATTGCTCGAGGATTTTGGGTGAGGGCAACCCCCGCCCGATCGCACTGGCTCATAGCGCGGGTACGCATTGAGGAGGCGGTTCCCCGCACTGATGTGGTCGGCCTTGTTGCCCGAGAGCGCTTATGCACATGGGCAGAGTGCGGTGCGTGATGCTTGATGTGGCACGCCCATCGCGATGCGCCGCAAAGGATGGAGCAGCTGTCGCTGACCGCGTGGTTCGGAAGTTGGAAGGCTCCTTGGCTGACCATGGGCTATGACGCTGATCCACGAGCGGCACCCAGAACAGGCGAAGTACAAGGGGGCCGAAGCCCCCTCAGAGAAGCCCCTGCTCGGAGAAGCTGACCACATCGCCCTCGGCGACGATGAGGTGTTAGGAGGATTTCGTGAGTGTCACCGTCATTTACATGGCGATGCCGGTGACTAGACTGCCTCCGTCCAAGTAGCCCCCGCCTCGATTAGAGGCGAGTAGCGGGGTGGGGTTTGGGGAGGGGATCCTGAGGGTCCAGGCGATAAGCCATGCGCAAGTCGTTCCGCGCGGCCACGTTGGCGCAACTTCGGCAGACGCCGAGCGATGCCGTTCTGGCGCTTCTTGCAGAGCATCACAAAGCCGATTCGACCTTCAAGCCGGTCAAGGATCCGCGGAGTCGCCGCTGGCACCTCCGCACGGCTTGCGGTGAGTTCGAGATCGTGACGACCGGCGCCAAGTGGTATGACCCGCGCGCCAAGAAGGGCGGCGGCGGCGCGATCGATCTGGCCATGCACATCCGCCAGGTGTCCTTTGTGGAGGCGGTCCGGATTCTGGCGGCACACATGGACGCCCGTGGTCAGGATCATCCATAGGGCGGAGCTGCCTCGGCCCGAGGAGGTACCGCCGGCGCTGCGCGCGGCCGCCGCCGAGGCGCGCTCGATGCCCCCGCGTGAGCCGCGCCCGGCAGGGTTCCCGCTGCTGTTTACGGGCGACATGCAGCTCATTGAGCCGGCCGTCGCCTTCCTGCATGAACACTCGGTTCAGCGAGCGCACACCGCGGAGACCCTCAGAACCTACGCGGAGATCCTCCTCGATTGGTTCGACACCCTCGAGGAGAGCGGCATCCCGTGGCACGACGCGGACGCGGTCAACCTGGTTGCGTATCGCAACCGGATGCTCTCGGCACCGAGCCCGCGGACACAGCGGCCCTATAGCATCCGCACGATCAACCATCGCGTCCGCGGTGTCTTGCGCTTCTATGCGTGGGCCGTCCGCCATGCCTGGATTCGCTCCTCAGCACTGGTCGGGCTCGAGGCCGACCTCACGGTGACTCGCCGCTACGAGCAGCGCCGAGATTCTCATCGTGCGGCGGACCGCGCGATCTTTCTGTTGCGGCAGTTCGAGAGCTTGCCGCGGCCGTTGACCGGCGAGCAAGCCTGCGAGCTGCTGGCGAGGCTTCCCCCGCCCTATGAGCTGATGGCGCGCTGGCAGCTGTACACCGGTCTGCGGGTGAGCGAGCTGCTGCGCTTATCGATCAACGACGTTCATCACGAGCCGGACTCGCGGCGGCGGGTCATCGAGGTCCTCTGCAAGGGCCGCAAGCGCGGCCAGGTGATGGCCTCGGCGAGCCTCCTCGACGAGACCGATGTGTATCGATCCCAGCACCGTCGGGCGTGGTTGAACCGCGCTGCGCGTCGGCGCGGCCGGGGGACTCACGATGCGCTCTTCATCAACGATCGCGGCGTGCCGGCCCGCAAGAACACCTATCAGCGCGTCCTGCGCTCAACCGGCAGGGCGTGTGGTTTGCGGGTCACGAGTCACCAGCTGCGCGCGACCTTCGCCTGCATGATGCTGGCGCGGCTCGAGCAGCTCGCGGCCCAGGGGGCTGCGATCAACCCGCTGCTGATCGTCAAGATCCTGCTCCATCACGAGCACATCGAGACTACCGATCGATATCTGCGCGCCGTGGCGGTGGACACGCAGGCCCTCACCGATATCCTCGATTCGCTCCTCCCAGAGGCAAGATGACCGTGCGAGCTCGCCGCGTGCCACAGGAGAGAGCGCGGCGGCGCTCAGCGGCGCCGATCCCGCTCGTCCCGCCACTGGATGTGCCACGGCGGCTGCGCAGCACGGTACTGGATTTTCGGCTGCTGCATTTACCGCGCGATGTCGCGCGCGCCCTGTCCGAGGCCTTCTGGCATCGCGTTGGCGCCGGCAGGCTGCAGACGATCCTGGATCACTGGGCGCGCCTTCGACTCTTTGGCCGTTTCAACGAGGAGCAGCGCGCCGTACAGAGCCTGGCCGATCTGCAGGGCGACATTCTCGTGCGCTACGTCGAGTGGCTCAACGCGCAACGCACCGCGCGGGGCAGCCCCCTCGGCAAGGCCACGCGCTCCTCGACCTATACGTCGCTCTACAAGTTGCTGCAGTGGCTCGTGCGCTGCCGGCCGGGACTGCTCGGATCGATCGACTGGCCGATCAACCCCTTTCCCTGGCGCAACCGCGACACGCACGGCCGGCGGGCGCTCTCGGCGATGCAGGTGCGGGAGATCCTCAAGGCCTGCGAGCAGCAGATCGCGCAGATCCGCCTCATGCGCGAGCGCGGCGAGCAGCTGCGAGTAGCGGCTCGCTCGAACGCTGAGAGCATCTCGATCTCGCCCGGCGCGCTTCTCGAGCTGATCGATCGGGACCTTGGCGGAGTGCTGCCACCCACACCACGGCTTTACCGCGATAACAGCCGCGTGTGCCGCTGCCTCGCCAAGCACGGCGGAGTCGATGTGATCGAGCCCTATCTGTACCCCAACGCCTATGGGCTCTTCCCGTACTACCTCGCGATCGTGTTGCACACCGCCGGTAATTCGCAGGCCATCGCGCAGATGGCTATGGATTGCCTGCAGGCGCTCCCGCTGCTCGATGAGCGGGAGCTGCTGGTGTGGGACAAGCCGCGCGCCCGCTCGGTGCAACGGCGCTCCTTTCGTCGCTGCGATCCCTTCGCGCCGCCCGCCCTGGTGCGCGAGGTGATCGATTGGACAGCTCGACTGCGCTCACGCGTTCCGATCGGCGAGCGCGACCGCCTGTTCCTCGTGAAGACCACCGCCGGGCCCACCGCCGCCACCCGGGTCAAGTTCGAACGGCCACTGCGCCGCTTCATCGCGGCTCACCACTTACCGCCGTTCTCGCTCAGCTCACTGCGGCCGAGCGTGTTGACGGCCCTGTATCGCTCCACCGCAGATTTGCGCGCCGTCAAGACGATGGCGAACCATGCGAGCCTCGCGACCACCGTCCGTTACGTTCAGGGACCCGAGGTCGCCGCACAGAACGGCCTGCGCATGGCCGCCCTGCAGAGCGCGCTGCTCGGTCACATCGCCTCGCCCACTGGCAGCGAACCGCCAGCGCCACCCGCCCGCTCGCCAGAGCCACTACCACCGCCGGGCACGGCCGTGTCGATGTTCGGCTTCTCGTGCCAGGATCCGTTTTCAGGCGTGGCACCGGGCACGCGCCGCGGGGAGCTGTGCACCAACTTCCTGGCGTGCCTGACCTGCCCCAACGCCATCATCCCGACCGATGCACCCACGCTCGCGCGCCTGCTGCACGCTCGCGATCACCTGCGCGCCGCCGCCGCGCACGTGCATCCGGCACGATGGCAAACGATCTATGCACCGCAGCTACGCATCCTCGACGAGGACCTGCTGCCCCGGTTCCCCGCGCGTGAGCGCGAGCAAGCCGAACGCCTCCGGCCAACACTTGCCCCGCTGCTGCCGCTTCGATGAACCGGTCCACCACCCCGATCCCGGCCGCATCGCTACCGGCGCGTCCGCGGGATTGGTTTCTGCGCGATTCTCATTGGGAAGACGCCCATTGGGTGCTCGTCCCGACGAACGCTTTGTACGAGGATCGGCCGGTGGTCCTTCGGTGGGACTTCTCGCTCGCGAACGGCGAGCGATTCACCGATCATCGATACGCCGCCTTGCTGGACAGCGCCAAGCACCACTTGGCGCTGCTGCGCGTCGGCTCCTGGCGGTCTCGGTCCGGCCGCGGCGGCGCGACACTGCGCATCTACTTCCACTGTCTTCGTGCCCTCATTCGCTGGATGGCCGGCGAGCGACTTCGCCGCTTCGCAGATCTCGACGCCCCGCTCTTGGGCGAGTTTACGCAGCTCATCCAGCGGCGGCGCGGATACACCGGCCCGACGCTCGCGCGCGAGACCCTGCGGCATTATTTCAATGTGCTGATCGGCCTGCACCGCCACCGTCACACAGTCAGCGATGCCCTGCAGTTCGATCCGTTTCCCGGTCTCAGTGCGCACGCGGCTACCGCCCGTCAGACGCGCGAGCCCTCGGCCTCACGGTACACCCCCGATGCAGTAGCCGTTCCCCTGATTCAAGGGGCCATCGAGTTTCTAAGCACCGCCGCGCTTGCGGTCCTGGCGGCGCGCGAGCGCTTCCTTCAGGCCTATCAACGAGCACGAACGACGAAGAGGGATGGACGCGATGCCCACCGAGTCGCACTCGATGTGCTGCGCACGATCAGCATTGACACCCCGCGGGGAACCTGCCGCCTCGAGGACGCGCGATCGCTGCAGCAACTGATCGATCTGCTGTATGGCGCCTGCTACGTGGTCATCTCCTATCTCATCGGTGCCCGCGTGAGCGAGATCCTGCACCTGCAGGCAGGCTGCGTGCAGCCGTTCGAGCGCGCGAGCTCCGAGCCGGCGGCGGATATCACCGTGATTGCCGGTGCCATCTATAAGGCTGAGTCCTATCACGGTCGGCCGCACCAGTGGATCGCCCCGGCTCCAGCCGTGCACGCCATCCAGGTGCTTGAAGCCCTCTCCTCACCCCACCGTGCGCGCTCCGAGCGCCCAGATCTGTGGCAGCGTGCACGCGTGGGCTATCACGGCATCGGCGAGTGGCTCCCCGATACGCTCCTGGCGCTGCGCATCTCAGACAGCCGCAGCACGAACGAGCGCGTCAACCGCTTTGCCAGCTGGCTTCGGGTGCCACCCTACCAGGGCCGTCGGTGGCGGTTCAGCACCCATCAGGGCCGCAAGACCTTCGCCCGCTTCGTCGCGCTGCGCGACCGCACGGCGCTCTACGCCTTGGCGCAGCACCTCGGACACCGCGACGTGCGCCACACCGATCAAGGCTACGTCGGCACCGACTATCAACTGGACCGCGAGATCGAGGCCGCCGTGCTCGAGCAGTCCGTCCTCGCGTGGGAGCAGATGCTCAGCGCCCGCACACTCGGCGGAGATATGGGCGCGCAGATCCTCTCCCGTCGGCCGAGATTTCGCGGCGCGCGGGTCAAGCAGCAGATTCGCGCCTACGCGCGCATGCTCGCCGAGACAGGCCTGACGCTCGGGGTCTGCGAGTGGGGCTACTGTGTCTACCGCGAGGAGTTCAGTGCTTGTCACGGCAGCGCCACCGCGCCCGACCCGGTACGGCGGGAGCCTTCCACCTGCGCACGCTGCAAAAACTTCTCCGTGACCGATGTGCATCGTGACTACTGGACCAGCCAGGTGACTCGTTATGAGCGCCTGCTGAACGATCCGGCACTGCCCACGCAGACGCTCAAGATCGCGCGCGCACGACTGGATGAGGCCCGCAGCCTCATCCGCTCCATGGACTCAACGTGCGCGCCGCCCCGGGCAGTAAGCCGATGACATCGGCTCGTTCGCCAACGCGATCCACCGAGGCGCGCCTGACCGACGCCCTGGCGACATTCACGGCCGCGACCCCAGAGCGAACGAGCGCGACCGAGCTGTGTCGCCTCGCTTGCATCTCCCGCAACACGCTCTATCGCTATTACCCCGGTATCGCCGACTCGGTCCGGCGCCTTCGTCGCCGCCGTCGGCGACGCGTCGCACAGCAAAGCACCGTGCGGGCGCTGCGGGGGGAGCTCGCGGCGCTGCGCCGGCAGCTCGCCCAGCTGGCGACGTTGGCCGATCACTACCATGCCTTGGCCGGGGAGCTGCGTGGAGACCTCGCACGTCGCGATCGCGAGCTCGCGGAGCTTCGCCGCCACACGCGCCCGACGCCCCTGCCCATCCATCGATGAGCGCCAGAACGTCGGGCGCGCGAGATCTACAAGAGCCCCTGCTGCGCGAAGCTGAGGACGTGGGGACCGGCCAACACGAGGTGATCGAGCAGCCTCACCTCTACCGTCGACAACGCCTGGGCGAGCCTTTTGGTGATGAGCTCGTCCGCTTGGCTCTGCTCCCTGACCCCCGAGGGATGGTTGTGATAGGCCAGGGCCGCCGCGGCCTGCTTGTCCAATGCCAGCTTGACCACCTCGCGCGGATACACGCTCGCCCCGTCGATCGTTCCCCGGAACAGTTCGACGCAGTCGATCACCCGATGGCGGTTGTCGAGCAGGATCAGCCCGAAGCACTCGTAGTCCAGGTGCCCGAGTCGCATCGTGAGGTACTCGCCGACGTTCTGCGGCGACTGCAGCAGCACCCCGCGCCGCACGCGATGCGCAAGCACGGCACGCGCCGCGGTTAGAATATCCTGGCTCGAGGCAGGCTCGACCGTGCCATCGGTACGATGGATAAAAAGATTGTGGCTCGACATGTTCGTCTCTCCGGTCTTGCTCGGGCGGGATTGCCCGAGGCCGGAGGGCCCCATCGCAGCGCAGCCGTCACAGGCTCGGGCCCTGCCCGACTCGCGGAGCACGGCGCGAAGCGCCGCGCGCACGGCCTTGACGGCGAGCACGATGGGGTAGCATCACAGGCGCAGGCAAACCCGCCCCTCTTTCCGCAGATTTTCCGTCTCAGACTGTCACCCGCTGAGGTTGGAGAGGCGCCGATGTGTTTTACAGCGCAAGACTGCAGAATTTCGGCGCTTTTGCGCCCGCCGGTGACACATCGCAGTCCACCTAACAGGTGATCGAGGACCCGGATGTCCACGAGCTGCAGGGCGTCCCGCAGGCGCCGGGTGATGAGCTCGTCGGCTGCGGAGGGCTCGGCGACGCCGCTCGGGTGCGGGTGGGCGAAGATGACGGCGGCGGCATTGCGCTTTAGGGCTTCCTTCACCACCTCGCGGGGATGGACGGAGGCGCCGTCAACGGTGCCGCGGAAGAGCTCGACGAAGTCGATGACCCGGAACCGGGCGTCGAGGAACAGGCAGCAGAAGGTCTCGAACTCTCGGGTGCCGAGCTTGAGCGTCAGATAGTCCCGGGTCGCTTCGGGCGACGGCAGGGACGTGCCGCGGCGAACTCGGCGCGAGATGTGCTCGCGGGCTGCGGCGATGATCTCATCGGCCGTGGCCGGAATCGGTGCTCCGGCCTCGTTCAGCGTGTACAGGGAATTCGTATGCGACATGGTCGCTCTCCTTGATCTCGGGCGGGATGGCCCGAGACGGCGAAGAGCACGCCGCAGCAGCGCGGTCAGAGGCTCGCCGAAGGCGACTCGGCGAGTAGAGGAAACGCCCCCGAGGGCGTGAGCCACGGAGCGCCTTGACCGCGATGATCGGCGTGGTAGCGTCATGGAAGAGAGGCAAGACCGCTCCCTACTTCTTTGCTGAGCGCGGATACCGTGCGCGACGGTGAAGAGAACGCGAAGCGCAAAACTGTTGTAGCGGATGTGACGCTAGAGCAGCACAGCCCGACGTCTCACGCCTGTTATTGTCCACTCACGGATGCCGTGGGTTATGGGGATGAATTCACTGCATTCCCTATCGCACGCGGGGCGATCTCAAGGCTGATACCGCAAGAGGGGAGCCATGAGTCTGCGCAGCAGAATGTCGGTTCTGGTTGTCCTGTGGTTAGCCGCACCGGCGTTTGCGGCAGCGGCTCCGAAGGAGCGAATCATCCGGGTGACGGCCAACAACCCTGTGTACCGGCTGTATCTGTCGGATCCGCAGGGAAGGAATGAGCGGCCGTTTCTGCCCAACCTGCGGCCGAACTACAACCCGTCCTTCTCATGGGACGGCCGGTGGATCGTCTTCACGTCCCTGAAGTTCGGGTCCGCCGATGTCTTCGGGGCCCATCCGGACGGCTCTGGCGTCGAGCGGTTGACAGACAGTCCGGCTTTCGATGATCAGGGGAGCCTTTCCCCGGACGGACGGACCCTCGCCTTCGTCTCCACGCGCGAGGGCGGCACCGCCAACATCTGGCTGCTGGATATCGCGAGCCACCGCTTCCGCAATCTCACAAAGAACAAGGCCGGCAATTTCCGGCCTAGCTGGTCCCCGGACGGCGAGTGGATCGGCTTCTCGTCCAACCGGAATACACCTCGCGTCCGCTTCATTCGGGATACAGGCCCTGCGTGGGAGCTGATGCAGAGGACCGCCCTCTACATCGAGCATCCCGACGGCAGCGGACTCAAGCGGCTCACGCCTCTCAATGGGAGTGCAGCCAGTCCCAAATGGTCACGGGACGGCCGGCGCGTGCTCTTCGCTCAAGTGGTTGATGTGGAAGCGATGCGCCACGTTCGACGGCGGACACAAGTCGTGTCCATGGACATCTACACCGGCGCACGAGAGGTCTATTCGGACGGTACGCAGTACGTGTGGGCCCCAGGCTACGTCGGTAACACCGAAATCGGCTACGGCCTCAAATCTCCTTCCCAGCCGGGAGGGTCCACTCTTGTATACACCTCTGGGCGCAAGGGCCAGCCAACGCGCAGAATCCCTCCTGGTCGCCGACGGGTCGCTCCTGGTGTACGACAAGGACGTGCGAGCCGATGAGGCCGAATGGTTGGTCCGACCGAGCCTCGATCCGCGGTATGAGCTCATCAGCGCCCTCGCGTTCGAGGAAGGAGATCATATCGCGGTGACCCCTGATGGTGAGCGCTTTATCTACCCCTCTGGCGAGCAGCTGATTCTCTCTGCCTGGGATGGGCGAGGCTCGCGGGTGATTTTCGACGGTCGCGCTGACAGCCGCCGGATCGAAGATTTGGCTCTGTCGGCGGATGGCCGAACCGTCGCGTTCCAGTTCTCCCGTCCCCAACGCCCGGAGAGTCAGATCGCCGTCATGGAGATCGACGGCTCTCACTTCCAGGTGGTCACGCACGACCCTTACGACCACTCATTTCCGAGTTTGTCGCCGGACGGGACGAGGCTCGTCTATCGCGTGGGAGGTATCGAGCAGGGACGGATATTCAAGCGGGGACTGCGCATCCTGTCGTTGGCCGATGGCAAAGTGGTCAAACTCACGGCTGGGTGGGACGACTTCCCCGTTTGGTCCCCTCGCGGAGATCGGATCGCCTTCACCGGATTCGAGACCGGTGATTTCGAGATCTACACCATTCGTTCGGATGGAACGGGCTTGCGCCAGCTCACCCATACGCGTGGGAACGATGCCCACCCGGTGTGGTCGCCCGACGGGGAATGGATCGCATTTTCCAGCTCCAGAATGGGATGGAAGGACGAGGCCATGCTTCCCTGGCACGGGCCCCAGACCTACGGTGAGCTCTTTGTGATGCGTGCCGACGGCACGGATGTGAGGCAGCTGACGGACAGTGGACGAGGCGATGCGGTGGGCGGGTGGGCCTCACCGACATCCGGAGCGGCGGACACCGGCGGTGCGCCCTGACAGGACTCACGGACGCGCAACTGCTGCGAGGCTGGCCCATTGTCCTTTCGCTGCTTCAAGGGTTGACCTTCTTGATTTGAACGCTTCCATTGCGCAGGGCATCTATCATCTTTGCGGCATTGGCGTCGTTCGGCACGCGCCTGGCATAAAGCTCAAGGTTGTCCAAAGCCTTTGCCTTGTCTCCCTCGCTCAAGTACGCGATTCCCAAGGTGTAGTCGGCGTTCACGTCGCCTAAGGATTTGGCCTTCTCCAAAAATGGAATGGCGTCGGCTGGTTTGCCCGCGCCCGTGAGAAACCTTCCGTAGAAGTAGTTGGCCCGCGGATCATCGGGGGTTTGCCGTAGGAGCGCGGTAAATGCCCCGATCGCTCTGTCCGCGCATCCAGGAACATCGAGGTTGTGGCCGATGCTATTGAGCACGCCTGCGCGCAACAGTATCTGTCGATCGGGCGAAGGGCTGCTCAGTAGCGTATCGAGTATTGCCGACAGCGCCTTTACATCGACCCGCGCTCTGTATAAATCGTCTGGAGAATCAAAGCGCGGTGGGTAGTTGGCTGCATGAGACGAAAGGTCGTCAATGATTTGATCGAGATAGGCAAAACTGATTGTCGCGGAATTTTGACCGGCGGCCGACTGGGTGATCGTGACGACTTTCTTGATGTCGTACTGACCATATTCCGTCGCCTTCGCTACGGCGACGATCTGGGAGAGCACAAGCGCTAGCGCAAGGATGAGCGGCCGCATGATCCCTCCCGTAGGTACTCGCAAATATAGCGGTATAGCTCAGAGCAGTCCACGTTCGGAGAAGCTGACCACGTCGCCCCCGGCGACGATCAGGCGGTCTAGGACCCGAATGTCCACGAGCTGCAGGGCGTCCCTCAGCCGTCGGGCGATGAGCTCGTCGGCTGCGGAAGGCTCTGCGACGCCGCTTGGGTGGGGGTGGGCGAAGATGACGGCGGCGGCGTTCCGCTGCAGGGCTTCCTTCACCACCTCGCGCGGATGGACGGAGGCGCCGTCGAGGGTGCCGCGGAAGAGCTCGACGAAGTCGATGACCCGGAACCGGGCGTCGAGGAACAGGCAGCAGAAGGTCTCGATTCTCGGGTGCCGAGCTTCAGGGTCAGATAGTCGCGGGTCGCTTCGGGCGACGGCAGGGACGTGCCGCGGCGAACTCGGCGCGAGATGTGCTCGCGGGCTGCGGCGATGATCTCATCGGCCGTGGCCGGAATCGGTGCTCCGGCCTCGTTCAGCGTGAAAAGGGAATTCGTATGCGACATGGTCGCTCTCCTTGATCTCGGGCGGGATGGCCCGAGACGGCGAAGAGCACGCCGGAGCGGCGCGGTCAGAGGCTCGCCGAAGGCGACTCGGCGAGTAGAGGAACGCCCGCGAGGGCGTGAGCCACGGAGCGCCTTGACCGCGATGATCGGCGCGGTAGCGTCATGGAAGAGAGCCAAGACCGCTCCCTCTCTCTGCAGAGTGCACCGTTTCCAGTTGCGGTGGGGTTCCACGTAGGATCAAACTCGGGCCGTGCGCCTCGGGAGAGGGTCGTACGATGATCCGTGACGTAGAAAGCACATTCAGCAGAAAGGAGCTCATGGCTTCCTTCGTACTCGCCACACTCGCCACGGTGACGGCTTGGAGCGCGGTGCGGGGCGGAGACGATGGTCATGCCGCGGGTGCGCTTGCACAGCTGGGTGGTGCCCTTGCGGCGCTAGCCGTGGCCTTGACGCCAAAGCTGTTGTTCGAGCGCGTGTCCCTTGCCTCGCTCCGTGAGCGGCCGCCCATCACGAGTTGGACCGCGGTGGTCCTCTCCATCTTCAGTACGGCTTGCTTGGTTTTAGCGGCCTTTGAGTGGCTCGTACGCCCGTAGCGCGGCGTGGGAGGTCGAGCATGTCTCTCGGGGCGCGAAGAATTCACGTTAATCGGCTAATCGTGATTCAGCAGGCGCGCAGTACCCCGGCGGCGATGCGGCCGTGCTGACGCCCACCTCCAGTCTCATCTGGGAGGTGTCTCCGCAGTGCCCTCCAGCGGCAGACGGCGGTTTGGGCGATGGCGATCCTGTTTGCACTTCTGGCGCAGCCCACGCGAGCAGACGGCAAGAACCCGTCGAACGCGGACACCTCAACGCTCCAGGAAGTCGTGGTCACGGCAACGAAACCTCTTGACAAACGAACGCTGCAGCACGCCGCCCACACCTTCACGAAGTCCCATGCGATGCTCAATCCAGGATCAGGGCAGATCTCCCACTGGGAAGATCCAGTCTGCCCGGTCACCCGCGGGCTTCAGCCTGCCGCCGATCAGTACGTGAGCCACAGAATAGAGGCCATTGCGCAAGAGGTCGGAGCACCCCGCAGTGGGGCGAGGCACTGTAGAGTCGATGTCGAGATTGTGTTCACGCGAGATCCGCAGGCGGAAGTGGACCGCATCGCGAAAATTGCGCCGATGATGCTTGGCTATACGAACGGGTCGATCAAGGAACTCGCGACGGTCCGCTTGCCTATCCAGGCGTGGTATGTCACTGCGACGGCGAGTGGAGAGGGATCCCGGAACGTACTGGTTGATTCGAACATTAATCCTGTAAATTTTAGGATGAGAGTTTTGTTCAACACTCCCGGTCGCCTTAAGGATGTCGTAAGCCATATCGGGTACGAGCTCGTTGCCGTCAATGAGACCCAGGTCAGCAAATACTCTCTCGACACGATCTCCGACTATCTCGCCATGCTCATCCTGACTAGGACCGCCCAAGACGGTTGCAACACACGTCCCAGCATCATTGACCTGCTCTCCCCGGATTGCGGTTCGAGAGAAAAACCCCAAGCGCTGACGGACGCGGACAAGGCGTTCCTCAGAGGACTCTACGGCACGCGGTTCGGAATGAAGATCAACGTCGAGCAACGCCAGATCAACCAGCAATTGGTCCACGCGCTCGGCCGATAGTCTTCTCAGCAAGGTCTTCGGCTGAGACGCGATCGAGAATGAGCGCGGCTTAGCTTGCCGAGATGAGTCCGGCGACGCAGTGGGTCAAAAGGGGGGTCTGGCGGACGTTGAGGTACGGGCTGGTGTGCGGCCGGACTGCCGGTATTGCGCTCTGCCGCTGTCGGAACGAAGGTCTCGCCCATCGGCTGGGTCGGTCGGTCGATGAGTCAGGGGTGGAGCGGGATTCGCGTGCGAACGGGCAGCAGAACTCGAGGTGGGGTATGAACGTGGGGTAGCACCCGACATGTGGAGACCAAACGACCTCGCAATCAATGAGTCGCGAGCGTCGTTCAACTTCGGCCGGCCACGGAAATCGCATGGGTCGGCAACCCGCGGTCGTTTTGAGTGGGGGCGTCCACGCACGATCGTCCCGATCACGTGGGTGGAAAGGTTAGCTCGATGTAAGTCCCCGGGACGAGAGCGGTGAGTGCCCGCTCCACGGAGGACGTATGGTGGCTGATGAGACGCCAGTCGGTGGTCATCAGCACGATGATCGCGAGGTGGCGACCGGAGAGGTTCTGTTGATCACGCAGATTCTGGTCTGTGGTGATCAGCGCGGCGAAGCCCTCTGCCTCGGCCGCCGCGAGAAGGTCGCCATTCGTCAGAGATTGCCATCCCCGCTCGAAGGCGGTGACGACCTCGTGACCCCGAAGGGAGTGCCGCAGGGGGGCAGGGGTACCCTGGTCGAATAGAATCCTCACACCGGGCGGCTACGCGGCTACGCGGCTTCGAGGCTACGCCGGGCGTGCGCGAGAACGGCATCGACTTGCTCGCGCGTGACGCCCGGGAACCACTCGAGGAAATCCGGGATTGTTGCACCGCCCTCGATGTTCTCGAAGAGCGCCTTGACCGGAACGCGCGTGTCCTTGAACAGCCACGCGCCGCTGACTTTTCCGGCAATCCGCTCGACCGCGGCACACTGTGACCAGTCGATCATCAGCGTAAAATGATCGACTGCCGTCTGGAATGCAAGAGCGACCGGCGTCGGTTCCGCGAAGGGGCCTATCGTCTGTCAAGCTTATTTTGCGGAGTGGAAATGGGAGACAGTAACACTATTAAATACCGAGTGTTACGAGTCATATCTCAGCTATTACTACGCTGCCGATCGGGCCGCTTCACGGCGGTTCGGCTCCGGGCTGCGTAGGGGAACGACCTTCGCCCGGCGTGCGCGGAGTATCCCGAGCAGCCTCTCGCCCCAGCGCTCGAGCGCGGCGCGTTTCTCGGCGGCGTAGTCATGACGGTCGTAGATCTCGGCGACATCACCTGTTGTGTGATTGAGCACCTTCTCGACGTGCAGGCGCGGGACGCCGCAGGCCGTCATGCCGCTCGCGGCCGTGCGCCGCAGGTCGTGCGGCGTGAAGGCCGCAAGGCCGATGTGCCCGAGGTTCTTGCGCAGGGACTGTGAGAGGGAGCGCACCGTGAGCGGCGCACCGTCGCGCTCGACTCGCCAAGGCGAGGGGAGGAGGGCCTCCGGCGGTTCCGTGTTGTCGGCCGGTCGATCGGCCACTCCGGCGGTCTCGCGCTCGATGTGGCGGAGCACCGCGCGCGCGAGGGGGGAGAGGGGCACCGCATGGGCCTTGCCGTTCTTCGAGCGCTCGACGGGGATGGTCCACAGCGCGTTCTTGAGGTCGAATTCGCAGCACAGCGCCTGCGCGACCTCGCCGGGACGCTGGCCGGTGACGAGCACGAGCTTCAGGGCATTCTGCACGGCGCGACTCATGTGGGCGCGGCCGAGCTTCCTCCAGAGCGTGCGAATCTCGGTCTCGGTGAGCGTCCGCTCGCGGGGCTTCTCGCGCCCGCCGGGGCGGGGGAGTGCGACCAGGGGACTCGCCTCGATGAGGCCCCGCTCGACCCCGAAGCGGAACATCTGGGAGAGGAGTGCGGCGATCCGGTTGGCCATGACGGGGGAGCCGCGATCGACGATGCGATCGAGGAGCAGGATGGCATCGCGCCGCGTGATCGATTTGGCGGGGCGGTTCTTCCAGCGCTTGAGTACATTCGCGCGGATCGCCTGCTCGGCCTCCTCGGGGCGCTTGCGCTCGAGGTAGACGTAGCGGCGAAGGAATTCGTCCGCGAGGTCGCCCACGGTGGGTTCGTCGCTCGCGCGTGGGGTGGCAAGCGCCGGGGAGGCGAGGGGATCCTCGCCGCGATGAAGGCGGCGCGTGAACTCGGCGTGCGCCTCGTAGGCCTGCTGCAGGGAGACCGTCGGGTAATGTCCGATGAGCAGGCGAGCGCCGGCGCCCGCGCGCCGGTAGCGGAAGTAGAAGGTCTTGGTGCCCGCAGGCGTGAGGCGAACGATGAGACCCTTGCGGGTCGGATCGGTCACGTCATAGGCCTTGGCGGCGGGCTTGAGAGCGGCGAGGAATCGATCGGTGAACGCTTTGGGATAGCGCATGGGCCTGTCCTCGGCTGAACGACGCTGCTGTCCTTAAGGTCTTGCTCTTCCGAATCGGCGACGATCCCACCCCTCTCTGGGGCCTTCCCGTCACCCCTCGAGCCCCCTTGTCCTGCCGACAAGGCGTCTCGCTCCATGGACCATCTGTGGACACTTTTGCCGTGACAGGCGCAGGATGGATGTGAAAGCCGCAGAGCGAGAGTGAAACCTGAGAGGATTATAAAAGATTGATAGCACAAGAGAAAAGCAAAATATCGCGGCGTTTCAGCTGCATTCGCATGGAGTCGCAGGACATTCCATGGGGTGCAAGGGGTCCCGAGTTCAAATCTCGGCGCTCCGATCAAAGACTTACGAGCTCCTCGAAAATCGTTTGTGGCCACCTCTGTGGCCACGTTCAAAAAGTAAGGCGTATCCGCTCGCATTCGTTCGCCCGACTCGGGGCTCGAGGATTCTCGTCGCGTGTCCTGGCCCTGGGTCCGCGGGTGCTCGAAGCAGGTGAATTGACGTCAATTGAAATTCGCGCACACGCCCAGGGGCGATGCGGCTTGCGGCGCGCGGGCGGGCGGGGACGGGTGGGTGTAAGCGCACGGGGAATACACCCCTGAAGCTGGTCAGTGTGACGTTGGTCCTGAGTGCCAGCGATGCGGCAGGAGTTCGTCGATCCTGCTCGCCGGTTGCGTCGGCAGGCGCTCGAGCACGTCCCGGAGGTAGCGGTGCGGATCGTGGCCGTTGAGCTTGGCGGATTGGATCAGGCTCATGATAACGGCAGCACGCTGGCCGGCACGGAGGGATCCGGCAAAGAGCCAGTTGGAGCGCCCGAGGGCCACCGGACGAATGCGGTTCTCGAGCCAGTTGTTGTCGATGGGCAGATCGCCATCGTCGAGGTAGCGGATGAGCGCCTCCCAGCGCCGCAAGCTGTAGTCGATCGCCTTCGCGGTCGCTGAGCCGTCGGGCACCTTCGAGCGATGGAGGATCAGCCACTTCTGCAGATTCTCGGCGACTGGCCGGGCGTGTTCTGCCCGTAGACGCTGCCGAGCGATCGCATCGAGCCGCTGCTCACGCGCTTCGGCCTCGATATCGTAGAGCAGCCCGTAATACAGCAGCGCCTCTGCGGCAACTTCGCTTCGCTGGTTCTCGTGCAGCTCCTCGAACTTCCTGCGCGCGTGCGCCATGCACCCGATCTCGATGACGCCGCGCTCGAAGAGCGCCTTGTAGCCGGAGAAGTCATCGCAGACGAGCTTGCCGGACCAGGCGCCGAGGAACGCTCGGGCGTGATGGCCGCCGCGGCTCTCGGCGAAGTCGTACAACACCAGAGGCAGCGGATCGAACTGGGTGGTGCCGTAGCTCCACAGGTACGCCTGGTGCGTGTGCCCCAACCCCGGCTTTAACATCGGCACCGGCGTCTCATCGGCGTGCAACACCGAGCGGCTGAGGAGCGCGACCTTCATGGCCTGCGCGAGCGGTGAGAGCTCCACCCCACAGGCGCCGCTCCACTGCCCGAGTGTGCGCATTGCCTCACCTAAACCCTTACCTTTTCGCGCCGTTGCCTCAACTGAAATGTCACTATCGCGGCTCTCCACCAGGAGCCACCGATGGATTCCAAACTCATCCGTCCCATACGAGCCGAATTGGCGCGTTCGCTGCGCCAGCGGTACCAGGCAGCCACGGGTCGAGCAAGGAAGCAGATCTTGGCGGAGTTCATCGCCACCACTGGCTATCACCCGAAGTACGCGATCCACTTGCTCCATGCACCTGAACCGACCACCTCAGGGTCTCGAGGGCGTGTGCGGCCATTGCTGTACGACGAGGCAGCGAAGCAGGCGCTGATCGTTCTGTGGGAGGCCTCCGATCGTGTCTGTGGTAAACGGCTGAAGCCGCTGCTGAAAATCCTACTGCCGGCGCTGGAGCGACACGGCCACTTGAGGCTCGAGGAGGGGCTCCGAGCCAAGCTGCTGGCCATGAGCGCCGCGACGATCGATCGTCTGCTGCGCGCACCGCGACGGGCGGCGCACGGGAAACCGCGGCGCCGAGCAGTCCCGGCGATCCGGCGTCGTGTGCCGGTGCGTACTTTTGCCGATTGGCACGACCCGCCACCGGGTAGCATGGAAATGGATCTGGTCGCCCATTGTGGCGAATCGACCCGCGGCAGCTACATCCACAGTCTCGTCCTCACGGATATTGCGAGCGGATGGACGGAGTCCGCTCCCCTCGTCGTACGCGAACGAACCCTGCTGGTGGAGACTCTGGATCGCGTTCGGCTCGGCCTGCCTTTCCCGCTCCGAGCGCTTGACGTCGACAACGGAAGCGAATTCCTGAACGAGACGATGATCGAATACTGCCTTCGTCATGGTATCGAGCTCACACGCTCGCGACCCTACCGGAAGAACGACCAGGCGTGGATCGAACAGAAAAACGGCGCCGTCGTGCGCAAGCTCCTCGGCTACCGCCGCTTCGAAGGCATCGCCGCCGCCCAGGTGTTCGCACGGCTATACGGAACATCGCGCCTGTTCGTCAACTTCTTCCAGCCGTCATTCAAGCTCGCCGAGAAACACCGCGAAGGCGCGCACGTCACGAAACGATACTTTCCACCCGAGACTCCCTGCGAACGCCTCTTGCAAGCCCCGACAATACCCGAGCCAACCAAGGGCAAACTGCGTGAAGTTGCGGCCAGCCTTGACCCGCTGCAACTGCTCGAAGAAATACGCGCCTTGCAAAGCCATCTGGTCGCGCTTTCCGAGGGTGGCCCACCGGACGCAGGCACTCCATCCGCGGCGAATCTCACCGAGTTCCTGTCCAGTCTCTCTGGGGCCTGGAGGGCAGGAGACGTCCGTCCGACTCATGCCGTGGAACCCAAGCCACGCTATCTGCGGCAGATCCAGACCATCGTCCGACGTGGCGGAGGTGTCGATGCGCGACTGTCCGATCAACCCAGCACACCGCCCCCCGCGCCGGCGACAGTCCCCGCCCCGTCAGCATCCGTCGACAATCGACCCAGAATGCCTCAGTTGGATCCGGAGATCGAAGCGCGATGCGAGCGTCAGCGCGCGGAGTTCGCGAGGCGAAAGATCCGCAGGCAGCACGCGTTCGAACTCGTGTGGCCGCTTGTCTGCCGTCGACTAGAGGGACGTTCCGAACATGAACGCAACGGAGCTGTTCGATGAGCTACGCGCCCAATACCCTGGCCGATGGCATCGGGGTCAACTTCGCGCCTTCGCACAACGAGTGGGACAGTGGCGCGAGGCTGCTCGCGCCCGTGGAATCGAATTTGGTTCCCTGCGCTACCGCCCCTCGTCGAAACCGCGCACTCGTCGCCGGCCAGACCCGCTGGCAGCGATTTGGTCGGAAATGCTTCAGCAGCTGGAGGCGGACCCGGATCAGACCGCGCGCGAGCTCCTGGCGCAGTTCCAAGCTCGCTATCCGGATCGATACCGCCTTGGGCATCTGCGTACTGTGCAACGGCGGCTCAGGATTTGGCGGCAACAGGCGGTGCAGAGGCTGATTTGCGATATGGAGGGAATGACCGAAGATCTCGGCTACCACAGCGGACCTGCGCGACCCACAGCGCAGCCCTGAGCTTCTGCCGGCTTCGCCGTCAGACTGCACTGCGTAGGCACCGAATGGTAAGAACTCAGATGAAGCAAAAGGTAAGAAAGTTACGTGAGGCAATACGAGCAGCCCCGCGTGCCGGAATGCTCGTCCGCGGCCGCCGATAGAGCGTCCGGATGCCCATCTTGCGCATCAGCGTGCGCACGTGCCGCCGGCCAACCCGCTCGCCCTCGCGACGCAACTGAGCGGCGATCTTGCGAGCTCCGTAGAATGGCGCCTCAAGGTGCAGCTCGTCGATCCGGCGCATGAGCTTCAGGTCCCGCGCCGAGGTCGGCCGGCCTCGGTAGTACGTACTCGAGCGCGACAACACCAACAGCTCAGCTTGACGCTTCACGGGCAGCTTCCCCTCGCGATCGATCATCGCTTGCCGCTCAGGCCGGGGAATCTCCCGAGCGCACCTTCCAAAAAATCCCGCTCCACCGTCAGCTGCCCGATCTTCTCGTGCAACTCCCGGATACGCTCCTTGCTGTCCTCCGCAAGCGCCTCCCCGCCGAAAACGGCTGCCGCACTCGCCAGCAGCTCGCTCTTCCAGGCCGTCACCTGGTTGGGGTGGACCTCGTGATGCGCGGCGATCTCGGCAACCGTCTTCTCCCCCCGGATCGCCTCCAGCGCCACTTGCGCCTTGAACTTCGCAGAATGATTACGTCTGGGCCTTCGCATGGACTTCTCTCCGGTCATGCCCGGGCAGAAATCCTTTGATACCCGTGTCCGAAATACCGGAGCCACCTCTGGGATACAGAGAGAGTAGGGACGGGGAGATTCGGGCTAGGGTAGGGATCGGAAGGGTTGTGCGAGGGGGCGGGTTTCGGCGGCGACGCCGGGATCATCGCCGTGGCGCCGTACGCCCAACCGATTCATTCGGCTCCCGAGGGTCCGTGCGGGGGGAGGTTTCGCCGGGTCCGACCGGCTGGCGCTGCCGCGGGGCTGGGACTTGCGATCGGATGTTGTGCAAACTAGGATCGTCCGTCACGAGGGCCGGTCATCCTGCCGAAAAGCGCGTTAGGCACTCGCACGAGGCGCCGAAGCATGACGCAACCCCGACGATACGCAGTTATTCTCCTGCCGCCGTTAGTGATGTCTGGCGTGCTTATGCTACCCGTTCCGAGCTTTGTCCGCGGACTTACGGAACCGCTATTTGCGATTGCTCTGGTCTACGCAATCGCCCTGGGATTCGTATTGTTTTGGGGCTGCATTTGGATTTCGCATGCCATTTGCAAGGTTCTGGTGTATCTCGAGCCCCGGCCCGATACTCAGCAGCAATGTGCTCGTGCATTTTTTTTCGCAGTTGCAGGGTCTATCGGTATGGGTCTCGCGACGCATTCCATGGGCTCATGGCACGTCTTTACCGATGTCCTTCAGCAGACCGTTGCATTTGTGCTCTGCTACGCCATATACCGCGTGCTGGTCCGCAGGGGTGAAACGAAACGGCCCGCGACTCACTTGCATTTGAGCGGACCGTGATGCAGACGAGCAGGGCCGCCGCTCAACTGCGGAAACGTCTTGAGCCTCGTGCACCCCATCCTGCTTACCTGAACCGCCGCGGCATCTGCGGAGAGTTCCGGGCTTACGTCGGGTCGCTGGTCGCAACGGCCAGTCCGGCTTTCATTCGATAGTCGCCCGCATCGAACTGATACGAGCGTTCGTGTGGAGCAATGCCGGCGCAAACCTCTTGTGGGTTCGCACGGGCTTTGCACGGGGAAGCGCCTCGAGGATTTGGCGCTCGGGATCAAGGCGGTTGTTCGAGCGGGCGGGAAGGGTCGAGCCATCGCCCGCCCACCGCGTCGGGTGAGCGGGCGGGCAGAGGCTCTGCAGGAGGGATGCGGGGTGGGGAGGGTCCGTGAGGAAGAGGTTTCGCCGGGTCCGACTGGCTTTCGCTGCCACCGAGCGGGGTTGAGGTCGTGCTGGCAACTGGTCTCAGGGACCGATTCAGTCGTGAGGACTCTGCGTTGCTTTGCGGCTCACCGGGGACCAGTGGTTCGGTTCCTACGTGCACCGATTCGCAACATCAGGGATAGGAGCGTGCCGGCGACAATCGCGACCGCGGCGGATAGGACGATGAGCCTGGGATG
Source organism: uncultured Gammaproteobacteria bacterium (assembly GCA_963849095.1). Taxonomy (GTDB): domain Bacteria; phylum Pseudomonadota; class Gammaproteobacteria; order Steroidobacterales; family Steroidobacteraceae; genus JASHUC01. Next base: position 752,835 of record CAWKGA010000008.1, read on the forward strand.
GATAGAGCCGACCAGAAGCTCCGACAGGACAAATCCGGCAGTCACACCCGCGCCGACGTAAGCGATCAGCTTCCAGTTCATAGACCGTCTCGTTGCAAACGGGGCCCATTGTAATCGCCGACATTTCCCGATGCGAGTGCCGGTCGATTCGGAGGATGGACGCGGAAAGTGGGCGCGACTCGATTCGATTTAGGGGCGCTCGGGTTGGAGGCCACGGAGCAGGATGAGGAGATCGCGGACGTGCTGCGGCGCTGCGGTAGGGACCGGCTGCAGGGAGGCGATCGAGGAGATGGAACGAATTGCAAGGGAGTCGGGCGCAGTGAAAGAGGGGATGGAATGCAGGTCGCTCGTATCGCGTGGGTCGTGAATGGCTACCCTGCGATCATGCGGCGCAAATCCTTCATGATGAGCAGCAGGTGGTACGGATCGCTCGGGCTCGGCTCGAAAGTGAAGTGCTCGTAGAATCCCTTGGCGCTCTCGTCCTGGGCGTGGACCAGCAGCGCGCGGGCGCCGATGGTATCCGCCGCACTCGCCGCCCGGCATAGGGCATCCTTGAGCAGCGCGGGTCCGATCCCCTTTCCCTGCCACGACACGTCTACGGCGAGACGCGCGAGTAGGATGACGGGAATAGGGTGGCGCGCGAGTCCTTTCTTCACGCGCTCGGTCGCCTCGTCATGCGTGATCGAGCTGGCCGCGAGGCTGTAGTAGCCTCGCACGGCGAGGTCCTTGGCGAGGACGTAGGTCTGTGCGCTCGCCGCCTGCTGGCTATTCCACGCCTGGCGCTTCAGCAAGGCGTTGAGTGGCTCCTTGCCACAATCGAAGCCGTCGAGGAGGTGATCGCGCCGCAGCTTCTCAATCGAGCCGAATTCGCTCACTCGAGGACGCTGGGCGTCGTCAGCAACTTCTCAAGGCGAGGCCGGCGCTTCACCGGGGCATCGAGCGCGGCGATGAACGCGTCGTATTGCTTCGCGCTCAGGCGAAAATCTCGGCGATCTGCGAGCGTTTCCGCCGCCGCCTGCAGGCTCTTATCGAGCACGAAAGCGCTCACGCTCTTGTCTTCGGCGTCGGCGGCGCGCTTGAGCAGGGATTTCGACTTCGGTGGTAATCGGACCTCGAGCCGGTCATCTCGACGTTTTGCCGCGCCAGCCATGTCTTCCTCGCTTCTTTGAGTATCATCGCCTGAATATACTATATCATCCGTACAGTGTACGGACAAGGAAGAGCTGAAAAAATGCCGCATCTCCTTGTCATAGCGCCACCTTATGCCGCGCACGGCGCGCCCGCTAAAAGCGTCGCATCCTCGCGCGCGCCGCCAGGCGGCACAACAGGGCACGTTGGCGGCACAGCGCTCCGAGCTGGCGATGCTGCGCCGGCAACTGGCGCAGTTGGCGACTTTGGCCGATCACTACCACACAGCGGCGCAGGAACTGCGTGCGCTGTTGGCCCATCGCGACCGCGAGCTCGCTGCGCTTCGCGCTCGCCTGCGCCCGACGGTGCCGCGCATTGCGCGCTTAGTGCACGGGGCTCATAAGAGGCCCGCCTAGGCGAAAAATGGTGAGCACTCCATTTTTCGCCTTGGGACTTGGTCAATATATGGAGTGCCGCAGAGCACTTATGGCCGACGTAAATGCCCACGGCCGACTCCACATTTCTGAGCCAAGTGACGGTGGCTTGCCGATCAGCCCATCCGGCAAGAACCGGCCACTTCCTGCCCAGTCGCTCACGCGCGGCGTTTGACCCAAAGGCCGTCACTCGTCCATGCTGCTAGGGATACTCATCTAGGACAGAATATATGCGTTCCGCATCCAACGGGTTATCGACGTTCAGGCGGGTTGTGCAAATGGACTCACACTTCGAGACCCGTCTGCCCGCGCCAATTCTGCGACGTTTCATCTCGCACTATGGGGGCGCCCGCGTGCGGGGGCTGACACCCGGCGTCAACACTACTCTGCCGTCCCGCCATGCCCATCTCATCATCAGCCTGGACGCGCCGATCAATGTTCGACAGATGTCGAATGACGCGCCGCCCGCAGCACGCTTTTCCGCTCTGGTCAGCGGATTGCACGATGGTTTCGCGATGGTGGAGCGCACGAGCTCGTGGGAAGGCCTGCATGTATTTTTTCGTCCGCTTGGCCTGCAGGCAGTTCTAGGAGCAACCGCTGCTGAGTTAGCTTGCGGTGCTGTTGCGCTTTCCGATCTTTGTCCGCGCGATACCCCGGAGCTGATGGAACGATTGAGCAGCACTCGGGATTGGCAGGCGCGCTTCGCGATACTCGATGAAGTGCTCACGCGCTGGCTTACTCCGGCCAAAGGCTCGCCCCTCGTTGCGCATGTATGGCGACAATTGGCGGCCAGTCATGGTCGCAGTGCTGTCGAAAGTCTCGCGCAGGACACAGGCTGGAGTCGGCAGCACATGGCCGAGCGCTTCCGTGCGGAATTGGGCATCACGCCTAAGACTGCTGCCCGCATCTTCCGTTTTGAGCGCGCGTGCGGGTTGATCAGCAATCTGCGGCTACCGCTTGCCGACGTGGCGGCGGCTTGTGGATATGCCGACCAGGCGCACATGACGCGGGACTGGAATGCCTTCACCGGCACTTCACCCAAGGCGTGGATCGCCAACGAGCTTCCATTTCTTCAAGACTATGAATTGTCACGCCAGGATGATGGCGTTGAGACGTCAACGCCGTCTCTGGTGGTCACAGGCCGGATCGCGTGAAAGCAATGAATTGAGGCGCATACGGCCTGCGTTGTGACCACCGGGCTGGGCTGCTGGGGAGAGCGCAAATGGGAAAGGTTACAAAGGTCGATACCGCACGGTTCTCAATCGCGATTTCTCGCGACTTACGCATGTCTCTTGTCGAGCACCAGCCCGGACCGCCGGCTTTATGCGATGGGCTCATCGTTGCAATCGCGGACATGACTCGTACTCCGCCACACGGCGGCGAGTTGCATCCGGATGGCGACGAGCTGATCTACATCATCTCTGGAAAAGTGAGAGTCATCGGGGAGTCCGCACCGGACGATCCCTGTGAGTTGCGGCCTGGAGAGGCTTGTATCGTTTCCAAAGGTGAATGGCATCTGGTGCAGATTCTTGAGCCGACCCGGCTGGTCGGCATTACCCCCGGTCCAGGGAGCGATCATCGACCGGTCAATTCGAGCCAGTGCCCTTAACGCCCACCGTGGCTATGGGACAAGAGATGGAGTGCGTGATGCAAGTGAGTTTCCACCTGGTGTTTGGCGGACAGTGCGAGGCAGCGTTTCAGTTTTATGAGCGGACGCTTGGCGGCAAGATTGTCAACATTATCACCTACGGTGATTCGCCCATGGCCGAAGAAGTCCCGACGGAATGGCGCGGCAAGATTGTCCACGCGAACTTTGCAGTGGGCGAAACGGTTCTAGCCGGAGCTGACCTTCTTCCTGAGCAGTACGTAAAGCCACGAGGATTCTATGTACTGCTTAGCGTCGATGACACGGCGGACGCGGAACGCATCTTTTCTGCCCTGGCCGAAAACGGTGAAGTACAAATGGCCATACAGAAAACCTTCTGGTCTCAACGCTTCGGTGTGCTAACGGATCAATTCGGTATACCGTGGGAGATTAATTGCGAGCAAGCGCCTGCCGTGGCGTAGTGCTTGCGGCCGCTGGAATCAAGCACAAACTGTCAACATGCACTTCGATGTTGACCTGAAGGTCGACTCTGCGGCGAAAATGCGGCAATTCGCGCATTGTTCTGGGCAACGGTGACACTTCGTTTTCCACCTAACAGGTGATCGAGGACGCGGATGTCCACGAGCTGCAGGGCGTCACGCAGGCGCCGGGTGATGAGCTCGTCGGCTGCGGAGGGCTCCGCCACGCCGCTCGGGTGCGGGTGGGCGAAGATGACGGCCGCGGCGTTCCGCCGCAGAGCCTCTTTCACCACCTCGCGGGGATGGACGGAGGCACCGTCGATTGTGCCGCGGAAGAGCTCGACGAATTCGATGACCCGGTACCGCGCGTCGAGGAACAGGCAGCAGAAGGTCTCGAACTCGCGGGTTCCGAGCTTCAGGGTCAGGTAGTCCCGGGTCTCTGCCGGGGACGACGGGGGGCTGCCGCGGCGAACTCGGCGCGAGATGTGCTCGCGGGCCGCGGCGATGATCTCCTCGGCCGTGGCCGGGATCGGCGCTCCGGCCGCGTTCAGGGTGTAGAGGGAATTCGTGTGCGACATGGTCGCTCTCCTTGATCTCGGGCGGGATGGCCCGAAACCGCGAAGAGCACGCCGGAGCGGCGCGGTCAGAGGCTCGCCGAAGGCGACTCGGCGAGTAGAGGAACGCCCGGGGGGGCGTGAGCAACGGAGCGCCTTGACCGCGATGATCGGCGTGGTAGCGTCAGTAAAGAGAGGCATGACCGCCCCTCCTTGATTCCTGAACGCCGATACTGCGCGCTACGGTGAAGAGAACGCGAAGCGCAAGACTGTTGTAACGGATCTGACGCTCGACAAGCACAACCTGACGCCTCACGCCTGTTATCATCCACTCACGGATGCCGTGGGACGCGGCGATGACTTCACTGCATTCCATATGGCACGCGTGGCAGAGCTTGAGACTGATACAGCACGGGGCAGCCATGAGCCGGCGCAGCAGAGTGTCAGTTCTGGTCGTTCTGTTATTTGCCGCTCCGGCACTCGCGACTGCGTCTCCCAAAGATAGAATCGTATGGTGGCCCATCGGCAAGCGCCCGTTGGGACTGTATCTCTCGGATCCGGACGGAAAGAATGAGCATCCTTTCGTGCCCGGCCCGGGACCGAACTACAACCCGTCCTTCTCATGGGACGGCCGGTGGATCGTCTTCACGTCCGAGCGGTTCGGATCGGCGGACGTTTTCCGGGTCCATCCGGATGGCTCAGGCCTCGAACGGCTGACGGACAGTCCGGCGTTCGACGATCAGGGCGCCCTGTCGCCGGATCGGCGGACGCTCGCCTTCGTCTCCACGCGCGATGGCGGCACCGCCAATATCTGGTTACTGGATATCGCGAGCCATCGGGTCCGCAACCTCACGAAGAACAAGGCCGGCAATTTCCGACCCAGCTGGTCGCCGGACGGCCAATGGATCGCCTTCTCGTCCGACCGGGATACGCATCGTCTCCGCTACATCCGTGAGACGGGCCCAGCATGGGAGTTGATGCAGACGACCGCCCTCTACATCGTGCATCCGGATGGCAGCGGACTGAGGCGGCTCACCGCACTCGACGGGTGTGCAGGAAGTCCCCGATGGTCACCCGACGGCCGGCGGGTGATCTTCGCCCAAGTGGTCGATATGGAGGCGATGCGCCGCTTTCGACTGCTGACGCAAGTCGTGTCCATGGACATCTACACCGGCGCACGAGAGGTCCATTCGGACGGTACGCAGTACGTGCGGTCTCCGGCGTATGTCAGCAACACTGAAATCGGTTACGGGCTCAATAATCCTTTCGACCCACGAGGGTCCTCTCTTGTTTACACGTCCGGGCGCAAGGGCCCGGCCGGCGCGGAAAATCCTTCCTGGTCACCAGACGGGTCGCTCCTGGTGTATGACAGGGAAGCGCCGGTCGAACCCAAATGGGTGGAAGTCAGCCCGAGCCGGGATCCACGCTATGAGCTGATCGGAGGCTCGGCGTTCATCCAAGGTACGGTCTCCTTCACACGTACCGGCGAGCAGTTTGTCTACACGCCGCCCAAGTCACGACAACTGAAGCTCGCCCACTGGGATGGGACAGGGCCGGTCATTTTTGACGGCGGCGCTGACAACCGCCAGATCGGGAGGATCGTTCTGTCCGCGGATGGTCGGACCCTCGCGTTTGGAATCTCGAATTCCCCACGCCCGGAAGAGGTGGGCCAGATCGCTGTCATGGACAGCGACGGCTCTCACTTCCGAGTGGTGACGCACGGCCGTAACCACGGCGATTATCCGAGTTTCTCGCCGGACGGCACGAGGCTCGTCTATCGTCTGAACGCCCCCGAGGAGAGACTGCACAGCGAGCGGGGACTTCGCATCCTGTCGTTGGCCGACGGCAAGATCGTCAAGCTGACGAGCGGTTGGGACGACTTCCCCGCGTGGTCACCCCGCGGAGATCGAATCGCCTTCACTGGCTTCGAGACCGGCGATTTCGAGATCTACACCATTCGCCCGGATGCCACCGGGCTGCGCCAGCTGACGCATACGCAGGGGAACGACGCGCATCCGGTGTGGTCGCCCGACGGGAAATGGATCGCTTTTGACAGCTCCCGGATGGGATGGAAGGACGAGGCCATGCTTCCATGGCACGGGGGCGGAGGTCAAACCTACGGCGAGATCTTTGTGATGCGCGCCGACGGCACAGATGTCCGGCAACTGACCGACGATCAATGGGAGGAAGGGGTGATCGGCTGGGTCCCACCGACATCCGCAGGCGCCAGACCGGAGGACGCAGCCGGTGCGCCCTGACAGGGCTCACGGACACGGGACGAAGGGAAGAGAATTCAGTCACGCGGCATCTGGCCGATTCTTCATAGCGAGGGGGGCGAATGCCCATAGCCGTGCTGCAGTCGGTGGGTCGGAGGTAGAGTGGCCCGGGGTCGTCGACGGAATGCCTTGGATGATGCGATCGCGCTTGCCGCGCGGTTGCCCTGGGGGCTGTCGCTCGTGCTTGCCTCGGTGTCGTTCATCGTCCTCACCGTGCTCTCGGGGCATTTCGCGCGTGCGTTGACGGCGAATAGCGGTGCAGATGTCGCGCGACCGATCGTGAACGCCATCTACGGAACCGCCGCAAGTGTCGGACGATGGGTGCTGGCGTCGGTGTTTCTCATCGGTGCAGGGGCGTCGTGGTGGGGCCGGCGGCACGGGGCGGGGCTCTTCGTGGGTGTGGCCCGTGATCCCGCCGCCATCGACCACCTGTCCTGGCGGGAGTTCGAGCGGCTGATCGGCGAGGCTTACCGGCGGCAAGGATACGCCGTCACCGAACTCGGCGGCGACGGACCCGACGGAGGCGTCGATCTGGTGCTCCGCCGAGACGGGCGGGAAACGCTCGTGCAGTGCAAGCAGTGGCGGCGGAAGAGCGTGGGGGTCGTCACGGTGCGGGAGCTCAGGGGCGTCATGGCGCAGCGTGGGGCGGCTGCCGGGGTCGTCGTCGGTCTGCATGGATTTACGCCCGAGGCGGCCACGTTCGCGCGTGAGGGCGGCATCGAAGTGCTCGATGCGAGCGGTGTAGCAGCGCTCGTTCGAGGAGTGCCAGTCGAGACGTGGGAGGAGAGTCCGACGCGGATCGGCGCGGCTCCCATGCACACGTGTCCGCGGTGCGGGTCGGTCATGGTGCGGCGAGTCGCGGGGCAGGGCCCTCATGCCGGGGAGGCATTCTTTGGATGCTCGCGGTATCCGACATGTCGGGGAATCGTATCGGCATGAGGGCGCGAGTCCGTATCGAGCCTGTACGTGCAAGCGATGTCGCCGCGCCAATTCCGACAGCGATCCGCGGAGCCTAGTCGCCGGGGAGTGACTTGCGGGCTCGTACCGAGGAGCTCGTGCTTTGGCAGGATATGGACCCATTCGATGTATCCGTAGGGCCCCGTGTTACCGAGTTGGGGGTCGAGCAAGAGCTCGCTGATGTCGGCCAACGATCGCCTGCAGTCGGCCACAATCTGTCATCGCCCAAGACAGTTCAGTCCGCTCGTTAGCAGACACCGGTGCCGGCTGGCCGCGGCTGTCAGTCAGGGCGGAGTCCTGCCGAAGAAAACCTGCGTTCGATCAGGGCGGTGAGTTCGTCCTCGAACTCCTGCGTGTCGAGCAGCGGCGAGGTTTCCTCGAAAACGGCGCGCACGATTCCGACCACCGCGCGGGTTACCACATACCTTGCTGCCTCGTTCACGCGTGCCCCGACTCGATATGGAACAAAGCTTCAACCGTGGTATCTAGTGCGCGAGCGAGCCTTAGCGCGAGCAGCGTAGACGGCACCATGTGCCCCAGTTCGATCGCGTTGATCGATTTGCGCGTCACGCCGATCAAACCCGCTAAGGCTGCTTGCGTGAGGTCGCGCTTGGCGCGCTCGACTTTGATCGTATTCGTCAATCGTTCTTCCATCGCCGCTCAACGGTCGTAATAGAGAAAGCTGACCAAAAGCGTGACGATGCCCGAGCAAGTCGTCACGCAAAGGAGAAGCAGCAGCGGGTTCGGGACAGTCCACCACATGAGCGTAAGGGCAACGAGCACTAGTGCGCCCAGCGTGGCGCAAAAGCCGTTGCGGTAGGCGCGTGTCGATGCGACCAGCCGGAGTTCGTCGTTTTGGATTGCCCGCATCAGTTCTTTCGATGCGCCGATGCGCCGACGCGAACTAATCAATGCAGCCACAATGATCACAATGAAGATCGGCAATACCTTCATCCCCGTGCCAGCCATGACGACCAGAGGAGGTGATGCCGATGTGCCAAATACGATGCCGACTGCGCCCAAGAACAGGGCCACGCAAACCGCGCACCAGATACTCCGCCGCGACCAGGTAACCATGGCCTCCAAGCCACCAGAGCTGCCACCAGAGCTAGGTGTTGCCTCCGACATTCATTGCTCCTTGCCTCTGCTAGTAAAAAGTAACGTATACATCTCTAAAAGATATCGATAGGTTACATCAAGGCTTATGGGCAATGCAATAAGGGCAACGAGACACCCTCGGACATTCGCGCTGGATGGCGTTGCCAAACGTCAGCGGCTTTCGGGAGTGACCGCATAGGGTTGAAAGCTGCGCTCGACGCCGACGAAGGGGGAGCAAGGCTCTCCGTCCAATGCCCGGATTCATCACCTTTGCCGCGTTCGGAGAGACTAGCCCTCCGCTGCGAGTAAGTACCGCATATTACGCGTCATATCTCAGCTATCACTACGCTGCCGATCGGGCCGCTTCGCGGCGGTTCGGCTCGGGGCTGCGTAGGGGGACGACCTTCGCCCGGCGTGCGCGCAGTATCTCGATCAGCCTCTCGCTCCAGCGCACGAGCGCGGCGCGCTTCTCGGCGGCGTAGTCGTGGCGGTCGTAGACCTCGGCGACATCACCCGTCGTGTGATTGAGCACCTTCTCGACGTGCAGACGCGGGACGCCGCAGGCCGTCATGCCGCTCGCGGCCGTGCGCCGCAGGTCATGCGGCGTGAGGGCCGGAAGGCCGATGTGCCCGAGGTTCTTGCGCAGGGACTGCGAGAGCGCGCGTACCGTCAAGGGTGCGCCGTCGCGCTCGACTCGCCAGGGCGAGGGGAGGAGGGCCTCCGGCGGTTCCGCATCGGCCGCCGATCCGTCGGCCACTCCGGCGGTCTCGCGCTCGATGTGGCGGAGCACCGAGAGTGCAAGGGGGGAGAGGGGCACCGCATGGGCTTTGCCGTTCTTGGAGCGTTCGGCGGGGATCATCCAGAGTGCATTCTCGAAGTCGAACTCCTGGCGCAGCGCCTGCGCGACCTCACCGGGACGCTGGCCGGTGACGAGCACGAGCTTCAGGGCATTCTGCACCGTGCGACTCATGTGCGCGCAGCCGAGCTTTCTCCAGAGCGTGCGAACCTCACCCTCGGTGAGCGTCCGCTCGCGGGGCTTCTCGCGCCCGCCGGGGCGGGGGAGTGCGACCAGGGGACTCGCCTCGATGAGGCCTCGCTCGACGCCGAAGCGGAACATCTGGGAGAGGAGCGCGGCGATCCGGTTGGCCATGACGGGGGAGCCGCGATCGACGATGCGATCGAGGAGCAGGATGGCATCGCGCCGGGTGATCGATTTGGCCGGGCGGTTCTTCCAGCGCTTGAGCACATTGGCGCGGATCGCCTGCTCGGCCTCCTCGGGGCGCTTGCGCTCGAGGTAGACGTAGCGGCGAAGGAACTCGTCCGCGAGGTCACCTACCGTGGGCTCGCGGCGCTTCGTTCCGGTCGCGGTGCCCGTCGCGTGTTGGATCGCAGCGTCCGCGGAGGCCGTTGCCAGGTCCTCGCCCCGGTTGAGCCTTTGCGTCCATTCCGCATGGATCTCGTAGGCGCGTTTCAGCGTCACCTCGGGATAACAGCCCACAGTGAGCCGTTGGATGCGCCCATGGCGCTGATAGCGGAAGAAGAAGGTCTTTCGGCCGGCCGGTGACACGCGCAGCATCAGTCCGCGGCGGGTCGGATCGGTCGCTTCGTAGTGTTTCGTGGCGGGCTTGAGTGCCCCGAGGAATCGGTCCGTAAAGGCCCTCGGATAACGCATCGACATCTTCCCGCCACCGATGCTCGCTGGGGTGGGACCCCCTCTGCTCCTCGTGGCTGTGTACAGTTTGTGTACAGTTTGACCCTGGCAGCGAGCGCTCACTCAGGGTCTCACGCGATCGCATTGGAAACGACGCGTGTATTTTAATCTATTGAGTGGAAAGGATAAAGGCCGAATTCCAGGCGTTTCAGCGCGATTCTAATGTGTTCATCAAACACTCTATGGGGTGCGAGGGGTCCCGAGTTCAAATCTCGGCGCTCCGATCAATAACTTACAGCACACCCTGAAACGCTCTGTGGCCACCTGTGTGGCCACCTTCGTCAGTATACGTCTGCCGTGTCTGCGTCTTCACCGGAACGCGCACCCCTCAGGGGCCATGCAGTTGACGCATTCGATGGGTCCGCATTCGCCTCGCGTGTGCACGCTCCGAGCGATGCGTTGTTCTCGGGTCGTTGGGCGTCGGGCTCTGCGCCTTCCGTTCGAGGGCGTCGCTCGCACCGCGATAAACGATGCAGCCGTTCATTCCGCTGCAGCCGCTGTGCATAGGAGCTTGTTTGATCGGCCGGTCAGCGTCGCGGGGTGCGTCGCCGCCGCTTGATCCAGGCTTCGATCTCGCTGCCGTTCCACGCGATCACACGATCGCTCACGGCCGTCGGCTCCGGGAAGTCCGATTGCTGGCGCAGGCGCCAGAGCGTCGGTTTGCTGATCCGAAGGAGCCGGCAGACATCCTGGATTCTCAGCAGCTGCATCGTCTGGAGCGGTGCGAAATCATCCCGCGAACGCCGTTCGGTCGCGGCAGCGGAACGCGGCGGCGTCGTTGAGGCGGTCGTTCGGGTGGATCTCCCGGTCACTTCGGGGGGGATGAGTGTAAACCGGCATCGAACGTTGACCGGGATTTCCGCCGATTCGGCGTCGAAGGCGGACCAGGCGGGCATCGGCATTTCTCCACGTCGATCTGAAGGTTGCCACATCCGCGCCCGGTCGATATGCGACGCGAGACGCTGGTCAACCCTCGGCGCCGGTTGACAACCCAGACGCTCATTTGGGCTCTATTGAAAACCGAGTGGGCTACGCGGCGTAGGGATTGAGCTTGGAGAAGTCGAGTTTGCCGGCGATGAGGAAGATGACCATGCGGATGGTGCGGAAGCGGCCGTATCCGCGAGCCTTGCGCTTGGCAGCCTGGAACAGGCCGTTGATCGCCTCGAGAAAGCCGTTGGTCTGGCGCGTATCGACCCAGGCGAGGACGCCCTCGAAGTGGTTGCGGATCATCGCGGCAACTGCCTTCATCGGCTCGACCTTCGAGCGCATGACGTTAGTGCACCACTGCTTGAGCAGACGGCGCACGACATTGGGTTGTTTGCGGGAGAGGATATCCCGCAGCTGCTCGCGGTACAGCCAAGCCCGTGCAGTGCGGCTGCTGGTCATGCGGACGAGCAGTTCGTCAAGCTCGGCGCGCTGGGAGGGTGCGAGTGTGGAGCGGTCCTTCAGCAGCGCCCAGCGCATTCCCTTCAGGCCCGGATCGAGCTTCTGCTCCAGGCGTCGTGTCTCATCGATGGCGCTGGAGGCATGCGCGATCACGTGGAATTTGTCGAAGGTGATCTGAGCGTGCGCAAAGTGCTCCCCGACGCCCTTGATGAACGCCGGGGACATGTCGATACTGACCGCGCTGATCTCGGAGGGCTTGCCGTGATGAGCGCGCAGGTTCGCCGCGAATGCCCCCACCGTCTCGGCTTCCCGGCCCTCGGCCACGAAGATCACCCGGCGCCGTTCGGGATCCGGATCGGCATCGGCGAACAGGCTGACGTAGTCGTGCCCCTTGGCCCGGGAGGTCTCATCGACCGCCAAGCGCCGTACCTCGGACAAGTCGGCCGCGGCCACCGCCGCATCCACGTACCGATGGCATACCGCCATGACGCGGTGAATCGACTCCCCGGTGATCCGGGCTACGCCCGAGAAGGGCATCTCCCGGGCCAGCAGCAGCACGAATGCCTCGAATAGCAGCGAGAAGCCGGAGAGCTTGCCCGCCCAGGGCGGGGTGACCTGGATAACCTTGCCGTCGGGGAGCTTCACCCGCGGAACGCGCACCTCCAGGTCACACTGGTACTGGAAGAAGTTCAGGTGCCGGTAGGCCTTGCTCACCGTGTCGTGGACCGGATGCTCACCGCTGTGATCCGGCACGGCGAAGCGGCTGCCGACCTCGAAGTCCACGCGGATATTGAGCTTGCGTTGCTGCTCATCGAAGGCCATCCCCGCAATGAACCAGGGAGAGCTGATGCTCAGGGCTGCCTCGAAAATCTTCTCCGTGACCATCCTCGACCTCTGGCGATACGTGAGGCCGGGGACCCTACCACACCGAAGCGAACCGGACAGTGGCCCTCGGACGGGGATGTCCCCGTGGGTCCACAGCCGCCTCGCTGCGCTCGGCCCGCGCCCCTCAGGGCGGGCTACAAATAGCCCGCCTGGGCGCGGCTTCGGGCTGTGGACTACGGGCACATCCGTGGTGACCTCCGCCCTCGTCGGCTCCGATCACCCACTCAGAATTGAAGAGAGGCCTCATTTGGAAGTTCCCCCCCTGCGTCGAGAAAGGTCAGAGATGTTGCCTCGCCGCTCGAGGACGTGGCATGGCGACGAATTTCGCTGCTCGTGTTGGCAAGGATCCATCCAGACGGAGGCCGATATGCAGTAGGTTTAGAAATCGCGCGATAATGGAGCTCGAAGGCGTTCTCTCCGTGCCCAGCCTGTCGATTTGGGCCGGTGTCGTTCGGCCATATGGTGGAGGACGAGAGTATGCCCAAGATCATCGTGAATGCCTTTCTGACCCTGGACGGCGTCATGCAGGCTCCCGGCGGCCCGGACGAGGACCCAGAGGGTGGCTTCTTGCATGGAGGCTGGCAGGCGCCCTATGTCGACGATGTCATGGGGCGGCTGGTCACCGAGGGGTTCGCGGACGCCGACGGTTTCCTGCTCGGGCGCAAGACCTACGACATCTTCGCCGGCTACTGGCCCAAGGTCACCGACCCCAAAAACCCCATCGCGACCGCGCTCAACTCGCGGCCAAAGTACGTGCTGTCGCGTAGCCTCGAGCGTGTTACCTGGAACAACTCCAGCCTGATCAAGGGCGACATGATCGCCGAACTCCGGAAGCTCCGGCAGCAGCCAGGTCGGACCCTGCACACCTGGGGCAGCGCCGACGCGCTCCAGACGCTGCTGAAGAACGACCTGATCGATGAGTACCGGCTGTTCGTTTTCCCGGTGGTGCTCGGCTCCGGCAAGCGGCTCTTTGGCAGCGGCACGGTACCGGTGGCGCTCAAACAGGTGGAGTCGGTCACGAGCGTCAAGGGTGCGACCTACCACCGGTTCGAGCGCAGCGGGAAGCCGGAGTACGGGCGGATGGGGACTTAGATTTCGCCTGCGGCTCATACAGTACCAACCGGACGCCAGTACAACCCTCGACGCCGGTTTACACGTGGCGGATCGGTCACTTCTGGGGGGGCCCGGCCCAGTTAAGATGCCGGGCACCGGTGCCCGTCGTCCAGAAGCGCGGCAAGCTTGCCATCGAGGTCATCGCAGGTGGAGCGAGCGCTTACGAAACGTCAGACCGGGGCACTTGCGGCTCAAAGGAGCGGGGACCATGGCGAACAGTCAAGCTCTCATCAACCGCGTTAGCGAGCTCGAGCACCGGCTGGCGCTGCTCGAGGACGAACGCGAGATCGCCCGGCTCCAGAACGTGTACGGTTTCTATCTGGACAATCGCATGTGGGGCGAGATCGCGGCACTCTTCTGTGAGGATGGCGAGATCGAAATTGGCCGGCGTGGCGGCTATCGAGGCCGGGCGCGCGTCCATCGCTTCCTCGAGGAGGTGCTGGGCCAGGGCCGCTGGGGGTTGCTCGAGAATGAAATCATTCATCACATCCAGCTGCAGATGGTGATCACCGTAGCGCTTGATCGGCAGACGGCCCAGATGCGATCCCGCGCGCTGATCCAGGGCAACTCGCCGCCCGGGCAGACGCGAATGTTGCTGGCAGAAGGACTTTACGAGAACGAGTATCGCCGCGAGGCGGGGCGCTGGATGATCCGACGCCTATGGTGGGTCCCGACGTACTACTTCACGGTGCCAGGGTTCGAGACTGCGGTATTCGAGAGCGGCCCGGCTTCGGACGCCTTCCCGCCGGACACGCCGCCTCGGACACGGCATCCGGGGCTCGGTCGTGACTTTCCGCTATTTCACTATGCCCATCCGTTCACAGGCGCGCCGACTCCGCTTCCAACGTCAGGCCCGCAGGCATAGACCGTTGGTTGGTGGGGTTTTGAAGGACTCTGGCAGCGATATGCCGGCGCCTTCGCAGCATGTCGTACGCATCGTGACTGTCGTGAGTGCGGGTTTGGCGAGCGGGCGGGATGGGTCGAGCCATCGCCCGTTCACGGGTTGGCGTGAGGGGGCGGGCCAGGCTCTGCATCAGGAATACGCAGGAAATCGGAGGGAGCTGGATTGCGCAGCTGACGTGCGGTCAATCTCACCGCGAGTGTCTGCTCAAGGTAAGCGTGTGGCCGTGGCCCATGGATAGAGGGCTTGCACGCGTGTGACGATGCCGCCTTCGTAGTGAGATCACCGTAACGGTGACGGAGTGAGGCGAAGGTGGGCGGAGAGAAGACAGGCAGCGACGGGTCGGACAGGCGAGCTCGACGGCGGTGGTCCGAGGCGCAGAAGCTCGAGATCATCCGGGAGTCGGAGCGGGCCGGGGTGATGAAGCTCGAGGTCTGCCGGCGACACAGGCTGCACCCGAGTCTGCTGACGAAGTGGCGCCAGCAGCATCAGGCGGGGCTGTTGGGCGGCAAACGGAGCCTCGGTGGCGCAGCGCGGCTGCTGCCGGTACGCGTGCGGCCGACGCCGGCGCTGTCGCGGGAGGTCCGCCCGTCTGACGTCATCGTCAGTTCCAACGAGACGAGATGGGGCGCGATCGAGGTGGAGTTCGCGACGGGACGGCGGCTGTGTGTGCGCGGGACGGTGGATGCGGGGATGCTACGCACGGTGCTCGAGGAGCTGTCCCGGCCATGATCGGCTTACCGGCGGGGGTGAGGATCTGGCTGGCGGCCGGATTCACCGATCTTCGCAAGGGCTTTGAGGGGCTGAGCGCGCTCGTGCAGACGGCCCTCGGCCACAACCCTTATTCCGGCCAGGTCTTCGTGTTCCGAGGCCGTCGCGGTGACCGGATCAAGATTTTATGGGACAGCCAGGACGGACTGTGTCTCTTCTACAAGCGATTGCGCGGGGCGAAGTTCGTCTGGCCGCGGGCCGAGAGCGGGACGGTGTCGTTGAGCGCGGCGCAGTTATCGATGCTGCTGGAGGGGATTGACTGGCGCTCACCGAAGCGCACGGGGCTCGCGCCGCAGGATCCGGATCGCGTGCAGCCGACGCGGTCCGTGTAGGGAACTTCAGTCCGACAGCAAAACAAACAACAAAAAACATCTATCAAACAGTGGTGCGCACCCCGAGTGCGGCGCGTATAATCTGTGCGTGCTCGATGTCAACACACTGCCGAACGATGTAGAGGATCTCAAGCGCCTCGTCATCGAGCACCACGCCGCCTCGGCCGCGAAGGACATCCAGCTCAACGAGCAGCGGATGCTGATCGAGCATCTTCGATTCCAGATCGCCAAGCTCCGTCGTGCCCGGTTCGGCCAATCCTCCGAAGCCCTCGAGGGCGTCGGGCAGCTGGCGATGAGCTTCGAGGAGCTCAAGGCAGCCATCGCCGAGGCCGAGCGGCAGGTGGCTGCCGCCGGAGAGGTCCCGGCATCTGAAGCTCCGAAGGGCAAGCCGGTGCGCCGCAAGAAGCTGCCCGAGCACTTCGAGCGCATCCCACATCTGATCGAGCCGAAGGAGTGCACCTGCCCCGAGTGTGGCGGGGCGCTCACGGAGCTCGGCAGGGACGAGTCCGAGGTGCTGGAGGTGAAGACGGTCACCTTCACGGTCACCCGACACATCCGCCCGAAGAAGCGCTGCGCGAAGTGCGCAGCCATCGTGCAGGCCCCTGCACCTTCGCGTCCGATCGAGAAGAGCTTCGCGGGCGCCTCGCTCCTGGCGCTGATCCTCACCTGGAAGTACGGGTTTCATTTGCCGTTGTACCGGCAGTGCCAGATCTTCGCCCATGCGGGGCTGAAGCTCTCCCGCACGACGCTCATGCAGTGGGTGGCGGCCTCAAGCGCGCTGCTCGGACCCCTGGTGGCGGGGCTCGCCAAACACGTGCTGTCGGCGGGGAACATCCATGCCGACGACACCCCGTTTCGGGTGCTCGCGCCCGGAACCGGGAAGACCCGACGCGGGCACATGTGGACGTACGTGCGCGACGGCACCGGATGGGGATCGAGGGATCCTCCGGCGGTGTGGTATCAGTACTCGCCGAGTTGGCACGGAAAGTATCCTCAGAAGCACCTGGCCGGCTTCACTGGGAAGCTGCAAGTCGATGCCTACGCGGGCTTCGAGCCGCTGTTTCTCCCCTCATCCCCGGGGGTGCCGGCGCGTGTTGAAGAGATTTCCTGCATGGCTCATGCGAGACGACGCTTCTTCGATCTGTACGCGGCGCTGAAGTCCCCGATCGCCAAGGAGGCCCTCGAGCGCATCGGCGTGTTGTACCAGATCGAAGATCACGTCCGCGGCTCATCGCCCGAAGTGCGGCTCGCCGCGCGGCAGCAATATGCTGTTCCGCACCTCGAGGCTTTGCATGCGTGGATGACCGAGACGCTCTCCCAGATCGACAGCAGCTCGACGCTCACCGAGGCATTCAACTACTCGCTCAAACGCTGGAAGGAGCTCTGCCGCTACTGCGAGGACGGGAGACTCGAGATCGATAACTCGATCGCCGAGCGCTCCATTCGTGGCATGGGCATCGGGCGCCGCAATTACCTCTTCTTCGGCTCCGACACGGGCGGCGAGCGCGCGGCAATCATCTACAGCTTGATTGAATCGTGCAAACTCAACCACATCGACCCGCAGAGCTACCTGCAATACGTGCTCGAGCGGATCGCCGACCATCCGATCAACCGCATCGAGGAGCTGCTGCCCTGGAACGTGGCCACCAAGCTCGGTCAGCCGGCCCAGGTCACCAACGCCCTGGCGGCGTAACGAACTCTCCCGTGTCCAAGCCCGCGCCCAGCACCGCGCCGCTCAGCCACCTGCAATCCTTCCTCGACGACACGCGCGGTCAGATCACGATCGGGGAGATCCCGCCGATCCGCCGCGCGGCGCTCGCCGCCGAGGGCAAGAAGGCGCGCGTCGCGCTCGTCGGCCGCGACGGGGAGACGATCGCGCAGCTCCTCCAGCGCCTGGACGCCGCCGTAGGCCGCGCGATGGCCGAGGACACCGTGGTCGACGAGGTCCTGCCGGAGATCAAGCGCCGCCGCTCTCGGTGAGCGGCGATACTCTCCCCACGATTTCACAGCTTTGCCGATCGGCAACCGGGAATCCACGGGCCACGGCCACACGCTTACTGCTCAAGAGCGGACCGAACGCTCTTACGCGTGACGGCTTTTGGTCAGACTCGGGCGACCCAGCTCGCCTGGGAGGGACGGTCGGAACGAGGAATTGAAGCGGAGATCTACCGAGCGCTGACCGATTTCGACACGCGCGCGGAACAGGATTCAGGAATTTTCCGGGTTGACGGGGCGGCCTGGCAGGGGGGCGTGGGAAAGTTTATTGCTCATTGAGCAAGCCAGAGTGCATGCGGTGCTCGCACAGGCGCAGCTTCAATGATTACCTGTGAGCACGAGGATCGCGCCGATGAGCGCGCTCGCGGGGCGCTCGACGAGCTGAGTGAACAGGTCCAGGCGGAATCCCGCTTGGGCGGCGGCCAGGGGTAAGAGGAAAAGCAGACCGATCACGATCGACATTCCGTAGCGCCCGAGGCGCGCGAGCGGCGCCGCGAGAAAGTCGGGTAGCAGGCCGACGGCGACCCGCCCACCGTCGAGCGGGGGTATCGGAATCAGGTTGAACAGGGCGAGGATCACGTTGAGCTCGATCGAATGGGCGAGGTTGGCGAAAAACCAGCGCCCAGGTTCTGGCGGCAGGAGGGTCACCACATGAACCAGCAGCGCGGCGAGGATTGCGAGAGCGAAGTTCATGGCGGGACCCGCCGCGGCCACCGAGACCATATCGCGGCGCGGATTCCTCAGGCGGTCGAACCTCACGGGTACCGGCTTGGCGTAGCCGAACAGAAACGGGGCGTGCATCAGCAGCAGCAGCGCGGGCAGCGCGATCGTGCCGACCGGATCCACGTGCTTCAGAGGATTGAAGGAGACGCGCCCGAGCTGCCAAGCCGTATCGTCCCCACGCAGCTTCGCCACATAGCCGTGCGCGGCCTCGTGGAGTGTGATCGCAAGCAGTGCCGGTATCACCCACGTCGAGGCCGAATAAAGTGTGCTGTCGATAAAGTTCCCCTCCAATGTTTCCAACTTCAGGCGGAGCCGCCGTCGAGCTTGCGCATCCGGAACAGGATGTCCTCGGTTCGAGCTCAATGTCCGTGCGGAATCCATCCCGCACGCGGCACATTCCAAGTCACTTGACCCGAAGCCCGTCCCAGCTCGAACGCGTCATCAGGGGGACTCATCGTAGTACGAGGATGCTTTCCGCACTACGATTGCCAATGACCGCAATGGAGAGATCGGTGTGCCGCGACGGAGGACCGGTTATGGGCGGCCTCGGCCCAATGGAACGCTGCGTGGCCATCCCGGGTACCGGACTCGACCCTGCCACCAAGGCAGAGCCCGCGGCTATGCGGATCGGCCAATGCTCGGGGTCTTGTCAAAATCGATCGCGTCGTGTCTCTCGGGCAGCTGATCCTCAGGTGGCCCGAAGGTCCGATTGACTATCTGACCACGCTTAACGGCGGGTCTACTGGCGATCAGCTCCACCCAGCGATTGACGTGTTTGTACTCGCCGACGGACAAGAATTCCTGTGCACCGTAGGCGCTGCGCATGATCGCGCCGTACCAGGGCCAGACCGCTATATCGGCGATCGTATACTCATCGCCCGCCATGTATTCGTTCGTCTCCAGGTGCGTATCGAGCACGTGCAGCTGCCGCTTGGTCTCCATCGCATAGCGGTTGATCGCGTATTCGATCTTCAACGGCGCATAGGCGTAGAAATGGCCGAATCCGCCACCGACGAAGGGCGCGGATCCCATCTGCCACATGAGCCAATTCAGCGTTGCAGCGCGCTTGTAATGTTCGGTGGGCAGAAGGGCACCGAACTTCTCGGCAAGATAGAAGAGTATCGAGCCGCTTTCGAACAGCTTGGTCGGCGGATGAGTCGAGCAGTCGAGCATCGCTGGAATCTTGGAATTGGGATTGATCGCGACAAAGCCGCTCGAGAATTGCTCACCATCACCGATCCTGACGAGCCAGGCGTCGTATTCCGCACCTGTATGGCCGGCGGCGAGCAGCTCTTCGAGCATGATCGTCACCTTCTGGCCATTTGGGGTGCCCAGCGAATAGAGCTGGAGCGGGTGTTTACCAAGCGGTAGCTGCTTCTCATGGGTTGCGCCTGATATCGGGCGGTTGATGCTTGCAAACTGACCGCCGTTCTCCTTGTCCCAGATCCAGACCTTCGGTGGAACGTAGGCGGTATCGTTTGGAGGATCGCTGCTGGTCATGTCGTCATCCCCGTATGCACCCGTGAATGTACCGCTCGCTAGAGATTCGCCATGCCGCCATCGACGTTGAGCTCGATTCCGGTGATGTAGGACGCATCGTCAGAGGCCAGGAACGCCACTGCGCTTGCGATCTCTTCCGGACGCCCGATCCGCCGCAGCGGCACACGGGCCGAGATACCGGCCTTGAACCCCTCGATCTGCTCCTCGGTCATCCCGCTGCGCCCGAAGATGGGGGTCGCAATCGGCCCCGGCGCCACGGCGTTGACACGGATGTTCCGGCTCTGCAGCTCCGCGGCGGCCGTACGAGCGAAGGAACGCACCGCCGCCTTGGTAGCGGCATAGATTCCCATATTCTCAGTCCCCTTGGTAGAGACGACGCTCGTGTTCAGGATCACAGATGCACCGTCATTGAGATGAGGGATCGCCTTCTGCAGGGTAAAGTACACTCCCTTCACGTTGATCGCGAACAGTTCATCGAACAGCGCCTCCGGCGCGGCGGTATAGGGGGCGAACTTCCCGACGCCGGCGTTCGCGAACAGCACATCGACCTTGCCGAGCGTGGAGGCGACGGTGGAAAACAGCTGATCGATGTCGGCAAGCTTTGAGACATCGGATCGTATCGCAAGGGTCCCTGCGCCGATGGCGCTGACGGCGGAATCGAGAGTCTTCGGGTCTCGACCGGTGATTACCACCCGGGCGCCTTCCTCGTGCAATCGTTGCGCGGTTGCCAGGCCAATGCCACTGTTGCCGCCGGTCACGACAGCTACCTTGCCTTGGAGTCTATTCACGGGCATCTCCGAATCGAATTTGTATAGTTCAGTATTATCGAACTATGGAACCTAGCCAAAGACCGTCTTAGAATGAGCATATGACTCGTTTTGTACATCCGGCGAAGGAGGACCTCACTCTCGCGGGCGTCTTGGGCGCGCTGAGCGATCCGATGCGCCTGAAAATCCTCAAGAAGCTGCTCGACAAGCACGACGGGAGCCTGTCCTGCTCCGGCGCGGCGCCCTGCCGGGAAATGGCGAAGTCGACCCTCTCGCACCATTTCCGGGTCTTGCGGGATGCCGGATTGATCCGAACCACAAAGCGGGGCGTGGAGCATCTCAATAGCGTGCGCTGGGATGACGTGAACGAACGCTTCCCTGGATTGCTAAAAGCGATCATGAGGTTCGAGGGTGAACCGGCGAGCTGATTGGACGCCGATCGGCGTCGCTGGACCGCATCGTTCGATGCGCTTGCGATACCACAAATCGTAAGGAATCCAGCAAGGCCATACGCCATCGCATTCGCGCGTGCGCGCCAATGGTACAGCGCGGAAATCATCGGGGCCAAGTGACGGCGCTTGTATTGGCGACTCCTTCTTGCTCCCCGGTCTCGCGACAGCACCACCAGACGATATCCGGGGGAAGGCGCCCCATGCGATAATTCGCACGGGTCCACTGGTGGATGGCGCATGATCGAGATCACCGGCCTTTCCAAGGCGTATGGCAATTTCACGGCCGTTCGCGATTTGAGCTTTCGTGTGTGCGCGGGAGAGGTGCTGGGACTGGTTGGACCGAACGGCGCGGGTAAGACGACGGCTCTGCGCACCCTGGCCGGGATTATTCCGCCGACGGCTGGCGAGGTGCGCATTGGCGGGTACGACATCGTCCGCGAGCCGATCGAGGCCAAGCGGCAAGTGGCGTTTATACCGGACGAGCCGCGGCTCTTCGACTACCTCACTGTCCGGCAACACCTTGCCTTCGTGGCACGGTTGTATGGCGTCGCCAACCACGAGGCAATTGCGCGGCCCTTGCTCGATGAGCTGGAAATCGCCGATCGGGTCGATCGTCTGCCGGCAGAGCTGTCGCGGGGCATGAAGCAGAAGCTTGCCATCGCGTGTGGGCTGCTGCATTCACCGACGGTGATGATCTTCGACGAGCCGCTCACGGGACTCGATCCGCTCGGGATCCGGCGCATGAAGGATTCCATCCTGCGCCGCGCGCGGGCAGGAGCCGCAGTGGTGCTGAGCTCGCACCTGCTGCACCTGCTGGAAGAGGTGTGCTCGCACGTACTCATTCTCAAGAACGGCGAGCGCATCGCCTACGATACGCTGGCCCAGGTGCATGTTCAGTTCAGCAACGGCGATCCAGGGGCAAGTCTGGAATCTGTGTTTATTCGCGCAATCGGCGGCGCCGAATCGTGACATCCGAAACGACGATGGCCCGCGCCCTGCTGTACCTGAGGGTGACATCGCTCGCGGGCCGCATCACGTCGCGATTGAAGCGCCTGAAACAGCCAAAGTATTTTGCCGGGGCTCTGGTCGGCGCGGCGTATGTGTATTTCTCCTTCCTCCGGCGCGTTCACCGGGCCTATCCCGGGCATCGTCCGGGTGCGCCTGCGTCGGGCTTTTCAACTCACGCGTTCGCATTCCTTCCGGAGCTGGCCGCACTGGTCCTACTGCTGATTCTGATCGCGAACTGGGCGAGGCCACGTCAAGCTTCGCTCGCATTTAGCGAGGCGGAGATCGCGTTCCTGTTCCCCGCACCCGTGAACCGGCGCATGCTCGTTCACTACCGGCTGCTGGGCTCACAGATTGGAATTGCACTCACCGCGCTGATCTTCACCGTGGTGTTCGGCCGCGGCCAGGCGATCGCAGGCAATGCATGGTTCCACATCGTCAGCTGGTGGCTCATCCTCGCCACGCTGAATCTGCATTTCACGGGCACGTCGTTCGTCTACTCGAGACTGCTGAACCGCAGCATGACCGCGGGCTGGCGCAAGGCGACCACGATCGCTGCGGTGTGGGTTCTGGCGTGCGCACTCATCGTGTGGGCTTGGAGCGCCCTGTCCCCGCCTCAGCAGAGCGATCTCAGGAATCTTCACGAATTCTCGAACTACATCGAATCGCAGCTTCACATTGGGCCTATGCCGTGGTTGCTGGCGATTCCAAAGCTCGTGGTAGCGCCGTACTTTGCCGCCAACACCACCGGCTTTCTGCTCGCACTCGGACCTGCACTGGCGGTACTCGTTGCGCACTACTTGTGGGTGGTGCACACGGAGGTGTCGTTCGAGGAAGCTTCGATTGCGCGGGCGGAGAAGCGTGGGGCACGGATCCGCGCAGTACAGCAGGGCGACTGGCGCGGCCAATCCGCGGCTCGCAAGGCTCGAACGTCCGCCGTTCAAGCTGCGAGACACGGGGCGGCCGGAATTCGCGTTCCTCTGGAAGAACCTGCTCTCGAGCAGTGCGTTCTTCAGGCTGAACACGGCGATTACCATTGTGGCAATCATCCTCGGCGGCTCCGAATGGCTCATACGCCGCCCCGATCTGGAGGCACTCCGCCTCGCGGCCGCAACGTCGTTCGGGGCCTTCCTTGCCATTGCGGTGGTGCTCGGACCGATGGTCGCACGGCAGGATCTGCGTGCGGATTTGCGGAACTCCGACATTCTCAAGAGCTATCCGCTGCGGGGATGGCAAATCGTACTGGGCGAACTGCTCACGCCAGTTTTGATTCTTTCCTCGTTGATCTGGATAAGCTTGCTCGCAGAATTTCTCCTGTTGCCGGCCGACAAGTTGCTCTGGCTCACGCCCTCGCTGCGGTCTGCAGCGGCGCTGGGCCTGGCCGTGCTGGCACCGCCGTTCGTGGCGATTCAGCTACTCGTGGCCAACGCGGCGACGGTGATCTTTCCAGCGTGGGCACAGTCGGCCGGTGACCGCACCGAGCGCGGCATCGAAGTGCTGGGTCAGCGGATCATCTTCATCGCGGGCCAACTGCTCATAACCGTTGTGACTACGATTCCCGCGGCATTAATTGCGGCGGTCATCTTCTTTGTGGGGCACTGGTTGATCGGTTTTGTGTCGGCCGCTGTATTCGCGGTTGCGGCGGTCTTCATACTTCTTGTGCTGGAAGCATCGCTGGGAG
The DNA here is from genome assembly GCA_963849095.1 of uncultured Gammaproteobacteria bacterium. Taxonomy (GTDB): domain Bacteria; phylum Pseudomonadota; class Gammaproteobacteria; order Steroidobacterales; family Steroidobacteraceae; genus JASHUC01. Next base: position 776,568 of record CAWKGA010000008.1, read on the forward strand.
TGCGCTGGCTCGGCATCCGCTTCGAGCATTTCGACCTTTCCGCCGAGCTGCGGCCCTGAAGGCGCAGGATGGGTCGGACGATCGCGACCCATCAATCGGCCCGACCAAGCCCGCGTCGCAGGACATCCGTTCAGTGCGCCGGCCACAGCGTGATGAGCCGCGATGCACCAGCGGCGGTGCGCTGTACCACGAGGTGCTTTAACCGCGCGCTCTCATCCGCCAGCCGGTATTCGGGTTCGCAGGCCTCTGGGATCGATCGGTGTACGCGGACGGTACACGCGAGGCTGCATCCAAACGCTCACCTCCGTGCATCTTCCCTTCTAGGCACTCGAAGAGAGAGCCATATCAAGGAGCAAGTCATATGCGACCGAACGTCGATAAAGGCTACAGGGGTATCGGCATGGAGGGTCGGATCGCGGCCTGGTACGCGCGTAACACCGCGCGCGATATGCCGAATTTTGCGGCGCTGGCGCAGCGCGTGACCGCCGCGCTGCCGGCGGGCAGCCGCATCCTGGAGGTGGCCCCTGGGCCGGGGTATCTCGCGGTCGAGATCGCTCGGCGCGGTGCGTATCAGGTCATCGGCCTTGATATCAGCCGCACCTTTGTCGAGATCGCCGCCCGCAACGCGCGGGAGGCGAATGTGAACGTCGATTTCCGGCGGGGCAACGCCTCGGCGATGCCGTTCCCGGAGAACTCCTTCGACCTCGTTCTGTGCCGGGCAGCGTTCAAGAATTTCTCCCAGCCGGTCACCGCAATGAACGAGATGCACCGTGTCCTCAAGCCAGGCCGTCAAGCCCTGATCGTCGACCTGCGCAGAGACGCCCCTATGGACGACATCAATGCGTACATCAAGCAGGCGGACCTCGGCTGGGCGAATTCCGTCATCTACAAGGTGACGTTTCGCTACATGCTGCTCCCGCGCGCCTATTCGAGGCAGCAGTTCGTGGACATGGCTTCGAAGTCGGCCTTCGCAGGCGCGCACATCGATGCTTCCGGGGTCGGCTTCGAGGTCACTCTTCAGAAGGAACCCAGGCACTTCAGCTATTGATCATTGCGTAAATAATGTCCTATCCTATGTTCCGGAGGTGATGTGCAATGCGCCCTTCCGGAACTCCGCAGGAACTCGAACAGCGCCGTGTGCGCGCGGTGCGCTTGCTCAGTGAGGGGTTTTCCCCAGTCGAGGTAGCGCGTCAACTTGGGGTCGATCGGCGCAGCGTGCGTCGCTGGAAGGCGGCCGCTCGAGAAGGCGGCGCGAGTGCGGTGGCGGCCAAGCCTGCCGCGGGTCGACCGCGGCGCCTGAGTAAGCGCGACCTTACCCGGCTGCGGCAGATGCTCATCAAGGGCGCACAAGCGGCCGGCTTGCCCACAGACTTGTGGACCTGTCCGAGAGTGGCCTGGTTGATCCAGCGCCAGTTTGATATTCAGTATCATCCAGCGCATGTCAGCCGTGTCCTGCATGGCTTGGGCTTCTCACCCCAGAAGCCCACACGGCGCGCCGTCGAGCGCGACGAGGAGCGCATCCGTGCCTGGATCGAGCAAGACTGGCCGCGGGTAAAAAAAGCGCCGCACGCCTGAGAGCCACGATCGTCTTTCTCGACGAATCCGGGATGCTCATGGCGCCCCTGGTGCGCCGCTCCTGGAGCCTGCGCGGGCACACACCGGTATTGCATCAGCGCGGCCGCTCGCTTCAAAAGGTTTCGGCCATCGCCGCAATCTGCATCCTGCCCAAACGAGATCGGGTCGCCCTGTACTTTCGACTCCATGCCGATGCCAACGTCAACACCGAGCGGGCCATGGAGTTCCTCGAGCATCTGCAACATCAACTGCAAACGCCCATCGTGCTGGTCTGGGATAGCTTCCAGGCTCACAAGGGCGAACTCATCAACCAATGCGTCCTGCCTCGTTCCGCACATCTGGAATACCTTCCGCCTTACGCTCCCGAACTCAATCCCGTCGAGTACCTATGGGCGTACCTCAAGACCAACCCCCTCGCCAATGATCCCGCATTCGACCTTCACACTCTGGCCCACCGAACACGTCGTGCTGCCCACTCCGTCCAACGGCGGCCAGATCTGCTGCGAGGCTTTCTGCGGCATACCGGCCTTTCTTTACGCCTCACATAGGACATTACTTATGCGAGGATCAATAGTTCGCTCCGGCCGTTGTGAGCGTCCGCTATGGTGTAGATCCGACGTTTGGCCGCGGCGGTATTGTCGTGCGCGCGCGCGATGGCGTCCTGGTCATGAGCAAAGTGGGACAGCCCGACCTGGAGTTCCTGCCAGAGTCAGAGACGAATCGTATCGAGTGTGGTCTTCCGAATCGGCGCGAAAGGTAACGCGGCGGGGTCCATTGACGGCGATCCGCTCGCGGGGGGAAGCTGACGTACTGTTGAATGCGAGGGCCGGTACGAGGCCCGACGGCTATCTGCGATGCGGTTGAAGAGCAAAACCCAACAGCGAGACAGCTCAGCCGACTGAAATGATGACCCCTAGAGTGGATCTACCTCTCAGCTCGCCGAAGACTGGACACCCTCACAAATTGCTGCATTGCGCCCAATCGTGTCACGCATACCCGCGAAGCCCGCGTATCCACGCCGGGCCAGAGTCTCTGCCGCTGTACGTCCGAAGCCGGTGCTCGCACCGGCAATGACAACAACCGTATCGTTCGGCATTACGAGGCCCTCCTAGTACAGACCTCCTGACATAGCCCGTTTTGGTGGCTGGAATGGAGGTCTTTGCGTCCCTGGGGTGCGGACCAATACCTGTCCGGTTTTCGGGCCCGACCGAGGATAACCGGCTGAAATGAGAGCGGTTCTGGCCGGTGGGGTTGCGGACCCAAACCTGTCCGGTATAGCTGCGGGCCATGAACAGCCAACTGGCCTTGGCGCTGCCTGCCTCGGCGCCGTCGAACACCGCGATCATCAATGCACGCTGTACGTTGCGGGCGGAAGGGGATGAGCGCGTGATCGTCGTCGGGGGACTGCCGGTGCATCACTACCGGAGCGATGATGTCGTGGCGCAGACCTATGCGATGGTGTTGTTGGTCGATTCGGGCTTTGCGCAGCAAACGGAGGTGGCGCGCGCGTTCGGAAAATCCGAGCGCACGGTGCGCCGGCACCAGGAGCGCTACGCACAGGCGGGGATGGCGGGGCTTGCAGGAGAGGTAGGCTGGCGTCGCGGCCAACGTCGTATCTCTGGGAAGCGGCTACGCAGCATTGAGATCCTCAGGAGCCAGGGGCTGAGCAACAGAGCGATAGCGCAACGGCTCGGTGTCAACGAGAAGGCGATCCGTAAGCTCGCCGGGCCCATGAGGCGCGCTGAGGTCGAGCAGCTCTGCTTTGCCGCCGGTGCGAGGGATGCACCGGGGAGTGGGTGGCTGCAGGAGCCCGCATCCTCGATGCAGTCCGTCGAGCCGTCTGCCGAGGAGGAGTCGGCCGATCAGCCGCGGACGGCCTCGGGGAGCGATCTGGCGAACGACGCAGTGGTGATTGACGAACACGCACAGAACAGCGAGCCGGTGCCGATGAGCCTGGACTGCGATGCAAGCGATCGCAGCTTCGATCGGCAGATGGCTCATCTGGGGTTGCTCGATGATGCCGCACCGATCTTCCGCGATGGTGTGCAGGTTCCCGGCGCCGGTGTGCTGCTGGCCCTGCCGTGTCTGATTGAGAGTGGACTGCTACGCATCAGCCGCAAGCTCTACGGGGAGATCGGCCCGGCCTTCTACGGCCTGCGAACGACGCTGCTGACGCTGTTACTGATGGCGTTGTTGCGTATCCAGCGCCCCGAGCACCTCAAGGAGCGCGACCCGGCGGCCCTCGGCAGACTCTTGGGGCTGGATCGGGCCCCCGAGGTCAAGACGCTCAGGCGTGGACTTACCCGCCTCGCGGCGCACCAGCACGCTGAGCAGCTGGGGGCGGAACTGGCGCGCCTGCGCGTCGCTCAGCGCGGGCATCTGATGGGGTTCCTCTATGTCGATGGGCATGTACGGGCCTATCACGGCCAACGCACCATCTCCCGGGCGTTCGTGGCCCGCCGGCATCTGGCCATGCCCGCCACCACCGACTACTGGGTCAACGATCGCGCCGGTGAGCCGCTGTTGCTGATCACCGGAGATATCAACGCCGCCTTGACCCGCGCCTTTCCCCCTCTGCTTCGCGAGGTGCGCGCCGTGATCGGGGAGCGACGGGCGACCATCGTCTTCGACCGCGGCGGCTGGAGCCCGAAGTTGTTCCGCACCATGATCCAGGAGGGCTTTGATGTGCTCACCTATCGCAAGGGCAAGAGCCGTCTGCTGCCTGAGCGGCGCTTCGTCCATCGTCGTGCCAAGCTCGACGGACACTGGGTGAGCTATGACCTGGATGATCACCCGGTGCGCTTCCTCAAGGGCAAGCTGCGCCTGCGACAGGTCACCCGCTTGTGCGAGAACGGCCACCAGACCCAGGTGATCACCAATCGATGGGATCTGCGCGACATTGAGGTGGCCTACCGCATGTTCGAGCGCTGGCGGCAAGAGAACTACTTCAAGTACATGCGCGAGGAGTTCCTGCTCGATGCGCTGGTGGACTATCGGATCGAACCGGAAGACCCCACCCGTACGATCCCGAACCCCGAGCGCCGTAGCCTGGACAAGCAGGTCCGGGCCGCCCGCATCGAACTCGCCAAGATCGAGCGCGCGTACGGCGCCGCCGCGGCCGACAACACCGAGCAGCACCGCCCCACGATGCGCGGCTTCAAGATCGCCTACGGCAAACTCGGCAAACAACTGCGCGCCGCACGCGATCAGCTGGCCCGAATCATCCAGCAGCGCCGCAATGTCCCCTCGCGTGTGGAAATCCGTGATCTCAGCGAGCGCTCCGTCGTCAAACTCGCCACCGAGCGCAAGCATTTGACGGACCTCATCAAGATGGTCGCTTACCAGGCCGAAAGCGATCTGCTCGCGCTGCTACGGCCTCACTACACCCGCGCCGAGCAGGAGGGGCGCACGCTCCTGCACGAGCTGTTCGCCGCCGCGGGTGACATCCGTGTCTGCGACAGCGAGCTGCAGATCACAGTGGCTCCTCTGAGCTCGCCGCATCGAACACGCGCTGCGCAGGCTCTCTGCGAGCTTCTCGACCAGACGGCGACGATCTTCCCAGGTTCTCGACTGCGCATGCGCTTCGCAGTTCGCCCGCCGCCGTGCATCGGCCTCGCTTTCCCCGCCTCGCCAGCCCATCGCACCACAATCCTCGCCGTCGCCTCAGCCCCCTGAGCCGCACCGAAACCGGACATTTTCTCAAGGGGCTATGTCAGGAGGTCTGTAGTAACAGCCAGTGCGGTGGGGCAAGTTTCTGGAAATTGGCGCGTCCGTCCGCCAACCCGCGTCTGGCGGCGACACCAGCATAGGCCGGATTGCTCGAGAGCACATCAATCTACGTGGGCGACTCGCGGCTCGCCGCGGAGGCCACCGCCTTACTGGAGTGTGACGGCACGCCCCGTCGTCCGGTCGCGACTGAAGTCGAACCGAACCTGCATCAGGCGCCGGGACGGCGTGTCCACCGGTGGAAACGTCCATTTCTTGGCTGCCTCGATAGCGAGTCGCTCGAAGTACCTGCTCGGACCCGCCCGATCTGCGACGGCGGCGAACACCGAACCATCCTGGTCGACGATGACACGCACCCACACCTTGATGTGTCCGCGAATGGTTAGACGAGCGCTCCGCGGAACGTCGGGCATCACCTCATGGAGCGCGGAGGCCGATGTGGCGACGTTGCTCCCACCCAGCCTTGTGGTGGACACGGCGGAGATTGGCACCTCCGCCACCGCGGGTGAGTAGGCGCCTGGAATCTGTGGCAGTGATCCTCCGGAAGCCCGAACAGGACGCGTAGGGGCTGCCGCTGTGCGATGGGCTCTGAGCACGCGCACTCCGTTCCAACCGAGCGCGAGAATCACGATCGTTCCGAGCAGCACGGCGAACAGGGTTCGCGACTTCGGGGCCGGCGCCATCGATGGCAGGGGCGGCACCGCTTCGAGAGCGACCGGCGAGGGCGCGGTCTGCTGCGGCCCAGCCTCGAGGGTCCTCAGCCCGGGCGGTACGAGCGCTGCGGGCTCGAAGGTCGCGACCGGCGCGAGCCCTGCCGATCGTCCCGAGACCCACGCCACGAGTTCCGTCACGCTCGGACGGTCCTCCGGTCTCGGGCTCAGACAGCGGGTCACGACATCGCGGAATGCCGGTGAGAAGTCGGCCGGCAGCACGACGGCGTCCTTCCACTCACCGAAGCCCGAAGGCAGACGACGAGTGAGCGCCTCGAACACGCTGACGCCGAGCGCCCAGATGTCGCCGGGAGCGGAACTGTTTCCACGCAGAGTCTCTGGGGCATCGTACACGCTGGACGCCTTGGCGCTCGTCGTGTCTTCATAGAAGTGATGGATCGTGTCGCTTGCGAGCTTGAGCTGATCTCCAACCACGAGGATGTTCGTCGGCGTCAACCTGGCTTGCACCAGCTTTCGGCCGTGAAGGAACGCCAGTGCATCGAGGATCGGGGGCAGCATTTCTCGCGCTTCGTCGTCAGTGAGGGCACGGTGTCGCAACAGCTGCGCGAGAGTCTGGTCGGCATACTCCATGACGGCGTACAGGTAGGGCAAGCCCTCCAACTGGCACCCGCCCCACTCCAAGAGGCGAATCAGGTGAGGGTGAGTGAGGCCGCCAGCTCTCTTCCAGCGCGGCAGTAGGGATTCCGCGAGGGCCCGGTCGGCGGGAACGAGCTTGACCGCGACTTCCGAAGGACGTCGCGCCACAGACGTCGTGAGGAAGACGCCGCTGTGATCGGAGCAGCCGAGGTAGCGTCCGATAGGGAATACGCCGTTGATGACGTATCCCTGACACCTGGTCCAGGTCTCGCTCATCGACCCACGTGCTTCCACCTTCATTTGTCCTCCCGACGCAGCTCTGTCGCGGACGCCGTCGCCGGCCTGCGACACCGTATGCGACGCTACGCTCGATCGTTCGCGAGTCAGCAGTTGGAACGATACTCCGTGCCGCACGCACTATAATGAGCGTCGGCGCTCGGAATCGACGACCGGCTCAGGCAGTCATCCTGGCGCATGGAAGACCTCACTATCTCCATCGCGGGTGCGCGTGCTCGCGCTACGTCGTGCAAGGTGGAGTTCCGGGTGGACCGGCGCAAGCCGGCGGCGGCTTGACGACGGTACCCCCGCTACCTCACCCTTAGGTCCTCGCAGAACGATCCCGTCGTCCGGATTCGGATTCAGACGCGGCTTGGTGATGGCGCGCTGGAGGTCGATCTAGCGCGCATATCGATGATGCGGGGTTTGTCAGAGTGTTCGCCGCGATCGCTACGCACCGATCTGCGGCAATCGATCGGAGCATGTCATGCCGGCGACCATGCGATACAGGCTCTTGGGCAACAGCGGGCTTCGCGTCTCTGAGCTTTGCCTTGGCACGATGACATTCGGCGACGACTGGGGCTGGGGCGCCGGGACCGAAGCGGCGAAGGTGATCTACGATGCGTACCGTGAGGCGGGCGGAAACTTCATCGACACGGCGAACCTGTATACGAACGGCACGAGCGAGAGGTTGCTCGGTGAATTCATGCAAGGGCACCGGGAGAGCCTGGTCCTCGCAACGAAGTACGGGAACGCTGCTCCTGGCAGCGACCCCAACGCCGCTGGCAACCATCGGAAGAGCATGGTTCAGGCCGTTGAGGCGAGCTTGAAACGTCTGAAGACGGACTACATCGACCTGTACTGGCTTCACATCTGGGACCAGATGACTCCGCTCGAAGAGATCATGCGAGGATTCGATGATCTCGCACGAGCCGGAAAGATTCTCTACGCCGGAATCTCGGACGCCCCGGCGTGGTGGATTGCGCGCGGCAACACTGTCGCCGAGTTGCGGGGGTGGACGCAGTTTGTCGGCCTGCAGATCGAATACAGCTTGCTCGAGCGCACACCCGAGCGAGAGCTGCTACCAATGGCGCACGCGCTTGGTCTGGGTGTGACTGCGTGGTCCCCACTCGCGGGCGGCATGCTGACCGGCAAGTACCACGGGGGCGGCACCGCCAACGGCCGCTACCAGAATGAAATGATGAAAGGATTTCTTCCCGATCCGGAGCGAGTGAGTCGCGTCGTTACTGCCCTTCAGGGCATATCGCGAGAGACGAAAATCCCAGCGGCCAGGATTGCGCTCGCCTGGCTTCTGCAGCGTCCTCAGCCCGTAATTCCGATTATCGGCACAACGAAAATCGGACAACTCACAGACAACATCGCTGCGCTCAACGTCAGGCTTTCCCGTGAACAGCTCAAGTTGCTGGACGATGCGAGCGCGGTGTCGCTCGGCTTTCCGCACGAATTCTACCAGCGGGATTTGGTGCGGACCTTTGCTTACGGCGGACTGCGCGACAGGATCGTCACGTAGACTGATGTAACGATCCGGCCGCGGTCGTTCATCTGCGGTCGGCCGGTCGGACTTTTTCGATTTTCCTCGTTGCGGTTGTTCCAGCCCGTCCATGTCGGGCGTAAACTAAGCCAAGTTGTCCACGTCGTTGCGCAGACGCGGACATGGATTGAGTTCAGGGGAAGCTTTTCTCCTTGGGGGATCCCATGATTACGCACACGGGCGGATGCCACTGTGGCCGCGTGCGGTTTGAAGTGGTTGCACCCGCTGTCCTGCAAGTCTCGGATTGCAACTGCTCGATATGTACAAAGTCTGGCTATCTGCACCTTACCGTACCGAAGTCCCGCTTCAAGTTGTTGCGGGGTTCGGATGTCCTCACGAATTACCAGTTCAATACGCGCACCGCGAAGCACGTGTTTTGTTCCGTCTGCGGAATCAAGTCGTTCTACGTGCCACGGTCACATCCTGACGGGTTCAGCGTTAACGCAAGGTGCTTGGATGACGGGACAGTAGAGAGGTTGGTGGTGACGGCGGCCAATGGGCGGGAATGGGAGAGGATGTACCCGGAAGGGCATGGACCGCGACTCGAAGAATAGGGCGCCCACCGGCCAATGGCGATCGTTCGCAATAGTCGTGAGAATGTCCGCCGAGCCGTCGTTTAGACACACCGAACACAGTGTCGGTTATGGTGGACGCGGCGCTGCTTACGGAGGACCCTGGAAGAGGTGCGAAGTTCATGTCGTTGCTCGTTTCGGCACTTTGCGAAGAAGATCGACGCGATTGGGAGGCGCTGGCGCAGGCGTACAAGGCGTTCTACAAGACGCAGCTGCCGCCATCCGCCTATGATGAAACTTGGCGCCGATTGCTTGCGCGGGATGGGATCTTCGGCGTCGGCGCCCGGATCGACGGCGAGATCGTCGGCATCGCTCATTACCTCTTCCACACGACCGTCTGGGCGCACAAGTCGTGCTACCTCCAGGACTTGTTCGTCGCGCCGAAGGTCAGGCGATGCGGTATCGGCCGCGCGTTGATCGAGACCGTCGCCGCTGCGGCGCAGGAGGCGGGCGCCACTGCCTATTACTGGTTGACGCACCAGGATAATGCGACCGCACGGTCACTGTACGACGGCGTGGCGCAGTTCAACGGCTTCGTACGCTACAACTACATAGGGGTCGTTCCAAGTCTCGATTCTGCCGGTGCCTGATGCGAACTGATCAAGTAGGAGCCAAGGAGCGCTCTCAAGTAAGGGGATTCAACCCATGAGCCGCTTTGCCCGCATTTTGGCCGCCTACGGAGCATACCACCGTGATTCACGCAATCGGCTTACGCATTATTTCGGCGTTCCGGCGATCGTCTACGCCATCCTCATCGCGCTCGCACTGCGCTCCTACTCGATTCTCGGCGTCGATGTCGGCCTCGATGTGATGGTCGCGGCGCTCCTGGTGCTGGCCTACCTGTTGCTGGACGTGCGGCTCGGGTTGGCGGTCGCGCTGCTTCTGGCGCTGCTCATCTGGGCCGCAGAGGCGACAGTGAGGATCGGTACCTCCACTGCGCTCACGGTAGCGGTGGTGGTGTTCATCGCCGGTTGGGTGCTACAGCTATTTGGTCATCATTTCGAGGGTAATCGACCGGCGCTGCTCGACAACCTTCTGCAGGTCTTTGTGGCGCCGATCTACGTGGTGACCGAACTGGGCTTCGCCTTGGGTTTGCGCGGTGAGTTGCGCTCGCAAGTCGAGAACATCCAGGGGCACATGGCCCTGCCGGGGAAAGACGGAGAAGAACGGCCGATGCACTGATCATTGTCACAAGCCGTCTCCGCGTGGGTGGCGGACACTCGCGAGCCGAAGAGATTTCGCTGTAGAGTGCTGCGATGCCTTCGAGGACGTACCTGCTGTCGCTCCCGGAACGCGTGATCCGTTCGGCGCTGACCTTCAGCGCCGGAATGCTGCGTGAAATCGCCGTGGTGGTGGTGCCACGAGCTGTGCGCCGCGGCCAACTGTACCGGAGCCTCGTGGACGTGACGCTGCGCTATGTGATCGAACAGGTCGGCAGCGCCAAGGGCGTCTACCCTGCCGAAGCGCCACAACCGGAGGACTTTCTTGCGCGGCGGGGTGCGGGTCATGCCATAGAGCTCCTCGGCATCGCGGCGCTTCGCATCTCTCCAGTATGGGTATTCGCGACGCTTGCCGATCTGAGCGGCCTCGGGCGGCGATTGATCCCAGAGATCGCCGAGGCATTGAAGGAACAGGGGCTCCTGGAGCAGGAAACGCAGTTCGAGAACGTCGATCAGCTGCTCGATGGTTTGGAGAAAACCGCATCACGCCTGGCGCAGACGATCAGTGCGCCGCCGCTTGACGTCGCGGGCCTTCGCAAGGAGTGGACAGAAATTCGCATGCAAGCCCGGGGACGCAAGCCGGTCGATCTTCTGTCTGTCAAGGCCATCAGCGCGCGATGGGAAGAACTGAAGGACGAAGCGGCGCGACAGGGACGCTCGATCTTCGAGACCTCGTCCGTGATGGCGATCTCCGCCGTACGCGCGCTGCCCGATCGGGCGCGTTGGCTCTCCTCGTCAACACGCGTAGCGGCGAAGCGCGCCGGAACACTCCTCTCAGTGACGCTACTCGATGACTACAGTCATACCCTCAGCGAGCTTCGGGAAGTCGGCTATGTCACCTATGCGACGCGACAATTGAGTCCGTACCTGCGTGCCTGCGTGGATCAATTCTCGAGGCACCAGCGCACACTGACGGAGCGACTCATCGAGAGAATCCGCTGAACCGAACACAACGTACGCCGATGCGCTGTGCAGGCGACAGGGCGAAGCGTTTCGCCTAGTCGATGCGGCACTGAAAGCTGCGCATGGTGTCGCTGCCGAGCTCGCGAGCCCGGATAGTCAGGTCATGGGTCCCGTGGAGTCGGGCAGCGTGAGCGGTGGCGCCGATGTCGTAGAGGCTGGCGCTGCACACCAGAGTAACCTTGCGGACGGTCATCGACTGACTGTCCCGGGACTCGAGCACCCCAGTTCCCATCGTGATGGTCCCGGAGGATTCAGCCATCCGCCATGCACGGTTCAGGATCAGCGTCAACGGGAACCGACCGCGCTCGTCGGCAGCGTCGCTCGTGTCTATGATGCGGCGCGTTAGATCGTAGGCCTGTCCGGGTAAGAGCGCGTAGTACCGTCGTCCGGCATGCTGTTTGCCGTCATGAATCAACACCTGCCCGCTGACGACAAAGAAAGAATTGCGGTGCACGATGATGGCGGCACCCTCATCGAGGCCGATGCCGAGCAGCTGCGGGTGGGCGGCGATCACCGGATCGAGGTCGGCCTCTCGATCCCGGGTGTTGACGTGCTGGTCGATGGCCGAATCGGCCAGCAGTGCGAACCCCGCCTCGTGTCCCGGAGACACCATGATCGTGTTGTCCCCGCCAGGGTTATCGGATGTGGCGGGCGCCCCGCGCACCAGAAAGGATCCCTGAATCGTCGCGCCGGCGGACCCCCCCATCACGACCCCGCCGCGTTCGAGCAAGTTCTTGATTTCCCGTCCCCCGTATTGCCTCACGTAATTTTGTTACCGGATGCCTCACGAGCGATGTTACCGCGACACTCACTCTTGGGGTCGGGTGCCAGAATGCTTCATTGATCTTAAGCCAAGCGCAGTCTGACGCCGAAGGCGGCAGAAGCTCCTTTGAAAGAACCATCGCCGTCAACCTCTAAGTTCGGAGCTGACATCATGGGTATGTTCCTGCAGCTTGCAGATCAAACGCTGAATCGCTTCTCGGCGCCAGACCTGTACGCGTTTCCGCAGGGTGCGCAAATGGCTGCGGCGGTACACTCCTGGGTAGCGAGATTGGAATTCAGTGAGAAGTTCGACAGCGGTCTCATCGGGATGCTCTTCTAGCCACTGAATCATCTCCGGCCAATGAGCAGTGCAGCTGTAGGGAGCGGCACCAGGTCCCCGAGGCTTGTTGCTGAAGTGGCGGTATTTAGTTGGCGGGATGGCGACGCCTCGAGCACGCGCATCCTGGCGCCACTGTTTCACGCGCTTTGCGAGACGATTTACGTGCTTCGGATGAAAGCGTCCTGGAAATTGGACGCACAGTTCGTCGAACAGTTGTGCGGAAGTGATGTTCGGGCATCCTTCGAGGCGGCGGCAGATTAATGGCCAGATCATCGTGAACGCGTGATACACGGGTTTGCCGGGTGTGGCATAGATCAGGGCAGGTCGTTCAGTAACCGGCTTGGCCGAACTAAGAGGCGGACTCTGCGTAGGCGGTCCAAGGGACGGTGCGGTACTTGCCAGCGGCACGGCCTTGTTGGGCATCTTTCGCAGATCGGGTTGAACCATGGCCTGAAGGCTGCGCAGATAGCGCGGCTTGGTGTCACCGGAAAACGTCGGACGGATCTCGCCCGCTCGCCACGCACTGGAAAGACTGGCGATGAAGCCGGAGAGATCTGGGGGTTCGGGCGTTGCAATGGGAACCTCCTCGCCATCTGCGAGGGCCACAAGATGCGCCTGCATTGCGCGTATCTCCTCGAGGAGCTTCAGCGGATCCAAGGCGCTGGCCACCTCGCGCAGTCTGATTTTAGCGGCCTCAGGAATGCTCTCAGCCTGCAGCAGCCGATCACAGGGGGTCTGGGGCGGATGGTAGCGTTTGGACACGTGAGCGCCCTCGCGATGCTTCTCCGCCAGCTTGAAAGAGGGCTGGAAGAAGTTCACGAACAGACGAGAGGCGCCGTACAGTCGGGCGATCGCCTGCGCGGCGGCAATACCTTGGAAGCGGCGATAGCCCAGCAGCTTGCGAACGACAGCGCCGTTCTTCTGCTCGATCCAGGCCTGGTCGTTCTTCCGCCAAGGCCGAGAGCGAGTGAGTTCGATCCCATGAGTGAGACAGTAATTTATCAAGGACTCGTTCACAAACTCGCTGCCGTTATCGACATCCAGCGCCCGAAGCGCGAAGGGCAATCCGAGGCGAACGCGTTCGAGCGTCTCAACGAGCAGGCCGCTCTCTCGAACCACCAGCGGCGCCGCCTCCGTCCAGCCGCTCGCGATGTCGGTCAGGACCAAACTGTTGACGTAGCTGCCGCGGTTGGCGTCCCCGCAATGCGCGACACAATCCATCTCCATGCTTCCCGGCGGCGGCTCGTTCCAGTCCGCGAAGGTGCGCACTGGCACACGCCGGCGCGCCGCAGGCATCGCGCGCCGGACCTTCTTCGAGCGTGTGGCGCTGCGCGCCTCTCGCAGCAACCGGTCGATAGTCGAGGCGCTCATGGCCAGGATCTTTTGGCGCATAGGATCAGCAAGATGCAAATGCCCGTTGCGTTCCAAGGCCGGCAGCAGGATCGGCAGCAGCGCCCGTAGGCGTTTGCCGCATACCCGGTCGGAGGCTTCCCATAGCACGATCAGCGCGGCACGAACGGCCTCGTCATACAGCGAGGGCCGCGCACGGATCTGCCGCTTCTTGACGGTCGGCTCGGCGTTCAGCGCTCGAATCGCAGACTTCTCGTGATAGCCGGTGGCCGCGATGAACTCTTCGAGGATCTTGCGCTTCTCAGCGCCAGTTGCGGCGCTGTAACGTCGCCGGACTGCATTGGTCAGTTCGGCCCGCGCCGAAAGTGTCATCTTGGTGCCCATAGCCCCTCCGAGGTAGTGGAGGCGCAATAGTGGCAGGTGCGATCGCCGGTAACATCTCAGCTGAGGCAACTACCCCAACCGGTAACACTTTTGTTGAAGCAATGCGAGGGTTCCCGTTCGATAGCCGTACCGAGATAAGCATCTGCCAGCCTCCATTGGCGTCCCCCCTCGATCCATACGCCCGTCGCATGTTGGAGCGGTTCGGCGAAGGTCGCCGAGTTCGCCAGTGCCCGATCCCGGGTATGCAGCACGGTTACGTGTGCAACGCCCAATACTTGAGCGATCAAGGCGCCATACTGGCTCACATTGATGTCCCGATCGTCCAAGGCGGCGGGAATGGCGACGATCCTGGCCTCACGGCCTCCGGCCAGGGCGAGGAAGCGCTCCTTGACCTCATTCGTGAGCTGGCCACCCCCATCAATGACGAGCCATCCGTGCTCCGGCCCGATCGTCGGACGGTGATCGTAGTTTGATTGGGCCGATACTGCGCCGGAGAACCCCAGGAGCAATGCCAGTAGAACGCTCGGCAGACGCGATTGCCCGCTATATAATCCTGCTGAAAACTGCGCCGACAGCTCTCGCATCCGATCGCTCGATGCTGTGCGCCGGTGGGGAGGGAACGACGATGAACCGTGTGATCTTCGCGTCACTGCTGTTGACCCTTGGCAGCGCGGTGAGTGCCCAGCAGTCGCCGCTGCCTGGTCGCTATTTCACTCCGGCGAGTCTGACGGCGCAAATGAATCGCCCCAACGACCAGCTAGCGGAAGTCTACCTGATGGGGGTCTACGATCTTACTCAGGATACAGGGCAGAGCTGTGCGGCGCGGGGGACGACGACACCGAACTTGCTCGCGAAAGTCGTTTCCGATTATCTGACGGCGCATCCCGATCTTGCCTCCTCCGATCGTACGGCGGCCGGAGTCGCCGCCGAGGCGTTCAACCAATACTGGCCGTGTCACACCGCGTCGCAGTCCCCGACGGTGAATCTGACGACGATCCCCGTGGACCTGGACAGTCGCTTCGTCTGCCCGGAGGCATTGCCCAATGACCAGGCGCGCAGCGACGCCTTGAGAGCGTTCTTCACTGCGGTTCAAAGCGAAGTTCCCCATGCGACGATTTTGGACGCATTGCACTTCCGTTATGAAACGCTGCAGAAGCACGGTTGTCAGCAGACTCTGCAGCATATGGAGGTCGCTGCCCCACCCAGCCGCGACGAGCCGGGGGAATTAACCTGGCTCAAGGTTGAGTTCGACGGCTCGCCCGGGGAAACCTTCGCCATCTCGGATATTGGTCTGGTGCCCGTCGTCGATCCGCGCTCGCCCGCCGAGCACGCCGTGAATGCCTACGTGAGATTGACGTTCTCGAGACCGCAGGAAACCAACGTCACCCATGTGAGCTACGACACCGTCATCTCGCACAACATCTACTACTGCGGGACCGCCCGGTACGCGCTGGTCGAGAACGACTATTTCCTCTCAGGAAAGCAAGTACTCAGAGATCCCAGCCCCGCAATCAGAACGGGGTCTAGGGACGTCTACGAGATCACTCCCGTCACGCCGGGCTCTCCGAATGCGGCGGCTCTGCAGCCGGCGTGCCGAGCCATCGGGGTGGTCAGTGCCCCGCCGGTGCAGGAGCTTGGACGATACTTCACGCCAGATAGCCTGGCGGCGCAGACGAGCCGCGGCAACGACCGGCTCGCGCAGATTTACTTGATGGGAACGTACGATTTAACGCAGGACGCGCGCAAGAGTTGCGCACAGCGCGGCACCACGACGCCCGCCCTAATCGAGAAAGTCTACTCGGATTACCTCGACGCGCACCATGGACTGATGCATGCAGACCGGACGTCCGCGGCAATTGCAGCGCAGGCGTTCGCGCAGTACTGGTCGTGCAACAAGTGAGGGCAGACCCGACCGGTAGTATTGCCCTGACGCGTTTGTCCGAAGGCGGGCTTAGTCCAATTTCAGACTCGCTAACAAGTCTGGGAGAAGGTGAGTTTTCAAGCCTTCAGAGCGCTCGGTGAGAACTCGACAATCTTGCCGTTGGAATTGAAGTCGCTGTAACGGATCCACGTCGGCTTGATTCGGAAATAGGTGATTCCCTCCCAAGTTTGTCGATCCCTGCCGTCAGCGTAGACAGCAAAGTAACTCTCCTTCAGACCCTCTAGTTCGGCGCCAGAGGGTTCATCAGCGACACCCTCATATTGCACGGTGATCTCTTGGTCCCATCCCACAACCGCGGAAATCTTCGGGCACTTCCGGAGGTTCTGGCACTTTCTGGTCGTACTCAGCGTGTCGAAGACAATCTCCAATTCCTTCGTAACAGCAATTCCCACTAAAGCGGACTGCGGTTCGCCATCGGGAGAAACCGTCCCCACCACGGCGACGCGATGCTGACGCAAGAACCCCAGAAGCTCTTCTCGTGTCATGGAACTCAAGGAACATCCTCCCAGGCTCCCGTGGCTGGCCTCCGGTGCATGGAAAACGGTTCGAATCCGCAGACGTGGATTCCGGAATCAGCCGGCATTGAACGCGCCGACCCACTCGGGCTCTGCGTGACGAAAGCCCCGCTCAGGTAAGGCGAGCACGAGAACCGCAGAGATTACGTACAGCGCAAAGATCACGGCGAAGGTCGTCATGGCGTTCGTGCCGGCGATGAGCGGGATCGCGAAAGTCGGTATGAAGAAGCCGCCTCCGGTCTGCAGAAGAGTCACGATACCCCCGGCGCTGCCTCCGTAAGTCGTGCCAATCTCGCGCAGCATCACAGGGAGCGGTAGGGTGAGCGTCAGCATACCGTTGGTAAAAAAGGTGCCGAGTATTACGCAGATCCAGGTCATCGGCCCGAAGGGAACGGCGAGTGCGGCGAGCAGCAGAGCGGCTCCCACGAGGACCACAGAGGCGAGCCCGATCCTGATGCCGGGTAGCTTTCGCAGGATCATCGGCACGATCGAGCAGCCGAGCGCGCCACCCAAGCCGAGAGGAATGCCCAGAAGGCCGGCGTAGACGGGGCTTACGCGCTTCACCTCAACCAAGGCGCCGGGCAGGTCACCCGAGGTGGCTACGACCGCCGCGAAGAAAAACAGCGCAGCGGTGCCCGCGAGCCACACGTGCCGGTTGCGCGCCGCGATGCCGAAAAACTGAAGAACTCGCTGGGGCGGTGGATCGGACTGACCGGGAGGCTTCGCCCTGAATCCGACGAGAAACCAGACCGTGGAGGCGGCGAACAGTACCCAGGCGAGCGTGAAGGCCCCGGTCAGGGACGCGAAGAGGGGTGCGGTCGCCTCCCCGAAGCCGACGCCGAGTCCCGCGCTCGCGATGAACACGCCCATCGCGAGCGGCATGTGCTCGGGCTTGAACCAAGTGCCGAGAATCTTGGGGCCGAGCACGTTGACGAACGCCATCGAAAAGCCGAATACGAGCATCCAGACGAAGAGGCTCTCGAAGCCCGACGAGGCGTAGGCCCGGCCGATGATGCCGGCGCAGCTCACGACGAGCAGCGCGCTGCCGACCGCTCTCGTCCCGAACCGGTCCGCCATCATCCCGACGGGGATGCCGAACACGAAGTTCATGAGAAACGGCGCGAACGCGCACATCGCGAATTCCATGGGGTCGAGGCGAAGAGCCGACGAAAGGCTCCCGATCACGCCGGCGAGCTGGAACTCCGCGAAGTTGGTCATGAAGAACAGGAACCCGATGATGGCGAGGATCGTCCATCGATAGGGATCTTCGCCGTGGCGAGTCGGGTTCATACCGCTGTTCGTTATCCTACGATGCGAGGCTCCCTGCCGTTGCGAGGCAGGGATCAGTAGGCGGTCTTCATGGCATGAACACCGGACGATTGGCTTCGGCCTGCCCCCTGCCAATGCAGCCCCAGAGGGCGAAGCCGGCGAAGACGGCGATCGCGATCAGCGGTTCGGCGGCGTCGAATTCGGCGCCGAGGCTGACGATGCGCAGCCAGATGGCGAAGGCCACGACCGACAGAACCGCAGGGACGAGCAGCAGCCAGGCGGTGTACCCCATGTCGTGCAGGCGCCGGGCGTGCAGGATGAGGGCGAAGTACAGCACTACCACCAGGCACCAGTGGGCATTGCGACCCCTTATCAGGAACGCGTAGAGCGCCACCACAGCCAGGAGCGTGATCAGGGCGGCCGCGAACGGGCCGCGCGAGGTGCGGCCGCTGGGGTTCACGAACAGGAAGTCAAAGGACATCTGGCGTCCCGACAATTCGACAAGCGTCAGGGCGTGCCGCTGTAGTGCTCCCCTGTAGTATTCGATGTAGGCCAGCATCAAGAGGCCGTTGAGGGCGAAGGAGGCGAGCGCCAGTGCCGCGCCGAGGGGCTGGTGATCCAGGATCACCGACCAGTAAAGCGCGCAGGTCGAGACCGGCATCACCACGCAGAGGGCCACCGGGACGAAGAAGCCGGTGAGGATCAGCGCCCCCGTGACCAACTGGATCGCCATGACGACGCCGAACAACCCTGAGTGGACCAGGGCAGTCATCAACTGAATGGCGAGCGGTTCGTGCCCGGTCGGTATGGGCCAGAGCGAGAAGTAGTAGTAGTTGGCACCGTTGGCGAGCATCCCGGCGCCGAAGATCAGCCGACCGACAAGGACGAGCGGCTTCATGGCCGGACCCCCGCAGCCGGGGCGCCGACGGTCCGCGGCCTCGAGCGGAGGGCGAACATCGAGCGGTAGCTCCTGATGTAGGCCAGGCAGAGCAGCACATTGCAGAGCAGCGCCGCGTAGCCGAAGATCGCGGCGGGCGAGCCCCACCCCTCGAGCGGCGCATCCCAGAAGAACACACAGAACGACACCGGCATGCACAGGAGGAGCGCGAGCGGGGTGTAGAACCCTGTCAGGGCGCTGATCCCGGCGATCAGCTCCACGCCCTTGACGATGTCGAACAGGTGGCTGTCGATCAGAGCCACGACCACCTCGTGGCTGAGGGGCTGGGAGCCCATCGGCTGTGGGAACAGGGGAACGAAGTGGTTCAACCCGGCTGGAATCATCCACGCTGCGAACACGAGTCGCACAAACCAAAAGGCGTACTTCATGGTGCCCCCGCGCCGGAATCGTTGTGCTCGGCCACTGTCGCCCGGCCGCCCTTATGGTGTGGAGCTTAGACTCCGCGCGCGTAGATTGTAAGTGGTGCCGGGTCGGAGGAGCCCGATTGAATCGGGCGACGTCCGCCGATAGTGCGTGCCGGCGCGCTGTTTGGACGCCCACGGGCGTCGCACGAATCTCGGGGACGAATCGTACGATCGATCAACCGATTCGTGTGGAGCGTACCGCTCGTAGCGGATTTGTTAGCGTGCCAGCCGCGGCAGCGTTCTGAAAGGTGGAGTCACTGAGCGCATTCGAGACTACCCTGCGTATCACCCACCCCCATGATGGGCCGGGCGTAGCAGGTCCCGCCACGTTGCAGGATTGTCTGCATTAGCTGCTGGGCCTCGCCTTGTGAGGCCTCCACCTGAGCCCGCGTCAGGCAGATCTCCTGCTTGATGCGTGAGCCCTGGACGTCCCCCAGCTGGCAGAAGCGTTCCTGGCCGTTCACGATCATGCGCCGATAGCCGTGGAAAGAGGAAGGTTGCTGCTTCTGCCCCGCGGCGAGCGCAGTCGCCGGGGTAATGGCTTGACTGGTGCCTGCTGCGGTAGCAGGCGCCGGAGCGTGCGATGCGCACGCAACGAGCACGGCAGCACCCGAGAGAATGACGAAAGTCGTGGCCTGTCTCATTCCATTACCACCTATGCTCGATCGTCTGCCACAGATGGTAGCGCACCGCGCGGTACGACAGTTACCGGCAGGGCTGTTGAATTGCCCTTAAGCGGTCCGGCTGTGGCCTCAAGCACTTGTTTTTACTCGGCTATTGGGCCCCCCGGGAGCAACCAGTCAGCGTGAGTGAGGCGGACATTCGCCGCCAGCGCCGCGGCAGCCGCAAGCTTGTGTTTGGCCTGCCAGGGTGGCCCGATCGATCGACCCGTCGCATTCAGGACAGCGTTGACGTCCTTGCAGCCGAGCGCTGCCGCCGCGTCCTGAAAAACGCGCGCGCGGTCGTACCAATAAACAGACCAGCCGCGCGCCTCGGCTGCGGCCGCCAGGGCTTCGCGATACATGACGGAGTCCGCAACGACCTGCGCGCGATTGTCTGCGATTCGCTCCTCGATCGTCGGAGGAAGCGTGGCGCAGACCCGGATCGCAATGCTCGCAATCGGTACTCGGACCGCCGCAGCCAGCGCCTCGAGACTCTCGCGCGCGCCGCGCGCTGCGGACTCGTGCACACGCTCTATGAGCGCCACGGCCTCGGCGAGCGAAATCGGCCGCGCCCGCGCGCTGCTCAGGTAACGGCCGACTGCCCATGCCCCTTCGTGATGATACGGGTGCGTCGGTAGGCCGCTAGTAAGGTCGATGCGCCGGCGATCGATTAATTCTCCGCCGAGTGCGACGGTCACGAGCCAAGCCGAGTTACCGTGCTCTGCGGCGCCGATGGTTGCGGTTCGCTGCGTTTGCCCTCTCACCACATCTTCCACCTTGGAGAGAACATGGACTTGATTGACCCCGCCGGCCTGCGTCATGGCGCAGCGTCACTCCGCGCCAACCACCCCCTGCGATGCGCGGCGCGCTGAGCGGACGTCCGGCGGCTCTCTGAGGCGCAGTCCTGCCGTTGAGCGGGTTTGCGTTACTGGACATAATTACAGTATGCCCGAGCCCACCACGATCGAGCCCGCCTATCGGATGCGAGTGTATCCGACGCGCCGGCGGCGCGCGCCGCTCGGGCGGGTGCATGGGGCGGCGTGTGCGACTCGGTCTGGACCCTCTCAGGAAACATTCTTTGCCCATCCGCGAGGCCGTCGCGGATAGAAGATCGAGACGTGGGCATTGCGCGCGCCGCATGCGGAGCAACGCATCCGAGGGATCGCCGATGCGATCCGCGTTTCCCAGCCAATGATGTGCGCGAGCGCGTCCGCGGACATTTCCCGCTCGTGGAAGCACTTCGTGCAGCCGACGGAGATGAATCCGCCAGGATGGTCGGCGAGTCGCGTCTTGGGTGTAATTCGGATCGCCACATGCGAATCGTAGAAAGCGCGCTTGCGGTTCGTCCATGCAGTACGATGACGCGGTCTGCACTGTATGGACGATTCCTCATGTGCGGCCGGTACTTCCTGAAGATGCTTGCGGCATGGAACGAATACGCGGAGATTCGGGATGCTGGCTGGCAGGAGGACTTCGCTTCCTACAATATCGCGCCGTCCCAGGACGTGCCCGTGCTCCGGATGATCGACGGCACCCGCCACGGCTCCATGCTCCGATGGGGCCTCATTCCATTCTTTTCCAGGGGCGAGCCGCCGAAGTACTCGACGATCAACGCGAGGGTCGAGAATATCGAAACCGGGCCCGTGTGGCGCGGGCCGTGGAAACGCAGGCAGCGTTGTATTCTTCCGGGCTCGGGATTCTTCGAGTGGCATTTGAGCGACAGCAGTACCAAACAGCCGTTCGCGATCGAAGTTGCCGATCAGCCTGTATTCGGATTTGCCGGCCTGTGGGACCGCTCGCAGAAGGCGGACGGAACGGCAGTTGAGTCCTGCGCCATCATTACGCTCCCAGCGAGCAAGCTCATGGCGACGATTCATAACACGAAGAAGCGGATGCCGGCCATTCTGCAGATCGAAGCTCGCGACACGTGGCTTGCCGGGAGTCCCATGGAAGCAAGGGCCGCGCTCACGCAGTACCCCGACGAGCTGTTGCACGCCTACAAGGTCAGCACGAGAGTGAACGCGCCGAAAAACAACGACGCGGAACTCGTGTCACCCGTGGGGTAGAGTTGCAGCGCGGCCTGCTGCGCGATGGTGGGAGCGGCTCATGTCAACCGCGCGGCCAAGCGGCTCTATGATCCCTGCCGGCGTGCCTCGTCAATCACCGTCGGGAAGTCGATTTGCGCGGACGGACCGGTGAGGATGTGATCACCGACCACGAAGCCGGGTGTCTGGAAGATGCGCAGGCCACGCGCGAGATTGAAATTATCGATGATCTCGTTGGTGATGCTGGGTGCGGCCATGTCGTGGCGCAGTCGATCAATGTTCAGACCCACGCTTTTCGCCGTGGAGAAGATTGCGTCCTCCCCCCATGGACCGCGGTAGGCCATGAGCGCTTCGTGAAACTGCCGGTACTTGTGCTGGCGCCTCGAGGCGAGCGAGGCTCGCGCGGCAATCAGCGATTCCGGAGTCAGGATGGGGAACTCCTTGAGGATCAGCTTCACATGCGGATCGGAGCGCAGTGCGCTCTCCAAGCGGGGCTCGACAGCCTTGCAGTACGTACAGGCGTAATCGAAGAACTCCACGATCGTTACATCGCCATGTGCGTCGCCAAGCACCGGCGAATCGCGATCGTTTTGCAGTGCCTCCAGATGATCGATCACCGTCTGATCCGCGGCCGATGGCGGTACGTCGGCAGCGCGGCACGCGGGCGCTGCGAAGCCCAGTCCGAACCAGCCTGCCACGGTCAGGCTGAGCGTCACCGTGAGCAGGAATCCGCCGGTATTCGTAGTGTTGTTACGCATCGTTGTGCACTCGTCGAATCGAAGTGAGTGAGGACAGTATAGCGGAGTGTCGTGAACGGGCAGCTCACAGCTCTGCCTGCGTCGGCGACCATCGTCGGCGACGGTAAGATAACATGCTACGCAGCGTGCTCGCGGTATTCGGCACGCAGGAGCCAAGAGGCGGCTGCTGGTTCGAATCCGATCGTGTCAAGCTCCATCTCGGCGTCGACAAGAATTTTCATTCTGCAAAGAAGGCACACCCGGGTCTGCTGGTGAGTGATCTGCAAGCGATCATTGAACGCTGTCGAGAGAGAGGATTCGCGATCATCGATGACGCGCCGCTTCCGGGTTACCAGCGCATCTTCGTCAATGACCCCTTCGGAAATCGTCTCGAGCTGATGCAGAAGGTGTAAGGCGTGGCGTCACAAGCACGCCCGGTGCCGAAGGAGCCGCGGCCCCAACGGACTGGATCCTGAGCGAGGTATCGACCGGTGTCGATCAGTCGGGCGGCTAACGCACATCCGGCTCCTGGGGCCGAGCCGGTACCGCGAGATTGCTCAAGTCGCTGCCACGCGCCTGCACGTTTTGCAGGAGCCAGTTCTGGATGTTGGTCTCGATGACCGAAGGACCGGAGCCGTCGATCGTGTGTCGGTAAAGAATCTCGATGATGCCTTGTTTCGACTGGAACACGCGCGACATCCAGACCTCGCCGTATCCGTCCTTGGCATGGACGTAATAGAAGATCGCATAATAGGTAAAGCGCCCGGGGCTCGAGGGATCGGGGACTGAAAAAGGCGTGATGAGGGTGCCGCCTCGGGATCTCACTCCATCGAGCATCTCGTGGGCCAGCTGCTCCGGCTCGATGACATGACCTTGGCCGTCCCGCGTGCTCATGTGGTTGACGACAATGGAGTCTTTGGCCGCATCGGGATGCTCGGTATCGATCGTGTAGTAGGCGCCCCAGCCATTGTCGATGCGCTGGATTTTGTACGGCAGAAATCGCTGTCCGGAAAAGGCAATTGAAGGCAAGTGCCGGCCCGCGACTTGACTCTGGCCTGGACCCTGACCCGATGGCGCTTCGGCTGCCGATGTCGTCAGCGCAGCAAGGAGCAGCAGGACCGATATGGCTATGTAGCGTCGTGGCGGTCGCGTCATCTCATGCATCCTCTTTACTCGTGATGTGTGGTAGCTCCACAGTATCATCCCCGATGCGCTACGAACGTCTGCCCTCGGATCCGGTTGATCGGGCTTCGCCGCCCGACTCGCATCGCCCGTCTCTCAAATCAGCCGCCGCTGCCGAAACTCCCGGTAAGCTTCGAACACCGCGCGATCCAGATGTTCCGGACGCGCAGTGAGCGCCGCGGCTCCGAGCGAGCGCAGCGCCCGCACGTTCGCTGCGATGGTGTTCGCGTACTCGACGGCGGCGAGCGCCCGGTAGGCGCCGAGCGGCTCCCCGACGACGGCCTGGGCGAGCTCCCGGATCCGGGCGCTCTCGAACCCGGCGACGAACGCGAAGTGCTTCGGAGTGAGCAGCCGGACCGCCTGGACGAGCTGCTCCCCCGCGGAGGCGTCCTCGAGGTCGGTCAGGATCACAACGAGGCTGCGGCGGTGAGCCATGGAGCGAATGTGGGCCGCCGCGAGGACCGGATTGGACTCGCCCACGTGCACCTGGCAGGCCGCGAGGAAATCACGGATACGAATGAGAGCCGCACCGCCGCGCGCGGGTGGCAGGCTAGCGAGCGGCCGGGCCGCGAACACCAGCACGCCGACCGCGTCGTCGAGCGCGGCAGCGCGCTGCGCGAGGCGTGCGGCGATGTTGACGTAGAGGCTCAGACGATCAACGTCACCCGCGCCGAGCCCGCTCGCGCGGCCGGCGTCAATGGCGACGATGACCTCCAGGTGCTGGTCCTCGGACATGTCCCGGCTGATCAGCCGTCCGCGGCGCGCGCTCGCCTTCCAGTCGATGACACGCAGCGGATCGCCCCGCCGGTACTCGCGCAGCTGCAGGATCTCCGCTCCGGCGCCCGGGCTGCGTGCGCGCTCCGCGCCCGCACTCCGGTTGCCGGCCGCCTGCTCGATCCGATCGACGATATCGGGGACGACCGAGACGGTGCATTCGATGGAGGCGCGCCGTGACCACCAGGCGAGGCGCAGAGGGCCGCCGAGGCGGATGGCCGGCGCAGGCCACGGATACCGACCCAGGCGCCGCGCGGCTGCGCGCAGGATCGCGCGAGCTGGAATCCCGCGCGCCAGCCGCAGGATCTCCGTGTGGGGCTCGGCGGTGAACTCGCCGGGCGCCGAGAGCAGCACTTCGACCCACAGATCGAGCCGGGAGTCCTGGCGCAACGCGTACTGCACCTCCCGCGCCCCCCCGAGCGGCCAGCGCTCGGGCGCAAGCGTCTCGAGTTGCAGGGCGCACCGGCCGAGCGCCGCCCCTTCGTAGGCCAGGCCGAGCAGCAGCAGAGCGCAGGGCATGCACCACCAGCGTGCGAGGTCGGGGTTCCACTGCCCGAGGATCGCGAGCAGGGCGATGAGCAGGATCAGAATGAGCGCATTGCGTCGCAGGCTCATGCGCGGCTCCTCAGCGCGGTACGGGCACCCGCTCGAGGAGGGCGTGCGCGAGCGCGTGATCGCTGCGTCCCTCGAGGGCCGCGACGGCCGAGAGCATCAACCGATGCGGTACGGTCCAGGGCGCGACGAGCTTCACGTCGTCGGGCGTGACGAACTCCGAGGCGCGCAGGCCCGCGGCCACGCGCGCCGCGCGCAGCAGCGCGAGCGCTCCGCGCGTGGACAGTCCGAGCGCGATCTGAGCATGCTCGCGCGAGGCCTGCGCGATCGCGAGCACGTAGTTGATCAGCTCCGGAGCCACGTGAACCCGATCGGCGCACTCGCGCGCCTCCGCTAGTTGACCGGTGGTGACAGCCGCCGGCCCCACCAGGGTGGCTTCCGCGGTGGATTCGATAGTTCCATAGCGACCCAGCACGGCGGCTTCATCGTCGGGCCCGGGGTAGCTCACGTCGATGCGCATCATGAACCGGTCGAGCTGGGACTCGGGGAGGGGGTAGGTGCCCTCGAACTCGTGCGGGTTCTGCGTCGCGATGACGAGGAAGGCCGGCGGCAGCCGGTAAGTCTCGCGGTCGATCGAGACCTGGCGCTCCGCCATCGCCTCGAGCAGCGCGGACTGAGTCTTCGGGCCCGCGCGGTTGATCTCATCGACCAGCAGCACGTCGGTGAATATCGGACCCCGATGCAGCACGAACTTGCGGCTCGCCTCATCGAAGACGTGGACCCCGGTAATATCCGCCGGCATGAGGTCCGCTGTCCCTTGCACCCGCGTGAAGCTCCCTCCCAGCGCGGCCGCGAGACTCTTTCCGAGGAGAGTCTTGCCGAGGCCGGGCGGGCCCTGAACCAGCACGTGCCCGCGCGAGACCATGGCGATGACGAGGGCACGGATCAGCTGCCGCATCCCGATGACGGTGCCGCCCAGCCGCTCTTGCAGCCGGGCCTCGAGCTCCTGAAGCGCACTCATTCCAGGTTCCTTCTCAGTTGAGCCAGCAGGTTCTGCAGTTGGACCAGATCGACGCGCTCGCCGGCGCAGGCGCTGGCGTAACACGCTTGCAGCGCGCGGCGCTGCGCGGCCGACACGCCGGCCTGCGCCTCGAGCCACGGCCAGAGGGAGGCGTCCTCCGCGAGGCCGAGCCGCTCCCGCAGCCCGTGGAGAAAGTCCTCGATCAGGCGCTGGGCCGCATCGCTCGGCCGAACGACCGCGGCGAAGTAGCACGCGCTCGCTTCGACATACGTGGCCTCGTCGAGCGGCTGCCACGGGCGCTGTGCGGCTCGCAGGGGGAGGGCGCCCAGAACGAAGGCGAGCCAGAGCAGCACGATCCAGGCGAGCGTGTGATGCAGGCGCGGATCGGCAAAGAACGCCTTCCCGTCGTAGAACGCGGTCGCCCCCTGGTGCGCATCGTCGAAGATCACCGCTCCGCCGGGCGCGAGCGACCAGGCGACGATGTTGGCCAGGAGCTGGGCGTTGTCCGTGAGTGAGAGCGCCGCATTGGAGAAGGCGCTGCCGACAGTGAACAGGATGATCTGCCCGGCACCACGCCGCTCTAGCCACAGCGCGGGGTCGCCGCCGTCGGTGCGTTCGGCGAGCTCGAGCGGCATCAGTCCGTCCTCCAGGCTCATCTGCCAGCGCCGCGCGGGAAGAGGCGAGAGCGCCGTGACGTGACCGACGGCGGCGAGGAGGGCGTGCTTGCCGCGCGGCTCGATGTCCAGCTTGTCGGCGGCGAGCGATGCGAGACTCCGCGCCGATTGTTGCGGCGGGCTGAGCTCGAGCCCCGTCATGCGCTGCAGCCGCTCCGCGAGCAGCGGATCGGCGCCGAGGGTCCAGAGCGGCGTATCCTCCAGGGCCGCCATGACGAGCAAGGTGTTGCCGCGC
This sequence comes from uncultured Gammaproteobacteria bacterium, assembly GCA_963849095.1. Taxonomy (GTDB): domain Bacteria; phylum Pseudomonadota; class Gammaproteobacteria; order Steroidobacterales; family Steroidobacteraceae; genus JASHUC01. The sequence goes on from CAWKGA010000008.1 coordinate 803,565, forward strand.
TCGACCCACTTCTCGAGATCGGCGAGTTCGGCCGCGCGCGCCGGCACGCGTTGCGGCACGGTGACGAGCAGGAGGTTGCCGGCCGGCCGCGCGAGCAGCCCCGGCAGCCGATCGTACCGGTAGCGCAGGCGCACCGCGGGGATGTCCTGCGCGCCGAGCCAGCGCCACGCGGCCAGATAGCCGTCGGGACCGCTCTCGCTCGAGAGCGGCAGGACGATCTCGCTGCGTCCGAGCGAGGGCTTGGGGAACATCAAGACATAGAACAGGCCGAGCGCCCCTATCGCCAGAGCGAGCACGAGCAGGCGCTCTTTCATGAGATGGTCTCGGCTGCGGCGGCACCGATGGCTGCGGGCGCGGCGAGGAGCTGGGCATGGAGCGCTCGCGCGTTGCGCAGCACCTCCTCGGGGATCGCCGTGGCCGCGGAGTGCGGACCTCCGTAGAGTGCGCGCTCGGCGAGGACCGCGACGCGCCCGAAGTCCTCACGCTGTCGCGCGGTGTCGAAGCGCGCGTGGTCGATGAGCTCGCGGCAAGTGAGATTCCGATCGCTCCGCAGCCGCTGCGAGCGCGTGAGTGCTTGCACGAGCAGCCGCAGCAGCAGCACCGGCCGCTCGTGCGGAGCGGCAGAGGCGAGGTCGACGGGGTCCGCCGAGCTCTCTTCGGCCGGCTTGCTGCCGGCGCCTGGGCGCCGCGCGGCCGACCCCGGACGCCGGCTCGAGCCCATGAGCCCGGCCGCCCGCAACTCGATGACGACGGCGGCTCCGACTCCGATCACGATGAGGCCGGCCAGAGCCATGAGAAGCAGCCGTCGCAGGCGCGGCCCGATGCTCAAGTGCGGAAGGAAGCGCAGCCAGCCGGGAGGGTTTCCGCTCACGGGCTGGAGCCAGCTTCGGACCCAGGCCGCGATCCGGTCCCACAACGAAGGAGGCGAGGGCGGCGGCTTCAGGCTGAGCGCAATCTCCTGGAGTCTCGACACGCTCAGTCGGAGCGCCGGCGGAGGCCCGGCATACCGATAGGCGAGAGCGTCGAGATCGGCGAGGGCGCGGCTGCTTGCCTGCTTCGGCCAGGCCGCCGGCAAGAGCGTATCCAGCCCGAGATCGTGAACCGCCCTCTCCACCCCGGGACAGGCTCCGCGCAGGGCATCCAGGCCCCGCAGCTTTGCGTCGGCGCGCAGCGCGCAGTTCGCGAGCAGGGCGTGCGCGGCGCTCGCATCGGCCGGCGCAGGGACGCTCGCGGGCGCGGGCGGATCTGCAGGGACCGGTGAGACGGCTGCGAGCCCGAGGAGCCCAAGCAGGACGGCCTGCGGTATTCGCATCGATCAGGTGGCGCCGCTCAGCGCTCCCGCGCGCGCGGTGAGGTCACCGCCCTCGCGCCGCAGCTTGAAGTCGTGATACATCGCGAGCCAGAACGCCGCACCCAGCGGGTAGGAGATCGCGGCGGCCCCCAGCGAGAACACCTGCAGCAGGATCGCGCGGCCGGTCTCGCTCGCGTGGCTCAGCCCCGCGAGCAGACCGCCGATGAAGGTGAAGACTATCGTGAGGACGAGGATGATGATCACAGCCACCGTCAAGATGGCCGCGGCGCGCCACCAGTGCGACCTCGTCAGGCGCCAGCTCAAGCCGAGCGCCGCCGTCGCGCTCACATCCTCGACGAACAGGGCCGCCGACCACAGTTGCAGACGCCCCAGGAGCCATAAGCCGGGGACGATGAGCAAAACTATTCCGCCCCCGATGGCGAGGCCGAACAGCACCGTCCCGAGGATCATTCCGGGAAGCCGGCGTACGCTCGTGTCGAGCGCGCGGGTGAGCGTGCAGGACTCATCCCCGCGCCTGATCGCGATTTCCCGCACCATCACCGCACTCTGAAAGGTGAGCGTCAGCAACGTGCTCAGCAGATCCAGCACCCATGCGCGCGGCGAATGTGCGATGGCCTGAAGTGCGGCCTGGCGCCCCAGTGTGCCAATGCCCGGGATGGGCACCGGAAATGCGCTCTCGTAGGCGATGAGGATCAGTCCGGGGATGATGGCGAGCACCCAGCAGCGGCCGAAGGCAATGCGGAACAGGCGCAAGGCATCGTCGAGGACGCCCCCAATGGACTGCGGAGAGGACGGCGGCGCGTACATAACGAATCCCCCCTGATCTCTGCTTCGAGCGGTGCCGCCGCTCGTGGACCTTCGTGTGCGAAGGTATCAGAATACGGGCTCGCGAGACCAGCTCGGGACGCGGATTCCGGCGCACAGGGGGCAGCACAAGAGCTCATGGCAGCAGAAGAGCTCACCGTCAGAGGGTTGACGGGCGTCGATATGACGCTCACGGTCGCGGGTCCCGGCACGCGCAGCTACGCGTTCGTGATCGATTGGCACGCGCGCCTGCTGCTGGGCCTGGCGTGGGTCCTGCTCGGTCTGCTGCTGCGGATCCTGATTCCGCACGGTCCCGAAACCGCGCTCAGGTCGAGCGTCTTCCTGCTCGTCGCCGTCGCACCCGCGGTGCTGATTTACCTCCTCTACCATCCCGTGCTCGAGGTCGCGATGCGCGGCCGCACGCCCGGCAAGCGCATGGCGGGCGCCCGTATCGTGACTCGCGAGGGCGCCACACCCGGCACCGGGGCGCTCCTCATGCGCAATCTCTTCCGTCTCATCGATTCGCTGCCTCTGTTCTACGTGGTCGGGCTGGTGTGCTGCCTCGCGACGGCGCAGCGCGTGCGCATTGGCGATCTGGCGGCCGGTACGGTGCTGGTGCTGGACGAGACCGCCGCGGCCAAGTCGCTGAGCCGCCTCGGAGCGCTGCTCCAGCGCAGCCGCCTGCAGCCCGAGGCGCTCGCGCTCGTTGAGGATCTGCTTGATCGCTGGGCGGAGCTCGGGGAGGAGCGGAGGCTGACGCTCGCGCGCACGGTGCTCTCGCGGCTCGACGCGCGTTCCGATCCGACCCAGCTCGCAGTGCTCGACGAAACTGCGCTGCGCTCACGCTTGCAGGCTCTGCTTGCCGACGAGCCCGGATAATCGCGACGCGGCCGCCTGGCTGCGGGCGAGAGCGCCGCGGTGGCAGCGGCTTGCCGCCGAGGCGCGGGCGGCGCCGCGCCGCTCGCGCGCGGGAGCGGAGGAAGCGCTGAGCACCATGGAGGCCTATCGCACGCTCGCGCGCGATCTGGCGAGTGCGCGCGAGCTACTGCCCGGAAACGTCGCCACGGCCGCACTCGAGAGCGCCTATACGACGCTTCATGCAGCCGTCGGCCGCCCGCCGCGCTTCGGCCGCGCCCGTCTGCTCGCGCTATTTCGCGACGACATTCCGGCAGCGGCGGCGTCGGTGCGCGCGACAGCGCTCTGGATTGCACTGCTGCTCGCCGCGAGCGCGCTCGCGGGCTGGTGGCTGATCTCCACCTACCCGGAGCTGATCGGCCTCATCGCGAGCGAAAAGATGATCGACGGCGTCGAGCACGGCCACCTCTGGACCGATCAGCTCCTCAACGTCGCGCCCTCTTCGGTCCTGTCTATGCGAATCTTCTCGAACAACGTCGTCGTGACGGCCGGTGCCTTCTGCGCCGGTCTGTTCTTCGGGCTGGGCACGCTTTACATGATCACGCTCAACGGACTGATGCTGGGCGGCCTGCTCGCCTTCACGCATCAGTACGGACTCGGGCTCGCGCTCCTGCGGTTCATCCTAGCCCATGGCCCTGTCGAGCTGTCGGTCATCTGCCTGGCGGGCGCGGCCGGGACGGCGCTCGGAGGAGCCTTGATCTGGCCGACCGCTCCCACCCGCGCCGAGTCTTTCCGGCGTTGCGCCGCCCGCCTGGGTCCTCTGCTGGTCGCCTGCGCGCTGCTGCTCCTCGGCTCGGGGCTCATCGAAGGTTTCATCTCGCCGGACCCGCGCATCCCCATTCCGGTCCGCCTCGTCGTGGGGCTCGCCTACTGGGTGCTGATGCTCCTGATGCTGAGCGGAAGGCTGTTTCCCGGCCGCAAGGAGCGCGCGGCGGGGCGCAGCGCATGACGACTTTGATCTAGCCGGGTCCGCGGCGGCGCCGCTTACAGTTGTCCTACGTGAACGCTACCGCCGGATGTATGAAGGGCAACCGAGTCACCGCCGCCGTTGATCGCTCCGCGTACATGAGTGCGAGTGACGATCGTCGTACTCGTCAGAGGAAAGTCCACTCGAACCCCTCCGCCGCTTGTCTCTGCGTCGAGCGTGGCGTGCGCGTCCGCGGGAAGAAGCAGGGTGACGCTCCCACCGGAAGTAATGAGGGATGCGCCGCGGTTCGCATGTGCCTCGACGTAGATACTCCCTCCGCTCGTCGTGGCCACGATCCGTCCGTCGACACCATGGACGCGGATGCTACCTCCGGAAGTGTGCACATCGAGATTGCCTGTGCAGTCGGTTAGATCGATGCCGCCGCCGGACGTTTCCAGCTCCGTCGGTCCCTCTAGCCGATTACCGTCGATGCCGCCTCCGGAAGTACGCATATCCACTGCGCCAGTGACATCTTGTACGGAGATGCCACCGCCGGATGTTCTGCCCTTCACGGCGGCAGTCAGGTTGCGCACGTCGATGCTGCCTCCAGAGGTTTGGACGTTTAGCCGGTAATCGCGCGGTACCGAGATGACGAAATGCACACGCTTCATCGAGAAGAACCAGTCGAGCCAGCTGCGGCTCCCGTAGCCGCGCACTGTCACATCTGAGGATTGCTGCTCGGCGGTGATCGTGAAGTCGTCAACGAACGCCTCGGAACCCGTGATCTCGGCGTGAACGACGACCTGCCGAGAGTCCTGGCCAACGACGGCAACCGAACCCACCGAGGTGTTCACGACGAGCTGGCCGCCGGCCGATACGTCGAAGTGCTTGTCGAATGATTTGTGCGCTGCCCATGATACCGACGTGGTGGCAGCGAGAAGCACAAGTGCTGGAAGCTTGTAGGTCAACCTGCCCATCGCGATAGTCCTGGTGTGAGTGTACGGCAGCTCAGTAATGGGGTCGACAGTCCCTCTGTATTGCTACCCCAGGGGCGGGAAGTCGGTTTCACGGATCTTGCGGGCCGGGCCGCCTCGTTGACGCGCTGCCGGTCAGGCGCTCACGGCGGGCCGCCGGATTTCGACTTCCGCTTCGGCGCCGGCGAACTGCGCATTGTAGAGCTCGTAGTAGGCGCCTTCGCGGGCGAGCAGCTGCTCGTGGGTGCCGCGCTCGACGATGCGGCCGTCGCGCATCACCAGGATCAAGTGGGCATCGCGTATCGTCGAGAGCCGATGCGCGATGACGAAGCTGGTGCGGTTGGAGCGCAGCGCCGCCATCGCGTGTTGCACGAGGGTCTCGGTGCGGGTGTCGACGGAACTGGTCGCCTCGTCGAGGATCAGCAGCGCCGGGTCGGTGAGAAAGGCCCGCGCGATCGTGATGAGCTGCCGCTGTCCGCCGCTCACATTGCTGCTCTCCTCGTCGATGACCGTGTCGTAGCCTTTCGGCAGGCTGCGCACGAACCGGTCGACGAACGTCGCTCTGGTCGGCCTCGAGCAGCTCTTCATCGGTGGCATCCGGCCGTCCGTAGCGGATGTTGTCGCGGATCGTGCCGTTGAATAGCCAGGCGTCCTGCAGCACCATGCCGATCCGAGACCGCAGCTCGTCCCGGCGCATCGTCGTGATGTCGATGCCATCGAGAGTGATGCGGCCGGCGTCGAGCTCATAGAACCGCATGATGAGGTTGACGAGGGTCGTCTTGCCTGCGCCCGTGTGGCCGACTATGGCAATCGTATGGCCGGGCTCGGCCACGAGGGATAGATCCTCGATCAAGGGCTTGTCGGGCTCGTAGCGGAAAGAGACATGCTCGAACTCGACGCGGCCGTGCAGAGCGACGGAGTGCGGCAGCCGCGGTGGGCTCGGCGCGTTGCTCGGGCGCATCGAGCAGATCGAAGACTCGCTCCGCCGACGCGACACCCGACTGCAGGCTGCTCGCCATGGAGGCGACCTGCGTGAGCGGGCGGGTAAACTGCCTCGAGTACTGGATGAAGGCCTGGACGGCTCCGAGGCTCATTCCACCGGTCGCAACACGCAGGCCGCCGATCACGGCGATGAGCACATAGTTGAGATTGCCGATGAACATCACCGCCGGCATGATGATGCCGGAGACGAACTGCGCGGCGAAGCTGGTCTCGAACAGCTTCTCGTTCTTCGCGTCGAACCGGTGGGCAACCTCGCGCTGTCGTCCGAAGACCTTCACGAGCTCGTGCCCGGTGAACGCCTCCTCGATCTGGCTGTTCAGATGCCCGGTGTGGGTCCACTGCGCGATGAACTGTGCGCTGCGAGCGCTTCGCGATGATCTTCGTGATGATCATGGCGAGGGGGATCGTCACCAGAGCGATGATCGAGAGCAGCGGCGAGAGGACGAACATCATCGCGACGACGCCGATCACCGTCAGAAGCGAGGTGAGGAGCTGGCTCAGGGTCTGCTGGAGGCTCTGCGAGATGTTGCTGATGTCGTTGGTGACCCGGCTCAGGATCTCACCCCGGGGCTGCTGGTCGAAGTAGCGCAGCGGCAGCCGGTTGATCTTGTCCTCCACCTCGCCCCGAAGCCGCAGTACGGTGCCCTGGACCACGTCGTTGAGCAGATATCCCTGCGCCCACAGGAACAAGCTGGAGACCAGGTACAGGCCGATCACCAGCAGGAGGGTGTAGCCGAGCGCGGTGAAGTCGATCCCCGCTCCCGGCACCAGATGCATGTGAGAGAGCATATCGGCCAGGTTGGAGTTGCGCGCAGCGCGTGCCGCCGCCACGGCTTGCTGCGGAGTCGAGTTTGCCGCGAGGTGCTTGCTGACGACGCCGGTGAAGATGATGTCCGTCGCGCGGCCGATGACCGCGGGCCCGATCACGGATAGCGCGACGCTCGCCACGGCAAGCACGATCACGCACAGGAGGCGGAACCGCTCGGGGCTGAGCCTTGCCAGCAGCCGGCGTACCGACGGCCCGAAGTTCATCGATTTCTCGGCCGGCCTGCCGACGCTCATCCAGGGAGGGCCGCCGCCCGCCTGACCCGCGGCGGGTAGCCGCTTCGGCATGGCTTTCGGGCGAGCAGCGCTCATGGCGTGGCCTCCGAGGCGGCCCGCCGCGCGGGGCTGGGAGCGCGAGCAGAGCGGCGATCGAGGGGGCCCATCACGCAGCCTCCTCGGCGGAGACCTGCGACTCGACGATCTCTGCGTAAGTGGGACAGCTGCGGACGAGCTCCTCGTGCCGCCCGAGGCCGACGATGGCGCCCCCGTCGAGCACGAGGATCTGGTCGGCGCTCATGATCGTGGAGACGCGCTGCGCGATGATGACCACGGCGGCATCGCGGGTGACGGGGCGCAGTGCGGCGCGCAGCCGGGCATCGGTGCCGAGATCGAGCGCGGAGAACGATTCGTCGAACAGATAGATCTCCGGCTTGCGGACGAGAGCGCGCGCGATCGCGAGACGTTGCCGCTGGCCTCCGGAGACGTTCGTCCCGCCCTGTGCGATCGGAGCTTCGAGCCCCCCCGACATCGCCTGCACAAAGTCGCGCGCCTGGCCGACACCAAGTGCTTCCCACAGCTCGTCGTCCGTGGCGTTCGGGTTCCCATAGCGCAGGTTGCTCGCGACCGTTCCGGAGAATAGATACGGCCTCTGCGGCACGAGACCGATGCGAGTCCAGAGCAGGTCGGGATCGAGCTGGCGTACGTCGACACCGTCGACCAGAACGGTGCCGTGCGTCGCGTCGAATAATCGGGGGACCAGCGATACGAGCGTCGTCTTCCCTGCGCCAGTGCTTCCGATGATCGCGAGGGTCTCTCCACCCCTGACGTGAAATGAGAGGTCGCGGAGTACGGGGTCGGCGGCGCCCGGGTACTGGAATCCGACGTTGCGAAACTCGACTTGGGCGCGCACGTTCACCGATCTCACGGGATGGGCTGGGGGTACGACCGACGACTCCGTATCGAGGACTTCGCCGATGCGATCGGCGCACACCGCCGCGCGGGGAATCATCATCAGCATGAAGGTCGCCATCATCACCGACATCAGGATCTGCGTCAGGTAGACGAGGAATGCCGTGAGGGCGCCAATCTGCATCTGGCCGGTGTCGATGCGCAGCGCGCCGAACCACATCACGGCGGCGCTCGATACCTGGAGGAGCAGGATGACGGCCGGGAAGATCAGCGCCATGAGGCGCCCCGCCTGCAGCGCGGTGTCCGTCAGCTCGACGTTCGCGCTGGCGAAGCGCTGCGCCTCGACGGGCTCCCGGACGAATGCCCGTATGACGCGGATGCCTCCAATCTGCTCGCGCAGGATTCGGTTGATCACGTCGAGACGGATTTGCATCAGCCGGAACTGCGGCACCATGCGCTGAATGACGACGCCGACCACGAGCGCGAGGAGCGGAACGCTGACGCCCATCAGCCATGAGAGGCCGATGTCCTCGTGCAGTGCCATGATGATGCCACCGACACACATGATGGGCGCGGTGATCATCATGGTGCACGTCACGGCCACCAGCATTTGCACCTGCTGAACATCGTTCGTATTACGGGTGATGAGCGAGGGCGCGCCGAAACGAGCGACCTCGCGTCCCGAGAAATCGCTCACCCGGCGGAAGATAGTCGCGCGCAGATCGCGCCCGAGGCTCATCGCCGTCCGCGCACCGAGGTAAGTGGCGGCCACGGAGCAGGCGATCTGCGCGAGGCTGATGATCAGCATCCAGCCGCCGGTTCTCAAAATGTACCCGGTGTCTCCCTTGGCGATGCCGTCGTCAATGATGTCGGCATTGAGGTTCGGGAGATAGAGCGAAGCAATCGTGCCGAGCAGCTGCAGCGCGATGACGGCCGCGAGCCAGCTCGCATACGGACGCAAGTAGACGCGCAACAGACGTATCAGCATGGATGGTGACCTTTGGATGGCGGAACGCGTCGGGTACGAATGCCGTCGAGGATCACAGCGACGATCTCCTCGGGCGTGAGCGGTTTGCCTTCAGCGATTCCGGGATGTGAGCTGGAGAAGAGCAGGAGGCGGAGCAGCCGCGCGGCCTCACCCGGGGGCACTCTCAGCTGGTGGCGGTCCGGCTCGATCAACCGCGTGATCGTCGCGCCGATGACTTCGGATGGCCGCGGCTGGCGCAGGTTCGGCTTTTCGCCGAGCGGGCGGCTGGCGCGCAGGACCATCATGAGATTGATGATCGTGGTGAGCCAAGTCTGCACGATGCGTGCAATCGCCGTGAGGCGCTCGGTCAGCGGTTGTGAGGGGTCGATGCGCTTCAGCGCCGCGACGACGGGCGCCGGGTCGAATGCCGCATCGACCGCCGCTTGGATCAGACTGTCCTTGTCGGGAAAGACGCGAAAGATCGTGCCTTCCGCAACACCGGCGGCCGCGGCGATCTGGCGGGTGCTCACGTCGATGCCGTGCTTGCGGATCAACGGCAGTGTCGCGTCGACCAACGCTGCCCGGCGCGCCTCCGGAGGAAGCGGCCTGGCGCGGCGGGTCGGCGCGGGATCGGCGGACGGCATCATGCACGTAGAATATCACAAATGAGTGAGGGCTCACTCATTCATGGAAGGGATCCCATGAGGCGCCGGCCGGCTAAAATAGGACGGCATTCGGGAGCGGAACATGAGCGAGGGCGGGAAGATCCGGGTCGGAATCGTCTTCGGCGGCCAGTCGGCCGAGCACGAGGTGTCCATTCTGTCCGCTAGCAATGTCCTCGCGGCGCTCGACCCGTCGCGTTTCGAGGCCGTCCTGATCGGGATCGACAAGGCCGGCCGCTGGCTCACCCAGGATGCCCGCAAGCTCCTCGCGAGCGGGAGCAATCCGCGCCTGTTGCGCATCGAGGGCGGCCTGCCCGTCTGGCTGCCGTCGCCTCTTGCGGAATCCACGCCGAACTCGGCGGCGGGCCGAATCGATGTGATCTTTCCGGTCGTGCACGGCACCTTCGGCGAGGACGGCACCGTGCAGGGGCTCTTCGAGATCGCCGGCATCCCCTACGTCGGGGCCGGCGTGCTCGGTTCTGCCATCGGGATGGACAAGGACGTGATGAAGCGCCTTCTGCGGGACGCGCGCATTCCGGTCGGCGATTTTCGTAGTGTCCGGCGGGAGCGGTTCGATGCGGAGCCGCGGCAGGTCCTTGATGAGCTCGCGACGCTCGGCTTTCCGATGTTCACGAAGCCGGCGAACGCCGGCTCGTCTGTCGGAATCCGTAAGGTTGTCAGCGCCTCTGCACTCGAGGCGGCCGTGCGGCATGCCTTCGAGTTCGACTCGAAGATCCTGGCGGAAGCAGCAGTGAGCGGGCGAGAGATCGAGCTCGCCGTGCTCGGAGGGAATCCGCCCACGGTGTCGGTCGCCGGCGAGATCATCGTCGAGCATGCGGACGGATTTTACTCCTATGACGCGAAGTACATCGATGAGCATGGCGCCCGGCTCGAGCTGCCTGCGCGGATCTCGGTCGATGAGCAGGCGCGTGCCCAGGCCTTGGCATTGCGGGCGTTCGACGTGCTCGAGTGCGACGGGATGGCGAGAGTCGACATGTTCTTGAGGAAGGAGGGAAGCTTGCTCCTGAACGAGATCAACACGATTCCAGGGTTCACCGCGATCTCGATGTACCCCAAGCTTTGGGCCCTCTCCGGTGTGCCGCCTACGGAGCTCGTGACGCGGCTGATCGAGTTGGCGCTGCGCCGCGGACGAGAGAGGGCGGCCATTCGGCGATCCATCGTGGAGCCGTGATCAGCCGGCGCGGTGCACAGCATGCGCGCCGCCGCTTGCTTACCGGGTGACGAGCCCACCACGCGCCAGTGCGCAGCTCGAGTCGAGCAGCGTCTCGGTTCCCGGAACGTACCGGCCGGCAAGCGCCAGGAAGCCTGGCCCGTCCTTGAAATCCATGCCTGCGACGAACAGCGTGAACTGCGCCATCGCATCCTTCGCGCCCGGGAGACTATCGGCGAGCAGCTTGAACGGGTTCGTCGAATCGAGGTTCCGGCCGTTGATCCGGATCGCTTGATAGCGAAATCCACGCATCGTCATGGGCGACCAGGTCGCCCCGATCCGGTCTGCATTGACGCGGAGAGCGTCGTAGACGAAGCGGCGCAAGCAGCCGATGTGGATGTGCAACTGGTCCTGGCTGCGCGCCCAGATCGAGTTGACCGCAAGGCCGGTAATCTCCCTCGCAACAGGGCGTCCGACGACCGTGTCGAGCACCCCTCGAGCTTTCCAAGCCGCATCGAAGAAGTTGAGTGTGCCGGTGGCACGCAAAGCCGGGCTCTCGATCCCGGTGATACTCTGGATGGGAATCAATAAAAAGTGTGCGCCGCCTTTCTGATCGGCGAGCAGCGCAAAGCCCGAGGCGGTCGGTCCAGCGCCTCGCATACTCAACGTGATGCAGGGGGCGGGATCGTGCGTCTTCAGCCAGTCGGGGACGCATTGCTGCTGCACGATCAGGCGCAGCTGGTTCCGCCCGACACCATGCGCGGCGACGCCTGCGCCCAGCGCGAGGAGGCATGCAGCGCCCAACAGCCCGATTGGCGGGCCTGCCCGTGTCATTGGAAGAATTCGGCTCCGGGCGGCTGGCCGTTGACCCACAATTCCGAGGAGTCCCAGTGCTCGGCAATCAGGCCATCATCGCCGATGCGGAACATATCGAACCAGGTCATGTAGTAGATGTGGCTCGGATTCTGCCGGTCCCTGACCTTCCGCAGCGTGCTCACCGTGACGATGTCGCGCTCGGCGGTGATGCAGATCACGGGGACTCTCATTCGAGGCGCAACGGGACTTGGCGGGCGCACCTTGCTGAAGATCGTGACGAAGGCGGCGCGTCCCGACTCCACGTTGGGGTTGTGCTGGATGTAGCCTTCCGCCATGTATTGCGGCGCCTGGTCCATGTGACCGCCCTCGAACACGATCCGCCAGAAATCGAACACCAGGCGCTTGTTTCTCGCGAGGACGGGATCGTCGCTCCTCAGCATCGAGAGCTGATCGGGATTCTCGACCGGCGGAGGAGGTCCCTGTGTCATCTCGATGAGGCTACGTGAGCTCGCGGCCGCCGTGGGTCCCTGATACCACAATGATCGCCAAGCCCACGAGCAACGCAAAATCGGCGATATTGAAAATTCCCGTACGCAGCGGGCCTAAGCCGACGTTCAGGAAATCCGTCACATCGCCGCCGTGGCTGAAGCGGTCGATCAAATTGCCCATCCCGCCGCCGCAGATCAGACCGGCGCCGAGAGTCTGGCTCGGGGTCAGGCGCTTCGAGGCGAGCGCCCAAGCACCCGCTGCGGCGACCAGCAGCAGGCCACCGTATGTAAAGAGGGTCTGGCGGAGTTCGCTCGGAAGGGACTGGCCAAGGCTCAGGAACGCGCCGGGATTCCCGGTGTACTCGAGCCGGACCGTGTCGCGCAGGAGAGATATCGTCTCTCCGGGAACGAGGTGCGCCCGAGCGGCAGACTTCGACACCTGATCGCACCCGACGCAGCAGAGCACGATAAGCAGGAGCACGAGCGAGCGGGACGTTCTCGTCATCTTGCGCACAATTTACGACGGCACCGCCGCGCTGTCGATATCGCGACAGGGCGCCGGGGGGGCGCGATGGGGCCCATCGATCATCGGGCGCAAAAAAATGTAATAGACTCGCGCCATGAGTGTCTCGGGAGCGGGGTTGGACATCCTCAGGGACATCGCCCGGCGTGCGATGCGCGAGCGTCATTTGGAGCCGGAGTTCTCACCGGAGGCTTTACGGGAGGTCGAGGGGATCGGTCGGGCCGCGACCGGCGCGGGGGCGGACATACGCGATCTGCGCGGGCTTCTGTGGGCATCGATCGATAACGACGACTCGCGAGATCTCGATCAGCTTTCAGTTGCGGAGCCCTTGCCGGGGAGCAGCGTCAAGGTATTGGTGGCCGTCGCCGACGTGGACGCGCTGGTGACGCGAGGGTCCCCGATCGATGTGCATGCCCGCGTCAATACGACCTCCGTTTATACCGTCGCACAGATCTTTTCGATGCTTCCGGAGAAGCTGTCGACGGACCTGACTTCTCTCGCCGAGGACCGGGAACGGCTAGCGATCATCATGGAGATGACCGTGGGCGCCGAGGGCGACATCACCGCTTCCGACCTTTATCGGGGCGTGGTCGTCAACCGGGCCAAGCTCGCCTACGACAGCGTTGCGGCATGGCTCGAGGGCACTGGGCCAGCGCCCGAGAGGCTCGCCGCGGTTCCCGGCCTGGAGCAGCAGCTGCGCATGCAGGACCAGGCCGCGCAGCGACTGCGGCAGGTGCGGCACGCGCACGGCGCCTTGAGCCTCGCTTCGAGCGAGGCGCTTCCGGTGCTCGAAGGTGAGGTGCTGCGCGATCTTCGTCCGGAGGAAGGTAACCGGGCGAAGGAGTTGATCGAGGACTTCATGATTGCCGCGAACGGCGTGACGGCACGGTATCTCTCGGGCCGGGGGTTGCCGTCGCTGCGCCGCGTGCTGCGCACGCCCGAGCGGTGGGGCCGGATTGCTGCGCTGGCCACCGAGCACGGCGACAGCCTGCCGGCGGTCGCGAGCGCCCAGGCTCTCAATCAGTTCCTCTTGAAGCGCCGCCGCACGGATCCCGCGGGCTTTCCGGATCTGAGTCTTGCGGTGATCAAGCTCCTCGGGCGCGGAGAGTATGTGCTCCAGCGGCCCGGCGAGGCCGTGGAGGGCCACTTCGGGCTTGCGGTGAGCGACTACACGCATGCGACCGCACCCAATCGGCGGTTTCCGGACCTGATCTCGCACCGTCTGCTCAAGCAGGCGATGAGCGGCGGGCCGCCTCCGTACTCCGAGTCGGAGCTGCGGTCGCTCGCGGCACACTGCACGGTCCAAGAGGACAATGCGGCCAAGGTGGAGCGGCGCCTGCGCAAGTCGGCCGCCGCGCTGCTCCTGAGCTCTCGGGTCGGCCAACGGTTCGATGCGGTCGTCACCGGTGCCGGCGAGAAGGGAACCTGGGTCCGGATAACCTCGCCGATGGCCGAGGGCAAGCTGATACGGGGCACCGGGGGCCTCGACGTAGGCCGCCGCGTGCGCGTCGCGCTCGTGAACACGGACGTTGCCCAGGGCTTCATCGACTTCGAGCTCGCGCGCTAGCCGCCGTGCCATCCGATTCTCGGCGCTCGGGACGGGAGTAGGGGGCCGAAGGGCGCGGATCGGCAGAAGGAAAGTCCACCCGCCGCACGCAGGGCGATCCGCTACAATACCCCGCCACAAAACAGGGGGGACGGACATGGCGACCCGATTGAGGATCGTGCTGATTGCCGTGGTCGTTGTGCTCGCCGCCTACACGGGCGCAGCCTGGCTCATCGGCCTCAAAGTTCAAGGGCAGCTGGAGGCCCGCGAGCAGCAGATTCTACAGAGCGTGCCGTACGTCGTTCTGATCCGGCGCGACTACCACAGAGGCATCTTCGGGGCCACGGAGGAGGCGACCTATGGTCTTAAATTCCCCCTCGGCCGACTGAGTCAGGCGCTCCCCGCCGGCGGGACCAGCCCATCGCTTCAGCTCACCCTGCGTAACACCATATATCACGGCCCGCTGCCCCGGTTTCGCTCCATCGCGCTCGCGACCGTCGATACGGAGTTCGTGGCGCCTCCGGCGCTCGGCGCGAAGCTGAAAGCCATCTTCGGCGACCGGCCGCCGATCGCAATCCACAGCAGCCTGGGCTGGCTGGGTGGAACCAAGGCGGAGTTCTCGAGCCCCGGCTTCCAGATGCCGTTGCCGACCGGTGGGACACTGACCTCGCGGGGCCTCACCGGCTCCGTCGAAATGACGCGCGATTCTGCCTCGTGGACGGGGCACTTCACCTCGGGGGGCGTCGACGTTCAGGGACCGCGGGGGAGCCTTGACATCGGCAATTTCACCTTGGACGAGAACATGCGGCGGGCGTTCGACACGATCTATGTCGGCGACGGCCAGGCGAGTCTCGCGAGTGTGGACGTGCGCGGAGCGAGCGGCGCGCCGTTCCTCATGAAAGGCCTATCAATCAGCAGCTCGGCGAAGGCGGACAGCGAATACGTCAATTACGACGTTCGCGTCGTCGCGGACCAGGTGAGCGGAGGGACTTACTCGTTCACGCACGTCGTGTACGCCATCCGCATCTTGCACCTCGATGGATCCGCCCTCGCGTCGCTGGTAAATGCGATTCGGCAGGCCGAGGCGAACTCGGCGCCGGCCGACGCTGCGGCGGTTCGAGCGAACATAAACGGCGCTTTGAGCCAGTACGGTGTCGAGCTCCTCGTGCACGATCCGGTCATCCACATCCAGAGCCTCGCATTTGCCATGCCGGAGGGAGAGTTCCACCTCGCCGCAAGTCTGGAGGCGCACGGTATCCGTCGAGGGGATCTCGCGGGAGGGATGGCGAGCATGCTCGCCCTGACGCAGCATCTCGACGTCACGGCCGACCTCAAAATCGATGCCGCTCTCCTCAGCAAGCTGGTCGGCAGTAGCGCGCAAGGTCCAATGCTCTCTGCGCAGCTCGACTCGCTGGAGAAGCAGGGCTATCTCAAGCGCGACGGTGCCGCGTGGACCGCGCAGCTCGCGTTCCACGGAGGAAAGCTCACGATCAACGGCCAGGCGTATCCGCCGCTCCCCTCGCAGTAAGCACCGTCCGCCGCAGGGGAATACGGACGTTGACGCACAGCCCCGGATCGGCGTCGGTGAGTGCGATCGTGTATTGATGAAGCCGTGCGATGGCTGCGACGAGCGCGAGGCCGAGGCCGTTGCCCGGTGTGGTGCGGCTCCTCTCCAGCCGATAGAGTCGTCCGAAGACCTTCTCGCGCTCCGAGACGGGAATGCCCGGGCCGGAATCGACGATCCGGACGAGCGCCTCGTCGCTCGTGCCACGGCACTCGATCGAGATGGCCGCGCTCCGGCCTGCGTGCCGGATGGCATTCTCCACCAGATTGGAGAACATCTGCATCAGGAGCGTCCGGTCCCCTAGCACACTGATGCCGCCGTCGAGCTCGGTGGCCAGGGTTTGCTGCCCGTCCTCGGCGACCGGGGCATAGATCTCGGCGACCTGGCGCAGCAGCCCGGGGAGATCGAGCGACGCAAAGCTCGCGAGGCGCATGCCGGACTCGATCTGCGAGATCCGCAGCAGCGCGGAAAAGACGGTGAGGATCGCGTCGCAATCCTTAAGCGCGCGGTCCACGACGAGCCCGTATTCCTCGGCGGAGGTCGATTTGTTCCGCGCGGACTCGAGCCTCTGCCTTAAGCGGGTGAGTGGGGTGCGCAGATCGTGGGCGATGTCGCTCGAGACCTGTCGCAGGCTCTCGAGGAGGGCCGCGATGCGATCGAGCATGTCGTTGATGGTCTCGGAGAGCTGATCGAGCTGCGCCTGCGAGTGGTGCACCGGAATCCGCTCGCCGAATCGGCCCGCGACGATCGCGCGGCAGGTGCGGGTGATCGCGTCGATGCGCCTCAAGAAGCTCGCACTCACCAGCAGGCCTCCCGCGGCCGCCAGCGTGACAGTGACGCCGATGATCCAGGCGAAGGAGGCGAGAATGCGGTTCCGTGTCCGCACGAATGGCTCGGCGTTCTCCCCGACGAACATGTAGGTGCCGTCGGGGAGAAACGCGCCTTGGCCCAGTACCGTGTGATCATGCCGATCGCCGCGAGCCGCCCGGCGTATCGCAAACTCGAACAGGCCCGGTCGCGGCGGCATCGGATCGAGGTTTCCGGCAAGTTTCTTGCCGTCGCGGCTCTGAAGGAGGAAGCGGCCGGAGAGGCTCGGAACGGCGGTGAGCTGATGGACCACCTCGATGGCCTCCGAAAGGCCCTCGCTGTGGTAGCCGCTTGCGATCGCTCCGGCATCGGCGCTGATGAATTCGCGCAGCTCCGCGCGCATTGCGTGGTCCGCGATCCAGTAAGCGGTGAACCCAAGCAGCAGCGCGGAGGCCGCGAAGAGACCGATCAGCCACGCGGACAGGCGGGCTGTCTCACTATCGATGCGCCTAAGGCCGAGCAACGAACAGGTACCCCGATCCACGAATGGTGCGAATGTACTCGGTGCCCGCGCCGTGGCTCAGTTTGGATCGCAGGCGGCTCATGTGGCTCTCGACGACGCTGGTCTTCGGATCGAAGTGAATATCCCAGACCTGCTCGAGGAGCATCGCGCGCGTGACGACGCTGCCGGCATTTCGCAGCAGGTATTCGAGCAGCTTGAACTCCTGCGGCAGGAGCGCGATCTCGCAGTCGCCCCGCGTGACCGTGCGCTTGATGAGGTCCAGCTCGATGTCCGCGGCGCGCAGGCGTGTCTGCACCGGCGCTGAGGTCGTGCGGCGTGCCAGTGCTCTGATGCGGGCCAGCAGCTCGGCCAGAAAGAACGGCTTGACGAGGTAGTCGTCGCCGCCTGCTTCCAGGCCCTCCACGCGATCATCCAGGCCGTCCATCGCCGTGAGATAGAGCACCGGCGTATTCGTGCCCG
This sequence comes from uncultured Gammaproteobacteria bacterium, assembly GCA_963849095.1. GTDB lineage: Bacteria > Pseudomonadota > Gammaproteobacteria > Steroidobacterales > Steroidobacteraceae > JASHUC01. Next base: position 820,958 of record CAWKGA010000008.1, read on the forward strand.
ACCGGCGAATGTCCTTCAGGACCGCGAGGCCGTCCCGGCCCGGCAGCAGGCGATCGAGAATGATGACGTGATATTCCCCGCGCAGCGCGCAGGAGAGTCCGGATATGCCGTCCGAAGCATGCTCGACATCGATGCCTTGGGCGGAGAGGCCCTCGGCGATATAGGCCGCCGTCTCGCGGTCGTCCTCGATGAGCAGCACCTTCATGGGCAAGACGCTACCGCAGGGGCGCCGGCTTGCGAAACTCGAAAATGGTTCGGTCCGTGCACCCCCGGATGGAAGGCGAGAAAATGATCTGCAGGTGATCGTCGGCGGGATTGGCGAGGAGGTGGCTCTCCTCGACGAGCTCGAACCCGGCCGCGGTAACTTGGCGTTTGATCACCGCGGGATCGATCCGATGCAGCTTGATGTCGCGCGTGCCGGAGCCCGGCACCGCATTGTGATCGACGACGAAGAAGATACCGCCAGGCTTCAGGGCCTTGAAGATGCGTGCGTTGAGGCTCGACGTGTCGATGTCATTCAAGAGCAGATCGTGGTAGTACAGCACGATGAAGACGATATCGACGTGCCGCGGCAGCTGCAGCTTGTTGTAGTCGACGAGGTGGTACTCGCAGTTCGGATGTGCCGCAACGAAGGCGCGGCTTGCCGCTCCCGACCGTTTCCCCGTGTACGGCAGGTCGTACATGTACACGTGACCCTTCGGGCCCACGATGTCCGAGAGCATCGTGGTGTAGTACTGACCGAAGGAGGCGAACTCGACGACGCGGTCGCCCGGCTTGATCCCCGACATCATGAGAATCTCGGCGGGCTTGCGGTTCATGTCGCGTGCCCGCTGGGCCGCGCTGCGGGCCGGCGATTCGATGGCGCTCCGGATGTAGGAAGGTGTGTCCGCCGGTACTTCGTACGCGGGCGGCGCTCCGGCGGCATCCGCGGCGAGCGAGGCGACATTTGCGGCACTCAGCGCCGAACACGCCGCGAGGGCGACCAGGATTCGCTGGAAAAGCGTGCTCATGTGACCCTCGTGGTGTTTTCGGCCGGACGAGGCCTGAAGGAGAGGCAGAGCCCGGCCTACGCTCGAGTATATAACAGAGGGACGCCGCCCACGGGCTGGCCCACCAGCCGGGCGGTCCGTTAGGAGCACGAGGCAGCCTGTTCGCAGCCGACATCCGTCGCTCGGAGCGAAGAAGTCGAGCTAAACTGGCGGATGCACTGACACGATCGGAGCAGGCACACATGCAATACGTACGGTTGGGCTCGTCGGGCGTGAAGGTCTCGCGGATTTGCCTGGGCTGCATGAGCTTCGGCTCCGGGTTCGATTGGATGCTGCCCGAAGATCAGAGTTTCGCGATCGTTCGCAAGGCCCTCGACTCGGGGATCAACTTCTTCGACACCGCCAACGTGTACTCGTTGGGAGAGAGTGAGCAGATCCTCGGGCGCGCTCTGCAGGCGTTCGAAGTCAAGCGCGAAGATGTCGTGGTGGCGACGAAGCTGTTCCATCCCATGGGCCCGGGACCGAATCAGAAAGGCCTCTCGCGCAAGCACATTTTTCAGGCGATCGACGCCAGCCTGAAACGGCTCGCCATGGATTACGTGGACCTGTATCAGATCCACCGCTTCGATCGCGAGACACCGATCGAGGAGACGCTCGATGCGCTGACACAGTTGATCCGGGACGGGAAAGTCCGCTACATCGGCGCCTCGACGATGTCGGCCTATCAGTTCGCGAAGCTGCTGTTCAGGGCCGATCAGCTGGGCCTCGCGCGCTTCATCACGATGCAGAACAACTACAGCTTGCTTTACCGGGAGGAGGAGCGGGAGATGGTTCCGCTGTGCCGCGAGGAGGGAATCGGCCTGATCCCCTACAGTCCCCTGGGCGGCGGCCTTCTCACGGGGAGCCGCCGCGCCGGGACTGTTCGCTCGCACTCGCCGATGGCGCGTGATCGATTCCGCCGCAAGGCGGACGAGGCGGTGATCGATGCGGTCGCGTCGATCGCGCGGGAGCGCGGCGTGCGACCGGCCGAGATCGCCGTTGCATGGCTGCTCGCGCAGCCGGGCGTCACTGCGCCCATCGTCGGTGCGACCAAGGCGAGCCACCTCGAGGATCCCGTCAAGGCGGTGGACACTCGGCTCACCGCCGAGGAGACCGCGAAGCTCGAGGGCGCGTACGAGACCCAGCCGCCACTGCCGGTCTACTTCCGGCCTCCGCCTCCCGATGGGACGCCACACAGCCGTTGATCGCGAGTGGTCCTCCCGCGCGCGACGCCCACCGCAGTTCGGGAAACTGTCCGATTGTCCGGTTGCCTGTCCGCGGACAATGGCAACGGACAACTCGAAAGGAGTTCCGGCGGCAATAATCATTACATAACAATGAGTTGCTTCGTCACGATGCACTGGCACGGCCCGTGCAGAAGGACCCACAACCCGGCGTGGCGAGCGGAACTCGGAACTCATGTTGAAGCAGTGCCTCATCCTCATCGGCGTCATCATCGCCGTCCAGGCGGCGAGACCCGCGGACGCGAACGACTTGATGCGGCTGTACCGACTGGCGCTGGCTCGCGACACGACGATCCGATCGGCGATGTATCAGCGCGATGCGGCCATCGAGGCGCGCCCCCAGGCGCTGTCGCAGTGGCTGCCGCAATTGGCCGGCACGGCATCGAGGGAGCGCGAATTCATCGCCGAGCAGGCCGCCGAGTTCGGGATTTCCTCGAACGGAAGCACGCCCCTCGGCTCCATCGGCGAGCCGGGATGCCGGCGCCGCAGCCGGTCCACGTCGAGTGGAGCGGGTTCACATCGGAGATCGCATCGGCACAGCATTGCCGGGTCGTCACACCGCTGCCAAGCGACAGAGGATGGTTCGACCGTGCCCAGCTCGAGCATGCTGTGATCAACCTGCTCAAGAACGCGCACGAAGCGGGCGGGCCAGCGGACACCGTCGAGCTCACCGTGACGCATGTCGGGACCGAGCAGCGTGTCGAGGTGCGGGACCGCGGGCCCGGGATGAGCGAAGCCGTGCTGAGCCAGGCGCTACTGCCGTTCTATTCCACCAAGCGCAGTGGCACAGGCCTCGGGCTGGCGCTGGCCCGCGAGATCGTGGAAGCGCACGGCGGCCGCATCCGGCTCGCCAACCGCGACGGAGGCGGCCTCTGTGTCACATTGATTCTGCCGCTGCGGGCTGATATAGCCGCTCCGGCGCAACCGGCGACCTTGGAGACGCCGGAGCCAGGCCTGTAGTCGGTCATTTCGCGGCCCATACCTGCCGCCATGCCGCAAACTCCGCGGGACGGATTTTGTAGCGGGCGAAATTACCTTCATGCAGGCTCAGAAGCTCGGTTTCAGCAAGCTGCGCGAAGCGAGCCCGTTCGTCGGGGGTGATCTCCTTAAGCGACCAGGCGGCTATCCGAGTCGCGGTATCCTTCCGAGACACCCGTGTTCGAACGAGGTCGGCGATCAGCTCGCGAAGTTGCTCGCGGTAGCGAAGCCGGAAGGGATCCGGTTCGCCAAGGGATTGGCGAACGGCGGCGTAGCGGGCGGCTGAACGCTCGTAAGCCCAGATGAAGACGTCCTTGAGGAGGTCGATCTGGGTCAGCTCATAGACACCGAGCATGGCTTCCATATAGGTCTGCCGGGGCACGTCGGCGAACGACAGAGGCGATAGGTTGCCCTTGATGAGCGGGATGTTCGTGGCAAGGCGCGACACGCGCTTGTTTAGGTCGTCGAAGGGTTGCAGATAGGGAAGCTGCACCATCACGAAGAACGCTTGCTCGAAGGGATCGACGATCGCAGCCGCGGTCGCCAAGATCTGATCGAAGTGCTCCTCGATGCGCTGGGGCATCTCCAGCGGATGGAAGGTAGAGCGCTCGATGCCCACGGCAATGTAACGGAGTCGGCCCGCCGCAGCAGAATCGCCGATGAGGTTGTTGGCCAAGAGCGCGTGAAGATTGAGGATGGTGTAGCGGTTGAAGCCGATCTCGTCGGCAGCGTCGACCAGGAACTCGATTGCGTCCTTGTGGTTCAAGATCATCTGCGCTTCGAGGTGTGCGCGTCCTTCCGCCTCCTCGCCCAGCTCGATGAGGCGCTTGGTGTCGAGGAGGGTGTACGTGTTGCCTTCTAGACGGCTCGAGTTCCACGCTAGGTCGATCAGCAGCCTGTTGAGGATCTTCCTGGCGTAGGTGCCGGCGGGTTGTTCGGCGATCTGCTGTCGGCCGACTGCGGCCAGATGTGCGCGATCCTTCCCGGCCAGGTAGAAGGAGACGTTCGGCCGATAGTCGTCCAGGAATTCGCGGAGATAACCGACCGGCTTGCGCGCTTCAGGCGCCTGACGGACGTAGTCGCGTACCGAAATTCCCGCTTCAGACAGGGGGATGAGCGGTTCGCTCGTGTATTTCCGAACTGGCCCCTCGGCAACCGCGTCGGGCAGCCTGTATCTCGCCCAGCGCCCGTCACCGCGCTTGATGAGGCGATTTTGGGTGGCGAGGTGCTTGATGTGATATTGGAGAGTGCGGGGCGGGACGGTCGTTGTCAGGGCACGCAGAATCTCCGGTGCCGATACCCCCTCGGGGTGGCGGCGGACGGCATCTTCGATCGCCGTGAGGGCATCTTCGGGGATCTTGTTCACCAATGCAGCCTTTCCTGACGTACAGTCTATGCGCAAGAATAAGCCCCATAGGCGCAAGAATCAACGATAGGCGCAATATTGACGGCTAGGCGTAATAATAGTTGCGCCTGGCTACATGGCCTCCGGAGCCTCGATGCCGAGCAGCTCGAGTCCGCGCGCAAGTACCCGCGCGGTGAGGTCGCATAGCTCGAGCCGGGACGATCGAGTCGGCGTGTCGGCGTTTAGCACCGGGCAGCCATCGTAGAAACCGCTGAACGCCGTCGCCGTCCGAAAGAGCTGCTGGCACAGCCGGTGCGGCTGCAGGGTGTCACCAACCCGCGCGAGCGTACTGGGAAACTGCAATATCTCGAGCGCAAGCGCCCGCTCCGCCGGGTCGTCGATCCGGAGCGTCTCGTGCTCATCGACGCATGACATCGTGCCGGAGTGCGCCTTTCGAATGATGGACTGAATGCGAGCGTGCGCGTACATGAGGTACGGAGCCGTATTCCCCTCGAACGCCATCATTCGGCTCCAGTTGAAGACATAGTCCCTGATCCGGTCGTTGGCGAGATCGGCGTACTTCACGGCACCGATGCCAACGATATCAGAGATGCGTGCGCGCTCGGCCTCACCCAGCGAGCGCGAGCCTTCGTCCACGATCGTCCTCGCACGAACGATCGCCTCATCGAGCAACGCACTCAAGCTGACCGCCTCGCCAGCGCGGGTCTTGAGCACCTTGCCGTCCTGACCCAGCACCGAGCCGAAAGCCACGTGCTCCAGCCGCGCTCCATCCGGGACCCAGCCGGCGAGCCGCGCCGTCTCGAAGACCATGGCGAAATGCTGACTCTGAGGGGCTCCGACCACATAGAGCACGCGAGTGGCGCGGAGCTCCCGCAGACGGTACTTCAACGCGGCGAGATCGGTCGCGGCATAGCCGAACCCGCCATCCTGTTTGCGAACGATGAGTGGAAGCGCCTGGCCGTCCCGCCCGGCGAATCCGGGTGGGAAGACACATACGGCGCCGTCGCTGGATCGAGCGAGCCCGACGCGCTCGAGCTCGGTCACGACGCCTTCGAGCTCGGAGTTGTAGCGGCTCTCTCCGGCGATGTCTTCGCGGCCGAGTCCGACGTGCAGCTGCCTGTAGAGAGCGTCGATGTGGTCGGTCGTGATCTCGACCAGGCGTTTCCAGTGGTCCAGAGTGGGCGGGTCGCCGCTTTGGAGCAACACCACCCGGCGTCGCGCGCGGTCGGCAAAGCCCGGGTCCCCGTCGAACTTCAGCCTCGCCGCGCGATAGAACGCCGACAGCTCGCGCACGTCGCCGCCGTGGGCCGTGCCTTCGTCGAGCAGGTGCTCGATGAGCATGCCGAAGGGAGTACCCCAGTCGCCAAGGTGATTCTGGCGGATGACCTCGTGACCGAGGTGCTCCAGGATTCGCGCCAGCGAGTCACCGAGGATGGTGCTTCGCAAGTGCCCAACGTGCATCTCCTTGGCGAGATTCGGCGAGGAGAAATCCATCACGACCCGGTCCGGGTGGAGCGCCCGTGCGACGCCGAGCAGTTCGTCGCCTCGCATGTAACCGAGCTGCAGGGCTAGGTATTCGGAGCGGCAGGTCAGATTGATGAACCCGGGTCCCGATACCGCGGCGCCGTCCAGCACCTCTCCTCCCGGCAAGTGGTGGACGATGGCAGATGCGATCTCTCTCGGCGGCCGCCCGAGCGCCCGAGCGAGACCGAGCGCCACATCGGCCTGGTAATCGGCATGCTCCGAGCGATGAATCGCAAGGTCAACCGATCCACCGGCCGTCCCGAACGCAGCGATGGCGGCGGCGCGGACTTCCAGGGTGAGATCATTCAATGGATCAATCATCGCGAACTGTCCATGCCCGTTAGGCAACTGGGTGCGGCGGCCTGCAAGAGCGGTGCGCTAATACGTCACCTCGGGCAGCGGCGCAACGGTCAAGGGTAGGAGGAAATCGCGGATGATAATCTACACGATACGTGTAGATTATCAGTGGACGCCCTGACCCAGAGCTCGAAGCTCGTTGGGCCTACAAAATCCAATCACTTGGGAGCGACTCCAGCAGGGGCGTATTGTTGTGCATCGATTGTATTGGACGCCGGAATGGCCGGCCCGGTGTATCGCGCGCGCGGGCGAATGAGCGCTCCGCTCTGGCGCTGCTCCAGCGCATGCGCGATCCAGCCGGTGCAGCGCGCCAGTGCGAACAGGACGAACGGCGCATCGGCCGGCAGGCGCGCGCTCCATGCAAGGGCGGCGAGAGCGAAATCCACGTTCGGCGGCTCGCCGACCAAGCGATCGGCGGCTGTCTGCAGCTCCTCGAAGATCCGGGGCAAGGGGAAGCTCTCGAGAAGCGCGATGGCCCGGATATCCCCTTGCGGATAGAGCGGATGGCCGAACGCGGGCACCGGGCGACCCTGTTCCAGGCAGACGAGGATCGCCTTCTCCGCCCCGACCCGTTGCGCGGTCTCGGCCAGGGCCCGAACGGTCGCGGCCGCGCCGCCGTGCAAGGGTCCACTGAGCGTCGCAAATCCCGCAAGGACGCTCGCGGAGAGTCCCGCGCCCGTGGAGGCCGCGACGCGGGTGGCGAACGTCGAGGCGTTGAGCTCGTGATCGGCGAGTAGCACTAGGGTCTTGCGGATGGCATCGCTTGATGCGGGTCGCCGCCACGCCCGGGCGAGGCGCTCGTGCAGAGCGGCAGGAGGGCTCCGGTGAGTCGGTCGTTGCCCGCCGGCGCGGGCGGGTGGCGACGAAGGACGCCGGCCCTGCGAGTGTCGGATTGCGAGCACCATCGCGTCCGCTACGTCCGCTAGGAGTTCGGTCGCCTCGGCCAGCAGCGGCCCCATCCCCCGCGCATACGTCGGAACCTCTGTGCCGGCACGCATCGCGAGCACGCGATAGGTCGCTTGTAGCGGGCTCGAGCCGCCTGCTACCGCGGCGGCGCCTGCGGGACGCTCACCGCGCAGGACGACTCTCGGGCTTCCCCACAGCAGCGCCGCGACATCCTCGAGGCTTCCCCGCTCGGCGAGCTTCACTACGTCCTGGCCGCGGTACCAGAGTCGGCCATTCGCCACGGTGGACAGCGCCGACGAGAGGATCGGATCGCCCCAGGCGACGGTCTCCGCGGCGAGGCGCTCGTTACGAGGCCGCCCGCGGCGCCGGCGCGCGAGGCGCCGCACGTCCTCGGCGTGATAGAGGCTCCGCCTCGGATCGTCCGGGTCGGCCTTCGCTCGGATGCGCTTGCGGCTGACATTGGCGTACAGCGTCTGGGGCCGAACGCCGAGGAGAGCGATGGCGGCGGAGGAGGTCAACCAGTTGCCGACAGTCACATTGACGATATTGGTCAAGATTGACGTCAACAGCAAGCGCCTTAAGCTCTGTCGAGAGGTGGCGCCGATGCATGCCAACACGGGACTGGACGGGGTGATCGCGGCCGACACGGTGCTGTCGGAGGTGGACGGGGAGGCTGGCAGGCTCATCATCCGGGGTCACGCGCTCGAGGAGCTCGTTGGACACCTCTCCTTCGAGGAGGTCCTGGGGGTGCTGCTCGAGGGATTCTTCGAGCCTGAGAGCTCGATTCCGCTCGCCCGCGCACTCGGTGCCGCGCGCGTGGAGGTCTTCTCCTCTCTGCCGCAAGCCGATGTCCGGCTGCTCTCGCTCGCGCCGATCGAGGCGCTGCGTGTCCTCGTGGCGCGCCTCGGCGACGGGGATGACCTTGCGGTGGCGTTTCGGCTGATCGCCGCTCCCGCGGTCTTCACGGCGGCGCTCGTCCGTCTGCACAGCGGCAATCGTCCGATTGCCCCGGATCCGAGCTCAGATCACGTTGCGGATTTCCTCCGCATGCTCCGCGGGCAGCCCGCTTCGCGCTGCGAAGTCGCCGCGCTGGAGAAGTACCTCGTGACGGTCGCGGATCATGGGCTCAATGCCTCGACGTTCGCGGCGCGGATCGTCGCCTCCACACGGGCGGGTCTCGTTTCGGCGACCATCGCCGCGCTCTCCGCTCTCAAGGGACCCTTGCACGGCGGCGCTCCCGGCCCGGTTCTCGACATGCTCGATGCGATCGGGACGGCAGAGAATGCCGTTCCGTGGCTCGAGCGGGCGTTGAGTCGAGGTGAGCGCCTGATGGGGTTCGGCCACCGCATCTATCGTGTCCGGGATCCCCGCGCCGATGCGTTGCGCGAGGCGCTGCGGGTCCTCGGGGCCGAGCGCGGCGCCTCGAGCGCCCGGCTCGCGCTGGCCGAAGCGGTCGAATCGGCGGCGCTCGAGTTGCTCCGCCACAAAAAGCCGGACCGCATGCTGGACACCAACGTCGAGTTCTACACGGCGCTCCTGCTCGAGGCGCTCGCCATTCCTCGAGACACCTACACGTGCGTGTTCGCGATGGGGCGAGTCGGGGGTTGGATCGCGCATGCCCGCGAGCAAGTTCTGCACGGGCGGCTGATCCGTCCGCAGTCGCGCTACGTGGGTCCTCGAGGCGCGGACGCCTGCGGCGCTATCGAGCCGCAGTGACCGAGGAGGTCAGCGACGGCCGCCCCGCGCGCGCCTGTGGTGTCCCAGCACTCGCCTGAGTGAGCAGCGCGATGACTTCTTTGTCCGGCTTGAAGCCCCGGATACCGACGCCATGGGTGGCCGCCATCAGCGGCGTCCGTCCCAGGTCATCCGCCAAGTTGGGGTTGGCACCGTGCTGAAGCAGATACGCAATCACCTTGGGCCAGCCCCAGTGGATGGCACCGTACAGAGCTGTCTCGCCTTGACGATGCGTCATGCTGCTCGACCGGGCGATGCGAGCGGTGTAGCTGCTGGTATCGGTCACCCGGGCATTGATGTTGGCGCCGGCCTTGAGGAGGAGGGCGATCGTGCCGATGGCTCTCTCCTGGCAACCGGGCGCGTAGTCGCCGCGATGATCGGGCACGGGCGTCATGCTCGGGCCACTGAAGCCCATTCCGGCGGCGACGATGAGCGGAGTCACCCCGTTGACGTTGGGCAGATCGACCAGCGCGCCGTGCTGGAGCAGCAGCTCGATCACTTCGTTGTCGTGCGACATGGCGGCCCGCAGCAGCGGCGTCGCGCCTGTCCTCAGCAGATCATCCTCGAATCGGCCGCTGTTCCCGCCGCGGCTCGGCCGGTGGAGGTCGAGCTGCACGTTCGGATCGACGCCGGCGTCGAGGAGCATCCGGATGATGTCGATGGCGGTTATCTCGACCACGGGCTTCTTGACCCCGGCGCTCGCCGGGGTGTTGGACGGGCCCGACCTGCCGAAGTCGTCATAGGTATGCATGTCCACGGCGACGTAAAGCGGGGTGCGCCCGTACCAGTCCCAAGTGCCGGGATTCGCGCCGTGCTGGAGCAGGTACTGGGCGACGTCGTAATGGCGATTGTCGAGCGCCGTGATCAGGGGCGTGAAGCCCTCCGGTGTGGGCTCGTTCACGTTCGCACCGTGCCCGACAATCGTCTGCACGCAGCTCATGCAGCCTGACCGGGCGGCGTAGAGCAGGGGCGTGAGGCCGCCCTCGGCCCGGTACTGGGCGCGCGGCTCGGAGGTGATCTGCGTCGCCTTGTCCAGCCAGTCGTTGTAGTCCTCGTGAACGTTGACCTTGGCGCCGTGACGGACCAGGTACTCGGTCATATCGGGATAGCCTTGCGCCGCCGCCCACATGAGCGCCGTCTGACCGTGCCACCGCTCGCGCGCATTGACGTTCGCGCCATGGCGCACGAGCAGCTTCGCGATGTCCATCGCGTCCACGTGCGCGGCGAGCATCAGCGACGTTTGGCCGTCCGCGTTCGTGAGGTCCGCGTTGGCGCCCGCCTTCAGCAGCATCTTGACCAGCTCGACGTTGGCCGCCCGGACGGCCTCGCTAAGCGGGAAGGATCCAAGGTTGTTCGCGAGATTGGGGTTCGCGCCGTGCTTCAGCAGCGTTTTGGCCAGCGGGACATCGAGCCGGTAGGTGGCCCAGTCGAGCGCTGTGGTCCCATCGCCCTGCGGCGCGTTGACGTTCGCGCCGGTGCCGATCATTTTCAGCGCCGCGGCGTCCTGTCCTGCCTGAGCCAGGTCGGCGAGCCCGGGGTCGGCCTGTGCCGCTCCGGCGACGAGCATCGAGCAAATCAGTGCGAGATATCGCATGGCCACCAACATCCCACTCGGACTGTGAACGCGTTTCACGCCGTGCCCAACCGTTTTACCCCATGCGTCGCTTGCGCTGCAACGACGCACGGAGCAGGGTGTACACTCGTCCTTAGCTGGCGCGAGCGGGCACGTTTCTGGCTTGGGCTTTGCAACGAACGCCTGTCGGGTGCTCATGGCTTCCGCGGGTCGGAGTGAACCCTGTGTACGGACGGCCGATCTTGGGTCTCCGCATGCTTTTAAGGCCTCTCTGGGGCCCAGTAGTCCATTTTTTACCCAGTGAGAGCCATGAGCCCGAAATGCCGCGGTTCCCGGATCCGCGGCGCGCTGCGCTGGTCGGCCTCATCGTGACCTTGTTGCTGGTCATCGGCGGTGTGCTGCTGGTGCACGTGCTGGGCCGTGCGGCGAAGCTTCAAGACTGCGTGATGTCGGGCCGCACCAACTGCGCGCCGATCAGCGCCGCCAATACGAACAGATAGCCCGGATGGTAGGCGTTCCCATGGACCCCGAAGTGCACTTCGGGCCGGCGCTGCGGCGCTGAATCACTCTCGGATGCCGTCGAATTTCTTTCAGAGAGCTCTACGCCAGCTGCGCGCGGAGTCGGCTGCGAGCGCGGAGAGCGGCCCGTTCCTGCGGCTCATTTTCGCCGTGGCGGCGATCTTCTTCGTGGGCTCGCTGCTCGCGATCGGAAGGATCGCCTGGGCGCTGGATCACGGGGTCGCGTGGGTCAACTTTCGGGGCTCCCCCCTCAGCCACCGTGACATGTACACCGCGCTCGCCCTGTCGGGGTTCGCTGCACTGTGCTCGGTCGGGGTCGTCGTGTCGCTGCGCAAGTCGCTCCTCGGGCCGAAATAGCCCCGGGGAGGGCCTGGCCCGGCTACCGGGCGGCCGTCAGCGGAGAGCGTTGCACCGCAGGGAGCGGCGCCGACGCGGCACCTCGGGTGGAGGTGATCTCCTCGCCGGCGCTCGCCTGGCTGAGCATCGCGATGATCTGCTTCACGGGCCTGAAGCCCCGGCCCCGGCCGCCGGCGCCGCGGGTGGCGGCCATCAGGGGCGTTCTACCCATGTCATCCTTCACGTTGACCTGGGCGCCGTGCTGGAGCAGGTACTGGACGACCTTGGGCCAGCCGAGGGAGATCGCGCCGTACAGGGCCGTCTGTCCCTGGCGGTTCGTCATGCCGCTCGCCCGTGCGATTCGGGCGGTCAGGCTGCTGGTATCCGTCACCCGGGCATTGATGTTGGCTCCCGCCTTGAGGAGCAGAGCGATCGTGTTGACGGCATTCGACTCTGCATTCGGTGAGAAGTCGCCTCTCCCGCCGAAGAGGCCTCCGAAGGCCGATCCCACGCCCGCCGCGGCGACGAGCGGGGTCACCCCGTTGATATTGGGAAGGTCCACGAGCGCGCCGTGCTGGAGCAGCAACGGGATGGCCTCGGTGTCGTGCGTGATGGCGGCGAGGAGGAGCGGAGTGCACCCCGTCCTCAGCAGGTCATCGACAAATCGTCCACTGTTCCCGCCGCGCCCGGGACGGTGCAGATCGAGCTGTGCGTTCGGATCGACGCCGGCGTCGAGCAGCATGCGGATGATGTCTATCGCCGTCGTCTGATCCGGCTGAGTGGCGCGTGTCTCCTGCGCTGGACCGCCGCCCCGGCCACCCCGGCCGCGCCGCCCATCTCCGATGACCTGCGCATAAGTGTGCATGTCGACGGCGATGTAGAGCGGGGTCCGGCCATACCAATCCCAGGCATTCGGATTGGCGCCGTGCTGCAGGAGGTACTTGGCGACGTCATAGTGGAGATTGTCGATCGACGACATCAGAGGCGTGACGCCCTCGGGCGTCGGCTTGTTGATGTCTGCGCCGCCTTTCAGCAGCGCTTGCACGCAGCCCATGCAGCCGGAGCGCACCGCGTAGAGCAAAGGCGTGAGGCCCCCCTCGGGCCGGTACTGAGCGCGCGGCTCCGAGGTGATCTGTGTCGCCTTGTCGAGCCAGTCGTTGTAGATCGCGCGCGTGTTCACCGCCGCGCCGTGCTTGACCAAGTACTGCGTCACGTCGGCGTGGCCCTCGGCAGCCGCCCACATGACGGCCGTCTGGCCGCGCCACCGCTCGCGCGCGTTGACGTTCGCGCCGTGGCGGACGAGCAGCTTGACGATCTTCAGGGTCCCATTGCGAGAAGCCAGCATCAGCGGCGTTTGACCGTCCGCGTTCGCAGGGTCCGCCTTGGCGCCGGCTCTGAGCAGCATCTTGACCAGGTCGACATCGGCCGCCTTGACGGCTTCCTCGAGGGGGCTCGAGCCGAAGTTGTTCATGGCATTGGGATCAGCCCCGTGCTTCAGCAGGGCCGTGACCAACCCCTTATCGAGCCGGTAGGAGGCCCAGTCGAGCGGGGTGCTCCCATCGCCCTGCGGGACGTTGACGCTCGCGCCGGTGTTGACCAGTTTCAACGCGGCGGCATCCTGTCCCGCTTGAATCAGGTCGGCGAGTCCGGGATCGGCATAGGCCGCGCCCGATACCGCCAACAATCCCGCTGCCGCGACGAGCCACCGTGTCGTCATGAATCCTTGCCTAGACGATGTTCGGGGCGAGCTCATCTTGGTGGCCCCACAGACCCTTGAAGGCATCGTACACAAACTTCTTCGGGTCGCTCCAGGGTCGGCTAAGGCCCTTCATGGCGCCCGCGTCCAGCATGTCCTGGGCGCTGTAGCCCTGCCGCAGATAATCGACCAGGCGCGTATAGACGACCTGCAGCACGTCGTGTTCCGCCTTCAGCTCGCTGCGGGAGATGACCGGACCGAAGGCCGGCACGATCTTCGTCTGGTCGTTGGCGAGCTTGTAGAGGAGCGTCAGCGCATCGAGGCGGCCGCCGATCCAGCCGCCGCCGAACCAATCAAGCTCGGGATCGCGAACCGGGGACGCCACATGACCCACCGCGAGCACGTTGGCGTCTCGAAAGTACACGTACGCGTCGCCGTCCGTGTGGGCCTCGACGAGGTAGCCGTAATCGATGTGCTCGCCGCCGGCGGTCATGGCGCCGGTCGAAAAGAAGGTCTGGGTGGGCCACGCCGCCTTGGGAAGGGCCTTGATGTAGCGGTCCGTGTCGGGATCGTAGTGATCCGTCGAGATCCAGTCCTTCGTCTTGTGCTGCGAGATGATCGCCGCTCCGGCCTTGCCGAGCGCCGCGTTCGATCCGGTCTGGTCCGGATGCCAGTGAGTGTTGATCAGAGTCTGCACCCGCCCGCCGCCGGGCAGTTGTCGCAGCTGGCCGAGCAGGGCGTCCGTGTAGCCCGGGCTGCCGCTATCGACGAGCAGCAAGCCATCGCCGGTGGACAGGGCAACGACGTTGTCCTTCAGCCCGCTCACCACGGCGATCTTGTCGGTGAGGCGCGCGATGTCTGGTGTGCCCGATGCGTCCGCGCGAGCGAAGGGCGCGAGCGACACGCCGATGAGTCCTCCGAGGGTCCCTTGTAGAACTGTCCGGCGATCCAAGGTGCAACTCCTCCGCGCTCAGATCGCGATGGTGCCGGTGCTGGCGCCGAACTTCTTCTGATCGACGCCGACGACGTTCAGCACCGTGAGCAGCACGTTCGAGAGCGGGGTGTGCGCAGGCAGCTCGATGTGCTGTCCGCCCTTGACCTTCCCGCAGGCGCCGCCGACGAGGATGTTGGGCAGCGGATAGCTGTCGTGCCGATCGCTGTTGCTCATGTTCGAGCCGTACAGGAAGATCGAGTGATCGAGCAGCGTTCCGTCGCCGTCCTGGATCGACGCGAGCTTGTCGACGAAATGGGCGAAGCGCTCCGCGTGCCAGGTCTGGATCTTGATCAGGCGCTGGATCCGGCCGAGATCGTTCGCGTGGTGGGACAGCGGATGGAAGGCGTCCGGCACGCCAATGAAGTTGTAGGTGCGGTTGGTCCCCTCCGAGACCATGAAATACGAGGCGACGCGCGTCACGTCGGCCTGATACGCGAGCGCGAGCAGGTCGAACATCAATTCCACCTGCTTGTCGAACTGGTCCTGCACGCCGACGGGCGTTTCCGGCAGCGACACGTTCGTCAGCTTGTGCTCCTCGGATTTCTGGATGCGCCGCTCGATCTCCCGAACGGTATCGAGGTAGTTCGCGAGAACGGCTCGGTCGCTCGGCCCCAGTTCGCGCTGCAGCGCCTGGGTCCGGTCCGAGATCAGGTCAAGGAGGCTCGAGGTCTCGTGCGAGATGGCCACGCGTTGCTGGGCCGTATCACCTTCGCCGAAGAGCTGGATGAACACCTTGCGCGGGTTGTACTCCATCGGCAGCGGAGTATTGGCATTGCGGAACGACAGCGTGGAGCTGTAGTAGCAGCCCCCGACGGCCCCGCCGCAGGCGGCGACCTGGACGGTGGTCTCCGAGCACACCTCGAGCGAAGGCAGCGCCGTCTCCTGGCCGATGTGACTCGCCACGGCCTGGTCGAGGGTGATCGACATGTCGGGGACGGCCGAAGCGGTGTTGGGATGGATGCCGCTCATCCAGGCCGCCGGGACGAGGACATGAACAGAATCGAGACTCGCCAGATCCTCGAGATTGCTGAACGAGGTGACGTAGCGCTTGTACTTCTCGAGCGAGGCGAGGATCGGGCTCAGCTTGTACGTCGGCCCCGAGCCGCTCGGCATCCAGTGATCCATCTTCGCCCCATAGGGCGTGTTGTTCATGATCGCGCCGTGCGGCCAGTAGAAGAACCCCGCGCGCATCTTTGGCGCGGCGACGGTCTTCGCGAGCGCCGTGCCGGCAGGGATCATGGCATCGAGCAGCGGCAATGCGAGCGAGACGCCGAGACCCTTCAAGGTCGCCCGGCGGGAGATGTGTTTCTTGGTCAGGAACATGTGCGGGTCCTACCCATCATGGGCCGAAAGCGCCGTTCGGGCTCTCGTTCAGAGCGACCTTCAGGCCGGCAGGTGGCGTCGAGTGGGACACGGCCTGCATGCGGAAGTCATCGCTCCCCACGATTGCGAGGACGATCGCGAAGAAACGGTAGTCATCCTTCTTGGCCTCCCGAACGATCGCGCGGACCTGCGGCATGTCGTAGTAATCGAGCTTCCGTCCGAGGCCATACATCATCAGCTTCTGGGTGAGCGCCCCGACGAATTGATCGGGCCGGGCCATCAGGTCCCGCCGCAGATCGTTCACCCCTTTCACCGGGGTACCGTTCGGCAACACGGACCCGGAGTCGATCGTCTCGTTGGCGATGTGGTCGAACGTCCGCCACTCACCCGTCGCGTCGAAGTTCTCGAGCGCGAGGCCGTACGGGTCGATCACCCCGTGGCACTGGCTGCAGCTCGGGTTGGCGCGGTGCAGAGCCAGGCGCGCGCGCACGGTCGTCGGCTTCTCTCCCGGGTGCAGGGACAAATCCATGTTGACGTTCGGCGGCGGCTGCGCGGGAGGCGTGCCCATCAGCTTGTCGAGAATCCAGGCGCCGCGCCGCACCGGCGAGGTACGGTCCGCGTAGGAAGTCTCCATCAGCATCGCGCCCTTGCCGAGCAGGCCCCAGCGCTCCGGGTGGTCCTTCAGGACGACCCGGCGGAACTGGCTGCCGTGGACCGAATCGATACCGTAGTGCCTCGCGAGCTCTCCGTTGAGGAACGTGTAGTTGGCGTCGAGCAGATCGAGAACGCTGCCGTTCCCGAGGAAGACGCTCGAGATGAACAGCTGCGCCTCTTTGGCGAAGTCGTCGCGCAGCGCCGGGGTGTAGTCCGGGAAGAGCTGCGGGTCGGGCACGACGGAGTCGAGCTTGTCCTGGTTGATGTCGAGCCAGTGGAACGCGAAGTCGTTCACCAGCGTCTCGGCACGGGGATCGGCTAGCATGCGCAGCGCCTGAGCGTCGAGGACCTTGGGATCACTCAACTTGCCGGCCGTCGCGAGGCGGAGCAGCTCGTCGTCGGGACCCTGGCCCCAGAGGAAGAACGAGAGGCGCGAGGCGAGCTCGAGATTGCTCAACGCATGGAGCTTCCCGTCGTCGGCGTTCCGAGAAGGCAGGATTACCCGGTAGAGAAAGTCGGGGCTCGCGAGCACGGCGGCCACGAGCTGGTCGATGCCGGCATTGAATCCGCCCTGCTTGCTGCCGTAGTCATAGAACGGCATCAGGGTGTCGAGGTCGGCCTGCGTGATGGGCCGCCGGAAAGCGAGCCGGGCGAGATGCGTGGCGATCTGCTCGGCGCAGGGCCGCTCTTCGGCAGCGGTCGTCGGCATGCAGACGAAGATCTTCTTGCGGCTCGCCGTCATGGACAGGTGTGTCGGGCCGAAGGGACCCGCCACGGTGATTCCGCCGAGCAGGCGGGCGTCGCGCGGTCTTCCGAAGAAGCCGCCGCCCACTTCCTCGTCGTTCTCGGCGTCGGATCGCTGAATGAAGCTCACGACCACCTTGTGCTGTCCGGCCGCCACGTGCACCGGAATGTTGGCGAACCGATCCATGATCTGCTTGCTGCCGGCGGCGCCGTGGCGATCGGCGATCTCGAGATCCTTGAGTCCGCCGAGATCGCCGTGGAACACTTCCTTCCCGTCCACGAGCAGAACCACCGTGCTCCGCGTTTCCGTCGCCCAGGTGTACAGGCCCACGTCGAGGTCGCTCACGGTGAAGTGGTACTCGCCGTCCACCGGGAAGTCATGGGTGAACTCCATTCCGCCGCGCGTGCCGAGCGGCATGCCGCTCAGGTAGCTGTCCTGCGTGCTGCGAGGGGCCGGATAGAATGTGGATGCCACCCGGGGCGAGGGGTTCCCCACCGCGAGGTCCGCGACGATGCGCGCCGCTCTGACGTACTGGTCGAGAAACACCGGTGACATGCTGAGGCCGTCGGCGATGTTGTCGAACCCGCCCACCTCGGTCTCCGGCGGCAGCAGATCATCGACATCGACGTTCACGCCGAGCAGGGCGTGAACTTCGTTGCCGTATTGGGTGCGGTTCAGCCGCTGGATGGAGACATGGCCCGCGAGAGGATCATCGCCGGCTGCGTCGGCGGCGTCGAGATATCCCTGCAGCCAGCCGACGAACTTGTCGATCTGCTTCTGCGGCGGCTGCGGGTTGCCGGGCGGCGGCATCAGGCGGCCGCTCAGCTTGCGTACCGCGGCCTCCCAGATGTTGGCCTGTGCCGGGACCTGCTGCGGGCTCATGGTGTCGAACGCCACGCCTCCCGCCCAATCCACGGTGTTGTGGCACTTGCTGCAGTACTGCTTGAGCATGCCCCAGTTCTGATGACCCCGCTGGACATACTGGGGTTTGACCACACCGTCGGCGGCAAAGCCCTGCAGGGAGAACCCGAGAGCGAGCAGAGAGCAGAGCAGAATGTGGTGTCGCATGGCGGTCTTGAAAGCCCAACCCGATCAGACAACAAGCGCGTCCCGCGCCGTATGCAGCTGTTCTACACCACCGCTTGCCCCGTAGTCAGGTCCTCAGTTCCCAGTGTCACCACGAGCATCACGAACCCCGGGGTTGGCGTCACGAATGGCGAGCCATTCGCGAGGGGTGCGACAGGGTTCTCGCGCGAGGCTCCGCCGGGAACTTTAGCGACGGGACGAGGTCGTCCAGTCCCTGGACGATGCAGCAAATGGCTAACGGCTCGCGCCGTCGCCATGAACGAGTCCGCTGGCAGCCGTCAAGTCTTGCGGGTGCGCGCGCGCTCGCAGCGCTTGCGGTCGCGCTCCGCAGCGTAAATGGACTTGCCCATGATCATGCGCTCCATGGTGACGCGCGCCTGCGGAACCTTCAGACCGACCGGCATCGATGCGAGAATCGCTTCGCTCCGCGCGCGCAGGTCCGCCTCGAACTCCGGCGTGTTGAGGATGTAGAGATCGTTGTTGCGGATGCCCCGCAGCACCAGAACGTCCGGCCTCGAGCGGGTCCATGCCGGGCGGCGGCCCCATGCGCCTCATCGCGGCCCGCATCCGGGCCATCATCTTCGGGTCGGGCGGCGGCTGATTCCCGGTGGGATCGCTCAGCGAGGCCGGACGATTGCGATTCGACTCGCCGATGTCCGTGTTGACGATCCCCGGACAGAAGACCGAGACGCCGATGTTGGTGTCAGCGAGCTCGGCGCGCAGCGCCTCCATCATCCCAACCACCGCGAACTTTGACGTTGAGTAAATTCCGGGGCCGTCATCGACGATGAGCCCCGCGATCGACGAGGTCGCGACGATTTGACCTCCCTCACCGTGGGCCCTCATTCGTGGGAGGAAGGTGTGCACACCGTTGAAGACACCGTTGAGATTGACCCCGATGCCCCAGTCCCAGTCGTTGTAGGTCGCGGTGGTGAGCGGCGCGAAGACGGCGACGCCCGCGTTGTTGACCAGCACGTGGATCTTGCCAAAGACGCTCGTCGCCTCGTCCGCCGCTTTCTCCATCCCGGGCCGGTCGGTCACATCGACGTTGATCGCATGGACCCCGCTTCCGGCGCTTCGCAGCGCCTCCATCGCCTGATCGAGGTGGCGCTTCGTCCGGTACGTGATGACGATCTTCATGCCGGCCTCGGCGAACGCGCGCGCCATGCCGAGGCCGATGCCGCTGTCGCCTCCCGTGATGAAGGCGACCTTGCCCTCCACGTCCTGCATGGGAGTCTTCACGTCCGGGCAATCGCTCGGAGCCGCTCCTCGAGGCGCGGCTCCCTCATCTGCCGCGCGGGCCGCGAGGGGGATGAGGGCTGCCGTGCCGGCCGCCGCAAGCGCGGTGCGCTCGAGGAAGCGGCGGCGCGCGCGTCCGGAGTCGCTCAAGTCGGCGCGTGTGGTCGGCTGCAGTGTTTCCTGGACCTGGTTCTTTGTTCGCTCTGACATGGTCTTCTCCGGGAGATCGGAAGCCGGGACAGCGCTCGGCTAAGCTATCGCCTTCTGCAACCGCCGTTCGGCGTGATCGGGCTGCTGCGTGATGACACCAATGCGAAGACGGATCTGGCGCCTCGTGAGCTTGTGCGTGCTCGCGCTCGTAACTTCCTCTATTGCGTGGCTGGTATCAAGGCCCACGTTGATCCCCATCGGTCCTTACCAGCTCGAGGCGCGTATCCGGGGCAAGGGCCGCCCGGCGGTAGTCTTCGAGGCGGGGATCGAGGGGGGGTTCGCTCCGTATACGGCGCTCCAGGATCAAATTGCGGATGAGACCCAGACGCTCACGTACGAGCGGGCGGGCCTCGGCCGCTCCGGCTCGGGACCGGAGCCGCCCACGGCCGAGCAGGCCGCGCGCGAGCTGCGTGTGCTCCTGGCCGTCGCGGGCATTCAGCCCCCGGTCATCCTCGTGTGCTACTCGGCCGGCTGCCTGTACACGCGAGTGTTCGCGCACGATTTCCCGGCCGAGACGGCAGGCATCGTGTTCGTGGACCCGATGACCGAGGATTATTACGAGCGGATGCGGAAATCGACGCCCGGTGAATGGCGCGATGCCGAAGCCAAGATGTCTGCGGGCGCGCGCCGCGAGCTTGCCGCCCTCCCCGAAACGCTCGATGAGGCACGCAAGGCCTGGCCGTTGCCGCAGGTGCCGTGCGTCGTCATCACGGCGCTGCAGCCGCTCGGCAAGTGGCCGTTCCAGTCGCGGCCGGATATGGATGAATGGCTGAAGGCGAGCGAGGAGCTCGTCAGCCGGTTGCAGCCGGTCTCGCACATCGTGCTGCCGAAGGCGACCCACCAGAGCATCCTTCAGGGCGATTCGGTCGCAAAGCCCATCCTTCAGATGATCGAGCGCGTGAAGGGTATCGGCTAGGCGCCCGGCACACCGGCCATCTGGCCTTCGCGCCCGGCGCCGGCCGAAGCCTGACCGGCGCGGTGGCTCGCGTCGAGCCGGTGCAGGAGCGGCAGCATCAGGATGGCGACGACCGTGCCTCCGACCGCCACCCACCCGAGCACCCAGAAGAGGTGGATGTAGAGTGGAAGCGTCGCGAGCGGATCGGTCATGCCGGCCGGCACGCTCGCGTAATTGGCCACGTCGCTCCCCAGGTACTGCGCAATGCCGCTCGAGAGCAGCCACGCACCCATCATGAGTCCGCGTCGGGCGGGGCCGACGTAGCGCGAGACCATCGCGAGGGCGAGCCCCGATATGAGCAGCTCGCCCGCCGACTGAAGCAGATAGCCCCACACCATCCACCACGCCGACACGCGGCCGGCGACGGCGTGGCCGCCGCTGACGGCGTAGACGAAGAATCCGAGCGCGAGCAGCGCGAAGCCCCAGGCGTACTTGCCGGCGACCGACGGGTCGCGGCCCTGCCGGCCGAGCGAGCCGTAGAGCAGGGCGAGGACGGGGGAGAGCAACGCGATCCAGAAAGGATTGAGCACCTGGAACTGCTCGGGCGGCACGTGATAGCCGAGGAAGTCGAGCCGGACGTTGTGCAGGGCGTACAGGGTGAGCGAGGTCGACATCTGCTGGTAGAAGACGAAGAACAGCATCGACTGAGCGGTCAGGAGCAGCATCGCGATGAGGCCGCTGCGCTCGCTCCGCCCACCGCCGGAGATCAGCACCGCGAATAGCCCGAGCAAGACGAGGCCGGACAGCCACACGATCGCCCGGGCAATCGCGATGTTCTGCACGACGAGCGCGATGAGCACCGCGAGCACGAGGGTTCCCCCGAGGACCGCGGCGAGCCGGCCGAGCCGCAACGGCTCGAAGTCCGGCGCCGAGCCGATGTGCGCGACGAGCCGCCGCTGGAAGCGGAACTGCGCGATGCCGATCGCGAGGCCGGCCGCGCAGGTGAGGAACGCCCAGTGCCAGCCGTAGTGCACGCGGATCCACGGCGTCAGGGACTGCGAGATGAAGGCCCCGACATTGATGGCCATGTAGTACATCGTGAACGCGCCGTCGAGCTTCGAGGGATCGCCCTCGTACAGGCGCGAGACCAGATTGTTCGGGTTCGCCTTGAACAGGCCGTTACCGGTTGCGATCACGCCCATCGAGAAGAACAGCAGCGGAGTCGCCCAGCGGCCCGCAATCACGCGGTCCCAGGGCACCGACAAGAGGACGTATCCGATCCCGAGCACGATCGCTCCGAGCATCGTCGTACGCCGCGCGCCGAGGACCTTGTCGCCGATCCAGCCGCCGAGCACGGGCGCGGCATAGATCATCGCGGCGAGCGCGCCCCAGGTGAGATTTGCGCGCGCCTCGGCGAACCCGAGGTACTCGATCATGAAGACGACGAGCAGCACCTGCATGCCGTAGAAGCCGAAGCGCTCCCACATCTCGATCAGGAACAGCGCGGAGAAGGCGCGTGTTCTCGAGGGCTGCGGTGCGGTGGGGCTCGACTCGCTGCTCATAGGGGCGTCGGGATCCGCGGTGATCGGTGGCCGGGCCGGAGCGTTCGCATCAGCCCGAGGCCCGGGCCTCGAGGACGCTGAAAGTCGACGCGGTGGGGATGATACGCGTGAGCTCGAGCCCAGCCGATTCGAGCAGCCGCCGGTATTCCTCCTGCGTCCGCTCGAGCCCTCCGGTCGCGACCATCATGTTGATGTCGCCGCAGACGACTCCGGCATGCTCCGGCTCCTGCGTGATGCGCTCCGGGATGATCCGCTCGATCAGCAGCACCGCTCCCCGGCTGCCCGCCGCCTCGCGCGTATTGCGCAGAATTTCCGCGGCGTCGACGTCACTCCAGTCGTGAATGATGTACTTGAGCAGGTAGGCGTCGGCGCCCGGCGGGACGGAGTCGAAGAAGTCGGTCGGGATGAACCGCGCGCGCTCACCGAGGCCGCGCCCGCGCAGGAAAGCGGTGGCCTCGGGCTCCATGTAGGCGAGATCGGCGGAAGCGCCCTGCAGATGCGGGTAGGCCTCGAGCGCCACGGAGAGCAGTGCGCCATATCCGCCTCCCACGTCGATCACCGTGCGAAAGCGCGAGAAGTCATACGCCTGGACGATCGAGGTGGCGACCTGCAGTGTCTGCTCCACCATGGAGCGATTGAGCACCGCCGCCTCCTGCGGCCGATGGGCCATTGCGGTGAAGCCCTCGCGGCCGCCGTGGGACCAGGCGGCGCCGGTCCTCACCGTCTGCTCGAGGTGAGGGAGAGCAGCCCAGGTTCGGGTGCCCCAGTGGCGCGCGAGTGCCACCAGGGACCCAGGTGAGTCCGAGCGCAGCAGATGTCCGGCCGCCGTGAGCTCGAAGCGGCTGCCGCCGAGGTCGTTGCAGAGGCCGAGACTTGCGAGGGCTCGCAGCAGGCGGAAGGTCGCACGGGGATGCGTGCCAGCGGCCTCGGCGATCGCCGCGCTGCCTGCCGGCCCGGCGGCGAGCCGGT
The DNA here is from genome assembly GCA_963849095.1 of uncultured Gammaproteobacteria bacterium. GTDB lineage: Bacteria > Pseudomonadota > Gammaproteobacteria > Steroidobacterales > Steroidobacteraceae > JASHUC01. Next base: position 843,896 of record CAWKGA010000008.1, read on the forward strand.
CGGGAATGCCGAGCTCGATGGCCGCATGGATGACCTGCGTGCTCCAGCACCCCGTGACCAGCGACGCCGTCGCGGCTCTGACCGCGGATGCGTTCGCCTCGGGCTGCGGCACGGCGGCGCTCACGCCTGATGAATGGCCTTGGTGACGAGGCAGGCGTCGAGGCCCTCGGGCCCGTCCTCGGCGCCGTGGCCGCTTTCCTTCACGCCGCCGAACGGGGAGTCGGCCGCAGCCATGCCCACCGTGTTGATGCCGACCATGCCGGCCTCGATCGCATCCCCGATGAGCAGCGCGCGCTTCGCGGACTCGGTGAACGCGTAGGCGGCGAGTCCGTAGGGCAGGCGGTTCGCCTGCTCCACCGCCTCGTCGAAGGTCGCGAACGGCGTGAGCACGGCGACCGGTCCGAAGGGCTCCTCGTTCATGATGCGGGCGCTCGGCGGAACGTCGCAGAGCAGGGTCGGCTTCCAGTAGAACCCCTCTTTGCCGTGCCGCTCGCCGCCGGTCTGGAGCTTCGCTCCGCACGCGATTGCATCGGTGATGAATTGCTCCATCGCCGCGGGGCGGCGCGGATTCGCCATGGGACCCATCTGGCTGGTCTCGAGCAGGCCGTCACCGACGTTGACCTTGCGGAGGCGCTCGCCGAAGGCCGCCACGAACCGGTCGTAGATGCCTTGCTGGACGTAGAAGCGGGTCGGCGAGACGCACACCTGTCCCGCGTTGCGGCACTTCGCGGTAGCGAGCAGCTCGACCGAGCGGCCGAGATCGGCATCGTCGAACACGATGACGGGCGCATGGCCGCCGAGCTCCATCGTCGTTCGCTTGACCGTCGAGGCGGCAAGCTGGAGCAGATGCTTGCCGACGGTGGTCGAGCCGGTGAACGAGAGCTTGCGGATGATCGGGGACGCGAGCAGATGCCTCGAGACCTCGTCGGGAACGCCAAAGACGAGCTGCACGACACCGGCAGGCAACCCGGCATCGACCAGCGCACGAACCACCTCGATGGCCGACCCCGGAGCCTCCTCGGCCGGCTTCAGGATGACCGAGCAGCCGGCCGCGACGGGCGCGCCGAGCTTGCGGCCCGGATTGCCGATGGGGAAATTCCAGGGCGCGAAGGCCGCCACGGGTCCCACCGGCTCCTTCACGACGACAGAGCGGGTGCCCGTCGGGCGAACGAGCACGCGGCCGTACGTCCGACGGCATTCCTCGGCGTAGAACTCGAAGAGGTTCGCCGTGACCAGCGCCTCGACCCGGGTCTCGGCGACGGTCTTGCCTTCCTCGAGGGTGGCGATCCGCGCGATGTGGTCCACTCGCTGGCGGATGAGCTGGGCTGCGCCTTTGAGGACTCGCGCGCGCTCCTCGGTGGTCGAGCGCCGCCATTGCCGAAAGCCGCGATCGGCTGCCTGGAGTGCCCGGTCGAGATCCGCCGCGTCGACGAGGGGCAGCTCGCCGAGGGTCCCGCCGGTCGCCGGATTGACTACCCGGTGAACCCGGCGCTGGCCCGCGCCGATCCACTCGCCGTCGATGTAAAGCTTGAGGTCTGAATGCGCAGTCATAATCCGCTCGCCGGCCGGGCGCTTGAAGGACGAGTTTATCAGCTTCACCCGGTGTCAGGATCGATGCCGCACGCCGGCGGGGACCGCGGATAGTAGCCGCCGCCGACCCCCGGTCGCGAGGCTTGCGGCCGCCCCTGTCCGGACGGAATGCCGGCTGTGTCGCGGTTGTACGGTCTAGCTGGCAGGATGTTGCCGCAGGCGTGACTTTGCTCACAGCGGGCGGAGCCGCATCGCTGCAATTTCTCGGGAACCGACGCTGTCCTTGCTGACTTCCTTCCCATGGCAAAACTTCAGGTCCGCGAAGTGCGCAAGCTCATGCTGCCGATCGAGACCGCGGTCGATGCGGTGCTCGAGCTCGATTGCGAGCAGGGCGGCTTGCTCGCCTTCGGGACGATCGTCGCCGCGCAGATCGAGTCCGATCCGGAGCCGGGCCTGCTCGTCGTCGTGCAGCGCCGCGGGACGGAAACGACCGAGCGCCGCAAATTCGAGTTTCCGATTCTCGCCGCGGCCTTCATTCGCTACTGCTGGAAGTGCCGCATCCCGCTGCCGCGCCAGGGCGCCAAGCGGATCGAGATCGGGCCCGACGGGTTCATCTTCACGATCGAAGGGACCGTCGAGGTCGTGCGGCGGCATGGCGCCGTGCCGCAGCGCGCGGCCGTTCCCGCGCCGGTCACACCCGAGGAGGTGCCGGAGCAGGTGCCGAGCGCACCCGTTCCCGCGCCGATCATGCGTGAGGAGGCTCCGGAGCAGGTGGCGAGCTCGAATTGACCCGCGGGCGGCATAGGGGATCCCTCGGCGAGGCTCCGCGGCGCCGCCTGGCCGTTGCCGCGGCGGCGGCGCTGGTCGTGCTCGCCGCGTCGGTGAATTTCCTCGCAGGCCTCGGCCGGCCCGCTCATCCGATCTGGGACGAGAGCTACTACCTCACCTCCATCGAGCGCTACGAGGAGGGCATCGCGCAGTTCGCGAGCCATCCTCCGCTCGGCCTCGCGCTGCTCGCCGCCGGCGACATGCTGCTGCATCCGAATCGTGGGATCGACACCCGGCGCGTCGGCTGGGACAAGCAGATCGCGGGCGACCTGATTCCTCCTGACTACTCGTTTGCGGGCGTGAGGCTCGTCTCCGGGGTATTTGCCGTGCTCGGGGCGGTGCTGTTCTTCGCGCTCATGCTCGTCCTCACGCGATCGACCCTCGCCGCTCTCGCGCTTGCGAGTCTCTACGTCTTCCAGAACGCGTTCATCGTGCAGTTCAGAGCCGCTGAGCTCGATGCGTTCCAGATCGCCTTCGTGCTCGCGGCCCTGCTGTGCTTCGCGGTGAGCACGCAGCGCGGCCGCCGCAGCTCGCCGCTGCTCGAGCTCACCTTCGGGGTCGCTTTCGGCCTCGCGGTCATGGTGAAGGTGAATGCCGCGGTCCTCGCGCCGCTCGGCGCGATGCTGGTCGTGAGACGCATCGCGATGGGCTGGCGCTCCGCGCCGAGAGGGCCCCTGCTACTGACGGCGGGGCGCGACAGCGCCATCATGGTCGCGGGCTGTCTCGCGGCCGTCACCGCCGTGTTCACGCTCCACTTCGCCCTCAATCGAGTACCGCCCGACGCTCACAGTCCCGCCGGCCGCAAGGATTTGAGGTTCATCTCGAGCCCCTACGCGGCATACCTCGATCACGAGCGACCGTTGTCGCCCGCGGTGGTGTGGGGTGCGGCGCGCGACTACAGCCGATTCATGGCGGCCGATTTCAAGGGTGTGCCGCGATCCGATCCGAACGGCTCGGCGCCGCTCGAATGGCCGCTCGGCTGGGGGACGATCAACTATCGCTGGGACTCGACCGGACGCGAGACGGCGTACGTCCAGCTCGTCGGCAATCCCGTCGGATGGCTACTCGGCCTCGCGGGGCTCATTGCCTCGCTCGCGCTCATCGCGCTGCCGCGGCCCGGCGGCCGGCCCGCGGCTCATCCCGAGCGCCGCGCCCTCACGATCATGCTGCTCCTGCAGTATCTGGTGTTCATGGCCGTGCACCTCTATCTCGGCACGTACCGCGTGATGTACCTCTACCATTACTTCATCGGACTGCTGCTGACGCTGTGTCTCGTGCCCCTCGCGGCGGCCGAGGCCGGCGAGCGCTGGCCGGTGCTTCGCACGCGGCGCACGGTCCTGCTCGGGGCGATGTGCGCACTGCTCGGCGCCGGGTTCCTCTTCTACGCACCCCTCACGTTCCACTGGTACCTCACGCACGGGCAGTGCGAGTGGCGCAATGTGCTGCAGAAGGTCGTGAGCTGCCAGTGAGCTCGCCTCCCAGGCCCGCGCCCGGCCCCGTGGGCCGGCGCCTGGATTGACTTCTCAACGACGGATGGCCGAGTATTCTCCGTAGGCGCGCCCACCAGGGCGAAGCGCTGAGCCGGCAGCAAGCGGATGACCGTGTGGAGGGACATGGTCGAATTCGACAGGCAGACGTGGTTCGCACAGCAGATTCTCGTGCACGAGGCGCGGCTGCGCAGCTATCTGCGGCGCTTCCTCAAGGCGCGTTTCGATGTCGCGGACGGTATTCAAGAGACCTACGCAAGGCTCCTCAGCCTGCCCGACGGCGCCCTCGTCGGGATCCGCCATCCCGATGCCTTTCTGTTTACGGCGGCGCGCAACGTGGCGCTCGAGTGGGCGCGCCGCGAACGGATGATTTTCAACGATCTCATGGCGGAATCGGGCGCGACGAGCGTCTTAGACGAAAGACCCAGCGCGTATGAGCAGCTGAGCACGCGGCAGGAGCTGAAACTCCTCGCGCGGGCCGTGGCATCCCTGCCGGAGCGATGCCGTCAGGTGCTGACGCTGCGCAAGCTCTATGGTCTGTCTCAGAAGGAGATTGCGGCGAGGCTCGGCATCTCGGAGAACACTGTCGAGAAGCATACCGCGAATGGCGTCAGGCTCTGTGCGGACTACATCTATGCGTTTCAGACGGATGCGGACCCCCGGGGCCGTCGGGCCAGGCAGCGGTCTTCGGTCCCTGCACCCGATGGGAAACAAGCTCGACATCGAGGCGAGTGTGTGGATAGCGAGGCTCGACGCGCGCGGGCCAACGGGCAAGCTGCACGCGCAATTCGAACAGTGGCGGTCGTCGAGCCCGAGGTGTGAGGCCGCGTACCGGCGGCTCGCGGCCGCATGGAGCCGACTGGACGGTCTGCGGGCCTTGCGCCCGCAGACCTCACTCCGACCTACCCGCAGTTCCTGAGGAGCTGCCGGGTCGTGCGCCGCGTCAGGTTACGCGAGCGCCTCTGACATCAGAACTGCAACCGTAGTCCCCCCCTCCAGGTCCGGCCGTAGGTGTCGAAGTACACCGGATTGGTCGGGTAGCCGTTTCCACCCGGCGCAATCGGCGGATAGCGGTTGAAGACATTGTCCAGCGTTCCGAACACCTGAAGCTTCTGGTTCGTGCCCTGCCAGAACGGGAGCGTGTACGCGACCGAGAGGTTGAAGTAAACGGCCGACGAGACGGAGTTGTCGTTGATGCTCGCGGCGTAGGCCGGGCTGTAGCCGGGCTGTCCGGGAGCAACCACCGGCAATCCCGTGTTGGGGTCGATCGCCAGATACTTGCCCGACCCGATGTAGCGCACCTGCACCACCCCGGTGAACGGTCCATTGTCGTAGGTGATGAATCCGTTGCCCTGCCACTTCGGTTCGGTGTTGAAGTCGCCGAACGCCGCGGTGGGGCCGGATACGCCGGCGTAGTTGTAGACCGGAAGGCCGGCGCCCGGGCTGATGATCTGATCGTACTGATAGGTGGCGAGGATGCGGAAGTCGAGGGTGTCGGAGCGCCCGGAAGCGAAGCGGCTGAGGGGCAACTTGTAGTCGGCCTCGTAATCGAAACCCCGCGTGATGTAGCTGCCGATGTTGAGATTGAAGTTGTTGACGGCGGTGATGTTGCTGAAGCCGCCCGTGGAGTTCGGCGTGCCGCTGATGAACTGGCAGTAGTAGGTGAACCCGCTGAAGCAGGCGTTGATGAGATTCGACGAGCCGAGCTCCGAGATCGCATCGTCGAGGACGATGTCGTACCAGTCGGCCGAGAGCTGCAGCCCGTCGAGGGCTCCCTCGGGCGTGAGGACGATGCCGATCGTGGTGGTATCCGCTGTCTCGGGCCGCAGCCCGACGCTCGCGGCGTAGCCGCCCGCCGTGACCTTGGCCGGATCGACCGGGGCGCCGTACTCGGGCGAACCGGGCCCATTTACCCACGGGTTCTCCACGGTGCCGAACAGCCCTCCCGAGGCGACGGTCTGCGAGAATAGCTCCTGGAAGCTCGCAGCCCGGGTGTCCCGCGAGCGGGTGGCTCTGAAGCGCATCCAGTCGGTCGTATCCCAGACCAGGCCCGCCTTGAAGCTCGGAAAGTCGTACCGGGTCGAGACGCCCGTGTCGGTGTTGCTCGAGTCGTTCTCGGTCTCGCGCACGGCGAGATTGAGGTCGAGATTCCTGGCGAACGGCAGGTTCTTGAGAATCGGCACGTCGAGCTCGCCGAATCCCTCGACCACGTCGATGTCTCCGCTGTAATCCCCTCCATAGCTCAGCAGGTACTGGCTGTACCAGGGCTGATCGGCCAGGTCGTGAGTGACGGAAGCCATGGAATGCCGGTATTCCGCGCCGATCGCGGCAGCGATGGGTCCCGCGCCCCAGCCCGAGAACAGATCGCCGTGCGCGTTGTAGGAGACGACCTGCTGCGTGAAGGCGGCATTCTCCTGCAGCGTACGGAAGGCGTAGGCGAGCGCGGCGGGACTCGCTTTGTCGGCGCCGAAGAGGTCGAGCGGTACGCATCCGGCCGCGAGAGGGCTGTATGACGGGTTGCCGGGGAGCGTGGCGGCGCAGACGGTGTCACCGTTCGCAGGATTGACCACGGCGTTGAGGGCCCAGTTGAAGAAGTCGTAGGTGCCGGGCGGCTCCGAGAAGGCGCCCGTCAGGGCCGGCGAGACCTGGAGATTCTCAACCACGTCGTTCGCGAGTCTTTCCCGGGTGCCCGTCTCGCCCCATTCGTAGTACCCATCCCACGTCCAGCCGGCGAACAGATCCCCCTTCAGTCCGAGCACGACCCGCCCGACGTTGGTCTGCGTGCTGTTGATGAGGGAGAGATCATTCGAGGTGTTGGCGTAGAACCAGCACGCCGGCACGCATGAGCTTGCAACCGAGGAGGGAAGATAGGCGTTGTCGGAATAGATCGCAGCGGCGGGGAAGCCCCCGGGTCCGTCCGACCCTTGGACGTTCGTCGCGCGCCGCTGCTCGAATGACACATCGAGGGACGCCTGCAGGCTGTCCGTGATGTCGAAGCTCGTGCGGTTGTACACCGACCAGTGGGTGACCGGCGGCCGGATCGTGACGCTGTCGTAATAATTCGGCCCGCTGCCGGCCTCGGTGGGCGTGAACGGGCCCTCACCCGAGCCGTAGGTCCCCGGATTGAATGGCACGAGCGCGGTTCCAGCGCTGTTGAACTCGCCGATGCTCGGGCCGGGGAACGAAGGGCCGGGGCCGGCGAACCCCGCCAGCATGCCGGTGTACGGAGAGTAGCTCGTGGCATTCGGGCCGACGATGTAGTGCGGCATGCCGTTGGTGGTGTAGCCGGTATTCGTGAACTCGCCTTCTGCCTGCTGGCACCAGGGCCGCACCTCACCGCACTCGCCGATTCCCTGCGCGTCCTCGTATTCGGCGGCCAAGACGTTGTGCACCCGGCCGTCCATGAAGGCCGTGCCCCACTCGACCGCGCCGTGCAAGTCTCCGCCATCGTCGTAGGTCGTCTCCCCGCCGTCGAACTGTGCCTTGAAGCCCACGAACTTATTGTCGAGGATGATGTTGACCACTCCGGCCACGGCATCCGACCCGTAAGCCGCCGAGGCGCCGCCGGTCACCGTGTCCACGCGGGAGATCATGATCGACGGGATGACGTTGAGGTCCACCTGTCCGCCGGCGGCCGTCTGTACGAAGCGCTCCGAGTTGACGAGGGTGAGCGTACGAGTGCCGTAGAAGGGATCGAGTCCCCGCAGGTTCGCGAATTGGGCGCCGATGTAGAAATTGCCGAGTCCGACGTTCGCGGCGCTCGTGAAATCCGAATTCGCGGGGATCTCGTTGACCACGTCGCCCACGTCCACCAGCCCGAGGGACTGGATGGTGGCGCTATCGATGACCGTGACGGGCGTGGGGGAGGTGAAGGTGCTTTCCGAGATGTGCGACCCGGTGACGATGACCTGCTCCAGCTGGCTCGCCTGGGGCGCAGTGCCCTGCTGATCGGATGGCTGGGGAGGACCGGCCTGCGCGACCTGCTGCCCGGAGGCCTGGGGCGGCTCGGCCTGCGCAACTTGCAGGGCGGGGGTCTCGCCTGCGCCCGACTGAGCGAGCATCGGGGAGCGCTCCGCGGTTGGCTTGACGGCCGTCGGGGTGGAGCTCGCCGGGGGGGCGGCCGGAGAGGCCGCTGCCGGCGTCGAGGCTGGGGCGGCAGGGTCGCCCGTGTCGGCCACTGCGGGCGACGCCAGGGCGGCGGTGGCCGCGAAGAAGAGCAGCACGGCGGCAGCCGATGCACCCTGGAATCCCGTACTCGTGAGTCTACTCATGGCATGCCCCTCGATGTTCGTTGCCCTTCTCGGGGACACGCAACACTGCCGGCGCCCGGAAACGCCGTCTCCCCTGTCGAGCTAAGATGAACGGGCGGGAAATTTCCGTAATGAACCACGTGGCGGGTAGCAGCCGTGACCGCCGGGCGGTAACATTGACCAGTCAACAGCGGGGCAGAGCCGTGTGTCTGCCGCGACGGGGCCGGCCGCAGCCCGAAGACGGACAGGCCATTGAGGAGCGAGACGATGAACAGTGATGTGGAGCTGCCACGGCGGGAGGACTCGCGCAAGCGCGGCTTGTCGGCGCGGGGGCGTCACTCGCTCGCGGGATGGCCGGCGAGGGTCATCGGCGGCGCGGTGCTCGTGCTCTTCTCGACACCTGCCTACGTACACCACTCCGGGGCGATGTTCGACCTGTCGAAGATGGTGACGGTGTCGGGCACCATCATCGACTTTCATTGGACGAACCCCCATTCCAGCTTCAAGGTCGACGTTGCGAACAAGGACGGCACCACTTCCGTGTGGGCGGTCGAGATGAACAGTCCCAACAATCTCGTCCGCGTCGGCTGGAAGCGCACGACGCTCAAGCCAGGAGACAAAGTTACGGTGACGATGAGGCCGCTCCGCGATGGGACGCCGGGCGGCCAGTACGTTTCCATCGTCCTCGCGAACGGTCAAGTCCTCGGCGGCGAGCAGAAGCGCGCGGGCGAGAGGTGAGGCTTTCAGTCCGAGCGGCGCGCTCGAGGGGGGGAACATGAAGAGGTCGGCATCCGGCAGATTATTCGCGTGGGCGCTCGCGGGGGGGTTGGCGCTCGCGGCCGCCGCGGCGGTTCACGGGCAGCAGCCGCGGGGAGGACTGGGCGGGGACCAGGAAGCTCAGCTTGCGCAGAAGCATGACGGCTACTACGGGGCGCTCGCTCCGCAGAACCTCGCGAAGCCGCGCCCGAAGCCTCCGTTCAACCTGACCGGAAACTGGTTCATCAACCTGCGCCACTCCTTCGCCGACTTCATGTTCGGTCCCCCGTATCCGCAGTTCTACCAAGCGGGACAGGACGCGATGAGGCAGGCCGCAGCGGCGAGGAAAGCCGGTAAGTCCTTCCGGGACGCGAGCGGCCAGTGCTGGCCGATCGGCATGCCCATGATCTTGACCCGGGTTTGGCCGATCGCCATCGTCCAGCTGCCGACCGCGGTAATCATGATCGACAGCTTCTTCGACAGCGTACGGGTCATCTACACCGACGGACGCAAGCACACACCCTTCGATACGGTGGTCGACACCTACAACGGCGAGTCGATCGGACACTGGACGAAGGACGCGCTCATCGTCGATTCGCTGTACTTCGCGACAGACCACCACTACATCGACATGGGCATCCCGATCTCGGAGAAGCTGCACATCGTCGAGCGCATCACGCTGCGCGACGACGGCCACACGCTCCAAGATGAGTTCACGATGACCGATCCGGACATGTGGAAGGGCGAGTGGAAGAGCACCAAGCGCTGGATCCGCGAGGACTACAGCGACATCCCCGAGAACGAGTGCCTGCCGAACCTCAATGAGAATCTGCCGAGCACCTCGGAGGGGCATGCCGCCGCGGAGAAGGGGAGCCACGTGAAGGCACCGGCGGCCCCGAAGTAGGGAGGAGGAGCGCATGCGAGGACCCATCGGGAACGGGCTTAAGCTCTTGACGGCGGCGGCGGCGTTCGGCTGCCTGAGCCTCCCGCGCGCGCATGCAGCGCCCGCGCACCACCCAAACTTCTCGGGCGTGTGGGGTCAGTACGTCGAGCCCGGAGCCCGCCGCCGGTTCGTACGGGGGCGCAGGCCCGAGCTGCCGTTCACACCCCTCGCAAAGGAGAAAGTGGACGCCTATCAGGCGCTCGTGAGCCCGACGTCCGACAATCCCGGCGCGCACTGCTTGGGCTCAGGGATGCCCGCCAACATGATGTTCTCCGGCGGCTATCCGATGGAGATCGTCCAGACTCCCGACCTGATCGTGGTCCTCTACGAGGCATGGAGCGAGATCCGCCAGCTCTACCTCGGTGACAAGGTCATTGCCGAGAGCGATCGTGTGCCGGACCGGAACGGCTACTCCGTGGCGCGCTGGGAGGGCGACACGCTCGTCGTCACCACCACGTCCCTCAAGGAGCAAGTGGACCAGACGTATCCGCATAGTGCCGACGCCCGCATCGTCGAGCGGTATCATCTGGCGAAGCCCGTCGGGGGCGCGAAGGTGCTCGTGGACGACTGGACCCTGACGGACCCGACCTTCTACACCCAGCCGCTGACCGCTGAGAAGAAGTGGACGCTCCTTCCAAACGGTCCAGAGGGCATCCTGCTCCCCTACGAGTGCGACGAGGAAGCCTGGCTCGATCACCTGCAGGCGCTCGAGAAGGGGCACGCGACTTCGGCCACCACAGCGGACAAGTGAGCACGTTCGTAGCAGCCGGTGCGGATGCACCGCAACGGACGATGGAGTTGAGACCATGAGCAAAGCAGTAAGCACGGCGCTGTTGACGCTGGCCCTCGCCGCAGGGGGGATTTCGAGCGCTTTCGCGCACCATTCGGCTGCGATGTACGACTTCACCAAGAACGTCTGGGTGTCCGGCGTCGTCCAGAGCATCCGCGTCATCAACCCCCACATGAGCCTCACGCTCGTCGTCCCCGGCAGTGAGGGCAAGACAAAGGCCGTCGACTTCGAAGGCCACAGCGTCAATAACTTCTACCGCGCGGGCTGGCGGCCCAATTTGGTCCGGGTCGGGGACAAGATCCGGGTGAGGTACAACCCGCGCAAGGACGGGCGCGACGGGGGCTTCGTCAACGGATTCGTGGCGGCCAATGGCCGCGAGGTCGCCTTCGGGCTGGCGAGCGCGCCGCCCCCGAAAGCCACGACCGGCGCCGGGTCGGAAAGCCGATAGGATCGTGCGCGAGCGCGACGCCGCCGAGGAGGCACAGCTCCTCGCGGCCGTGGATCGGTGGATCGAGCGGGACGTGCGCCCGGTCGTCCGCGAGTACGACCACGCGGATCGCTACCCAGCCGAGCTCGTCGAGCAGATGAAGGAGCTCGGGCTCTTCGGCGCAACGATCGGCGAGGAGTACGGCGGGCTCGCGCTTCCCGCGGCGATCTACGCCGAGATCGTCATCCGCATCTCCTCCGTCTGGATGTCGATCACCGGCATCTTCAACTCTCACCTGATGCTCGCGCTCGCCATCGAGCGGTTCGGGACGGCGCAGCAGAAGGCGCGCTGGCTGCCGAAGCTCGCGACGGGCGAGATTCGCGGCGGCATCGCGCTCACGGAGCCCAACGGCGGGACCGACCTGCAGGGCATCCGCACGACCGCGCGGCGCGAAGGGGACTGCTACGTCATCGACGGCACCAAGACGTGGATCACGAACGCCGTCGAGGGCTCCTGCTTCGCCTTGCTCGTGAAGACGGATCCCGCCGCCGAGCCCCGCCACAAGGGCATGAGCCTGTTCATCGCTCCGAAGGGGGAGGGCATGCGGGCCGGCAAGCCCCTCGAGAAGCTCGGCTACAAGTCGATCGATTCGGCCGAGTTGAGCTTCTCCGGCTACCGCATCCCTGCGGACCACCTCATCGGAGCGGTCGAGGGTCAGGGGTTCTACCAGGCGACCGGCGGCCTCGAGCTCGGGCGCATCAACGTCGCGGCCCGCGGGGTCGGCATCGCCGAAGAAGCGTTGCGGCTCGCGACGCAGTACTCGCAGTCCCGCAGGACCTTCGGCAAGCCGATCTGCGAGCACCAGGCGATCCAGCTCAAGCTCGCGGAGATGGTGACGCGGGCGCGCGCAGCGCGGCTCCTGACGCTCGATGCCGCGACGGCCTTCGACCGGGGTGGCCGCTGCGACATGGAGGCGGGCATGGCGAAATACTTCGCCTCCGAGGCGGCGCTCGAGAACAGCATCGAGGCCTTGCGCATCCATGGCGCCTACGGGTACTCGAAGGAGTACGACGTCGAGCGGCTCTATCGCGACGCCCCCTTGACGTGCATCGGCGAGGGGACGAACGAGATGCAGCGTATCGTCATCTCGCGGCAATGGATCCGGCGAAATCCCCCCTCGTGACGGCGCCCGAGGCACCCGCGACGCCCGAGCCCCTGAAGCCCCTGCGGGGCATCCGAGTGCTCGCTCTCGAGCAGTTCGCCGCCGCGCCCTACGGCTCGATGTTCCTCGCGGATCTCGGCGCGGAGGTCATCAAAGTGGAGAACGCTCTCACGGGCGGCGACGCCGCGCGATACGGGGGCCCCTATCCGCTCGGGGCCGCCGACAGCGAGTACTTCCAGGGCTGGAATCTCAACAAGCGCAGCGTCGCGCTCGATCTCACCTCCGCGGAGGGCCGCCAGGCGCTCGAGCGGCTCGTGGCCGGTGCGCACGCCATCATCGACAACTTGCGCGGCGATGTGCCCGCGAAGCTCGGGCTCGACTACGCGAGCCTCTCGGCGTTCAATCCGGCGATCGTCTGCCTGCACATCTCGGCCTATGGACGCGACAACGAGCGGGCGGCGCGGCCGGGCTACGACTACCTGATGCAGGCGGAGGCGGGGCTCATGAGCCTCACCGGCGAGCCCGACGGTCCACCCGCGCGGTTCGGCACCTCGACCATCGACTTCATGAGTGGCATGACGGGCATCGTGGGCCTGCTCGCCTGCCTGCTCGAGGCGAGGCAGACCGGACGAGGCTGTGACGTCGATGTCTCTCTGTTCGACGTGGCACTGCACCAGCTCAACTACGTCGCGACGTGGTACCTCAACGAGGGTCACGTCACCGGCCGGATGGAGCGCAGCGCTCATGTCTCCGTCGGTCCGGTGCAGACCTATGCCACCTCGGACGGGTGGGTGTACGTCATGTGCATGAAGGAGAAGTTCTGGAGCGCGCTCGCGCAGGGGCTCGGCCGCCCGGATCTGGAGTTGGACCCTCGATTCGCCACGCTGGAGCTGCGGCACCGCAACGGCAAGGCGCTCACCGCCTGCCTCGACGCGGAGTTCTCCCGGCACTCGACGCAGCACTGGCTGCGCGAGCTCGGGGAGCGGCTGCCGATCGCCCCGGTCCACGATCTTCCCCAGGCGCTAGACAATCCGTTCGTCGCCCGCTCGGGGATGATCGCCACGGTCCCGCACCCGGAGCGGCCGAGCCTCAAGGTCCTCGCCAACCCCATCCGATTGAATGGCGAGCGCCTGACGCAGGCCGTATGCTCTGCGGTCGGCGCGGACAACGAGAGCCTGCTCGGCACGCCGCCGTCGAAGCCCTAGATCGAGTCGCCCCATGGTTGCCGCCTCAGTTCAGATCGGACCGTCGCGCTGGCGTGAGAGCCGCGGCCGCGACTACGAGGATTTCAACGTGGGGGACGTTCTACGAGCATCGTCCCGGCCGCACCATCTCGGAGGCGGACAACACCTGGTTCACGCTGCTCACGATGAACACCCATCCGCTGCACTTCGATGCCGCGTATGCAGCAAAGACCGAGTTCGGCCGCCCGATCGTGAACAGCTGCCTCACCCTCTCGATCGTCGTCGGCATGAGCGTGAGTGATGTGAGCCAGAAGGCCGTCGCGAACCTCGGCTGGCAGGGCATCGAGCTTGCTGCGCCGGTATTTGTCGGCGATACGATCTACGCCGAGTCCGAAGTGCTCGCCAAGCGCGAGTCCGTCTCGAGGCCCACGCAAGGTATCGTCACGGTGCGCACGCGGGGACTGAAGGCCGACGGTACAGTGTTCATGACGTTCGAGCGCACCATCCTCGTCCCGAAGCGCGGCGCTGCGGTTGACGATGCGGTGCGGGCCGGCGACCCTGGAGCCGGCGCGCGATGAAGCGCGATAACGTCATCGTCGTCGGCGCCGGCCCGACCGGGCTCATCACGGCTCTCGGCCTCGCGCAGGCCGGTGTGGATGTGACGGTGCTCGAGAGCGAGGCGGCCATCGTCAACTCGCCGCGCGCCGTCGTCTATCACTGGGCCGTGCTCGACGGGCTCGATCGTGTGGGCATCCTGGGCGATGCGATCCGAGTCGGCTTCACCAATCCGGAGCTCTGCATCATCGTGCCGAAGACGGGCGAGAGGATCCGTCTCAACATGAACGCGCTCGCGGGCGATGTGACCCATCCCTACCAGGTGCACCTGGGCCAGGACAAGCTCGCCGGGATCATCCTCGAGCACCTGCTGCGCTTCCCTCATGCGCGCGTGCGGTGGAGCTCGCGGGTGGTGGGCTTGAGTCAGGATGGAGCGGGCGTGACCCTGCGGACGGACACGCCCGGCGGGCCGGTGGAGCTCGACGCCGGCTGGGTCGTCGGCGCGGACGGCGGGCACAGCACGGTGCGGCAGCTGCTCGGCCTCAGCATGGACGGCATGACCTGGCCCGAGCGCTTCGTTGCGACCAACCTCCGCTACGACTTCGCGAAGTACGGCTACGCTTCGGCGAACGTGGTGATCGATGCGCCGTACGGGGCGATCGTCGCCCGCATCGACCATACGGGCCTCTGGCGTTGCACGTACTGCGAGGACGACAGCCTGCCGGAGGAGACCATCCTCGAGCGCATGCCGGCCTACTTCAACGTCGCCCTGCCGGGCAGCAAGCAGTACGAGCTGGTGCAGTACTCGCCGTACCGCATGCATCAGCGCTGCGCGGAGCGCATGCGCGCCGGTCGCGTGGTGCTCGCGGGAGATGCGGCGCACATCACGAACCCAACCGGCGGACTCGGGCTCACCTCGGGCCTCTATGACGCCTACGTGCTGTACGAGGCGCTCGCCGCCGTCATTCATGGCGAGGTGGGCGAGGAGGTGCTCGACCGCTACTCGGATGAGCGTCGGCGAGCCTTTCTCGAGCACGCCTCCCCGGAGGCGAGCAACTTCAAGCGCATGGTGTACCACTCGAAGAGCGACGCGGAGCTCGAAGCACAGCTCGTCGGCTTCCGCGACGCGGCGCGCGACCAGTCCCTGCAGCGGCTGATCTTCCTCACCGCGAAGAAGCTCGAGACGCCGTCGCTCGTGCGCGCTCGGGCGGCCGGCTAGCTCGCCTCAGCCGCGCGAGCTTCGGGCGGCGCGGCCCCGGACCTCGACGCCCGTCGAGCCCTCGACGCAGCGCATGATGGTCGTGAAGTCCTCATCCGGACCGATCTCGTTGAAGGTCTTGAGCCAGAGCTGGCGGACGGCGCTCGCGACCCAGAGCGTGAGGCCGAGCGACTCGGCCTCCTCCAGGCAGAGCTTCAAATCCTTGAACATGAGCCGGGTCGCGAAGCCTGCGTCGAACCGCCGCGGCAGGATCGACTTGGGGAACTTGTCCTGGCTCGCGCTGTTGCGGCCGCTGCCAGCGTTGATCACGTCGATCATGGTTTCCGGATCGAGGCCCGCCTTCACGCCGAGCAGCATCGCCTCCGAGGTGATTGCGAGCGCCGCGCCGGAGAGCAGGTTGTTGACGAGCTTCATCATCTGCCCGAGCCCGGGGCGCTCTCCGACGTGAAACGGCTTGCCGATCACCTTGAGGATGGGCTGCAACCGCTCGAACTCGGCGCGCTCGCAGGCCACCATCACGGCGAGCGTTCCGGCGCGCGCGCCGGCCACTCCGCCGCTCACCGGGGAGTCGACGAAGGCGATGCCTTTCGCAGCGAGCCCCTGCGCGACCCGCGCTGCGACGCGCGGGCCGGACGTGGACAGCTCGATCAGCCGCTTGACGCGAGAGCCGGCGGCGACGCCTTCGCCGCCAAGGGCAACGGACTCGACGATGTCGGGCGTGGGCAGACTCGTGAGGACCGTTTCGGCGAGCGAGGCAACCTCGGCCGCCGAGCCGGCCTCACGCGCGCCGCGCGCGATCAAAGGAGCCGTCGCCCGCGGACTCAAGTCGAAGACGACCAGTGAATGTCCCGCATCGAGCAGACGCCCGGCCATGGGTGCGCCCATGTTGCCGATACCTACGAAGCCGATCGGCTCGCTCACTGTCAGGTCTCCGAGAATGTCAGGTGGACGGGTTCGCGGCGTACTCGGCGAGGGCGGCCCGCGCCGTGCGGAACGCCTCGACACCCGCGGGCACTCCCGCGTAGATCGTCGCCTGCAGGAGGGCTTCCTGGATCTCTGTCGGCGTGCAGCCGTTGCGCAGCGCGCCCATCACGTGCAACTTCAACTCATGCTGGCGGTTGAGCGCCGTCAGCATCACGAGGTTGAGGAGACTGCGCGTCTTGCGCGGCAGCCCTTCGCGCGTCCAGATCGCGCCCCAGCAGTATTCCGTCACGAGCTCCTGCAGCGGCCGCGAGAACTCGTCCGCCTGGGCGAGGGACTTCTCCACGTAGTCGCTGCCGAGAACGGCCTTGCGCGCGGCGAGGCCGCGGTCGAACAGGCTTTGAGTCATGTGTGCTCCATGTCGTTGAACGCGCCCGTTGCGCGGGCGATGAATCGGCCCATCGAGCGGGCGATGAACGTATCCGCAAGCTCGGGCGGTGAACGTGCCCGCCCGTGCGCTCAGTGGCCTTTCGGCCAAAGCTTGCGCGTCGCAAGCCCCGCGCCTTCGACGAGCGACTGCATCTTCGCCCAGCAGATCGCCGGATGCACCGCGCCGAATCCGGCGAAGGTGCCGAAGCCGCAGTCCGTGCCGGCGATGACGCGATCGCGGCCGACGAGCTTCGCGAAGCGGACGATGCGCTGCGCCACCAGCTCCGGATGCTCGACGAAATTGCAGCTGGTGTCGAGCACGCCCGGCACGAGCACCTTGTCGTCGGGCAGGGGAGTCTCCTCCCAGAGTTCCCATTCGTGCTCGTGGCGGGGATTCGCAGCCTCGATGAGCAGCTGCGCGGGCTTCGCCCGCAGCAGGATGGGCAGCACCTTCTTCAAGGGAATGTCCCGCGTGTGGGGACCTTCGTAGTTCCCCCAGCAGATGTGCAGGCGCACCCGCTCGGCGGGGACGTTGGCGAGCGCATCATTGAGCGCCTCGATCTGCAGGGCGGCGTTGCGGAGGAATTCCTCGTCGTCCACCGCGCGGAAGCGGATATGGCGGCCCATGCCGAGGTCCGGGCAGTCGATCGAGAGCAGGAGCCCGGACTGCGCGATGGCCTCGTACTCCGGGCGCATCGCGGCGGAGAGCGCCTCGAGATACGCGCCGTGGGTCGGATAGTGCTCGTTCGGCTGGAATACGGCGATCGTTCCGGGAGAGACCGCCGTGATGAACCCTTCAGAAGCTCCGGAGTGTCCGTGAGAGGCGCCTCGCGCAGCGGCCGCACTCGATGCCCGCTCCGAGCGGGCTGCGGCGATCGCTCCCGCGAGGCGCTCGATGTCCTGCCTCACCGGCGCGAGCGTCTTCACCGTGATCGGCCCCTTGCAGATCGGCCGAACGTACTTCGGCGTCGCGCCCGCGGCCGCGATCTTGTCACGGTACTCGGGATAGTCGTCCAGGTCCTGCGGCGTTGCGCGCGGAACGGTTCCGATCTCGAATCCGTTCAGGCGGTGGCGGATGTAGGTGGCATAACTGATCTTGCTCATCTCGCCGTCGCTCACCACGTCGATGCCGACCTCCGCCTGCTTGGCGACGATGTCGTTGACGGCGCGGCCGATGACCTCCTCGAAGCGAGCTGGCTCGAGCGCCTCGCCCCGGTCCTGCGCAAACAGGCAGTCGACCACATCCTGCGGGCGCGGAAGGCTGCCGACGTGCGTGGTGAGAATGTGGTCTGAGGTGCGGGTCATCTGAGTGGCCTCGAAGGCGGTGAGTCGCGATTCGCCCGCGGGAGTGTAGAATCTTTCGATGAGCGACGACAGTGTTCTCGTGGCGGGCGCCGGCCCGGTCGGGCTGCTCACCGCGCTCGGACTCGCGCGCTCGGGGCTTCGGGTCACGGTGCTCGAATCCGAGCCTGCCATCGTCAACTCCCCGCGCGCGATCGTCTATCACTGGTCGGTGCTCGACGGGCTCGAGCGGCTCGGCATTCTCGAGGATGCGAAGCGGATCGGCCTGCCCAAGCAGGACTACATGTACCGGATCTTCAGGACCGGGGAGAGCATCTGCTGGAGCCTCACGGCGCTCGCCGACCACACGGCGCATCCCTACAACATCCATCTCGGCCAGAACCGGCTCGCCGAGGTCGCGCTCGAGCATCTGCGCAGGCTTCCCGGCACGTCCGTCCTGTGGAACACGCGCGTGACGGGGCTCGTGCAGGACGCATCCGGCGTCACCGTGCAGGCAAGCACGCCCGAGGGGCCGCGCGAGCTGAGGGCGGACTGGGTCGTCGGCGCGGACGGCGCGCGCAGCGCGGTGCGCCAGGCGCTCGGGCTCGAGTTTGCCGGCACCACCTGGCCCGAGCGCTTCGTCGCGACCAACGTCCGCTACGACTTTCAGCGGCTGGGGCTCGCGCTCGCGACCTTGATGATCGACCCGCGGTACGGGGCGATCATCGTGAAGATCGACAACTCGGGCCTGTGGCGGTGCACGTACTGCGAGGACGCGAGCCTCCCGGAGGAGGGAGTGCTCGAGCGCATGCCCGCGTACTTCCGGGCCATCCTCCCGCCGGGGACCGGTTACGAGCTGATGCAATACTCCCCGTACCGCATGCACCAGCGCGCCGCGGAGCGCTTCCGCGTCGGACGGGTGGTGCTCGCGGGCGATGCCGCCCACGTCACCAATCCGACCGGCGGGCTCGGTCTCACCTCGGGGATGTTCGATTGCTTCGTGCTGTACGAGGCGCTCGCCGCGGTGATCCACGGCGAGATCGGCGACGAGGTGCTCGACCGATACTCCGACGAGCGGCGCCGCATCTTCTGGGAGCGCGCCTCCCCGCAGGCCTGCGAGAACAAGCGACTCATCTACCACTCGCGCGACCCGGCGCGGCTCGACGAGGACTTGCAGACGCTGCGGCGCTTCGCGACCGACAAGGACTTCGTGATCGAGCGCTCGATGTTCACGAAGAGGCTCGAGTCGCCTTCGCTCCTGCGACGGAACGGGGCCTGACGGCGGCCGGCTCAAGGCTCCGGCCGGCGGCCCTCGAAGGCGTTCCGGAGCAACTTGCGCAGCCCGTCGGCCCGGATCGGCGCCGGGTTGTAGTAAGGACTCGCCGCGGCAAGCTCGACGGCGCGCTCGATGCCCTCCGCCTTCATCCCGATGTCCTTGAGCGCGGCCGGCGCGCCGACCGACCTCGCGAGCTCGAACAGCCCCTGCGCGGGATCGGCCGTGCCGAGCGCCGCCGCGATCCGGCGCATCGCCTCCGGGGCGGCCGCCGCGTTGTAGGCCACGGCGTACGGCAGAACGATCGCGTGCGTCTCAGCGTGCGGCAGATCGAACGTTCCGCCGAGGACGTGACAGAGCTTGTGATGCAGAGCCATGCCGACGGCGCCGAGCACCATGCCGCCGAGCCAGGCGCCGTAGAGCGCTTGGGCTCGTCCATCGGCGCCGGCCGGATCCCGGACCACGCGCGGCAAGCTGCCGCTGAGTGCGCGAATGCCTTCCTCGGCCATCAGCGACGCCACGGGATTGGCGGCCTCGCTGTAGAGGCCCTCGACGCAGTGGGCGATGGCGTTGAGGCCGCTCACGCCCGAGAGGGCCGGGGAGAGGGAGAGTGTGAGCAGGGGGTCGTAGAGCACCGTGCGTGGAAGCACTCGCGCGTCGCGGCCGGTCCGCTTCACTCCGGCCTCCGTGATGCCCCAGATCGGCGTCGCTTCCGAGCCGGCGTAGGTCGTGGGAATGGCGAGTATGGGCAATCCGAGCTCCAGCGCGACGGCCTTGGCGAGCCCGGTCGTGGAGCCCCCGCCGATCGCCACGCAGCAGTCGGCCGACAGCCGCCGGACCTCGGAGCCGGCCGCGCGGGCCGTTTCGATCGGCACGTGCATCCGCGCCTGAGCGAAGATGCCCGCCGCGCGCTCGCCGAGCAGAGCGGCGGCGCGCTCGCCGAGCGGGCGCTGCTCGGGCGTGCACAGCACGAGCGCGCGCGAGCCGACCCGCGCGAGCTCCTGCGGCAACTCCTCGAGCGCGCCGGCCCGAAAGACCACGCGCGCCGGCATGGCCTCGTACGTGAACTTCAGCGGACCCGAGCCTTCGCGCACCCGTGGGGGCCCGCCGATCCCCTCCGAGCGTTGGGGCGCGCTGACTTCTCCGGCGCGGGCGACCCGGATATGCGAGATCTTGCCGTCCCGCAGCCGGTAGTAGACGAACACCCGCACGCGCACGAACTCGCCCTTCGCGAGCGGGGCGACCGTGAAGCGCGGCGCATCGGCGATCGCCGTGAACTGCGAGGTGATGTCCGCCGCGATGCCCGTATCGTCGGCGACGAGGTGGTGCAGCGTGAGCGACTCGCGAACGGCTGCGAACATCTCGCGGTAGAAATTCACGATGCCGCTCTTGCCCTCGAGGCGCAGACCCTTGAGCTCGCACACCACGTCGTCCGTGTAGTAGGCGCTGAAGCGGTCGAAGTCGGCATCGCTGAAGGCCCGGGTGTAGGCCATGAAGGCTTGCCGCTGCTCGGGGCTGCCTCCGAGGCGTGGCGGGGCGTGCGCAAGATCGGTCATGGAAGACTCGCTGTACCGGAGAACCCCCTCTAGAATACAGGCTCGAGCGCGCGGGGGACCGCCGCGATCCGGAGATCGAACAACATGAAGGACTTGCAAGACAAGGTGGCGTTCGTGACCGGAGGCGCGAGCGGCATCGGCCTCGGGATCGTCAAGGCCCTCGTCGGAGCCGGCGCGAAGGTCGTCATCGCGGACTTGCGGCAGGACCACCTCGATGAGGCGCTCGCTCACTTCGGCGGCCGTGGCTCACGAGAGCGCGTGCACGGCATCCGGCTCGACGTGACGGACCGGGCCGCCATGGCGAGCGCCGCGGCGGAAACGGAGAAGCGCTTCGGCAAGGTGCACGTGCTGGTCAACAACGCGGGCGTCGGCATCGAGGGGCCGCTGCGCCACGCGACGTACGACGACTGGGATTTCGGGCTCGGTGTCAACCTCGGCGGGGTGGTCAACGGCATTCAAACGTTCGTGCCCCGCATCCGAGCCCACGGGGAGGGCGGCCACATCGTCAATACGGCCTCTCTCGCAGGGCTGGTCTGGATGCCGTCGTTCATGACGGTGTACACGACCAGCAAGGCGGCGGTGATCACCCTGTCCGAGTGCATCCGCGACGACCTGGCGCCGGATGGCATCGGGGTATCGGTGCTGTGCCCCGGCCCGGTCAAGAGCAACATTCATCAATCCGGCCGCAATCGCCCGGAGAAGTTCCGCGGATCGAGCGGCTTCGCCGAGGCGGAGGCGAAGCTCGCCCAGCGCACCGTATCGCCGCTCTGGATGGAGCCCGAGGTGGTCGGCGAGAAGGTCCTGCGGGCGATCCGCAACGGCGAGCTCTACGTCATCACGCACGGCGAGTGGCGCGAGGCCTTCGATCAGCGCATCGCAGCGATCCGCGCGGCGATGCCGAGCGAGGTCAATCCTGATTTGATTCAGTCGCTGCGCGCGCACCGCTGAGCCGGCCCGTCACCGGGTTCGGGTAGTGGCACGCCGGGATGTACGGCGTGGGGTACTGATCGTGTACGACCGTCGGCGGCCGGTCGGGCGGCAGGTCCTTCTCCGGCCGCGTGATCGGCACCGCGGTCTTGCCCCACCCGTCGGCATACGGCGTGTACATCCTGAAATAGGAATGGAGCTGCTTCAGCTTCCAGACGCCGTCCTCCTTCACGTACCGGTTCTCGTAGGTGCCGAGTCCCCAGAGGCCGGATTTCCCGTGCTCCCCCACCTGCGCGAAGAATCGCCAGCGGCCCTCGGCTGACTTGCCGTCCGGGGCGACGGTCACGATCGGCTGCAGCTGCAGGTGATCGAAGAGCTTGCCCCGGGTGAGTCCCTGGGGCGCGAGCCACTTCAGGTACTCGAGCACGCGCGCCTTGCCGGAGAAGACGCCGCGGCCGCCGATCTCGAGCGTTCCGTCTTCAGCGAACAGATCCGCCGTCTCGCTCCAGAGGGCCTTGTCGACGAAGTAGCCGTAGCTTCGCTGCAGTGTCTCGATGGCCTGCTCATCCTCGAGCCGCTCCACCCTGCGGCCCATGCTCGCGAGTCGATCGGCCACGCCGC
This sequence comes from uncultured Gammaproteobacteria bacterium, assembly GCA_963849095.1. GTDB lineage: Bacteria > Pseudomonadota > Gammaproteobacteria > Steroidobacterales > Steroidobacteraceae > JASHUC01. The sequence goes on from CAWKGA010000008.1 coordinate 866,035, forward strand.
GCAGCTCCGGAGGCAGATGCGCTTCGCCAGCGAGCTCGGTGCCCGGACGGCGTGCGGCGGCTGCCGCTTCGCCTACAGCGCGGATAGGCTGACCCGTCACGGGATGCGCGTAGTGGAACGGCGGAATGTAGATGTCGGGGAAGGATTCGTAGGCGACGCTCGGGGGCCGGTCCGGCGGAATCTGCTCGCTCACCTTGGCGGTCGGTCTCGCGCCGCTCATCCAGCCCTGGTCGTAGTGGGCGAAGTACGTCGTGTAAGCATGGTCCGTCTTGAATTTCCAGAGGCCGCGCTCCAGGACGAACTCATTCTCGTACACGGCGCCGTGCCAGATCCCCCCGCCCTCGTACACACCGAGCTGTCCGAACGCTCGGCAGCGTCCCCAGGCGCGCTTCCCGTCCGCCGACACGTGGATCACCGGCTGCCATTGCTGATGGTTGTGAAGGTGGTTGCGCTCCACGCCCTGCGGACCGAAGAGCGCGAGCGCCCGGCGGATGCTCGCGCGGCCGACATAGACGCCGCGCTGGGAGATCTCCATCGTCGCGTCTTCCGCGAACAGGCTCGCGAATGCGTCCCACTGCTGCTTGTCGAGATAGTAGCCGTACGCGGAGATGAGATTCTCGATCTGCGCGATATCGTGCAGCCGCCGCAGGCGCTGCTCCACGGCGTCCATCGATCGCCTGAGCGCCTGAGCGGCCGGATCCGCGTCCGGCTGCGGCGCCGCGGATGGCCCCACGGGGAATGCCGTGACGGGGCTGTCGTAGTGAAAGGGGGGCGTGTAAACGCCCGGCCAGGTCTCGTAGACCTCGCTCGGCGGCCGGTCGGGCGGGAGCCGCCGAGAGGCGAATATCCCGCCGGTGGCGTCGCGGTTCCTCAGCCAGCCGCCCTCGTAGGGGACGATGATCGTCTGGTACCAGTGCAGCTTCGCGATCTTCCACACGCCGTCCTGCCGGACGTACTCCACCTCGTAAGGTCCCTCGCCCCAGACGGCGCTCTCGCCGAGCTGCCCGGCGATGAGGAACGCGCGCCACCGCCCCTTGGCCGTGAGGCCGTCCGGCGCGACGTGCACCACGGGCTGGAGCTGGAACCACTCGTGGATCTCCCCCTGCTTGAGGCCCACGCGGCCGCCGCCCAGGGCGTGGAGGTATTGCCGGATCCTCGCCTGGCCGCAGTAGACCCCATCGAGAGCCATCTCGATCGTGGCGTCCGCCGCGAAGAGATCGGCGGCCTCGTCCCACTGCGCGGCATCGAGGTAGTACCCGAAGGCACGCTGCAAGCGCTTCACCGCGCTCGTCGCCTCGAGACGGGCGCTCTCGGCCTCGAGCCATGCGATACGCGACATCAGCGCCGCAACTGTCGGTGTGTCGGGCATTCTCCGCATCCTATCGATTGACTGACGAAATATACCGCAGTGCCAGGGGGACCTTCAGAGTTCGCGGGCCTTCGCGTCGAGATCCCACCACAGATCGAGGTAGCGCCCACCGAGCGCATCGTACCGGCCGGTGCCGAGCGTTGCGACGACATCGCAGCACCGCACAAGGTCTTTCGCCGAGTCCTCGGGTGTACGGTTTTGCAGCATCGCCACCCCGCCGGGGACCCAGCGCTGGGCCTCGGGAGAGCTGATCGTGGCCTGCGCCATGTCCGTCGTGATGGTTCCGGGATGGAGCGCGAAGGCTCTCACGCCGGCACTGCGCGACTCGAGGTCCACCGTTTCGGTGAGCCGCATGACGGTGCTCTTGCTCACCGCGTACGCCGACAGATGCGGCACCGGCTCGAGGCCGGCGCTCGAGACGATGTTGACGATGCGGCCCGAGCGCCTCTCGCGCATGCCGGGGATCAAAGCGTGCATGAAGAGCACGGCCGCGAGCACGTTCACCTTCTGCGCATTCCACCACTCGAGCGGGTCGATCGTGCCGATGGGACCGTAGGGACCTGCGATGCCGGCATTGTTGACGAGCAGCGAGACGGGCCCGAAGCGGGCGCGGGCCGCCGCAGCGGTGGAGGTCGCCGTGCCGGGGTCCGTCACGTCCCCGGGGACGGCGAGCGCGTCGCCGCCAGCGCGGCGGATCTGATCGACCGTCTCATCGAGCTGCCGCGAGGTGCGGGCGACGAGCGTCACGCGCGCGCCTTCGGCCGCGAGGCGCAGCGCGACAGCCTGGCCGATGCCCCGGCCAGCGCCGGTGACGAGAGCCGACTGTCCACTGAGAGGTTGCATGGAATGCTCCCGTCATGTACATCCGCATAATGCCGTGGACATAGTATCGGAGCCGTCATGAGTCCGCTGATTCTCGCTCGATTCTCTCCGAAGTCCGGTGAGGACGCACGCGTCGAAGCCATCCTTCGCGGCATGGTCTTGAGCACGCGCCAGGAGCCGGGCTGCCGACGGTACGATCTTTACCGCACCACCGTCGCCGGCGCGATCGTCTTCTGCCTGATCGAGCGGTACGCCGACCAGGCGGCCATCGAGGCACACCGGGCAACGCAGCACTACAAAGCGTACCGCGCGAATATCGCGGAGCTGCTGGCGCAGCCGGTCGAGGTCTCGATACTCGAGGCGCTCGACGTGCGGGAGCAGCCATGAGCGGAACGTTCGCGGGCAAGGTGGCGCTCGTCACAGGCGGCAGCATCGGGATCGGCGCGGCGGCCGCGCGCGTCCTCGTGGAACGCGGGGCCAGAGTCTGCATCGCGGATCAGCGGGTCGATGCGGGAGAGGCCCTCGCGAAGGAGCTCGATGCGCGCGGCGGGCGCGCGATCTTCACGCCCTGTGACGTGACCCGGGCAGCAGACTGCGAGCGCGCGGTCGAGCGCGCCTGCGAGGCCTTCGGCGCGCTGCACCTCGCCTTCAACAACGCGGGGATCAATCGCTCGGGCCCCTCGGTTGCCGAATACGCCGAGGAGGACTGGGACGCCGTGATCCGCGTCAATCTCAAGGGTGTGTTCCTGTCGATGAAGTACGAGATCCCCGCGATGCTCGCGAGCGGGGGCGGGGCGATCGTCAACACGGCCTCCGTCGGCGGACTGTCCGGCGCGCCGGGACTCGCCGCGTACTGCGCGAGCAAGCATGCCGTGATCGGGCTCACGCGGTCGGCGGCGATCGAGTACGCCGGGCGGGGCATTCGCATCAACGCGGTGTGCCCCGGGGCGACGCTCACGGACATGCTGAAGCGGTGGTTCGCAGATCCCGAGGTGGAGCGCAGCATCCTTGCGCAGCAGCCGATGCATCGCGCCGCGGACCCGCGGGAGATCGCGCAGTGCGCCGCGTTCCTGCTGTCGGATGAGGCTTCGTTCGTCACCGGAGCCGCTTATCCCGTCGATGGCGGCAGCACGGCGTAGCGGACTGCAGATGCCCCGCGACTCCAACGCGCTTGATGCGGCGACTCGAGCCCCGGAGAATCCGGCGGTGCGTGTGCACCCGGGCGTGCTGGCGCTGCTCACGGGACTCGTCTTTGCCGTGGGCCCGGCGACCGTCGATCTGACTCTGCCGGCAATGCCTGCCATCCAGCGCGCCATCGGCACCGCCGCCGTGCGTGTCGAGCTCACCTTGACGCTCTTGCTCGCTGCGCTTGCGCTCGGCCAGCTGATGTTCGGCGCGATCGTGGACCGTTACGGACGGCGAAGCCCGTTTCTAATAAGCCTCGCCGCGTACTGTGCCGCATCGCTCGGCGCGGCGCTCGCGCCCGGAATCCTCACTTTCACCCTCGCCAGAATCGTTCAGGCATTCGGCTTCGGTGTCGCGGCGGTCCTCATCCGCTGTGCAGTCACCGATGTCTGCGACGAGCGCGGCACGGCCCGCATCTTCTCGGTCGCCGTGACGATGGTCTCGATCGCTTCCGTGGTCGCGCCGACGGTCGGGGGCCAGCTCGCCGCTCACTTCGGCTGGCGTGCCGTGTTCGTGGCGGCGGCCGCTTTCAGCTTGCTCACCTGGGCCGTGGCCGCCGTCTTTCTTCCGGAGACTCTGCCCCGCGAGCGCCGGGCGACGGCCGGGCTCCTGCGCGTGCTTGGAACCTACTGGGGCCTGCTTCGCAGCGCTCGGTTCACGGTTCCGGCCGTCATCGGGGCGAGCGCCGCCGCCTATCAGTTCACCTACAACACCGGCGGTCCCTCCGCCGTGATCGAGCACTACGCGGTGTCCCCGGCGACGGCCGGCATGCTGTTCAGTCTGATCGCGCTGAGCACAGCCTGTGCCTCGCAGGTGAACGCGCTCGTGCTGAGGTGGCGCGCGCCCGAGCAGATCACGAGCGCGGCCGTCTGGGTCAGCGTCGCGGCGAGCGGCGCGCTGCTGCTGTCGGTCTTCACCGGTGCGGGAGGCGTCGCGGGTCTCATCGGCTCGCTGTTCATTCTCATCGCAACGCTCGGGTTCATCATGGGCAACACGATGGCCGTTGCGATCTCGAGCGCCGGAGCGCAGGCTGGCGCGGCCTCCGCGCTGGTGGGCGTCATGCAGTTCCTGTGGGGTACGGTCGCGAGTGCTCCCGTCAGCCTGTTCCATGATCCTTCGGGACGCCTGATGGGCGCCGTGATCGGGCTCTTGAGTCTCGGCGCCGTGGTCGCGTGCCTCTTCGGCCGGTCCGTGCGGCTGGCGGCGGCCGGGACTTCTTGAGTACAGCCGCTTCGAGGCCCTGTTGCGGCAAGTCGAGGAGAATCGCCATGGTGACCGCCGAGAACGACAACGAGAGACTCGTCCTCGCGTTCTTCGAGGCGCTCGGTACCGGGAACCTGGAGCGAGCCCGGGGACTGCTCCACCACGATGCCACCTGGACGGTGATGCCGGCCGGGGTGCCGGGATCCGGTCCTCATCGGGGCAGACAGGAGATCATCGACGACTTTCTGATGCCGCTGCGCGACTCGCTATTCGAGCCCGGCACGGTGAGCGGGGGTGTGGACACGCTCATCTCCAAGGGCGGCCTCGTGGCCGCGGAGAGCCAGGCGTCCGCGCGCTTGAAGAACGGCAAGAGCTATCACAACCGGTACGTGTTCGTGTTCGAGATCCGCGACGCGGCGATCGCGGCCGTGCGCGAGTACATGGACAGCCACTACATCGTCGAGAGGCTGAAGCCTTGACCGGCTGAGGCCTCGACAGGCTGATGCCCCCGGGAGGAGAGCGAGTCATGCAGGATGTGAGCGGGAAGGTCGCATTCGTCACCGGCGGCGCGAGCGGCATCGGGCTCGGCATGGCCCGCGTCTTCCTGCGTGCAGGGATGAAGGTGGTGATCGCCGACGTGTCGCGCGCGAATCTGGACGATGCCGGCTCGCAGCTGCGGGGCGGAGGCGGCGAGTACCGGTTGCTGCAGCTCGACGTGACGGATCGGACCGCCTTCGCCCGCGCGGCCGAGGAGGCGGAGCGCGCATTCGGCAAGGTGCAAGTCCTTTGCAACAACGCGGGCATCGGCGCCGGCGCGCCGCTCACGTCGGGCACGTACGCCGATTGGGACCGCATGCTCGGCGTGAATCTGTACGGTGTCATCCATGGCGTCGTGACGTTCATGCCGCGCATGCGCGCGCAGCGGGAGGGCGGGCACATCGTCAATACCTCCTCCATGGCGGGCATCGTTCCGCTGCCGGACCCCGGAGGGATCTACACCACTGCGAAGTTCGCCGTGCGGGGACTCAGCGAGTCGCTGCGCCTCGCGCTCGCGGCCGATCACATCGGAGTCTCGGTGCTCTGTCCGGGCCTCACCCGCACACGCATCCTCGATGAGGCGCGCAAGGGCGCGGAGAGAGCGGGCGCCGACGCGCTGAGCGCGGGATTCGTCGAGGCGCAGGCGTATGCGATGGATCCGCTCGAGGTGGGCGAGGCCACTCTTCAGGGCATCCGGCGGAACGATGCCTACATCCTGCCGCACGCGGAGTTCCTCGACGAGGTGCGCGAGCTGCATCGGGAGATCGAGGACAGCTTCCGGACCGATCTGCCCGTTCACCCGAAGCGCTCCGCCTTCGAGAGCATCCGGCGCAAGATGATCGACGACATCAAGGCGTCAATCCGCCGCTAGAGCCGGCTGCCTTCAGCCGGCGTGGCCCGCCCGCACGATCACCTTCAGCCGCTCCTCCACCGCGCCGAGCTGCTCGGGGTGCGTGAAGGCATACAAATCGCCACGCCGGATGGCCGCCACCACGATCCGACCCGCGTCCTCGGGGTCGATCCAGCGCGCGCGCGCGCCGAATTCGGTCTGCTCCAGATCAACGTCCGCGAGCGCACCCCGGCCGAGGCTTTTCGGACGGTTGCGGCTGCCGGTCTTGATGTTCGTGCGAATGGGTCCGGGGCAGAGCGCCGTCACGCCGACCTTGGAGCCGTCCTCGGCGAGCTCCTGGGCCAGGGTCTCCGTCAGCGCGACGATGCCGTACTTGGTCACCGCGTACGCGCCGAGTCCCGGCATCGTGATGAATCCGCCGACGGATGCGGTGTTCACGATGTGGCCGCCGTCGGGGTTGGCGCGGAGCATCGGCAGGAACGCCTGCACGCCGTGAATGACGCCCCAGAGGTTCACGCCGATCATCCATCGCCAGTCATCGATCGTGAGATCGGCGATCCGGCCCATGGGGCCGATGCCGGCATTGTTGCAGACGACGTGCGCCGTGCCGAAGCGCCCGCGCACCTCCTCGGCGAGCGACTGGACGCTCGCGAAATCGCTCACGTCCGTGCGAATCCCCACCGCGCCGATCTCCGCGGCGGTGCGCCGCAAGGCGCTCTCCTCGATGTCGCCGATCACGACCTGCATGCCCTCGGCGATCAGCTGCTGAGCGATCCCCTTGCCGAGTCCGGACGCACCGCCCGTGACGACGGCCGTCTTGCCGCGAAAGCTCGTGAAGGCGCTCACTACCGTCGCTTGCGCGTGAGGTAGGCCGCAATGGCGTCGAGATCCTGGTCGCTGACCTCGGTCTTGCGGAAGGGCGGCATCACGGTTACGCCGTGCCGCACGATGTATTTGATATAGACCTGCGTCAGATCCGTCCGTTGCTCGAGCAGCGCGGGCAGCTTGCCCTGGTACTTGGTCCGCAGTGCGCGGGTACCAGGCTTTGCGGGACCGCTTCCGTGGCAGACGGAGCAGTCCCGCTCAAACTGCACCCAGCCTCGCGGCTCTCCGGGCTTGGCGACGACGCGTATCCAGGTCCAGGAGATGTAGGGGGGGGAATCGGCGGACGCCGTCTGCGACCCGGCGGCGAACGATTGCCGTCCCGACTGGGCGGCGATGGCGAGGCTGCACCACACGGCCGCCTGCAGCGCTCTCGATATCTTGCGTGACACGTTCATGAACGGCTCGCTCTTAAGTGCTTCGGCCAGATGCCATAGCGGCCGGGCGACATGATGCCGTTCGGGTCGATCGCGTCCTTGACGCTCTCGTGGAAGCGGAGCAAGGCGTGATTGTTGAACGAGTACATGCTCATCACCGCGTCCTGATAGGCGGGCGCCGTGCGGTACTCTCCCCAGCCGTGCTCGGCGGCGATCTTGATGAGCTTGTAGAAGGCGGCGCGGTTCTTCTGGTTGGTCTTGATGTCGGTCGTGACGGGGAAGCCGAAGATGAAGATGAAGGCCCGCTCCCAGTAGCACGACGGCAGGCTGAACCTGAGCGCCGGCAGGTCGAACTCCCGCGCTGCCGCCGCGAAGACCTTGTTGGCCTCGAAGACCGCCTCGGCATTGCGCGGGATGATGGGCGAGAACCACATGTGGCCGTGCGTCGGATTCGGATTGGTGCTCGATCGGGCGCCGATCGAGAACATGTTGAGCGTCGGAATGCCGAACTCCGGCCAGTGGGCGTCGAGCTTCTGCTGCGCCGTGAGCGGCAGGCGCACCACCGCGTCGTGTTGGAACCGCACGCCGGGAATGATCGAGAACTGCTCCTTCGCGTACTCCCACTGGGCCTCGATCACCTTCGCCGGTCCGTAGAACTTCACGTTGAAGGTCCAGTACGCGAGCCCCTTGCGCCTTCCGTATGCCTCGAGCTCATCGTGCTGGCCGGCCTCGGCCTTGTCGCGCAGCGCGAGCAGCTCGGGGTCGACCGCCGGCTGCGGCAGATCCTGCATGGACTTCGCGTACTCAGAGATGGTGATGATGCCGAGCAGCGGGCTGCCGAGGTCGGGCATGCCGTTGGTGATGCCTTCGTTCTCGAGCCGGGTGAGCACCTTGACGAGCGCGTAGAGATCGTCGCGCTGGCCCGCGAGCACGGTCGCGGAGACATAGGCCTCGGGCTGCGGCATCAGCCAGAAGCCCATCTTGGTGATGATCCCGTAGTTCGACTGCGAGAACATGCCGTCGATCCACGGACCGAAGCCGGATTTGTACTGCTGCCAGGTCTTCGCGCCGGGCAGCGCGCCCATCCCCGTGCGCATCAGCTCCCCGTTCGGCAGGACGACCTCGAGCCCGCAATGCGCATCGAAGTGATTTCGGAATTGCGGGCGGGTGTAGCCGCCTCCGCGATCGAGGGCGTTGCCGACGGGGCTGCCCCAGCCCGGATCGGGCACATCGACCCACACCTTGAGGCCGCGGTCCTCGATGTAGCGGTAGAGATCGAAATAGCTGACACCCGGCTCGACCAAGCAGGAGGCATTGTCCTCGTTGACCTCGAGGACGCGGTTCATGCGCTTCAAGTCGACGACCACGCAGCCGGAGTAGGCTGGCGCCGACCCGCCGTAGCCGAGGTCTCGACCCGTCGAGATGGGATAGAGCGGCACCTTGTAGCGGTTGGCGGTGCGGACGATGCTCTGAACCTGCTCGACGGTCGTCGGGGCGACGGCGGCGGATGCCCAGCGCTCCTCGGGCTCTCCGAGAAAGGGCGAGAAGTCGTCCTTGTAGAGATCCACGTCCTCCTCACTCGTGAAGACCCAGTCCTTGCCGACCGCTTGCTCGAACTGCGCGATCGCCGCAGCGAAATCCTCGGAGCTCACGCCGGGGGGAGTTCTCATAGTTGGCTCCAGTGCGTCCGGGCTCAAGCGCGCGCCGGCGGCGCGATCACCCAGGAATGAAGGGGCTGCCCGACACCCTGGCCGCGCGCAGATCCCGCAGTGAGCAGGCGAGTGACGGCCGCGCGCCGCGCAGCCGGCATGCCGCTCCAGGTCGAGCGCAACTGCCTCTGCGCGATGAACGATGCGATCTGCACCGGCCAATCGACACGACCGTCGAGCGGCGTGGCGAGAGCCTCCCCCGCCTCCGGGCTCCCGAGCGGCCCATGCAGGACATGCTCGACCTCGCCGCTCGCAAGCCGAGCATGCTCGCCGTGATACACGACGCGCATGCCGTGATCCCACGCGAGTCGCTCCAGGCAGAACAGCGCCGCGTACGCGGTGAGCCCTGCGATCGGCCGGGCCTGCCGCTTCCACAGAGGATGAAGCTCGGTAAACCAGAGATCGGTCACATCGCCCTTGAGGCCGCGCACCGCCAAGCCGAGCCGCCGCGCCTCCCGGCCGAAGCGGACGGCCTCCACGAAGCGCTCGTCGAAGACGGTGGCGTGGAGCGTCACGCGATGATCAATGCCCGTCGCTCCGGATGAGCCCGACCCCTGAAGGGCAGACTCCCCCGGGGCCTCGTCGACCGGGAGCGCAGCGCCCGTCAGTGCCTCTGCGGGCGGTCCCCACGCCGCGAAAGCGCCCGCGAGCGATCCCGCCACACCACTCTCGATGAATCGTCGCCGGTTGACCATCGGGTTACTCCGCGGCCGCGAGGGCCATATCGGACAGGCGTTGAAATCGCTCGATGTTCTCGCCTTCGTTGATGACGCCCGCAGTGAGGCACACGAACGTGAGGTCGAGCTCGGGGTCCACCCAGAAGAGCGTGCTGCCCGCCCCGGTGTGGCCGAACGTGCGAGGCGAGGAAAGCGTGCCGAACTGATGGTGGCACACGGCTTCCCCTCGCAGGAAGAATCCGAGCCCGATGTACGCTGGATAGGGCTGCCAGCCGCGCGAGAGCGCGAGTTCCTGGTACAGCTCGTTCGGCTTGTCCCCGGTCCGGTTGACCGTCGCCCGCTCGAGCAGGGCCGGGGAGAGAATCCGCGCGCCATCGAGCGCTCCCCCGCACCGCAGCATCTCGGCAAAGCGCAGGAGGTCGGGGACGGTCGAGACGGCTCCGACCCAAGGCATCTCGGCGTGTTCCTCCTCGAAAGCGCCGTTCGGCCCGAGGTCGCCGTGGCCGAGGTGCTGGATCGGCATGGGGTCGATGAAGTGCGGCACCACGTGCCGGACCTTCAGATCGCGCCGGACACCGATCGAGGAGTCCCTCATCGCGAGCGGCTCGAAGATCTCCTCCTCGATGAGCCGGCGGTAGCTGCGTCTCTTCGGGTCGAGCCTGCGGACCGCCTCGCCCATCAGCGCATGGGCGGCCATCGGCGCGTAGGTCACCCGCTCGCCAGGCGGCGCCTCGCTCTGCAGCTCCGCGCAGATGGCTGCGACGACCTCGTCGAGCCGGTCGATGAACATGCCCGGGCGCGGCAGGAAAACGGGCGGCAGGCCCGAGGTGTGCGTGAGCAGGTCGTAGAAGGTGATCGTCTCGCGCAAGCCGCCCGCAAATTCAGGGATCACGGCCGAGACGCGGGTGGTGAGCGCGAGCTCGCCGCGCTCGATCGAGCGAAAGACGAGCGCATTGGTGAACGCCTTGGTGACGGAGAACAGGCTGAACACCGAATCGGTCCGCAGCGCCCGCTGCCGGTCCCGGTCGGCATGGCCGACGGCTCCGAGCAGCCCGAGGACACCGTGCCTCGCCACGGCGACGACCGCGCCGAAGTAGCGCTTGCGCGCCACATCCGCCTCGATCGCCCCCTTCAGATGCAGCAGCCTCTCGGGAGACAGCCCGCGCTGGGTCAGGAGTTCCGCCATCCGCCACTACCCTCCTCCGAGGGCTCCCCTTGCATCAAGGCCCTGCGGCTCGACGCCGCCAGTATAAGCCTTCGGCGCCCAGCTCGAGCGGCGCCTGAGGCTTGCGAGGGGGCGCTTGTCGTTTTCCAAGAGAGGACTACTCTAGTGCAGACACGGGCTTGACCCCAACCGGAAGGATGGGGAGAGGAGGGGACATGGGTGCCGTGATCACCGCGATGTTCGATGAGTACCGGACGGCAGACCGCGCACGCCTGGATCTCGTTCGCGACGGCTTCCCGACCGACCGGGTCGATCTGACCGCCGGCTGCGAGCCGGGCCGCGCTGCGTTTGCGCTGGCGAGGTCGCCGCACGAGATGCTCGTCCGCCATTTTCGGACAATGTTCTCCGCCGACGATGAGCAGGCCTACGTGGAGCATCTGGCGAGGCGCATCGAGGACGGGGGCGCGGCCCTCACGGTCCATCCACGCGGCCCGCTCGAGACCACGCGCGCCCGCGAGATACTCGAGGGCGCTCACCCCCGCGAACTGGCGCAGCACGGCCTGGCGCACCAATGGCTGGAGCACGCGGCGGTGAGCCACGCGCGGCCCTGGATCCAGGCGTTCTGGATCGAGAGCGACCACGCCTCCGATTGCATCTACTGCCGCTTGCTCAAGCGCCTTTCGCACTGAGCGGCACCGCGGCGGCTGATCGCTCGAGTCCGGGCACGTATAATCCCGGACACGATGGACAACGCATCCCCGTCCCGCGCGACGCGTGCCGAGCTCTACGCCGCGCTGGACGGCTATCTCGCGGCGCTGAAGGGACGCGATCCGGAGCGCTGCGACTGGGCGGACCCGGTCTACAACACCGAGAACAATGTCGCGCTGCAGATCGGCGACGGCCTCTGGGGCACGATCACCGGGCTCGGATCCTACGACCTGCGGTTCGCGGACGTCGAGACCGGCCAGGTGGGCTTCTTCGGCAGTGCCATCGAGACCCGGGATGAGTCCCCGCTCACGGTGCGCATCAAGGTCGCGTCAGGCCGGATCGCGGAAGTCGAGACCATCGTGGTGCGCGCCGCAGACTCGGGGCTCAAGTTCCCCGACCCGAGGTTCGAGCATAAGCCGGCTCTCAATGAGATCCTGGAGCCGGGCGCGCGCGTGCCTCGTGCCCGCATGATCTCCCTCGCCGACGGCTACTTCGACACCCTGCAGCTCAACGACGGCGTGATCTTCACGCGCATCCACCCGCACTGCGTGCGCGTCGAGAACGGCGTGCAGACCACCCATAATCCCGCCCTCATGCTCACGGCCGTCGCGAGGCTCGGGTGCGAGGAGCAGCTGCGGCTCGGCTACTACCGCTACGACGACCGCTTGCGCGCGCGCCGCCACGAGCTCATCGACGAGGAGCGGGGGCTCGTGCTCGCCGGCGCGTTCATCGATCACTGCGGGCGGCTGCGGAAGTACCGTCTCACGGATGGCACCGAGCTCGAATCCCCCGTGCGGCGACCCCACAGCTTCTATCTGCTCGAACTGTTCAAGATCAAGGACGGCGCCATCGAGCAGATCGAGGCCAATTTCATCACGGTGCCCTACCGCATGCCCTCGCCGTGGAGCGAGCGGTGCAGGGCGGGAGCCGATGAGCGATAATCCGCCATTCGCTCTGCGTAGCCGCAGATGCAGGAGGCAAGAAAAATGAGAGCTCTTCTTCAGACCTTGGCCGCTATTGCATTACTCGCCCCGCTCGCGGCCGTGGCTCAGGCGCCCCCCGGCGTTGCGCGGGGAACCATCGAAGGGCTCAACGGCGACACGCTGACCCTCCGGACCGACGCGGGTCAGACCGAGACCATCGCGCTCGCCAAGAACTGGAACGTGACCGTCCTCAAGCCTGTGAGCGTTGATGCCATCCAGCCGGGAAGCTTCATCGGGACGGCGGAGATGCCGCGGGGCCGCAATACCGGCCGCTCGATCGAGGTGCACGTCTTTCCTCCCGGCGTCAAGGCGGGGGAGGGGCACTATCCCTGGGACCTGCGCAAGGGCTCCATGATGACGAACGGCACGGTCGGAAAGGTGACGGCGAGCCCCGGAGGCCGGGTGCTGCTCGTGAGCTACCCGCACGGGGAGCGGCGCATCATCGTGCCGACGGGCGTGCCGGTGGTTGAACTCACGAATGGGGACCCCTCACTCGTGAGGCCGGGCATTCCGGCATTCCTGATCGTTGCAAAGACGCCGGACGGCGGGCTCGCCTCGAGCGGCATCGCGATAGGGGAGAACGGCGCGAAGCCGCCCATGTGATGGAACCCGCCCGCGTGATGCAGCTCGGCGTCGAGCAGGCTCGCTCAGCGGCCCGCCCGAAGGAGCCTGCGGAGCGCGCGCTGAGCGGCGGGCGCCGCGCCGTCTACCGGCATCCCCTCGCAGTTCGCGTGTGGCACTGGGTCAATGCGCTCTGCTTGCTCATGCTGCTCCTGAGCGGACTGCAGATCCTCAATGCGCACCCGGCGCTTTACTGGGGCCAGGTGTCGACGTTCGACAAGCCTTGGCTTGCGTTCGGATCGGGCGATGGACCCGCATTTCCCTCCTGGATCACGCTGCCGCCCTGGCAGGATCTCGCCGGAGGCCGTCACTGGCACTTCTTCTTCGCCTGGATCTTTGTCGTGAGCGGAGGCGCCTACGTGCTCTACACGCTCCTGAGCCACCGGGTGCGCCGAGTGCTGCTGCCTTCCCGCGGGGAGCTGCGCCATCTCGGCACCTCGCTCGGCGAGCATTTGCGCCTGCGGTTCCCGCGCGGCGAGAAAGCTCGCCACTACAATCCGCTGCAGAAGCTCTCTTATCTCGTCGTGCTCTTCGGGCTTCTGCCGCTCATGATCCTGACGGGGCTCACGATGTCTCCCGGCCTCGATGCGCGGTTCCACTTCCTCATCTTCCTCCTTGGGGGCCGGCAATCAGCTCGGAGTGTGCATTTCTTCACCGCCACGGCCATCGTATTGTTCTTCGTCATTCACATGCTGGCCGTGCTCGCGGCGGGCCCGCTCAACGAGATGCGGGCGATCATCACGGGCTGGTTCGTGATTCGCGGCCACAAGGAGGAGACCTGATGGACTCCCTCTCCAGCCGGCGGCACTGGCTGCAACGGGCGCTCGCGGCGGCCGGCAGTCTCGCGCTTAGCGCCTGCGACCGGCTCGCCAATTCGCAGAGCGTGACCTCGACGCTCGATGCCGAGGAGACCTGGACGAAACACGCCCAGCGGTGGCTCCTCGGCCGCGACGCGCTCGCGCCCGAGTTCTCCGAGAAGGATATCTCCAGGGAGGCCAAGTCGAACGGCACGAGCGATCCGGACACTGACGATTACAACCGTCTCGCTCAAGCCGGGTTCGCTGGCTGGCATCTGCAGGTCGGCGGACTGGTCGCGCGCCCGCTGCACCTCTCGCTGGAGGACCTGCGGAGCATGCCATCGCGCACGCAGATCACGCGGCACGACTGCGTCGAGGGCTGGAGCTACATCGCCAAGTGGAAGGGCGCGCGGCTCTCGACTCTGCTCCGGCGCGCCGGAATCAGCCCGCGCGCCCGGTACATCGTCTTCTATTGCGCGGATACGCTCGAGATCACCCTCGACGGCACCGGCCAGTACTACGAGTCGATCGATCTCATCGACGCCATGCACCCGCAGACGATCCTCGCCTACGAGATGAACGACCGGCCCCTCCCCATCCCGTACGGCGCGCCTCTGCGGCTGCGGCTCGAGCGCCAGCTCGGATACAAGATGGCGAAATACATCATGCGTATCGATGCGGTGGAGAGCTTCAAGGGCATCTCCCGCGGCAGCGGCGGCTTCTGGGAGGACCGCGGCTACGCGTGGTACGCAGGTATCTGACGGGCGGCCGTCCGTGCCACGGCAGAACACGGCGCCACAACCTTCGGGGCATGTCATGGCCGATACCATCTTCAAGAAGATCATTGACGGGGAGATTCCCGCCCACAAGGTGTACGAGGACCAGCACGTCCTGGCGATCCTCGACATCGGCCCCTTGAGCCGCGGCCACACGCTCGTCATTCCGAAGGAGCCCGCCGAGACTCTGGATCAGCTCTCGGACGAGTCCGCGGCGGCGATCGGGCGCGTACTGCCGCGCCTGTGCCGGGCGGTGCTCGCCGTGACGGGCGTGCGCGACTACAACGTGCTCGAGAACAATGGCTCTGCCGCGCACCAGGCCGTGCGGCACGTGCACTTCCACATCATCCCGAAGCCGGGCGAGGGGGAAGGGCTCGGTGTCGGCTGGCCGGCCGCGAGCCTCGGCAGCGACGCCCCGGAGCTCGCCGCGCGGATCCGGGCCGCGGTGCGCTGAGGCCGGACCGCGCTCCCGTGGATGGTTACGGCGGCGCAGGTCCCTCGCTGACACGCACCATATCGTCCGGGCGCATCCACTTCTTGAACGCCGCCTCGACGTCGCCCGCCGTGAGGTCGATGTAGTGGCGCGCCGCGCGGGTGGGCTCATCGAGCGGCAAATCGAGCTCGCGGCGCTCGATGAGGCCGCCTGCGATGGCGTCGACGCTCGCCTCCTGCAGCGGAATCTCGTGTAGCAGCAGCGATTTCACGCGCGCGAGTTCTTCCTGGCCGGCCGGCGCGGTCTGCATCGATCGCACCTCCCGCAGCGCGATGGCCGCGGCCTTGGTTACATTTTGAGGGTCGCTCGCAAACTCGATGGTATAGACGGACCGCGTGCGGCCCGCCTGCAGGTCGGAGTCGACGCTGTAGACGAGCCCCGTGTTCTTGCGCAGCTCAATGCTGAGCCGGGTCGAGTAGAAGCCGCCGCCGAGCACGGCGCTCCCGAGATTCAAGGCGTAGTACTGTGGATCGGAGCGCGTGATGCCGAGGGTCTGCGCGAGCACGACGATGTCCTGGACCCGGCTCGCATCGGGCACGTTGATGACGCTCGGCCGGTTCGGCGGCACGGGTGGGAGGTCCGTCGGGGGCATCGGCCCCGCCGCCGTCCAGCCGCCGAAGTATTTCGCGACGGTCGCCTGGGCCTGCTCGACCGGCACCTTGCCGATCACGACGATCGTCGCGAGGTCCGGACGGAAGACCTTGGTGTAGTACGCGCGCAGATCCTCGAGGGTGAGGGAGCGCACACTCTGCGCCGTCGGCTCGCGCAGGCTGGGATCGGTCACGGGGAAGAGCGCGCGGCGCAGCGAGCGCTGGGTGAGAAAGCCCGGGCTGCGGTCTCGAGCCGTGACGACCTCCGCGAGCTGGCTCTGCACGATCTTCATGGCGGGCGCCGGCAGGGCGGGGTGCAGCTCGTTGTCCGCGAGGAGCTCGACCGCCCGGTCGAAGTTCTCGGTGAGCGCCTGGACGCTGAAGTCCGTTCCGCCGTGCTCGCGCGCGCCCACATCATCGAGGGCTTGCTGGAACGCGAGGCGCCCCAGCCGCTCGCTTCCATACGAGAACAGCTGGTCGAGCACCATCGCGGCGCCTTCCTGTCCCGGCGGTGTCTCGGTCTGGGAGCGAGTGCGGATGCGGCCGAAGACGCTGACCGTGTCGCTCACATCCTCGGGCTCCACGATGAGCGTGATGCCGTTCGGGAGCCGTGAGACCACGGGGCGCGTGGTCTCGGGGGGCACCGTGAGCCGGCTCACCGCCGCTTGCGCCCACGCGGGCAGGCTCGTCGGCTTCGCCTCGCCGAGCGAGATGTTCTCCTCACCGCCGAAGCCGCCGCTCGAGCGAACGGGCGGACCCGATCCCTGCGGCAGCATCACAGCCGAGACCGCATCGTTCAGTGTGAGATATTGGCGCGCCACCCGATCCACGTCGGCGACGGTGACTCGGTCGATCCTCGCGAGGTCCTCCTCGGGAGAGCGCAACCCGTAGAGCGCGATCGCGTCTGACCAGACCGAGGCGAGTCCGGCGATGGAGTTCTTCAGAAACTCCGTCTCGCGGCGCTCCTGCAGCTTCGCGGCGGCAACGAGATCGGGAGGCACGCCGTTCCTCGCCACCTGAGAGAGGATGGCGCGCATCTCGGCGTCCAGGGCCTTCGGATCCGCTCCGGAAGGAAAGTCCGCAGTGGCGTAAGCGAGCCCCGCCTTGGGCAGCGGGTCGAGCTCGAAGTCGGTGTCGAGCGCCTTGCCTTGCGGCACGAGGCCGTAGAGCGCGAAGCGGCGGCTGCTCAGCACGTCGGCCAGCACCTCGAGCGCCGGGAAATCCGGACTGTCGAGCCCAGGCATGCGCACCGCGATCATCTGTGTTCCTGTCGGCTGATCGGTGGTGACGGTCAATGACGCCGCGTGGATCGGCGCAAGGCTCACTTGCGGGCGCGCCGGGAGAGCCTTGCGGGGAATGCTGCCGAACAGCTGTCTCACCTTCGCGAGCGTCGCGCGCGGATCGACATCCCCGACAATGATGAGAATCGCGTTGTTCGGGGCATACCAGCTATTGTGAAAGCGCTTCAGCATCTGCGCCGTCGTCTTGTCGAACGACGGCCGCGTCCCCAGAGCGTCGTGAGCGTAGGGCGTTCCGGCGAAGGCAATCTCGCGCAGCCTCTTGTAGAGCACGTATCCGGGATCGGACATGTCCTGGGCGACTTCCTGCTCGATCGCGCCTCGCTCTAGAGCCCATTGCTGCGCCGAGTCGTCGACGCCGCGCATCCGGGTGGCCTCGATGTGCAGGGCGACATCGAGGTCCTCGGCGGGCACCGTGTACAGGTACTGCGTCAGGCTCTCGCGCGTGTCCGCATTGAAGTTACCGCCCATCAAGCTACCGATGTCGGCGAGCTGATCGGCGGTGAGGCCCGGATTGCCGCGGAACATCATGTGTTCCTGCGCGTGAGCCATGCCGGGGAAGCCGCTCGGAGCCTCGTCCGACCCGACGAGGTAGTTGACGGCGGTGGCCGCAACCGGAGCGAGCGAGTTGTGGACGATGATGACGCGCAGCCCGTTCTCGAGCGTTGCGCGCACGATGCCCGCGTCGGATGGGGTACCCGAGGTCGCCGCGTCCGCGGACGGCAGCACGACGAAGCCCGCGATGAGCAAGGTGGCCCAGCGCGCCGCCCAGAGCCTGACGTTTGGAGTCATGATCAATCCCGAGAGGTTTCGATGCGATGTTAGCGTTAAACGGCCCGGCGCAGCATAACGCGAGACTGCGGCTCCCGGGCTCGACAGTAATGACCGAGTGCGGAAAAACGATCGTGGCGGGGAGATGCATCCGCTCCCGAGAAATTTTACACGGCCGTATTACAATGTATTTTATGTACTAATATCAATATTATATAACATATATATAATCTAAATTATCCATTGAGAAATCGCGTGAGGAACCCCGCAACCGGTCCGGTGGTCATCTGGTCGACGGACACGATAAGGAGATCGCAATGATGATGACGAAGACGGGAATGATCGCCGCGCTTGCGGCAGGTTGCTTCACACTGATGGCAGGCAGCGCGTTTGCCACGGTGGCCGCCGGCTCTCAGGATCTCACCACGAAAGATGCGAGGATCACGAGCGAGGTGAGGCAGAAGCTCACGCGGGATCTGCCGCAATCGAACTATGAGGTGAGTGTGGCCACGACGGGAGACGGTATCGTCGTCCTGAGCGGTCAAGCGGACACGGGACTTTCCGCGGCGAAGGCGCTGCGTGACGCCCAAAACACTCCCGGCGTGACGGACGTACAGAATCACCTGCACGTCGTCGCGTAACGAGACGGGCTCAGCCGCCGTCGAGGGAGGCGAGAAGGGCGTCCAGCTCGCGCTTGCGACGCGGCCATTCGGCGTCGCCCTCGGCGGGGGGCGATTGCGCGCGGCGCTCACTCGTGTGCTCGACGGGTACGACGGCGCCAGGCGCCGTGGAGAGTTGCAGGCTTGGGGGTACAGTCGATTCCACGGTTTGCCTCCCGGGGCTCCGCGGGTTGTTATTGCGCGCAAGCGTAGCAAGCTTCGTGCCGATAGGCCATGGCCGTATCGCCGTGAAGAGATTAGGCTTCAGCTCCTATGCCCGTCGCATCCCCGAGCGGCCTCGCGGTTCCGCCGGATCTTCCAGAGGCGGCCGCTCCGGCGGCTGCCCTGTCCGCACCCGATCGGACGCCGAGGCGGTGGGATACCCCGGCGTGGCGTGACGTGCTCATCGTCGTAGCGGTGACGCTCGCGGCGGCGGTCCTGTCCGCTCATTTCAACCTGAGCGAGAGACTGCCAGCGCTGGACGGCTCCGTGGGAGCGAATCCAGCTCGATGAGCTGCCAAGCGTGCTGTGGGTGCTCTCGCTCGGCCTCGCATGGTTTGCGGCGCGCCGCTACCGAGAAGCCGGCCGGGACCTGCGGCGCAGGCGCGCAGCGGAGACGCGACTCGCTTCCGCCCTCGCCGACAACCGGCGGCTTTCGCAGCAGTACGTGCGGCTGCAGGAGGCGGAACGAAAAGGGCTCGCGCAGGAGCTGCACGACGAGCTTGGGCAATACCTCAACGTGATCAAGCTCGACGCGGTCGGCATCCGCGATGCGCGCCTCGCCGACGGTGCGGCCGTTCGGGAGCGCTCGGGCGCCATCGTCGACAATTGCAACCACATACACGAGGCGCTCGCGGGGCTCATTCGTCAATTGCGGCCCGTCGGGCTGGACGAGCTCGGTCTCGCGGCGGCCGTGGAGCACTGCATCGACGCGTGGCGGCCGCGGCTCCCGCAAGCCGAGGTGGCCCTGTCCCTGAGCGGGCAGCTGGCCGATCTTCCCGAATCCGTCGCGCTCACCGTATTCCGGCTCGTTCAGGAAGCGCTGACGAATGCGGCGAAGCACGCCTCCGCGCAGCACGTCTCTGTCCAGATCGATCGCTCGCGGCTCGGTTCGGCGATGGACCACATCCGAGTCACGGTCGCGGACGACGGAGTCGGGGCTGCGGCCACCACACCGACACGCGGCTTGGGGCTGATCGGCATGCGCGAGCGCGTGGCGGCGCTCGCAGGGGACCTCGACGTGGCAACCTCGCCGGGCCAGGGATTTCGGCTCACAGCGCGGATTCCGGTGCGCGGCGCGTGACGGCATCGCCCCTCTCCGCCCCGATCAGGGTCCTGCTGGTCGATGATCACGCCGTGGTGCGAGAGGGCTATCGCCGGCTGCTCGAGCGTGAGTCCGGAATCGAGGTGGCCGGCGAGGCGGCGGATGCGGCGGATGCCTGTGCGCGCGCGATGGACCTTGTGCCCGATATCGTCGTGATGGACATCGGCCTGCCCGGCGTGAGCGGCATCGAGGCCATGCGCCGGATGCTCGCGCACCAGCCGCAGCTGCGCGTGCTGATGTTCAGCATGCACGACGATGCCATCTTCGCCTCGCGCGCATTCGAGGCGGGGGCGGTCGGCTATCTCAGCAAGTCGAGCGCGCCGGAGGCGCTCGTCGAGGCCATCTACGCCGTCTCGCGGGGCGAGCGCTACTCGAGTCCCGACGTGGCGGGGAACCTGGCGCGCCGCTCGCCGTCGAACGCGCCGGCCGGCCTGCAGGCTCTGACGGCACGGGAGTTCGAGGTGCTACGGCTGCTCGTGCGGGGTGTGACGCTCGATCGCATTGCCGAGAAGCTCGGGCTCTCGGAGAAGACGGTCGCCAACCATCAATCGGCCGTTCGTGAGAAGCTCGGGGTGCGCAACAGCCTGCAGCTCGCCCGCCTCGCGGCGCAGCTCGGATTGCCCACGTAGGGCGGATTCTCGCGAGCGTTCGATGAGCATCGAGATCAGAGCGGCCTCGAGCGTGGATCGTGAACGAGTCGTAGCGTTCCTGCGGCGGCAGGGCTATCCGCACACCATTGACGAGCACGACCGCCATTTCATAGCGGAGCGTGGGCGGCAGGTCATCGCCGCGGTGCGCCTCTCCAGCGCCGAGGCGGCGCTCGTTCTTCGCGGGATGCGCGTCGGCAAGGACTGCCAGCGACAGGGAATCGGCCGGCGGCTTCTGGCATTCGTCGCGCGCGAGATCGGAAGCGAGCCGTGCTACTGCCTGCCCTACAGCTGGCTCGTCGCGTTCTATGGCGAGGCGGGGTTCCGACAGATCCCCGCGGCGGAAGCGCCATCGTTCCTCGTGGCGCGACACACGAAGTACCTGGCGAACGGCCAGGACGTCGTCGTCATGCGACGCCCATGACCGACGCTCAGTCGAGCACCGTCAGAGACAACCAGACGCGCCGGCGCTACGAGCTCGACGTGCCGGGTGGCCAGGCGTTCATCGACTACCGGCGGGATGCTGGCGTCGTGACGATGGCGCATGCGGAGGTGCCGCCGGAGCTGCAGGGGCGCGGCATCGGCTCCGTGCTGGTCAAGGGAGCGCTGGATCTCGCGCGAGGGCAGGGCGAGCACGTGATCGCGGCGTGCCCCTTCGTCGCCGCTTACCTTCGCAGGCACCCGGAGTATCGCGATTTGCTCGCGGCTCCCGTTTGAGTCTCAGGGCCTCCGACCGCTCAAACCCATGATCACGACGCTCGGGAGGCCGAGCGCGCCGAACGCCGAGCGCGAGAAATTCCCGGACGCGAACGCCACGTACTGCTTGCCGTTCACGGCGTAGGTGACCACGCCCCCCGCCAGAGAGCCGCCGGTTTGCACCTCGCGGAGAAGCTGGCCCGTCTTGCTGTCGAATACCAGGAGGTTGCCGGCGAGGTCGCCGGTGAACGTCACGCCGCCCGCGGTGGGCGTCACGCCGGCGATCACGGGCTTCTCCGCGTGGTAGCGCCACCGGACCTTGCCGGTTTCGGCATCCACCGCGGTGACCCAGCCCGTGATCGGCCCGTCCGGCTTGACCGAGCCGCCGAAATTGAGCGTGCCCACCGCGTACTTCGTCGTGCCGAGCTTCACGTCGAAGCAGGCGTCAACGGAGCCCGTGATGAGGATGTCGTCGGGGCGGTCGAGGGTCGGACCGTTCCACTCCACTCCCCCGGCGTAGCCCGGACAGCTGTGCACACCTTGCGGAGTGGCGGCCGCGTACTGCTCTCCAATGGTCGTCACGGGCGTGTGAAAGATCATCCGGTGCGTATCCCGGTCAACCGCGGTGATGTAGCCGTCTTTCCCGCCGAACGCGAGAACGTCGCGGGCTTGGCGGTCTCTATAGAGGACCGGCGCGGCCACGAGATCCAAGTCCATCCAGTCGTTGGCAGTCTCCTGGTACCACCACTTCAATGCGCCGGTGCGCGCATTGAGGACGACCATGGAGTCCGTGAACAGATTGCTACCGGGGCGATAGTCCTTGTCGATGTCCGGCCAAGGGTTGCCAACCGGTACGAACAATTCCCCGGTGGTCACGTCGATCGACAGGGCCCCCCAGACCCCTCCGCCGCCGGTTTTCGCGGTCGGCGCCCGCTTCCAGGTGTCGGCACCGATTTCGTTGCCGATGGGGATCGTGTTGAACCGCCACAGCTCGCGGCCGGTCTGCGCGTCGAACCCCATGACGCGGCCGCGGACGCCGAGCTCGCTCCCCGCGATCCCGATGTACACGACACCGTTCCAGGCGAGCGGCGCGCCGGCGGCGGACTCGCCGAGCTCCGGCAACCCGATGTCATCCTTCCAGAGCAGCTTCCCCGTCGCCGCATCGAGCGCGATGAGCCGCGCATCTCCCGTGCCGCGGAAGAGTCGTCCATCCATCACCGCCACTCCGCGGTTGGAAGGCGAGGATCGCGCGTCGTCAGGGACGTACGTGTACTTCCACCGCAAGGCGCATGTCCGCGCATCGAGAGCGACGGTCTCGCGGCCGGTATCGGTGTAGATCACCCCGTTCACGACGATGAGCCCTGCCTCGTACGTCGTCGGACCGTCGATCTGCAGCCGGCAGATCAGCCCAAGCTTCGCGACGTTGGCGGACGTGATTTGCTTGAGCGGCGAGAATCTCTGGCCGTCCAGGTGGTTGTTGACCGAGAGCCATTGGGCGCCCGGTATCGCATCCTGCGCGACGGCAGAGGTGACCGCGACCAGAGCGCAGAGCCCCGAGAAGCAGAGGGTCGAGCAGCGAAGGACAGCGCGCGCGGATGACTTCATGGCCTCTTCCCGTCAATACTCTTTGAAGTGATCGTGGATCGCCTGCGGGCTCGGCAGATGCACACCCGTGCTCCAGCCCGGGCGCATGCCGTAGGGAACGCTGAGCAGCACGGCCTCGATCTGGCTGAGCTTTCCCTCGCCGTTGATCTGAAAGATCTCGTGGGCCGACCAGGTCCACGGCGCGGTGTTTCGCACGGTCACCAGGCGGCCGTCCTTCAGGCGGTAGGATCGAACGGTCGCGTCGTGGTCCATGCCCATCGCTGCGTAGACGAGACCGCGCTCCACGTCCACTGCGAGCACGCGCCGGTCACGAATCCTCGTGTCCTCGTGGTAGTAGCCGAGGCCGAAGGCCTTTTGGCAACTGTAGTTGGCCGGGCCCGGCTCGGCGCCAGGCCGCACCGGCCGCCCGGTGGTCTGCGTGCCATTCTCGAGCCTCAGGCAGTCGTCCGCGAACGGCGGCGGCTTGTCGCCGGTGTTGTTCTCGATGCCGGTCCAGTAGCTGTCCACGATGGCGATCAGCTGCTTGCGCGTGCGCCGCTCATTCGGCGGCAGTGTCGCAAGGAACTGCGGCCTCGTATGGTCCCCGAGCTGGTCCACTCGCGGCTGCGCGCTCGGGCCGCCGCCGATCGTCGCGGCGAGCCGGGAAGCAATGCTCTCGATCTCCGTGATCCGGCCGTTGACGACCTTGAGGCGGGTCGCGACCAGCACGGGGGCGCCGTTCTCGCGAGCCTTGACGAAGAATCCGACGGAGCCCTCCTTCGGATCCGCGACGAACAGGCGATAGGTCCCGACGCTCTCCGCGGTGCGCCACAGCCCGTCGGGCAGGGTGAGCTCCACGCCGTTCTCCGTGTAGCGCACGCCGTGCGCGAGTGGAGCCCGGGACGGATCATGGGACACCATCGCGGCGAGATAGCGCTCCGCGAGTCCCTCGAGGCAGGCCCGGCCGCAGGCAGCCGGCTCAGCAGCACTGGCGCCGCCGCAAAAAGTCGCTAAAGCGAGCCAAGCCGCGCACAGGAGCGCGCGATTGCGCCACGAATCACTGCCTCGCACAGCGGTGCCGGCCTCGGGCCGTGAGCTTCTGATCTTCACGCGCGCCCCCCTTCTCTCGTCCTGGGGCCGAATATAGCCTAAATTCGTCCTCGTGAGCCTTGCTCCTTCGAATCGAAATGACGGCGTGTCGAGACACCGGTGGATCCCCGTCCTGCTCGCGGCGGCGCTCTGGGGCCTGGCCACGAGCGCCGGCGCCGCTTCCATTGACGATTTGACGGTCAGGGAGACCGCCGGGCGCTATCTCATCGCCATGCACGCCCACTTGAACGCGCGCGCTGGCGACGCTTATGCGGTCTTCGCGAACCTCGCCAACCTTCGCTCGATCAACAGCGACCTGCGCGAGGCAACGATCCTTGGGCCAGCTGCGCTCGGCGGCGTACGCCTCTACACCGTCTTTCGCGCATGCGTCCTGTGGTATTGCAGGTCCATTCGTGAAACGCAGACGATGACGTTCGCCCGCGGCCCCGACGGTGGAGAGGTGGACGACATCGTTCTGCCGAGCGGAGGTGATCTCCGCTCGGGACACGCTCGCTGGCTCTTCCGCTCCGCCGGCGGCCAGTCGGTCCTCGAGGCGACCGCGGAGTTCGAGCCGGCCTTTCGAGTTCCTCCCCTCATCGGCCCGTGGCTCGTGAGGCGGTGGCTGCGCATCGAAACGGAGCGAGCCGTGGCGAACATCGAGACGCTCGCCCGCTCGCCGGTCACTTCTTCGCCTCCTCGAACAGCTCGATGAAGCCGCCGACATCCGGATCGCGGATCATGACCTCCCGAGTGCCGCCTCTCATGGTGGCGATACCGTCCGAGACCATCTTCGCGCCCGCCGCCTTCGCGCGCGTAAGGAAGGCGTCGAGCCCATCCACCTCCATCCCGACGTAGCCGACGCCAATATCAGTGATGCTGGAGGCCTTCACCGGCTTCCTGCGGTTCCGGTATTCCACCATCTCGAAGTTCATGCGGAAAGTCGGGGCGGCGAGTCCTCGCCCCTCTGCGGCGAACGGGAACGACTCGTTGAAGAACCGCAGAACGTTGCCGTGTCCCCCGACGGCGGCATCATAGAAGTCTCCCTTCATCCAGGGCGAGGCTGCGCTTTGCAGGCGGCCGCCGAGCAGCTCTCCGTAGAACGCTTTCTCCTTGCGCGAGTCGAGCACGACGAGCCCCACGTGGTTGACACCCGGCAGCAAACCGGGTCGTGCCGGACGACCGCCCTGGGCGGGTGCAGGAGGGCGCTGGTCGACGAGCTCGATATCGAGGCCGTCGGGATCGGTGATGTACGCGATCATTCCTCGAGTCTGGCCGGGAGGCGCGATGAGCCGTCCGCCCCAGGACCTCGCCCGCAGCAGACCCTGCGCCTTCAGACGCGACCAGAGCAGATCCGCGTCGGGGACCACCAAGGCAAAGTGGCTGGCGCCGGGCTCCCAGGCCGTATGGTGCGCGAGGTTCCTGCGCTTGATGCCCTTCACTTCGCGCAGGTACACCACGAATCGCTGACCCGAGTCGGCGTTCTTGATGTACATCTTGGCCATGCGCGTCGTGAAGCCCGAGGTGCCGTAGAGACGCTCGACCACTTTATCCGTGCGCCAGGCCGGATTGGCGAGGGGATCCTGGCTGAATCCGAGCGCCTCATAGAAGGCGACGGACCTGTCGAGGTCCGAGACGATGCGGCCCACGAAGGCAATGCCGATGACCTTGCCCTGTTCGTCGGCGGCCGTCTGGGAGAAGGCGGGCGGCGTCCAAGCGAGCCAGCCCGCGCAGGCCACCGCACAGATCGTGAGAGCGGAGAATCTGTTCATGGGGAACCTCGGTGAGTGGGGACCGATCGGCCATCTGCAGCAAAGGCTACGCGCGTCGCGCCATGCGCGGTACTGCCTCGATCACCTCGCCCACCGACCGGAACTGCCCGGGGCGGGTCAACAGCGTGCGCGCCATGGCGAGCGCACCGGCCTCGCAATCCCCGCGCACGTCAGCGTCGCGGATGGACTCGAAGTCGATCACGTGGGCGAAGCCGAGAATGCGGCGGATCATCTTGCAGGCGCCGAAGCCGAGCATGTCGGCAAACAAGGAGTCGAGAAAGGCGCTGCGCGCCGACTGAAGCGCCACGGCGTCCTGCGGCGCGGAGAACATCGTGGCCGGGAAGGCATCCCCCTTGCCGTGCTCGCTCCAGAGTGAGAGGAAGTGCCGCCGGAACGTTTCCCAGAAGACCTCGGCCTGCTCGAGGAGCCATTCCCGGTAGGCGAGGCGGTCGTCTCCCGGGGTGGCATGGCCGGGCTGGGAATACCAGCTCAGCAGGAGATTACCGAAGAACGCGCCGAGGTCGAACCCGATCGGTCCGTAGAAGGCGAATTCCGGATCGATGACGCGAGTGTCGGCTTCCGTCACCATCACCGAGCCGGTATGCAGGTCCCCGTGAATGAGCGCCTGGGCTTCGGTGAGAAACTTCTGCCCGAAGCGCGCCGCGGCCACCTTGAGCGGTCCGTCGCGACGCAGGTCCGCGGCGATGTCATCGAGCTCGGGGGAGGTGTGGCGATTGCGAGGACTCGAGCGGTAGGGATCCGCGAAAACCAGATCGACCGTGATGCGCACCAGAGGCTTGTTCGCGGCGAACAGCGCCATCCCGTCCATTTTCGGCTCGAAGGGGCCTGCGAGATCGGAGGTGAAGAAGGCGGCGCGCGCCACGAACTCACCGATGTCGCGCGCGAGATTCGGATAGCGGCGGCCGGCGATCAGGCCCTGTCTCGCGATGATGTGAGGCGACAGTCGTTCCATGACGATGCAGTAGCGCTCGGAATCGTAGCCGTAGATCCTGGGAATCCGCGCGCCGACGTGGTCGGCCACGGCGGCGTAGTAGGAGTTCTCGAAGAAAGCCCGCTCGGGCGACATCGGCCACGACGGCCCGGCGGCGCGCACATAGGGGAGGGCTTGCTTGACGCAGACCGACCCGCTCGGCCCGTCGATGATGAAGACGAGATTGAGATTTCCATCGCCGACTTCGCGGACCTGCCAGTCTTGCGGCCGGCCGCCGAGCAGCTCGCGGACCTCTTGGAGCTCTCCGGCCACGCCGGGTACGCTCCCGGCATCGAGTATTCGATAAGCCGAAGATGGCGTGCTGACGACACGATCAAGCGCCGCCGAAAACAAGATCCGGGTCCGTCGCGTCCGGCTTGCCGTAGGTGCGGAACTTCTCGACGACTCGGCGCATCTCGGCCTCATCGAGGAGGCGGACCTCTCCGAGGGCGAGCGCGGCGCAATATTGCACCGCGAGGTTCTCGACCTCGCCGGCCAGCGCGAGGGCGCTACGCAGGTCCGCGCCCACCGCAATGACCCCGTGATTGGCGAGCAGGCACGCGTTGCGATCCGTCAAGGCACGAATCACGGCATCGGACAGCTCCTGGGTGCCGAAGGTGTGGTACGGCGCGCAGCGGATGTCGGCGCCGCCCGCGACGGCCACCATGTAATGGAACGCAGGAATTCCGCGTCCGGTGCAGGCGAGGCTCGTCGCCTTGGGGGAATGGGTATGGACGATGGCGGCCACATCGTCCCGAGACCGGTAGATGTCGCGATGAAACCGCCATTCGCTTGAGGGGCGGCGGCGGCCGATCCAGCGCCCGTCAAAGTCGAGCAGCGGAATATCCTCGGGCTCGAGCGTGTCGTAAGCCAACCCGCTTGGACTCACGAAGATCCGCCGTCCGTCGAGGCGGACGCTGACATTGCCGGAAGTGCCGTGGGTCAAGCCGAGCCGAGTGAGCTCGCGACACGCCGCAATGACCCCCGCGCGCAGCGCCTCGTCCGTCATGAGCTGACCAGTGCGTGCGCAATCCGTCGATCGGGATAGAGGCTGTGTAACCCGGCTCGACTGGCGGCGCAGATGCCGCGCTCGGTGATCAAGGCGGTGACCAGCCTCGCGGGGGTCACGTCGAACCCCAGGTTGAGGACCGGGCTCGACTCCGGCACCACCCTCACGGTCGCGACGGCACCGGAGGACGAACGGCCGGTGACGTGCGTGAGCTCCGTCGCCGATCGCTCCTCGATCGGAATGTCGCTCCCCTGATCGAGGGACCAATCGATGGTGCCAGCCGGCAGCGCCGCGTAAAAGGGGACGTCGTTGTCGCGCGCGGCGAGCGCCTTGAGATACGTGCCGACCTTGTTGCAAACATCTCCAGCCGCCGTGGTCCGGTCGCTGCCGACGAGGACCATGTCGACCCGGCCGCGCTGCATCAGATGTCCGCCGAGGTTATCGGCGATTACGGTGTGCGGCACGCCTTGCGCAGCGAGCTCGAACGCCGTGAGCGAGGCACCCTGATTGCGAGGCCGGGTTTCATCCACCCAGACATGGATGGGGACCCCGGCGTCATGTGCCGCGTAGACGGGCGAGAGCGCGGTGCCCCAATCGACGCAGGCGAGCCAGCCCGCATTGCAATGGGTCAGGATGTTCACGACGCGCCCGACCGCCGCGGCGCGCCGGCGGATGATCTCGAAGCCGTGTACGCCGATCGCGCGGCACTGCTCAACGTCCGCGTCACAGATTCGGGCGGCTTCTCTGAACGCCGCGTCAGCGCGCTCGCGGGGCGAGACTCGCTCGAGCGCGCCGCGCATGCGAGAGAGCGCCCAGGCCAAGTTTTGGGCTGTTGGACGCGTCGCCTGCAGGGTCCGGGCGGCCTCCTCGAGATGAGCGTCCGATGCGTCTTGCCGCGAGGCGAGCGCGATTCCATAAGCGGCGGTCGCGCCGATCAGCGGGGCGCCGCGCACCACCATGCTCCGGATGGCGCTCGCCGCGTCATCGAGCGTCTCGAGGTCGATCGTCGCGAATTCAAACGGCAACCGGGACTGGTCGATGACCCGCACGGATCCGGTCACGGTGGGCCAGATGGTGCGGTAGTGCGTGCCCGAGATGTTCACTGATCCCTTGGAGAAATCGACCCGCCCGGTTCAGGCATTATACAGAGGCTCGCCGCGGCGCCGTATGATGTTGTTTGGAGGCAACGGGCGGAATCGCCCCGAGCGTCGGTGATCCTCGGGGCAGCACGATTTTTTGAACCGATCGGGCCTTAGAGGGCACTCACAGGGCGACGGAGGTGTCGATCTTGGGCAGTTACGGAGCCGCGAAAGGCGGTGAGATCAGGATGAGCGCGGCGCCCTGCGAGCCCGACGAGGCGCAGCTGATCCGTCGCGTGGCGCGTGGTGACCGCCAGGCGTTTGAGGAGCTCTATCGGCTCTATCATCCGCGGCTCGCGCGATTCCTGTCGAACATGCTGCGCAAGCCCGAGATCATCGAGGAGACGGTGAACGACACTCTCATGGCCGTGTGGCGCCGCGCCGCAAGCTACGGCGGCAGAAGCAAACTGTCGACCTGGATGTTCGCGATCGCCTACCGAAAAGCCTTGAGGGCTCGGTCGCGCGCGGATGAACCGCTCGAGGAGGGCGCCGATCCTCGCCCGAGCGATGAAGCGGGACCCGAGCAGCAGCTCGGGCGGCATCAAGTCCGCGAAGTGCTGCGCCGCGCCATGCAGCGGCTCTCCGCCGATCACAGAACCGTCGTGGACCTCACGTACTTCCATGAGCTCGGATATCAGGAGATAGCGCAGATCATGGACTGCCCCGTGGACACGGTGAAGACGCGCATGTTCCACGCGCGTCGATATCTCAAGAGCTCCCTCGCTGGCAGCCTGCTCGACTGGCTGTGAGGGTGCCATGACAGGACGGATCATTCATATGCCTTCCGATGCACACCGAGACATCCAATCGCTCCTGCCCTGGTTTCTGAACGGCAAGCTCGAGGCGTCGGAGCGCGACCGGGTGCAGGCTCATCTCGGCGAGTGCGCCGATTGTCGTGCTGAGCTCGGCGCCGAGCAGCGCCTCTCCAGCGAGATCGCCGGGATGGCGTCGGCAGCAGGCGCACCTGACGTGGAGCGCGGCTGGAGGCAGATGAGCCAATCGCTCGATCGTCAGCCGCGGACCCGCTCGCCCTTCGGCGGTTGGATCGGGCGTCTCGCCACACCGCGGCGCACGGACCCTCTGCCGCAGAGCGGGTCGGCGCCGTGGCTTGGCTGGGCCGTCGCGCTGCAGTGTTGCGTGCTCGTCGTCATGGGCGTCGTCCTGTGGCGGGGGGAGGAGCCGGCGCGGTACCACGCGCTCGGCACCACGCCGGCGAGTGCGGCCGCCAACATCGTGGTGATCTTCAAGCCCGACACGCCCGAGAGGGATTTGCGAGCGATCCTCCGGGCAAGCAGCTCGCGTCTGGTGGATGGGCCCACGGTGTCCGACGCCTACCTGCTCCATGTCGCTCCCGCTGCGCGCTCCGCAGCGCTGGCGCGGCTTCGGCGGGACCCGGAAGTAGTTCTGGCGGAACCGGTGGACGGCGGCTGACCCATGGCGCTGCTATTCTCGCGCCGCCTGACCGTCGGCATGGTGCTGGTGCTCGCTGCCGCCGGCCTTGCCCGTGCGCAGAGCTCCGCGTTATCCGGTTCGAGCGCGTCGGTGGCCGACCGCCGGATTCTTGTCATGTTGCGCATGGCGCCGCCGCATTTTCGGCCCGGCTCGAGCTACGGCGGAAACTATGGTGACGGCGAAGGCCGCAGCGCACGCTGGCGCGCGGCACGGCGCCTCGCTGCGGAGCAGGGACTCTCGATCGTGGACGAATGGCCGATGCCGCTGCTCGGCGTGGACTGCTTCGTGATGAACGTCCCGCCCGCGCAGTCTCTCGAGGCGGCGGCAGCTCGGGTCGCCCGTGATCGCGCGGTGTCCTGGGCGGAGCCGATGCACACCTATCGCGGGCAGGCCGAGGGACTCGGCTACAACGATCCGCTCTATCCCTTGCAGCCGGCTGCACGCGAATGGCACCTCGCGGAGCTGCATCGGATCTCCACCGGTCGCAATGTTCGTGTCGCCGTCATCGACAGCATGATCGACGCAAACCAGCCGGATCTCGCCGGCCAGATCGAGACGATGCGAAACTTCGTGCCGGACCGATCCTCGGTGCCTGAGGATCATGGCACCGGCATCGCAGGGATCATCGTGGCCCGTCCGAACAACGGAGTTGGAATCGTCGGCATCGCCCCGCAGGCCCGACTGATGGGATTGCGAGCGTGCTGGGAGGAGCGCGGGGCACCGGGCGCGCCGACGATCTGTGACAGCCTGAGTCTCGCGAAGGCGCTCGAGTTCGGCATCGAGCATCGCGCCCAGATCATCAACATGAGTCTGAGTGGGCCTGACGATCTTCTCCTCGCCCGCCTCCTCGATGTGGCGCTGGCCCGCGACATCATCATCGTCGCGGCTTATGATCGCAGCGCCGCGGGCGGGGGCTTTCCCGCCTCCCACAAAGGTGTCATCGCCGTGGTCGACGAAGCGCCGGGCCCCTCGATTCCCGGCGTGGTCAGCGCGCCGGGCCGTGACGTGCCGACCACCGAGCCCGGCGCCCGATGGTCTCTCGTCAGTGGAAGCTCCTACGCGGCGGCCCACGTGAGCGGCCTGTTCGCCTTGCTGCTCGAGCGGACGGCGCTCGTTCATCCCGGCTCTGCGCTCGTCTTCACAACCACCGGTCACGCTGTCGATGCGTGCGCGACGCTTCTGCAGGATCCGGAGCCCTGCGTCGGCGGCCGACTCCACGAGGCGCTGTTGTCGATCGCACATAAATGACATGCGATCGGTCTCCTGGCGCCTCTGTCTGATCGCCGCGGCGCTCTCCGCCGGCGTGGCTGCGCCGATGATCGCCCGTGCCCAGCTTGCGGCCTCCGCCACCGTCGAATCCGAGTACCGGATCCGCGGCGTCGCGCTGAGCGACGGGGAGCCCGACTTGCGGCTCGGCCTCTCGTACGATCATCCGAGCGGGGCCTACGCCGGCGCCACGCTGATCGGCGGGGAAACAGGCAGCGATGGCTCGCACCTGCTCGGTTACGTCGCCTACGCGGGCTTCGCGGTGCGGAGCGAGAGCGGCCTGATCTGGGATATCGGGACCACGACCTCCCAGATCAATCTGTATCTGCCGATCTATCCCGCGGCGTACTCGGTCCAGCCCTTGGGATATGGCGGGATCGAGGCGCGCAATGCGTCCACGGCCTCCACCTTTCATTACCGAGCAGACTACTCGGAGCTCTATGGCGGTCTGTCCTGGAGAGCGACGAGCGTGCATCTCTACATCTCGCCCGAGTACCTGGGTCAGACCATGAGAACCGCCTACCTCGATGTGACCGAAACCGTCAGGCCGATGACCCACGTGCGCCTCTTCGCCCATGTGGGCGCCCTGACGCCGCTCGCGGGTTCAGCCGGCCCCGGCAGCACCCGCGAGCGTTACGATCTCGGCGCGGGCGCCGTGTGGGAGCTTCACCATGGCGAGGTTCAACTCGCTTGGTCCGGGATATCCCCGCAAGTGCAGTACCCGATTGGATATCCGCAGCCGCGCAGCGCCGTCATTTTGAGCGTGACCGGTTTTCTTTGACGACGTGCTTTGTTTTGCGAAGCCTTGAACGCTCGGTTCTCGGGCGGGCACTCACGGAGCAGGGGAGGCGCATCGCCTCATCCGTGAATGCGAGAGGTGGAGCATGTCGACGTTTTATTCGTATTGGTCGATCATGGCGGCCGGCGCCGGCGCGCTGGCATTGTCGGCGTGCGGCGGCAGCGGAATGCAGAGCTCGTCGCCGCCCAGTGTGGCTACCACGGATCCGGCGGCCGTAACCAACTTCGCCAATACGGCGCTGGTCTCAAACACCGCTGCGGGTACGGTCGACACCCTGCCTTCCAACACCGTCGCCTCGGGGGACAGCAGTACCTTCACCTTCCCGCAGACCCAGAACTCGAGCCTGGATCCCAACCTCTCGCATCCCTGGGGCGTCGCGTTCGGACCGGGCTCGGCAGTGTGGGTCAATGACCACGCGAGCAATCTGTCGTCCCTGTATGACGGGAACGGCAACGTGATTCCAACGAGCCAGCAGCCGGCGGTCGCCATCCCCCCGAACGCGGGCGGCGCTGCAGCCGGTCCCACGGGCATCGTGGCCAACATCGACACCAGCAACTGCGCGACGATCGCGGCATCGACCTGCGCTTTCGGGAAAGGCTTCGTCGCAGGCGCAGGTCCGGCCGAATTTATCTTTGATGGAACGGGAGGGACCATCTCGGCCTGGGCGACGGGTGGCACCGCTATCACCGAATTCGACGGAAGCGCGACGGACGATAGCTTCACCGGACTCGCAATCTATACTCAGAGCTCGGGCTTGACGTTCATCTTGGCGGCCGACTTTCACAACGGCGTGGTGGACGTGTTCGACTCCAGCTTCCAGCCGAATACCACCGCCTTCCCGGACGGCTTCCACGATCCGAACCTGCCCGCCGGCTACGCGCCTTTCGGAATCCAGACGATCGGCAACCTGATCTACGTGTCCTACGCCGAGCAGCCTGCGACGCCGGGACCCGAGGTGGACGGTGAAGGCCTCGGCATGGTCGACGTCTTTGACGGCAGCGGCGTGCTGATGAAGGAGTTGATCCTCACCGGCGGCGCGCTCAATGCCCCCTGGGGGATGGCCATGGCGCCTCAGGGCTTCGGCCCCTTCGGTGGCGACCTGCTGGTCGGTAACTTTGGCGACGGCCGGATCAACGCGTTCGATCCGAGCACCGGAGACATGGTGGGAACACTCACGGATTCCGCGACCGGAAATGCGATCCACATCCCGGGACTCTGGGGGATCGCCTTCGGGAATGGGGCGCTCGAGCAATCGGCGAGCACGCTCTACTACGCCGCCGCGCCGGACATGAAGACCCAGGGCCTTTACGGGAGCCTCGTGCCCGCACCGGCCAAGTCGAGCTCCGGGTCCACAACCTCCATGCCGTCCAATCCCGACGGCTATTAGAAAGTCGGAGGTAACTACAGACCTCCTGACATAGCCCGTTTTGGTGGCTGGAATGGAGGTCTTTGCGTCCCTGGGGTGCGGACCAATACCTGTCCGGTTTTCGGGCCCGACCGAGGATAACCGGCTGAAATGAGAGCGGTTCTGGCCGGTGGGGTTGCGGACCCAAACCTGTCCGGTATAGCTGCGGGCCATGAACAGCCAACTGGCCTTGGCGCTGCCTGCCTCGGCGCCGTCGAACACCGCGATCATCAATGCACGCTGTACGTTGCGGGCGGAAGGGGATGAGCGCGTGATCGTCGTCGGGGGACTGCCGGTGCATCACTACCGGAGCGATGATGTCGTGGCGCAGACCTATGCGATGGTGTTGTTGGTCGATTCGGGCTTTGCGCAGCAAACGGAGGTGGCGCGCGCGTTCGGAAAATCCGAGCGCACGGTGCGCCGGCACCAGGAGCGCTACGCACAGGCGGGGATGGCGGGGCTTGCAGGAGAGGTAGGCTGGCGTCGCGGCCGACGTCGTATCTCTGGGAAGCGGCTACGCAGCATCGAGATCCTCAGGAGCCAGGGGCTGAGCAACAGAGCGATAGCGCAACGGCTCGGTGTCAACGAGAAGGCGATCCGTAAGCTCGCCGGGCCCATGAGGCGCGCTGAGGTCGAGCAGCTCTGCTTTGCCGCCGGTGCGAGGGATGCACCGGGGAGTGGGTGGCTGCAGGAGCCCGCATCCTCGATGCAGTCCGTCGAGCCGTCTGCCGAGGAGGAGTCGGCCGATCAGCCGCGGACGGCCTCGGGGAGCGATCTGGCGAACGACGCAGTGGTGATTGACGAACACGCACAGAACAGCGAGCCGGTGCCGATGAGCCTGGACTGCGATGCAAGCGATCGCAGCTTCGATCGGCAGATGGCTCATCTGGGGTTGCTCGATGATGCCGCACCGATCTTCCGCGATGGTGTGCAGGTTCCCGGCGCCGGTGTGCTGCTGGCCCTGCCGTGTCTGATTGAGAGTGGACTGCTACGCATCAGCCGCAAGCTCTACGGGGAGATCGGCCCGGCCTTCTACGGCCTGCGAACGACGCTGCTGACGCTGTTACTGATGGCGTTGTTGCGTATCCAGCGCCCCGAGCACCTCAAGGAGCGCGACCCGGCGGCCCTCGGCAGACTCTTGGGGCTGGATCGGGCCCCCGAGGTCAAGACGCTCAGGCGTGGACTTACCCGCCTCGCGGCGCACCAGCACGCTGAGCAGCTGGGGGCGGAACTGGCGCGCCTGCGCGTCGCTCAGCGCGGGCATCTGATGGGGTTCCTCTATGTCGATGGGCATGTACGGGCCTATCACGGCCAACGCACCATCTCCCGGGCGTTCGTGGCCCGCCGGCATCTGGCCATGCCCGCCACCACCGACTACTGGGTCAACGATCGCGCCGGTGAGCCGCTGTTGCTGATCACCGGAGATATCAACGCCGCCTTGACCCGCGCCTTTCCCCCTCTGCTTCGCGAGGTGCGCGCCGTGATCGGGGAGCGACGGGCGACCATCGTCTTCGACCGCGGCGGCTGGAGCCCGAAGTTGTTCCGCACCATGATCCAGGAGGGCTTTGATGTGCTCACCTATCGCAAGGGCAAGAGCCGTCTGCTGCCTGAGCGGCGCTTCGTCCATCGTCGTGCCAAGCTCGACGGACACTGGGTGAGCTATGACCTGGATGATCACCCGGTGCGCTTCCTCAAGGGCAAGCTGCGCCTGCGACAGGTCACCCGCTTGTGCGAGAACGGCCACCAGACCCAGGTGATCACCAATCGATGGGATCTGCGCGACATTGAGGTGGCCTACCGCATGTTCGAGCGCTGGCGGCAAGAGAACTACTTCAAGTACATGCGCGAGGAGTTCCTGCTCGATGCGCTGGTGGACTATCGGATCGAACCGGAAGACCCCACCCGTACGATCCCGAACCCCGAGCGCCGTAGCCTGGACAAGCAGGTCCGGGCCGCCCGCATCGAACTCGCCAAGATCGAGCGCGCGTACGGCGCCGCCGCGGCCGACAACACCGAGCAGCACCGCCCCACGATGCGCGGCTTCAAGATCGCCTACGGCAAACTCGGCAAACAACTGCGCGCCGCACGCGATCAGCTGGCCCGAATCATCCAGCAGCGCCGCAATGTCCCCTCGCGTGTGGAAATCCGTGATCTCAGCGAGCGCTCCGTCGTCAAACTCGCCACCGAGCGCAAGCATTTGACGGACCTCATCAAGATGGTCGCTTACCAGGCCGAAAGCGATCTGCTCGCGCTGCTACGGCCTCACTACACCCGCGCCGAGCAGGAGGGGCGCACGCTCCTGCACGAGCTGTTCGCCGCCGCGGGTGACATCCGTGTCTGCGACAGCGAGCTGCAGATCACAGTGGCTCCTCTGAGCTCGCCGCATCGAACACGCGCTGCGCAGGCTCTCTGCGAGCTTCTCGACCAGACGGCGACGATCTTCCCAGGTTCTCGACTGCGCATGCGCTTCGCAGTTCGCCCGCCGCCGTGCATCGGCCTCGCTTTCCCCGCCTCGCCAGCCCATCGCACCACAATCCTCGCCGTCGCCTCAGCCCCCTGAGCCGCACCGAAACCGGACATTTTCTCAAGGGGCTATGTCAGGAGGTCTGAACTACTCACGCCTTTTCGGCGTAGAGCTGGCCGGATAGAGCCATTTGGATTGCGACGAGAGGGTTGAAGCCTTGGTTGGCCATGGTCTGCAGGTAGCTCGAGATGCGACAGTAGGCGTGGGCGAACTCGGCGTTGCGGAAGCATCCCGAGACCTTCTGCTTCACCTTGCTCATGCGCAGGTCGCGCTCGGCACGGTTGTTCGTGAACGGGACGTTCGGGTCCTGGGCGAACAGCAGCACGGCGCTCTCGTGCTCTTTCAGGCGCTCCCAGAGATCGTGGGCATCCGATTTCGCGACCCTGCCCCGTTTGCCATTCTGCTTTGCCGGGATGGGCGGCAGCTCCCGCTCGCCGCGGGTGAGGACGTTACGGTATCGCTTCTGCAGAGCGTCGTACTCGCGCGGGGTGAGCCGTTTGCGCTTGCGCTTGGAGACCCGGGCGCAGGTCTGCTGCAGGAGCCGCTTCATGTTGCCGGCCCAGGCGTAGCCGTTCGCCTCGACGATGAAGGTCAGCTCGCGCAACAGATGCGCGCCACAGAGACCATGGCGGCAGTGCTCATAGGAGAGGTAGGACGCCCAGCAATCGTGCACGATCACCCCTCCGTAACGGGGGATGATGCCGATGGCGGTCATCGCTTCGAGCCCGCGCTTCTCATGCACGAACTTCAGGGTGATATCCCCTGCCGAACAGACGTGGATCCAATGGTTGTGTTTCTCGACGCGGAGGGAAGTTTCGTCGACGTGCATTACCGGCTGGATAAGGATCCGATCGATGGCCATCTGCTCCCAGCGCTCGAGCGAGAGGTGCAGCTGCAGCACGTACTTCAAGATCGTGGCCTCGGAGATCGCAAGGCCAACCAGGGTCTGGATCGACTGTTGTACGCGCTTCAGCGAGATCATCTGGGCGATCAGGAGATTCAGCGCGTACGCCTTGATGCCCGAGCCGTACTGCACGGGGCCAGAGAATGTCTCGGGGAACGGCGCACGGGTCTCGGTGCCACAGTGCGGGCAGGACTTGATCTCGGCGTCGATGTGGCTGAGGACCTTCTCGAAGACGATATCGATCTGGGTGCGCCGTTCGTGACCGTGTGGCCGCACGGTGCGCAGATCCTCCCCACATTCCTCGCAGGCGCTGACCTTGGAGACCTCGACGGTCTCGACGGTGCGGGTGTTCCCCGAGCGGCTCGGGTCGTAGACCTTGCCCTTGGTATGGGTGCCGGCGTGGCCGATCGCGCTCTCGTCCTTCTCGGTTCGGGAGGAGGATTTGCTGGAGTTCGCGCTGGTCTTCGGGGTGTTTCGCTCCATAAACACCGCCATCAGCACCTGCATCAGCATCAGCAGCGCCTCGATCAGGGCGCGGCTCTCGGCGCCGACCTTGCCGTCGCCGGACAATTGCCCGAAGCGCTCCTTGAGCGCCGTGAACTCCTCGCGCAGGGATTGCTTGTTGACGCTCGGCACGAGGCGCGCCCCGGTGGATTACTCGCCGGCCTCGACGGCCATCAACCCCGCCAATACTGCCAGACGCTCGGCTGGGGGCATCCCCGCATAGCGTCGAGCCCAGCTCTCGGCCCTGCGCTTGATCGTCTGGCGGTGGGTGTGGTTGCGCCCCGCGTAGCGGGCCCAATGCACCCGATCGGGGGTGAAGTTGAACCAGAGCTTCTCGGTGCGCACGCCGGCCTGGTTCATCACCTGCAGCGAAAGGCTCCGCCAGCCGGAAAGCTCCTCATCGTACAGCCCCGAGGGGTAGCCGGAGAGGATCACCGCGCAGGGCAGCTTCCTCAGCACCCCCAGCAGATCGAGGTGATCGGACTGCTCGTAGTCAAACCGATAGTGCCGGTCGGAACTGCGCCTCGAGTGCAGATACGGCGGGTCGCAGTACACGAGCTCCCGGCCTCGATAGTCAAAGTCCTCCAGGAACCGGTGCGCGCAGCCGTGCACCCGCTCCACCGGATACTCGCACTGAAACTTCTCCAGGGCGCGCTCATTGCGATCGATGCCGATGTTGCGCAGCGCGGGGGGCTTGCGCTTCATGATCGCCCCGCCCCCGAGGTGACTCTCGATATAGGTGTCGTGCGGCGGCATCAGCGCAATGATCGCCTGACACAACCCCGAGGTCGCCTTGGATCCGAAATACCCGCCCACCGCCGCCGAACCTGTGCCCTCCCGAAGATGGGACCGCAGCGTAGGATCAAATCGCTACGTTGTCAAGCAAACCGTTCAACGGAGCAGAAGCGTACGGGGGTGAGCAGTTACCATTGGGGAATCTGAGCGTAACCTGCGTGAGACTCTGGCTTCTGCCGATCTGATGGCCCCCTGTGTGCTGTGGATCGACGAGATAGAAAAGAGCTCTTCCTCCGGGGAGTCAGACGGTGGAGCAGCACGGCGCGTTCTCGGGAGCTTTCTAACCTGGCTGGCGGAGAAGCGGACACGTGTTTTCGTCGTGGCCACCGCCAATGAGATCGAGCAGCTGCCTCCCGAGCTCATCCGCAAGGGGCGCTTTGATGAGATATTCTTCGTCGATCTGCCGCAGCTCGAAGCGCGGAAGCAGATCTTGGAAATTCATGCAAGAAAACGCAGCATTCCACTCGACGCAGCCGCGCTCGCGGCTCTGGCACAGGCGAGCGAGGGATTCTCGGGCGCGGAAATCGAGCAGGCCGTAGTCGCCGCGCTCTACACGGCGCATGCGCAACACGTGAGTGCCAACGCTCAAATGATCCGCAGCGAGCTGAGTTCCACCCGACCGCTCGCGGTGGTCATGGCGGAGAGAGTCGCAGCGCTGCGGGCGTGGGCACAGGATCGCACGGTCCCTGCGCAGTAGTACGACTCCCTCCCAAGCTGGCCGTGACAGGTCGAGCCTTGCATCAATGCAGAGGCGGTTGTCCGCCGGGTTGGAATCAGTGACCCCCGCCATTTTGCGGAGCAGCGAGGTTTCTCGGTACGCGCACCCGAGTGACCGCCCGCCGTATCCACACGAGCATCTGAATCGAGTTGACGAGCAGGAATACCAGCAGCCAAGCCTTGAAAAGAACATTGGTTATCGGATTAGCAAAGATCCGCCATCCGAATTCCGTCCAGTACAACAGCGCGACGAACGAGAGCCGTAGGGCGAATCGGATCACCTCGGTCGGTCTCCGCCATCCCTCATTCAAGAGTACGGCGGCGAACAGCACCAGCCGCACGGCCATGAGCGCGATCACGGGCGGCAGCAGCCAGCGTTGGAAGTCGCCGTCATAGAGCGCCCATGAGGTGTTCGCGCCAGCCGGCAGAAGATGACTCAGTATCCATGCGGGCGCAATGAAGAAGATGGTGAGTATGGCGCCCAGAGGGGCGGCGTTCCTTGCAGCGCGCCACTCCGTGGCTTCTGGTTCACCGGGGCGCCAGCCTCCGGGGAAGGGAAGCAACACGATCAAGTGCGTCCAGGGGCGCGTGGAGCTATCCGGCTCGGCGGGAAAGCGGCGCTGCAGCCAACTTCCGATTCCGAAGTAGACGACGAGAGCGCCAACCCATGAGAGTGCGCTGAAGCCCCACCGCAGCCACCAGTCTCCAAAGGTCATGTGCGAGGAGAAGACGAGAGGCAACGTGACCGCCCACTGGATGGCGACGCAGATGGCGGCCAGCGTCACGAAAGTCGGGGCGTACTCGGGCTGGATGAGTTGAAAGCCTGGAGTGACGTACCGGGACGCCACCTCATCCGGGCTGCCGAACCGGTGCAGCACCTCCATAGCCATATCGCCATCGGGTGAGCGTGCCGCATCATGTGCTGCCGACCGCAATTGCTCGGTCAGCAGTGTGCGCAGCTCCAGCCCCACGTCATTGCGCAGCCTGCGAGGCAAGTGCGCTGCGACCTTGTTGACGTAGTCTTCGATGATTGCTTGGGTGTTCATATGCGCTCCTAATCGAGCAGCCTATTCATTGTGGCAACAAGCGCCTGCCAGTTGGCGGTCAATTCTGCAAGGACCCGTATGCCCTTGGGATTCAACTTGTAGTAGCGGCGGGGCGGGCCTTCATTGATGCGCCAGTCGCTGGCTAGAAGCCCCTGCTCCTCCAGCCGCCGGAGGAGGGGGTACAGGGTTCCTTCTTCGATCGGCATCCCTCGCAGCACAAGCGCCTGGCGCAATGAGTAGCCGTACTGGGCCGTACGCAGCTGGGAAAGCACTGCCAGTACGACCGCACCCCGCCGAAGCTCCGAGTCGAGCTTGGATACCGAGTCTTCGTTCGCTTTTACCATGTTGTACACACCACAATGCGACGCATAGTACATAGCCATACACAGTACGTCAACTCCTGGATAAAGACCCAGTAGACGCCGACATGACCTTTCCTCCGGGCGGGCGGTCACGGCCGGAGCGACGCTCGAGTCTCGCGGCCGCGTGCGTCCCGCAGCTGGGGTCTGAACTTTGCCTTTGCCGTGCCGCGCTGCTGTGGCAAATGCGAAACGCCACGTTGCGTGCGGTCAAGGCGATGTTCGATCTCGCCGACCGCGATACGGGCGGTACTGCTGGTAGAGTAGGGTGGTCGGTGCGGGCCTCGAGCAAAGGGTCCGTTGGTCTCAAATCTCGCGATCGAGCTCACACCATGGCCGAAGAAGTCAAGGTAAGCGACACCCAGGGAGATCACGAGACGCACGCAGTGGTGCCGCCGCCGCGTAGGCGACGTCTCAAACGAAAACCCATTCTCATCGGGATCGTCGCAGTCGCCGTGTTGGTCGCGGTGATCATTTACTATGTACGTTTCATCGCGCCATACGAATCCACTGACGATGCGTTCATAGACGGCTACGTGACCCTGGTGAGCGCGCGCGTTCCGGGCCAAGTGCTGGAACTGCACGTGCTTGACAATCAGGTTGTGCACGAAGGTGAGGCGCTCGTGCGGCTCGATCCACGCGACTACGAAGTCGCCGTTGTACAGGCCCGCGCCGATCTCGCCTCCGCGCATAGCCAGCTCGAGCAATCCCACGCGCAAGTCGATCTGAGCCAGGCGCGGGTCTCGCAGGCGCAAGCGGCGCAGAGTGCGGCGCAAGCGGACGCCCAGCGAGCGAGCGACGACCTGCAGCGGTACGAGTCCGTCGAACGGCGCGCGGTCTCGAAGACGGCCTTCGATCAGATCCAGGCGCAAGCGCGCACGACCGCGGCCAACCTCAG
The DNA here is from genome assembly GCA_963849095.1 of uncultured Gammaproteobacteria bacterium. Classification (GTDB taxonomy): domain Bacteria; phylum Pseudomonadota; class Gammaproteobacteria; order Steroidobacterales; family Steroidobacteraceae; genus JASHUC01. The sequence goes on from CAWKGA010000008.1 coordinate 907,424, forward strand.
AGCCGCGCGCAGCCAACTCACTGGCGCCGAGGCGGAAGTGGCACTGAGCAAGGCGGGCGTCGATAGCGCAGCGGCCGGGGTGCAGCTCGCCGAGGCCAAATTGCGGCAGGCGGAGCTCAATCTCTCCTACACGGACGTGGTGGCTCCGGTGGATGCGCGAGTGACGGCCCGAAGCGTTCAACCCGGGAATTACGTACAACCCGGCCAGGCACTGCTCGCGCTGGTTCCACAGCAAGTCTGGGTGACTGCGAATTTCAAGGAAACGCAGCTGGTCCATATGCGTCCCGGCGAGCCGGTGACGCTACGGGTGGACGCGTACCCAGACCACACCTTCAAGGGGCATGTCGATAGCCTGCAGGCCGGCACCGGCGCGCGGTTCAGTCTGTTGCCGCCGGAGAACGCCGTAGGCAACTACGTGAAGGTCGTGCAACGCGTTCCGGTGAAGATCGTTTTCGACGGACCCCTGCCGCAGGGGCTCGACATCGCGCCGGGGATGTCGGTGGTACCGACGGTCAAAGTCCGATGAGTGCGACGGCCGCTTCGGTCCTCGCCGATTGGCGACCGCGAGCCAATCCGTGGCTGATCGCCCTGCCCGTGATGCTCGCGACCTTCATGGTCATTCTGGACACCTCGATCGTGGTGGTCGCGCTGCCCTACATCGCAGGAAATCTCGGCGCGACGCAGGACGAATCCACATGGGTGCTGACGAGCTACCTCGTCGCGAATGCCGTGATCCTGCCCGCCAGCACGTGGCTTTCGAGCTTCTTCGGCCGCAAGAACTTCCTGATTGTCTGCACGGCCGTGTTCACGGTGGCATCGGTCACATGCGGCCTCGCGACGAGCATGCCGATGCTGGTCATCTCCCGCGTGCTTCAGGGCTTGGGAGGTGGCGCCATGCAACCGCTCTCCCAGTCGATCCTGCTCGAGAGTTTTCCACCGACGCAGCGCGGCACGGCTACGGCCCTCTTCGGCCTCGGCATCGTGGTCGCGCCGATCATCGGGCCCACGCTCGGGGGGTGGTTCACCGACCAGCTCTCTTGGCGCTGGACGTTCTACATTAACGTGCCCTTCGGCATTCTCGCGACGTTCCTGATGATCCTCGTGATCGAGGACCCGCCGTACATTCGTGCCGCCCGACCCAGTCGAATCGACGGCCTGGGATTCGGTCTCATGGCGCTGTTTCTCGGAACGCTCCAGATCCTGCTCGACAAGGGGCAGGACGCCGACTGGTTCTCCGCCGTGTGGTTGCGCTGGTTTGCCGTGATCTCCGGTCTGTGCCTCATCGGGTTCGTCGTGCGCGAGCTCGTGATCCGTCATCCGATCGTCGAGCTGCGCATCCTCGCGAACCGCAACTTTGCGGTGAGCAGTGTCCTGTTCGCCCTGTTCGGCTTCGCCATCTATGCGCTCATCACCTTGCAGCCTCTGTTTCTGCAGTCGCTGCTCGGCTACACAGCTTTCGATGCCGGCCTCTCCGTCGCCCCACGAGGAATTGGCGCAACGGCCGCTCTGCTCATCGTGGGCGCGCTCGTGAATCGGGTCAATCCGAAGCTACTGGTGGCGTTCGGTTTCGGCATGCTCGGGCTCTCGAGTCTCATGTTGAGCCGCCTCAACCTGCAGATAGCGATGAGCAGCGTCGTTTTCGCGAACATCGTTTCCGGATTCGGGACCAGCTTCATCTTCGTCCCACTCACGACGCTCGCCCTCGGCACGTTGCGCAATGAGCAGATCGGCAATGCCACGGGAATTCAGAACCTGGTGCGCAACATCGGCAGCAGCATCGGCCTTTCGTTCGTCTCGACCATGCTGCAACGCTACGCCCAGACCCATCAGGCGATGATGGTCAAGCAGCTCTCGGCGCTCAATCCTGTGTACCAGGCGCATCTGGCGGCGGCGCAGAGCGTGTTCGAGCACCACTTCAGCGCTCCGGATGCTCTCGATCGGGCCCGGGGCCTGCTTTATCAGACACTGCTGCAGCAGTCCTCTTATTGGGCGTTCATGGACCTGTTCTTCGTGGTCGCGTGCATGTGTGCCGTGTGCGTGCTCAGCGTGGTAATTTTCGAGCGACCGGCAACGGTGCATGCGGTGTCGTTGGCCGAATGAGAGACCGGAGACAATGAAAGAAATCCTGCTCCTCGATCGGGAATTCGGCGCCGGGGCGAGCACCATCGGCGAGAGGCTCGCCGCACGGCTCGGCTGGAAGCTCTTCGATGATGCGCTCACGCAGGAGATCGCGCAGCTCGCGCGAATTCCGGTGGACGTTTGCCGCCGCCACGAGGAGCGTACGGACCCCTGGCTGCGGCGGCTGGTCAACGTCGTCTGGAAGGGCACCTTCGACCGCAACCTCCCTTCCCCGGACCTCGCGATTCTCGATACCGACCGCCTCGTCGCCCTGATCGAGCAGGCCGTTCGAGCAGGCGGCGAAGGAGAAGCCCTGCGTCATCGTCGGACGCGGCGCTCCCTATTTCCTGCGCGAGCGAACCGATACGCTCTCCGTGTTCCTGTACGCCTCGCGTGAGCTCCGGTTCCGCAGGGTGCTCAAGCGCGTCGGCGACAAGCACGAGGCCGTCGAGCTGGTGGACACGATGGACGAGGACCGCAAGAAATTCGTCAAGCACCACTTCGGCCATGAATGGCCGAACCGTCAGTTCTTTCATCTCATGATCAACACGGGCATTGGCGACGACAACACGGTCGAGACCATTGTCCGGATGCTCGATGCGCTCAACCAGAGCGACGCGGCGGCTCGGTCATGAACATGCGAGCGCTCGTTACCGCGATCTTGACGTTGGTCCTGGGCGGCTGCGTCGTCGGGCCGACCTACCGGCCGCCCGCGGCGAGCGCCCCGACACGTTGGGCCACGCCTCTCGAGGATGGGGAGACCGACAATCCGGCGGCGCTGGCGGCGTGGTGGAGCAGCTTCAGCGACCCGGGTCTCGACCGTCTAGTCGCAACGGCGGTGAGCTCGAACCTGACGTTGCGCGTGGCGGAGGAGCGCGTGCGCGAGGCCCGTGCCGAGCGGGAGGCGGTCGCCGGCGGCCGCGGCCCTTCTCTCGGCGCGTCGTCCGGTTACTCGCGGAATCGCTTCGGCGGAAACAGCTTCCCGCCACTGCCGCCCGGAACGCCCCTCGACTACAACCTGTACAGCGTGGGCTTCGATGCCGGATGGGAGCTTGACCTCTTCGGCGGCATTCGCCGCAGCGTCGAAGCCGCGAATGCCGAGATCGGAGCTGCGGAGTACGCGCGGCGCGATGTGCTCGTTTCGGTGGTCGCGGAAGTGGCGCGCAATTACATCGATGCGCGCGCCTACCAGAGACGCCTCGCCATCACGCGCCAGAACATCACGGCTCAGCAGGACATCGTGAGCCTGACCCGCAACCGCTTTCAGAACGGCCTGAGCAGCGATCTCGACGTTGAGCAAGCTACGGCGCTGCTCACAGCGACGCGGGCGCAGGTGCCGGCGTTGCAGACTGGCTTCGAGCAATCCGTACACCACCTGGCGACGCTGCTCGGTCAGCCGCCCGGTGCGCTGCTCGACGACATGTCGAGCGTGAAGCCCATCCCGCTGACTCCTCCGGTGGTCCCCGTCGGACTGCCTTCGGATCTGTTGCAGCGTCGCCCCGATGTTCGGCGGGCCGAACGCGAGCTCGCCGCCGCGACCGCGCGCATCGGGGTGGCGCGCGCGGACCTGTTCCCGGACTTCTCGCTCACCGGAAATGTGGGTCTCGCGAGTCTCTCCGCAAGCAACTGGTTCGAGGGCGCGAGCCGGTACTGGTCGTTCGGCCCGACGCTCGAGTGGAACATCTTCGAAGCGGGGCGCCTTCGGGCCGTCGTTCGAGTGCAGAACGCCCGTCAGGAGCAGGCGCTGGACGAATATCGACAGACGGTCCTCAGCGCACTCGAGGATGTGGAGAATGCGCTCGTCGCCTACGCCAAGGAGCAGATACGTCGCGAATCGCTGGACCAATCGGCACACGCGAGCGAGCAGGCTCTCAATCTGTCCACCGAGCTCTACCGGAGCGGGCTCGTGGATTTCCTCAATGTGCTCGATGCGGAGCGCACACTCTACGCGGCACGAGATGCCTTGGTGCAGAGTGACGAATCTGTCTCGATCGACCTGGTGCAGCTTTACAAGGCTCTTGGTGGCGGCTGGGAGCAGGGTCCCGGCGCGAGGTAATCCAGCCGCAACTCCAGCGCTGCTGATCGACAGAGTACGGCCACTATGCGTAGTGCTCAACTATGCGGAGTAGCGTTTTCGGTGTTCGCCTGGCGGGCCAGTATTCCTGCTGCGAGGGGCAAGTGAGGATCGGTTGAACTCCGCATAGTTTTGGCGTCGAGTCGAGGCGGTTCCAACTTCGGGAGACCGCCGATGAGCTCGATACCTCGACGCGATTTGCATTCCGATCACACGGTCGATGTACAGGTCTTGCCACCGGGTGCTGAGGCCCTGGCGCGATATCTCGGGGAGCGCGGGTACGCACCGCAGACGATTGCGGGGTACGTCGCGACCGCTGCGCATTTCCTTCACTGGTCCGAACGCTCAAGCCTCTCCGGCGCTTCGATCGAGGAGAGCGCCGTCGCCAGCTTTCTCGATCAACACATCGAGCACTGCGACTGTGGCTGGCGCAGCACCGAAGACTACAAAAGTGCTCGCGCTGCGCTGGGTCACTTGCTGCTGGTGCTGCGAACACTCGGCGTGGCTGCGGCACGCGTTGTCAGGACGACGCCCGTCGATGAGGAGATCCGCCGGTTTGTAGAGCACCTCGATCACGTTCGGGGTCTGGCGCCCGGGACTCGACAGGCGATTGGACGGATTGTTCGGGAGCTGCTCTGGAAGCGCTTTCACGATCGCCCGGTGGTGATCTCGGCGATCACGCCTGAGCATTTGCGTCGCTGCTTTGCGTCCCTGTGCGAGCGGTACCGAGCCCCGACGAGCGCGGGGACAGTCGTATCGGCGCTGCGTAGTTACCTGCGCTATCGGGCTGCCGCTGGCGATGCAGTCGGGGGACTGGTGAGCGTTTTGTCGTCCCCGGCGAACTGGCAGCACGCCTCACTACCGAAGAGCTTGGCGGACGAGGAACTCGAGCGGCTTTTGACCTCCCTCGATTGGCCCGCTCCCGCCATGCGTCGCAGCACCGCGATCGTACGCTGCGCGGTGGATCTCGGACTTCGAAGCGGCGAGATCGCAGCGCTTTCCCTCGATGACATCGACTGGCGCGCGGGCACGGTGAAGCTGCGCAAGACCAAGAGCTGCCGCGAGCAGCTGCTACCCTTGCCCGAGCCGACCGGACGGGCGATCGCCGCCTATCTGGAGCACGAGCGGCCGAGGAGTGCGCACCGGGCGATCTTCGTGCGCCGTGTCGCCCCCCATGACCGGCTCGTGGGTGCTGATCTGGTGCGCAAGACCATCCGCGAAGCGTACCGGCGGGCAGGCCTCCCCTACACCCGATCGCACCTGCTGCGCCACACGATTGCCCGACGACTGCTTGAGGGGGGGCAGTTCGCTCAAGGAAGTGGCGGACGTGCTGCGGCATCGCTCGCTCAACACCACCCTGATCTACGCCAAGCTCGATAGCCGGGCGTTGGGCGCGGTGGCCTTGCCCTGGCCGCGCTCTGTGCCCCTGGATGCACCCGAGGTCGCGTTGCCGTGGCCGGGGAGCGCGCCATGAGCCTCCGCACCAGCTTGAGCCAGCGCGCTCAACAGTACCTCGCCGAACGTCGCCGCCTCGGCTTCGAGTTATCCGACATGCAGGAGGCGCTGGAGAGCTTCACCGACTATGCAGACCGCCTGAAGCGCCACGGCCCGATCACCCTCGAAGTGATGAGCGCGTGGGCCCGGCGCGATCACATCCAAAGCACCGATCCGCG
>CAWKGA010000009.1:0-885974 GCA_963849095.1 uncultured Gammaproteobacteria bacterium
ACTGGCGTCGGCGCTGATGTTTCGGCGAGACGGTGGTGCCCAGACCAACGTCTGGACGTGGCGCCCCTACCGGCGGGCCTAGACGCGTCGCGGGTATACCTGGGCCAGAGTTATCGAGGGCAGTGCCCACGGAATTCCGGCACATATCGAGCGAACCGAGGCGGTGATGGTGGCACGGCGTTGGATGCGGCAAAACGCTTTCTCAAGTACGTCCTCGCGGTCCGTCCCGTCGCTGCAGCCGATGTGTTCCGGCAGGCGGAGCAAGCCGATATTGCCGAAAAGACCGTTCGACGCGCCAAGAAGGCGCTGGGGATCACGACGGTCAAAGCCGGAATGGATGGCGGCTGGGTATGGAGTCTACCGAAACGGGTCAACGCTCCCGAAGATGGTCAACCTGAAATCGTGGCCAACTTCGAGGGGTCGTGACCATCTTCGGCCATTGCCAAAGATTACATATCCATCCCACCGCCGCCCGGCATGCCTCCATGGGCATGCTCCTCGTCCTTCGGAGCCTCGGCAACCATCACCTCGGTCGTGAGCAACAGGCCCGCGACGGATGCGGCATTCTGCAGCGCAAGCCGCGTGACCTTCGTTGGATCGAGAATGCCCTCTTCGAGCATGTCGCCGAACTCACCGGTCGCCGCGTTGTAGCCGTAGGCACCTTTGCCGGCTTTCACCTGGTTCAGGATGACCGCCGCATCCTCGCCGGCATTCTCAACGATATTTCGCAGCGGCTCTTCGATCGAGCGAGCGAGAATACGGATGCCGATCGTCTGATCCTCATTGACACCCTCTAGCTTTTCGAGCGCCTTGAGGGCACGGATCAGCGCGACACCGCCGCCCGGCACCACGCCTTCCTCGATGGCCGCACGGGTTGCGTGCAGGGCGTCCTCCACGCGTGCCTTCTTCTCCTTCATCTCAATTTCGGTGGCTGCACCGACTTTGATCAGCGCGACACCGCCGGAGAGCTTCGCGACACGCTCCTGCAGCTTCTCCTTGTCGTAGTCGCTGGTCGCTTCCTCGGCCTGCTGGCGGATCGACTCGATGCGGGCCTTGATATCCGTAGCCTTGCCGGCTCCGTCGATGATGGTCGTGTTCTCTTTCTCGATCACAACCTTCTTGGCGTCGCCTAGATCGTTCACGGTGACCTTCTCGAGCGACAGGCCAACCTCATCGGAGATCACGGTGCCGCCGGTCAAGGTCGCGATGTCCTGCAGCATCGCCTTGCGGCGATCGCCAAAGCCCGGGCTCTTCACCGCTGCAACCTTGAGGATGCCACGGATGTTGTTGACGACCAGCGTCGCGAGCGCCTCGCCCTCGACATCGTCGGCGACCACGATCAGTGGACGGCCCGCCTTCGCGACCGCCTCCAGCAGCGGGAGCATCTCGCGGATATTCGAGATTTTCTTATCGCACAAGAGAATCAACGGCTTTTCGAACTCAGCCGTCTGACTCTGCTGCTGGTTGATGAAATACGGGGAAAGGTAGCCGCGGTCGAACTGCATGCCATCGACCACCTCAAGTTCATTGTCAAGTCCCTGGCCCTCTTCGACGGTGATGACACCTTCCTTGCCAACTTTCTCCATTGCATCGGCAATGGTCTTGCCGATGGACTCATCAGAATTCGCGGAGATCGTACCGACCTGCGCGATGGCCTTGGAGTCCTTACAGGGTTTTGAGAGGCGCTTCAACTCGTCCGTCGTGACGAGCACGGCCTTGTCGATGCCGCGTTTGATGTCCATGGGGTTGCGACCGGAGGCGACGGCCTTCAGGCCCTCGCGGATGATCGCCTGGGCAAGTACCGTCGCCGTCGTCGTACCGTCGCCGGCTTCATCCGAGGTGTTGGAAGCGACTTCCTTCAGCATCTGCGCGCCCATGTTCTCGAATTTGTCTTTCAGCTCGATTTCCTTCGCAACCGAAACACCGTCCTTCGTGATAGTCGGGGCCCCGTAGCTCTTCTCGAGCACCGCGTTGCGGCCCTTGGGGCCGAGTGTCGCCTTCACCGCATTCGCAAGGACGTTGACGCCCTTGAACATGCGTTGGCGCGCATCGTCGCTAAACCGTACTTCTTTCGCTGCCATTGTCGTGTCCTTCGGTGAGTTACTTCGACTCGATGACGGCCATGACGTCTTCTTCACGCATGACCACGAGTTCTTCCCCCTCGACCTTCACTTCGGTGCCGCTGTACTTGCCGAAGAGAATCTTGTCACCGACCTTGACGTCGCAGGGACGCACTTGTCCGTTCTCAAGGATCTTGCCCTTGCCGACCGCGACGATCTTTCCTTGAATGGGTTTTTCGGCCGCCGTATCGGGAATCACGATGCCGCCAGGCGAGGTACGATCCTCTTCCAGGCGCTTCACGATGACGCGGTCATGAAGAGGACGAATCTTCATCACTGGACGCTCCTTGAAAGCGGTGGGTATTCTTGCGCACATGTGGTGACTTAACGCCGTATTTCAAGGGCGAATGCCCGAATAAAGCTGCCCACGGGGCGCCCTAGCGCCGGCCGGACTCGCGTCCTCCGCGCGCGGCCGTCGCCGTCCACCTTGAGTTCTATACGATGCCCAGCGTGTGAACCAGCGTCGAGGGTTGACCATGGATCCAGGCCAGTCTGTCATAGCGTAAGCTCGCGATCCTTCTGGGGAATCGCCAACGCAGCCCTGGTCACGATTCCGGGCCGAATTGCATCAAATCCGGTCAAACTTGGATGCCGGTTCACAGACAGTGCGGGCCCCGGCCCGCAGGGCATCTCGCGGGTCTCGATCTATGGGACGATGGAGGACCCATCTTGCCCCAGCCCCACGTCGAAGTGCCGAGCTCAATGAGCCTCGGAGGGCTTATGGCTGGGGTCTGGCGAGCCAGTCGGCGGCGCGGCCGCGGCTGGCGCAGGTGTAGTTGGGCTCACCGCCGGCCCCCCGGGAGCAGCTTGCACACGGATCATGTGCCCGCGGCCGTCGAGCGAGAAGCGCAGCGGTCTGCTCGACGGGCCGCCGGGCAACCGGACGGCACGACCATTCAACTCGAGCGTCACTCCCGCTGGATTGCCGAGCAGGACACGCAGAGGCGCCAGGCCCGATAGATGCCCCTGAGAACCGGCCGGCGCGAGTTCGTAGAGCAATCGTGCGCCGCGGGCATCGTAGATCTCCGTCCAGCAATCGTGACTGAACTTGAAGCTGATTTGCACTGCGCCGCTCGCTGCTACCACAGGTGTTGTGGCAGCAGACGACGCGGTCGCGAACGGTGTTGCGGCCGGCTCAGTCCCGGCGGCGTTACTGACCGAACCCTGCGGCCTTTGGTGCACGGTCACCGCCCGTGGCGGCGGAGCCACGCTCGTTTTACCAAAAAATTGATTCGAGCGCGGCGGGGTGCGCATGCTCCACCACACCAGCGCCGCGAGCACGAGCACGGCGGCAACGAATCCCACGATGCCAGGCCTCAGCGGTGCGGCCGGCGGGCGCACATGCACCCCCAGTGTGGCGCTGCGGCGCAGGTCCGGCTCGGGCGGCGCCTGTGGGGAGGCCGCATAGGCCGCATCGATATCGCTGGCCGGGATGCCAAGCAGCTCGGCATAGCGGCGCAGGTGCCCGCGCGCAAACACCGCGGCACCGAATAGCGCCAGTCGATCGGCCTCCAGGGCGCGCACCGAGTCGACATCGAGATGCAGCCGGTCGGCGACGGCGGAGATCGTCAAACCGGCGTGCTCGCGCGCCGCCGCCAGCTTCGCGCCGGGACCCTGAGCGTGCGCCTCCCCGTTGCTCTCGATCATGGCTCAACCGCTATTGCACCGGGCCGTCACCGGCCGAGCGCCTCTGCTCGGAGTCCGTAACTGCCTGGCCACAGGCGCGTCATGGTACTGCTGCGCGTGGGTATCACTTTACGCCCTTAACACCTGCGCGACTCACCCGCCGAGCAGGCGCCGATCGGGCGTGACGACATCGTCCCGCCAATAGGCCCCGGCACGCAGCCTAAGCGGCGCATCGAGTCGGCCTACGGGCATGCGCCATCGCCCTCATGCACCGATATCGCTACCCGGCGCACGACCGGCGCGCGGGCGAGATGGCGCGCGAGGTCGCCTTCAGCCAGGCATCGCTCCGCCATCAAGTCAGTCCGCTGGCGAAACTGGTTGCCCAAGGCGAATCGTCCGTGGTCGATGCGTATGTCTCACCGGTCTTGCGCCGTTACATCGACCGTGCGGTCGCTGACCTTGCGGGCGCGCCTGCTACTCTCTGCCTAGTCCTCCTCCTCACCGCCGTCGCCATCTTCAGGTTGATCCAACTTATCCTCATCGTCGAGCTCAAACTCCTCGGGGATTTCGGTGTCCTCGTCGGCCGCGCGCACGGCTGCCTCATTCTCACCTGCATGCTCATCGTCCCGATTGTCGTCGTCATCCTCGGTACCGCTCGTCGGGTGCACGGCGAGAATCAATCCATGAAACTCGCGCAAACTGGGTAATGGTCGGTGTGTGGTGGTCATGCAAGGATCCGCGAAAGGATAAAATCAGGGCCGCCCCGCTACTCCGTTCCATTGTGTGAGCATTCGTTCATGTGACCTTAAGAGTCTATCAGCAGACGATCTCTGGACCAGGTTCGTCGTGACCGAGCTTCGCCCCTGCCGTTCTCAGTTGGTCTAGGCGAGAGCGCCTCGGACGTTTGAGCACCTCGCCGATCAAGGCAATGAGCTCATCCACGTTGACGGGCTTTCTCAGCAGAGAAACATCAGCGAGCAGCGCAGGGCTGCGGGTCTCCATGGACGGCTGGCTCGTCAGCAACACCGCGGGAACGTTGTAGCCCAACACTAAACGTGTTTTGTCGATCCCTGCGAGACCATCATCGTCGCCAGTGGGCTCTAAATCCGCGATGATGATGTCAATGAGCGATGTCCCCTGCCGCGCTTGGTCGAGCGCTTCGTCTGCGCTAGCGGCCGCAAACACCCGATATCCTGCGCATAACAAATGGATCCGTAGTGCGCCCAAAGCCCCTCGGTCCTCATCGATCAAAAGGATGCATCGCGCGCGCGACGCTGGCCCCACCGCTACGGGTACTTCGGCCGGGTCCACAGCGGTTATCATCGACCATTCGGTCAACCATTCCTCGGCGCGCGGCGTGGGCCTTGCGCTCGCCTCGCGCAGTTTTGCGCCAGCAGATTGCGACGCAAAGGCCGGGAGCAATAAGGGCTGCCATTCTGTCTGGGGCTCGACGAGCGTCAGTAAGCTGTCAATGAGATCGGCCATCACTGCGAGCGCTTGACGTTGTTGTTCGATCATTCTTACCGCCACCATGTCGGTCCCCCGATCATTCCAGTCGCTGTTGAGCCGCAGCATTGCCGTCAATGGTTCGCGCAAATCGCGCTCGACTGCAGCCAGAAAGAGGCACCTGGCACGACTGGCGATTTCGGATCGATCGCGCGCTCGGCGCGATGCGATGGTGAGCCCTTCCGCGCTTGCCGGATCGCCCTGGTATCCCTTACTGGTACGGGGCTTTCCCCGTGGCGCCGTTCGGGAGCTCAGTCCCGCAGCCTTCAGCCCAGAGGCCCGCGCGTTAAAATGTCCCGCGGTGATGGCTGCATCGATGACGTCTGTCGCCAATGGCGCAGCGCAGAGGTATTCCGCGGGATCCTCGGGAGACTCGGACTGGTAATACGCTACCGTGGTAAGCAGTGCCTCGCGCGCTGACTGAGCCACCGGTGACAACGTCGCCTCCAAGGCCGTGAGATCCTGGTTTATGGCGTTCGGACCAACGATGGTGGGCGTAGTCCACTTCAGATCGCCATGAGGCTGAGTACTCACGAGAACGCCCCCTCAAGTCTCCGCCGGCTTCGCAGAAACCGCTTGGGTTGTCTATGGAGCGAGCGGTGGCGGGGTGCTCGCCCTACAGCGGGATGATCGCCCAGATGCCGCGACACGCACTATGCGCGTGGAGTCCACGTGATCAACCCGCAGGCAACGCACGCCGCGGTATGGCTGTCTAGTTCGGAGGACTGGTCGGATTGCGGGCTGGCAAAAGTGGCGCCGGAATCGCGCACGAGCCAATAGATACTCGCAAGAGGAAAGAGTCACGAGCCAGCATCCACCGTACGCTGAATGTCATGCGATGTCTAACGTTATTGTTATCCCGAGTAACACAGCGGTGGCTCGGCTCGTCCAAATTTTCCGGTTCGATAAGTGGAAAGGTCAAGATCGCCACTGGGCTACTTTTGCCCGAATCGAACGCGCGCCGACTGAGGAGATGCGCTTCGTAGCCGGTATACGCGCCTCCGTCTGATCCGGGAGGCAGAACATAAAGACCGTCAATGCTCTGGTCGCGTTGCGCGTCATTGCGCTGATCGCTCTGGGCACCTACATCTACTCCGGTACCTACCGCATCGGTGCTGATGTACCCGCGAGCGGACCGATGTTTCAGAGTCCCAGAATGGTCCCAGAATGGCTGACCCGTCAGTCATGATCCGAAGTGATATGCGGGTAACGTTGTGAGCCGTGTGTCCTCGACTGGACCGCCCACGGTGAAGTGATAGAAGCTCTGCCACGCCCGTGAAGTGATCCCAAAGGCCTCATGGACGGGATCGTCGAAGTAGCAGCCGATCCCTGTCGAGCGAATGCCCGTCTCTTCGGCCTCGAGGTAAAGCACCTGGCCCACCATACCGGCTTCCCAGAACAGGTTCCGGTAAAAAGGGGCACCGTACGTAGTCAGGCTGTCCATGTAGTCCGCGATCATTCCCAGGCTGAAAGCTCCGCCGCCGGCGATGTGCTGGCCGCAGGAGACGGTGGCCGCGAGTGCCCGGCAGTCCCCTTCCTGGAGCAGGTACAGCGGGAGCCCGGGCGGACAGGAGGGTGGGCGCTGCCAGCGAAACTCCCGCTGCATCGCTTGCTTGAGGGCCGAGAGCTTGTCGGGATCCCGCGCCAGCGCGTAGAGGCCCTGAGGGAGGCCATCGACGCGGTGCACGAACAGGCCGAGATGGATGCGCGGCCGCCACGGGATCGCATCCCAGGGCATCGATCGTCGGTCGCGCGTCGGCATCAGCCGCGCGAGCATGCGGAAGAACGCTGCCTGCGAGATCGCCGTCGAGCCATCCATCGCGACCGCGCTGCGGCGACCAAGGATAGCCTTCTCTGCGGTGAGCAGACCGTGGCGAATGGGAATCCCGAACAGCTCCTCCTGCGTGGGAAACCTTGAAAAGTCTTCGGTGCTCGGTGCGCTTGCCGATCGTCGCGTCGCCTGCGCGACCTCCTCGATCACGGGCCACTCGACGCGGTGCTCGGAGGAGCTCAGCGTGTTGGCCCTGCCGCACCACTGTGCGCCGATGCTGCCTGCCGTCAGCCCGTTCAGAGGCTGCGGAGACGTCAATGCAACACCGGGTGTGACCAACGCCAGAAGCTCCGGCTCCTCACGCTCTGCCGTCCCGTAGTCATCATCGCGGCTGAGCCCGATGAGACCAGCAATGGTGCTGTGGCTGAGTCCGTCGAAGAGTGCCAAGCTCCAGCCCAGAGCGGCCGCCGCAATGCGCAGAGTTGCAAGGGCATGCCCCGCATCGTGCTGGCAATATCGGAACGCGCGCTCACCGTACTTCCAGGCTTCGCGCCAATGGACCGACGAGAGGCCCACGAGGAAGGAATGCTCTGGAAACGGCGCGCAGAGCTCGCCCCACGTCTTCGCGTCGAGGGTCGCCCGCCGCTCGAGAGCGTGCTCCCTGGGTGCGTAGTGGTACACGGCGGGCGCGTCGCCGACCCGCTCGATCGCCGGTAGAACCCCATACCCCTCGGTCGGATGGAGATTCCCGCTCGAGGGGTTGGCGCGAAGGGCCCAGGTCGTTTCATGAAAGCGCTTCCACGCCGTCAGAGACAGCGCGTACCGGAAGAACAGAGAGATCGACTCCAGCGATAGCGGCGCCGCTGGTATATCCCCCGGCGCGTAGAGCTGCCAGTAGGCAAGCGCACGGCCCGGTTTGGGTAGCAGAAGCCGAACGAGGTCCGCTCCCGGATAGCGTCGGAACGGATCGGGCTGCGTGGCCCAGTCCAGATAGCCTACCGAGGCCGCGTAGCGGTGAAAATGGTGCTTCGTGCGCTCATGGTAGGCAATGACTACCTCTTCGGGAGAGGCATCTGCGTCGAGCAGATCCGCGGCTTGTGCTGGCACACCCGTCGACACGGGGGCAAAGCGATACCAAGCCATCGGGATCCTCGTCACGCTGCACAGCGCTCGACGAACGCCTTCGCGTTGGAGTGAGGCGAACGTCCGTCTGAGATCTTCATTGCACCTCCCCTGCCTGCGGGTAGAACGGCCTCGTACCTGACGCGTGGTCGGTCGTGTCGATGATGTCCACGATCTCCGGTGCGACCCTGCGCACCATGAGCTCGAACCCGTACTTCAAGGTCACTTGCGACGCGGTGCACCCCTGACATCCGCCGCTCATCGCGATCAAGAGCTTGCCGTCGCAAACATCGACGATCGAGATCTGTCCACCGTGGTTGGCGATGGAGCGGTTGACCTCCCGGTCGAGTAGGCCTTGAACGGCCGCTCGAACCTCGGCGTCGGACCGGTTGCCGGCACCGGCGTGCAGCCGGCTTTCGAGAATGGCGCACATTCCCGTGAGCAGCTGGCTGCGAATGACGCCCCCGATCGACGCCTTGAGCCCCGACCAGGCGCAGTGGCTCTGCTTGCCTACGGTGACCACATTACCGGCGACGAGCACGTGCGCAACGCCCGGCAGCTGGAATAGCCGCTCAACGAGCGGTGATCCCGCGGCCTGCTCGCGGTTCTCAAAGAAGAACGAACCCCCGGGATGGACCGCGCGGCTCACGATAAACTTGCACGTGTCCGGATCCGCAAGCGAAACCTCAGCGCGGATGCTGACTGGGGGTTCAACCGGCCGGGCGTCAGACATCTTCGACAGTCTTCCCTGCAGCGCGCTCGCCGAGCGAGCGCAGGTGGTCGAAGGAGTAGATCCCGGAGTTATGGCCGTCGTTCCAGTCGATCCCGATCGCATAGTTACCGATGCTCGAGATCACGCGCGGGCTCACATCCGGCCGCACCGTCTTCGGATCGAGCAGCTGCCGGCCACTCATCTCCTCGATGCACAGGGCGCAACGACACGCCAAGCGCAGGTCGCGGACATCGAAGTCGTCACAGTGACCGTCCTCCCAGAGCACAGATAGAGTGCGCGCGTCGCGCTGGCGAAAGCCTATCGCCGTCGTTCGAGAGCCCGACGGCCGAACGACGCTCTCCAGCCAACTCGGCTCTCCCTCATGGCTGTCCCACTTCCATACAAAGGACTTCGGGACCGTCGTCGTAGCGGCGTGCAGCTGTGCCGCGAGCGCTGCGGCAATCGCGGCATACGCCTGGGTAGTGGCCGACTTCGGCTTGTCGATCACGATAGGACGACCGTCATCACCGCCGGTGACGACATCGGCATCGAGGGGTATGGCACCCAGGAACGGAACCCCGAGTTCGCTGCTCATCCGTTCACCGCCGCCGCGGCGGAAAATATCGGTGCTCTGGCCGCAGTGGGGACAGGTGAAGGAGCTCATATTCTCGACGATCCCGAGTATGGGGACATGCACCTTCTGGAACATTCGCAGGCCGCGGCGGGCGATTTTCAGGCTGACATCTTGTGGTGTCGTGACGATCACGGCGCCCGACAACGTCAAGCTCTGCGCCAGTGTCAGCTGCGTGTCGCCGGTGCCGGGAGGCAGATCCAGAATCAAGTAGTCGAGCTCTCCCCACTGTACGCCGCCGATCAACATGCGCAGGTATTTACCCACCATCGGCCCGCGCAGCACGGCCGGGGTGTCCTCACTGGTGAACATGCCCATGGACATTGTTTTGACGCCGTATCGTTCTGCGGGGATCGCCCTGCCGTCAGGGGTCGCGGCCGGCGGCCGGTTGGTCGGGATGCCCAGCATGCCGGGGATGCTGGGGCCGAGGACGTCGGCGTCCACGAGCCCAATGCGTCCCCCGAGTTGCCGCAGCACGAGTGCCAGATTGACGCTCACAGTCGACTTCCCAACGCCGCCCTTACCGCTGCCAATGGCCACGATATGGCGGATCCCGGGCAGTTTCTCAGGACTGCCCTGGGGCGACGCGCCCGCTTGATGTGTGGCGGCTTGATTCATGACTTATCCTATCGTCGGCTCGTACTCAACCGCCTTTGATAGACCTGAATCTCGATATCGGTTCCCGTCAAGCGAATGTTGTAACGGGCCCTACTTTGGCACGCGGGAGGGCCGAGCACCTCGGCTGTCGGATGTCGAGCCTCGCGCGATGCCACGGGGTTCGCGTTGTCGTGCCCGCCCGCTCTGCCGGGCGTGACTAATGTCGGCGTTGCAGCTCCAGCAACGCAAGCTTGACCTCTCGGAGCCGCGGCCAGTCCGTACCCCGCATGTTTTCGGCCTCGGCTTGCGACAACAGCTGCGCATCCAGCGCCCAGAATTCGAGGATCCTACGTTTGTCGTCTTGAGTCAGTCGTAAATCGGCAAGCACATCGGGGGGCGCCGCAAAACACTCCGCCGGGTCGATCACGGCGGCGTCGACATCGAACTTTACCGCTGGATCGATCATATCGGCTGTACCCATCTTGTCAGTATACCCTCGATCCGCACCGACCGAATTGGCGAGGCGTCTTGCGTGGACTCAGTTAGACTGGAGCCTGGAGCGCTGATGCCGCCGCTGACTGTCCGGTGCGCGGATCAGCCCACAGGGTGGTTGCCGCGCCGACACGTCGCGTTCGTACCCAGCGCGAGCAACGGCGACTTACGGCGTGCCATTACCACAAGGGTTTGCTCAACCGCTCCGTGAACCCGGAAAACATGATGTTAAAGCTGACGCTGACTCGTTCCTGCTCACTGCGATTGTTGTCAACCGAGTGCTGTAAGTAGGAGGGAAATATCAGCAATGTTCCATTTTGCACGCCGACTACGACTTGGTCGGTATTTGCGGCCGCAAGCTGCACCACCGGCGGTCGGATGATCCCGGTCTGATTGCGCGGGTCATGGAAGTTGATGGTGTCCGTACCCGGATAGGTCCGGACGTAGTACACCCCGCTCAGGAAGTTATTGGGGTGCTGGTGAACTTTGTGCGTCGCGCCTCTCGCCAGAACCCCTCGCCAGATGCACTTCCGGGCGCGGGGCCGATCTTCAGGACTTCCGACCCTTGCGCCAGATCCCGCGGAACCGCTCGCCGTTCGCGCGCGAGTAGATGCGGGTATTCTGAATCTGCGCATGGCCGAGGTAATCGGCCAGCATCCCGAGCGGCATCCGGTCCACGAGCACCTGTCCCGCGCTGTGCCTCAACATGTGCGGATGAATCCGCAGCTCCCCGAGCCCGGCAGCCTCCGCGATCCGCGCCAGCTGCTTGCGGAACCCGGCAGCGGAAAGCATGCCGCCGTCGCGGGCCGGGAACACGTACACGGCGGCAGGCGACTCCCTGCGCAGCCGGCGGAGGGCTCGAACCTCGTCGGGCTCCAGCGGGTGTGTCCCGTCGAGTGATCCCTTGAGCCGGCGCACCGTGATCGAGGCGCGGGATTCGTGATCCAGGGACTGCACGTCTCGCCATTCAAGCGCGACGAGTTCGGAGACGCGCAAGCCGTGGCGGAATGCGAGCAGGATCATCGTCGAGTCGCGCAGGCTCGCGTGCTTGCGGAGCTTTTCGATCTCGTGCTCCGTGAGATACTCGCGGGCTCGAACCTCCGCGTTCTTTCGACGCCGAGGCGGGGTGGCCTGTGATGTCCCATTCTCGGTGCCGGCGGCTCCAAGCTGGATCGTCCTAACTGCTTGATTCGCCGTTGAGTCGGTCATGTGTATGTCCCGTTATCAGTTCACAGATGGGACAATATTACTTCGGCAGCGGAGCACCTCCACGGGCATTCCGAGCGCTCGGCAGGCTCACAGAGATGAGACCACCCATCGAACGAGCGCCCAAGGTACCCGGGCAACAAACGAGCGGGCATGGCAGAGGATCGACCAGCCCCTAGACTGCGCGGCGTGGTGGCCGTCATGGCCCCGGACCGGACCTCCCAAAAGTGCAACAGTGCGGCATCCTGAGATTTTGCCATTGTTGCGGCTCGTCCCGTGCGAGGCTCTGAACCCGCCATCGACATCGCGCAGCAGCCGGCCAAAACCGAGCATCGCGTTCTGCGGTCCGATTCTCCCTTATACGGACGTGGCCCCGACGAAAAAGGAGACCCGGCAGAGTGATGGGCGAGCGATCCAGCCGCGGGCGAGTTGGGGAGACCGTCACCCCGCCGTAGAACGGCTAGCGATTCCTGCGGGTAACGGCCCCATAGATCAGTGAGACCACAATCACGAGTAGAGCCATTCTGATGATGCGGAAACCCATGTTTCATGCATTGCTAATGAAGTCGATTGACTCGCCGGCGATGAAGCGTGCGCTTCCAGAACTGGAACTCGCAAACAGCTGCCGCAATGATGAGCAGCGGACCGATAAGCGACGCTCCTGTCCAGCTGACTCCGGTAACAAACAGAACGATCGCCGCTAAAATCAGCGTAGCACTCACGAGGTGATATTTCATTGTCGATCTCGCAATCGTTTTGGCGTCGCCTCCGATCTTAGACCTGATTGTCTGGGACGACGAGCACCTGGTTTTGGACTGACCGGCTCGCCATCAGGTACAGCCGTAGGGCACATGGCCACGGCGGTCCCGGCCAACCCGCCCCTCCGTCGCTGTCGGCCAGCTCCGGACGTACGCCGCAGCGATTGACTCGGCATATAGCGGTCATTGCCGGAGCAACCTCAGCTCCCTGGCGGCAGAAAGGGCTGTGTCACGGACTGAAGAGCTTCGAGCGCTTCGCAACGAGCGCAATGGCGCGCGAGCTCCGGCCATCGGGCAGCATCGAAGCATTCAGGGTGCGCCTCGCGCAGGAACCGCAAGGCGCAGGCGACGGCGATGTCAGCGTGCCCGATCCGCTCGCCCCACCAGCTCGCACCAGGCCTCGACCCTCGATCCGCCTCGAGCGCCTCGAGGACGCCTTGGATCTGCGTGCGACAACGCTCGACCCAGACGGGCGAGGATTGCTCATGGAGGACGCGCTCGTAGACGAGGATCACCGCCTTGTCGGCGAGGCCGGTCGCCAGGGCGCAGACCTTGAGCGCGTGGCGCCGAGCTGGGCCTTCACGGGGGATGAGCGTCCGTTCCGGTCCGGCCAGTTCGTCAAGATAATCCAGAATGGCGGCACTCTCGATGAGCGGCTCGCCGTCATTGGCCACCAGCACCGGTACTCGGCGCAGTGGATTGAAGGGTGCGATTCGGGCCGCGTCCCCGAACGTCGACCATGGCCGGTGCTCATACGGAAAACCATAGAGGACGAGCGCGACGGCGACGCGCCTGACGAAGGGTGAATCGTACTGGCCGATGAGTATCATCACGCCTGGTCCTGCCTACAGCGCATCAAGGGTCGAACGCAGCATGGCGATCCTCTCGTCGATTTCATCCGTGGTTACATTCAGAGCGGGCATGAAGCGCAGCAGGTTCGGCCGTGGAGCGTTCAGCAAGAGACCGTCGGGCTGTAGAGCACAGCCAATTCCGACGATCCGGTTCCCGATGTCGTTTCCAAGCAGCAGCTCCCGCAGCAGTCGTGGCATCTCGGAGCGCCTCGTCGCGTTTGCCCAATCTAGAACGCGAGGGTCGACCGGCTATTCTGAGCACACCGACGATTGGCGTCCAGCGCGCTTCCCGGCGTGCCGTCCGCTGCGTCTCGTTCTCTCCTTCGTACGACATCAGCAATGCTCGAGCCATTCCGGTTGGCGCAGGTCGAATTATATTTACGTTGATGATTCCGTAACGGCCCCGAGGCGTCGTTATCATCGCACCTATGTACACGCCACAGTCGGCGCAGATCAGAAAGTCGGCCGTGCGCAACCCGAAGCGATATCGGACAAGGCGGCCCGGATCGACAATCTCAAAGGCGACCGAGCCGTCCGGGTCCGACGTCGTCAAGGCACCATGCGCTCGGCAGAATGAGCACTGGTCTGCGCGTACGGACCAGGCGGAGGGATCAAGCCTCGTTTGGTACACGTAGCCAATCGCCCCGCAGTGACACTGCCCGCGATAGGTCATGTCCACGCTCTCACACCGCATGACAGTAGGCCGGAAGGACGGGGAGCGTCGACTGCGAGGAGAATATCTCTATCTTCGCGAGCACCGGCTGCATGTCACTGAGAATCCCCAGTGCCTTCGCCCGGCGCTGTCGGCCATAAGTCGCCGTTCCCGTTCGCCGTCTGAGTTCTCCTTTAGCGGTCGTTCGTAAACGCGAGAAGGAGCAACTCGACGAGGGGCCTGGCAGCTTTGCGCAAGGTCCCTCCAACGCAGGCGAGAATCGGCGGGGCTGCCCTTACCAGACGCCGAGGACTTTGCATATGAATACCTGGGTAAGAGGAAAGCCCGTGCGGAGACAACGACTTGGCGGCGCATCGTTCACTGCCGGTAGAGGAACGGCGTTCTTTACAACGCGGACATGAAGCTCGGTATGTTTGGGTACTTCCGTGCGCTCGAGCTATACGGCACACTGAAACCAGAGGACTGCCCACCCATCAATGGCCGAATGGCTAAGGCAATGCGTTACTTGGGTTATGACGTGAGGGGTGCGTAGTAGATCCTTGGTGTGAACGCGCATGCGCACTTGGCGACTCGCGGCTCTAAACGCGATTGTGAGGGGGAAGGGAATGCTGACTGATGCTATCTGTGCGGCGACCCGGTCTGCCTTGTTGGGTGCCATTCTGGGCGTGCTGTCGCTCGGCGTATCTGCGTCTGCGTACGCTGCTGAACCGCAGACGCTCTCCGATCTCATCCGTGCCGGGGAGCGTGATGCGGCGCTGGCCGCGATCACCTCACCTGATATCGACGTCAATGCAGCAGATCCCGATGGTTCCACCCCGTTGATGTGGGCGACCTACACGGTCGATCATGAGATGGTCCGTGCGCTGCTGAAAAAGGGCGCCAAGGCCCGGGTCAGCAACCACTTCGGCACCTCGCCACTGGAGGAGGCGGTCAAGCTTGCGGACGCCGACCTGGTGAGGATGCTGCTCGATGCGGGGGCCGATCCGGAATCGCCCAACCCGGATGGGCAGACCGCCCTGATGCTGGCCTCCAGCGTCGGTTCGCTGCCGATCGCGCAGATGCTCATTGCCCATGGCGCATCCGTGAACACCGTGGAGCGGTTCCGCGGTCAGACGGCGCTGATGTGGGCGGCCGCGGAAAACCATCCTGACCTGGTCGATCTGCTGCTCAAACGCGGCGCTGCTTACCAGGTGCGGGCGAAGTACGACGACTGGCCGCGACAGATCACCTCCGAGCCGCGCGCGCAGTTCCGCCAGGGCGGCGGGTTCACCGCCCTGCTGTATGCGATGCGTGCCCGCTGCTACCGCTGCGCGGTATCGCTGGTCAAGGCGGGTGCCGATATCGAGCAGCCCAATCCGGAAGGGATCACACCGCTGCTCAACGCCCTCGACAACCGCGCGTGGGACATTGCCATGTTCTTGCTGGACAGGGGAGCCAATCCAGGCGCATGGGACATGTACGGCCGCACTCCGCTGTATGTCGCCGTGGACATGAACTCCTTCACCGGTCCCTGGGGCTTTGGGCCACCCGCCCTCTCGTTCGGACACCAGCCCGACCGCAATCCGCCCCCGCCGGGTAAATTCAAAGGCATGGATGTGGTGAACCGTCTGCTGGCCATGGGGGTTGACCCGAACCACCGGCTGACCCGCATGCGGCCGACCACCAACGGCCGCGGCCGCTTCGCGGACTACATGCTGCGTGGTGGCGCCGGGCCGCTGCTGGTTGCGACGCTGAGCTACGACGATGTGGCGATCAAGGCGCTGCTGGCACACGGCGCGGAGCCGGACCTGCCCAATGTCTTCCGGCTCACCCCCCTGATGCTGGCCGCTGGCTCCAACGATGAAATCCGGTTCATGCAGCAGAAGCAGCCGGACCTGCAGGCCCGCGCCATCAAAGTGGTTGACCTGCTGCTGGATGCCGGCGCCAATGTCAACTATCGTGTCACGGACAGCCAGACCCACACCGCGCGGGTTGCCGGTAGGCGAGGTGCCGAGGCGGAGGGCCAGACGGCGTTGATGGCCGCGGCAAGACTGGGCTGGGACCAGATGGTGAAGCACCTGCTGGAACGCGGGGCGGATCCAACGCTGCGCGATGCCACCGGCAAGACCGCTCTTGACTTTGCACGCACACCTGCGTCGGCGGTCGGAGGGCGCCAGGGTCCGGCAGATCCGGGCCGCGCCGCGACTGTGGAAATTCTGGCAGCTGCGGCGCCCAAGTCCTGAACCGGAAGTATCAGGATTGGCTGATATGGCTGGTCTATCGCTGGAACCACGTCAAGGTCTGCCGAAAGACGATCGGACGCAGGACACTGACATCGTATCCGCGCAGATTCCGTAGGAGTTCCAGCATCAGCGCATCGTCGCACTCTGGCGGTCGCAGGCGAGGTGGTCTACCCGGGAGTACCCATCATCTGATAACCGGTGCTCCCGGCCAGGAGCCGCCGTTCACACCATTCGGTTAAACTCGACCGAAGCGGACATCCATAACCACTCCAACAGGAACGGCCGGCGACATGTCTCGAACTGCTGCATTCATCTCCGGCCTTCTGATACTCCTGCTCTCCGCTGTCCCGGCATCTGCGGATCAGCAAAGCTTGCTGATAGGCACATGGTCTATCGATGTATCGAAGCTGGCTATTCCGAATCCACCGAGGAGGGTCACCATCGCGTTCGCACGCGCAGGCGGTGGCGAATACAAGATGAACGTGAACATCGTCGATCACGACGGATCAACGAGACACGGAGAGACCACATTCAAGCCAGATGGCACGCCGTCTCCGGCTGTGGGCAACGCGGACTATGACGTCGTGTCGATGACGATGCCGAGTCGGAGAATTCTGGTAATGGGAGGTGAATTCAAAGGCCATCCAGGCAATACCCGAGTGTTCTCCCTTTCGGACGACGGCAGGCACATGATCGAAACCGTCGTGTCGCACACCGTGGACGGCAGGCCGCACACGAGGGTCGATGTCTGGAATCGAGCGAAATAGTTCCAAGCCACACTTCAGTACCGCTGCCTATGGCTCTGTCCGGCCAAGACCGGTCCTCCGACTAGCCGGTCTGCGCGTCTACATTCCGGTCATTCGCTCAATCAGCCCTGCGATCCAGCGGCCAGACTTTATCCGCAATAACCGGCCGTGTGATTTCGCAAACGGCACACCGTCGGAGACTTGTCGCCGTACCTGCCCGCAAACTATCGCTTCTTCGCCACCAGCAGATCGCGTGGCGCGTCCAATCGCACGAGGTCGACCGCGTCGAAGCCTGTCGCGTCCAGAAGGGACCGATACTCCTGCTCCGATCGCTCTCTCGCGCCCGGTTCGTTCGCGATCAACATAGTGAGATCCTTCATGTGCGCGATTGTCGAGCCCGAGTAATCTGGCTGCAGTACCGACTCGCTGATCAGGAGCACACCCTTCGGGGGCAAAGCGGCCGCACAGTTGCGCAGAATTCTACAGCAGGTCTCGTCGCTCCAGTCGTGCAGGATGTGGCCGAGCAAGATGACATCGGCACCGGCCGGATAGGGTCCCGCAATCAGGTCGGCCACGACCGCGGTGAACCTGGGGGCGAGGCCGTTTGCCCTGATGTGTTCCTGCGCAACAGCGCACACCGGCTCCAGGTCTGTGATGATCCCTCGCAGGTGCGGATGCTTGAGGCCAATCGCGATCGCCTGACCGCCAGGCCCGCCCGCCACGTCCATGACGCACTTGTACGAAGCGAAGTCGAAGCACTCCGCGATCAGTTGCCCTTGCGGAATGCTCATTGCGTTCATCAATTCGGCAAATTCCCGCAGCCGTACTGGATCGGCGTATAAGGAGGCGAACGCGTCTGTCGCCGTGGTGCCCAACGCCTGTTGCCAGCGCGGACTGTATTCCCGCAGCGCTCCGGACAAATACTCAAACATGTGATAGAAGGGATTGATCCTGGAGACATGACCGAGGTTGACGGTCGATCGAGACGAGCAAAATTGTCCCAAATCGGTATTTCGGTATTTTCCTTGTTCCCCCTCGATGAGACCGAGGTGGACGAGCATCATCAGCAGCCGGCGGCAGGCAATCGGCTTGATCCCGATCCGCCTCGCGAGATCATCCACAGTGATCGGACCGTCGGCGAGCGCATCGAATAGCCCGAGCTGGCACCCTGAAAGTAGCGCTTGGGAGTGCATGAATCCAAAGGCGATCTCGGACAGTCGTGTCAGTGCCTGTGCCGTTCTCGATGTTCGCGTCGTGATTTGCATCGCCATCTTTCGTTCCCTTACTTGTGACAAGGTCATCGATCAGCAATCAGTCGCCCATGATCATACATCGACTCACGGGCGGACGGGCCCGTGCGGGCAGGGAGAGGAATCAGTCGCTGTCGGCCAGAAGCGGACGTCCCGCTTGTTATGCAACCACGGGTCACGACCTATTTGCTGTTCTAATCGGGACCACGGCGTCCACGAGCGGCAGGATACGCGAGTCCCAGACCGCAGCCGTTCGATGCCCAACTCCTTTCAGATAACCGTCGTTCGATGCAAACGACAAGAAGTCCTCGAGAGATTTCTGGCGCACCATGAGCACCAGGTCCCAACCCTGCCCTTCAGGGCCGATCAAGTAATTTCCCCCGTTTCCCATATAGAAAACTTCCCCGCCGGTAGCAGCTAGATAAGGTAGGGTATGTTCGGCATACCTGTCGTATGCCTCTCTGCCGCTCATCGGAGCTACCGGGGCCAAGTTCGGGCTCCGAGAGTAGTCAGCGATCTCGCGTAAACGGAGCAAGTTGAGCATCGTGATCGGTCCAGAGATACGACGGGCCATCAGAGCTGCGACGTTTCGATCCGACGGATCTAGAAACCTGTCGCTATCTGTCAGTGTCATGAGCGTCACTCATCTCGAAAATGGACTGTTGGCCGGAACCCGTTACCCACGCGCTACTCACGCGCGGACCTATGTCTGCACGCCATCTACAAGCATCAGTTTGCTGGTCGTAGTTTCGAGTCCGCTTTCGGCCGAGGCTGTGTGAAACTCATCCTGCCCTCTCGGACCCAGTCGTTTCAGCCACGTACGCGTGATTTTGTGGGGTTTTTCGCTCTCCAATTGCGCGCCTTCCAACGTACGCGCTAGTCGCTTTGGGTTTTCACACAGCCTCGGCCAATAGTGGTAATCAGGCACCCGTCAGGTACGAAGGGAATCCAGCAGACTTGATACGCTGTTTAACTTGGTCGAGAGTTTAGGTGCACGCTTCAGGATTGAAGCAACAGTGTCGTCAACTATGCCCGATGCTTCGTTGATCAAAGCCTGACCGGCAGGCGTCAGTTTCGCCATTGCGAGCCGAGCATCGCGTTCGTTCTTTACCGTTGAGACTAATCCGATCTTTTCCAGTGGACGAAGTGCCCGCGTCACCCCGGACGCGGTTAGTCCAATGCTACGAGCAGCGTCAATCCTGCTAGCTTGCCCGTTAGGTGCCTCTGACAAAGCGTGTAATAGCCGATACTCCGCAAAACTGACGCCCCGGATTGCGCTGAGGCTGCAATCCAACTCGCGCTCAAGACTGCTCCACGCTGCTGCAACTGCAAGCGCGAAGCGATGATTCGCACTAGTATCTGAACTCATCGTAGAAGCCTACTATATGCATGACTACTCATGCAATAGTCAGATACTCAGCAGCCAGTGAGTCGTCTCGGCTGCGGCGGCTTCCGGGTCGATAGCACTCATCCAGGCTCGTCCAACTCGACTTCAGTCAGGTTGTCAGAAGAATCGTCTCCGCAGCGCCGCCCCAAATTTGCGGGACCCAGCACTCGGCCGCCGTAAAGCGAAGACTGAAGAGGCCGAGCAACGGTATTTTGATCAGGTGGCCGACTCCGGCCCCGTGCCAAACAGCGGCCCGACGCCGCAGCACTGGCAAGCCGCTGTTTATATGCAAGAAATTGGTGCCGGCTATAGGATTCGAACCTATGACCTGCGGTTTACAAAACCGCTGCTCTACCTCTGAGCTAAGCCGGCATGGATTGCGGCGCGAGCGCCGATTTTAGCGCAGCGGACCGCTGCGATGCGCTCGCGCGGCTCCGATCTGCGGACTCACCCGGGCTTAGGTAGCCCCGCGGCGGTCAGGGGCTTGGCGAGTGCCGGCTTGGACGCCGGCACAGGCGGCGCCGCGGGAGCTGCCACCGAGCCGCTCTTGACCGGCGTCACGCCCTGTCCGCTCGGTCGGGCATCCGACGGGCATTCCGCGATCTCGAGCTTCGAACCGTCCTCCTCCAGTGCCAGCAGGCTCTCTGTCGGCAGCGCCTGAGCGCTGGAATCGAGGTCCACGTCGACCCAGCTTGCCACCTCGGCCTGGCGCTGTTCCTCGATCTGGACACTCAGGCCGAGGCTGCGCACCGCGCGCGCGCGGCGCTCGGCATCGCCGCGCCGGGTAAAGAGGCCCACGGATACTCGCCGCCCCTCTTCGTCCGAGGTGGGCATGATCTTGGCGTCGGTGACGCCGCTCCGCTCGAGGAGCTGGACGGCGCTCGTCTCCGCGGACGCCGATTTGAGGCCCCCGATGTAGACCCAGTAGCCGTGCGGCTGGTGACTGTCCTCGATGCGCGGGCGCGGCGCGAAGCCCCGATCCTGCAGCAGCGCGGTCGCCTGACTCGCCTGCCCGGGGTCCCCGAAAGGCCCGATCGTCACGCAACGCTCGGCACTCACGGTCGCCGCAAGGGTCGCTGCAGAGCTCGCCGTGGGGCTCGCCGCAGGACCGCCACTCGCGGCCGAACTCTGTGTAGCGCTCGCCGCGGAACCGCCATTCGTCATCGCGGGGGTGCCACTCGTGGACGTTGGGCCGCCATTCGGCGCCGGCAGAACGCCCTTCGCCGCTGCGGAGGCGGGAGACGCCGCCTGCTGTCGTTCCTTCACTTCGCTCAACAGTTGCAGGCGCGGCAGCTGACCAATGCTGTCGCTGGGCGGCTCGGGCGCTACATCGATGAGCGTGGCCCAGGCGAGGAAGGCCAGGTTCGCCAAGAGCAGCAGAAAAAATGTGGCGCGCAATCTCAAATCTCGTTTTGCGGTGCGTGCTGGACTGCTCCGCCCAGCCGCTCGGGACCCCCGGCTACGATAGCCTCGCTGAATACTACCAAGTCCGGGCGCCCTCCTTCATCGGAGAGCCCGGCTGCAGCCTGGGCGGTGCCGTGCGCTGGGCGCTGCGCGCGCGTACGCGCCGTGCGCCGCAGCAGAGCCACGCTATCGCGTGGCGAGCCCGGCACGCACCGCAAGCCCTGCATGCACGGCGATCCCGCGAAGCACCAGGTCGGCGGCCTTGAGGTGGCGAGACCGGATGAGCGGCTCGAGCTGCTCCGCTCCGCCGCCGCTCAGCAGCACCATCGGCAGGGTGCCGAGCGCCCTGCGCGCCTCGGCGACGGCGCGATCGACCAGCGCGGCCACCGCATACAGCGCGCCCTGTCCGATGGCCGACTTGGTGCTCCGGGCAAACAGATCCGGTGCGCGCCGGGACCTGCTACGTCCTTGTCCGGCGCCTCCGGCAGCGGCATCGCGCGCCCGCCGCGCGATGCCCGCGGTGCTCTCCAGCAAGCTGTGCACCATGAGCTGCGGACCCGGCAGAATGACTCCCCCGCGGTGCACGCCCTTCCCGTCGATGAGATCGATCGTCAACGTCGTCCCGGCGTTGACCACGCATACCGCACGCGCCCCGGCGAGCTGATGCGCGCCGATCGCGCCTACGAAGCGGTCCACGCCCAGCCGCCAGGGATCAACGTAACGTGTGGTGACGCCCGCCGCCCGTCGCTCAGTGGCGATGAACTCCGGCTGCACGCGCGTGGCGCTCCGCGCCGCCGCCGCAAGCCGCCTATCCACCCGTGCCCCGGCAACGCTCGCAACGATGATCCGCGAGAGCCTCGCCGGGCGACTACCGAAGACTCGCCTCTCGTAATCCTTGCGCGACCACCCGGCATGAGCGGCCGCACGCATGGGGCCGATTCGGCCATTGAGCCAGACCGCCCATTTGATCCGGGTGTTGCCGATGTCCACGAGCAGCACGCTCATTCTTCGGGCCTCACGCTCACCTCCCCCGATACGAACTTCCGCAAACCCTCGGGCGTCTCGACGAGCAGGGCTCCGCCGATATCGATGCCGCGCGCGATGCCGCGTGCGCTCGTCTCGCCGACCTGCACGCCGACGGCGCGGCCGCGAAGCGCATCGGCCGCTTTCCATTCTTCCACGAACGGACGCAGCCCCTCGCTCTCGA
The DNA here is from genome assembly GCA_963849095.1 of uncultured Gammaproteobacteria bacterium. Lineage (GTDB taxonomy): Bacteria > Pseudomonadota > Gammaproteobacteria > Steroidobacterales > Steroidobacteraceae > JASHUC01. The sequence continues at coordinate 22,282 of CAWKGA010000009.1, forward strand.
ACACCGTGAGCCCCGAGATCATCTCCTCGACGAGTTCCGCGACGATCGTGTTGCGCGGCGCAGGATCGGCTCCCACGCCACGCAGGTCCGTGGCGCGGGTGCCCGTCCCCGCGATGCGCTCCAGCACCGCCGTGCCGAGTGCCACGTTGATGCCGACGCCAATGACGACGTAGGTCGGCCCACCGGATTCCGCCCGCATCTCGATGAGAATGCCCGCGAGCTTGCGGCCGCCGACCGTGAGGTCATTGGGCCATTTGAGCGCGATCGGCTCCTGCACGCGGTTGCGGAGCGCCCGCAGGGCGCAAACTCCCACCGCGAGCCCGAGCGCCCCGAGATCCCGGGGCGCCTCGCGAAAGCTCCACGCGAGCGTCAGGCAGATGGCCCCGCCCGGCGGCGCCAGCCAGACCCGTCCGCGCCGACCGCGCCCCGCCGTCTGATGCTCCGCGAGCAGCACATCGGCCAGGCCAGGCGGCAGGTCGGTACGCTCGAGGAGCGCTGCGTTGGTGGACTCGAGCGACCAGACGGCCTCGATGCGCCGGATGCGCCGCTGCGCCCCGATACGCAGGCCCGCCCGGATTCTCGCGGCATCGAGCGGCTCGCAGGGCGAGGCCAGCCGGTATCCGCGATTTCGGACCGCATGGACGGCGAGACCGCGCTCGCGCAGCGACACCACGGCCTTCCAGATCGCGCTGCGGCTCACATCCAGGCGGCGGGCCAGATCGGTTCCGGAGTGGAATCCGCCCGGCGCGAGCTGCGCGTGGACCCGGGCCTCGAGCGGCCGCCTCATGTTCGAGAGGCCGCGCGCCGGCCGAGGAGCCACAGGCGCCGGGCACGCGGCTCACGGCCCGCGCACATGCGGGCGATGTTGGCGCGATGGGTGAGCACGATGAGCACCGCGGCGAACAGCCCGAACACGAGGAACGGCCGATACCCCGCGAGGCCGGTCCAGGCGATGCAGAGCGGCAGCGAGACGGCTGCGGCCATCGATGCGAGACCGACGAAACCCGTGAGCACGACTACGCCGATCCATGTCAGCAGCACGGGAATCACGAGCCGCGGCATGAGCCCCAGCACCGCGCCGACGAAGGTCGCGACAGCTTTGCCGCCCCGGAATCCGTACCAGAGCGGATAGACATGGCCGAGCATCACGGCGGCGCCGCAGACAGCCGGCAGCCAGCTGTGAATGGGGATCGGCGGCGGGCGCAGATTGAGCCAGAGCCCCGGCACGACGCGGGTGGCGACCCATCCCTTGCCCACATCGACGAGGACCACGCCGAGGGCGAACAGCTTGCCCTGCGTGCGCAGGGCGTTCGTGGTGCCTGGATTGCCGCTGCCCACCGCGCGGATGTCGGCCCTTCCGGTCATGCGCGCGATGAGGAGGCTGCCGAGGATCGATCCGAGCAGGTAGCTCGCCGACACTTTGAGGATCAATTCGATCACGGCGACGAGAATACCTCGGCCAGCATGCAGCGCACGCCGCCTCCGCCCAGCCGCTCGATCGTCGGCACCGGCAGCGTGAGCACCGTGTCCGTGCAGGCCGCGAGGCGCGCGAACTCCCGCGTCCCTAGAGACTGCCGTGCGGTCGTGGACATCACGAGAACGCCGCAGTCGCCAAGGGCCTCGTCCCAGCTCGCAAGCTCCAGCACGTTGCCGGCGAATCCCTCGACGGCGGCAGATCCGATCTCGATGATCTCGCGCCCGCTGGCCTCGAGACGCTGGAGCACGCGCTGCCGGTCGGCGGGGACGATCGATTCGGCGCAGATCATGACGAAGCGGGCGCCGATGCTCATCATGACGTTCGTGTGGTAGAGCGGCTCGCCGCCGCCGTCCTCCGCCGTGAACAGGACCGGCTCGTATCCCATGGCCCGGCTCCATTCGTCGACCACCGCTTCATGGGTCCGCGGCGACCTGCAGGCGTATGCGATGCCGTGGACTCTATCCAGTACCAGACTGCCCGTGCCTTCCAGGAAGCGCCCCTCGGCCTCGTGGTGCGTGAGATCGAGCGTGCGGCGCGCGCGAAACCCGAGCTCACCCGCCGCCTGCTCGATCACCTCGCGCCGGCGCTCGTGCCGCCGGCTTTCCGCCTGCATGGGGTACAGCACCACCGTGCCGTCGGCGTGGAAGCTCACCCAGTTGTTGGGAAACACCGCGTCCGGCTTCGGCGGGCGGGGCATATCGTCCGCAACGCACACGCGCACACCCTCGTTCCGCAGGGCGCTCGCGAGATTCTCGAGCTCGGAGCGCGCCAGCTCGCACGCCGTGGAGGACGGGATCCCCGCCTGCTGCTGCATGCGGTTGCTCTCCGCCGTCTCCGGGTTGTAATCGAACGCGGCCGGCCTCACCATCAGCACGGCGTCGGCGCACTGCGGTTGCTGCACTCGTCCTCCCCGCGCTGCAAGCGTCCGGTGCAACCTCGCCGCTCCCGCCCGGGAGCGGCAGGCGTCACCGGGCATTGGGCCGCCAGCATCGCGCATCACGAACCATGGACCCGGAACCGCTCGTCGTCGCAACACCCAGGGGACTGTACTGTCCGCCCGGCGACTTCTACATCGATCCCGCGCGGGCGGTGCAGACCGCCGTGATCACGCACGGCCACGGCGATCACCTGCGTCCGGGCCACGCGCGTTACATTCTCGCACGTCCTGGGCTCGGCATCGCCCGCACGCGCCTGCCTGGCAAACCCGATATCCTGGCGGTCGAGCATGGCGCTGTCGTCACCCTCGGCGCCGCCACCGTCTCGCTGCATCCTGCCGGTCACATCCTCGGCTCCGCGCAGGTCCGCATCGAGCACCAGGGGCGCGTCTGGGTGGTCTCCGGCGACTACAAGCGCCAGCCGGACCCGACCTGCGCGGCCTTCGAGCCGCTCCCCTGCGATGTCTTCATCAGCGAGGCCACCTTCGCCTTGCCCAACTACCGCTGGCCGCCGGTCGCCGCCGTGATCGAGGAGATCCTCACCTGGTGGCAGGCGAATCGCGACCGCGGCCTCGCCTCGGTGCTCTATTGCTACGCGCTCGGCAAGGCGCAGCGGCTTCTCGCCGAGCTCTCGGCCTTCACGACGGAGCCGGTCTACCTGCATGGTTCGATGGGGGAGCTCGTCGAGGTCTATCGCGACGCCGGCATCGCATTGCCGCCCACGCGGTCCGCAACGCCGCGACGAAAGGAGGACCTGGGAGGCGCGCTCGTACTGGCGCCGCCAAGCGCGGCGGGGACCTCCTGGATACGGTGCGTGGGGGAGCACTCGAGTGGATTCTGCTCGGGCTGGATGCAGACGCGCGGGCCGCCCCACGGATGCGATCGTGGCTTCGTCCTCTCCGATCACGCGGACTGGCCCGCGCTCGTCGAGACCTGCCTGGAAACGGCGGCGCGCCGCGTGCTCCTCATGCATGGGCGCTCCGACGCCCTCGCGCAACACCTCACCGAGCAGGGCGTCGATGCGAGCGCCCTGCAGCGCCCGGGCCTCGCGGGCACGGCGGCGGGCGCTGCGCGCGCTCGGTGAGCTGCGGGCCGGCCGGCCTTAAGTGCCCGTCGCGGTGAGGGCCCCGATCTCGAACTCACCGGACTGCGCAGAATCGTCGGTGAGGTTCAGCGGGAGCCCCGAGAGGAGCTTCAAGCACTGCGGAGCCGACGCCGGCTTTGCGAACAGGTAGCCCTGGGCGAGACCGCAGCCGAGCTGACGCAGCTTCTCGAGCTGCTGCCATCCCTCGATTCCTTCGGCCACGACCTTGATATTGAGATGGCGCGCGATGGCGATGATAGCCCCGACGATCGCAAGATCGCTCATGTCCGTCACCAGGTCGCGCACGAAGCTCCGATCGATCTTCAGGTAGTCGACGCGCCATTGCTTGAGATAGCCGAGACTCGAGTAGCCGGTCCCGAAGTCGTCTATGGCGATGCTCACGCCGAGATCCCGCAGCTGCGAGATCGCATCCCGGCGCGCCCCCTCCCCGCGCAGCTCGCGGCGCTCGAACATCGCGCTCTCGGTGAGCTCGAGCTGCAGTAGCTCGGGACTGACACCGTGCTCCCGCGTCAGCGCGACGATCCTGTCGCGGAGATTGGAGCGCTGGAGCTGTACGGCGGAGATGTTGACGGCGACAGGTACGGGCATACCCCCCTCCCGCTGCCAGTAGCACACGTCCCGCAGTACCCGCTGCAGCACGAACTCCCCGACCGGCACGATGAGGCCGGTCTCCTCGGCAATGTCGATGAAACGCCCCGGCAGGATGTACCCCTGCGTCGGATGCTTCCAGCGCAGCAGCGCCTCGAGCCCCATCACCCGGTTCGATGCGATATCGATGATGGGCTGATAATGCACGTCGAGCTGGTCGCGCGCGAGCGCGCCACGGAGGCTCGCCTCGATCGCCACGCGCTCGCGGATCTTGCGCGCCATGATGGGGCTGAAGAGCTGGAAATTATTGCGCCCGCGGTCCTTCGCTTGGTACATCGCGGTATCGGAGTACCGCAGCAGCTCGCCCATGTCCGCACCGTCCCGCGGATAGAGGCTGACTCCGATGCTCACCGTCGCGGTGAGCGGACGGCCGTCGACGATGACGGGAGCGCCGAGCGCTTCATTGATGCGCGCGGCCATCTCGCTGATGAGCTCGGTACGCTCGACGGACTCGAGGACCACGACGAACTCATCGCCGCCCATGCGCACCACGATGTCTTGCTCGCGGACGGTCGCGCGCACGCGCTCCGCCACCGTCTTCAGCAGCTTGTCGCCGGTCTCGTGTCCGCGCGAATCATTGATGTCCTTGAACCGATCGAGGTCGAGGAACAGGACGGCGAGCATCGTGCCGGTCCGCTTCGCCTCCTCGATGGCGCCGGGCAGGCGGTGCGCGAGGTAGAGGCGGTTCGGCAGGCCCGTCAGCTGGTCGTGATGGGCGAGATGATCGAGGCGCTGCTGCTTCTCGAGCAGCTGCGACTCGATCTTTCGCTTCAGCGTCACGTCGCTCGCGGTGAATGCGATCACGGCGCGCCCATCGAGAGTCAGCCGGTGGCCGGTCGCCTCGATCTCGCGCAAGACTCCGCTCTTGCACCGCTGCTGTAGCGGCAGCGGTGCGCGCGGATCGCGGTCGCGGAGCTTCGCGGCCAGCGCGTCCGGGTCCGATCCTTCGTCCTGGAAGATCTGAGTGAGCGTGAGCGGTCGCAGTTCGGCGAGGGCATAGCCGAGCGCCCGCAGGAACGCTGGATTGGCGTCGATGATGCGCAGACTCGCGAGGTCCGCGATGACCATGGCGTTCGGCGACTGCTCGATCACCGCACGGTAGCGCGCGTCACGGATGCCTCCGGCCCGGCGGGCTCGCAGCCGGAACGCCGCACCGGCGAATACTGCCAGCACCAGCGCGCCGAGCAGGGTGACGATCAGTGGCATGTGGCCGCGCTCCGCGTCATCCGAAGCCGATGGAAGCTCTCGCCGATCGACTCGCGCATTGCCGGAACCATCTCCCCTACCCCGTTCGTCGCCCGCGGCCGTGCGCTGCGGGTCATTGATTACTCAATAGGAGTGTGACCCGGAGTTCCGCACCGCGTCATGGGCGCGGCGCACAATTTCGAGGCAAGCACGACTTTGGGCGGCGGCGTGAGCCTGGCAGGAACCGCGGATCCTCGGATCCGGCTGGCAGCATGCAACATTATGTCCATCCAACTGTCACGTCACAGCTCTATATGCCTTAACAGCAAGGAGTCGGGTGGTCGAACCGGGATAAGGCGGGTCGCGATGAAAGCCAAAGCGTATCTGGCGCAAGCGATGGCGCTTGCGTGTCTGGTGGGCATGCAGCAGCAGGCCCATGCAGCAAGCTGTCCCTCCACGACGCTGTGCCTCGATGACACGGTGACTTACAACGGGTCCTCCGATCAGGTTCTGACGTACGGCAATCCGACGAACGCGCAATGATCGGCCGGTCGAGGCCGAGGGCCTAAATGAAAAACGCCCCTGAAGTCTCGCGACCTCAGAGGCGTTTTGGTTTGAGAGCCTGGCAGTGACCTACTCTCGCATGGCTTGCGGCCACACTACCATCGGCGCAGAGCGTTTTCACTTCCGAGTTCGGAATGGGATCGGGTGGTTCCCGCTCGCTATGGCCGCCAGGCAAACTGTTTGAGATCGATGCGCCGGGGCTTGCGCCCCGGCTCACCGTTCTCCAATCCGGTTCGTTCTCTGTTTCGACGCTGTCGCGTTCGCGATGGATCGCTCCATCGGCATCAATCCTCTCGTGGATCAAACCACTTGAGGTTATATGGTCAAGCCTCACGGGCAATTAGTACTGGTTAGCTGAAGCCATTACTGGCCGTACACACCCAGCCTATCAACCACGTAGTCTTCGTGGGCCCTTCAGGGGAGTCGAGCTCCCAGGGAGATCTCATCTTGGGGGGGGCTTCCCGCTTAGATGCTTTCAGCGGTTATCCCGTCCGCACATAGCTACCCGGCAGTGCCACTGGCGTGACAACCGGAACACCAGAGGTGCGTCCATCCCGGTCCTCTCGTACTAAGGACAGCTCACCCTCAAATCTCCAACGGCTACGGAAGATAGGGACCAAACTGTCTCACGACGTTTTGAACCCAGCTCGCGTACCACTTTAATCGGCGAACAGCCGAACCCTTGGGACCTGCTACAGCCCCAGGATGTGATGAGCCGACATCGAGGTGCCAAACTCCTCCGTCGATGTGGACTCTTGGGAGGAATAAGCCTGTTATCCCCGGAGTACCTTTTATCCGTTGAGCGATGGCCCTTCCATACAGAACCACCGGATCACTATGACCTGCTTTCGCACCTGCTCGACTTGTCAGTCTCGCAGTCAAGCACGCTTGTGCCATTGCACTCTATGCGCGATGACCGACCGCGCTGAGCGTACCATTGCACTCCTCCGTTACTCTTTGGGAGGAGACCGCCCCAGTCAAACTACCCACCATACAGTGTTCCCAGCCCGGATAACGGGCCTAGGTTAGAACTCCGAACTTATTAGGGTGGTATTTCAACGTTGCCTCCACAAGAGCTAGCGCCCTCGCTTCAAAGGCTCCCACCTATCCTACACAAACAAGGTCAGAGTTCAGTGCAAAGCTGTAGTAAAGGTTCACGGGGTCTTTCCGTCTTTCCGCAGCTACGCCGCATCTTCACAGCGATTTCAACTTCACTGAGTCTCGGGTCGAGACAGTGTGGCCAGCGTTACGCCATTCGTGCAGGTCGGAACTTCATGTAATTCCGCGGTTTCCCGCGGCATAGACTATACGTTCACCTGACCACGACGATTTGAGGAAGCATCGTCGCTTTGGGGGGCATCAGGGCCGGCGTGTTATGGCCTTGCGGCCATCCAGGGATCTCAACCCCTGAGTCGTTACGGGGATCAAACTGCCGTTTGATCTTACCCTCGGTATGGCCCGCGACGTACCTGCAACAGCCGTCGTGAGGGTTCCACCGATTTGAGCCGGTTGATTGGAACGGTGTCGCCACCGCCCCGGGCAATGTTACTTACCCGACAAGGAATTTCGCTACCTTAGGACCGTTCTTGATGTTTCGATCGGTGCTGACAGCTGCACCGCTCGCGAGCCGTCGGTTCTTCGGAAACCGCCGGCTTCCTGCATATCGCTATGCAGATCGGACTGTATCATCCACGAGATGAGAAACATCTGTGGCCTGGCGTGCAGTCTCTGAGGATTCTCTTGGCTCGAATAGCTCCAGGATGGAACTATCCGAATACTTCCGTCGCATCGCACCGCCGTCGTTCATGTCGCGACGTATCGTCAGAATCTCGTCGATGCCTTCTCTCGAGATGTGCCGCTCCGCCTGTATCAGCTGCGCGATTTGCTTGAACTTCGCAAAGTCACGCTGCTTCTTCGCAGACAGAAAACCGAACCGCTCAAAAAAAGGAATTACATTCTTGACGATCGCGGTGAAAGTATTGACTTCGTAGTACCAGACGCCATCTGGCCGCGATCGCATCGTCCCGCACTTCAGGTGCTCCTTGAACATCGCCAATATGGCTTCGTCCTTCTGAGACACGTTGAAGCACAGAGATACTTTCCACGGCATCGCATAATCGGCGCGCCTGCGAAACGACACGTTGAAACTGCCCTCACCGTCGGTGAAGCCAGCCAAGTAGTAGCCGATCCGCTCTGGCACCTGCGATACGTCTAGTGTGTGCACAAGAGCCTTTCCTGCTGATTGTCCGCACCTCGTGGATTATCACTGCCGCTCGCGCGGCGAGTACCAGAGGATTCTCGGAGTTTCCAGCATATGGCCAGGTTTATTTACGTAACTACAACTTCTGGTCCTAGGAATCAAACAACTCTGCATCTGCTTCGGACGATTGCTCGTCTTTCTATAGTTACGGCCGCCGTTTACCGGGGCTTCGATCAGGAGCTTCGCCTTGCGGCTGACCCCATCAATTAACCTTCCGGCACCGGGCAGGCGTCAGACCCTATACATCCACTTTCGTGTTCGCAGAGTCCTGTGTTTTTGGTAAACAGTCGCAGCCACCTATTACCTGTGACCTCTCCCAGCTTCCAGAGTAAATCCGGTCACCAGAGGAGGCATACCTTCTCCCGAAGTTACGGTATCAATTTGCAGAGTTCCTTAACCCGAGTTCTCTCAAGCGCCTCAGGAGATTATCTCCTCACCCACCAGTGTCGGTTTACGGTACGGTCAATTCCAACCTGAAGCTTAGAGGCTTTTCCCGGAAGCGTGGCGTCGATCACTTCGGAGACCGAAGTCTCCTCGTACTCAGTTCTCGGTGTTGAATGACCCTCCGGATTTTCCAGGAAGATCCACCTACGGCCTTGAACGGCACTACTGCCGCTGATCTAGCCTTCTCCGTCACCCCATCGCAGTTGGAATCGGTGCAGGAATATTAACCTGCTTTCCATCGACTACACCTTTCGGTCTCGCCTTAGGAACCGACTCACCCTCAGCCGATTAACGTGGCTCAGGAAACCTTGGGTTTTCGGCGAGCGGGTTTTTCACCCGCTTTAACGTTACTCATGTCAGCATTCGCACTTCTCATACCTCCAGCATGCCTCGCAGCACACCTTCGCAGGCTTAGAGAACGCTCCCCTACCGCGTGATCGATCCGAAGATCGTCCACACCCATAGCTTCGGTGCTCGGCTTAGCCCCGTTAAATCTTCCGCGCGAGCCGACTAGACCAGTGAGCTATTACGCTTTCTTTAAAGGATGGCTGCTTCTAAGCCAACCTCCTGGCTGTCTATGCCTTCTCACATCGTTTACCACTTAGCCGAAACTTTGGGACCTTAGCTGATGGTCTGGGTTGTTGCCCTTTTCACGACGGACGTTAGCACCCGCCGTGTGTCTCCCGAGTATTACTTCAGGGTATTCGGAGTTTGCATGGGGTCGGTAGGCCGAGATGGCCCCCTTCTCCAAACAGTGCTCTACCCCCCTGAGTATTGACTCGAGGCGCTACCTAAATAGCTTTCGGGGAGAACCAGCTATCGCCAGCCTTGATTAGCCTTTCACTCCTATCCACACCTCATCGACGCACTATTGCAACAGTGGTTCGTTCGGACCTCCAGCCAGTGTTACCTGGCCTTCATCCTGGACATGGATAGATCGACTGGCTTCGGGTCTATTCCCAGCGACTGAATCGCCCTTTTGAGACTCGGTTTCCCTACGGCTCCCCTATTCGGTTAGCCTCGCCACTGAAAATAACTCGCTGACCCATTATACAAAAGGTACGCCGTCACCCCTTGCGGGGCTCCGACTGCTTGTACGCACACGGTTTCAGGTTCTATTTCACTCCCCTCACCGGGGTTCTTTTCGCCTTTCCCTCACGGTACTGGTTCACTATCGGTCGGTAGAGAGTATTTAGCCTTCGAGGATGGTCCCCCGATGTTCAGACAAGATTGCACGTGTCTCGTCCTACTCTTCGTTGCTCACGGGCTCGTGCTTTCGTGTACGGGGCTATCACCCGCTATGGCCGGACTTTCCAGACCGTTCCACTAACACTCACCCGATTACCGCAACTGGGCTGTTCCCCGTTCGCTCGCCGCTACTGAGGGAATCTCGGTTGATTTCTTTTCCTCCGGGTACTGAGATGTTTCAATTCCCCGGGTTCGCTTCGCACACCTATGAATTCAGTGCGCGATACCGCTTGCGCGGTGGGTTTCCCCATTCGGACATCGCCGGATCAAAGCTTGTTTGCCAGCTCCCCGACGCTTATCGCAGGCTACCACGTCCTTCATCGCCTTCTACCGCCAAGGCATCCGCCGTGTGCGCTTACTCGCTTGACCATATAACCCCAAGGAGTTTGGGGATATGGAGCTGATTCACATTGCGAACGCGACATTTTCAAGCTACTCGAAACTAAACAAACATTTCGCTTGAAAACTTAGCGTCAAAACAAAAAACTTTCCGGATTGTTAAAGAGCACGCGATGCCCCAATGGCGCCGCGCGATCACGCGAACCCTTAGGACGGCGCCAGAGGCGCCGCAGTCAAGGGCTCGGGTCATCACGCGCGGATGCGGCATCTCACGGGCGGCAGCGGTGAGCGTGGTGGAGCCAGCCGGGATCGAACCGGCGACCTTCTGGTTGCAAACCAGACGCTCTCCCAGCTGAGCTATGGCCCCTCCCTGATCCCGCGCGCCGCGCCTCAAAAAAAAGCACGATGCGCCGTCGCGCCGAAGTCAGCGCGCCGCTTGGTGGGTCTGGGAGGAGTTGCACCTCCGACCTCACCCTTATCAGGGGTGCGCTCTAACTAACTGAGCTACAGACCCAATTCTGCAGCCTCACGTTCGATAGAGCTCGACGGGCCGCCGCCCACATCTCGAGCAGGTAACTTGTGCTGGGAACTCGCGCCTCGCTTCGGAGGCACTACTACTGCTTACTCTTGAAAGGAGGTGATCCAGCCGCACGTTCCCGTACGGCTACCTTGTTACGACTTCACCCCAGTCATTGACCACACCGTGGTAGGCGCCCTCCTTGCGGTCAGGCTACCTGCTTCTGGTGCAATCAACTCCCATGGTGTGACGGGCGGTGTGTACAAGACCCGGGAACGTATTCACCGCAGCAATGCTGATCTGCGATTACTAGCGATTCCGACTTCACGGAGTCGAGTTGCAGACTCCGATCCGGACTACGATAGATTTTCTGGGATTGGCTCCCGCTCGCGCGTTGGCTTCCCTCTGTATCTACCATTGTAGCACGTGTGTAGCCCTGGTCATAAAGGCCATGATGACTTGACGTCATCCCCACCTTCCTCCGGTTTGTCACCGGCGGTCTCCTTAGAGTTCCCAACTGAATGCTGGCAACTAAGGACAAGGGTTGCGCTCGTTGCGGGACTTAACCCAACATCTCACGACACGAGCTGACGACAGCCATGCAGCACCTGTCTTACGGTTCCCGAAGGCACCCCCGCATCTCTGCAGGGCTCCGTAGATGTCAAGACCAGGTAAGGTTCTTCGCGTTGCATCGAATTAAACCACATGCTCCACCGCTTGTGCGGGTCCCCGTCAATTCCTTTGAGTTTCAACCTTGCGGCCGTACTCCCCAGGCGCAGAACTTATCGCGTTAGCTTCGACACTGGGAGGCTTACCCTCTCAACGTCTAGTTCTGATCGTTTATGGCGTGGACTACCAGGGTATCTAATCCTGTTTGCTCCCCACGCTTTCGTGCCTGAACGTCGGTGCTGGACCAGGAAGCCGCTTTCGCCACTGATGTTCCTTCCGATATCTACGCATTTCACCGCTACACCGGAAATTCCGCTTCCCTCTTCCGCACCCTAGCAGTGCAGTCTCGAATGCTGTTCCCAGGTTGAGCCCGGGGCTTTCACACCCGACTTACGCTACCGTCTACGCACGCTTTACGCCCAGTAATTCCGATTAACGCTCGCACCCTCTGTATTACCGCGGCTGCTGGCACAGAGTTAGCCGGTGCTTTTTCTGTGGGTTAGGTCAAGACCCAAGGGTATTCGCCCTGAGCTTTTCATCCCCACTAAAAGTGCTTTACAACCCGCAGGCCTTCTTCACACACGCGGCGTCGCTGGATCAGGGTTTCCCCCATTGTCCAATATTCCCCACTGCTGCCTCCCGTAGGAGTCTGGGCCGTGTCTCAGTCCCAGTGTGGCTGGTCGTCCTCTCAGACCAGCTACGGATCGTCGCCTTGGTAGGCCGTTACCCTACCAACTAGCTAATCCGGCTTCGGCTCATCCAATGGCGCGAGGCCTTGCGGTCCCCCGCTTTCTCCCGTAGGACGTATGCGGTATTAGCCAACCTTTCGGCTGGTTATTCCCCACTACTGGGTAGATTCCGAAGCATTACTCACCCGTTCGCCGCTCGTCGCCAGGATTGCTCCCGCGTTACCGCTCGACTTGCATGTGTTAGGCACGCCGCCAGCGTTCAATCTGAGCCAGGATCAAACTCTTCACTTGAAGATATTGAGCTTCAAGCAACTGAGCATCCAAAGGCCCAACTACTGCTGGACATTTTGGTCACTCGGTCATCAGCCTCTTTAGGCTTGACGCGAGTCCCCACACAAATTACCTGCCGAACTATTAAAGAGCACCCCCGGCCGCGGTGGACCGGGGAAAGGGGGCGGAAGTATAGCCCCAGGGGTGCTTCCGTCAACCTTGATCTCGACCGATTTCCTCACTGCCTGCCGCAGTGCGGCACGGACCGTGAGGGGCGCGCAGTATAGCCGCCGCGAGCAGCTTGTCAACGCGCCGTAACACGCCCACCCGAGCCTTCCCGGGCCCTGGCCGGGCGGAGCCGGATCCGGACTCGGCCGGAGCCCGCGCCCCCGGGGGGACCGGGACCCGGGCGGGGCCGGAGCCTGGGCAGCAGCCGGGGACGGTCAGGCCTTTGCCTGCAGCTTCAGTCTCGCGAACCGGTGCGAGCCCACCTGGAAGACGTGGTCCGCCCCGGCGGTCAGGGTCAGGGCCCTGTCGGTCACCCGGGCCCCGTCGATTCGCACGGCGCCCTCCTCTATCTTCCGGTAGCCCTCGGACGTGCTCGCCACCAGCCCCCCCTCCTTGAGGATGTTGGCGAGCCTCAAGCCCGCCGGCTCCACGAGCACCGTCGTTGCCGGCAGATCGGCCGGAACGCTCTTCTCGCTCACCCGCGCCATGAACTCCCGCTCCGCGCGCTCCGCGGCGGGGCCGTCATGGAAACGCGCGACGAGCTCGCGGGCGAGCCCGAGCTTCACATCGCGCGGGTTGCGGCCCTCGGCGGTCTCGCGCTTGAGCGCGGCGATCTCCTCGAGCGGCCGGAAGGACAGCAGCTCGAAGTACCGCCACATCAGCTCGTCCGAGATCCGCATGACCTTGCCGAACATCACGTCGGGGACCTCGGTGATCCCGATGTAGTTGCCGAGCGACTTCGACATCTTCTCGACGCCGTTCGTGCCCTCGAGCAGGGGCATCGTCATCACGACCTGGGGCTCCTGACCGTACGCCTCCTGCAGCTGGCGCCCGACGAGCAGGTTGAACTTCTGGTCGGTGCCGCCGAGCTCCACGTCCGCGCGGAGCGCGACGGAGTCATACCCCTGCGCGAGGGGGTAGAGAAACTCGTGGATGGCGATCGGCTGGCCGGCCTTGAAGCGCTTCGCAAACTCCTCGCGCTCGAGCATCCGCGCGACGGTGGAGTGCGCTGCGATCCTGACGAAGTCGATCGCCGGCATCGGCGCGAGCCAGCGCGAGTTGAAGTCGATGCGCGTGCGCTCCGCGTCGAGAATCTTGAACACCTGCTGCTCGTAGGTGCGCGCGTTGGCCTCGACCTGCTCGCGCGTGAGCGGCGGCCGTGCGGCATTGCGGCCCGAAGGGTCGCCGATCATCCCGGTGAAATCCCCGATCAGGAAAATTACCTCGTGCCCGAGCTGCTGGAATTGCCGCATCTTGTTGAGCAGCACCGTGTGTCCGAGATGCAGGTCCGGGGCGGTCGGATCGAATCCGGCTTTGACCTTGAGCGGCTTGCCGCGCGCGAGCTTGCGCAGGAGGTCACGCTCGGTGAGCACTTCCTGCGCTCCGCGCTCGAGCTCCGCCAGTACTGCGGCGGACGGCGCATCAGGGAGGTTCGTCTCGATCATGTGAAGCGGGCGGATTCTCGAGGCCGGAGCCCATACCGGACCACACTCTACCGGTCTCGCGTACCTGCGTGCCAGCTCACAGCGGAGCCCGTGCGAGTTGACCTCTGCGCTGCGACTCAAGTACGTTCCCTCGATGTCTTTGGCCACCCGGACACCTGCCCGCTCGCTCGCGCGATCTCCCTCTGTCTGGCTGGCGGCCGGCGTGCTTGCATCGCTTGCGGCACTCGCCTGGGTCGGGCACCCGGTTTCTCGCGTCTCCGCGCACTTCGTGCCGGCGAGCGCCCATCACGCCTTGCCGTCCGCCACCGACGCAGACACCATCCCCGCCGCCGCCCTCGAGGCCGCCCGCTCGCTCGCGAGCTCCTCGGCCCGGACTCTTGCCTCCTTGCGCGGCGCGCCGGGCGCGCCGGTCTCGCCCGGGCCGGTGACCGTCCAGGTCGTCGTGGGCCGCAACGACACCCTCGACAGCATCTTTCGCCGTCTGCAGGTGAGCCGCGCGGACCTCGGGACGCTCCGCGGCCTGCCCGGGCTAGCGCAGGATCTCGATCGGCTGCGGCCCGGCGAGACGCTCACGCTCGTGCATCTCGGCAGGGAGCTCGTGGGGCTGACGCGGCGAATGAGCCTCGCCGAGACACTGACGGTCGAACGGAGCGGATCGAGCTTCCGGGCGAGAGTGATCGAGAATCCGCTCGAGAGGCGCGCGCGCACGGTGTCCGGCACGATCGACCGCTCCCTGTTCGAGGCCATGGCCCAGGCCGGAGGGCACGAGCAGACGGCGCTCGCGCTCGGAAGCCTGTTCGCGTGGGACATCGACTTCCTGAACGATCTGCGCCCCGGTGACTCGTTCACCGTCACCTACACGGAGATCGACCAGAACGGCCGGTACGCCGAGGACGGGCCCATTCTTGCCGCGCGCTTCGTGAACCGGGGACACGAGTACCTCGCCGTGAGATACGCGGCGCCGGACGGCAAGGCGGCCTATTACACGCCGAATGGCCTCAACCTGCGGAAGGCCTTCTTGAGGTTTCCGCTCGCGTTCACCCGCGTGAGCTCGCCGTTCAACCTGCATCGCTTCCATCCCATCCTGCATCGCATCCGCGCGCATACGGGGGTGGACTACGCCGCTCCGATGGGGACGCCCGTCCACGCGGTAGGCGACGGCAAGGTGGCCTTCGTGGGGCGCAAGGGTGGCTACGGCAACGCCGTCGAGATCGACCACGGCCACGGGATCACGACGCTGTACGGCCATCTTTCCCGGTTCGCGCACGGGATCCGCTCCGGCCTGCGTGTGACGCAGGGAGAGGTCATCGCCTTCGTCGGCATGACCGGGCTTGCGACCGGCCCGCACTTGCATTACGAGTACCGCGTGAACGGGGTCTACAAGAACCCGCAGACCGTGAACCTCCCGGACGCCGTACCGATCACCGCCGGCCTGCGCGCGGACTTTCTCGCCAAGACGGCGCCGCTCCTCGCCTCGCTGTTTCCGACCGCGGGGCCGGCTCTCGTTTCGCGGTGAGCGAGCGCCATGGACGCGCCTGACCTCAAAGCACCCGACTTCTACATCAATCGCGAGCTCTCGTTCCTCGAGTTCAACGAGCGAGTGCTCGAGCTTGCCTTCGATGGGTCCGTGCCGCTGCTCGAGCGGCTGAAGTTCCTCTGCATCTCCTCGAGCAACCTCGATGAATTCTTCGAGATCCGCGTGGCAGGCCTCAAGCATCTCCAGGAGATCGGTTCCGTCCAGCTCGCTCCGGATGCACTGTCGATCCCGGAGCAGCTCGGCGCCATCCACGCGCGCGCCGTGGATCTCGTGTCGGAGCAGTATCGCTGCCTCAACGAGGTCCTGTTGCCGCTGCTGCGCGCCGCGGGCATCTACCTCGCCGGACCCGCCGATTGGACGGCGGAGACCCGCCGCTGGCTCGAGGAGTACTTCAAGCTCGAGGTGGAGCCGGTGCTGAGCCCCCTTGGGCTCGATCCGGCGCGGCCGTTCCCCCGCATCCAGAACAAGAGCTTGAACTTCAGTGTCCGGCTCGCGGGCAAAGACGCCTTCGGACGCAACAGCGAGCTCGCGATCGTCCAGGCCCCGCGCTCGCTGCCGCGAGTCGTACCAGTCCCGCTGAGCGAAGGGCAGGGCCCGCTGGTGCTCCTCACGTCGATCGTCCAGAGCTTCGTCCCGAGGCTGTTCCCCGGCATCGAGGTTCTCGGCTGCTACCAGTTCCGCGTCACGCGCAACAGCGACCTGTTCGTCGACGAGGAGGAGATCGACGACTTGCGCCGCGCGCTCGAGGGCGAGCTCGCGCACCGCCGCTACGGCGAGGCCGTGCGCCTCGAGGTCTCGCGCGACTGCCCGGACGACATGACCGCGTTCCTGCTGAAGCAATTCTCGCTGTCGGATCTCGACCTATACCGCATGCCAGGGCCGGTCAATCTCAATCGCCTCTCGGCCGTCTACGATCTGGTGCAACGGCCCGACCTGAAGTATCCGCTGTTCACGCCCGGACTGCCCAAGCAGCTCACGACCGCGGGTGGCTGGGACCTGTTCGCCGATATCCGCCAGGAAGACGTGCTGCTGCATCACCCCTACCAGAGCTTCGCGCCGGTCATGGACTTCGTGCGCCACGCGGCGGCGGACCCGCAGGTGCTCGCCATCAAGCAGACGCTCTACCGCACGGGCGCCGACTCCCCGATGGTAGACGCCCTGGTCACCGCCGCGCAGGCCGGCAAGGACGTGACGGTCATCGTGGAGCTGCGGGCGCGCTTCGACGAGGAAGCCAACATCGAGCTGTCGTCGCGCCTCCAGGAAGCCGGAGCGCACGTCATGTACGGCGTCGTCGGCTTCAAGACTCACGCCAAGCTCACACTCATCGTGCGCCGCGAGGCCGACGGCATCCGCCGTTACTGCCACCTGGGGACGGGCAATTACCACCCCCGCACGGCGCGGACGTACTCGGACTACGGCCTGTTCACCTGCGACAAGGAGATCGGCGAGGACGTGCACCGGCTGTTCCTGCAGCTGACGAGCCTCACGCAGACTCCGCAGCTGCAGCAGCTGCTGCAGTCGCCGTTCGGCCTGCACCAGGCGATCATCGAGAAGGTGGACCGCGAGGCCGAGCACTCGCGCCTGGGCAAGCAGGCGCGGATCATCGCGAAGATGAATGCGCTCGTCGACCCGCAGGCGATCGAGGCACTGTATCGCGCCTCGTGCGCGGGAGTGCGGGTGGACTTGATCGTGCGGGGCATCTGCGCCCTGCGGCCCGGCGTCCCCGGCGTCTCGGAGAACATCACCGTTCGCTCGATCGTCGGACGGTTCCTGGAGCATTCGCGCGCCTTCTACTTCCAGAACGACGCGGATCCGGAGCTGTACTGCGCGAGTGCCGACTGGATGGAGCGCAATTTCTTCCGCCGCGTCGAGGTCGCCTTTCCGATCAGACGGGCCGATGACCGCGAGCGCATCCTCGAGGATCTCGACGCCTATCTCTCCGACAATGTGCAGGCCTGGCAGCTCGACGCGAACGGCCTTTATCGCCGCGAATCGCCCGGCGACGGGCCGGCCGTGTCCGCGCAGGAGAAGCTGCTCGCGCGCTACGCCGCGGGGTCGGGGTTCAGCCTGTAGCGCCTTCAGCGCGCGCTGAAGACCCGCAGCCGAAAGTCGTGCGGCCGCAGGTAGTCGATCTCCTGCTGCAGGTCCGCCCGTGTGAGCGGATGATCCTTGAGCCAGCGGCCCGGAAAGTGCAGCGCGAGCGAGCGCGCCGTCGGCTCGAGCTCGATGGCGGGCAGAGCGGTCGGGCTGCGTCCGCGGTGCAGCAGCACCGCGATGCGCAGCAATATGATGAGATAAATCGCGCTGCGATCCCACGGCGGCACCAGCTCGTCGAGCCCTTCGAGCGAAAGCTTCCGGCGATGCCCTCCCACGAGACGCGCGAGCAGGCGCTGCTCCTCGCGCGGGAAGCCCGGCATGTCCGCATTCTCGAGCAGGTAGGCGCCGTGCCGGTGGTAACCGCTGTGGGACACGTCGAGACCGATCTCGTGCAGGCGCGACGCCCATTTGAGCGCGAGCTCGGCGAGCGAATCATCGAGCCGCCAGGCCGTTCGGGTCTGCCCGCGAAAATCGAGCACCGTCGCTTCCACGCGCTCCGCCTGCGCGAGGTCGACGTGGTAGCGGTGCTGCATCGCGCGCACCGTGCGCTCGCGCGCGTCCTCGTCGGTGAAGCGGCCCACCAGGTCGTACAGCAATCCCTCGCGCATGGCTCCGTCGGCGATGCGCATCTCATCGATGCCGAGCACCTCGAGAATCTCCGCGAGAATCGCCGCGCCGCCGGGGAACACCGGCCGGCGCTCGTCCGTGAGGGACTCGAGCCGCAGCTCGCGGACATGACCCGCCTCGACCATGCGGGCGAGCAGTTGCTCGAGGCCCGCGCGCGTGACCCCCTGCACCTGCGGATCGAGCTCGCGCACCGCATCGCCGAGGATCCGAATGGTGCCGGAACTGCCGACCGTGTGGTCCCAGCCCCGGCGCCGGAAGGCGGCCTGCACCGGCTCCATCTCGAGCCGCGCGGCGACCCGCGCGCGCGCCATCCGCTTCGCGGAGAGCTTGCCGTCGCGGAAAAATCGCTCGCTCGAGCTCACGCAGCCCATCTGCAAGCTCTCGAGCTCGAGGGGCGCGAGGCCCTCCCCGATGATGAGCTCCGTGCTGCCGCCGCCGATGTCGAGCACGAGGCGCCGCCCGGGCTCGCTCGGCATCGTGTGGGCGACCCCGGAATAGATGAGCCTCGCCTCCTCCATGCCGCCAATGATCTCGATGGGGTGGCCGAGCGCCTCGCGCGCTCGCTCGAGGAACGCCTGCTTGCGGCGCGCGATGCGCAGCGCGTTGGTGCCGACCACTCGCACGCTGTCCGCATGCATGTCGCGCAGCCGCTGGCCGAACCGCTGCAGGCAGGCGAGCGCCTGCGCCGCGACGTCCTTATCGATGCGGCCGTTCTCCTCAACGCCCGAGGCGAGACGCACCATCTCGCGCATGCGGTCGATGATGACGAGCTGGCCGTGCGAGTAGCGCGCGACGACGAGATGAAAACTGTTCGAGCCGAGATCGACCGCCGCGAGGATGTCGGGGACCGGCTGGGGTGTCCCTGCCGGGGCGGAGTCAGAGGGCGAGGAGCGGGCCGGAGCTGCCGGACTCACGCGCGGACGAGGGGATCAGGCGGCGAAGGACGAGCCGCAACCGCAGGTCGTGGTCGCGTTGGGATTGCGGATCACGAACTGCGCGCCGTCGAGGCCCTCGCGGTAGTCGATCTCCGCGCCCGTGAGGTACTGCACGCTCATGGGGTCCACGAGCAGCCTCACACCCTGATTCTCGACGCAGGTGTCGCCATCCTGGAGCTCCTCGTCGAACTCGAAGCCGTACTGCAGGCCCGAGCAGCCGCCGCCCTGCACGAACACCCGCAGCATCAGCTTGGGGTTGCCCTCGCCGCGGATTAGATCGCCCACCTTCCGCGCCGCAGCATCGGTGAAGACGAGCGGCGGTGGCAGCGCCTCATCGGGAATCGAGTGGGTCTGTACGTCCATGCGGGTTAGTGTAGGGGTGGCGGTACCCCCGGTCAAAGCCGGCCGTCACACCTAGGCCTTGGCCGTTGCCCGCGCCGGCTCCGGCGCGGGATCGCCCTCCCGCGCCGCGGCGGGCACGAGCCTGCCCAGGATCTCGGCTCCGGCCGCGGTCTCGATCACTCCGTAGTGCACATCGCCCTGCACCTTGGAGCAGGGGCCGAGCACGACTCGCTCGGTCGCGTGGATGTCTCCCTTCACCGTGCCGTTCAGCACGACGTTCGCCACCTCCACGGACCCCTCGATGCTCCCGGATTCGCTCACGGACAGCGTCGATCCGGCCGCCCCGTCGGCCCGGACACTGCCCGTGACGTGCCCATCGAGGTGCAGTCCTCCCGCAAAGTCGATGTCACCGTGAATGCGCGCGGACTTGCCGATCAGGATGTCGACACGGGCGGTGCGCTTGGAATCGCGACCCAACATGGTGCTTGCTCCTTGTGGATGAGGGCGGGCTCAAGGAGCCTCCACCTTCCACGGAAATGTCTGGATGAGCGGCGTGACCGGCGTCTTGCCTGCGCGGACCTCGACGGTCAGGCGCTCGGGCGCGAAGCCGGCGGGAACGGCAATCTCCTGCGCGATGCTCTGGAAGTAGCGGAAGCTGAACGGCTGCTCGGGCAGCTTGCTCCCCAGGGCCGTGAGGTCGAGCGTCTCGGACTTGCCTTGCATCTGGCCCTCGACGCTCAAGCGGAATGTTCCGCTCACCCCTGCCTGGGGGCGTGCGGTCTGCAGGAGCGTCAGATGCACCTCGAAGTGCCCTGCGGCGAGGCCTTCCGCGGTCACGCGCAGCTCCTGGATCTTCAGCCCGATCGCCAGGTCGTCTCGCGAGAGCCCGTGCGACACGACGCCGCGATAGAACTCGAGCTGCTGGGACTGGCTCGCCACCTGCGACTGCAGCTCGCCGATGGTGTGCGCGAGCTCCGCGCGCTCCTGCGTCCCGCCGACGCGCATCGTATCGAGCTGCGCGAGCTGCTTGCGAAGCGTGCCGTTCGCCCGCTCCAGCCGGCCCGCTGTCTCCTCGAGCTGCGAGCGCTGCCGGGTGGCGGCCAGCATGTCGTACCCGCCGTCGTAGCGCCCGATCTCGAACGCGGCATACAGCGCGACCACGCCCAGGATGACTGCCACGCTCGCGAGCACGAGCGTGCGGCGGGGCCGGGCCCGGCGGATGACGAGATTCGCGGGCAGCTCGGTCATGGTGCTCTCGTTGTGCCGCGCTTCAGCCGAGCCCGGGCGCGCCCGGGGCGGCGTGCTCGTCCTCGGCCGCGAAGCGATCGAGCCAGGACGGCACTGTGGGTGGATCCTGCGGGAAGGCGATCGGCGCGAGCTCCTTGAGCGCCTGGGCGTACACCGCCCGTTTGAAATAGATTACTTCCCGGACCGGCTCCCAGTAGCCCGTCCAGCGCCACTCGTCGAACTCCGGCTGGGGGCTCGCGTCGAGCTCAAATCGCGCGTCCTCCCGCTTGAGCCGCAGCAAGAACCAGCGCTGCTTCTGGCCGATGCACAGCGGATGGCGGTTGCGCCGGACGTACCGGGGAGGCAGCCGGTAACGCAACCAGCCCCCGGTGCTGCCGACAAGCGTCACGTCGTCGCGGGTGAGACCGGTCTCCTCGTGCAGCTCGCGGAACAAGGCCTGCTCGGGGTCCTCTCCCTGGCTCATGCCGCCCTGCGGGAACTGCCATCCGCGGCCGCCGCCCGTCCGCCGTCCGAGGAAAACCTCGCCGCTGCCGCGCATCAACACGATGCCGACGTTCGCTCGGAACCCTTCGGAGTCGATCAGGTCTGTCATTCCGGCACGGAGTCTGCCACAACGCGCACGCGGAGTCGGCTGGCCCTCCGATATGCTCTCCAAATCGAGAGCCGGGTCACCGGCCTCGAGGCCCCGGCGTCGCCACTACGCGACGGTGCTCTCCGAGATTGCGATGCCGTTGCGGCCGGCGCCCTTCGCGCGATAGAGCGCCGCATCGGCCTCCGCCATGAGCCGCTCCGCGAGCGACTTGAAATCCCGCGTGTCCGGTCCCGGCGCCGCAGCCGCGACTCCGATCGACAACGTGGTCGTCTCCGCGACTCCCGGAGCGATGGCGATCGGCGAGCCGCGCACGGCATTCAGCACGCGCCGGGCCACGATGGCCCCGTCCGCGGCACTGCCGTTCGGCAGGACGATCGCGAACTCGTCGCCGCCGAATCGCGCGCCGGTGTCGCTCACCCGCATCTCGGCGTCGATCCGCTGGGCGATTTCGCGCAGTACCGCGTCTCCCGCGAGGTGGCCGTACCGATCGTTGATGCTCTTGAAGTGATCGATGTCGATCATCAGGCAGGAGACCGGCTGACGGGCGCGCTGGGCTCGCGCCAGCTCCTCGCAGAGCCGGGCGTGCAGGTAGCGGCGATTGTGAAAGCCGGTGAGAAAGTCCGTGAACCCGCTGCGCACGAGCCGCGCACGGTTCACCGCGTTCTCGATGCACACGCCCGCGATGACACCGAGATGGGCGAGGAAGTCGCTCGCCAGCTCGCGCGTGAAGCGGCCGGGATCCTTGGCTCCGAAGACCAGGACGCCGTCGAGCTGGCCAGCGCGGAGCAGCGGAACGAGCGCGACGCTGCCGAGCCCCGGAGCGTGCGGTATGAGCAGCTCGTGGTCCGCGGTGCGATAGCGGCCCAGCCACGGACGCTCGAGCGCCGCGAGCTGCGGGGCGAGCGCGACGAGCGTCTCGACGAACTGCACCTCGGCCAGGCTCTCCCGCGCGAGCGCGTCTCCCGACAGCAAGTGGCGTATCTCGTGCTGCGGGTCGTGCAGGACGAGCGACACCGCGTCGAGCTGGTAGGCGGAGCCGAGCCCGTGGATCAGCCGCTCGAGCAGCTGCACGAGAGAGCCCGCCTGCAGCAGATCGAGCTCCCGGCCATGCGTCTTGCGCAGGAGGGTCTCGTTGCGCGCCGCCTCCTCGGTGAGAGCGCGCAGCCGCGCCTCGAGCTCGCGGTTCTCGCGCTCCAGCGCGGCGAGCCGCTCGGTCATCTCCTGGAGATGCTGCTTGTCGGGCTGCGTTCGCCCCATCGGTTGCGCTCCCCTTAAGCGCGCCGCTCCACGATGCTGCGGCGGTCTTCCAGGTATTCGCGGCCGCGCCCCATCAGAGCGACGAAGCCGTCGTGATCGCTCGAGAGGACGGCCGCGCGGATCCGCTCGACCGCCTTTGCGAGTGCGTCGAGCGATTCGGCTCCGTAGTCGTTGAGGCGCTGGATGTCGTAGTAGAGCTCCGCGCTCTCCTGCGCCACGTCGGATGCCACGTCGAGCTGCGCATCGAAGGTGGTGCTGGACATCTTCGCGAGCCGCGGAGCGGCCTCGCCGCTTTCCGCAAGCGCCGTGAAGAACGCGATGTTCAGGGCATGGGAGAGCCCGAGGACGTAGGCGATCAGCCGGTCGTGCTCATCGAGACTCATCACCACCTGCTCCACCAGGGTGGGCGCGAACAGCTCGCGCACCCGCGCGAGCGCCTCCGCGCAGCCGAGATCCACGAACACGACGTGCCGGCCGGACAGCAGCTCCGTGTCGGGACCGAACATCGGGTGGATGGAGGTGGCCCGGCATCCGTGAGACTTCAACGCGAGCAGGCCCGCCCGCAGCGGCGATTTGAGCGAGCCCACGTCGAACACGATCCCCGGCGGCCGTCGCGGCGCGAGCTCCATGAGGATACCGTCGGTCGCACCAAGGGGCGTGGCGACCACGATGAAGTCGTGGCTGAGATCGCTGCCGCGCCAGTCGTCGAGGTGCGGCGTCCCGGACTGGGCGCCCGCCGGATCGGCCACCTCGACCGCAAATCCCTGGGAAGCCAGGAACTCGACGAACCAGCGGCCCATCTTGCCGCCGCCTCCGATGACCAGCGCGCGCCGCCCCGAGCCGAGGCCGTGAGCCGCGACGCTCGCCTGCTCCTGCGTCGCGAGCGAGGAGCGGATGAGCAGGCGCATGAGGCCCTCCGCGAGCGCCGGAGGAACGCCGAGCTCGGCCGCCCCGGCGCGCGCATTCACGATGACCTCTCGCTCGCGCTGGTAGTCGCGGGTCGGATAGCCGGTCTCGCGCTTGACCTCGGCGATCCGGCGGCTCAGGGCCTGCCGCTCCGCAACGAGCGTCAGCAGCCGGCGGTCGACCTCATTCAGGCTGCGGCGGAGGTCCGCCAGGCTCATTTCATGGGGCTTCATGGTCATCAGCACTCGCGGGGCACGGGTCCCTCTTTTAACATGCGGGTCATGATGACGCCGACCGAGCGCTTGAGCGACCCGCTACCCGCGGAGCCCCTGGAAACGGCCGCCGAGTGGCTCGCCGAGTCCTGGAAGCGGCGCGGACAGCCTAATCCCAACGCCATGACCCTCGCGACCAGCACGATAGACGGCCGGCCGTCCGCACGCATCGTGCTGTGCAAGGAGATCGCCGCCCGCCCAGGTTATGTCGTGTTCTACACGAATTATCACTCCCGCAAGGGCCGGGAGCTCGCGGAAAACCCGCGCGCGGCGGCCGTCCTGCACTTCGATCCCCTGCAATGCCAGGTCCGCGTCGAGGGGGTCGTGGAGAAGGCGCCGGAGCCGGACAGCGACGCCTACTTTGCCTCCCGAGCCCTGGACAGCCGCATCGGGGCGTGGGCGAGCGCCCAGAGCGAGCCCATCGAATCGCGCGAGCGGCTGCGGGCGGCCGTCGACGCCGCGGCGCACCGCTTCGGGGCACGGCGATCCGGACCGCATCGCCGCGAAGCGGCTGCCGACGCCGCGGCCCCTGCCGGGCTCTTCGTGCCGCGCCCCCCGCACTGGGGCGGATACCGGTTGTGGGCGGAAGCGGTGGAGCTGTGGGTCCAGGGCGAGGCCCGGATACACGATCGCGCCCGCTGGGCGCGCGAGCTCGCGCGGCTCCCCGGCGGGCGAATCGAGCCCGGCCCCTGGTCCGTGAGGAGACTGCAGCCGTAGACGGGGCTGCACCGGAAGACGAGGCAGCAGCGGTTGATGAGCCGGCAGCCGTCGTGGCCTTAAGGCGCGAACGAGGCGCGCACCGCCTCGTGCAGCAGGCCGTTGGTGGCGAGCACCGTCGTGGTGCCGAGGCCGACCGGGCCGCCCGAGAGATCGGTGAACGTCCCGCCTGCCTCCCGCACGATCACGGCGAGCGCGGCAATATCGAGAATGTTCACGTCCGACTCGATGACCACGTCGAGCGATCCGCGCGCGAGCAGGTGGTAGTGGACAAAATCCCCGTAGCCGCGGATGCGGCTCACCTGCTGAATCAGATCGCCGAAGCGCCGCCAGTCCTGGGCTGAGCGCGTGAGCGTCTTGAGATTGCCGCTGGAGACGATCGCGGCGTGGAGGTCCGTCGTCGCGCTGACATGAATCGGCTGCCCGTTGAGATACGCTCCCGCACCCTCCTCGGCCCAGGCGAGCTCGCCGTACGCCGATGCGCTCGACACGCCGAGCACGAGCCGGCCGTTGCGCTGGAGCGCGATCTGCGTCGAGAAGAAGGGACAGTCGCGGATGAACGATTTGGTTCCATCGAGCGGATCGACGAGCCACATCGCCTCGCCGTCGGTGCCGTGCCGGCCGGTCTCCTCGCCGTAGAAGCCGTAGCTCGGAAAGCGCTCCGTCAGCACGCGGCGGATCGCCTCCTCCGCCCGGATGTCCGCCTCGGTGACGGGTGACTGGTCCGGCTTCGTCCGCACTTGCACGTTGCGCTGATACAGCGACCGGATGATCTCGCCGGCCGCCTGCGCGGCATCCAGCGCGGCCTCAAGCTCCCTCGAAGGTGCGTTCATCGAATCGGTTCGCGGCTGGTTCCGACGGGCAGCATAATACGTCGATGGGTCACCGTCTCACCAAGATCTACACGCGCACCGGCGACGACGGCACGACCGGCCTCGGCGACGGCCAGCGCGTGCCGAAGGACGATCAGCGCGTGGAGGCTTACGGCACCGTCGATGAGCTCAACAGCGTACTCGGCCTGGTGCTCGCCGCGCCCGGCCTCCCGGAGGCCGTTGCTCTGTGCCTCACGCACATCCAGCACGAGCTGTTCGACCTCGGCGGGGAGCTCTGCATTCCCGGGCACCGTATGATCACCTCCGAGCATATCGCCCGGCTGGAGCATGTGCTGGACGAGCTCAACGACGCGCTGCCGCCGCTCGAGGACTTCATCCTGCCGAGCGGCGGCCCGGCCACCGCGGCATGCCACGTGGCGCGCGCGGTCAGCCGCCGCGCAGAGCGCCGTGTGTGGACGCTCGCGAAGCGCGAGCCCGTCAATCCCGAGGCGGCGAAGTACTTGAACCGGCTGTCGGACCTGCTGTTCGTGATCGCGCGGGTCCTGGTGCGGCACGAGCGCGGCTCCGAGGTGCTGTGGCGCCACGCTCGCGGCAAGCCCGACATCGGACCGGTTTGACTAATCCCTCCCATGCGTAGCGCCAACCGGCCGCTCGTCGTCGCGGGCGTGCTCCTCGCGATGTTCATGAGTGCGATGGAAGCGACCATCGTCGCCACAGCGATGCCGACCGTCGTCGAGAAGCTCGGCGGCATCGAGTACTACGGCTGGGTCGGCGCGGTGTACCTGCTCACCTCGACCGTCACGATGCCGCTCTACGGCAAGCTGTCCGACCTGCACGGCCGCAAGCCCATCATGCTGCTCAGCATGGCCATCTTCCTCGTGGGTTCCATGACGAGCGGCCTGTCGCGGAGCATGACGCAGCTCATCGTCTTTCGAGCGCTGCAAGGCGCAGGCGCGGGCGGACTTCTGCCCGTCTCCATCACCATCGTCGGCGACATCTACGAGCCGGTGGAACGCGCCCGCATGCAAGGTGTGTTCGGCGCCGTGTGGGGCGTTTCCGCGATGAGCGGCCCGCTGCTGGGCGGCCTCATCGTGAACGCGCTCTCGTGGCGGTGGGTCTTCTTCATCAATGTCCCCTTCGGACTGCTCTCCGCAGTCCTCCTCACGACGTTCTTCCACGAGCGCACGACGATGCACGAGCACCGCCTCGATCTGGGCGGCGCTGGGCTGCTCACCGGATCGATCGTGGCTCTGCTCCTCGGAGCCGGACAATTTCAGCCCGGTGCCATGCTGCCGCTCGCGGTGGTACTGCTCGCGGGCTTCATCTGGGTCGAGTCACGCGTGACCGAACCGGTGCTATCGCTCGCGCTGCTGCGCCGGCCCGTCATCGGCATCTCGAGCGCCGCGGGCGCGGCCGTCGGCGCGGTCATGTCATCGGCGGTCATCTATCTACCCCTGTACGTGCAAGCCGTGCTCGGGGGCACACCCACCCAGGCCGGCGCCACGGTTTCGCCGATGCTGATCGGCTGGCCCATCGCGAGCACCATCGGGGGACGGCTCCTGCCGCGCACCGGCTACCGCCCGCTCGTGCGATTCGGCTTCGGGACCGTGACGGTCATGGCGATCGCGCTCGCCGTGCTGCTGCGCCACGGAGCATCCGCCACGGCGCTCGGCGTGACGATGTTCATGATGGGAGCCGGCATGGGAGCCGCCAACTCGGCGCTCATCATCGCCGTGCAGGAAAGCGCCTCGTGGGAGGAGCGCGGCGTTGCGACCGCGAGCACTCTCTTCTTCCGCACCATCGGGGGCGCGATCGCCGTCGGCGCGCTGGGCGCCGTGCTTGCGGCGGGGATCGGACCTGGCGTGTCCGCCTCCCTGCTCAATCAGCTCCTCGCGCCCAACCACGGAGGAATCGACGCGGGCGTCGCCGCGCGGATGGCCGGCTCACTGAGCGCCGGTATCTATCACGTGTTCGACGTGATCGCGGTGATCTCGGTGGCCGCGCTCGCGGCGGCGCTGTTCTTCCCGCACAAGGAGCTCTCGCGGAGCCCCGCGGCGGCCGACTACCTCGCCGGGGAGTGAGCATCGTGAGGCCGCCCGGTGGCGCCGACCCGCGCGTTAGCGTTTGGCTTTGGACTTGTTCAGAGTCACGGCGGCGCGAACGAGAGTCTTCAACGCGTCCTCGTCTATTTTCTCGCCCTCGCGGAAGTCGATGGCACGCCTCGTGTTCCCCTCGAGACTGGAGTTGAAGAGGCCCGAAGGATCCTTCAGCGCCGCCCCTTTGGCGAAGGTCATCTTCACGACGCTCTTGTAAGTCTCGCCGGTGCAGATCATTCCGTCGTGGTACCACACCGGAACCCCCCTCCACTTCCACTCCTCGATGACTTCGGGATCGGCTTCCTTGATCAAGGTACGAAGCCGGCTGAGCATCTTGCCCCGCCAGTCGCCGAGCTCCTTGATTCTCGCGTCTATCAGCTGAGAAGGGGACTGGCTGTCGTGCGACTCGCTGCTCTTCATGCCCGCATCTCGTCCTTAATCTATCCGCGCCAATACCCGCTCCAGCGCCGCAAGGAACCGCCGCCACCCCATCTTGGCGCCCTGGTAGGCCTGCTGCTGATCCTGACGGAAGCCTGACTGCTCCATGCGCAGGTGGGTTCCCGTGCTCGTAGGGGTGAGAGTCCAGGTGACGACACTGGTGAGGCCAAAGGCACACCATGTGTAGGACAGCGTTTTGTTCGGCTCGACGGCCAGGACCTGACAGTCGACAGCGCCCCAGTCTGCGCGAAAATTGAAACGGTGGCCCACGGCAGCCGTGAAGTCGTTCTTCATGAGCCACTCCTCGATCAGGGGTGGTTGCGAGAGCGCGCGCCAGATCTTCTCCGGGGGATGGGGTATTTCACGCTCGATCACCACGGAGAGCGTTTCGGTCGGGGTTTCGCTCATTGGTCCATCCTTCTCAGCAGGTCTTCGAGGTGGTCGAATCGGTTTTGCCAGAACCCCGCCATATGGCTCGTCCAGTCGAGCAGCGGGGCCAAAGCGCCGAGCTGAGCGCTATAGTGTGTCCGGCGACCTTCGTGGCGGTCGCGCACGAGCCCGGCCTGCCTCAGGACCGCAAGATGCTTCGAGACGGCCGGTTGCGAGACGCCGGCCCGAGCCGTCAGAGCCCCGACCGTCTGCTCTCCTTTGCGGCACAGTCGTTCGAAGAGCGCGCGCCGAGTCGGATCGGCCAATGCCCTGAAGAGAATGTCACGTGGGTCTGGCATCACGATCAATAACCAGGTGGCTATTTAATAAAAAATATAACCGCTTGGCTATGTGTGTCAAGCGGAAATTCCAGAGCTCCGCCGTCACGAGGCGTTCAGGGTGCCGCCAGCTCCTCGAGCAAGGCTCGCTGGCCGTAAACGCGGCGCAGCGCCTCGCTGATCGCCACGGTCAACACGGCGACGGCGCGATTGAGGTTCGCGTCATAGCCGAAGTCACCGCCGAGGGACAGAATGTTCCCGTCGAAAATCGCGCCGATCACCTCGCCCTGTCCGTCGATCACGGGAGAGCCGGAGTTGCCGCCGATGATGTCGTTGGTGGTCGCGAAGTCGAAGACTGTCCCGGGGTTCACCAGGCCCTCGGCGTGTTGCCAGCGCGGAGCGAGATTGAACGGGAACTGTCCCGTCGCGCGCTTCCAGAGTCCACCGAAATAGGTGAACGGCGGGACGGTCGTGCCATCGTCGGTCCATCCGGCCACCTTGCCGTACGAGATGCGTAGCGAGAACGTCGCATCCGGGTAGACACTCGTGCCGTACGCCGCAAAGCGCGCCCTGGCGATCTTCTCCGCCGCCTGGTCCGTCGGCCCTGACACGCGGGCCTCGTAGGCCTTGCGAACCGCGCGCGAGGCCGGATCGGTCGCGAGCACGAAGCGGATCATCGGATCGGCGGACGCCTTCACCGCGGCAAGCCCACCGTCCCACAGCTGCTTGCGGTAGGCCGGATCGGCGAGTCTGGAGCGCGCCAGCTCGGCGGACAAGGTCTCGGGCGAATCGCGGCCGAGAAAGATCCGCGTCGCCGGAGAATCGGCCGTGAGGTACTCGCGCAGCTTCGAGAGCCAAAACTCGAGCGCGACCTGCTCGAGCTCCGGGTACACGGGCGCAGGGTCGAGCACCGTCTTCTCGAGGAGCGGCAAGCGGCTGTCGGTGTACTCGGGCAGGCGGTCGGCATTGGTCTTTTGCCGCTCCTCTGCCGCACGCACCAGCCCGCGGGCATAACTGAAGAGGTGGCTCCCCAAGCCGGCGTGGGACTCCTCGAGGTCGTAGGGCATCGCGAGGGCTCTCACATCGGCCTGTACCTTGGCGATCTCTGCCCAAGGATCCCCGATCTCGCGCGCGAGCTGCGGATCGGCGGCCACCTTGGCTTGCAAAGCCTCGTCCGCGTGGCGCTTGGAGGCGATGAGCCCGGGGGCGACCAGCGCTTTCTCCTCCCCGTACAGATCCTTGAAGGTGTTCTCGACGCCGAACAGCAGGGTATCGGAGATACGCGCGTGATCCGCGCTCTCCTCGCTGAAACGAATGAGCCGGCCCCGCAACTCCGAGAGCCGCACCATGTACCACGGCACCGCAAGGTCCCGCATCGTCTCGAGCTGCTCGGCGGTCAGCAGCCGATCGGTCGTGCCGGGATTGCCCACCACGAACACGGCCTCGCCCGCCTGGGGCGGCGCAAAGGACCAACGAAAATGGTCCGGCGTCGCGACGGCGTTGCCGTTCTCGTAGAGCCTGACGAAGGAGAAATCGAGATCGTAGCGGGGAAAGTTGAAATTGTCCGGATCACCGCCGAAGAACGCCGTCTGCATCTCCGGTGCCATCACGAGCCGTACATCCGAGTACTTGCGATATTTGTAGAGCTCGTACTCGCCCCCCTCGTAGAGCGAGATGACCTGACAGCGGAATCGCTCCTCCTGTCCGGAGCAGGCCCGTTTCTCGATGGCGGCGATCTTCGCGTCGCGCACCCTCACGAACTCGCGCCCGGACTCTCCGGCGGTGGCGCCCTGCACCTCGGGCGACACGTTCGAGATGGCGGTGAGGATCTCAGCCTGCATGCCCGGACAGAGCCGCTCGTCCTGCCGCGTCGGAGCGCTGAACCCGCTCGTGAGATAGTCGGCCTTGCCGGACGACAGTTGCTGGACGCACTGGCGCACGCAGTGATGGTTGGTCAGCACCAGACCATCGCCGCTCACCACGGAAGCCGAACAGCCCGAAGAGAGCCGGACCGCCGCGCCGCGCACGTGGCTCAACCACTGCGGGCCGATGTCGACTCCGAGATGCGCCTTCACCGCCGACGACGGGAAGTTGTCGAACGTCCACATCCCCTCTGCGGCCCGCGACAGCCCCGCAAGCATCGCAGAGAAGCACACGGCGGAGAGAGCGGTGACCAGCAGCTTTTTCATGGAACTCACGAGCTCGCTCGCCAGGTCGGCCTACTCAGCGAAAGAGGTCCTTGAGCTTCTCCAGAAACGAGCCGGAGCGCAGGCGCTTCAACGTTGCGGCCCAGCGATCCTCCGCGACCAGCTTTCTCTCGAGATCCGCCTCCTCCCGCTTCATCAGCTCGAGAACCCGGGTGTCCTCGTCAGCCTCGAGCCAGAATCCGTGCTGATTCTCGCAGAGCTCCATCTCCAGGTCGTAGAACCGGTACCTGAATCGGCTGAGAGCGGCGTTGCATTCGGGACATTTGTCCGTCGTGGGCGTGGAGTCGGTGACGAGCGTCCCCTTCGCATGCTCGCCGAAGTCGAAAACCTCGTCCTCCAGCTGCTCGAGCTCCTGGCGCTCGAGCCACATCCCTTTGCAGGATGGACAGGCGTTGACCTTGATCTTGTGCCGGATGGCCGGCGCCAAGTCCGTATTGCATCTGGGGCACTTCAATTTGGCCTCCGATTCAGCCGTCCGCACGGGTCACTCGCGCCATTGTGCATCTCGCAGTCGCGCCGGAGAAGGGCTCCCGAGAGGCCTCGATGCGGGCAAGCCCTCTCGAAGCTTACCGCGGCGGACGCGCGGCCGCCGAGTGCCGACCGGCCGCTCGGCGAGCCGCGGCTTTCGGGTATAGTGCCGCGCTCCAGCTGACTTCCCTGTCTGACCCCAAGGGTACTCCGTGCACGACTTGGACCGTGGCGCCGCGCAACTCAAGCGCCGGCACATCATCGCCGCCACGATCGGCAACGCGCTGGAGTTCTACGACTTCCTGATCTACGCGCTGTTCGCGATCCAGATCGGCCACGCGTTCTTTCCCACCTCGACGGCCTACGGGAGCCTGATGCTCTCGCTCGCGACGTTCGGCGCCGGATTCGCGACGCGACCCATCGGCGGCATCGTGCTCGGGCGGTACGCGGATCGGGTGGGACGGAAACCCGCGATGCTGCTGTGCCTGGTGCTGATCGGTGCCTCGATCACGGCGATGGCGCTGATCCCTTCCTATGCTCGGATCGGCATCGCGGCCCCGATCCTGGTGGTGATCGCGCGCCTCGTGGAGGGTTTCTCGCTCGGGGGCGAGGTGGGGTCGAACACCGCTTTTCTCGCCGAGGCGGCGAGTCCCGAGCATCGCGGGGAGGTGGTCTCCTGGCAGGCGGCGAGCCAGCTGATGGCCCTGATCACCGGCAGTCTGGTCGGCGTGGCGCTCACGGCGATCATGCCGGCGGCTCGACTCGATACGTACGGTTGGCGGATTGCGCTGCTGCTCGGTGCGGCGGCCGTGCCGTTCGGACTCTGGTTGCGGACCGGTCTGCCCGAAACGCTGCACATCGGTGAGTCCCGGACGCCGCTAACCGCGGAGTGGCCCTCGACCAGCCAGGAAGCCGGCCTCACGCGCCGCCACTGGCGGGTCATCGTGCTCGGCCTGATCGTCCTCGCTGCCGGTACGATCGCCAACTACATTTTCACGTACATCGTGACTTACGCGCAGCACACGCTGCACCTATCCGCACGGGCCGGCTTCCTGGGCGAACTCGCGAACTACGCCGTCAGCCTGCCGTTCGTCGTGTTGGGCGGGCGCTGGTCCGACCGCTATGGCCGCCGGCCGATCAACGTCTGGAGCAATCTCGCCTTCCTTGCCGCGATCTATCCCGTATTCGCCTGGGTCGTCGCCGCACCGTCCGCAGGGTCGTTGATCGTGGGCATGGCGCTGCTCGGCGCCCTGTCGTCGCTCTGGTTCGGTTCCTTCGTCGCCGGCCTGGTCGAAGCGCTGCCCCGAGCGGTCCGCAGCACCGCCTTCGGCACCGTCTACGCGCTCTCGGTCGCGGTGTTCGGCGGCACCACGCAGCTCGTCGTCACCTGGCTGATCCACGTCACCGGCAGCTCGATCGCACCCGCGTGGTACCTGATTGGAGCGACCGCCGTCGGGCAGATCGCGTTCATGCTGTTCCCCGAAACGGCACCGGTACGCTTGTCGGGCAGAGCGAGATTCCAATCCAATGCGGCGTAGGTCAGTCCGCTCTCTTCGTCCGGGGCTGGTCGAGTCGCCGCGGGGCAGCTGAACCGCGCCGAGCGCTCACCGCTTCCCGGGACGCCTGCTCGGTGCACCGAGCGAGCCCCGCAACCGTCCCCAGTCGAACACCGGGCCCGGGTCGGTCTTGCGGCCGGGGGCGATATCGCTGTGGCCGACAACGCGCTCCCGGCTCAACGTGGGATAGGCGGCGAGCAGCGCCGCGATCAAGCCCGCGAGCTGACCATACTGGGCGTCGGTGTAGGGCTCATCATCCGTGCCCTCGAGCTCGATGCCGATCGAGAAGTCGTTGCAGGCCGACCGCCCCTCAAATTGCGAGACCCCGGAGTGCCAGGCCCGCCGGCCGAACGGAACGTACTGGACGATGGCTCCCGTGCGGCGGATCAGCGCATGAGCCGACACCCGCTGGCCCGCGACCTCGCGAAAATAAGGGTGTCCGTCCGCGGGCAGCCCTCCGGTGAACAGCCGATCGATCCAGGGTCCGCCGAATTCGCCGGGCGGCAGACTGATGCCGTGGACGACGACGAGATCGATCGCGGTGCCGCCCGGGCGCTCATCGAAATGAGGTGACAGGACCTGCCTCACCCCCGCCGCAAGCCCCGTGGCGGCATCGACATGGAGCGGTTTTGTTGCAGAATGCTCGGACATGCGCTTACCCGCCCGCACTGTACCCCACGGAAGACCCGCGTAGCACCTCGAATGGAGAGCCAAGGGATGACCCCCGCATCGACAGCGAACGCCCCGTACGTCGCCCGCGACCTCGCACACGTCTGGCATCCCTGCACGCAGATGAAGGATCACGAGCGCGAGATGCCGATGATTCCCATCCGACGCGGCCAGGGGGTGTGGCTCGAGGACTTCGATGGTCGACGCTACCTCGACGCGGTGAGCTCGTGGTGGGTGAACCTCTTCGGGCATGCCAACCCGCGCATCAATGCGGCCGTGCGCGAGCAGCTCGATCGGCTGGAGCACGTCATGCTCGCGGGCTTCACGCATGAGGCGATCATCGACTTGAGCGAGGCGCTCGCCACTCTCGCGCCGCCGGGGCTCAGCCGCTGCTTCTACGCGGATAACGGCTCCGCGGCCGTGGAAGTCGCCGTGAAGATGAGCTTTCACTACTGGCGCAACGTCGGGAAGCCGGACAAGCGCCGCTTCGTGACGCTCTCGAACAGCTATCACGGCGAGACGCTGGGCGCCCTCGCCGTGGGAAACGTCGAGCTCTACAAGTCCGTCTACCGTCCACTGCTCATGGACGTGATCACAGTCCCCTCCCCGGACTGCTTTGAGCGCGAGCGCGGTGAGTCCTGGGCCGATCATTCGCGCCGCAAGTTCGCGCACATGGAGGAGGCGCTTGCGCGACACGCGCACGAGGCCGCCGCGGTCATCGTGGAGCCGCTCGTGCAGTGCGCCGGCGGCATGCGGATGTACGACCCGGTCTATCTCGCGATGCTGCGCGAGGCTTGCGACCGTTACGAGGTGCACCTCATCGCCGATGAGATCGCGGTCGGCTTCGGTCGCACCGGGACGATGTTCGCGTGCGAGCAGGCGGGCATCCGGCCGGACCTGCTGTGCCTGTCGAAGGGGCTCACGGGCGGCTACCTTCCCCTCTCCGTCGTGATGACGACGGAGACCATCTATGCCGCGTTCTACGATGAATACGCGCGCCTCAATGCCTTCCTGCACTCGCATAGCTATACCGGGAACGCGCTCGCCTGCGCGGCGGCGCGCGCGACTCTCGGCATCTTCCGGGAAGATCGCGTGATCGAGCGCAATCGCGAGCTCGCCGCTCGCCTGGGAGCGCGCGTGCAGGCGCTCGCGGATCATCCTCACGTGGCCGAGGTGCGCCAGTGCGGAATGATCGCCGCCGTGGAGCTCGCGCGCGACAAGGCGAGCCGGGAGCCCTATCCCTGGCAGGAGCGCCGTGGACTCACGGTGTATCGCCACGGACTCGAGCGAGGCGCCCTGCTGCGGCCCATCGGGAACGTGATCTACTTCATGCCGCCCTACGTGATCGCGCCCGAGGAGATCGATTTCATGGTCGATGTCGCGCGGGAAGGCATCGAGCGCGCGACGCGCGCCTGAATCGATATGCGCCCGACCCGAGTCCACATCGATGAGCCGCTCGCGCCGGACTCGCGCGTGACCCTGCGCGGTGCGGCGGCCAATCACATGAGGCGGGTCCTGCGCCTCGGCCCGGGAGATGAGATCATCGCCTTCAACGGGCGCGGCGGTGAGTACGAAGCCCGCATCGAGGGACTGCGCAAGGATGACCTCCTCGTCATGATCGGCGAGCAGCGCCTCATCGAGCGGGAATCGCCGCTTGCCGTGACGCTCGCGCAGGGCGTCTCCCGTGGCGAGCGCATGGACCTCGTGGTGCAGAAAGCGACGGAGCTCGGCGTCCGGCGAATCGTGCCAGTCCTCACGGAGCGCACCGTCGTGCGCCTCGATGCGAAGCAGGCGGACTCGAAGCGCCGGCACTGGATTGGCATTGCGATCGCCGCGTGCGAGCAATGCGGCCGCAACACCGTGCCCGACATCGCGACGCCGGCAATGCTCGCGTCATTCCTGTCGTCGCTCGGGCCGGGTACGACACGAGTCGTCCTCTCGCCCGCCGGCGGGTTGAAAGTCGGCGACATGAAAGCCGACGGCGCCGCTCTCGCCTTGCTGATCGGTCCCGAGGGGGGCCTCTCCGAGTCGGAGCATCAGGCTGCGATCGATGCGGGATTTCTCGCGCTCAATCTCGGCCCACGCGTGCTGCGCACGGAGACCGCCGCGATCGCCGCGATCGCGGCCATCCAGCAGCATCTAGGGGATATGTGAGCCGCGCAGGGCCGGGTACTCTTTGCAAGCGCAGGAGACACGCGATGTTTCAATGGAACGCCGAGGACTACGCACGCCATTCCGGCGGGCAGGAGGTCTGGGCTCGCGAGCTTCTGGGCTCCCTCGCGCTGCGGCCGGACGATCGCGTTCTCGACATCGGCAGCGGCGACGGCCGTATCACCGCGGCCATCGCGGAGCGCGTCCCGCAAGGGCGCGTCGTGGGAGTGGACTCCTCGGCCGATATGATCCGCCACGCGCGCGGCGAATTCGCGGGCGATCGGCGGCCCAACCTGACGTTCATGCAGGCAGACGCGAGCGCCTTGCCGTTCGACACGGAGTTCTCGATCGTCTACTCCAGCGCGACGTTGCACTGGGTCGCCGACCATCGGCCCGTGATCGCCGGCATCGCGCGAGCCCTGCGACCTGCCGGCCGTCTCATCGCCCAGATGGGCGGCTATGGCTGTGCCGCCACGATGATCGCCGCCATGGACGATGTCATGCGCCGGCCGCAGTGGGCTCAAGCGTTCAAGGACTTCGCTTTCCCGTACGCATTTCACCGGCCGCAAGACTACGAGCGCTGGCTCAAAGAAGCGGGCTTCCAGGTGGACGAGGCGCGGCTCATTCCGAAAGACATGGTGCACTCGGACCGCGCGGCGTTCACAGGCTGGATCCGCAGCGCCTGGCACCCCTACACCGATCCGATCGCTCCCGCGAAACGCGCGCGCTTCATCGAGGAGGCGGTGGATCAGTACCTCGCCTCGCATCCGCCCGATGCGCTCGATGCGGTGCACGTGCCGATGGTGCGGCTACAGGTGCGGGCGCGTAAGCCCGCGTGAAGCGATGAGCCCGGTCGACGCGGGCGCCGCGACGCCTACGCCGCGCGCGTCTCGTCGGCGATGAGGTCCTCCAGCCGCTCGAGGTCGGGGACCCAGGGGGTCTCGTTCACCATGCGGATCTGGCAGACGATCGGCGAGCGCTCGGAGAATACGCGCGAGTTGTCGGGACGCACCACATCGGAGCTCACGCGCACGAGCTGCGGGAATCCTTGCGAGACGATCCCGAAGAAACCGGCCTCCACGCGCGTGCCGATACAGTGGAAGACGACGATGCGCGAGCGGCCGGAGGCCGGCGGGATGCCCTGGCCGCAGGCGCCCTCGAAGGAGACGAGCGGCACATGCCGGCCGCTCCAGGACAGGGTGCCGATGTACCAGGGCGGCGCGCCCGCCATCTCCGTCGGCGCCTGGAAGCCAACGACCTCCGCCACGCACGACCGCGGAATGATGAGCCTCCCATCCACAAGAGGAATCAGCAGGCTATAGATCTCGGCAACGCGCTCAGCCATTAGACCCTCGCTGCCGCAGTGCCGAGCTCGGCCGGCCGCACGCCGGTGCGGGCGTCCCGGTGGCGCTCGACCAGCGGCGCAATGGCATCGAGCAGCTGCGCCTCCTGGTACGGCTTGCCGAGGTAATCGTCCACTCCGAGCTCGATCGCCCGCGCGCGATGCTTCTCGCCCACCCGGGAGGTGATCATGATGATCGGCACGTCCTTCAGCCGCGGATCGCCGCGCACGTGCGCAGCGACCTCGTAGCCGTCCATGCGCGGCATCTCGATGTCGAGGAGGATGATGTCCGGCACGTGCTCCTGCAGGATCGACACCGCGTCCATGCCGTCGCGCGCGGTGAGCACGCGCATGCCGTTGCGCTCGAGCAAGCGCTGCGTCACGCGGCGCACCGTGATGGAGTCGTCCACCACGAGAGCGAACGTGCGGCGGTCGGCCCTCTCGCGCGGCGCCACGTGCCAGCGTCCCCGCCAGTCGCTGCGCACCAGCGCGCCGATATCGAGAATGATGACGATGCGGCCGTCCCCGAGGATCGTGGCGCCGGAGATCCCGCGGATGGAGGAGATCTGGGGCCCGACCGATTTCACGACGATCTCGCGGCTGCCGATGAGCTCGTCGGCGATGAGGCCGGTCGAATGCTCGCCGGCGCGCACGAGTACGACCGGCACCGTCACATCGCCTTCGGGAAGCGGTGAGGGCTCGAGCCCGATGAACGTCGCGAGGTGCTGGAAGCGGTACTTCTGGCCGTTGTGATCGAACGTCGCGGCCTCGCGGCCGATGTGCGAGGAGGCCTCTTCCTTGGAGAGCCTCAGCACTCCCTCGACCGTCGGCAGCGGCAGCGCATAGTATTCGTCCCCCGTTCGCACGACCAGCGCATGGCTGATCGCGAGCGTGAACGGCAATCGGATGGTGAATTCCGTCCCCTGTCCGGCGCGAGTCTCCATGTGCAGTGCGCCGCCCAGGCGCTTGATCTCCGTCGCGACGACATCCATCCCGACGCCCCGCCCGGCCTGCTGCGTGACCGTTCCCGCGGTTGAGAAGCCGGGCTCCAGGATGAGCTGCATCGCATCCTCGTCCGATAGCGTGCGGCCCGCCTCGACGAGGCCGAGCGACACCGCTTTCTCCCGGATGGCCTTGAGATTCATGCCCGCGCCGTCGTCGGCGATCTTCACCATGACCTCGGCGCCCTCGCGGTGCAGCGAGAGCCGGATGCTGCCGGTATCGGGCTTGCCGTGGGCGATGCGCTCCTCCAGCGCCTCGATCCCGTGCACGACCGCATTGCGCAACATGTGCTCGAAGGGGGGCATCATGCGCTCGAGCACCTGCCGGTCGATCTCGCCGGAGGCGCCCTCGACGATGAGCTCCACATGCTTGCCCGCATCCGCCGCGGCCTGCCGGACGATGCGGGCGAGGCGCTGCACGTGCCGCTGGAACGGCACCATGCGGGTTCGCATGAGTCCGT
Organism: uncultured Gammaproteobacteria bacterium; assembly: GCA_963849095.1. Taxonomy (GTDB): domain Bacteria; phylum Pseudomonadota; class Gammaproteobacteria; order Steroidobacterales; family Steroidobacteraceae; genus JASHUC01. The sequence goes on from CAWKGA010000009.1 coordinate 60,764, forward strand.
TCTGCAGCTCGGTCACGGTGCGCGCCTGCTGCTGCAGCAGATTCTGTGTGTCCTGCGCCATCGTCTCGAGCATCTGCTGGATGCTCGCCACGTCGCTCGCCGTCTCCGCAAGCCCGCGCGAGAACTGCTGGATGGTGGAGTAGCGATCGAGCTCGAGCGGGTCGAAGTCGCCGCGGTGTCCCGCCTCCTCCTCGTGCCGGTGCAGGATCTGCTTCTCGGTCTCTATCTCGAGCTTGCGCAGCTGCTCCTTCAGGCGAGTGACCGTCCGCGAGAGCTCCCCGAGGTTGAACTCGAACGACCCCAGCTGCTGCTCCAGCCGAGCGCGCGAGATGCTCACCTCCCCCGCGATGTTGAGAAGCTGATCGAGCAGCTCCGCATCGACACGAGCCATCTCCGGCCGGTCGGCCGGCGGCACCGGCTCACGGCCGGGTGGTACGGGCTGGGGAGCAAGCAGCCCTTCTTCGGCGGCGGCAGCTCTCCCCACCTCCGGGCGAGGAGCCGCGGCAGTCGTGGCGACAGGCTCCGGCGCGGCGGCGTGAGCCTCCTCCGAAGGCTCCGGCGCGAGTGCAGGCTCAGGTGCGGCTGCCGATTCGGGTGACCATGCCGGCGCGGGCACCGGTGCGGCGATCGAAGTCTGAGGCTCCTCGAGCTGGGAGACGGGCTGAGTCGCGGCTGCGAGCTCTGTGTCCGCGGTACCGCGCGCCTGCAGGTGCTCGCCGGCAGCCGCAGGCGTCTGCGCGGGCTGCGCCGGGAACGATTGCGCAGGTGGCGCCGTGGACGCCTGCGAGGGCGATTGCAACAGCGCGCGAATGCGCGCAATGGCCTCGCGCGCCGGCGCGACGCCTCGTCCTGCCGCGACGCTGTCGCGCATGCTCGCCAGCTCGTCCAGGCTCGCTTGCAAAGTCTCGAACGTGGAGTCGTGCGCCGGGACCGTCCCGCTGTCCACCTGGTTGACCAGCGTCTCCAGCTCGTGGCTGAGGTCGCCCATCGCGGTGATGCCCGCCATGCGGGCGCCGCCCTTCAGCGTGTGGAGCGGCCGCTTCAGCGCGGCAAGCCGCTCCCCGCTGTGGGGCTCGGCGCGCCAGGCCGCGAGAGCCGACTCCGACGCCTCGATCAGCTCCGTCGCCTCCTCGGTGAAGATGCTCGCGACCTCCGGATCGAAGTCCGGCGCAGGCTCGCCGGATCCGGGCTGGGCCACGGGCGCCACGCTCGATTCCGGGACGGAGGAAGATGATGGGCCGGCCGGCGCACGCACCGGATGCTGACCGGTCGAGACAACCGCCTCGACGTTTGCCGCGATGCGGCGGTCCATATCCCGCTCTGCGTCGGCGATGCGGATGAACAGCAGCCCGTGCGCGGCGAAATAGCCGGTGGACTCGTCGAGATGCGCCGTCACCGAGTCCATGGCCGTCATGCAATCGGCGAGCAGCGCGAGATCCGCACTCCTGAGTCCGAGCCCGCTGTCGAATGCCTTGCGCAGCCAGTGGTCGAGCGGCTGCGCGAGCCTCACACCGTGCCGCGCCTCCGCCATCTTCGAGCTGCCCGAAAGCGTGTGGCACGCGCGGTAAACGTCCTCCCTGAGCTCATGAGGCTCGGGCTTGCCGGCCTCGCGCGCGAGATAGGCCCGCACCACTCTGATGTGCGCGGTGGCCTCGCGGGAATAGATGTCGCGCAGACCCTCGTCGGAGTCGAGCGGCGCGGCCACAGTCGGTGCGGCGGCGGCCGGCGGCGCGGCGGAAGGTATCCCTGCGGCCGCCCGCGGCGGCTCCTGCCGCGCCGCAGAGGAAGGCACCGTGAGCGCCGGGGCCGGACGACTCGAAGTCTCCTCGGCGTCGCCGTCCGTTGGGGCGGGCGCAGGCTCCCGTCCGGCCGCCAGGGAATGGGCACGCGTGATGATGGACGCGAAGGCGCTGCGCGGAGCCGCGCCCGTCTCCAGCTGCTCGATGAGCTCCGGAAGCGCGGCGACGGCCTCGCGCAGAAGCCCGGTGATCGCCGGCGTGCGGGTCAGCGTATTGTCGAGCAACCGGTTGAGTAGATTCTCAATCGCCCAGGCGAACTCGCTGAGATCGCGGGCACCCACCATCCGGCCGCTGCCTTTCAGCGTGTGGAACGAGCGGCGCACGGTGCCGAGCGCGGCGTGCTCGAGCGGGTTCTGCTCCCAGACGGGGAAGTACCGCGCGATTTTTTCGAGCTCCTCGCGAGCCTCCTCGATGAAGAGCTTGATGAGCTCCGGATCGGCATGCTCGACCAGCGCAGGGGCGTGCCGCGCGGCGAGCGTCGGCGGCATCGCGTCCTGGGCGGCCGGGCGCAGCGGCCTTGGAGCCGTCGCGGAGGAGGCAGGCCCGAGGGGGTGTGTCAGCTGTACCGTCTGTGCGAAGGCGCTCGGCTCGAGCGGCGCGACCGTCGGCACTGCCGGAGCCGGCTCGGCGTCGAGCGCCAGCAAGCAGGCCTGGGCGTTGTCGAGCATGTACCAGGGGTCGCTGCGTCCCGCCTGCAGCGTCTCCATGTAGTACTCGAGGCTCACGATGGCGTCGGCCAGCCGATCGAGCCCCTCGGAGGAGAGCGCCCCGCCGCCCGGCTGCATCACCGGCTTCAGCCGCTTGTGAATGGCCTCAACGAGCTCCACAGCGCGCGTCTTGCCCAGCATGAGCAGGCCTGCTTTGAGGCCGCGGAGGAGCTCGTGCCAGCCGTCGAGGCCGGCGGCATCGAGTGTGCCGCCGACATTCTGGCTCACGGACTCCTTCAGGCGCGCGAGGTTGAGGATGCACTCGCGCAGGACGGCGGACTGCACCTCGCGAAAGTCGGCGTCGGGGTCGTCCCGGGATGCCGCCTCGCGCGGCAGGATCATGCCGACCAGGCGCCCGTCGAGACGATCCTCCACGCCGATCAGCGTCGCGGCGATCTCGACGAGCGTCGCCTCGTCCGGCTGGAGCCTTCCGGCGACGATGCTCTCCAGGCGCTCCGTCTCGCCCTGCACACTCGCGCGCAGTTCTCCGAGACCGAGCACTCCGAGGGTATCGCCGATCTTGCGCAGCAGCTGCACCTGAGGGCCGAGATCCTCGAGCTGGCCTGCTCCCCGGCGCACGAAGATGTCGAGCACGTCCTTCACCTTCGCCAGGTCCTCGCGGATGGCGGCGGCGACGGTCTGCATGAGCTTGACGCTCGGGGCGGAAAGGCTCTCGCGCTCCTGCTCGACGGACTCGTCCACCGGCAGCAGCTCCGACAGGCGGAACGATGCGCGGACCGCCGTGATCCTCGGCCCGGCGACGGAGGACCGCCCGACGTAATAAAGTAGATTGTTGAGCAGCTCGATCGGCGGCGACTGGGAGTAGCGCGCCTCGCCCTGCTCGTAGAGCCGCTTGATCTCGCGGTCCGAGAGGCCGAGCAGCCGCTTCACCGACACGCCACCTTCGAGACCTCGCTCACGCAGCCCCTCGAGCACGGCGCCGACCACCCACCAGAGCTGGAAGACGGGCTGGCGCGTCGCGACCTGCTCGAGCTGCTGCGCCACGGAGGTGAGGATCTCGAGATTCGCATCGAGCCGCTCGCCGCGGATCCATCCGACAAGCCCCACCTGGAAGCGGGCGCGCAGGCGGCGCGCCGCCTGCTCGACCGTGAGCTGAGGCTCTCCGGGCGTCGCCGCGGCGGGCTGCGCCTGCCGGTCCGACTTGAGATTGAGCAGGAGGAGCGTCCCCTCCGAGAGCAGCGCGCTGCCGCGCACGGCCCGCAGGTCGTTGAGGAGGGGCAGCAGCACCAGCGCGAGATCACGGCCGCCGGCGAGCACCCGCTCGAGGTAGCTCGGCAACTGCACCATTGCGCGCATCAGCGCATCGAGGCTCTCGGCCTGGTTCTTGCGCTCGGCGGCCGTCGCGGCGAGATAGTGCGCGACCTGCTCCATTTCCTCCGCGAGGAGCGCGGCGCCGTAGATCTCGAGCACGCGCAGCACGCCCTGCACCTGATGGAGTTCCCGCGTGCAGCGCTCGAGCAGCGAGAGGTTCTGCGGCTGCTCCACGTAGCTCTCGAGCGCGGAGCGCGCCTCGCCCATGGCAACGTTCAGCTCGCGGCCGACAAACTCCAGAGTTTGAGAGACGACTTCGGGCATGCGGCTTCAACCCCTCGCGAGGAACCTCATGGACTGCCGACCGCAGACACCCTTGCGGCGCCGCGAGAATCGCCCGGCCGTGCGGGGCTGCGCGGATCGTCCGGGCGCCTCGATGCGCCGGTCGCCGCCGTGGACTCCGGGGCGCCCGGCAGGCGGAAGCCGGCCGCCGCCTTGCGCATGCCCGCCGACAGCTCGGCGAGCTTCGCGATGGCGACGGACGTGGCGCTCGTCGAATCGGCCGTCTGGGCGCTGATCTCCTTCAGCACCTGCATGTTGCGCGCGATGTTCTGCACCGCGGAGGACTGCTGGCGCGAGCTCGCGGAGATGTTCTGCACGAGGCTCGCGATCTGATTGGATACCTGCTCGATCTCCTCGAGCGCGGCGCCTGCGTTCTCCGCGAGCAACGCCCCTCCCACGACGTCGGTCGTGCTGCGCTCCATCGACACCACGGCCTCGTTCGTGTCGGTTTGAATCGTGCGCACCAGCACCTCGATCTGCTTGGTGGCGTTCGCGGCGCGCTCCGCGAGGCGCTGCACCTCGTCGGCAACGACGGCGAACCCCCTGCCGGCCTCGCCCGCCATCGAGGCCTGGATCGAGGCATTGAGCGCGAGGATGTTGGTCTGCTCGGCGATGTCGTTGATGAGCTCGACGATGTTGCCGATCTCCTGGGAGCTCTCGCCGAGGCGCTTGATGCGCTTCGAGGTCTCCTGGATGGTCTCGCGGATGGTGTTCATCCCGTCGATGGTGCGGCGCACGGCATCGCCGCCCTTGTGAGCGACATCGACCGAATGCCGCGCCACGTCTGCCGCCCGCTCGGCGTTGCCCGAAACCTCCTCGGTCGCCGCGGCAACCGTGCCGGCGGTCTCGGTGGCCGCCCCGATCTGTTTCGACTGGGCGCCGCTCGACTTGGCGAGATGCTGCGCGAGCGCCTGGGTCTGCCGCGCGGCCCCGTCGAGCTGGATGGCGGACTGATTGATGGTGGTGACCAGTCCGCGCAGCGCGTCCACGGCGTAGTTGATCGAGTCCGCGATCGCGCCGGTGATGTCCTCGGTCACGGTGGCCTGCACTGTTAGATCGCCGTCCGCGAGACTCGAGAGCTCATCGAGCAGGCGCAGGATGGCCTGCTGGTTGCGGTCGCTCTCCATGCGCTGGGCGTCCACCGCGAGCCTCTGGCGCTCCGTCGTGGTGCGCAGCTGCCGCAGGCCGAGCCACAGGACGGCCAGCACGGCGAGCGCGGCCGCAGCCAGCGCGACCGGAACCCACGCCTCCTGCATCGTTCCGAGCCGCGTCGCGTAGACGACCACGGCCGCGAGAACCAGGACCGCCGAGATGCCGACCAGAGCATCGAGCCGATGGACGGTGTGGATCGGCTTGGGATCGGTCATTGGGGTGCCACTCTTCATGTTCTTGAGGGTGAGCTCGCCGCCGTCACGCGGCGGCATCGGCGAAGGCCGGGCTCTCGAGGATGGTGCGCAGGCTCAGGACCGGCCACTGCTCATCCCCGTGCCGGAAGGCCCCGGCGAGGTACCGCTCGCACCGCGCGACGGTCGGCGGGGCGTCCCCGGTGAACTCGCTTTCTGCGAAGCGCCGGAACCCGAGCACCTCGTCCACCAGCAAGCCTGCCGGGACCTCTCGATGGTTCACGACGACGACCCGGGTATTGCGCGTGGCTGCAGTGACGCCGCTGCCGATGAAGTGCCGCAGGTCGATGATCGGAAGCAGCTGCCCGCGGACGTTCGCGAGCCCGCGGATCCAGGGCTTCGCCGCGGGCACTCTCGTGAGGGTCGCCGGCACGCTCAACACCTCCCGCGTCTCCTCGCGCGCGGCGAGGAACAGCTCGCCCGCCAGGCGAAGGGCGACGCCGACCCACTCGCGGCCGCCGGCGCCCTCCTGTCCCACTTGCGCGGACACGGCCCGGCCGCGTCGCTCCAGCTCTTGCAGGAGCTCGAACGGGCGGTCGCGCAGAGATTTGAGTGAGGCACCCTCCATCGACCGGCGCTCAGCCCGTCAGGGTCGCCTGGGCCTTGGCCACGAGTTGATCGGGGGAGACTGGCTTCACCATGTAATCGACCGCGCCCTGGCGCAGTCCCCAGATCTTGTCGGTCTCCTGGCCCTTCGAGGTCACCATGATGATGGGAATGGTGCGCGTCTTCGGATCGTTCACCAGGGTCCGCGTCGCCTGATACCCGTTCATGCCCGGCATCACCACGTCCATGAAGATGAGATCCGGGCTCATCTCGCGGGCGAGGCGGATGCCTTCGGCCCCATCCGCCGCCGCCGCCGTCCGGTAGCCGTGGCGCTCGAGCGCCTTGGTCATCACGTGCACCTCGGTCGGGGAGTCGTCGACGATGAGTATGAGCGGCATGGCCATCATCTCCCGATATGGGTCTCGATCGCGCTCAGGAGCTCGTCTTTGGTGAACGGCTTCGTAAGATAGTGCTCGGAGCCGACGATGCGTCCGCGCGCACGGTCGAACAGGCCGTCCTTGGACGACAGCATGATGACCGGGATCGAGCGGAAGACCTTGTTGTGCTTGATCAGCGAGCACGTCTGATAGCCGTCGAGCCGCGGCATCATGATGTCGACGAACACGATATCGGGCTGGTGGTCGGCGATCTTCGCGAGCGCATCGAACCCGTCGATCGCCGTGTAGACCTCGCAACCCTCCTTGGCGAGCAGGGTCTCGGCCGTGCGGCGAATCGTCTTGCTGTCGTCGATGACCAGTACCTTGAGGCCCTGGAGCTTCGAATTGGCGCCGGTCACGTTAATGGAACTCCTGCCACCGGAAAGCGTAATGGTGGCTTGTTCGAGAGGTCGTCGGTCGCGGGTTTTAACATATCGGCATACCCCCTGCTATGCCATGCGCGTCACGTTTTCCGCAGATAGGGGCCTGCGGCGGCCCGGCAACCGCTCCCGGACTGACATAAGATCCGTCCATGCCAAACGACCGGTTGCGGCTGGGTGTCGTGATGGACCCCATCGCCCACATCCAGTACGCGAAGGACTCGACGCTCGCGATGCTCCTCGCCGCACAGGCCCGGGGCTTCGAGCTGCTCTACCTCGAGCAGGCGGACCTGTCGCTGCGCGACGGCAGGGCCTTCGGCCGCGCACGCCCGCTCACCGTGGCGGCCGACCCCGCGTCCTGGTTCACGCTGGGCGAGCCGCGGGCCGAGCCCCTCGGCGGCCTCGACTGCATCTTGATGCGCAAGGACCCCCCGTTCGACACCGAGTACATCTATACCACTTACATCCTCGAGCGCGCCGAGAACCAAGGCGCGCTGGTGGTAAACCGACCGCAGGGACTGCGGGACATGAACGAGAAGGTCTACACCGCCTGGTTCCCCCAGTGCTGTGCGCCGACCCTGGTGACCCGCGACAGGGCCGACATGCACGCCTTCCTCGCGGAGCACGGCAAAGTCGTGTGCAAGCCCTTGGACGGCATGGGCGGGCGCTCCATCTTCGTCGTCGAGCGGAACGAGAAGAACGCGAACGTCGTCTTCGAGACGCTGACCGGCGAGGGCCGGCGCTTCGCCATTGTGCAGCGCTACATTCCGGACATCGCCGAGACGGGCGACTCTCGCGTGCTGCTCATCGACGGCGAGCCGGTGCCCTACGCCCTCGCACGCATACCGGCGGCGAATGACAACCGGGGCAACCTCGCGGCCGGAGCGCGCGGGGTCGGGCGCCCGCTCGACGACCGCGACCGCTGGCTTGCCGGCGAGATCGGGCCCTCGCTCGCCTCACGAGGGATGCTCTTCGTCGGTCTCGATGTGATCGGCGGCTACGTTACCGAGATCAACGTGACGAGCCCGACCGGCATCCGCGAGCTCGACAAGCAGTTCCACATCGACATTGGCGGCTTGCTCATCGGCGCCATCGAGCGGCGCCTGCAAGCGCGACCCGCGGCACGCGCCCGGCGCTAGCCGCCCGCTATACTGCCGGCTGCTTGGCAGGTGGCATCGATGGCTTCTCGAGCTCTGGCATTGCGCGAGGGGTCGGCACCCGTCCGGGACCGGCTTCTCATGACGATCTTCCTGGCGGCGGTGCTGCACGGGATCGTCATTCTTGGGATCACCTTCAGCTCGGGGGCGAAGGATGCCGGCGCCGCACCGGGGCTCGAGGTCCTTCTGGTCTCCGACGAGGTGCCCACCGCGGCACACAACGACACGGCGACCTACCTGGCCCAGCGCACGCAATTCGGCTCCGGGAATACGGCCCGCTCCGTGCCGCCGCTCAATCGCGCATCGGTGCGCTCCATCGCGGGGCACGCGGGCCTCCCGGACGGCACCAGCTTGGCGGCGACCGGCGCCGCGGGCGCGGACGACGAGCGGGTCCTCGCGACCACTGCGGCGCAGCCCGATATTCAGTACTTCAGCGATGCGGACACGGGCGAGGGCGCCGGCGAGAAGCCGCTCGCACTCCCCGACCATCCCGCCGCCGAGCTCGGGCCCGAGGATGACGCGGGTCCCGTGCAGCTGCGCGGGCCGCACCGCGACGACCTATGGGTCACCCCGGATACCCGGGAGTCGATCCTCGCCCCCTACCTGGATCACTGGCGCCGGCGCATCGAGCGCATCGGCACGCTCAACTACCCGATCGCCGCCCGGCGCGTGGGGATCGAGGCGAACCCGGTCCTGGCGGTCGAGATCCGCTCGGACGGCAAGCTCGAGGCCGCGCGGATCCAGCGCTCGAGCGGGTATCCCGATCTCGATCACGCCGCGCTCGAAATTCTCAAGCTTGCGAGCCCGTTCGATCCGTTTCCGCCGGGACTCGCTCGCGATTACCGGACGATGCGGTTCGCCTACGAATGGGATTTCGTCGGCGGCCGCGTCTCGCGCGGTTCGGTGTCGGCCGTTCCTTGAGCGCGCGCGCCTGAGGGGCCATACTGGCCCTGCATGAGCGCGCCGAGCCTCACGAACCATCTGCTGATCGCGATGCCCGCGCTCTCCGATCCGAATTTCTCCCGCTCCGTGACGCTCGTGTGTGAGCACACGGCCGACAATGGCGCGCTCGGGATCGTGCTGAACAAGCCTCTGCCGATGCGCTTATCCGACGTGCTGTCGCAGATGAAGCTGCAGCCGCGCGATGAGTCGATCGCCGCCCAGCCCGTGCTGCGCGGCGGCCCGATGCTCACGGACCACGGCTTCGTCCTGCATCGCCCCGGTGGCAGCTGGGACAAGACGGTGAAGGTGTCCGAGCTGATCCAGGTCACGACCTCCACCGATGTCCTCGCGGCCATGGCGTGCGGGGAGGGGCCCACCGACGCCTTCATTGCGCTCGGGTATGCGGGGTGGGACCCGGGCCAGCTCGAGCGCGAGATCCGCGAGAACGCCTGGTTGCCCATCCCAGCGGACGAGCGGGTGGTGTTCGAGCTGCCGTACGACCACCGCTGGCAGGGCTCGTGGGAGCTCGTCGGGGTCGATACCGAGAAGATCAAGCAGATGAGCCTCGTCGCAGGCAATGCGTGACATCGAGCTGCAGACGCCGCAAGAGCTCACGGCCCACACGGTTCTGGCATTCGACTTTGGCTTGAGGCGCATCGGCATCGCCGTGGGCGATACGCTCACCTCCACGGCCGCGCCGCGGCCCGCTGCCGCCGTGCTCTCCGGCACGCCCGACTGGACCGCGATCGATCGCGAGGTGCGCGCGGCGCAGCCCCGGCTGCTCGTCGTCGGCGTCCCTTATAATGCGGACGGCAGTGCTGGAGCGTTGACCGGTGCCGCGCGCAGCTTCGGTGCCACGCTTCGCAAGCGCTTCGGCCTGTCCGTGGAGCACGTGGACGAACGCTGGTCGTCGCTGGAGGCAAGCGCTGCGCTCAAGCGCAACCGGGCGCAGGGCGCGCGCAGCCGACGCGTGCGGCGCGAAGATGTGGACAGCGTCGCGGCTGCCGTGATCCTCGAGCGCTGGCTCGCCGGCGAGCGGAGCGTCGAACCGTCATGAACTTGAGGGAGCTTGGATGAGCGCGGACACCCTGCTGCGGACGGACTCGCCCTCACCGCCGGACGTGCAGCTGCGGCCCGATGGAACGCTACGGCATCTGCTGACGCTCGAAACCCTTCCGCGCGCTGTCATCGAGCAGCTGCTCGAGCGCGCTCAGGCCTTCGTGCGCCCGCTCGGCGAGCCGACGCCCGCGAGCGCCGAGCTCGCGGGGTTTACCGTCGCCAACCTCTTCACGGAGCCCTCCACGCGCACACGGGTGTCCTTCGAGCTCGCCGCGAAGCGGCTCGGTGCCCAGGTCGTGAACCTCGAGGTGCAGCTCTCCTCGCGCGTCAAGGGCGAGAGCATGCTCGACACCATCTACACGCTCGAGGCGCTGTACGTCGATGTGTTCGTCGTCCGGGACGCCGAGGCAGGCGTTCCCGGCCTCGTCGCGGAGAATGTCGGTCCGCACGTGAGTGTGCTGTCCGGGGGCGAGGCGCATGTCGCGCATCCCACGCAGGGCCTGCTCGACGCGCTCACCGTCCTGCAGCGCAAGCCGCGCTTCGGATCGCTCGCCATCTCGATCGTCGGAGACGTGCGGCATTCGCGGGTCGCGCGCTCCGCCTACCACGTCTTTCGCGCGCTCGGGGCCGGCGAGATCCGCATCGTCGCGCCGCCCGCCTACATGCCGGAAGCGTCGGAATTCACCGGGTGCGTGCGCCACACGACCCTCGCGAAGGGCCTCAAGGACGCGGACGTGATCATGATGCTGCGCATCCAGAAGGAGCGGATGACCCAGGCGTCGCTTCCCGACGCAGACCGGTACTTCGCGAAGTACGGCCTCACCCCCGAGCGGCTCGCGCTCGCGCGGCCCGACGCGATCGTCATGCATCCCCAGCCGATGAACCGCGGGATCGAGATCGCATCCGACGTGGCGGACGGGCCGCAGTCCGTCATCCGCGACCAGGTGCGCAACGGCGTTGCGGTGCGCATGGCGGTGCTGACGGCGGTGTGCGCGGGACGCCTGCGCTCTACCCGAAGTTAATCTTCGCCTCGAGGTTGGCGCGCGAGTCGGCGTTGGCAAGCGCCTCTTCCAGCTCGATGCGCTGCTCCTTGTAGAGGTTGTGCAGCGCGACATCGAAGCTCTGCACACCGCGCTCGTGGCTCGCGACGATCGCCTCCTTGATCGCCGCCACGTCGCCCTTCTTGATCAGCTCGCAGATGTGCGGGGTGTTGAGCATCACCTCTACGGCCGCGCAGCGCTTGCCGTCCTTGCCCAGCACGAGGCGCTGCGCGAGGAGCGCTCGCAGGTACTGCGAGAGGTCGAGAAAGATCTGGTTGTGCTGCTCGCGCGGGAACAGATTGATGATCCGGTCCAGGGTCTCCGCGCAGTTGTTGGCGTGCAGGGTCGCGAGCACCAGGTGCCCCGTGCCGGCGAGGCTGATCGCGGCCTCCATGCTCTCGCGGTCGCGGACCTCGCCGATGAGGATCACGTCCGGGGCCGCGCGCATGACGCCGCGCAACGCGCGCGAGAACGATTGCGTGTCGAGGCCCACCTCGCGCTGGTTGACCATCGAGCGCTTGTTGGTGTGCAGATACTCGATCGGATCCTCGATCGTGACGATGTGATCGGAGGAGGTCTCGTTGCGGTAGTTGATCATCGCCGCGAGCGTCGTCGACTTGCCCGCGCCGGTCGCGCCGACGACCAGGATGAGGCCGCGCCTCAGCATGATGAGGTCCCGCAGGATCTCCGGCAGCCCCAAGCTCTCCATGCGCGGCATGTCGGCGGTGATGTATCGCAGGACGATCGCCGGATAGCCGCGCTGCATGAAGACGTTGACGCGGAAGCGACCGAGGCCGGGCTCCGAGATGGCGAAGTCGACCTCGAAGTCGCGCAGGAAGCGCTCGCGCTGGTCGGCGTTCATCAGCGCGAAGGCCGTCTGCCGCACCACGTCCGGCGTCAGCACATTCTTGTTGGCGGGGAAGATCTGGCCCTCGATCTTGATCTTGATGGGGGCGTTCGCGGTGAAGAACAGGTCCGAGGCCTTCTTCTCCACCATCAGCTTGAAGAGCGGCTTGGAGTTGAACCCGCGCTGAGTGCCGTTTGTCTCCAGGGCGCGGTGCACCCCCGTCGAGCTCAGGCTCGGGTCTTCCGCTTCGGGTGTAGACGCCATGATGCCGCCCGCCTCAGATTCGTCAGATCGAGCGACCAGACTCTTCCTCGACGATCTGTAGCGCGCCGTCGTCGTCGACGCTCTTCAGCTCACGCTTGCTCTCGAGCTTGATGCGCAGGCGCAGCTCGTTCTTGGAATCGGCGTTGCGCAGCGCGTCCTCGTAGGAGATGAAGCCGGTCTCGTACAGCTCGTAGAGCGACTGGTCGAAGGTCTTCATCCCGAGCCGCGTCGAGCGCGCCATGACCTCCTTGATCCTGGCGATCTCGCCCTTGAACACGAGGTCCTGGATGAGCGGCGAGTTGATCATGATCTCGGCCGCCGCGATGCGTCCCGCCCCGGACTCCCGCGGAATGAGCCGCTGCGAGATAAACGCGCGGATGTTGAGCGAGAGGTCCATCAGCAGCTGCTCGCGCCGCTCGTCCGGAAAGAGGTTGACGATGCGGTCGAGCGCCTGGTTGGCGCTGTTGCCGTGGAGCGTCGCGAGCACCAGGTGTCCCGTCTCGGAGAACTGGATGCCGTACTCCATCGTCTCGCGGTCGCGGATCTCTCCGATGAGGATCACGTCCGGCGCCTGCCGAAGGGTGTTCTTGAGCCCCGAGAGCCAGGTCTCGGTGTCGACGCCCACCTCGCGGTGAGTGATCACGCAGCCCTTGTGCTGGTGCACGTACTCGACGGGATCCTCGATCGTGACGATATGCCCGCGGGTCTTCTCGTTGCGGTAGCCGACCATCGAGGCGAGCGTCGTGGACTTGCCCGATCCGGTGGCGCCGACGACGATGACGAGGCCGCGCTTGGACAGCACGATCTCCTTCAAAATGGGCGGCAGGTCGAGCTCCTCGATCGTGGGGATCTTCGCGTTGATGAGCCGGACCACGCAGCCGGTGCAGCCTTGCTGCACGAACGCGCTCACCCGGAAGCGCCCGATGCCGGGCGGCGCGATCGCGAAGTTGCACTCCTTTGTGGCATCGAACTCCTTCGTCTGCCGGTCGTTCATGATCGCGCGGACGAGCGTGGCCGATTGCTCGGGCGTCAAGGCACGCTCGCTCTGCGGGCGGACCTCGCCGTCGAGCTTGATCGCCGGAGGAAACCCGGCGGTGATGAACAGGTCCGAGGCCTTCTTCTCGGTGACGCGTCGCAGCAAATCCTGCATCAGCTTGATGGCTTGGTCACGATCCATGACAGTCTCCCCTCGCGATCACACCGCATCCTTGTTCTGTGCCTTGAGCCGCGCCTCTTCCTTGCTGACGAGGCCCTTACTGATGAGATCCGACAGGCACTGGTCGAGGGTTTGCATGCCGCTCGCCTGGCCGGTCTGGATCGAGGAGTACATCTGCGCGATCTTGCCCTCGCGGATGAGGTTGCGGATCGCGGGCGTGCCGATCATGATCTCGTGCGCGGCGGCGCGCCCGCCGCCGATGCGCTTCAGGAGCGTCTGGGAGATTGCGGCGCGCAGGCTCTCGGAGAGCATCGAGCGCACCATCTCCTTCTCGGCCGCGGGGAACACATCGACCACTCGGTCGATGGTCTTGGCGGCGGAGCTCGTGTGCAGCGTACCGAATACCAGATGCCCGGTCTCCGCGGCCGTCAGGGCGAGCCGGATCGTCTCGAGGTCGCGCAGCTCCCCGACGAGGACCACGTCGGGATCCTCGCGTAGCGCCGAGCGCAGCGCCTCGGAGAAGCCGAGCGTGTCCCGGTGCACCTCGCGCTGGTTGATGAGGCAGCGCTTCGACTCGTGCACGAACTCGATCGGATCCTCGATGGTGATGATGTGGTCGGGCCGGTTGTCGTTGCAGTGGTTGATCATGGCCGCGAGCGTCGTCGACTTGCCCGATCCGGTCGGGCCCGTCACGAGCACCAGGCCGCGCGGCAGCATGCACAGGTCGCGGAAGATCTTCGGGGCCTGCAGGTCATCGAGGCTCAAGATGGCCGAGGGGATGTTGCGGAACACGGCGCCCGCGCCGCGGTTCTGGTTGAAGGCGTTGACGCGAAAGCGCGCGAGCTTCGGAATCTCGAAGGAGAAGTCGGTCTCGAAGAACTCCTCGTAAGCCTTCCGTTGCTTGTCGTTCATGATGTCGTAGACCATGCTGTGCACTTCCTTGTGCGTGAGCGGCGGCATGTTGATCCGCTTCATGTCGCCGTCCACCCGGATCATCGGCGCCACGCCCGCGGAGAGATGCAGGTCGGACGCTTGGTTCTTGACGGCGAACGCGAGGAGTTGCGCGATGTCGACGGCCATGGATGCTCGTGCCCAGGTTGCGGCGCGCCCGTGCGGCGTGAAGCATCGAGTATAGCGGAGGCATTCCCCACCCTATATGTTAATAGGTCCGCAGAATTTGGCTGAGAATCTCGGGAAAGTCCGCTCCCGCATCGCCGCCGCCGCCGCGCGGTGCGGCCGAAATGCGCACTCGGTCACAATCGTCGCCGCGAGCAAATCCCAGCCCCTGGCGGTCATCGAGGCCGCCGCCCGCGCGGGGCTCGAGCATTTCGGGGAGAGCTACCTCAAGGAGGCGCTCGAGAAGATCGGGACCCGGCCGGCGACCCCCCTCACCTGGCACTTCATCGGCCGCCTCCAGGCCAACAAGACCGGCCCCGTCGCCGAGAGCTTCTCCTGGGTGCACAGCGTGGACCGCCTGCGGGTCGCGCAGCGCCTGTCGGCCCAGCGGCCGTATCACGCCCCGCCGCTCAACGTGTGTATCCAGGTGAGCCTGGCCGCCGAGCCGGACAAGGCCGGCGCCGCACCCGCCGACGTGCGCGCACTCGCGGCAGCCGTCGCCGAGCTGCCGCGCCTGAAACTCCGCGGCCTCATGTGCCTGCCGCCTGAGGAGCGGCTGCCCGAGAGGCAACGGTTCTGGTTCGCCGAGCTGCGGGGGATATTTGAAGCGCTCAACGCCGAGGGCGCGGGGCTCGACACTCTCTCCATGGGAATGAGCGCGGATCTCGAGGCGGCCGTGCTCGAGGGGGCGACCCTCGTGCGCGTCGGCACAGCGCTATTCGGTCCGCGCCCTTGAGGCGTAAGGCGGGCGACACCGGCGCGCGCCGACCGGATACAATTCGGCCGTGAGTTCCTACAAAGTTGCATTCATCGGCGGCGGAAACATGGGCCGGGCGCTGATCGGCGGCCTCGTGCGGCGCGGAACGCCTCCGCAGGCCATCCGCGTGGGTGAGCCGGGTGAGGCCGTGCGCCGCGCGCTCGAACGCGATTTCGGCTGCCTCGTGGCGGCGGACAACGACACCCCGGTGAGGGGCGCCGACGCGGTCGTCATCGCCGTGAAGCCGCAAGAAGCCGCCCGGGTCGTGAAGGCCCTCGGGCCGCGGCTGCGGGAGCAGCGTTCTCTCGTCCTTTCCGTCGCCGCGGGGATCGAGATCCGCTCGCTGGAGTCGTGGTGCGGAGAGGGGGTGCCGGTCGTGCGCGCCATGCCGAATCGTCCCGCGCTGGTCGGCGCCGGGGCGACGGGCCTCTACGCTTCTGCGCGAGCGGATGCGGCCGCCCGCTCGCTGGCCGAGGACATCATGCGGTCGGTCGGCGCGGTGGTATGGCTGAACGCCGAGAAGGACCTCGATGTCGTCACCGCGCTTTCGGGCAGCGGGCCGGCCTATTGCTTCCTGCTCGCCGAGCTGATGATGCAAGCGGCGGTGAATCTCGGCCTCGAGCCCCAGGCGGCCCGGACTCTCGCAGTGGAAACGCTCCACGGCGCCGGCGTTCTCGCCCACTCGGGCGGCGACCTCGCTCGCCTGCGCGAGGAAGTCACCTCCAAGGGCGGCACCACCGAGGCGGCGCTGCGGGTGCTCGCGGAGGAGCCGGGCCTCGCAAGCCTCGTGCAGCGCGCGATCGATGCCGCGGCGCAGCGCAGCCGGGAGCTCGCCCGGCAGTTCGGAGCCGGCGAGTGATCTCGCGAGCCCCCTCGCGGCGTCCCGCCTCCTCGACGGCCTGCGTGCCGGCCACCCGGAAGTCCGCGGCATGAACGCCATCATCTACATCGTGGACACGCTGCTCAGCCTGGCGCTGTTCACGGCGCTGCTGCGCCTGTTCCTGCAGTGGTCGCGCGCGGACTTCCGCAATCCGATCAGCCAGACGGTCGTGCGCTTCACCAACCCGCTGGTGATGCCGCTGCGCCGCATTCTGCCTCCCGTGCGCAAGATCGACACGGCCTCGGTCGTGACGGTAGTGATCATCGCGATCGTGAGACTGGCGATCCTCTACGCACTGCATGGCTCTGAGATGCCCCCCGCAGCCGTTTGGGTACGCGACGCGGCGGTCGAGATCGCGCGCTACACGCTGTGGACGTATTTCTGCGCGATCTTCCTGTACGCCGTCCTCTCGCTCATCGCGCCGGGCGATTACTCGCCGGTGCAGTCGCTGCTCACGAGCCTGTGCGAGCCGGTCTTGCGTCCATTCCGCAGGCTGATCAAGCCGGTCGGGGGCCTCGACCTCTCGCCGCTCTGGGCCGGAATCGCGATCCAGGCGCTGCTGATCCTGCTGCCCGCATAACCATTCTAGAAACAGGCACTTGAACCGCGGCCGCTGCGCCGCGCCCAGCGCGGATCGCACTTCGCGTTGCGCACGCTGCGCGCGGCTCTCGGGCGCGGGCCTGTGCCGTCCGCGCATTCAGCCGCGAGCTTCTCGACGCTCCGCACCTCTCGATCGGCGCTCGCGCATCGCCCAGCCGCGGGGCGCCGGCCGGCAAACCCTGGAAATAAAGGCATTTCAGGCGGTCGCGCGCGCGAGAAATCGCTTGCTAATGCGTGCCCATGTGCTATTTTTCGCGGCGATTCGTTCTGCGCGGTGCGTTCCGCGCTCGACTCATACACGCATAACATTCGAGGAGTATCGAAACATGGCGAAAAAGGGTGGCGCACCGACCAAGTCGGAAATCCTGACTCACATCTCGAAGGACACCGGGTTGTCGCGCAAGCAAATCAGCGGAGTCTTCGATTCGATGAACGGTGTGATCAAGAAGAGCCTGCGCGGCAGCGGCCTGTTCACGTTGCCCGGCCTGTTGAAGTTGAAGGTCGTCAAGAAGCCCGCCACGAAGGCGCGCGAGGGCATCAATCCGTTCACCGGGGAGAAGATGACGTTCAAGGCCAAGCCGGCGAGCAAGAAAGTGCGCGCCGTGCCCCTGAAGAGCCTGAAGGGCATGGTCAACTAGTCGCGCGGTACGGGATTCAGGAGGGTGGAGCGCGTTGCGCTCCACCCTCTTCCGCGAACTTCACGACGGCCTCGCGCAGCTCGGGCAGGCGTCCGTGGAAGAAATGCCCCGCCTCCCGCAGCACGTGCACTTTCGGAGGCGGGGTCTGTCTGGACGCCCACTCGAGCACCGCGCGGGCGTCGATCACCTCGTCGGCGTCGCCCTGGATCAGTAGCCACGGACACAGGGGCATGGCCTGCCCTGTTGCAACGCGCCCGACAGCGGGCGCAACCGTAACCAGCCGCTGCGCTCCCGCCTGCACCGCGGCCCTGATCGCGACGACCGCGCCGAACGAGAACCCGAGCAGCCACGGCGCCTTGCCCGGCCACCTTGTCCGCCCGAACGCCACGGCGGCCAGCGCGTCGTCCGTCTCGCCGATTCCGTCCGCGAACTGTCCCCCACTCGCACCCACGCCGCGAAAATTGAAGCGGAGCGTCGGCATTCCCACATCGTGGAGGGCGCGCGCGAGCGTATGCACGACCTTGTTGTCGAGCGTGCCGCCATGAAGCGGGTGGGGATGGCAGACCACGCCGAAACCGCCCATGGCCGGGCGTTCGCTGCTTCGCAGCTCACCCTCGACCAGGGCCTCCAGAGCGCCAGCGGGTCCCGCGATGAACAATCTCTCCGGACGTGGCGGACGCGGCATGTGCCGAGGCGCGGCGATCACGCCGCCGAGGGATGATCCACCCGGCTGCCGGGGCCCCCGGAGCCTCCGGCGAGCTTCACCAGCAATCGATTGAGACGCTGCACATACTCCGCGGGGTTGCCGAGCTGGCCG
The DNA here is from genome assembly GCA_963849095.1 of uncultured Gammaproteobacteria bacterium. GTDB lineage: Bacteria > Pseudomonadota > Gammaproteobacteria > Steroidobacterales > Steroidobacteraceae > JASHUC01. Next base: position 78,923 of record CAWKGA010000009.1, read on the forward strand.
CCTTCGGCGAGCGCCGCCTGATCGTAGAGCAGCAACGCGAGCTCGCTGAACTCGCCTGCCTCGCCCACGGAATCGAGGTACTTGACGATCGGATGGCCGACATTGAGCTCGAGCAGTGGCTTCACGGCCGGCGCCTTCTGCCCCGACGCTTGCAAGATGCGCCGCATGTTGGCACCGAGATCGTGCTCCCCGAGCACCAGGCAGGCGGGAGACTCGGTGAGCCTCGCTGTGATCTTCACTTCCGTCACGCGGTCGCCGAGCGCGTCCTTCACGCGCTTCAGGAGCGCCTTGCTCTCTTTCAGCTCGCCGTCCGCGGTCTTCCGGTCGGATTCGGTCTCGAGGCCGCCGAGCTCCAGATCGCCGCGTGCGGCATCCTTGAAGCGCTTGCCCTCGAACGCCTCGACCTGCCTCATGACCCACTCGTCGATGCGGTCCGCGAGCAGCAGCACCTCGATGCCGCGCTCCTTCAGCTTCTCGATGTAGGGACTGGCCCGCGCCGCCTCGATGCTGTCGGCAATGACGAAGTAGATGCGCTCCTGGCCGGGCTTCAAGCGCTCGAGGTACTGCTGTAGGCTCACCTTCGGCTCGCTGTCCGCCTCGTGGGTACTCGCGAACCGCAGCAGCGGCAGGATCTTGTCCCGGTTCGCCACGTCCTCCGCGAGGCCCTCCTTCAGCACCGCGCCGAACTCGTGCCAGAACGTGCCGTAGTCCTCGGGCTTCTCGGTCGCGAGCCGCGCGAGCGTGTCGAGCACGCGCCGGGTGAGCCCGCTCTTGATCGCGTCCACCTCCGGGTCCTGCTGGAGCAGCTCGCGCGAGACATTGAGCGGCAGGTCGCCCGAGTCGATGACTCCCTTGACGAAGCGCAGGTACAGCGGCAGGAACTGCTCGGCCTCGTCCAGGATGAAGACCCGCTTGACGTATAGCTTCAACCCGTGCGCGGCATCCCGCTGCCACAGCTCGAACGGGGCATGCCGGGGAATGTAGAGGAGGCTCGTGTACTCCCGCTTGCCCTCCACGCGATTGTGGCTCCAGGCGAGCGGATCGGAGTAATCGTGGGCGACGTGCTGGTAGAACTCCTTGTACTCATCGTCGCCGATCTCGGTCCTCGGCCGCGTCCAGAGCGCCTTCGCCTGGTTGACGGCTGCATATTCCCCCGGCTTCTTGCCGTCCTTTCCCGGCTCCTCGCGCATCATCACCGGAAAGCTCAGGTGGTCGGAATAGCGCTGGATGAGCGTCCGCAGGCGGTCGGGATCGGCGAACTCGCGGGCGTCGGGCTTCAGGTGCAGCACGACGCTCGTGCCGCGCTCCTCCCGCGTGAGGCTCTCGACCGTGAACTCCCCCTCCGCGCTCGACTCCCAGCGGACCCCCTGCTCCGGGGGCACGCCCGCCTTGCGCGTGAGGACCTCGACGCGGTCCGCGACGATGAAGGCGGAGTAGAAGCCGACACCGAACTGGCCGATCAGCTGGGAGTCCTTCTGCTGGTCGCCGGAGAGGGACTTCACGAACTCCGCCGTGCCTGACTTGGCGATGGTGCCGAGGTGGGCTACCGCCTCTTCCCGGGTCATGCCGATGCCGTTGTCCCGGATGGTGAGGGTGCCCGCGGCGGCATCGCAGTCGATCCAGATCTTCAAGTCGGAGTCCGGCGCGGTGAGCTGCGGCTCCGCAATCGCCTGGAAGCGCAGCCGGTCGTTCGCGTCGGAGGCGTTCGAGATCAGCTCGCGGAGGAAGATTTCCCTGTGGCTGTACAGGGAATGGATCATCAGCTTCAGGAGCTGGCGAACCTCGGCCTGGAAGCCGAGCGTCTGCTTGGTGCTCTCGGACATGCGCGCTCCTCGCCGAACCGCGGCGGCAAGCGCGATGTGGGGAACCGGCGGAGGTTTTTCAAGGCGGACGCGCCGGACCCGGTGGGTCACGGGCCTCGTCGGGGAAGCGGACGTTGTCGGGTAAACGCGCGTCGCGAGCGGGTCAGGAGATCCACGGCGCCCGGAGCAGGCCGCCGATCAGCGCTGCGTGGGCATGCCACTGCAGGCCGAGCAGCCCCGCACCCAGGGCCGAGGCCGCTGCGGCGATGGGCATGGCAAGACCCGTGACCTCGTCGGCAGCCGACACGGCGAGGTGCCGGCAAGCGTGCACGAGATCGTCGAGCTCATCCCACAACAGAAGCAAGCGTTCCACGAAACAACTCTACGAGGCACAGTCAGTATGGGGCGTGCTCGACTTCTCAGTCGAGTCAACGCGCTCGCGACCCTGCCGCGTGGCGTCACCAAGTGTCGCCGCACGCGGACAGATTTCGCGGCTTGCGACGCGGGCGCAGCCTGCGTAGGCTGGGCTCCCGCGATCGAGAACGCATCCATGCAGCGCATCGTCGTCCTCAACCCCAAGGGGGGCTCCGGGAAGACGACCATTGCGGTCAATCTCGCGAGCTACCTGGCCTCGCGCCAGCAATTGCCGGTCCTGATGGATTACGACCCCCAGGGCTCGGCGCTGCGCTGGGTCAAGAAGCGGCAGCCTGTCCAGCCCTGGGTTTACGCCATCGCGGCCTTCGAGGACGACGGCCGCACGACCCGCAGCTTCCAGCTGCGAGTGCCGGAAGGCACGACGCACGTGATCGTCGACACTCCCGCGGCCCTCGATGCGCGCGAGATGCCCGAGATCACCCGCACAGCGGACAAGATCCTCGTTCCTGTGCTGCCCTCCGACATCGACATTCACGCCTGCTCGCGCTGCATCCGCGACCTGCTGCTGGTCGGCAAGGTCCGGCGCGAAGACAATCGGCTGGGCGTCATCGCGAATCGCGTGCGCCGCAATACCCTCACCTTCCAGTCGCTCATCCGGTTCCTGCACACACTCGGCATACCGGTCGTCGCGACCATCCGCGACTCGCAGAACTACGTGCGCTCGGCGGAGCTCGGCCTGGGTGTTCACGAGATGAAGTCCTACGTCGCGCGTGAGGACGTTCGAGCAGTGGGAGCCGCTGATTGCTTGGCTTCAGGAACCTGCGGGGCCCCGGCCCGCCGTCCCGGCCGGTCCGGCACCCGAAGTGCCCGGGGAAGAAGGGAGCGGTTGACCGCCGGACGCGCTACTTCTTCTTCTGGTCGTCGTCCCAGGAACCCTTCACCTGCTCGGCCCAGCTCTTGTAGTTGGACCACGTGTGAAGATTCTTGGTGATGGTGGCTTGGCGCGCTCGCGCCCGCTGCATGCGCTCGAGCCAGTTTCCATAGGGGTCCTGGGCATTCGCGGGCGGTGCGGCCGCTTCCTGCCGCTCTGCCGGGCTGCCTCGCGTCCTGTCGGGTGAGCTCATGACGACTCCTGAATTGATGCAGGCAGGGTACGAATTTGTGCGCGCCAGGCGCAGGAACTGGTTCACGGGGTTCGCGGGGAAGCGGCGAGCGGCCGCCCAGGTTAGGCCGCCGGGCAACGTGCTCGAGGGGATCGAGGGTCGCGCGGCTCTCGCCGCATGACATAAGAGGCTCGCGCGTGCGCGTCTTATGTCATGCGACCAGGCGATAGCACGGACGATAGGTCGAACCGGGAAGCCTCATGCGCCGCTGCTCCACGAACGCCGAGAGCAGATCGTCGAGCGGATGCATGATGCCGGGGTCGCCCGACATCTCGAACGGCCCGTGCTGCTCTATCGAGCGGATTCCGGATTCCTTGACGTTGCCCGTCACGACGCCGGAGAAGGCGCGCCGCAGATTCGCCGCGAGCACATGCGGCGGCTGCGAGCGCTTCAGCTCGAGCGCGCGCATCGACTCGTGCGTCACGTCGAAGTGCCGCTGCAGCTCGAGGTCCACCGACAGCAGCCAGTTGAAATTGTACGAGTCGTTGCGCTTCTTGCGGAACTCGCGCACTTCATCGAGTCCCCGCACCATGTGGCGCGCGACTCCCGCCGGATCGTCGACGATCAGGGTGAAGCGCTCGAGCGCGCGGGCGCCGAGCGTGCTGTCGATGAACTCGCGGATCTTCTCGAAATAGGCCGCGCTCGCCCGCGGCCCCGTGAGCACGACCGGGAAGGGCTGCTCGCGGTTCTTGGGATCGAGCAGGATGCCGGCGAGGTAGAGGATCTCCTCCGCCGTGCCCGCGCCGCCCGGTAGCACGACGATGCCATGCGCGAGGCGCACGAACGCCTCCAGGCGCTTCTCGATGTCCGGCATGATCACGAGCTGGTTCACGATGGGATTCGGCGGCTCGGCGGCGATGATTCCCGGCTCGGTGAGGCCGATGTAGCGGCCGTGGAAGATACGCTGCTTGGCGTGGCCGATCGTCGCCCCCTTCATCGGGCCCTTCATCGCGCCCGGACCGCAGCCGGTGCAGACATCGAGGCCGCGCAGGCCGAACTCGTAGCCGACCTTCTTCGAGTACTGGTACTCCTCCTCGCCGATCGAGTGCCCGCCCCAGCATACGACGAGGTTCGGGCGCGCCTTGAAGTCGAGCACCCGCGCATTGCGCAGGATGTGGAAGACCGCGTTGGTGACCGAGGCCGAATCGGCGAGATCGAAGCGCCCGCTGTCGATGATCTCGTTCGCGATGTAGATCACGTCGCGCAGCACGGCGAAGAGATGTTCCTTGATGCCACGGATCATCTCGCCGTCGACGAACGCGGCTGCGGGCGCGTTGCGCATCTGCAGCTTGATCCCCCAGGCCTGACGCAGCACCTCGATCTGAAAGTCGCTGTAGCGGTCGAAGACTTCCTTGGCGTTGTCGGTGTCCGCTCCGGTGCTGAGCACCGCGAGCGCGCACTTGCGGAAGAGCGTGTAGAGCCCGCCCTGGCTCGAGTCGAGGAGCTTCCCGATCTCGGCCTGGGACAGGTTCTCGAGGCTGCCGCGCGGGCCGACGCGCGCGTCCACGAACTCCGGAATGACGATGGTGCTTTCCACGGACTTGCGATTGTAGACATCCCGGCCCGGCTGCGGGAGCCCTCAGGCGGGACTCCTCAGGGCAGGATATCGATCGGCGTGCGGTTCCCGGTCATGAGCCAGATCTCGAGCATGTCCGAGTCCGACACCGCGATGCAGCCGTCCGTCCAGTCGTACTTCTCGTAGTACTGCGGCGGCCGGGTGATCTCATTGGGGAGCCCGTGGATCATGATCGAGCCGCCCGCGTTCCAGCCGTGCTGCCGGGCGCGCGCGACATCGGCCTCATTGGGGTAGGACACCTGGATCGAGAGGAAGTAGTCGCTGCGCGGGTTGCGGCGCGTGAGGTAGTAGCGGCCCTCCGGCGTGCGGAAATCGCCGGCCCGCACCTTCTGTCCGACCGGGTCGAGGCCGAGCGCGATCCTGTAGGAGCGCAGTACCGTGTTGCCGCGCATGAGATACAGACGGCGCAGCGATTTGCGCACGATGATGTGGTCCGCCATCGGCAGCGCGGCGGCCGAGTCGAGCGGCCGCGCGGACTCGGACAGGGACCCGGGGGATTGGATGGAGACCCGCTCCAGCTGGCGTGCCGGCTCGTCGTGAGCCCCCGCGGCCGACCCCATGGCGAGAGCGAGGACAGCAAGCGCCAGCGAGGCGGGACGCGCGCGCCGCGGAAAGCGATCAGCCGGTTTCCATATCATCATGATCGTTGCAGACCCGGACGCTCGCGAAAGATTCCACGCCGCAGATTATAGGGTCATCTGGCGCGGCGGGCGCTGCGGACCCCATCACAGCGCATCCATTCCCGCGCCCCGACGGGCCGCCCACGCCGGACGGATGGTGAGCTCCGTCTTAATCCGCCACCTCCTCGACGACGCGCGGCACGGAGATTTGAGTGCCGGGCCGCATGTCGCTGAAGTCGACGTCCGGGTTGTATTGCTGCAGCAGCCAGATCGGCACGTGCGCGTAGCGCTCGGTCACGTTCCACAGGGAGTCTCCGCGGCGCGCGACGTAGGTTTCCGTTCCGGTGATATGGTGTGCGGCGAAGTAGGCTGCCTCGAGCGTGCGATGATAGTCGCGGCGCTTGGCCTCGAACTGCTCGGGGGTGACGCCGGGAAAGATGAGCTTGATGCGGTGTCCCATCACGACGGGACGGCCGAATCGCAAGTGATTGACCCTTCGAAGTCTCCACGTCGGAATCCCGAGCCAGTCCGCATAGTGGCCGAGCGTCTCGGTGGCGGCGACGACGATCGTGCCGTCCTTCGCGACGGAGTAGTCGATCGGGTCGGCCGTCGCGGTGCCTGCCACGGCTGCCGGTCCGAGAGCCGGGCCCAGGGCTTCCTCTTCGGCCGCGGAGACCGGCCCGAGTCCAGCGCTCGGCAGGATGTTCGACGCGTCGGCGGCCGCATCCTGCTCGCTGTCGAGCTCAGCGATCTCGGGGGATACCGGGCCGCCAGCCGGTTGCAAGGCCGGAACGCTCGGGGAAATCGGGTTTTGCGGGATGAAGCTCGATGGGGCGGCGTCGGCGGCTCGCGGGATCTGAGCGACCTCAGCCGGCAGCGGCACCACGGAGAGGCTCGCCAGCGTCTCGCCGGACCGTGCGCGATGCCGAGCCGGCTCGGTGTCGCTCGCCAGCACCGCTTCGGACACGCCGGGCGAGGTGCCGGACGACTCGAGGCGCGCCGCGACGAGCTTCGCCGTCCACTCGGTTCCGCCCGTCGGCAGGCGCAAGGAGTATCCCTTCGGCACCGGCCGCCCGCCGCGCCAGCAGATGGGGCGCAGGGCCGGATTGAGCTCGCGGAGCGTGTCGCGATCGATGTGGAGCGCTCGCTCCAGCGCGGGGATCGATGCCCGGAAGGGCAGCGTGACCTCCTGGAATCTCGCCTCCGGCTCCCGCGAGATCGACCCGAAGTACTTCTCCGGGTTGCGGTCAATCTCCAGCACGGCGAGGAACGACGCGTAGAAGTTGCGCGAGGCGAAGCCGAACGTGGGGCTCTTGTAATTGCGGACGATCCGGGCGATGTCGTCCGTTCCGAGGTCCTCCACCGCGCGCCGCATGCCGGCGGCGCCATGGTTGTAGGCCGTGATCGCGAGAGGCCAGGTGCCGAGCAGGCGATAGTCGTAGGAGAGCAGCTGGGCGGCCGCCTCGGTGGACAGGAACGGATCGAGCCTGTCGTCCACGGTCGAGTCGATACGCATGTAGCGGCGCCCCGTCGACCGCATGAACTGCCACAACCCGGCGGCACCGACCTTCGAGCGCGCAATGGGATTGAACGAGGACTCGACGTGCGGCAGCACGGCGAGCTCGGGCGGCAGCCGCAGTCTCTTCAGCGTTTCGGCGATGTGGTCCTCCCACCTTCCGGAGCGCTCGAGCCCCTCGCGGAAGCGGTCGGACTGGCCGAGCTGGAAGCGGATGTGCTGGGTCGCGTCGATCAGTCGCGCGGGCGTGGCCTCGTCGCCCCAGAGCTTGCGGACGCGCTCATCGTCCGCCGAAAGCGGTCCGCTCGCCGTTGCGATCCGCTCGAGCGCCGCGACCAGGCGGTCGCGCGCGGCCTCGACGAGCCGCTCGCGCTGGCGCCGCGAGGTGTCGGGCGAGAAATGCAGCGTCTCGTAGACGACGGAGAGATTGTTCTCGTCATGCAGGAAGCCGGAGTCGGTGTCGATCTCCGTGTAGACGCGGATCCAGAAGTGGACGGCGGGCTCGAGCTCCGCAGGGCGGGGGAACAGCTCATCCTGCGCGCCGTGCGCCGGCCGCAACGCCACGATGGCGAGCGCGCAGATCAGCGCGACAGCGACCAGGCCCGCCCATCGCTGCGCCCCGCGGCGTTCCGCCTCCGGAGAGGCCCCCCATTGCCATGTCGACCGCATTTACAACCCTCGGCAGATCAAAATCGCGCGCGCTCTCAACGGCTTGAATGACTTGCGCCTACGCGCAAGGAGCGTACGGGACCGGAATACGTCGGTCGTCTTGACACCACGGCGGAACGGCGAGCGGACCGAGCCGCCCCCTTTCGCGCTTCCCGCAGTGCGAAACGTCGCATAAGGCGCATCACGTCACAGTTGACTGCGTCTCAGATACAACATGTCACATCGAAAGGCTCTCTCGGCGGACTGGCACGAGCGTTGCAGCTGATTGCTCACGAGGGCCGCGACGGCCCCCAAGGACGAAGTCAGGAGATCGCAGCATAGATTGACGATCCGCGGGTTTCGGCTCGGCGCCCCTCCCACGCTCGCGTCGGTATCCGCTCCCGGATAACAACGAGAACACTCTCCTCCACAGCAAGCGACCTAATCCACCCCGCATTCGCGGGGTTTTTTTCGCTACGCCCAGCAGGGCCCACTGAAAAAAGGGCAGCCCTTGCGGGCTGCCCACGAGCAGGCGCTCCGGCGGTTCCCCTCAAGAAGCAGGAACTGGGCTTGGGCCCGATGCCGGTGCGCCAGTAGGGGGTCTGTCAGCTTCGTGCGCTTGAGCGCGTCTTTCCCCTAGCGCTCCCCCATCTCTCCTTCACAAAAGATTCCGCTTGCCTCATCCGCACTTCGAGTCCCCGCAATTGAGGCAGGTCATGCATCCGTCCATCATCACGACCGCCGCCGTGCTGCACTTGCCGCAGAGCTGAGCTCCTTCGGGGAAGTGCGGCTTCGCAAAGGCGTCCGCTTGCCTGGCGCGCGCTTCGTACTCCGCGCGCTTGCCATCCACGAGCTTGCGCTGATGCTCGTCGAGCTCGTTCCTGCGCATGAGGCCGATCGACTGCAGGTGCCGCTCGATGACGTATCCGAGCTCCGCGATGATCGAAGGCATGAACTTGCCGCCCGGCTGCCAGTAGCCGCCGCGCGGATCGAATACCGCCTTCAGCTCCTCGACCAGGAAGGTCACGTCCCCGCCCTTGCGGAAGACGGCCGAGATGATCCTTGTGAGCGCGACGATCCACTGGAAGTGATCGAGGTTCTTCGAGTTGATGAAGATCTCGAAGGGCCGCCGCTGCTCGAACTCCGTGTCCTCGTTGAGGACGATGTCGTTGATCGTCACGTACATCGCATGGTCGGAGATCGGCGTCTTGATCTTGTAGGTCGAGCCGACGAGCATCTCCGGGCGCTCGACCTTCTCGTGCATCCGGACGACCTTGGCGCTGCGGCCGGCCTTGTCCTTCGAGACCTCCGAGTCGGGCGAGGCCGGCTTGTCCTCCGGTTTCTGCACCTCGAACTTGACGATCTTCTTCGCGATCTTGATGGCCATGCCGCACCTTCTCTAGAAACGCCCGTAGTACCCGTCGCGCATGGCGTCGAACAGGTTCGCGGCCGTGTGGGTCTCGCCGTCGTACTCGATCTCCTCGTCCCCGCGCGCCTCGACCACCGTGCCGTCCTCGAGCGTGAACTTGTAGACCGTGTTCTTCAGGTCCTGCTCCTTCACGAGCACGCCCTGGAAGGCGGCGGGATTGAAGCGGAACGTCGTGCAGCCCTTCAGGCCCTGCTCGTGGGCGTACCGATAGATGTCCTTGAACTTCTCGTACGGAAAGTCCGTCGGGACGTTCGCGGTCTTGGAGATCGAGGAATCGACCCACTTCTGCGCCGCGGCCTGGATGTCCACGTGCTGCTCGGGCGTCACGTCGTCCGAGGCGATGAAGTAGTCCGGGAGCTTCTCCGCGTCCTGTGTCGCGCCCGGCTTGGCCTTCGCGTTGACGAGCTCCCGGTACGCCAGCAGCTCGAACGAGTAAACGTCAACCTTCTCCTTCGACTTCTTCCCTTCGCGGATGACATTGCGGAAGTAGTGATGCGCGAACGAGGGCTCGATGCCGTTCGAGGCATTGTTCGCGAGCGACAGCGAGATGGTGCCCGTCGGCGCGATGGAGGTGTGGTGCGTGAAGCGCGCTCCCACTTCCGCGAGATCCTGCGCGAGCTGCGGCGCGACGGCCGCGACCCGCTGCATGTAGCGGCTGTAGCGCGCATGCAGCAGCCGGCCCGGAATCTTTGCGCCGGGCTTCCAGCCGTCCTGCGCCATCTCCGGCCTCTTGCGCAGCATCTCCGGCGTGACGGTGAACTCCTCACTCATGATGGGCGCAGGTCCCTTCTCGCGCGCGAGCTCGAGCGCGGCTTCCCAGCCCGCGACGGCCATATCGCGCGAGACGTCCTCGGCGAACTTCACCGACTCCGGCGAGCCGTATTTCATGCCGAGAAGAGTGAGGGTGCTCCCGAGACCGAGGAACCCCATGCCGTGCCTGCGCTTGCGCAGAATCTCCTCGCGCTGTCTCGCGAGCGGCAGGCCGTTCACCTCGACGACGTTGTCGAGCATGCGCGTGAACACGCGCACGACCTCGCGGTACTCCGTCCAATCGAACTCCGCGAACTCCGTGAAGGGATGGCGCACGAAGCGCGTGAGATTGACGGAGCCGAGCAAGCAAGAGCCGTAAGGCGGAAGCGGTTGTTCGCCGCATTGCCCCACCACCAGACCATTGAAGACGACAGTATTCCCATCCTCCTGAGTCGTATCAAACACCGGCTCCTTGCCGATGGGGACGATCGCGGCGATCCGACTTGTGAAGCGCTGAGTTTTCTTCAGTGCCTTGCCCTGAATCCACTCGTGGTACTTGGCGCTCTTTGCATCCGTCAAGAAACCGATCTCCGATATGAATCGCTCGCGCGATTCGCCGTCGATGATCAGCTCGTAATCTGCCTTGCACGGATATTCTCTCTTGCCGCCTTTGCCATCCGGAAGGAGTCGGCTGCCCGCGTCCCGGCGTTTCTTGATGCTCGAGAAGACGCCAAAATTAGCGAGCAGCACCTGCACGTCCTTGAGCAGCGCTGGAACGCTGGAGGCTAGCCGCACCGAGCAACTGGTTCCGTTACGTCCAGATGCATTTACCGTACCGTCGGATTGAAACAGTCCGCGCAGATAACCCTTGACGCAAGCCTCGTTGCCGCGCCAGACGATCTCCGGCACCTGTGTTTTGCACGTCGCGGTGCACCCATAGAATTCGGCCAGAACACGGGTGAGAATGACGGAGCGGATGACCACGAGGCTGCGGTCAGGCACCGCGATTGCGCTTACGCGATAGTGTCTTTGTGTCGCGGCCCAGCCCGCAATGAGCGAATTGACGTAGCCGACGATCGTTTCGGAGCAATCGCGGTCTGCTCCCCAGAGATTCACGACGGCGGCCTGCTGTCCTTTGCCGTGGTTCGTGAAGTGTCCATCGCCGGTCAACAAGCCGAGCACCACGCCGAGCTCCGCGCTGCCGCAGCCACCGAACTGGCCCTTGCCGGACTGGATCAGCAGCTCATCACCGGGCTTCAAGTCCTTGAGCTTGATCTTTCCGCGAGTCGTGTAGAAGTCGTGCCACTCCGTCGCCTTGATCTCGTATCCCGCTTCGGTCACGACCCGGTAAACGTCCGCCGATGGAGCGGTCATGAACACGGGCACGGCCGGGCGGACGGTCACTCCGTGCTCCGATTCGCCGAGTGCTCTCCGATCTACGGTCGCCTGAATGTCCAAGCGAGCGTCATACAGGTCACCCACGCGCACCATGCCGAACTGGGTGGCCAGGCGCGTGTCGGCGGTCACGCACGGGTTGGTCGCGCGGATACTTTCGCACCACCAATTGTTGTTCATCTCGTTGACACGGTCGATGAGAATGAACCCCGGCTCGGCGAAGTCGTAGGTGGATGTCATGATGACATCCCACATGCGGCGCGCGGGCAGAGTCTTGTAGATCTTGCAGGCGACGAGACCCTCCTCGTTGACGACGTAGCCGTCATGGATGGGCCACTCGCGCCAGATGAACTTCGCGCTGTCCGTGAGATCCGGGCGGTCGGACTCGTACTCCTTCAGGCCGATCGGGAAGGCGAGCTTCCACTCCTTGTCTTCGCGCACCGCCTGCATGAACTCGTCCGTGATGAGGAGTGACAAGTTGAACTGGCGGAGACGGCCGCTCTCGCGCTTGGCGCGGATGAACTCCATGGCATCCGGATGCCCCACGTCGAACGTGCCCATCTGCGCTCCGCGGCGTCCGCCGGCGGAGGAGACGGTGAAGCACATCTTGTCGAAGATATCCATGAACGACAGCGGGCCTGAGGTGTAGGCGCCCGCCCCCGATACGTACGCGCCCCTCGGCCGCAGCGTCGAGTATTCATAGCCGATGCCTGAGCCCCCTTTCAACGTGAGTCCCGCCTCGTGGACTTTCTTCAAAATGTCGTCCATCGAGTCGTGAATGGTCCCGGACACCGTGCAGTTGATCGTCGAGGTCGCCGGCTTGTGCTCGAGCGCCCCGGCATTAGAGATGATGCGGCCTGCGGGAATGGCGCCGCGGCGCAGCGCCCAGAGGAATCGCTCGTACCAGTGATGGCGCGTGTCTTCGCGCTCGACGTCCGCGAGCGCGCGCGCGACGCGCTTGTAGGTGTCGTCCATCGTCTTGTCGATGGGCGCTCCATCCTTCGCAGCGAGCCGGTACTTCTTGTCCCAGATATCGAGCGACGCCTCCTGGAACGGGACGGCATCTATCTCCCTGGGATTCAACTTGACGACGGTGTTCATGAATCCGAGACGCTCCGAGTTTGCAAACCGTCTGACGGATCACGGGGAAACGGGACGGTCCCATCGAGCAACCTCGACGAGCCGACCTGTCTCACGGCCGTTTGGACGGCCGCCTCCCCCCGAAACCTCCCCCGAGCTCGAGACCCCGATCGCATTGCGCGACACAAGATCTTGTGTCAGGAGAAAGAGCCTAATGACGCGCAATAAAGTCGTCAAGATTCGCGAGCCGCCAATGACATGCATTTTTTATGTTTGTTTACAATGACTTGCAGAGTTTCTGGCCGCGTGGATCACGAAACAAGTCGTCCAAGGCTTCGACTGAACGGCCGAGCTGGACCTCAAGATCTTGTGGCATCGATCCACAGGCGATGCTCAGCCGCTGCACAGCTTTTGCACACCCTGTCAACAGAATCGGGGTGCCCAGAGCCCCGAAAAGCGGTCCAGGCTCTGCTCCGGCACCGGTGCCGCTCGCTGGGACCCGGCGGCCGCTCGATGCGGCACATGAGCGCATTACAATGGTGTCCCTCGATCGGGAGTGTCCATGAACCGGATCGCCCTGCTCTTCGCTGTGCTGGCGGCGCTCTGTGCGACGAGCCTGCCCGCGGCCACGACGCTGCCGGCGATGGTCGGCGACACCCCCGTCCCGTCGCTCGCCCCGATGGTCAAGCGCATCTCGCCCGCCATCGTGAACGTGGCGACCCGCGGCACCATCACGGAGCGCAGCCCCCAGAGCCCCTTGCTCGACGACCCGCTGTTCCGCCGCTTCTTCGATGTGCCGCCCGGCTCCGATTCGCGCGAGCGGCCCTTCCAGAGCGCCGGCTCCGGCGTGATCTTCGATGCGAGGCACGGCTACATCCTCACCAATGCGCATGTCGTGGAGAACGCGAGCGAGATCACCGTCACGCTCGCGGATGGGCGCGATCTCAAGGCGACCGTCGTCGGCAGCGACGAGCCCTCCGACATCGCGGTGCTGAAAGTGAAGCCCGACAGCCTCACGCAGATCGCGCTCGGGGACTCCTCCAAACTGCAGGTCGGCGACTTCGTGGTCGCGATCGGCAACCCGTTCGGCCTGCACAACACGGTCACCGCCGGCATCGTGAGCGGGCTCGGCCGCTCCAACATCGGCTCGGACGGCTACGAGGACTTCATCCAGACGGACGCCTCGATCAATCCCGGGAATTCGGGCGGCGCGCTGGTCAATCTCCGGGGCGAGCTGATCGGAATCAACACAGCGATCCTGTCCCGCTCGGGCGGCAACGTCGGCATCGGCTTCGCGATCCCGGTGAACATGGCGCGCAGCATCATGGCCCAGCTGGTCCGGTACGGTGAGATCAAGCGCGGCATGCTCGGCATCAGTACCTACGAGGTGAGCCCGGACATCGCGCAGGTCTACGGGCTCGCGAACGCGCACGGCGCGCTCGTCACGCAGGTCGTCGCGGGCTCCGCGGCAGACCGCGGGGGCGTCAAGATCGGCGACATCATCACCTCCATCAACGGCACGGCCGTCAATACGCCGACGGATCTGCGCAACGCGGTCGGGCTGCTGAGGGTGGGCAACACGGTGGAGCTCGATCTGCTGCGAGATGGCAAGCCGGAGCGCGTGACGGCGGTCATCGCCGAGGCGCCCGCCGCCCCGACGAGCGCCTCGCTCAGGCCGGCCGACATCAACAAGGGGCTCGAGGGCGCAAGCCTCATCGATGCGCCCGGCATGGGCGGCGCACTCGTCCGCGGCGTCGAGCCAGGCAGCCCCGCCGCGCAGGCCGGATTGCGGAGCAACGATCTGATCGTCGGGGTGAACCAGGCGAACGTCGGCAGTGTGCAGCAGCTGTGGGATCGGGCGCAGGGCGTCTCTACCCTGGTGCTCGAGATCCGGCGCGGCAGCGCGATCGTGCTGGTCCCCGTGCGGTGACTGAAGCGGAGCCCCCACGACAGCCGTGCAATTCTCGACCCCGCGACTGAAGATCTGCGTGCTCGGTGGAACGGGCTTCGTGGGCAGCGAGCTCGTCTCGCAGCTCGCCGCGGCCGGGCACTGGGTCAGAGTGCCCACTCGGGTGCTCTCCCGCGGCCAGCATTTGAGCGTCCTGCCGACCGTGGAGCTCGCGGCCGTCAACATCCATGAGCCTCGCGTGCTCGGCGAGCTGCTCGCCGGCATGGACGTGGCGATCAATCTTGTCGGCATCCTCAATGAGGGGGCCGGCGCACGCTTCCGGGACGTTCACGTCGGGCTCGCCGCGAAGCTCATCGAGGAGGCGCGGATCGCGCGGGTGCCGCGCCTGCTGCACATGAGCTCGCTCGGCGCCGACGCGAAGCGCGCGCCGAGCCGGTACCTGCGTACCAAGGGCGAGGCCGAGGCCCGAGTGCGCAGCGCCGGGCATTCGCTCGATTTCACGATCTTCCGGCCGTCGGTGATCTTCGGTCCGGGCGACTCGCTCACGAATCGCTTCCTGAAACTGCTGCGGCTCGCGGCCGGCGTGCTCCCGCTCGCGCGGGCGCACGCGCGCTTCGCTCCGGTCTATGTGGACGACGTCGCCGCGGCTTTCGTGCAGGCATTGAGCGACCGCGCCACCTTCGGACAAACCTACGAGCTCTGCGGACCGGACATCCTCACCCTCGAGCAGATCGTGCGGGCCGCGGCGGCGGCTGCCGGCGCGAGGTGCCGGGTCCTTGCCGTGCCGAACCTCATCGGACGCCTGCAAGCTCTCGTGCTCGGGCTCGTGCCCGGCAAGCCGTTCTCTCTCGACAACTTCAGATCGCTCACGGTCGACAGCGTGTGCCGCGAGAGCGGCTTTGCCCGGCTCGGCATCGAGCCGCAGCGCATGGCCGCCATCCTGCCGACCTACCTCGGCGACCTGTCCTTTCCCGCGCGCCTGAGCCGCCTGCGCGCGGGCGCGGAGCGCTGAAGCGCCGACGCCGAGGCGCCGCTCCTTCTACGATGCGGCGTCATCGCGGTCTTGCGCATGAGGCCCACACACCGCCGCGTCGCGCTCGGCCTGCGGCTCGCGCGCCAGGTCGCGAACGTCCGAATAGAACCGTCGCAGATTCCCGTTGTCGCTCTGGAGCAGCCGCTGAAACCCCGGCATGCAGTCGTAGTAGGTCGCGACGGAGGTGAGGTCGGCGTTGTTGAGTCCATCCTCGAGCCAGTCCTCGTACGGCGACTCACCCTTCGCCTGACGCTGCAGCTGCCTCATCTGCGAGGCGAGCGCTGCAAAGGTCGACCGCTTGCGCTCGCGCATCACCGGCACCGGCAAGCCGGAAGCATAAAGCTTCTCGAGCTCGGCCCGCGTGCGCCGGAACAGCTGAACGTACTCGAGCTCGAGCGCGTTCTCCTGCTCGTAGCGCTTGAGGTCGGCGATCCGGCCTTGGTAGAGCAGCCAGCGCCTGACCCCTTCCCGCTCCACCGTCGTCGCGAACGCCTCGTTGAAGGATGAGTCGCCGGGGACGTACAGGAGCTGGTGGGTGAGTTCGTGGAAGATGATCGAGGCGAGCTCGACATTGCCGTAGGGGAGCATCGTGCTCATCACCGGATCGGCGAACCGGCCCAGCGTCGAGTAAGCCGGAACACCGTCCACGACTACGTCAAACCCTTGAGTTTTGAGATCAGAGGCGAACTTGCGGGCCTTCTTCTCGCTGAAGTACCCCCGGTACGCGACGCAGCCCACGATCGGGAAACACCACAGCTTCGGCTCCACGGAGAACTCGGGCGCCGCGACCACGTTCCAAACGACGTACGGGCGGCCGATATTGGAGTAGGTGCGGTAGCTGCGGTTGTTCGGCAGACCGAGCACCTCGGTTGCGAAGTTGCGAGCCTCCTGCACTTGCTCGAGCGTCGCGCGCAGCGGCGGCGGAGTCCGCGGGCTGCGGATGACCTTCGCGATCGGCTGGCGCCTGTCGAGCACCTGCGCTTCGCCGTGGGCCGCCTGCAGGAGATACATCGTGCCGCACCCCGGTAGCAGGGCGAGGGCGACGCTCGCGAGCAGGATCCGGATCTGGGCTGGCCGAGTCTCGGTTAACATGCAGACATGCAAGTGTACTTGGTGGGCGGCGCTTTGCGTGACCGGCTGCTCGGCCGGCCGGTGCACGAGCGCGACTGGGTGGTGGTCGGTGCGGAGCCGGCCGAGCTCACCGCGCGCGGCTTCACGCCCGTGGGCCGGGAATTTCCGGTGTTCCTGCATCCGCAGACGCGCGAGGAGTACGCGCTCGCGCGCCTCGAGCGCAAGGTGGCGCCCGGCTATCGCGGCTTCGTCACTCAGTTCTCGCCGGATGTCACGCTCGAGGAGGACTTGAGGCGCCGCGACCTCACCATCAACGCCATGGCGGAGAGCGAGTCCGGCGAGATCATCGACCCCTACGGCGGCCGGCGCGACCTCGAAGCGCGCATGCTCCGGCACGTCTCGGACGCGTTCGTCGAGGACCCCGTTCGGATCCTCCGCGTCGCGCGTTTCGCCGCGCGCTTCGCCCCTCTCGGCTTCACGGTGGCGGCGGAGACAGCGGTGCTCATGGCTCGGATGGTGGAGTCGGGCGAGGTCAACGCGCTCGTCGCGGAGCGAGTGTGGCAGGAAACCGAGCGGGCCCTCGCGGAGCCGCGGCCGGAGGTGTTCTTCGAGGTGCTGAGAGGCTGCGGTGCGCTCGCGTGCATCTTCCCCGAGATCGATGCCCTCTTCGGCGTGCCTCAACCTGCCGAGTGGCATCCGGAGATCGATACCGGCGTGCACGTCTTGCTCGCGCTGCGTTACGCAGCGCAGAGCGGCGCTTCGACTGCGGTGCGTTTCGCCACTCTGGTGCACGACCTCGGCAAGGCGCTGACGCCGCGCGAGCGCTGGCCGAGCCACCACGGGCACGAGGAGGCCGGCGTCCCGCTCGTCGAACGGCTGTCCTCACGGCTCAAGGCGCCGAACGAGCACCGGGAGCTCGCGGTGCTCGCGGCCCGCCATCACACGAGCGTCCATCGAGCGCTCGAGCTGAAGCCCGCGACCGTGCTCAAGCTGCTGGAGGCGGCCGACGCCTTCCGCCGACCGGGGCGCTTCTCAGAGCTGCTCCTTGCCTGCGAGGCTGACGCGCGCGGCCGCGCTGGGCTCGAGGACCGCCCCTACCCGCAGGCCGAGTACCTGCGGCGCGCCCGCGAGGAGGCCGCGCAAGTGACGCTCTCGGATGAGGACCGTGATGGCCTGACGGGACCCGCCGTCGGCGCGAGAATCCGCGAGATGCGCGCCGCCGCGCTCGTGGAGTTGAAGCTGCGCTACAGGGATGTGCGCAGGTCCTGATACGCGAATCCGCGGAGCGGCCCGGGGCACTTGCGCCCGAGCGCCATGACCTTGAACGCCTCCCCCATCTCGCCCGGCAGCAACAGCTGACGCGCCTCGCTTGCCGCGCGCGCGCGCGCCGCTGAATCGCCCGGCTCCGCGACGAGCGCCTCGATGCCCGTGCCGAGGAGAAACGCGGCCTGGGTGGCGAACCCCAGCACCTCGAGCCCGGCGGCGTCCGCCGCCTCGGCGACGCGCGTGAAGTCCACCCAGGCGGTGATGTCCTGCACGCCGACGTGAACGAGCGGATCATCGTGCGCGCGATGCTTGAAGTGGCAGCGCAGCGTGCCCTCGCCGCGGTCCGGATGATAGTAGTGCGAGCGTGGCAAGCCGTAATCGAGAATCAGGAGAGCGCCGCGCTCGAGGAAGTCCGCGACGCCGCGGACCCAGGGCTCAACCCGCAGGCAGAGCTCGGAGCGATAACCCTCGGGCAGCGGCCGTGGCACGCCGCGCAAGATGGCCTCGCACGCCGCGGCGAGCCGGGCGTCCGCCGGCCGCTCGAGCGCAACGAGGCGGCTACCGGCGGGCCCGCCGGGCACCGCAAGCGCGGCGGCTGAGCCGTCTGGCGCCATCCCGACGCCGAGCGCCTGGATCCCGCCCGGCCTCAAGACGAATCGCTGGCAGGCGAGCGCATCGAGCACCTCGTTGGCGAGGATCACGCCGCGCACCGGCTCCGCGGGCCAGCGATCGAGCCAGGTGACCCGCGCCCCGAGCGCCGGGGGCAGCTCGCCGATGCGCTCGCGCTGCCGGGCCTTGAGGTCGGCGCTCACCTCGAGGATCGCGTAGCGCTCGGGCAGCGCATCGAGCTCCGCGAGCGCCCGCAGCACCACGGCGGCCATGCGGCCCGTTCCGGCGCCGAACTCGACGATGTCTCCTCCACCGGTCTCAGCAAGGATCTCCACGCACTGGCCCGCGACACACCGCCCGAAGAGTTCGGAGAGCTCCGGGGCGGTGATGAAATCGCCCGCCGGCCCGAGCTTTGCGCTGCCGGCGCTGTAGTAGCCGAGCCCCGGCGCGTACAGCGCGAGCTCCATGAAGGTCTCGAAGTCGACCCACCCGCCGGCCTCGGCGATGCGCCGGCGGATCGAAGCCTCGAGCCGCGCCGAATGCTCGGCCTCCTCCGGGGTGAGGGGCGGAAGCATTGAGGGCGGCGTGGATGGAGTCATAATCGCACTTGATGCCCGAGCCGCACGCCAAGCCTGCCCTGCCCCTCACGGGCAAGACGGCCCTGATCACCGGAGCCGCACGGCGCATCGGCGCGGAGCTCGCGCGCGCGCTGCACCAGGCAGGCGCCGATATCGTCCTTCATTATCGGACCTCGGAGCGCGAGGCCGGCGCGCTCGCCCGGAGCTTGAATGCTGTCCGTCCGCGCTCCGCGGTGACGGCGCAGGCCGACCTGCTCGAGACCCCGCGGCTCGCGCAGCTCGTCGCGGACGCCGTGGCCGCGTTCGGCAGGCTCGACATCCTCGTCAACAACGCGTCGAGCTTCTTCGCGACGCCGCTCGGCGGGATCGACGAGCGCCAGTGGGAGAGCCTCATCGGCTCGAACTTGAAGGCCCCGCTGTTCCTCGCGCAGGCGGCGGCGAGCGAGCTCTCCGCGGCGCACGGCCTCATTCTCAATCTCGTCGACATTCATGGGCTGCGGCCGCTCAAGCGCTATCCGGTGTACTGCATCGCCAAGGCGGGCCTCATCATGCTCACCAAGTCGCTCGCCCGCGAGCTGGCCCCGGACGTACGCGTCAATGCGATCGCGCCGGGGCCGGTGATGTGGCCGGACGACGCAGACGACGAGCTGCAGGAGAAGATCGTCGCCCGCACGCTGCTCAAGCGGGCGGGCTCTCCGGCCGACGTCGCTCGCGCGGCCCTGTTCTTCGCCGCGGACGCACCATACGTCACCGGTCAGATTCTTGCGGTGGATGGGGGTCGAAGCGTCGGCTGGTGAACGCCGGCTCCGTCCGAACGAGAGGATGAGCCGAGCGGTCGAACCGTTCCCAGAGCTCCCCGATGGTCGCGCCTGCCGCCGGATGTACGAGCTGCGGGGCAATGTCGGCCAGGGGTCCAAGCATGTACGAGCGCCTGAGCAGATCCGGGCG
This sequence comes from uncultured Gammaproteobacteria bacterium, assembly GCA_963849095.1. Taxonomy (GTDB): domain Bacteria; phylum Pseudomonadota; class Gammaproteobacteria; order Steroidobacterales; family Steroidobacteraceae; genus JASHUC01. The sequence goes on from CAWKGA010000009.1 coordinate 98,691, forward strand.
CGGCAGGGCGAGCCCGGGCTCGTCGCAAACACGGTCACCGTAGAGCAGGATGTCGAGATCCATGCTGCGAGGCGCCCATCTCGGCGCGCTCCTCGGCCGGCCGCACTTCGCCTCGATCGAGTGCAGCCGCGCGAGCACCTCCCGCGCCGGCCGCGCGGTCTCGAATCCCACCACGAAGTTGATGAAGTCCGCGCCCTCGAACCCGGCCGCCTTGTTGCGATACCAGGGCGAGAACCGCACGGCGCCGAAGGCGCGCTCGAGCTCGGCGGCGGCGAGCGCGAGGTGGCGCTCGGGCTCGACGTTGCTGCCGGCGGCCACGTACACCTCCGTCGTCACGCCTGCCCCTTCGCGGCGGGGCCGCTGACATCGTCGAGGCTCGCGAGATCGGCCCGCGAGCGCTCGATGGCGACGCCCACGTCACGCGAGCTACGAATGGCGCCCGGCTTGTTGAGCGTGACGCGAACCCAGGGCAAGTCGAACTCCTTCAGCACAAGGAGCGCGACACGGTGCGCCAGTGTCTCGACCAGCTTGAACTCGGAAGCCTCGACGAAGGCGATCACCCGCTTGGCGAGCCGCTTGTAGTCGAGCGTGTCCGCCACCTCATCCGTGGCTGCCGCACCGCGGCAGTCCACGGGAAGCTCCAGATCGATGACGACCCGCTGCTTGACGTGCCGTTCCCATTCGATGAATCCGATGATGCACTCGACGCTGAGCCCTCGAAGAAAAAGGACGTTGTTGGATGAGGAGATCGTCATGGGTCGATCGGCCGTAGTGATTCGAGAGACCATTGTGCTCGCGCGCGTATGCCGAGGTCATCGTGCTCGCCGGCTTTGAGGCGCGCGAGCCCCGCGACCGCGATCATCGCGGCATTGTCCGTGCAAAACTCCAGCCGCGGGTAGTGAACGCGGCCACCGCGCGAGCCGACCTCCCGCGCGAGCCGCTCGCGCAGCAGGCGGTTCGCCCCCACGCCCCCGCAAACCGTGAGCGCATCGAGCCCGGTCGCATCGAGCGCCCGCAGGGCCTTCACGGTGAGGGTGTCGACGATGGCCTCTTGCACCGCGCGCGCAACGTCCCTTTTCAGCTGATCGCTCAGCGTGCGGCCGCGGACCGCGTGCAGCACGGAGGTCTTCAACCCCGAGAAACTGAGCTCGAGACCCGGCCGGTCGAGCATGGGGCGCGGAAACTCGAATACGCCGGCGCGCCCCTCGTCGGCGAGACGGGCGAGCTCCGGGCCGCCGGGGTAGGCAAGTCCGAGCAGCTTCGCCGTCTTGTCGAACGCCTCGCCCGCCGCATCATCGCGCGTTTGACCGAGCACCCGGTACCGGCCGATGCCAGCCACCTCGATCAGCAGAGTGTGCCCCCCGGAGACGAGCAGCGCGACATGCGGAAAAGGGGGCGCGTCGGATTCCAGCTGGACGGCGAGCAGATGGCCTTCCAGGTGGTGCACTCCCACCGCCGGGAGACCCCAGGCGTAGGCAAGACTGCGGGCGAGAGCCGCGCCGGTGAGCAGCGCTCCGACGAGGCCGGGGCCGGCCGTGTAAGCGACCCCGTGGAGCTCTGGCGGACCGGTCGCGGCCTCCTCGAGCGCAACGCGCACGAGGGGGAGAAGCCGGCGGACGTGGTCCCGCGAGGCGAGCTCCGGCACCACTCCACCGAACACCCGATGCAGCTCTATTTGACTGAAAATCTGGTGCGCGAGCAGCCCACCGCGCTCGTCGAGCACGGCCGCAGCACTCTCATCGCAGGAGGATTCGATCGCGAGGATCCGCAAGGATTTTGCCTTTTCCATCGGAGCTATTTAGAATCGCGGGCCCCATCCCGTCAGGGCCGACCGTAAAATTCAGCTGAATCAATGGCTTGAGGTTTCAATGCCGAGCGTCCGTGTTCGCGAGAACGAGTATTTCGATGCCGCCCTGCGGCGTTTCAAGCGTGCCTGCGAAAAGGCGGGCATTCTCACCGAGCTGCGCCGGCGCGAATTCTACGAGAAGCCCACTCAGGAACGGAAACGCAAGAAGGCCGCCGCCATCAAGCGCCACATGAAGCGGGTCTCCCGCGACGGCATGCTGCGCCCTCAGCGCTGACGTCCCCTCATGAGTCTCAAAGATCGCATCACGGACGACATGAAGGCCGCGATGCGGTCCGGGGAGCGAGAGCGGCTCTCCGCCGTCCGCATGATCCTCGCGGCCGTCAAGCAGCGCGAGGTGGACGAGCGCATCACGCTCGATGACGCCCAGGTGCTCGCCGTGCTGGAGAAGATGATGAAGCAGCGGCGGGAGTCCATCTCCCAGTTCGAGAGCGGCGGCCGCGCCGATCTCGTCGCCAAGGAGACCGCCGAGCTCGAGGTCCTCAAGGGCTATCTCCCCGCCCAGCTGAGCGATGCGGAGATTGCCTCGCTCATCGACGAGGCCATCCGCTCGACCGGCGCCGCTTCCATCAAGGACATGGGCAAGGTGATGGGCGCTGTGAAGCCGAAGGCTCAGGGGCGCGCGGACATGGGCGCGTTGAGCGCCCGCATCAAGGAAAGGCTGGCTGGGCACTAGCTGCTTCAGGGCTCGGCATGCCGGCGGCTTCTGAGCTATTCTTGCGACGTCGCAGGGCGGTCCGGGTGCCATGGGCCTCATTCCTCGCAGCTTCATCGATGAGCTCATCGCGCGCGCCAACATCGTCGAGGTCGTCGGGTCGCGCGTCGCCCTGAAGAAAGCCGGCCGCGAGTACAAAGCCTGCTGCCCGTTCCACAGCGAGAAGACGCCCTCCTTCTGGGTGAGCCCGGAGAAGCAGTTCTACCACTGCTTCGGCTGCGGCGCGCACGGGACCGCGCTCTCCTTCTTGATGGAGCACGACCGGCTGCCGTTCCCGGAAGCCGTCGAGGAGCTCGCCTCGAGCCTCGGGATCCCGGTCCCGCGCGAAGAGGGGCCGAGCCCCGCTCCGGCGCGCCGCGACACCAGCAGTCTGCATGAGCTGATGGGCCGCGTCGCCCGCTTCTACTCGGAGACTTTGAAGAGCAACGAGCGGGCGAGGCAGTACCTCGCGCAGCGCGGCTTGAGTGGCGAGATCATCGAGCGCTTTGCGATCGGATACGCGCCGAATTCTTGGAACGAGGTGCTGCGGCGCTTTGGCGGCACGGAGGACGCCCGCCGGCAGCTCGTCGAGCTCGGCCTCGTCATCGAGAAGAGCGAGCCGCGACAGACGAGCGGCCCCGAAGCGGGACCCGGGACGGCCACGAGCGAGCCCGGCTTGCCGGACGGCGTCGCGCGGCTCTACGACCGCTTTCGCGACCGGATCATGTTCCCCATCCGCGACGCGCGGGGGCGCGTCATCGCCTTCGGCGGGCGAGTGCTCGACCAGGGCGAGCCCAAGTACCTCAACTCCCCGGAGACTGCGCTCTTTCACAAGGGGCGCGAGCTCTACGGCCTCTACGAGGTGCGCCAGAGCCGCACTGCCCTCACGAGGCTACTCGTCGTGGAGGGATACATGGACGTCGTGCGGCTCCATCAGTTCTCCGTCCCCTATGCCGTGGCCACGCTCGGCACGGCGACGACACCCGAGCACCTGAAGCGGATCTTTCAGCTCGTTCCTGAGGTCACTTTCTCGTTCGACGGCGACCGCGCGGGACGCGCCGCGGCGTGGCGGGCGCTCGAGAACTCCCTGCCCGAAGCGCTCGAAGGCCGGGAGATCCGTTTCCTGCTCCTGCCCGAGGGGGAAGACCCCGACACGCTCGTCGCGAAGGAAGGTCGAGACGCGTTCGAGCACCGGCTTGCCGAGGACGCTCTGCTCTTGTCGGAATACGTCGTGCGGGAGCTCGGCCAGCGCGTGACCACGCGAGGCGCCGACGGACGCGCCCGTGTGGCGCAGATCGCTCGCCCGCTGCTGGAACGCGTGCCGGAGGGGATCTATCGGAGGCTGCTCGTCGAGAGAATGGCGCAGGCCTTCGGATTCCAGCGGACGCCGGAAGGTCTGGCGGAGCTGCTCGGAGTGCGAATCGGCCGGCGACTCGAGGCTCGCCGGCGGCCCGGGACTATCGGCCGGGGCAGTCTCGTCCGACAGTCGGTGCGGCTGCTGCTGCACTTCCCCGAAGCGGCATTGCATGTCCGGGCCGAGAGCCTCGCTGGGCTCGAGCGGGTGGAGGAGCCGGGGGCAGCGCTCCTCCTCACGCTGCTGACCGACCTGCGTGAGCAGCCTGCCCAGAGCACCGGCCAGGTGCTCGAGCGATGGCGGGACCGGCCGGAGGGCGCGCATCTCGCGCGTCTCGCCGCCGCTGAAGCCCTTGTGCCCAGCGCCGCGGCCGCCGAGAGCGAGCTCGAGCAAGCCCTCGAGCGCCTGCTCGAGGAGACCGGCCGCCGCAGACTGGATAGCCTTCTCGAGAAGGACCGAGCCGGGGGACTATCGAATGAAGAAAAGATTGAGATTCAAAGGCTTACGATAGACCTGGCCCGGGGGCGCCCGCTCGCGGCCGTCCCCTGAGCGGTCGGTCCCGCCGCGAATTTGGCAGATCCCCGCAAGTCAAATAGAATGGCCCGCTTTGCCCGAAAAGCCCTTGAGTTGCCACGGCCCGGTACTCACATAGGGGATATCAAATTCACCCTCGTCACGCGCATCCGCGTCGCGCCGCCTACACCATGACACGCAAGCCGAAGTCTGCCCCAGCCAGCAAGAAACGCACGCCGCCCGCGAAGCCCGTCAAGCTCGCCGCCCTGAAGAAGGTGGCTGCCGCGACGGTACGGGATCGCAAAACGGCCGCACCGAAGCGGCCGACTGAAGCTACGCCGAGGCCTGCCGATAACGTTGTTTCCCGGGGAACTCCCGGGGCCGGGACGACTCAGCCTGAGAGCGAGGCCAGAGCCGGCTCGAAGAATGCTGGAGAGAAGCGAGTCTTGGGAATCGAGCGCCGCGTGACCGTGATATCCGAAGATCATCAATCGCAGATCAAGCTGCTCATTGCGCGCGGCAAGGAGCAGGGCTATCTCACGTACGCGCAGGTGAACGATCACCTGCCCTCGGAGATCGTGGATCCGGAGCAGATCGAGGACATCGTCAACCGGATCAACGATATCGGCATTCCGGTCTACGAGAAGGCACCGGACACGGAGTCGCTGCTCGCCACCGAGCCCGCCGCCCCCGCCGACGAGGAGGCCATCGAGGAGGCCGCAGCGGCGCTCGCGGCGCTCGACGCCGAGCTCGGCCGCACGACAGATCCCGTCCGCATGTACATGCGCGAGATGGGGACCGTGGAGCTCCTCACGCGCGAGGGCGAGATTCGCATCGCGAAGCGCATCGAGGAAGGCCTCGACGCCGTGCGCACGGCTCTGTCCATGTACCCACCGACGTTCGAGTTCCTGCTGAAGGCCTACGAGCCGGTGAAGACCGGCCAGGCCCGGCTCGTCGACGTGATCGTCGGCTTCATCGATCCCAACGCGCCGGACGTGATCGCCCAGCCGCAGAACCCGACGAAGCTGGAGATCATCGCCGCCGAGGAGGAGAGCGACGACGAGGAGGAGTCCGACGAGGATGACGAGGACGACGAGGCCGTGGACACCGGCCCCGATCCGGAGGAGGCCGCGCGCCGCTTCGCGTCCCTCCAGAAGGGATTCGGGCAGATGCTCACGGCCATCCAGAAGGCCGGCGCGAACGATCCGAGAACGCTGCGGCTGCGCAAGAAGTTCGCGGCGGAGTTCATGGAACTCAAGCTCTCGCCGCGCATGTTCGATGCGCTCATCCTGAACCTCCGCGCGCACATCGGCGAGATCCGCCAGCTCGAGAAGGAGATCATGATCCTCGCCGTGCGCGACGCCGGCATGCCGCGCAAGGACTTCATCGCGACGTTCCCCAAGAACGAGACCAGCTCCCGCTGGCTCGCAAGGCACGTGAAGGCCGGCAAGAAGTACTCCGCTCCGCTCGCGAAGCTCAAGGAGGAGGTCGAGCGCCGCCAGAAGAAGCTCGAGGTGCTCGAGCAGCAATATCACCTGCTCGTCGCCGACCTGAAGGACATCAACCGCGAGGTGTCGATCGGCGAGGCGAAGGCCCGGCGCGCGAAGAAGGAGATGGTGGAGGCGAACCTGCGCCTCGTGATCTCCATCGCCAAGAAGTACACCAACCGCGGCCTGCAGTTCCTCGACCTCATCCAGGAAGGCAACATCGGCCTGATGAAGGCCGTGGACAAGTTCGAGTACCGCCGCGGCTACAAGTTCTCGACGTACGCGACGTGGTGGATCCGCCAGGCCATCACGCGCTCCATCGCGGACCAGGCGCGCACCATCCGCATCCCGGTGCACATGATCGAGACGATCAACAAGTTGAACCGCATCTCCCGCCAGATGCTGCAGGAGATGGGCCGCGAGCCGACTCCGGAGGAGCTCGCCGTGCGCATGGAGATGCCGGAGGACAAGGTGCGCAAGGTCCTGAAGATCGCGAAGGAGCCCATCTCGATGGAGACTCCGATCGGCGACGACGAGGACTCGCATCTCGGCGACTTCATCGAGGACACCTCGGTCTCCTCGCCGATCGATCAGGCGACGATGGAATCCTTGCGCGAGACGACGCACTCCGTGCTCGCCCAGTTGACTCCGCGCGAGGCCAAGGTGCTGCGCATGCGGTTCGGCATCGACATGAATACCGACCACACTCTCGAGGAGGTCGGCAAGCAGTTCGACGTGACTCGCGAGCGCATCCGTCAGATCGAGGCGAAGGCCCTGCGCAAGCTCCGCCACCCGAGCCGCAGCGAGCAACTGCGCAGCTTCCTGATGGACGATTGAGAATCCGTCCGGGCCCGGGGACCCCCGGGCCCGAGTCGGCAGCGAGGCCCCGCGACGGGCGGGCTCAGATTCCCGCTTTGCCGAGAAAGTCGATGAGCTGGCGCAGGCCCAGCCCGAGCGCAGGATGCTCCGTCTCGAAGCGCACCGCGAACGCCTCCAGGCGCGGCAGGGACTCTCGGTCGAGATCCGTGCGCGCGGTATTGCCTCCGAGCTTGTGCTCGATGTCCCGCGTCAGGTCCGTCAGGAGCCGGCGCGACTCCGCGTCCACCGTCCGAGCTCCGCTCAGCTTCTCGTGCACCCGCCGGAGCAGCTCACGCAGAGTCTCTTCATGCGGCCGGTTCATGGGGCACTCCCCCGCGCTTCCTGCGGAATGCGGACGTTGATCTCGATCTTCACACCGTTGGGGTCGGTGAGGAAGAGCTGTCGGAGAGGAGCGCCTGTCACGGCGCTCTGGCGCGGCTTGACGCCGTACCGCTCCAAGCGGGCGAGCACGCCATCGAAGTCCTCGGCATTGAACGCGATGTGATCGAAAGGCCCGGTGCCCGGCGCCCGCGTGGAGACCGGTATGCCCTGCCGCTGCGAGTGCGCGGTGTACGTCTTCCACTCGGCGATGTGAATGCACGGGGTGTCGCCGACATATAGCCAGTACCCCGGAAACTCGAGCGGCGGCCGGAAACCGGCGTGCATGCCGAGCGCTTCGCAGTAAAATTCCTTCGTCCGCTCGATGTCATCCGTGATGACGAGATAGTGCTCCATCTTGGTCAGCATCAGAATCGCCTCGCTCGACGCCTCACCGCGGCTCGACCCCCGGCTCGGGGAAAAACCCGGGCCGCGCCGCCAGAGCATAGCCCGTCTTGCGGAAAGGTGCTAAGAATGCATCGGGAGCCTCGAGCGCCCGGGAGCGATCGGCAATGAAAGACACGACGGGGAAAGTGGCCTTCATCACCGGCGGTGGAAGCGGCCTCGGTTTCGGCATGGCTCAGGCGTTCTGCGGGGCCGGCATGAAGGTCGTGATCGCCGACATCCGCCAGGACCACCTCGACCAGGCCACCGAGCACTTTGCCGAGATCGGCAAGAAGCGGAGCGTGCATCCGATCCGCGTGGACGTGACTGACCGCGTTGGCCTGGCGCAAGCGGCCGATGAAACCGAGCGCGTGTTCGGCAAGGTGCATCTGGTCTGCAACAACGCGGGCATCAATCTCTTCAATGACATTGCCGCATCGACGTACGACGACTGGGACTGGGTCCTCGGAGTGAACTTGGGCGGCGTGGTGAACGGGGTCCACACGTTCATTCCGCGGATCGCCAAGCACGGCGAGGGCGGCCACATCGTCAACACCGCCTCCATGGCCTCGTTCATCTCCGGTCCGAACGCAGGCATCTACACCTGCGCCAAGTTCGCGGTGCGCGGCCTCTCGGAGGCGCTGCGCTTCAGCGTCGCGCCACTCGGCATCAACGTGTCCGTGGTGTGTCCCGGCCTGGTGGACAGCGCCATCTACGAGAGCGATCAGGTGCGGCCGACCCATCTCGCCTCCACCTCCGGGCCCGCGGACACGCAGTTCATGACCCGGCTCGCCGAGCTTCACCACCGCGCCGGCATGGCGCCGCTCGAGGCGGGCGAGAAGGTTCTGCGTGGGATCCTGCGCAACGACTTCTACATTTTCACGCATCCCGAGTTCAAGGATGAGCTGCGCGAGATCTTCGACGAGGCGCTCACCGCGCTGCCCGACGAGACGCCCCCCAAGGAGCGGCTGGCTTTCGAGGACCACAGGCGGGCGCTCAAGGCACAGGCGCGGTCGACCTGGAAGAATTATTGAGTCCGCGCGGCGCGGCGCCCCGCCTTTGGCAAGCCGCAACGATCCCGCCAAGCTGGAGCTGGACAAACGGAGGGCGCGCGCCTCAAGATTGACCCATGAAACCGACCCAGAATCTTTACCGCGCCGGCCAGAGCATCTGGCTCGACAACATCACTCGCGACCTGCTGACGAGCGGCACGCTCGCTCGATACATCGCGGAGCTGTCGGTCACCGGGCTCACCTCCAACCCCACGATCTTTGATCACGCGATCAAGAACGGCGCGGCCTACGACGCGGCGATCCGCGAGCGCGCGCGGACCGGGCTCTCCGGCGATAAGCTGTTCTTCGAGCTCGCGCTGGACGACATCACCCGGGCGGCCGATCTCTTTCGTCCCGTACACGAGCGCACGGACGGGGTGGACGGCTGGGTCTCGCTCGAGGTCTCGCCGACCCTCGCTCGGGATGCCGTCACGACGCTCGCCGAGGCGAAGGACCTGCATGCCCGCGCGCGCCGTCCCAACCTCTTCATCAAGATTCCGGGAACGGCGGAAGGGCTGCCTGCGATCGAGGAGGCGATCTTCGCCGGCATTCCGATCAACGTGACGCTCCTGTTCTCCCGCGAGCAGTATCTCGCAGCGGCCGAGGCCTACCTGCGAGGAGTCGAGCGCCGCATCGCCGCCGGACTGAATCCGAGCGTCACCTCCGTGGCCTCCCTGTTCGTCAGCCGCTGGGACGTTGCCGCGGCAGGCCGCACGCCGGCGCGGCTCACCAACACGCTCGGCATCGCCGTCGCGCACAGCGCTTACCGGGCTTATTCGGACCTGCTCGCCTCCTCGCGCTGGAGATGCGCGTTCAACGCGGGCGCGCGGCCGCAGCGGCTGCTCTTCGCGAGCACCGGCACCAAGGACCCGAAGGCCTCCGACATCCTGTACGTGAAGGGGCTCGTCGCACCGCTCACGGTCAATACGATGCCGGAAGGAACGCTCAAGGCCTTCGCCGATCATGGGGAAGTCGGCGCGGCGCTCGCCGCCGACGGGGGGAATTGCGAAGCGGTGCTCGCCGAATTCCAGCAGGCCGGCGTGAATCTCGTGCAGCTCGCCGCGCAGCTTCAAGCGGACGGTGCCACCTCGTTCGTGAGCTCCTGGAACGACCTGCTGAGTGTCATCGCGAGCAAGAGCGCTTCACTCCAGAAAGCGGGCTGACGTCACACGCAGGCTACAAACGCCCGCGGCGCGATTCTGCTCTCCACGGATTCACACGCGGTATCCAGCGTCTCACGTTGGCGCGGAAGCTCTCGTACTCTGCTCCAAACGTTTGCAGCAGCACCGGCTCCTCGTAGCGGACGACGAACATGTGGCAGGCAAGCCAGATCAGGGCAGCGTAGAAGATGAGACGCCAGTCGCTCAGCAAGACCGCTTGACCGAGAATGACGGCGGCCACGGCCAGGTACATTGGATTGCGCACGTAACGGTAGGCCCCGGTGACGACGAGGTGGCGGGTCGGTGCGATCGGCGCGGGCGTGCCCAGCCCCTGCAACGCAAAACGCCCGAATGAGTCCACGAGCTCGAGCGCGCCGGCAGCGATCAATACTGCTCCGGCGACGCGAGTCAGCTCCAGGCCAAGGAACGGCGGCCGAGGATTCCAGCGCGTGATCCACCACGGCACGAGGCCTGCGAGAACGCCGGGCGCGGCCACGAGGTAAAGAGCAGAGCCCCAGGCGGAACGCGTTCTTCGCACGCTATCTTCTGACATCAGTCGCGACGATATAGCATGGGACGGTGAGCAAGATAGATTGTGGCCCATGTCATGGCACTCCGGTTGGTCGATGGGCGCACCAGAGCAGGGAAAGGAGAACGCCATGCATGATGAGCAAACGGCGGCCGCGGACAGCACGGCGGTGCGGGTCGCTCTGTGGCGGGCCATGCACGTGCAGGTCGATCCGCCGCCGCACGTGCTCCGAGACGAGATCGGTCTGCGGCTCGCCGGCCCGGACGACGCCTGGCGCAGCCGTCCGGACATGGATCCGCGGGGCACCAGTGGCTACCGAGCGGCCATCGTCGCCCGCGCCCGCTTCATCGAGGACCTGGTCATCGAGCAGGCCGGACACGGCGTCGCTCAGTACGTCATTCTCGGCGCCGGCCTGGACACCTTCGCCCAGCGCAGGCCGGAGTTCGCCTCGCGCCTTCGGGTATTCGAGGTCGACCGGCCCGGCGCTCAGGCCTGGAAACGGCAGCGACTGGTCGAGCTCGGCTTCGGCTTACCGGAGTGGTTACGGCTGGTGCCGGTCGACTTCGAGGCAGGCGGATCCTGGCGGGAGCAGCTGGCGGCCGCCGGCTTCGACGCCAGCCAGCCGGCGATCGTGTCCTCCACGGGCGTCTCGATGTACCTCAGCCGGGACGCAATCGCGGCCACCTTGCGCCAGATCGCGGCGCTCCGGCGAGGCTCCACACTGGCCATGACGTTCATCCTGCCGCCGGAGCTCCTCGATCCCGGGGAGCGCCCGAAGCACGAGGCCGTCTACCGATCCGCACGAGCGGCCGGGACGCCGTTCGTGAGCTTCTTCAGCCCGCCGGAGATGCTGGCACTCGCCCGCGAAGCTGGTTTCAGAGAGGCCGAGCACATATCCACGGCCGATCTCACCCAGCGCTACTTCACCGGCCGAGCCGACGGCCTTCGGCCCGCGAGCGGAGAGGCGTTCCTGGTAGCCGTCGCCTAGCGATGCGCAAAATGCGGGCGCCGGATGCGTTGCGAGGTGCTGGCCCTCGCAGGCTGCCCCATTCCTAGCCCTTCGTCGCGCAATCCCAGTGCTCGTCCGCCTTGCCGTCCTTCATCCTCCACATGTCGAACCACGTCGTGGTGTAAGTCTTGGACGGGTCCTTGGGATCCTTCAGCACCCGCGGAGTGGCGACGATGACCATGTCCCCGTCCGCGACCACCGCAACTACCTTCGTCCTCACGAGGTGCTCGGTGATCGGCGTCGGCTTGCGCTTGAGCACCGCCGTGAAGAAATGCACGACCGGCGCGAGGCCGGACTGGACCAAGGGATTGTGCTGCAGATATCTCGCTGTCAGGTACTTATCGGCCAGCTCCCAGTGATTGTCTTCCAGCAGATCCTTCATGATGTGATAGACGGCCTGCTTGTTGGCGTTCAGCACCGGATCGGAGCTCGTAAACAGCGCATCGGCATTCGGAGCTCCGACCACGGGCTCCTGCGCGCGCGCGGCGTGCGGCAAAGCCAACGATGCCATCACCATCAAGCCAGCAAACACGAGCGATCTCATACCTCGTCCCCCCTTGGATGGATGTAATTCTTGCCCCACTCGTTGCCTCGAGCCCGCCCCGCTTCCCGTCCGGGAGCGCGTTGCTGGCCTCAGTAACCGACCGTGAAGCGCTTGCGGATGTGGCGCGGCTTCTCCAGCTCATCGAGGATCGCGACCGCGAGATCCTCCTGACTGATGCGGCTGTCGCCCTTCTCGTCCTTCAGCACCTGGTCGGTGCCGATGCGGAATTTCCCGGTCCGCTCGCCCGGGACGAGCATGATCGACGGCGACACGAAGGTCCAGTCGAGTGCCTTCTCCTCGCGCACACGCTTCAGCGCCTCCGCGGCGGGCAGCGCTTCCACTTTGATCTCCGCGGGAAATCCCGGGGTGTCCACGAGCCGCACGCCGGGTGAGGCCTCGAGGCTCGCGGCGCCGCCGACGAGCAGCACTCGCTTGACGCCCGCCGCCTTGGCGGCTGAGAACGCCTTCAGCACGTCGTTGTCGCGGTAGCGCACGCTCACGACGATGGCGTCATGGCCGCGCACGGTATCCGCGAGCTTCTTCTCGTCGGCGAGATCGGCCTGCTTCGGCGTCAGGCCCTGGCGCGCCTTGAGATTCTCGATGTGGCGCGCGATGCCCGTGACCTGATGGCCGCGCGAGAGCGCTTCGTTGACGATCTTGGTGCCGACGTTGCCCGTGGCGCCGATCAGTGCGATTCTCATAGGTGGTCTCCGGATTCTCCTCGTCTGCGCGCAAGCTCACCTCAACTCGGCGCGCGGCGCAAGGGGCATCGGGGGCCGGGGAGCCGTATCGGGCGCCGGAACTCGCCCGATCGTGTCGCGGGCGGAACGATCGGGAGAGAGCAATGGCCCGGAGAAGAAAGCTGACCGCCTCGATCGTCGGGGCGACGGTGGAATATCAGGGGTTCCTGTCCATCCGGCGCTACGAGATCGAAGAGGACCGGCACGCCGGAGGCCGACAGCGCGTGATGCGCCTCATCATGGAGCGCGGTCACTCCGTCGCAGTCCTCGCCTACGATCCACTGCAAGATCAGGTCGTCCTGGTGAACGAGCTCCGTCCGGGAATTCTGGCGGCTGGCGGACCCCCGTTCTCGGACGCGCTGATCGCCGGCGGAATCGGTCCGGGCGAAAGCGCTCTCGAGGCGGCAATACGTGAGACGCGGGAGGAGGCCGGCCTTGAGCTGCGAGGGCCCACCGTCATCCACGAGCGCGCGTACGTGAGTCCGGGGGGTACTTCGGAAGGCATCACGATCGTCTACGGATCGGTGACGGCTCCGTCCGCGGGTGAGGCCCACGGCAACGACCACGAGCAGGAGAATATCCGCACGACGATCCTGACCTCGCGGCGGCTCATGAATCGAATTCGTGGCGGCGAGATCAGTGACCTGAAGACGATCGTCGCAGGGTACTGGCTCATGGCGAATCGCGCCCGCCTGCGCCGCGAACAGCCCTCTCGAGCCGAGCCCGGCATCGCTTCCGGGCCTTGAGCCTAAGCTAACCCGCCGAGGAGCGGCGCGGGCCGTCACCGTCAGTTGGTGGCGAACCCTATCCAGCGGCCGAGGCTGACCACCGTCACCCAGATCGCGAGCGACAGCGCGCCTGCGATTCTCGCGCCCGTGGGCGTCATCCCGTCACGATCCCACAGGGCGATGCGGCGGTAGCTTCCGAGGTGAAACACCGCCATGTTGATTCCCGCGAGAAGCAACATGACCATCTTCACCTCGAACTCCCAGTTGTGGGCGTATTTCATCGCCGAGGAGCTGAAGAGCAGGCTCCCGGTAATGACGGCGGAGACGAATGCCCCCCACGTCCAGGGTAGCGTCTCCCTCATGAGCTCGCTCACGGGGCGTTTGCGTCCCACAACATTGATGAGCCTGAAGTCGACGATCATGATCGTGCCGACGACGAGCGCGATCGAGAGGACGTGCACCGACTCGATGGTCGGGAAGAGCCAGGTGTTCTCCCGCACCGCTGTGGCGATCGGGTTCGCCTCTATCGAGGTCAGTAGGTCGTTCAGTTGCATGTTTCGCGTGCCTCAGCCGTGCGCCACGTACGCGATCCAGCGACCGCACATGACGATGCCCACCCAGAGCGCGAGCGAGACGACCGCCGTGATGCGGGCGATCATCCGGCGATGCTCCCAGAACCCCCCGCCGCGGCGCACGAGGACCTGGAATCCGAAGGTGAGCACGAGCACGCACGCGAGAAGCGACATCTTCAGGTAGAACACATTGTTCAACAGGTCGCGGCCCGGCTCCGCGATGATGAGGAGCGAGCCGGAGCAGAGGAGCACCACGACGGCGCTCCAGACCCAGGGCAAGAACCGGTGGGCCACGTCCGGAAGCGCCTGGCCGCGGGCGGTCACGCCGAGCAGCCGGAAATCGAGCATCACCACCGAGGCCATGACGGTCGCGATGGCGAGGATATGCACGGTCTGCACCACGGGTATGATCCAGTAGACGTTCTGGATCACCATGCTGACCGATGTATTCGACAGCCATTCACAGAAGGCTTGGATCATCGACGGCCTCCGAAGCGTTCCGAATCGGGTTTTCCAATTGTCATATCAACTCCATTGCCAAATCAACGCTTTAGCTCCAGGCAGAAAACGTCACCGGAGAAGCGCCCCCCTCCCGATGGCGGCGACCGTCAAGTATGCGGCAACTCGCGGGCAATGTGTGCCGCAGCGGTTCTCATCGTCCGCCCCGGCCCGCTGTTTGTCGCGTAAATTACTGTTCTGGATGGCGTTATTTAACGTTAACAGGTCGTGCTAAGATCGGGGTCTGCTCACCCCATTCCTGCCATGCTCGACATTAACCAATTACACGCTCACGCCGAGCGCATCCGCGCGAGCGGCGTGCTGGGCCGTTCCCGCCTCATCCGTCGCCTGTTCGACTTTCTCGTCGACTGCTCGCTCACCGGCCGTGCGCCGAAGGAGATCGAGGTCGGCATCGACGTGTTCGGCAAGGATGCGCGGTTCGACGTGTCACAAGATGCGATGGTGCGAGTATACATTCACAAGCTCCGCCGAAAGCTCGAAGAATTCTATGCCGGCCCGGGCCGCAACGAGCCCGAGCGGCTGCTCATCCAGAAAGGCGCATACCGGTTCGTCATCGAGCCGGCCGAGGTAGCAGAGGCTGTCGAGCCACCGCCGGCTGGCGGTCGGGGCAGCTGGGTGCGGGCGGTGCTCGTCGCCTCGCTGTTGATCAATGTGCTTGCGCTGCTGACCTTCGGGTACGCGCGGTGGCGTGCCGCTCCTGACGAGCTGAGCGCGCTGCGCACGTCCCCCGTCTGGTCGCGGATTCTCAATGACGATCGCACCATCTTCGTCGTGCTCGGCGACTACTACATCTTCGGCGAGACGGACCCGTCGATGCAGGTGAAGCGTCTGATTCGGGAGCCCTCCATCAACTCCCCGGCGGATCTCGATCAGTATCTGATGCAGCATCCCGAGCTCGGCAGCCACTACCTCGACCTGCAGCTCAATTACCTGCCGACGGCCGCTGCATACGCGCTGCGGGACGTGATGCCGCTGCTCGCGCCCGCGCACAAGCGTATCCGGGTCGCAATGGCTTCGGAGTTGAGCCCCGCAGTGCTGACTTCGGCAAACGTCGTGTACATCGGATATCTGAACGGGATGGGCATGCTGCACGACCTGGTGTTCGCCGGGTCCCGCTTCTCCGAGGGCAAAACGTACGACGAGCTCGTCGACCACGTGACCGGCCAGCACTACGTCAGCGAGGCCGCGGTGCCGCGGGGTGAGGAGAAGTACCACGACTATGGCTATTTCGCGACGTTCTCCGGCCCGAGCGGCAATCAGATCGTCGTCATCTCCGGAACGCAGGACGTTGCGTTGATGCACACGGCGGAAGCCGTCACGCAACCCCAGACGCTCGCGGCGCTCTCATCGAGTGCGCACGACTTACAGTCGTTCGAGGCGCTGTACGATGTGTACGGGATGGACCGCATGAATCTCGGCGGGAAACTCCTGCTCACCTCGAAGCTCAACACCTCGCGGATCTGGACGGGTGAGCCTCGGGACTCCGTGGCGGCCGTGACGGACGGCAAGCCCATCCCATGAGCTCGATCCCTCCCGCGCACGACGCGGCGCCCGAAGGGGCGCGCCCGCGCAAGCGGCGCTATCCGGTGCAGGTGAGACGCGTGCAGCGGCTCACACCGCGAATGGTTCGCGTGACGTTCGCCGGTGAAGAGCTCGTCTCGTTCGGGCGGCCGGGTCCGGCTTCTCATATCAAGCTGATCTTTTCCGCGGATGCACCGGGGGCGGGGGAGTCCGCAGAGGTCGCTGGGCGCCCGACCATGCGAACCTACACGCCCCGCCGCTTCGACGCGGATGCGCGCGAGATCGATGTCGACTTCGTCATCCACGGCGAGGGTCCCGCCTCGGCGTGGGCGGAGCAGGCGGCCGTCGGCCAGAGGCTCACCATCGCGGGCCCCGGGCGCAGCTATGCGGTGGACTCCGCTGCCGACTGGTACGTCCTCGCAGGTGACGACACGGCGATCCCAGCGATTGGCACCATCCTCGAAAGCCTGCCCTCGTCCGTGAAGGCCCTCGTCCTGCTGGAGGTGGCCGACGGCGCCGAAGAGCATGCTGCTCAGGTGAGGAGCGCGAACACCGAGATCCGCTGGCTGCAGCGCGGGCCGGACGCCAGGAACGCCGGCCGCGAGCTCGAAGCGGCCGTGCGCCGCATCGAGCTGCCGGCGGGACGGGGGAGGATCTATGTCGCGTGCGAGTCGGATGCGATGCGCCGCATCCGCCGCCATCTGCTGCTCGAGCGTGAGTTCCCCCGCGACCATCTCGTGACGCGCGGCTACTGGCGGCTTGGTGAGACGGACCATCCCGATCGCGACTACGGTGAAGACATCGAGTAACCCGCTCGCCGAGCGGATCGCGGCGTTCGACTGGCCGGGCGCCGACCAGGCGCTCGACCTGGCGCACCCGGCGACGTTACGACCCGCCGGCCTTCGGTCCCACCGGTAGAACCGGCACTCCGAACTTGCCTTGGAGCTGCCGCAGCTTCGCGAGATCCACCGACCCGACCAGGTTGACGATCGTGAGCTTCCGCGGCTGCGCGGCGATGATGACGAGCCCCTCGATTCTCTTGTCATGCTGAAGCATGTAGACGTCCACGTCCTGGTCCTGCTGCGAGCTGTGCACGGAGACCAGCTTCATCCACCCGGGGCCGGCGAGCTGCTGGCGAACACGCTGCACGTCGCTCGCAGAGTACGCGTTGTCCGTCGCGAACTGGAAGCTGCGCACGTAGATGCCCTTGAGCCCGTTCACCGCCGCCTGGACGTTCTCACCGTCTTTGTCGTTGCCTATGTATTGAGCCGCGAGCTGCAGAAGAGCCGGGTTCAAGCTGATGTTCACCGAGTTGGTCGCCTTCCGCGCAAGCGCATCGAAGCTCGGAAGATCGATCTGTCCCGCCTGCGCAAGCGATGCAACGGGCATCGCAAGTGGAAGCGCCACGGCAAGAAAACGCAATCCAGAACTGACCCATGACTGTCGCATGCTCTTCTCCTCGCTCATCCGGACTTGAAGGGGTTGACGGTTGCCTCGAGAGCCGTGTCGAGCGCATCGCTCGCGATGCGCAGCGCCTGCAGGACTTGCTCGTGCGCCTCGCGCACCTGGAGCGCTTGCGTGTGCCCACGCCACAGCGCGCCTGCTCCGGCGAGAGCCACGACGAGCACAGCGGTCGCGGCGGCCGAAAGCCACGCGCGCCGGCCGAGCCACGGAAGACGAACTCCTGACCCGACCGGCTCACCGCGAGAGACCGGCCCGCACGAGGTGCGCGCCCGCTCGACGGCGGTCATGATCCGCGCGGCGAGCTCGGCTGGCGGGTCGATCGGGCGCAGCGCCCGCCGCAGCTGCTGCTCGAGTGTCGAATCGTCGCGGTCAGTCATGACACATCCTTACTCCGTATACCGGGCTCGCAGTCTCGCGAGCGAGCGCCTGAGGTGGCTCTTGACCGTGTTGACCGAAAGGTCGAGCGCTCGTGCAATCTCTGCGGGGTCGAGATCCTCCTGGTACCGAAGGACCACGACGAGCCGCGGGATGGCGGGCAACTCCGCCACGAGGCGCCCGAGCCGCCGCGCCAGCGCGGGATCCTGCCTATCCGGAGCCGATGTCGAATCGACCGCGGGGGCCGGCTCCAGCGCTGCGATATCCTCCACCTCCGGAGATCTCCTGCGCTGTCGCAGGCGGTCGATGGCGCGGTGGCTGACCGTGCGCCGGAGCCAGTGGGCCAGATGGTCCGGCGATTCGATACGAGCGAGGCCGAGGTGCAGCTGCAGGAACACCTCCTGAGCGAGATCCTCGGCCTCCGCCGGGCTTCCGAGCGCTCGCAGCGCCACGCTATACACCGAACGCTGGTACGCCCGGACCAGCTGCGCGAACGCGCGCGTGTCACCTGCCTGTGCCTGAGCGAGCGTACCGCAATCGCCGGCGCCGGCCTCGCCGCCACCGCGGATCGGTATCTCGAAGCGGTAGGCTGGCGGAGTCGCGACCATCTACAGACTGAATACGTTGGAGACCGGGCACGCGGGTGCACCCGCAGCGCCGAGTCAAGCCGGCTGGCCGAGCATAGCGCTCCTCGGGACCGGGTGGGCCGGTGCCGGGAACGAGACCACTTGCATGAAAAGCTACCTTGTTGTAAAAAGGTAGTGGTATTGAAGAAGGGAGTGCCTTTCTGACCGTGACCCCGACTCCTCAGCCGGATCTCGCCTCCGCGAACGAGAAGTTCGGCCCGATCCGCAAGGGGCTGCTCGAGTTCCTGATCCTCAAGATCGTCGACGCCGACAAGGTCTACGTCGCCGACATGCTGAAGAGGCTCGGTGGGACGGAGTTCGCGACCCAGGAGGGCACCCTCTATCCGCTGTTGAGCCGGATGCGGCGCGAGGGGCTCGTCGACTACGAGTGGAAAGAATCGAGTGAGGGCCCGCCTCGCAAGTATTACGAGCTCACGCCGAAGGGCCGCCGGCACTTGAACGAGCTCGCGGATTACTGGAACGCCATTAACCGGACGATCGAAGGCCTCGGGAGATGATCATGCGCCCCGTCATCACGATCAGCTTGAACGGGAATTCCTACCAGCTCGAGCAGGGCGGCTACGAGGCGCTGCAGGCGTATCTCGCGACGGCCGAGGCGCGGCTCGCCGACAATCCCGACAAGGCCGAGGTCCTCGCGGACCTCGAGCAGGCCATCGCCGAGAAATGCGGGCGTTTCTTGACCCCGCACAAGAGCGTCGTGACCGCCGAGGAGGTGCAGCAGGTGATCCGGGAGATGGGGCCGGTCGATGGGAGCGCAGGCAGCGCCTCGCCGGAAGGCGGGCAACCCGGAACGGAGCAGGCGCAGGGCGCGGAGCAGCCGGATGCCGCGCGGGGCCAGGCGGGAGCGCACAGACGCCTGTACCAGATCCGGGACGGCGCCATGGTGAGCGGCGTTTGCACCGGCCTCGCCGCGTATTTCAACATCGACGTGACGATCGTGCGCGTCATCTTCGTCGCGCTCGCGATCCTGACATGGGGCGCGTGGATTCTCGCCTACATCGTCATGATGTTCGTCATTCCCTACGCGCACACCTCGGAGCAGCACGCGGCCGCGCACGGCTGGCAGTTCAATGCGCAGGAGCTCATCGACCGCGCCAAGCAGCATTACGCGCAGTTCAAGGACGGCGCGCACTGGCGCCGCCAGTGGCGCGAGCAGCGCCGATACTGGAGATCCCAGCAGCGGCAGTGGCGGGCGCAGTCGCGCCACTCACGGCAATGGCAGCGCACTCTCCATGAGCCGCCTCCGTGGTGGGGCGGCCATCCGGACGATGCGAGCTACGCCGCGCACATTCTCGGCGGACTGCTCGTTCCGATCGCGGCCGTGCTCGGCGCGCTGCTCTTCGTCGCGCTGATTCTCGCAATCGGCTCGCTCGTCGAGACGCACGCCATTCTCGGGTGGACGCTGCCACCGCAAGTTCCGCTGTGGGCCGCGATCGTGATCCTGATCGTGCTGTACCAGTGCGTCGCATCGCCGTTGCACTTCGCGCATCGCATCGGCCGCTACGGACCGTTCGGCTACGGGTGGCTCGCGCTCTGGGGCTCGCTGCTCTGGACGGGCTGCGTGGTCATGCTCGCGTGGCTCGCCTGGCGGCACTGGCCCGAGGTGCAGAGCTTCCTGCAGCATCTGCCGGCGAGCCTGCACGATATCGGCTCGTGGTGGCGGACGCCGGGAACTCCCGTCTGACCGGGCGAGCGTCCCGGCCTAAGGACGCGTCGGCGCGCTCCCGCGCAGCATTCTCGCCGGCAAGAGAATGAGAGCGGTCAGCAGCCCGAACGCGCCCTCCACGACGATGCCCACCATCCGCAAGGGAAGCGAGATGAGCCAGACGATCGGCCACAGCAGCAGCGCGAGCAGCGCCAAGGGCCAGCACAGTACGAGCAGGATCAGCCACAGCAGGAGTTTGACCATCCCGCAACGCTAGCGCGCGCGGGCCTCCTCTGCAATCTCGGTTCGCGGGGCCCGCCGATTCGCTGGCCGCAGCCGTTGCGGGCTCTCGTGCCTCGGATCACCCGGCGCGCCGGACCCGGGCATCCATTAATAAATGCTCATGTCGCCGGAGCGACGGACGAAGTGAGGACGATCTTCGAGCGGATCTCGGCCGTGCTCGACCTCGAGTGAGATGAGAGGGGCCGGACGGCGCAACACCGTTTGGCGGGGTCATTCAGGACGAGTACACTGCGCGGCTTTCTGGGCACGCGCCGCACACCGCGCGCCCCGCCCTAAAGTCTTCGGATATCGCACGCCCATGAGCAGAGCAGCCGAGGCGAGAGAGGAATCTGCGCTCGAGATCCGCTTCGGACTGCTCGACCTCGCGCAGGTGCGGGTCCGCACCGTGGATCCGGGAGCCATCCTGGACGAGCTGACGGGACGGGTGGCGACCGCGCCCCGCTTCTTCGAGCGCACGGCCGTGGGCCTCGACCTGAGCCTGCTCGACAAGGAGCCCGATGCGCGCGAGCTGCGCGCCGTCGTCGACGCCGTGCGCAGGGCCGGCATGCTGCCGATCGGTCTGGTGACTGGTCCGCCCTTCGCCGCCACGCTGGCGCGCGCGCTGGATTTGCCGGTGCTCGCGCAATTTCGCGTGCCGACCAAGTCGCCGCCGGTGCTGCAGCCGGTCTCTCAGGCCGCGCCGGTGCAGGACGCTACGCCGCTTCATCCGGCCGACCCGGTGCCGCAAGCCAACCCGGAGCGGCAGGCCACGCTCGCGTCGGCGGTGGAGCCGCCGCCAAATGCCGACAACGTAGCGCTCCTCCACCACCAGCCGGTGCGATCCGGGCAGCGTCTCTACGCCCGGCATCGCGACCTGATCGTCACCGCGACAGTGGGCGCCGGTGCGGAAGTGATGGCGGACGGCTGCGTCCACATTTATGGCGCATTGCGCGGCCGCGCCATGGCAGGGGCCCATGGTGATACGGCGGCCCGCATCTTTTGCCAGGAATTTCATGCCGAGCTCGTCTCGGTCGCAGGCGTGTTTCGGGTATTCGAGACCATCCCGGAGGAGCTCGACGGGCGCGCCGTGCAGGCGTGGCTCGATGGAGATGATTTGCGGCTGGCGCGTATCGGATAGGAGATCGAGAATTGACGGAAATCATCGTCGTCACTTCCGGCAAGGGGGGCGTCGGCAAGACCACCACATCGGCCAGCATTGCCTGCGGCCTCGCGCGACTCGGCAAGCGTGTGGCCGTGATCGACTTCGATATCGGCCTGCGCAACCTCGACCTGATCATGGGCTGCGAGCGTCGCGTGGTGTACGACTTCGTCAACGTCATCCAGGGCGAGTGCACGCTCAAGCAGGCGCTGATCCGGGACAAGCGCCTGGAGAACCTCTATGTGCTCGCGGCTTCCCAGACTCGCGACAAGGATGCGCTGACGGCCGACGGCGTGCGGCGCGTCCTCGATGAGCTCGCGGCCGACGGGTTCGACTTCATCCTCTGCGACTCGCCGGCGGGCATCGAGAAGGGTGCGCACCTCGCGATGTACTTCGCCGACCGCGCCGTCGTGGTGGTCAATCCGGAGGTCTCCTCGGTTCGCGACTCGGACCGCATCCTCGGCCTGCTCGCGAGCAAGACGCAGAGAGCCGAGAAGGGCAACGGCGGCGTTCGGGAACATCTGCTGCTCACTCGCTACAGTCCGCGCCGCGTCGCAAGCGGCGAGATGATGAGCGTCGCAGACGTGAAGGAGATCCTCGGCCTCGACGTGGTGGGGGTCATCCCCGAATCCCCCGACGTGCTCACGGCGTCGAATGCCGGCACGCCGGTCATTCTCAACGCGGAGAGCATCGTGTCGCACGCCTATCAGGACGCCGTGGGGCGCTTGCTCGGAGAAGCGATCCCGCTGCGCTTCATCGAGGAGCCGAAGAAGGGCTTGTTCTCGCGCCTGTTCGGAGGTTGAGATGCGGCTGCTGGATCTCTTCCGCCGCCCGCCGCCGTCCGCCCAGGTCGCCAAGGAGCGGCTGCGCATCATCGTCGCGCAGGAGCGTACGGCGCGGGGCGGGCCGGACTACCTGCCCCTGCTGCGGCGCGAGTTGCTCGAGGTCATCCGCAAGTACGTGAACGTCGACCCGGAGGCGGTCCACATCCACCTCGACCGCGCGGAAGGCCACGAGATGCTCGAGTTGAGCGTCGCGCTGCCGGAGAAATGAGCGCCCCGACGGCGACCGCGGGCACGCGGCTCACACCCTCTCGATGAGCAATGCAATCCCCTGGCCGACTCCGATGCACATGGTGCACAGGGCGCGGCGCCCGCCCGTTGCCCCGAGATGATTGAGCGCCGTCGCGATGAGCCGAGCGCCGCTCGCGCCGAGCGGATGGCCGATGGCGATGGCGCCGCCGTTCGGGTTCACGTGGTCGGCGTCATCGGGCAGACCGAGCTCGCGCAGCACGGCGAGCGCCTGGGCCGCGAAGGCCTCGTTGAGCTCGATCGCGTCGATCTCGGCGAGTGAGAGTCTCGCTCGCGCGAGGAGCTTGCGAGTCGCCGGTACCGGGCCGATGCCCATGATGCGCGGCGGGACGCCGGCCACCGCGCTCCCGACGATCCGAGCGCGCGGCTCGAGGCCATGGCGGCTCACCGCGGCGTCGCTCGCGAGCAGCAACGCGGCGGCTCCATCGTTGATGCCGGAGGAGTTGCCGGCGGTGACAGAGCCCTCGGGCCGCACCACGCCTTTGAGCTTCGCGAGGGCCTCGAGACTGGTATCGGGGCGCGGATGCTCGTCCGCCTCGACCATGCGGGCCGGCTGCCGGGGCTGCTGGACGGAGATGGGTACAATCTCGCGCGTGAAGAAGCCCGCGGAGCGGGCGCGCGAATAGCGCTGCTGGCTGCGCAGGGCGAATGCGTCCTGATCCGCCCGCGAGATGCCGCGTTCGGCGACGAGGTTCTCGGCCGTCTCCGCCATGGAGTCGATGCCGACGCGCGTCCTCACCAGTGGATTGACGAAGCGCCAGCCGAGCGTCGTGTCCTCGAGCTTCCCGCCGCGTGCGAAGGCGCTCTCGGCCTTGGCGAGGACATACGGGGCGCGAGTCATGCTCTCGACGCCGCCGGCAACGACGAGGTCCGCCTCCCCTGTCTGGATGGCGCGCGCGGCGAGCGCCGCCGCATCCAGGCTCGAGCCGCAGAGGCGGTTGACGGTGACGGCCGGCACGGCCTCGGGCAGCCCGGCGAGGATCACTGCCATGCGCGCGACGTTACGGTTGTCCTCGCCCGCCTGGTTCGCGCAGCCGTAGTACACATCGTCGAGCAGCGCCCAGTCGACCTTCGGGTGGCGCTCGACGAGCGTCCGCAGCGGGACGGCCGCCAGATCGTCGGCGCGCATGGGACCCAGCGCACCGCCGTAGCGGCCGAAGGGGGTACGGATCGCGTCGCAGAGATAGGCGTTCGGCATGGGGAGGCGGCGTGACGGAACGATCCGTCAGGATAGCGCGCGGCCGCGCGTCTGGGCAGATCGGAGCCCGCGCCCCGGCTCCAGAGCGTCCGCCAGTGCGGCGCAATCGCTCACGATGAGGTCGGGAGCCGCGAGATCACCCGGCCACGGGACGCGGCGGCGGTTGATCCAGGCCGTGCGCAGGCCCGCCGCGCGCGCTCCTTCCACGTCGAGAACCGGGTCGTCGCCCACGAACAGGATGTCCGGCGGCGCGAGATTGAGCTCCTGCGCGAGCCGCTGGAAGCACAAAAGGCTCGGCTTCGCGGCGCCGATCTGCCGCGCGTTGAGGGAGAGTGCGAACAGCCCAGAAAGCCCGATGCGCGCGAGATCGGCATTGCCGTTGCTCAGCGTCGCGAGCACGTAGCGCGCCCGCAGCCGCTCGAGCGCCGGCCGCACATCGCGAAAGAGCTCGATCTCGTTGCGCGCGGAGAAGAAGACCTCGAACGCGCGCTCGGCAACCTCGGCCCCGTATCCGCATTCGCGCGCGTGCCGGGCGAGCGCCTCGGTGCGCAGGTAGGTCATATCGTGCGCCTTCTCCGGCTCCTCGCGGGCGAGCCGCGCGCGCGCGGCCCGCATGTCCTCGATCGAGACCCGCTCCGGGATGCGCGGACAGTGCTCGCGCAACCACTCGAGCAGGCGCCGCTCCGCGCGCGCGATCACAGGCTCGACATCCCACAGGGTATTATCGAGGTCGAATGCAACGGCGCGGACGTTGTCGAGCATCGAGGTTCGGGGCGCAGGCATCGTGCATTTTAACTCGATCGCCCCCCGGGCTGGGATGAGCCGACTCCATGCCCACTGAAGCCGCCGCCATCGTCGTCTTCCTGCTGACCTACCTCGCCATGTCGCTCGGCGGAGTCCCGGGGTTGCGGCTCGACCGTGCCGGCGCCGCGCTCGCGGGAGCCGCCGCGATGGTCGCGTGCGGCGCCCTCTCTCTCGACGAGGCCTACCGCGCCATCGATCTCGGCACCCTCACCCTGCTGCTCGGGATGATGATCGTGATCGCGAACTTGAGGCTGTCGGGCTTCTTCGAGACGGTCAGCGCCTGGGCGGCGGCACACGCGCGCTATCCGTTCTTCCTTCTCGTGGCAGTGGTGCTCGTCTGCGGCTTCTTCTCGGCTTTCCTGGTGAACGACGCCGTTTGCCTGGTGCTCACGCCGCTCGTGTGCGAGCTCACGGCCCGGCTCAAACGCCCGCCCGTCCCCTACCTGCTCGCCGTCGCCATGGCCTCGAACGTCGGCAGCGTCGCGACGATCACGGGCAATCCGCAGAACATCATCATCGGCAGCCTCTCCGGCATCCCCTACGCCCGATTCGCCGCCGCCCTGGCGCCCGTCGCCGGTATCGGGCTCCTGCTCACGATCGCGCTGCTCGCCCTGATATTCCGCGGCGAGTTCTGGAGCTTCGAGTCGCTCCGCGCCGGGACGCAGACGGGGGAGGTGCGACGCCATCGCACCCATCGCGCGCTCATGGTGAAGTCGGTTCTGGTGACCCTTGCGATGATGGCGGCTTTTTTTGCGGGCTTGCCGCCGCCTGCGGTCGCGATCGCCGCCGGGGCGCTGATGCTCATCACCCGCCGGGTGGATGCCCGCAAAGTCTACGCCGGGATCGACTGGCCTCTCCTCGCCATGTTTGCCGGCCTGTTCATCGTGGTCGCCGGCCTGGAGAAATGGGTGGTCTCCAACCGGGCCGAGACCGTCATCGGCGCGATGGGGCTCGAGCGAGTCTCCGTCTTGACCTCGGTCACCCTGGTGCTCTCGAACCTCGTAAGCAACGTGCCCGCCGTGCTCGTGCTGAGACCCTTCGTCACCGCGCTGCACGACCCGCGGCGGGCCTGGCTCGTCCTCGCGATGGCGTCCACCCTCGCGGGCAATCTCACGCTCGTGGGGTCCATCGCAAACCTCATCGTCGCGCGAAGCGCGGAGTCGCACGGCGTCAAGATCCGATTCTGGACCTACCTGAAAGCCGGCGTGCCGCTCACCGCGCTCACGGTGCTCGTCGGGGCCCTCTGGCTGTAACGCTGGGCTCGCTCAATCGTCGCCTGTCGACTGCGACAAGCGTCGGCTCTCGGCTTCCAGCCGTTCCGTCTGCTCGAGCCACGACGTTTCCGCCGCCTGCGTCTCTCGCGCCAGGCGCGCCTGCCGCTCCAGCAGCTCGAGCAAGCGCGGCTTCGATTGGTCCGCGTAAATATCCGTCGCCAAGAGCGCGGTCTGCACTTGCGACTGCTCCGCGTGCAGACGCTCGAGCTCGCGCTCGGCGCTCGCGACCGCCGCGCGAAGAGGGCTCAGGCGATTGCGGTACTCGGCCTCCTCTCGCTTACGCTGCTTGCGGGACTCCGCGGTTTCCGCCTCGCGCTCGGCGGGCATTGCGTTCTGCTGCCCCGACACAGCGGCGGCGCGCCCCGCTTCCGCCAGCCACTTCGCGTAGTCGTCGAGGTCGCCGTCGAACGGCGCGAGCCGGCTCGCGTGCACGATGTAAAGCTGATCGACCACCGTTCTCAGGAGGTGCCGGTCGTGCGAGACGAGCACGACGGCGCCCTCGTAGTCCTGCAGCGCGACGGCGAGCGCCTGGCGCATCTCGAGGTCGAGGTGGTTGGTCGGCTCATCGAGCAGCAGCAAGTTGGGCCGCAGGTACGCGACCAGCGCGAGCGCGAGGCGTGCCTTCTCACCCCCGGAGAACGGCTCCAAAGGCTCGAACACCCGGTCTCCGCGAAATCCATAGCTCGCAAGATAGTCGCGCAATTCCTGCTCGGTCGCGCGGACGGCGCGCGCGCCTCCGACCCGCAACAGCGCCCGGAGCGGCGACTCCTGCGGCGCGAGCTGCTCGATCTGATGCTGTGCGAAATAGCCGAGCGTCAGATCGCGGGCCGCGCTCCGCGTGCCGCCGAGCCCAGGGATCTCGCCCGCGAGCAGCTTCATGCAAGTGGATTTTCCGGCACCGTTGCGCCCCAGCAGTCCGATCCGGTCGTCGGGTGCGAGAGTGAGCGTCACCTCGTGGAGCACTTCGCGTCCATCGTAGCCCGCGGACTGCTTCTCCACCGCGAGGAGCGGGCGCGGGAGCTTGGCGGGCTGCTCGAACGAGAGCTCGAGCGAGGAGTCCACGTGCGCCGGCGCGATGCGCTGCATGCGCGCGAGCGCCTTCAAGCGGCTCTGGGCCTGCCGCGCCTTGCTCGCCTTGGCGCGAAACCGATCGACGAAGGACTGCATGTGCGCCATCTCGCGCTGCTGGCGGGTGAAGAGCGCCGCCTGCTGCGCGAGCTCGGCCGCGCGCTGCTCCTCGAATGCGGAGTAGTTCCCGCGATAAGAGCGGGCCGTGCCGTGCTCGAGATTCACCACGCGATTCACGATGTCATCGAGGAATTCCCGGTCGTGCGTGATGAGGAGCAGCGTGCCCGTGTAGTTCTGCAGCCAGCCTTCGAGCCACAGGATCGCATCGAGATCCAGATGGTTGGTCGGCTCGTCGAGCAGCAGCAGGTCGGAGCGGCACATCAGCGCCCGTGCAAGACTCAGGCGCACGCGCCAGCCGCCGGAGAAGTCGTGCGCCGGCCGTGCCTCGTCGGCCGTCGTGAACCCGAGCCCATGCATCAGACGGGCGGCTCGGCTGCGCGCGTCATAGCCTTGGGCCGCTGCGTACCGAGCATGGGATTCCGCGAGCCGGGCACCGTCGTGGTTGCGCTCCGCCTCTTCGATATCGTGCTCGATCCCCCGCAGCTCGGTGTCACCGTCGAGCACCAGCTCGATCGCTTGACGGTCGCTCGCGTTGTATTCCTGCGCAACGTACGCGAGGGTGAGGCCGGGCGGCATCTCGAACGTACCCTCCTCGGGCTGGAGCTCCCCGCGCACCAGCGCGAGCAGGCTCGATTTGCCACTGCCGTTCACGCCGGTGATGCCGACTTTCTCGCCGCGAAAAAGTGCGAAAGTCGCGCCGGAGAACAGCAGCCGCGAGCCGCGGCGGATGGATACGTCGCCGAAATTGAGCATGGGTACCGCAGAGCGTCGAGAAGCGATTGTACCGGTAAAACCCGTCCCGGCGACGATGGGCGGAATGCCGGCTCTCGCCGCCCGGCCGCGACGATCCGGGCGACCGTTCGCAACGCAGCTTGCGGATGCAGGCCGAGGTGTCTATATAATGAGGACGGTCGCAACGAGAAGAACTGAAAACGGAGCTGCGCGGACATTCCAGTGCGCAAGGACAGGCGCCGTCTCCTGTCCGCCCGGTCCGGGAACCGTTCCACCACAGGGAGTCATCCATGCTGATTCTGACACGTCGCTCGGGCGAGACCGTTCACATCGGTGACGATGTGGTCGTCACCGTGCTTGCCGTCAAAGGCAATCAGGTCCGAATCGGCATCAACGCGCCGCGGAGCGTGGCAGTCGATCGCGAGGAGATCTTCGAGCGCAAGCGCAGCGAAAGCGCCGCGAGACAGCTCGATGCGTCCGACGCCGGGCCAGCCGCCGCGGAAATTGCCAAGTCCTGAGACCCGCGAGCGGACCGTCGAGAGGGCCGCCAGAGGGGTTCGGCGAATGGCCGCGGGAGTGCGCTGATCTACGGCGCCGAAACCATCCTTTCATCAGATCCTTCGGACAATCGGCAAAGGGAGACCTCACAGTGAATAGAACGCGCGGAACGATATGGACGGTCGTGGCCCTGCTGCCCCTCACTGCGCTGGCCGACGATCCCGCGCCGGCGCCGGCGCCGCCGATGGGCGTTTGGACCGGCTCGGGCCAGTTCGGCTACCTGGCGTCCCAGGGCAATTCCGAAGCCAAGTCGGCGAACGCCGCGCTCGACATGTCGTACCTGGAAGACGCATGGAAGCACACCCTGCATCTCGACCTGCTCTACGGACAGAGTGCGGATGTCACCTCGGCGGAACGCTACGACGCGCTGTGGCAGTCGAACTACAACATCAACGCGGACCTCTATGCGTTCGGCGCCCTGCGCTACGGACACGATCTGTTCGACGGATTTCAATACCAGGCGACCGGCACGGCGGGCATGGGGTACAAGCTGATCAACACCAGCTCGATCACGCTCAGCACGCAGCTCGGCGCAGGCTACATGTCGCAACGCCCCGAGGAGCTGGTCCCCAACTTCATGGGCACGACGCTGACCGCGAGAACTCTGCAGCCGTCCCAGGGCTTCGCCGTCGCCACCGCCGGTCTCGACTACTCTCAGAAGCTCACCGGCACGACCACACTGTCCGACCAGCTCCTGATCGACGCGGGGTCGAGCGATACGCTGATCACGAACACGCTGGCGCTCACCGTCAAGATGTCCAAGAAGCTGGCGCTCAGCCTCGGCTACAGCGTGCAGGACAACACCCAGCCCCCGCCTCACATCAAGTCACTCGACACGGTCGAGACCGTCAATCTCGTCTACTCGTTCTGATGCGAAGCCCCCTCAAACATCGAGGAGAAAGTCATGAGCATAGCCAGTGAATTCAAAGAATTCGCCATGCGCGGCAGCGTCATCGATCTTGCGGTCGGTGTCGTCATCGGCGGGGCGTTCGGAACGATCGTCACCTCGCTTGTCAACGGCATCATCATGCCCGTAGTCGGCGTGCTGACGAGCGGCACCGATTTCTCCAATCTCGCCTGGAGAATTTCCACTGACGCCAAGGGCGCGCCCGTGCTGCTCAAGTATGGCGTGCTCGCGCAGTCGGCGGTCAATTTCCTGATCATCGCGTTCGTCATCTTCATCTGCGTGCGGGGAATCAACAAGCTCAAGAAGCCGGCTGCGCCGGCCGCGCCTCCACCGCCGCCACGCCAGGAAGTCCTGCTCGAGGAAATCCGCAACCTGCTCGCCAAGCCGCCCGGCGGCGGCAATCGCTAGCGCTTCAGCTTCGCGTCGAACAGCGCGACAAGGGTCTGCCAGTGGCGCTCGGCGGCGGCGGCGTCGTAGACGGGTGTATCGCGAAACACCCAGCCGTGCTTGGCCTGATACGTCTCGATCTTGTGGTCGACACCGGCTGCGGTCAGGGCGTCCTCTAGCCGCTTCTTCATGTCATCGGGGAATGACTGGTCCTCGATCGCACCCGCAACGTAGACCCGCGACCTGATCTTCGAAGCCAGTAGGTGCGGGCTGTCCGGCGCATCGGTCGCGAGCCGCCCTCCGTGATACGACGCCGTGGCAACGATGCGCTCCGGGTACGTTCCGGCCGCCGTGAGCGACATCAGCCCGCCCATGCAGTATCCCGTCGTGCCGATCCCGCCGGGCCTCACGTCGGACTGCGCCGCGAGGTAATCGAGGAATGCGCGGGTGTCGGACATGATGTTGGCCGGCGTCGCCGGCCCGAAGAACTTCTCCATCAGGACCTTGCGCTTCTCGGGATCGGAGAACACCGTGTGGGGGTCCATCGGCTCGTACGGTCCGGACCGATAGAAGAGGTCCGGTAGCAGCACGTAATAGCCGTAGGTCGCGAGGCGCTCGCCGACCTCGAGCATGGCAGGACGAATGCCGAGCCCGTCCATGAAGACGAGCACCGCGGGCCACGAGCTGCCGGCGGCCGGGCGGAATACATAGCTCGGGCTGCTCCCGTCCCTCGTCTGGATCGTGATCTTGTTCATGAGCCGCGTTTTAGCACAGCCCGTGGTGGAATTCTCGCTCGCGGCGGCGAGCGACCACCGGCGTAGCCTCGGATGACGGTCGGTCGAAACCTGCTAGCATGGCCGCACCGCAAGCCCCCATCCCACGACACCGCTCCGGGAGCAACGGATGAGCACACCTCCGAAGGGCCCGCCGCCTCAGGCGAAAATCCTGGATCTCATCACCGGTTTCTGGGCGGCCCGCGCCGTCGCCGCCATCGCGCGGCTCGGTGTCGCCGATCAGCTCGCCAAGGGGCCGCGCACCGCAGCGGAACTGGCGCCGCTCATCGGAGCCGATCGGGATGCGCTGTATCGCCTGCTTCGCGCCATGACCTCCATCGGAGTGCTGACCCAGGACGCCGGCGGCCGGTTCGATCTCACGCCCGTCGGCAACTGCCTGCGCTCCGGCATACCGGGGTCGATGCGCGCCTCCATCGCCTCGGAGCTCGATACGGCGCACTGGCAGTCCTGGGGACACGTCGAGGACTGCATCCGCACCGGACAACCGGCATTCCAGAAGCTGTTTGGAATGAGCGCCTGGGATTACTACCAAACCGAGAATCCCGAGGAGGGTCGTCTGTTCTCCGAGAACATGACAGCGATGTCCGGGGCGGAAATGCAAGCGATCCTCGCGGCGTACTCCTTCGCCGGTGCTCGTCTCATCGTCGACGTGGGCGGCGCGCATGGCGCCTTTCTCGCAGCGGTCCTCGGAAAAGTGCCGCAGGCGCGCGGCGTGCTGTTCGACCGGCCGGAAGTGGTGGAGCTCGCCGGCCCGGCACTCAAGGAGGCGGGCGTCGCCGGCCGCGTCGAGCGCGTCAGCGGCAATTTCTTCGAGTCCGTGCCGGCCGGAGGGGACCTCTATCTGCTGAAGCACATCCTGCACGACTGGACCGACGATGAGTGCGTGAGCATTCTCCGATGCATCCGCAAGGCGATGGCGCCCGCGGCGCGGGTCGTGGTTGCCGAGTTGCCGATCCTGCAGGGCGGCTCGTCGCCGTTCACCGCGCTCGTGGACGTGAACATGCTGGTGATGGTGACCGGCAAGGAGCGCACGCCCGAGGAGTACGCCGAACTCTTCAGTCGGGCGGGCCTTGAGCTGGCGAGCGTGACGCCCACCGAATCGCCGATCGCGCTGCTCGAGGCGCGGGCCGCTCGCTAGAGCTGCAGGTAGCTGTAGCCGCGCTCTCCGTACACGGCAAAGTCGGTCAACGCCGACAAGGTGATCTGCACATCAGGCGAGATATCGCTGTCCGCCAGGCCGTTCTCGGCCATGGCCTGCGAACAGACCATCAGCTCGACCCCCGACTGCTTGAGCTCATGCAGCAGGGCGAGATTCGGATTGTCGACGTTGAAACGCTTCCTATAGGCGGCGTTTGAAAAGGCGGCATAGCCTGCCTCGCCCTCGATGACCGCCGCGATGTGCACGTCTGCTGCCGGCACCCCGGCGTACGCCAGCAAGTTCACGAGCCGTGCCAATCGCACCAGCGAGCCGGAGACCTTCGAGTGATCCGGGCTCGCCTGAGTCACGTCCGCAATGACCTTGTACTCGACTCCCGGAGCCGTCCCCGCCGGCAGGTCCGAGCGCGGGTGCACGCCGCCGTAGTCCTTGATCACTGGATAGATCCATAGGGTCGCGGATTCAGCGTTGCCTGCGGCGGTGTTGGGGTCGGCACCAGGCGGCGGCGCCGCAACGGCCAGCAGCGTCGAGCCAACGACGATCGCGCAACATGTGAGCATCCAATACGTGAGCTTCATTGACATGGGGACTCCACCTGCGCTGCAGGGCGACCGTCATTCTAAGCGGAGCGGAACATCTCGCGAG
This sequence comes from uncultured Gammaproteobacteria bacterium, assembly GCA_963849095.1. GTDB lineage: Bacteria > Pseudomonadota > Gammaproteobacteria > Steroidobacterales > Steroidobacteraceae > JASHUC01. Next base: position 130,903 of record CAWKGA010000009.1, read on the forward strand.
AACTGGGACCCAGGTAGCTGAACCTGAACCTCTTGAAGCGCCGCGGCGCACGCCTCGGCCGACTCACACCTCGATGATGGTGACGTACCGAGTCCGCTCTTTGGGTGTCGGAAGCAGTTCGGCCACCCCGCGGTCGAACGTCGCCAGCTTCTCTCCCTGTTGCTGTACCAGCGCGACCAAATACGCGTCGTTCACCTGCCGATGACCGACCAGCGCGAGACTGCCAAAGACTGGCGCGTTCGCCACGGGGATCGCATCACCCCAGAAGTGATGCCCCGGCAGCGAGACGATCTTCCTCAGCACCTCCACCGCCTCGCGTGGGCTCACTGCCTCAGGGATGATCTTCAGATTCGATGAAATACGGACAAATGCCGTCTCCGTCAGCGGGCAGGTAGCCCACGCGGCGTGACCAGTACGACCGAACCATTTGTGCGCCGGGGCATGATGGACGTGCTGCGGCCAAGCGAGTGCGATCAATACGTTCACATCGAGCAGATGGACGCTCACCTCTCGTCCTCGTCCCGCCGGATGTCCTCCGGAGTGAGCGGCGCCGCACCCTCGCGCACCTGATAGACGGGAAATCCGTGCCGCGTCTGCACCTTCGCTCTTGCCTCGAGTCCGCGGCGTGCAAGCTCCGAGATGACCTCACCGATGCTTTGCGAGCGCGCAGCCGCAATCTGACGGGCGGCGCTCAGAACGTCGGGATCCAGGGACAGAGTCGTGCGCATGGGAGGACCTCCGATTCAGCTCGCATCAGAGCATCATAACATCATCGCATCAAATTGCAATCGGGTCCGGAGTTTCTCGTGCGATCTAGAGCGGGATAGCACGTGTCGTGCGTTCGGCTTGCGGCCCCGGCGGCTCCAGTGCTATCTGTCGATGCGAGCGCCCCTTCGGGTAACTCCGCTTCGGCGACAGCCGCTGCGCACACAGAGGTCCGCGTATGTACTTGCCTCAGCAGTTCGAGGAGACCCGGCTGGACGTGCTCCACCAGCTGATCCGCTCGCACGCGTTCGGCACGTTCGTGATTCCGGGCGACGCGGAGCTGGTCGCCAATCACATGCCGTTCTTGGTGAGCCCCGGCGGGGGACCCGCCGGGACACTCCACGCGCACGTCGCCCGCTCGAATCCCGTGTGGAAACAATTAGGGAAGCCGGTCGAGGCGCTCGTCGTCTTTCAGGGACCGGAGTCGTACATCACTCCCTCCTGGTACCCGAGCAAGCACGCCGACGGGAAGGCGGTGCCGACATGGAACTACGCCGTCGTTCATGCCTACGGGCACCCCCGGTCGATAGAGGATCCGGCGTGGCTGCTGGAGCACGTGACGCAGCTGACCGCGCAGCACGAGTCCGGTCAGGCGCTGCCGTGGCAAGTATCCGATGCTCCACAGGACTACAGGGATCAGATGATTGCCCGGATCGTCGGTATCGAGATCCCCATCTCGCGAATCCAGGGCAAGTGGAAGGTGAGCCAGAATCGCCAGCTCGCCGATCGGCTGGGCGTCGCCGCCGGCCTGCAGTCGCGAGCAACGGAGCAGTCCCTTGCAATGGCGGAGCTCGTCCTGCAGCGAGCACGATCCTCCACGCCCTGATGCTCGCGTGGATGCCGGTCGGCTCGGACGCGGCTGGCCCGAGTACCTGGCCTGGACGGTCGGCCGCGCTCCTTCAGTGGAGCGGCATCAGCTTGCGCGTGCCCTATTCTTTCGCTAAAGTTAAATAAATGCGCAAGCGAGAGTATCTCGGATCGCTGGAGCTGCTGGTCCTGCTGGCCGTGATGCGGGCGGGCCGCGACGCCTCGGGCATCCCGATCGCCCGGGAGATTCAGGCGAGCAGCGGGCGAGACGTTGCGCTCGGCAGCGTCTACACGACGCTGTCTCGGCTCGAGGGTAAGGGCCTCGTCGTGTCGGAGCTCGGCGAGCCCACGGCGGAGCGCGGCGGGCGGGCCAAGGCCCTCTTCCGGCTGACCGCCAAGGGATTACGGGAAGTGCGGGAGGCCCAGTCGATGCTCACGCGGCTGTGGAGCGGCCTTCCCGAGCTCAAAGGAAGCGGGACTTGAAGCGCGATCGACCACCGAGACTCGCCACCTGGCTTCTGGACCATCTCGGCGACCGGTACCGCCGCGACGCGCTCATCGGGGATTTGACGGAGGAGTATCGGCGCGGACGCTCGGGAGGCTGGTACTGGCGGCAAGCTCTCTGGGCTCTCGCCGAGAGGTGCCGTACTCCGTCGCCGCGGCGCCACGGGTTGCTCCTGCTGGTCTGGTGGTGGAGCCTACTGGTCTTTGCGACCCTCCAGTGGAAGTGGCCTATTCTCATCTTCGCGCTGGACCCGAGTCCTTATTTGCTATACCGCAGAAAGCAGAAGCAGAGAGGTAGGCAGGGTCAGTGCGCTCCCTGAGACTCGCGATGCTCGCGATCCGGATGCTGGAACTTCTTGGACCCCGGTACCGGCGCGAGGCACTCGCCGGAGACCTCGTCGAGGAAGTCCAACGGGGCCGGACGGCGATTTGGCTTTGGAGCCAGGTACTCGGGGTCATCTGCACCGCTGTGGGATTGACCCTGCGAGACTGTGTGCGGCGGCTCTCCAGCTCGTTTGCGTTCGCAAGCGCCGCGCTTCTGGGTCGACGTCCACTCGTCGCGATGACACGCGCGCACGACAACCAGGCAGGCGATAGCTACGCGGCAAGCGCGTCGGCGCGCACGGACGCGCCGATGCCGAGGCGATTGCGCAGGCACTGGCAGGATTATCGCGGTCTCCTCGCATTCCTGCTCTTGATGCTCGGCTTCCGCTCCGCGTGGGCCGATTGGGTGTATGTGCCCACCGGATCGATGAATCCCACGATCCTGGAAGGCGACCGCCTGCTCGTGGACAAGCACATCTACGGGTTGCGCGTGCCGTTCACGCTCGTCCACCTGACGTGGGGTGAGGATCCGGCGCGCGGCGACATCATCGTCTTTCGTTCGCCGGCGGACGGCATACAGCTGGTCAAGCGAGTGATCGCTGTTCCCGGCGATACGGTGGCGATGCATGCCGAGCAACTGATCGTGAACGGCGTCGCGGAACGATACGCGCCCGGCGATACTCGTGAATTGCAGACACTGCTTGCGGCGACGCAGGCTCAGGATCCCACCGTTGTGCGGGAGTCCGGCATCGGGGTTGTGCACGACATCCTGCTATTGCCCGACCGCTGGGCACCTTCCACTTTGGGCCCGATGGTGATCCCCAAGGGAAGATACTTCGTGCTCGGCGACAACCGCGACAACAGCGCCGACTCGCGCTACATCGGGCTCGTGCCGCGGCGGAACATCTTCGGCCGGGCCACGCGCGTCATCGTGTCCTTGAATCCCGACCGGTACTACCTCCCCCGCTCCGCGCGCCTGCTGAAGTCGCTGTACTGACGCCGGCGGAAATATTTTCCGGCGGCTGTCCGAGCTGCACTCCCGATTGCGCATACTCGGTGGGAGAAGCACTCGATATGGCCCGGTTCCCACCCCTCGTCGACACTCGCATCCTCAGGCCCGTCGAAACGGCGCTCGCGCTGGAGCTCGTGCACGAGATGGATCTCCTGCGCCTGAAAACGATTGCCCGGCTGCACGCCCGGGGACTCCCGCCCGATGTGAGCTGGGAGGACCTGCTTCAGGAGGCCTTCACGCGGGTTCTCGTCGGGTCGCGCCGGCAGCCGGAGGGCGTGACCACCGTGCCGTTCCTGGCGGGCGTCATGCGGAGCCTCAAATCCGAGCACTGGCGCCGCGTGCATGCACGGCCGGGCTCTCCCGGAACGTTGGGACTCGATCGGCCGAGCGTCGACTCCCGGGAAATCGATCTGCCCGATCCGTCGCCGGACCCCGAACGCTCGCTGGTTGCGCAGCAAGAGCTCACCGCGATCCACCGGCTCTTCGCCGACGACGCCGTCGCGCTGCAGATCATCACCGGCCTCGGCGACGGACTCTCGGCGGAGAGGATCCGCTCCAACTACCGCATTTCCAAGACGGACTACGATTCGGCGCGCAAGCGCATGCGTCGCAGGCTGCTCCGGGAGGGACTGACATGCGCGCCAACGTGAAAGACACTTCGCCCGAGCGGGCGCTCGCGCGCATCTTGCAAGCTCTGGAGAAAGAGCTGGTCGAGGCATCGGACGAGGAGATCCTGGCGGCGGCTGAAGACCTCGGCATGGACCCGCGGACGCGGGGGTCAGCTGCTTTCGCAGGCCTGAAGTACCCTTCGCAGTGGCATTTGGCGGATTACTTCGCGTTTGAGGGGTTTGGGACCGTGGCCGATTTTCTCCGGCATGACGACTATCAGAGCGTGCCCGTCAGCGAGCCGGGCCCTCGCCCCACCCGGACCAAGACCAAGCGCAAGGCGCGGCGCGCCAAGCGATCCGGAATTCCGCGGGCGGAGAAGGATTCCGGCGACAGTTGAGCCGCCGCCCCCCGGTCTCCGCATCAGCCGCGCACGCACCCCGAGCGGGCGGCGCCCAACTTGACCCGGACCTTGGGTCATGGCTTACCCTCCACGGCTGCATGGCAAAGCTGCGAAAAACCAATGCGCTCCGCGCCTCGGAATGTGCCCGCCGGATGGGTCTCACCGTACGAGCCCTGCGCGTTTACGAGCGCTACCGCCTCATCGTGCCCCGGCGGTCATCGAAGGGCTGGCGCCTGTACGGGCCGGCGGAATTGACCCGGCTCGCCGCCATTGCGGCCCTCAAAGGCCTCGGCCTGACGCTCGCGCAGATCCGGGAAACGCTCACCGGGAAATCGCCTTCCCTGGCGTGCATCCTCCGCGTGCAACTCGAGATCTGGCGCTCCCGGAAGGCTGCGACGGACAAGGTGGTCCGGCAGATCGACGCGGCGCTCGGCAAGCTCCAAGACCACGAGCGGCTGTCGATCGACGAGCTATCCACGCTCCTGCGGAACATCGACATGACTGATTTGACAGCCATCTCGCGGGAGATCGTGAGCGAGATGTTCACGGGCGATGAGCTGACGGAATGGCGCGCCCACGACGCGACTCTCCCCCGGTCAGACGTGACGAAGGGCCGCGAGCTCTTCCAGCTCTCACTTCCGATCGCCACGGAATACCGCCGTCTGATGGAGCTTGGAGCGTCCCCGGCGTCCGCAGAAGCGCAACAGCTGCTGAGGAAGCACAACGCGCTCGCTCAGAAATCCGGATTCCGCAAGCAGTTTCTCGCGCGTGCAAGCTGGAATCCCGAGCTGGCGCGCAAGGTGTACGCCTACGGCAACCGATTGTGGGACCGGGTCTCGGCTGCGGATCGCGCCGCGGCGAATGGAAGTCTCATCGACTACATGTTGGCCGTCCGCGAGGCCTCCAAGTGGTGGCGCTCGCTCGAGAAGCTGCTGGAGCTTGCGAAGGGGCTGACGGCACGCGAGGCGCTCCTCGACTCAGCCGCGGCCGAGGAGCTGGCAACACGCTTCATCCGGCTGTGCCGCGTCAATGGCCTCGGCGACGCCTCGGAATACGCCCGCTGGCAAGTCCACTTTGGCGCGAGCAAGCAGGGGGGTCGATGGGCGCACTACGACGACGCCACGTGCGCCGGATGGGAGTATCTGAGCAACGCGGTGCTGGCGCTCAGGGGAGAGCCGCCGGGTCGTGAGATCGCCGCCGTGCGCGAAGACAGCGCGAGCTCAAGGAACGCGAGCGACATGCAGCGCTACAGAAGCCCGGACGGGACGTTCGCCTTGGACATCCCCACGCATTGGCGACCTTTCCCACCCGTGCGGACCAACAGCCCCTTCGAGGTCATCAGGTTCGCATCCTATCGGGACGGAAGCCATCTCTTGATCATCTTTCGCGGACGCTTCGGTCCCCGGCAGACCCTCGATGAGCGCTGCGCTCATGTGCAGAGCATATTGCGGGACAAGGGTTTCGGGAACTTCGCTTCCGCCGACACAGCGATCGGACCCCGCGCCGCGCGCACGCTCGACTTCGATAGGCCCCAGGGCAGCGCGACCTGGAGTTGCCGCGAATACTTCCTCACCGAGGGGAGAGTGACCTACACGCTCGGATTCGGCACGACGAACAAGGCCGGCATGTTCGATCTGTACGATCGGATCGCTCAGAGCTTCGAGATCCTCGAGCAGGATCAGGCAGCGGCGTGAGGCCTGGGCTACGGTCCGGACCCGACCTTTACCGGTAATCGCCCTCCCAGAGCGAGTGCAGAAAGCGGGCGAGGGGAACGATGTCTATCCCCTCGACGCGTCGCGGCCGGTTTTCCAGGCAGACGCAGAGGTAGCGCTTTGCGAGCCCTTCCTCCTTGAAGGCATGGAGCGAGCGCAAATCGTGTCCGCCGATCGAGCGCTTGGCCTTGACCTCGATCGCCGTATGCTCGCCGAGTAGGAAATCCACCTCGAAACCGGACGCCGAGCGCCAGTGGTGGATTGGCTCGCCGGAAAGGTAGTCGCGATAGCAGTGGAGCTCGTGAGCGACGTACGTCTCCAGCGCAGTGCCGAATTCGGGCGTGTCCGGCAGGAAGAGCCGCCCCTGGAGCTGTCCGACAACCCCCACGTCAAAGAAGTAGTATTTCGACGAGACTAGTGGCTTGCGCGTGCGTGAGGTGCGCCAGGCGGGAACTTCCTCGAGAAGCAGCGTGTCGCGCAGTATCTCGAAGTACTCGTAAACGGTGGTACGCGGCACCTGAGCATCGTTCGCGACCTCCGTGAAGTTGACGACAGTGCCGTTGCATTGCGCGGCGACCCGCAGGAACCGGCTGAAGGCGGGGACGCTGCGTGTCGCGCCTTCCGCGACAATCTCCTGCTGAAGATACGCGCCGCAATAGGCTTGAAGATCCGACTTCGGATCGTCCGAAAAGTAGATGGAAGGCAGCAGCCCTCGATTCAGCGCGCGAGCCAGGTCGAAGTGGGTCCCGAGCTCGCGCGCGCTGAGCGGGCGGAGGTGCCGCACCCGCGCCCGCCCGCCGAGCAAATTGACACCTCCGCCGCGCAGCTTGCGCGCGCTCGATCCCGTCAAGAGGAATCGCACGCCGCGACTTTCGATCAGCCGGTGGACCTCGTTGAGCAGACCCGGCAGGCGCTGAATCTCATCGATCACGACGAGTTCATCCTTCGCTCGCAGCTCCTGCTCTAGCCTGGCAGGGTTCAGGCTGAGCTCGAGGTAGACGGAGCTATCGAGCAGGTCGTAGACACGCGCCTTGGCGAGGGAGTGCCGAATGAGGTAGCTCTTCCCCGTCTGCCGAGGCCCGAACAGAAAGTGCGACTTCCGCGCCACGAGGCGCGATAAGTCGAGGAGTCGGGGCAGAGATGGAGGGGTGGTGCCCACAGAGGAGTGTCGAAAGAGTCGTCATATATCATGACAAATGACGACTCTGTCGTCAAATGGCCCCGGCCTACCTCACTGAAGGACGAGGCACTAGGCTCCCGCGTCGCGCGCCTCATCCGGAGCCACGGGACGTTGATTCTCGTTTGTGGCGCCCATCTTGGCGGCCCGATGGATCGCTTTGCGCACTCTATTGTACGTGCCACAGCGGCAGATGTTGGTCATCGCCGTGTCGATATCCGCATCACTCGGATTCGGCGTCTGCGCGAGCAGCGCCGCCGCCGTCAGGATCATGCCCGATTGACAGTAGCCGCACTGCGGCACGCTCTCCGCAATCCAGGCCTTCTGCACCGGATGACTCTTGTCGCTCGACAGGCCCTCGATGGTAAGGATCGACTTGCCCTCCATCGAGCCCAGATTCAACAAACAGCTGCGCACGGGCCGGCCTTCGAGCAATACGGTGCAGGCGCCGCACAGACCGATTCCGCAGCCGAACTTTGTCCCGGTCAGGCCGAGCTCGTCGCGCAACACCCACAGGAGCGGCGTGTCCGCTTCCGCGTCGATGCTGTGATTCACTCCGTTGACGTTGAGGGTGACCATGCTCAGGCTCTCGCCGCGGTGAACGCGAGCTGATACTTGTTGAGCGGCAACGAGCGCAGGCGCCGGCCCATCGCCGCGGAAACGGCATTCGCCAATGCCGGAGCGATGGGACCCGTGCCCGGCTCGCCCACGCCGCCGGGTGCTGCGAGGCTCGGCACGATGTAGCAATCGACGCGCGGCATCTCGAGCAGGTTCACCATCTGATAGTCGTTGAAATTGCCCTGTGTGACGGCGCCGTCCTGCAGCGTGATCTCGCCGCGCAGCGCCGCAGCGAGACCGAACACCATTCCGCCTTCCAGCTGGGCCTTGATGTTGTCCGGATGAACGGCGACCCCGCAGTCGATCGCCGTGACCACGCGGTGCACCGTGACTATCGGCTCCTTGACGGACACCTCGACGGCGGTGGCGATGAAGCTGCCGAACGCGCCGAACGCTGCGATGCCGAGGAAGTGCCCTTCGGGTTGATGATCCCAACCGGCCTTTTGCGCGACGAGATCGAGAACTCCCAGCTGCCGCCGTGCGGCCTGCGAGTCGTGCTGCAAAAGGGCGCGGCGGAAGCGATAGGGGTCCTGCTTGGCCGCCAGCGCGAGCTCGTCGATGAAGCCCTCCACCATGAAAGGATTGTGGGAGTCATTGACCGAGCGCCAGAAGCCGAAGCGCACGCCGATGTTCTCGTTCAGGCCGGTCACGTGGTAGTTCGGGATGTGATAGTTCAGGTCCGACACCCCTTCTGTGAAGAAGGGTGGCCCTCCGGGCCGACCAAAGGACGGTGCCGAGGCACTGACCACCGCGCAGTCCAGCGCCACCAGCCTCCCGTCCGCGTCCAGGCCGCCGCGAAACCGGATGGCGGCGGCCGGGCGATAGAAGTCGTGGCGGATATCCTCCTCCCGGCTCCAGATCAGCTTCACCGGGCGGCCCGCGGTGGCCTTCGCCGCGGTGACCGCCTGCGTGACGAAATCGGCTTCCCCGCGGCGCCCGAAGCCTCCGCCGAGATACTGAACGTGGACGGCGACCCTCGCGGGCGGGCAACCCAGCACGCGGGCCGCAGCCAGCTGGGCCGCTTGAGGAGACTGTGTGCCGCACCAGACCTCGCCACCATCGGCGGTCACCCGTGCCGTGCAGTTCATCGGCTCCATGCAGGCATGCGCCAGATACGGCACCTCGTACACCGACTCGAGTGTGCTCGCCGCATGCGTCAAAGCAGCGCGCGCATCCCCATCGTCTCGCGCCACTATCCCCGGTGCGTCGAAGCCCGCACGCAGCCGCTGCGAAACCTGGGCGCTATCCAGTCTCGCGAGCGGGCCGGGATCGTACTCCACGCTGACCTTCTCGAGCGCCTTGCGTGCCTGCCAATAGGACCTCGCCACGACGACGACTCCATCCTCGAGCGGGACGGTGGCGTAATGGCCGCTGATATTCCTGCACGCGCTATCATCAAACGACTTGAGCTTTCCACCGAGAGTCGGGCAGGTCTTCACTGCCGCATACAGCATGTCGGGCAGTGTGATATCGATGCCGAACCGGGCACTGCCATCCACCTTGTCGGGAATATCCACTCGCATAGGCGAGCTGCCGATCAGCTCGAATCGGCCGGGCGGCTTGAGAGGCGGGCTCTCGGGTACGGGTAAGCGAGCCGCGAGCCTCGCGACGCTCCCGAAGGAGCGTTTTCGTCCGCTCGGCCGATGAATGATGTAGCCGTTCTCTGCGCTGCAGTCCGCGGCCGACACCCTCCAGGTGTGCGCTGCCGCCTCCACGAGCATGGTCCGCCCAGCCGCGCCGATCCTGCGCAGCTCCGCGTACCAGCCACGGACGGAGAAGCTCCCCACGGTCGACTGCTGGCCGAGCAGGGGGTTGTCGTAGATGGCGGCGGCCGGCGCGTCCACGACCCTGAGCCGTTGCCAGTTCCCGCCCAGCTCCTCCATGATGATCATGGGCATGGCCGTGTGGCCGCCTTGCCCCATTTCCACCGCGGGCGTGACGATCGTGATGCTCTCATCCTCGCCGATCTGCAGAAACGCGGAAGGAGATCTCGGAGCGCGGTGAACGGCCTCCCTCGCTCGCCCGCTCCCGCCCTCTTGCGCGGGCAGCTCAAGACTCAGGGCCAGCCCCCCGAAGGCGGTGGCCGTGCATACGAACTCCCGACGGCTGATGGACGTCATCTCGGCTTGCCGGCACTGTCCCTAATCGCAGCTCGTGATATTACACGCTGGGGGGAGACGAAGTCGCGCGAACCTTTGACATAGATCATTAGAGGCCTTGAATGACCCCCAAATCGGATCACGGCCTGCGCAGGACGAGAGCGGCGTCGAGGTCCTAACTTCGGTTTAAGCGCAGCCATATCGCCGGCCGCTTCGGCCACGGTGCGAAGAGCGACCCGCACCGAAGTCGCGGCCACCCGGCGCCTGCGCGCCTCTATCCCGCAGGAGCGGAGCGGTCCGCTCGCCGCTGCGCCCCCGCGATGCGCGCGCGCCATGCACGCGTGTCGTGCAGCCTTGCAATTGAAGGGATCAGGTGATCGACAAGCTGCGCCGCCTCGCGCAGCAGCACCGCACGGTGCGTCTCGTCGGTGAGCGATCGCGCGTATAGCGCCTCGGCGAATTCGAGCGGCAGCCATTGATCGCCGTGGTTCCGCCTCTCGAGCCCGCGATACATCGCGACGACGGGATCGATCGTCTTGGCCGCTTCCGCCCGCTTGCCCTCGCGAGCGAGCGCCATCGCGAGCCAGATGGAGATCCGGGCTGTGGTGCGCGGCACAGGACCGTATGTCGCGGCGCCCTTATATGCCTCCAGCGCGGCGCGCTCGGCCTGCGCGGCTGCCGCGAACGCTCCGAGAGCATACTCGGCGTGTCCTTCCAGATCGGAAAGACGGTATACCGCGTCGTCCATCAGCGAGATCTCGAGAGCCCCCTGGGCTCGACGCGCCTGCAACGTTGTGATCGCGCTGCGTGTGATGCGCCGCGCCGCGGGGAAGTCGCCGTGCTCGTACGCGAGAGCCGCCGCCGGATAGGCCCGCAAGCTACGGATGAACACCTCCGTGTAGCTGCCGGTGAGCCCGAGCTGGCGAAGCGTGCTGGCGCTCGTGAGAGCGTCGGCAGCGGCGACGGTCGCCGAGACGCCTGCTGGGTCACCGAGCAACGCCTGCTCATACGCGGCGGTGGCCATGGAATCGGACACGCCGGCAATGAAGTACGCTCCGCCTCCGAGGGAGCCGCCGCTCTGGCCGAATGCTTCCAGCGCCTTACGATCGTAGGCGAGCGACTCGTGCAATTGCCCCGCGGCCCACAGCGCATTGCCCGTTGGTGCGTAGCTAAAGGCGAGATTGGCGACGTAATACGCGTTTTTGGGTTCGAGTCCGATTACGAGGAGACCGGTCTGCACACTTTGCAGCGCGAAGCGTAGCGCCTGGGACGGGTCCAGCTCGTCGGCCGCCGCTTCGCTGAGTCCGGCCTGAAGAACCTCTTTGGCGTCCAGAGCGTAGCCGTACTGCGCGCGCTGCGCCAGCACCTGATCGACCACGCCGAGGGCATCCTCGCCCGCTTGACGCGCTTCCTCGCCGCGGCCGAGGTTGACCAGACCGATAGTGAGCCAGCCGGCGGCGGTCGCGTAGTCAGCGTCCAATGTCGCATCACCGCCGCGGCGAGCTCCGAGCTGCGTGGCCAAGTGCATGGCTTCACGCGTGTCCCGTACCGCCTCTTCGTTCAGTGCCTTCTGGCTGGTGCTCGTGGCCAACCATCCGATCAAGTTCAGCGCCTCGACATAGGCACGGCGAGTCTCGACCGAGGAGCCCGCCCGCCCGGCAGTGGGCCGCAGCAGCGCGACCGCGCGAGTCGCGGCAGTGTATCCCACCGATCCATTCTGCAAGACAGCGACCGAGCCCAGCGCTGTGTAGGCGCGCGCGAGCGCCACCGTGGTCGCGTCGGAGCGGTCGGCGCGCCGGAGCTGTTCGAGAAGCGCACTGGCCTCGGTCGCGTCCCGGGCGGCAGTGCCGAGATCACCGAGCTCCGCAAGTGCGTTGGCATGGTTCACGAGGGCCAGGGCGCCGCTGCGGACCGTTTCGGGGTCTTTCAGCTGCGACGGGAGGTGCTGGAAGTAGTCGATCTCGCGCTGCGAGAGCTCGGCGATGGTTTGTTCACGCCCGAAGGTCTCGAGCTCGCGCACGAAGCTGTCGGTGAGAAAGCCGAGCAGTCCCTCGGCCTGCTGGCGGGCCTGCTCAGAGACGGCCCGGGTCTGCTGGGCGAGGTGCTCGGCACGGCGGGCGCGCTGCACGCTGAAGATCGCCAGCACCGCCGCGGCAAAGGCCGCCAGAGCGAGCAGCGTACATCCCGCAGCTACGGCCTGCGCGCGCCGCAGCGCGCGGCGCGCGGCATTCTCCCGCTCCCGTTGCTCGGCGAGCATCCGTTCGGTGGCCTCTCGAGCTTCCCGCTCGTGACGCTGGTCGCGGCTGGTCTTCACGACGCCCGTCAGCACGTCGTGAGTGAGCTCGACGCGCCTTACGTCCAGCCGCTCCTCGATCCGAAGAAGCCGGCGGTTCACGAGTTGCGCGAGCGCATCGGAAACAGCACCGGCGGTCTGGAACCGCTTGAGCAGGCTTTCCTCCGCCAGGTTCTCGCGGTACCCGGACTCCGTCAGCAGCTCATCCTCGATGATCCGCCGGACCGATGCGGGTTGGTCGGCAAGGGAGCGTTCGTAGAAGTTGCTGAGAATGCTTTCGTTTGAGCCGGCAAGCAGATCGAGTGAGATCTCCGATCGGTTTTGCGCGATGCGCTGCTCGTTGAGCTCGCGGCAGATCAGGCTCAGCAGCGAGGGCTCGACTTCGGCGTTGGCCAGTTCCGCACCGCCCGCCACGAACCGCACGATGGCCTCCGCCACCTCCTCGGATACCAGGTGCTTGCCGGGGCGCAGCACCGCCTCCAATGCCTGGCTCCCGGTCATCGGAGCGAGCCGCAGTCGGTTCTGCGACAGGCTCGGCATCGTCTTCTTCAAGCTCTCGAGGGGGGCGAGGTAGTCCTCCCGCAGCGCGATCACCACCCGATAGTCGCTGCGCGAGAAGTCGAAGCGCTCGGCGATACCCTCGTCGGTGTCGAGCTTCGCCTCCAAGGCCTTCGGCGGTCGGTTCTCGACGAGATCCGCCAGCTCCTCGACGAAGCGCGCCGCCCGGGCTCGGCCGAACTCATCGCTCTGCGCGAGCGTAAAGAGTTCCTCAAACTGGTCGAAGATCAGCAGCGGGATGAGCGTGCTGCCCGATTCGTCCTTCAGCACCTCATCCCGGTGGTGCAGAAACTCCCAGATCGACTCCCCCGGAGCCGCCACTCCGGTCTGCGTCCACTCCCCACTGGCGGCGGCCTTGCCGATGCCCTGCTTGATTTGCTCGGCCGGCTCGGGGCTGTCGCGCCCGTAGTCGATCCGCAGGTACACCGGGAAGTACCCTTGCGCCCGAAGGCTGGGCACGAGTCCGGCCTTCAGGATCGAGGTCTTGCCGAGACCCGACTTGCCAAAGAGGACCGTCAGGAGCTTTCTCTGCACCCGCCGGGTAAGCTCGGCGACCTCTCCCTCACGCCCGAAGAAGTACGCCCGGGTCTCCTCCGTGAAGGAGGACAGGCCCAGCCAGGGGCTCTCCTCATCGACGCTCAGGGTCGAGTCCGGAACACTCATGGGGATCGGCGCCGCATGAACTCGGCGAGACGCTGTGCAAACTCGGGCGTGACCCGCCCCCCAGGCAACTGCGTGAAGTGCAGCGCCTTGAACCGCTCGGGCACGTGCGCCTCGGCAGCCGTCGTCTCATCCAGACTCACCGGCAGGATGAACAGGGCTCCGTCTGCCATGTTGCGCGCCCGGTCGAGCGCATAGCTCCACTCGCGCCTGAAATACCCCTCGAGCCGGCTCTGTGTCGTCCGGGAGATCACAGGGATGAAGTACGAGCAGCGCTCGATGTGCTGCTTGATCTTCCGGTCGTAGTCGTCCCCGGCCTCCAGCCGATCCATGTCGAACCAGGTGGTGATCCCAGCCGCCTCCAGCCCCGCCTTGATCTGCTGCACCGCCGGCAGATCCTCCCGCGCGTAGCTCACGAACACCGCGTGGTCGGGCATCTCCCGTCCCGGGGGCAGAAAGCGCGCAGGGGAGAAGCCCGGGGAGCCGGAGAGTCCAGAGGGCCCGGAGCCCGCAGGGGTCGGGTTCCGCTTCATCCACCGCTGGTGCAGCTCCTCCACGAACCGCTCCGCCCCGGTGTAGATCCTCGTGCGCACGCTCACCTGCTGCAGGAAGGACACCAGGCGCTCGTCCTGCGCGGTGGAGTCATCCGCCAGCACCTCCCCGACCTCCCGCGGGTCCGAGAGCCGATGGCGCTTCGTCATCCGCAGAAACAGCCGCGCCAGCCAGTTCGTGAAGTTGCTCCCGATCACCAGCAGGTGGTTGTGCTCGAGCTCGTGGAACAGCCGCTCCGGCACCAGACTCTCGTTCTGCAGGGCACAGATGTACTCGAGCAGGTCCTCATCCGAGATCACATAGGTCGGGGAGGCCGAGAGCTTCCCGAACAGGTGGTACACCACGGGGCGGGAGAGCCGAGCCCGCTCGGCGGGTAAATCCGTCACCCGGTTCGGGGCGTACGAGAGCACCTCGGTCGAGGGGGATCCCCCGAAGCGCTCGAGGTTGATCGCGCTCTCGAGCAAAGAGTCGAAGGTCGTGGTGACGAAGAGATCGAAGTCCGTGATCGCCGCCAGGTGCTTGAGCGCAGGGGGCGGCTCGAAGGGGGCATCCTTGAGGATGCTGCGCAGCCGCACGTAGGCTTCTTCCCGCCTCCCGCGCGCGGCGAGAAACAGGCACACCACATCGTTCAGCGTGAAGCGATCGGGCAGATCGGCCCGGTTCACGTTCAGCCGCGCGGCGAGCTTCTCGGCGGCCCAATCGAGCAGCAGTCTCGGACCGCGGTCGGTGGCCACCTGCAACAGCTCCGGACCCACGATCGGAATGACCTGCCGCTCCTCGATGAAGGAGAGCAGGTCCTCCCACGCATCCTCATCGAGCGTGGCGGCGGGCAGAATCGCAGCGGAACCGGTTCTCATTGTTCTCGGCACGCCAAAGGCGCCTGGCGGGTCCCTGCGGTGTGCCCGGCGCGGTGGTCAGACTATCCCCGTGCAGTGAAGGGCCTATCTTATCCCCTGGGGGCTCGCTTGTCCGCACCGGCGGTTCGGCCGGCGTGATCTCGGAGAGCTTCAGGTGCCCGAGCTTCTCCCGACAAGCGATGATGATTTGGGCCCGGTAGGATTCGAACCTACGACCAAGGGATTATGAGTTTCCCAGTCCTATCTATTATTCCGCGGTGATTTTCACTTTCGTGGTAGACACCTATTCCGAATATCGCGGCTCCTGCTCTGAATCGAAATGTGTCTGTTGTCCGGTTTTCTGGGGTACCGTTTTCCGCTCTTGTGGCCTGCACCGGCCAGTCACTATTGACTGCTTTGGGGCGTCCCCATCGAGTCGGCTAAAAGTCCCCAGATCACCTTGTCGTCGGCTTCCGAGATGTCGGACGGTGGCGGCCTGACGAGCGTGGCCCAGCGCGAGTACGTGAGTGGATCTCCGAGATCATACTTACCACAAATCTGCCGCAGCCGCTCGACCCAACTTTGAGCTTCCAGCGACTGGGATTGAACATCAACCTGCAGAACCCGCTGGAACGTCGCGCAGCATAGCGTCGAGCTCCAAGCACTGCGCGGATCGCGATTCCGCGTCAGCGAAGTAGCCGACGAGGAACGGGTTCAACGTCCACTGGTTCGAGATCAAATCACTTGATTCGGTGGGACGCTTCTTCAGCTTGGGAAGTATGCGTTGAGCAATCTCGTGCCGGCGTTGCTCGTGCTCGTTGTTTGCGTCTGCACTGGTTAACCATACGATCGTCGATTCCCTAATACGGTACTTCGCCATCAGGCGAAGATGCAGGACGATGAGTTTCTGGACTTCTGGCGAGGCAGCCGGCGCTCCCGCGTCCATCAACCGCTCTAGCTCCGGATCGACGAGCGTTCTCACCGCATCCTGAAACTCCTCCGACCATCGCGGATTGATTTCTTCGTTGTGCTGCTCGGCCCAAGGTCGCGCTTGCTCCGCGGGCATCTCCTGAATGCGCCGTAACAGGTCATCTATCGCCGGAGTTGGATTGTTCATCTCATTGCTCCTTATGAGCTCGCAGAGTTGGTCCACGGAGGGCGACTGATTGCCTTGTAGACGCTGCAATGCCATCTCGGCAATGCGTCGACCCCGTTCCGCCACTTCCTTCTGTGTTTTCCAGTGCTCAACTTGCGCTTGCAAGATCATCCGCAGCGCTGGCTCCTCCTCACGGAGACTCGCTCTTATTTGGGCCAACGTGAGACCAGCCGCCTTTAGCACGCAGATGGTGTTGAGGCGGATCAGCTCTCGCGGTCCGTACTGCCGCCAACCGCTCGTAGCTCGGGCGGGAGCTATTAGGCCGTAGCGTTCGTAAACCCGAAGCGCTCGGATTGTGAGTCCTGTGCGCGCCGCGCATTCGGCCGCCGTCAGCCGCTTTTCGTTCTCTTCCTGATCGGCCATTTGACCCTAAAGCTCGGAGTCTAAGCCATGACCTAAGGTCCGGAGCAAGCGCGATTTGCTTCGAGCCGAATCGCGCAAGCAATGATCTTTTCATATCTCGCCGTTGAGCGTATTCCCAAGGAACTGCGTCCCGGCGTCGTCTACCACAATGCGGACTTCGAGTTAGGGTTGACTGAGGGCTTGCATTCGACATATTTCGCGTCGGATCTTCATGGCGTCAGTGCTGGATCAGCGAAAATGCAGTCGGTCCTAACTCCTGCGGCCCGCTCCATTGGAGCCCCTCGGCAACGTTTAAAACCTAGTTCCTTCACTTCGCAGCTACGGAGGTCCGTAAGCCACGGTGATACACCGGCCAGCTGATGATGAGGTGAGCCATGAAGAAGCGCCAGTCCAAAACCCAATCTGAAGTCGCAACTTTGTCCGAATCTTCGACAATCTCGAACGATGAAGCGGCAAGTTGCGCAGACGATGCAGCCGAGTTTCTAGAGGAGTTTCCCGATTTCGGGCTCGATCTGCTAGAAAACTTTGACAATGATGTTGAACGCGCCCGCGAGGCGGCTGTGGAAGACTATGCCGGCTGCTACAGCTCAGCCGCGGATTTTGCTCGCACAATCACTGAGCAGGCGATATCGATACCGGAACAGGTGCGCAGCTACATTGACTACGGAGAGATGGCGCGTGACATGGAGCGCGGGGACATTTATGTGATTGAGACTGGCCGTGATGAGGCCCACATTTTCTGGGTTAGGTAGTGAGGCCTATATGACGCGCGGCGTCGCTAGGCCGCGCTTCTAAAACGCACTTTGTGCATCGCCGCGAGTTCCGCGAATCGGCGATCAATACGGAGATGACAGGTTCTGCCCTCGATATGAGCACCGATGGCGGCGGGGCTAACGCGGCTTAGGTTTCGCGAAGGCTCTGTCACCAATCGTGTTGGTCCTTAGCTATCCAAAATGCGCTGCGACTTACTCTGGGCGAGATTTCCGTGTCGACAAAGATTCGAAAATGCAGACTGCCCGCGTTTGACCCGAGCCTGCCGATTCCAATATCGCATTGCAGTCATTCCCGGGGAAGTAAGCGGCCAATCCAATGTCCGCACTATAGCCCCGAGCCGTCCGAGCGGACTTCCTAAACCCTGGTCAGTCATAGGTCAGGCACCAGCCGAAACCTTTCAGCCAGCACCGATCGTCCGGAATGACCTCGCAGCGAACCAGGCGACTGACTTTATGCCAGTCGCCTTGTACGAAGGCCTTGGCCAACGCTGCCTCCGCCGCCACGTCGCGGGCGCCTTGCGCCGGGATGATAACGGTCGGCAGTAGTCCACGGGCTTCGTACGATGCTCCTTGGCGCTGGATGCAGAAGTACGCACCGGACCGCATTGCGGTTGCTGGATTGAAGACGGTAGAGCCCAGGACCGGGAAGTTCTGATCTGTGGTCAGCGGAATGATCAGGCGGCCGCCATCGGAGAGGCCATCGAGCCAGCTGTCCGAGGGATGCGTGACACCCGCATTCACGTAGATCAGGTCAGCTGGGTCAAATGGCACTGTCGAACCGTCCCCCTCCAGCACCCTAACGTTCGGGGTAGATGATAGGTACTCGCGCGCACGGGAGGCGAGTGCAGGATCACTTTCGATCGCGGTAACTCTTCCGGTCGGACCCACAAGGTGTGCCATTATCGCAGAGTAGTATCCCGTTCCTGCGCCGATGTGAACGACATGGTCTCCTGGTCCTATTCTGGAGGTTGCGATCAGCGTCGCGTGCAGCGAGGGTTGTCCATTGTTTATATGGCGCTCTGGAATAAGCCCCACCACCTGATCTACGTACACATAGACAGGATCCGCGTCCGGACTGGTGACGTATGTACCCGGAAGGCGATACATCGGCCACGGACCACTTCCCAGGAAGTTCTCACGTGGAACGGCCGCGAATGCCTCTTCAATAGCAACGTCGTTGATTCGAGCGGCCGCTAGCGTCTGTTTTGCGTAAGCGCGACGGACGATTGATAGCTGCGACTGTTGTTCCATGGATTCCCCCGTTTGGCCACTGATCCTAGGTTTGTATGTACGTAGGCGCCAAAGGGGTTGTGCCACGGACAGCACATGGTTTATTTGACCGCGGTTGTCCGTGCGATTGCGCGATCGCCGCATAATAGTAAATGAAGCCTCATATCGATCTTACGAGCTGGCCAAAGGAGTTCGATTTGGTTCCCAAAACGCCCGCTGGTCGGGCTTTGGAATCAAGACTTGTCACCGAGACGGATCTTGTGCGTCTCAAGGTGATCGCACAGCTGCATGCTCGGGGGTTGCCCCCCGATATCGGCTGGGCCGATCTTCTGCAGGAAGCTTTTACGCGGGTCCTTGAAGGCTCGCGCCGAAAGCCCGACGGAGTGCCGATGGTGGCGTTCCTCGCCGGCGTCATGCGAAGCCTCAGGGACCAGTATTGGCGGCAGGCTCGCAAGTGGTCTCGACAGATGCCGAGATTGCTCGCAGACCTAGAAGTCGCAAACGTCAACGAGAACGAACTTCTTGATCCGGCGCCCAATCCCGAGCGACGAGCCATGGCCATGCAGGCAATAGAAGCAATGACGCAGATCTTTTCCGATGACGTGCAAGCCCAGCAAATCATCGCGGGTCTCTTTGACGGGCGGTCACCCGAAGAAACTTGCACCGCATACAGCATGTCGAAGACAGACTATGACTCGACGCGAAGACGAATGCGACGCACCCTGGTGCGCGCCGGCCTGAGGTTACCGCAACCATGAATACGACGCGACCGGAAGTAGGGTTTGAACATGTTGTGGCGTCGCTTGAGCGCGACCTGCTCAATGCAACCGATAAGGAAATCATCGCGGCCGCCGAGGAGCTCGGGATGAACCCAACCATGAAGGGCTCAGCTGCATTATTTGGAGTGACCCTCCTGTGGAAGCCACGATCTCGGTCCGAAAAACGGCCTAAGAAAACCGCTAGTCAGACTGACATCGCTCGCGCGCGGCGGCGTCCAAAGGGGAATGCACCTTCGTCGACCTGAGGTGTTCCATGCCGATCTCTGAATGGCCGCTTCGCGGATTGCGACTTCCTTATGCCGAATGACCGGTCATGGCCGATTTGCGCCGCTGGCGCCAACACGATTTTGTGGCAGAGCCTCGCGACTCTAACGGGAGAAAGTGACGGATAGAATAGATAGCTTCGAAGGAGCCCACGACGAGGTGTGTCGTCTGGACTCTCAGGGAGAGAACTCTACTGACGAAGCGACGTATCGTCAGTATCAGAGACGGAACTCATTTGGCCTGGACCGGGAAATGAAGATACACCGAATATTCCAGAGAAGATTCTGGGAGCAGGATCAGGCCGAAAACCGCCTTACGCTACCGCGCGCGACAGCTACCGTCTGGAAAGATCCGCTCGAAAATCCTTTGGAGGGCGTGACTGAGACCGACCCCGTAACCGGACGCCCTGTATTGCTTGGTTCATTGGTCAACGGCTTTTATGCGCACTGTTGGACGAAGCGCACTAATCCGAGTTCATCGGATTGGGCAAGCTTCTCACACGGCAAGCCAGCGGTGAGAATCACCACCTCCGTTGGGAAACTGCTGGATCGAGTGATGAACAGGAGTGATTCCTGCTATATGCTCCGCTCCTGGCTTGTTGAAGTTGAGTACAAGGACCCATCGCTCATTGAGCAAATGCGGAATCCTTCCGAACTACACAAACGCATGGAGCCGCAGGGAGCGTTGCTCGCTCTCGGTGCCGCCGTTATCCGCACCCAGTTCAGCGACGAAGACGAGGTGCGATACTTGTTTGATCAGAAAGTGAACCCAATCTGGGGAGAGGTTGTGATATCTCGGCGCCCAGACGTCGTTCGATTGCCGTTTGAATGGAGCGGATTTGTGGACAACGCCGTGTTCTATCCCTGACCGACCGTGGCAAGCCTACGCTGAAGATCCTCGATCGACAGCGGCACGTCGAATCCGCATGAGACGGGCACCCAGTTTCGGGTTTGCCGGATTAAAACGGGTCTGTGGGTCAAACGGAGAGTGCAGGTGGTGTGGGCGTCATGCGGGTCATTAGCCTTTCCTGTTGCGACCAGTTCACATCCATTTGGTCGTCACTCGCGGTGTAGATCATTGCTTCATTGCACGAAGACAGCGATTAAAGAGTATGGATCTTTCCCGCCTTGATGCCCAGCTCGTAGGTGGAGCCGGGAGCGGCCAGCTTCGCCTGCTCAAGTATCTGCGGCCATCTGGCCAGCAGCTTGGACGCCTGAGCGATCGGCGTGAAGTCCTTCCATGCGGGACGTAACACAAACCCGACCAGACCCGCCTTCTTCCATGCAATCTTGATTGCTCCCTGCCGGACAATGTCGTAATCCGCAGTGAAGGCGACCCAGTCCCCTTCCTTGGCCAGCTCTTCGATCCATTCGATATCCGAGACGTTCTGCGGGAACTTGTCTCTCAGCGCGACGACCGAGTGGCCAATAGGCTGGTTCAACACATGAAGTGCCCTAGCGATGTAAGGAGACAGGTTGTTGTCAAAGAAGAACTTCAAGCAGCAGCGAGTTGCTGCTCAAACGTCACGGCCTGGCGGACGGCTGAGCGAGACACCTCGTACCACTTCGCGGTGGCCTGCTCAGAGTGCATCGCCGCAGCTGCCTTGGCTAGCACAGCGGTGGGTACGCCCCCTTCAGCCACGATCGGTTCCCCAAACTGGCGCGCCGGATCGAGCACGACCAGCTTCTTGCGACCCATAGGCCACCAACGCTCCGCGCCGCGCTCCGATAGTTCGATCTGCGCGCGGAAGCTGGGCAACATCACGTGGCGGAACGCGTACTGGTCGGAAACCAAGTCCACCAGCTTCCGCTCCCTAACCCCTTCGGACTGCAGTTCCGCAAAGATGCGGCGTCCGTCGGTGTGAAAGGCCTTCGTCGTGAACGGGTGATCGGTATGGAATAGATCGCGGGCCTTCTCCGTGGCGCGCCGGATCACGTTCCAGCTGACCCCGCAGTTCCGGAACGCGTGGACGAATCGGATCTCAAGCAAGTCCCTAAAGGTCAGGGACAGTGTCTCCGACTCCAAGAGCGAACGTTCTCGTGCAACTACGGGGGGCTGGTGGGTGACTCCATCGCCGTACCGATAGCTGTAGCCCAGAAGCCAGCGATGAATGGAGCGAGCCGGTACCTCCGACAGTCGCGCCGCCTGCTGTACAGAATAGACGCCGACTCCAAGAGCATGTGGTTCTGCGCGCACGTCCATGTAAACATCTTAGCCGTGCTGACGCGGATATGCATCAGCCTTTGTCGGACGAATGCTGCATGTCACGTCTGGCCGATGAAGCCTTGACGGCCCGGCATCCAGTATCCGAGCTGTGATCCTACTGGATGGCATCCCCGGCTCGTTGCCGCCCGCAAAGCGGAACGCGGGCGGCCGCCCGTTGGCTCCGCCCCGCACCCCCTCCTTCCCGGAAGAGGCCTTCAACCCGATCCAAGACCCCGCCTGATAGGCTCTTGAGCCTCTTCCGAGAAGGCTCATTAGAGTGATCCCTGAAAAGTCTCACGCGGCAAGAAGGCCTTCTCCCGGACGAGGCCCTGAGGCTTCCACCGGAAGAACTGGGGGCTTTTTTGTGGGGGCCTACGCCATCAGGCTTTTCAGGTCTGGTCAAGCTTCGCCCGGTTAAGGCCTAGGGCTTTTGGAGGTATGTGGCGAAAAGAGATTTAGCCGCACGCGGCAAGTTCACAACAAAACTCCGGTCCTGAGGTGCTAAACGTCGTATCGGAGGCGTTGGACCTCGAACACCCCGTCGATTGAAAGCTCGTCGTTGTCCAGCTTCCAGATGCTGAACTCTCCGTTCACGGATTGCCGCCCAACCATGAAGACGCGGCCATAGTACTGATGCCGAGCACCCGCCTTTGCCCGCTCCCATTGCAACAGGTGCGGCCCTTTGGTCTCCGCAAGTGCGACGCCATCGCTATGTGCCCTAGCCTCGACTGCAACTACAAAGTCTGGAAAAAATCCCCGAAGGCCGCCGGACCACGCGTAAAGAACAACGGACTGCGGCGTTCTTTCCGGATTTCGATGCCACCAAATCACATCCGGATCCGTGTCCAATATTTCCGCAAACGCGCGCTCGTCGGCATTCAAGTCAGGGGGAAACACTGCGTAGATATTCTTCGAAGCGCGGGCGACATTGGACGGAAGCTCAATCTCGGTCGGAATCTGTACATCGACCAACTCTATAAGGCCAGCGCGCACTCTCCGTTGCGCATCTCGAAGAAGTCTGGGATTCCTGACAAGCACCAGGTCCAGCTGTTCCCGCAAGGTCTCTACGTCCGCGGGTGGCTCGATACCCTGATTGATTAGGGCATCACGAAATCGCTGTTGCAGAAACAGCAAAAAGCTACGCTGATCTAAATCGTCAAACTCAAGCGCAATCTGCTTCGCCTTTTCAGCAAGCACGGCAGGAGACATTCTTGCCAGAATCGCGTCGTCTACCGGCGCCTCCTCACCAAAAAGCCCCTCAATCCGTCGCGTCACCCTTGTCTGATATCGATCCCTATCGACAAGTACGGGCGTGAAATCAATCAGACCGACTATCGTTTCTTCGATATTGTCTTGCAAAGGCGGCATGCGCTCCGCTTTCAGAGTTGCCGGCGCGACGGTTCTCCGAGCAACCGTTTTCAGGCGGCTACTTGTAGCAGCAAGAAAACCTGCTATCGATGTAGCGTCCGCAGGTGGGGGCACTCTACCTGGTCCGTCTGCAACCTTGTAGGAGTCGCCGCCTGAAGCTGCAACGTACTCTGTGTCCGCAACCAGTCGGTCGCGAGTCCCGCCGCCGTCGCAGCCTTTCTCTCCTGCTCGGAAGCGGTACTTGGCACAGGCGCGCCGTTCAGCGGAAGTTCGAACGATTGTCCAAAGCTAACGACCTGAACTGATGAAGTATCGCCGACTGTGATAGTGATAACGGACTGTGGCCCCAGTGACGCCTGTTTGGCAGCCATATCGTTTATCTGTTCCGCAGCAGTGCGCAATCCCTCCTGATCCTCTGCATTCGCCAGAAAGACATATCCGCTGTGGAGCAGGGGCGGCACATCCGCGCGACCCTGCAAAAGTCGATGCACACGCATAATGCGGCCGACCACTTGAACTCCAAAGTTTTCATCTCGAACTCCACGCAGAGCAGCAAGCGTGAAAGCTCGTGGAGCGTCGAAACCCATGGCTATGGCCATCTTGAAAATCAGAATCTCAACGTCCGGATCGTTCGCAATGGCTGCTAGATTGTCGTCTGGCTCATCCGACGTATGAGTTCGAATCTTGGCGGTCGGCACACCAAGACCCAGAAGGAGCTTATGGGCCTCCGCTGCAGCCGCCGTACCGTTCGGCACTTGCACTAGCATCAACGGCGTAAATCCCGCCTCCATGGCTGCCAACTGCGAACGAATGGATTGATGCATGGCCCAGCACTGCGCCAGAGCGAGCCGCTCAAAATCGACAATCCTCTGCTCCATTCCTTGCCTTGCGATGAACCGCACCGTCTTAACGTCAGTCTTGAGAAGACTCGCTCGACGCCTTGTTCGCGGGAAATCGATGGCCAGGTGTCAGGCGTACCCACCTCATAGTGCGTGATCTCCGAAAACTTCACCGCGTCGCTGTCGCGGGGGGTAGCCGTCATCATCAGCGTATAATCGGGTTTGAGCACCTCCGCGAAAAATCTGGTGCTCTCCCCGGGCCGGTGAAATCCATGATGCGCTTCATCAACCACGCACCCGATTCGATACCCAAACTCCCGGGCTTGCGCGATCAACTCATCAACTGACAATCCTTCATCGCGGGTTTCGCGAACGATTCGAGTCTCAGCTCGTCGTGCAGCCACTGACTGCCAGGAAAGAACGTACACGGCGCCTGGACGCAATGACTCCAATACTCGATCGGTCGCGATGTCCATAAGCGTCTGCGCAGGCGCTTGAGCTTGAAAGGTTCTTCGAGCCTGCGAAATGAGGCTCGCGAACGGGACAAACCAAAACCAGATGATTTTCTCTTGGATGGAGAAGTTCTGCACGGTCTCGACAGCTATTAGTGTCTTACCGACCCCAGTGGGAGCTTGCAGAATCAGCGCGCTGCCGCGCAGTCGTAAAATCGATTCGATTGCACTATCGCCACCTGCTTTTGCCGCTCCATACTGAGCGCGAAGATTATCGAAATGGCGTACGAGGGAGTCCCGCATCTCTTCCTGAAATGGCTTTAGTTGTGTAGCGCTCATTCCCCACCCTCGCTCACTGCATAACCCTGCCGATCGTCAACCAGAAGCGCTGCGGATCGCCGAAACTTCTTCAATAAAGTATCGGGCAATGAATAGACCGTGGCCCTCGGCACCGCGACTTCAAACCGCGGCACCGCCCAGGCGTAACACAGCACAGGGCCCTTGAACCGCTCGGCCCGTTTGGCGAACGCACCAATATCCTTTTGCTTAGTACCAGTCGGATAAGCAAGGGCACAACCGTCTGGCATGACTACCCAGCCAAGGGGGCCATCAAGCTCTGACAGCGGCATGTTGTGAAGGAGCAGGACCGCATTCCATATCGTCTGATTGTCCAACTCGAGTTCAAGGCGATGGCGAAGAATGGGCTGTGCCTTCAAGTAGGCAAATGAACCACCGAAAGAACGCGCGTCTCCATCGCCCTGAGTCATAACGCGCCGAATCCTCTCGGCACAAACGTCTCGACAGAGATTGCGTCTTTTTTCCTCTGGAGAGTCGTCCACGATCGCCTCGGTACTCGAAACCATGATGAAACGCCGCTTTCCGCCGTCTTGTTTGTTTAGCTTAAGAACGGCATGAGCGGTGGTGCCGCTTCCCGCAAAAAAGTCAAGCACTATATCCGCCGGCTTAGAAACAAACGTCAAGAGTTCAACAATAAGGTCAGAGGGCTTGGGATTATTGAAGGGCGTCTTACCATCAAAGATCCTCTTCAGTTCATTCGGTCCTTTTCGTCCATCTAACTCAATCACACTCGGCAACTTCGACATAAACTCTTTCGCATAGACTTTCAGTTCGATGAGCTTTGACTCGTCCTCTCCAAATAGGATTTTCTTTTCGGCGAGAAGCTGAGTCATCGTAGACTCGGGAAATCTATAACCCATTAGCGGTGGCGTGCACGGCTTGCCCGTAACTTCATGAGGGGACGTCATATCGGTAGCCCTCCTTTCCCGGGTTGTGAACGCTTCTGCTCCCGGCGTACACACCCCCCGAGTCAATGTATTTGTAGTCCGCGAGGGGCCCCAAAAACTGCTTATTCGCGCGGTACCATTCTGTATAAGCGCCCTGCAGCGCACTCGAATCTTTGTATTTCGGAATCAACTCGTCGGCGATCTTGAGAAGAGCCTCTTTGGCGGGATGCGCTGCAGATTTCCACACGGGGGGATTTTCAGATTTTTCCTTTGTGTATACGAGTATGTATTCGTGTTCAATAGCGACCCGCGACGGATTGTTGTCAGTCACATTGTTCCACACAATGTTCGCAATAAAGTTAGACGGGCCGAAGATTCGATCCATCAGCAACTTGAGGTTGTACAGTTCTGCGTCAGAGATTGAGACGAAGATTACTCCGTCATCAGCTAACAGATCATGCGCGAGCTGAAGTCTCGGAAACATGAACTCAAGCCAGGTGAGAGCGACCACGGTATTTGATAGACGTTTTTTCACGATCGGTGATGGACAGGCGACGTGAGTGATCGTGACGGCGGCGCCGGGATCGTCTCAGAACGGATCGTCGTCGAAGGGAAGCGGCTGCTGGGCTTCGAGGTGAAGACGTTGCCGGTAGAGCTGGTCGCGCTCGGATTCGCGCGCGCGATGAGCGCGGCGGATCTGCGCTGAGTAGTGGTCCTCGAAGCGCTCGGCGAAGGCATAGAGGAACTCGCCGAGCTGAAGGGCGGCCTCGTCGCTGAGGACGGGCAGGTCCAGGATCAGGCAGGGCCGCTCGGTGGCATCGAAGGTCGGTTCGGCATCCTCGGGCATGGGATGGATCATCGTGTCATCGGGCGCCGGGGCGGCGTGAGGCCTTGGCCTCGGGTCGGGCGAAGACCTGCAGGTAGAGTTTCTCGTCGAGAGTGGTGATCTCGTGCTGGGCGGCGGTCATGAGGATCTCGGCGGCCATGGAGACGAGGACGCGGTAATTGCCGGCGGCGTGATCGACGAGGGTGTGGCGCAGCTCTCGGGTCATCAGGCTCGCATTACCGGCGGCGGTGATGAGATGCTCGAGGCAGGCGACGAGTTCCTCGCGGGAGGCGGTCTCGGTCGCCAGGCGCGTTCTGATGCGCGAGCCCAGGGGGATGAGCTCCTCGCGGCGCATCTTGTCGAGCAGACGGGCATCGCCTGCGAGCACGACACACAGGAGCGACTGGGAGTCGAAGCGAGCGGAGGCGAGCAGGCGCAGCTCGTTGAGGACCGCCGGGCTCATCTCCTGGGCCTCATCGGCCAAGAGCACCGAGCGGCGGGTGGTTGAGCCGAGATGGTCGAGCCAGCGGGTGCGCAGCGCCTTGAAGCCGCCCCAGCGGTTGCTGACGCGGATGGCGACACTGAAGATGTCCCCGAGTTCGCGGTAGAAGTCGGAGAGGTTGCTCTGGGGATGGTGGACGACGCCGACGGACAGATCGGCCAGGCGCGCCAGACGCTCGGCGAGCACCCGCAGGACGACGCTCTTGCCGGAGCCGGGCTCGCCGTGGATGAGGGCGAAGCCGCCCTCGCGCAGATGCGCCTGCTCGATGCGCCAGCAGAAGCTCTCGAGCTTGGGGGACAGATACAGCGCCTCGGTGGGCACCTCGGGGGAGAACGGATCGAACTTCAGCCCGTACAGGGCCAGGAGCTTTTGGTTCACGCAGGATTCTCTTCTGGGTTGGGGATGGGCAGGTACGCCGGCGGCAGTCCCGTGGCGGCGTACTCGGCGATCATTTGCTTCAGGAGCGGAGCGATGCCGCAGCCGGTCGTGGCGATCGGCTCGTTGCTCACCGGCTCGAGCACCCGGCGCAGGCCCTCGGCGTTGGCCGCCTTATCGATCGGGCCGATCGGGCAGAGGATGGCCCCGGAGCGGGCCTCGATGAGGTCCACGCGGCTGAGGTCCCAGCGGGCGTAGCGCAGGTACACCTCGCGCAGGTGACGGTAGCGGGAGGGGATCTCGAAGCGCTGGCCCTCGAGGCTGACGGTGCCGTCGGAGCGGCGCTGGCGACGCTTGGCCTCGATCCGGAACGCTGCCCGCAGGGCCTGGCTTCCCGGAGCCTCGCGCCCGACGTTGGGGCCGGCGAGGTAGCGCTCGAGGGGGGTGACGCCGATCTCGCGGTGCACGGTGCGCTGGTATTCCTGGGTGATCCAGGCCTGGGTGGCGAGGTTGAGCTCCTCGAGGGTGAGGTTCGCCTCGCCCTCGAGCATCGCCAGAAGCCTTTGCTCCACTCGAGACCAGAGGTTTTCCTGCTTCCCGTTGACATGCGGGGACCGGGGCAAGGTCGGAACATGCAGGATGCCGAGCGCCTCGAGCCCGGCGGTGAACTCCCCGGACATCATCGCCGAGCCCCGGTCACTCATCAGGGAGCGGGGCAGTCCGACCTTCGAGAGCGCCTGGGAGAACC
Organism: uncultured Gammaproteobacteria bacterium; assembly: GCA_963849095.1. Taxonomy (GTDB): domain Bacteria; phylum Pseudomonadota; class Gammaproteobacteria; order Steroidobacterales; family Steroidobacteraceae; genus JASHUC01. The sequence goes on from CAWKGA010000009.1 coordinate 158,953, forward strand.
CGTGCACGAGCTCCCGGGTCCCCTCGGCGGTGTACCACTGAGCGTGGCAGAGATAGCGCGAGTGATCGTCGATGAAGGCGACCAGCAGTGGCTTGATCCGCTCTCCGGCGGGCGTGACGACCTTGCGCGAGCCGTGGTGGAAGTCCAGGTGCATCAGCTGCAGGACGTACTCGACCTCGTAGCTGCGGATCTCGCGCTCGAGCAGCGCAGCGGCTCCGCTGAGGATCGCCTCGGCGCTGTGCCGCACGGGCCGCTTGCGAGTGAGGCCGTGCGCCTTCAGGTATCGCCGGACGCTGGCATAGGAGGGACACGGCACGGGAGGATCGGCGGCGGCGAGCACGACGCGCAGGTTGTCGCACAGAAGCTGAGCGTTCCACGAGGCGTGAAGCGCGTACTGCTCCCGCAGCGCCTGCTGCGCCTGCTCGGAGAAGCTCGGGAACGAGCCGATGTCGCGCCGGACCTGATTGCGCAGCACCGCCACCGGATCGGTGGCGGTGCGCGCCGCGTAGTACCAGCGCTCGATCGTGGAGGCGCCGAAGCGGACCTGAAGCCCGGTGAGCGGATGGCGCCAGGTGCGCGCGGCCAGCGCGCTCAAGGCCACCTGCAAATCCCCCGGGGCGGGCGGTGCGGCCAATAACGGACCGATGATGGCAAAGCGTAGCCGGGCCCACCGATCCCGTTCGGGCAGATCGTTCTCGGAACTCACCTCTCACCTCCCGCACCGCGCGACACCGGGGGTATCGCTACGGCCGGCAGGCTATGCACGCGCTCTTGCCCGCGCTACCGGCATCCTCTGCGGGAGACCGAGCGCTCGAGCGCGGCTCTCGGATTACCTGATCATGGAGGCGCTGCTGAGCGGGCAGAGGAAGCGCAACACCTGCTCGATCCGCTCCCGGCAGCTCGATCCCTGGAAGCGCTCGAGCAGGCTCTGCGGCATGCCCTCGCCCGGCAGCGGCGGCATGAAGCGCTCGCGCACCGATTGCCAGAACCGGGTGCGCGGAAAATCCCGCTGCCACCACGCCCGCCATCTCTCCAGCGTGCGCCGCGGAACCTCGAGCAACCGTTGGACCTCGCGCGCGGCGGCACCGGCCGGCGGGGAGGCGAGCATCAGCATCACCGCCACGTACACCCGCCGGCCCAGGAACCGCACCGAGGCCGGCGTCGAGCGGGCATCACACCATCCGCAGGTGAAGCTCAGCCGCCAGGAGTACTCCTCCCGCACCGAGGCCGGACAACCTCGAGGCTTGCGGGGGAAATCCCCCACATGCAACGGGCCACCGCACTTGCGGCAGCGGGCTTGCCGTATCTCGGCGGCGAACTCGGCGTCGATACGGGAGAGGAATCGGAAAAAGGCGGGGTCGCCCAATAAGGCATGGCACACTCTGAGGGTCTCCTGGCTTGGTAACCGGAGACTCCCCCGAGGGGGTCCGATGGATCAAGACCCCCGAGGGGGATCTTCCCCTCTCATCCCGTCACAACGATCAGCCGCCCGGCCCCCACGAGCTTCTTCCCGGCCCGAAGCGGGCCGGGAAGACCGCGCTGCCGCTGCGCGGCCGCGAGACAGGAATGCGATGAGATGCAGACCGGGAAAGAGCCAGCGCAAGATCACGATCGGTGATGGATATTGCCCCCCTCGTCCCTCAACGTTCGTGATCAACGGAGGCCAGATCTCCCTCAAACAGGTTGGCCGTGCTCACCAGGTCGAGTGGCGATATCTTGAACTCGGATCGAAGCGGTGATCGTTGTAGACCCATCCTTCACGTTGGGTCGTGTTCCCGGTGTTGTACGGCGGATCAATGTAAATGACGTTGACGAGTCCCGCATGCGTCATGAGAAGATGACGCAGCGCGTCAAAGTTGTCTCCCTCGACGATGAGATTTGCGTGAGGCCCGACTCCGTGCGAAAGGTCCTTATCAAGCCGAAACCCAACGAACTCATCGTTGATCTTCCGGTCCCTTTCAATGGCATCTCGTTCCCATACCAACCCGAAATGCGCATGCGCGTCTCGACGCTTAACGAGTTCTATGAGTTCAGCTTGTGAAAGATGCGTGTAGTCCCGTTTTGCCATCCGAGTTTACTTACCGCTCCGTGGCGATTTGCCGAGGCGCCGTATTGTAATGGTCCAAAGCGGAATATGTTGCTCGGAGCCTCATTAACCGGCTTCGCGCCCACAGACACTCTGGCGTGCATTTATTTACCCGGGTGTGGCCACCCCTCCACACAAGGTTGCCGTGGTCGGGCAGCGGACTAGGACCGCCGGTAGACGCATACGGAGGCGTTGCTGACCCGGCGTTGCGCCCACCACGGGGGACGTGCAGGCCTTTCCCGGATAAGGTTCCAAGGCCTTCTCAGGAGCCTCCGCTCCGAATGGGTCGTGTTGGGGTACGTTCTCCGGTGAAGGCTCTTGGACTTTATCCGGATAGCGCCTGTATAGACTTTATCGGGGAAAGGCCTGGTCCATAAAACCTTTCGGGTTTGGGCCGAGGCACTTCCGGATAAGGCCTCCTAGGTATTATCTAGGAAAAGTACCCCCTACCGGGACGCGGTCCCAGGGGCCTCTCATAGCGACCGAAGCCGCCTGCTTCAGTGCCGCAAGGCGGCAAGCCCCGACAACCGGGAACAAGCGTTCCGCGGGAGAACCGTGCACCATCGGTGCGCGCGCCGCCGGAGCCTCCAAGCGACGGTCGTGGGTCGATGGGGTGCGTCCAGCATGCCAACCGAGGGAGCGGTATCAGCCGTCGAGCGCCACGCGCGCAGCCCCGCGTTCGACCTCCGCCGGAGCCGCCACTCGCATCAGCATCCGCCTCCAGCGTGCGGCGACGGCAGGCGCTGTGGAAGACGTGGAAATGACCGTCGTGCCCAATGTCGCTTGGAATGTGGTTGGCAACTCGTGACTGATTTGCGCCGCTGGCACCATCACGGTTTAGTGACAGAGCTTTTCTTAACCCTGCGTCGCAAGCCGAGTCAATACTCGACCTCTCTATTTCTTGCGACGCCGGTGAATGACCGCAATCCATTGATCTAAGGTCTCGATATCCTTCTTCAAATGGGCGGGGCCAGGCAATGGAGTACGTGCAGCTACCGCCTGATCGTGGCACCATTTCGAAGCGTTGGTCATTCCTGCCTCTACCGCCAGGCAATCAGCTTCCGATATATCACTGATTGCCGCAAGACGGTTAGTTTCGATGCTGTGACGAAAACGCTCCACAACCCTGCCGAGCAGAACCTCCTCAACGGCTCGCTCCCAGGTTTCCCGCAATAGGAAATACAAGTTCTTGCATTCGCGCTCATAAATCTCGTGCTCGCCTTTACGGTGAAGAGCGCTCAGGCGCTGACATTCGGCATTCAGGTACCCGAGTTTCGCCTTCGTGGCCATTGCCCAAAACGGTAACTGGGCAATGCATACTCCGGCACCGGTGGGCAACTGGCGTACGTGCTGATGATGCTGTTCGATGCTCAGGCGTTCCGCGATGTCCGATAGCTCGTGAAAAAATAGCAAATCATGAGTGAAAACCACCACCTGCCTTGACTGCGCTTCTTCGACCAAGCGTACTGCCACGGCGTTACGGTACCGGAAGTCCAAGGATGAAATGGGATCATCGAACACGATGCCATCAGATGTGTCCGCCGTGCTTAGCTCGGCGAAGAATGCGGCGATAGAGAGGCAGCGTTGCTGTCCCTCGCTTGCAACCTTCGGGACCTCGACATTGGGAGCCCGCGTGAAGACGAGCTTGTGATAGAGAATACCCTCGGAGCCGCCAGACTCTGCGAGATGCACCTCAACGTCACGAAACGCAAGCCGCTGGAGTTCCTGTTGGAAGCTCTGTTGCAGCTTCTCCGTTACGACCGCGCGAGTAAGCGCGGTGCTCTTTTGTGTAATGGCGTTTGTCTTTGTCTCAGCGCTGCACAGTTCGAACGCCGCCAGGTGCTGCTTGCGTTCAATCTCCTCTAGCACGTTAGTCAGATGTTCCCCAAGAATGCTCCGGGCGCGCAACTCCTGCGCCTCTGCCAGCAGCAGCTTTTCAGCATTTTCGTCCTTCTGCTTTTGGAGTGTCTGCGCGCGCGTCTCCAGCTGCTCTGCAAATCCGGTCACGGCGACCGAAACGATGCCCAGCGACGGGCAAGCCGAGTCTAGGTCTCCATCAGTGGTTAACGCTGAGAGCAGCGCCCGTTTGCGCTCGGCGGCATTCGTAACCGCGGTCTCAACTTGAGCCGCCATTTCCTCATTGTCGGCCTTCAGCTCTCGGACAAGCTCTTGGATTGCGTCGCTTTCGATGACGATGTCTGTTAGTGCCTTGCGAAGTTTCGCAAATCGCTCGCGAATGTCCCGCAGCTCTTTCTCAGTTGGAGTGGCGACGAACTCCTCGAAGCGGCGAAATCTGTTGCCGCCGTCAGCTTGCAGCGGCTGCTGGCACAGCACGCACCGGGCGCCTTCAGCCGTGTTGGGAAATGCCACACCCTGATAAGCATGATGCTCCGAGAAATGCCGTGCCGATTCCCACATCGCTGTCCACGGCTCCGTACCCGTTCCTGGCAGAATATCGCTTGAGAGGGTCGCCTCCCGCAGACGCTCTGCCTCTCGGCGCTTCTGCCGGCCTTCACCCCTCGTGGCAAGGATCTTAGTGAAGGCGGCTTCGGAGAGGCCCTCCTCTACCCTTTGAAGATGACGGGAGAGCAGACGCACCCGCGCCGCTCGCAGTGCGAGCTGCGCGGACAGTTTTGCGGGGTCGTTGGCCTGCAAATCCCGAAGCATGTTCTCTAGCAAAGACAGGCGCTCTCTTTCCCCGTCGCGCAACTGTGCGAGAGCGCGCACAGTATCCGGCTTTGTGAGCGAGGTCAGCTCCGCTATGAGTTTCGCGACGGCAGTCGCGACAGGAATCTGGGATATCCATGCGCCCAGCACGGTAGTTGCCAAACTTCGGCGGTCTTCATCGAGAAGATTCTTTACAGCCCTACAGGCCTGAACCAGTTTATCGAAGAGATCTAGTCCAAACGGCCGGAAAGCAACATCTGTCTTTTCGTTAAGATGAACCGCTCCAGCCTGCGTGTCGAAGACGCTTATGCGCGCGATGTTGTCATCCTTATCAGCGCCAGCCCACTCTCGTGGCTCCTGTTCCCCCGCGAGCTGATATTTGATGGATACCAGAGGGGCAGGTGGCGCGGACGCCGATAAAACATTTCCAAGAATACTTTCGCGACCTCTAGCTCTGCAGGCGCTCTTCAGTATTCGAATGTACCCGGTCTTTCCTCGCCGTTGTCACCATAGACTATCGTGAGGTTTGGGCCGATGGTCAGGCATTGCTCTGCCGCCAGCGCATTGACTCCACGGTGATGGAAGATAGATTGGACTCGGACCGCCTTCACCCCAGTTCCGGACACGGTGACATCCGAGCTTTCTATGGGTCTTGCACTTCGAAGTTCGCTCAGGCCGTAAGCGGTCTTACAGATGTCGGCCAGTTCGCGAATGTCGCCCGCCGACAGTTCGCCTGTCTCTGCTAACCGGCGAAGAGCGTCCCGCTGCCACAGGGGTCGGCTTTTTGACCACTTAACGAGTTCATCGAGTACCGCCACCCCTGGACCCTTCTGATGTATTGGTTGACGCCTTACAGTTTAGAACCATGCGGCGCACGCACGGGGCAAGGATCACGGCCCTGCTGCGGCGACCGGTCACGGGGATGCGTCTTTCCGGCTCGCTACTGTCCGCCCTCGTCGCTGAGGGCCAGCAACGCCAGGCGCCGCAACCGCATTCCATGTGGCGCGTCCCATGATGCTTTCGGACAGCATCGAACCACTTCCCTTAGAGACCCTAGTTCTACTGTGGCAGGAAATTTCATGCAGTTTTTCGCGCACCGCGGCCACCCACCATGTTCAGACCCAAGGTGTGAGCAATCATTCCGGCCAACCGAAAACGGATGGTGGCGATCGACCAGGGCACATGTCTTTGCATGGGTGCGAACGGCGCGCTCGCCGAATATTTCGGATACTTCAGCCGCTTCATGTCCACCGGCGTTTTATCCAGGCCGCGCAACCGCTCCATCATCAGAAAGGCATACGCCGCAATGCATAAGGTGGCGTGATGATGAAAGCCGCGCCAGTTGCGTCCTTCATACTGTCCCAGGCCGACTTCCTGTTTCAGCTCCTGGTAATCGCGCTCGATGCGCCAGCGTGCTTTGATCGTGTTCACCAAGGTTTTGAAGGAGGTCGCGTGCGGCAGTGTCGAGAGAAAGTAACGGGTGGGTTCCGCTTCATTCAGCGGCCACTCGATCACCAACCACTCCGGTTCGCGGGGCTGATTCTCATGCGCCGTCGTGACCCGCACGCGGGCAAAGCGCGAACTGAGCGGCTCGCTCGTGCCTTCACGCCACGTGATCGTTCGATACACTCCTTTCGGCAGTGCCAAGGCCAACGCCTTCACCGCGATCGGTTGATGCGCTTCATCGCGCACGAGCCGCGTTCGGGCGCGACCCCGCGCCGCCGGCGCCGGTGTCGGCCCCGGCTGATGCTTGCCCCACCACACACCGGTGGCCGGACGAATGCCCAAGGCATACAAGAGTTTTTCCTGCGTCAGGTAATCGCGAAACCCCGCCTCATCTCCATACGCCGCATCGCTCAGCACGATGCCCCGCGGCGTGCCGGCGGCCAATGCGGCCGCCACGTGTTGCCGGGCAATCTCATTCTTGGTGGCAAAACCGATCTGTATCGGTACGCCGGCCGCTCGACAGCGGGCCGGATCGTCAGTCCATTCTTTCGGCAGATACAGTTGATACTGCAGCGGAACGCTGCCCTCTTTCGTGGCGAGCGTCAGACTCACCGCCGTGCGGCAATTCTCCTGCTTACCCAGCTGCCCGCAGTATTGGTGCGCCACGCCCACCGACTCGGTGCCTTTCTTGGCCATCCCGGTGTCGTCGAGAATCCAAAAGACCGGCTCCTCGCGCTCCTTCGTCAATTGCGGCACCAACTCTGCGGCCACCGCTTCCAGCACCGCCGAATCGCTCCACGGGGAGTTCGCCACCAAGTGATGCATCGAGTTGTGAGTGGCTTCAACGGCCTGAGGACGCAGCCGCGCCGCCATCGGTTCTACACTCTTTCGATCCCCCGGCATGATCAATCCCTGCAAATACAAACTCGCCGGCTTCACGCGATCCACGTGTGCCAACACAGCCGTAATCGTTGCGGAAAATCGTTGAAACCGCGATTCCATATCCATAGCGTACCTAGAATTTACTTTAAATAGTCGGTGCAGTGTACGCTACGCAATGAAATTATGTGCCACAGTAGAACTAGAGACCCTTAAGATATTCTTTCTACATTAGCGGGCGTATAAAACGTCATTTAACCGTTACGTTTCAACATCTTACAGTCCCCTCCACCGTCAGCGAGTCCCCGCCCCTCTCCCCCGGGTCGTCCCGGATATTCGTATCGTCAGTCCCCGCTCATCTCCCTCAGCCTCCCCCGTCTTAGTCCCTGCTGGCGGATAAACCCCGCTTCCTACCATGGGTGGCAAGAAAACGAAGAGAGGCGGAACCATGGTTTATCCAGATTTCACATATGCGCCAACTGGGCGCGGCGTAGTTGGCAAGTGTGCACCACCCTTGCCGGCTCGCTCCTGGATGTCCGTATTGCCACTCCCCGCTCACCTCCCTTCAGCCTCCCTCCCGTCGCGGAACGTGTCAATGACTTTGGAACACCTGGTGTCATTAGATTAGAGAGCATGGGGGTGTGATGGCGGGTGGTGATGGCTCCTTTTTCGGTGCGTTGATCCAGGCGGCGCTCGGCAGCGCGGGGGGCTTGGGTGAGCGTCCCTTGAAGCGGATTGGGTTGGCCTCAAAGGCGGCATCGAGCGCGACGGCGCGCTGCGCGGTGAGCGCCGCGGCGGTGCCGTCGTGGACGGCGGCCGGGGTCATCAGGGCGATCCCCCCGTGGCGGTGCTGGTGGTTGTACCAGCGGAAGAACTGCTGGCAGTGAGCGCGAGCATCCTCGATCGAGCCGAAGCGATCGGGGAAGTCCGGGCGGTATTTCAGGGTCTTGAACTGCGCCTCGGAGTACGGATTGTCGTCCGAGACGTGCGGGCGGCTGTGGGTCTTGGCGACCTCAAGGTCGATCAGCAGCGCGGCGACGGGCTTGGAGCGCATGCTGGTGCCCCGATCGGCGTGCAGGGTGAGGGTCCCCGGAGCAATGTTTTCCTTCTCCACGGTATCGGCGATGAGTTGCTCGGCGAGCTCGGCGGATTCCCGATGCGCGATCAGCCAGCCCACGACGTAGCGGCTGTAGATGTCGAGGATCACGTACAGATGAAAGCAGGTCCATTTCGCTGGACCCTTGAGCTTGGTTATGTCCCAGCTCCAGACCTCGTTCGGGCGGATCGCCAGCAGTTCGGGCTTGGCGTACGTCGGATGGATGCGCTGATTGCGCCGTTCCCCGTTCTGGCCCCGTGCAGCCAGGAGCCGATACATCGTGCGGATCGAGCCGTGATAACGGCCTTCATCCAGCAGTGTCGCGAACACCGTCGCCGGCGCGCTGTCCACAAAGCGCTCGCTGTCGAGCACACCGAGCAGGACATCCTGCTCGGCGCTCGAGAGTGCCAACGGGGGACGTGGTCGCGCACGCGCTTCGCACCGGGGGGCGGCTGCGCGATCCCGGGCACGATCGCGGTACACGAATCCGCGGTTCAACGCGAAGGCTCGGCAGGCGCTCTTCATCCCAATGTGCGCGGCGAGTTCGCTCACGGCGATCATCACTCCTCCTCGGTGCGATCGTCCGAGGTCGGCAGCCCCAGTGCCACGCATAGTTTTTTTTGGGCCTCGATGATCAATTCGGCGCGCTCGAGCTTGCGCCGCAGGCGCACATTGTCCCGCGTGAGCTGCAGCACCTGGCGGACCGAGGGGTGCTCGGGCTTCGGTCCGCGTCGCTTCGCGGCGAGCGCTACGCGGTCGGCGGCACCGAGCTGCTTGCGCCAGCTGGTAAGCATCGAGGAGTAAATGTGCTTCTCGCGCATGAACGCCCCAAGTGTGCCTGCCGTCTTGCGCCGGTCGGCTTCGGCGAGCAGCGCTCGCTTCTCGCTCCCCGAGAACTGGCGGCGCCGTCCGATGACGAACACCTCCGGGTCGGGATGCGACCGCTCCGAGGCCGTCTCTCCAGTCGCCCTACGGGCTCCTTCCGTGACGGCCTCGGGGGAGGAGCCGCTGGATCCGTTCGTCGAACCGTTCAGTGATGAGCTCATGTGCATGTCCTACCTGTACTCTAAATTGCCCGAGACAGGTGTTCCATCTCACATTGGCACGGGGGGTCGTCCCACCAGGCGGATAAATCCCACTACCTAAAAGCCATGGGAAACACAAAAACGAAGAAAGGCTGAACCATGGAACATCTCGATTTCACATATGCGCCGAGTGGTGAGCGCCACGAGGAGAGCGAACCGCTGCCGGACCAGGACCGCTACAGCTGCCCGGATCGCAACACGGAGGTTGTTGAGGATTTTGCTGAGCAGGCCGACATCAACGTCGAGGACCAATCGCCATCGGTCAACGGCGATGATGATGACGATGAGCGCGGGGCACACCCGCCCCAGCCACCTGAGAACCTATGTGCCCGGCCTCCTGGCGATCCACCGTGGTTCCAAAAGCGTTGGAACGGTCATTGGGTCATGCCCAATGTATTCCTAAGAGGCCCACTCTTCGCGGGCGTGCGGGCGACGCATAAGACGCTCAACAACACATCGATGGCGACGCAAGGCGACTTCACAATCGTCGCCACGGGAAAGCAGCCCACCCAGAGTGACCTCGATGTTTGGGCCGCGGTCGTCAATCTCGAGAACGGAAATAGGGTGGATGTTAGCTGCCACACGCTTTTGCGTCATCTTGACCGTCACGATGGGTCGAGCGACCGAGCATGGCTCATTTCAGCATTGCAGCGTCTTCACAAATGTCATGTCGTGATCACCTTCAAAGACGACAGACGACGCGGATACACCGGCTTGCTGATCAAGGAGCTACAGCTCCGGGCGCCTGCGAGCCGTAAATCAACGCCAGGAGCACTGAATCAAAAAAGAACTAACAACCAAATCGAGGCGTTCATTGATCCGGCGGTCGCGCATTTGTTTGAAGCCGGGTGGACCCAACTTCCCACTTCATGGAGGCGCCAGATGCGAAAGAAGCCGCTCGCGAACTGGCTTACCGCATACTACCTAACACACCGAGAACCGTGGCGTATCAAGGTCGATACCTTGCGCCGATTTAGCGGCTCCCCTGGCCGATCCTCGACCTTCAAGAAACAGCTCGATGAAGCCTTGGCGTTCGTCAAGGCCGCCGGATATTTCCCCGTGGCGATGATCGTCGGCGACCTCGTCAACGTCGTGCGCGGTCCCTATGCCAGCGAAACGCATCCAAATGCAGTTGACCCGCTTCAACCGACCGGTGCGCTTCCCTCGGCACCGATCCCCAAGGCTCCCACCGTGATCGCCGGACGCAAGGTGGCAGTCTTCGTCACGAGCCGGCTGCGGCGATTCATAAAGATAGTCGGAAAATATCTCCGATGGTCAAACCCAAACTCAATGCGCTAACGCAGGTGAGTTGGGTCTCCACGATGCGCGCCATGGCAGCCGACAAACGAGATGGCTCCTAGGAATACCTCAGCCCGCTTTCCCTATATGAGGAAGGACACAGATTGTGTCCGAACCAACAAGAGGACAACGAGATGAATAGCACATACACAGAGACATCGATCCTGGACCGCTACATCGAGCAGCGCACGACGGTGCATTGCTGGCTCGCCGGAGGGATAAAACTGGTCGGCGTGCCACGCTTCCAAGATTCACGGGTACTCGTGCTTGAGCCGCTCGATGCACCGTCGCCAGAAGCGTGTTTGATAGTTTACAAGCGGGCATGCGCCAGCATCGGAAAGGCCAGTTCGCAAGAGTGGGCGGGTAATGGTGCCGCTAAGCGAAGGTCCCGCGCGCTCAGCGAAGGTACAGGCAAGGAGGCCAACAGATGAAAGACTTGTTAGACAACTTGGGGCTCCAGCAGCTACCGGTCACCGATACGTTGCGCGGAGGATCAACCTCGGGATCCACGGATCGGATGGCAGTGGCCGCCATTTCACGCTCACGGGAAGCTCTTGGGCGGTTCCGTAGGTCGATCGATGACTTGTATCAGGAACTCGGGAGGCTGCGCGCCATGAAGACCGACGCCGCATCCCGACTTTGCGTGATCGATCTCTATCTCGACTCCGTGGCGATGCTGCTGCGTGAAATCGAGGACGGAGCCAACCGAAGATAACCGCTCGCAGTTCATGCAGATATCCGCCGAACTGTGGAAAGCATTCTCGGAGGCCCTATCTAGATCTCTCCCCTAGGCTCAACGTCGTGACCCCGGACCTACCTACACCAGGTATCCCCTAGTAGATAAGGCCACATCACCATGTCGAAGGAAACCGACGCATTGATGTCATGCGTCTCGGACTTGCTCACCGCAGCGGAGCACATCAAGGCGGCCCGCGAGGCTTGCGGAACGCTTCAAACTCATAAGGACAATCCAGGAGCGATGGACGAAGCGATAACGCGCATCGAAGGCGCGCTTTCGGAGAGCCTTTTCTTGGTTCTCTCCTCGCCGATCATCATGCACGGCATCGCCAAATCCATGGGCGTGGTCGCAAAGTCTCATTGAGCAGCTCACTTATTGCCCCCGCATTGCGGGGGTCTTTTTCGTTGGTTCGGGTGTTACTACGCAAACGGCTAATACTTCCTTACAGCGGAGCCTTTAGGCCGAATATTTGGTTCGGTAATCTGGCAACCAGTCCTGCGGGTCGCGGTGTACTGGACGCCGACGAGGCCCTCGAGCGCGTTCGTCACTTTGCGAATACCCGCGTTCCCAGCAACGCTGGCTTAGAGCAAGCGATGGGATAGGCGGGGGTCTTTCGCGGGGCGCTCGTACCACGCCTTAGAGCGGTTTACGACGCGAACCACGAGCAGCATGACCGGAACCTCGATCAGGACCCCGACGACGGGTCGCCAAGGCTGCACCAGAATGGAAGCCAAAGAGGCTGATCGCTGCGGCCACGGTAAGCTCGAAGAAGTTTGATGCGCCAATGAGTGCGGAGGGGCAGACGCTCTGATCTAAGGTTGCGGCGGATGTTTTGCCAGCCAGTCGATAGCTTTGCGAACTACCAGTTCCGCAGTAGCTTTTGCATCGCGCGCCTGCTCTGGTTTCAGATCCGGCACGCCGTTGGGGAAAGTAGAGAGCATGCCTCCCGCATGGATCCGTTGCCTTGTCTGCACAAGCTCATTGGCGCGGAACCGGGTTTTCTCGTCGAGAATAGCCGAATCCTGTCCGGTTGCTGCGCTCTTGATTAGATCCACTAGCTTCCAAGTGCTGGGCTCTCGATCAAAGTCTTTTGATTGAAAAACGCCCAAGCCTAGTTGTCTTGCATGCCTAACAACGAACGTCAGCGCGCCCTCCACAATAGCGGCTGACAGCACCAAGCACGAAACCGGCATTGATTGAGCGCTTGCTCGTCGAAGTTCAACGACGGTCTGTGTCCACCAAATCCGAAACTCTGGGTATCCCAGAGTCGAGAGGCAATCGGCAAATGCGTCCAATGATTCGACCTGCCTTGGGCGGCCATCACTCCGTCGGCCGACAATATCTTTTACCAGGGGAAACGCGCGCTCCAGCGCCGGCTTGGCTTGAGTGCCTGGAGCTTTACGAACTTCACTCGGCAGCTGGCCCGCCACCCGGCCATGCTTGGAGCTCAGAATGCCGTCTTTCTCGACCAACGCATCGCACATGACTGATATTGTGATGGCGACTTCCATGTCAGCTGCTGAGAGTCCGTCAGCGACCGCTCGCGCCACAAGCACATCGCGCTCCAGTGAGCCCCGCTGACCTTGTGATTTCAGCACATCATCGATCTGCGACTGCAGGAAATCGAAGGCCTCGACGTTCCGATAATCCGGCGTCTGCAGTTGCACGAAACTGTTCCAAAACGCGTCCTGCTTAGGCTGATAGCGTTTGGCGTCCACATCGCATCTTTGGGTAACCTGGAGTATCGCATCAGTAAGCTCTCCGTCTTGATAGCCCGCCTGCTTTCCGATCTCGACAAGCTCTTGGTAAGTCAGGCCCGGTTGTTTGGGTGCCACGTACACGCTGCATTCGAGTGCGGCTTCCAGGAACTGAGTGATTTTCTGTAGATGCATAAGCACGGAGGTGGTCCTCAGGGCGGATGTCTCGTTGCGATCGATTGCGACGATTTTCGCAATGGTGATTTTCATCGCAATGCGCCGCACTCGGGGTCAGGCCGGATTGTATTCCTGTCGATACGGCGGCGGCCCGGCGCCCGGGGATGTGCCCCCTGACAGGGGTGTTAGGTCCAAGTAGGCCCCTGGCCCGGTTTTACGCAAAAAGCGCGATGACCGGGCCCTTTGCCACGCCCTGTGACGCGATGCTGACCTGAGGTCTCCCGAAGAGGCTGTAAGATGGAGTCGCCCAGTTGGGAGCGGCCTAACTCATTGAAATACATAAGGCGTTAGCCGTTTGCGTAGTAATACCCGTGGGCTCTGCGAGAACGCGGAGACCGTGAAGAACTGCGCCAGCGCTGCCGAGTTGCTCCAGCGCGAGTCCGCGTACCTCCGAAAGATCGGCCCGGCTGCTCGACACGGCGGGCGGAAGGCTGGGTGCAGTGGTCAGTCGGTGCGAAGGCTCGGAGGCCGCCCAGTGAGTTCCTCGACCACGGAGGCACCCAACGGCGCAGTGCGCCGCGCCCTGTCCATCCTCGGTCGGGCCTCCGATACCTGGCACAACTGCGATCTGGCCAAGAGCGGTCCGCTCCCCTGGCCGGTCCCCGTCACGCTTGCCCGGCGCCAGTTGGAGCTCGGCCTCGGAATATCGGAGGCACAGACCGCCGAGACCGCCCAGGACGCGCGTACTGGCATCACCTGGTGGAACCGCCTCACGCCCACACAGCGCAGCTATTGGCTCAGATCCGCCCGATCGTCAGCGCCGGCCGATGCGTGGGAGGCGTTCAAGAGCGGTGAGGCGCGGCCATCGTGACGTTCGGGCCAGCGTCGCGGACCGAGCGCCTAGGTCAGAAGGCCGTGATGTCCTCCAGGATTGCTGCCGGAAGCTCCCAGGCTCGTTCGTCCGGCTCGAGATCAACCCAAGTAGCATCGCCTGACCTGAGCGTGTACACGCACCAGTTGCGATCGAGGGGCGCGACGGTATAGACGGCATCGGCGCGATTGTCTATTTCCGCCTCTGCGGTCAAGAGCGCGCTCGCGATCAGGTGCGGATTGGTCACCTGAAAATCCGACCATTCAAGGATCAAGACCGTTTGCGCCCCGGTCTGGCTCTTCCAGCCCGCGAGCTTTGGGCATTTGTCCCGTAAGGTCCGACGCATCCGGTCCAGGCGCTGCGTCTCGATGTCGCCAGCGAAGAACCTCAGATGAAATGGGATTTTGAGCCCACCGTACCGCTCCATGCGGTGCAGCCGCACTGGAAATGGCACGCCCGGAACTATGGCTCCAGGACCCCGGATAATCCTGCCGAACTTCGCGATCGGGACAGTCTGTGCGGACGTTGAGATCCACTCCGCAAGCACCCGATGAACTCTGTCGAGCTCTTTCCCAGACAGCTTTCCCCACTCCATGAGGGAGACTTCAAGATAGAAGTCCTCGTCGGCTGGTAGTTTCGGAATCACCTCGTCTACCAAGGGTTGAACGCGACGCTTCGCTTCCGCCTGCAGCTTTACGTGCCCTTCGAAAGGCTCGGTGCCGGTGTGCTCCAGGGCAACTACGGATTCACCAAGCTGACACACAAGCTCCACTCGAAACTCGTGGTGTTCCCGCTCCGGAAAGCGAAGGTTCTGCCGCTTCACGCCGCTACGATGCTCAAGAAATCGGAGTACCGCGTCGCAGGCGCGGCCCTCGTTGAAGTGCGTATTCCTGGCCAATGTGTCGGCGGCTTCGCTACGCCGCGACTCTATGCTCGTAGTACGCCGGTTGACGTTCGCTCAGGATCCCCTGCAGCTCATCATCTGAGCGGTCCTTAGGCGTCAGCCATCGATCCACGTTCTTGCGCGTCAACCGGATAATCATGCGGTCATGGCCGGCCGCCGCGACCTCTTGCGGGGGATCGTCGGTCACCGCCGCGAAGGACAGCAGCTTTTCGCCGGTCTTGGGGTCCGACCACTCGGCATACAGACACGCAATCAGCATGACATCCGGCTCCCGTGGGTTGAAGTGCAGCACCACGTTCTGGCCGTCCGGGCCCGCGACGTTTTCGTAGAATGACGTGACCGCCATGACCGCGTGAGTCGTGCCGAACTCCTTGCGCCAGAACTTGGTGAGATTGTCGCGCCTCGCGTTGTAGTTGCCCGAGAGCTTGTCATCCATGAAGGCCGGCTTGCCCGGCTGTCTGAGCAGGTAGCGGGCTGGGACTAAAACCTTCTCACCGCTGCGTTCAAGGATGATCGGCGCGTAACTGCGCGGGAAAATCCGATAGTCATTGAGATGGGGCTTGTCATCGGTCATCAATGCCAGCTTGCCCATAGCCTGCTTGACCTTCGTGCCGGCGATCCGCTGGCTCTCCGCGGCAGCCTTGGTTTCTTTCACGGCCAGCTTGCGCTCAGCATCGGCCAAGCGCCTGCGCTGGGTGAAGATCTCCGTCTCGAGCTTGGTGACCTGAGCCTTGCGGTACTGATCGATCAGACCCTTGATGGTCCGTTCCTTCGCCGTCTTGGGATCAGAGAACTCCAGGTCAAAGCCGCGGGGCAGTCGGTACTGAGCCGGGTCAGCCAGGCGAAACTGCATCAGTTCCTGGAAGGCGGGAAGGTCCCAACGCGCTTCCATCTCTCGGACGTAGCGTTTCCACTTGGATTCGATCTGAGCCGAGTAGCACATTGGCCTAGTGTATCTATGGCGCGGCGCGACAAGCATTCGGCTGCCCAAAAGTGGGCTTGCCTCGTGCCGGATTTCCTATTAAGATATTCGCACGCTAGATGATCTAGCGGCCGCACCTCGGGAATCAGGGGTTTGAGGGACACATGTATGTCCGCAACAGTGAAGCCTTCCGAACGGCGACCGGGACTGAGATTCTGGAGTCCGCGGCGACCATTAAGGCCCGCAACCTCCGAAGTCGCGCGCACCGAAATCGACTCACCTGAGGTCGCCCAGCAGTTCCTGATCGGGCAGCTTCAGCACGGCGAGCATGAATACTTCTGCGTGCTGTACCTCGATACCCGCCATGGCGTCATAGCCTTCAATAAGATGTTCCGCGGCACAGTAGACGGTTCGGCCGTCCATCCGCGCGAGGTCGTCAAGGCAGCACTGAGCCGCAACGCCGCTGCCGTCATTCTCGCGCACAATCCGTCCGGTGTGCCGAACCGAGCCGCGCGGACGAGGCCATCACGCAGAGGCTGCGCGAAGGCCTTGCGCTTGTGGAAATCCGTGTACTTGACCATCTGATCATCGGCAACGGATGTTATTCGTTCGCGGAACACAGGTTGATCTGAACACAAGGCCCGGGATGGACAGGCCCCTTTTTGATTTGATGGCTGCGCCTCGGGCAGTTTCAGGGGCGGGAGATTGGCATGTTGATGGGTAAGGTGAATGACATGGGACATCGTGGACGCGTCGTGGTGGAGCTTGGCGCACCGTCGGAACATGTCCTCGTGATCATGCCGAAAGGCTATGAGCGCCTGGGCCTAGTGAGCGTCGGATCTGGCGATCCAGGGGTGCTGGCGCGGATTACGGGTACCGGCGAGTACGTGCAGTTGGATGTGCGGGGCATGACACCTCTGGATCGCCGGAAGGTGGAGGCTGCCATCGAAGCCGCAGCACTGGAGCCACGCTCGGTCGGGCGCCCGCGCAAGAGTCACGAGCTGCGGGAAGTATTCAGCGTGAGTTTGGAACCGTCATTGGCTGAGTACATTCGGGGACTCGGGGACGGAAATCTGTCGGCGGGCGTGACAATGTTGGCAATCGCTCACCAGGATCGTGCCTATGCGAAGGCCGAGACAAGCGCCGAAGCAAGCAACCCCGTCCGAGTGGAGATCTCCGACGGTGTGCGCAGGGTTGCCGGGAACGGCGATATTTATTTTTGGACGCGAGTTGCGGATGAGGCGCGTGAGTTCTCTGTTACTGATCTTGCACAACAGGATCACTTTGGAGTGCGAGCGCGCGCCACGGGGAAGGAGCGCGCCCAGGGCTTTAGTGAACATCAGGAACTGGTGATCGCGGTGATCCAAGACTTGGCAGATCGCGATCCAGATCGGGAAGTCCTGGAGACATTGGACTTCGAACGGATCTCCACCAATAAAGCATTGGCACAAGTGGTATTTCCGCCAGAATCAGAAAACTTCCAGCTTGAGAGCGTAACGTTCGCGGCAAACTATCAACGCCGTCGATACATCCTGACGATAGCCCGCGGGGCGTTACAAGATGCGTTCGGGTCTCACACTGGCGTAGAAGGCGTGCGGCAGGTTTTCACGGAAAATCGAACGACGATTCATCGTACGGCAGCGAAACTGCTCGTGGCGCATCCTGGAAATCTGATTATTGGGGCCAATGATCTGACTTTCGGATGGTGAGGCGAATCCGTGGATTCCGCACCCCAGCGTTGTTCGCTTGAATCCAGTTCTGGGTGAGGTCAAGACCTGTATGGCATCCAGTAGTCGCGGCCGTCATTTGCTGTGGATCCCCAGCCAGCCGTTACCCTTCCGGGCATGCAGCAGCCGGGCAACATTTCGGACTTCTACCCGCAATGGATCGTCCACGGGGCGTGGCCCTGCGGCCATACGGCGCGCATCGACCTGGGCCGATTTCTCGCCTGGGGAATGCACGACGTGCCCATGGTGGCCCTGTGTCGGCGCCTGAGGTGCCCTGTGTGCGGGGAGAAGGGACCGGCCGAGATTGGTACGGGCTGGGTCGGTACGGATCCGGACCCCGTCCAACGCTCGACTAAGGTCCGGGAACTGAAACCGCGAGACCGGAAGTGATGCCATTACTCTGCGATCGCGCCAGATTCACGGCTGGCCGACCAGGCCGGCTCCAGCGATCCTCACGCCATCGACCTCGAGGACCTCTACCTAAGTCGGCTGATCGCCATGCTATCGCCGGCTAAGCGGCGGCGCGTGTTGGCGATGTTGAAGCAGATTCATTCGGCGCAGCGAGGCCGGTTACGGCGCGCATCGGCGAATGGCGGCCCCCGGCGGCCAATCGCCTGACGCACTGAGCATCGATCTAAGTTTTCTCATCACAGTTCAATGTCTCGCATCCCACTGCTGAACACACCCGTTCCCACAAAGTTGGGCGTGCCATCGGCATTGAGATCATAAACCTTGATCGATAGATGGCTTTCGATTCCCTGGCGATAAGGCTCCTCAAACATCGCGGCAGCTCGGATGTTAAGGCTCTCAACGTCTTGCGGGTACAGAGGCGGGCTCCGCCACACTTCGTCATCACCGAGACACATCCTCGGCTTCCGGGTGGGGCTTACGATGCACTTGGGAGTCTGCCGCGCGATGCTGGCCGCGATGACGGCCAGAGTCAGTAAGCCAGCGAGGGTGGCGGTCACGAAGACCACTATGCATAGGATTGGTAAAACGCCGGTGAGAACCAAAACGACTATCGTCGGATATGCTACACACCAGATTCGTGAGGCGATGGTCAACCGGGCCAGCCACCATTTTGATTGCGCTCTCGTCATGAATAACCCCTTCTCGAAGACATGCGCGCCCCTTTTTTGAGCGGCTTGGCCTTCGGCTACTTCAGTTTGGATTACGGGCATCGCGCTTTAACTCGCGATGAGGCCGCGCGGGTTTAGGCCGGCGGTCGTTCTTCATGTTGTTGCCTTTATGGTAGTCCTGTTGGGTTGTCACGTCAACCTCGGTGCTATATTGTCACTTGATGCCGAACGGGCCGACGCGATCACACCGTGCGCTCTGGGAGCTCTTTACCGCAGCAGCCCACGAGCTACGCACGGCGATCGAACCAACGGTGAGGAACGCGATCGGAGTGTCGATGGCGGAGGCTCGCGTACTAGACGCGATGGATCGCATGGGTCGAAGTGCCATCCGACAAAGCGAGCTGGCTACGGTACTTGGATGGCACAAGTCGCGGCTGTCGCATCAGCTCAACCGGATGCAACGGCGCGGGCTACTCATGCGGCGCGCACTTTCTCCAGCTGCCGCGGAAGTGAGTCTGCGGCCAGTCGGAATCCGGGCGCTCGCCAAATCCAGAGCTAGGCAAGCCTCTGCCATACGCCGGCACTTTATAAGAGCTCTGACTGCCCGCGACCAAGGAGTCTTGCGGCGCCTTCTGCTGCGCATTCTGGAACATCAAGTCAGAAGCCAATGAGTTGAGCGCGGCGATATTCTCGGCGTTCAGCCCGCCAGGGATCCTAGGGCCGGATACTGCCATCATCCTCCGGGTAGACGGATAAATGGGTTGCCTATTGGAGACAGCGCCGGAAAGTCTCTGGCAATACATAGGTATGCAATCGTGACAACCACAGCGTGCAACATCTTTGCCAACTTCGACGATTTCACGGATTGCGTGGTTCGTAAGCTGCAGGGCGTCTATGGAACCGCGAACGGCGAGATTGTATTTTTTCAAGCGCAGTCGTCTGGAATGCTGAATGACTACTACGACGCTCCCGAATGGTGGACCAAGCGGAAGGCGTCGCGGCTATTCATGACTATCTGGCTTGAGGAACGAAGGACGAGCTGCGCCCTCAGTTCGTTTCGTGATCAGCTCTTGGGTACGGCGTTTCCAGATGAAAGCGAGGATTGAGCCTCGCGCCGGGAGGGCTTACGTCCGAGCCGCTCGCCGTCCGCCCCTGCTTTGACCTCGAAGGCACCTTCACTCGGCGGAAGGGCACGGGATCCAACATCGGCGAGCCAGACGCGTAACGGGATCCTCAATATTCTTCGCCGCCTCAGGTAGTACACCCTTACGGGTAAAGCGAGCGGCGGCGCAGCGGCCCGAGAACGCTTCCAGGTGGCTCGCAATAGCGCGCGACAGGCTTTCACCTGCTTGCGAATACCGTGGAAACCGGGCGCGGAATGCAAGCTTTCGACTATCTGTCGTATCGTGAAGTCATCGCCCCGACGAATCGTATCGACGATACGGAATCGCCAGTTTTCATAACAGGTCGCCGTCATTCTGAAGCTGAGCGCCGGGCGACCAGCAGTGGTTCCTGCCTTCGTAACATGGCACAGCTCATAGCCCGTCTCCGCGAGCTTGAGGCGTGAGGATCGATCCCACGCGTCCCTCAGGGTCTCGAGTTGATGGGCGGCGTGGTCTCCCCCGGTAACCAGGAGGACCCACCAAAGTACGCCGGACGTACCAAACTCGTGCATCAGAAGAATCGCGCACCCTTCCCCACGCCGTTTCGCGCGCGCCCTTCGATTGCGGTCGGCGTAGACACCGTAGAGTTTTCCCGCCTTTTCCACCCAATGATGGACACGGTCGGGTGTCACCGTACCCGCCGTCCAGTATCGATATCCAACGCGAACATGGTCCTGGATCTGCTGCATCAGTGACGATCTATTAGCGATGACGCTCGCGGGATTGTTGGCTCCCATTCCTCTTACCTCGAGAGCACGCATTAGGGTTTGCCTCTCGAAGACTGTAGATATCGCTCTTTGAGAAAAAGCAGCGCGAGCGAAGCGAGCACGGACAACAAGGGATTCCATCTGCGCGCGGAGCATTCGCTATAAGAATGCTCGAGTGCGGATGCACGGGAGCGAACCCCGCCAGGTTTTGCCTTTGAGGACATGGGCGGGGGCGCCAACCCCAGCACATGTCCGATCGAGAGCTCGGATGAGCTCATTAAGACGCATCGCCAATGCGTCCAAATGCCGGAAGCCCGGTGTCGCCTAATCGCGCTCGCCTGGGCTATCAACGCAGCGCTGGAGTTTGCAATAACTCCTTCGACTGCATTTCCGCTTGACGTGTATCGTGGCATCACGATCCAGGATCTCTTCTGACGAATGAGTCACGAGCCGTCGAGCCTCGAGGGAAAGGGTGACGTGGAACAGGGCACCGAGTGATCGGAGTGTCCCCGGTTCGGACAGAGTGAGTGTTGAATCTCACCCCCGGGCGGCTCGAGAGGGTCGAACGGGTGATGCGCGGATGTGTGATGAGGTGCTGCGAAAGCGCACAGGCCGTCGAGCGAGAAGTGGAGACGGCGCTAGAAGCGGCGAGGATTACCTTGTCGTTTCAGCTCTGACAACTTAAATCCGAAACAGCGCGAAGGGGGATACCCTATCGTGCCAGCAGAGTCCATGAAGCGATTATCGGGAAATGTCCCGACAGGTCTGAAGCCGGTAGAAGACTGATGGGTCGTGAGTAGCGAATGGCGACAATGGGGTCCCTCCGTCGCGAAAACCGGGCAACCGGTGAGCCGCCGAGCGGCAAGAGAATCGACACATCAGAGGCTGGTCGCGTCATGTACGAGCGTCTGAATCTAACACGGGAATCGCTTAAGCCGAGATGCGGGTGGCACCGTATCGCATCGGACAGCGAGGGAGACTCGATGAGTAGCGTTATCAACCGAGGGGCTGACTGACCGTGGTCCCGAGGCGAGCGAAAGTTGGGAGGCATTGAATATCGATCTAGGCCCTGGCGGGCCGCATGAGTTGAAATCTTCGATCAGGTATCGGTCGCTCTCGCGACCGGATCGAAGGTCGATCGCCGCGTCCTTGGCGGGAGGCGGAAAGAACATGCTCTTGGCGGAGCATGCGGATCGGCATCGAGCGGATCGAGTCAAATAGACCCGGAGGAGTCATTTGGTTCGGCAAGGAGCCTCCCACGTGGAGGTTCCTTGTTTTTCTAGCGGTGCTCGGTGAACTCGCGGAAGCGAGAGATCTCCAGCAATGGCGGCTTGGGTACGTTCACGGCTGCCCGCGAGATTATGTCTCTCACACCGCTCTCGTGCCGGGATTAGTAGCCTTTTCGACAGTTTTGATTCAGGCGCGCCGCAGGCCCGTATGAGATAATGCTTGTACGGATTCCACACGGACATTAGACGGATTGTCACGTCCAATGCCCCGAACGTGGCCGGGCAACCCAGGTTGTCCGTTCATCGGGGCGCTTGTGTGGAGATTTACGTGGAGATGATTCAAGACGT
Organism: uncultured Gammaproteobacteria bacterium; assembly: GCA_963849095.1. Classification (GTDB taxonomy): domain Bacteria; phylum Pseudomonadota; class Gammaproteobacteria; order Steroidobacterales; family Steroidobacteraceae; genus JASHUC01. The sequence goes on from CAWKGA010000009.1 coordinate 181,074, forward strand.
CGTTATCTGTCGGGAGTGCGGCTCGATGCAGGCCGCCGATGTTCCAGTGAAGCTCTGCGCGTGTGGGTCCGATCACGCGCGCGATGAGAGAATACGGTTGCAGGCGTCGCAGCTCTGCCCACGCTGCCGCAGATTACATGCCATAGACCTGCGCCCGACGAAGTATCCGGACAGACAATGCCCCGAATGCTCCGCTGAGCTGGATGCGTACTACGCGGAGTGTGAGGCTTGGGAGCAAGAGCGGGAGCTACTTCAGGAGCAAGCTGACCGCCTCGGCCTTTATGTCGGCATCACCCGCGATGGGTTCATAGGACTCGTTGATCCGCCCGCAGCGGACAATGTTGCGGCTCCGTCCAGTTTCGAGATCCCCGGATAGGAATCGAGTCGCTTGCTTCCGCCCCAGCGCTGCTGCGGTGGAAGCAAGGGTTCCCAACATAATACCGGGCGACCGCATGATTGTTTGACGGCGGTCACACTCAGACGTCTTGGGAGACGGCGTGGGGCTAGTCGTACTGATATAATGAAAGCTGGCAACGCGAAATGATCGTCGCGGTTAGTGGCCGCTTATAGGCCGAGCGAATAACAAAAAGAACCCAACCCCCACCTCGCCGGCCAAGCGATGGGAGCAATGAGCGGCGTAGATCAACTTCATGTTTCATTCGAAGAGTTACGAGCAATATCCGGGAAAACACGACGTAGCGCGGTAGAGCGCTGGTTGAAGCGCGAACGCATCAGCTTCAAACGCGACGGATTTCTCAATCCCTGGACCACGGTTGAAGCTCTTCATAGCGCAATCTATGGTTTGCGACGAGGAGTCGCGATGGACCAGCCGAACCACGATGTCTTCAAGCGAACACCAAGCGCTGCCTAGCGGCGTAACGATCAAGAACGGGCGTTACTATTCGACGCCGAGGATCAACGGCAAACGCAAATGGATCGGGCTCACACGCGTGTCGGAGGGTCCGAAGAAACTGCACGAGGCTTTGCAGCAGTTAGATCTTCGCCCTCGTCCACGCACCGTGGCGGATCTCCTGGCGCGATTTGCCGCCGAAGGGCGCGGTGACCGCGCTGAGGCAACTTGGCACAAGTATGTACAGGTTTGCACGTATCCGACTTCGAAGCTGCTGATGTCTTCGGTGATATGCGCATCGAGGCCGTGTGCGTAATTCGCGCGATGTCGGTCCACGGTTTCACGGCATGCCGGTCCAGGATTTCACGGCATGCCGGCCAGGGATTTCGCGGCATGTCGGTCCAGCGTTTCACGGCATGTCGGTCCAGTTCGTGATGCAGGGCAACCACGGCTACCGTGGTCTCCTTTCCCTTGTGAAGGAGATCGAAGGTGGCTCAAGAGAGGTTGTCCGTGCGCCGAATTCGAGAGATTTTGCGGCTGCAAGCCGAGGGGTTTAGCGAGCGGGAGATTGCCCGCAGTGTCGGCTGTGCGCGCTCGAGCGTGCAGATCTGCCTCTGGCGCGCCGAGCGGGCCGAGGTTGGCTGGCCGGTGCCGGCGGAACTCGACGATGCGGCCCTCGATGCGCGGCTGTATCCGCCGCCGAAGCCGGGCGTTGCGGTGCAGCCGGTCCCGGATTTTGAGTGGATCGAGCGCGAGCTGCGCCGCAAGCACGTCACGCGCCGGCAGCTCTGGCGCGAGTACCTGGCGCAGTACCCGCAGGGGCTGAAGTACACCGCTTTTTGCGTGAAGTTCCAGCAGTGGCGGCGCAGCCGCGGCGTCACGCTTTCCCTCACGCATGTCCCCGGGGATCGGCTGTTCGTCGATTACGCCGGCGATCCGGCGCCCTTCACCGATCCGAGCACGGGGACGGTACAGAAGGCGTGGTTGTTCGTGGCGGTGTGGCCCTACAGCGCGCGCTTCTACGCCGAAGCCACCCGCACGCAGAGCTCCCTGGACTGGCTCGGCGCGCACGTGCGGGCACTGGAGGCGTTTGGCGTCGCCCCGCGCGCCATCGTGCCCGATAACTGCGCGACGGCGGTGAAGAAGGCACGCCGGTACGACCCCGAGTTCAACCGCTCCTACGCGGAGTTCGCCGAGTTTTATTCGCTCGCGGTGCTTCCAGCACGCGTGCGGCGGCCTCGCGACAAGGCCGCCGTGGAAAATGGCGTGCTTCTGGCCGAACGAGCGGTGCTTGGGGGCTTGCGCGACCGGCAGTTCTTCTCGCTCGGCGAACTCAATGTCGCGATCGCACAGATCGTCACCACGATCAACACCGAACCGTTCCAGAAGCGCGAGGGCAGCCGCCGGAGCGTATTTGAGGCCGAGGAGCGGCCGGCCTGTCAAGCCCTGCCCGTGCGGCGCTACGAATATGCCGAGTGGAAGCTCGGCGCCCGCGTCCATCCGGACCATCACATCGAAGTCGCCCGTGCGTATTACTCGGTTCATTACCGCCTGATCAGCCAGCACGTCGATGCCCGCCTCGCCGCCCACACGGTGGAGATCTTCCAGCGCGGTGCGCTCATCGCAAGCCACCCCCGTGCTACGCGCCGCTACCAGCGCCTGACGATCGAAGCACATCGCCCACCCGAGCACCGCGCGTATCTCGCCCTCGGCATCGACAAGCTCCTCGAGCGCGCCGAACACGTCGGTCCCGCCACCCGCCAGTGTCTCGAGCGGCTCCTGCGCCGCAAGCGCCATCCCGGGGAAGTCATCCGCGAGAGCCTCGGGGTCTTGCGGCTCGCGCAGGACTTCAGCCCGCAAAAACTCGAGCACACCGCCGCCCTCGCCCTGGAACTGGGTCTGTATGGCTACGGGGCACTCGCCGAGCTGATCAAGCGCCCCGGCTCCCCTTCCCACGATCCGGCTCGCTCCACGCTCGGGGTTCACCCGAACGTGCGCGGCGCCGATTACTTCCAACTGCCCATCAACCTCGAAGGAGACGCCCCATGTTGATCGAACCGCTCCTACAACTGCTCGGAAAACTCAAGCTCCATGGCATGCTCGCCGCCCTCGAACGCCAGATGAGCGACCCGGATGCGACCGCGCTGCGCTTCGAGGAGCGCTTGGGTCTGCTGCTGCAACACGAGCTCGCCGAGCGCGACAACTGCCGCCTCGCGATGCGGCTGCGCGTGGCGAGCCTGCCGCAACCGGCCTGCCTGGAGGACCTCGACCATCGCATCCCCCGCAATCTAGACCCGGCGCTCCTCACTACCGTGCGCGACCTCGGCTGGATCGGCCGGCACCTGAACGTGCTGATCACCGGGCCCACCGGCATCGGCAAGTCCTTCGTCGGTGCTGCGCTCGCCCATGCGGCCTGTCGCGCCAATTACCACGTGCGCTGCTTCCGTCTGCCACGCCTGATCGACGAGCTCGCCCGCGCCCACGCCTTCCAACGCCGCTCGAGCTTCCTGCGGGCCCTCGCCAGAGCGGACCTTCTGCTGATCGATGACTTCGCGATCGCCCCGCTCTCGGATCAGGGCAAGCGGGACCTGCTGGAAATCCTCGATGACCGCTACGACAAGTCCGCCACCATCATCACTAGCCAGATCGATGTCAAACAATGGCACGCCTTCCTGGACGATCCCACTCTGGCGGATGCGATCTTGGATCGCGTCGTTCACAATGCCTATCACCTCAACTTGAGCGGGGAGTCGATCCGTAAGCTCAGGGGGATACGGCCCAAGAACGCAAAAAATGGGGGTACCCACAGCCCGGGGTCAACCCAGATCACCGCTCCTGGGGCGTTATAGGAGCTCGCTGAGATGCCAACCACTGGAAAAATCCCACCGCGCTCCGATCAGCCCCCTCGCTTCCGGTTATCCACCGGCCCGCGCGCACGGGCTATCGTGAGCCCGCACGCGGGCCCGTGGATAACCGGCGAGGTCTTGACCTACCGCCGTCACTGAGAGAAAGTCACCACGCTCTGCATCACGCGCACTGGACCGTCATGGTGTGAAACCGTGGACCGCCTTGCCGTGAAACGCTGGCCTTCCTTGCGCGAAATACGCAGCCGTGCGGCCTACACACGTTAAACAATATCTTAAGCATCGGAAAAAAGAGGGACACGGGCCAGGAGCGAATCGCGACGTGGCAGTGCTCGCATCGGCTTATGATTTCGGAATGGGCGAAGGCTATGCCGAATCGCGACCTACGCGCGGCGTGCGCCGCAACCTTGAACGTGGATCGGATGTGCGTGTCACGCACGAGGAACTGCAAAAGCACATCGGGTTTCTCTCGCCGTGGATTGCCAACTTCGTAGCGGTGCTTTACCTCACCGGCTTTCGCATCGGCGACGTACTCGCCCTCAAGTGGGATCAGCTGGGCCCGAAGGGGATGCAGGTGGTGGAAAGGAAGAACAGGGTTTTGCACTTTAAGGAATATTCGGAGGTTCTTCGTCACTACTTGGATAACGCCAGGCGCCACGCAGAGGACTGCGCCAAGCGGTACGGACGTCCAGTAAGTGAGCATGTCTTTACAGGCCATTACGGTAAGCCACTTACTTACTGGGGACTAAGGAAGGCGCACACGCAGAAAGGCAATCCTTTTCAGCTGCGACAACTACGCGCGCTCGCCGAGAGCACCGTGCCGGGAAGCATCGGACACCATGGACTCATGAAGCGGCGCTACACTCGCACGGTCAGGACAAAGCCCGTGAAGTAGAAATCCGCGCGCGAAAGAGATTCAGCTCGCCATGGCCAAAATGAAAAAGACTGTAGAAAATCCCAGGCGGAAGAAACGACCGCGCATCAAATGGACGGCCATCCCGCCGTTCAACAGCCGGCGTGCCGAAGTCGAGTCCCTTGTCTTTTCGATATTGAGATACGCCGAAGGCTACGCAGCGCTTGAAGCGCTGCAGCGAATGGGATCCGGGCTCATACCGCTTGGCGACCAAAAGACCGGGGTCGCCGCCGAGTTTTTTGCGCGGCTTTATGCGGCGAAGCTATTTCAAGGCTGCGCCGTGTCGTGTGGCCACACAAGTCAGCATATGACCGACATCAGGATCAAACGAAATGGCGCCGCCGCGTTTCATATTCAGGTGAAGTCAGCATCAGATTTTTCGGATTCCGGAAGGATTTCTCCAATCAAAGCGGGATGGCGAGAGCTTTGGCTGTTCAGGCTTGATCGACGATTGATGCCAACCGGATTCTGGGTGCTGAAGCGCGGCACGGCGCGATGGGGCAAAGGGGCAAAGAAGAATCTTGAGATGCCCAGGCGACATTCTAAGGACAGTGGTTCGATCGCGTTGCGCGGCGCAATCGACATGTACGACCAGCTACAGTCCGTTCTTGCCGAGTGCAGCGATCAGCTTCGCGACAGCGTATTCAAAGCTCAGCATTTGCGCCCGTAGGTCCCACGCACATTCCATTTGGATTCAATGAGGCCGAAGATGCTGGAGTCTCGCCACCTGCAAAATCCTCTCCGCGAGACTGTAGAGGGTAGAGGAATGGTTCTAGTGGCGTGTTATTTCTTTCGTAAAAACATGGGCCTGCTTGGATTCGAACCAAGGACCAAGGGATTATGAGTCCCCTGCACTAACCGCTGTGCTACAGGCCCGGCGCTGCCGAAATTGTACTCCGGATCCCTTCCCCTCACGCCCGGCCCAAGAACCCCGCGCAGGCCGCGTGCGCCGGATCGCCGGCCGGGACCTTCGCACAGATGCCGTCCATGCGCCGGCGCAGTACCGCGATCGTGGCGGCGTGGCGCCCGTGGCGGTTCCATTTGCGCAAGCTCGCGTCGAGCTTCTCGAGCCTCATGCGCGTGCGGCTGTAGATTCGGTCGGGCCCGTCGAGCTCGCCCAGCACGACGAGCGCCGCGCTGCGGATCTCCGCATCGTCACCGGGCCGCAACCGGACGAGACCCTGGACATACTCGGTTCCCCACTGGAAGCGGGTCGCCGCGCCCTGTGATTCCTGGTACGCGCGCTGGAGCCAGCCGATCGCGAGATCCTTGTGGTCCCGCTTCTCCTCCAGGTCCGCCAGGTCGAGCATGTAGTAGTACGGCGACTTCGATGTCCGCATCTCGTGCTGCGCAATTGAATATGCGCGGTCGATGTCTCCCAGGTCCTCGAGAGTGTTCATCGCCGCGTTGACGTCGCCTGCTCGCGTCTGCTCGTCGCTCGCTTGGGCCAGTACGATGCTGATGCGCTGCTCGGCATCCGTGGCTAGAGACCGCGGAATCTTGCCGCTCGGATCGAGCGCCTTGGCCGCCTCGACCTCGCTGTCCACCGCAGACAGCCGATCGGCTTGGGCGTAATCGCCGTCGCTTGCGATAGCGTCCATGGCCGAGGCCCATCGCGGCTCCAGATCCCGCGCGCTGAGCGAGCGCTTGGCCGCATCAAAGAAGGAGTCGTCCAGCGTCTCGAGCACGTCGGCCGAGCCCAGCGAGAGGTCGCGGTCCGCCAGTATCTGGTAGACCTGCCGCGCCAGCGCGCGCAGCTGGGCGCTCGGCTGTGCCCTCGCCTTCAGTCGATCCTGCTCGGCGTCCGCTTCCACCGCGGCCGCGGCGATCGTCAGACGCGCCCGCTCCAGGCGCGCCTCGGTCGGACAGCGCTCCGCCGCACGAGTGAGCGTCATCGCCAGCCGATGCGGATGCAGGCTCGCAGCCTCATCCACATCCCATCCGTAGTAGGCGAGCCGGCGGCAGTCGTCGCGGGAGAGCGCGGCCCCGTCAGCGGCCAGCGAGGCCAGTACGTCCTTGACTGGTCGAACGTCGCCGAGCGCAAGATCAAGGACCTCGCTGTACTCACCGAGGTCCATCCCGCCGGAGATCCGCGCGAGCTCAGAGCGGTCGGGCCGCAGGATCACGACGGTCGGGTAGCCGGTGACATGGAAGACATCGCCCCATTTCTGCGCGCCGGGATCGTCGCCGTCGAGATAGACCGGAACGAAGAGCCGCGACTTCTCTACGAAGTCGGGCCGCGAGAACACCGTCGCCTTGAGCTCGTGGCACGGCGGGCACCAGCTCGCGCCCCAGTACAGCAAGACCGGCTTGTGCTCCGTGCGAGCCTGCGCGAACGCGGCGTCGACACCGCCGCTGAACCAGGCGATGCCCGGCGATGCGCGCGGAGGCGCGCGCGCTGCGCCCTGTGCCGTGGCAGCGGGCGTGCGCACGGCAGGCGGCGGCGCAACGGCGGCGCGCCGACCGCACCCGCTCGATCCGATGCCTATGACCAGCGCCGTGGCGAGTATCCAGACTACCCTCAAGCTTCATCGCTCCTGCCGGCTGGCTGCTATCATCCGTGCGCGGCCGGAATCGGCGTCTTCTAAACGGTCGGGCCTGCCGGCCCGGGGGATTACAGATGCACGACGATACGCCAGAATCGGCGAAGACGATGCGTGTGGGGGCCCGATGGGCCGTCACGCTTGCCGCACTGTTCGCGCTCACCGCTTGGGGAAACGCCATGGCAACGCAACCGACGACTCAGAAGGAGTACCGGCTGGTACGCACGGGGACGCAGGGTCCCTACACCCTGAAGCTCGTGGACGCCCCGGTCCGCCAGCCCGGACCGAACGAGGTCCTGGTGAAGGTCCACGCCGCCTCGCTCAACCGGCGCAACGTCTTCGTCCAGCAGGGCAACTACCCCGTCGGGCCGCGCGACAGTCTCGTGCCGATGTCGGACGGCGCGGGCGAGGTCGTGGCCGTCGGTCCCGGCGTCACCCGCTTCCGTGTGGGCGACCGGGTCGCGGCCATCTTCTTCCAGAAATGGCTGAGCGGGCGTCCGGGCCCCGATGTCCTCAGCTCGGCGCTCGGCGGCCAGATCGACGGCATGCTCGCGCAGTACGTCACGCTCAACGAGCAGGGGCTCGTCGCCCTTCCCTCGAATCTGTCCTATGAGGAGGGCGCGACCCTGGCCTGCGCCGGAGTCACCGCCTGGAACGGGCTGTTCACGCGGGGTCATATACAGAAGGGCGATACGGTGCTGCTCGAGGGCACGGGTGGTGTATCGAGCTTCGGCCTGAAACTCGCACTGGCGGCTGGCGCCAAGGTGATCATCACGAGCTCGAAGGATGCGAAGCTCGCGGAAGCGAGAAAGCTCGGCGCGTTCGGCACGATCAACTATAAGAAGGTGCCGGACTGGGAGAAGCCGGTCCGGGAGCTCACCGGAGGCGCCGGCGTGCAAGAAGTGCTCGAGGTGGGCGGCAAGGACTCCTTGCCCCATGCTCTCGCGAGTCTCGGCTCCGGAGGGCACATCGCCCTCATCGGCGGACTCGGCGGCTTCGGCGGCGAGGTGCCGGCGATGGCGCTGATGATGGGGAACGCGACGGTCTCCGGGATCTATGTCGGCTCGCGCGCGGACTTCGAGGCCATGAACGCCTTCATCCAGCAGCACGGGGTCAAGCCGATCATCGCCCGCGTCTTCCCGTTTCAGGACGCCAAGGCCGCCTTCGAGCTCATGGAGTCCGACGACTTCTTCGGCAAGATCGTCATTCGGATGTAACCAGACCGTAACTCAAGGGCGCCTGCGCCGGCCCGGGCTTCACGCCAGTACGCCCTCGATCGCCATGTGCCGATCGCCGACCTGCTCGACGGCCAGGGTGAGGCCTGCGGCCAGGAGCTGCGCCCGGACTTCCTCGACCGTGAACGCCGCGCAGAGGGAGTTGTAGAAGTCCTCCTTCAGGAGCGGATGCTCGCGGCCCGAGACGCGCTCCACGATCTCGCGTGCCTCGAGCGGCGAGCTCGGCCGGATCAGGTCCATCGCGCAGACGGTCGCTCCCGGCCGCCCGAGGCGCCGCGCCTCGCTCCAGAGCGCCTGCGGATCCGGCAGGTGGTGCAGCATGTCCTTCGAGAGCACGGCATCGAAGGAGTGCTCCGGGAACGGGAGGCCGGGCACGCGCCCGAGGTGCAGCGTGATGCGCTCTGTGAGGTGAGCCGCCCTGATCACTTCGCGCGCGAGGATCAGCATCTCCTCGGAACCATCGACCGCGGTGATGCGCGCCGCGCTTGTCGCGCGGGCGAGTCTCACGGGCACGTCCGCCGGCCCGCAGCCCAGGTCCACGACCCTGGAGAGACGGCCACCGGCCCGCGCCAGGACGCGATCCACGAACGCCTGGTTGGAATCGGAGAAGTCCGCCCGAGCATAGGCCGCCGCTTCCTCGCGGCCGTCCATGATCTCGGGCTCGAGAATTCTGTCCATCCGGCGCTCCCGCGCTCGCACTGGTGCCGCGGCATGCGAATCAGGCAACATCCCTTGAGCAATGTAGCCTGATTTTTGACCCCGCGGCACCAGGAGGCTCCCCGTGATCGACGTTTATTTCTGGCCGACCGGCAACGGCAAGAAGATCACCATCATGCTGGAAGAGTGTGGAATGAAGTACAACGTCATTCCGGTGAATATCAACAAGGGCGACCAGCTCAAGCCCGAATTCCTCGCAATCAGCCCGAACAACAAGATGCCGGCGATCGTCGATCACGACGCCGAGGGAGGACCGCTCTCCCTGTTCGAGTCGGGCGCGATCCTCCAGTACCTCGCGGAGAAGTCCGGCAAGCTCCTCCCGAAGGACATGCCCGGGAAGTACCGCGTGCTCGCCTGGGTCTACTGGCAGGTCGGCGGCCTCGGCCCCATGGCGGGTCAGGCGCACCATTTCCTGCGCTATGCGCCGCAGCAGATCGAGTACGCGATGCACCGCTTCCGCACCGAGGTAGCGCGACTTTACAAGGTCATGGATACCGAGCTCGGCAAGCACGAGTACCTCGCCGGCGACTACTCGATCGCCGACATCGCCGCGTGGCCCTGGGTCGTCCGGCACGACTGGCAGGGACAGGACCTCAACGATTTTCCGAGCGTCAAGCGCTGGTTCGAAGCCGTCGGAGCGCGTCCCGCGGTCAAGCGGGGAGCCGACGTGGGCAAGGACCTCATGAACGCGACTCAGCCCATGTCGGACGAGGACAAGAAACGCCTGTTCAATCTCCGCGACGAGGATTTCAAGAAGGCGTCCCCGTAGCGGCGCAGCGGGGCGACTCGCTCCCGGCGGGCAGGGAGAGATCGCAGGCCGGCCAGTCGTCGCGCTCCGCGGGCGGCGGCCCGAGCGCATCGAGCAGGATGGCGTGCAGCTCGCGCAAGTCCGCCGCCCAGAAGGCCCGCCCCATCGCGGCGCGTAGCCAGTCGATCCGCTCGCGGGATCGCTGCAGCTCCTCGAGCGCCGCGACCGTGTCGCGAGCCAGGTGTCTGAGAGTATGGGCGGGCGGGAGATTGCTCTCGTCCGTCCCATGCCACCTGATGAGCTCATCGAGCCGCCAGGGCGTGATTTCCGAGTCGAGCGGGCTGTCGCTGTCCATCGAATCATCCTTCGTCTGTGCGGCCCGCGTCCCCCTCGCGCGGCCTTCACTGGAATGAAAGCAAGACTTGCGCCAGGCTACACGCTTCGCGCGAGACGCAGGAACCCGGCACAGAAAATGCAGCCACAGCCAAGCATGAGAAGCGTCACCCTTTCATCCGGCGAGCGTGTGCCTGCTCTCGGCATCGGCACATGGCGCATGGGCGAGAGCCGGGCCGCGCGCGCCGAGGAGATCGCGACCCTGCGCCTCGCGATCGATCTGGGCGCGACCCTGATCGATACGGCGGAGATGTATGGCGAGGGCGCGACGGAGGCGCTCGTCGGAGAGGCCATCTCGGGCCGTCGGGACGAGATCTTCCTCGTGAGCAAGGTCTACCCGCACAACGCCTCGCGCCAGGGCGCGGCGGCCGCGTGCGAGAGGAGCCTGCTGCGCCTGAGGACCGACCGGATCGACCTGTATCTGCTTCACTGGCGCGGCGACGTGCCGCTCGCCGAGACGCTCGAGGCCTTCCTCACCCTGCAGCAGCAGGGCAAGATCCGTCACTTCGGCGTCAGCAACTTCGACCTCGGAGACATGCGGGACCTGTGGGAGCTCCCCGGCGCCCGGGCGGTGGCAACCGACCAAGTGCTCTACAACCTCACGCGACGCAACGTTGAATCGGCGCTTCTGCCCTGGCTGCACGAGCGCCACATCCCGATCATGGCCTACTCGCCGCTCGAGCAAGGGCGGCTCGTCCGGCATCGTGAGCTGAGCGCACTCGCTCGTCGCGACGGCATGTCGCCGGCCCAGTGCGCTCTCGCCTGGCTGCTCTCGCACGACGATGTCATCGCCATCCCCAAGTCGGGCAGCCGCGAGCGGCTGAAGGAGAATCTCGGCGCGCTCGATCACGCGCTGACTCCGGCACAGCTGCTCGAGCTCGATCGCATCTTTCCGAGGCCCGCCGGCGTCCGGCCCCTGGAGATGCTGTGAGCCGTCCCGTGACGCCCGCGCGCAGACAGCCCTTGAGAATCATCGGCCTGCTCGAGCCGCCCGAGTGGCGGCTCGCGTTCGTCAAGCGAAGCAGCCGGCTCTCAAGTCCGCGGGCGCGCGCGGCGAGTCGGCTCGGCCTCGAGCGGATTCTCGGGCCAGTAGTGCTTAGGATACCGGCCGCGCAGATCCTTGCGCACCTCCGCGTAAGCGCCGCGCCAGAAGCTCGCGAGGTCCCGAGTGATCTGCACCGGCCGCTGCGCCGGTGATAGCAGCTTGAAGGTCACCGGTATCCGGCCGCCGCCGACGCGCGGCGTCTCCGTGAGGCCGAACACCTCCTGCAGCCGGACCGAGACGGACGGCGCACTCTCGTCCAGATAGTCGACACGGACCTGCGAGCCGCTCGGCACCTGCAGTTGGGTCGGCGCAAGCCTGTCGAGCTGCTGCCGCTGTTCCCACGAGAGGAGCGCCTGCAGCGCATCGATGAGCGGCACACGGCCGAGGTGCTCCCGCCGCGTGATGCCGTTGAGCCACGGAGCGAGCCAGCTCTCGAGCGTGGCCGTCAGAGCCGCGTCACTCACGGCAGGCCACCCGCCAGGATCCGCGCCGCCGCCAGTGTGCGCGTCGGCGCCTGCGACCTCGAGCCCGCGGGCCAGACCGCGCACCAGCTCGATGCGCGCCTGCAGGTTGCGGGCATCGCGGCTCCAGGGCAGCGACTGCAGGCCCATCCGGCGCACACCCTCGATCATGGCTGCCCGCGCGGCATCCGCCGGTACGTCCTGCAGTGGCTTCTCGGCGATCACGAGCGCATCGAGCCTCGTCGTCCGGCTCGCGACGACCGCTTCCTCACGGTCGCTCCACTCGATCGATTGCGCCACCTCGAGCCGGTCCGCAAAGCGCCGCTCGAGCTCGGAGCGGTCGAGGGGCGCCGCGAGCAGGATGCGGGCGTTCCGCTCGCGATCGTCGAGATCCACGGCGACGATGACATCCTGCCGCGCGAGACTCTGCGCCTCGGCAAACGAGGCGCCGCGTCCGTTGGCGAGCAAGTACTGTCCTTCCGCGCCGGCCCGGCGCAGTCCGATGCGATCGGGGTAGGCGAATGCGAGCAGGATCCCGGCGTGATCGACCTCCCGAGCGGCCGCACGGGCCGGCTCGCCGTCCGGCTCCAGCTGTCGCGCAAGGGCGCGCGCCGTCTTCCGCACTCGCTCCACGGCGAACGCATCGCGGCGCGCCGGCTCCTCGCCGCCGCTCAGCAGCTCCAGGCGGGTGCGGACATCCGCATCGTGCGGCGCCCGCCCGCGGATCAGCAGGTCGCGCTCCGACAGAACCGCGGCGAGCCGGGCCGCCACCTCGACCTGGCCGAGCTCGCGAGCCTTCAGCAGCATGTGGGCGAGACGGGGATGCGCGGCAATCCCGGCCATCTCCCGACCGTGAGAGGTGATGCGGCCGGTGCGGTCGAGGGCGCCGAGCCGCAGCAGCAGATCGCGAGCGCTGGACAGCATGGCCTCGGGCGGCGGCTCGAGCCAGCGAAGCTCCGCCGCGCTGCGCGCTCCCCAGGCCGCGAGCTCGAGCGCCAGGGAAGCGAGATCGGCCTCGAGAATCTCCGGCGGCGAGTACGGCGCGAGCGAGCGGTGAGCCTCCTCGCTCCACATCCGATAGCACACTCCGGGCTCGAGCCGGCCGGCGCGGCCCTGTCTCTGGTCCGCGGACGCCCGCGAGATGCGGCGCGTCGTGAGAGTGCTCATGCCGGTCACGGGGTCGAACGCGGAACGGCGCGCCAGGCCGGAATCAACGACGACCCGTACGCCCTCGACCGTGAGGCTCGTCTCGGCGATGTTGGTCGATAAGATGACCTTGCGCGTTCCCGGCGGTCCGGCTGCGAGGGCAGCATCCTGGTCGCCGGCGGCGAGGTCGCCATAGAGTGGCAGCACGCGGATCGTAGGCTCCAGACCGCCGCGGACAAGATACGCTTGCACACGCCGAATCTCCGGCGCGCCCGGCAGGAACACGAGCACGTCGCCCCGCTCCTCGCGCAAGGCACGCTGCACCACCTGCGCGGTGAGTCGCTCCAGCGATTCGCCCCGTGAGGTCGGGGCGCCCGAGCCCGGCAGCGACGGCGCGCTCCTGCCGACGAAGCGCGTCTCCACCGCAAAGGTGCGACCCGCGGCGGTGACAGGAGGTGTGCTGCCGAGCCATTCCGCCACGGCCTGCGCATCGAGCGTCGCCGACATCACGAGCAGCTTCAGCTCGGGGGCCACGGCCGCCTGCGCGTCGAGCGCCAGAGCGAGCCCGAGGTCAGCCTGGAGACTGCGCTCGTGAAACTCGTCGAACAGCACGATGCCCGTGCCTTCGAGCGCAGGATCGGTCTGCAGCATGCGCGTGAGCACGCCTTCGGTCACCACCTCGATGCGCGTGTCGCGCGACACGCGGGTGTCGAAGCGCATCCGGTAGCCAACGGTGCGGCCCACGGGCTCGCCCAGCGTCGACGCCATGCGCTGGGCCACCGCGCGGGCCGCGAGCCGGCGCGGCTCCAGCATCAGCAGCTTCTTGCCCTGGGCCCAGGGCTCTGCGAGCAGCACGAGCGGAACGACGGTGCTCTTCCCCGCCCCGGGCGGCGCCTGTAGCACCACATTGCGCCGGGCGGCAAGCGCCGCACGGAGCCCCGGAAGCGCCTCCTCGATGGGAAGGCCCGAGCGTCCCTCTTGCGGCCGCGAGCGCTTCACGTCCAAGGGCTCTTCACGCCGCGGCGGCCGCTCCACGCGCCCTCAGCTCGACGCGAGCGTCGGCCCCGACTTCCCGACCGGGGTCCCGATGCCATGGTCCTGCAGGACCTTCGCGAGCTGCGCCGGGAGGCTCGGGGCGGATTGCGCATCCTGCTGCGCGGTCGGCCGCCACTCAGCGGGTGCCGGCCGCAACGACAGCGAGAGCTGCACGGCGCTCGCCTCCGAGGTCACGACGAAGCAACCCGAGCTCTCGGCGCCGAGCGCGCGCGCGAAATCGATCGCCACGACGCGCGCACGGATGAGATCCGCTCGCGCCACCCAAAAGTTGACGAGCGGCACGACATCCCGCGCGAACGCATTGAGATTCACCGCGATCTGGGTGATGACGAGGCTGTTCGGCACGATGACCCGCCGGCCGTCCTGGGTGGCGAGAATGGTGTAGCCGAGCGACAGCGTCTGCACGGTGCCGATCTCGGTTCCGGTGGGTGCGCTGATCTGCAGCAGATCGCCGACCCGGAACGGACGATAGATCAGGATCGAGATCCCGGCGACGAGATTGCCGAGCGTGCTCTGGGCGGCGAGGCCGAGCACGATCGAGGCTACGCTCGCGCCGGTGAGCATCGCCGTCCCGAGCGCGCGCAGCGGCGGGATCAGATGCGCGTAGAGCGTGAGCACGAACACCCAGATCATGAGCACGCCGAGCTGCCGCAGGAAGTTCGCGGCGGTGCGGTCCACGTGCTCGACCGACGCGTGGCTGATCCAGGTTCGAATGGCGATGCGCAGCGCCCGCGACAGGATCGCGGCGAGCGCGCAGGCCAGCGCGAAGTAGAGGAGCGCCCCGACCAGGGTATCCGGTTGCAACCAGCCGCCGAGATCCCCCTGCGGTAAGACCAGGTGTCTCATCGGCTCGCGACCTCGTTCAGCGGCCGCGGAGCGCGCCGGCGGCGAAGAGGACCCACGCGGTGATCAGCAAGACGCCGCCGACCGGCGTCACCACACCGATGCCGCGCGGCGCCCCGAACGTGAGCGCATAGAGGCTTCCCGAGAACAGCACGATTCCCGCGACGATGAGCACCGCCGCCCAGCGCACCAGCGGCGAATCGACGGCGCGCGCCGCGAGCCCGACTGCGAGCAGTCCAAGCGCGTGATAGAAGTGGTAGCGCACCGCCGTGTCGAAGACGCGGAGCCGGTCCGGCGGCAGGCGATCGGGCAGTGCATGCGCCCCGAGCGCACCGAGGACGGTCGCCGCCGCGAGGAGCAGGCCAGCCGCGGCGAGGATCCAGCGCGAGGACTGCGTGGAGAGCACTCTCCGGGGCTCCCGCCCGCTACGACGTCTTCCCGGCTCGCTCGAGGAGCGGTGCGATGAGGTCGAGCGGCAGCGGGAAGGCGATGATGGTGCTCTTGTCGCTCGCGATATCCGCGAGCGTCTGCAGGTAGCGCAGCTGGATGGCTCTGGGGTCCTTCGACAGCGAGAGTGCGGCCGTCACCAGCGTCTCCGCCGCTTGCTTCTCGCCCTCGGCATTGATGACTTTCGCGCGGCGGGAGCGCTCGGCCTCGGCCTGCCGCGCCATGGCGCGGATCATCGTCTCGTCGAGATCCACGTCCTTGATCTCGACGTTCGCCACCTTGATGCCCCATGCATCGGTGTTCTGGTCGAGAATCACCTGGATGTCGGCATTCAACTTGTCGCGATGGGCCAGCATCTCGTCCGTCTCGTGCTGTCCCAGGATCGAGCGCAGCGTCGTCTGCGCGAGCTGGCTCGTCGCCTCGTAGGGATTCGCGACCTGGATGATCGCCTTCGCCGGATCGACGATGCGGAAATAGACGACTGCGCTCACCTTGACCGACACGTTGTCGCGCAGGATCACGTCCTGCTTCGGCACCTGCAGCACGATGACGCGCAGGTCGACCTTCGTCATCTGCTGCACGATGGGCCAGACGAAGATGATGCCCGGGCCCTTGATCCCGCCGAACCGCCCGAGGTTGAACATCACACCGCGCTCGTACTCCTTCAGCACGCGGAGGGACGTGACGATGAGGGCCGCGATGATGACGACGACGACAATGGTGAAGGCTGGCATCGATATCTCCCAGGATTCAGACCGGCTCGACCCACAGCTGGAGCCCTTCCATGCGCACAATGCGCACCCTCTGGCCCGTGCGCACGGGCTGAGTGGTGCGCGCGTTCCACAGCTCGCCGCCGAGCCGTACACGGCCCTGCTCGGCGAAATCCTCGAATGCCTCGGCGGTCGCGCCGATCATCGCCTCGCGGCCCGTCACCACCGGGCGGCGCATCGACCTCGTGGCGAGGTAGACGAGCCCGAGCAGGATCAGGGCCCCCGCGGTCGCGACTCCGGCGATGATCGGCATGGCGATATTGAGTCCCTGGGCGTCCCTATCGAACAAGATGATCGATCCTACGACAAACGCAACGAGCCCGCCGACCCCGAGAGACCCATAGGTCGGAAAAAAGAACTCGCCGATGATCATCCCGACGCCGAGGGCGATGAGTGCGAGGCCCGCGTAGTTCACGGACAGAATCTGAAAGGCGAACAGCGCGACGAGCAGCGAAATGATCCCGACGACGCCCGGCAGCACCGCGCCCGGATGGTACCCCTCGAGCAGCAGGCCGTAGATCCCGATCAGCAGCAGGCCGTACGCGATGGTCGGATCGGTGATGACGGCCAGCAACCGCGTGCGCCAGTCGGGCTGGACGTGCTCGGTGGCGATCCCCCGCGTGGCGAGCACGACGGTCTCCGAACCCACCTTGATCGCCCGGCCATCGAGCTTGTCGAGCAGGTCGGGCACGCTGGTCGCGATGAGGTCGATCACGTGGCTCTGGAGCGCTGCGCTCGCAGGCAGGCTTGCGGCCCCGCGCACCGCTTGCTCCGCCCACTCTGCATTGCGACCGCGCAGCTCGGCGAGCCCGTGGATGTACGCCACCGCGTCGTTGATCTGCTTGCGCTCCTCCGTCGTCGGCGCGGACCCGCCGCCGATCTGGACGGGAGTCGCCGCTCCAAGGTTGGTGGCGGGGGCCATGGCGGCGACCTCGCACGCATACAGGATGTATGTCCCGGCGCTCGCGGCGCGCGCGCCGGACGGCGCGACGTAGGCAACGACCGGTATCGGGGACGCCAGGATGGCGCGAATGATGTCGCGCATCGAGGTGTCGAGTCCGCCCGGCGTATCCATCTCGAGGATCACCAGCCGATCGCCCCGGGCCTGGGCGTCGGCAAGCCCACGGACCACGTAATGGCTGGTCGCCGGACCGATCGCTCCGGTCAAGTGCAGCACGGCGGCCACGGCGCGGCTCGGGCTACCGGCCTGCGCCGCCGCCCACGTCCCGCGTTGCGCTGCCGAGACGGTCAGCGCCACGAGGCCGAATACGGCAATCCGAATCCACCGGCTATGCACGGCGTGCCCCCTGAGCTCAGTCGTCCCATGATAGCGCGCGGCGCAGGCCCCACGCCGCCGCGAGACGGACCTCTCGCCCCCGGGCGGCGCAGATGCCGCCCCGCCGCGAGCTCGATCAAGTACCACGCGGCCGGCGGCGAGGCGTCCGGGGCGCGCGGGGCGCCGGAGGCAGCCCCGTGTGCTGTGTGCGGAACGGCAGGGAAGCGCCCGACTGGGAGTCGCCGGGGGGAACGGCAAGCGCCGAGCCGGCGGCGCGGCGGCGCCCTTCGGGGGCATGACCGGTCTCGGCGGGCTGCCAGGCGGGCACCAGCTGATGCCCGGCATTGCCGATGAGATCCGCGCGCCCCATGCGGCGCAGCGCCTCGCGCAGCAGCGTCCAGTTGTGGGGATCGTGGTAGCGCAGGAAGGCCTTGTGAAGCCGGCGGACCTTGAGCCCCTTCGGAACGTGCACGCTCTCGCTCGTCCGAGCGATGCGCTTCAGAGGATTGCGGCCGCTGTGGTACATCGCCGTGGCGGTCGCCATGGGCGACGGCAGGAAAGCCTGGACCTGGTCCGCGCGATAGCCGTTCTTCTTGAGCCACAGCGCGAGTTCCAGCATGTCCTCATCCGTCGTGCCGGGGTGCGCCGCGATGAAGTAGGGAATGAGGTACTGCTCCTTGCCGGCCTCCCGGGAATAGCGGTCGAAGAGCTCCTTGAAGCGGCGGTAGGCCCCGAGGCCGGGCTTCATCATCTTCGACAGCGGACCTTCGGAGATCGCCTCCGGCGCGATCTTCAGGTAGCCCCCGACATGGTGCTGCGCGAGCTCCTTCACGTATTCCGGTGATTCGGCGGCGAGGTCGTAGCGCACGCCGGATGCGATCAGCACCTTCTTGACGCCCGGAACGGCGCGCGCACGCCGGTACAGGCTGACGAGCGGCGCATGGTCCGTATCGAGATTGGGACAGATGCCCGGAAACACGCACGAGGGCCGCCGACAGGCGCTCTCGATCTCCCGGCTCTTGCAAGCAAGGCGATACATGTTCGCCGTCGGTCCGCCGAGATCGGAGATCACGCCCGTGAAGCCGGGCACGGTGTCGCGGACGGTCTCGATCTCGCGAATGACCGAGTCCTCCGAGCGGCTTTGAATGATGCGGCCCTCGTGCTCGGTGATCGAGCAGAACGTGCAGCCCCCGAAGCAGCCCCGCTGGATGGCGACGGAGAAGCGGATCATCTTGTACGCGGGAATGCCCGCATCTCCGTAGAGCGGGTGCGGGCGGCGACTGTAGGTTCTCTCGTAGATCCAGTCCATCTCCCGGGAGGTGAGCGGAATCGGCGGCGGATTGAGCCACACGTCCACCGTGCCGTGCCGCTGCACGAGCGCGCGTGCGTTCCCCGGATTGGATTCGAGATGCAGGATGCGCGAGGCGTGCGCGTAGAGCACGGGGTCCGCGGACACCTGCTCGAACGACGGCATGCGGATGACGCTGCGCTCGCGGTCGGCATTCTTCACGCGGCGCACGAAGCGGACGACGGTCTCCGTCGCCGGCACCTCCGTGCGACCACCCGCTTCTGCCGCCTGGGGCGATTTTTCTGTGTGCGGCTGCGGGCGCTCCGGCTCCATGGCATACGGGTCCACGGGCGGATTGAGCGGACCCGGCGTATCGAGGTGCGCCGAGTCGATCTCGATCCAGTCCCCGGGAGTGCGCTTGCGCACGAACGCCGTGCCGCGGAGGTCGGTGATCTCGCGGATGCGCTCGCCGGCCGCGAGCCGGTGGGCGAGCTCGCAGATCTGCCGCTCGGCGTTCCCGTAGACCAGCAGATCGGCCTTCGCGTCGAGCAGGATCGAGCGGCGCACCTTCTCCGACCAGTAGTCGAAGTGCGCGATGCGCCGGAGCGAGGCCTCGATGCCGCCGACCACGATCGGCACGTCCTGGTAGGCCTCGCGTATGCGCTGCGAGTACACGATGACCGAGCGATCGGGCCTCTTTCCGCCGACCCCGCCCGGTGTGTAGGCATCGTCGCTGCGCACGCGGCGGTCGGACGTGTAGCGGTTGACGAGCGAGTCCATGTTTCCGGCGGTGACGCCGAAGAACAGGCCGGGCGGACCGAGCGCCGTGAAAGCCTCCGCGCTGTGCCAATCGGGCTGCGCGATGATCCCCACCCGGAATCCCTGCGCCTCGAGAACCCGGCCGACGATCGCCATGCCGAAGCTCGGGTGATCGACGTACGCATCGCCCGTCACGATGATGATGTCGCACCGGTCCCAGCCGAGCTCATCCATCTCGGCGCGCGACATGGGCAGGAACGGGGCCGTGCCGAAACGCTCGGCCCAGTGCTTGCGGTAGCTCGTGATGTCGCGTGCGGCCTGCATGGGACCGCGCATTACACCAGAACCCGCGCTCGTTGGCGACGACGACGCCGTCCAGATTGCCTCGGTGAGGTTCGATCGGGGCGGCTCTGGCATCATCTTGCGCATGAAGGTCGCGATCATCGGCAACTCGGGTTCCGGAAAGTCCACATTGGCGCAGACGATCGCCCATGAGCGCCGGTGGCCAGTGCTCGATCTGGACACCGTGGCTTGGGAGCCGCAGAAGCTTGCCGTACCCCGCGCCGAAGCGGATGCCCAGGCGGACGTGGAGGCTTTCTGCGCGGCACATGGCGACTGGATTGTCGAAGGGTGCTACGCCGAGTTGATCGCCATATCGCTGCGCCATTCACCCCTGCTCGTCTTCCTGGACACGGGAATGGAACAATGTCTGGAGAATTGTCGTCGGCGCCCGTGGGAAGCTCACAAATTCCAATCCGAGGCTGAGCAGGACGAGAGGCTCGCGTTCCTGCTCAGCTGGGTTCGCGAGTACTATATCCGCGACGGCTCGCTATCGCTGCGCGCGCACGAAGCGCTGTTTGAGGGTTATCTCGGACCGAAGCGTAGACTCACCGCGCCGCTCCTGAGCCTGGCAGATGTGCTCGGGTCGTCTATGGAGCGAGTCTGACCGACCACGAGCAGACATCGGAGTCTGCATCCAGACTTTTCCCAACCGGTCGTTCTCTGCGTCCTGCTCTCGCACCCCGAGCTCGCAGTCTCTTGAGCGCTGCTGCTTCGGACGAGCTGTGGCATCATGCCTGAGCTCTATCGGAACCGGGGACTGAGATGATCGACCACACGGGTTTTGCGGTCTCTGATCTGAGCAAATCCAAGGCCTTCTACGCGGCGGCATTGCAGCCGCTCGGGATCGAGCTACTCATGGAGGTGACGGCCGAGCAGACGGGCGCCGGGGCGCATGCCGGGTTCGGAGCCGCGCGCAGGTCGATCAGTTCTACCATGCGGCCCTGAAGGCAGGGGGTAAGGACAACGGCGAGCCAGGTCTGAGACCTCATTATCATGAGAACTACTACGGCGCGTTCGTTTTCGATCCTGACGGCAACAACATTGAAGCCATCTGCCACAACCCAGCGTGAGCAAGGCAGGGACGCCATGCTCGAAAGGGGACTGTTGCAGCTCGGCCAGGGTCGATAGCTTCGGCGCAAGTCGTCCATGAGCCGACCTTGGGCGCCAACGCCGGATTGACTGCCTTTCACACTCGCCCCTATCCTGCGTGCCTCAGAATCGGCGACAGATCGGACCACCGGGAGAATCGGATGAAGACAGGGCTCATCGCGGCCGCGTGCGGCTTTGCGGTGCTCGCCACGGCGAGCAGCGCGCAGGTTCCCGTCAACATCGCCGAGAAGGTCCGCGCCGCGGGCCAGGCCATGGACCCCACGATTGGCCAGCTCTACGCGCCGATGTTCCCGAAGGAGGCCTGGGCCGGCGTCAGCATCCAGCGGGACATCGCCTATGGCTCCGACCGCCTGCAGAAGCTCGACGTGTTCACGCCGAGCGGGGCCAAGGGCAAGAAGCTGCCGGTGCTGCTGTTCGTGCACGGCGGCGGCTTCACGCGTGGCGACAAGCACGGTGCCTTCTATCCCGACAACATCACCCTGTGGGCGGCCAAGAACGGCATGGTCGGGGTCAATATCGACTACCGCCTCGCGCCGAAGGACCCCTGGCCGGCCGGCGTCAAGGACCTCGCCTCGGCGATCGCCTGGACCCAGGCCAATATCGCGCGCTACGGCGGCGATCCCAACCGCATCGTGCTGTTCGGCCATTCGGCCGGCGCCAACCACGTCGCCGACTACGCCGCCCATCCCGAGGTGCGGGGCGCGGAGGCGTCCTCGGTCAAGGGGGTGATCATGCTCTCGCCGGCCTATTCCACCGCCCCGGGTGCCCGCCCGAACCCCTACTATGGCCAGAACGCCGATCTCGGCTCGGCGTCGGGGCAGATCACACGCCTGACCGCCAGTCCGTACCCGCTGTTTTACGGCTATGCGGAGTTCGATCCAAAGCCGATGAAGGCCACAGCCACCGCCCTGATCGAGGGCCTGTGCCAAACCAAGAGCCGCTGTCCCAAATCTGTGGAGCTGAAGGACTCCAACCACTTCTCCGAGGGCATGGCGATCGGCACGCCTGATCAGCAGCTGACCGGACCGCTGCTGCAGTGGATCAAGGCGCTGCCGGCGAAGGGCTAGACTGCGACCGATCTAGGCTCGATGCGCTCGGGTCGCACGCGCGATCGCCGCGAGCTCTCTGGAATTCGCGATCGCGAAGATCGATTGGATCCGTTCGCCATCGGTCTCGATGAGCATGGCGACCAGGGGTTCACAAGAAGTTCATGGGAGCCAGAACGACGTAATCGCCCCAGGGCGATGAACGCTGCCGGCACGGACGTGAAGCGGGGCAGCAATCCGACGAATGGGAGAGATCGCGCGATGAAGGCGCCATACGCGAAAAAGTGGCAGAAGGAAATAGCTAACCTGAGGAAGATTGCAGTAGGCCGCGACCTGGTCGAGGAGTTGAAATGGGGCAAGCCCTGTTTCACCTACCAGAAAAAGAACGTGGCGATCATCATCCCGCTAAAGGACGCGTGCACGCTCTCGTTCTTCAAAGGCGCCTTGTTAAAGGACCCGAAGCACGTTCTCACAAAGATCGGAGAGCATACGCAGGCGGGCCGCTGGATTAAATTCACCTCTCCCGAAGAAATTTCGGCACTGCGGCCGACCCTGAGGAGCTACATCGACGAAGCCATTCAGGTCGAGGAGTCGAGAAGGAAGGTTCCCCTAAGGACGGCTTCGGAGTATGTGGTTCCCGAGGAACTGCAAGTTAGGTTGAATGCGGCGCCGGAGTTGAAGGCGGCGTTCGAAGCCCTAACGCCGGGACGGAGGAAGTCGCACATCTTTCATGTCTCGGGCGCGAAGCAGGCGAAGACGCGGGCAGCGCGGGCGGAGAAGTGTGATCGCGGTAGGGACGCTTATTACTAAGCGCCCCCCGCACAAAACCGAGCGGGCCCGATTTAGGCACTCGGCTTCCACCTGGGGTGATTGACGGAAAAGCGCTCTTCCGGCCAGGGATGAAGGATGCGCGGTTTGGGCAGGAACTCGGCCGCAAGGCGACCGATGCGTTCCCACGTGGTGGAGTCCCGCTGGCTTCGTCGCCGAAGCGTCCGCCGCCAGAGATCCTGCACGTAGTGTCTGAACACATGCAGACTCTTGAAGTTGGTCGGCACAGCATGGTAGGCGAAATATCCGCGCACCACTTGCGCCAACCACTGACCTTGCTCCTGGATCGGCTCATGCAGCCGCCGCCTGAGTTCAGCTTTGAGTGCTGTCAGCGTAGCGCGCATCCGGTCCCGCCGGGACTTTCGCTTGAGCTGAAAGTGTCCGGCGCGGGAACGGCCGCAGATATGCTTGAAGCCCAGGAAGTCGAACGTCTCCGGTTTACTCAATCCCCGCCGCGATCGGTTGTCAGCCGCGAAACGGCCGAACTCAATGAGGCGAGTCTTGTCCGGGTGCAGCGTCAACGCGAACTTCTCCAACCGCTTGCGCAGAGCCGCCAGAAAGCGCTGGGCGTCCCCTTCGTGCTGAAAGCCAACGATGATATCGTCGGCATAGCGCACGTAGATGACGTTGCCACGGGCCTCGCGATGTCGCCACCGCTCGGCCCACAGGTCAAAGCAGTAGTGCAGGTACACGTTCGCGAGCGTCGGGGAGGCCACTCCCCTTACGCAAAAGGTAATTTCCAGTTTGAGCGCGTCGTGACGGGCTGGCGGGGTACACCGGTGCTTGATCTTCGTCTTAAGAAGTAATATATTTATGTCCCATGAACCGCTCCACCAAGGCGGACAAGGCGCGGCTGCTAAACGCGGCCCATCGTCTGCTCCAGCGCAATACGGAGCGGTCCGAGGCAGCGCAAAACCTGTCGCGCGAGTTTGGTCTATCGTCGCGCCAGGCCTATCGGTATCTCGAGCATGCGGCCGAACTTGGCCATCCAGTGCCGGTCGAAGAAGCCTCGATTCCCATCACATTGAAGCTGCCGCCGAGCACCGTGCGCCTGTTGCGCTCGTATGCGGCGAGCAGTGGCCTGACGCTTGGCGATATAGTCACCCGTGCACTGGGAGCGTTTCTGAGCGCTCTACGAAGGCATGGCTGAGCGACCTCCCAGACGACTCGTCTTTCAAGTCCAGCTCGACTATACGTTTGATCGGTCGCGCGCGCCGAAGCTCGCGCAGGCCTATGAGCTGTTGGTGCCCACCCAGCAGCGCCTCGTCGGCACACGGCTGAAGGAGCGCGATGATGAAGATGGCAGCCATCTACGCCCGGGTTTCCTCGGAGCAGCAGCGCGAAGAGCGCACGATTGCGAGCCAGACGGCGGCGCTGATCGAGTTTGCGACGACTCACGATCTGCAGGTGCCGAAGGAGTGGATTTTCGAAGACGAAGGTTTTAGCGGCGCGACGCTCGAACGACCAGGCCTGGAGCGCGTGCGGGACCTCGCCGCCGAAGGACAGATTCAAGCCGTACTCGCCTATGCGCCCGACCGTCTCAGCCGCAAGTACGCCTACCAGATCCTGCTGATCGAGGAGTTCACCCGGCATGGTGTTGAGACGCGCTTTGTTAAGGCACCCCAGGGCACGACGGCCGAGGATCAGCTGCTCGTTCAGTTCCAGGGCATGATTGCGGAGTATGAACGCGCACAGATCCTGGAGCGCTCGCGCCGGGGCAAGCGACATCGGGCCCGATCCGGTGAAGTCAGCGTGATGAGCGGCGCTCCCTATGGATATCGCTATGTCCGCAAGAGCGATGAGGCGCCGGCCTCGTACGCCGTAATCGAAGCAGAGGCCCAGATTGTGCAGCGCGTGTATGAGCTGTACACAGTCACGGGCTTGAGCATTGGCGCGATCACCCGCCAGCTCAACACACAGGGCGTTCCGACGCGCAAACGCAGTCCGCGCTGGGAGCGCTCGGTGGTGTGGGCGATGCTGCGCAACTCGGCGTATAGAGGCGTCGCGTATTTCGGCAAAACTCGTGTCGCGACGCGCAGTCGGGTCACGCGGCCTCTGCGTCTGCGAGGTGGCATATCCAAGCGCGATAGCGCCGGCCACGAACGCCCGCGTGAGGACTGGGTCGCGATCCCGGTGCCACCGCTGGTGAGCGAAGAGAGCTTTGCGCGAGCCCAGGAACTGCTCCAGGAGAATAAAATACGGGCGCGACGCCGAACGATCACACCGAGCATCGTGCAGGGATTGGTCAGTTGCCAAAAGTGCGGTTACGCCTTCTCGCGCGTCTCCACGCGCACAAGTGCACGGAAGCTCCATTACTACAAGTGCATTGGCTCGGACAGCTGGCGAAAACTCGGCGGTCCGGTGTGCGACAATGGCCGCCTCGTGCGCCAGGATCTGCTCGATCAGATCGTCTGGGACGAGGTCATCCGATTGCTGGAGGACCCGACGCTGATCCAACAGGAACTCGATCGCCGGCTTGCCGCGGCGCGCGCCTCCGATCCCACAAAGCAGCGCGAACAAAGTGTCCAGCGGGAGTTGACTCGTATTGGCAAGAGCATCGAACGGATGATCAACGCCTATCAGGAAGAGCTGGTATCGCTCGAACAGTTGCGCGATCGCATGCCGCCGCTGCGCCACAGGGAACAAACGCTGCGCGCCGAACTGCAAGCGAACGCCGACCAGACCAATGATCGGGCCACTCTGTTGCGTCTGGCCGAAACCCTCACGGCCTTCTTGGCTCGACTGCGCGGTGCCGCCGATACGCTCGATGTCATTGAACGGCAGCGCATCGTGCGTCTGGTCGTCAAGGAGGTTCTGGTTGGCCACGACAGTATCGTGATCCGACATAGCATTCCTGTCGCCTCGACACCCTCGCCCGGTGGTGGTGCGCCGACACCCCGTTCTCCCGAGGGCACCCTGGGTGGCCAAAGTTACCTTTTGCGTAAGGGGAGTGGCCACCGACCCTTGCGGGGTCCCGGTCTCCGTCGATGACCACGTTCCGTCCTCAATCACTCCGGCCTTCAACCATTTGCCTATCAGACGAATCATGCGTGGATCGCCGATCCGGTGCTCCACGAATCGGACGAGCCATTCGTGGCTCACCGAGTCGAAGAAGGACCGGACGTCGCAATCCAGAATGTAGTTCACCTTCGTGCGGATAATCCCGAATGCTAGCGCATCCAGCGCATCGTGCTGGCTGCGTCCGGGTCGGAACCCGTACGAGAACCCAAGGAAATCCTCCTCGTAGATCGCAGTGAGCACTTCGACCACAGCCCGCTGGACGATTTTGTCCTCCAGCGCCGCCACCCCTAACGGCCGATGTCCCTCCCCCTTGGGAATGAACTTCCGCCGCGAGGGCAGCGCCCGATAGGCACCGCGATGTACGCGCGCATGCAAATCCACCAGTCGAACTTCCAGGTTCTGCTCGTACTCCCGCCATGTCAGGCCATCCACTCCCGGGGCCGCATCCCGCTTGAGCCAGGAAAAGGCCGCCCGCAGCAGATCGACGTCCACATGGTGAAGCAGTGCGGTGAACCGTTCCTTCTTCTCTTGCCTTGCTCTCTCTCGTACACGTTCAAGTCCCGGAAACACGCTCTCCCGGCTCGGTGTCCGGCGCGTGCGGATCTTGCCCGTGTTCCCCTCGGCCCCCTCCCTTCGCTCCACCGACTCCGCTTCCGATCGTCCGGGGTTGTTCGCCGGCTTCATCGCTACTGTGGAGGGGTCTGACTTCTCCGGCCCGTGCATCATCGGCTACGGCTCCTCGCCTTCCCGATGCGGACCACCCTGTTGGGATTGCGAGTGGTCGGGCTGGAGATCTCCCGGTTCCCGTGCAAAGAGCTTCCGTACATGCCAGTGTCTTCGACTACGCCGGGTCGGCGAAGCGCTCGCGATATCGCGCCTCGACGTTTTGCCTTCCGACTTGACAACGTCGTCGGCACCCGGGAAATTAACCCTTTCGCAGCTCAATGGCTGGCCTGTACGCTCCCCTGTCAACGCTTCGCCGACACCCTCACGCGTGCCTGCGCATGACTCGGGGTCAATGCGGGTCGCTACCCCTTCATCGTAGTGGACTTGCACCACCTACTCCTTGCCGGTCTCCCGGCGCACTGCCCATGGTTTTCAACCATGACGACCTCGACTGCGGGACCACAGGCCATGCACAGGCCCCAGTCGTAGTCCGGGGGCCTGTCGTTGCCCCAGGAGTCGTAGAACTGACTGTCGTGGTAGGACATGGACGCCGGGCCACCTGCCAGCAGCTCACCCAGCGCGACTACCGTGCCGTGATCGACCGTGAAGACAGCGCGCAAGGAGCTGCGGTTGCAATCACAGGAGGTCGTAATGAGAAAGTACGGGGCATTCCACACCACGTCGCCTCTGAGAGTCGCGAGCGCGGCCGTGACGTTCTTGGCGACGATGAACGTGTGCACGCTCATGGGTTCACCCTGCGAGTCAAGCAGTTGCACCTCGAAAGAGTAGCCGACGCTGGTCGGGTTCGAGGCGGTCAGAATTGCCTCGACACGTACAGGGGACTGGTAGAGGGTCCAATGCTTCGCGCCGACCGCCCTGTCGTCCGCCGATAGGGCGAGGGGCGCGCACAGAAGCAGCCCGACAAACAGCTTTGATGGCGCACGCATTGTGGAGACTCCGGGCCCTCGTTACGGGCTGGGGCGAGCCCTCCAACGCGAAATCTTACCGCCTAATAGCCGACGTTCGCCAACAGCCGGTACGGGTCGATATCGAGTCCGACGAGCCGATGCAAACTGGCGCCGGTTTTGTACAACCGGAGTATCGCCATGGATCAGTTCATTCGTTCCCGTCCCCGAGGCGACCCTTGGAACAAAGGTAAGCTCGTCGGCCAAAAAGCACCGCTGCGACTCAAGGAGATCTGGGCCATCCGCATTCGCTTGCAGCTCGGCGATCGCGCTCGTGAATTGGCGCTATTCAACCTCGCGGTGGATAGTAAGGATCCGTTAATAAATAAAGGTTTCAATAAGTGAAGCAACGCTTTATACTGCCGAGGCATGGAGGCTCTCTCGGAGTTGAAGCGCAAGCTGGGTTCGATTTGGCCTCATCTGGATGAGCGCACCCGGCGGTTGACTGCGGCGAATGAAGCGTTGAGCTTGGGCCGCGGCGGTATCTCCTTGGTGCACCGAGCCTGTGGGCTCTCGCGCAAGGCGATCCTCAAAGGTATTCGGGAGATGGACGCCGGCGAGAGGCTGCCGGAAGGTCGGATTCGCCGACCTGGAGCGGGCCGCAAGGCCATTACGGTGTCGGATCCGCAGCTCCTCGAGACGCTTGATGAGATGATCGAGGGACATACGCGAGGCGATCCGGAGTCCCCGCTGCGCTGGATCTGTAAGAGCACGCGGGTGATTGCCCGAGCGCTGAGCAAGCAAAAGCATCCCGTGAGCCACGTGAAGGTGGCGCAGATTCTTCATGAGCAGCATTACAGCCTGCAGGGCAATCGCAAGACCGAGGAGGGAGCGGATCATCCCGACCGGGATGCGCAATTTCGGCATATCAGCGCCGAGGTCAAGAAGTATCTTCGGGACGGTCTTCCGGTGATCTCGGTGGACACCAAGAAGAAGGAACTCATCGGCAATTACGCGAACTCGGGCCAGCAGTGGCTGCCGGCCAAGCAGCCGTTGCAGGTTCAGGGTCACGATTTTCCAAGCCCCGAGGTGCCTCGGGCCTACCCCTATGGCATCTACGACATCGGCCGCAATGCGGGCTTTGTGAACATCGGAACCGATCACGATACCGGAGCCTTTGCGGTGGCTTCCATCCGCGGGTGGTGGCGGGCGGAGGGGCGCAAGATCTATGCAGATGCCGCCGAGATCCTGATCACCGCCGACTCCGGCGGCAGCAACGGGTATCGGCTGCGGCTGTGGAAGCTGGAGTTGCAGAAGTTTGCCGATCAAACCGGACTGTGCATCTCGGTCTGTCATTTCCCGCCCGGCACCAGCAAGTGGAACAAGGTGGAGCATCGGCTCTTTTCCTTCATCTCATCGAACTGGCGCGGTGAGCCCCTGCGCGACTATGAGACGATCGTCCATCTGATTGCCAAGACCACCACGGCCAAGGGACTGAAGGTCACCTGTCGGCTGGATCGGCGCAAGTACTCCACAGGCCGCAAGGTGAGCGCTGAGGAGATGAAGCGAGTGAAGCTGCAACCCAACAGGTTCCACGGCGAATGGAATTACGTCATTCGCCCGAACTGATCATTGATACCTTTATTTATCAACGACTCCTAAGCTGAGGTCTTGCGATCTCGTCAAGCTTCGCGTCCGCAACGTCATGCATGGAGAGCGGGTCGCCGCGCGCGCGATCGTAATGCACCAGAAGACACAGCGGCCTGTACAGTTCGAGATCACCGAGCAGACGCGCGAGGCCGTGATGGGGTGGATTCGCCACCAAGGCCTGAAAAGCGACGATTACCTATTCGCGAGTCGCCTCCGGGCGTCGCCCCACCTATCGACGCGCCAGTACGCACGCATCGTCCACAGCTGGGTGAACGAGATCGGTCTCGATCCAGTTGCATATGGCACTCACACGCTGCGGCGCACAAAAGCCTCGCTGATCTACCGTCGTACGATGAATTTGCGGGCGGTACAGTTGCTGCTCGGGCACAGCAAGCTCGAGAGTACCGTTCGGTACCTCGGTATTGAGGTTGATGACGCCCTGGAAATGGCCGAACAGACCGAAGTGTAACGGGTACGCTGGTCAGCGGCTGCTTCGCGGTCGCTGACCGGCCAGAACCCGCCACTCGACCTTGCCCGCCGGACTTCCGCTTAGCGGACGTTTTCCTGACTGCGTATCATAGAACAACACGTCTACCGAGGTGACGCATGCTCGAATCGATTAGCCACATTGCTCTCGTAGTAAAAGAACCTGCCAGGACAGCCGCGCTGTTTCATGACCTCTTCGGCGCCCGAGCGGTTGAGCGTGAGGACGAAGATGGTCATCTCGAAACATTCGTCAGAGTGGGAGGCACCTGGATTGTGCTGGTTGGCGCGCCCGTTCAACGTGCCCGGACCGGGGACCATATTGCCTTTCACGCCACACCGGAAATTCTCGAGGCTACCATCGCCAAACTCCAAACCATGGGGCGCGAGTTCATAAGGGCTCGTTCCAATAGGGCTTTGTACTTCTTCGATTACGATGATCACGTCTTCGAATTGAATACAGAGGACATTGATAAGGAGCTCGGAGGATAGAAGGCGCGGAATTGTCGAGCGTCGTGAGGCGGCCACAACCGGACCTCGGCGTACCGATCGTAACGCGCCGGTGAGCGGCCATTCGCTGCGGGATGCCTCGCCCCCCGTCTGGTCGAGGTTCTCGCGCGCCCCGAGTGAACCAGCGCCAGACATTCCTCTCGCATGATCCCGGAAGCTCGCTCCACCGGAGGATCGGCTTCACCGCGATGGGTGCCGCTGCAAGATCGCTTACACGCCAGCGCCACCGCGCGTTGCCATGTTGGTTCATCTACCGATTCTGGTTGTCACGTGGGCGACGTTGCAGCGCGCGACTCAGACGCGGCATCCGACGCCGGGGCCGGCCCTGCGTAGACCCGCCCGTAATCGAAATCGCAGCCCAGACGCGCGAGCTCGGCGCGACAATAGGTATCGATGCGTGCCTGCTCCTCGGGTGTCAGCAGCTCCCGTGAGGCTCCCGTCTCACCCCGCCGGATCATGCTGCTGCCGGCCTGTCGCGAGCGCACCCGGTGATTCAGATCGAAGCGATCTCCGATCTCCCTCATGTGCTCGAAGCTGGTCTGCCTCACCACGGCTGCCAACTCTTCGCTCGAGAGTGGAACGCCCATGAGCGCCGCGATGCGCCGTACCGTCCCGGGCAGGTCGCGCTTCATCTGCTCGTAAGTGAGGAACAGCACGTTGTCACGCTGCCGTAGGGCCCACCAGCTATTCAGGTGCTCGGCCCACCGGCCGCTCATCGCGTCCGGCGAGAGAAAAGTGCGCAACCACTTTTCCTTGGAGCACATGAGCGACTCCAACATGGAGTCGCGTACGAAGTAGTAGCTGGAAACGAATGCGTCCTTCGGGTCACGCACCACGCAGATGTAGCGCGCTGCCCGGTTGTAGGGCACCCGGTCGGCGCGCAGATGCGTCTTGATGACGCGCAGCCCGGTCGGCGAGTTGCGCCAGGGCGTTTCGTCCTCGACGGGCACGGCAATCGCGCGCCCCCAGCGCGAGGGGACGTCCGGCCAAGCGACCAGGTCATGGATGTGCTCGAATGAAGCCGCGCCCCGGTATGCAATTTGCAGCGCGATGTGCATCGTCCAGTTGGTGCCGCTCTTGAAATAGGAGCACACCAGTACATCGTGCTCGCCGGGCGGGTAGGAACCGAACTTTCCCATGGCGCGGTTCATCGTCCGCGTCATCGCGCCGGGCCACCTACCAAGCAAATCGAGCACGCGGATTATCGGCCACGCCAGTAGCAGCCCCAGTCCCCGCCCAATCGCCGCCACCACTCGCCGGATGCCGCGATGCCGCCGGTTACGCAAAAGGCGCTTGTTAGCACGACTCACTGCCTGCCCCTCCCGTATCACGCGCAGTGTACGTCACCGGGTCTGCGGCGCGAAACGCTGGGCAGCCCGTGTGATCCGTCTCCGTCCGGCCAGGAACGGTCCGAGAGGCGATAGATTTGCCGGCCAGAAACCAGACATTCAAGATAGATGCGTCTTTGGTCGTATAATTATGGCTAGGCGGCGTATGGGCTGGATTCGCATCGTTCTGGCCACAGCAGTTGCGTCCGCGGCAGGATTCGGAGTTCACGTCCTGTGCGGTCAGGGATGGGCGCTAGAATACGCGACGCGGGCCGCCCAGGCAGGCCGCCTCGGCGGAGTTCTCCGGGAGCCCTATCCGACCTACGTGGTGGTAGTCGCTGCCTTGACAACCCTCATCCCGACTTTGGGCAAAGTGTTGGTGTTTCTGCTGGTGAGGGACCGCCTGCCCGGCCGGACTGCTTTGATGAAGGGACTAGCATTTGGTCTCCTGCTGTTGATGATTAATGACGCTCTGCTCAGGCTTCCAATCATGAATGTGGTGATCGGCAATCCTGTTGACGTCATGCTCGTTCAGAGTCTGGAGGCATGGCTCATTAGCCCCATCATGGGAATCCTGATCGCGCTGATCGTACCGGCGCCACCTCACTCCCGTTCGAGCGGACTCGGAGGGATAAAGGCGCCAGAGCTTACGGATCATCAGATCGCCGCTCAACCTTGACGTTAGGCGACGACCCGGGACTTAGATGAAGTCACGTCCAATCATTTTTGTTATCGCGGCGAGCGTTTCGATTTCTGCGTGTTCGACGTTGTGGGGAGACTCAGGGGCCAAGTACCGTGCGACATCGCAGTGGATGATCGAACAGGAAAGAGGTTGGGCAGACTTGGCTTGCGGCGGCAGATGGGTAGCCTCTGAGGTGCTTGCTGATGACTTCAGGGGAACACTTCCGAATGGTCGTCGTTACGGAAAGCCACCCGGGCAACCGACCTATGACCAGAGCACTAAGTGGTCGACTGATTGCAGCCTCGATGAGGCAAGTGTTCGATTCTTTGGATCCCGTACGGCGGTCGTATTCGGGAGAGAATCGAAGACGGTCACGCTGCCGGATGGAAAACATGAGCGGCGCTGCCTGGTGTGGACGGACTCGTGGCTTCAGCGCAATGGCAAGTGGCAGATTATCGCCGCTCAAGATAACCGGATCGAGTGTCCCAGTCCTGATGGACATCCCTAAACATAGCAACCCGCGGATTCTTTGGTCGGCAACTCTTTCTTTACACCGGCGGATCAGTAAAAGCTGAGGCCGTAATTGAACAGGAACGGTCGGAGTCGGGCCTCGGTCTCCGTTTCCAGCTGAAGCAGCGTGGCGTGGTGATAGCGCTCGCGTGGGTTCTTCGCCACCGAGAACAGCGCTAACTCGAGGGATTCTCCAAGTACCTCGCTCTCGCATAACTCACGGATACACTCCGGATAGTTGCGCTCCGCCATACCCTGCGCCGTTCCGCTCCCCATTGGCTTTCGAACTGTGTCGAAGGCTCGGACTCAATGAGGCCAAACTTTATCGAAATCCGTAACGTCCGTGAAGGAACCGGAATCGGCGGGCGACGGCTACCGGCGTCTGACGGCGAATCCGGTGCCGGAACCCACCCCCCGCCCTGCGGAGGGCAAGAAGATCATCTCCGCCAAGCACTTGGTGACCACCACTTTCCGGAATCCCCGAGGTGAGCGCTGAGCTTCGGTACGGTCATGGCAGCGGTGCTGGAACGCTAGTTACGGGGTTTGGGGCGGGTCTTCATGATGACGGCATTTGCAGTGTAAGCTCGTCACCATCACAAGAACGGGCAGCGGCCAACCGCGCCGGAGTGGAGACCAACATGAAGACCGTCGCCGCGCTATGTCTGATCCTGCTGTCCTCCAGTGCCTTCGCGGCCACCGGGCCGCTGTCACCGTCGCCCGCCCCACCCGCCTGCGACCGCGAATGCCTCCGCGGCATGGTCACCCAAGTGCTCTACGCCCTGGTCGATCACGACACGAGCAAGCTGCCGGTGGCCGACAACCTGCGTGTCACCGAGGACGGCATCGAAAAGCCGCTCGCCAAGGTCGGGCTGGTCAAGACCGTGACAAGGTTGCGTGGCTACCGCCAGGACATCCTCGACGAGCGCGCGGGACAGAGCATCGCGGCGGTCCTCGTCGAGGAAGCCGGTGCGCCGGTCATCCTGATCGTGCGAGTCAGGGTGGAGAGCGACAAGATCAGCGAGCTCGAGCTGGTGGCCCGGAACGTGTCAATGGGTTTGGAACACCTGGTGTCATGAGATTAGAGAGCAAGCGGGTGTGGTCGAGGGTGGTGTCATCTCCTTTTTCGGGGGATTGATCCAGGCGGCGGTAGGCAGCGCCGGCGGCTTCGGGGCGATGCGCTTGAAGCGGATGGGATGGGCAGCGAAGGCGGCATCGAGCGCCAGGGCGCGTTGTGCACGCATCGCCGCAGCGGTGCCACCGTGCACGGCGGCCGGGGACATCAAACCGATGCCGCCGTGACGATGTTCGTGGTTGTACCAGCGGAAGAACTGCTGGCAGTGAGCACGGGCGTCCTCGATCGAGCCGAAACGCTCGGGGAAGTCGGGCCGGTACTTCAGGGTCTTGAACTGCGCCTCGGAGTACGGATTGTCATCTGAGACGTGTGGACGGCTGTGGGTCTTGGCGACCTCCAGATCGGTCAGCAGCGCCGCCACGGGCTTTGAGCGCATGCTCGTGCCGCGGTCGGCATGCAGCGTCAGGGTCCCGGGTGCGATGTTCTCCTTCTGCAGGGTCTCGGCGATCAGCTGCTCGGCGAGCTCGGCCGATTCGCGCTGCGCGACCATCCATCCCACGACGTAGCGACTGAAGATGTCGAGGATGACGTACAAGTGGAAGTGGACCCACCTGGCCGGACCCTTCAACTTTGTTATGTCCCAACTCCAGACTTCTCTGGGTCGCACCGCAAGCAGCTCCGGCTTGGCGTAGACGGGGTGCACGCGTTGATTGCGCCGCTCCCCGCCTTGGTTGCGGGCCGCCAGGAGCCGGTACATCGTGCGAATCGAGCCGTGATAACGGCCTTCGTCGAGCAACGTGGCGTAGACCGTGGGTGGGGCCACATCGGCGAAGCGCTCGCTGTCGAGTACCCCGAGCAGCAACTCCTGCTCGGCGCTCGAGAGTGCCAACGGTGGTCGCGGCCGTGCACGCGATGCGCGCCGTGGGCCAGTGGCGCGATGCCGGGCTCGATCGCGATACACGCACCCACGGTGCAGCCCGAACACCCGGCAGGCGGCGTTGAGCCCGACATGCGGGGCGAGATCGGCGACAGCGAGCATCATTCCTCCTCGCTCCGGTCGTCCGCTGTCGGTAGCCCCAGGGCCACACAGAGTTTTTTTTGGGCCTCGATGATCAGCTCCGCCCGCTCGAGCTTGCGGCGCAGGCGCACGATATCGCGGTTGAGGTGCTCGATCTGCCGGGCTGACGGGTCGGGCTTGGGCCCACGCTTCTTCGGGGCGAGCGCCACCCGATCGGCCGCCTCGAGCTGCTTGCGCCAGCTCGAGAGCATCGAGGAATAAATGCGCTTGCTACGCAGGAACGCTCCCAGCGTCCCGGCCGCCTTGCATCGGTCGGCCTCGGCCAGGAGCACGCGCTTCTCGCCGGCGGAAAACCTGCGGCGCCGAGCGACCGCCACAACCTCCGGGTCAGGCCGCGCCGCGGCTCCGGGCATCCCTTCACTCGCCCTCCGGGCTCCTTCCGGCATGCCCGGGCTCAGAGTCGACCGATCGTGGCTCATCGAAGAATCCAGTACTGCTGCCATGAGTGATACTACCTTGGACTGTAAATTCCAGAAGGCAGGTGTTCCAGCTCACATTGGCACAGGGGGGCCACGCGCAGCCGCGCGGAGGGTCTGAGCTTCACCATCGACACCTTGAGCGCGCCCAGCGAGGAGATGAGCTTCGTGCCGCGCCCGTCGCAGCTGGCGACGCGTAAGCAGGCGATCGAGATCGCCCTGCACTACCCGAAGGGCCTGAACTCCGCGGAAACCTTCGCTTCGGTGGGAACGCCGTTCGCACCGGGCACCAGGCGCGTCGAGAACGGCGCGGTGATGGCGGGGCCCGACTGCGTGTTCAGCCCCACTTGCAAGGACATCGCCACGCAATCGCTCCAGATCTTCAAGCGGCTCGGCCACGTCACTGTGCGTTCCATCTACGTGGACGAGCGGATGGGCATCGTCGTGCTGCGCCTTTCCTGGAACGTGCGCGGTCCGGGTTCCGACAAGCTCACGGCGTTCGAGCTGTTCAAGGTCTACGACGGGCAGATCCACAAGGTCGAAGCCTTCATCCGGCTATTTCCGCCGGCGCTCGAACTTGGTGGATGGCCGGTGACGGTCAGTCAGCCCTGAGCGCTCCGGTACATCCGTAGTGAGGGATTGACTCGGTGTTGATGCGCTGCCGAAACATCATGCAGATGAACCCAGTACTCTGGTGCTACGCCTGTTTGTGGCACGTCATTGCAATCCGTACGTTCGTGGGGGCCATGAAAGCTGCGCCGCCAGCCCAGATGTGATGCGTTTTACCGATATTGGGTAACCTGTGCTCACAATCGGCCAGTTTGAGACGTTCGAGTAGACGAAATCGCGGCAGAAAAGCGGCCGTTCACCGCTTGGGGTAGGCTACGGGTGAGTCACGTCGAGTTTGGTCGCTGCGTTGCGCTTTCGAGGGATAGCGGATGAAACGGGTTCTGCTGGTCGGCTTTGATCCGGTGACGGTGGACTTTTCGGATCCGGCACTGCCGCCGGGCATGACTGCTGAGAAGATCCACGCTGGAGTCAAGCATGCGCTAGCCGATATGACCGGGCGGGGCTGGATTGCCGAGAACTGCTTCATCAACCCCGACGAGAGCGCGGTCCCAACCGTGGAGCGCCGCCTGGCCTCTAACCGCTACGACTGCGTGGTCGTTGGCGCGGGCGTCCGTCTGCCACCGAGCCGGCTGGCTCTTTTCGAAGCGGTGGTCAACGCCATTCACCGCGCCGCGCCGGATACGGCCATCGCTTTCAACAGCAGGCCCGAGGACACCGGCGCGGCGGCCGCGCGCTGGATCTGAGACTCAGGCGCGTCTGTCCGCCAGACGACCCGAACCGGCCACAAGCAGACGGTTCGGATCGTTCGTGGGCTTCCGCATAGCGGACGCTTGCGAGGCCGTGACACTTTTGATTGATGTCGTGCTAGCGCTTCCCATCCAACGGGAACTTTACCCACACGCCCCAGCCAGAATAGTCAGAGTTTTTGTCGAAGTCCGCGCGAGTTGTAAACAAAGCAACATCTGCATGCGCCTGCATTTCCGCCGGGATGGAGAAATCTATCACTCTCCAGTGCAGACACTGTGCTTGCGATACGTTGCTTGGCATTAGCTCGAGTGCAATCTCCCGCCAGCCCCCGAGTCCCGTTCCTATTGAGGGCCCAGGACCGTGACCAGTTCGATCGCGAATGACGGTATACCGTACATGGCGACACTTGCCTATCGTTAGAGTACGGCGTTCGACGATGATGTCCTGACCGTAGGCGGCTCTGCTTTCAGCGTCCCAGGAGCCAATCAGCAGTTCGACTGCACTTACTTGCGCGGCTTGGGTTTGGCGATCGATGCCATGAAGAGGCTTGGGCGCCGGCATCATAAGAATTGCCAGCCCGCACGCAGCGCCAGCGACCCAGCGTTGCTGCCTGACTGTCATGGGAGCCACAATAGACTTCCCCAAACGTCCCAAGGACCCATAGTGCCTCTCCGTTACACCGCGGGCTACGCGTGCTCCAACACGGCGCAACAAGTCATGTTGATGCGCGTCATGGCTTTGGATAGGTCGCAGACACCGCGGCGACGTTCCAAGCATCGATGGTCTCCCAAACGTGCGCATCGATTTCGCGCCATTTCGGCAGATTTTCGATGGACGTATACCAAAGGATTTTCACACCGCCGTATCTAGCAGAGATGTACTCCGCTTTCATGAGAGGGTTAACGACACCCGAAGGCTGAGGTGGGGTCTCAGCGTGAATGAGGATTTCACCCTTACCTGTCGAATCGCGGCAGTCACGTCCCAAGAATTTCCAGCATCGTAGGCCATATATGTCCCGGTAATCCTCAGCCTTGATCAGATGATGCTCTATCTCAAGTCGCACGATAGGCGGGTACGGTTGTGGCTCGGTGTTCACGTTCTGACTGATCGTTTCGGGATAGATCCAGACCTGCACTCGATCGTGGTCCCCCTCAGCGGGAGGCCAATCCTTGCGACCAGCGGGGCGCTTAAACGAAAACTCTGGTAGGTAAAAGGCAAATCCAAAGCCGTCTGTCAGCGGAAGCCGACTCCGTGAAACGGATGGGCGTCTGGCAGCAGGGTGAACCGTTGGTCCCTCAGGCGGAACTTGAAGAATGAGTCTATCGTTGATCTTGTAAAGCGAATGTTCAGCCGGTTGGGTCACACCCGCTTCACGTCCAGAGCAGCATATGGCTACCATGAGGCCCAGCAGAAATCCGGCAGTCTTCAGTGAATCGTGCGTATGCCTCATCGCTGTAGCTCGAAGCCAGTGAGATGTTGCTACTGTGCCAGTTGGGAGGCGCAAATGTCAGCTTAACCAATTCTGAGTGTCCGGTCTCGGAACGGCGAATCGACGGCTTGGGGTCGAGTCCGGAAGTTCGGGCGAGCACTGGGCAAACCGGCACCCCCCGGGCGGAGGTCGGCCGACGGCGGTCGCTGACACTTCGGAATTCATTGTCGGTGAGCGGTCCTAGATCGCAGCGCACAATTCCGGCGGAGCGCCTCGTCTGCGGAAAGGGGGGCGCTCACCGTCTGCCCACCTAGAAGAGATGCTAAGTTGATTGTTTCCATGCATCACCAGTTATTCGCAGTCTCCAAACTCACTGTGATCATCGAAGGAGGGGACTCGCGGCACTGACTCCGGCCGAAACGCGCACATCTGTCTCGTCCGTCCGTGCTCCCGCAGCAAGACTCTCACAGGAGGCAGAGCAGCACACTTAGAAGTCGGCTTGTTCTCCGTTTGAATATAGTAGGCACCCTCGTATCCGAAGATACCGATCGTATCCGCGAGGGGCCGAAAAGGATTGGCGCCGCGGGGCAGAAAGGGACTGTTCCCATGTGGCCGCTTTGCTCGATAGGTCGCTGAAGCCTCCCCGGCTGCGCCGAATATCTCTCGGGTTTTCTGCGCGTCTATCGTTTTACCGTCGGGACTCAAAACAAAGGCGCGTTGATCTATGTACCATGGCCTATCGGAGTCACGGTCATTGGGAATCCCGCATATCGCGCCGTCGCGCTCGGCTCCATATCCCTGCCAGATCAGGACGTTCGCGGGCGCGCCGTCGTTGGCTATGTCAACTGGCGCCGAGTAGGTCCACACATGTATCCAATTGAAACGCAAATCTTGGGCGACGAGTTCCAGCGGCATATGAAAGAAGGTCTCCACGTGGAATTCATCGTCAAACCGCATGAACTCATAGACGTCGTTGAATAGAGGCTGGATCTGTTCTGCGGTTAGATCGCGTCGCTGGAGATGCACAAACCCAGGTACCGGCCCGTCTTCCGGTCGGCCGCAAAATGGCGTCAGTTTGAAGTTCGTCCGATTGAGAACTTTCAAATAGGCGTCGCACACGGCGACGCCCCGGCCCTTTATCAGACTGAACCGTTTAGCGCCTCCTTGATTCGGGTGTTCGTCGGCGCACGCGACTCCGGCCAGTACGATCGATACCAGTGCAGCGACTGTCGCAATGATGGCCGTAGGGACGGCGGAGCTGCGGGGGCTCCGGTCGATTACGACTGCCGGAGTTGCATCCACAACAAATTTGTCTATCATCTGGAATTCCAAGCGCCGCCTTGAGCGCTCGATCATCTGGGCACTTGCACCAGGGCGTCCTCGCGGCCGGCTCGGGGCGCTCAGTGGAGGCTGTCCATAAAGGCGTTCATGTCTGTGATCACATCGGCTTCGTTCGAGCGGAAGATGTAGTGGTTTGCATAAGGTAGTCGCACGACTCGCGCGTTCGGCAATGCCTTTTCAAAGGCGTCCGTTTGGCGAGTTTCGAATTTCAAATTCATCTCAACCACAGCCCTGTTCGCCGGCGTTGGATTTCTCTCGTAGTCGTGCGGCAACGCCGTAATCGCCAGAATCGGACCCTTGATGTCCGTATACATCTCCTCCCCTCTATTCATCGCAGCAATATATGGTGCCGCCGGGTCAGGACGCAAGGGGCCGCCACGCGTAGCCGGAAGGGTCTTCAGTACCCATCGCGCGCTAGCTTCAAACCGGTGCAGGAGATTCGACTGCAGGAGCTGCGCAATGCGCGTCCTGTCCAAACTCGGATCGGGCGAGCTCAGTTCGTTCAGCTTTCGCAAGAGGACTGCTATCTCCACAAAATAGCCGACCTGTCCGTGGGCGTCGTAGAAGGCCGAGGGTCCCTGGGCATCAAGATAAGTGAGACCCGCGACCCGTTCGGGGTACCTGCATCCGATGGAACTCAGCTCCTCACCGGCGATGGAGTGCCCGGCCAAGATCGGCCGGTCGAGCTTCAGCGCATCGAGCACTTCCAGCACATCGTCGGCCAATCGATCCGCCATATAATTTTGCGTCATCGGCAGGGGCTTGTCGGACCGACCAAACCCCCGCCGAGTAATGCCATAAACATGATGGCGATCCGTGAATCTCGGCGCGAGCTGGTCAAAGGCGTGAGCGGTGTCACCACTACCGGCGAGAAACACGAGCGCTCGACCCGTACCACCCCAATCGAGCACTTCGAGCTTTACCCCTCTGTCCACACGCACAAACAACTCCTTGGGCGGGGATGTTTCGCCTGGTACCGCGGCTCCTGCAATTGCCCTGGCTCCGCTAAGACATGTCAGCAGTGCAATGAGCGCAATAGCACGGTATCTCATGGACGCTCCCTTCCGGGGCGGATGCTTAGTTTCGACGGATTATGCAACCGCCCCTTCTGCCAAGCCAATTCGGGCGCCTGAAAGCGGACATCGGGTCCGTCTCAGAAGGGTCGCGACTTGCCCCCGCGAGCCTCCGTGGCCGCGCCAAAAGCAGGGAGCCAGATGCGACTGGCCTCAGTTAGTCCCGACTCCGGAGGGCAAACGACAACGCAAAGAGCACTGCACCGATGGCCATTGCCCATGCTCCGTACCTTACGAGCACACCACTCATCGCTAGCGAGGGAAAGATGCTTGTCACGACTTTCGGATTGGTAACCGGAATGGGCAGGCAGAGAAACCCAGCCATGAATAGACCGACACCCAAATACCTGAGCGCGTTTTTCATCTCTTCGCGGTTGATATGGTTGTCTGCGCTAGTCTGGCGGCAATCCGGAACTCTAGCATCTTTGTGAAGACGTTCCAGGGTAGCAGCTCTGAGCTATGCTGGCACTGCACCAAGGCGAATTTCACGGCTCCAAAGCGGTCGTGGGCCGACCTTCGGAAAGGGTCGGCCCCCGGTCTTTCTCCTCGGCGATTGGCGCGGGCGGTACGCTTCTCGACACTCGATGCGCTGTGCCGGGCGCTCAATTGTCCGGCTGGCGGCAGCCTCTCCTTCGGCGCGAGCTTTGTGGCGACTGACACCGGAGACGGAACCGAGTGAGCGCGCTATCGGAGAGCAGTCATCGAATTTTGGAGCCAAGACCGGACCACCGGTTTTTTCAAGGTCCATCCAGAAGTCGTTGCATAGTGAGTTCTGCTACCGGGACAAGCGTCCGGTCGTCGGCCTTCAGCACGACGACGGCAAGAAGCAGCGCCCATCCACGCGCGCGGCGCCACGTATCGGTCGAGACGGACTTGCACGATTTCAGGGCTTGTTCTCGGCTATCGCTTTGCGAAAACAGAATCCAGATCGCCGTGAATCCACGTGGCAGCAGAATCTATTGGTGTCCCGACCGCATCCTCCCATAGCTGCAGGAGGTGACCATCCACCGCCCGCCCGCGATCTGCAAGTGCGCTCACGCACCTCGAGAACGTCGCGCTCCGCTGAGAGAGCGGGATGCCCCGATACGGGTTGCGTGGTGCCTGTGCAGGCGGCGTCGTATGGAGCGCTTCCAGAAATGTCGCGAGCGCGGCGCCCTGGTCACTATCGATGCGCGCCCGGTCGGCTGTTTCGCCTTCGATCCACGGGGTGATGCTCCACGACCAAGGATATGAGTTCTGCGGGCGCCCAACGCGGATCGGCGCGGGCATCGGCAAGGGCAGTTGACGTTGCAGCAGTGGAAGCCACCGCTGCTCGTGCTCCAGTGACTTGGCCGCGGCCGCTCGGCGCGGTAGACGAATCGCCATGTTTTCGCCGAGCCGGAAGATCGCGTTGTCCCAACCGGACGCTACTTCGGCTATGGGCAAGCCAGCCAGATCCGGGTGCTGCCTCAGCACTAGCTGGCTGACCAGCTCGATGGGCAGATCGATCTCGGCGGTCGGTTTGCTCATGGTGCGCCGTCATTTCGCATCTTACGCGATATCATCGACGCGGCCACTCGCGCCCAGAACCAGCCGATTGCGATACGAGTCAGGTTGCTCCAGAGCGAACGGCCCCTCGAGGGTGGCCCGAGAGTCTAACCCGTACGTAATGTTATGCTGCCCTCGCGCGCCGCGCTTGCATTGTCGCAGCGGATAATCGGAAAAGGTGGCGTATGAAGAAATTCAAGCACGAAGCGGAATTATTCAAAGCGGCGTTGCTCGCTGGCGTTGAATATGCGGAAGGCCGCAAAGCGGTCGAGTTCGAGTCCACCGATTCGGCAAGCGACAAGGCGCTGTACGTCTATCGCTTGCTGGTGCACGATAAGCTCATTTCACCGATGCCGGAAGACCAGGTCGCCGAGAAGACAGTGCGCCATCGGCTGGCGGCCTGGTATGCGCATCAATTGCCTCAGGGACATCCCCTGTTGGACTAACAACGGTCGTACGCTTGCCAGGGCGGCTCAATAGGCTTCTCCGCGTGCGGACTGGGCGGCAGCTGGCCAACAAATGACTGTAACTACTTCAGAACCCACGATCGAACAGGTCAGCGCTGCTCTCGTGAAAGCGGGGTTCCCCCACGATCCGCGCGCTCTGGAACTCCATTTCAGAGAGAGCCGCCTTGCCGTTCGGTTGTCCCGTGATCGGATGGCGTGGTTTCCATCGAATGAAGAAGGTCGCGCATTGTTGACGAAGGACCGCCGCATCCTGCGGCTCTTGGAGAGATACTGCCGGTTCTCAGCGCCGCGAGTGCTCTATGAGGATGAGACCGGCTGGGACCTGCGGGCACTGATTCATGGGGCGGTGCATCCGTCCGGCCTCTCTGAACGGGTCGCCGGTGATGCCGTGTTCGCTTTCGCATTCGGCGAAGACCTCGGGCGCATGCTTGCAGAGCAACACGCGCACATTCCGCCGGCGGAGCTTGCCGGATGGCTTCCCACCGTTCCGAACTGGCCGAGGCCAAACGATCTTCCGCATCTCGTGGAAGTGGTCAACGATCCCAAGCTGCTCCCTCGGATCGACCAAGCGCTCCAACGGCGTGCGGAATTGAGGTGGGCCCTTCACGATCCGGTCCTCGTCCACGCGGACGTCGGCCTGCATAACGTGGCCGTCGATCCGGTCAGCCACCGAGTAGTCGGACTCTTCGACTACGGGGGAGCAGCGTTCGGCGATCGGCACCACGATTTCGCATATATGGTATTTCCGCCCGCTAAAGAGCCGATGTTGGAGGGTGCACTCGCCACCTACGAGTCGGCGACGGGGATCACGATCGACCGCGACCGCGTACGGCTGCTGAACGCCGTCTCCGCGATCGGTTTCTTGGCCTTTCGTCACGGGCATCCGCCCGAGGAGACCTGGTGCGGCCGCACGCTCGCCCAAGATCTCGCTTGGACGAATGCCGCGCTCGAGCGCGTCGGTCTTTAGACTTTGGACGAAGGAGATCGCTCTATGACGGCTCCGTGGCTCCCTGATGGGTTTCATACGATCACTCCGAACATCATTGCCGAGGACGCGGAGCAAGCCGTCGATTTTTTGAAGCGAGCCTTCGGGGCGACTGAGACCTATCGATTAGCCTTATCAGACGGGAAGATCACCCACTGTGAGCTCCGGATCGGTGACTCGGTCGTTAACCTCGGCACAGCAATGGAGGGTTGGCCTGCGCACGGCCTCATCGCTCAGATCTTCGTCGAGGCGCCCGATGCACTGTTTGCGCGTGCAGTGCACGCCGGCGCGATAGTGATGATGCCGATGACGGACATGTTCTTCGGTATACGCGAGGGGCGCGTATCGGACCCATTCGGAAATGTATGGATAATCGCGACGCTCAAGGAGCGTTTGACCCCAGAAGAGATGCAGCGAAGACTGCGCGCGGAGGGCTACTGATGGCCAGGAACGCACCGAGCGAATGCGCACGAGGGTCGTTTTCCAAGCGCAGCGCGCTCTGAGCGTGCTTGTCTCCTAGGGTCTTGCCGAGGAAGGTCGTTCATGCGAGCCATCGTTGCTGTCGCGATAGGCTGGGTCGGTGCACTACTGTGCTTGGCGCCAGTTCGCGCTGCCGGGCCGGCGGGGAGCCGGCCAGGGTTCGACCCCACCCACGCCGTGCTCGGCAATTGGCTGGTGCAGTCGCGCGACGGCATCATCCAGATCAGCCGTGCGCCCGATGGTACCTATCAGGGCCGGATCGTCGGCGGCACCGATCCGCGCAGCCTCGATCGCAAGAACCCCGACCCCGCCAAGCGCCGGAATACCCTCAAGGGAACGCTGATCATGACGGGCTTGAAGTACGATGGCGACAGCCGCTGGAGCGCCGGCGCGATCTACGATCCGGACAGCGGCAAGCTCTACAAGTGCAGCATGCAATTGATCGACCAGGATCACCTGAGATTGCGCGGGTTCTTCGGCATTTCGCTGCTCGGACGCAACCAGGTCTGGACGCGGTATCTCGGAGCGCAAATGGATCTAACCGGGCCGGTTCCCTGATCTTCGCCGAATCCCCGTCGCGCTCCTGAAATTGAGGAGCGTACCCGCTGTTCTGATGCGCTTTGCGAGCTCGAGATGCCATTCAGGGCGCGCCTCAGAACAAACACTTCGGGACCCTCGAGTTTTCGCAGCCTCGGTCGAAATCTGCCGCTCACGTCAGACGTTGCGCGGGCACG
The DNA here is from genome assembly GCA_963849095.1 of uncultured Gammaproteobacteria bacterium. GTDB lineage: Bacteria > Pseudomonadota > Gammaproteobacteria > Steroidobacterales > Steroidobacteraceae > JASHUC01. The sequence goes on from CAWKGA010000009.1 coordinate 225,428, forward strand.
GATTGCCGAGGCCCGCTCTTCGGCGCCGGTGGTGACGGCCACGGGTGCTCCGACTTGCCGTTGAAGATCGCCTCCGACTCGGCGCGCTTGAGAGTCCAGGCGCCTGCTGCGATCTCGGCCTGGAGCTGACCCGGTGCCCAGCCGGCGTGGCCTACGAAGATCCTCAAGCCGTCCATGGGCTTGTCGCGGCTGAGCAGCTGGAGCAGCAGTTCCCGGTCCGCGCTCAAATAGACGCCATCGCAAGTTGGAATGGCATGCTCGGGCGGCTTGGCGGCGCGAAACAGAAACCACACGGTCTCGAGCTCAACGGGTCCGCCGAAATACACCTTGTCGCTCACCTGCGCGAGACGCTTGAGATTCGGAAAGAGGTGTGAGACCGGAATCGGCGTGGGCCTGTTGACGATGATGCCGACCGGGGCGGGACCGAGGTTGTTCATCACGAGCACGATCGAATTCGCGAAACTGGGATCGCTCAGGTCGTCTTGAGCGACGAGGAGGACTGCGGTCAGAGGCTTCGCGTCGGCGGCAGAAGTCGGCCGCGAGGAACCGGACAGGAGCAGAAGAGCGCAGAGCGCCCCCGTCACGTAACACCGCAGGTACAAACCGCTCCTCACTGGCGACACTCGCCTCCGCGTCATCGCACGGCGTCCGGCCGCTTTCCGAGCATCTTACGCCGTCCGCGCTACTGGTGTCCGTAGCTGGCAGAACGCACTGCCTATAGACTAGCGCCCGTCAACACGGGAGCAACCGATGCGCGCAGCGATCTTGGTGACGGGTCTGATCAGCCTGGGCCTCGCTGGAGTCGTTCGCGCGGACAACGGCTTCGGCCTCGCTTCGGTGCCGCCGGCGGCGCAGTCCTTTCGCGTCGGTGCACTCGAGTTGACGGCCCTGCATGACGCCCAGTTCGTCGTGCCCAATGACGGGAAGGTATTCGGCGTCGGTGTGGGCGTCGCTGCAGTGCAAGATGTGCTGCGAGCAGCGGGCGCGCCGACCGACCGCATCACGCTCAGCGTGAATGTGGTGCTGGTGCACACGGGCGGTCGCATCCTGTTGCTGGACACCGGCCTCGGGCCGAATCTACACGGGGGACTGCTGGCGAGCCTCCGCTTTGCCGGCGTGGCGCCGGGCGCCGTGACGGACGTGCTGATCACCCACCCGCACATGGATCACATCGGCGGACTGCTGGATGCCGGCGGCAAGCTCGCGTTCCCGAAGGCGACGATCCGGATGGCGAGCGCGGCATGGACGTGGTTCAAGGGGCAAGCTCCGCCGAAGTTCGTCGGAGTCATCGCGGGCCACGTCTGCACGTTCGAGCCCGGCGCGCGGATCGCACCAGGCGTGCCAGCGATTGCACTGCCCGGCCATACTCCCGGCCACGTCGGCTACCAGATCGTCTCCGGACATTCACGCTTGCTCGACATCGGTGATGTGGCGCACAGCTCCATCGTTTCGCTCGCGAAGCCGGAGTGGACGGTAAGTTTTGACAATGACGCCAACCTCGCCAGGGCGACACGCCTGAAAACGCTCGGGGCGCTCGCAAACGACCACGAGCTGGTGTTCGCGCCGCACTTCCCGTTCCCGGGAGTAGGACACATCGTCGCAGAGGGCGATGCGTTCACCTGGCAGGCCGGACCTCCTTAGAACCCCGCGGACCGGCCTGACGGCTGGTACCGCGAGGGTGCCCGCGGGATTGAGCAAGAGGCGGCGTCACACCGCCCCGCTCACTCTCCGAAAAACTGCACCAGCGCCCGCGTCACCGCCTGCGGCTGCTCGAGTGTCGAACAGATGCCCCGAGTCCGGCACGGTCACGAGCCTCGCGCCGGCGATACCGGCGGCCATCTCCTCGGCGCGCTCAGGCGGTGTGAGCAGGTCCCCGTCCCCCACGACCACGAGCGTCGGACAGCGGATGGTGCCGAGCGTCGGGCGCGAGTCCGGCCGGCCGATGATCGCCGTTTGCTGGCGCACGAACGCCTCCGCCCCGACCTCCCGCGCCATGAGCCGCACCAGCTCCCGCAAGGCCTCGTCGTGCCGGCGGTTCGCGTGAACCAGCCGCGGAAAGAGCGAGTCGGTGATCTCATCGAGCCGCCCCTGTCTCGCGATGTCCATCTGCGCGCGCCGCTGCTCGCTCTGCTCCGGCACGTCGGGCCGCGCGCTCGTGTCGAGCAGCGCGAGCTTCGCGACCCGCTCCGGGGCCTGGCGCAGGATCTCGAACGATAGGTAGCCGCCCATCGACAGGCCCACGAGCGCAAACCGCGGCGGCGCCGATGCGAGAATGCGGCGGGCGATCGCACCCATGCTGTCGTCGCGGGAGTGGATCGCGACGGTGATCGGGCCAATCCGCCAGAGCTCGGGAATCTGCTCGGCATACAGCCGCGGCGTCGCGAGCAGCCCGGGAATCAGCACGATCGGCAAGGACTCAGTCATGGCGCATCTCCAGCGCGGCCGCCGCATGCCGGGAGGGCGCCGCGATTTCAGCCGAGCGCATGCTGCAATTCCCCGATGAGATCGTCCGCGCTCTCGATGCCCACCGAGAGCCGCACGAGGCCGTCGCTGATGCCGAGTGCCGCGCGCATGGCGGGCGGCAGCCCCGAGTGCGTCATGAGGCCCGGGTGCTCGATGAGACTCTCGACGCCCCCGAGACTCTCGGCGAGAGCGAAGAGGCGGCAGCGCTCGAGAAAGCGCCGCGCATCATCCAGTGTCCCCGCGAGCTCGGCGCTCACGATGCCGCCGTAGCGGCCGCGCATCTGCCGCTTCGCGAGCTCGTGCTGCGGATGGCTCGGCAGGCCGGGATAGAACACCCGCTTGACCTTCGGGTGCGCCTCGAGGAAGCCCGCGATCGCGAGCGCGTTCGCGCAGTGCCTCTCCATGCGCAGCGCGAGCGTCTTGATGCCGCGCAGGATGAGGAAGCAATCGAACGCGCTCGGCACGCCGCCTAATCCGTTCTGCAGGAACTTCAAGCGGTCGGCCAGCTCCGGGTCGGCGGTCACCGCCGCGCCGCCAAGAGCGTCTGAATGCCCGTTCAGATACTTCGTCGCCGAATGGACGACGATGTCCACGCCATGCTCCAGAGGGCGCTGGATGTAGGGGGAAGCGAAGGTGTTGTCGCACACGGTGAGCAGCCGGTGCCGCTTCGCCACCGCAGAGACGGCCGAGAGATCGACGAGCCTCAACATGGGGTTGGTCGGCGTTTCCACCCAGATCATGCGGGTGGTTGGCCGGATGGCCCTCTCGATCGCGGCGAGATCCGAGAGGTCGATGAAGCTCACGGTGAGCCCCGCGGAGCGGTTCCGGATGCGCTCGAACAGGCGGTAGCTGCCGCCATAGAGATCATGGGACGCCACGATGTGCGAGCCGGCGTCGAGCAGCTCCACCACCGTCGAGGATGCGGCCATGCCGGAGGCGAACGAGAATGCCGCGCAGCCTCCCTCGAGGCTCGCGAGGCAGGCTTGCAGCGCATCGCGCGTGGGATTGCGCGTGCGCGAGTAGTCGTATCCCTTGTGGACTCCCGGGCTCGACTGAGCGTAGGTGGATGTCGCATAGATCGGCGGCATCACGGCGCCCGTCAGTGGATCGGGATGCTGCCCCCCATGGATGACGCGGGTGGCGAACTCGAGCTCCCGCTCGCCCGCGCCCCGCACTTCTCTCGTTCGCTCGTCTGCCACGATCTCTCCTCTTTCAATCACATTCTGCGGCGCAGCCAGTTGAGCAGGTCGATGCGCGTGATGAGCCCCAGGAACTCGCCGTCGCGCACGACGATCGCGACCATGCCCCGCTTGAAGACCTCCATCAGCTGCGGCAGCGGCGCATCGGGCGGTACGGTGACGAGGTGGCTCGACATGACCCGGCTCACCGGCTCATCGAAGCGCTCTGGGTGCTCGAACACCTCGAGCAGCGCGTCCTCCTCGTCCACGATGCCGACGATGCGGCCGTCGCGCATGACGGGCAATTGCGATACGTCGTAGAGCTTCATGCGGCCGTACGCCGCGAGCAGTGTCTCGCCGGCGGCCACCGTGATGTCGGCGCCCTCTGCGTGGCGGCGCGCGATGAGATCGCGCAGATCTCCGAAGCGCTCGCGCGAGAGGAACCCCTGGTCGAGCATCCAGTAGTCGTTGAAGACCTTCGAGAGATACTTGTTGCCGCTGTCGCAGACGAGACTCACGACGCGCCGCGGCGCGCTCTGTTCGCGGCAATACCGCAGCGCCGCGGCGAGCAGCGTGCCGGACGACGTGCCGCCGAGGATGCCTTCGCGCAGCAGGAGCTCGCGGCACGTCCGGAAGGACTCGGCGTCGCTCACGGTGAAGGCCTTGCGCACCCGCGAGAGATCGCAGACCGGCGGAACGTAATCGCCGCCGATGCCCTCGACGAGCCAGCTGCGGCCGGTCGCCTCTGTCTTGCCCGTGAGGACGCTGCCGGCAAGCGCGGAGCCCTGCGGATCGGCCAGCACGATCTCCACGTGGGGCGCCACCCGGGCGAAGAACCGCGAGAGTCCGGTGAGCGTGCCGCCCGTGCCGACGCCGCACACCACGGCATCCAGGCGGTGCTCCATCTGCTCCCAGATCTCGGGCGCGGTCGTCTCCTCGTGAGCTCGCGGGTTCGACTCGTTGCTGAACTGGCTCACGTAGAAGGCATTCGGCGTCTCGCGCGCGAGGCGGGCGGCGCGGTCCTGATAGTAGTCGGGATGGCCCTTCGGCACGTCCGACCGCGTCATGATGACCTCGGCGCCCATGGCTTTGAGGTGGAAGATCTTCTCCCGGCTCATCTTGTCCGGAATCACGAGCTGCAGCCGATAGCCCTTGCGCGCCGCGACCAGCGCGAGGCCGAGCCCGGTGTTTCCCGCGGTCGCCTCGACCAGCGTCGCGCCGGGCTTCAGCCGTCCCTCGCGCTCCGCCGCCTCGATCATGTACAGGCCGACGCGATCCTTGATCGAGCCGCCTGGATTCTGGTTCTCCAGCTTCAAGTAGAGCTCGCAGGGTCCGGTGTCGAAGCCCCGGGCCGCCACGAGCGGCGTATGGCCGATCGTCTCGAGCACGTTGCGCTGCACCGGCAGGGAGCTCATGTCCGCGACTCCGTCGGCCATCCAGGGTCCTTGGTCTCATGATACTGGACGTCATGTTTCACCGCGCGCTCGCCCCGGTGACTTATAATTGTGTGTTCGATGGACGGCGCAGCGGCCGTCCCCAGTCCGCCACCACCGGTACCTGAATGTCCGACGTCATCCGCGTGCACGGCGCACGCCAGAACAATCTCAAGAATCTCACGCTCGCGATTCCGCTGAACGAGCTGGTCGTCGTCACGGGCGTGTCCGGATCCGGCAAATCCTCGCTGGTGTTCGACACGCTTTATGCCGAGGGCCAGCGGCGCTACGTGGAGACGTTCTCCCCGTACGCGCGGCAGTTCCTCGATCGCATGGACAAGCCCCAGGTCGACTCGATCTCCGGCATCCCCCCCGCCATCGCCATCGATCAGACCAACCCGGTGCGCACGTCCCGCTCGACAGTGGGCACGATGACGGAGCTCAACGATCATCTGAAGCTGCTCTTTGCGCGCGGGGGCACGCTGCACTGCCAGTGCTGCGGGCGGCCCGTCAGGCGCGACACGCCGGAGAGCATCTACGCCGACCTGTCGACTCGGGCCCAAGCATCCGGCGACCCGCGGCTCCTGCTCTGCTTCCCGGTTCCCGTTCCAAGGAGCTTCGAGGAGAGCGAGGTCCGCGCGCTGCTCGAGAAGCAGGGCTACACCCGGATTCTCGAACCCGAGGGAGCTGGCGTGGAGAGGACGGCGCCCGCGGTCCGGGGAGCGCCGACACCGGCCACGCCGGCCGGAGCGGCGGCCGCGGGGCCGGCGCGTCGTCGCGCCAAAGCGCCAGGGGAGCGAGCCGCTGCCCGGCGGGGCCGACGCACCGAGGCCCGGGACGCGCCGGTCAAGGTCCTCGAGGTGGTTCAGGATCGCTTCCGCGCGGCGAGCGCCGAGCGCGGCCGCGTCCTCGAGTCGCTCGAAGCCGCGCTGCGCGTGGGACGGGGCCGCGTCAACTTACGCAACGTCGACGACGCGGATCCGCCGCACACCCTCGCGGTGTGGCGCTACTCGAGCGATCTGCACTGCGCGGAATGCGACCTCTCCTACCGCGAGCCGAGCCCGAGCCTGTTCTCGTTCAACTCGCCCGTCGGCGCGTGCGAGACCTGCCGCGGCTTCGGCCGCACGATCGGCATCGACTACGGGCTCGTGGTCCCCGATGAGAGCAAGTCCTTGAGAGAGGGCGCGGTGAGGCCGTGGCAGACCGAGTCGTACTCGGAATGTCAGGACGACCTGGAGAAGTTTGCGAAGAAGCGCGGCATCCCGCTCGATCGGCCTTGGCGGGAGCTCTCGGCGGAGCAGCGCGCCTGGGTGATCGAAGGCGAGGGTCGCTGGGAGGATGGAGTCTGGTACGGCGCCAAGCGGTTCTTCGCCTGGCTCGAGACCAAGGCATACAAGATGCACGTGCGAGTGCTGCTGTCGCGCTATCGCGCGTACACGCCCTGCGATGCGTGCCACGGCGCACGCCTGAAGACCGACGCGCTGCTCTGGCGGGTCGGCAGCCGCGAGCTCGCGGACCGGGCTCTCGACGGCGCCAGGCGCTTCCGTCCTGCCGGCGTCAAGTGGACCGACGAGACGCTCGATGCCCTGCCGGGACTGTGCCTGCATGATTTGATGCTGCTGCCGATCGAGCGCACCTGCGAGTTCTTCCGCAAGCTGACGCTGCCGCGGCCGCTCGACGAGGCGGCCGATCTCCTGCTCCGCGAGATCGTGAGCCGCGCCGGCTACTTGGTTGACGTGGGCCTCGGCTACCTCACCTTCGACCGCCAGTCTCGCACCCTGTCGGGAGGCGAGGTCCAGCGCATCAATCTCACGACGGCGCTCGGCACCTCGCTCGTCAATACCCTGTTCGTGCTCGACGAGCCCTCGATCGGCCTGCATCCCCGCGACATGCAGCGCGTCATCACCGTGATGAAGCGGCTGCGCGATGCCGGTAATTCGCTGCTCGTCGTGGAGCACGATCCGCAGATCATGCTCGAGGCCGACCGCATCCTCGACATGGGTCCGGGCGCGGGAGAGCGCGGGGGGGAGATCGTCTTCTCCGGCACACCGGAGGCGATCCGCGGCTGCGCGCGGTCCTTGACCGGCGATTACCTGAGCGGCCGCAAGTCGGTGGACCTGCCCTCCCCGACCGGTTCGTCCGGAAGCGGAGAGCGCGGCGCGAGGCCCGCTCGGAGCGCGCCAGCGGCCAACGAGGGCGTCACCGCCGAGGCCCGCGCGAACCGCTGGCTCGAGATCCGCGGCGTCCGGGAGCACAACCTCAAGGGCCTCGACGTGCGCATCCCGCTCAAGCGCTTGGTGTGCGTCACCGGCGTCTCGGGCTCCGGAAAGTCCACGCTCGTCGAAGATGTGCTCCATCCCGCGCTGCTCAAGTATCTGGGCCGCCCGACCGAGGCGCCCGGAGAGTTCACGGCGCTGCGCGGCGCCGATCTCATCGACGACGTGGTGCTCGTGGACCAGAAGCCCATCGGCCGAACGACCCGGTCCAATCCGGCGAGCTACGTCGGCGCATTCGACATCGTCCGCGAGCTCTACGCCTCCGAACCCGCCTCGCAGGAGCGCCGGTACACGGCCGGAACGTTCAGCTTCAACTCCGGCAACGGCCGCTGCCCGACCTGCAGCGGCAACGGCTTCGAGCATGTGGAGATGCAGTTCCTGTCGGACGTGTACCTGCGCTGCCCCGACTGCGACGGGCGCCGCTACCGCAGCGAGGTGCTCGAGGTGAAGCGCGAGGGCGCCGACGGCCGCCGCGCAAGCATCGCCGACGTGCTTGAATTGACGGTGACCGAGGCGCTCGCGTTCTTCGCGGATTCGAAGGAGCTCGCCGCGCGCCTGCGGCCGCTCGCGGACGTGGGGCTGGAATACGTGCGGCTCGGGCAACCCGTGCCGACGCTCTCCGGAGGCGAGGCGCAGCGCCTGAAGCTCGCCGGACATCTCGCGGCCGCCGCCGCCAGTTCCGCGGCCACCTCCCACCGCGGCAAGCTGTTCCTGTTCGACGAGCCGACGACGGGTCTGCATTTCGATGATGTCGCCAAGCTGCTCCGCGCCTTCCGCAAGCTCCTCGTCGCGGGCCACTCACTGCTCGTCATCGAGCACAACCTCGACGTGATCCGCTCGTCCGACTGGATCATCGACCTCGGCCCCGAAGGCGGGGACCGCGGCGGCGAGATCGTGTGCACCGGCACGCCCGCAGAGGTGAGCGCTCACCCGGCCTCGCACACCGGCAAGGCTCTCGCGGCGTACCAACATACGCTCGGCGGCGAGGCCGCGAGCGCCCGGGCGCTCGGCCGGCTCGCCGCGGCCGCGGTCGCCGAGCCGCGCGCCGAGTATCGGCCCGGCGACGGCAGCGCCCGCGACGCCGTCGTCATCCACAACGCGCGCGAGCACAACCTCAAGAGCATCGACGTGCAGATCCCGCGCAACTGCTTCACCGTCGTCACCGGCGTGTCGGGCTCCGGAAAGTCGACGCTGGCGTTCGACATCCTGTTCAATGAAGGGCAGCGCCGCTATCTCGAGTCGCTCAACGCGTACGCCCGCCAGTTCGTACAGCCTGCGGCGCGCCCCGACGTGGATGCGATCTTCGGCATTCCTCCGACGGTCGCGATCGAGCAGCGCACCAGCCGGGGCGGGCGCAAGAGCACCGTGGCGACCCTCACGGAGATCTATCACTTCCTGCGCGTGCTCTACGTCAAGCTCGGCGTGCAATACTGCCCCGACTGCGAGACGCGCATCGAGCCGCAGAGCCTCGGCTCCATCGCGGCGCGGCTGCTCAAGGACTTTCGCGGCCGGCGCGTCACGCTGCTCGCGCCTCTCGTCGTCGCTCGCAAGGGCTTCTACACGGACCTCGCGAAGTGGGCGGCCAAGAAGGGCTACAAGGAGCTGCGCGTCGACGGGACGCTCCTGCCGACCGCGCGCTGGCCGCGGCTCAACCGGTTCAAGGAGCACACGATCGAGCTGCCCGTCGGCACGCTCGAGGTGAGCGCAAGGAATGACGGCGCCCTGCACGAGGCGCTCGCACGCGCGCTCGACTACGGCAAGGGCCTGCTCAGCGCTCTACCGGCCGACGGAGTCGGCCGCGCGGTCATGTTCTCGACCAAGCGCGCCTGCCCCTCCTGCGGGCGCAGCTTCGCCGAGCTCGACCCGCGCCTGTTCTCCTTCAACTCCAAGCACGGGTGGTGCGAGAGCTGCTATGGCACCGGACTTGAGATGGCCGGCTTCTCCGAGGAGCAAACCGGCGAGGAGATCTGGTGGAACGAATGGTACGACCGCGAGCCGGGTCCCTGCAGCGCATGCGGCGGGCAGCGCTTGAATCCGGTCGCGCTCCATGTCCGCTTCCGCGACCGCTCCATCGCGGAGCTCGCCTCGCTCTCGGTCGCCGGCTCGGCCGAGGTCCTCGGGAAGCTGAAGCTCGACCCCCGCGAGCGGGAGATCGCGCGCGATCTGCTTGCGGAGATCCGCGGGCGGCTCCAGTTCCTGGCGCGCGTGGGCCTCGGGTATCTGACGCTCGATCGCGCGGCGCCGACGCTCTCGGGCGGCGAGGCGCAGCGCATCCGGCTCGCCGCGCAGCTCGGCTCGAACCTTCAGGGAGTCTGCTACGTGCTCGATGAGCCAACGATCGGCCTGCATCCGCGCGACAACCGGGTGCTCCTCGATGCCCTCGCCGAGCTGACTTCTCACCGCAACACCCTCGTCGTGGTCGAGCATGACGAGGAGACCATCCGCCGTGCCGATCACGTGATCGACCTGGGGCCCGGGGCCGGGGCCGGCGGCGGCGAAGTCGTCGGATTCGGTACGGTCGACGACCTCATCAAGAATCCCCGCTCGACGACGGGTCGGTATCTGCGCTCTCCGTTGCAGCATCCTTCGCAGCCGCACCGGGACACCACTCCGGGCACGCCCAGTCTGGAGCTCCAAAAAGTGCAGCTGCACAACATCCACGGCATCGACATCCGCATTCCGCTCGGCCGACTGATCGTCATCACGGGTGTCTCGGGCTCCGGCAAGTCCACCGTTGCGCGCGACGTCCTGTACGCGAATCTGCGCCGGATCCTCGCAGCGGACGCGGCGAGAGGCTCGCGCCGCGGCGGCAAACGGAACGGCGGGCGCGCGGAGCTCGTCGGCTGCCGCGCGGTACTCGGGATGGAGCGAGTCGACCGGGTTCTGGAAGTGGATCAGACGCCGATCGGCAAGACGCCCCGCTCGTGTCCGGCGACTTACGTCGGATTCTGGGACGACATCCGGGCGATATACGCTGGCACGACGGAAGCGCGCATCCGCGGATACACCGCGAGCCGGTTCTCCTTCAACACGGCCGGCGGCCGCTGCGATGCGTGCGAGGGCCAGGGCGTCAAGACGATCGAGATGAGCTTCCTGCCCGACGTGAAGGTCCTCTGCGACGTGTGCGGCGGGCGGCGCTTCAACGCGGAGACCCTCTCGGTCCTCTGGCGGGAGAAGAGCATCGGCGATGTGCTCGCCCTCAGCGTCGACGACGCCGTCGAGCTCTTCCAGGCGCACTCGCGAGTGCACCACGCCCTGAAGCTGCTGCAGGACGTGGGGCTCGGCTATCTGACGCTCGGCCAGCAGAGCCCGACGCTGTCGGGGGGCGAGGCGCAACGCATCAAGCTCGTGACGGAGCTCGCGAAGGTGCGCAACGGGGGCCGCATGGGTCCCCGGCAGCAACCGAAACACACGCTGTACGTGCTCGACGAGCCGACGGTCGGCCTGCACATGGCCGACGTCGAGAAGCTCATCGCGGTGTTGCATCGATTGATCGATGCCGGCAACACGGCGGTGGTGGTCGAGCACAATCTCGATGTGATGGCGGAGGCGGACTGGATCATCGACATGGGGCCCGAGGCCGGAGAGGGCGGCGGGCGCATCGTCGCCGAGGGCGCCCCGGCGCGGGTTGCCGCGAGGAAGGCCCGGTCCCACACGGGCCTGGTGCTGGACGAGTTCCTCCGCGAGCGCTCGACCCCCGAGGCTCCGGCGCGCGCGCGGAAAGCGTAGAGTTCGCTCCATGGCGCACGATCTCGTCTGCTGGAAGTGCGGCGCCTCGCTCGCCGTCCTGACGCTGCCGCTGCGCCGGCTCGAGGAATGTCCCCGGTGCCACGCCGAGCTGCACGTGTGCCGCCTGTGCCTGGATTACGACACACGAGTCGCCAAGCATTGCCGGGAACCGATCGCCGAGGAGGTGCACGACAAGGTGCACGCCAACTTCTGCGACTACTTCAAGCCCCGGCCGGCCGCCTATGTCCCGCCGAACACCGCGGAGGTGGACAAGGCACGTTCGGAGCTCGACAAGCTCTTCGGAAAGAAGTAGGCGGACGATCCGCCGCCGAGCGCCGCGGCTTTAGCGTGCCCTGCGCGAGCGCTCGGCGAGTCGGTCCAGCAGCTTCGTGAACGGCGAGTTCTTACGCTCCGGAACCTTGAGCGGCGCCGTGCCCTTCCGGCTCGTCTCCGCGACGCGCCCGTCGTCGATCTCGAGCTGATCGGCGCCGAGAATCTCGAGCGTCTCCTCGAGCGTCTGCGGGGAGCGCTTCTCTCTCGCGCGCACACGCCCGGCAGGACTCTTCACGGCGCGCTTGGTAGCCGGAGCGGCGGCGCGCGGTTTTGCCGCGGGCGCCTTCTGCTCGGGGGCGGGCGGTGCTTTCGGCCCGTCGTCGAGGAGCTTGAACTCCGAGGTCGGCTCCGGCGGCAGCCGGTCGCGAACCGGCGACCGCGCGGCAGCGGGCTTCGGTGCGTCGCCCGGGCCCGCGCCTGGGCTCCCCGCGCGGGTGCCCCAGCCGTTATCGCCCGCGCTGCTACGCTCCTGCGGACTCACCGGCACGACGGCGACCGAGTTGAACTCGGACCGGACGTAGTAGGCGACCTGCTTCGCGGAGATCGCGTCGCTGAAGAATCCGAGCCGCAGGCCGTACCAGCGCCGGCCCTGGCGACTGCCCTCGACCGTGTACAGCGTGTACGCGCCGAAGATCGCGAGCGGCGGCACCTTCGTCACGTCGATCGTCTGCACGGACCATTGCAGCTGCACGGCGAACGACACCGGCGCGTTGGACACCACCGCTTCCTTCAGCGCGCGGCGAGTGCTCGTGTCGTCGGGCTTGAGCAGGGAGATGGTGCTGTCCACCGCCGCGGGCTTGCCGGAAGTGTGGCGTGCCTCGAGCATGCTCAGCACCTGCGTGTCGGAGAGACTGCTGCGCTCGGACTGCGGCTGCTCGGCGCGCGGAGCGGATGCGGGCATCTCCCGGGTGGCTTCCGCTTCGTCGAGAGAAGCGAGGACCTCGCCCACGTTCGAGAGCCGTGCCGTCGAGCTGGCATCGGACTTGGCGGCAGCCGGCCCGGCGGGCACCGGCTTGGCCGGCACCGGCTTGGCGGGCGCGGCGCTGATGGGCGCTGGCCTGGCGGCGGCACCGGACTTGGCGGCAGCGGGCGCGGGAGTGGGCGCGCGGGCGGCGCTCGATCCGGCCGCGGCGGCTTTGGAGGCGCTGCGCGGAGCGCCCGGGGCTGCTGCCGCAGAAGCGAGGGGCTTGGGCGCGGGCTGCGAAGAGGTTGGCTGCGCGGCGGGAGCCGGTCGCGCGGCGGGCGTCGGTGCGGCGGCCACGGCGGGCTTGGCCTCGGGAGGCGCAGGCGCGGGCGCAACGAAGATCGGCGCCTCGACCAGCTCGAGCACGTTCGGATCGGGCGTCGCAGGTGAGGCCGCGGGAGCTGGCTGCAGCACAGGTATGGCGCGCTGCGCCGGCAGGTCCTGCCGGGATGCAACGGCGTCCGGCCGCTCCAGCGCGCGCAACCGCTTGCCCGGCGCGTCTCCGGCCCATGCCCCTGGATAGAATTCCCTGACGACGGCGACCCACTCCTCCGCCTCTTCCAGCGTCTCGAAATAGCCCATGTGCAGGCGGAAGCGTTCCCTGCCGTCCTCCAGCCGCCGGCTCACGAAGAAGGAGAATCGCTTGAGCTCCGGATCCTGCGGCTGAGACAGCGCCATGGGTGTCGTCGAGGAGCAGAGATTGACGACGAAGGGGCCGGTCGGCTCGGCGCGAGCCGCGGCGTCGGCGCGAGGTCTGCCGACAGAGACCGGCTGTGCATACGGTGGTGTCATACGTCTTCCCCGGAACCATCCATCGAACCGCCGCTCCTGAAGGAGTCGCCGATAGGCCGGAAGGAGAAGACCCCGTGCGCGCAATGTGCGCTTCGCCGGTGGCAACCCCGCCGTCATAGGAGCTCGTCCTTTAGACCGGTGGCTTTGCGTCCCCGCCTTTCGACGGGTTTGCCCTGAACACGGGTCAGAGTGTCGGGAACGCGCGACGTTCAGTCAAGGGATGAATTTGCGCAATGACTCTCATCCGTCTGCGCGAGCCGCGGCCGGCGGTCGTCACGCCGCGCAGAGCAGACATAAGCTCGGCTGTCTGCTCACCATAACGCGCTCAGCCGGCCTCGCGCGCCGCGTCGTCGTCGGATGGCGTTGCGGCGCGCGCGCACAGCAGCTCCGTGACGGCGGCCGCGGAGAGAGGTCGCGCGAGATAGAATCCCTGCGCGAGATCGCACCGATGCTCGCGGAGGAAATCGAGCTGCTCGATGCACTCGATGCCCTGCGCGACGACGCGCCTGCCGAGCGCGTGAGCCGCCTTGATGCCCGCCGCGACGATCGCGGCGGATTCCTCATCGTGCGGCACGCGCCCGATGAGGGCGCGATCGATCTTCACCACCCCGATCGGATGATGGCGCAGATCGCCCATCGACGGGGAGCCCGTGCCGAAATCGTCCAGCGCGAGGCGAATGCCGAGCTGCGCGAGCCGCGTGAGCGTCGCCGCGGCCTCGTCGTCCGCGAGCACGCCCGGCGCGAGCTCCAGCTCGAGCAGGTCGGCGGCGAGCGCGTGCTTGTCCAGGGCCCGCCGGACAGTCCGCGAGAACTCCGCATCGCGGAGCTGCTGAGCGCAGACGTTCACGGCGAGGCGCGGCAGCGGGATTCCTGCGGTGCGCCACGCGGCGAGCTGGGAGCACGCGGCATCGAGCACCCAGCCGCCGATGTCCACGATCAACCCGCTCTCCTCCGCGGCCGGCACGAACTCGTCAGGCTGGCGCACGCCATCCCGCGGCGTATGCCAGCGCAGGAGCGCCTCGACACCGGCGAGCGCGCCGTTTGCGACCGCAAACTGCGGCTGATAGAACAGGGAGAACTCTCTCTTGCGCAGAGCGCGCTGCAGCCCCGCGGCGCCGAAACCGCTCGGCGCCGGGCTCGCGGCGCCGCGCTCGTAGAGCGTGATCCGGCCGCGGCCGAGATCCTTGGCGCGGTACATCGCGTTATCCGCGTTGCGCACGAGATCCTCGAGGCTCACACCGTCGTCTGGAAAGAGCGTCACACCGATGCTGGCGGAGATGCGATGCTCGCTCTCCGCGATGCGCATCGGCAGCTGCAGGGTCTCGGCCACCCGCTCCGCGACAGCGCCGGCCGCCTCGGCATCGTCCACCTCACGGAGGACGATGATGAACTCATCGCCTCCGAGCCGCGCGACCAGATCGCCGTCCTTGATGCACGCGTGGAGCCGCTGCGCGACGATCGTCAGCAGCTGATCGCCCACGCCGTGTCCAAATCCGTCGTTGACTCGCTTGAAGTGATCGAGATCGATGTAGAGGAGCGCGCCGCGACTGCTGTCCACCGCCGAGCTCGCGATCTGGCGCGACAGGCGCTCGCGGAAGAGCAGCCGGTTCGGCAGCGCCGTGAGCGGATCGTAGTGAGCCTGGCGATACAGGTGCTCGTCCCGCGCGCTCCTCGACAGCGCGGCGGCGAGCCGCGCGGCAAGCTCGCCTCCGCAGCGAGTGAGGCGCGGGGCGGACTCCGCCACTTCGGTGAAGCCCACCGCGAGAATCGCCTCCACGCGGCCGGAGACGTTGACCGGCCAGACCCAGAAGACGTCCGCACCGGTATCCTTCAACGGCTTGAGGAAGCTGTGGCGGGCTTCCTCGCATCGCGCGATGGTGAGGCCTCCCATCTCGGTGGCGAGCGTCGCGAGCATGTCACCGTCGAGCTCGACCCGGCTCACCGGCAGATCGTTGAGGCCCGCCGCCGCCACGTACACGCGCCCTCGCCTGGGCGCGTCGCCATCCCGCAACGTGATGCTCACGCAATGGCAATGCGTCAGCGCCTGCACGCGGGACAGCATGGCGTCAACCACGTGCTCCAGCGCCACCGAACCGAGGAGCAGCCGATCGATCTCGCCCAGCGTCTCCAGGATGCGGAACTGCTCCTGGAGGTCTGCGGCGCAGGCCGCGAGCGCCTCGAGCAGCGCGCGGGGCTCGTCGCCGCCGTCGCTCCTCAGCACCGTGAGCCGGCGCTCCTGCAGAGCCGCGATGCCCGCACGAACCGCGCGGAGCGCAGGCACATAGCGCGCTGCAAGATGGAGCGTGGAGGCTGACACGCATATGGCGGCGACGAGCGCCGCGGCGAGCAGAGCGTGGGCAATCGATAGCTCCAGCCGCCCGGCCGCAACCACAAAGGCCGCGAGGGGCAAAGCGGAGCAGAGGCACAGAGCCGCCGCGATACGCCGGCCCATACGGCTCGACAACGCCGTCCGCACCATGTCGATGAACTTCCTGGATGCTCCGGGCCGTGGGTCGTGAGACTCCGGATGGCAAGCGGCCGATCGCTGGAGTCGAAGGGGCGCGAATCTCGCACGCGGCGGCGGCGCGAGATATTAACTCGTTCACGTTATGGGCCCGCGCTGCACGGCATTGCATTCGCGCCGCGAGTGTGCTCGCGGGATGGACACCACGTCGCGCAGTCGTCAGGGGGGAGGCTGGCCCGACTTCGACGCGACGACGTCGGAGCGCGCGGGAGGCGCGCGGAATTTCGCGCTGGCCAGCGCGCGAATTCCGGAATAAGTATAGCGATAGACGCCGCAACGTCCGGAGCGCGAGGCGCTCAGCATCGCCGCCGCGACCGTGCGGGCCGAGATCGCCCGATACGGCTCTCTCGCGCCGAGCTGCAACAGACTCACCGCCGGGACGACGAGCAGCCGCAGGAGTTCGGACGGCGGCATCTCGCGCCGCAAGCCGATCAGCGGACCGGGCTGCAGGATGTCGAGCGAGGCGAATCCGAGCGCTTCGAGCGACTGCTCGGCCTCCTTCTTCATGCGCAGGTGCGCTTTGCGGGACTCGGATCGCGCCCCGACGCACGAGAGCAGGACGAGGCGCTGCGCCTGCGCCGCCTTGGCAGCCCGCGCAAAGGCGAGGGCGTATCCGAGCTCCACCCGCCAGCGCGCCTCCTCCGACCCTGCCGCGCGCAGCGAGGCACCGAGGCAGCAGAAGGCGGTGTGGCAGACGATACCCTTCAGCTGCGCCTCCAGCCGGTCGAACTGGACGATCCGGTTCGCGAGCTTCGGATGCTCGAGTCCGATCGGCCGGCGCGTCACGGCGTACGTGCGAGCGAAGTCCGGCGCCTCGAGCAGCGCGCCGAGCAGATGATTGCCGGTCAGCCCGCTCCCGCCCGCGAGCAGTGCGACCTTGGCCTGGGGTTCTCCCATAGACACCGTCCGGCCCGCCGATTTTTTGGAATTCTCGGCCTGGCTAGAGCTTATCACCCCGCGATGCACTTGCGCCAAGCGCCGCAGGCTCGCTACTGCCGCAGTCCGACGAAGGTGCCCCCGTTCTGCTCGCACATCAGGCGCATCAGGGTCGAGAAGCGAATGCTGGTATAGGGAGGAAATCCCGGCAGCTCGAGAAAGCCCACGGCGTGGATGCGTACGAGGCGGCCACCGCTCGCGTCGGACCTGTTGACGGCGCTCACGTCATCGAGAGCCTGCTGGATGGAATCGCCGGTGAACTCGTCGCCGAGTACATAGAGGCTGATGTGCCGGCCCGGGGACCAGTAGGTCCGGATCGCGGCCCGGATGCCGGTGACGGGATTCGACTGGCTGTAGGCTCTCCAGGTCCTCATGCGCGAGATCATCGTCTCGCGGAGCGCCGGGGTGTCCGTCAGCCATTTCCCGAAGCTGCCGCCGAACATCGGCGTGCCGCGGTCGCTCAGGATCTGCACACCCTGAAGGTGCGGATAGAGGTCGAGGATCTCTCGCAGGACCAACGTCGCCGCGGCCCAGTGGTCGTCGGTCATGCTGGAGGAGGTATCGACCAGGAAGATCACGTAGTTGCTGTCGATCGGGATGCCCCCGACGGCCTCAAGAGCTGGCAGGCGGCGGCGCGCATCGAGGAGGCTCTCCACTTCGGAATTGAGTGTCTGACGCGACGTGGTGAGCTGCGCCTCGATGCGGTTCGTGACGGAGGCCTCCTTGCGGCTCGCCGTGAACTCGCCGCGGATGCTCGTGAGATCGCCCGCGAGACGGGCGAGCGCCTGCTGATCGCGCGTGAGCTCGGCAATGCGTCCGCGGAGCTCCCGGTCGAGCACGTCGGTCTCGCCGCGAATGACCTCGAGCTGGCGTGTGAGCTCGCGAACCTGGCCCGCGAGGACCCTGCGGCTCGCCTCGAGCGTCGTCGGCTGGCGGAAGTCGGAGATCACGAGCAGCAGAATGATCGCCCCGAACCCGCAGCAGATGCAGTCGAGGAACGACAGGCTGAAGATCTCGAAGTCGCGCGTGCGCCGCATCAGGGCCAGTCCTTGGCGGGGGCGAGCAGCGTCCCGCCGCTGAGACGCGCCAGGGCCCAGAATCGATGCGCCGCCTCGACATCCCCCAGCATGGGAAGCAGCACGGTGTCGACCGGAACGTGCTTGGGAAGCACCGTGATCGCCTGGTCGAAGAGCTGCTCGCGCGCGCCGGCGTCGATGTACTTGCGCGAGCCCGCCGTCCTGCCCTGCGTGGGCAGTCCGTCCGTGATGAGAATGATCTGATCGGGCAGGGGATTCAGCAGCTTCGCGGCGGCCAACGCGTTGACGAGACTCGTGCCGCCCTGCGGCACGAGCGCGCGCAGCGCGCCGATGTTGCGCACCAGGGCCGCGGCATCCCCCGAGTCGAGCCACGAGCCGGCAGTGCCGGGTACGAGCGGCTCGGCGCGGGTATTGAAGGCATAGATCTGATACTCGATGCCGCTCGGCATCTGCAGCTCGAGCCAGTCGACGATGCGGACCGCACGCCGCCATTTGGCTGCGCCGCGCTTCACGTCGTCGCTCGCGTTGCGCATCCGGATGACGGTGACGACATCCTCGTGCAGCATGCTGGCGGACCGGTCGAGCAGGATCAGGATCCGCTTGCCGCGCAGTGAGACCCCGGTGATGAATCGCGGCTCTGTCACCGCCGCCGCTGGCCCAGGCGCTGGTGTTGCCGAGGCTTCCGCCGCCGATGCCCCCGGCACGGATGTCTGCGCCTGCCCGGGGACACCGAGCTCGAGCGCTCCCGCCTCGAGCCGCCGCTCGCCTGCCTGCAGCTCCTGGATATCGGACTTCAGCTGCTCGATGTGCTGCCGCTGCGCGAGACTCACCGCATCGTAAGAGGAGAGCTGCTTGCGCTCGCCGGCGAGCTCTGCGAGCAGGTGCTCGATGCTCGAGTCGATGCTCGCCTTCTCGCTCTGCACTGCTTCGAGCGAGTTCTCGAGCTTCGCGAGATTGCGCGTGCCCACCTGGACCCGGTCCGCGAGCCGGTTCACCTCGGACTTCAGACGATCCGTGCGGTGGAGCCTCCGCAGGCCCCCCTGGGCGCTCATCATCACGTAGAAGAGGATGACCGCGCCGAAGCCGCAGCAGATGCAGTCGAGGAACGACAGGCCGAACGTGTCAGTTCTGCGCCGGCGCAGCATGGTGCTCGCTCGCTGGGGTAGCGCTCGTCCCGGCCACCGCGATCAGCGTCAGCTCAACGCCAGGCTCTCCGAGCCGGATGCGGTCCCCCGCATGGACGCGGACTCGCTCGCTCACGCGCTCTCCGTTCACGAGCGTCCCGAAGCTGCTGTGGTCGACCAGCAGGGTCTCGCCCGCTTCGCGCACGAGCGTGCAGTGACGGCGCGAGACGCCGGCCAGCCCTTCCGGAAGGGCGATCCCGCTCGCCTCCGGCGCGCGGCCCATCACGAGGGTCGGGCGTCCGAGCGCGTAAGTCCTGCCGCCGAGGAGAACGTGCGTCGGCTCGCGGGCCGCCGCGTGGCCGCGGTCGAGCAGCCTGCGATCGACGAGCGAATCGCATCGCGGGGCGCGGGACGCGGGCAGGCGCCGCAGCAGGCGCACCGGCGCACCGGGCTCCCGTTGCGGCAGGTCGATCACGGAGAGCGCGGCTGCCGCAAATCCGTCTGCGAGCGCGACGAGCTCGCAGCCGTGAAACTGCCGCAGCGCCTCGCTCAAACCCGGCAGCTCCAGGGCGATGCGCGGCACCAGCAGCGCGAGAGGCGCTCCGGCGGGCCGCAGATCGTGCAGGAGGCGCACGATCTCGCCGTAGAGCGGCTCACCGGCCTCGGCGAGCTGATCGCGCGTCAGCGAGACTTCCAGCCGCCCCGCTTCGCGCTCGATGAGGACGGCGGCCTCTCCCAGCGCCGCAGCATCGCGGGCCAGACGCGGAAGCGCATCGAACAGCCTCTGCTCCGTCGCGGCCTCGTGCAGCGGATCGAAGCGCGTGCGCCTCATGCATACCCGGCCAATCAAGGCGAGCCACGCCTGGTAGAGCTCGATGAGCCCGCCGCGCCGGCTGCTCACGACGCCGCGCCGCCGCAGCTGGCCGCCGGCCTCCAGAGCCGTCACGTCAACGTCATGCAAGCCCACGTCGAGCGAGAGCGCGGGCCGATCGAGGCCGAGCGCCGCGGCGCTCACGACGGCCGCATCCGCGAATCCCTCGACCGGGAGCCGCAAGGCGTCCGCGATGCCGAGCAGCCGATCGAGGCTGCGGGGTGGGAGCGCCGCCGGGACGGCCATCCATACCCGCTCCGCGGCAGGAAGCGGATGAGCTCGCAGGCGCTGACGGAGCTCGGCCATGACGAGAGCCACGGCGCGCTGTCCGTCCGCTCCGCCGCTCGACAGATCGCGCCAGTGCCCGCTCGAGACGCGCGTTGGCTCGAGACGCAGCGCGCTCCAAGCAGGCGCCCCGGCGGCCGCAGGGCCGCCTTCGTCAAACACCGCACTCGGCGCGCTGGACAGCACCCGTCCTTCGGCTGCGAAGGCGAGCGCCCGATCGCTGAGGTCGATAGCGGTCCGCGACATGGCTCGATCGCGCCTCAGATGTCGACGGGAAAGCTCACGTTGTTGTCGGCTTTCTGGCTCGGATCGGGCGCGACGGTGGGGTCGTCCGGGATCTGGTCAGCCGGCGGCGCGGGCGCAGTCGTTGTCGTCGGCGCAGCGGCTGGCGCAGCGGTCGCGGCCGGAGGTTGTCCCGCTGGCGGCTGCGCGTCGGCTCGCAACGCCATCAGCGCCGCGGCCGCGCACACGACGGCGAGCAGCAGCGCCGCTCCGATCAGCCGCCACATCTCGCCCGAGTCGGTCTCGGTCTCGTTCATACGCTCCTCGCCCCCCTCTCACTCCGCATAGCGAGCAATACGAAACCCGACCGCGACGCTCGCGCCGTCGCCGCCGTCTCGCCAGACAGTCCGCTGCGCGGCTCCGGCTGGTGCTGGTCCGCGCCACGCGCGCACGACGTGCCGCACACCGTCATGGGGCCCGAGCGGATCGGTCGCCGGCGCACCGTCGACGGAAGGCTGGTAGAAGTCGTTCACCCACTCGGAGATGTTACCGGACTCAAGGTAGGCGCCGCTCCCGCCCGGGAGCAGCCGCCGGGCGGCATATTCCCACTCAGCCTCGGTGGGCAGGCGATACCCGTCCGTGACCGGAACCCTGAGCGCATACGTCCCCCCGCGGCGGTGGTACGCGGGCTCGAGCCCATCGCGGTGCGAGAGCCAGTTGCAATACTCCACTGCATCGTCCCAGCTCACCCCCGTGACCGGCGCTCGAGGATCGGACGCTCCGGAACCGCTGGAACGGCTCGAATCTCCGGGTTGGCCCGTGGTTCGCTCGGGGCGAAACTCGCCGAACTCCGCGTTCGTCACCTCGCGGACGCCGATGTAGAACGGCCGCGCGAGCTTTACCGTGCGGCTGCCCTCGATCGTCTCGAGACGCTGATCGGAGTCCCCGCCCATCAGAAAGACACCGCTCGGCACGATCCGCAGCACGTATCCCGCCTTCGTGGTGATGATCGGGGCCGACTGCTGAAGCAAGACCGAGCGGTCGCCCACGGCGAGGTGGTACTCCACCGTGCTCGCGAGCCCGGGAGTCGGCGAGACATCCGCGACGAGCGGTACGAACCCGGGCTGGCGCACCTCGATGCGATGCTCGACGGCGAGCAGCTCGAACGCGTGCGGCGCGCGGCCTCTCGGCGCGCCATCCACGCGGATCTCGGCGCCCGCGGGGACGCCGCGGACGGAGACCTCGAAGAAGATTGGCTTCAAGCGCGCGGCGAGCGTCAGGCGCCTCGCGGGCTCGGCGAGCACCGTGCGCGCCCAGCTCTCGTAGCCCGGCAGACTCAAGCGGACCTCGTGCTCGATGCCGGCGGGGAGGCTCAAGACGAGAGGCGTCCGGCCGCGAAACGTCCGCGCGACGGAAACGTCCGCGCCTTCCGGATCCGAGCGGATGGCGAGCTGCGCGTCGGGCTGCCCGAGCGTGATCGTCCCGGCCCTCAGCGTCTCTCCGGCCTCGATGACGATGCGGCTCTCCCAGGCCTTCAGTCCCGGAGACGTGAGCCGTACGAGGTGAACGCCGGCGTCGAGCTGCAACGTCGCGGGCGCCGGCGTCTGTTCGCGGCCGTCGATACTGAGCTGAGCGCCCGGGGGACTCACCGAGATGGCGAGAGTGCCCCATGAGGGCTGCAGCCGCGCTTTCAAACTCTGGAGCGCTCCCGCTCCGGCCACGTCGAGCGTGGCGATGTAATCGAGATATCTGGGCGCCCGCAGAGCGATGGTGCGCCGGCCGGCCGCCACTTCCATCTCCCCTGGCGCCGACCCGATCCGGACGCCGTCGACGCTGACGGCCGCCTCGACGCCTCCCGTGTCGATCTTCAGCCTGCCCGGGAGCTTGCGGAGCACGAGGCGGACCGGCGCGGCACCGGCGGAACCCGAGCGTACGAGGACGCCCACCCGCGCCGGCGCGTAGCCCTTGCGCTCCGCGTCGAGTACATGACGCCCGCGCCGCAGAAAGATCTGGTCGCCGCTGCGCAGCGCGAGCCAGGTGTCCGACGCGCCCACGTACGCATCCGAAGGCTGCACGACGATCGCGAGCGGCTCGAAGCCCGACACGTACGCCGCGAGCGCGAGCAGCGCGATGACAGGCGCGGCCCACGTCCAGTGTCTGCGCGAGGCCGCTCGACCGCGCAGCATGGCCGCCTCGGGACCGGCGGGCTCGGGGACGATCTCCACGTCATCGTCATCGAGGTCGGGCGCCGCGAGCGTGCTCGCCGGCGAGACAGTCGCGTTGCCCACGACGTGGCGCACGTCGAGGTGCAGTTCGCTGCGTGTGAGCGCGGCCACCACGATCTGGGCACGGCCCACGGCGAGCACATCGCCTTGGCGCAGAGCGCGCGCGCCGGCCAGCACCCGTCCGTCAAAGGCGACATTCGCGCCATCGAGAGCTTGCGCGGTCCAGGCCGTCTCGCGCCGCTCGATCCACAGCAGCGCTCCGGCCGGAGAGCCGGGAACGACGACCTCGGCGCCCTCGCCTCCGATCGCCAGCCGCCGCTCGAAGATGCGCTCGCCCTGAGGCTCGGCGACGGCAATCCGCGCGCTGATGCCCGCTTCTCCGGGTCGCGCGTCCGCCCCCGTCTCAGCGCCAATCATCAAATCGGCTCTTCGCAACGCACGCTGATCGTCAGGGTTTCCTTACCGGGCTCGATCGTCACATCGCGGCGCACGTCCCTGTAGCCGGCGCGCGTGCCGATCACCGTGTACGTGCCGGGCTTCAGATCGATCTCGCGCCGCGCGAACGTTCCGAACGACCCGATCTGCGGGATCTCCACGTCCGTCAGGTTGTCGGAGATCAGGGCGAGATGCACCGTCTTGTCGTACTCCACCGCCAGGACCGAGAGCCGGGCTGCTAGCTGCCGCAGGATGGCGCCGGAAGGCCGCATGGCATCCGCCTCCTTGATGAGGTCCACGGCTTCCGCGCGAACGGCGGGCGAGTCGAGCTCTTGGGGATCAGCGAGGAGCGCCTGCATGCGGCTCGTGAGATCGGCCCTCGTCGAGCCGGTTTCCGCCGCGCCTGGTCCCACGACACCGGCGCTCGCGAGGCTGGCCGTCAACAGGCCGGCTTTCGCCGCGACGCGAGCCCTGCCTTCCTGCGCGAACGCGAGCGAGGGATCGATCTCGAGCGCCGCGTCGTAGGCTTGCAGGGCCTCGCTCCAGCGCTGCTGGGCTTCGAGCGCGGTGCCCCGCGACTGCAGCTGCTCCAGCTCGCGATCCCGCAGCGCTGTGCTCACCCGGTCGAGCCCCTCCTCGGCCTCCTGCCCGCGGGGATTGACGCGGTGAGCGCGCTCGAACGCCTCGCGGGCGGCCTCGAGGCGGTCGTCTTGCAGCGCGTCTAGGCCGGCCCCGACCGCCTGCGCGTACTCGTCGGAACCCAGCGCGGCGCTCGCGCGCTTCAGCCCGGCCTCAGCCTTCCCGTTCTTCGGGTCGAGCGAGAGCGCGCGCCTGTAGTCCTGCGCCGCACGCGAGTAGTCGTGGCCGGCCTCGGCGTTCAGGCCATCGGCCAGGAGAGGCAGAACTCGATCGAGAGCTCGCGCGCGCCTCAGGTCCTCGGCCGCCCGTGAATCGCGCGGATCGATCCGCTGCGCGAGCTCGAACGCTTGACGCGCCGCCGCGCCATTGCCGGCCTGGAGCGCACGCTCGCCCAACGTGAGCTGCGCGGCGAGCGCTCCCGGCGCGGCCTGCTCCACCGTACCGAGCAAACGCTCGGCCTCCGCGATTTTCTGCAAGGCCATCGCCGGACTGCCGGCCTCGTCCGCGCCGATACCCTCGGCCTCGCGGGCCTTCGCATCGGCGTACGCCTGACCGCCCCAAACGCCGGCGCCGCGCGCATCGAGCGCGGCGAGCCGCGCTTCGAAGTGCGCACGCGCGGTCTCAACGGCACCCTCGGTGGCCACGGCCGGCGCCGGAGACTCACCCTGCGTCGGAGACGGCTGCGCGGCCGGCCGCTGCGCAGCAGGCTCGAGGGTGCGCTGCGATGCCGTCGCGATGCGCTTGACCGATTCCACGACATTCGGCTGAACGAGCCGCTGCAGCGACGGAAGCGACGGCGCCCAGCGCGGCAGCCCGAAAAAACTCACTGCCGCGGCCGCCGCGAGCCCAGCGATGAGCACCCAGGGCCAGCGCGGGCGCCGCTCGGGTTCTCGAGGCGCGGGACTCGGCATCCGCTCCACTTTGATGTCCGCCCACACCCCGCGGAGGTCGGGGTCGCGCGGCGGCTCGACCCGCACCGCCTTCATTGGTACGACGGGCGAGGGCTCGAGGATTTCGGTGCCCCGGGGCGGCCGCATCGGCGCGGTCCGTCGACGCCCGGCGAGCCCAAGCTCGACTGGTGTGGGCCCGGCCGGTCCAGGATTGGCGGGTCCAGGCTCGGCCGGTTCCCCCATATCGGCCTTGACCGGCCCCTGCTCGGCGAGCTCGGGCCCAGCGGGCTCCGCTGGACCCGCCTCGGCCGCCTCGGGCTCCACCGGCTCGTCGAACGCGAGCGTATCGTTGAGCGTCGCGTCGAGTGCATCGGTCACCGCTCGCATCGAGGCGGGACGCTGGTCCGCGCGCTTGGAGAGCATCGCCGTCACGAGCGCGATCAGTCGATCGGGCGCCTGGTGAGACGGTTTCAGCGGCGGAACCGGCTCCTCGGTGGCGCACTTGAGCTCGAACCGAGGGTAGTACGGCGGATAGCCGGACAGCAGCTCATACGCGAGCGCACCGAGCCCGTAGATGTCGTCTGTGATTGCCGGCGGCTCACCGCGCAGCTGCTCGGGACTCGCGGTGAAGGGCGAGAGGCCTGCGAGAGCCAGGTCGGCCGGGTCCTCGGCCGAGCCGACCACCGACCCGGCGACGCCGAAATCCGCGAGCCGTACGTGGCCGCGCGCATCGAACAGCACGTTCCCGGGCTTGAGGTCCCGATGCACGATGCCGCGCTCGTGCGTGTACGCGAGCGCTTGGGCAATCTCGAGCAGCACCGGTCCGATCTCGAGATAGCTGACGGTGCGCAGCCGCCGCAGATCGCCGCCGGGTGCAAGCTCCATCGGCAGAGCGAGCACCGTGCCGTCCCGCTCGGGCCGGTACACCTTCAGAATGAGGGGGTGGTCGAGCCGGCTCGCGATGTCGAATTCGCGCTGGAGCGCCGCCCAGGCGCCCGGCGTCCGCGCGGCCTCGACGCTGAGGATCTTGAGCGCAATCTCGCTGCCCTGCTCGTGGTCGCGCGCCCGCCATACCTCGCCCTGCCCGCCCGCGCCCAGCTTTCCGAGGAGGGTGTACCGGCCAAAAAGACGCACGTTGTTCGCTGCGGCGAATGCCATGGCTACTGCTCGGCTGCGGCGTATTTCTTGTACTGGATGTATTCCTTCCAGAGCTTCCTCTGCAGCTGCGGATCCCTCTCTTCCTCGGCCGCCCTGCGCAGGCGCCGGGCGACGATGTCGTCATCGCTACCGTCAGGAACCAGCAGAGCGCTCGCTCCGTTCCCCGAGCCTCCGCCGCTGTTCGTTCGGTTGTCCACGACAATCTTCACCACGGCGTTGCCGGATGCGCGGACCGCCGCAAGCGGGGTGCCGCCTCCCTCACCGGCGGATGGCGCGGGACCCGGACCCGATGCGCCGGCCGCATGCCCTGTCGCCGGGGAGCCGCTCACGCCACCCGACCCCGGTCCCACGCCGGTGCCGGTCGTGGCGCCCGCAACCACAGCGGCGCCCTCGTCAGAGCTTTGCGGAACCGACTTCGGCGTGGTCGAGTTCACGCTTGAGCCCGCATCTGTGCTCGAGCTGGCGTTCGCGCCCGAGCTGGCGCTCGAGTCAGAGCCCGTCACGGACGTCGTCGCCGGAGTCGCGCAACCGCTCAGCAGCGCGATCGTGCAAGCCCCCACGAGCCGCCGCGTCCGCATAGCCCATCACCTCGAGATGCGCTCAGAGCATGAGACCTAGCAGATGCCATGCCCGGCCGAAGATTCACGTGCCCCGGCAGTATGCCACCGGCGCGTCCACGTGAAACGTAGACCCCGAGCTTGTCCGGCTTGTTCCGCTCGGACGCCCGGCTCGTACCGCTCGAGCGCCGACGGACGAGGGCCGAGGGCCGAGGGCGACTAAATGCCGAGCTCCAGCTGACCCGGCCGGGGTGGCCGGAACAGTGTCGTCGCCAACGGCAGGCTTCGCCCCCTGCCGATCCCGCTGCGCGCGCAGGCGAGCTGAAACCGCGCACGCAGCAGCTCGGCGAACGGACCCGTTCCGCGCATGCGGGAGCCGAATCTGGGGTCGTTGTCACGCCCGCCGCGCATCTCGTTCACCAGGGACATGACGTGTTGCGCTCGCTGCGGGTAGTGCTCCGCCAGCCACTCGCGGAACAGCGCGGCGAGATCGTGAGGCAGCCGAAGCAGGACATAGCCCGCGCTGCGGACGCCGGCAGCCGCCGCGGCCTGGACAATGCTCTCGAGCTCGTGATCCGTGATGGCGGGAATCACGGGCGCGACGAGAACGCTCACGGGAATCCCGGCAGCCGCGAGCTCGCGCACCACGCCGAGACGCGCTTGAGGTGCCGCAGCGCGCGGCTCGAGCTTGCGTTTGAGCTCCGCATCGAGCGTCGTGACGCTCACCGCGACGCTCGCGAGTCCGTCGTGAGCCATGTCCGTGAGAATGTCGAGGTCTCTGAGGATCAGGGTCCCCTTCGTGACGATCGAGACCGGATGACGGCACTGCTGCAGCACTTCCAGCACCGACCGCGTCACCTTGAGGCGCTTCTCGATCGGCTGGTAGGGATCAGTATTTGCCCCAAGGACGATCGGCTTGCACACGTAAGCAGGCCGCGCGAGCTCCGCCGTGAGCAGGCGCGCCGCATCGGCCTTGTAGAAAAGTCGAGTCTCGAAGTCGAGCCCCGACGAGAGTCCGAGATAGGCATGGCTCGGCCGCGCGTAGCAGTTGTGACTGACCACACCGTTGGCGATGAAGTCCTCGGTTCCGGTCGCGATGTCGTATAGCCGCATCGCGGGGAGAGGATCTATGGCCACGACGCGGAGCTTCGCGTCGCTTTTGACGGCCTGACCGCTGATGTCTCGCTTACGTGTAATCGCTGGATCCACCGTGAGAAACAACCGCAGATGCTCCCGCAACCCTCCGAGCACTCGCACGACTTCGATCGGCTTCGTTGTTACGCGATGCACATGCTCGACAACGAACTCAAATCCGAATTCCCGGAGCGAGCTCTTGATATACGCGATGATCTCGGGATTGGTATTCGAGATACGGACGATGCCATCGCTGTAGCTGCCCTCCGCGTCGAAAATTCCGGCGAGGAAGCCAGCGCGCCAGGTGCGAGACGGCGCGGGAGGCCAGGCGATGAGCTCGAGAATCTGCTCCACATGTCGGCGCTTGCCCGTATGGATGGCAGATATGGCCCTGCGAGTCGCCGACGCGACGCTGAATACAAACGATGTGGTCGCTACGCTCACCAGCTGTAACCAACTCTGCGCGCGCTGCAATGCTTCTTCATCGCACATCGCAAGCCGAAACCGAAGACCATAACTGTACGAGCCGATCGTTCCGTCACCGCGAATGAGCCCGCAGAGATACCCCAAGCGATAGTCGTGATCCTTTTCGACCATGGCGGCGAAACCGCCCACGCCCATGAGCTTGTTGTTCACAGTCAGAGACGGCCTGCATAGTCCCGACTGCGGTATAGCTACGAATTTCCAGCCGCGCTCGGTCAGGAAGCGATGATCGGCACCGGCAACGAGGGTCGTTCCGTCCTCGAGACCGATTCGGTAAGCAGGTTTGATGACGCTCCAGTGCGCGAGTGCCTTCGTCTTAACGTATCGCCGATACCATCCCTGCCGCACGGTGCCGTAAATCGCGTCGCCACGACGGAGGTCAGCCAAGGGTCGCGTGGAGCCGTCCCCCATCAGAATCGGCGTCTCGCCCCGCTGGCAGTAGACACATCCATGCTCGCAGCCTCTGTAGGGATTGATCGAGTAGTCGAAGGGGATATCCGGCGAGTCGTTGGTGCTGATCACCGAGCGCGCGTGATCCGGCTCGACGCTGGTCGCGATGCTCGATGGCACCTCCTCGGTGTACCAGCCGTCATCGACGGCCTCGGAGCTGAGCTGGCAGAATCGCCCGTCAGGGTTCGACAGCGCACCGCGGCCTTTGAGGGGATGGGCCATGCATTGACTGTACATCCATACAGTCATCCCGTAAAGCGTCGCGGGCCCCGGCCGCCGGCCGCACCCCGATGAATGCAGTCCCCCCGCGAGTCAGTGCCGCGCGGCCATCGATACCGAATCGAGCACGGCGTGCAGCGCCTCCGAATCGACGGGCTTCACCAGATGCTGATCGAATCCGGCCTCTCTCGTGCGCGCCCGGTCCGATTGCTGGCCGTAGCCCGTGACCGCGACGAGGCGCATGCCTTCGATCACCGGCTGCGATCGCAGCTGCCGCGCCACCTCGTAACCGTCCATGTCCGGGAGGCCGATGTCGAGCAGCACGACTTGCGGCCTGAACGATTTCACCGCCTCGAGCGCATCGTGGGCCGCGTACACGGTGCGCACCTCGTGTCCCTCCAGCGTGAGCAGCATCGCGATGCTCTCGGCCGCATCGACGTTGTCGTCCACCACCAGCACGCGCACGTGCGCTTCGTGCTCGGCGCCCAAGGATGACGCCTCCCGCTCGCGGCTCTCGGGGACCCCACTGCGTCGCAGCGGCAGAGACACGACGAACTCGCTTCCCTGCCCGGGCCCCGCGCTCCTCGCCTCGACCGTGCCGCCGTGCATCTCGACGATCTTCTTGACGAGGGTGAGGCCGATGCCGAGCCCGCCCTGCGCGCGATCGAGCGTGCGCGCTCCCTGCGTGAACAGATCGAACACGTGGGGCAACAGGCTCGGAGCGATGCCCATGCCGGTATCCCGGACACGCAGCACGACCGCTCCGCCACGGCGCTCGGCCTCGAGCCGGATGTGTCCGCCCTCGGGTGTGTACTTGGCTGCGTTGATGAGCAGATTGGCGAGGACTTGCGCGAGCCGGGTCAAGTCCGCATCGAGCGGCAGCGGATCGCCGGGGAGACTCACCACCAGCCGCTGCTTGCGCTCGCGCACGAGCGGACGGCTCGTCTCGAGCGCATGGCGCACGATGTCGCTCAAGTCCACCGGCGACTTCTCGAGCGTGATCTGGCCGCGCACGATGCGCGAGACGTTGAGAAGATCGTCGACGAGACGCGTCAAATGGCGCGACTGGCGCTCGATGACGGAGCGCGCCCATTCGATCTTGGGATGGCCCTTCGCATGCAGCCGCAGGATGTGCGCGGCGTTGCGGATCGGTGCGAGCGGGTTGCGCAGCTCGTGCGCAAGCATCGCGAGGAACTCGTCCTTGCGCTGGTTGACTTCGTGCAGCGCCTCCTCGGCGTGCCTGCGCTCGGTCACGTCGAGGTGGATGCCGACGACCCGGGGCCTGTCCGCGTGCAACGTCGTGCCGGCCTTGGAGTGGATCCAGCGCTGGCCGCGCGAGGGGTGATTGTAGCGGTACTCGAACTCCCCGACGCCGGAGTGCCGGCACTTCTCGAGCGCGGCTTTCACCGCCGGCACATCCCGCTCCTCGATGCGCTCGAGGAGCTCGCCCAAGCGGCGCGGGCCGTCGGGCTCGAGACCGAACAGCTCATGGCACTCCGGGGAGAGGAAGCATTGATCGGTGGCGGGATCCCACTCCCACGCGCCGACTCGTGCGACCGACTGCGCGAGCCGCAGCCGCTCCTCGCTCGCGGCGAGCGCGCGGTCTGCACGGGCTTTCTCGAAGGCCGGCCAGACGATGTCGGCAACGCGCTCGGCCAGCTCGACCTCCGAGCAGGACCAGCAGCGCGGCTCCGCGGACACGATGGCGAGCAGCGCGACCGGCCGCCCGCCCCGCAACAAGGGCACGGAGATGAGCGCGCCGATCCCGCGCGGGCCGAGCTCGCTTGCGTAGAGGTGAGCCGCGCGGCTGTCGTGCCGCGTGTCGTACACGACCGTCGTCACGCCCTCGCGCGACTGCAGCGCGAGCAAGCCGAAGGACTCGAGCGGCAGCCTCGAGATCTCGATCCGCGAGGCGTCCGTCTCGCTCTGGGTCAGGAGGATCGCCTCGTGCTCCTCGTGATCGAGCTCCGCGAGGGTCGCTCCCGCCGCATGCAACCGCTCGCGCAGCCGCACCATCGCGATGCAGACGAGATCCTGCGGATCGCCGCTACGGGCGAGCTCGGTGGTGAGCTCGAGCAGAAACGCGCTGCGCTCGTTGCTCTCCTTCACGGCGTGTACGTCGGTCGCCGTGCCCATCCACTTGGCAACGGCTCCGCTCGCGTCGCGCATCGGATGCGCCTGGATC
This sequence comes from uncultured Gammaproteobacteria bacterium, assembly GCA_963849095.1. GTDB lineage: Bacteria > Pseudomonadota > Gammaproteobacteria > Steroidobacterales > Steroidobacteraceae > JASHUC01. The sequence goes on from CAWKGA010000009.1 coordinate 255,970, forward strand.
AAATGCCAGTGATAGACGCCGTCGTGCCGGCGGAGCCGCGCTTCCAAGCTGAAGCCGGTCCGTTGCACCTGCGCGGCGCGCCAGGCGTTTCGCACGGGCCGCCGGTCGAGCGGATGCAGCAGTCTCGCGCCAAGCTTTGCGGAGGCGAGATCGCGAGGCTCGAGCCCCGCGTACGCAAGGCCGCGCCGATTGGCGAATTCCAGCGCTCCGTCGCTCCCGTGCACCCACACGATCTGCTGCAAGGTCTCCGCGAGCAGATGGAAGCCCGGTTCAATGCCGGTCTCGCCGCGTGCTTGAGCTGCCATCGTGTACCTCGAGCGGCTGCCACACGGCACGGCAGCCGTCATGCTTCGCAGCAAGTCCCGTACCTCCGCGGTCCGTGGGCGCCGCGGAGGCACCGGCGCGCAAGGGCTCCGCCGGATTGCGCTACGCGAGCCCGACGGAGTCGGAGAGGATCATGGTGAGCGCGAGCAGGCAGCAGCCCGCCAGGGTGAGGTTGCGGCGGAGCTTCAAATAATCCTCTGGCAGCTCCTCGCCAAGGCCGCGGTGCTCGTAGAGCCAGAAAATGCCGAGCGAGACGACGAGCAGAGCGAGGCCGCGCTGCCCGCTCAGCACGACGCTCGCGGCGCCGCACACGCCGGGCAGAATCGCGCCGGCAATGCGCGGCGGTGTCCACGCCAGGCGGCCCGCGAGCGCGAGGCCCCAGTGAACCGCGCCGATCGACGCGAGCACGGCCGCACCGTACGCGAGTGCGATCTGCTGCGCGAGCAGACGCAGCTCGTAGCTCGGAAGTAACTCCATGGCGATCGGGCAGGCCGCGAATGGAATGATGCCGGCATAGGCGGCGAGCTCCGCCGCGGCTGCGAGCGAGCCGCGCGGGGCGGAGGAGGGTTCGCGTGGAAACGAGCCGGATCTCACAATCTGCCCCCTTGCCGGGCGAGGCGCCCGGGCGGACATGCTAGAGTACTTTCTTGCGCGGGAGGACATCGTGAATGAGCGCCAGCGCGGCCTCGCAGCCCGATAGAAACGAGATCACGTCCGATGAGCGCACCTGGGGCAAGCTCGCGCATCTGTCCGCGCTCGCCGGCCTGATCGTGCCCTTCGGCAATGTCATCGGCCCGCTCATCGTCTGGGTCGTGCGCCGCGACCAATCCCCGTTCGTTGCCGATCAGGCGCGCGAAGCGCTCAACTTCAACATCACCGTCGCGATCGCCGCGGTCGTGTGCTACGGACTCACCTGGCTCAACATCGGCATCGCGCTCTTCGTCGCGCTCGCTCTCTACTGGCTCGCCATGACCATGATCGCCGCCATCGACGCGCGCGACGGCAACCGCTACCGTCACCACTTCGCGCTTCGACTGATCGCTTGAGATCGCACTGGAGGAGGTCCGATATGCACCGTCCTGCACGCGCTGCAAGCATGCTCCCCGCCATCGGACTGCTGCTCGGCGCCGCCGTGTGCGCCCAGACGGCATTCAGGGCGCCCGAGTCGATCCGCGTGGGCCTCAGCGTCATGAGCCAGGTCGTGGAGAACACGGGCCGTTTGATCGCAGCCGAGCGCTACGATCAGCTGCCAGCCGAATCGCGCGAGTTCGAGGCCGGCATGACGGCGCTGCAGCAGGGGCTCGGCGACCAGCCCTCGCAGCTGCGGACGCAAATCGAGCCGTTGCTGGCGAGAGCGCGCGTCGCCGCGAGTGCCATGAGCGAGGCCGTCGCGGCGCACCGGGATTCGATGCTGCCCGTCACCCACGATCAGCTGGCGGACGCGGTGCGGTCGATCATCGCGCTGTTTCCGGAGAGCCTGCGTCCTCAGCCTGCCGGCGAGGCGGCTCACGCGCCGAGAAACATCCGGTAAGCCGGGTTCCCCGTCTCATCGAAGTACGGGTAGTGCAGCTCGTTCAGATGCTGCACGAACGCACTGCGCTCGCCCGCCGCCACCTGGATGCCGGCGAGCACCCGGCCGTGGTCCGACCCGTGATTGCGGTAATGGAACAGCGTGATGTTCCAGCGCGTGCCGACCGCCTCGAGGAACTTGAGGAGCGCGCCCGGGCGCTCGGGGAACTCGAACCGGTAGAGCACCTCGTCCGTGATGCCGCGTGCGTGGCCGCCCACCATGTAGCGCACGTGGAGCTTCGCCATCTCGTTGTCCGTCATGTCGTTGACGGTAAAGCCGTCCTCGCGCAGCTGGCGGACGACGCCGTCGCGCTCGGCGCGGCCTTGCGTCAGCCCGAACGCGACGAAGATCTGCGCGCGCGCGGGGCTCTCGTAGCGGTAGTTGAACTCCGTGACGTTGCGCCGGCCGAGCGCCTGACAGAATTTGAGGAAGCTCCCCGGCCGCTCCGGAATCTCCACCGCAAGCAGCGACTCCCGCCCCCCGCCGAGATCCGCGCGCTCCGCGATGTGGCGCAGCCGGTCGAAGTTGACGTTCGCGCCGCTGTTGATGGCGACGAGCCGCTTGCCCCGCCAGCCCTCGCGGGAGGCGCACTTCTTGATGCCCGCCACGGCGAGCGCGCCGGCGGGCTCGACGATCGAGCGCGTGTCCTCGAACACGTCCTGGATGGCGGCGCAGATCTCGTCGGTATTGACGAGCACGATCTCGTCGACGTTCGTGCGCGCGAGCGCGAACGTCTCCTCGCCGACCCGCTTGACGGCGACGCCGTCGGCGAAGATGCCCACGCGATCGAGGATCACCCGCCGGCCCGCCTGCAGCGACTCGTACATGGCGTTCGCGTCCTCCGGCTCGACGCCGATCACCCGTACGCGCGGATAGAGGTACTTGATGTACACCGCGATTCCGGCGATGAGGCCTCCGCCGCCCACCGGCACGAAGACGGCGTCGATGTCGCCGCCCGTCTGCCGCAGGATCTCCATGCCGATGGTGCCCTGCCCCGCGATCACGTCCGGATCGTCGAAGGCATGGACGAACACCAGGTTGCGCTCCCTCGCGAGCTCGAGCGTGCGCTCGAAGGCGCTGTCGTAGTCGTCACCATGGAGCACGACCTCGCCGCCGAGGCCGGCGACCGCGTCCACTTTGATGTGCGGCGTGGTCTGCGGCATCACGATCACGGCCGGAATGCCGCGGCGGCGCGCGGCGAGCGCGACGCCTTGCGCGTGGTTGCCTGCGGAGGCGCAGATCACGCCGCGCTGCGCGACGGCGTCCGACAGATGCGCGATCTTGTTGTACGCGCCGCGCAGCTTGAAGGAGAAGATGGGCTGCACATCCTCGCGCTTGAGGAGAACGTGCGCCCCGAGCCGCTGCGACAGCCGCGGCGCATCGTCGAGCGGCGACTCGATCGCAACGTCATAGACGCGCGACTTGAGGATGCGTTCGATGTAGGGGCTTGCCACAGCGGTCGTTCCGGGGTGTTCAGGGACGGCCGGAAGCTTAGCGTATTCCGCGCTACTGCGACGCCCGCCGCTCGCCCGGCGAGCGCAATGCAAAGCGGAACTGGGTCTTGCCGAGCATGACCGCATCCCCATCCTTCAAGCGCTGGCGCGTGACCCGCCGACCGTTCACCAGCACGCCGTTCGTGCTGTTGAGGTCCTCGATGACGGTCTCCGCCGGGCCCGCGAGAATCATCGCGTGGTGGCGGCTCACGAACTTGGTGTCGATCTGAACGTCGTTGTCGGGCGTGCGGCCGATGCTCGTCCTGCGGCCCAGCACGTGGACCACCTCGCTCTCGCCATCCGCGCGGATGAGCAGGCGCGTTGCACCGTCCGGCGCGAGATCCCCGCCGTCCGTCTCCTCCGGGAGCCGCGTGCCGTGCTGGATGCTTTCGAGTAGCACCGTGCTCCGGACAGTGTCCGCCTCCAGCCGCCGGATCAGCGCGTCCCGCTCCTCGAGCGATTGCCGCGCCTCCTCGAGCGTCGCGCGCCAGTCGTCGTTCAGCTTCGTGAGCTCGTCGATCCGCGCATTCTTCGTCCGGATCTCACCCTCGAGCTGACGGAGGCTTTCCTCGGCAGCCCGCACATCGCCCTCGGCAGCCTCGACGCGCTCGCGGCTCGCGCCGCTCTCCGCCATGAGAGCCTGCAGAGATTGCGCTTGCTCGGCGAGCTTCACTTCCAGCTCGGCCATCCGGACAGTGCCGGCATCGAGCAGCGCGCTTCGCTCCGCGTGCCGCGCCTCCTGCTGCTGGAGCGCGGTCGTTCGCTCGGTGAGCTGCAAGCGCACGTCGTTGAGCTCGATCTGGAGCGCGCCGATCTGGCGGCGCCCGCCCTCGCGAGCCGCCTCCAGCTCCCGCTGCAGCTCCTCGATCCGGGAATCGCGGCGCCCGACCTCGATATCGAGGTCGCGGAGGAGCGTATGGAGCACGCCGTGCCGCCCCTCGGCGGACTGCAGAGCCTCGACGTGAGCGGAAGTTTGCAGCTCGAGGTGCTGGAGCCGTTGCGCGGCGCGCGTGAGCGCCCGCTCCCGCTCGACCAGCCTCGCCTCGAGGGACTGGTCGCGCGCCTGGGTAGTCTGTGCCGCGGTGTCTCGGCTCTCCAAGCGCCGGGTCAGCTCATCGACCTGCGCCCGTGCGGTCGACAGAGCGAGGCGGGCGTCGGTCAGCTCGTGGCCCAGCGCGTCGGCACGCTGCTCGGCTGCGGCTTCTCGATGGCGGGCGGACTCGAGATCGCCCTCGACGGCCGTCAAGCGCTCGTCCTTGGCGGCGAGGCGCGCCTCTAAATCCTTGAGGCTCGCGGAGAGAGACTTGAGGTCCTCCTCGAGGCGGGTGGACTGCTGGATAGCAGCGCCCTGCTCACTCTTGCCGGGCCGCGGAGCGGCCAGCGCGGGCGCGACCCAGGTATCGGTATTGCTCAGCTCATGTTGCCGGCGATCGGCCTCGTGTGCGGTCGCGTCGAGGACGGGTAGCTCGGCTGTCGTCTCGAGGTCCGATGGGCTGGACGGCACTGGGTAGCGCGGCATGCTAATCCTCGGATCAACGGGCTTGCAGAAAACCGCGCAGGATTTCGGCCATGCGCTCCGGCGCGCTCTCGAATGCCTCATCTCCCACGTCGGGCAGGTCGGTCAGTCGAGCCTTCGGCATGAGCTCGCGCGCGTACTGCGTCGTGTCCCAGTGCTCGTCCCTCGCGCGCACGAGCAGCACCGGCTGCGTGACCCGGCCGAGTCGATCACGGGCGGGGTAGTCGAGCGCCGCCTGCATGCCCCACCACGCGTCCGGACCATTGTGCAGCTTCTCGGCGAAGTGGCGCGCCAGAGCTGCGAGCGGCAACGCCGAACGTCCCCCCTTACGCGTACGCTCCCACTCGACGGCCAGGTGGCCGCCATCCGCGACGGCCGGGATCGGCCACGGCGCGGCGCGGAATGAATCCCGCTCCGCCTTGGAGGCGACGGGCACGCCGACGCACACCACGCGGCGGACGCAGGCGGGTCGCGCAATGGCGAGCTCCGCCGCGACGAGCGACCCGCTCTGATAGGCCGCCACGTCGACCTGCCTGAATCGCATGGTATCGAGAAAATCGGCGACGGCTCCGGCGTAATCGGCGATGGAGGGCGGCGAGGGCGGCGCGTCGGACTCGCCGAAGCCCGGCAGGTCGGGCGCGTAGACCGAGCGGTCGCGCCCCATCAAGCTGAGCAGCCTCTGGTACACCGCGCCGGACATCGGGTAGTGATGCAGGAGGAGGAGCGAGATGCCCTCCTCGAAACCGCCGCCGGGCGGGATCGCGTTGCGCACGTGAAGCTGGCCGTACCGGCATTCGAAGTAGCCGCGCCGTATGCGCGGCTCGGTCTGCGAAACGCTACGACTCTTGATCCCGTCCCTTGCCATCAACCCTCCGACCGTGTTCCCCTGTGCCCGTGGCCGGTGGCCCGTCCCGGATCGTCTCGAGAGAGGCGGACCGTTCATTGAACGAATGCGCGCGCCACGAGCATATTGCCGCGCTTCCGTGAATATTATCCGGTGCAGCGAGGCCGCATACAGCTCGCGCGTCCGACCCAGGGAGAAGCACGATGAGGTGGATCACGTCCGTCCGGCTGCTCGTCGCGGCGGCCGCAGCGCTTGCAGCGGCCGGTTGCGGCCTCGGGGAGACAGCCGCCACGTCCGCGGCGGGAGCGGCCTCCGAGGTGCAACAGGCGCAGCAGGCGAAGGCTACCGAGGACAGCGTCCAGCAGCAGGTCGATGCAGCCTCCCGCCTGGATGCCCAGAAGCGGGAAGCTGCCGAGAAGCAGAGTCAGTAGCCCTCAAGTCCCCGGGAAGAGGCTCAACGCTTACGGCGCCGGGCGCTCTTCCTCCGAACTGCTCGTCTCGCCGGCCGCTTGGCGACCTTCTTGCGGGCGCGGGGCGCGGCCCGACGGGAGGACTTCCTTCGCCCCGCGGCACCTCTCCTCGCTGCGCTTCGCCCCGCGACTCGCCTGGTGGCGCGCCGCTTCGTGGCGCTCCGCCTCGCGGTGCTGCGCTTTGCGGCACCGCGCCGCGCCGAGCTCTTCTTGCGGGTGGCGGCTTTCTTGCGCTTCTTGGCCGCCGCGGCGCGCCGGGGCGCAGCTTTTCGAGCCACCTTGCGAGCGGCAGTCTTGCCGGCCTTGCGGGCGGGTGCCTGCGGCTTGGCAGGCGCGGCAGCTGCCTCGCGGGCCGGCGCAGGCTTTGGGGTGCTACTGGCGGCGGTCGAGACAGGCGGCGCTGCAGCCGACGCGGGTCTTGCCGCAGCTGGAGCAGCCGGGGTCGCGGGCCGAACGTGAGGCGCTTCCGGCCTGGGCGCCGCGGGACGCGGGGCCTGTGAAGGCGCCGGCGCATGAGTGGCCGCGGGTGGAGACGCGGGGCGCGGCGCCTGTGGGGGCGTCGGCGCGGGACGCGGCGCCGGTGCGGCGCCTTGCGGCTTCGCCACGGCAGCAGGACTCGCCGCCGGGGCAGCAGGCTTTGCCGGCTTGGGGGCCGCGGCGGTCGCAGGCGTTGCAGCGGACGCCGCGGCGGTTACCGCCTGATTCACCGCGATGGCCGCACCTTGCGGATCTGTCAGCTCCGCGACCCAGCTTCCGCCCGGAACCTGATGCGGGCCATTGACGATGCGGCCGCCCGCGGCAGCGGCAGCCTCCGCAGCCTTTGCAGCGTTCGAGACTCGCACGTAGACGCGCCAGTGCGGGCCCGTGGTCGGGCGGCTGAACATGCCGCCGAGCTGCCGTCCATGACGGCCGAAGAGCAGGTACTGGCCCATGGCGCCCATGTCGTGCACGCCGAGCTGCTCCCAGCCAAAGAGCTCCCGGTAGAAGCGGAATGCCGCCGAATGGTCGGCGGTCGCCAGCTCGTGCCAGACGAATTCGTCGGCGCCGCCCCCCGTACCGGTCGAGGGCGGAGCACAGATGCCGATCACGCCCGACTGAGGGTCGGCCAGCACGGCATATTTGCCGCCGTCCGGAAGGCTCGTCAGCGGCTTCACGACGCGCCCCCCGAGGCGCTGAGCCGTGGCGACGGCGGCATTCACGTCCGGTACCGCGACGTAAGCGAGCCAACTGGCCCCCGTGCCGTTCGCCTGCGCCTCGGCCGGCAGCCTCATCATGCCGCCGGCCGGCCCGCGGGCGGTCGACAAGAGGGTATAGGAGGGGTCCTTATCCCAGGCCTGGGCCTTCCAGCCGAGAACCCTGGCGTAGAAGGCGCCCGCCGCGCCGGGGTCGGTCGTCGCCAGCTCATGCCAGAGGAAATTTCCGTGAACGTCGGCACTGCTCATCTTGTTTCTCCCCGCTTGTGAACGGCTTCTTCGCTCGCGTCCGCGCCCACCCGGCCTCTACCGGCTGCGAGCCGTTTGATTCGGCTTCATTCTCCACTGTTTGAAGGTTCTGTAAATAGCCGGACGCTGGAACGCTACCCGCCGGCCGGCCGCGCGCCCGCGAGCGCGACGAAATCTCCCTCGAAGGAACCCGCGCGCTCGCCGTCCTGCAGCAACGCCGAGCACAGAGTGATGCGCGCGCGGTGCCGGCGGTCGAGCGCCGCGCGGAATTTCCGGTAGGAGGCCTCGTCGGTGAGCTCGCAGACCCCCCGGAAGTCCCGGGTGATCGGGCGGTCGTAGTGCATGGAGCTGCGCTGGATGAGCAGTTGCGCGTTCCCCCCCAGCTCGCGCTCCCGGATGTAGAGCAGCGTCCAGGCCGCGAGGATCGCGACGGCGACCGCGCTGCCGCCGAACACCATCTCGCCATTGTTGGTGTTCGGGGCGAGCGGCGCGGCGAGCTCGACCCGGCTCGGCGTCGCCGACCGCACCTCGATACCCATGGCCACCGCGAGCGGAATGCGCTTGCGCAGATAGGACTCGATGTCGGCGCTCGAAGGGACCGTCCGGCGCGCGTGAGGCCGCTCGGCGCTCACCGTGGCAGCCCAGTGCTCACCAGGGCAGCTCGGACCCGTCGTATGCCCAGAACCGTCCGGCCCGCTCCTTGGTGAGGCTCGCGATCACCTGGCGCATCCCGGCGACGCTCGTCCGAGGATCGATCTCGGCGCGCCCGCCGCCCATGTCCGTGCGGACCCAGCCGGGATGCAGCGTCGCGGCGAGGATACCGTGGCGGCGCCCGAGGTCGAGCGACAGCGAGACCATGATGGCGTTCAGCGCGGCCTTGCTCGCCCGGTAGGCATAGAAGCCCCCCATGTTGTTGCGCGCCATCGACGCCATGAGGGTGCTGATCGAGACGAGCTTCTTCTGCGCACTGCGCGCGACGTGCCCGGCGAATGCTTCCGCCATCCTCATGGGCGCGAAGGCGTTCAGCCGGAACACGCCTTCCCATTCCGCGAAATCGACCGACCCGAAGGCGCCGACGCGCGAGCCCATCGTGCCCGCGTTGTTGATCAGCACGTCGATGCTCCGGCCCTCGAGCTCGAGGGCGAGGGAGCCGATGGCATCGAAGTCGGTGACATCGAGTGGATGCACTGCAACACGCCCCTGCGACTGCTCCGCGAGCTCGCGCAGCTCCTCCGCCTGATGCGGGTCCCGGGCGCACGCGAGCACGTCCCAGCCTTCCGCGGCGTACTGCCGCACGAGCTCGAGCCCCAGGCCGCGGCTCGCTCCGGTGACGAGAACCGTAGACACGCTCCGCTCCTCCTGGAGGATCAGCGCCTCACCACTGCCCGACGTTCGGCATCAACGTCCACGGCTCCGCGGGCGGAAGCGGCGCGCCCTGCTGCAGCAGCTCCACCGAGATATTGTCCGGCGAGCGCACGAACGCCATGCGCCCATCGCGAGGGGGACGGTTGATGGTGACGCCGTGCTCCATCAGCCGGCGGCAGAGCGCGTAGAGGTCATCGACCGCGTAGGCGACATGCCCGAAGTTGCGCCCGCCGCCGTAGGTCTCGGGATCCCAGTTGTGAGTGAGCTCGATCTGCGCCGCGGTGTCCCCGGGCGCGGCGAGGAACACGAGCGTGAAGCGGCCCTGCGGAACGTCCTTGCGAGACACCTCCACGAGCCCGAGCGCGTCCCGGTAGAAGCTGAGCGAGGTCTCGAGATCGGTCACGCGAACCATCGTGTGCAGGTACTTCATCAGAACATCTCCGAGGGCCCGGGTGTCTTGATGTCGACCTTGTGCCGCGAGGCGATGAAATCCCCGGTGATCATATCCTCGTACTCCTGGCCGGGGCTCACCATGGGATAGACGCCCGCATCGGGGTCGATCACCACCTCGAGAAAGGCGGGCCCGGCGAAGCCGATGAACTCGTCCATCACGCGCGGCACGTCCTCCTTGCGGGTGAGGCGCACGGCATACCGGAAGCCGTCGGCTTGAGCGGCCTTCACGAAGTCCTTCTTGTGGAGCGACTTGTCGCTCGCGGACAGCCGGCCCTTGAAGAACAGCTTCTGCCACTGCTTGACCATGCCGTCGCCGAAGTTGTTGAGGACCATGATCTTGACGGGGAGGTCGTAGGTCGTCACGGTCTCGAGCTCGCCGATGTTCATGCGGATGCTCGCATCCCCGTCCACATCGACCACGAGCCGATCGGGGTTCGCGACCTGCGCTCCGATCGCCGCCGGCAGGCCGAAGCCCATCGTTCCCATGCTGCCGGAGGTGAGCCACAGCCGCGGCCGCCGGAAATCGCAGTACTGCGCCGCCCACATCTGATGCTGGCCGACGCCGGTGCTGACGATCGCCTCGCCGCGCGTGCGCCGGTTGAGCTCCTCCAGGACGTAGTACGGCTGGATAAGCGCGCTCGCGCGGTCGTAATTCATCGCGTGGACGCGCTTGAGCTCGCTCAAGTGGGCGTGCCAGGCGCCGTAGTCCGGCCGGAAGCCCTGCTGGCGGCCGAACGCCGTGAGCGCGCGCAGGGCGCCTTCGAGCAGCCCGACGTGGCTCCACTGCACGCGCTTCACCTTGTTGATCTCGGCCCGATCGATATCGAGGTGAGCGATGTGCTTCGCGTTCTTCGCGAACTTGGCCGGCGCGGTGGCCACCCGGTCGTCGAACCGCGCGCCGGCTGCGATGAGGAAGTCGCAGTCGTCAACCGCATAGTTCGCGAAGGCGGCTCCATGCATGCCGAGCATGCGCAGCGACAGCGGGTGCATCGTGTCGACCGAACCGATGCCCATGAGCGTCGTTACCACCGGGATGCCGAAGGTGACCGCAAATTCGGCGAGCGCGTCCGCCGCGCCTGCGTTGATGACCCCGCCGCCCGCATAGATGAGCGGCCGGCGCGACTCGCGCAGCATGTCGAAGAACCGCGCAGCGTCCTCGGCCGCCACACTCTCGCCCGCGAGCTCGACCATGCGGCTGCGGTAGCCGGAGATGGGCAGCGTGCCGCTCCCGACGTAAGGCCCCTCCCAGTTCTGCACGTCCTTGGGTACGTCGACGACGACAGGCCCCGGGCGCCCGGTCCGCGCAATCTCGAAGGCGGTACGGAGGGTCGCCTCGAGCTTGGCAGGGTCCGTCACCAGAAAGATGTGCTTGGCGACGGCGCTCATGAGCGCGGGCACCGGCGCCTCCTGGAAGGCGTCCGTCCCGATCGAGGCGCGCGCGACCTGGCCGCAGATCACGACGATCGGCACCGAATCCGCCATGCAGTCGCGGACTGGCGTCACCGTATTGGTCGCCCCCGGCCCGGACGTGACCAGGCACACGCCGACGCGGCCGCTCGCGCGGGCATAGCCGGCCGCCATGAACCCGGCGCCCTGCTCATTGGCTGGCACGATGAGGGGAATCGGCCGCCCGCCCCGCGACTGGCGCTCGTTGTAAAGGAACACGGCGTCGTAGGTCGGGAGGATCGCCCCGCCGCTGTAGCCGAAAATGGCCCTGACCCCCTCGTCGGCGAGCACCTGCACTATCATCTGCGCGCCGGTCATGCGCTGGCCCGCGAGGGGATGCCCGCCGGGGCGGGCCGTTGCGACGTTGACGTTCATGGGAGCTCGAAAGCCTAGCAGCTCACGATGGGTTGAGGCTACAGTTTACCGAGTGCGCTATCCTCACCGAGAAATCAGCCGACTCTCCATCAATGCGTCACATCATCGCGATCTTGCTCCAGAACGAAGCCGGCGCGCTCGCCCGCGTCGCGGGCCTGTTCTCCACGCGCGGATACAACATCGAGTCCCTGTCGGTGGCCGCGACCCACGACCCGACCGTCTCGCGCGTCACCCTGGTGACCCAGGGCTCCGACTCGGTCATCCAGCAGATCGTCAACCAGCTCCACAAGCTCATCGACGTGGTGCGCATCGAGGACATGACGCTCGGCGAGCATCTCGAGCGCGAGCTCGCGCTGCTGAAGCTGAAAGTCGAGCCCGCGCACACGGACGCGTTGCGCGGCTACGTGGCCCGCGCGGGCGGCCGGGTGCTCGATCCGGCGCTCGACGGCTTCATCGTCGAGCTCACCGCGAGCGAGGCGGAGGTCAACGCGTTCATCCGCGAGCTCGCCGCGCGTGCCGAGCTCGCGGAAGTCGTGCGGAGTGGCGCGCTCGGCGTCGCCCGGAGCGGGCGGGCGCTCGAGGCTCAAGGCTCACGGTGAACAGACTTGGACCGGGCGCGCGTTCTCATCGTCGATGACCTCCCCGAGAAGCTGCTCGTGTACCGCACGGTGCTCGAGGAGCTCGACGCGGACCTCGTCGTCGCGCGCTCCGGCACGGAGGCGCTCAAGCGCGTTCTGACCGATGACTTCGCGGTCATCCTGCTCGACGTGAACATGCCCGGCATGGACGGCCTCGAGACCGCCTCGCTCGTGCGCCGCTACAAGCGCTCCCAGCGCACGCCGATCATCTTCATCACCGCGTATGCCGACGAGATGCAGACGTCGCGCGGCTACGAGCTCGGCGCGGTGGACTACATCCTCTCGCCTGTCATTCCGGAGGTGCTGCGCTCCAAGGTACGCGTGTTCATCGACCTGTATCGCGCGCACTCGGAGCTCGCGGAGTCGTACCAGGCCCTTGAGCAGCGCGTGGCCGAGCGCACGCGCGAGCTGCGGGAGAGCAACGAGCGGCTGCAGGCGGAGATCGTGGAGCGCCGCCGCGCGGAGAGCGACCGCGAGGCCCTGCTCGCGCGAGAGCAGGTCCTGCGCGCCGAGGCGGAGGAGCTCTCGCGCCTGAAGGACGAGTTTCTCGCGACCATGTCGCACGAGCTGCGGACGCCGCTCAACGCCATCTTCGGCTGGATCACGCTCCTGCGCACCCGCAGGCTCGATGAGCCGACGGAGGAGCGCGCCCTCGAGACGATCGAGCGCAATGCGCGCGCGCAGAAGCGCCTCATCGAGGATCTGCTCGACGTGTCCCGCGTGGTCACCGGAAAGGTCACCCTCGAGCTCGCGGCCGTCGATCCGCGGCGCATCATCGAGGCGTCGATCGAGACGATGCTGCCCGCCGCCCAGGCGAAGGGCATCGGTCTCGATCCGGTGCTCGACGCGGGAGTGGGCCTCCTGCGCGGGGACTCCGCCCGCCTGCAGCAGACCGTCTGCAACCTGCTGTCGAACGCCATCAAGTTCACGCCCATGGGCGGCCGCGTCGAGATCTTCCTCTCGCGGCGCGACGGGAAGGCCGAGATCACCGTTCGCGACAGCGGCCAGGGCATCAAGCCCGAGTTCCTGCCCTATGTCTTCGACCGCTTCCGGCAGGAGGACGGCTCCATCAGCCGGCGCCATGGGGGTCTCGGGCTCGGGCTCGCGATCGTGCGGCATCTCGTGGAGCTGCACGGCGGCACGGTCTCCGCAATGAGCGAAGGCGAGGGACACGGCGCGACGTTCATCATCCGGGTTCCGATCCGGCAGACCGAGGTGGAGCGCGCGCCGGAGCCGCCGCCCGCGGCATCGCGAATGCCGCGGCTCGCCGGCGTCCATGTCCTGGTGGTCGATGACGATCCGGGCGCGCGCGAGGTGATCGCCCACATCCTGCACGGTCTCGGCGCGCGAGTGAGCCTCGCGGGCTCCGGCCCCGCCGCGCTCACTCTCCTGTTCGAGCGCCGGCCCAACGTGCTCATCGCGGACCTCGGCATGCCGGAGATGGACGGCTACGCCCTGATCGAGCAAATCCGCGCGCTCGACCCCCATCTCGGCGGGCGCGTGCCGGCCGTCGCGGTGACGGCGTACGCGTCCGCTCAGGACCGACTGCGCGCGCTGCATGCCGGCTACCAGAACCACATCGCCAAGCCGGTCGAGCCGGAGGAGCTCGCCGCGGTCATCACCAGCCTCGCCGGGCGCACCGAGCGGCAGCTCGACGCCTGACGGTCGGCTGGCACCTGACTGCCGACCCCGTATCGGACCGCGGGCTCGGCGCCCCCGAAGCCGTCAGGGCAGCAAAACGGTGGAGCCGGTCGTCCGGCGCGCCTCCAGGTCGCGATGCGCTTGCGCGACCTCCGCGAGCGGATAGGTCTGGCCGATGCGGATACGCACCTTGCGGCTCTTGACGACTGCGAACAGCTCCCGGGCGGCGGCGGCCAGCGCCTCGCGGGTCGCGATGTACGAGAAGAGCGTCGGCCGCGTGAGAAACAGCGAGCCGCGCTTGGTGAGCTCGAGCGGACTCACCGCCGGAGGGGGTCCCGATGCGTTGCCGTAGGTCACCATCATGCCGAGGGGACGCAGGCAGTCGAGCGACTCCATGAAGGTATCCTTGCCGACGGAGTCATAGACCACCGCGACGCCCTCCCCCTTCGTGAGCGCCTTGACGCCGGGAACGAGCAGGTCCCGCCCGGACACCAGGACGTGGCGGCAGCCGTTCTTGCGCGCGAGGTCAGCCTTGGCCTCGCTCCCCACGACACCGATCACCCTCGCGCCGAGGAACCGCGCCCACTGGCACAGGATCAGCCCGACTCCGCCCGCGGCCGCGTGCACCAGGATCGGATCCCCGCGCCGCACGCGATAGGTCCTGCGCAGCAGGTAGTGCGCGGTGAGCCCTTTCAGCATCAGCGCGGCGGCCTCGCTGTCCGAGATCGCGGAGGGCACCTTCACCACACGCCCAGCCGGCACGTTGCGTACTTCGCTGTAGGCTCCGGGCGTCGAGTAAACATAAGCCACGCGGTCGCCCACCCGAAAGCCGCGCACCTTGCTGCCGAGGGCCGCGACGACGCCCGCGGCCTCGCGCCCGAGGACCCCCGGTAGCGTCATCGGATAAAGGCCGGTGCGGTCGTAGACATCGACGTAGTTGAGACCGATCGCGGTGTGCCGGATCTGGATTTCAGCGGGCGCGGGGGGCTGCGGCTCGAACGACTCGAGCACCAGAGCTTCGGGACCGCCGTAGCGGAGCAGACGGACGACCTTGGCCATCATTGTGACTCCAGTCACAAAACCGAGCCGAGCGGACGCCCAATGATACGGTCTTCCGGCGAGGGTGCGAACGGGTTCCGGCCCCCCCATCCCCCGGGCTCTAGAGTGCTGCAATCCGGCACTTTCGAGCAGCGCTCATGACGCTTGCAGCGTCTCCTCAGTCCAGTCCCCCCGCCCCGCCGCTGAAGCCCGATCCGGCGGCGATCGAGGAGACGTTGAAGCGCGTCCAGAACGCGCTCGACGCTGCGCTCGTCGCGATCGAGCTCGAGGGCTTCTCGAAAACCCTCGTGCGCGAGACTCCCGGGGCGCGCGTGCTGGCGGATCTGTGGCGGCACGGCGCCCTCGGGCTCAAGGAGCAGGTGCAGGCCGCGGCGGACGGCGTGATCGGCACCAATCGGCTGCGCGGCCAGCGAGACGGACCCGTCTGCGGCAAGCTCGTCGCGGCCGCGCTGCACGATGCGACCGGGGCGAAGGTGGGAGTCCTCGTTGCAGCGCGCACCGCCGACCAGCCGAAGCTCGGCCCGGGCGAGTCGCAGACGCTGGTCGAGCTCGCGGCGCAGGTGAGCCGGCTGCTCGGTGCGCCCCCGGAGCGCGTCTCGCTGAGCTGGACCGCGTTCCGGGATCTCGCCCTGAAGCACGAGAGCGTGGCGGGCGGGCTCACCGGCTGCATCCTCTACGGCAACATCGATCAGCTGCACGTGCTCAACAAGCTCGCCGGACTCACGGCCGGCGATCAGGCCATCGCAGCCGTGGAGGAGGCGATCTGGAAGCATCCTCTGCCGGAGGGTGCCGGGGTGTGCCACATCTCCGGCGACCGCTTTGCCGTCTACCTGCCGAAAGCCTCGTTGAGCCAGGGCCGCCGCACGGCGGAGCGGCTGTGCCAGGCGGTGAGCGAGCGGTGCGCGGTCATCACCGGCTTGAGAACGCGGCTCACCATCTCGTTCGGCGTTGCGAGCGTGCCCCTGGCGGACCCGGAGCTGACGCAGGCTGTCGCCGCCGCGGAGACCGCGTGCCGGGCCGCCAAGGATCGCGGGCGCAGCCGCGTGGAGGTCTACCAGGACGCCGACTTGAGCATCATTCGCCGCAACGACGACGTGCTGATCGCGGAGCGGCTGCACCAGGCGCTCGAGACGCAGCAGTTCGCCGTCGTCGCGCAGCCGCTCATCGCCCTCTCCGGGAGCTCCCACACCGAGTACTTCGAGCTGCTCGTTCGGCTGATCAACGAGACCGGAACGTTCGTGTCCCCGGCGCATTTCATACCCGCGGCGGCGCGCTATCAGATGCTCATCGAGCTCGATCGCGCGATGCTCGCGAAGATCTTCAAGCGCCTGCGTGCTGCCCGCCAGGAGATGCCCGGGCGCGCCGTGCGGTTCTCCATCAATCTATCGGGGCCGAGCATCGGCGATCCCGATTTCTTCGAGTGGCTGAGCTCGAACATCGGGCCGACCATGGTCCCGGGCGAGTGGGTGCAGTTCGAGATCACCGAGACCGCCGCGGTGGCCGACGTATCGCAGACGCGGACCCTGATCCGGCATCTGAAGGCCCGGGGCGTCGAGTTCGCGCTCGACGATTTCGGCACCGGCGTGAGCTCTCTCTCCTATCTCAGGACGTTCGATGTCGGCATGCTGAAGCTCGACGGATCCTTCACGCGCGACCTGCTCACCGACTCGCGCGCGGAATCGCTGGTGCGCGGGGTCGCGCAGTTGAGCCACAGCATGGGCATTCAGACGGTGGCGGAATGCGTGGAGACGGAAGTCGTGCGCCAGCGGTTGACCGAGCTCGGCATCGACCGGGCCCAGGGATTTCTCTTCGGCCAGCCCGTGCCGTTCGACACCGTTCTCGCCGCTCCCGGGGAACCGGCCTTCACGGCGCAGCGTTGAGCGGCGCCTCGGCGAACAGCAGGTCGGCGACCGGCGTGCCGCCGATCAAGTGCTCCTGGAGAATGCGCTCGAGATTCTGGGGAGTGCAGCTGCGGTACCAGCACCCGTCCGGATAGACCACGGCGATCGGGCCTTCCGTGCAGATGCGCAGGCAGTCCGCCTTGCTGCGTAGCACCCCGTCATCGACCTCGACGAGGTTGAGCTCGCGCAGTCGGCGCTTGAGAAAGTCCCACGCCTGCAGCTGCTCTTCGCGAGGCGCGCACTTGCCGCCGACGCACAGGAAGATGTGGCGCCTCGCGCGGCCGAGCCTCACCTTCCCGGCGGCCGCCCGCAGCGCTTCGGATGAGTCCATCACGGGGCACTGTACCGGCTCGAGCCCCTGAGCGCGAGCCATCCCCGCGCCATCCCGCGGTCGTGGCCCGCTGTCGCGCTACAGCGCGGCGTCGTCGGTCTCGCCGGTGCGAATGCGGATGACGCGCTGGATGTCCTCGACGAAGATCTTGCCGTCGCCGACCTTGCCCGTCTTCGCCGCCTTGAGGATGGCCTCGATGACCTGGTCGAGCAGGTCGCTGCGCACCGCCACCTCGATCCGTGTCTTCGGCACGAAGTCCACGACGTACTCGGCACCGCGGTAGAGCTCGGTGTGTCCCCGCTGGCGCCCGAAGCCCTTCACCTCCGTGACCGTCATGCCGGACACGCCGATGTCGGAAAGCGCGGCGCGGACGTCGTCGAGCTTGAAAGGCTTGATGATCGCGGTGACCAGTTTCATGTCGATTCCCCGTCGAGCGGCTCGTGGCTCATGTTACGCAGGCCCAGGCAATTTTGCAGCTTTCATGCCACACCGGGCCGCCGCGCAAATCCCCAGTTTTTTTAAGACTCCGATGCAAGCAGGCCCTGCCGAGCTGCACTGCCGTGAGGCGGCGGCGGAGGGCGGGCGCTCCGGGTTGGTGCGGCTGCCGCCGTGGGGCCGCTCAGTGCCGTCCGCTCGAGTCCGCGAAGTAGCGCGCCAGATACTGCTCGAAGGACTCCGTCTCGCTCGCCTCGATCGCGCGCTGCTTGCGCAGGGACTCGGCCGCCTCGCCTGCGAATTCCCCGAGCCGCTCGGCGTTCGGAGGGTACAGCTCGAGGAAGTACGCCTTGTGCATGGCGGACGTGCGCAGGGCGAGATCGAAGAAGCTCTCGCCGGACTCGAGCTCCGCGAGCAGGCGGGCCGAGGGGGTGAGCCTCGCATCCCGGATCTTGGCGGCCTGCGTCGCGAGCGACTGCGCGTAAGGCCGCGAGGGATCGCCGTGATCGAGCAGCTCGCAGAGGCCGCTCATCGAGTCGAGCAGCTCCATGGCCCAGTCCGCCATGGAGACGCTGCGCCCGTCGCGCGACAGCTCGAGCCCCGGCTCGCGGCCGCGCCGGGCGACCGTCAGGTGATTCTGGTCGAGAACACCTTCGAGGTTCGGATCGATCGGGTCGCTCTGCTTCAAGAGGCAGAGCGCCATGAACGCCTCGAGGAAGCGCAGCTTGTGCTGGTTGACGCCCACCGGATCGAATGCGCTCACATCGAGCGCCCGCACCTCGACGTATTCGACTCCAGCTCGCCGCAGCGCCTTGGTCGGCCGCTCGCCCGAGCGGGCGACGCGCTTCGGCCGGATGTAGCTGTAGTACTCGTTCTCGATCTGCAGGATGTTGGCATTCAGCTGGCGGTACTCGCCGTGCACCTCGACGCCGAGCGCCTCGTACGGCGGGTAGGGGGTCATGATCGCGCGCGTGAGATCGCGCACATATTGATCGAGGCTGTTCACCGAGACGGTGAGGCTCGCCTGGTTGCGGTTGCGGTAGCCGATGTCGCTCATCCGCAGCGAGGTCGCGTACGGATCGTAGAGCGTTCCCGGCGTGAGCTCGCGGAGGGACCCGTTCCGGCCCTGCAGGAACGACTGGCACACGGCCGGTGAGACGCCGAAGAGATAGAGCACGATCCAGCCGTAGCGGCGATAGTTGCGCAGCAGGTTGAAGTAGCCCGTGGAGATGAGCTCCTGCCCCCGGGAGCGCGAGTCGCGGAGGCTCTCGTACGCCTCCCAGAAGCGCTCCGGAAAGGAGTAATTGAAGTGCACGCCGGAGATGACCTGCATCATCCGGCCGTAGCGCAGGCTCAGGCCCTCGCGGTAGGCGGTCTTCATGCGCGCGACATTGGACGTGCCGTACCGGGCGATCGGGATGTCCGCCTCGCGATCGATGACGCAAGGCATGCTCGTCGCCCAGAGCAGCTCGTCGGACAGATGCCGGTAGACGAACTGGTGCAGATCGAGCAAGTACTGCAGCAGCTCCCAGCTCGTGGTGAACGTCGGCGTCACGAGCTCGATGAGGGCCTCGGAGAAGTCCGTCGTCACGTGCTCGCTCGTCAGGGCGGAGCCGAGCTCGAGCGGGTGGGGCGATTGCGCGATCCGGCCTTCGGGCGTGACTCTCAGCGACTCCTTCTCGACGCCCTTGCGACCGCCTTGCAGGATTGTGGGCTCCCCGCTATTGACGAGGGCGGAGAGCCGTCTCTCGAAGACGCGGTCGATGCCGGGCCGTGGCAAGCGTCACCCATTCCGCATCGGGCCCGAGCGCGGGAGGCCCGATCCCGCGCGCCCGCCGCTCGAGGAGGGTCGGCCGGCGCGAGGCGGCAGCGGGGAGCTCGGTGGAGTCATGGCTCTTGGTGTTGCGAGAATCGTTCTGGAGGCCGTCCGAGGCATCTTGCCCGGCGGCGGCGTGCGACTCAACCCTCGCCGGCCGCGAGGGCGGTCTCGCCTCTTTCAGAGCGCGCGCGGGCACTATCCTTTGTGTGCCTCGTGGCCGCCGGACCGCGAGTGGCCGCCACGGCCCGGATGCGCGGGGATCCAGAGCGCTCCGGCGCCGCGGCTCACGAGCTGGCAACTCTCGGCCGCCATTCCATCCACGACGATCACCTCATCCGCGGCGGGATCGAGATGGGCGATCCGCGCGAGTAGCCGCTTGAGTGCCGCATCCTCGTCGAGCGTCGGAATGATTACGGCTACGCGCACGCAGATCTCTTAAAGTCGAGCTCTACCGCACCCATCGAATGTTGCGTAGTGTATGCGCTGCTGGAGCGTGCGGCGTCGGGTCCGCGAGCCGATGCGCTGCTCGGACGGAGCCAGGCGAGCCGGGCACCGCCGCGCATATGGCCACGCTCGGTGACTGTAGAGGGCATAGAATCGGGGTTTTGGAGGGCGAGCATGCTGGTCGGCTCGACGGTGAGGCGCGTGGCGGTGGTGGGAGGCATCCGCCTTCCATTTGCGCGCGCGTACGGTGCGTTCGCGAGCGTCGGCAATCAGGCGATGCTGAGCGAGACCTTCCGCGCGCTGGTCGAGCGCTTCAGGCTCCAGGGCGAGCGGCTGGGCGATGTGATCGCCGGAGCCGTCATCAAGCACTCGAAGGACTACAACCTGGTGCGCGAGTCCGTGCTTTCCTCCGGGCTCGATCCGCACACGCCCGGGCTCGACGTGCAGCGCGCTTGCGGCACGAGCCTCGAGGCCGCCATTCTCCTTGGCAACAAGATCGCCCTCGGGCAAGTCGAGGCGGGGATCGCCGGGGGCGTCGATTCGATCAGCGACCCGCCGGTCGTCTACCCGGCGTCCTACCGGCAACTGCTGCTGAAGAGCTATCTCGGCCGCTCCCCCTGGCAGCGCCTGCGGCCGTTCCTCGGCTTGAGGCCGAGGCACTTCAAGCCCGTCATGCTCGGGGTGATCGAGCCGCGCACCGGCCTCAGCATGGGTGAGAGCACGGAGCTCATGGTCAAGCATTGGAAGATCCCGCGGGAGGCGCAGGACCAGCTCTCGTACGAGAGCCACATGAAGGCCTCCGCGGCATGGCGCGAGGGCTTCTACGACGATCTCGTCGTTCCGTTTCGCGGGCTCAAGGCCGACAACAACGTCCGGCCCGACACCTCCCTCGAGAAGCTCGCGAAGCTGCGCCCGACGTTCGATACCACCGGCTCGGGCAGCCTCACGGCGGGCAACAGCACGCCCCTCACCGACGGCGCGAGCGCGGTGCTGCTCGCCACGGACGAGTGGGCCGCGCGGCACGACTTACCAGTGCTCGCCCATCTGCGCTACGGCAAGCAGTGGGCGGTGGACTTTGCGAGCGGGAAAGAGGGACTGCTCATGGCGCCGGTCCACGCCGTCGCCGCGATGCTCGCGGACGCGGGACTGAAGCTCGCGGACTTCGACTACTACGAGATCCACGAAGCCTTCGCCGGGCAGGTGCTGTGCACTCTTGCGGCCTGGGAGTCGTCCGAATACTGCCGCGACGTGCTCGGCTTGCCGGGTCCCCTCGGCAGCATCGATCGCTCGCGACTGAACGTGAAGGGTGGGAGCGTGGCGATCGGTCACCCGTTCGCGGCGACCGGCACGCGCATCGTCGCCGCGCTCGCGAAGTTGCTGGCCGCGGACAAGGACGCCAAGCGCGGCCTCATCTCGGTCTGCACCGCCGGCGGCATGGGCGTCGTCGCGATACTTGAGCGCTGATCGCACGCGGAGGGGGAGGAGCGCGAGCATTGCCAGTGTCGTCGTGGGGGGTCTGAAAAAATGAACAACTCGGAAACGGGCCTGCGCCACAAGTATCTCGAGGCGCTGCAGCGCCTCGAAACCGGCGAGGCCCGATGGGCGAAGCTCGAGAATGTCCTGCGCCTCACGATCGGCCGGCTGTGCCTCGCCGCCCGTGGCCGCAGCGGGCGGCTCGACGGCGAGCTCCGGGGCTTGAGCGATCTCATCCGGCGTCAACCCTCGGCCGAGGAGATCGAGTCGTGCCTCGACCCGCTCTCGCGCGCCATCGCGGCGCTCGATCGGCTGCCGGATGCGGCGGCAACGCCCACCGCGGCCCAGAGCGGCTCCCCTGCCGAGGCGGCGCCTTCCCCGCCGGCCACCTCCCGCTGGACCGCGCCGACGCAGGATCCCGCTCCCCCGCAGACTTCGACGGAACCGCAGGCCTTCGCCCCGCCGGACGAGCCATCGCCGGAGCCCGAGCGGGACGCCCATGTTCAAGTGGCCATCGTCGCAATGCTCGAGCGGCTCGCCGCGCTCCCCGAGCTGCGGCCCGTGCTTGCCGAGCTGCAGGAGCGGCCGGGCGCGGCGCTCACGGCCGACGAGCTGGCGGAGGGCCTGGAGCGCGTGGCCCGTCTCATCGGTGAGCAGCGCTCGAGGCTGCAGCACGAGAAGCTCGAGGTCGAGGACCTGCTGCGCCAGATCGATGCGCGCCTCGAGGAGCTCGGCACCTACCTCACCGGCGACGACGCCGATCAGAAAAACGCCCAGGAGAGCACACAGCAGCTCAACCTGCTCGTGATGGACGAGATGCACGAGCTCAACACGGACATCCAGCGCGCGATCGACCTCGCCGAGCTCAGAAGCCGCGTGCGCGCGCGCCTGGAGACCATCACGACTCACCTGCAGGATTTCCGCGCCCGCGAGGACCAGCGGTTCGCCTCCCAGACGGATCGCACGGGACGGCTGCGGGTCCGCATCGCCGAGCTCGAGCGCGAGAGCCGCAACCTGCAGGATAGCCTGCAGGAGGAGCAGCGGCTCGCGATGGTCGACGCGCTGACCGGCATCGCGAACCGCGCCGCGTACGACGAGCGCATCGTGCACGAGTTCACGCGCTGGAGTCAGGAAGGCGGCCCCGTCAGCATCCTGGCCTGGGACATCGACCGGTTCAAGGACATCAACGACGCTTACGGGCACCGGGCGGGCGACAAGGTCTTGCGAGTCATCGGCCAGCATCTCGCGCAGCACGTGCGGGGAACGGACTTCGTCGCGCGCTACGGCGGCGAGGAGTTCGTGATGATCCTCGTCGGAACGGGAGCGGACCAGGCCCTCGTCGCGGCGAACAAGATCCGGACCGGCATCGCCCGGATCGGCTTTCACTTCCGCAACCGGCCTGTCACGGTCACGGCCTCGTGCGGGATCACGACCTTTCACCCCGACGATACGCCCGACGTGATCTTCGATCGCGCCGACCGGGCGCTCTACCGCGCCAAGGACGCCGGCCGCAACTGCTGCGTCGTCATGTGAGGGTCCCGCGCGCGAGCTTTGACGCCGGGGCACCGATGCGCGATGGTATCCTTCCGGCATCCGGAGGAAGCAGCGGCCATGAGCGAATTCACGACGATCATGTCGAGGGATGGTCACGAGATGCGTGCCTGGCTCGCCGCGCCCCCTGGCAAGCCGAGAGGCGCCGTCGTTGTGGTGCAGGAGATCTTCGGCGTCAATTCCCACATCCGCTCCGTCACGGACGGCTACGCGGCCGAGGGCTACGTCGCGATCGCACCGAGCCTGTTCGACCGCGTACGCAAGGGCATCGAGCTCGGGTACGAGCAGTCGGACGTCCAGGAGGGGTTCGGCTACGTGCAGCAGCTGAAGCCGGAGCAGACGCTGCTCGACTTGACCGCCGCGATCGCCGTCATCAGGCATGCCGGCCGGGTGGGCATGGTCGGCTACTGCTGGGGCGGCAGGATGACCTACGTGAGCGCGTGCGAGCTCCCGCTCGCATGCGGGGTTTCTTATTACGGCGGCGGCATCACGCAGTGCCTCGCGACGAAGCCGAAGTGCCCGATGATGTTCCACTTCGGAGAGCTCGACACGCACATACCGCTCAGCGATGTCGACAAGATCAAGGAAGCGAATCCCGAGGGCATCTTCCACCTCTATCCCGGCGCGGGCCACGGCTTCAACTGCGACCAGCGCTCGAGCTACAGCCCGCAGGCGGCCGCGCTGGCGCGCGAGCGCTCGCTCGCCTTCTTCGCCCGCCACCTGTCGAACGCTCCTGCCGCGTAGGGGCGCACGTGCGGCTCAAGGACGCGAATCTGCTGCGCACCCATTGCTACGTCGCGGGCCGCTGGATCGGCGCGGAGAGCGGCGCGACGCTCGATGTGATCAATCCGGCAACGGGCGAGGTCATCGGCACCGTTCCGCGGGGCTCGGCGGCCGAAGCTCGGCTCGCGATCGAGGCGGCGGCCGGCGCCTTCCCCGCCTGGGCGCGCCGGACCGCGAAGGACCGCGCGGCCATCCTCCGCCGCTGGTACGAGCTCATGCTCGCCCACCAGGAGGACCTTGCGACGTTGATGACGGCCGAGCAAGGCAAGCCGCTCGCGGAGGCGAAGGGCGAGGTGTCTTACGCCGCCGCGTTCATCGAATGGTTCGCCGAGGAAGGCAAGCGGCTCTACGGCGATGTGATCCCTCCACATCAGGCCGACAAGCGCCTGCTCGCCATCCGGCAGCCGGTGGGTGTCGTCGCCGCGATCACGCCCTGGAACTTCCCCGCAGCGATGATCACCCGCAAGGCCGGACCCGCGCTCGCGGCCGGCTGCACCTTCGTGTGCAAGCCCGCCTCGCAGACCCCGTACTCGGCTCTCGCCATGGCGGAGCTCGCGTCCCGGGCCGGCGTTCCGCCCGGTGTGCTCAACGTCGTCACCGGCGATGCCCGGGCGATCGGCGCCGAGATGACGGCGAGCCCGCTCGTGCGCAAGCTCACCTTCACCGGCTCCACCGAGATCGGCAAGCAGCTGATGGCTCAGTGCTCGGGCACTCTGAAGAAGCTCTCGCTCGAGCTTGGCGGCAACGCGCCGTTCATCGTGTTCGAGGACGCGGATCTCGACGGCGCCGTGGAGGGCGCCATCGCGAGCAAGTACCGCAACACCGGCCAGACGTGCGTGTGCGCCAACCGGCTGCTCGTGCAAGCCCCGGTGTACGAGGCGTTCACGGCCAAGCTCATCGCCGCCGTCTCCGGACTGCGCGTGGGCGATGGGCTTCGCGGCGCGACCGACCAGGGGCCGCTCATCGACGCCCGCGCGGTCGCGAAGGTGGAGGAGCACATCGCGGACGCGGTGGCCAAAGGCGCGCGCGTCGCATGCGGCGGCAGGCGCCACGCGCTCGGCGGAACGTTCTTCCAGCCGACCGTGCTCACGGATGTGACACCGCGCATGATGGTCGCGCGCGAGGAGACCTTCGGCCCCGTCGCGCCGCTCTTTCGCTTCGACTCCGAGGAGGACGCCATCCGCATGGCCAACGACACGGAATTCGGCCTGGCCGCTTACTTCTACACGCGCGATCTCGCGCGCACGTGGCGCGTCGGCGAAGCCCTCGAGTATGGGATCGTCGGCGTCAACACCGGCCTCATCTCCACGGAGGTCGCCCCGTTCGGAGGCGTCAAGGAATCCGGCGTCGGCCGCGAAGGCTCGAGGTACGGCATCCTCGATTACACCGAGATCAAGTACCTTTGCGTCGGAGGTTTGCAGTGATGCGCTACCTGAGCTCCCCCGATTTCCGCCACGACGGCACCGAGCGCATCGGTGTGCTCCTCGTCAATTCCGGGACGCCCGACTCGCCCTCGGTGCGCGACGTGCGGCGCTTCCTCGCCGCGTTCCTGAGCGATCCGCGCATCGTCGAGCTGCCGCGCGCGCTGTGGCTGCCAATTCTGCACGGCCTGGTGCTGCGCGTACGCCCGCGCCGCTCCGCGCGCAAGTACGCGCGGATCTGGACCGCCGAGGGCTCGCCGCTCGCCGCGCTGTCGCGCGAGCTGCGCTCGCGACTCATGAGCACCCTCGCGGAGCGCGTGCTCGCACCGTTCTCCCTGGAGCTCGGCATGCTCTACTCGGAGCCCAGCGTCTCCGATGCGCTGCGGAGACTGCGGACGCTCGGCGCCCAGCGCATCCTCGTCGTTCCGCTCTTTCCCCAGTACTGCGGAGCCTCGACGGGCTCCGTGTACGACCAGGTGATGGAGGAGCTGAAGCGCTGGCGCTGGCTGCCGGAGCTGCGCTTCGTCGCGGAGTATCACGATTACCCCCGCTACATCGAATCGCTCCGCGCGAGCGTCGAGCAGCACTGGCAGGAGCACGGCCGCACCCGCCACTTGCTCATCTCCTTCCACGGCGTGCCCGAGCGCTACTTCCACCAGGGCGACCCGTATTTCTGCAAGTGCCAGAAGACCGCCCGCCTGCTCGCGGACGAGCTCATGCTCAAAGAGCATGAGTGGAGCGTCAGCTTCCAGTCGCGGGTCGGGCCGGTGAAATGGCTGCAGCCGTACACGAGCGAGGTGATCGCGCAGCTGCCCGCCCGCGGCATCGACCGGGTGACGGTGGTCTGCCCGGGATTCGCGCTCGACTGCCTCGAGACGCTCGAGGAGATCGACATCGAGAACCGGCACCGGTTCTTGCAAGCGGGAGGGCGCGAGTTCCAGTACGTGCCGGCGCTCAACACCCGCGCCGAGCACGCGGGCTTCCTCGCCGACCTCATCGCGCAGCACTGCCAGGGGTGGACCCATGTCGAGCTGGGGTTCCGCCCCGCGAGCGCCGCGCGCGGCACCTCGGCGTAGAGGCGCCATGGAGCCCTGCTCCGCGCGGTGCCGACAAGACCCCTCCCGCTAGACGCGCGGCGTGCTCGGGCGCTTTCATGAGTTGAGCGTCCCCACGCGGGACATCCTCGCGTCCGTCGAGTTCTACGAGCGCCTGGGCTTCACGCAGGCGCAGACGCGTGACGTGTGGCCGCACCCGTACGCGGTGGTCACGGACGGCCGCATCGTGATCGGCCTTCACCAGAATCCGGCTCGCGAGCTCGCGCTCACGTTCGTGCAGCCGGACGTGGCGCGCCGCTGCGCCGATCTCGAGCGCAGCGGATTGCGGCTCGCCTACCGCCGCACCGGCGCGGAAGTATTCCACGAAGCCGGCTTCACCGACCCGAGCGGCGCGCTGATCGCTCTGCTGGAGGCTCGCACGTACTCCCCCGCAGGGCGCCGCCCCGAGGCCACCTCCCGCTGCGGCTACTTCGCGGCCGTCGGCCTGCCAGCCGCCGACTTCGATGCGGCCCGGCGCTTCTGGGAGCCGCTCGGCTTCGTGGCGGGCGACGAGCTCGAGGATCCCTATCCGCACCTCCCACTCACGAGCGACCATTTGAGCATCGCCTTTCACCGGCCGCGCACGCTGGCGGGCCCCGCGCTGATCTTCGCCGAGGTGGATATGGCCGGACGCATCGCGCACCTGCGCGAGACCGGCGTCGAGCCCTGCGGCGGCTTGCCTCGCGGGCTCGATCCTTCGGTCAACGCGCTCATCGAGGCTCCGGAGGGAACCCTGCTGCTCTTGCTCGGCGCGGAGATCTGAGCGAGCCTCGCCGGATCGCGGATTCGGAGCCGGACAATGTGCAAGATGGGCGTGACGCTGCTGCGGTTTGCGTGGCTTGCGACGGCCGCGTGGGGCGCGTGGGGCGCCTCGGCCGCGCATGCCGACGAGGGCATGTGGACGTTCCAGAATTTTCCGGCCGCGCTCGTTGAGCAGAGATATGGCGTGCGCATCACGCCCGCATGGCTCCAGAAGGTGCGCCTCGCGACGGTGCGCCTCTCCGATTGCACGGCCTCCTTCGTCTCGCCGGATGGGCTCCTGCTCACGAACCAGCACTGCGTCGAGGACTGTCTCGCGGAGCACTCATCCGAGAGCCAGAGTCTCGTCGACGGCGGCTACGTGGCCGGCGACCGCTCGCCGGAGCTGCGGTGCGCCGGACAGGTCGCCGACGTTCTGGTCGCGACGGAGGATGTCACCGCGAAGGTGATCGCGGCGACGCATGGGCTCGGCGACCGCGCCGCGAACGACATGCGCAGAAGGACGCTTGCGCGGCTCGAGCAGGCCTGCGAGCAGGCGAGCCGCACGGGATCGGGAGCCGAGCCGCTGCAATGCGAGTCCGTCAACCTCTACGAGGGTGGACAGTATCTCCTCTACGAGTACAGGCACTACGACGACGTGCGGCTCGTGTTTGCTCCGGAAGCGGACGTCGCCGCGTTCGGAGGCGATCCCGATAACTTCGAGTTTCCGCGCTGGTGCCTCGACATGTCCGTGCTGCGGGTGTACCAGCATGGGAGGCCGGCGCACACACCCCAGTATCTCAAGATCGACTTCGTCGGACCCCGGGACGGACAGCCGGTGTTCGTCTCCGGCAATCCGGGATCGACCGAGCGGATGCTCACAGTCTCGCAGCTCGTCACTCAGAGAGACGTTGAGCTGCTGCCGTATCTGCTGCGGGGGGCGGAGCTGCGAGGCCGCTACATCCAGTTCGGGCTCCAGAGCGCGGCCGACGGGCGCCTGGTCGAGGAGCCCCTCTCCTTCCTCGAGAACGACCTGAAGGAGAGCCGCGAGGAGCTTCAGGCGCTGTTCGACGACGCGCAGCTCGCGCGCAAGAGCCGCGAGGAAGCCGAGCTCGAGAAGCGCGTTGCCGCAGACCCTGAGCTCGCGCGCGCGACCGGCGATCCCTGGGCCGAGATCACGCAGGCCGAGCGTGTCGCACGCGACATCGCCCTGCCGTACACCTTCATCGGCGAGGGAGCCGGCTTCAATAGCCAATTGTTTCGCTACGCGCGGCTCCTGGTGCGCGCGGCAACCGAGCGCGTGAAGCCAAGTGCATCGAGGCTGCCGGGATACACGGACGCGGCGTTGCCCGCGCTCGAGCGGCAGGTGACCGCCGACGTGCCGGTCCATCGTGAGCTCGAGACGATCACCCTGTCGCTCGGCCTCACCCGCATGCGAGACCGGCTGGGGCCGGACGACCCGCTCGTCCGCCAGGTGCTAGGGGAGGACTCGCCGGAGGCGCTCGCCGCGCGGCTGGTTGCGGAATCGAAGCTCGCGGACCCGGCCATGCGCAAGGCGCTCTGGGACGGTGGCGAGGCAGCGATCGCCGCCTCGGAGGACCCGATGATCGAGCTCGCGCGCCTCGTCGACCCGGAAGCCCGCGCGCTGCGCCAGCGCTACCAGGACGAAGTGCAAGCGCCCGTGCGCGCCGCGTTGCAGAGGATCGCGCAGGCGCGGTTCGCCGTGCTCGGCACGAGCGTCTACCCGGACGCCGACTTCACGCTGCGGCTCACCTTCGGCACGGTGCGCGGCTGGAGCGAGCGCGGCAAGGAGGTCGAGCCCTTCACCCGCCTCGCGCGCATGTTCGAGCGCGCGACGGGATCGGAGCCCTTCCGCGTCCCCCCGAGCTGGGTGGCCGCGAAGGACCGGCTGGATTTGAGCACGCCGTTCAACTTCTGCACGGACAACGACATCGTCGGCGGCAACTCCGGGAGCCCGGTGATCGACGCGCAAGGCGATATCGTCGGCCTCATCTTCGACGGCAACATCGAGTCCATCGCAGGCACGTACTGGTTCGACGAGCAAGACAACCGCGCGGTCGCCCTGGACACGGCGGTCGTCCTGGAAGCGCTCCGCAAGGTGTATCACGCAGACGCGCTGCTCGCGGAGCTCGGTGCGCCCGCCGGTTGACGCGCGCGACGGCGGTCGCGCTCGTCCTGCGGCCGACGGCTCACCTCTTCCGGCGCGGCCTCGAGGACACGCGCCGCGCGGCGCGCACGCTCCTCTTTGAGCGAGGACGGCGCGAGGTCGGCTTCTTTGCAGCCGCAGGGCGAGCAGAGCGTGCCGGACGTCCGCGCGGGGCGGTGCTCCGTCCGGCCTTGCGCTTTGCGCTACCGGCGGATTTTCCGCGGTGCGCTTTGCGGCCCGCCGATCTTGCAGCCGGACGCCGCTTCGGCCGACTCGGCACCGACTTCGTCTCGACACCGCGGAGCTGATCGAGAATCGCCGGGTTCTCGAGCGTCGAGATGTCCTCGGAGACTTCCTCGCCGCGCGCGACGGCCCGCAGGAGCCGGCGCATGATCTTCCCCGAGCGCGTCTTCGGCAGCGTTTCCGTGAAGCGGATCTCGTCGGGCTTCGCGATGGCCCCCAGCTGCTCGCCGACCCAGGCGCGGAGCTGCTCCACGAGCGCCGCCGTTTCCGCGCCGGAGGGCTTCGATCCGCGACAGACGACATAGGCGAGCACGGCTTCGCCCTTGATCTCATGAGGCTTGCCGACCACGGCCGCCTCGGCGACTCGCGGGTGCGCGACGAGCGCCGACTCGATCTCCATGGTGCCGAGCCGATGGCCCGCGACGTTCAGCACGTCGTCGATGCGGCCCATGATCCAGAAATAGCCGTCCCCGTCCCGGTGCGCACCGTCGCCGGCGACGTAGAAGCGGCCCTGGAACTTCTCCCAGTAGGTCTGAACGTACCGCTCGTTGTCTCCCCAGATCGTGCGCAGCATCGCGGGCCAGGGTTTGCGGATCACGAGGTAGCCCCCCGCGTCCGGCCGCGTGACGCGCTCGCCGCGCTCGTCCACGATATCCGCTTCGATGCCGGGCAGCGCCTGCGTGCAGGATCCCGGCTTCGTCGCAGTGACGCCGGGGACCGGTGCGATCAGGATCGCGCCCGTCTCCGTCTGCCACCAGGTGTCAACGATCGGGCACCGGCCGCCGCCGACCACCTCGCGATACCACATCCAGGCCTCGGGGTTGATCGGCTCCCCGACGCTTCCGAGCAACCGCAGGCGCGAGAGGTCGTGGCGCCGCGGCAGCTCGTCCCCGAGTTTCATCAGGGCCCGGATCGCCGTCGGCGCCGTGTAGAAGACCGTCACACGGTGCGTCTCGCAGATCTTCCAGAAGCGCCCGCCGTCGGGCCACGTTGGCGCACCTTCGTACAGCAAGACGGCCGCGCCGAGAGAGAGCGGCCCGTAGGCGACATACGTGTGTCCCGTCACCCAGCCTACGTCGGCGGTGCACCAGAAGACGTCACCCGCGCGGAGGTCGAGCACCCATTTGCAGGTCGTCTTGGCACCGAGCAAGTAGCCGGCGCTCGAGTGCTGGATGCCCTTCGGCTTTCCCGTCGAGCCTGATGTGTAGAGCAGGAACAGCGGGTGCTCGGCATCGACCCACTCCGGCTCGCAGATCGGCGTGTGGCCCTCGATGAAATCGCGCCACCACACGTCTCGAGAGGGGTCCATGGGAACCGGCATCCCGGTGCGCCGGTACACGACGACCTTCTCGATGGTGGGACACCCGCCCGCCAGCGCCTTGTCGGCGGCGGCCTTCAGCTCGACGACGCGCCCGTTGCGCCAGCCGCCGTCCGCCGTCACGAGAACGCGGGCGCCGGCATCCTCGATCCGCTCCTTGAGCGAGAGCGCCGAGAAGCCGCCGAAGACGACCGAATGAACGGCGCCGATGCGCGCACAGGCATGCATCGCGACGAGCGCCTCCGGCACGAGAGGCATGTAGATGACCACCCGATCGCCGCGGCGCACGCCCTGTGCCCTCAGCGCATTGGCGAACCGGCAAACCTCCGCGTGCAGCTCCTGAAAGCTCAACCGCCGCGTATCGCCGGGCTCCCCCTCGAAGATGACCGCCGTCTCGTGCCCACGCTCGCGGAGATGCGCATCGAGGCAATTGACCGAGACGTTGAGCTGCCCATCGCCGAACCAGGCGAAGTTGGGCGCCCGCGAAGCATCGAGCGTCACGGTGAAGGGTGCGTGCCACTTAAGCTCCTCTCGCGCGAGATCCGCCCAGAACGCCTCCGGGTCCGCCGACGCTCTGCGCCTCATCTCCTCGAGATCGCGCGGCTTCACGCGCGCCTTCGCCGCGAAGGCAGGTGCCGGCGCAAAGACGCGCTCCTCGAGCAGGACGGACTTCAGGTCCCGGCGATTCAAGGCGGCTCAGGCAAGCCAGCGCTGGATGCGGTCGTGCAGCGGGCTCGACCGCGGAAAATGCGCGAGCAGATACTCCATCTGGTCCGCGAGCACGCGGCGCCCCTTGAGGAAGATGTACTCCGCATAAGTGGGCGTGAAGGGCACGGCGATCAGCTGCATCTTCGCCTGCTCGGGCGTGCGCGAGGCCTTCTGGTTGTTACAGCGCCGGCACGCCGTGACGACGTTCGTCCACGTGTCGATGCCGCCTTGGCTGAAGGGACGGATGTGGTCGCGCGACAGCTCGCGGGTGGGGAACCGCATGGCGCAGTACATGCAGAGGTACGCGTCCCGCCGGAACAGGGTCTGATTGTTGAGCGGCGGGACATAATCATGGCGGGTATTGCCGGGGTTGCCGGTATGGCCGACGGTCGCCACGATCGAGTTGACCTCGAGGATCGTGCGGCGCCCGCTGCGCGCGTTGACGCCGCCGTAGAGCGAGTACAGCAGCGACCCGCACGTGTACGCGACCTGCTCCTGATGGTACAGGCGGGCGGCCTCGCGGTAGTCGATCCACTCGAGCGGCATTCCGGCGATGTCCGTACGCAGGACGAGCTGGGAGAGCCCGCGCGCCGCGGGAGCGGTGACCACGCGCAGGTCGGAGGAATAGCCGTCGTCGGCTCTGTCAAGATCTATGCCCAACATCGGTGCTGTAAGATACGGCAGCTTTGTGCAAGAATTCAACGTTACAACATCTTCATTTCACAAGGGTTTCCAAAATTGCGTCGCCGGCCGGCCACGGCGGGACGCCATCGCCGAGACCCGAGGCGCCTATTGATGCCAGCAACGATCGGCGCGCTTTGCGAGAGCGCACCCCAAGAGACCCGCGTCAGTCTGGTTCCCGAGGTGGTCGTGAAGCTCACCCGGGCCGGGGCGCGCGTTCTGATGGAGCGCGGCGCCGGCGAGCGCTCGAACTTTCCGGACAGGCTCTACCAGGGCGTCGATTGGGCGGATTCGCCCACCCAGGTGCTCGAGCAGGCGGACGTGCTGCTCACGGTCCAGCCGCCGACCCTCGAGCAGATCGGCCTTCTCAGGCCCTCCGCGGTGGTCGTGGGCTACATGCAGCCTTACGCGCGGGCCGCGGAGATCAAGGCGCTGCGCGACCGGCGCATCACGAGCTTCGCCATCGAGCTCATCCCGCGCATCTCGCGCGCCCAGGCGATGGATGCCCTGTCCTCGCAGGCCGCCATCTCCGGCTACAAGGCCGTGCTCATCGCGGCGAATAGCCTGCCGAAGTTCCTGCCGATGCTCACCACGGCCGCCGGAACGATACGCCCCGCGCAGGTGCTCGTCATCGGGGCCGGCGTCGCGGGACTGCAGGCCATCGCGACCGCCCGGCGGCTCGGGGCGGTGGTCGAAGCGTACGACGTGCGCAGCGCGACGCGGGAGCAGGTGAAGTCGCTCGGCGCGAAGTTCGTCGAGACCGGCGTGAGCGCCGAGGGCGAGGGCGGCTACGCACGGGACCTCACCGAGGAGGAGCGCAGCAAGCAGCAGGAGGCGCTCGACTCGCGCATCGCGGCCGCCGATGCGGTCATCACCACGGCCTCGGTGCCGGGGCGGCCCGCGCCGAGGATCGTGAGCCGCGCGGCGGTCGAGCGCATGCGGCCGGGATCGGTCATCGTCGACATCGCGGCCGAGCAAGGCGGCAACTGCGAGCTGACTCGCGCCGGGGAGACCGTGGAGCATCGGGGCGTCAAGATCGTCGGGCCGGTGAACCTGCCGGGCCAGCTCGCGTACAACGCGAGCGAGATGTACGCGCGCAATCTGCTCAACTTCCTGCAGCCGGCGCTCGCGCACGGCGAGCTCGTGATCGACTGGAACGACGAGGTGTTCGCGCAAGCCTGCCTGACCCGCGACGGCGCGATCCGGCATGATTTGACCCGCAAACAGATCGAAGGCTGAGGGGATACTCATGACGGGAATGTTCTGGCTGTACATCTTCATGCTCGCGGCCTTCACGGGCTACGAGGTCATCTCGCGCGTGCCAGTGATCCTGCACACGCCCCTCATGTCGGGTTCCAACTTTGTGCACGGGATCGTGCTGGTCGGCGCGATGGCCGCGCTCGGCGCCGCGCAGACGCCGCTCGAGAAGACCATCGGCTTCGTCGGGGTGCTGCTCGCGGCCGGCAACGCGGTCGGGGGTTACGTGGTGACGGAGCGCATGCTGGAGATGTTCAAGTCGAGCCGCCGCCCGGGCAAGGAGCCCCGCTAGATGAGCGGCCTCCCGAGCAGCACCGCGTCCGGGATCATCCAGGCGAGCTACTTCGTCACCGCCTTCCTGTTCATCGTCGGCCTGAAGCGCATGAGCTCGCCCGTGACGGCACGCAGCGGCATCCTGTGGGCCGGCGCCGGGATGCTACTCGCGATCCTGGTGACATTCCTGTCCCCCGGGATGACGAACTACCCGCTCATCCTCGTCGCGATCGCCATCGGCGCGATCATCGCCTGGGTGAGCGGCAAGCGCGTCGCCATGACCGACATGCCGCAGATGATCGCCCTCTTCAACGGCATGGGCGGCGGCGCGGCGGCGGCGATCGCGGCCGTGGAGCTGTACCGCGGCGAGTCTCATGGGTATGCGGTCACGGCGCTCGCCGTGCTCGGCGGCATGATCGGCGCCGTCTCGTTCAGCGGGAGCCTCATCGCGTTCGCGAAGCTCCAGGGACTGCTCAAGGGCTCCCTGCGCTTCCCGGGCCAGCAGGTGCTCAATCTCCTGATCCTCGCCGCCGCTGTCGCGATCGGAGCGGCTGTCGTACTGGGCATCGATACGGCGGCTTCCGCCATCACGGCCCTGTTCGTCCTCGCGCTCGCGCTCGGCGTGACGATGACGCTGCCGATCGGCGGCGCGGATATGCCGGTCGTCATCTCGCTCTACAATGCCCTCACGGGCCTCGCGGTCGGCTTCGAGGGCTTCGCCCTCGTGAACCCGCTCATGATCATCGCGGGCATGGTCGTGGGCGCCGCCGGCACGCTGCTCACGCAGCTCATGGCCAAGGCGATGAACCGCTCGCTCGGGAATGTGCTCTTCTCCGGGTTCGGCGATACCGGCGGCCCGGCGACGGGAGAGGTGTCGGGATCCTTAAGGGCGATCGAGGCGGCGGATGCGGGCGTGATGCTCGCGTTCGGGCAGAAGGTCATCGTCGTTCCGGGATACGGCATGGCCGTCGCCCAGGCGCAGCACAAGATCTGGGAGCTGTGCCAGCTGCTCATCGACCGCGGCGTCACCGTCAAGTTCGCGATCCACCCCGTGGCCGGGCGGATGCCCGGACACATGAACGTCCTGCTTGCGGAGGCCGGCGTGCCGTACGATCTGATCGCGGACCTCGACGAGATCAACGCGGAGTTCGACACGGCCGACGTCGCGCTGATCATCGGCGCGAACGACGTGGTCAATCCGGTCGCGCGCACCGACAAGTCGAGCCCCATCTACGGCATGCCGATCCTCAATGCCGACAAGGCGAAGAACGTGATCGTCATCAAGCGCGGCAAGGGGGCGGGATTCTCGGGGATCGAGAACGCGCTGTTCTACCTCGACAATACGCGGATGCTCTACGGCGATGCGCAGAAGGCGGCGGCGGAGCTCATTCAGGCGGTGAAAGCGGTGGGATAGGATGGTGATCGACCGGTCTCTCGATACATCGGTTGTTCGCGGCCCGGCGTTGCGCTCCCTGGCCCTGCGATGCTTTCTCGCCATCGCGGCGGTGCTCGCCGCGACCGCCTTGCGGTGGGGACTCGTCAAGGCATTCGGCCCCGTGCCGCCTTTCGTTCTGTTTTATCCGGCGGTGTTGCTCGTGGCGATCCTCGCCGGCGGCGGGCCGGGAATCCTTGCCGTCGTGCTGTGCACGGTGCTCGCCGCTGACCGGTGGGCTACGCCCGTCCGAGGCGAAGCACTGCCGCCCTCCGCGCATTGGATCGCAGCGGGCATCTTCGTCGCGATGAGCTTGATCCTCTGCGCGGTGGCCGAGCAGCTGCGGCGCGCACGGCGGGCCGAGGCCGCTCTGCGGCGTGATATGGCGCTCGTCAGCGTTTCCGCCGAGCCTCACGGGGCCGAGAAGGAGGCCGAGCGCCGGTTCGATGAGGTTCACGCGGAGAAGGAGCGGCTGTCGCTCATGCTGAGCAGCATCGACGACGAGGTCTATTTCACGGATACAGAGGGACGATACGTCTTCGCCAATGCCGCCGCGCTCAGGGAGTTCGGCCACCAGTCGGTGGAGGGGATCGAGGTCAAGAAGGTCATCTCGCACATGATCGTGCTGCGCGCGGACGGCACGCCGCGCCCGATGGAGGAGGCCCCGCCTCTGCGAGCGCTCAAGGGCGAGGTCATCCGGGACGAGGAGCAGATCGTGCGCACCCCGCGCGCCGGCGAGCTGCGGCATCGTGAGGTGAGCTCGACGCCGGTCCGCGACACGAGCGGCAAGATCATCGGGTCCATCTCGGTCGTGCGCGACATCACCGAGCGCAAGCGCTTCGAGGCGGCGCTGCGCGAGGCCGAGGGCCGCAAGACGGACCCGCCGCGCGCGTAGCCGGAGCGTCCATGGCGCGAAACATCGAGATCAAGGCGCGCGTCAGTGATCTCGGCGAGATGGAGCTGCGCGCTCGCGCGCTCGCCGACCAGGGACCGTTCGACCTCCTGCAGGACGACACATTCTTCGTATGCCCGAACGGCCGGCTGAAGCTGCGCGAGCTCGCTCCCGACCGCGGTGAGATCATCTTCTATCGGCGGGCCGACGTTCCGGGTCCGAAGCTCTCTCTCTACACCCTCGCCGCCACGCCGACGCCGGCTCTCACACGCGCCGCCCTCGGCGATGCCCTCGGAGTGATCGGCCGCGTGCGCAAGCGCCGCCGGCTGTATCTCGCCGGGCCGACGCGAATTCACCTGGACGAGGTGGAGGGGCTCGGGTCTTACCTGGAACTGGAAGTCGTGCTCGCCGACTCGCAACCCGGATCGGAGGGGGAGGCCGTCGCGCACCGTCTGCTGTCGCAGCTCGGTGTCGACCCGGCGAGTCTCGTCACGGGCGCATATCTCGATCTGCTGCAAGGCCGGGACGGGCGGCCGTGAACATCGCCGTTCTGGCGTCGCACGAGGGGACGACGCTCCAGGCCGTGCTGGACGCGTGCGCGGCGGGCACGATCGCCGCGCGTGTTGCGCTCGTCATCGGCAACAATGCCGCGTCGGGGTCGCTGCGCCGCGCCCGCCTCGCGCAGGTGGAGACCCTCCATCTGTCCGGCGCCACGCATCCCGATCCCGAGGGGCTCGATCGAGCCCTCTGCGCCGCGCTCGCGGAGCGCCGGATCGACGTGGTTCTGCTCGCCGGATACATGAAGAGGCTTGGGCCGGTCACGCTCGCGCAATTCTCGGGGCGCATCCTCAATACCCATCCGGCTCTGCTGCCGCGGTTCGGCGGCCTGGGCATGTACGGGTCGAACGTTCACCGGGCCGTCCTCGCCTCGGGCGAGCGTATGAGCGGCGCGTCCGTTCATCTGGTCGACGGCGGGTACGACACGGGTCCTCTGCTCGCACAGGTCCGGGTACCGGTCGAGCGCGCGGACACGGAAGAGACGCTTGCCGCGCGCGTGCAGCAGGCGGAGCGCGCGCTGGTGGTCCAGGTGCTCACCGATGTGGCGAGCGGGAAGCGGCAGCTGCCGGGGGGACATCCGAGCCAGTCGGACCCGCGTGCCTGAGCCAAGGAGCCCCTGCAGGTCACCGTCCGGTATCGGCACCGTCCCGGGGCCGGCGCTCAGCGGGACGTCACGGTCTCCTGGCCGGCTACCGCTTGCCGGCGCCTTTCTTCTTCTTCGGCCGGTCCTTCGGCCGTGACTTGCCGAACGACCCCCTGTAAAGCTTGCCACGGCGGGTCCTGCGGTCACCTTTGCCCATGCGAGATCACTCCGACTGGTCGAAAATCCGGGCGCGCAGTCTAGCATCGGCCCGCCATCGGCGCGGCTCGGGCTCATGGCGCTCGGGACAGGGGGGACCGCCCCTGCCCCCGGGGGGGTGGGCGGCCGGTGCGGCGCCAACCGTGCCCTCCGTCTTGTTTGCCGCAACGGCTTCCGGTAAGGTTCCGCGCGGTTCGTGACCTTTCCCCTTTCCCTGCCGCTGCCGCGATGCGCTACCACGCCCGGCTTACGAGTCGAGAAAAGCCGAATCGTTGTCGATCCAGGTGGCAGAGTGCCGCCGCCGATTCACTCCTTTCGGCGTCCTCCCTGCCTTGATTTTGGGCCCGCATATCACACGATCGCTCGTGGCGTGGCCTCAACTCTCAGGAGCTCGATTCAATGACGAAGATTTACGTCGGAAACCTTCCGTTCTCGACCGACGAGAACGAGATTCGTACCCTGTTCTCCCAGCACGGCACCGTCGAGTCCGTCAACGTGATCACGGATCGTGATACGGGACGGCCGCGGGGCTTTGCATTCGTCGAGATGCCGCGCGCCGACGCTTCGCGCGCGATTCAGAATCTCAACGGCAAGGATCTCGGCGGGCGCCCGCTGCGCGTGAACGAGGCGCAAGAGCGCACCGGCGGCGGCCCCCGCGGCGGCGGCGGCCCCAAGCGCTGGTAAGCGGACCCATTCTTTTCCCGCGGCTGCGCGGTCGCTCCGCGCGGCTGCGATTTTGCGCGGAGCCGGAGCGGCCCGCGCTCGAACCCTAGTTGCCTCGGATCGCGTAGCGCACGGAGAGCTGGAGCATGCTCTCGGTCGCGAACGGCGTCGTCGCGCCGAGCAGGATCGTCCGGTTCGACTCCGCACTGCGCACACGCACCGCTTCGAGCGCGAAGCGCCAGTGCTCGTTGGGCTCGTAGAGGTAGGCAAGCGTCAACGCATGCCCGTTCTGCACCCCGAAGTCATTCGGCGGGTCGGAGTCCACCTCGAATGCGTCGTAGCGTGCGCTCAGCGTCTGCTGCCCGAATTGCTTCGAGAGCAGGACATAGCGCGCCCTGAAATCCCACTCGAGCTCGCCCACGCCGGCCGGCTCGAGATAGGTCTCCCCTTCGAGCCACTGCGCGATCGCGGTCCAGCCGCCCGGAAATTCCACGCGCGTCCCGGCGCTGTTGAAGTCCGTCTCCCACGCAGACTCGTTGAGTGCCGCGTCGAACGCCGCAGGATCGGCATGATTGTCGTAGTGGAGCGCCTGCACGAAAACGCGGTCCAGGTACTGACCATTGAGGCCGACGTACGTGCCCACGTGCCCGTCGAACTCGTGAAACTCGTCTAGCCCCTCCCCGGGAAACGGCCCGGGCTCGCCCACGCGGCCGAAGAGCACGGTCTGCCGGTCGTCGATCGCGAAGCCGTGGCTTGCGAGCTCTGCGCCCGCGGGCTCGTTCCAGCCGAACGCTC
Organism: uncultured Gammaproteobacteria bacterium; assembly: GCA_963849095.1. Classification (GTDB taxonomy): domain Bacteria; phylum Pseudomonadota; class Gammaproteobacteria; order Steroidobacterales; family Steroidobacteraceae; genus JASHUC01. Next base: position 294,382 of record CAWKGA010000009.1, read on the forward strand.
CGCCCACGACGCCGACATCGAAAGTGTGTCCCAACTGGGTGCCGAGCCAGTCGACCTCGGTATCGACGCCGATCGTGCGCAGCTCCTCGCCGATCCAGCTGTCGATCGCCGAGTAGGAGAGCGTGTAGGGCGACTCCCAGCCCGAGGCGCGGTTCTCGAGGGAGATCGGCGCGTAGAAGGCGCCCGCGCGGACCCGCGCTCGGAATCCGTCGATCGGATACGGCCGCAGCTCGAAATAGGCTTCGGTGAGCCCCGCCGGAATCTTGTCGTGATCGCCCCAGGAGGAGGCGTCGAGGTGGAGCGCGAGGATGTTGCCGATCGACTGCGTCAGGGCGATGCGCGCGCGCCCGAGCTGGATGCCCGACTTCGACTCGCCGTAGCGCAGCGTGCCGAGCCCGTCGTCGAGGAACGAGCGCTCGCCGTCGGAAGCGACGAGCCGCGTATCGAGCGAGAAATCCCAATCGGTCGCGTGCGCGGCGCTTGCGCCGAGAAACGAGAGTGCGGCACCCGCGATGGCTAGGACGGTTCGATGCGCCATGCGCGCCTCAATACCGGTCCCAGGACGGGAGCCGCTCATCGAGCGGCGCGGGCCGCAGCCGCTCGACGAGGCGAATTTGCACGGGCACCCCGGAGCCGCTCACCTCGATCTCGCGGACCGGATTGGCGGCACCATCGAGCCGCGGATGCCACACCTCGATGCGATACCGGCCCGGAGGCACCGCGCTCGCGGACCAAACTCCCGCGGCATCCGTGCGGCCGTAGAAGGAGGCGTCGGTCACGACGATGTAGGCGAGCATGAAATCGTGGATGTTGCAGCCGAGCGTGACGAGGCCGACCTTGTCGAAATGCTCAGGGGGATAGGGCTTGCCGCTGTAGAGGGGCAGCTGGAAGGGATGGGCCGGAGAGAACGAGTAAACCTCGTGCCGGACCGTGTCCGAGTTTGGGAACGACACGGTCGAGCCGACCGGAATGACGAGCAGGTCCGGGGTGAACGCCTGGTCCACCTGGTCCATGACGGCGTGCACCGGAGCGCTCCGCTTCGCCGCGCCGTCGAGGGAGTGCACGGTGATCACCGCGCCCGGCAGCGGCTCGCCGCCCCTCTGGAGCACGGTGACCGTCAGGGAGGCGGCCTCGGCGGCCGGTAGGGGAAACCCTGACGCGACCCCGCTGAGGAGGGCGAGGGCGAGGGCTGGGAGGCGCGCGCTGCGCCGCACACTCAGCATGCCGGTCACCATGCCGAAGGCTCCTGTCACAGCCCCCGGCGCTCGCGTGCGCGGGATCTCACTCTGGCACCTCCCTTCTCGCCGCAGGCGGTCCGCGGCGCCTACCATCGGCAGTCATTTGAACAGAACACATGGGCAGCTTTCGCAACCGACTTCTCGCACTGATCATCGGTCTCGTCGTCCTCACGCAAACTGTGACCCTGATCGCAGTGCTCGCCCGGACGGCGGGCGACGTGAAGGCGCGCGCCGAGGAGCAGCTGCGCTCGGGCGGCTCGGTGGTCGAGGAGTTCGTTCACTCTCAGGCGACGCAGCTCGCGAGTGGAGTGGCGGTGCTCGCGGCGGACTTCGGGCTGCGCGAGGCGGTCGCGAGCGGCGACAAGGTGACGATCCTTTCGGCCGCGCACAACTACGCCGCGCGGATCGGCGCGGACCTCGTGCTGTTCACGAACGCCTCTGGACAGGTCCTCGCCTCGAGTGCCCCGCTCGACTCGAGCGAGAGCGTCCTGCTGCGCCAGCTCATCGCCGGGGCCGCGGGCGCGCCCAATGAGGCGCACTTCATCGTGCTCGCGGGACGCTGCTACCAGCTCTTTCTCGCTCCGGTGCGCGCGCCGAACGTGATCGGCTGGGCGGCGATGGGCTTCACGGTCAACGACAGCCTCGCCAAGCGCATCGACGATGTCGTGGGCGTCAATGTGACGCTTCTCGTGCGGGGTGACGCTGGCGTGCTCATCGCGGCCTCAACGCTTCCCGCCGCCGAGCGCGCCCTCATCGTCGCGAATCGCGGAGTGGACGTGATGACTGATGCGCCGCGAATCGAGACGGTGGGTCACAGCCGATATTTGAGCTTTGCGCGCCGGCTCGATCCCAAGAGCCCCGTGATCGTTCTGTTGCAGAAGCCGATGACCGACGTGCTCGCGCCCTACGACGAGGTGCGCGATGCGCTGTTTCTCATCGGCGGCATCGCGCTCGTCCTCGCCGTCGCCGTCGGTCTCATCCTCGGCCGCGGCGCGACGCGCCCGCTCGGCGACCTCGTGAGCGCGGCGCGGCGCATCCAGGGCGGCACGTACGACACCGCGGTGCAGCCGAGCGGAGGCGAGGAGTTTCGCGCCCTCGCGGCGACGCTGAACGCGATGCAGCAGGACATCGCCGAGCGCGAGCTGCGCATCACCCACGCCGCCTATCACGACTCGCTCACGGACCTGCCGAACCGCGCGTACGCCGAGCGGCATCTCGATCAGCTGCTGCGCGAGGCGCCGCAGTCCCCCTCCGCGGTCATCGTCGTCAACGTGCGCAACGTGCGCGAGATCAACGCCTCCCTCGGCCATCACGTCGGCGATGAGGCGCTGCGCGAGGCCGCGCGGCGGCTGCGCCAGAACTCGGGCTCAGGCGACCTGGTGGCGCGGCTCGCAGCCAACCAGTTCCTCGTCGTCGCGCCCCACTGCTCGAGCGACCGAGCGCTCCTGCTCGCCGAGCAGCTCGCGGGCGTCATCCGCACCGGCTTTCACGTCTCCTCCTTGAGCCTCGAGCTGCACGTCGCGGCGGGCGTGTGCTCGGCTCCGGAGCACGGCGCGACCTCGAGCGAGCTGCTGCGGCGCGCGCAGATCGCGCTCGAGGACTGCGAGGAGGCGCGCGGCCGCATCGCACTCTACCGACCCGGGCGCGACAAGGAGCACCGGCGCCGGCTCGCGCTCGCCGCCGACCTGCGCCGGGCCATCGAGCACTCCGAGCTCGCGCTCGTCTATCAGCCGAAGGTGTCCGTCGCGACGCGCACTGTCACGAGCTTCGAGGCGCTCGTGCGCTGGAGCCATCCGCAGCTCGGCGCCATCTCGCCCGGGGAGTTCGTGCCGATCGCCGAGCGCACCGGCAGCTCCCGGCGCCTGACGAGCTGGGTGCTCGGCGCCGCCATTCTGCAGATGGCCGAGTGGCGCAGGAGCGGCCTCGAGGTCGAGGTCGCCGTCAATCTCTCGGCACCCGACATCCTCGATGCGTCGCTCGCCGACGAGATCCTGGGCGCGCTCGAGCGTCACGGTGTCGAGCCGTCGCGGCTCGCGCTCGAGATCACCGAGAGCGCCGCAATGCGCGATGCCCCGCTCGCCGCCCGCAACATGCAGCTCCTGCGGATCGCCGGCATCCGCTTCGCGATCGACGATTTCGGCACCGGCTACTCCTCGCTCTCGCAGCTCTCGCGCCTGCCGGTCGACGAGCTCAAGATCGACCGCTCGTTCATGACGCATGCGCACGAGCGGCGCGACGATGCGACGATCGTGCGCTCGACGATCGAGCTCGCGCACAGCATGGGGCTCAAGGTGGTGGCCGAGGGCGTCGAGACCGCGCAGGGCTGGAACCTGCTCCGCCGGCTCGGGTGCGATTTCGCCCAGGGCTATCTCATCAGCAAGCCGCTGCGCGCCGAGGAGGCCGCCGCGTTCATGCGGCGCGCGAACCAGGTCCTGCCCGCCTCGGATTCGACCGTCGCCCAGATCCGCGCGCTCTCGGAGCTCGCCAGAGACGTCGGGCGCCGCCTGAAGCGCGGCGCGCGGCCTACCGGTAGCGCGCGAGAATCTTCTCGAGCGCCTGCGCTCCGGGCGACAGCTTCTCGTAGGGCATCGTGTTGAGAGGCTCGTCGGGCGTTTGATTGATGTCGTGGAAGTCGCGCTGCTCCGCCTCCACGTATAGCAGGCCCGTCAAGTACTCGCCGGCCTTCATCCGCTCCTGGATCGCCGTGGCCGCGGTCGCCCGGTCCGTCGGGTCGTAGGTCGCGTCGAGCTTGCGAAGCACGATCCGGCTGCCGTCGTGCATGACGACAGGCAGCGCCTCCCCGGCGGAGTACTGCGCGGTGATCTCGCGCTCGAGCGGAATGAAGTCCACGCTCACCGCGGGCTCGTAATGCTCGCGCGTGTACTGGTAGCTCTTGGTCGAGCCCTCGTGGTCGTTGAACGTGACGCACGGCGAGAGCACGTCGATGAGCGCGAAGCCCTTGTGGCGTATGCCCGCCTGCAGGAGCGGCACGAGCTGCTCCTTGTCGCCGGAGAAGCTGCGCGCGACGAATGACGCGCCGAGCGCCATCGCGAGCAGGACCGGATCGACGGGCGGCTGGGAGTTGACCTCGCCCCGCTTCGCCTTGGTCCCCACGTCCGCCGAGGCAGAGAACTGGCCCTTGGTGAGACCGTAGACGCCGTTGTTCTCGATGACGTACAGCATGTCGAGGTTGCGCCGGATGGCGTGGCAGAACTGCCCGAGGCCGATCGACAGCGTGTCCCCGTCTCCCGAGACGCCGATGTAGGTGAGTCCGCGGTTTGCCGCGCTCGCGCCCGTCGCGATGGACGGCATCCGCCCGTGAACCGCATTGAAGCCGTGACCGCCGCTCACGAAGTAGGCGGTCGTCTTGGACGAGCACCCGATACCTGAGAGCTTGACGACGTTCTGCGGCTCGAGCGCGAGATCCCAGCAGGCCTCGACGAGCGCGGCCGTGATCGAGTCGTGGCCGCATCCCGCGCACAGCGTCGAGAGGGCGCCCTCGTAATCGCGCCGGGTCAGGTTCTGAGTATTCCTCGGAAGCGAGGGATGGTGGACCTTGGGCTTGGCGAGATAAGACATGGTGACTCCGTGTCGCTAGCGCGCCGCGCCCGCGGCGGCGCCCTGGGCGGCAGCAGTCTTTGCGGCGTCCGGTTCAGCGGCGGCGCTCGCGCCGGCGGCGTCCCGCAGCTCGGCGAGCACGCCTTCCACGATGAAGCTCGAGGAGATCGGCATCCCGTTGTAGTGCCTGAGCGAGCGCAGCTTCTCCTTCGCCGCCGCGGTCTCCAGTATGAGCAGGGAGCGCAGCTGAGCGTCCCGATTCTGCTCGACGACGAAGATGATCCGGTGGGCGGCGAGAAACCGCTCCACTTCCTCGCCGAAGGGAAACGCGCGCACGCGCATGGAGTTGATCGCGACGCCGTGGCCCTCGAGCACGTCGATCGCCTCCTGCACGGCGCCCTCGCAGCTCCCGACCGAAACGATCGCGACATCGACGCCGGCATGGGTCTCGATCACGGGGCGCGGCACGAGCTTCTTGGCCGTGTCCCACTTCTTGAGCAGCCTGTCGACGACCACCTGGTACTCCGCCGCATCCTCCGTGTAGGTGCCGTACTGGTTGTGGCCCGAGCCGCGCGCGAAGTACGCGCCCTTGGGATCGATGCCGGGCAGCGTCCGGCTCGGGATGCCGTCTCCGTCGCGATCGAGGAAGCGGTAGAACTTCTCGAGCTTCGCGAGCTCAGCGGCCCCCAGCACCTTGCCGCGGTCCGGCCGGTACGCGTCGTCCCATTTCAAATCGCGGCACATCCAGTCGTTCATGCCGATATCGAGGTCCGACAGCACGATGACGGGCGTCTGCAGCCGCTCGGCGAGATCAAATGCTTCCGCCGCCATGTAGAAGCATTCCTCGGGGTTCGACGGATACAGGCACACGTGGCGCGTGTCCCCGTGGGACGCGTAGGCGCACGAGAGAATGTCGCATTGCTGGGTGCGCGTGGGCATGCCCGTCGAAGGCCCCACGCGCTGGATGTCGAACAGCACGGCGGGTATCTCGGCGTAATAGCCGAGCCCCAGGAACTCGTTCATGAGCGAGATGCCAGGCCCCAACGTCGCCGTGAATGCGCGCGCACCGTTCCAGGACGCTCCGATCACCATGCCGATGGCCGACAGCTCGTCCTCCGCCTGAATGAACGCGAAGCTCTTGCGGCCCGTCTCCTTGTCCGTGCGCAGGCGGTCGCCGAATCCCTTGAAGGCGTCCATGAGCGAGGTGGACGGCGTGATGGGATACCAGGCCGCGACCGTCGCGCCTGCGTAGATGCATCCGAGCGCCGCGGCGGTGTTGCCGTCGATCATGACGTGGCCGGCGGTCGCATCCATCTTCGCGACGCGCAGCGGCAGCGGGCAGGCGAAGTGCTGCTTCGCATAGTCGTGGCCGAGCTGGATCGCGAGCATGTTGCTGTCGACGAGCTGCGGCTTCCTCGAGTAGGTCTCGGCGAGCAGCGCCCGGATCTGGTTGAGGTCGAGATCCAGCAGCGCGGCGAGAGCGCCCGCGTAGCAGATGTTCTTCATCAGGATGCGCGTGCGCACCCCGTCGAAGTTCTCGTTGCAGAGCTGCGCGAGCGGCACGCCGAGCACCGTGATGTCCTCGCGCTTGAGCAGTGCGGGCCGCGGCCACGTCGAGTCGTAGAGCAGGTAGCCGCCCGGCGCGACCTCCTTCACGTCGCGCGAATACGTCTCCGCGTTCATCGCGACCATGAGGTCCACACGGCCCGACCGCGCGACATACCCGTCCCGGGAGACGCGGATCTCGTACCAGGTCGGCAGCCCCTGGATGTTGGACGGGAAGTAGTTCTTGCCCATGACGGGGATACCGCCCCTGAAGATCGACTTCATGAGCAGCGTGTTTGCGCTCGCCGAGCCCGTGCCGTTAACGGTGGCGATCTTGATGACGAAGTCGTTGACCCGGTCGGCGGCGCGAGTCGTCGGTTGCTCGAAAGACATGTCGGCGTTGAGAGTCCAGCTGGAGAATTGACTTCAGGCGATCTTCGGTTCCTGGGCGGCCGAGGCGGCCGCCTCGTCCGCCACCTGCGGCCACAGCACGTGCGACTTCTGCATGTCCCACGCGGCCGTCGGGCACCGCTCGGCGCAGAGCCCGCAGTGAACGCAGAGGTCCTCGTCCTTCACCATGACGCGGCTGGTCTGCGGGAGCGGCGCGGACACGTAGAGCGGCTGCGCCAGATTCTTCGCCGGCGCCTTCAGGCGGGTTCTCAGGTCCGCCTCCTCGCCGTTGTGAGTGATGGTGAGGCAATCGACCGGGCAGATGTCGATGCAGGCGTCGCACTCGATGCAGAGCTTCGCGATGAACACCGTCTGCACGTCGCAATTGAGGCAGCGCTGCACCTCGGCGGCCGTCTGCTCCGCGGTGAAGCCGAGCTCCACCTCGATGTTGAGCTTCTTGAAGCGCTCCTTCAGGGACACGTGCGGCATCAGGCGGCGCTCGAGGGGGGCGTAGTCGTTGGCGTACGACCACTCGTGGATGCCCATCTTGCGGCTCTGCAGGTTGACGCCCGGCGGCAGGCGCTGCGTCACGGACTCGCCCTGGCAGTACTTGTGAATGGAGATGGCGGCCTGGTGGCCGTGCTCGACGGCCCAGATGATGTTCTTCGGCCCGAACGCCGCATCGCCGCCGAAGTACACTCCGGGGCGCGTGGACTGAAACGTCGTCCGATCGACGACGGGAACGTCCCACTTGTCGAACTCGATGCCGAGGTCGCGCTCGACCCAGGGAAAGGCGTTCTCCTGGCCGATGGCGAGGATCACGTCGTCGGCCGGCAAGAACTCCTCTCCGGCCGTCCGCTCCGCCGTGATGCGGCCGCGGCCGTCCACCTCGTACTCCATGCGCTCGAACAGCATGCCGGTGAGCTTGCCGTTCTCCATCACGAAGGACTTCGGCGAGCGGTTGATCACGATCTCGACGCTCTCCTCCTCGGCGTCCTCGAGCTCCCAGTCGGAGGCCTTGAAGAAGCCCCGCGGCTTGCGCGCCATCACTTTCACGCTCTTCGCCCCGAGCCTGAGCGAGGTGCGGCAGCAATCCATGGCGGTGTTCCCGACGCCGATGATGAGCACGCGCTCGCCGATCCGGTCGAGATGGCCGAACGCCACCGACTCGAGCCAGGCGATCCCGATGTGGATGTGGTCCGCAGCCTCCTCACGGCCGGGCACGTCGAGATTCTTGCCCCGGGGGGCGCCGGAGCCGACGAACACGGCGTCGAATCCGCCCTTCTCGAGGAGCTCCCGCATGCTGCGGATGGGGTGGTTGAGCTGGAGGTCGACTCCCATGCCCACGATCATGGCGATCTCCTCGTTGAGGACGTCGCCCGGGAGCCGGAACGAGGGGATGTTCGTGCGCATGAGCCCGCCCGGCTCCCCGTACTGCTCGAAGATCGTCACCTCGTAGCCAAGCGGCATGAGATCGTTCGCGACCGTGAGCGAGGCACAGCCCGCGCCGATGCAAGCGATCCGCTTGCCGTTCTTGACCTTGGGTATGCGCGGAAGCCGTCCGGTCACGTCGTCGCGATGATCGGCCGCGACCCGCTTCAGCCGGCAGATGGCGACCGGCTTCGCTTCCACGCGCCCCCGGCGGCAGGCCGGCTCACAGGGCCGGTCGCACACGCGCCCGAGGATGGCGGGAAACACGTTCGATTGCCGGTTCACCATGTAGGCGTCGGTGAAGCGGCCCTGGGCGATCAGCCGGATGTACTCCGGTACGTCCGTGTGGGCAGGGCATGCCCACTGGCAATCGACAACACGGTGATAGTAGTCGGGGTGGGACGTGTCGGTAGGTTGCATGGTGGGGTGCAGTGTTCCGCCTAGCAGGCCCCCGCTGCAGTGCAGGGATGCCCAGTATAGAGCCAGTGCACCGCACAAGCACCGGTCGCTCCACCTGCCCGCTTATACTGCCCACACTATGTCGGATCCCACTCCCACCGAGTTAAAGCTACGGACCCGCTCGCGGCAGCTCGAGGTGGTCTTCGACGACGGAAGCCGCTTCGAGCTGTCCTTCGAGTACCTGCGCGTCCATTCGCCGTCGGCCGAGGTGAAGGGGCACGGTCCCGGGGAGGGAGTGCTCGTAATAGGCAAGGAGAGCGTCGGGATCAAGGCGATCGAGCCGGTCGGAAGGTACGCCGTCAAGCTCGTGTTCGACGACGGCCACGATACCGGACTTTACAGCTGGAAGTACCTGTACGAGCTCGGGAGCACGCGCGACCGCAAGTGGGCGGAGTACCAGGCGCGGGTGAGGGCGAGCCGATCGGCGGCCGCTCCCCCGGCGGGCGGGACGCCGCGGACATGACAGGCAAAAAAACGGGGCCAAGCTCGATGGCTTGGCCCCAGATGTATCAAGACCCCCGTTTGTTGCCACCACCTCGGCGACTTGCGTCGGGGAGGCGAGCGGGGCGATTCTGCGCAGTGTCCGTTCCAAATTGCAAGAGAATGTTCGAGCTTGGCCGTGACTGACGAGCCCCTCGCCGATTTCGGGTTCCAGCGCGTGCCGCGGCGTCAGAAGGCGCAGCGCGTCCGCGGTGTCTTCGACTCCGTCGCGGACCGCTACGATTTGATGAACGATCTGATGTCGGCCGGTCTGCACCGGCTGTGGAAGCGGTTCGCTCTCGGCCTCGCGGGCCTGCGCCCAGGCCAGCACGCGCTCGATGTGGCGGGGGGCACCGGCGACCTCGCGGCCGGCCTCGCCCGCCAGGTCGGAAGCGGCGGCCTCGTCGTGCTGGCCGACATCAATGCCGCGATGCTCGGACGCGGGCGGGACCGCCTGACCGATGAAGGCCTCGTGGACAACGTGCGCTATGCGCAGGCCGACGCGGAGAGTCTGCCGTTCCGGGACAGCAGCTTCCACTGCGTCACGATCGGCTTCGGGCTGCGGAACGTCACCGACAAGCAGGCGGCTCTCGCCTCGATGCGTCGCGTATTGAAGCCGGGCGGTCAGCTGCTGGTGCTCGAGTTCTCGCATCCGGGGCCGGCGCTGAGCCCGCTCTACGATGCGTACTCTTTCCGGGTGCTGCCGTGGCTCGGCAAGCTCGTCGCCCATGACGAGGCGAGCTACCGGTATCTCGCGGAGTCGATCCGGATGCATCCCGGGCAGGAGGAGCTGCTCGCCATGATGCAGCAGGCGGGGCTCGAGGACTGCCGCTATCACAACCTCACCGGGGGAATCGTCGCGGTCCACCGCGGTTACAAGTACTGACTCGAGCTGCGGCGGCGGCAGGACGGCCTACTCCGGATAGAGCATCGAGGCCCGCCTCTCCTCCCTCCACGATGCCTCGTCCGGCGCCACGAGCGCGTCGAGATCTCCCGGCACGGCCCGGGGATCGTCGATCCACGAGCGCAGCAGCTGCCCGCCGTTGATCAGGTCGAAGGCGAGCCGATCCGTCTCGTACTCGTACGGGAAGTCGCGCCACAGGCCGTGATCCGGATGCAGGCGGCGCAGCGCCTTGAGCGCGAGGGCCACGAGCCGCCAGGGCCGGAACGCCTCATGATCGTAGGCGGGATCGTCGACATGGATCTGGAATCCCGCGCAGAGCTTCGCGGTGTGCTTGTGGAACGTGGGCTCGAACCAGCACGCGCGCAGGCGGCAGCCGCGGAGCCACTGCGGCGCGAGCGCCTGCATCTCGCGGAGGAGGGCGGCGGGATCGAGGCCCGGCGCGCCGAGCAGCTCGAGCGGACGCGTCGTGCCGCGGCCTTCCGATAAGGTCGTGCCTTCGATCATCACGGTCCCCGCATAGCAGCGGGCCATCGACAGGCTCGCCGCATTGGGACTCGGATTGACCCAGCTGCGCTCGCCGAGCGGCCAGCCGTACCCGGGCGGCTCAGATGGGGTCCAGCCTTCCATCGTGACGACCTGGCAGTCCACGTCGAGCCGCAGCGTGCGCACGAGCCAGCGCGCGAGCTCCCCGAGCGTGAGGCCGTGACGCATCGGCAGCGCTCCGGCGCCGACGAAGCTCTCCCACCCCGGCCTCAAGCGCAGCCCCTCGAGGGGCCTGCCGGCGGGATTCGGCCGGTCGAGCACCCAGACCGACTTCGCCCTCCGGGCGGCCTCCTCCAGCACATAGCGCAAGGTGGTGATGAACGTGTAGATGCGGCAGCCCACGTCCTGCAGGTCGACCAGCATCGTGTCGAACGTATCCATCATCTCCGCGGTGGGGCGGCGCACCGTGCCGTAGAGGCTGAACACGGGAATCCCGTGGACCGGGTCCTCGAAGTCCGGGGACTCGACCATGTTGTCCTGCTTGTCGCCGCGCAGGCCGTGCTGAGGGCCGAACGCCGCCGTGAGCTCGATGTCGCCCGAGGAGGCGAGCGCATCCAGGGCGTGGGTGAGGTCACGCGTGACGGACGCCGGGTGGGCGAGCAGCGCCACGCGCCGCCCTGCAAGCGGGCGGCGGAGCGATGAATCCGCGAGGAGGCGATCGATACCGAACTGCATCGGATTAGATTTGAAGCGCGAACCCGCGGGGATGGTGAAAATCGGGCCGGCCCGGCGGATGCTGCAGCGCCCAGTACGACAGGCTACCGCTCGACTCCTCGAGCACCGCCGCGAGTGCGACTCTCGCCGGGGCGCCGCCTCGCAGGCGCGTGAGGCAAACGGCCGCATCGACCGTCAACGCGCCCCCGTCTCGAGAGACCGTGATGGCCGGAGCGGCGGTATCCTCCGCGGCGGCCATCCCCTCGCGGTAAGCACTGAAGGCGTAGCTCGCCCATTCTCCCGACGGCGAGAAATTGAGCTCGAGATAGTCCGGCCCTGGGTCGGGGGCGACGAACGCCTCGAAGCAGGTGTGCTGCCACAGGCCGTCCGCGCGACGCGGCGGGCGCGGCGGAGGCAGGCGCACGCGGGCGAGATCACCCTCTACCGAATACCTGACGGTCAGCACCCCGTCGGGAGCCCGCGCGACGCGCGCCTCGATCGCCCGCACGGCGTCGCACCGAGCGGAGGGATGGGGCGCGAGGGCGAGAGCGTGCGCTCCAAAAGAGCTCATGGGGCCATACTATCGCAGGCATCCCCTCTCATAAATTGCTACTGTACGCGTGCAACCCACCCCGTCCGGCTCCTCACGAGTCCATGGTCGCCGCCACGATCGAGAACATCCTGAACCGCGGTCTGCCGAGGTCGCCGCGCGCGCGGGAGATCTGCGCCGAGCTCGCGGGACGCCGGCTTGCCGTCGAGATCCGCGGCGTTGCCGACTTCCTCGTCTCCTGCGACGGGAACGGCCTGAAGATTGCCTCGGGCCGCGCCGAGGACGCCGAAGCGCGCGTGAGCGGCGGCCTGCTCGCGCTCATCGCGCTGGCTGGTCCGGCCGTCGGCGCGAGCCCGCGGCGTGGCGCCGTGCAGCTCGGCGGAGATGCCGAGGTCGCGGAGAGATTTCACGAGCTGCTGCGGCTTCTGCGGCCGGACCCGGAGGAGGAGCTGGCCCTTGCGATCGGGGACGTTCCCGCGCACGAGATCGCGCGGCTCGCCCGGGCGACGCTCGGCTGGTGCCGCAGCACCGCGGACACGACGCTGCGCAACGTCGCGGAATACCTCGCCCACGAGCGCGGCCACCTCGTCTCGAGCTCCGAGGGGCGTCAACTGCTCACGGGAATCGACACCGTGCGGGACGACGTCGACCGGCTCGAGGCGCGCATCGAAGCTCTTGCTCGGCATATCGAGGCCAGGCGGCCGCAGGGGCGCGAAGCGTGACGTGCCGAGCGGCCTTCGAGCGGGAGGCGGTCCCGTGAGACTGCGCGTGCTCGCACGGCTCTTCCAGATCCAGCGCGTGCTGCTCAAATATGGGCTCGACGACTTCGTCCGCGCGACCCATCTGTACCGGCCGCTGCGGCTTCTCGTGCTCCTCTCGCCGGGCATCTGGCGCGCGCGGCGGCGCCGCTCGAGCCGCGCCGAGCGCTTGCGGCTCGCCCTCACCGAGCTCGGGCCGATCTTCGTGAAGTTCGGCCAGGCGGTCTCCACGCGGCGCGATCTGCTGCCGTCCGATATCGCGGACGAGCTCGTCAAGCTGCAAGACCAGGTACCCCCGTTCCCCGGGGACCTCGCACGCGCGGCCATCGAGCGCGCTCAAGGCCGCCCGGTCGCGGAACTGTTCAAGGAATTCGACGAGTCGCCGCTCGCGGCCGCCTCGATTGCGCAGGTGCACGCGGCGCAGCTGCCGGACGGGAAGGACGTCGTCGTGAAGGTGCTGCGGCCCGACATGCGCTCGGTCATCGAGCGGGATCTGGAGGTGCTCTACGCCTTGGCGCGTCTCGCCGAGAAGTACTGGCCCGAGGGGCGGCGCCTGCGCCCGATCGAAGTCGTCGCCGAATACGAGAAGACCGTCCTCGACGAGCTCGACCTCATGCGCGAAGCGGCGAACGCCGCGCAGCTGCGCCGCAACTTCGCGGGGTCCGACCTGCTCTACGTGCCCGAGGTGTACTGGGACTACTGCCGGACGGATGTCATGGTCATGGAGCGCATCCGCGGCATTCAAATCAGCGACACCGCGCGGCTGCGCGAGGCCGGCACCGATATCGCGAAGCTCGCGCAGAACGGCGTACGGATCTTCTTCACGCAGGTGTTCCAGCACAACTTCTTCCACGCCGACATGCACCCGGGCAACATCTTCGTCCTCGTGGACGACCCGCTCAATCCGCGGTACGCCGCGGTGGACTTCGGCATCGTCGGCACGCTCGACCCGCGCGATCAGCGCTATCTCGCGGACAATTTCCTCGCCGTCTTCGACCGCGACTACCGGCGCGTCGCAACGCTCCACATCGAGTCCGGATGGGTGCCGCGCGAGACCCGCGTGGACGAGATGGAATCGGCGGTGCGCACGGTCTGCGAGCCGATCTTCGACCGCCCGCTCAAGGACATCTCCTTCGGCCACATCCTGCTGCGGCTGTTCGAGATCTCGCGGCGCTTCAACATGGTGATCCAGCCGCAGCTCGTGCTGCTGCAGAAGACGCTCCTCAACGTCGAGGGGCTGGGGCGGGAGCTCTATCCCGAGCTCGACGTGTGGAACACCGCGAGCCCCATCCTGCGGGAATGGATGCGCGAGCGCATGAGCGGGCGGACGCTCCTCAAGAATCTGCGGCTGCAGCTGCCGGAGCTCCTCGAGGCGGCGCGCTCGCTCGCACCGCTCGCCAAGGGTGCCGCGTATCGCGCCCAGAACGGCGACTTGCGCCTGCAGGTCGACCTCTCGGCGGTCGCGGCGCTCGAGCGCTCGCTCCGCGAGTCGAGCCGCCGCCGCGAGAGCACGGCCGTCGGCGCCGCCATACTGCTCGGAGGCGTGGTCTGGCTCGCCATGGGCCGCGCGGCGGACTGGCCGGGGTGGGCGATGCTCGCGATCGGGGCGCTGTGGGTGCTCGTCGCCAGGCTGGGCTGAGCGGCGCGGGGCCAGTGGCAGGAGCCGCCAGATGTGAGGTGAGCCGTATATTACGGACAGGGCGGCAACTCACGGTGGACGGCATTGCAGCGGTGGGTTAGCCTGCCTCGGCCCATTCCCGATTCCTTCCTTATGCAACCCGCCCGCTCCCTCACCGAAGGCTCGATCAGCCACAGATTGTTCTTCTTCGCGATGCCGATCCTCCTCGGCAACGTCCTGCAATCGCTCGATGGCTCCGTGAACTCCGTCTGGATCGGCCGGTACCTGGGCGAGGCGGCGCTCACGGCGAGCTCCAACGCGAACGTGGTGCTGTTCCTGGTGCTCGGCGCGCTGTTCGGCGCATCGCTCGCGGCGACGATCTTGATCGGGCAGTACCTCGGCGCGCGCCGGCTGTACGACGCGAAGCGCGTCGTCGGCACCAGCGCGAGCTTCTCCGTCGTGATCGCCATCGGGCTCGGCGTCGTCGGCTGGACGGTCTGCTACCCGATGCTCGATGCGATGAAGACGCCGCCCGAGGCCTTGCCGCTCGCCGTCGCCTACATGCGCGTGATCTTCCTGTCGCTGCCCTTCCTCGTGCTCTACATCTTCGCCACCTCGGTGTTGCGCGGCGCCGGCGACTCGAAGACTCCGCTCTACTTCCTCATCCTCAACGTGGCGCTCGACATCGCGCTCAATCCGCTCCTCATCTTCGGGTGGGGGCCGGTGCCGCGGCTCGGCATCGCCGGGTCGGCGCTGGCCACGCTCCTCGCCCAGGCGACCGCCCTGATCGCGCTCGTCATCCATCTCTATCGGCGCAAGAATCCGCTCTGCCTGCATGGTGTCGAGCTCAAGCTGCTGCGCGTCGACTGGTCGATCGTCGCGACGCTCATCACCAAGGGCGTGCCGATGGCGCTGCAGATGATCGTGGTCTCCTTGAGCGGCGTGCTGATGATCACGCTCGTCAACCGCTTCGGCATCGACACCACGGCGGCGTTCGGAGCGGCGCTGCAGGTCTGGAATTACGTGCAGATGCCGGCCTTCGCGATCGGCATGGCCGTCTCCTCGATGGTCGCGCAGAACATCGGCGCGCGGAAATGGGACCGTGTCGCCGCCACGGCCCGCGTGGGCGTCCTGTACCAGCTCGCGCTCACGTCCTCCCTCGTGGTGCTGATCGTCTTGCTCAGCGCCCAGGCGCTCGGCCTGTTCCTGCCGCCCAACTCCGCGGCGCTGCACATCGCCGTGCACTTGAACCACATCGGCGCCTGGAACTTCATCTTCTTCGGCATCGCGCTGGTGCTGCTCGGCGTCGTGCGCGCGAACGGGGCGGTGGTACCTCCGCTTCTCATCCTCGTCGTCGCGCTGCTCTGCGTGCGCTTTCCGCTCGCACTCGCGATGTTGAAGCCCCTCGGGGCCGATGCGATCTGGTGGAGCTTTCCGCTCTCCTCGGTCGTCGCCCTGGTACTTGGGGCGCTCTACTACAAGTTCGGAGGCTGGCGCGAGGCCCGCATGATGGACCTCGACAAGGTCGCCTCGGTCGCTCACGAGCAGATCGGAGCGGGCTAGGCTTCACAGCCAGGCCGGGACGGACAGCGGCCCGGCGGTGGCTTTCAGGTGATGTACCGCGCGATGGCCATCGAGACGACCGTGATCGCAAGCAGGACGGCGGCAATGAATTGAGACAGGGCAGGCTGCTTGCGCCAGGCTCCCTGGAAACCCGCCGCGATGACCGCGCACGCGGCGCCGACGCTCAGCGACGTTTCCGTCGGACCGGCCGCGCCTTTGATGAGCACGCCCCACAGGACCAATCCCGCGGCCACCGCCAGCGCGGCGGCGATCATCTGGGAGCGAAACAGCGTCTCCGCGCCCCTCCCGCCCGATGCGGCGAGCACGAAAGTGGAGCCCGCCCAGTACACGCCCGCGAGCAGATGGATGGCAATCGCGACGATGATGAGTATTTGCATGGGAACCCGCCCGGTGGATGAGCGGATAGTATACGACGCATGAGCGTTGTGACTTCCGCCGCCGGCGTGCGCATTCCCGGGATCCTCTACGGCACGGCCTGGAAGAAAGGCGACACCGAGCGGCTGGTCGCAGCGGCGGTGGCACAGGGGTTTCGCGGCATCGACACCGCCTGCCAGCCGCGGCACTACGACGAGCCGGGCGTGGGAGCGGGTATCGCCGCGTGCTTGGGTCCCGGCCTCACCCGCGCCGACCTCTATCTGCAGACGAAGTTCACGCCGGTCTCGGGCCACGACCCGGCGAGGATTCCCTACGACCCGGATGCGCCTCTCGCGGAGCAGATTGCCCAGTCCTGCGCGGTCTCGCTGCGGAATCTCAAGACCGATTACCTCGACTGCCTCGTCCTGCACTCGCCTCTCGGCACGGAGCAGCAGACCCTGCGGGCCTGGCAGGCGCTCGAATCCCTGGTGGATGCCGGCGGTGTCCGTGAGCTCGGCATCAGCAACTGCTACCGGCTCGGTGAGCTCGAGAGCTTGTGCCGCGCGGCTCGCATCAAGCCCGCGGTGCTTCAGAACCGCTTCTACGCCGATACGGACTACGACCGCGGTATCCGCGCCTTCTGCGTCGAGGAGCGCATCGTCTACCAGAGCTTCTGGACGTTGAGCGCCAACCCACAGGTGCTCGGCCACGCCGTGATCGAATCGCTCGCGTCGCGGTACGTGCGGACGCCCGCGCAGATTCTCTTCCGCTACCTCACGCAGAGCGGCGTCGTGCCGCTGACCGGAACGCGCTCCGAGATACACATGCGCGAGGACCTGGAGATCTTCGGGTTCGCGCTCGCGGAGAGCGACCGCCGGGCGGTTGACCAGATCCTCGGGGCCTGACGAGCCGCGGCGCAGCGGCGCGCGCTGCGCACGTGTTCGTCAGCGCCGCGTCATCCGTTCCCGCGCAGCGTGGCGAGCCACGCCGCCGGATCGTCTCCCCGCTCCAGCACCTCGACGAGCGCGGAGCCGACGATCACACCATCCACGTGGCCGCGGAGCCGCGCTACCTGCTCGGGGCCGCGGATGCCGAAGCCGGCGCACACCGGAAGCGTCGACCGGGCGCGGACTCGGTCGAGATACTCGAGCGTCTCGGACGGCACCGTCACGCTCCTTCCCGTGGTCCCGGTCATCGTGACGGCATACACGAAGCCTTCGCTCGCGTCGCACAGCGGGCCCAAGCGCTCCGGCCGCGTCACCGGGGTCGCCATCTGCACGAGCGCCAGGCCTTCGGCGGCCAGCGCCTCGCGCATCGGCGAGCTCTCGTCGAACGGGAGGTCCGGCACGATGAAACCGCACACGCCGGCCCGCGCTGCCACGGCGGCCAGCCGCTCCGGGCCAAAGGCGAGCAGCGGATTCAAATAGCTCATGAGCAGCACGGGCACGCGGACGCGTGGCATCGAAGAGAGCTCGCCGAGAATCCACTCGAGCGTCACCCCCTGCGCCAGAGCCGCCTGGCTCGATCGCTGGATCGTCACGCCGTCCGCCATGGGATCGGTGAACGGCACGCCGATCTCGATCACGTCGGCGCCGCGCGCCAGCGCATGCACGTCCTCGGTGAAGCGTTCCCGGCTCGGGAAGCCGGCGGTGAGGTATGCGACGAGCGCCGGGCCGGCGTCTCGGCTCGCTGCTCGGATGGCGGCGGTGATCCGCTCGCGCGGTCGTGGAGTCGTTTGACTCATGAGGCTTGCCCACTCTCGAGTTGCGCGAGCAGCGTCTGCTGCAGCGTGGACATGTCCTTGTCCCCCCTTCCCGAGAGTCCGACGAGGATGCGTCCTCCGCGATGGCGTGCCGCCCACCGCTTCGCGCCCGCGATTGCGTGGGCGCTCTCGAGCGCCGGCAAAATGCCCTCGCTCTGGCAGCACTCCTTCACGGCCGCGAGCGCCTCCTCGTCGCTCGCGATCTCGTAGCGCGCGCGCCCCGTCGCAAGCAGGAGCGCGTGCTCCGGCCCGACGCTCGAGTAATCGAGGCCCGCGGAGATCGAGTGCGTCTCCTGCACCTGGCCGTGCTCGTCCTGCAGCAGGATGGAGTAACAGCCGTGGAGCACCCCCGGCCGGCCAAATGCGAGCGTCGCCGAGTTCTCGCCGAGGCCGTTGCCGCGGCCTCCGGCCTCGATGCCGATGATCTCGACTCGCGGGTCCGGCACGAACGCATGGAACAGGCCGATGGAGTTGGAACCGCCGCCGACGCACGCCATGACGGCATCCGGCAGCCCTCCCGCCTGCGCGAGCATCTGCGCCCGCGCCTCGCGTCCGATGATCGCCTGCAGCTCGCGAACGAGATACGGATAGGGGTGCGGGCCGATCGCCGAGCCGAGCAGGTAGTAGGTGTCGAGAGGGTCCGACACCCAGTCGCGTATCGCCTCGTCGATCGCGGCGCGCAATGTCCGGTCACCGCTCTTCACCGGAACGACCGTCGTTCCGAGAAGGCGCATGCGGCCGACGTTTGGCGCCTGGCGCTCCATGTCGACCTCGCCCATGTACACCGTGCACGGAAGCCCCACGCGCGCGCAGGCCGCGGCGCTCGCGACGCCGTGCTGCCCGGCGCCCGTCTCGGCGACGATGCGCTTCGCGCCGAGCCGCTGCGCAAGCAGCGCCTGGCCGATCGCGTTGTTGATCTTGTGGGCGCCGGTATGCGCGAGATCCTCGCGCTTGAGCCAGATCTCCGCGCCCCAGCGCGTCGAGAGGCGGGTCGCATGCGTCAGCGCGGTCGGCCGTCCGGCCCAGGTCCGCAACTCGCTTCCGAGCGCCGCCTGAAAATCCTCGCGGTGCAGCTGCTCGCGCACGCCCTGCTCCAGCTGTTCCAGTGCCGGTATGAGCGTCTCCGGCACATAGCGTCCGCCGAAGGGGCCGAAGCGGCCTCGCGCATCCGGTAATCGGCCGGCGAGCACTTCGGCGAGCAGCCGCTCCCGCTCCGCCTGGGGCATGTCGAGCGTCATCGCATTTTCTCCTCGGTGACATCGCGCGCGCGAGGCGTGGATTGGCCGTCCCGTGCACCTGCACGGGCGCGAAACGCAGCGCGCGCGGCTTCCGCAAATTGAACGATCTTCGACGGGCTCTTGAGGCCCGGCTTCTCCTCGACGCCGCTCGACACGTCGACCCCGAAGGGCCCAACGCTATCGATCGCGGTGCCGACTGTCGCGACGGTGAGGCCGCCCGCGAGCACCAGTTCGGTCCGGCGGGCCATGGCGCGCGCGCCCGACCAGTCGCACGCCACACCGGCCCCGCTGCGAGGCCCTTCGTAGAGCACACGCGCGGGAAGCGGCTCGGGCGCGGCTCGCCCGGCTCGCAATACCGGCAGGACGGTGAGGCCCTCCGGCGCACGCAAGTGTGCCAGGTCCTCCACATCGCTCTGCCACACGTCGGGCTTGAATTCCGCGACGATCGCGTCGAGCAGCTGCTGCGATGGATGCTGCGTGACCGCGATGCAGGGAATGCGGCCGCGCGCGGAACTCGCGAGTCGCGCGGCGTCGAACGGGGCGAGCCGGCGCGGCGAAGGCGAGAACACGAAGCCGATCGCGTCGACCCGCGCTGCAAGCGCCGCCTCGATGGCCTCGGGAGTCGTCATCCCGCAGATCTTGATCCACATGACTCAGCTCTTTCCGCGGCTGGCCGCGCCGCGCTCCGCCGCACGGCCAGCCGCGCCCCGATCCGCCCGAATCGCGCTTCGGCCTGCGGTGAGCATTTCGCGGGCCAGCGTGGCGGGGTCGCCTCCGGTCATGAGCGCGCTGCCGACCAGCGCGAGGTCGTATCCCGCAGCGGCCACGCTCGCTGCATCCGCCGCCGATCCGACACCGCTCTCCGCGACTCGCGGCACACTCGATGGGAGGCGGCCCGCGAGCGACTCCAGGCGGCCGGGCACGACCTGCAGGGTATCGAGGTCGCGGCAGTTGAGCCCGACGAGCAGGCTCATCACGGTGCTGCGCGCCTCGACGATCGCGTGCGCGCGGTCGATGTCGGCCTCGTCGAAGGCCTCGAGCAGCACGAACAGCCCCATGTCGCGCGCGCAATCGAGCAACGCGCCGGCCTGATGCTCGCTCAGCATCCGCAGGATCGCGAGGACACCGCCGGCGCCCGCGACCCGCGCCTCGAGCACCTGGTAGGGATCGACCAGGAAGTCCTTGCGCATCGCCGGCACGTGGAATGCGTCGAGCGCCCGCGTCGCGATCTGCAAGTGCTCGAGCGACCCGTCGAAGCGCGTGGGCTCGGTGAGCACCGACACCGCCGCGGCGCCTGCTCGGGCATATTCCTCGACCCTGTCCGCCAGGTCGCGAACGGCCGGCGCAAGACCGACCGCTGGCGCGGGGCCGGCCACTGGCGCGAGCTGCCCGGCCGAGGGGGAGCGCAGCTTGACCTCCGCGATCAGATCGAACCCCCGCGCGTCCAGGGCAAGCGGCGATGCCGGTGGCGATGTGCGGGCGCGCGCGAGCAGCGCGCCCTCCCCGACGCGCGAGCGCGCCTGCGCCACGCGCTTCGCGCTGCTCCGGGCCATCTGCTCGAGAAACCCGCCGCTCATCGCGCCGTGCTCCGCGCAGCGTTGAACGTGGCCACGGCATCGAGCACGCGGCGCGCCGCGCCGCTGTCTATCGCATGCGCAGCCTGCTCGACGGCCCCGCGACGCGAGCGCGCGAGGCCTGCGACCTCCAGGGCGAGTGCGGCGCCGAGCAGCAGGCAGTCGCGATGGGGACCCCGATCCTCGCCCGTGAGGACCGCGCGCAGGGCGCTCGCGTTGTGCTGCGCGTCGCCGCCGGCGAGCCCGGAGCTCGTGCAGCTCTCGATCCCGTAGTCCGCCGCCGAGCGGACCTCCACGTCCACCCTCCCCTGATGCACGTCGAGCAGGGTGAAAGGTCCGACGGGTGTCGGCTCGTCCCAGCCTTCGGCGCCGTGTATGACGAACGCGCGCTCGATCGGCATCCCGGCGAGCGTATCGGCGATGAGCCGCGCCTCCTCGAGGCGCGGGGCGCCGATCACGTGCAGCGCCGGCTCGGCCGGGTTCGTGAGCGGTCCCAGGATGTTGAAGACGGTTCGCACGCCGAGCGCGGCGCGAACGGGCGCAAGCGCCTTCATGGCGGGGTGATAGTAAGGTGCGAACAGGAACGTGAAATTCGCGGCCGCGAGACAGCCTGGTGCCGCCTCCTCGTCGAGCGGCAGGGTGAGGCCGAGTGCTTCGAGGACATCGGCGCTGCCCGCGCGGCTCGAGATGGAGCGGTTGCCGTGCTTGACCACCGACAGGCCGCACGCGGCGGTGAGCAGCGCCGTGCCCGTGGAGATGTTGAGGCTGCCGGAGCCGTCTCCGCCCGTGCCGACCACGTCGATGGCGCGCACGCCCGCCGGAATGCGCGGACGGCGCGCGAGGCGCCGCATGCCCTTGGCCAGTCCCCGGACCTCGTCCGCCACCACGCCCTTGACGCGCAGCGCCGCGAGCACTGCGCCCGCGACGGCCGGCGAGGTGTCGGGCTGAGTGAGCGCGCCGAGCAGCTCTTCGGCCTCGCTCTCGGTGAGATCGCGGCGCTGGAGCAGCCGCTCGAGCGATTTACGGAGCGAGGACATCCGCGGCTCCGGCGTGCGACTCCCGCGTGCGCTCGCCCCCCGATTGCGCGAGGAAATTCCGCAACAGCTGGGGACCCACCGGCGTCAGGATGCTCTCGGGGTGAAACTGGACACCCTCCACCATCAGCGTGCGATGCCGAGCGCCCATGATCTCGGCTTCCGGGGTGAGAGCGCTCACCTCGAGCACCTGCGGCATGCGCTCCGGCGCGGCGATCAGCGAGTGATAGCGTCCCACCTCGCACTGCTGCGGCAATCCCTCGAAGAGGGTGCGTCCATCATGAGTGATCGTGGACGTTTTGCCGTGCATCAGGCGCTGAGCGCGCACCACCTTGCCGCCGAACACCTCGACGATCGACTGATGCCCCAGGCACACGCCGAGGACCGGGATACGTCCCGCGAACGCGCGGATCATGTCCATCGAGACGCCCGCATCGTAGGGAGTGCCCGGCCCCGGCGAGATGCAGAGATGGGAGGGAGAGAGCGCAAGCGCCTCGCTCACGGTGAGCTCGTCGTTGCGGTGGACGCCCACGTCCGCGCCGAGCACGAGGAACGCCTGCACCAGGTTGTAGGTGAAGGAGTCGTAATTGTCGATGAGCAGTAGCCGCGGCTTCACAGTCCCTCCTCCGCGAGCTCGAGCGCGCGCCTGACCGCGGCGCTCTTGGCGAGGACCTCCTCGTGCTCGGCCTCCGGAACGCTGTCGGCGACGATGCCGCCTCCGGCCTGGTAGCTGTATTCGTCGCCGCGGAACACGAGCGTGCGGATGGTGATGGCCTGATCCATGTCGCCGCGGGCGCCGAAGTATCCGACGGTGCCGCCGTAGAGCTCGCGGCCGACGGGCTCCAGCTCGTCGATGATCTGCATGGCGCGCACTTTCGGCGCGCCGACGAGCGTCCCCGCCGGAAACGATGCGGCGAACAGGTCGAACGCGTCGCGCCCGGGCGCGAGCTCTCCGTTCACGCCGCTCACGATGTGCATGACATGGCTGTAGCGCTCGATCGCGCGATAGGGATCCACGCCGACAGTGCCCGCGCGAGCAACGCGGCCCAGATCGTTGCGGGCGAGATCGACGAGCATGACGTGCTCGGCGTTCTCCTTCGGGTCCGCGCGCAGCTCCGCCTCGCACGCGAGGTCGGCGGCCGCATCGTCGCCGCGCGGCCGCGTGCCGGCAATGGGGCGCAGCTGTGCCCGGTCGCCCTGCAGCTTGACCAGCGCCTCGGGAGAGGAGCCGACCACCGTCACATCCCCGAGCGCGCAGTAGTACATGTATGGAGATGGATTGATGAGCCGCAGCGCCCGGTACGCCTGGAAGGGATCGAGGTCGTGCCGGCCGGAGAAGCGCGTGGAGAGGACCAGCTGGTAGACGTTGCCGGCGGCAATGTACTCCTGCACTCGTCTCACCCCGGCGAGGTGCTGCTCGCGGCTGCACGAGGCGATGGGCGCCGTATAGCGGCCGCGGTGTGCGCCGTCAGGAAGCGCACCGCGCAGCGCCTGCACGACTTCCCTGCGGACTGCGTGCCGCTCGTCGTCCGATCCCGCGTGGAGCAGGGCGATGCCGCGAGAGAGATGATCGAAAACGAGGAGCGACCGCGGAGCGATGTAGTGCAGGATGGGGACACCGCTTTCGAGCCCGGTGCGCCGCGGTAGGCGCTCGAAGAAGCGCACGATGTCGTACGAGGCGTATCCGACGAGCCCTCCGGCGAGCGGCACGCCGGCGATCTGCGGCTGCGGCTGCGGCGCGCGTGCCAGCGTGTGCCGCAGCGCGGACAGCAGCTCCGCCGCCGTGGTGGGGATCGCCTGTCGGTCCGCTCCGATCGTGAGACCGTCGCGATCGAGCCGCACCTCGAGACCCTCGCCGAAACCGATGAAGGAGAAGCGTCCGAGCCGCTCGCCGCCCTCGACGCTCTCCAGCAGGAAGTGCGGCCGGAACGCGGCGAGCTTCATGAACGCCGAGACGGGCGTGTCGAGATCGCCCGGGATGTCGAATGGAGCTTTCAACTTCACTTGCCGTACCTGAAACTCGCGCCCATAACAAAAAACCCATCTCGGAGCGGTCCGGAGATGGGTTTCGGTTCAGCGGAACTAAAGTCGATTACGACAGCAGCATCCAGCGCCCACTCCGGAAAGAGTTGCGCCACCACCAGCGAGCGTTCGCGTTGTGAGGCTGCATCGACATAGCATCGAGTATCGCCGGGCCCCCCGGCGGGCGTCAAGCCGCCCGCCCTCAGCAGGAGAACTCGCTGCGATCCAGGCCGCGCGGGCGGGATCGTGCAGGCCGTCCGCCTTCCGCTAGAATACCTTTGAGCGCGCGGTCCCAAGTGCAGCTTCTCATTGAAATTCAAGGGGCTGCTCGCGCCGTGCCAACCCCCCACCAGAGGTTCGCCATGCCGTCCTTCGATGTCGTCTCCGAGCTCAATGCGCACGAGGTCACCAATGCCGTCGACCAGGCGAATCGCGAGCTCGCGCAGCGCTTTGACTTCAAGGACACGGGCGCCCGGTTCGAGCTGAAGGATTTCGTCGTCACCCTGCAGGCGCAGGTCGACTTTCAGTTGAAGCAGATGCTCGAGATCCTGAAGCTGCGCCTCGCGAAGCGCGGCGTCGACGCCGCCTGCATCGAGACGAAGGAGCCACAGATCGCCCTCTCCGCGGCGACCCAGGAGGTGACGTTGCGCCACGGCATCGATACCGAGGCGGGCAAGCAGATCGCGCGCCTGGTCAAGGACGCGAAGCTCAAAGTGCAGGCGAGCATCCAGGGGGATAAGGTCCGCATCACCGGCAAGCAGAAGGACGACCTGCAGGCCGCCATGCAGCTCCTGCGAAAGTCCGAACTCGAGCTGCCGCTGCAATTCAACAACTTCCGGGACTGAGCCCCGCACGAGCGCCCCGCAATGAAGGCCGTCTTCCTCGATTTTGCGACCGTGAGCCACGGCGACCTCGATACGAGGCGCCTGAAGCGCATTCTCCCCGGACTCGAGCTCCACGACGTGACACCGGATGCCGAGATCGTCAAGCGCATCGCCGGGTGCGAGATCGTTCTGCTCAACAAGCTGCGCATGACGCGCGAGCGGATGGCGACGGTCGGCGAGTTGCGGCTCATCACGGTCGCGGCGACGGGAACGAACAACGTCGATCTCGACGCCGCCCGCGAGCGCGGCATCGCCGTCTGCAACGTCCGCGACTACTGCACCACCTCCGTCACGCAGCACGTGCTCGCGGCGATCCTGCTGCTCACGCATCGGCTGCGGGAGTACGGCCGGCTCGCCGTCGATGGCTCGTGGGGCAGGAGCCCGCAATTCACGATGCTCGACTTTCCGGTCCGGGAGTTGAGCGGGCGGGTGCTCGGAATCGTGGGCCACGGCACGCTCGGCCGCTCCGTCGCGCAGGCGGCGCAGGCGGCGCTCGGCATGCAAATCGTCATCGCCAACCGTCCGGGCGCGGAGCGCGCGCCGGGGCGGATCGACCTGCACGAGATGTTGCCTCAGGTCGACGTGCTGAGCCTTCACTGCCCGCTGACGCCCGCCACGCAGAATCTGATCGGCGCTCGAGAGCTCTCTTTGATGAAGCCCGATGCGCTGCTCATCAACACCGCCCGCGGCGGCCTGATCGATTCGGCGGCACTCGCCGAGGCGTTGCGAGCCCGGCGCATCGGCGGCGCCGCCATCGACGTCCTGACGCAAGAGCCGCCGGTGGACGGTAGCCCCCTTCTCGCCGCGGACCTGCCCAATTACTTGATCACTCCGCACATGGCCTGGTCCGCCCGCGAGGCCCGCCAGCGGTGCCTCGACGAGGTGGCGGCGAACATCGAGGCGTTCCTTCGCGGCGACTCGCGCAACCGCGTGGCCTGACCTGCCGCGGAGCCGGGCAGCGCATCGCGAAGCGTATCGAGAGTCATCATGTCACTCCTCCGTTCGGGTGCCGGCCGGGTCGTCCGCTCCGGCCGGCACCACTTGCCGCCGCCCCGCGTCTGCGCTCAGGCGGCTTGCAGCGTCTCCTCACCCTTTTGCCAGTTGCAGGGGCACAGCTCGTCCGTCTGCAGCGCATCGAGCACGCGCAGCACCTCGTCCGGGCTGCGGCCGACGTTGAGATCGGTCACGTAGACGAAGCGCACGATGCCCTGCGGATCGACGATGAAGGTCGCCCGCTGCGCAACTCCCGCATCGGCATCGAGGATGCCGAGCGCGCCCGTGAGCTCGCGCCTGATGTCGGAGAGCATCGGGAACGGCAGGTTCTTCAGCTCCTCCTTCTGCTGGCGCCAGGCGAGGTGCACGTACTCGCTGTCGATGCTCGCTCCGAGGAGCTGCGCGTCGCGCGCCTTGAACTCCTTGTCGAGCTTCGCAAAGCCCGCGATCTCCGTGGGACACACGAACGTGAAGTCCTTGGGCCAGAAGAACACGACTCGCCACTTCCCCGGGAAGCGCTTGGAGTCGATCGTCTGGAAAGCCGTATGGGGATCGCTCGATACGACGCCGGTCAGCACGTAATCCGGAAATTTCTGTCCTACATTCACCATGATCCTTCTCCTCCTGCCGGACCCTCGAGGTCCTGCGTTGCCGGGCAGCATGGGCGTCCGGTCATCGAAGTTCCAATCGATTGACTTTATAATTCCGATAGAGGCCATATATCGGAACCCGGATGGCGGATATCAAGCTCAAGGACCTGCGATACCTGGTCGCGGTGGCGGACACGCGGCACTTTGGCCGTGCGGCGGAGCGTTGCTTCGTGAGCCAGCCGACGCTTTCGGCCCAGCTCAAGAAGCTCGAGAATTACCTCGGGGTGCAGCTCATCGAGCGGCAGCCGAAGCGCATCGCCCTGACGGAGGCCGGCGAGCAGATCGTTGCCCGCGCGCGCCGCATGCTCGAGGCCAGCGAGGAAGTCGTCACTCTCGCGCGAGCGCACCGTGATCCGCTCGCGGGGCGGTTGCGCATCGCCCTGATACCGACCATCGGACCGTACCTGCTGCCGCAGGTGATGCCGGCCATCCGCAAGGCACTGCCGCGTCTGACGTTGCTCCTGTACGAGTACCAGACCGCACCCCTGCTGGAGAAGCTGCATGGCGGGGAGATCGATCTGGGCGTCCTCGCCCTGCCCGTGGACCTCGACGGACTTGAGGTCCGCGAGCTTTACGAGGAGGCGTTCCAGGTCGCGGTCCCGGAGCGCCATCGCCTCGCAAAGCAGGCCGTCGTCCGTCTAGAGGAGCTCCAGGATGAGTCCCTCCTGCTCCTCACGGAGGGCCACTGCCTGCGCGATCAGGCGCTTGCGCTCTGCAGCCGCGCCGGCGTCCAGGAGCATCAGGACTTCCGGGCGACGAGCCTCGAGACGCTGAGACAGATGGTCGCGTCCGGTGCCGGCATCACCTTGATACCCGAGCTCGCGGGCAAAGGGGCTTACGGCGCCGCTCGAGGCGTGGTAGTGAGACCGCTTGCCCGGCCCGTTCCCATCCGCCACGTCGGCGCCATCTGGCGCAAAACCACCGCGCGACGGCCGGCGATAGATGCCTTGTGCACCGTCATCGCGGAATACGGCAAGCGCGTCAGCCGGACGGCCGCGCCATGAGTATGATGACTGGCGTGCACCCGAGCGGTGCGCGCGAGTCCGGCCACTTGAGAGGGCACCATGAAAGTGAAGCAGCTCGCCGCCATCGTCCTGATCGTCGCGGGGACGCTCGGGCTCATCTATCGAGGGTTCACGTACACGCACGACACCCATGAGACGAGGGTCGGTCCCTTCGCGCTCTCGATCGGGCACCGGGACCGGGTGGATATCCCCTTGTGGGCGAGCATCGCGCTGATCGTCGTGGGGGTGGGGCTACTCGTGGTGAGGTCGGAGTAGCTCGTTATTTGAGCGGCAGAAAGATGTCGGTCACCGCCTCGTGCTCGGGCACGTCCGGGAAGAAGCGGACTCGCTGGAAGTAGAGGGGGAAGTCGCGCAGCTCCTCGCCGCTCTGCGGCAGCCACTGCGAGTACAGAAAGCTCACCGGCTCCGCGAGATGATCGTCGGAGCCCACGTGTCGCAGCAGCGCGCACCGGCCGGCGGGAATGAGTTTCTCCACGACCCCGAGAGAATTCTCCGGTACGCCGCGATCGGTGGACGCGCACAGCTCGTAATGACAGTCGCCTTCCTCGCCTCCGGCCGGGTGGTGATGGACGATGTTGAATGTGGCGCTCACCCTGGGCGATAGGTCGTTTTGCGTCCGCCATGCGATGAACGCGCGGATGGCGTTCCCGATCGACCGGGTGTCGCCGCGATAGTCGAGCGCCGCGACCCTGGTTTCCTCGAAGGTGACGATCCTGACCTCATCGATTCGGTACCGCGCGCTCATGATTCTCCTCCTCACTCCGCCGAGCGGTTGAAAGCATGCATGCCAGTCGCTCCACTGCGGCGCTTTTCTGAATCCTGACGGCGACTGTCCGACGATTCTCTTGAACGCGCGAGCAAACGCTTCCGGTCCTTCGTAGCCGCTCGTCAAGGCGATGTCGGTGATCGGGAGATCTCCGCGAAAGGCGAGCTGATAGGAGGCCCGCTTCAGCCGCTTGAGCGAGATGTATCGATGGACGCCGACCCCGAGAAGCTCCGAGAACTGCCGGTGGAGATGGCACTTGGAGAAGGCTGCGATACCGCTCAGCCCTTCGACGTTGAGTTTCTCGTCCGGATGAGCATCGACGTACTCGAGCACCCTGCGAAACCTCGCGCCATATCTCTCGGCGGCTGCCGTACTCAATCGGATATTCTCCTCGGCGACACGCACGATAGCCGCTCCCGATCGGGGAAGCCTGACCGAAATTGCGCAATCGTGCTCGACGAGGACTGACGCGCGACCGCGCGCTACTTCGAGAGCTTCGAGCTCGACAACGCCGCGTAGACCCCCAGCCCGACGAGAGTCCCCGCGGCGGCGTAGCGCCCGATCGAGCCCCAGCGGGCTCGCGAACCGGCGGCGGTTGAAAGAGCCGACGCCATGTAGACATAAATGCTGTCGGTCACCACGGCAATGATCACGAACAGGGCGGCTAGCAGGAGAGTCTCGGCGAGCGGCGAACCCGCGGCGGGATCGACGAACTGCGGCAGGAACGCGCCGTAAAACAGGGCCGTCTTGGGGTTCAGCAGCGCGACGACCGCGCCATCGCGAAGCAGCAATGTTGGCCGTACGCCGCGCGCACGCTCACCGGCGCCGCTCTGGGCCGATCGGCGGAGCGATTTGATACCGAGGAACACCAGGTAGGCAGCTCCCGCGAGCTTGACGGCAAAGAAGACCGTAGCAGAAAAGGCAAGCAGCGCGGCGAGACCCAGTGATGCGGCTACAGCGCTGCCTAGATTGCCGAGCGCTACGCCGCCGACGGAAGCAAATCCGGCGCAACGTCCATGCGCCAGCGTCTGTGTCGTCAGATAGACCACCCCGGGGCCTGGGACGATCGCAAGGACGAGGCTTGCGGCCAGGAAGGCGGCAAGCTTGGGCGACGATGGTAGAAATTCGATCATCGGACAGCTTGGCGGCACGCCACCGGCGGCCCAGTCCTTTCGCCTCGGAGCGCTGGAGCTGACCTCGCGGCGCGGCCCTTACTGGGTTCAGTTACTACTGGTTGAGCCGCGGAACTGATCAGCTGATAGGTCTACTTGCGTGTGTAGACGATCTTCTTCGTGCCGCCCTCGCACGTGCCGACGACCTTGCGAGTGCCCGCCTGATCGTTCGGAACGGCATCGAGCGTGTAATGAGCCACGTGCTTCGCGTCGAGCTTGGCCGCGATATCGGCTTTGACCTCGTCGCAAGGCGTGCCGGCCATGATGGGTACCGAAGCCGCAAGCAAGATGGCTGCGCAAACTGGAGATTTCATTCGAAGACCTCCCGAGATTCCGAAATGGCTTGTTTCCAAGACCCGCGACTCTACGCGAAGCGTCTTGCGAAGACGCAACGATTTGGCGACGCTCGCGCACAAACCGGGCGGTCGGCGCGAATTATGGCAATCGCCTCCCGCTCCGCTTTCACATAAGAAAATCAACGATTTAACGTCGACCTGCGCTCGACTCCGGCGAGGGCATGCGCCGCTCCTGACGGAGCGGGATCTGTTAACGTTGCGGGAGCGCCGCTCCCTCGCGGGGATGACCCGAGCCGAGTCATTCCCGCGAGGAACTCGCATCCACAAAGGAGATCCCGATGAGTCCGCGAAATCTCATGCTGCCGACGATCCTGCTCGCGCTCTACGCCAGCGCCGCGTTCGCCAATCCCACCACCTACATGTGCGACCCCGCCCACACCTACCCCAGCTTCTCGGCGGATCACTTCGGCGGCTTGTCCGTCTGGCGCGGGAAATTTACCAAGTCGACCTGCACCATCGTCATGGACCGGCAGGCGAATACCGGCAACGTGACGGTGACGGTGGATACCTCCTCGGTGGATTTCGGCATGCCTGCTCTCAACGCGGGCGCGCAAACGGCCGAACTGTTCGACGTCACGAAGTACCCAACGGCCACCTACACCGGACGGCTCGCGGATTTCAAGAAGGGCTCGCCGACCAATGTGATCGGGCAGTTGACGCTGCACGGAGTGACGCAGCCCCTCACGCTCACCATCCGCCACTTCGAGTGCAAGGAGGTCGCCATGTTCCACCAGTACCGGTGCGGCGCGGACGCCTCCGGCGAGTTCGACCGGGCGAAGTACGGTATGGACTACGGCAAGACCATGGGCTTCCAGATGTGGGTGCGGCTGCACATCCAGGTCGAGGGCGTACGCCAGGGATAAGCAGCGTTATCCGCGCGTGATCGAAATCGCGACCGAGAATCCGGACCAGCCTGAAGTCCGAGCGTTGCTGGCGGCCGGTGACGCCTACGTGGCGGGCCTCTATCCGCCCGAGAGCAATCACATGACCGATGTGGGTGCTCTGAGCCAGCCTGGGGTCACGTTCCTCGTCGCGCGTGCAAGCGGTTGCGCCATGGGCTGTGGGGCCCTGGTGAAATCCGCAGAGGGGTGGGCCGAGATCAAGCGTATGTTTGTCTCGCCAGCGGCGCGCGGCCGGCAAGTCGGGCGCCAACTACTCCAGCAGCTCGAGGCAGTTGCCCGGCAGAGCGGTGTCACTGTATTACGGCTCGAAACGGGCGTGAAGCAAACAGCAGCACTCTCGCTCTACCGCTCGGCCGGATTCCTCGAGATCGGTCCTTTCGGGCACTACATCCCCGACCCACTCAGCGTGTTCATGGAAAAGACCCTTCGCCCAGACGGGACGTGACGCACCTCCCGTTCGACATAAGCCCTGCAGCGCCGCGATCGAACGGCGCGAGGTCATCCGCGGGGACCGACGCGCGTTCCCTAGGGAGCTGCGCTGCGGTAGCGGACGATTCGGGCTTTGTGGCGCGAGGTCGCAACAATCGCTATGCAGGAACTGAAGATGAATCGGCTGTGGGGCGTTTTCGTACCGTGCGTGCTCTTCACGTGGGCTGCTCTCGCGGCGCCTTCAGCCGCCCGCGCGGACGCGCTGGACGTCGTCCAGCTGCTGCGAGAAGGCGGTTGCGGCGGCGTTCTGCCGGCGTTGAGCCCCCTACAGCCCAACGCGTTGTTGAATGAGTCAGCCGAGCTCTGGGCCACCGGTCGCTCGCTGGCGGCTGCGGTTGCACGGAGCGGGTATACCGCGGAGCGCGAAGCAGGTCTGCACGTCACGGGGCCGCAGATCTCCATGATCAATGTGATCAGGCAATCTCGCTGCCGCGCCATCGCGAGCCCGCAGCTGCGCGATGTGGGTATCTATCATCGCGGCTTGGATTCGTGGGTCGTGGTGGCTGCGGCCTACGTCGCGCCGGCGCCGCGGGAAGCGTCGAGCGTCGCCGAGCGTGCGCTGCAACTCGTCAACGACGTGCGCGCTCGGGGAGCGGTTTGCGGGAAGCGGTCATTCGGGCCTGCAGCGCCCTTGAGGCTCGCGGGCATCCTCTCCGATGTCGCATCGGAACACGCCACCGACATGGCCGAGCACAACTATTTCGATCACACCGACCTCAGCGGCGCATCCCCCGCGGACCGGGTGCGTGCGGTCGGCTACCGAGAGCGGCTCGTGGGCGAGAACATCGCGTACGGGGTGGATTCGATAGACGAGGCGGTACAAGGCTGGCTCGATAGTCCGGGCCACTGCGAGAACATCATGGACCCCCGATTCAGCGAAATGGGCATCGGCTATGCCGCGGGTACGACGGCGCGGCGAGGGCTTTACTGGGATCAAGTGCTGACCGAGCCGCGGGGCTGACCCAGCCACACCACGCATCAGCTGACAACATTCGTGGCATACTCACCCGCTCAACGCCTACGGACGAACTCGGAAGGGGATGAATCGTGATCGGCTATGTCACCATCGGAACCAATGACCTGCAACGCGCCGCCAAGTTCTACGATGCTCTGCTCGGGATGGTCGGCGCGAAGCGCTTCATGGAGTACGAGCGCAACATCGCGTGGTCGAACGGCGGTGCCGGTCTCGCGGTGTGCAAGCCCTTCGACGGCAACACGGCCACGGTCGGGAACGGCGTGATGGTCGCGCTGTCCGCCGGCAACAAAGCGAATGTCGATGCCCTGTATCGAAAAGCCCTGGATCTCGGCGGCAAGGACGAGGGCCCTCCGGGCCCACGTGGGACCGGCGGCTTCTACGCGGCGTACTTTCGCGATCTCGACGGCAACAAGCTCTGCGCATTCCACGTCGGCTGACGCGGGAACGCGCCCGGGACTACTGCCCCTCGGCGAGCTTCTTCATTGAATCGAGCGCGCCCGTGAAAGCCTTGGTCCGCTGCTCGCGGGCCTGGGCCTTCGCCTCATCCGTAGTGAGGTTCGACTGGTCGTAGAAAAGACTGTAGATGATCTTGGATTTGTGCGGTCCCGCGGACTCCACAGCCAGCGTGCCGTGATACAGGATTTTGGAATCGGGCTGGGTGTAGGTATAAGAGCGGGCGGTCTCAGCCACCATGACCTCATTGATGCGGTCAGCGAGCCTGCGCACGGTACCTAGGCCCCCGGAACCCGAGGTGTAGGCACACTTCAGCTTCATCCAAGCCCCGATATCGCAGAAGCCCCCGACCTTCTTCCAGACCTCGCCTGCCGGGCGCGCGACGTCAACGCTCAACACGATGGTGGCGTAGTCAGCGGTCGCGGCTTCTGCGCTTGCGGCAAAAAGTCCCACGACCCCAAACGCGACCAGGCAACGAAGCATTCGATTTCTCATGAGCCAGCTCCCTCTTGTCAGTTGTTCGCGGGTAACGGGAAGGGGATTGTAACTGCGTCAACGTCACGTGGCGACTTTCCCGTCACCGCATCCGCAGCACGATCTTGCCAACGAAGCGACCCGACTGCAGGTCCTTCAGAGCGTCCTGATACTGCTCGAGCGGAAAGACTCGGTCGATGACCGGGTGCAGGTGATGCATGGCGATGAAATCGTCCATGCGCCGGAAATCAGCGCGCGAGCCGACGAATATCGCCTGCGCGCGGCCCCCTTTCATGAGCAGATCGCCGGCCGGGATGACGCCGTCGTACCCCGTCAGCCCGCCGACAAGTGCGACCGTCCCCGCATCCGCCAGGCACTGCACCGATTGTTCGAGCGTCTCTTTGCCACCCAGATCGACCACGAGATCCGCGCCGTGAGAATGCGTGAGGTCGCGCACACGGTCGGCCCACCGTGGCGTGGTCCGGTAGTCGATACCGTCGCTCGCGCCGAGCGCCTGGACCCGATGCAATTTTTCCTCGGCGCTGCTCGTCACGATCACGCGGGCACCCATCGCCGCCGCAAACTGCAGGGCGAAAGTTGCCACGCCGCCGGTGCCCTGCACGAGCACCACTTCGCCGCGCCGCAGCTCTCCTCCCTTGGTGACGGCGCTCCAGGCCGTCAGACCGGCCGTTGGAAGTGTCGCGGCCTCCTCGTAGGAAAGTCCGTCCGGCATGGGTACGACGGCCGTGTCGGGCAGGACGATGTAGTCGCGGAACACGCCATTCAAGCTGGACCCGTACATGCCGGCGAGATTCTTCGATGAGAACAGCCCGTCGATCCAGTCGGCGAAGTACGTGTTCGTGACCCGCTCGCCTCGATGAACGGCCGTAACGTCCGCGCCGACGGCGATCACTTCGCCGGCCGCATCGCTCCCGATGACGTGTCCGCTGTGATCGCGCTGGGGATCTGGGCCAAGTAGATTGACATCGTCGTGGTTGAGCGCGGCGGCATGGACTCGAACGAGGACTTCGTGTGGGCCGACGGCAGGCACCGCCGCCACGATGAGGTTCCATCGATATCCGGTGGCCACCTTCTCGAGCACCACCTCGCGCGTCGTGCGCGTGGGCGCCTGTGCCACAGCGATCGGCGGTGCGACGCCCGCGCAGAGCGCGCACGAGGCTAGAAGTGCGGAGAGTCCAACCCTCATGGGACCTGCCGGGCGTCCCGAGACTACTTCGCGCCGATCGTGAATGCTTTGCCCTTTTCGCCGACTTCGAAGATGAGGAGCTTCGCGGGCTTGGTCCGGCTCAGATTCCGAAGGACGCGATGCACGTGCATCGCCGGCTCATAGAAGTAATCTCCCGCGTTGTACGTCTTGGGCGCATCCGGGTCGACTTGATTCTCGATCCGCCCTTCGAGGATATACGCAAAAACAGGACCGGTGTGTCGGTGTGGAGGCGACACTGTGCCAGGGGCGACAGTGAGGGTGATCACGGTGACCTGCGGATCGGCGATGTCACCCAGAGGCTCCTGCATGAGCGTTTGCACCGGCACGGTGTGCATGTTTGGCCCATGGCCCGCACCCGCGGGCGTTTGTGCACGCAGAGCGGCGCCAGGAGCCGAGAGAAGGGTGGTGAGTGCGAGAGCGGTATTCATCTCACGGCGAGTGATCATGACTCATTCTCCTTCTCAAGATGACTCGGGGGGCTCAGATCGCGAGTCTCGATAATCCGACCATTCCAGCTCTCGAAGCCGCGGCAGTATAGATCGGTCCTGAGCGTAAATCATGGCTCTCGTAGGGGCCGGGCAAGCGGTTCCCCGTTGGGGTGGCCTTCAGCCCCTGATCAAATGCGTTCCGTGCGTAACTGCCGCACCTGCTCGTAGAGCAGCCGCGATGAAGGTGACCTCTGCGAGCTCCTCTTCCGTCACCCCCGCTTTGAGCGCCGCCCCTTTGTGGATTTCGAGGCAATAGGGACACTGCGTCGTCAGCGCCACTGCGAGCGCCATCAGTTCCTTATATTTTTTCGGGATGACGCCATCGGCCAGCGCCGCCTTGTCAAATTCAACAAAGGTTTTCCACGCCTCAGGCGCTTTGGCGCCCAGTGCCGGAAGCTTCTTCATGTTGGCCATGTCGTACATGATTGGTTCCTCGTGATTGTTTCACTGGCCAGTACCTGCGTGACGAGTTCGCCAGCAGGGCCGAGCACCGCGAGTAGGCACCAAGCCTCAGCAGCCCGTCAATCCGGCCGCCCCGCCAGTAGTCGGGTCAACGGTCGCATCCCCCGGCCGCGACACCCCCGGGGTGCCGAGGTATACTGCCGCGGTCTCGGCGGCGAGCTGCGGTACGCCGGGGGGGGCAGCTGGTGAAGTTCATCCCACTCGTTTGGGCCGGAATCTGGCGCAAGCGCAGCCGCGCGATTCTCATCCTCCTGCAGGTCATCATCGCGTTCGCGCTGTTCGGCGTGCTACAGGGGCTCGCGGGCGCCGTCAACCAAGCGATCGCCTCCTCCCACGTCGATCGACTGTACGTCGGCAACAAGCTCCAGCTCGGATCGCCGATCCCGATCGCGATCGTCGACTGGCTGAAGACAGTGCCCGGTGTCCGCGACGTGACGTACCGCTACCAGTTCGGCGCGAACTATCAGCGCCCCAACCAGGGCGTACCGATCTGCGCAACCGATGTGGACTCGTTCCTCGCGGTGTATACGGAGGACAAGGTGGATCCCGCGCAGGTGCGCGCGATGCGGCAGATTCAGGACGGTGCCATCGTCGGCCTCGGTACGATGCGCAAGTACGGCTGGAAGGTCGGCCAACGCGTGACGCTTCAGTCGGGGCTGAAGCGCACGGACGGGACGGGTAACTGGACGTTCGACATCGTCGGGACGTGGGTGAACAGCGAGCAGGACGATGGGGATGACGTGCAGCTGCTGATCACCCACTATCGCTACGTCAACGAGTCGCTACCGACGGGCACGGCTCGCGACACGATCAACCTCGCCGTCCTTCGCATCGCCGATCCCGCGCGCGCCACCCAGGTCGAACAGGCGATCGACTCGCAGTACGCGAACTCGTCGAACGAGACGCTCACGCAGTCGGAGCAGGAGCTGGCGGAAGCGGACCTCGCCAACTTCGGCGATATAAATGCCGTCGCGAACCGGATCGTCGGCGCCACGTTCTTCGTACTGCTCTTTGCCACCGGGGCACTGATGATGCAATCGATCCGCGAGCGCACGCCGGAGCTCGGCGTCCTCAAGACTCTCGGCTTCTCCGACCGACGCGTGATGGTGCTGATCCTCGCCGAGACGCTCGTGCTCTGCCTCATCGGCGCCGCGATCGGCCTCGGGCTCGGCGTGCGGCTTCTCCCGGTCGCCAATGACTACATCGGCAGTGTTACGGTGCCGTCGAGCGTCTTCGCGATAGGCCTTGCTTGCGCCGTGGTGCTCGCGCTCGCGGCAGGCGCGATGGCGGCCTGGCGCGGACTGCGGCTGCGCGTGGTCGACGCGCTTGCCAACCGCTGAGGCCTTAAGGATGCGTGCTATCCGTCAAGCATGGGCCCTCACCGTCGCCGCGATCCGCAGCATTCCGGATCGCCTCGGAACCTCGGCCGTCACCGTTATCAGCATCACCACGGTCATGGGCGTCCTCGTCGCGATGCTCGCACTGGGGCAGGGGTTGGAGCGGCTGGTCCAAACGGGTGTCAGCGCGGACCAGGCCGTCGTCCTCTCGAGCGGTGCGCAATCCGCCGTGGAGAGCACCCTGCCAAAGACGACCCTCGGCAGCATTCTCGACAAGCCGGGCATCAAACGCGACGCCGAGGGTAAGCCTCTCGTAGCCGCCACCGTATTCATGTTCATCAACGCGGTGAATCGCCAGAATCAGCGCGGTACCGTCAGCCTGTTCTCCGTCACCCCTGAATGGCGGACGATGAACCCCGGGGTCCACATCATAGACGGCCGATACTTTCAGGCGGGGCTGCACGAGCTCATCGTGAGCGACCTGATGCGCCAGCGCTTCAGGGACCTCGATGTCGGGGATGTGGTGAAAGTGCGAGGCACCCCCTGGAAGATCGTGGGTGCCTACAAGAGCGACAGCACCGCTCTCGAGGACTCGCTCATCGGGGATGCCGATACCATGCTGTCCGCGTTCCAGCAAACGACGGTCAACGTCGTGGACGTCATCCTGCAATCACCCGGCGAGTTCGCGACATTCAAGAAGTCCGTGACCAGCGATCCGACGCTCATGGCAGACGTGAAGACGCTGGCCGAGGACAACGAGGACCTCATCAAGCCGAGGCGGAAGCTCCTCGACTTCGTCAGCTATTTCCTCGGCGGGCTGATGGGATTGGGCGCGGCTTGCGGTGCGCTCGCGAGCCTCTACGCGGCCGTCGATGCCCGGAAGGTGGAGATCGCGACGTTGCGTGCGATCGGGTTCAGCGCCATGCCGGTCGTCGTTTCGGTGCTCGCGGAGGGGATGCTGCTCGCGATCCCGGCGGCTCTGCTCGGCGCCGCCATCGACTGGTATCTTTTCAACGGGCACGTCGTGGTGGCGCAGCAGATCACCTTTCCGATGGCCGTCACCCCGCACCTTGTGGTGGTGAGTCTCTGCGGGGCGCTCGCCATCGCGCTCATCGGCGGGATTCTTCCTTCGATCCGGGCGGCGCGCTTGCCCGTCGCGACCGCGATCAGGGAAAGCTGAGCGCACCGAGGCGCCGACGCAAGATAGAGTCCGAGGCTACGAACCCGCGCAGGCTTCTAATACCCCACGGTGAAGCGCTTGCCGATGAAACGGGGATGCTCAGCCTCATCGACAGCTGCCACCGCAAGATCGGCGATATTGATCCCGCTATGGCCGTTCGCGTCTCGTACGGGTTCGGTGGTCGATACGCGGTATTTGCCCGTGCGATGCGGCTGGGGCGGGGCATGCATCTTCCACCCCTGAATATCCGACGGCGGTGTGAGCACCGTCCAGCGGATGTGACTCGCGCGGTAGGTCTGCAAAGCGATCAGATGTCCGAGGATGATGCCATACATAGGGCTACCGGCGGGAAGGTGCATATGCGCGAGAATCGCTTGCCGAGTGTCATACATTGTCGGGGCGCCCCCGATCTGAATGACATGAGGACTATCCGGTAAGCCCGTGTAGGCTTCGACGGCGACCTTCGCTGCCCGCGCCGATACCGAATTCTCCGGCAGGTTGTCCTTGCTGTCGCCGAGCACCGAGATGATCACGGCATCCGCACCCTGTGTGATGCGTTTGAAGCTGTTCAGGTCAGTGACATCGCCCGCGACCGCGGTATAGTGAGGATTGCCGATCTTGAGCTTCGTCGGATCCCGAGCGACGCCGACGACGGTGTCTCCGCGCCTCAGGGCCTCCTGCGCAATGACGCTGCCGATAGCGCCCGTCGCTCCGTAAATGACGATCCGCTCGCCCCTCGCCGCCGCGGATCCCATGGCCATCACCAGCAGTAACACCAGGCCACTGCGGCACAGTACGTCACAGATCCGGTTCATCGTCCGACTCCCCTCAGCGTTCTGCCTAACCTTGCGACGCAGCAACTCGATCTCGAACCATAGCCACGCCCCTCTGCGGGACGATCATACCGCAGTCGCTCGGCTGAATCGCACATCAAAAACGGCCGGCCGAGCGGGCAGCATGACGGCGATCGCGATCAACGCGCCTGAACACCCGTGGACACACTCTCTCGCGCGGCGCTCATCGCCGGGGGAATTGCTCCGAGTACCGCGATGACCAACGCCCAAATGACACCATCGGGGAAGTTTGGGTCCTTCGGTATGACGTTGAGAACGTGAAAGATCGAGGTTGTTCCGCCGTCTGCCCGCACTCCCGGCAGTGTATTGACTGGTAGCTTGTCACCGGCTTTGAGCTGCAGGCTCTGCGCCAGCTCCCGACTCACCAGGACGCCGGATGGGTCAGCGAAGAGTCGGTTCC
Source organism: uncultured Gammaproteobacteria bacterium (assembly GCA_963849095.1). GTDB lineage: Bacteria > Pseudomonadota > Gammaproteobacteria > Steroidobacterales > Steroidobacteraceae > JASHUC01. Next base: position 333,167 of record CAWKGA010000009.1, read on the forward strand.
ACTGCTCGTTCGTGATCGGAGCATCCGACCTGGCATGCCGCATACCCTCCGTAACCATGTAGATATCCACTCGGTCATGGGGGCCACGGCGATATCCGCCGAACCACTGCCATGCACCGACTGCCGATACACCGTTGAAGCGCTCGATCGACCTTCCCACAGCAAGGGGGAATCCCGTGTAAGGGCTCGACGGGAAACGCAAGTCCACGTAGATCTCGTCCATACGCGCCGCATCAAGCTGGAGCTCCTTGTCTCGGTACAGACCGATCATCATGCCGAAGAGCACGAATGCAGCTGTCATGGCAATCCATGTCAGAATCGCCTCGAGCGGTCGGCGCCAAAGCGCAGCCCATATCAGCGCGGTGAACTTCAAACCCCTGCCCCCGAGATCAAGCGAATAGAGGTCGCAATTGCGGCCGGACCAGGCATCGGCGTGCCGGGAGCCGCGATGCTGTCCCTGGCAGCGGCCGCTCGGACCCTTCGAGCGCCGGCCTCACTGCCCTCGCGACTTGAGCGTTTCGAGCTCGGCCCGAAGCAGCCGCACCTCCTCCTCGATCTTGCCCAGACGGCTTGCGAGCGTCTCGCTCTCGGCCAACTCGGCCGCACGTTCCACCGCGGCATGCTCCACGACGATCTGCGGTGGCGCCTCACCGCTGAAGAGGTGCATGTAGCGCGCCTCGCGCCGTCCCGGCTCGCGCGGGAGCCGCGCGACGAGCGGTCCTGCCTCACGCTCGAGCAGATTCTGGAGCGCCGCCTCGACCTCCGACACATCGGTGATGGGCACCATACGGCTAGCACGCGCCCGCAGCTCCCCCGGCGTCTGGGGACCGCGCAGCAGCAGCTCGCACACGATCGCGAGCTCCTGCGGCGGGAATTTCAGGCTCCCGTACTCGGTATTGCAGAACAGGTGCTGGTACTTGGGGACGCGGCTGCCGAAGCCCGAGCGCTCGAGCACCAGATGCTTGCGCGAGAGCGCATCGAGCGTGTGCTGGACGGTCGGCTCATCCAGACTCAGCACCGGATCGCGGTTGCTCTTCTGGTTGCAAGCGCTCATCAGCGCGTTGATCGACAGCGGATACTGATCGGGCGTCGTGATCTGCTTCTCGATCAAGCAGCCGATCACGCGCGCCTCCAGGGAATCGAGCTCGATACGCATCGTCACCTCACGGTCTGCACTGCGGCCTGCGCTCGCCTGAATCCGCCACCGTACATGAGGCGTCGCGGGAGCTACACTGTTTCGGTCACACGCCCGGCACGATGCGCATATCGCGTACCGCACCGCCGTCGAGGGCAGCGAGCGCCGCCTGGTAGCCTGGGCTCTCGTGAACGGCGACCGCGTGCTCGACGGACGGAAACTCGATGATAACGGTGCGCTCGGTCCGGCCGCGTTCGTAGGCCTTGGCGGCACGGTCCCGTGCAAGGAAGCGACCGCCGCCGGCCTCGATGGCGGGTCCGGCGAGCTTCGCGTAGGCCGCGAGTTTGGTGGAGTCGGTTACCTCGTGATAGACACTGATCCAGTAGCCCTTGGCCATGCCTGCGCTCCTGTCGAGACCTGCGTTCGCGGAAGCGGTAATGTAGCAGCCTGGTATTCATGCCGTGAAGACCGATCTGGGATGACTGGGCGGACCAGCGCAGGAGCTCCGAGATCCATGTACTTCCAAGGCAGCGAAGCAAAGATCGTCCTGGGCGTCCTATTCGCCATCTATTTGATTTCGGAAATGATGATCTCGGGAGCCAAGCGGGCGGGAGGTCATAGCGGGGACCGGCCCGATGATCGCGGCTCATCGCGCTGGTTCGAGCTCGTATTCCCCTTGGGTTGGTGGATCGGCATCGGTGTCGCCTTGATTCCGGGAGTCTGGAGTCGGGAAGCCTATTTCGGGAGTGCGCCCGTATTCGGAGTCGGGGCAGTCCTCATGATCGGGGGTCTGCTGCTGCGCTGGTGGTCCGTCGCGACACTCGGACGCCTCTTCACCGTGAATGTCGCAATCCGAGCCGGGCATCGGCTGGTCGACTCGGGTCCCTACCGTTACGTGCGACACCCCGCCTATACCGCGATTCTCCTCATCCAGCTCGGCACGGCGCTGTGCCTCGGCAACCTCCTCAGCCTGATCGTGCTGGTAGTGCCTGTGTTCGCCGCGCTGTGCTATCGCATGCGCGTTGAAGAGGACGTGTTGCTGTCCGGGCTCGGGCAGCCCTATCGAGACTACATGGCGCGGACGAAGCGGCTTATTCCCGGGGTGTACTGAGCTCAAGCGCCAGCCCGAAGTGCGCTAGCCCACCGCCGCGGCTATCTCACTTCGCCCGTGAAGGCGCGCAAGGCCGGATTGGTGCGATCGGGCATCGCGAGAGCCTGCTGGACGCCCGGACGGGCCTTGATCGTCTCCACCCAGGCCAGCAGCCGAGGGCACCGCTCTGTCGTCCCGATCTCCGGAAACATCCGCTGCAGATAGAGCCCGAGGTGCGCAAAGAAGTTGATATCGGCCAGGGTATACATGTTGCCTGCGAGGTAAGACGTTTTGCCGAGCTGTTCCTCGACCTTGTCCACGGCGACCTCGATCTTGCGGGTGGCGTTGGCGAGGTCCGCCGCAGAGAATCCCGAGCGGGCCGTCTTCCACTTCTCTCTCTGCTCGTGAAGCGGGATGCGCTCCATCAGCTTGTCGAACTCGCCGCTCTCGATCCCGCGGGCCAGCACGCCTACGAACCGGTGCCAGCCCCACATCGAGACAAAATTCATCACGTGCTCGTCGATGAACTTGTTCCAGTAGCGCATCCGCGCCTTCCCGACCGGGTCGGAGGGCCGCAGCGGCGGCGCGTGCGGGAACGCGTCCTCCAGGTACTCGTTGATCACCGTGGAATGAGTGATGAGGGTCCCATCATGCTCCAGGACAGGCACCTGGCCCTCCGGATTGATCGCGACGAACCAGGGCTCGTGCTGCTCGAACTTGTGCAGGTCAACGTAACGGCTCTCGAACGCGAGGCCCTTCTCCTTCAGGGGGACCAGGGACTTCAAGGAATTCGCGCCGGGCTCGGCGTGATAGAGCTTCAAGGCCATGTGCAGATCATCCCCGGTAGGCGCAGGCGTGGATTTCTCGGGGATGCGCGCGGTGGCGCCCAGTTCACGATCGGTCGTTCACTGTATCGCGCCAAGGAAATCGCGTTTGCCGAGATCAACGCCGTTCTTGCGTAACAACGCGTATGCCATCGTCACGTGAAAGAAGAAATTGGGTAGCACGAAATTCGTAAGGTAGTTGATGCCGTTGAATTTCAAGGTCATGTGCGGAAACTGCAGGACGATCTCGCGCGTCTCCGCTCCCTTGAGCTGTTCGGGCTTGATAGTCTTGATGAAGTCCATGGTCTTGGCCACACGCGCCTTGAGCTCCGCGAGCGTTGCCTCTGTATCCTCGTGCTTCGGTGCTTCGACACCAGCCAGTCGGGCGGCGGCGCCCTTGGCGGTATCGCAGGCAATCTGTATCTGGGCGGATAGCGGCAGCATGTCGACGATGAGCCGTGCCTGCGGGATTACCTTCGGGTCGATCTTCTTCGCCTCAGCATGGCTCGCCGCCTTATCGAGAATGGCGGAGAGATTGGTCAGGCTCAGCGTGAAGATCGGAATGGACACGTCATACAGAGAGATAGACATGCGATGCCTCCGGAACTGCGGTTTGGCGCTGCGATTGCGCGCACTGTAGCAGACGACCCTCGCGCGTTGGACGTTTTGACATCCTCCCCATCCCGCCGGCGACATGGTGTCGACTCGTCGCAAACTGGCCACTCCGGTCAGCCTGTCATGTTGCGACGTGGCCTGGGCCATAAACGTCAACCACGCTCCCTATAGAGCGGCACCAGCGTCCGTTCGATGATCCGTCGCAGCGGCGAGTCGGGCATCGAAGAAAGCTCGACGAGCTCGACCGGCCGGCCGAATAGATCCTCGAGGGCGATTTTGAATTCGAAGTACCGCGGGACTGCGGATCCATCGCTCGCCGGTGCAAATTCCACCGCCAGATCGACATCGCTCGCTTCCGGGTCGAAGTGCGGCCGCAGTGGTGACCAGAAGAGCGCGAGGCGCCGGACGCCGTGGCGCTGACAGAGTCCCACGACGCGCTCGCGATGCGCACCGAGGAATCGCTCCGGCGCCGGCTCGGTCACCGCGTTCACGACGAAGTGCCGGAGCTTGTCGTGCCGTCCCGATCGAATCATGTCGCGCGGCGAAATATCCCCTAGCAAGGGGTTCGTCGCTTTGAACCACAACGCCGCCTTGACGGTGTTGCCCTCGAAGAACTGCGCAACCAGCGTGCACGTCGCGGCTACTTCCACGAGGCGCTCGATCAGATCGCGCGGCGCCTTGCGATCGAACCGAACGGAGGACATCGCGATCCCCGACAGGCGAGAGACTTCCTCCTTGCTCAGGTTCAGGAATCGCGCCACACGCTGAGGCTGGAAGCGGCCCGCCTGCCAGAACTGCAGGTAGTCGTGCGAGGGGACCGTGCTGAATAGTGCGGAGCGGGAGGCGTTCATATCCAACCTTACTGGATCCGTCAGTGGACCATACTTTAACCATATTATAGATGAATATCGACCATACTCAGACCATCTCCTTTAGCAGGCAGTGGCGTGAGAGTGGCCCAGCACGGTCGCCCCGCCCCGGTCTGGCATAATTCCCCGTCCGGGACGCAGCTCAGACGCTCGAGTCCACCATGCCAACTCGCCCAGTCAGGGCCTTCCTCTTTCTCGCGGCCCTCACGGCCGGCGCCATGCTCAGCGTGGCTTCCGCGGCGCAGGCAGCCCCGCCGGCGGTCGAGGTCCAAGCCGAGAACGCCTGGATTCCCCAACCTCCTCCAGGCGCCCAGGTGGCCGCGGCCTACCTCACCCTGCGCAACAACGGCCGGATGGCGGCCGTTCTCGTCGGCGTGAACTCGCCGGTTGCGAGCAACGCCATGGTCCACCGAACGATGGTGATGAACGGCGAGTCGATGATGATGCCCATCGAACGACTCACTGTTCCCCCCGGGCAGACGGTCACTCTCAAACCCGACGCCATGCACGTCATGCTCGACGGGCTCCACGGGCCGCCTCTCCAGGTGGGACAGCGCGTGCCGCTGGTGCTCCACTTCGCCGGCGGCGCAGAGATCCGCGTGTCGGCGCTGGTCCGTCCGCTCGGCAGCCAGTGAGTGGCAACGGAACCGACCCCGGTCCACGAGACCCGTCCGCACCCTGGCTCGGACCACGTCACTCCTTACGACCGCCTCGTCTGGACCGACGATGACGTGGAGCGGCTGCTCGCGAGCGGCGAGCACCGCCAGGAGCTCGAGACTTTCTTCGGCGCCGGGGAATATCGCGAGCTGGCGCGGCTCGCGCGCGCCGCCCGGAGCGCCGCGCCGGCTGCCGGATCGTGTCGAACCATCATCGTGCCCGGAATCATGGGCTCGCAGCTCGGGCTCCCGCGGCGCGAACCGCTGCCGCGCGACATTCTCTGGGTGGATCCCATCGACATCGGCTTCGGCCGGTTGACCGAGCTCGCGATGCCCGGCGCCGCTCGTGCCAAGCCGTACGGCGTCGTGCTCTATTCCTACCTCCGCGTCAAGCTCCACCTGCGCGCCGCGGGGATCGATGCGGCGTTCCATTCCTACGACTGGCGGCTGGGGATCGAAGAGCTCGGCCGCGAGCTGGCGGAGCGCCTGCAGGCGGAGCCCGTCCCGAGGGTGGCCCTCGTCGGCCACAGCCTCGGCGGACTCGTGAGCCGGGCAGCGCTCGCGTGTCCCGGCGGCGGCAAGGTCGAGCGCCTGGTCCTCCTCGGGTCGCCCAACTCCGGCTCGTTCGCCGCCGTACAGGCGCTCCGGGGCACCTATTCAGTGGTCCGCAAGATCGCGCGACTCGATGGGCGCCATACGGCCGAAACGCTGGCCGCGAGCGTCTTCAACACCTTTCCGAGCCTCTATCAGATGCTTCCGGCGGCGGGACGCCGCGGCGCGGTCGACCTCTTTGACCCGGCGGCGTGGCCTCGTTCAGGACCGCAGCCCGCGCCGGCGTTGCTCGAGTCCGCGCGCGAGATCGGCCGCGTCCTCCCGGCCCCCGACGAGCGCTGTGTCGCCATCGTCGGGGTCGGGCAGGAGACGGTGACGGCCGTCGCCCGGCGCCGCGATCAGTTCGTGTACACCATCACGCGCCACGGCGACGGCACGGTCCCGGTCTCGAGCGCGCGCCTCGACGGCGTCCGCATTTTCCACGCGGCGGTTTCTCACAGCGACCTCACGCGCGATCGGACGGTCGCCGCCGCGGTGGTCGATTTGTTACGCACCGGCTCCACCCGGCGGCTCCCCTCCCGCTGGACGACCGGCAGCGTCGCCGAAGCGCATGTGAGCGATCGTGAGTTGAGCCGCATGCAGGCCGGGAAGGTGGACTGGACGCATCTCGCGCCGGATGCGCGCCGCGAGTTCCTCCAGAATTTGAACGAGCCGCCGAAGCTGCAATTGCGCGTTCCCACGCGATTGCGACGGCAGCGCCGATAACGGCGGCCGCGCCTCCGCCGGCCGTCAAATGAGCCGTTCGTCCGCCTCCGCGACGCTCGCCGCGCCGGATTCCACGACCCGCCTCAAGGCAAGCGCGTTCGGCAGCCACTGCTTGGCGTAGAAGCGCGCCGTCTGCAGTTTGGCCGCGCAGCGCGCGGCGTCGGTATCGGCACCCGCGCGCGCGCCTGTGCCTGCGCCCGCGAGCTTGCCCGCCGCGATACCGGCGGCCCTCGCCATCAGCCAGCCGCCGAGGGTGAACCCGCACAGTCTCAAATACGGCACCGCGACGGCCGCCGCCCGCGCCGGATCGGAGCCGAGCATCCCTAGCAGCGACTGCGTCGCGCCGCGCAGCAGCGCGACCCCGTCAAGCGCCGCGGCACGGACTTCCGCCACGGCCGTGTCCGTGGCTTTCAGGCCGTCGAGCTCGGCTTGCACCTCCTGGATGAGCGCCGCCATGGCCGCGCCCTTGTCGCGGCCGATCTTGCGTCCGATGAGGTCGTTCGCCTGGATGCCCGTCGTGCCCTCGTAGATCGCGGTGATGCGCGCATCCCGCAGGAATTGCGCCGCGCCAGTCTCCTCGATGTACCCCATGCCGCCGTGAGCTTGAATGCCCGTCGAGGCGATCTCTATCCCAAGCTCCGTGCACCAGCCCTTGACGATCGGGATCAGCAAATCGGCGCGGGCCTGTGCGGTGGCGCGCACCGCATCGTCGCGATGATGCCCGGCGACATCGAGCTGGCACGCGGCATAAAGCGTGAGCGCGCGCATCGCCTCGACGCCTGACTTCATCGCGAGCAGCATGCGCTTCACGTCGGGGTGATGGATGATCGTCGCGGCGCCCGCACCACCTGCGGCATCCGAGCCGCCGGCGCCCGGCTGCGCCGCAACGGGCGTCTTGCGCTGCGCCGCCGCCGGCGGCTTCCCCTGCACGCGGCTGCGTGCCCACTCCGCCGCCTGCTGGAACGCGCATTCGGCCAGGGCGTAGCCCTGCATGCCCACACCGAGGCGGGCGGTGTTCATCATGATGAACATGTACTCGAGGCCGTGATGGGCCTCGCCGACCAGGTAGCCGATCGCGCCCTGCTTCCCGCCGAATGCCATGACGCACGTCGGGCTCGCGTGGATGCCGAGCTTGTGCTCGATGGACACGCAGTGCACTTCGTTGCGCTCGCCGAGGCCGCCGTCGGGGTTGACGAGCACCTTCGGCACGATGAACAGCGAGATGCCGCGCGTGCCGGCCGGTGCGCCCTCGATGCGCGCGAGCACCATGTGGATGATGTTGTCGGTGTAGTCGTGCTCGCCCCAGGTGATGAAGATCTTCTGGCCGAAGATCCGGTAATGATCCGCCTCGGGCACGGCGCGGGTGCGGATGAGCCCCAGGTCCGAGCCGGCCTGCGGTTCCGTCAGCACCATCGTGCCCGTCCACTCGCCGCTCACCATCTTCGGCAGGTACCGCTCCCGCTGCGCCGGCGAGCCGGTGAGCGCGAGCGCATGCGCCGCGCCGTGCGTGAGCATCGGGCACAGCTCGAAGGCGAGGTTGGCCGAGGCCCAGATCTCCTGGACCGCCGTCGCGAGCATCTGCGGCACGGGCTCCCCGCCGTGCTCCGGGCTCGCGCCGAGCTGCGGCCAGCCGCCCTCGACGAACTGGCGATACGCTTGCCTGAAGCCCGCGGCCGAGGTGACACCCGCTTCGCTCCAGTGCGCGCCTTCCTGGTCGCCGCTCTTGTTGAGCGGTGCGAGGACGGCTTCCGCAAAGCGCGCCGCTTCCGTGAGCACGGTGCTCGCAAGGTCTGCCGAGTAGTCCGGGAAATCCCGGCAGCCCGAGAGGGCATCCGCTCCAATCAACTCGTGGAGCACGAATTTGATGTCTTCGAGGGGGGCGCGATACATGAGGTCGAAGCCTTCGAGTGTGAGCCGCCGGGTCGCCGCGGAGAGTTATCCGCGCGCGAGCGCCGGGACGATGTTGGCCGCGATGAAATCGACGAAATGCTGCACGCGCGGATCCGCCCCCAGGATTTCCGGGTACACCGCGCGTAGCAGCGCTGCGGGAGGCAGGCTCCACTCCGGGAGCACGAGCTTCAACTTGCCCGTCGCAAGTCCCTGCCGGCAGAGAAACTCGGGCAGCAGTCCGATACCGAGGCCGGCGGCTGTCGCGGCATGAAGCACCGCCGGATCGTTGACCGTCAACTTCGGCGAGAGGCGCACCTCGGCGCGTTGCGTGCCGCGCGACAGCAGCAAACGCAGATCCGGGCTGTCCCCCTCGGGGGTCAGCAGATCGTGGCGGCTCAGCTCCTCCGGCCGCTGCGGAACGCCCCTCGCCTGAAGATAAGCCGGCGTTGCGCACAGCACGGCGGGTGGCGCGCCGAGCGTGCGCTCGGCAATCCCCGGCAGATCGGGAACGCTGGTGCAGAGGGCCACGTCGCAGGAGTCGAGACCGCCCGCTTGCAGGACCACCTCGAGCGGTACCTGCGGGAAACTCTCGAGGAACCGCGGAACGAGGGGCGCCAGAAGCACACGCCCGTAAGTCGGATCGGCGGACACGCGCAGCGGCCTCGCGGGTGGCGCGCGCAGGCGCGCGATCTGCGATTGCGCCGTCTCGGTCTCCTCCACCAGCCGCTTGGCATGGGGGTAGACGACGCGGCCGGCCGCCGTGAGCGAGAGCCTGCGCGTCGTGCGCTCGAGCACACGCACTCCGAGCGACCGCTCCAGGTCCGCGACCGCGCGGCTGATCGCGGCCTTTGGCACGCCGAGCGCGCGCGCCGCCGCGGAGAAGCCGTTGAGATCGACGACCTTGGCCAGTACGGCGAGCTGCGCGGGCATCCAGATTAGATTCATGTGGTGCGCAATCATCTGATCTGAGGCCCTCATTGTTTCACTAAAGGCCCGCAAATGCCATATCATGCGCGGTAGCATTCGCGCCCTCAGTCCACCTGCGGAGAGTAGACCGTGAAGATTTCGATGTATTCCATGTCGGTCGAGGCGTTCGTCCCGACGCTGCGCGCGCTCGCGAAGATGCTCGACAAGGCGGCCCAGCATGCGAGTGCCAAGAAGTTCGATCCCTCGGTGCTCGTCAATGCGCGCATCGCGCCCGACATGTATCCGCTCGTGAAGCAGGTGCAGCTCGCGTGCGACTTCGCCAAGAACTCGGCGGGGCGGCTCGCGGCGCAGGATCCGCCGCGCTTCGAGGACAACGAGAAGACGCTCGAGGAGCTTGCGGCGCGTATCGCGAAGACCCTCGATTATCTGCAGGGTGTCCGCGCCGGCGCGCTCGAGGGCTCGGAGGATCGCGATGTGAAGCTCTCGCTGCCCAACAACACCTCGCTCGAGTTCAAGGGGCTGCCGTTCCTCAAGGATTGGGCTCTGCCCAACTTCTACTTCCACGTGGTCACCGCGTACGACATCCTGCGGCACAACGGTGTCGAGATCGGGAAGCGCGATTATTTGAGCCCCGGCTGACCGCCGCGGGACCGCACTCGATACGACATAATGCAGGCGCCCGGCATCCGCGCCGGGTGCCGTCTCGGCCCGAGAACGCGAGCGGGGTCACGGCCACGCTACGGCAGTCCTGCCACTCTAGATGCCCTCCGGTAGCGGAACGGTCGAGCCCACGTAGCTCGTGGACTCGAGGATTACCGGAGCTTTCGCATCGGGGACCGAATTGTCCACGCCCAATATCCAGCCGGAGGCGCCTGAGGCCGACTCGGCGTCTCGAACCGCGCCAGAATCGCTGGGATGGCAGCTGCGCGCGGCACTGCCGCCCCTGCGCCTGCATTCGGTTTCGCTGCACGACTTCCATGGCGAAGCTCTGTGGCTCTCCGAGGGCGTTCTGGGCCCCGACGAGCACGGCTTCGTGGTCGAGGCGCTGGACGAGCTCAAGGGAAACCCCTCGGGGACGCACCGCGAGAGCGACTTTCGCGATGGACGCGGGGCGGTGTTCCTCGCCATCCGCGCGCCGCGGGCCGAGCTGGTGGGCCTCGTCATGATCCTCGTGGACGGGAAGGCGCTCGCCGCGGGCGGCCTTGCGGCTCGAATCATGACGCCGCCCGTGCATGCCGTCCTGCAGCGTCTCGCGACGGGGCTGTCCCCGGTGTCGAGAGTCGCGAGCGTGCCCGCTCCAGCTCCGGCAGAAGCGGACTCCTCCCTCGAGATCACCCTGGAGCTGCTCGCGCCGCAGGACGTTGACGAGATCCTGACGTTCGAGCTCGCGCAGGAAGCAGTGCCGCCGCCTCACGCGGCGACACCCTCTCCCATGACAGCCGAGACTCCCGCTCCGGACTCTGATTCTGGGCCGAGGATCCAAGAGCTCACCAACTTGCGGCCGGGCGGCCGCATGCGCCGGTTTCAGCTCTTACCCCAGGCACCGAGCCCGGATGACGCGCCCGCTTCCGCCGCCGACGCCGCCCGAATGTTCGTGGGCCGGCTGAGCGAGGTCGTGAGCTGGCTCGGCGCGCACCCGCGGATCCGGGAGCGCGTGCCGCTCACCTTCTCGCTCACCGTTCCGGCCTCGGCGATCGAGGCCGAGCATCTGCCCGATCTCGTGGTCGACTGCCTGAGAAACCCGGGCATGCGCACGGACGGCATCGGATTCCAGATCGAGGAAGCCGTCTACGTGCAGCACCGCGCGCAAACTGAGCGCTTCGTCCGGACCGTGGAGGAGCTCGGCAGCTTTCTGGTCCTCGATGATTTCACCTTCGATTCCGGCGCGCTCGAGCTGCTGCGGTCGAAGGCGTTGCGGCTCGTGAAGGTGCACCCCGATCTCATCGCCGCGGCGCTGCGCGATAAGGTGGCCCAGGCGCGCATCGTCGCCATCTCGCAGGCGGCGCGAGTGCTGGGAATTCACTGCTCGGCGAAGCGCGTCGACGGGCAGGCGGCCCGCCGCTGGCTCACCGCGGCAGGCTTTGATTTTGCGGAAGGTCCGCTGTTTGATGCGCCCCGCGCGCTCGCGTCGCTCGCCGCCGAGCTGGCAGAGCCGAAATAATCAGCGCTAAGCTTGCGCGATGACGCAGTCATCGCATGTGCCGGACGTCGCCGTGCTCGGTGCCGGCGCGGCGGGATTGAGCGCCGCCCGGGTCCTCGCCGAGTCCGGCTGCTCCGTCCTGATCCTCGAGGCTCGCGACCGCATCGGCGGGCGAATTCTCACCATCGGCGATCCCGCTCTGCAATTTCCCATCGAGCTCGGTGCCGAGTTCATCCACGGCCGTGCGCCCGCGACGCTCGAGCTGCTGCAGCGGTCGGGTGCGCGCACGGTCGATACGGCGGGAAGCCGCTGGACGGTGCGAGACGGCCGCGCGAGCCCCCGCGACGCGGTGTTCGGCGCGGCGCTCGAGCTGATGCGGCAGGTGGATTCGATGAGCGAGGCGGACCTGTCCGTCGAGGACTTCCTGGCCCGCCACGCGAGCGACCGCGCCATGGAGGCGGCCTGCTCCCATGTGCGCATGATGGTTGAAGGATTCGACGCGGCCGATCCGCGGCGCGCCAGCGTGCGGGCCATCGCACGCGAGTGGAGCGGCATGGACGGAGGCCAGTCCCGGCCCGAAAACGGCTACGGCGCCCTCGCCGCGCAGCTTGCGCGCTCCCTCGACGAGGCGGGCGGCTTCCTCAAGCTGCAGACCGCGGTGGAGTCCGTGGACTGGGCCGGCAACGATGTGAGGATCTCAGCCTCCACGCCGGCCGGCCCCTTTCAAGCCGTGGCCCGCCGTGCCCTCGTCACTTTCCCGGTCGGCGTGCTGCAGCTTCCGCCCGGCGTGCCCGGCGCCGTTCGCTTTGCGCCGCCGCTCGAGGAGAAGGCGGACGCGCTGGGCGGAGTCGCACCCGGCCACGTCGTCAAGGTGGTCTTGCGCTTTCGGCGCGCGTTCTGGGACGAGGCGCAAGACAGACGCTTCCAGCAGGCGGGATTTCTCCATTCACCGCAGTCGGTATTCCGGACGGTCTGGACTTCGCTGCCCGCCCGCGTGCCGCTGCTCACTGCGTGGACGGGCGGCCCGCGCGCTCAGCGCCTCCAGGGCGCGAAGCCCTCGGAGGTCGTGGACAGCGCGCTCGAGTCGGTGCAGTCCATTTTCGGAGTCGGTCCGGCCGTGCGCGACGAGCTGGCGGCCTCGTACGTCCACGACTGGCAGCAGGACCCGTACTCGCGCGGCGCGTATAGCTACGTCACGGTCGGAGGCGGCGGTGCGCCGGAGGCGCTCGCCCGGCCGCTCCGCAATCTGCTGTTCTTCGCCGGGGAGGCCGCGAGCGCGGCCGATCTGGGCACCGTCGAGGCGGCCCTGGAGAGCGGGCGGAGCGCGGCCCGGAAGATCCTCGCGAGCCTGCGCGACTGACCCTCGAGCAATGTGCGAAGCAGTTCGCACTTTGACGTGAGTGCCGAGATCTGTGAGCCAGCGCGTAGGTGCGGATCGCGCGGCGCTGCACGATAGCGCCACTGCGGCAATCGAGGCCTATTCGGCGAGTACGTCCTTCGATGCTCTTGAGACGGGTGATGAATAAACCGGACGACTGGCCGCCGCGGCGTGCCGAGCGCCCACGATGCCTGTCCTGGGCGGCGATCGGCTTGCGCCCGGAGTGGCGAACCGCATTCTTGCGACGAGCCCTGCCGGACGAGCGGCGCAAACCGCGCGCCCTGCCGCCTGAGGCGCGAAGCCTGGGTCCGTCCACGGAGCCGAAACTATGGAAGCTGCCTCTAGCTCTGAATTCGAGCCTCTGACGCCCGATCCTGTCCCGAGCGAGGCCTCCTCCTCACCTCCCGCGCCGAGACCGACTCCCCAGGGAGCCCCTGCGGGCGCGACGGAAACGCTTGCGATCCTGCAGGAGCCGACTGCGGCGGCTGCCGCACCGGCGGCGGCGAGTAGCCCCGTCATGGATCGCGACTTCATCGCGCGCAACCAGATCATCGAGCGCTACCTCTCGGGGAAGCTACCCATCAAGGGCGCGACGGAGTTCGAGCGCTTCTGCAAGGAGCATCCCGAGCTGCTCGACGAGATGGGCCTGCCGGATCGCGTGAACGCCGGCCTGAGGCTCCTCGAGGCGAGCGGCAAGCCCGAGCCGTGGCAGGAGCAGCCGAAGAGATTCTGGCAAAATCCGTGGCTCCCGGCCGGGCTCGCCGTTGCGGCGCTCGTCTTGCTGGTGTCGACCCTCTCCCTCGCGCGCGGCCGCTCTCAGGAGAACCGGACGATCGCCGCGCTCAACGCGCAGATCACCGATCAGCCGCTCGAGCCGGCAGCGACCACCCGCACCATACGCCTGCTTCCCAGCCGCGAGGGCGCCTCGTCCTCACCCGCCGTGGTCGTCGGAGCCGGACAGGCGCAGCTCGTGGACCTGTTGCTCGACCTGTCCCGCTCCCAGTATCGCGAATACCGCGTCACGATCGATCGGATCGATCAGGGCCGCGTCGCGATCATCAACAACCTCGGGAAGGACTCGAACGGCCACCTGCGCATCGCGCTCAACAGCTCCGCGCTCGGGCCCGGAAACTACCAGTTCACCATCGAGGGGCTGACCTGGCGCGGCGATCCCGTGCCGGACTCCTGGGTCACGATCGGGATCCAGCACTGACCCCGGACCGCGCCGTCTCAGCCGGCGCGCAGGGTGATGAGCGGCGGCTGCGTGACGGCCGATCGCGTCGCGAGCCAGCCGCTCGCTCCCACCAGGACGGCGCCGCCCGCGAGGCCCACGAGGAACACTTCCGGATCGGCCGCGTACGGCACCTGCAGCACGCGCGAGGCGACGAACGCTCCGGCAAGCCATGCGCCCGCCGCCGCGAGGAGTCCGGCGAGCAGCCCGATGGTCGTGAACTCCGCGAGAACGCCCTTGAGCACCGTACTCGAGCTCGCGCCGAGCGTTCTCAGCATCGCGCTCTCGTAGCGGCGCTCGTCACGGCTCGCCTGCACAGCGGCGAGCAGCACGGTGAGCCCCGCAAAGAGCGTGAAGGCGAATACGCTCTGCACCGCGAGGATCGCCTTGTCCACGAGCGAGCGGACCTGGTCGAGCAGGTCGTCCACGTCGAAGATCGACACGCTCGGGAACTGGTGCGCGAGCTGCGCGAGCACCCGGCCCTGCGTCGGATGGAAGTACGCGCTCGTGAGGAACGTGCCCGCCGCGGCATCGAGCACTCCCGGATTGAAGACGATGAAGAAATTCGGCTGGAAGCTGTCCCATTTGACACTGCGAATGCTGGCAACGGTCGCCGTGAACGGCTCACCGCCGATCTCGAAGGTCAGCCGGTCTCCGATCCGCACGCCGAGGGACTGCTGAAACTCGGTCGCGAGGGACACCAGCGGCTTGCCGTGGTCCTGCGGCGTCCACCAGCGCCCGGCGACCACCTGGTTGCCGCGGCCGAGCGTCGCCGACCACGTGAGGTTCTGCTCGCGGCCCGCGAATCCGTCACCTCCCACGGGTCCTTGTCCGCGCGCGAGTCCACCGCCCCGCCGCCTGCGGAATCGCAGGCGCTCGACCGGGAGGCCGTCGATCTCCGTGAGGCGCCCCCGCAGCATCGGCAGGACTCGCGAGAGCTTCGCGCCGCGGGACTCGAGAAACTGGACGAATGCGTCGCGGTCGCCCGGCGGAATGTTGATGAAGAAGTAGTTGGGCGCATCCGCGGGCAGCGTCTGGCGCCAGTCGCGTTCCAGATCGCCGCGCACCAGGCCGAGCAGCAGCAGCACCATGAGCCCGGTGCCGAAGGCGACGATCTGGACGAGGCTGTCCGCGCGGCGCCGGCTCAGGTTTGCGATCCCGTACCGCCACGCGACGCCGACATGCCCGCGGAGCCGTCCGGCCGCGAGCACCAGGAGCAGGCCTGCCGCCACGAGCGCGAACGCGAATCCACTCAAACCCACGAGAAAGTCGCGGAACAGCTTGAGGTCCCCTACGGCCCAGTAGATGAGGACGGCCACGGCTGCCGCCGCGGGGCCGAAGGCGAGCAGCAGGAGCGGCGGCGGCGGCCCCACGTCGCGCCGCAGGACGCGGATGGGCGGCACGCGCGAGAGCTGCAGCAGCGGCGGCAGCGCGAATCCCGCGAGCACCGCGATCGCCGCGAGGAATCCCATGCCGAGCGGCGCGAGATCGGCGGGCGGCAGATCGGCATTGATCAGCCCCCGCAGGAGGTGGAGCAGCCATTCCTGCGCCGCGAAGCCGATCGCCGAGCCGGCGACCGTCGTCGCGACGGCGGCGAGCAGGAGCTGGATGAGGGTGATGCTCAGCGTGAGCGCCCGCGTCGCGCCGAGCGTCTTGAGCAGCGCGATGGAATCGAGGTGGTGGCGCACGTATTGCCGCGCGGACATGGCGACGGCGATCGAGCACAGGAGCACGCTGACGAGGCTCGCGAGTTCGAGGAACCGGCCCGCCCGGTCCACCGCGTTCTTGATTTGCGGGCTCGCATCTGCGATGTCTTGCAAGCGCTCGCCAGGCTTCCTGTGCGCGGTGAGCCACCCTTCAAAATCCTCGATGCGCGCGTGATCGGCGGCGAAGAGGGCTGCATAGCTCACCCGGCTTCCCGGCTGGATGAGCCGGGTGGCGGGCAGGTCGTCGACATTGAGGATGATGCTCGGGGCGAGCTCGGCGAAGTTGCCGCCCTGGTCGGGCCGCGAGATGAGCACGCGCGTCACCCGGAAGGTCGCCGCGCCGATCGCGAGCGTGGAGCCCACCTTGCCGCCGAGCGTCGCGAGAAGCTTCGAGCTCGGCCACGCCTCCCCGCGCCCCGGAATGCCCGAAGCCGGTGAGCCGGCCGCGAACGGCTCGCCTGCCACTTTGAGCGTGCCCCGCAGCGGATAGCCCTGTGAGACCGCCTCGAGATCGGAGAGCTCGCTCGCGTCCCCGAGGAATGCGACGCTCAGCATCGACACCGTGCTCGCGGAGCTCACGCCGCGGCGCGCCGCCTCCTGAAAGTACGCGGGGTCGATGGGGTCCGTCGATCCAAGCCGCAGGTCGGCCGCGAGCACTTGCGTCGCCTGCTCGCCGACGGCGAGGGCGACGCGATCCACCAGGAACCCCACGCCGGTCAGCGCCGCCACGGCCGTGGTGAGGGCGAGCAGCAGGACACCCAGCGCGCCGGAGCGCCACTCCCGCGCGAAGCTGCGCAGGGCGAGCCCTACGGCGCGCATGGCGCGAGCCCCGCGGCACACAGGGTGGTGTCGCCCCTCATGTCACCACCCGGCCAGCTTCCATGTGCAGGATGCGCCCGCAGCGCGAGGCTATGGTCCGCTCGTGGGTGACCAGCACGAGCGTCGTCTGCGACTCCTCATTGAGCCCGAACAGCAGATCCGCCACCTGGCCGCCCGTCACGGCATCGAGATTGCCGGTCGGCTCGTCCGCGAACAGCACGGCCGGCCGCGTGACGAAAGCGCGCGCGAGCGCCACGCGCTGCTGCTCGCCGCCGGAGAGCTGGCGCGGATAATGCCGGGTGCGCGTTTGCAGCCCGACACGCTGCAACGCATCGAGCGCCGTGCGGCGCGCATCGGAGCGTCCCGCGAGCTCGAGCGGCAAGGTCACGTTCTCGAGCGCGGTGAGCGCCGGGATGAGATGAAACGCCTGGAACACGAAGCCGACGCGCTGCGCGCGCAGAAGCGCCCGTCCATCCTCGTCGAGTCCGGTCAGCTCCTGTCCGGCGAGCCACACCTTCCCGGAGGTCGGAGTGTCGAGCCCGGCGAGCAGAGCGAGCAGAGTCGACTTGCCCGCGCCCGATGGACCGACGATGGCGACGGATTCTCCGGCACCGATCTCCATCGACACGTCCTGCACGATGGCCAGCTCCCCCTCGGGACTGCTAACCTGCTTGCAGAGGTTCGATGCCTTGAGAACGTTGTCGAGAATCGCGGGCGCTTGGGCGCTCGCAATGGGCTTGCTGCTCATCGGGCTCCAGGGCGCTGCCGCCGCGCCCGCTCGCACCATCCTGGTTTTCGGCGACAGCCTGAGCGCTGCGTACGGCCTCGCGGCCGAGCAGGGCTGGGGCGCCTTGCTGCAAAGACGGTTGCAGGCTCAAGGGTACGGGTACGGCATCGTGAATGCCAGCATCAGCGGCGAGACGACGAGCGGCGGACTGCAGCGTTTGCCGCGCGCGCTGCGCTTGCACAGGCCCGTGATCGTCATCCTGGAGCTCGGCGCGAACGACGGCTTGCGGGGGCTGCCGGTCGGACCCATCGAGGATCGCCTCACCCGGATGATCGAGCTCTCCGAGAAGGCGGGCGCCAGGGTGCTGCTCCTCGGCATCCGCTTGCCACCCAACTACGGCCCGCGATACGACGATTCCTTCGCGGCGCTGTACGGTGAGCTCGCGCGGCAGCTCCGGCTGCCCCTCGTGCCCTTCTTGCTGCAGCGGGTCGCGCTGAACCCCGGGCTGATGCAAGCGGACGGCCTGCACCCGAACGCGGCAGGCGAGGGGCCGGTGCTCGACACCGTGTGGCCCTACCTCGTGCCCCTGTTGCAGAAGGGCTCGCGCTGATGGGACGGCTCGCGAACCGCAGGCTCACACCATGCAAAAGATCTGGCTGAAGTCCTATCCGGCCGGCGTGCCCGCCGAGATCGACCCGAGCTCCTTGCGCTCCGTGAAGGAGCTCGCGGAGCGCAGCTTCGCCGAGTTCGCCCCCCGCACGGCCTTCACCCAGATGGGCCGCTCGGTGAGCTACGAAGAGCTCGGCGAGCTCTCCCGGGCATTCGCCGCCTGGCTGCAGAAGCGGTCGGGCCTCGCCCGCGGCGACCGCATCGCCATCATGCTGCCCAACGTCCTGCAGTACCCCATCGCGCTGTTCGGCGCGCTGCGCGCGGGACTCACCGTGGTCAACACCAATCCGCTCTACACGGCCCGCGAGCTCGAGCACCAGCTCTCCGACTCCGGAGCGGCCGCGATCGTCGTTCTGGAGAACTTCGCGCACGTGGTTGAGGACGTGCTGCCGCGGACGAAGGTGAAGCGGGTGCTGGTCACCGCGGTCGGGGATTGGCTGGGCTTCGCGAAGTCCCGGATCGTCAACTACGTCGTGCGCCACAAGCGCAAGCAGGTTCCGCCTTGGCGCATCGAGGGCGCGCTCGACTTGCGGTCCGTCGTGCGGGAAGGACGGCGCCTGAATCTGGAGCCCGTGGAGCTCGGACACGGCGACGTGGCGTTCCTGCAGTACACGGGCGGCACGACCGGCGTCGCCAAGGGCGCCGAGCTCACGCACGGAAACATCTGCGCCAACGTGCTGCAGGCGGAGGCCTGGATACGTCCGTTCCTGGCGGCGGGATCGGGCGGGCCCGGCTGGATCGTCACACCGATCCCGCTCTATCACATCTTCGCCCTCACCGCGAACTGCATCGTGTTCCTGCGGCTCGGATGGCACAACCTGCTGATCACCAATCCTCGGGACCTGTCGGGTCTCGTCGCGGAGCTCGCGCGGTACCCGTTCGGATGCTTGAGCGGGGTCAACACTCTCTTCAACGCCCTGCTCAACACGCGGGGCTTCGACAGCCTCGACTTCAGTCATCTCAAGATCACCCTCGGCGGCGGCATGGCCGTGCAGGCCGCCGTGGCCGAGCGCTGGAAGAAGGTCACCGGCCACCCCATCTGCCAGGCCTGGGGCCTCACCGAGGCCTCTCCCGGCGTGTGCATCAATCCGCCGCTCGAGGAGTTCAACGGCTCGATCGGCCTGCCGATCTCCTCGACCGAGGTCGCCATCAAGGACGACGACGGGCGCGACCTCGCGATCGGCGAGACCGGCGAGATCTGCGTGCACGGGCCGCAGGTCATGCGCGGCTACTGGAACCGTCCCGACGAGACTGCGAAGGTGATGCTGCCCGGCGGGTGGCTGCGCACGGGAGACGTGGGCCGCATGGACGAGCGGGGCTACGTCTACATCCAGGATCGCAAGAAGGACATGATCCTCGTCTCCGGCTTCAACGTGTATCCGAACGAGGTGGAGGAAGTGGCCGCCGCGCACCCCGGCATTCTCGAGGTTGCCGCCGTCGCGCAACCGGATGCGCACTCCGGCGAGGTGGTTGTCCTGTACGTCGTGAGGAAGGACCCCAACCTCACGGAGCGGGACGTGATCGACTTCTGCCGCAAGTCGCTTACCGGCTACAAGGTGCCGAGGCACGTGTACTTCAGGACCGAGCTGCCGAAGTCGAACGTGGGAAAGATCCTGCGCAGGGCACTGAGGGATCAGGCCGAGACGACCTGAAGGCCCGCCGGCATCAAGCGCGCGAAATCAAGCGCTCCCCTTCCGGGACGGCGTGCGGCGCCGCCCCGCCGGAGCCTGCTCGCGACAGACCGCAAACACGGCGGCGCCCAGCATCAGCTCCTCGCGCGGCGCATCGCCGGGCGGCTCGCGGCCGCGCTCGACGCGGTGAGCTTGAAGGAAGGACTCGACCTGCTCGAGCGCGGCATCGGCGCGCCGCCCGACCTGGGCTCTGAACAGCGGGAGGCTGCGGGCGTCGGCCTTCAGGACGAGCGAGCGGACGGGCAACTGCTCGTGCGAGCGAGCGGCGAGGTTGTGCTCGAGCGTCGTCATCAGGTCGCCCGCGATCTCGCCGGCGGCGTGCAGAGACTCGGCGCTCGCGCCGCCGGTGCTCAGCGAGCGGCGCACCGCCCGGACCTTGTTGGAGCCCGCGCTCTGCACCGCGCCGATGCGCTGCAGCTCGGAGAGGATCGTCTGGTGGTAGACCCCGCCGCTGTAGCGCAGCGCGAGCTGCTGGAAGCTGCGACGCGCTCCCAGAACGGGCAGCACGGCCGGGGCGCCGGATCGGGTCTGGAAATCCGCATCGTCGTGCCAGCCGTTCAGCACACGTGCCGCACGATGGAGCTGGGTGCCGCTGCGGGGCTGGAAGTCGCTGCCTTGCGGCGCGGCGAGAATGGCCGCGAGGGCCGTCCGGTTGATCCCCGTGATGACGGCGAGCCCGGAGTGGGTGGCGCGTCCGCCCTCGCGCTCGAGGTACTCGAGCCCGGCGCGTGCGTAGACGCTATCGACGATCGACTTGAACTCGCCGGCGCTGATGCCGAAGCGAATGAGGATCCTCACGAGCGGATAGAGGACCCGCCTGCAAAGATGGACCAGCGATGAGCGAAAATCGGACTGCATAGCGAAACACTCGAGCAAGCTCGGAAGTCCGCCGAGTCGCGCCAGCCTTCCTCCACCCGCGGCCGGCCATTGCAACTCGGCCGTGGCTGTGCGATTTTCCGGCAAAAGTATAGCACCGCTCGCGCAGGACTTGTCGCGGTGCGATATGGGACGCCCAACAACAGCAAGACTTGGGTAGAGGGGAGCGCTCGATGGACAACGTGAAAGGACCCACGGTGCAGGAATCGCAAAGAACGGCATTCGAGCTGCTGCGCCCCATCGTCCATCTGCTCAGAGCCTCCGGAGTCGCCGCAGGCGACGTTCGCTCGGCGAGCGAGCGGGCGCTCCGCGGGTACGCCCGCGTCCCCGTTCGAGGAACGTGGCTGGATCGAGCCTGCTTCCAGGAGCTTACGGACGTCCTCATGGTCTGGGCGGGCGACCCCGAATTCATCGACGAGGCGGGGTCGCCGGCGAAGCTGACGCTCGAAGGCGGTCCGGGGCCGGGCCCGCGTCCGGACTCGTTCCCGTACCTGCTGAAAAAGGCAGGGGTCTCGCTCGCGGCAGACCGCGCCCTCGAGCAATTGCGGGCGCTCGGCTCCGTCCAGCGGTGCGATCGAGGACGGCGCGTCCGCCTCGTCTCGCACGTCCCGCCCGGCGTCATGGGCGACCGGTTCCTCGCCGCACCGATGCTCGATGCGATCCGCCGGTTCGCCGAAACCCTCGAGCACAACCTCAGCGCGCGTCCCGCCGCGGCGGAGCGCCGGTTGCAGCGCTCGGCCGGCTGCGCATCGCTTGATCCCCGTGAGCTCGGGGAGGTGCAACGCTTCGTCCGGTCGAGCGGCGAGGCATTCCTCGACGCCGTGGACGAGAAGCTCCAGTGCTGCGCCCGCAAGGACGCGAAGGAGCGGCTGCGCTACGGCGTAGGCGTCTACGTGTTCATGGATCCAGCCGCAAAGACGCCGGACCGCCGGTCCCGGCGGCGCCACACAAGCGCTTGAGTGAGGGGCCCATCCGGGCGATGCGGCGGCGGCGGCGGCCGCGCGCTCACGTCCGCTCGGCGGGGTCGAACAGCCGGCGGTGCTCGAGGATCGCGTACCGGTCCGTCATCCCCGCCACGTAGTCCGCCACGGCGCGCGCGCGCCCGGCAGCGCCGTGCTCCTGCTCGCCCTGGCGTGCCGCGTCGCGATGCGCAGCCGGCAGCAGATCGACGTTGTCCATGAACGCCGTGAACAGCTGCTCGAGGGTGCGGTGAGCCTTGGCGGTCATCCTCAGCACCTTGTGATGCCGGTAGACCCGCTGGTGCAGGAATGACTTGAGCTCCAGATGCTCCTCCAGCACGGACTCGCTGAGCCCGGCGAGCGGCTTCGAGCGCATGCGCACCTCGTCGCTCGACGACGGCCCCATCTCGTCCAGCCGCTCCCGCGTGGTGCGGATCAGGTCGACCACGACGAAGTTGATCATGCGGCGAATCGTCTCGTGAATGCACTTCCGCTCGTTGAGGCCCGGATACTGCTCGAGAACCGCGGCGTGGTGCCGTTCGAACAAGCGTACCCGGGCGAGATCCTGCACCTCGATGAGGCCGGCGCGCAGTCCGTCGTCCACGTCGTGATTGTTGTAGGCGATCTCATCGGCGAGGTTGGCGATCTGGGCCTCGAGGCTCGGCTGGCGGCGGCGGATGAATCGCTCGCCCACGTCGCCGAGCCGGCGCGCGTTGCGCAGGGAGCAGTGCTTGAGAATGCCCTCGCGGCACTCGAAGGTCAGATTGAGGCCGCGGAAGTCGGCGTAGCGGTCCTCGAGCTCATCGACCACCCGCAGGGACTGGAGGTTGTGCTCGAAGCCCCCGTACGGGCGCATGCAGTGGTTCAGCGCGTCCTGCCCCGCGTGGCCGAACGGCGTATGGCCGAGGTCGTGCGCAAGGCTGATGGCCTCCGTCAACGGCTCATTCAGGCGCAGCGCGAGCGCGATGGAGCGCGCGATCTGCGCAACCTCCATGGAATGCGTCAAGCGGGTCCGGTACAGGTCCCCCTCGTGGTTCACGAAGACCTGCGTCTTGTACACCAGGCGGCGGAACGCGTTGGAATGGACGATGCGGTCGCGGTCGCGCTGATACTCGCCGCGGAAATCGGGCTTGGGCTCGGGATGCCGCCGGCCGCGGGAGTGCTCCTCGCGCGCGGCATAAGGCGCGAGGCCGTGGGAGAGCTTCACACCGGTCGGCCGCCGCACAGCGCTCACCCGTGGTAGGCCTGGACCGTCGCGCGCAGCGCACCGTCGGGATAGTCCCCCGTCACGTACGCAGCGCCGATCCCTCGCAGCAGGACCAGGCGGATGCGTCCGTCCTTGACCTTCTTGTCGATTTTCATGTGCTCCAGGGCAGCCTCCGCCGGAACGTCGCGAGCCGCGATGGGGAGACCCGCGCGCTCGAGGAGTCTGCGCAGGCGGTCCACCTCCTCCGGGCGCATCGTGCCGCACTCCCGGGAGAGCGAGGCGGCCATCAGCATCCCGGCGCCGACGGCCTCCCCGTGAAGCCAGGTCGCATAGGCCGTCGCGGACTCGATCGCATGTCCGAAGGTGTGTCCGAGATTGAGGATCGCACGCTCGCCCTGCTCGCGCTCGTCGCGGCCGACGATCTCGGCCTTGATCTCGCACGAGCGGCGGATGGCATGGGTGAGCGCATCCGGCTCCCGGGCGAGCACGCGGTCCATGTTCCCCTCCAGCCATGCGTAGAGCCCGGCATCGCGGATCAAGCCGTACTTGATGACCTCCGCGAGGCCGGCACGGAGCTCGCGTGGCGGCAGGGTATCGAGAGTGCGTGTATCCGCGAGGACGGCGGTCGGCTGGTGAAACGCCCCGATCAGGTTCTTTCCGCCCGGGTGATTGACGCCCGTCTTGCCGCCGACCGAGGAGTCTACCTGGGCGAGCAAGGTCGTCGGCACCTGCACGTACGCCACGCCGCGCTGGTAGCACGCCGCGGCAAAGCCGGCCATGTCGCCCACGACACCGCCGCCCAGCGCGACGACGGTGCTATCACGGCCGAAGCGGTTGGCCACCAGCACATCGAGAATGCGCGAGACGTTGGGCAGAGTCTTGTGTGCCTCACCGTCGGGCAGAATGGCCTCCACGATGCGCCGACCCGGCAGCATGCCGGCGAGCGACTCCGCGTAGAGCGGCGCGACCACCGTGTTGCTCACGAGCAGGACGTCGCGGCCCGGCACGTGCCGATCGAGCAGCGCCCGCTCGCGCAGGAGACCGGCCCCGATCAGGATCGGGTAGCTTCGGGCTCCGAGCTCGACGGTGAGAGTGTCCACGATTGCTGCGGGCCGGCTCGCGCCTCGCGTTCCGGCCGACCTCCTATCGATTGGGCGCAGTATACGGCGGGTTCCTCGCCTTGAGCCCTCTCACGATCTCCTCGGCAACGCTCTGGACCTTGCGGCCGTCCGTCGCGACGCTGAGATCGGCCACCTCGGCGTACAGGCAGGCGCGCTCGTCCATCAGCTGCGCGAGCTTCGTCTCCGGATCGACGTTGGTGAGCAGCGGGCGATGGCGCGCGTGGCGGACGCGATGGGCCTGCTGCTCGACGGAGGCTTGGAGGTACACGACGCAGCCCCGCTCCGCGAGATGGCGCCGATTCTCGGCGAGCAGCACGGCTCCCCCGCCGGTCGCGAGCACGATCGGCTCGATCTGCGTCAACGCCTCGAGGGCTTCCCGCTCGCGCTGCCGGAAGCCGGCCTCGCCTTCCTTCTCGAAGATGTAGGGAATATCGACGCCCGTGCGCCGCTCGATCTCCGCGTCGCTATCGTAGAACGGCGCATCGAGCAGGCGCGCGAGCAGCCGGCCCACGGCCGACTTGCCGGAGCCCATGGGGCCGATCAGGAAGACGTTGCGCTTGCCGAGCATGCCCGGGAAGCATACCGCAAGCCCTGGCGCCGGCCGACCGGCTAGTTCGATCCCCAGCAGGTCTGGGAGGTGGCCGTGCCGGTGGAGCCCTGCGTTCCGGTGTTAGTCAGCGTGAACGCGGTACATGCCGAGTCGGACGTCTGGGGAGACGCCAGCGGCACCGCCTCGATCTGGTATTCGTTGGCCGCGCCGGCGGTCACCGTGATGTCGTAATACCCTTGCGGCGACGGCGTGGGCCCGGGTGCAACACCGATGACGCCCGTCGGCGGCGGCGCAGAGGTCAGGCACATCGTGTAGTCGTAGGTCTGCGAGTAGCAGCGCTGCATGATCTGGGCGTAATTGGTGAGCGTGCCCGTCGCATCGGTGCGGTTGGACGTCCTGGTAAAATTGAGGTACGAAGGGTAGGCGATGGCGGCGAGGATGCCGATGATCGCGAGAGCGATCATCAGCTCGATGAGCGAGAAGCCCGAGGCCGCACGAGAGCGCCCCCCGGCCACAAGCGATGACCCGCGGGCGGCCGACGAGCGGCGCGCGGCGGGGCGAGGCTCAGCGACTAGGGGTTGCATGAATCGCCACCACTTCAGTGGAATCCGAATCCGGCGGGCCGCTCAGCTGCAGGAGGACGCTTTCTCCCACGTGCACGTCGGCTGCTTGGGTATCCGCGTTGCTGCCACTCTGAATGCGATAGGTGTGGCCGTCAACCGTGATTTGACCGGCGATCGGGGCGCTGGTGACAGATCCCGATACGGCATTGAACGCCGGCTTGTTCGCCAGAGCCGGTCCCGTCGCGAGCCCGATGGCGAATACCACTGCGAACCAGGGGGCAAGGAAGCGCTTCGTGTTCATCGGATCTCCCACCAGGCTGTGCGGCTCTTTCCGCCGTTGCGGCCCAGCATGTTCAAGAGAGGAGGACAGGCGACGCCGGTACTGCAAGCCGGGGTGTTATTCATCCCGAAGCTCGAATATGAACTGGATGCCGTGGACGTGCTCGACTCGTTGACCAGGATGTCGAGGCTCGCCGTGCCGCCGCCGAGCGAGCCGGAGGTGACGCGCGGTGCGGATGCATAGACGTTGCCGAGGGAGACCCCGGCCACGTTCGGCTCCGTGACCGAGACCTGTCCGCTCTCCGTCACGTCGAACATCGGCTGCGGGAACGTGCCGCCGTTCATGTAGTTGAGCTCGTAGTACCACGAGCTGAATCCGCCGACGCAGAGGGACCCCGACGGCTGGTTGCTCGTGAGGATCAGGGCTCCGTTGACGAGGGCGGGTTCGGTGACGATTCGCTCGCCGGGGTCGAGAGAGAGGTCCACGTACCACCCCTTCATCGCTCCTCCCAGACTGAGCGCGTTCGAGCTGATGGTCCGGGCATTGACGGTGGTTGCGTTGACCGTCGTCACCGTCGTTGCGCTGAGCGTCTGTTGCACGAGGTTCGTGCGTGTGGGGACGGCCGAGTTCGGCATGGCATCGAAAATGCCGTAGACGGTCTGCGTGTTGGTGTTGGTCAGATCGGAGGTCGAGAGCAGCTGTCCGGTGCCGAAGAACACCATGATCCCTTGGAGCCTCGGGAAGTCCGGATTGAGGCTCACGAGCGGCTGCATAGTGATGGGCTGGGTGTTACCCAGCGAATCCTCCGCCTTGTAGAGCAGGGTCACGTGGTTCTGCCAGTTCGCCGGGTTGCTGTCAGAGATATCGATACGCCACATGTTGCCCTGCAGATCCCCGGCATAGAGCACATTGGCAGGTCCGGCGAGACTCCCCGTACTATTCACCAGCACAGGGCTCGACAATCCGTTGGGCGCGCTCCCGCTGCACTCACCGGTGTCGGTGGTGTCGGCGGTGCAAAGATTGATCTCGACGACCGGAAGGCCGGTCTGCGGATTGAGCACATACAGGTAGGGCGTCTCGCTCTGGCTGTCGTAACCGTTCCCGAAGAACAGCTCCGTGCCTGCGTTCGTCTGCGCCAGCGACGGCGTGCCGTAGGTGTACCCCAGGTTCACCGAGTCCTCGAATTCCCACAGCACGTCGGCGGCGAGACCCGACTCGGTGGTGATGGTCCCGGGATTCGTGACGTCGAGCGCGAACATGCTCTTTCCGCCCGCCCCCTCGCCGCTCACGAGGATGGTATGCCAGCTGGTGACGCCGGAGCTGGTGAACTCCACGTCCCAGGCTTCGGGCGACCCGTCCACGAAGAACCGATGGTTCTCGTTGTAGAGCGGATAGGTGAGATTGATGAGATTGCTGAACACGGCGTTTGGAATGAAAGCGAAACGCTCGATGCCGGTTGCGGCGTCGAAGGCATGAAGCATGCCGTCATTCGCCCCGACATAGACGACCGGAGGCCGGCCCGCCTGCGCTGTTTCGAACGCCGCGTACGACGTACCCTGATAGCCGCCGTTCGGAGGGCCGATATAAAGCGGCGCGCTGTCCACGATATCGGCCAGAACGTGCGTGCGGGTGCGGTACGCCCCGCCGCTATCCTGCTCGAGCAGTCGATCGCCACGCAGGTAGTTGAGCGCGTCCTGTCCGCTCGTGTCGGCGGGATTGCCGGTCAGCTCGGATCCGATCGTGGTCGAGCTCGCGATGCCTTGCGTCGCGGTAGTGCCGCTGGTCCACTCGAATGGGGTTCCTGCGCCCGTTCCTGAGGTGCCCCCGTTCGGATCCCAGGTCGCGATCACTCTCGCGGTGTACGCGAGCGAGTCGAGCTGCGCTTGCGCGGCCCAGTTCGCATCGCTCGGATTGGTGGCCGCGTATCCCGTCGTCGGGTTGATCGGGAACGCGAAGAGGTTGCCGGTCCAGTCCTGGTTGGTGTCGTCCGTGTCGAACCGCGCCTGGTAGGCTACCGAGCCGACGTGAACGCCGGTGGAATTCACCGCCGAGGCAGCGACCGCCTGCGTCGCTTGCTGGACGAGCGACAGGATGGTGTTGAGATCCTGGGCAAGCGTCACCGGGTCGGTGGCCGCATAATAGTTGCTCGTCCCACCCGCGATGGCCATGGCCTTCAGCACGCTGCTCCCCGTGGAGCCCGAGACACCGGCGCCCAGTCCGATGATGTAGGTCTTGACGTTGTTGGTGGTGTTGTTCATCGTCGTCAGAGTGCTGATCGTGTCGAGCACGGCCTGGTCGTTTGTCGTGCTGGTATCGAGCGACCCGTCGGCGTTGAAATTGACGGTCACTCCGTAATTCGTCGCTGCAGCCGACCCCGGCGGTGGCCAGGAGTGCCCCGCGAGATCCATCGTCGGCATACCATCCGTGAGCAGAATGACGTAGCGCTGCGTCGAGCAGCCGTTGGATGACGCCGGATTCACCTTCTTGTAGTACCCGAGCGCGTTGGCGAGCAGCCCGGCGAGCGGAGACTGCTCAGCCTCCGCCTTGATTTCCGTGGTGCCGGTCGAATTCGTCTCCGGAGCAAGGAAGGGCGTGAAATACGCCAGAGCCTGGTTGACGCTGGTCGTCGTGGGGTTCGCACCGGCGGTCCCCTCGCTGATCGGCACGAGCGGCGCCCAGTAACCGGGAGAGCTGGGAGGAGCCGCGTCCTCCTGCGTTGCGTCGTAGCCGAACCCGCGCGCGATGTACATGGTCTGCAAGGTGTAGGGCACGTATCCCGCGTTTGTCGGACCGGTCTCCGTTGCGCATCCATTGGTCTCGCTCGGATAGCTCACCAGAACGCCACCCGGATTCGAGTTGTAATCGGCCAGCGAGTAGACGCCGAACGGATTGGTCGAGGCGTTGTAGGGCCAGGGGTCGGGGGGGCTAGGCCCGTTAGCGCCGCTGTAGACCATGCAAACCGGGGCCGCCCACCCGGTGGGGGCGTAGAGCACGTCGTTGATCGATGGATCGTCGCTGCTGTCGGAGACCTGCATGTACAGCGCGGTCGCGACCGTGACACCCGGGGCGACCGAGATCTCCCCGTTCGTGGCAATGTTGTGGCAGTCCGCAAAGACCGTCGGGTTCGTCGTGGAAACGCCCGTGTAGCCCAGGCAGGGATTGGCCACGTAGCTATCGCCAGCCACCTGCGTGCTCGTGAAATAGAACGGAAGACCGTTCAGCTGACCGGTCGTCGCATTCGTGGTGGTGTTCCAGGGGCTCATGACGTAGAGCCAGGTCTCGTAATACGACAGACTCGAGGTTTCGTAGTCCATCAGAGCGAAGTCGGTGTCCGGCATGAACGCGTCCAACACGGCCGAAATGGCCGCCTTCGCGACGTTCAGGCGGCTCGGAGAGTTGTCGCAGAGATTGCTGCCGGATGAGCAGGTGACCGTGTACGGCGCCATGCCGCTTGAGCCCACGTTCACGGGTGGTGTGAAGCCCGTGGGAATCGAGAAGTCGACCGGGGAACTCGAGTTCTGCAGCAATGATTGTGCCGCGCCGAGGGAGCCCGCCCCGGTCATGATCGCGCCGGCGAGCGTTCCGTCCATCGACTGCGAATTCCCGATCGCGATGACCACCTGAGGGTGAGCCGGGATGGTCACCGTCAAGGGTACTTGCGAAATGTTGATCGAGGGGGTCGCCGCGTAGATCGCGCCAGCCCAGTACGATGCGGCGAACGCGAACGCCACGAAGCGGCGAGCTGCCTGCCACGTGACGAGCCGTCGCGACATCCGCCATGCCATAGAGCGTTCCATATTACTGCTCCACCTGATAGATGCTGCGCAGCGTCGCGGTGCCGGTTTGGTCTCCGCCCGAGGCGTGCGCAGTGATCTGATAGACGTTGAGATTGGTGCTGGTCCCGTAGCCCCCGCCGAGACCCAGGCTGTCACCGCCATCGGCGACGGCGGGTAACTGCTCGACGATGAACTGCGGCGCCGTCGAGACCGAAGCGAGTGATGCGCCGCCATAGCTGAGCGCGCTGTTTGCCGTCGTCCAGAACGACGCGCTGCCGGGCGTGTACACGCTGCCCACCGCCGGATTGAGCTGGTATAGACCGTTCGTGTCCCCGGCGAAATTGACGTACAGTCCCTCCGAGATATTGCTCTCGGCGTAGCGCAGCGCCGCCTCCGCGGCCTCGACGGCGAGTTCGTGGTTGCCGTCGTTCTGGGCCATGCGCTCCTCCGTGGTCTGCGTCCGGGCGAGCATCACGCCGAGCAGCGTCAGGATGAGGAGGAACACCAGTGCGACGAACAGGACCGCACCGCTCTGCCTCGGGGGAGTCGGCCTCGTATGCGATGGCGCGGTGGTCATGGCTTCTCGGGCCTCAGTTGGTGGCATCGCGCAGCGAGATGGTCATCTCGAACTCTTGCCGCTCGCGCGTGTCGATCGGCGCGGTCACGGCCGTCCCGAGCAAGGAGTACGTCTGCGCAGCCTGGGGCAGTTGCGTGGAATTGAGAGGACTCGCGGCCAGCACCGCGATCTTGATGCTGATGACGCAGTTGAATTCGACGAACTGGTAACCGGTCGGGCAATAGGTGGCATTGCCGGCAACGGCCGCTGGCACTTCGTCCGCTGTGACGTACTCCGTCGCCGCGAGCGACCCGTTGGTGTCGACACCGTAGAGGATCTGCATGTTCTCGACGTCCGGCACCACCTCGACCGCGGGCGTCGAGAAGCTCGAATTGCCGGCGAGGGAGTAGGAGTAGAGGGCGCCGTCGCCGTCCGCGCCGACTCCGATGTAGAAGACGACCGTGTCCGCAACGCCCACCTGGGAGCCGGCACCGAAAGTGCTCGGCAACGCAGTCGCGAACGTGACCGAATTGCCGCTCGCGGAGGTAATCAGGTCCGCGACCGAGTTCGCGCAGTCCGAGACGATCCCGACCTGACCGGCCTGCAGGCCAGTGGTACTGGTCACGGGCACCGTGTTCGCAACGCTCGTCGCAGTGCTATAGACCGGCGCGACCGGCTCGTAGGTCTCGTGCACGGCGAGCACGTCGCTGCCCTTGATCGGCGGTCCGTTGCCCGCGGCGCCCTGTGAGACGACTGACGCATCGAGAGCGTCGCCGAGCTCCGTCGAGGTGGCCCAGTCGGAAGTCGAGTTATCGGCCGCAGGGGAGGCGCTCAACTGGAACGTGTCGCCCGGGCTCGTCCCCACGGCCTCGTAGCCGGAGAGCGCTTCAGTGAAATCGTAGGTCATCGGCGTCGGGCTCGCCGGGAGCGCGAGCGTCTGCTGCCGCGTGGTGTTGCACGCCATGTAGCCCGCGCTGCGCAGCGCTTGCTGGATCACGTCGAGCGCGATGCGGCCGTTGTCCGCGAGGGCGGCGGCGCCCGAGGTGCGCGTGGACGCCGACTGCATCCCGACGAACGTCGCGATGACCGCGCCGGTGACGACGAGCCCCATCGTCACTGCGATCATCATCTCGACGAGGGAGAAGCCGCGTGCCGCTCTCACAGTGCGCTCTCCAGGGTGAAGGTCGTGAACGCCGGCGTGGTCGCGGGCGGGGCGCCGAAGGCCCACTGCGCGACGCTGTCGTCCCATTCGATCGTGATGGTGGCCGTCACCTGCCCCGACGGGCAGCCAGTGATCGACGGGAAACACATCTGGACCTGTCCGTCGCCGCTCGGAAGTGCGGCGACGCCCGTCCCACCGGCTATCGCCGGATTGAGGTGCGATTTCCACATGTAGAGGTCGTACGCGGCGATCTGCTGCGGCGTGCAGGTATTCCCCGCTCCGAGGCACGTGAAGCCCGGGTTGGCGTAATCGCCGTACGCAACCCCATAGCCGGGCGACATCAGCGCGTAGGCATGGTTCGCCCGCATGTTGTCGAGAATCTCGTAGGCGAGATCGGTCGCCTGCCCGCGGAAGTAGGCGCTGTCATTCGCCTTGACCGCCGCCAGGACGAGCTTCGCGACGCCGAGCAGTCCGATGCTGATCACGAGCAGGGCGACGAGCACCTCGACGAGCGTGAAGCCGGTCGACGAACGGAATTGATGACGCGGTGTGTTCATGGGATCACGGGCAAGTGAGGGCTTCGCTGTCGAGGGCGACACCGGCGGTCGGCGACGTCTGAACGGCTCCGATCGCGGTCACCTCGATGTCGCGGGCGTACCCCGCGCCGCGGGGATCGCACAGCGTGAAGTAGGTCGTTTGGTAGACGCCCGCGCCGGCGGCGGCCTGAACGAACCCGTTCGGCTGGAAAGTCACCTCAGTCACGTAACTGGGGGGCGAGGCGGGGGGGCTGAACGAGCTCGAGAGAGTGTTGGTGGTTCCGAGAGCCGGCATGGTCTGCAGGACCGTCGCCGTGCCGTTCAGCAGGCTCTCGACGATCCATCCGGTCGCCCAGGCGCCGGCCGCCTCCGCGCCGCTGCACGTCGCTCCGTCCGTCGAGGCGCACACCTCCACGCTGGCGTCGCTCTTGACCGCTTCGCTGCGCGCGTAATCGAGGCTTCCGACGAGCGAGTTCTCCTCCGAGGTCTCGCGGCTGTTCTGGATGAAGGTGGTGAGAGACGGCACCGCGATCGCCATGAGGATCGCCCCGATGGTGATGGTGACGAGCAGCTCGAGCAGCGTGAAGCCGCCGTGGTGCCCGCGTACTCGCAGTGCTTTCAAAGGATACATGGCGCGAGTTTGAGGCGCCGCGGCTGTCCGGAATGTGATGCGCCGCACGGCAGAGGCGCCCACCGGCGACGCCCCGATGGCCGGCGGAATTCCCCGGATGAACGGTCGCCGCCGCCCGGTACGGCCTGCGGGCGAGCCGCGGGCGCGCGGCGTTATGTCAGTAGACCGTCACGCCCTCGTGCACGATCTTCGGCGTCACGAAGATCAGGAGCTCGTCCTTGTCGTTCTTGCGGATCGTCTGCTTGAACAGGTTTCCGAGAACCGGGATGTCGCCGAGGACGGGAATCTTCGTCTGATCCACGCGGTGTGTCGTGACCAGGATGCCGCCGAGCACCACCGTCTGGCCGTCGTTCACGACGACCTGGTCGGTGACCTCCTGCGTGTCAATCGACGGCACGTTCACGCCGCCCGCCTGCACGACGACGGTGCCAACGCTGTCGTCCTTCACGTCGAGGTCGAGGATGATGCGGTTGTCCGGCGTGATTTGCGGCGTCACCGTGAGCGACAGGACGGCCTGCTCGAACTCCACGGTGGTCGCGCCGCTCGATGCGGACTGCTCGTACGGGATCTCCGTGCCCTGCAGGATGACCGCCTTCTTCTGGTTCGCCGTGACCACGCGCGGCGCGGAGACGATGTCCGCACGCGTCTCGAGCTGCGCGGCGGAGAGCTCGAGATCGACGAGATAGTCCGAGCCGAGCACGCCGAAGGAGATGGCGCCGCCCGAATCGGGCGTCGGCAGATTCACGTTGTAGCGGTTGGCCGCGTTGGAGCCCGTCGGAATGCTGGCGGGGAACGGCGTGCCCGAGATCGTGGACGAGAGAATCTGGTCCGTGCCCGCTGCCGAGCCCGTCGTGGTGATGAGACCGTTCGCGCCGTTGCGCGTGACACCGGTCAGGCCGAGGACCGTGCCCAGCTCGCGCTCGAAGTCGTCGTTGACGATCACGACGCGCGCCTCGATGTCCACCTGGCGAACCGGGACATCGAGCGTCGCGACCATCCGGCGGATGTCGGACAGGCGCTCGGGTACGTCCTGCAGCAGCAGAGTGTTCGTGCGCGCGTCAACGGAGACGCTGCCGCGCGCGGAGAGCATGGAACCGGTGCGGGTCTTGATGAGCGCGGCGAGGTCCGCGGCCTTCGCGTAGTTCACCTGCAGGAACTCGGACTGCAGCGGCTCGAGCTCCTGCACGTCCTTGCTCGCGGCGAGATCCTGCTGCTCGCGGGCCGCGAGCTCTGCGGCCGGCGCAACGATGATGACGTTGCCTTCCTCGCGCTCGCCGAGGCCCTTGGTCTTCAGCACCACATCGAGCGCCTGGTCCCAGGGCACGTTCTGCAGGCGCAGCGTGACGCTGCCTTTCACCGAGTCGTTCACGACGATGCTCTTGCCGCTCACATCGGCGAGCAGCTGCAGCACGGCGCGCGTGTCGATGTCCTGGAAGTTGAGCGTCAGGCGCTCGCCGGTGTACTTGCGCGTCGGCTGCCCCGCCGTGGCGGCGGCCTGGCGCTGCGGCTGGACCTCGACGACGTACTGCGTGTCGGACTGATACGCGAGCTGCTCGTAGTTGCCGGTCGCGTCGATGACGATCTCCGTGTTGCCGCCGGAGTGGGTCACGTCAAATCCCGTGACGGGCGTGCCGAAGTCCGTGGCGTCATAGCGCTTGAGCAGAGCCGGGTCCACCTCGGTGTCCGCGAAGTCCACGACGATCTGGTTGCCGACCTGGCGCAGGTTGATGTCGGTATGCGGGTCGCTGAGACTGACGACGACGCGCCCGCCGCCGTCGGCGCTGCGGCGGAAGTCGATGTTGCGGATCGCGCGCGCGCTCGCCGCGCTATCAGGGTCGGTCGGCGGCGCGGAAGCCGCGGGTGGCGCGCTCTCGGCCTGCGGCGCAGCTGCGGCGGACTGCGCCGCACCGGAGGCGGCGCCGAGCACGACGATGATGTCGTTGCCCGCCACCTGCATGGTGTACGGCAGCATCTTGTCGAGGTCGAGCACGATGCGGCTGCGGTCCTTGCTCTCTGCGGCGAGAACGGTGTCGAGGCCGCCCGAACCCACGTCGATCCGGCGCGACGGCAGCGCGAGCGCCGTGTCGGGCAGGTCGATCGAGATGCGCGCGGGATTGTCGACGGTGAACGAGAGGGGCTGCGGAGCCGGCGCCGAGAGGTGCAGGGTGAGCCGCGTTTGCTGGCCCGCGAGCGGCTGCACCTCGATCGACTGCAGGGCACGGGATTCCGCGGCGCGAAGCGGCGCGCTGAATGCTCCGAGCGTGAGCGCGGCAACGGCCAGGGCGAGCAGACTCGCTGACCGGGTCGGGCTGTGGCGTTTCATGAGTGAGGACTCCCTGCTGCCGATCCGCTAGTTGCTCAGGGCGAGCGCGGCGGGCCTCTCGATGTAGCCGCCGGTGCCGTCCGGAACGATTTCGCGAATGGTGATCTTCGATGCGGTGATATCAGTGATCTTGCCGTCGTTCTGCCCGATGTAGTTGCCGGGCAGGACGCGGTTCACGAGGCCGCCGTGCGTCTCGACGAGACCGTAGGTCTCGCTGCCGAGCTTGAGCGTGCCGACCATTTTCAAAGTGTCGAGCGAGAACTGCTCCAGGAACTCCCGGTTGCGCTTGGCGTCGGGACGCAGGGTCGAGCCGGTCCCGGACGCGCTCGGCACGAACGGCGAGCGCAGGTTCTGGGCCGAGTAGATGAAGGTCTGATACGGCTTGACCTCCGGCAGCGGCTCGACGCGGCCGCCGGGCTGGTGCTTCACGTCGTTGACGAACTGCTGCAGCTGGTCGTCGGCGCTGGAGCAAGCCGTGAGAGCGGCGAGCGCGGCGCACCCGAGCGCGGCGAGCGCCGCGCGACTCAAGCGACCCAGTGAATTCCTCATTTGAAGACCACCCCGAGGCTCACGTCGGCTCCTCTGACGCTCAATGACCGCCGCGTTTGCGGCCCTTGCTGGCTTTCGCGTTCTTGATCGCTTCCGCGGCGGCCAGTTCATCCTCATCGAGATACCGGTACGTCTTCGCCGTGATGTTGAGAACGAGCTCGTCGGACGAGCCCTTCGACTGCGGCTTGATCGAGATGTCGTGGAGCGTCACGATGCGTGGCAGCGCGGCGATGCCGCTCACGAACTCGCCGAACTCGTGATAGCTGCCCGTGAACTGCATCTTGATGGGCTTCTCGGCGTAGAAATCCTGCTGCACCTCCGCGCCCGGCTCGAACAGCTTCTCCTGCAGACCCGCTGCGAGGCCGGTCTGGGAGATATCGACGAGCAGCTCGGGCACCTCGGTCTTGCCCGGGAGCTGGCGCAGCAGCGCGCCGAACGAGCGCTCGATGTCCTTCAGCTGCTGCTTGTAGGCCTGGAGATTGACCGCCTTCTCGTGCTTGGTCCGGAACTCGCCCCTCAACTGCTGCTCCTGTTGCTGAAAGCGGTCGAGGTCCTTGCGCTCACCCTGCCACACGGTCATGTAGGTGAGGACGCCGGTGAGGACGACGAGCCACACCGCCACGGCTCCCGCGAGCACCGGCAGCGGCCATCGTCCGGGATCGCGAGGATCGAGCGACCGCAGTTCCTCGAGGACGTTCACGGCGCGCCTCCCCTGCGGGCGACGCGCGGCACGGAGCCCCCGGTGTCGGCCGGCGTATCGTCGTCGCTGCCCGCCGGACTCACCTGCTCCGCGTCGAGCGTGAAAGTCGAGCCGAGCGCATCCTTCCCGGCCTCGACGACCTCGAGCGCCGGATTCTTCAGCCAGTCGGACGAGTCGATGTTGCGCATGAAGGCCGATACGCGCGTGCTCGACTGCGCGACGCCCTCGAACTTGAGGTGCGTGCCGTTCTGCGCGACCCCGGTGAGATACACGCCGTCCGGAACCGTCCGCGCGATGGTATCGAACAGATGCACGATCTCGGGCCGCGAGCGCTGCAGCTTCTCGATGATCTCCATCCGCGCAATGAACTGCTGCTTGTCGTTCTCCAGGTCGTTGATCTCCTCGATCTGCCTATCGAGGATCATGATCTGGCTTTTCAGCACGTTGTTGCGGCGCTGCTGGGCACTGATCATCGAGCCGACCAGGAGGTACACGACGAAGGTGAATGCGATGGCGGCGATGGTCGCCCCGGCGAGGGCAACCCCGAAGTGCATCTTGCGCTCGCGCCGTTCGGCTTCGCGCCAGGGAAGTAGATTGATGCGCGGCATGTCAGTCGAAGCTCCGCAGGGCGAGGCCACACGCCGTGAGCAGCGCCGTGGCATCGCGTTGCACCGCCTGCGCCTTGGCGCGCGAGGACAGCTTCATCTGGCCGAGCGGGTCGCCCTTCTCACCGGCGATGCCGACGCGGCTCGAGATGACATCGGCGACGCCGGTGA
Organism: uncultured Gammaproteobacteria bacterium; assembly: GCA_963849095.1. GTDB lineage: Bacteria > Pseudomonadota > Gammaproteobacteria > Steroidobacterales > Steroidobacteraceae > JASHUC01. Next base: position 369,416 of record CAWKGA010000009.1, read on the forward strand.
TGTTCGCGCAGCCGCCGCAGACCAGGATCTTCTCCGGCTGCTCGCGCCCGGAGGCGGAAGCGAGGTAGAACTGCAAGGAGCGGCTTACCTGCTGCGTCATGTCGTCGATGAAGGGATCGAGCACCTCGGTTTGGTAGTTGCCGGGGAGGCCGCCTTCCTTCTTCGCGCGGCCCGCTTCCTCCATCGACAGCCCGTAGGTCCGCATGATCTCCTCGGTCAGCTGCTGGCCGCCGAAGGCGAAATCCCGCGTGTAGATGACCTTCAGATTCCTGAGCACGCTGAACGTCGTGCTGCTCGCGCCGAAGTCGATCACCGCGATCGTCCGGTCGATCCCCCCGTCAGGCATCTGGTGCGTCATCAGCTTGCAGGCGTTCTCGAGCGCAAAGGCTTCAACGTCGACGATCTTCGCGGAGAGTCCCGCCGCGCTCACCGCCGCCTGTCGCTGATCCACGTTCTCGGTGCGTGTCGCAACGAGCAGGACGTCGTTGGTCTCGCTGTCCTTCTCCGAAGGGCCCAGCACCTCGAAGTCGTAGCTGACCTCGTCCATGGGGAACGGGATGTACTGGTCCGCTTGCAGCTCGACTTGCGCCTCGAGATCGCCCGTGCGCAGGCTGCGCGGCATCTGAATGATCTTGGTGATGGCGGCGTCGCCGCTGATGGCGATCGCGACCTCGCGGCTGCGCGCTCCCGAGCGCTTGATCGCGCGCCGGACGGCTTCGCCGACGGCCTCGGCATCGACGATGGCCTTCTCGTTGATCGCGTTCTGCGGCGTCGCCTCGGCGGCGTACGCCTCCACCCGATACTGGCCACCGGCCATGCCGAGCTCGACGAGCTTCACGGACGATGTCGTGATGTCGAGTCCGAGCAGTGGGCGGTATCTGCGCTGAAATAGGAACATTTGTATTCCTTATCAGTTACTTACGCCCGAAAGCGTCCGCCCTGTGTAGCATTTGGAGCCACTATATAACAGCGTAAGTTAAATAGAACGTGAGAGGTCTCACGAAACGGTGCCGGGAGCCCTGCCGTGGGTGTATCGACTCAACGGATGTCGGCGTGGCCGGTCCAAGTGTCCTTGGAGAGGCAAAACCCCGAATACGCCGCGTGAGAGCGCGAGCGAGGAAGTACGGCGCCACACCCGCCCCGCCATGGCTGCTGGCAGGTGGATGGTTTAAGGTTCACGCCGGCAACCCCGCTGTCGTAGGCGCTCACGCCCGTAGACCGGAGGCTTTGCGTCCCCACCTTTCAGTGAGTTTGCCCTTTCGATCGGCGGCTACTATGCATAGCAGGCCAAATCGACGCAAGCCAATGGAGTGTTTTTGTGAAGCGGGTTCTGTAAAACGATTGCTTCTACTCGAGAGGCCCCTTCGGTCTCTTAAGCTTGATTTGCCGGGCCGCGCACCGCGGCCTCGAGGAAAGTCGGGCGCAAGCCCATGACGAGCGCCGTGGGACGGAAAATCTTTCGAATTCTGGCATTTGCGGCCGGCAGTGTGATCTTGATCACACTTTTGGGCGCATTCGCCTTGTCCTTGAGCTACGTGTACCTCGAGCCCTCGCTTCCCTCGGTGGAATCGATGCGCAACGTCGACATGCAGGTGCCCCTGCGGGTGTACACCCGCAGCGGCGATCTGATCGCGCAGATCGGATCGGAGCGCCGCATTCCCGTCGGCTACGCGCAGATTCCGCTCATCCTCAAGCAGGCCTTCCTCGCCGCCGAGGACGACCGCTTCTTCCAGCACCATGGGATTGACTACCTCGGCCTGCTGCGGGCGATCGCCGTCGACATCGCCACCGGCCAGCGGGCGCAGGGCGCGAGCACCATCACCATGCAAGCGGCCCGCAACATGTTCCTGACGTTCGACAAGACGTGGCGGCGCAAGCTCGAGGAGGCCTTCCTCACGTACCGCATGGAGCACGAGTTCACCAAGGATCAGATCTTCGGGCTGTATTTGAACGTGATCTTCTTCGGCGAGCGGGCCTATGGCGTCGCGGCCGCGGCTCAGACCTTCTTCGGCAAGCCGCTCGATGAACTCACGGTCGCGCAGGCGGCGACTCTCGCCGGCATCGCGCAGGTGCCCTCCAAGTACAATCCCATCGTCAATCCTCAGTACGCCCGGATCCGCCGGACCTACGTCCTGCGGCGCATGCGCGAGCTCGGTTTCATCAGCCCGGCGGTGGCGGCAGCCGCGAACGCGGAGCCGATCGATGCAACCGAGCACGGCCCGGCCTACGACGTCGAAGCGCAGTACATCGCCGAGATGGTGCGCCAGGAGATGCTCCGCCGCTTCGGCCCGCGCGCCGAGACGGCCGGATACAAGGTCTACACCACGATCGATGGACGGCTGCAGTCGGCCGCCAATCGCGCCGTGCACCTCGGCCTCATCGAATACGACCGCCGGTACGGCTACCGCGGACCGGCGGGCCATGTCGGCCTTGCGGCGGAACCGCAGCCGGAGAGGCTCGAGGCGCTCCTCGACCCGTATCCTTCAATCGGATTGCTGACTCCCGCGGTGGTGGTGTCCGTCGCGGATACCTCCGTCCAGGTCTTCGTCAAGGCGCTCGGGCTCCAGCAGGTCCCCTGGGAGGGGCTCTCGTGGGCGCGCAAGGCGCGAAGCGAAGGTCCGCCGGGACCGATGCCGAAGACCGCCGGCGACGTGCTGACGCGCGGTGACGTCATCTACGTCGTCACCGATGGCGAGCACGGCGCGCAGCTCGCGCAGGTACCCGAGGCCCAGGCCGCGCTGGTCGCGCTGGACCCGCACGACGGCGCCGTCGCGGCGCTGGTGGGAGGTTTCGACTACTTCGCGAACAAGTACAACCGCGCCATCCAAGCCGAGCGGCAGCCGGGGTCCGGGTTCAAGCCCTTCCTGTACTCCGCCGCGCTCGACGATGGATTCACGCCGGCTTCGATCGTGCTCGATGCGCCGATCGTGCTCGACGACCCGGGGATGGAGATGGCGTGGCGGCCCGAGAACTCGGAGCGCGACTTTCGCGGTCCCATCAGGCTTCGCGAGGCGCTCGATTGGTCGCGCAACCTGGCCACGATCCGGTTGCTGAGGCAGATGGGCATCAAGTACGCGACGGACTACGCGGCGAGATTCGGATTCGATGCCGGGCAGCTCCCGCAGAATCTCACGCTCGCGCTCGGGACGCTGCAGGCGTCGCCTTTGCAGATGGCGTCGGCTTACGCGGTCTTCGCAAACGGCGGCTTCCGCATCGATCCGTACTTCATCGATCGGATCGAGGACATGGCGGGAGATGTGGTCTGGCAGGCTGAGCCGCGCATCGCCTGTCCGCAATGCGAGCAGCCGGTCGCACCCGCGTCGCAGGGCGGCCCCACGGCGCAAGCGGCCACCGCATCGGCAAGCCCCGCCGTGCAAGTCGGCCCCGCAACACCGGGCCCGCTGGCCTTGGCCCGCTCGATGTCGGCGAGCGAGTTGCTCGCCGCCGAGGATGCCATCCGCGGGGGCCGCGGCGATTTGCCGCCGAATCGCATCGCACCCCGCGTCATCAGCCCCCAGAACGACTACCTGATGACTGATATGCTCGCGAGCGTGATCAAGCACGGAACGGGCCAGCGCGCGCTCGCCCTGCATCGCGACGACATCGCCGGCAAGACGGGCACCACGAATCAATCGCGCGATGCGTGGTTCAACGGCTTCACGCCGGATCTCGTCGCGACGGTCTGGGTCGGCTACGATCAGGAGCGCTCGCTCGGCGAGACCGAGGAAGGCAGCCGCACGGCGCTGCCGATCTGGGTCTACTTCATGCACGATGCGCTGCAGGGCGTGCCGGAGACGCGCCGTCCCATGCCCGACGGGCTCGTCACGCTGCGCATCTCGCCGGTCACGGGCAAGCTCGTGAGCGCGGAGAGCGCCAACGGGATGCTGGAGACGTTCATGGTCAATCACCTTCCCGCAGGAGGCGACGCCACAGAGGACACCCGGTCCGGACAGGGTCAGAGCCCGGCCGGCAATTCGCTGTTCTGACTACCCGTAGCCGTGCGCGGGCCCCTACCGATCATGCCCAAACGACGTTCGGTTCGTAGCGAAAATCTTCGACGGGCGCTCGCTCAGGAAGCGGCCCGGGTCATGTGCGAGCACGGCATCCGAGACTTCCTCGCGGCCAAGCGCAAGGCGGCGGACCGCCTCGGCGTGACGGACGACGCCGTGCTGCCGAAGAACACCGAGGTCGAGGCCGCGCTCGCCGAGTACCAGCGCCTCTTCGGAGGCGCCTCCCACGTCGAATCGCTCCACGCCCAGCGGCGCGCCGCGCTGCAGGCCATGCTCATGCTGGGCGACTTCGAGCCGCGGCTCGTGGGCCCCGTGCTCACCGGCACCGCGACGGCGCACTCGGACGTGCAGCTGCACCTGTTTGCGGACACGCCTGAGTTCGTCGCGATCACCCTGATGGATCAGGGCATCCGGCACGAGATCACGGCGCGGCGCGTGAAGATGAACGCGGACCGCGTGCTCGAATACCCGGGCGTGCGGTTCGAGATCGATGATCAGGCGATCGAGGCCACGGTGTTCCCCGCCGATGGCATCCGGCAGGCGCCGGTGAGCCCGATCGACGGCAGGCCGATGCGCCGCGCGGACGTTTCGGAGCTGGAAGCGCTGCTGGAGCCGTGATCCGCGGCGGGCGGCAGTGAGCGCGCTGGGCGGTGCCGGGCGCGGCAGTCAGCTGCGCTTGGCGATGTCGCCGTAATCGCGCCGCGTCGGCCCGGTGTAGAGCTGCCGCGGGCGCCCGATGCGCATCTGGGGGTCGGAGATCATCTCCTGCCAGTGAGCAACCCAGCCGACGGTGCGCGCGATGGCGAACATCACGGTGAACATCGAGCGCGGGATGCCGATCGCGCTGTAGATGATCCCGGAATAGAAATCGACGTTCGGATAGAGCTTGCGCGAGACGAAGTATTCATCCTTGAGCGCAATCTCCTCCAGGCGCAGGGCGAGCTCGAACAGCGGATTGTCCGCCCGCCCGAGCTTCGCGAGGACCTTGTAGCACATCTCGCGGATGATCTTCGCGCGCGGGTCGAAGTTCTTGTAGACGCGATGCCCGAAGCCCATCAGCCGGAAATGGCTCGAGCGGTCCTTCGCCATCGCGAGGTACTTCGGAATGTTGTCCACCGTGCCGATCTGCTCGAGCATCGCGAGCACCGCCTCGTTCGCACCTCCGTGCGCCGGTCCCCAGAGCGCCGACACGCCCGCCGAGATGGCGGCATAGGGATTGGCGCCGGTGCTGCCGGCGAGACGCACGGTCGAGGTGCTCGCGTTCTGCTCGTGGTCGGCATGGAGGATGAAGAGCAGGTCGAGCGCCTGGCTCGCGACAGGGTCGAGCTGGTAGGGCTCGCACGGAACGGCAAAGAACATGTGCAGCAGGTTGCTGCAGTAGTCGAGGTCGTTGCGCGGATAGATGAACGGCTGCCCGAGGGAGTGCTTGTGTGCCGCCGCCGCGATGGTCGGCATCTTGGCGACGATGCGGTGGGCGAAGATCTCCCGATGGCGCGGGTTATGGATGTCCATCGAGTCGTGGTAGAACGCCGAGAGGGAGGCAACCACCGCCGAGGTCATCGCCATCGGGTGCGCGTTGTGGTGAAAGCCGTTGAAGAAGCGCAGCAGCGTCTCGTTGATCATCGTGTGATGCTGGATGCTGCTCGTGAACTCAACGAGCTGGCGGCGAGTCGGAAGCTCGCCGTACAGGACGAGGTAGCACACCTCCGTGAACGTGCTCTTCTCCGCCAGCTGCTCGACCGGATAGCCGCGATACAGCAGGATGCCCGCATCGCCGTCGATGTAGGTGATCTTGCTCTCGCACGCGGCGGTGACGCCGAATCCCGGGTCGAAAGTGAAGAGATCGTAATCTTTGTAGATCGAGGCGACGTCGATGGCGCGCGGCCCGATCGTGCCCGGCCGGACCGGAAGCTCCGATTTCTTGCCGGTGGCGCAGTCGCCAAGCTCGAACTTGCTCTCGGTCATTTTGATTGCGCTTTTCGCGGACGCCCGCCGTACACCCGATGTTGCGCGAGCGAGACCGAGCCTTACACGGTCCGCGGACGGAATCAAGGCGACCGTAGCCGACGGGCGGCGGGTGGACGCCTCAGTCCCCGCCCGGCATCGTCATCCGACGGCCGCTGTCAGCGGCTGCTGCCGGCCATGGCGCCGTACTTCTTGCGGAACTTGTCCACGCGGCCGGCGGTGTCGACGATCTTTTGCTTGCCGGTATAGAAGGGGTGACAGTTGGAGCACACCTCGACCTGCAGATCATGCCCGAGCGTCGAGCGCGTCTTGAACGTGTTCCCGCAGGTGCAGACGACGTTGATCTCGGTGTAATCGGGATGAGTCGACGCTTTCATGGCTGTGCTCGGTGAGGTCTGGGTGGTCCGGGGAGAAAAAGGCGCGCGAGTTTACCGGCGAATTGTCCAGCGCTCAAGCGGTGCAGTGGGCCCCGCCGCGCCGGCGGCGGACAAAGCCCTTGCAGGGGCCCCAACTATCCACAGAAGCTGTGGATAACTCTGTGGACACTGTCCGCCTGAAAGGGCCGAAATCGGCGCGAAGTTGCATATTTGTTACCTTGGCTAAAAAATGACCAGGCAATTTCAGGCTTATTCATCAATGGATTACGTGCGTCTCATCCAGCGACTTGATCGGTATAGCGCGTAATCCGCTCATTTACCGATAGCCCCTTTCGGGCCTGTGTATAACGGCCGCGGCGCGGGCCGGCGCGAACGGTCCAGATCTAGTTGACAGCAGCCTGTGCGTGGGGCATGGGACCCGGCAGAAAGCGCACCAGCAGGTCGTTGAGGAACCGCGCTCCGAGCGACGTCGGCTTCCAGTGCGCCCCGGCGCGGCTCATTAGCCCGCTTTCCTGCAGGTTTTCGAGAGTGGGGCCGACCGCGCTCCAGTTCAAGCCGGTGCGCATCTCAAACAAGGCTGCGTCGAACCCTGCCGTGAGGCGTAGCGCATTCAGCATGAACTCGAAGGGCAGATCGCGAGCCTCCACCGCCTTGCGGGTGGCGGAGCTTGCCGCAGCCGCGAGGTAGCGGCGCGGCTCGCGGGTCTGCGTCGTGCGGACGATGCGGCCCTCCGCCGGATCGGTGAGCTTGCCGTGCGCGCCGGCCCCGACACCCAGGTAGTCGCCGAAGGTCCAGTAGTTGCAGTTGTGGCGCGCGACCCACCCGCCGCGCGCGTGAGCGGAGGTCTCGTACTGCGCGAAGCCTGCGTTCTCCAGGCGCTCGCGGCAGGCCGCGAGCATGTCGGCGGCCGCATCGTCCGAGGGGAGCGGCGGCGGCGCCGCCGCGAACGGCGTGCCCGCCTCGATCGTCAGCTGATAGTGCGAGAGGTGCGCGGGCTCGAGGGCAATCGCCCGCTCGATATCCGCGCTAGCGCCGCGCTCATCCTGGCCCGGCAGCGCATACATGAGATCCAGGTTGAAGTTGGGAATGCCGGCCGCGTGCAGCTCCTCCGCGGCTCGACACGTCTCCTCGGGCGAGTGAATCCGGCCGAGCGCCTCCAGCGCCGCGCGGTCGAAGCTCTGCGCGCCGAGCGAGACCCGATTGACCCCGGCCGCGCGGTACTCGCCGAACCGGCCGCGCTCGATCGTGCCGGGATTGGCCTCGAGCGTGATCTCGACATCCTCGGCGAAGCCGAAGGTGGCGCGCGCCGCGGCCAGCACGCGCTCAATCGCCGCGGGCGAGAACAGGCTCGGAGTGCCGCCGCCGAGAAACACACTGATCAACGATCGGCCCGCGGCGTCCGGCGCCTGGCGGTCCATATCCTGCATCAGCGCCTCGACGTAGCGCTCCTCCGGCAGCGAGTCCTTGAGCGTGTAGGAATTGAAATCGCAATAGGGACACTTCCGCACGCACCACGGGAAATGCACGTAGAGCGACAAGGGGGGCCGGGAGAGGGATGAGGACATGGGGGCGCTATCAATGCGGCCGGGGCGGCGCGCCGTCAAGCCTCACGGGCGCAGCTGCGCCCTGAGCGAGGAGAGCGCCTGGGCGCGATGGCTCACGGCGCTCTTCTCCAAAGGCTCGAGCTCGGCGGCCGTACGGTCGCCGTGCCGCGGCAGGAAGATCGGGTCGTAGCCGAAGCCCCCCTCGCCCCTTGGAGCCGCGGCGATCAGGCCTTCCCAGCAGCCCTCGCCGAGGATCGGGCGAGAGTCGTCGGCGCTGCCGACGTACGAGATGACACATCGGTAGCGCGCCGTGCGGCGCTCCGGCGGAACGCCCCGCAGCTCCTCGAGCAGCTTCTCGAGATTCTCCCGGTCGGTCGCGTGCTCGCCCGCGTACCGCGCCGACCAGACGCCGGGTCGTCCGCCGAGCGCATCCACTTCGATGCCCGAATCGTCCGCCAACGCCGGCAACCGCGCGGCGCTCGCGGCGTGGCGCGCCTTGATCAGCGCGTTCTCGGCGAAGGTGGACCCCGTCTCGGGCACAGACTCGACGCCCAGCTGCTGCTGCGGCACGAGCTCCCAGCCGAGCGGGCCTAGCAGCGCGGCGAGCTCACGGAGCTTCCCGGCATTGCCGCTCGCGAGCACGACCCTCACGGCGCCGAGTACAGGGCCTGGGCCTGCAGCGCGAACAGCCGGCCGAGGCCCGTCGCGGCGAGATCGAGCAGCGCATCGAGCTCGTGGCGCCGGAACGCGTGGCCCTCGGCCGTGCCCTGCACCTCGACGAAGCCGCCACCGTTGTTCATGACGACGTTCATGTCCGTCTCGGCCTCGGAATCCTCGGCGTAATCCAGGTCGAGCACCGGCTGGCCATCGAAGATCCCGACGGAGACGGCGGCGACCTGTCCGTGAATGGGACTCGAGGCGAGGGCCCCGCGCCGTACGAGGCCCTCGCAAGCTTCGGCGAGCGCCACGTAGCCTCCGGTGATCGCTGCGGTGCGCGTGCCGCCGTCGGCCTGTAGCACATCGCAGTCGATCGTGATGGTGCGCTCCCCGAGCGCCTGCTGGTCCACCACGGCGCGCAGCGAGCGGCCGATGAGCCTCTGGATCTCCTGGGTGCGCCCGCTCTGCTTCCCGCGCGCGGCTTCGCGCGCCGAGCGCGTATGCGTCGAGCGGGGCAGCATGCCGTACTCCGCCGTCACCCAGCCCTTGCCCTTGCCGCGCAGGAATCCCGGAACGAAATCCTCGATGCTCGCCGTGCAGAGCACGTGCGTGTCGCCGAACTCCACGAGCGCCGAGCCCTCCGCGTGCTTGGCGGCTCCGCGCGTGAGCCGCACCACCCGCAGCTCGTCGGCCGCACGGCCGCTGGGCCTCGCCCGGCTCACCGGCCGGACCAGCGTATCGCCGCGGCGGACGTGTTATCGCTCCCCGGGCCGTTGTTGGCGACGGCGCTCCGGCAGACCGCCGCGAGCGTGTCCCGCAGCGGCTTGCCCGGGGCCGTGAGGCCGGCGATATCCTCATCGCGGGTGCCGCTCCAGAGCCCGTCCGTGCACAGGAGCACCACGTCGTCCGGCTGCAGGCTGCAGCGTCGGCTCACGGACATGTCCGGCAGGACGGGATCGCCGCCGAGACAGCATTCCACGAAATTCCGCATCGGATGCGTCTGCGCCTGCTCCGCGGTGATCAGGCCCTCGCGATACAGCAGCTCGACATGGCTGTGATCGCGCGTGCGCGCAACCACGGAGCCGTGCCGCAGATGGTAGATGCGGCTATCCCCGATGTGCGCCCACCAGGCCCACGCCTGCTGCACGAGGCACACCGCGCAGGTTGCGCGTGGACGCTGCTCGAGCGGCAGGTGCAGGCCGATCCGCACGACCTCCTCGTGAGCGCGCCCGAGCGTCAGATGCAGGAAACCGAGCGGGTCGAACAGCGGCTGCGGCGTGTGCCAGAAGGTCTCGAGCATGACTTGCCGCGTCACTTCCGCGGCGCGGCCGCCTTCCGCATGGCCGCCCATGCCGTCGACCACGACGAGAAGGGCGGCATGCTCTGCGACGGCGATCGCGACGCGGTCTTGATTGTCATCGCGGCTGCCGAGAAGGCTTAAGTCGGCGTACTCGACCTGCAAGGAAGGGCCCTGCTCATCTGCCATGCTCGGCGCGCTTTATAGCACCCCCGGTGCGGCGGCGGTAAGCAATCCGACGCCCGAAGCTTCTGGAAGCCTGATAGGCTCAGGGGCCGACGCGAGCTCCCAAAGGTCCGAGAGATGGGTTCCACATGATCGCGAGCATGACGGGCTTTGCGCGGCGCGAGGCCTCCGGCCCCTGGGGCGCGCTCGTCTGCGAGCTGCGCAGCGTCAACCACCGCTTCCTCGAGACCGGCTTCCGACTGCCCGAGGAGCTGCGCAGCCTCGAGCAGGAGCTGCGGCAGGCGTTTGCCCGCGAGCTCAAGCGGGGCAAGGTCGACTGCACGTTCTCCTACCGCCCCGCTCAGGGCGCGGAGCGGACGCTCGAGCTCGACACCGACGCGCTCGAGCGCCTGCTGGCGCGGGTCCGCGAAGTGTCGGCCCAGATGCCAAAGGGCGTCGCGATGGCGAGTCCGATCGACGTGCTGCGCTGGCCGGGCGTCATCCGCAACGCTGGCGCCGGCACGGACGAGCTGGTGGCCGCGGCGCGCGAGCTCGCCGCCTCGACTCTCACGGACCTCGCCGCGACGCGCTCGCGGGAGGGCGCGCGCCTGCGGGAGCTGCTCGAGCAGCGCTGCGCCGCGCTCGGGAATCTGGTGGAGCAGGTGCGAGCGCGGGTGCCCGAGGTGCAGGCGCGCGTTCGCGCGCGGCTCGACGAGCGGCTCGCTGAGCTCAAGGCCAGTGTCGATCACGACCGGATCGAGCAGGAGCTCGCGATGCTGCTGCAGCGGCTCGACATCGACGAGGAGCTCGACCGCCTCACGGCGCATGTTGAGGAGATCCGCCGCGTCGTGATGGGTAACGACGCCGCGCCCGGCGGACGTCGTCTCGACTTCCTGATGCAGGAGCTCAATCGCGAGGCGAATACGCTCTCCTCGAAGTCTCAGGACCTCGAGACGACGCGCGCGGCGGTCGACATGAAGGTCGTGATCGAGCAGATGCGGGAGCAGGTGCAGAACATCGAGTGAGTTCCGGGCACTTCCGGAGACGTCCGCCAATGCTTCCGTAACTTACTGAGTTATTGACTGTTTTCCCCGTTATCGTCCATAGTCGTCCTACCTGATCCGGTGCTACCTTTGCAGCTAAATGTGTAGCTGGTGTGTAGCTAAACGTGTAGCTGGAGACTCCAGGAGCACGTTTCTGCGCGGCTAGCTACACACCCCGGATCGACGAGGTGATGGCCATGGAACACGCGAAACTGACGGCGCTCGAAGTCGAACGAGCACACCGCTCCGGCAAGCGTTTGTTGCTGGGTGACGGCGACGGGTTGTACCTGCGCAAGCAGACCGGCAACAACGCTTCCTGGGTTCTGCGATATCGCCACAGTGGCCGGCAGCGCTGGCTGACGCTGGGCAACTTCCCCGACATGTCACTCGCCATGGCCCGCGTCGAGGCACGGCAGGCGCGCGTGCTGCTCGACAAGCAGCAGGATCCCATGCGGTTAAGACGCGCCGCGAAGGACGAGGAGCGGCAACGCGGATCGTTCAAGGAACTGTGCGAGGACTGGTTCCGCGGCGAGATCGAAAGCCGCGGCATCAAACATCCCGAGGCCCCGCGCCGCTATCTCGACAAGTACCTGGTACCCAAGTTCGAGCGCATGGCGGCCGTGGACGTCACACCATCGGACGTCGCTCGTCTGATCGACTCCGTGAAGGTACGCGCACCCGCAGCGGCGAATGACCTGCTGCGATTCGTGCGCCGCATCTTTGCCTTTGGCGTCCGGCGCCGAATCGTGCCCAACAATCCGGCCGCGGACCTTTCACCGCGCCTCGATGGTGGAGGAACCGAGCGCCCGCGCAATCGGGCGCTCAGCACGGACGAGCTGGCACAACTGTTCGAGAAGATCCGCGAGACCGAGACCTTCGGCGGCGACAATCTCCTGGCCATGAAACTTCTGCTCGCCCTCTGTGTGCGCAAGGGAGAACTCTTCGGCGCTCGCTGGGAGGAGTTCGATCTGGAGGGCCGCAGCAAGACCGGTCCTGTCTGGTATCTACCTGCCTCGCGCACCAAGACCGGCGAACCACTGAACATTCCGCTGATCCCGACGGTGGTCGAATGGCTGAAGGTGCTGCAGGTGGTCGGCGCAGGCAGTGAGTATGTCTTCCCGAAACGTCGGCGCGACCACCGTGACCGTGTGCCGCATGTCGGCCCGGACACCCTCAACGTCGCCATGTCCCGCGTCAAACATGGGTTGCCGGATTTCACGCTGCACGATCTGTGCCGCACCGCTCGCACTCACCTCGCCGCATTGGGCATCCGCTCCGAGGTCGCCGAACGCTGCCTGGGACACAAGCTTCGGGGCATCGAGGGGACGTACAACCGTCACGATTATTTCGATGAACGCCGGGCGGCACTTGAACAGTGGATGAAGCTCGTCACGCAGGCGGAACTCGGAGAGAGAAAGGTGGTCCCGATTCGGCCGAGTTCGGGCAGACCAGCCGCATGAGGCAAAACGTTCGGGACGTAGGTGTCGCAGGTTCAAATCCTGTCACCCAGACCAGTCCAGGGAAGGCTGCAGACTTCCACAGTGTTCTGGTCCGGATCAGAGTGGCCAGTTCGTGCGGCGGGGTCACTCGCTGCCAAACCGTAGGTGAATCGGCCTCGCGCCGCGCGAACCCCATGCGGTTTCTGTATCACACTTTCCAAGTTCGTTCGAACTGTTGCTTCCGGCTCATCCCGAGCTCTTTCACCCACCGGATGCTTCGGCGACATTCGCGCGCGCCTCCTCCTCGGCCGCCAATGCCTCTAGGTAACGGCGGTAGACGTACACCCGATCTCGGGCGCGTCCAGTTGACTCCTTGATGATGCTGCGCGACTCCAGCTCGCGCAGCAATGAATTGATGGTCGGCGTCGTGAGCCCCGTAGCCTCTCTCAGTGTCGCCACCGTGGCGACAGGCTTGGCCTGCAGCGCCTCCTGGATCATCAGCAACGAGCCCGCAATCCGAGGTACCGCGCGTAGCTGCGTTCGATCTTCGTGGAACGCCTGCGTTACACGTCGACCGGTTTCGATCGCGACCTCTGCGCTGTGACGAATTGCCTCCGCGAAAAAGTCGATCCAGCGCTCATAGTCCCCCTCCACACGCACCGCGTTCAACTCCGCGTAGTACTGTTGCCGGTGCTGCTTGAAATACAAGCTGGGATACAGCAGTGGTTTGTGCAGAACCTTGTCGTGGCAGAGCATCAGGGTGATCAGCAAGCGCCCGACACGGCCATTGCCGTCCAGAAATGGGTGAATGGTTTCGAACTGCACATGGGCGAGGGCCGCTTTTACGACTGGAGTGGTCGGTTCGTGCAAATACTGCTCGAGATTGGTGAGACACGCATCCAGGTGAGTTGGCGGTGGCGGCACGAAGGCCGCATTGCCGGGCCGCGTGCCTCCGATCCAGTTCTGGGAGCGACGAAATTCACCGGGCTGCTTCTGTGCACCGCGCCCATCGGCGAGCAGGATGCCGTGCATTTCGCGTAACAGCCGGGTCGAGAGTGGGAAGCCGCCGGCCATTCGTTCCAAGCCGTGGTTCATGGCGTCGACGTAGCGCGAGACCTCCCGCACGTCATCACCCGGTGCGCCGGGCACCGCCTCGATCTCATGTGCCAGCAGCTCATCCAGCGTGGATTGGGTCCCTTCGATCTGGGAGGAGAGAACTGCCTCTTTGCGGACGAATGTATAGAGCAGCAAGTCCACATCAGGCATCGTCGTCGCGGCGCCGTCGAGTCGTCCGAGGGAGAGCATCGCCCGATCCAATGCACGTTGAGACCCCGCCATAAAGGCAAGAGGCGGATCGGGAGGCAGCACCGGGGGCACGAAGGCGCGGACGGTCTCGCCGAGGGTCGTGGTCTCAATGTATGTTCCGAGCGGATCCCGCTTCATCGCTTCGGTCCCCAGGTTAAACCGCTTTACCAGCCGACTCTATTATTTAAACATAGCGTCTTAAATTTAACTAGAACTCCTGGTATGGCAATAGATTTAACTAGCGAGCACGGCTAGTTAAATATATATGCAACGTTTTACTCTCCATGACCGCAGACGCGGCCAAGTCCCCGCCCAGGTCGAACCAGGGCAACTACGATTTCAGCCTACCGACCGCAGCCGGCGTGCCGCCACCACGGAAGGACTGCCACTTCCGTTGTGGATCGCCTGCCGGGCATACCATTCGCGCTCTGCGGGGACTTCAGCGCGTCGAGGAGATCATTGTTATGCCCCAAGGCAATTGGGCAGCAACCTGTTGCACAAATTCCTCGGCGGGCCAAGCCGTCGGCGGAAGGCGGGCTGTCCACGGGAGGCTCTCGGAGTATTGAGCCCGACTCACCTCACGCGGAGCCGGACTGGAACCGCAGGAACAGACCAATTCGCCTCATCCCGACCAATGATTCCATTGAAGTTTTCCTCGCAGCAGTTGGTCTGGGGTCCAGCCTCAACGACCATCTGGGGTCCAATTGGGGTCCAGTCGCCCGAGCCGTTTTTCCGAACCTTTTCGGTTGCATATAACTCCGAGATTTTGAAGCTAGGTGAGGCGCGCGCAACAGAGAGCGCCGGAGCCAACCCAGTGATCATCGAATGAGCTAACGGCTCGAGCACGGCCGCTTGCGCGGCCGGCCCTGTTCTTCCTCTACGCCACCAGCCTGCAGCTGGCGGTGCACTCACGCTGCGCGAGCAGGTTGTCGTTCCACTTCCCGTCTGCGTAAGTCCGCAGGAACGGGACCTTGCCCGCTTCACGAACAACGCCGATGTAGACCTTGTTCCCGGTCTGCTTATCAATGGTGTAGTAAGACTCTTGCTTACTGTCGATGCGGCGGATTGCCTCTTCGAGGGTCATCTTCCAGCCGCCTTCGATGTTGCCGATATGCGTGATGTGCTCGTGGCGGCTCTCACGGTGCGGCTTCGTGGGCGGCAGGCGTGCTCGATTGAGCGCACATTGTCCCGGAAGATCCCCTGACCACGACGTGCCTGGACTAGTGCACTTCTCTCGGTCTGCGGGATCGCGGTATCGGAATTGATATCAGCCTCGACGCGTCGCTCCCATTCCTCGATATCGCGCTCTGGCGCAGGCGAATCGCGCTCGATCCGCTCGACCTGCTGACCGACATCGGCGACCTGCTGAGCCTCCGCACCGATCAACGCGAACAGCGCCCAGGCGAACCCCCGGCTGATCTCAGTCAGATAGACGCTCTGCAGACCATTGCCTTCAGGGGTCAATGGTGCGTATTTGCCAGCCAATTGAGGGCGCAGTCGCGCAATGTGATCCTTGGGTCGGACTGCATTGGAAAGACGCTGCCAGCGAACGCCCACTCGCCAGCCGATCTGGCTCCAGTTGGTGCCGGCGAGGCCAAATTCCTCCGGCTTCGGGCTCTCCCGACAATAGCCACTGACGATCCCGAGGGCTGCGATGCGTGTCTCGCAGAATGACAGGACAACGTCGCCGGGCGGGGCCTCGCGCATGAACTCGTAGAAGGGATTCCGGTGTCCGTTCTTGTTGCGCTTCGGTGACCAGAGATAACCGCCCTCGATCTCCTGGCGGAAGGTCTGGTTCTGGTTGACCCACCAATAGCGCATTCGCCGTTTGGTCCTTGCGCCCTAGACCAGGGCCCATTCCCCGGAGAGCACTTCCGCCTGCTCGAGCACCAGCTGCGTCGCCTTCTCCTGCTTGTCCGGCGGATAGCCGTGCTTGCGCAGTATCCGCTTGACGATGACCCGCAACTGGGCGCGAACGTTTTCCCGCATCGTCCAGTCGATCGTGACGTTCTTCTTGACCGTGGCAACGAGCTCGCGGGCAATGCCGGCAAGGGTGGGCTCGCCGAGCACCTTGACGGCGCTGTCGTTGACCTCGAGGGCGTCGTAGAACGCGAGTTCGTCTTCGCTGAGTTGCAGCACTTCGCCGCGGGCATTCGCGGCGCGCATGTCCTTGGCAAGCTGGATCAGCTCCTCGATGACCTTGGCCGTCTCGATCGCTCGGTTCTGGTAGCGGCGCAGGGAGGCCTCTAGCAGTTCCGCAAAGGAGCGGCCTTGCACCACATTCCGTTTCGCGCGGTTCTTGATCTCACCGCGAAGCAGCTTCTGCAGTAGTTCCACCGCGAGGTTGCGCTGCGGCATGCCGCGCACTTCGGCGAGAAATTCGTCCGACAAGATGCTGATGTCGGGCTTCTTGAGGCCGGCGGCGGCGAAGATATCGATGACGCCGTCACTGGTGACCGCTCTGGAGATGATCTGGCGGATGGCGTGCTCCAGCTCCTCGTCGGTCCTGCGCTCGCCGGCCGCATTCTTGGCGAGTACGGCGCGCACGGCCTGGAAGAAGCCGACATCGTCGCGAATGCGTAACGCCTCCTCGTGCGGCACCGCGAGCGCGAAGGCCTGCGACAACTCGGTCACGGCGCGCAGCAACCGCGCTTTGCCTTCTTCCTGTGCCAGGATGTGCTCCTGCGCCGCCGGCAAGAGCGACAGTCGATCCTGCGGCGTGCCGGTACTCCAGCGGCTCCAGTCGAAACCGTGGAACAGCCCCCGGCAGACTTCGTGCTTCTCCAGCATCAGGGCCACTGCTTCGGCCTGATCGAGTGCGGTCTTGCCCGTGCCGCCGGCTTCCGTGTAGGTTGCGAGCGCCTGTTTCAGCTCGTCGGCCAACCCCAAGTAATCCACGACCAGCCCGCCGGGCTTGTCCTTGAACACCCGGTTGACGCGCGCGATGGCCTGCATCAGCCCATGCCCGCGCATCGGCTTATCCACGTACATGGTATGAAGGCTGGGCGCATCGAAGCCGGTGAGCCACATGTCCCGTACGATCACAATGCGGAACGGATCAGTCGGCTGCCGGAAGCGATTGGCGAGCGCTTCACGCCGTGCCTTGTTGCGGATGTGCGGCTGCCACTCGAGCGGGTCCGATGCGGAGCCCGTCATGACGACCTTGAGCACCCCTGCAGCATCGTCATCGATGGCCCATTCGGGTTTCAGCAGGGTCAACTCGCGATACAGGTCAACGGCAATGCGGCGGCTCATCACCACTACCATGGCTTTGCCGTCCATCGTCGCGAGCCGATTCTCGAAATGCTCCACCAAGTCGCGAGCAACCAGCTTGATGCGGTTCTCGGAGCCGACGACCGCCTCGAGCTGCGCCCACCTGCTCTTGAGCTTTTCTTTCCGTTCGACTTCCTCGCCCTCGGTCGCCTCTTCGAACCCTGGGTCGATCTTCGGCCGCTCGGACTCTTTCAGCGCGAGCTTCGCCAGGCGGCTCTCGTAGTAGATGGGTACCGTCGCGCCATCGAACACGGCGCGCTGGATGTCATAGACGCTGATGTAATCGCCGAACACCGCGCGCGTGTTGGCGTCGGTCTTCTCGATCGGCGTCCCGGTGAAACCGACGAACGACGCATGCGGCAGCGCGTCGCGCATGTGGCGCGCGAAGCCGTCGATGAAGTCGTACTGGCTGCGGTGCGCCTCGTCGGCAATGACGACGATGTTGCGCCGCTCCGAGAGCACCGGGTGCCGGTCTCCCTTCTCCTCGGGGAAGAACTTCTGGATCGTGGTGAAGACTACGCCGCCCGAGGCGACCGCGAGCTTCGCGCGCAGGTCGGCCCGGTCGGTGGCCTGCACCGGAGGTTGACGCAGGAGGTCGCGGCAGCGCGCGAAGGTGCCGAAGAGCTGGTCGTCGAGGTCGTTGCGATCAGTGAGGACGACGAGGGTCGGGTTGGCCATCGCCGGGTGCAGGATCACGCGCCCGGCGTAGAAGGCCATGGTCAGGCTCTTCCCCGAGCCCTGCGTGTGCCAGATGACGCCGACGCGGCGGTCGCCGGGCTCGCCGCCCCGGCGCTTGCCGGCCTCGTATCGGCCTGGCGGTTCGGCCACGCGGTTTGGTGCCAGCGATTGCGCGGCGCGCAGCGTCTCCTCCACGGCCGCGTTCACCGCGTGGAACTGGTGGTAGCCGGCCATCTTCTTGACCAGCTTGCCGCCACCCCCGCCGGGGGCCGCGGAATCCTCGAATACGAGAAAAAAGCGCAGCAAGTCGAGAAAGCGCCGCTGCTCGAACACGCCTTGCAGCACCACCTGCAGCTCCGGCTTCTGCGGCGGCGCAGCCTCGCGCCCGGTGATCGTGCGCCAGGGCTTGAACCACTCCTTGCCCGCCCCGAGCGAGCCGATCCGCGCCTGCACGCCGTCGGAGGCGAGCAACACGGCGTTGGTCGCGAACAGCGCCGGAATCTGCGCCTGATAGGTTTGGAGTTGCTGGAAAGCCGACCACACGGTGGCGTTCTCGTCGGCTGGGTTCTTGAGCTCGATCACCGCCAGCGGCAGGCCGTTGACGAACAGCACCACGTCCGGCCGTCGCGTGTGCTGCCCTTCCGACACAGTGAACTGGTTGACTGCGAGCCAGTCATTGCTGGCCGGCGTATCGAAGTCGATGACCTGCGCCTGCGCTCCGGCGATCGAGCCGTCCTTGCGCCGGTATTCGACCGTGATGCCATTCACCAGCATCCGGTGCAGCGCGCGGTTGCGCTCGATGAGCGAGGGCGCATCCATGCGCGTGAGCTTGCGGTAGGCGTCCTCGACCGCCTCGGGCGGAAGGTCCGGATTCAGGCGCACTAAAGCCTGGCGCAGTCGCCGTTCCAGCAGGATGTCACGGTAGTTCGGGTCGCTGCGCTCCGCGCGGGGCTCGCCCACGGCGATGTCCGGGCCGTGCAGAACCGTGTAGCCCAGCGCTTCCAGCCACGCGAGGGCCGCGTCCTCAACAACGGACTCGATGAAACCGTTCATTCGAGCACCTTCCAGTAGCCGCCCTTGTCCGGGCCGACGCGCGTCAGGCGACCGGACTCGCGCAGCGTGCGGATGGCGCGGTGTATGGTGAGTTCGGACTTCTTCAGACGCGCAGCGACTTGTGGAACCGACAGATTCGGGTCCTCCGCCAGGAGCTGCAGAACTGCCGCCGGAGTTTTCCCTGTCGTTTTCCCTGTCGTTTTCCCGGCGTCTCCGGGGAGCATCTCCGGCGTTCCTGGGGCGTTTGCCTCAGCCAATCCGAAAGTCATGACCACCGCACCCGGCCGCAGGGAGACCGTCGGCAGTTCTTGCCCCGCCTCCCGCATAAGCCGGGCGATCTTCAGGGTGCCTTGCCCCCAGGTCTCGATGATCCCTCGCCGATAGAAAGCGCGGGCGATCATGGGATTCCAGGGCCTGGACTCGTGCTCGCGGAAGAGAGCCTCGGGTGTCAGACCGAAATGCAGCTCGCCGGAGATGAAGTGATGGGAAAGTGCATCCGGCAATGAGAGCGGTTTCTCCTGGTCGAGTAGGTGCTCGATTGTGACCCTATCCAGCAGCATCCGATGCAGCGCGCGGTTGCGCTCCACGAGCGAGGGCGCATCCATGCACGTGAGCTTGCGGTAGGCGTCCTCGACGACGGATTCGGCGAAGGCAGTCCTCATGCCGTCTCCCATAGCCTGCGCACGGGCACGGCGAACAGGCCGTCGCCGAAGTTGACGGTAGCGCCTCCGTCGTAGAGGACGACTCCCGCGGCGAAGGACGTTCCGGCCGCCTCGCGCAGCTTCCGAAGCCCCCGCAGATCGCGCTGCCCGACAGATGCCGCGGCCTTCACCTCGACGCCGGCAACAGCGGAATGCCCCTGCTCCAGTACAATGTCCACTTCGAAGTCGTCGCGGTCCCGGAAGTGATGAAAGGTGGGTGGCTCCGCCCGCGCGCTCGCCTGGCGCCGCAGTTCCTGCAGCACGAAGGTCTCCAGTAGCGCGCCCAGCAGCGGCCGATCGCGTTCGAGACCCGCGGCGTCGATCCCGAGCAGTGCGCAGGCGACGCCCGTATCGCCCATGTGGAGCTTGGGCCGCTTCACCAGCCGGCTCAACCGGTTCGTGTGCCACGGCGGAAGCCGTTCGAGCAGGAACACGCGTTCGAGCAGGGTCACGTAGGCATGAACAGTCTGCCGCGTCAACTCGAACGGCGCCGAGAGCTCCGCCACGTTGATGAGTCTGGCAGACTGCGCTGCCGCCAACGCGAGAAGCTTTGGCAGCGCATCCAGCGAATGGATGTGCGTCAGATCACGAACATCGCGTTGGATCTGCGTCTCGATGTAATCGCGGTACCAGGCACGGCGTCGCGCTGGGGCGCGCCGCGCCAGCGCCGCGGGATAGCCGCCGGCTGCGATGCGCTCCGCGAGGTTGCCGCCGAGGCGCTCGGCGATACCGGTCTTGAACCCGCCCCGAAACAGCGTGTCGATGAAGCGCGGCCGCTGGTCGGCGATCTCTCCCTGCGCGAGCGGATGCAACCGCAGAATGCCCATCCGTCCCGCGAGCGAGTCGGCGAGTCGGGGAACGAACAGTACGTTGGCGGAGCCGGTGAGGATGAAGCGCCCCGGCGTCCTGCGCCGGTCGATGGCGGCCTTGAGCGAGGTGAAGATCTCCGGGACCCGCTGCACCTCATCGAGAATCGTCCTTGCCGGCAGGCCGCTCACGAAGCCTACAGGATCGCTCGCCGCCGCGCCGCGCACGGCCTCGTCATCGAAGGACACGTAACGATAGCCGCGCGGCTCGCCGACTGAGCGCGCCAGCGTCGTCTTGCCGCTCTGCCGCGGCCCATGGATCAGGACTGCCGGGGTGTCGGCGAGCGCGGCGCGCAGCCTGGGAGCAAGGTTGCGAGGATACTGTCGGGCGGCGCGGGACATGGCGAATGCTAGGCCCGACCGTCGGCTGAATGCAAGTCTTGGTCCCGGCTGAACGCTAAAATCATCGCCGGCCCTTCGCTAACTGATCTGCCGGCCGCTACCCGTCCGATGTGCATTCGCCCTGGCGTAGTCCAGCACGCCTTTCGATGGCTGCACGCCGCGCGGTATCTTCGACGAGGGATTCGGTGAATCCCCTCACCGCTGTGGCCCCGCCAGCATGTTCATCACCAGCCGGACCATCACATCCTTGTCCTTCGGCAAGGATTCGGCGACCAGCAGCGCGAGTGCCGCGAGGCCCACATCATTGATCACAACCTCGCCGTTGCGGAACAGCCTGCCGTTGCGGTTCAGGAAGTTGACAAAGAGGAAGGACCCGATGCGCTTGTTGCCGTCGGAGAACGGGTGATTCTTGATGACGAAGTAGAGAAGATGCGCGGCCTTTGATTCCATCGTCGGATAGGCGGGCTCGCCGAAGACGCTCTGGTCGAGATTGCCGAGCAGGGCGGCCAGACCGTCGTCGCGCTCGCAGCCAAAGAGATCGCTGGCCTCGCCGCGCGCGAGCAGATCGGATTTGAGCCGTGCAATGGCAGTGCGTGCCTCGTTCACGGCCGCCAGCACGCCTCCCGGGTTGCCTTTGGGCTCGACGAGCAAGCCGTCGTCATAGCGCTGCAGCAGCAGGAAGGTCTGCGTGTAGCGGGCGATGACATCGACGAGCCCGCGTCCCTGGTCGGTGGTCAGCGCCTCGCCGGCCGCGGCCCTGCGTACGAGTGCGAGCGCCGTCTCCAGTTCGGCGGCGTTCTGCTGGAAGCGCTGGCGGTCGAGAGTGTAGCCGCGGACCAGATGCTCGCGCAGGGTCGCAGTGGCCCACTGGCGGAAACGCGTGCCCTGAGCGGATTTGACGCGGTAGCCGACGGAGATGATGACGTCAAGGTTGTAGTGCTCGACCTCCCGATTGACGGTCCTCCCTCCCTCGACCTGAACTTGTGCAAATTTTGCACACGTTGCCCCAGGGTCCAGCTCACCGTCCCGGAACACGTTGCGGACGTGCTTCGTAATGACTGATCGCTCACGCCCGAACAACCCGCTCATCTGGTCTTGAGTCAACCAGACCGTGTCGCGATCGAGCCGGACGTCGACCCGCACGGCGCCGTCCGGCGCCTCATAGACGAGGACTTCACCGCCCGGGCTTTCCCCCGTCACGCCGCTCTCCCTATGAACTTCTCCGCGTCCCTGACCCGCAGCTCGCCGGAAACGAGCTTGGGCAGCAGGGAGTCGCGGAGGGCGGCTAGGGACTGCGCGCATTCGTTAATGCAGCATAGCTCGCGCGAAAACACGGCTGGCAGCTCACTAAATTTCCACACTGCTTGCGGTGGAAGGACGATTCGCGAAGCGATGCGATATGTACTTTACGCGATTGTGTCGAACACTCACCGTGAGCAGCATGTTCAGCGCATTCGATCTCTCCCGCAAGGCGGCTCAAGAAGCAGTCCGAAAATGGCGCTGACGTCGTCCGTTGGACCAACGCGTAGCACGTGCTGGTTGAGCCGCCATGTCCCGACCGAACAGAGACCATGCGGAACTGTCGTCCGCCGACGAGCGACCACGGCGGAGCAAAGCGCAGGGATCCATTTGGGTTGCACTCTCGGTCGTGGCCATCGCTTTGTGATACTTCGTTGGTGTTACAAGGAACAGGCTCTCGAATGCGAATCATTTGCGGCTGGCCAAGGCCATTGGCCCGTCCCAGTATTGCGGAGGCGAACGGATCTTTGGTGTGCCCCCGCTTATCAGCCGGCGTTCTCGAGAATCGAGGCCAACCGCCCACCCCCTCGGAATCTCCCCCAGCTCCGAGTCCTCGAAGGAGTCCGGGAAGAGGTCGGCAAGGGGCTCGAGGCAGGCAGGGGTCGCGGCCTTCGGCCTTGGCGCGGACGGGGTCGAAGTCCACAAACCACGACTTGAAGAGCGCCCGCGCCATCGCCTCCAGCGTCTCGTTCATCCGCGGTTCAGCTCGATCTTATCGTCCAGCGTGCCGAGGATGTGGGCGATGGCGCGTTGTTCTGGAAGAGGAGGAATCAGAAGCTCGGCTTGCTCGCAATGTGATGAGTCGGCGTCTGTATTTGCGGGCACGCCTGACCTGCGAAACGCGACTGAACAAGTAGTGCTGACGCATCCGCCGACGTGAGCCAGTAGTACGAGGTATTCGGGTAGAAGCCGCGTTGGATCACACCGTGACGCGCATCATGCTGTTACCGCATGATGTATCGCGAATGACTTGCGCTTTGCTGGCATTAGGCCGATTTGGCCCAGCGTCCCTTTGTGGACTAGCAGAACATCGCCTGGCGAAGGATTCAAATTTGATCAGTCGATCTGCCGTTTCATTGTCGATGAACACAAAATCGTCATCGTGAAAGCGACCGCTATTGACGTTTACGCCGCGAAGTACCGGGACGCCAGATCCGTGTACTCGTCGGCCATCAGATGCCTTGCCGAAAGGCCCGATTTGGGTTGCAATACGGTTCGGAAGATGCGCAAACGCTATGGATTTGCGCTGCCACTCACCCGCCATACCCAAGCTCCTTCAGATTGGCGGCGATCGCAGCATCGAGCTTCGCGGCCTCGGCCTGCTGCTCGCGCAGCGTCGCGGTGAGCCGCTTCATCTTCTCCTCGAACGGCTCGCCGTCGTCCTCGGCGGCCTCGGCGCCGACGTAGCGGCCGGGCGTGAGCACGTGGCCGTGCTTGCGGATGTCCTCAAGCTGTGGCGCGCTTGCAGAAGCCGGGCACGTCGGCGTACTCGCCCGCGTCCTTGTCGCCGCGCCAGGCGTGGTAGGTGCCGGCGATCTTTGCGATGTCGGCATCCGTCAGCTCGCGGTGCACGCGGTCGGCCATGGTGCCGAGCTTGCGCGCGTCGATGAAGAGCGTCTCGCCGCGCCGGTCGCGGAAGCGGCCGTTCTTCTTGTTGCGGGCGAGGAACCAGAGGCAGACCGGGATCTGCGTCGAGTAGAAGAGCTGGCCCGGCAGCGCCACCATGCAGTCCACGAGGTCGGCCTCGATGAGGCTCTTGCGGATCTCGCCCTCGCCCGACTGGTTCGACGACATCGAGCCGTTGGCCAGCACGAAGCCCGCGAGCCCGGTGGGCGCCAGGTGGTGGATGAAGTGCTGTACCCAGGCGTAGTTGGCGTTGCCCGCGGGTGGCGTACCGTAGACCCAGCGCTGGTCGTCCTTCAGCAGCTCGCCGCGCCAGTCGCTGTCGTTGAACGGCGGGTTGGCCAGCACGTAGTCGGCCTTCAGGTCGGGGTGCCGGTCGTTGTGGAAGCTGTCGCCGTGCGCGATCTGCGCATCGATCCCGCGGATCGCGAGATTCATCTTGGCGAGCCGCCAGGTGGTGTAGTTCGACTCCTGCCCGTAGATCGAGATATCGCCGATCTTGCCGGCGTGCGCCTCGATGAACTTCTCGCTCTGCACGAACATGCCGCCCGAGCCGCAGCAGGGGTCGAAGACGCGCCCCTTGTACGGGGCGAGCATCTCGACCAGCACCCGCACCACGTGGGCGGCGTGTAGAACTGGCCGCCGCTCTTGCCCTCGGCGCTGGCGAAGCGGGAGAGGAAGTACTCGTACACGCGGCCGAGAGTGTCCTTGGCGCGGTCGGCCGCGCTGCCGAGCGCGATGTCGCTCACCAGGTTGATGATCTGGCCGAGGCGCTGCTTGTCGAGGCCGGGGCGGGCGTAGTCCTTGGGTAGAACGCCCTTGAGCGAGGGGTTGTCGCGCTCGATGGCGGCCATCGCGTCATCCACCAGCGTGCCGATGGTGGGCTGCGGCGCGCTCGCCTTCAGGTGCGACCAGCGTGCCTCTTTGGGCACCCAGAAGATGCTGGCGGCGCGGTACTCGTCGCGGTCTTCGGGGTCGGCGCCTTCGGCTTGCTGCGCTTCGAGCTCGGCGTGCTTGGCCTCGAACGCGTCGGAGATGTACTTGAGGAAGATCAGGCCGAGGACGACGTGCTTGTATTCGGCCGCGTCCATGTTGTTGCGCAGCGCATCGGCGGCGGCCCAGAGCTTCGCTTCGAAGCCTAGGTTGGCGGTCGTGTCTGCTTTCTTGGTTTGTTTCGGCATGTAGGTGCGGACTTCCTGGACGGTCGATTTCAGGTCATGGCGGCAGGCTTATCGAGAATCGTCATTCTTGAACATAGTAGCGGCGACGGGGGTCCTGCGGTCCGGTACCCAGGTGACGCACCAAGCCGCGGGCCACGAGGTTGCCGAGTCCGGTGCGTGTGGCGCGTGGCGTGAGGCCGATTTTCTCGGCGATCTCGTGCCTCGCGAGTCCATCGGCGGTGCGTAGCAGATCCACGATCAGGCCGCACGGGAGCAGACCCGGGTTTTCGACCTCGAGTCGATCGTCGAACAGAGCCACGCGAATGGGGGCACCGGACTGCGCGTAGTCCGTATGGGCAACCGCGTTCACCAGCACTGACCAGTGCTTAGGCACGTCACCAAGCCATTCCTGCGACGACTCCTTGTACTCCAGATACGGCTTGAGGTCGGCGATCATTCCTGCCCCCCATAGCCCATCTGCCGTTCATAGGACTGATGCAGGAGGCCCGATAGATGGGGCAGTAAGTCGGGCGAACTGAGGCCACCCTCCACACCGCTACAGGTACGCTGGTAGATCGGATTGCCGAATTGCGGTGACTTTTGCATGAGGCTGATCAGCTTGGCTTCAGTGGCTTTCATGGTTGGCTCTGCTTTCTTCACTTCGACGGCGATCAGGCGACGCAGGTGGCGGTCAAGGTGAAAATCGTCCTTGCCGACGCTCATCCGCTTTTGTCGCGCGACGAAGGTGAAACCGGAGCCGAGCTCCAGCAGCACGCCTTCGAGCTCGCGCAGGATGGCGGCCTCCAGGTCGCGCTCGCTGAACGCGCCTTTCAGGCCGAGCAGATCCAGCAGGTAGGGGTCGCGAAACACCAGATCGGGACTCATCTGCCCGTCGCGCAATTTGGCGATCCCGATGGCGACGATAGCCTTTGGTCTTTTTGACAGCGCGGTCCGCTCGAACAGCATGCCGCCGATCTTCTGCCGTAGGGTGCGCACATCCCAGCGCTCGATGCGGCACATCTCGGCGTAGAATTCACGGGCCAGCTGGTCTTTGATAGGCAGCAGAGCATGAAAATGGGACCAACTCAATTGTTGTGACAGCGTCACGACAATTGCTTGCTCTGGAAATAGCTGCGCGAATTGCACCATGCGGGCGATTTCCGCGTAGCTGAAACCGCGTCCATACTCCGCGCTCAATTCTTGTGACACCGTCACGAGAATCTGCTTCCCGTATGCCGCGCGGCTACCCTGGAGGTTCTCATTCAAGAGACAACGTCCCAGGTGCCAACAGAGCAGGGCCTGAGTGGCAAAGGCCACTGACGCAATCCGCTGCCGAGCGGACTGGATCAGGCTGTGCAAGTCGGCGAGCAGCGCAACCTCATCGACAATCGCAGGCCCTACCGCCACGGTCGGTGGCATCATCGGCTTGGGATCTCGGGGATGAGCTCCGGCTTTCTTCTTCACGGCTTCGCTCCCTTCAATAGTCCATCCAGCAATCCCTCAGCCTCCCTTTCGATGGCGAGAATGTCGGCGCTGATCTCCTCCAGCGTGCGCAGCGGCTGCGGCTTGTAGATGTATCGCGTGTCGCGTGAAACTCACCTCGTAGCCGATCCGAGTGGCGTCTTCCTTGATCCACGCATCGGGTGTGTAGGGCAACACCTCGCGGCGGATGAATGCTTCGATGCCACCCTCTTCCAGCAGCGGAGCAGCGGCGCCTGCTCGGTGTCGCGTAGGTCGCTATCGGGCTCGTATTCGACCACGGCAGCCTTGCCGTCCCCCGAGGCCTCGAAAAGACCGCGCAGAGGGTCTGGCTTGGCCTTGCCGGGCTTGTGCACCGCGATGACATCGACGAGCCCGCGCCCCTGCGTACGAGTGCGAGAGTCGTCTCTAGTTCAGCGGCGTTCTGCTGGAAGCGCTGGCGGTTTAGGGTGTAGCCGCGGACCAGATGCTCACGAAGGGTGGTGGTCGCCCACTGGCGGAAACGTACCCCGCGATGGGAATTGATGCGGTAACCGACCGAGATGATCGCGTCCAGGTTGTAGTGCTTGACCCGGCGGCGGACGCTGCGGCGCTCGCGGCCATGGATCTGGAGCACCATGATGTTGTGCGACCAGCCGTGCTCCATCGCCTGCCGGGCGTACCAGCGCCGAGCGATGGGGTCGTCGAGCTTCTCCAGCAACGCGATGTGGTGATACCAGGGAATTTGTGCAAGAGCCTCTTGCACAATTGGCCGCTCCGGCCACGCCGCGGCGAACGCCCGCATGTACCTGAGATTGCGTGGCGAGAAGCCCTTCATGTCGGGGAATGCGTTGCGCAAGTCCGCAGCCAGTCGATCGATCACCTTGGCTCCCCAGCCCGCGCGTTCCTGTCGATCGAGGATCATTCGGCCGATGTCCCAATAGAGCATGACCATCGCCGCGTTCGCGGCGAGCACGACGCGAAGGCGTTCCTGCTGAATGCGCAGCTTGATCTCGCCGAGCATCTCCGCATAGCCGACCGGCAGCTCCGACCGCGGAGGCGCAACGGGGAACGAGGCTCCGCTTGCGTGCGTACGCCCGCGCGAAGCACTGCCGACCGCGCTGCGCGCCAGGGCAGTAGATGCCTTCGTCAGTTTCTTCTTACCCCCCATACCCCTGTTTTTAAGACCACTTCACTTCGGGGAACATCGCTCTAACCGTGCGATACCCCACCAACCTAGAGAACAAAGAGTAGTTGCGCCGCTCGTAGCGGATTCGGCCTGCAACAACGGCCGGACTCACCTGCATCCGAGTAGCGAAATCATGAATAGCTTGAGCCGACGGGCTCAGATGCACGTTACTGCGTCGCCACGTTGCCTTATCGATAAGAATCTCCGCTGCGAGCTCGTTTGCCTCCCGTTCGATGTCTTCGGTATCTGCGGCCGGCTTCTCGATGTTCTCGTCAGCAATGGCCCGATGCTTTTCAGGGTCCAGATGCTTCCATGCGTGCACAAGCTCGTGCAGCAGAGTGAACCAGAAGTTGTCCAGGCGGTCTTCACGCACGGTGAGCCCAATAACCGGAGCGCCATTGCGACCGATCATCGCGGCGCCGTCGAGCCGCGTAGGGGATAGATGTGGCTCGATTACCAGCGCGATGCCACGTTCTGCCAGAAAATTCACTGCCAGGCGGGGCCCATCCGGCATCCAGCTGAGGCGGGAAATGTAGCGAAGCGTTTCCAGGTTCAGGTGATCCTTCCGATAGCGCCCCCTCAGGTAGTCGCGCGAGTCGGCAATCTCCCGGACGCGCGCCAGCCAAAGCTGAATGCGAACATGATTGGTACGCGTGCCGCCACCGAAGACCTGTGTATGCCGGAGCAGCACAGGACTGGTTGCGGGAGCGAGAAGGCGGTGAAGGAGTTGCTTAGCCGTAATTCCAGCTTCAATCCAGCCGCGTTGCTGCAGCAGATCAAGCGGAATGTCCGCTTCGTCGAAATCCGCTTCTATCTCGTATTTCCCGGTCGGTTCGCGGACGAGCAGCGCTGGGGGAATATCGAGCTTTTCATATAGCGCCCGGATCATTGGCAGCGTGAGAGGGCGCTTCCTGGAGAGAACCTCGGACGCGCGGTTGCGGCCGCCCAATAGGTCGGCAATGTCTTTCTGACGCAGACCCTTTTCTTCCATGCGAAAGACGATCGCGTCAATCGGATCGGGTTTTTTGAAGAGGAACCGATCCTTTTCATAGTCCTCAACGAGCTTTGCCAGAAGCTCCAGGCGAGCGCCGTCGGTCGATTCCGGCACCGGGTCCTTCTCGGCCAGCCGCCCAACCTCTTCGAGCGCTTTTCGATACTGCTCGTCAGTCTTGATGATTCGAATGTCCATTGCGTTCTGGATGTCAGCGCTTGCGGTTTCTCTCGTCATACTCGGAGTGCGTGCCAATCCATTTCACAACCACAACGCTCGTCTGGTAGGCACAGGTAACCTCCAATCTGTACTCGTTGCCTTTCACATTGAAGATGACAGTATTGCCAGCCAGAAAGCTGGCGGAGGAATACCGATCCTTGATGTCCTGGGGTTTTGCCCATGTCGCAGCCTCCGCGTCGGATAACCAGTTTTCGATCCAGTGTCTGGCGTCGGTGTGCTTGGCGCAAAAGCCCTCCAACAAATTGCGCCCAGCAATCTTCATGAAGCGGCCCGTGCGAGTTCAGAGCGCTAGGATAGCAGAATGTTCCCACAATGGGAATTTCTATCTCGTTCCCATTCCTGTCGCCGACAATCTGCCCACCCGGGCCGCAGCAGGGGTCGAAGACCCGTCCCTTGTACGGGCAAGCATCGCCACCTGCAGGGTCTGCAGATCGCGTCGCGTGAGACCTCGAATGGCTGCGAACGACTCGGAAGCGACTCGGAACTGACCGCTTCCGAGTCGATGGCGGGGATGGCTCGCTGCATCTCGGCGACCAGCCTTCCGAGTTCGACGGCCGAACGTCGGTCTACAGTTTACTCAGGACATTGAGCATTCCTACTCAGCGCCTTGATCGGAGTCCATGACGATCGAGATGCGCGCTGCCCGCTCCACCCAGCGCCTTGCGCCTGTAGCTGGATATGTAGCTATCGAGGGCACCCGATAGCCATATCTCTTGATATTCAATTACTTGAGGATCGCTCCACGCGAGCAGGTGCAGAATCTGGAGTGATCTGGTCCTCGCCAAGGGCCATGACCGCGGGGTTCAACGGAACGATCGTCTTCGCTCTGCAGACCAGCGCGCGCAATGAGAAGCCCCCGGGCTGCGCCGGGGGCTCCTGCTCACACGGCAGTGCGCAACTTACCGGCTGACCTGGACGCTGTTTCCGCCGCCACCAAAGCCGGGGCCGCCAAGGCCTGGGGCACCAGGGCCTGAGCTGTCGCCGTAGGGGGGATTGGCACCGATACCGTTGGAGACCACCTTGACCCACAGCGCGTCCTTACCCTTGTAGTACGAGGTGGCGCCGGCCTCGCGCAGTGCATCCAGGCTGTCTTGCCTCGTACCCGAGGCTGCGGTGGTGAATCCCGGCAGCTCGAACAGCACCCACGAGCCGCGATTCAGTTCGCTGAGGCGCAGGGTCACGGACGGCCTTTTGGTGGTCACCTCGATCTCGGTACCGGCTCGTACGTTGGTGCGGGTCAAGTCGTATTGCTTGCCATTGCGGCTGAGAACGACTGGCGGCTGAGGAGGTCCCGGGGGACCGCCGAACCGCCGACCAGCCGGTGCGCCGGGCCCGCCACGACCCGCTGCCAGGCCAGGACCGGCGCCAGGGCCAGGACCGGTGGCTGCGCCGGGACCGGCGGGTGCGCCTCTGGCAGGACCTGCGCCACGAGCGCGGCCGAAACCGCCGAAACCACCGGGGCCGCCGGGGCCGCCGGGGCCGCCAA
Organism: uncultured Gammaproteobacteria bacterium; assembly: GCA_963849095.1. Taxonomy (GTDB): domain Bacteria; phylum Pseudomonadota; class Gammaproteobacteria; order Steroidobacterales; family Steroidobacteraceae; genus JASHUC01. The sequence continues at coordinate 399,577 of CAWKGA010000009.1, forward strand.
TATCCAGGCGTCCAACATCGCCCTTGCATATGGCGGCGTTCCAAGTGGGCTTGATCTCACAGTCTCCCGTGTCAGCTGCGATGCTGTCGTTGACGCCGTCGTTGATGAGAACGTAGGAATTGGGGCCATCGCCGAACGAGCCGTCCACGTCGCGGATCACCGCGGTCTTGTAGGCCGTGCTTCCTCCATTGTCGCTGCCCCACTTGCGCTCCATCGGCGGGAAATACACCGGCTTGGCGTTGATGAATTTCACGTGCTCGACGGAGTTGTTGGAGCTGACCCCGAAGCTGGTATACATCAGGTAAGAGATCGCTCCGGTCTTGCGAGTGGCGTTGTCCTCGAAATTCCGGAAGGTGACATTCTCCACGTCATGACGGTAATCGTAGAACTCGTAGCCGCGGATCGGGTAATCCGGCAGTGCGGGCTTCGGCAAGCTGCGGCCGTAAGCGATTTCCGCCGGCGTCCTGGGATTGCCGATGTTCTCCGTTTCGCCCACGACCAGCGAGTCGACGAGCCTTGACGTGAAGGCGTAACGACCGAATGCGCCGGACGCGTGCGTAAAGCCGATCGCGTTGTCGGCCAGCTTCACGTTCCTGAATACGTGCATCTCACCCCGGCCCCAGATGCCGTTATTGCGGTTCTTGTAGGCGGTGAGATCCTCGAAGACCGATTCCACCGCCTTGCTGTTCGGGTCAGCGGGATTTTCAAGGCCGGTCTGCGAGCTGCCGGTGACGCCGAAAGTGAGATTGGGCGCAACGTTCCGGTCGAACATGAACGCGTCATAGTTGGAGTGGGCGACGTTGCCCTTGAACTCGCGGAATTTCGTTCGACGCGGCCAGGTTGCCTTGCTGATATCCGTGCCCTGAAACGCACCCGTCGGATGCTCCGGCAATGACATCCAGAAGCCGTTCGCCTCGGAACCCGCGGCCACGTTGTCCACGTAGGTGTTGTCCGGGTTGGTGATCCAGAAGGTCGCCACCGTGTTGTCCGAGGGAATCAGGATGTCCTTGGCAGCCTGGCCATTCGTTCCCGCCCGGTGCTCTCCGGCTGCAGCGAGGTTGGTGGGGATGCACGGTGCGGCCGGGTGGCACTTGGTGAGGATCCCCAGGTTGTGGACGAACTGGTTGCCGTGCTCGATGCCGTCTTCGAGGAAGAAGCAGTGGCCGATGGTGTTGTAGGTCACGTTGTTCTCGACGCGCACGAAATTCGTGCCATGCACGGTCACGCAGCGGCTGTAGGTGTCGTGAATCGAGGAGTTCTCGATGTACTGCCCTTTCGCATCGCCGACCAGATGCCAGTGGACCGGATACCGGGCGAGATGCATGTTCTGGCCCATCCGATTGAACTCGACGCCGGATATATACATCTTGCTCGTGACCAGGGCCATCACGTGCCCGCCGAAGAGCGTCTTGTCTGCATCCGGCGAAGCCTGGATCTTGATATTGCGCGTCAGCATGCCGACTTCGCCGCGTTCATCCACGCCGTAGGTGATCTTGCCGAAATGCATGTATTCCAGCTTCTTGTCGAGCGTGATCGTATTGCCCTTGATGGCGGCAATGGTTCGCCGCTCTGCCTGGTGGGGATCGAAATCCGTTGACGCGAGGACGATCACGTCACCGACCCGCCAGCCGGCGGCGTTCAGGACTTTTATCGCGTCGCTGCCTGCTTCGGCGGTCCTCGCCAGCTTGGTCCAGGAGTTTTTCCGGTCACCGTGCAGGCTCAGGGTTCCGCTCTCGACCATGATCCCGCGGTCACCCATGCCGTCTATCTCTTCACCGGGGACGTTGTCGGTGAGGGTGATGGTCGCCTTGCGCGTGTGGGGTTTGGCTTCGGTGCCGATTTCCAGTTCCCCGCGCACCACGATCCACTCGGTGGTCAGCTCGAGGTCGGCTTTGTCCGAGAAGCTGAGTTTGCCGGCGACAGTCAAACCATGCAGCGCCGGCGGACTGACATCGAGCACCACATCCCTGCCTTTTTCGATGGTGACCTTGTCGCCTGCGACCGGCACCTTGCCGCCCGGCCAGGTGGCAGGATCGGACCAGAGCGCCTGCTTGATGGCCGGCGTCTTCCCTTCCGCCTGCACGACGGCGAATACGCCGCCGAGAAGGACCAGTGCAACAAGGAATGAGCGAATTTTCTTGCTCATGGCATCAACCCCCCGTACTCGCATATGACCCGGTACCTGTCCCACAGCAAAGCGCGGCGGTCCCGCGAAGGACGTCGCATGATGCGACGCTGTCGCGGCGCACGCAATCGGCAGCTGCGCTGTCAACCGGGCCAAGACCCATTATCCTGGTTCAAGTCACCCTCGGTGCAGGACTATTTGCCCCCCGGTGCTCCTGGTGCTCTTGGTGCTCTTGGTGCTCCCTGTCCCGGCGGCCTCCCTCTCCCGCAGTTTGGCGTCGTGCAAACCGTGACCTCGTGGATGTAGCGATTCTTGCCGCCCTCAACCCGAAACATTTGGACGCTCGGGGTCCCCGGGCTGTCGGGTCCAAGTCCGGCATCGATCCAGGGGAAGTTGTAGAAGATGGCAACGGCGCCGACGGTCTCGTCGATGACGTAGCGGCGGTGGTTCGCGTTGATCTTCTGCGGGAACGCCCCCATGTTGCACGTATTGCCCTGCGGGTTCCGGGTGCCCGTGTACATGCGGCCCTCGAGCCGGGCGCAGGGCGTGCCATGCGGCACCTTGATCGCCGGGTTCCCCCAATTGTCCAGGTACGCGTCGGCCGCCGCCTGGATGACCTCTCGCGTGTCGCGCTTGTCCTTGGGGATCTCGCCCCACTTCTCATTCCGCGTGAAGCCAAGGTACTGGGTCGCGCCGAACAGCCAGTCGCCCTTTTCCGTCACCACCGACTCCATCTTCGACACCTTGCCCTTCTTGGTCGCCTCCATGCGCGTGAGGATCACGTACGGGTGCGGGTCCGTGGCCGCCACCAGCTCCGTGAAGGCGGCGCATTGCTTCGTGTCGTAGAAACTGCGGGTGAAGTCGACCTTCAGGGCTCCGGCCAGCACGCCATTGGCAACGTCCATGACCTTGTCGTTCTCCGCGTAGGACGAGCCGGCTGCGAAGGGCAGCTTCGTGGCGTCCCCGGCCTTTTGGGCCTCGACATACGCGTCAGCCACCTTCCGGAGCGTCTCGCGGGAGCATTCCGCCGAGGCATTTGATGCGAAGGCCACGCCGGCGAGGACGATTGAGCAGACTGTGATGGTGACTCTCATTCTTTTCATTTGCGCATGCCTCCCCGAATGCTTTGCGGCCATTGTATGCCGATTTCCCGCCCGCGTCCGCGGAGGGTGGATTTCGGCCTCAAGTCGGGGGGCTTTCGCTCATACGGCAGGATTGAAGCTTACCGGCTGGCCTCGACGGTGGTTCCACCACCAAGGCCGAGGGACCGTTGTCAGGGGAGACCACCTTGACCCAGAGTGCATTCTTGTCCTTGAAGTACGAGGTCTCGCTGGCCTTGCGCCGTGCATCCAGGCTGATCTGCTGCTGCCCTGAGGCTGCGGTGTTGAAGCCCGGCAGCTGGAAGATCACCCAGGAGCCTTCCGCGGCCCGGGCGCACAGGTTCGGCACGGCGGGATACCGGCTGGTTATACTCCTCCGGCCAGTTCGACGCGCGCCGATGCGGGCGTGACCGGTGGATTCATTCAAGGAGGGGTTCATGAGAAACAAGTTCAGCAATGCAGCACTGTCCGCAGCTCTCGGCGCGTTGTGCGCGACGACCGGCTTTGCACAGGCTCCGGGAACGGCGCCGCCCACCGGCAGCGTGGTGGTGGCCCATCCGACCTACACATCGATCCGGATGGAAGTGGACGTCAATCGTCCCGCGGCGGAAGTCTGGAACCGCGTGGGAAAGTTCTGCGACATCGGTGAGTGGCTGCAGGTGCCGTGCACGATCACGTCCGGCAAGGATGGTGAAGTCGGCGCCGTACGTTCCATCGGCCGCGAGGTCCTGGTGGGGAAGACGGACCTCTCGTACACCTATACGCAGCCGGTGACGGAAGGCCGACCGTACATCCTCTATCACGGCACGCTGGAAGCGAAGCCGGTCACGGCGACCACGTCGAAGCTCTTCTACACCCTGATGTGGGACAACTCGACGTGCGCGGATGATGCCGCTCGCGAGCGGGACAAGGCCCAGCGCCGCCGGACGTTCCAGGGCGCGCTCAACAACATGAAGATTCTCGCCGAAGGCGGCACGTTGCCGCCCGGCCGTCCGGGCGGTCCAGGCGGTTGCTTTCCTCGCCGCGGAGCTGGTGGACCTGGTGGTCCCGGTGCACCCCGCGTTCCCGCCGCTCCCGGCGGTGGACAGCCCAGGTAGTCGAGGTCGGGAGTCCGATCAACTGCGACTTTAGAAAGATCTCGCGCCGCAAAAAGCCCTGGCAATCCCGTGCCGGGGCTTGACGTCCAGGTCGATGAACGTTTGCGCACCGAGCGGCAACTCGACTTGGTCCCGCTCCGGCGCAGTGCGCTCCAGGTGCGCGAGGATCCCGGTGACGGGCACGTTCTTACGCCGCCGGCGTGACCAGTGGCACGGTGGGGAAATAGCCCCTGTAGCGACCGACATCGCGCGTCAGGATCGAGCACCTGACGACCGCCGCATGCGCGCCAATGAAGAAATCCGGCAGCACGCGCTGCCTGCTTCCTTTGCGGCGGCGGTACGCCAGGAACACCTTCCCGGCAAGAAACAGCGCTTCGCGCGGTATGACTTCCACCGCGAGCCCGGCTTCGGCGACCACCCGCTCCAGTTCTTCGATGCGCTCGAAGGCCATCGACAGCTCGGAATAGATCATGGCATTGATCGCCAGGCGGTCGGTGAGAGCCGCCGATTCCAGCTGCGCCTGTGACCATGCTGCCCATTTCGGATCATCTTCCAGGACATCGAGCAACACGTTGGTGTCAACCAGGATCATCGGTTCAGCCGCCGCGCGTCAGCGCCAGGATCTCCTCGGTCTTCATCTTGACGGTGGCCCGACCGCGGAGCCTGGCGAACACGCTCTTGCGCGCTTTGAAAGCGTGACCAGCCGGCCGCAGCAGGACCTCTCCGGTGCTCAGGCGCTCGAAGGTCACGGCCATGCCGGGCTTGAGCCCGAGATAGTCGCGCACGCGCTTGGGTACGGTGACCTGCCCTTTGCTGGTTACGTTGGTTGCCATGGAAGTAATACCTCGCTCAATAGAAGTATTACTTTACCGCGGTCTCGATCCACGGTCACGCGACCATCGGGTTCATGCAGGTGCAGCACCTCGAGTGCGAAAAAGCTGTTGGGAGCCAATCAGCCAAACCCATTAGGGACAGCGGCCTCGGCCGCAGCAAAAGTCCGAATGTACAGGTGCAATCCGATCCTGCAAGCGATCATGAGCCGAAAGCCTAGACAAGTGGGGGCGTCCATGTACAGTTTGCGGTCATGGATGCGTATTTCGCGCAAGGAAGGCCAGCGTTTCACGGCAAGGCGGTCCACGGTTTCACACCATGACGGTCCAGTGCGCGTGATGCAGAGCGTGGTGACTTTCTCTCAGTGACGGCGGTAGGTCAAGACCTCGCCGGTTATCCACGGGCCCGCGTGCGGGCTCACGATAGCCCGTGCGCGCGGGCCGGTGGATAACCGGAAGCGAGGGGGCTGATCGGAGCGCGGTGGGATTTTTCCAGTGGTTGGCATCTCAGCGAGCTCCTATAACGCCCCAGGAGCGGTGATCTGGGTTGACCCCGGGCTGTGGGTACCCCCATTTTTTGCGTTCTTGGGCCGTATCCCCCTGAGCTTACGGATCGACTCCCCGCTCAAGTTGAGGTGATAGGCATTGTGAACGACGCGATCCAAGATCGCATCCGCCAGAGTGGGATCGTCCAGGAAGGCGTGCCATTGTTTGACATCGATCTGGCTAGTGATGATGGTGGCGGACTTGTCGTAGCGGTCATCGAGGATTTCCAGCAGGTCCCGCTTGCCCTGATCCGAGAGCGGGGCGATCGCGAAGTCATCGATCAGCAGAAGGTCCGCTCTGGCGAGGGCCCGCAGGAAGCTCGAGCGGCGTTGGAAGGCGTGGGCGCGGGCGAGCTCGTCGATCAGGCGTGGCAGACGGAAGCAGCGCACGTGGTAATTGGCGCGACAGGCCGCATGGGCGAGCGCAGCACCGACGAAGGACTTGCCGATGCCGGTGGGCCCGGTGATCAGCACGTTCAGGTGCCGGCCGATCCAGCCGAGGTCGCGCACGGTAGTGAGGAGCGCCGGGTCTAGATTGCGGGGGATGCGATGGTCGAGGTCCTCCAGGCAGGCCGGTTGCGGCAGGCTCGCCACGCGCAGCCGCATCGCGAGGCGGCAGTTGTCGCGCTCGGCGAGCTCGTGTTGCAGCAGCAGACCCAAGCGCTCCTCGAAGCGCAGCGCGGTCGCATCCGGGTCGCTCATCTGGCGTTCGAGGGCGGCGAGCATGCCATGGAGCTTGAGTTTTCCGAGCAGTTGTAGGAGCGGTTCGATCAACATGGGGCGTCTCCTTCGAGGTTGATGGGCAGTTGGAAGTAATCGGCGCCGCGCACGTTCGGGTGAACCCCGAGCGTGGAGCGAGCCGGATCGTGGGAAGGGGAGCCGGGGCGCTTGATCAGCTCGGCGAGTGCCCCGTAGCCATACAGACCCAGTTCCAGGGCGAGGGCGGCGGTGTGCTCGAGTTTTTGCGGGCTGAAGTCCTGCGCGAGCCGCAAGACCCCGAGGCTCTCGCGGATGACTTCCCCGGGATGGCGCTTGCGGCGCAGGAGCCGCTCGAGACACTGGCGGGTGGCGGGACCGACGTGTTCGGCGCGCTCGAGGAGCTTGTCGATGCCGAGGGCGAGATACGCGCGGTGCTCGGGTGGGCGATGTGCTTCGATCGTCAGGCGCTGGTAGCGGCGCGTAGCACGGGGGTGGCTTGCGATGAGCGCACCGCGCTGGAAGATCTCCACCGTGTGGGCGGCGAGGCGGGCATCGACGTGCTGGCTGATCAGGCGGTAATGAACCGAGTAATACGCACGGGCGACTTCGATGTGATGGTCCGGATGGACGCGGGCGCCGAGCTTCCACTCGGCATATTCGTAGCGCCGCACGGGCAGGGCTTGACAGGCCGGCCGCTCCTCGGCCTCAAATACGCTCTCCCGGCTGCCCTCGCGCTTCTGGAACGGTTCGGTGTTGATCGTGGTGACGATCTGTGCGATCGCGACATTGAGTTCGCCGAGCGAGAAGAACTGCCGGTCGCGCAAGCCCCCAAGCACCGCTCGTTCGGCCAGAAGCACGCCATTTTCCACGGCGGCCTTGTCGCGAGGCCGCCGCACGCGTGCTGGAAGCACCGCGAGCGAATAAAACTCGGCGAACTCCGCGTAGGAGCGGTTGAACTCGGGGTCGTACCGGCGTGCCTTCTTCACCGCCGTCGCGCAGTTATCGGGCACGATGGCGCGCGGGGCGACGCCAAACGCCTCCAGTGCCCGCACGTGCGCGCCGAGCCAGTCCAGGGAGCTCTGCGTGCGGGTGGCTTCGGCGTAGAAGCGCGCGCTGTAGGGCCACACCGCCACGAACAACCACGCCTTCTGTACCGTCCCCGTGCTCGGATCGGTGAAGGGCGCCGGATCGCCGGCGTAATCGACGAACAGCCGATCCCCGGGGACATGCGTGAGGGAAAGCGTGACGCCGCGGCTGCGCCGCCACTGCTGGAACTTCACGCAAAAAGCGGTGTACTTCAGCCCCTGCGGGTACTGCGCCAGGTACTCGCGCCAGAGCTGCCGGCGCGTGACGTGCTTGCGGCGCAGCTCGCGCTCGATCCACTCAAAATCCGGGACCGGCTGCACCGCAACGCCCGGCTTCGGCGGCGGATACAGCCGCGCATCGAGGGCCGCATCGTCGAGTTCCGCCGGCACCGGCCAGCCAACCTCGGCCCGCTCGGCGCGCCAGAGGCAGATCTGCACGCTCGAGCGCGCACAGCCGACACTGCGGGCAATCTCCCGCTCGCTAAACCCCTCGGCTTGCAGCCGCAAAATCTCTCGAATTCGGCGCACGGACAACCTCTCTTGAGCCACCTTCGATCTCCTTCACAAGGGAAAGGAGACCACGGTAGCCGTGGTTGCCCTGCATCACGAACTGGACCGACATGCCGTGAAACGCTGGACCGACATGCCGCGAAATCCCTGGCCGGCATGCCGTGAAATCCTGGACCGGCATGCCGTGAAACCGTGGACCGACATCGCGCGAATTACGCAGTCATGGACTTTCGCACCCCAGCGATTTGTGACAGTCAGGCAGTTGTGCTATATTTGTGCTATGGGTACCGGAAAGGAACGCGACAGTGGCGGCAACGACAACCATCCGACTACCACCAAAATTGCGCGCACGGCTCGGTAGCCTGGCCAGGCAAACGGGGCGTTCCGCCCATAGCTTGATCGTAGAAGCTGTCGAACGGCACGCCAACTACGAAGAGCAGATGCGCAGTCTTGTCAAAGAGGCGCTCGCCGCAGACAGGGAAATCGACAAAACCGGTGAGGTCTATCGCGCCGACGATGTTCATGCGTGGATGAAGCGGTTGGCGACTGACGAGTCAGCGCCACGACCAAAGCCTTGGCGCAGGTAGTCTATTCGGCGCGTTCATTGGCGCATATTGAGCGCGCCTTTCAGTTCTTACGCGACCAGAACCCTGCCGCAGCGCTGGATGCAGTAACAGCGCTCCAATCGGCAGTTGACAATCTTGCGGCGCATCCGTTGATTGGCCAGCGTATCGAAGGCGACGTGCGCGAGCTGGTAATTTCATACGGACAGACTGGTTACGTCGCACTGTATCGATTTGTGGTTGCGCAGAATGAAGTGCGAATTCTGGCCATTCGTCACCAGCGAGAGTTGGGCTTTCAACCTTAGTCGGCGGTCTTCCATGACTACTTCACTGAGCGCTGTCTGGCACAGTTGGGCCGGAAGCGGACTGTTGTGATCGGCCACCATATGTTGCAGCTCGCGAGGCCCATGGGGTGCTGCACAATATCGCGCCACACTGCAGTATTCCTTGTCTGCGGATGATTGGCGACAATAGGGGTAGGCGTTCAGTTTGTGATCGGCCCAAGTTTTTCTTTGGCAACCGGCTTCCATTCCCAACCTGGCAGCGCGAGGTTGTAACGGGTTCCACGTCCCGTACCTTCGCCCAATAGCAGTCCGCTCTTGACCAGATCCTCTATATCGCGAAACGCGGTGGCCCGTGAGGTATCAGCGATGCTCACGTACTTGCGCAAGGTCCATGGGCTTCTCTGAGGAAGCATGGGCGAACACGAATCGGTACGAGCCCCCCGTACGAACATCGGTCTCACATGCAAGGAAGGACAGTCCAAACGACCTCGGCGCCCACCAGCGCTTCAGCAGCTCGGGCTGGGTCCATGCCTCGAACACGATGCGCGCCGGGGCAGTGAAGGTGCGGGTAACGACCAGCTCACGGTCGGACTTGCGCTCCACTGTCGTGCGGTTCTTCATGGAGGCATTCTCACGCTTTGTTCCGGCGCCCATCCATCTTCTCCTTGGCCTTAAGTTCCTCGACAACCTGGTCCAGCTCGTTAAAGCGCGCCTCCCACAGCTGCCGGTAGCGCTCGATCCATGCCGCCTCTTCCGTAAGGCGGCGACCCCCAAGCCTGCAGGTTCGCACGCGTCCGACCTTCTGCGTGGTGACAAGCCCCGCCTGCTCCAGGACGGCGACATGCTTCTTCATCCCCGTGAGGGTCATGCGGAACTTCGCGGCAAGGGCCGTGATTGACGCGTCGGCATGCGCGAGCTGCTCCAGAACGCCGCGTCGGGTGGCGTCCGAGAGCGCGGCGAACGAAGCATCGAAGCGGGCCGGGCTATACTGAACCATTCGGTTTACTATTTACCACGCAGAGGGCTGGCGTGCAAGGAGTTGCCGCTCTGCACAAAAGCTTCCGCCAGAGCTAATGTTTCCACTGCCGTAGCCAAAGACTTGCTTTGTCAAACAGTTGCGCCACATCCTAGGCGCTGGTGCAAATCTTCGCTCTGCGGCGATCGGTGCCAGGGAGAGGTGGATGGCACTGCTAAATCGGGCCGGGGCGGATCGGCCCATCACGCATCAGACGAGCGTGGTCGAGTACCACGATTTTAGTAGGGGGCAAAGAACATGAAATATGCAGTTTGGCTCGTGCGGCTTTGGTACGCGGCCTGGATGATTCCAGCCGGTCTCGAGCACTTCATTCACATCTTCCCGCAGCCGGGGTACTACACCACTCGACCCCTGGCTCACGAGATGCTGTTTGCCCTCCTTCACAGCCATCTGTTTAACGTCGTTAAGGCCGTGGAGATGCTCACCGGGATCGCCGTCCTGCTGGGCTTCTTTACCCCCCTCATGCTTCTCGTGTGTATGCCTGTCGCAGTCTGCGTGTTCTGGTGGGACGCGCCGCTTTCGATGTGGAATTTTGGCAGTGTCATGGCTGGCGGAAGGGTGCTGGCCAGCGATGTACTCCTGTGCGTGGCTTTCATCGGCTGCTATCGCGCGATGTTCCCGCTGCGCGCGAAGCCGCGGGTCCTGGGCGCAGCGAGCACTGTGCAAACTGCCACGAGCCCGGCCATGCAGCAGCTCGTACTGGTCGGTCGCACGATTTTCGGCGCCTGGATGTTGATCAGCGGCGCCAACTACTTGTTTCTCTCGCTGTGGGCCGTGCCGACGGGTCACGAGCCGCTGTCCGTAGAGCTGATGGGCTCATTTGTTCACTCGGGTTTGTTAACCGTTGCCATGCTGATCCAGCTGGTCACGGGGGCGCTGCTCCTCACGGGCTTCTTCGCGCCGGCGGCGCTGTGCGTGGTGATGCCGACTTCGACCTGTGCTCTTTACTGGGCCGTGCTCGAGCACCAGCCGCTCCCATTGGGGCTGGCACTCCTTGCCTTTGCCCTGAACGGCCTCCTCATGCTGGCCTACCTCGATTACTACAAGGGAGCGTTGCAGCGTAGCCCATTGACGCTTGGCGAATCACGACAGGCCACGACCTGGGATACCCTGTTCGTGAACTCCAAAGGCCGTACCTCGCGCGGACACTTCATCGCCGCCGTGATTCCGCTCGCGATCGTGGTCTGGTGGTACGTGCGTGCGAGTCCGAACGTGTACCCTCAGTGGTGTCTGTTGGTACTGCTGTTCCCCGCCATCGTCCTACATGCCCGGAGACTGCACGATATGGGGCACAGCGGATGGCTGCTGCTCGTCCCAGCAGTCCTGACGGTCGCGGCCATGGCGATCTGGGATCATCGGCTCGACTTGGGCGCTCAGCTCAAATTTGCCGTGCCACTCGCTGCGCTCATCGTCTTCGTCGGATTTACCCTCTGGGGTTGCATTGGCAAGGGAAAAGCGGAAGCCAATGCATTCGGGCCGCCGGCAACGGCGTAGTCGTTCAGCCGGTCTGGCCCCTCGCACCGCCGCCGGCCGGGCGGGTTGCATTCGGGTTCGCGGCGCCGCGGACGATGCCACCATCGTCATTGGCCTGCGGTCCGGGAATGGGCGTCAGTGTGTGTACCGCGCGGATCTTGCCGTCGATGTAGCGGAAGGTGTGGCTGTCCGGCGCGTCGGCCCGTCCGCCGAACCTGCAGAACACGTTGATGACGCCCAGCTCCTCGTCGATCAGGTAATCGCGATGGGTGATGTAGAGCACGCCCGCCGGAATGCCGACCTCGCAACTCGCATGCGGATCGCCCTTGGCATTGGTATAGGCGCCCCCTTCGAGCCGCGCGCAGGGGGTGCCCCAGGGGATGTCGGTGAACTTGTCGGAGAAGGCATCCAGATAGGCATTGGCACCGCGGATCATCTCCTTGGGCTCGGTCAGCTGATATTTGTAGAGCGGCGACCAATCCTCCTTGGTCGTATATTTGAGGTATGAGTTGGCATTGAACAGCCAGTCGCCCTTCTTGGTGACGAGGCTGTCGACGCGGATGATCTTCCCATTGTGCACATAGAGCCGCGTGCCGATGACATAGGGCGTCGGGCCGGTGACGATGACCTCGGTGAAGGTCTTGCAGCGCTTGTCATCATGGAAGCTCATGGCGTGGGCGACTTGGAGCGGCTTCGCCCATATGCCCGCGCCGGCATCCACATCCTTGCCGTTCTCGAGATAGTGCGCCTTGGGATCCATCGGCAGCCCCGCGAGGCTGCCCTTCCCCTGCGCCTCGACATAGGCGGCGGTGAGCTGCTTCAGTTCATCGCGGGTGCAGGTGGGGTGATCCTGCAGGGGAGCATAGGGGCTGCGCGGCGGACCCGCGGCGCGTTGCTGTTGCGCAAGGCCGGGCGCGGCGGCGCAGGCCAGCAGCACGGCGAAAAGTGCTTTCCTCATCATGTTTTCCCCCCGTGTCTCTTGAATTTCCTGTGCGAAGCTCAGCGGACGTCCTGAATGTCCTCGGACATCGCCTGCTCATAGGTGGACCAGCCCGACGGCGTGCCGAACGGCGCCCTCTGGAACATGGCCTCGATGCGGCGGATCTTGCCGTTCTCAATCTTGAAGAGCTCGCCCAGCTGCCACGTCCAGTTGATGTTGTGATGATCGAAGAAGGCGAAGGCGAAGACGATGCCGCGTTCGCGGTCCACGGCGACAAAGCGGCGGTCGCGAATGCGGCTCACGACGCCCTTGAGGGCCTTCTCGAACTGCTCCTTGCAGCCCATGCGCCTGGGCGCCGAGGCGTCCTTGGGGCCGGCCGTGATCATGCCGTTCTCATGGCGCAGACAATCGTCGGTGAACGGGTAATAGCCCTTGCCGTCATTCGGGGCCATGCCGGTGAAATAGTAGTTGGCGGTACGGATCAGGTCCGCGCGGCTCATCCGCTCGGCCGGCGGGATCACCTCAGCAAAGATCGGGTCCGGCGCACCCATCGCCTCGACCGCCTCGCCTGTGGGCGGGAAGCGCGGCGGCGGCGCCGCCGAGGCAGGGCCGAGCTGCACCTCGGGGCGAAGGGAAAGCTGCTCGATCTCGGTGATCTTGCCCTTGCGAATCTTCAGGCGCAGCACGAGGCCGACCATGGTCGGTTTGGCGGGCCCCCGCGTCGAGGCGCGGCCGGCGATCTGCACGGTGCCGAAGAAGGCGACCTGCTGGGTCTCGATGTCCGGCACGTAGAATTTGTAGTGGCCGATGCCAGTCATGTCGTACCACAGGCCCTCGCCGCCCAGCGGCAGATGAATGCCGTTCTCGGTGAACTTGACCTCGCGCGCGAACAGCGCCGGATCGACGTTGTGCGCCTTCATGGCTTCGAGATAATTGTTCACCCAGCCTTCCAGGCAGGCGCGCTGACAGGGATTGGCCATCGGGTCGGGCGGCGCGGCCGCCGATTGCGCCGATGCGGGCGCGGTCATCAGCGCGGCGGCAGCCAGCGTGGCGGCGACCAAAACGGACCGGACGAGATTCTTCATGGCGTTCTCCCCTCTTCGAAACAATGATTTGTCCCGGCTTGTTGCCGCCGGATCCTGCCCCATATTCAGCCGCGCAAAGAGCGGAGTGTGAACGGGAAAGGCCGCAAATGCCAACGCCCACCGCCAACCGGTGATCTCTCCGCAGCGCACTAGCTAGTGGACTCCGACTGCATCTCCGCGGCCAGCTTTTTCACGTACTTGCCGCAACTGAACACCCGACCGCGTTGTCGGTTCGTGAGTTCGCCGACGACGCTGATGCGCTCCAGATGGGCGAGCGATTCGATCGCGATCGGCGTTGACGAGCATCAACAGCGCATTTGCCGTCGCCACCGCTGGCGTCGCACTCGCCCCAATTCCCTCCGCGAAGAAATCCAGCCAGCGCTCCCAGTCGCCACGCAGGCGCACCTCGTTCAGCAGTTCATAGTAAAGAGCCAGGTGCCTCTTGAAGTAGAGGCTCGGATAGAGCATTGGCTCGCGCAGCACACCGTCGGCCACCAGCTGCAGCACGATCAGCAGCCGCCCAATGCGTCCGTTGCCGTCGAGAAACGGATGGATGGTTTCGAACTGGACGTGCGAGAGGCCGGCTCGGACCAGCACGGGGAGGCCGTCGTCCTCGGCATGGAGGAAACGTTCCAGGGCCGCCATGCACTCCGGTACGGCCGTGTGCGGCGGCGGCACGAACGCGGCGTTGCCGGGCCGGTTGCCACCGATCCAGTTCTGCGAGCGGCGAAACTCGCCCGCGTCCTTGCCACTGTCTCGTCCGTGCGAGAGTAGAACGCCGTGGATTTCACCGAGAGCAGTCGGTTCGAGAGCGGGAAACCTTCGCGCAGTCGGGCAAGCCCATGGTCCAGGGCAGCGACGTACTTGGAGACTTCCACGAACGTCGTCCAGAGGCACGCCTGGCACCTCGTCGAGCTCGAACAGCAACAGGTCCGACAGCGACGACTGGATGCCCTACCAATTAGCTCCCGCCACAGCCGCGGCCAGGTTGGAGGTTGTCGAGCCCGGGTATATTCAGTACATTAATAGCGTTTTTCTGGTACTAATGTACTGATTATGATTCATTCACCCTCATCATTGGGGTTCAGTCCCGAAGCTCAGGTCCGAGACAGGAGCCAGATGGCGTTCCTGTCGTCGCTGATGCGTCAGGGCGCCGATCGCTACATCCTCAAAGGCGGCATGGCGATGCGGGCCCTCTATGGCAGCGCTCGCCTGACCAAGGATGTTGACTTCGACTGCGAGGATTCCGTCTCCGACCGGTCTCTGGCGACACGGATCCCGAAGTCAATCGATCAGGCCGCACGCTCTGCCGGAATTGTCGAACAGAAGATCGATCGAACCAAGTCCGGCGAGCGGGCAAGCCGATGGCGCCTCGTCGGGCGCACGCGGGATGGTGTTGCCGTCACCTGGGAGGTGGAGCTCTCAAGGCGAGGCGTCCCCGATGCGCGCTTCATCGAGACCCGTCCGATCCAACCTCCGTACGAGTACACCTTATCGCCCTTCCTCGTCCGTGTTTACAGCGAAACGGCGTTGGCCGCGGTAAAGGTCAACGCCTTGCTGAGTGACAATCGCAGCGTTCCGCGCGACGTCTACGATCTGGCAGAGCTCGTGCGGCGCGGGGCATCGCCGGCTACGCTCTGGATCGACCAGCTCTCGCGCGAAAACCTCACGCGCAAGCGCAATGCTGTCCTGCCCAAGGTGGCGCTCATCGATTTTCCGCTGGCTAATGCGGAGCTCTTGCCTTACCTCGCGCGGGATATCCGCGCCACGATCGATGAGAAGACGTGGGGTGACATGCAGCTCGAAGTCGCCGAAGGGGTCGGCAAGTGGTTTGCGGAAGCAATCCCCCAGGCCAGATCTGCGAAGGACATGAATCGTGACTCGGACACCGACTACGATCTTGCTGGGCGCTGAGGCACCTCGCGTCCTGACAGTGCCCATGATCGCTGCCGCGTTTGCGGACCGGCGAAAGAAGGCCGCGCGCAACACGATCTTCAAGTGGCTCCGCGAGCAGACCGAGGCCGGGGTTCTGAGGCCAGTTACGAGAGGGCTTTATCTGAACCAGCTGGCTCGCCCGCAACCCACGGCCGCGGAGGCGGCCAGCTTCGTTCGCTCCGGCGCGATCGTCAGCCTGCAGACGGTGCTCGGCGACGCTGGGGTGACGAACAGCTACTCGGATATCGTCACCTCGGTCCTGCCGGTGCGCGGAGGGGTGGCACAGTCGAGCCGGCCCGTCCTAGCAAACGACATCGAGTATCGCTTTCATGTGATGCCCGCCCGGCTACTGGATGATGAGGCCGGAGCCGTGGAAGATCGGATGGACCTTGCTGTCCAGTATCCGCGGGCTTCGCCCGAGAAGGCACTGCTGGATTGGCTCTACCTCGGAGCGTCCCCGCGCACGAAACTGGCGCCTCCTCCCCTCGATATCGATCTGGCGCGTCTCGACAAGCGCCGGCTCAAACGTCTAGCCGATCGGATGAACTTATCCGACCCGCTCGCGAAATATCTTGCACGGAAGCGGACCTACGACAAGGATCCCAGCGTTCGCGCAAACGCTCCGCACGGCACCCAATGAGAAGCTCCTCGCTGCCGTTGGGCCGGAATCCCTGTTTCATATCGAATCCTGAGCCCCACCGTTCTGTGCGTAGATTGTATCGACCGCCGCAATGTTACCGCCGGTGCGCCTTCGCGCCCTTCCAGTCTCGATTGATGCGATTGAGATCAAAGCCTTTCGGGTCGAACACCCCACCGATCCAGCGCACCATGTCCTCGTGCTGCTCATGCTTTCGGTCGCCGAGAATGTGCAGGAATAGCGCGTACCCGTGGGGCCCGCCAACGTCCTCCGGCGGGCAGGCATTCTCGCCGGCGACACAGACCGGTAACCGCGCGTCGCTGACCGTCGACGTCGGCGGGGATTCGATGACGATCCGATGCTCCCAGCCATCCCCCATGTCGTAGCGATACTCGAATTCCCCTCGGCCTCCGAGCTCCGACACCACGGCGGCCACCGAGACTCGTCGCTCGTCGCGGTACCGACTGATCTCCTCGTCGGAGCCGGCCTCCCGTATCCACCAATCCGGGGCCACGAGGCCGTGCCCGATCTCGAATTCATGGGCGTGGGAGTCCGTCCAGCCCATCACCCACTGCAGATAATGGTGCAGACTCGCTAGAGTCCAATGGTTAGCGACCAGCACCCGCCGCCAGACGAGAGGACGAACGTCCAGCAGCTCGATGCGCAGGGCAATGGGCTGAGGCTTTGGAGGCATGGGCTTCGTAAATTCCTCGATTGAGTTGGCAGGCTAGTGCATTGGGACACGACTTGCGATAACAGCGAGGAAGGAACCTAAAACCGGTGCTGGCATTAATTGAAGTTAGGCCCTGAACCTAAAATAGAGGCTGCCTGCAGACCGCAGGCGCGTATCTCCCTGGCACCGAGCTGCCGCTTGGAGACCGCGTACACCCCCGGCCGGCCGTACAAGTCGATCGTGGATTGATCGTCCAGGCGTCGAAGCGCCTCGCTGGCCCTGGCATTCACCCTCCGGCGCCGCAGCGCATCCCAACGGGTGTCGGGTGGCGGCGGTAACGGGGCGATTTCCACCTCGAACCAGCAACCGTTCACCCGATGCAACTGACGCGAGGCCGATACCTCGCGCCAGACTTGGGCTCGTTCACGATCCTTCGCCCGCTCTCGCTCGCGATAGGTTCGGCGCCACGAGAGCTCATCAGGATTGCGACGCAGGAGACCAGTCCGCGGATGCACGTACAGCGGCTGCCAGACGCGTCGCAAGCCGAGGAACTGTTTACCCAGATCAATGAGGTCACCGTCGACCACGCGGGTATGCACAGCCACGTAGTGGCCCAGATGCTCGAGGATGTGTCGCTGAACGGGATTACGGCTGTCGATCACGGCGCGCACCTCGCTGTACACCTTGTCCCAGGGGCGTCCAACCTGGCGCTCGAGGTAACGCGCCAGCGGGCGGAGATTTTCGTTGAGGGATTTGGGATCGCGGTAGCCCGCCTTCATAGGCAGAAACGCAGCATCGCTCTGGTCGCGGAACCTGCGGCCGTCACGGCCGCGAGGAACGCGACTCGGCGGACGCGGTCGCTCGACCAGGATCTTGGACATGTCGGCACGCATCGGCGCTCCTAGGAATCAGGTGCGCCGCGCGTTTGCAGCGACGGCTGGATTTGGCCCAGCCTTGAAGTTTAAGCGAACCGCGCTGTGGTGTCAGCTCGACCGACTTTAGGGCAGTGGGCCATTTTGACGGCGGGTCCGCCGCGGCGGCGATTTCCTCCAGAGACCACGCGACGTGTTGCTCATGCTATTGGAGGGCACGGCGAAATGCCCTGCAGTATGATGGTTGTGACGCGACTCCCACTCGAAGGAGTGGCTGACGATGGCGGGACCCTTGTCACATCGGGCACTGCGTATTTCCGGTTGGGCAGCCGTCCTTCTCGTCGCGATGCTCACCACGGGCCGCGCCGCTGCGGCCCAGCCGGCAGATCAGTCGGCGCCGCAGGATTCACATCCGTTGCAGGAAGTGCAGGTCACCGCCTCGAAGCTCAACCGGCGGACAATAAAGCGTATCACCATGCAGTTCCTGAGATCGCACGCGGCGCCGACCACGGAAATCCACCAGATCAGCCGGTGGTGGGTGGCTGAGTGTCCGCGAGTGGCCGGACTGCAGCCTGCGGCCGAAGCGCTGGTCTCGCGCCGCGTGGAGGAGGTCGCGCGGAGCGTCGGCGCACCGACCTGGCGCGCGGGCAGGAAGTGCCGGACCAACATCGGGATCGTCTTCACCTCCGAGCCGCAGCAATTGCTGAATGAGATCGCCAAGGTCTCCCGGCTCTCGGCGACGTGTTCCGCGAGCGACACCACCTTCATAGCGCTATTCAAGCCTGGTATGTCACCTCCTGGACGAGGCTAGAGCCTGCGCCGGCCAGCCGCCTCACCAAAGGCCTCGCGAGTGAGTTTCGCTACGTCTTCATAACCGTCAACACCCGCAAGGTAGCGGTAGCCGGAAAGTCGCTGCCGTGGATTTCCGACTACATCGCCATGCTTACGCTCACGCAGATGGCCTCGCTCGATGGCTGCAGCGAGCTGCCGAGCATCATCGACGTGCTGTCGTCGGGCTGCGGAGCGAGGGAGAAGCCTCAGGCGCTCACCGACGCAGACACCGCGTACCTCAAAGCGCTCTATTCCGCGGACCTCATGATGAATCTCAACATCGAGCAGGGAGACATGCGCGATCGGATGGTGGCGGCGATCGTGGGCCGATAGACAGGGCGAGCCGGCGCGAGTACGGCGCGGCAGGCATACAAACTGACCCACCACCGACTTCAGGGCTTTGCAGCGATTTTCGGATGCCACAATTCGATTCGCCCCGGGGTCGACGGATCGTTGGCAATATCGCCGGGTGATGGCCGATAGACCTTGGCGATATACGGCGGCTCGTGCCGCTCGATGAAATTCAGGATGCGTGGCTGTGCGGCAATGAAAACCCGTGCCAGTTCAGGATAGGGCGCATGGCCGACGACCACCAGCAACGCCACACCGTGCTGCATTACGGTCGCCAATTCGTTCGGCTTGTAGCGAATGCGCCCGTCATGCGTGACCGCAATCCATCGTCGGGCGCCTATTTCGCGCAGCCACTCTTCATCGGAGGTATCGTGCCGAAAGTGATCCACGTGGCGCTCCACTTTCAGGCCCGAGGCGCGCAGGATCTCGGGAAATTTCTTGCCGAGGTCGCGGTCCGTGAAGAAGACCGGCCCCGGGCTCACGCGGCGCGCTCGTAGAGCACCGCCTCCATGATCTCGTCCGTCGTCAGGTCGTAGTCTTCGGCCAGATCATTGAGAGATTCGCCCGCGTCCATCCGCTCAACGATGGCACCGGTCGTGATACCTTTCTGAACCAGAACCGGTCTACCGAAGGCGACATGCGCATCGATGGCGATCGGTCTAGCCGAGGTGATCAAATCACTGGACGTCACCGGAAACAGCCGGACCGGGAACTTCCATTCATCCCATTCGACCCGGGCCAAGTGCTCATTGAACAACCGGCGCATGGCAACCTGGCCTGATGCCGACAGCTCGATCAGCTGGCCATAGCGATCCAATAGCAGCTTGCCGGCATCGGTACGCAATTCCGGGATCAAGAGAAGCCGCTCAACCTTCAGGGACTGCTGGGCATAGCGAATAGCGCGGCGCAAGGCGTCCATTTTCACACCGTGATCGGTACGCAGGGAACGCAGTACATGCGCTTCGATGAGGTTCCAGAAGGACAGCGTCGGCGGGGGATTTTTGGCCGGGCGCATTAGCGGACTGGAGTGGGCCGTGCCGGCTCCCTTCGGGTAAGGACGGCCCACAAACCAGGAACGCAAGGTGGCCGGCGCCACCTTGAGGTAGCGGGCGGCTTCGGCAACGCTGTACGCCGGCTGGTTGCGGATGTCCGTCTTGACCATACGGAAGATGCGCTCCTACGAGTCTGGAGGCTGGTACCGCATTGTACTGACCATAGCGGGTCAGGCCCAGCCTTCCTGCGGGGGACGATGCTGCTGAGAAGGACCGCGCCTGGACGCTCTTACATCGAACCGGTTTTGCGGCGAGCAGCAACTCGCGCATCATCGCAACCGACTCGGAACTGACTCGGAAGCTGATCGCTTCCGAGTAGCTGAACACACGCGGCCGCGCAGCCGGTTCGTCACTTCGGCCGAGCCCATTTGTACGATCGTCCCGCGATTGTGAGCCGGATCATGGGGGGTACCGTTACCGGGGGCGACAGCGAGTGTGAATGCCAGCGCCAGCGGAACGAATATGACCACAAAACGGAGCGAATCCGCCGTCAGCGGCGCGGGTCCACGTCTTTCTGTGGCATTCTTATCGGCGTCGATGCAGGCACGCCTTGGACGCACATGGGGCAATCGGGACAATCGGAGCCACAGGCTGGCGACACTCCGGGGGTGAAGGGGTCGCGCCCGAGGCGCGGCCGGCTCTTCGTGATCTCCGCACCTTCGGGCGCCGGCAAGACTTCCCTCGTGAAGGCGCTGCTCGAGCGCAATCCCGCCCTGCGCGTCTCCGTCTCCCACACCACGCGCAAGCCCCGGCCGCACGAGGCGCACGGCCGGGAGTACTACTTCGTCTCGATCGAGGAGTTCCGCGACCTCGTGGCGCGCGGCGCGTTCCTGGAGCACGCGCAGGTCTTCGACAACTATTACGGCACGGGCCGGGAGACCGTCGAGCGGCTCCTGGCAGCGGGAACCAACGTCGTGCTGGAGATCGATTGGCAGGGTGCTCGGCAGGTGCGTGCAGCGCTGCCCGAGTGCATCACGATCTTCATCCTCCCCCCTTCGCGCGGCGCGCTGGAGGAACGGCTCACGCAGCGGCGGACCGACTCCGCTGAGGTCATCGCAAGGCGCCTTCGGGACGCGGTGGGCGACATGCGCCACGCGAGCGAATTCGACTACGTCGTGGTGAACGACCGCTTCGACGCGGCGGTGGACGACCTCGGGGCCATCATCGCCGGCCACGGCGAGGCCCTCCACAAGGACCGGGAGGCGATCCGGCCGCTGCTGCGCGAGCTGCTGGGCGGCGAGGGATAACTGGCCAGGGCGGCACCTTTTCCGGTACAATCAACCATCTGCGTCGCCCGCCCCGCTGGGCGCCCATCCGTACTCCCACGAGCTCAACCATGGCACGTATCACCGTCGAAGATTGCTTGCACAACGTCGATAACCTCTTCCAGCTGGTGCTGCTCGCCTCTCAGCGCGCGCGCCGCCTCGCGAACGGGGCCGAGCCGACCGTGGCGTGGGAGAACGACAAGCCCACCGTCGTCGCGCTGCGCGAGATCGCCGAGGGCAACATTACCTCCGATATGCTGCGCGAGCCGGAGCCCGCCCCGGAGCAGCCCGTCATGTCGGAAGCTGAACACCAGTCCACCTTCCGCGCTCCACAGTTCGGCCTCGGAGACTGACCGCCGATCTCCCGTATGGACTATGCGTCTTCGCTGCTGGGACTGCTCCCCGGTGGAAGGCGCACTCCGGGGTTGAAAGAGCTGCTCGGGGCCGTCGGCGCCTACCTGCCGCCTGACCAGGTCGAGCGCATTCGCGAGGCGGCGGAGTTCGGCGCCTCGGCGCACAAGGGCCAGAAGCGCCTCTCCGGCGAGCCCTTCATCGCACACCCTGTCGCGGCCGCCTCCATCCTCGCGGACCTGCATCTCGATGCGGACACCATCGTCGCGGCCATCCTGCACGATGTGATCGAGGACACGCCGACGCCGAAGGACCAGCTCGCCGCGCGCTTCGGGGCGGACGTTGCGGAGCTCGTGGACGGCGTCACGAAGCTCGACCAGATCAAGTTCAAGAGTCGCGAGGAAGCCCAGGCGGAGAGCTTCCGCAAGATGGTGCTCGCGATGGTGCGGGACCTGCGCGTCGTCCTGGTGAAGCTCGCGGACCGCACGCACAACATGCGGACGATCGAGGCGGTGGCGCCCGCCCGGCGGCGGGCGATCGCGCGCGAGACGCTCGACATCTACGCGCCGATCGCCGAGCGCCTCGGCCTCTACAATCTCAAGCTCGAGCTGGAGGATCTCGGGTTCGCGGCGCTCTATCCGCAGCGCTATCGCGTGCTGGAGCGGGCGCTGAAGCGCGCGCGCGGCAACCAGAAGGAGTTCCTGAAGAAGATCGAGCCGCAGATCACCGCGGCGCTCATGAAAAGCGGCATTGCGGCTCGTGTGGAGACGCGCGAGAAGCATCTCTACAGCATCTACAAGAAGATGCAGCGCAAGCGCTCGACTCTCAACGAGATCATCGACGTGTACGGACTGCGCATCGTCGTCGACGCGGCCGACACCTGCTACCGCGCACTTGGCAGTGTGCACAGCGTCTTCAAGCCCATGCCGGGCCGCTTCAAGGACTACATCGCCATTCCGCGCGTCAACGGCTACCAGTCGCTGCACACGACGCTCTTCGGTCCCAATGGCGTGCCGATCGAGGTGCAAATCCGCACCGATGACATGCATCGCATGGCCGAGTCGGGCATCGCCGCGCACTGGCGGTACAAGGCGGGCGAGGAGGCCGACTCGGCGCAGCACGAGCGGGCGCGGGAGTGGCTGCGGCATCTCGTCGAGCTGCAGGCCGGAGGCAGCTCCGAGGAGTTCCTCGAGAGTGTGAAGGTCGACCTCTTTCCCGACAAGGTCTACGTCTTCACCCCGAAGGGCGAGATCCTGCGGCTGCCGAGCGGCTCGACCGTGGTCGACTTCGCGTACGCCGTGCATACCGACATCGGCAACCGCTGCGTCGCCGCCAAGGTGGATCGGCGCTTGACGCCTCTGCGCACGGCGCTGCGCAACGGACAGACGGTGGAGATCATCACGGCCAAGGGCGCGATGCCGAATCCTTCCTGGGTGAACTTCGTGGTGAGCGCGAAGGCCCGCACCGCGATCCGCCACTATCTGAAGAGCCTGCGGCGCACGGAGGCGATCGCCCTCGGGCAGCGGCTGTTCAATCAAGCGCTCGGGGAGTTCCGCCTCTCGATCGAGGAGATCAGCCACGCCTCGATGCAGGCGTCCGTCGCCGAGCTCGGCATGAAGGACCTCGACGAGCTCTTCGAGAAGATCGGTCTCGGAGAGCGGCTCGCTCCGCTCGTCGCGCGGCGCCTGCTTCCGGCCGAGCCGCTGGAAGACGGCGCGTCCGGAGGCTCGGCTGCGCCGCTCGCCGTGGCAGGCACCGAGGGGCTGCTCGTAGCGTATGCCCGGTGCTGCCACCCAATACCGTACGACACGATCTTCGCGTTTCTATCGAGCGGCCGCGGCATCGTCATTCACCGCGAGACATGCGTGAACGTAGAGGACTATCGCAAGCATCCGGAGAAGTGGCTGCCCGTCTCGTGGCAGACGACTCCCGACCGGCTGTTCAGCTCTCAGATTCGCGTGGACGTCCCCAACCGGACGGGCATGCTCGCGGCCGTCGCCGCGGCCATCGCCAGCACGGAGACCAACATCGATCACGTCTCGGTGGACGAGCGGGACGTCAACACCTCCGCGCTGGTATTCGAGCTGAAAGTGCGCGACCGCAAGCAGCTTGCGCGTATCATTCGCACGATCCGGCGCATGCCCGATGTGC
Source organism: uncultured Gammaproteobacteria bacterium (assembly GCA_963849095.1). Taxonomy (GTDB): domain Bacteria; phylum Pseudomonadota; class Gammaproteobacteria; order Steroidobacterales; family Steroidobacteraceae; genus JASHUC01. The sequence continues at coordinate 423,067 of CAWKGA010000009.1, forward strand.
TGCGCGTCGCGCGCACGATCGCCGCTCGCTCCTCCGCAAAGGCTCGCAAGCATGACTCGTGAGATCATCCACACCCCGCGCGCGCCCCAGGCGATCGGCACGTACTCGCAGGCGGTCCGCGTCGGCGACACCGTCTATGTCTCGGGTCAGATTCCGCTCGATCCCGCGGGACAGCTCGTGGTCGGGGACATCGACGCCGAGATCCGGCGAGTCTTCGAGAACCTGAAGGCGATCGCCGAGGCGGCCGGCGGCTCCCTCGCAAACGTCGCGAAGCTCACCGTATTTCTCACCGACCTCGCGCACTTCGGCAAGGTGAACGAGATCATGGCCACGTACTTCGCCGCACCGTTCCCGGCTCGTGCCGTGATCGGTGTCGCGCAGCTGCCGCGGGGCGCGCGCGTCGAGGTGGAGTGCATTCTCGCTCTTGGCTGAAGCGCTCAAATCGTCCGCGTCTGAGCCCGCACCGCCGGAGCAGCGGCCGGTCACCGCGCTGCGGGGCGTGGGCCCGGCGCTCGCGGAAAAGCTGCACCGTCTCGGTGTGGAGCGGGTCCAGGATCTGCTGTTCGTGCTCCCGCTGCGCTACGAGGACCGCACGCGCATTGTCCCCGTTGGCTCCCTCGTGCCGGGGATCCGCGCGGCCGTCGAAGGAGAAGTGCAGCTGACGGAGGTCGTCTTCCGCCGCCGGCGGCAGCTCCTCTCGCGGATCTCCGACGGCTCGGGGTTTCTCACGCTGCGGTTCTTTCATTTCTCCGCCGCACAGCAGGCCGGGCTCGCGCGCGGCACGCGGCTGCGCTGCTTCGGAGAGGTGCGGCGCGGTCCGTTGGGGCTGGAGATCGTCCACCCGGAATACAGACGAGTGCTCGGGAGCGAGGCGCTCGAGGAGACGCTGACGCCGGTCTATCCGGCGACCGAGGGGCTGACACAGGGCCGGCTGCGCATGCTCATCGGCCAGGCGCTGAGCGAGCTCGAGGCCGCAGACCGCCGCTGGGCCGGTGTCAGCGACTGGGTTCCCCCCGAGGTGCTGGCGACGCTCGACCTGCCGTCCCTCGGCGAGGCGCTGCGCTACGTGCATCGGCCCCCGCGCTCGGCGCATCTCGAGGAGCTCGCGAGAGGACGCCACCCGGCGCAGCGCCGCCTCGCGTTCGAGGAGCTGCTGGCTCACCACCTCTGCCTGAAACTGCTCAAGCGCTCCGTCCAGGCGGACGAGGCCTGGCCGCTCCGCGATCCGGCGGGCCTCGCTTCGCGCCTGCTCGAGTCGTTGCCGTTCGAGCTCACCGGCGCTCAGCAGCGAGCCTTCGGGGAGGTCCGGGGCGACCTGCTCGAGAGCCGTCCCATGGTGCGGCTGCTGCAGGGCGATGTCGGATGCGGCAAGACGGTGGTCGCGGCGGCTGCCGCCGCGCTTGCGGCAGGTACCGGCTGCCAGGCCGCCCTGATGGCGCCCACCGAGCTGCTCGCCGAGCAGCACTGGCGCAACCTTTGCGACTGGTTCCAGCCGCTTGGTATTCCTGTGGCGCTGGTCTCCGGATCGTTGCCGGCACGGATTCGCCGGAATGCAATGGAGACAATTGCCTCGGGGGAGATACAAATAGCTGTTGGCACACATGCATTGTTTCAAGAAGGAATCAGTTTCCACAAGCTGGCGTTGATCATCGTCGATGAGCAGCACCGCTTTGGTGTCCAGCAGCGCCTGAAACTCAAGGAGAAAGGCTTGCGGGCGGGCCGCTTTCCGCACCAGCTCATCATGACCGCCACGCCCATCCCGCGAACGCTGGCCATGACGGCGTACGCCGATCTCGACATCTCGGTCATCGATGAGCTGCCTCCGGGCCGAACGCCCGTGCAGACCGTGGTCGTTCCGGAGCAGCGGCGGCCGGAGGTCGTCCAGCGGATCCTCGACGCCTGCCGCTCCGGAGCCCAGGCGTACTGGGTCTGCCCCCTCATCGACGAGTCCGAGGAGCTGCGCTACCAGGCCGTCGAGGAGACGGCGGCGGCTCTGGCCGAGGCACTGCCAGGCGTCCGCGTCGGCCTGGTTCACGGGCGACAGCCGCCGTCCGCGAAGGAAACGGCGATGGGCGGCTTCAAGAGCGGGCGGATCCAGCTGCTGGTCGCGACGACGGTGATCGAGGTCGGAGTCGACGTGCCGAACGCGACGCTCATGGTCATCGAGAACGCGGAAGCCTTGGGGCTCGCCCAGCTGCACCAGCTGCGAGGGCGAGTCGGGCGCGGCTCGGACGCGAGCGCCTGCGTAATGCTCTATCGAGCGCCCCTGTCACCGCTCGCCCGGGAGCGGCTGAAGGCCATCCGCGAGACCGGCGACGGCTTCGAAATCGCGCGGCGCGACCTGACGCTCCGCGGGCCGGGCGAGCTGCTCGGCACCCGCCAGACCGGCCTCGCGCAGCTGCGGGTCGCCGACCTGATCCGCGATGCCGATCTGCTGCCGCGCGTGCAGGCGGCGGCGGAGCTGATGCTCCAAGCGCATCCCGACCGCATCGGGCCGCTCGCCGCGCGCTGGGTCGGCACGGACGAGCGCTACGGACGGGTGGGCTGAGGACGAACGGGCCGGGGACAGGTAGGCTTAAGCGGCATGGCTGCCACATCGCCGGACATCGATTTCGAGACCCCGCGTCGCCAGGAGGCGCCCTGGTGGTATCGCGCGGGCCGCCGCCTCCAGGAATACGGTCGGCTCGCCCGCCTCGACCGGCCGATCGGCTTCTGGCTGCTGCTGTGGCCGGTCCTGTGGGCTCTGTGGATCGCCGGCAGCGGACGCCCGTCCCAGAAGGTACTCGTGATCTTTGCCGCCGGCGTCCTCGTCATGCGCGCGGCCGGATGCGTGATCAACGATCTGGCGGATCGCAACATCGATCCGCACGTCAAGCGCACCCGCGAGCGGCCGCTCGCGGCCCGACGCGTGTCGCCTCACGAGGCCATCGCCCTCTTCGCCGCGCTCGGCCTCGCGGCGGTCTGGCTCGTCACCCGGCTCGACCCGCTGACCGTGAAGCTGTCGGCGGTGGGGGCCTTCCTCACGGTCTCGTATCCCTTCGTCAAGCGGTTCTTCGCGCTGCCGCAGCTGTACCTCGGGATCTCGTTCGGCGGCTGGGGCGTGCCCATGGCCTTCGCGGCGCAGACCGGCGCGCTTCCGCGCGTCGCCTGGGTGCTGTTCCTCGCGGCAGTGATCTGGGCGGTGGTCTACGACACGATCTACGCCATGGTCGACCGCGACGACGACCTGAAGCTCGGCGTCAAGTCCACGGCCCTGCTCTTCGCCGACATGGACAAGGCCATGATCGGCATCCTGCAGGCGCTCATGCTGTACGCGCTCTGGCTCTCCGGCCGCGACATGCATTTCGGGCGCTGGTACGACACAGGGCTCGCTGCCGCCGCCCTGCTCTTCGCTTACCAGCAATGGCTGATCCGCGCCCGCGAGCCGGCCGCCTGCCTGCGGGCGTTCCTCAACAACAACTACGTGGGCATGGTCATCTTCATCGGCCTCGCGCTGCAGTACACGTACGGGAATCATTGACTCGCGGCCGGCGCGCCCTCCCGAACGCGATGGTCATGAAATGAACAATTGTCTACTCATGCGCCCACGTTGAGTTGACAGAATCTGGGCCTTCGTGGAGTCTGCGGGCAGCCGCGGGCGAGCGGCGAGCGCCCCCGCCAGGATGGCCGGGCGGCAATGCCCCAGGGACGGCTGCTTGCGAGAGGCTCGATGACCCGCTCCGCTCAGATCCGCCACGACTGGACGCTCGAGGAGGTGGAGGCGCTATTCGCCCTGCCGCTCCTCGACCTGCTGCTTCAAGCCCAGAGCGTCCACCGCGCTCACCACGAGCCCAACACCGTGCAGATGAGCACGCTCCTATCCATCAAGACCGGCGCGTGTCCGGAGGATTGCGCCTACTGTCCGCAGAGCGTCCGCTACGACACAGGCGTCGGCCGCGAGGCCTTGATGGAAGTGGAAGCGGTCCGCGAATGCGCACTGCGCGCGCAGGCCGCCGGCGCCACTCGATTCTGCATGGGCGCCGCGTACCGCTCGCCGAAGCCGAAGGATCTGCGCGCGATCTGCGCCATGGTCCGCGAAGTGAGCGCCCTCGGGCTCGAGACCTGCGCGACGCTCGGGATGCTCACGCCCGACCAGGCCCGCGAGCTCAAGGACTCGGGCCTCGACTACTACAACCACAACCTCGACACGTCCGAGGAGTTCTACGGCGAGATCATCACGACGCGGACCTATCGGGACCGTCTCGATACGCTCGAGGCCGTGCGGGAGGCAGGCCTCAAGGTCTGCTGCGGCGGAATCATCGGCATGGGCGAATCGGCACGCGACCGCGCGCAGCTGTTCCTCACGCTCGCGAACCTCCCGCAGCACCCGGAGAGCGTGCCCATCAACGAGCTGGTCCAGGTTCCCGGCACGCCCCTTCATGGAGCCGCGAGCGTCGATCCCTTCGACTTCGTGCGCGCCGTCGCGGTGGCACGGCTCCTGATGCCGCGCTCGCACGTGCGGCTCTCCGCGGGGCGCACGGCGATGAGCGACGAGCTGCAGGCCCTGTGCTTCCTCGCCGGCGCCAACTCGATCTTCTACGGAGAGAAGCTCCTGACGACGGGAAATCCCGACACGGACCACGATCGGAAGCTCCTCGCGCGGCTCGGCCTGAAGCCCGAGAGAGCGCCCGGGAGCTTTCCTTCGAGCCTCGGGGAGGAGACCTTGAGCGAGGAGGAGGGCTCGAGCGAGGAGGGGGCCGTGGGCGAGGTGGATCTTGCCGGCGCACTTCAGCATGGGAACACGCCCGCGCGCGCTTGAGGCGGCCCTCGCCGAGATCGAGCGACAGCATCTCACTCGCGAGCGCCGGACCGTCGAGGGATTCGCCACGCCCGATGGCGGCGCAGAGGTCGTGGTCGACGGCCGCCGCCTCGTCAACTTCTGTGGCAACGACTACCTCGGACTCGCTCGCCATCCGCAGGTCTCGGACGCGCTTCGGCGCGCGGCGGAGAGCTGGGGCGTCGGCAGCGGCGCCTCGCACCTGGTGACGGGGCACTTCTCCGAGCACGCGCGGCTCGAGGAGGAGCTCGCGGCGTTCGTCCAGCGGGAGCGCGCGCTGCTCCTCTCGACCGGCTACATGGCCAACCTCGCCGTGATCACGACCCTCGCGGGCCGCGGCGATCTCGTGCTCCTCGATCGATTGAGCCACGCCTCGCTGATCGACGCGGCAATGCTCTCCGGAGCTCGCCTGCGGCGATACCCGCACGGTGACGCCAGCGCGGCCGCCCGCATGCTCGCCGATGACGCCGGCCCTCGAGCCGCGAGCGATCGCGTGAGCCTCATCGCAACGGACGGCGTGTTCAGCATGGACGGCGACATCGCTCCGCTCGCCGAGCTCGCGACCGCTGCAGCGGCTCACGACGCGTGGCTGGTCGTCGATGACGCCCACGGCCTCGGCGTGGTCGGCGCGACGGGCCGCGGCACTCTCGAGCTCGGCGGCCTCGGAGCCGACGCCGTGCCTGTGCTGATCGGCACGCTGGGCAAGGCGTTCGGCACGTTCGGCGCCTTTGTCGCAGGCTCCCGCGACCTCATCGAGCTGCTCGTGCAGCGCGCGCGCAGCTACATCTACACCACGGCCCTTCCCCAGGCGCTCGCCGCCGCGACGCGCGCCGCGCTCGCGGTCGCGCAGCGCGAGAGCTGGCGCCGCGAGCGCGTGCTGGCGTTGACGGAGCGGTTCCGGGCGGGCGCGCGCGCGCTAGACGTTCCGCTCACTGCCTCGCGCACACCGATTCAGCCGATCCTGATCGGGAGCGCGGAGGCCGCGCTCCGCGCGAGCCGCGGCCTGCGCGAGGCCGGGTTCTGGGTCGCGGCCATCCGTCCGCCCACGGTGCCGCGCAACACCGCCCGCCTGCGCATCACCTTTTCCGCCGATCACACGGAGTCCCAGGTCGACACGCTGGTGGAAGCGCTGAGCCGCGTGACAAAAGCGCCAAGCCGCGTCATGGAAACGCCGAGTGGCGGCACCGCCTGCGACGGCTGACATGGGCGCGCCTTCCGACGTTCCGTTTCGATTGGATCGCGCCGGCGTGCGCAATGCCTTCGAGCGGGCCAGCGCGAGCTACGACGGCGCCGCGGTGCTGCAGGCTCGAGTGCGCCGCGAGCTGCTCGACCGCTTGCAGGTCATGAGGCTCGAGCCCCGACTCGTACTGGACCTCGGCGCGGGCACTGGCAGCGGCGCGCTCGAGCTGAAGCGGCTTTACCGTGGCGCGACCGTGATCGCGCTCGATATCGCCCCCGGCATGCTGCGCGAGGCGCGGCGCAACAGCCGTGCGTTCCGGCGCTTCGGGCGCGTGTGCGGAGATGCCTCGCAGCTTCCGCTTAAAGAAGGATGCGCGGACCTCATCTTCAGCAATCTCATGCTGCAGTGGTGCGGCGAGCTCGACGCGGCGCTCGCCGAGATCCGCCGGGTCCTCAAGCCCGGCGGGTTTCTCGCCTTCAGCACGTTCGGGCCCGATACGCTGCGCGAGCTGCGCTCCGCGTGGTCGGCGGCCGACTCGGCGAGCCACGTCCACACCTTCCTCGACATGCACGACATCGGGGATGCGCTCACGCGCGCAGGCCTCGGCGAGCCTGTGCTCGATGTCGAGCGCGTTGAGCTCACCTATCCGGACGTGCTCTCCCTGGTGCGCGACCTGAAGGCCATCGGCGCGCACAACGTCGCCTCCGATCGTCTCAAGGGGCTCACCGGCCGAGGGAAGTGGCGCGCGATGACCCTCGCGTACGAGGCCTTTCGCCGCGACGGCCGGCTGCCGGCGAGCTACGAGGTGGTGAACGGCGCGGCCTGGGGAACGGAAGCGAAGTCGGCCTTCTCGAGCGACGGGGCAGAGGTGCACATCGCTCCGGCCGCGATTCGCCGCCGCGCCCGGGACTGATCGGGATCGGAACAATGCCTTTTCCCGGCTTTTTCATCGCGGGCACCGACACCGAGGTCGGCAAGACACGGACTGCCGTGTCCGTGACGCGTGCGCTGATCCGTGCAGGCTTGCGGGTGGCCGCGATGAAGCCCGTCGCGGCGGGCGCCGTCCTCACGGAGGACGGGCTCCGCAACGGCGACGCCACCTCGCTCGCCGCCGCGGCGAACGTCGCGGCCGCCTACGAGCTCGTCAATCCCTACTGCCTCGCGGCCCCCGTGTCTCCGCACATCGCGGCGGCCGACGCCGGGATCTCCATCGATATCGCGCGCATCGTGCAATCCTTCCGGGAGCTCGCGAACGGCGCCGACTGTGTCGTCGTCGAAGGCGCGGGCGGCTGGCTCGCGCCGATCGGCGACCGCGAGACCATGGCCGATGTGGCCCGCGCGCTCGACCTTCCCGTCATCCTGGTCGTCGGCCTGCGGCTCGGCTGTCTCAGCCACGCGCTGCTCAGCGCGCAGGCCATCGAGGCCACCGGATTGCCCCTCGCCGGCTGGATCGCCAATCACATCGACCCCGGTCTCGAGCGCGTCCATGAGAATGTCGCGACGCTGGAGCGCCTCCTCGCCCGGCCGCCCCTGGCAGTTGTGCCGCACGCGGCGCCCTCGTCTCCGCGCGAAGCGGCCGCAGGTCCGCGCGCGGCTTCCGGGGCCCCGCGCACACCGAGCGCTCTGCCCGGCGAACAGCCGCTCGAGCGGGGCATCGAGCTTTCCGCGACCACGAGCGCGGCCCTGCTCCAGCTGCTGCGCGCCGCGTGTCGGACAGCGGCAGGTGAGACGTAAGCGTTTGTCTTGAATAATAAATCTGCTGCGGTAACATGCTCCTCGAGCACGCGGGAGTTTTCCTCTCCGCGTGAGTTGACTCGAGGGCGCCGACCCCGTGGACGCCGCGCCACACCGCATCGAGATCGCTCCGAATTGCTCGCTGAGCGTGAAGGGTGCGCTGTTGTTCTTCGGCGGCACCTGCTTTGGCTCGCTCGGCATCGCCGGAACGATGGCCTCGCTCGGGTTGTGGCCGGTGCTGCCGTTCGCCGGCCTCGAGATGGCGCTCCTCGCCTGGGCCTTGAAAGTGAGCCTCGCACGCCGACACAACAGCCAGACCATCACGATCTGCGACCGAGACATCCTCGTCGAATCCCGTACAGGCTCGCGTTGTGTACAAGTCGTGTTCCCGCGGCACTGGGCACAGGTTAAACTGCGTCGCCCCGCGTCGCGCCTGTCTCCGAGCCGCCTCGTGATCGAGTCGCACGGTCGTCAATGTGAGGTCGGGGACTTCCTGACGGAAGAAGAGCGCCGGGGGCTTGCCGCGAGGCTGAGCCGCATGATCGGCCGCATCAACGAGTCGCCCACGCTGGCGTGAGTGGATCGCAGGTGAATGATTGTTTCATGAACATGCTTAAGAGAATCCTGCCCAGGCTCGCCGCCCTCGCAGCCCTGCTCTGCTCGCTCATCCAGCCGGCTCACGCCGAGTCGGGCTGGAGCGAGCTCAACATGACGCGGGGCGTCACCACGATCTCCCGCCAGATCTACGACCTGCACATGATGTGCTTCTGGGTCTGCGTCGGCATCGGCATCGTCGTCTTCGGCGTCATGATCTACTCGATCGTGGCGTTCCGGCATTCGAAGGGCGCCGTGCCGGACACCACCATGGTCCACAACACCAAGGTCGAGGTGATGTGGACGATCGTCCCCGTCGTCATCCTCGTCGGAGTGGCGATACCCGCCGCGCGCGTGCTGATCCGGACCGCGGATGTGAGCAACAGCCAGCTCACCATCAAGGTGACGGGCTATCAATGGGGCTGGAACTACGACTACCTGCAGAGCGGGGTGAACTTCTTCTCCAAGCTCGACGCCTTGAGCAACGCGGCCAGCCAGCTCGACTCCGGCATCGACCCGAACACGGTCCCGCACTATCTGCAGAATGTGGACCACCCGCTCGTGGTGCCCGTGGGCACGAAGATCCTGCTGCTCATCACGGCCGATGACGTGATCCACTCGTGGTGGGTGCCCGACCTCGGCGTGAAGCGGGACGCGGTTCCCGGGTTCATCAACGAGACCTGGTTCGAGGTGGACGCCGACAAGCCCGGAGTGTACCGCGGCCAGTGCTCGGAGCTCTGCGGGCGCGGCCACGCGTTCATGCCGATCGTGGTGGACGCGCGCAGCAAGGCGGACTTCGACAAGTGGCTGAAGGCTGAGCAGGCCGCGCAGAAGACTCCGCAGCCGGCGCAAGCCGCCGTGGCCGCGACGGCGGGCCAGGCACCGATCGCCGACGCGAACGCGGGCCGTTGACGGGTAGGCGCTCGCCCTCACTGCAGATCGATATTCAAAGAGACCCGACCATGGCCGAACATTCACACGCTCCCGCCGCCGTCCACGAGCACGAGGAGCACGACCACAAGCCGCACGGATGGAAGCGCTGGGTCTACGCGACCAATCACAAGGACATCGGCACGATGTACCTCGTGTTCAGCGGGCTCATGTTCCTCATCGGCGGCTCCTTCGCCATGGTGATCCGGGCCGAGCTGTTCAAGCCCGGCATGCAGCTCGTCGATCCGCAGCTCTTCAACTCGATGACGACCCTGCACGCCCTGTTCATGATCTTCGGCGCGGTCATGCCGGCATGGACGGGGCTCGCGAACTGGCTCATCCCGATGCAGATCGGCGCGCCGGACATGGCGCTTCCGCGGCTCAACAACATGAGCTTCTGGATCCTGCCGTTCGCGTTCACGCTGCTGTTCTGCACGCTGTTCGTGCCGGGCGGCGGGCCGGCGGGCGGCTGGACGATGTACGCGCCGCTCATGGTGCAGACGGGCGACGCCTTTCCGATGACGATCTTCGCGATCCACATGATGGGCGCCTCCTCGATACTCGGCGCCATCAACGTGATCGTCACGATCATGAACATGCGCGCGAAGGGCATGGGCCTGCTGCGCATGCCGCTCTTCGTGTGGACGTGGCTCATCACGGCGTTCCTGCTCATCGCCGCGATGCCGGTGCTCGCCGGCGCCGTGACGATGCTGCTCACCGATCACTACTTCGGCACGACCTTCTTCAACGCAGCCGGCGGCGGCGATCCGATCATGTACCAGCACATCTTCTGGTTCTTCGGACACCCCGAGGTCTACATCCTCATCCTGCCGGCCTTCGGCATCGTCTCGGAGATCATTCCGACGTTCTCCCGCAAGCCCCTGTTCGGCTACGAGACGATGGTCTACGCGACCGCCTCGATCGGGTTCCTGTCGTTCATCGTCTGGGCCCATCATATGTTCGTGACGGGCATTCCGCTCGCGGGGCAGCTGTTCTTCATGCTCTCGACGATGCTCATCGCCGTCCCGACGGGCGTGAAGGTCTTCAACTGGACCGCGACGATGTACAAGGGCTCGCTCTCCTTCGAGCCGCCGATGCTGTTCGCGCTCGGGTTCCTGTTCATGTTCACGATCGGCGGGTTCTCCGGGCTGATGCTCGCCCTGGTTCCCGCGGACTACGAATACCACGGCACCTACTTCGTCGTGGCGCATTTCCACTATGTGCTGGTGCCCGGAGCGGTCTTCGCGATCTTTGGAGCCGTCTACTACTGGCTGCCGAAGTGGTGCGGCAACATGTACGACATGCGGCTCGCGAAGTGGCACTTCTGGCTCTCGACGATCTTCGTGAACGTGCTGTTCTTCCCGCAGCACTTCCTGGGGCTCGCGGGCATGCCGCGGCGCATCCCCGACTACCCCGTGCAGTTCACCGACTGGAACATGGTGTCCTCGATCGGCGGATTCGCGTTCGGCCTCTCGCAGTTCCTCTTGCCGTACATCGTCTGGAAGTGCATTCACAGCGGAGAGCGGGCAACCGGCAGGGTCTGGGAGTCGGCCCACGGACTCGAGTGGGAACTGCCCTCGCCGGCACCGTACCACTCGTGGGGCGACCCGCCTTCGGAGGCTCTCATTGCGCGCGGCGCCGCGCACTGAAGTGCACGATGCTCGCCGGATGATGATGGTCTCGGTAGATGAGGAAGGCAGGCGCAAGCGGGTACGGCGCTCCGCGCTCATCCTCGGGGCCGTCGCGCTCGCCTTCTACTTCGGCTTCATCGTGATGTCGGTCGTCAAGGCGCAGCACGGCTCCCACCCCGCGGCCGCGGCGCACCCGGCCGCCGCGGAGCCCTGAGGGCATCGGGCGCGGGCACGCAACTCGACTCAAACGACAAGGCTTCAGGCAGGAATTGACCATGGCACAGGCGCACGCGCCGGATAGCAACAAGTACTACCTCCCGCATTCGAGCCCCTGGCCGATCTTCGCGTCGGTCTCGGTGTTCACGATCATGGCGGGAGCGGTCGTGTACCTCAACGACTGGACCGGGCTGTGGTCGCTCATTCCGGGATTCGCGTTGCTCTTCACGATGTTCGTCTGCTGGTTCCACACCGTCATCGGCGAGAATCAGCACGGCAGCTACAACATGCAGGTGGACCGCTCGTTCCGCATGGGCATGATGTGGTTCATCGTCTCGGAGGTCATGTTCTTCGGGGCCTTCTTCGGCGCGCTGTTCTATGCCCGCATCCTGTCCGTGCCGTGGCTCGGGGGCCGGGGCGTCAGGTTCTTCACCCATTACCTCCTGTGGCCGATGTTCGAGGGCACGTGGCCCACCAACGGCCCCGCCCACATCGGCGGCAACGCGGGCAACTTCAGCATCGTGCCGGCGTTCGGCCTGCCCGCCATCAACACGCTGGTGCTGTTGAGCAGCGGCGTCACGGTGACGATCGCGCATCACGCGCTGCGGACGGGCAAGCGCGGGATGCTCCTCGTGTTTCTCGCGGCCACCTTCCTGCTCGGCTTCACGTTCGTCGGCCTCCAGGCCCACGAGTACGGCGAGGCCTACCGCGAGCTGGGCCTGCGCCTGTCAACGGGCATCTACGGCTCGACCTTCTTCATGTTGACGGGGTTTCACGGCCTGCACGTGACGATCGGCGCGACGATGCTGGTCATCATCTGGCTGCGTAGCTTGCGCGGCCACTTCACGCCGCAGCGTCACTTTGCGTTCGAGGCGGTGTCCTGGTACTGGCACTTCGTCGACGTGGTGTGGCTCGGCCTGTTCATATTCGTGTACTGGCTGTAAGCCGCGCTCAGCGCGGCTCGAGTCCGTGCGGCACGATGAGGCCGAAGTACCACGCGATCATCAGCAGGAAGAACAGCGCGAGCGACAGGCCGACGCGGATCGAGAGCGCGCGCACCATCTTGCGCGAGTCGCCTTGACCGCGCGCGAGGTGATAGAGCGCGGTGCCGAGGCTGACGACGATCGCGAGCAGCATCAGGAGGATGACGAGATGCAACAGGCTTTGCATGGTGCTGCCGTAGATCTGCGGCGCGTGCGCACCGCGGCTCGATTATAGGGCGCGCCGAGCCTCTGTGCCCATCCTCAGCATCCCGATCGGCCGGCGCGTCTTCGCGCCCTCCTGGAAGATGACGGCTCTCACCGTGGCGCTCTGCGTCCTGTTCCTCTATCTGGGCCGCTGGCAGTGGGACAAGGGCATCCGCAGGCAGGCGGAGTGGGACGAGTTCGCGCGCGGCGCGGACCGCGCGGTGGTGCTCGGCTCGCGCGACGTGATGGAGCTCACCCGCTTCCAGCATGTCGAGGTGGCCGGACGCTACGATCCCTCGCGGCAGTTCCTGCTCGATGACCTGATCCACAACGGCGAGGCGGGCTACGAAGTCCTCACGCCTCTCAAGCTCGACGACGGCCGCGTGCTGCTCGTCAATCGGGGCTGGATTCCGTTCTCCGGCTACGAGAACCGGCTGCCCGACGTGCGGCTCACCGTGACTGCGCCGGTCACGCTCACCGGGCGGGTCGACGAGCTGCCGGCAGCGGGGCTATCGCTCGGGCGCATGCCGCCGCCCCCTGGCAATCGCTGGCCCAAGGTCACGAGCTTTCCGGACATGGGCCAGCTCGGCGCCGCGCTGGGGCTCCGGCTCGGGAGTCAGCTCGAGCGGCGCATCGTGCTACTCGACCCCACCGCGAAGTTCGGCTACGTGAGGGACTGGCAGCCCCCGGGGATGGAGCCTCTGAGGAACCTGGCGTACGCGATCCAGTGGTGGGCCTTTGCGGCGACGCTGATCATCATCTGGGCCATTCTGAGTGCGCCGAGGCCGAAACCGCTGCAGCCCGCGGGCGGGGCGCGCTGAGTCGCCCATGGAAGAGCGATCCGCCGAGGAGGGACTGCCTCCGCCAGCGCGCGCCGAGCTCCGGCGACGGAATCTGCGCACGCTCGGGGCGCTCGCCGCACTCTTTCTGGTGCCCATCGCGGCTTCCTTCGTGCTGTACTACGGCGTGGGGTGGAGTCCGGCGGGGCACGTGAACCACGGAGAGCTGATCGATCCCGCAAGGCCCCTGCCCTCCGTGAGTCTGCCCGGCGCGGCCGGGCCGATCCAGGTGTCGAACGTGTTCGCGAAGCGCTGGGCGCTCGTCTACGTGGGCGACGGCCCGTGCGACCAGGCCTGCCGGTTCGCCCTGATCGTGATGCGCGATACGCGGCTCGACCTCGGCAACGATATGTCGCGCGTCGAGCGCGTGTTCCTCGTCACGGCCGACTGCTGCGACCGCGTATCTCTCGAGCGGGAGCACCCGGGGCTCATGGTGCTCGATGCAAGCGGAAGCTCGGCGAAGAGGCTCCTCGATGCATTCCCCGCGGCGGATCGTGGCTCGATGATTTTCGTGGTCGATCCGCTCGGGAACCTCATGATGCGCTACGATTCACGGCGCGACCCGATGGGCCTCCTCCAAGACCTCCAAACGCTGCTGCGGCTGTCCCACATTGGCTGAATTCATCGCGACGCGCTCCATTCCCGCCGCGGCATGGATGCGCAAGCTGGCGCTTGCGGCGGTGCTGCTCGGCTTCGTCGTCGTGGTGCTCGGCGCCTACGTGCGCCTCACGGCGGCCGGCCTCGGCTGCCCGGACTGGCCCGGCTGCTACGGCCACGTCACGCCGCTCGGCGCCGAGCAGAGCGTCGCGGATGGGGTTGTACTTCCTGGCGCGCCGCTCGATGTCGCCAAGGCCTGGCATGAAATGATTCATCGCTACGCCGCCTCCATCCTGGTGTTCCTCATCGTGGTGATCGCCGCGCTCGCCATCGCGACGCGTCACGAATCCGCGGCGCGGGTGCGGTACTCCGTGGCCCTGCTCGGCATCATCGTGCTGCAGGCCACTCTCGGGATGCTCACCGTCACCTGGCAGCTGAAGCCCGCCATCGTCACCCTGCACCTGCTCTTCGGCATGACGACCCTCGGGCTCATCTGGTGGCTATGGCTCACGCTCCGCGCAGCCGGTGCGGAGCGCTGGGGAGCCTCATCGGGCGCCGCACGACGCTCGCAATCCAGCGTCCGGACACGCCGGCTCACGATCCTGGCCCTGGTGGTCCTCGGCGTGCAGATCGCGCTCGGCGGCTGGACCAGCAGCAACTATGCCGCCGTCGCCTGTCCGGACTTCCCGACGTGCCAGGGCTCGTGGTGGCCGGTGATGGACTACGCCCACGCGTTCGTCTTCTGGCGCCCCCTCGGGATCGACTACCAGGGCGGTGTGCTCTCGAATCCCGCTCGCATCGCGATCCACTTCACGCACCGCTTGGGCGCGCTCGTCACCACGTGCGCACTGATCGCGGCCGCGGTCACCGTATTGCGGCAACGCGCGCTCGAGGCCTCGCGGGTGGCCGCGGTCTGTGTGCTCGCGGCGCTCGCCGCTCAGGTCTCCATCGGCATCTCGATGGTTCTGCGCGGCTTCCCCCTGTGGCTCGCCACGGCGCACAACGCGGGAGCCGCGCTCACGTTGCTCGCCGTGCTGGCCCTGCTCCATAGCCTGCGCGCAGCGCCGCTGCTGGCGCAGTGAGACTCGGCATGCGCCCGCCACGCCCCTCCGTTCCGCTCGCGAGCGGCCCTCATCTCGAGCGCGCCGCGCCCGCCGTGTGGCGCCACTACCTGGCCCTCACCAAGCCGAGGGTGGTCGCGCTCATCGTGTTCACGGCCGTGGTGGGGACGCTGCTCGCGAGCCCGGGCTTTCCGCCGCTCCGCGCGCTCCTGTGGGGCAATCTCGGAATCGCGCTGGCCTCCGCCTGCGCCGCGACGCTCAATCACGTCCTCGACCGGCGGATCGACGCGCAGATGGTGCGGACGCGCAGCAGGCCCCTGCCGCGCGGCAAGCTCACCGAGCGCCAGGCGCTCACCTTCGCCGCGGTGCTCGGATTCCTCTCCATGGCGATCCTCGGCCTGCTGGTGAATCCGCTCACCGCGGCGCTCACCTTCGTCTCGCTGATCGGCTACGCCGTCGTTTACACGGTATGGCTCAAGCGCGCCACCTCGCAGAACATCGTGATCGGCGGCGCCGCCGGCGCCGCGCCGCCGTTGCTCGGCTGGGCCGCGGTGACCGGAACCGTCGACGCGAACGCGCTGCTGCTCTTCCTCATCATCTTCGTGTGGACGCCGCCGCATTTCTGGGCGCTCGCCATCGCCCGTCGGGACGACTACGCGCGGGCGGGCATTCCGATGCTGCCGGTCACCCATGGCGTCGAGTACACGCGCCTGCACGTGCTGCTCTACACCATCCTGCTCGTCGCCGTGACGCTCTTGCCGTTCTTGACGCGCATGAGCGGGCTCATCTATCTCGCCGCGGCCCTGGTGCTGAACGCGATGTTTCTGTACTACGCGCTCATCCTCAAGATCACCGCCCGCGCGGACCTCCCGATGCGCGTGTTCCGGTTCTCCGTCACGTACCTGATGTGGCTCTTCGCCGCGCTGCTGATCGACCACTACCTGCCGACGACGCAGGGCCTGGTGATGTAAGGCGAGCGCCGCGCCGCTCGCGCGGGCGTTCAGCGCGTGAGGGTCACGTGCCAGGAAGACAGGCGGCGGTCGTCCATCAGCAGGACGCCGGAAGCCTCGTACTGATCGGGCGCGATCTGCCGCAGGTTCTCCGTCCCCTGATAGCCGCCCTGCTCCGAGCGGTAGACGGAGAGGATGCACGGCCCGACGACCGTGATCACTCCGTGCAGCTTTCCGAGCGTCGAGTTCTCGGAGGACCACTTCGATGCCAGCGCGTCGCGATCCGGCGCCTCGATGGTGTAGACGCTCACGAACTCCGCCCGCGGCGAGGCGAGCACGCGCATGCGTCCCGCAAGCATCCAGCAGCCCTCGCGGTGCGTGATCTCCGTGCGCCCGTCGGCCGCAATGCCCCGTCCGTCGGCGCTCCAGAACATGCCGGAGAGCGTCCATACACCAGGCTCGTAGAGGAACGTATGATGCATGGTGTCACATCCTCGCCGTCCCAGGTTTCCGCCGGGGCCGCATTGCGCCACCGGCCGGGCCCGCCCATTATGGCGTGCAACGGCCGTTCGCGGTACGTTGCCTGCCGGCGACAGACTCGAGGCTCGACATGCTGATCGAACGGGTGTGGGCGGCGAACGACAGTCGGAACTTCCATTACTTAATCGCCTGCCGTGAGACCGGCGAGGCGCTCGCCATCGATCCGCTCGAGTGGCGTCGCTGCGTGGATGCGGCCGAGTCCCGAGGCTGGGAGATCACCCAGATCGTCAACACGCACGAGCATCTCGATCACACGGGCGGCAATGCCGGCCTCACCGCCGCGACGGGCGCCCGCGTTCTGGCGCCTGCCGGCGCCGCCGCACAGATCGGGGGAGTCGACGTCGGCCTGCAGAAGGGGGACGTCGTGCGCATCGGACGCACCGTGGAGCTCGAGTGCCTCGATACTCCCGGCCACACGCTCGCGCACGTCTGCCTGTATGCCCACACCGCCGAGCCGGCCCTGTTCTCCGGCGACACGCTGTTCAACGCCGGCGCGGGGAACTGCCACAGCAGCGGGCGCCCGGACCTCCTCTACGAGACCTTCGTGACCCAGCTCGCAAGACTCCCGGACTCCACTCGCGTGTATCCCGGCCACGAATACCTGTCCCGCAACCTCGCGTTCACACTCGACCGTGAGCCGGACAACGACGAGGCCGCGGCGCTCCTCGAGCGCTGCAGCAATCAGGACCCGGCGTCGGGCGTGGTGACGACGCTCGGGGAGGAGAAGCGCATCAATACGTTCTTTCGCCTGCAGAGCCCGGCCGTCATCGCCCGGCTCCGGCAGGCGTTCCCGGAACTCGAAGGGCAGCCGGACGCGAAGACCGTGTTCCTGAAGCTGCGCGAGCTCCGAGACCGCTGGTGAGGCACCCCTTGGAACACTACTCGGGCTTCTATCGGCGTGCGTTCGTCATCGCGACCGTCGTGATCCTCGGCTACGCGCTCATCCGGATACTCGACCCATTCTGGAGCGCGCTCGAGTGGGCGGCCGTGCTCGCCTTCCTGCTGCACCCGCTGCACTGGCGCCTCACACGCAAGCTCGGCGGCCGCGCCGGGCTCTCCGCCGGTATTCTGACAGGGCTCACGCCCTTTGTGATCATCGCGCCGCTCTCGGTCGTCGCGGTGATCTTCGCGCGCCAGGTCGCCAACCTGGTCGAGTTCCTGCGGAGCCGCCCGGGTGTGCCCCTGCCGACGACGATCTTCCGCCTCGAGCACTACCCCTGGATCGGTCCGGTGGTCCTGTGGATCCGCCACAATCTGCCGGTCTCGGTGCATGACCTGGAGGGTTGGATCACGGAGGGCGCCCGCTCGGGGTTGCAATCGGCGGCGACCATGGGCGGCACGGTCATGCTCGGCGTCGCGGGAACGCTCGTCGGCTTCTTCCTGATGCTGTTCCTGCTGTTCTTCCTGCTGCGCGACGGCACCGCCGCTCTGGAGCACCTCACCCGGCTGATTCCCCTCGATGAGACCCGCCGGGGGACGCTCGTGCGCGAGGTGTCGGCCGCGCTGCGCTCGGTGGTGTTCGGCACCGCCGCGACCGCCGTCATCCAGGGCACGCTGATCGGCATCGGCTTCGCGATCGCCGGCTTGCCGTCGCCCGTCGTGCTGGGCGTGCTCGCCGTGATCGCCGCGTTCGTCCCCGCGGTCGGGACGGCCGTGGTCCTCGTGCCGGCCATCCTGTACCTCGCGATCTCCGGCCACTGGGGGGCCGCGATCTTCCTCACCATCTGGGCGCTCGTCATCAGCGCCGCCGAGCAGCTGCTGCGCCCCATGATCACCGCACGCCATGGATCGGTCCCGACGCTCGCCGTCTTCATCGGTGCGATCGGCGGAGTGGCGGCGTTCGGATTCCTCGGCATCGTGATCGGCCCCGTGCTCTTGAGCCTCGCCGTCGCGCTGGTCCGCATCGCGGAGGACGCGGTTGTCAACCGCTAGGCGCGGGAGGGCTCGATGCCGGTGCCGCTGGTATAGAATGCGCGCCCCATGGATTTGTCTCCCATACTCTCGCCGCTCAACGACGCGCAGCGCGAGGCCGTCACCGCTCCCGTCGGTCCCGTCCTGGTGCTCGCGGGCGCGGGCAGCGGCAAGACGCGCGTGCTCACCCACCGCATCGCGTGGGTGGTGCAGGTCGAAGGTGTATCGCCCCACGGCGTGCTCGCGGTCACGTTCACGAACAAGGCGGCCGGCGAGATGCGGGGCCGCGTCGAGCGGCTGCTCGGCATCGCCGGCGGCCCGCTCTGGATCGGCACCTTTCACGGCATCGCCCACAGACTGCTGCGCCTGCACTACCGCGACGCCGGCCTGCCGCAGAGCTTCCAGATCCTCGACTCCGAGGATCAGAGCCGGCTCATCCGCAAGGTGCTGAAGGCGCAGAACCTGGATGAGACGCGCTGGGTGCCGCGGGAGATCCAGTGGTTCATCAACTCCAACAAGGACGAGGGCCGCCGTCCCGGCGATCTCAAGGACGGCAACGATCCGACGCGGCGCCAGCTGATCCGCGTGTACACGGAGTACGAGGAAGCCTGCGCGCGCGCGGGCGTTGCGGATTTCGCGGAGCTGCTGCTCCGCGCCTTCGAGCTCTGGCGGAATCGCCCGGAGCTGCTCGCGCACTACCGCCGCCGCTTCGCCCATGTGCTGGTGGACGAGTTCCAGGACACGAACGCCATCCAGTACGCCTGGCTGAAGCTCCTCGCCGGCTCCGAGGTCCATCCGTTCGCCGTGGGCGACGACGATCAGTCGATATACGGCTGGCGCGGCGCGCGGGTGGAGAACCTGCAGGAGTTCCGCCGAGACTTTCCGCACGCCCGGCTCATCCGGCTGGAGCAGAACTACCGCTCGACGGGGACGATCCTCACCGGGGCCAACGCGCTGATCGCGCACAACTCCGGCCGCCTCGGCAAGTCGCTCTGGACGAGCGGCGCCAAGGGCGACCCGATCCACCTGTACGCAGGTTTCAACGAGCGCGACGAGGCGGAATTCGTGCTGCGGCGGATCGAGGAATGGACGCAGCGCGGAGGCAACCGCCGGGACATCGCCATCCTGTACCGCTCGAATGCCCAGTCGCGCATCTTCGAGGAAGTATTCCTCTCCGCGCGCATCCCCTACCGGGTGTACGGCGGCTTGAGGTTCTTCGAGCGCGCGGAGATCAAGGACGCCCTCGCATACCTGCGGCTCATCGCGAACCGCCGGGACGATCCATCGTTCGATCGCATCGTGAATCTCCCGGTGCGCGGCATCGGCGCGAGGAGCCTCGAGCTGCTGCGGGACCGCGCGAAGAGCGCCGGCAGCTCGCTGTGGGAGGCCGCCGCCGCGCCCGGCGATGCGCTTGGCACCAAGGCCGCGGCCGCGGTGCAGGGATTCATCGCGCTCATCGAGCGGCTCGCGCTCGAGATCCGGGACCTGCCGCTCCACGAGCAGGTGGACCACGTGCTGCAGGCGAGCGGCCTCGTGGAGCACCACAAGCGCGAGAAGGCCGACCGGGGCGAGGCTCGGGTGGAGAACCTGATGGAGCTCGTGAGCGCCGCGCGCGGCTTCGATCCCGAGCCCGCAGAGCCGGGCGAGGAGCTGCCGCCGCTCGAGTCCTTCCTCGCGCACGCCGTGCTCGAGTCCGGCGAGGGCCAGGCCGAGGCGTGGGAGGATTGCGTGCAGATGATGACGCTGCACAGCGCGAAGGGGCTCGAGTTTCCCGTCGTGTTCTTGAGCGGCATGGAGGACGGCCTGTTTCCTCATCAGCGCTCGATCGCCGATCTCGAGGGGCTGGAGGAGGAGCGCCGCCTGTGCTACGTCGGCATGACACGCGCGATGCAGCAGCTGTATCTCACGTATGCCGAGCAGCGCCGCCTGCACGGCGTCGATAGCTACGGACAGCCGTCACGGTTCATCAAGGAGCTCCCGGAGGAGCTCGTGGAAGAAGTGCGCCCGCGCGTGAGCGTATCCCGCCCCGTGAGCGCGGGGCGCTTCCGCCCCGACGGCGAGTCGCGATGGGCAGGCGGCGAGCGCGCGGCCAGGGTGACCGGGCCCGGAGCGCGTCCCTGGATAGACGCGAGCGAATCCGCCGCAAGCGGCATGCGGCTCGGAGCGCGCGTGCGCCACGGCAAGTTCGGCGAGGGCGTGGTGCTCAACTTCGAAGGCAACGGCGCCCACGCGCGCGTGCAGGTGAGCTTCGAGCGGCAGGGCACGAAGTGGCTGATGCTGCAGTACGCCAACCTCGAGCCGGTATGAGCGCGGTACCGGCATGAAGATCGTCATTCTCGGTGCAGGCCAGGTCGGGCGGACGGCGGCTTACCAGCTCTCGCGCGAGGAGGCGAACGAAGTCACGGTCGTCGACATCAACGAGGAGGTCTTACGAGACCTGCAGGACCGGATCGACATCCGCACTGTCGCGGGCAACGCGGCGTATCCGATCGTCCTCGAGGCCGCGGGCGCGGCCGAGGCGGACATCATCGTCGCGCTCACCAACAGCGACGAGGTCAACATGACCGCCTGCGAGGTGGCCTACACGCTATTTCGCACTCCCACCAAGATCGCGCGCATCCGCTCGTCGGAATACACGAGCCGCCCCGAGCTCTTCAGCGAGGACGCGCTCGCGGTGGACGTGTTCATCAGCCCCGAGCAGCTGGTGACGGAATACATCGAGCGCCTCATCCGCTACCCCGGAACGCTGCAGGTCCTCGACTTCGCGGAGGGCAGGGTGCGCCTCGTCGGCGTGCGCGCCTTGCAGGGCGGGCTCGCCGTCGGCCGGCGCC
Organism: uncultured Gammaproteobacteria bacterium; assembly: GCA_963849095.1. Taxonomy (GTDB): domain Bacteria; phylum Pseudomonadota; class Gammaproteobacteria; order Steroidobacterales; family Steroidobacteraceae; genus JASHUC01. The sequence goes on from CAWKGA010000009.1 coordinate 444,084, forward strand.
TGAGCGAGCTGCGAGAGCATATCCCCGGCGTTGAGGTGCGGGTCCTCGCGATCTATCGCGCCGGCCGCATGATCCGGCCGGACGGCGAGACCCTGATCGAGGACGGCGATGAGATGTACTTCCTCGCCGCGCGCGAGTCCATCCGGCGCGTGATGACCGAGATGCGGAAGGAAGAGGACACCGCACGCCGCGTGGTGATCGCGGGCGGCGGAAACATCGGCCTGAGGCTCGCCAAGGCGCTCGAGAAGAGCCAGCAGGTGAAGCTCATCGAGCGCGATCCGCAGCGCGCGCGCCGCGTGTCCGAGCTGCTGGAGAACGCGATCGTCCTGAACGGCGATGCCGCCGACGAGGAGCTGCTCGTCGAGGAGAACATCGACAGCACGGACGTGTTCGTGGCGATCACCAATTCCGAGGAGGCCAACATCCTCTCGGCCATGCTCGCGAAGCGCCTCGGTGCCCACAAGACGATCGCCCTCATCAACAAGCCCTCCTACGCCGAGCTGATCGAGAGCGGCAGCATCGATGTCGCCATCTCCCCGCAGACCATCACGATCGGATCGCTGCTCGCGCATGTGCGGCGCGGCCACATCGTGAAGGTCCACTCGCTGCGGCGCGGCGCGGCCGAGGCGCTCGAGGCGATCGCCCACGGCACCGGGGCGAGCTCGCGGGTGGTGGGCCGGCGGGTGGAGGAGATTCCCTTGCCGGAGGGCGCGTCCATCGGCGCCCTCGTCCGCGGGGACGAGGTCATCATGACCCACCACGACACGGTCGTGAACGCCGACGACCACGTGATCCTCTATCTGTCCGACCGCCGCCACGTCGAGGCGGTCGAGCGCCTGTTCCTCGGGGCCTGAGGGCTCGAGGCGCGCCGCATGCTGGCCGTCGCCAACGCGCTCGGGCGGATGCTCGTTGCCTTCAGCGCCGCCTACCTCCTGCCGATCATCGCGGCGCTAATCAGCGGCGACGGGACGGCCACGCCGTTCCTCGCCACCGGCCTCGCGAGCGCCGCGGTCGGACTCGCCGTCGCCGCCGCGACCCGCCGCGGGGTGCGCGAGCTCAAGCCGCGGGACGGCTTCCTGCTCGTGACGCTCGGCTGGGTGATCATGTCCGCCACGGCGGCGATTCCGCTCGTCATATTGCTGCCGCATCTGTCGTTCACCGGCGCATTCTTCGAGTCGATGTCCGGTCTCACGACCACCGGGGCGACGGTCCTCAAGGGGCTCGACGAGCTGCCGCCGTCCATCAACCTGTGGCGCCACACGCTCGAGTGGTGCGGCGGCCTCGGTTTCATCGTGCTGGCCATCGCCGTGCTGCCCCTCCTCGGCGTCGGCGGCATGCAGCTCTATCGGGGCGAGACTCCCGGCCCCCTCAAGGAGGAGAAGCTGACGCCGCGGATCACCGGGGCGGTGAAGTCGCTGTCGCTCACCTACTCCACTCTCACGGTGGTCGGCATCATCGCGCTGCGGATCTGCGGGATGTCGTGGTTCGACGCGATCTGCCATTGCTTCTCGGCGGTGGGCCTCGGCGGCTTCTCCACGCATGATGAGAGCATCCGCTATTTTCATTCGCCGGCCATCGAGATGACGCTCGCCGCCCTGATGATCATCGCCTCCCTCAGCTTCGCGCGGCATTTCGCGGTGGTGCGGAAGCTGACGCTCAAGCCCTACGCCCGGGATCCCGAGGCGCGGGCCATCCTCGCAGTGCTCACGTTGAGCGTGATCGGAATCGCCGGGCTGCTCACGTACCGGCACGTCTATCCGAGCTTCGGCTCGTCGCTCCGCCACTCGCTGTTCAACGTCGTCTCGATCGCAACGACCTCGGGCCTGGTCTCGGACGATTACACCACCTGGCCTCTGCTCGCTCCGTTCTGGATGCTCTTCCTGTGCTGCTTCCTCTGCAGCACGGGCTCCGCCGGAGGCGGCATCAAGATGTTCCGCATGCTCCTGCTCTCCCGGGAAGCGGGACGCGAGCTGAAGCTGCTGGTGCATCCGAGCGCCGTGGCGCCCATTCGCATCGGCGGCCGTCTGATTCCCGACCGGGTCGGAAGCTCGGTGCTCGCCTTCATCTTCCTTTACTTCATGACGGCGGTGGTCTTGACGCTCGCGCTGCTCGCCACGGGGCTCGACTTCGTCTCGTCGTTCGGCGCCATCGTCGCGACGATCAACAACACGGGGCCGGGGCTGGGCGTCGTCGGTCCGTTCAAGACGTATCACAGCCTCACCGCTCTGCAGACCTGGATCTGCACCCTCTCCATGCTGCTCGGGCGGCTCGAGATCTTCAGCGTGCTCGTCCTGTTCACGCCGGCGTTCTGGCGCAAGTGAGGATGAGATGGGGCGGTCCGGCGCGGCCGTGCCGGCGAGCGCGTCCCCGCCGATTCAGCCGCGGGGTGTCGATTCAGCCGCGGCGGCGCCGAGCGCGATTGACGGCGTCTCTCAGCGAGACGCTGGCCGCCCTGGCGGCGGAGGCAAAGTCGACACCGGACGAGGCGTACAGGATCGCTCGCGATGAGCTCACGATGAGCCCCGTACCGGCGGGCGTTTGCCCGCGAGTAACCGCCTGCTCGACATCGCCGCCCTGGGCGCCGACCCCCGGCACGAGAATCGGCATGTCGCCCGCGATCGCCCGTACCTCCGCGAGCTCGGCGGGGTACGTCGCGCCGACGACGAGCGCGCAGTTCCCCCGCGCGTTCCAGCGCGTCGCCGCAAGCTCGGCGACGACCTGATAGAGCCTCCGGCCACCGACCGGAAGATCCTGCAGATCGCCCGCTCCGGGGTTCGAAGTCCTGCAGAGCACGATGGTGCCCCGGTCCTCGTATTCCAGAAACGGCTCCAGGGAATCGAAGCCGAGGTACGGGCTGACGGTCACCGCATCCGCGCCGTAGCGCTCGAAGGCCTCGATCGCATAGTGCTTGGCGCTGTTCCCCACGTCTCCGCGCTTGGCGTCCAGGATCACCGGAATGCCCGGGTAGTGCTGATGGATGTACTCGATCGTCCGCTCGAGCTGGTCTTCCGCCTCGTACGCCGCGTAGTGCGCGAACTGCGGCTTGTACGCGCAGACGAGATCGGCGGTCGCATCGATGATCGCCTTGTTGAACAGGAAGATCGGCGAGGCCTGCGCGGCGATCGCGTGCGCAAAGCGCTCGATCTCGGGGTCGAGGCCCACGCAGACGAGAGAGTCGTTGCGATCCCAGGCTTCGCCGAGCTGCTGCCGGAATCCTTTCACGCGACGCGGCCGCGCGTGCGCAGTGCGCGCTTCTTCAGGTGCACGAGCAGGATCGAGATCGCGGCCGGCGTCACGCCCGGAACCCGCGCCGCCTGGCCGAGGGTCGCCGGCAGGATCTCTGCCAGGCGCTGGCGAGCCTCTGTCGAGAGCCCGGGGACTTGCGAGTAATCGAGATCGGCCGGCAGCGGCGTCTCCTCGCTGTGGCGCTGGCGCTCGATCTCGTCCTCCTGGCGCTCGATGTAGCCGGCGTACTTGGCGCGCACGTCCACTTGCAGCCGCACCTGTCCCGGCAGGCGGTCGTCGATACCGTCCCATGCAGGCGCCCCCGCGAGTTCGATGACCTGCTCGTAGCGCACCTGAGGACGCCGCAGGAGCTCGAAGGCGGTCTGGTCCCGGCCGAGCGGCCCATGTAGAGCGCGCTGGGCCCACTCGGGGGGCACCGTGTCCGGATGGATGCGCAGCGCCTCCAGGCGCAGCACCTCGGCGTCGGACAGCCGGCGCTTGTCCTCGAACAGCTGCCAGCGCTCGTCGTCGACCAGTCCGAGCTCGCGGCCGATGGGCGTGAGCCGCAGGTCCGCGTTGTCCTCCCGCAGGAGCAGGCGATACTCGGCTCGGCTGGTGAACATGCGATAGGGCTCGCGCGTGCCGCGCGTGACCAGGTCGTCGATGAGTACCCCGAGGTACCCCTCGCTTCGCCGGGGCGTCCACGGGTCGCGGTCCCGAGCCCCCAAGCTGGCATTGATGCCGGCGACCAGTCCCTGTGCCGCGGCCTCCTCGTACCCGGTCGTGCCGTTGATCTGGCCGGCGAAGTAGAGGCCCTGGACGGCTTTCGTCTCGAGCGACGACTTCAGGTCCCGAGGGTCGAAGAAGTCGTACTCGATGGCGTAGCCCGGCCGCGTCAGATGCGCTCGCTCGAAGCCCCGGATGCTGCGCACGAACGCAAGCTGCACGTCGAACGGCAGGCTGGTCGAGATGCCGTTCGGGTAGACCTCGCGCGTCGAGAGCCCCTCGGGCTCCACGAAGATCTGGTGCGATGTCTTGTCCGCGAAGCGGACCACCTTGTCCTCGATCGAGGGACAGTAGCGGGGACCCACGCCCTCGATGGCTCCGGTGAACATCGGCGACCGGTCCGTTGCCGCGCGGATGATGTCGTGAGTGGCCTCATTAGTCTCCGTAATGAAACACTCAACTTGTTTAGGGTGCTCAGTGCTCCGCCCGAGAAACGAAAAGACCGGGACGGGATGGTCGCTCGGCTGCGCCCGCAGGATCGAGAAGTCGATCGTGCGTCCGTCGATCCGCGGAGGCGTTCCGGTCTTGAGCCGGCCCACGCGGAAGGGAAGCTCGCGCAGCCGCGAGGCGAGCTTGAGAGAGGCCGGGTCGCCCGCGCGTCCGCCCTGGAGCTGCTCGAGGCCGACGTGGATCTTTCCTCCGAGGAACGTTCCGACGGTCAGCACGACGCTCGCGGAGGAGAAGCGGATGCCCGTGACGGTCTCGACGCCGCGCACGCGCCCACCCTCGAGGAGCAGGTCGGCGGCCTCTTGCTGAAAGAGTGTCAGGCTTGGCTGATTTTCGAGGATCGAGCGGATAGCCTGTCGGTAGAGCTGGCGGTCGGCTTGCGCCCGCGTGGCTCGCACGGCGGGGCCCTTGCTGGCATTCAGGGTTCGGAACTGGATGCCGGCGCGGTCGGTCGCGCGAGCCATGGCGCCGCCCAGCGCATCGATTTCCTTGACGAGATGGCCCTTGCCGATGCCACCCACTGCCGGATTGCAGCTCATCTGGCCGAGCGTCTCGATGCTCTGCGTGAGCAGCAGCGTCGACGCGCCCATGCGCGCGGCTGCGAGCGCCGCCTCGGTGCCGGCGTGGCCGCCGCCGACGACAATCACGTCAAAGGGGTGCGCGAAGCGCATGGAGGAACGGCGAGCTCTGGGGTGCAGGGTGGCCGAGTATTCTAAGCCGCTGGCCACCCTCGCGGCCATGGTGCTGGGACTATGGCTCGGGACGCCGGGAGGAGTACCCCGGGCCGCCGAGGTGCGCCTCGCGCCTTGCCGCCTGGAGCACCCGACCCACCTCGTTGCGGTGGAGGCCGAGTGCGGCAGGCTCGCCGTTCCGGAGAACCCGGCGGCTCCGAAGGGCCGACAGATCGAGCTCTACGTCGCTCGCGTGCCGGCCATCAATCTGCGAGAGCGGCCGGACCCGCTCTTCGTGCTCGCCGGTGGCCCCGGGATGGCCGCGACCACCTTCTACACCGAGGCCGCCGGACCGCTCGCGAGGATCCACAGAGATCGCGACATCATCCTCGTCGACCAGCGCGGCACCGGCCGCTCGAATGGTCTCTTCTGCGACCTCGACGACGATGCGCTCTGGCACGCGCCCGGCGAGATCACCGCCGAGGCCCGCAAGTGCCTCGACACGCTCGAGCGTCACGCCGACGTTGCGCTCTACACCACCAGCGTCGCGGTGCAGGACCTGGATCGCGTGCGGGCGGCGCTGGGCTACCAAGTCATCGATCTGTACGGAGTCTCCTACGGCACGCGCGTCGCGCAGGAGTACCTGCGCCGCTTCCCGCAGCGCGTTCGCGCCGTCGTTCTGGACGGCGTCGTCCCGCCGCAGGTGGCACTCGGCGCCTCGACACCCCTCGACGCTGAGGCCGCACTGGATCAGATCTTCGCCCGGTGCGTGGAAAATCAGGCGTGTCACGCGCGCTTCGGCGACCCCTCGACGGCCTATCGCGCGCTGCGCCAGTCGCTTGTGAAGCAGCCCGTCTCGGTGAGTCTCGCCAACCCGACGACCGGGGAGCCGATGACGCTGACCTTCACGGCCCTGCACCTCGCGACGGTGCTGCGGCTCTCGAGCTATACGTCCGAGCAGGCGGCCCTTCTGCCCCTCTCGCTCCACGAGGCCTACGCGCGAGGCGACTTCGTGCCGCTCGCTTCGCAGTTCCTCATCGTCAATCGCACGTACGAGGACGTGATCGCCGAAGGGATGCAGAACACCGTGGCCTGCACCGAGGATGTGCCTCTTTATGGCCGGGAAGGCATCGACCGGTCGCGCCTAGAGGAGACCTTTCTCGGCACCACCCAGGTCGATGCGCTCGAGCGCATCTGCGCGGTCTGGCCGCACGGCCCGATCGATCCGGACTTCCACGCGCCGCTACACTCGGACGTGCCGGTGTTGATCCTCTCGGGCGCGAACGATCCCGTGACGCCCCCCGCGTTTGCGGCGCTCGCCGCGCGGGGCCTCACGCGGCACATCACCGTGGAGCTCGACGGCATGGGGCACGGCCAGCTCGCCGTGCCGTGCGTCGGGGCGCTCATGGCGCAGTTCATCGAGCGTGCCTCGACGGCTGGACTCGACGTGTCGTGCGCGCGCCGCGCGCGGCCGTTCCCCTTCTTCACGTCATTCGCCGGTCCCGTGCCGTGAAGCTCCCCCGCGCCTGGATGGAGGGCCAGCAGACGTGATCGAGGGCAGGGGGCTCGCGAAGCGCTTCGGCGCCGTCACCGCGCTTCGCGACGTGACGCTCGCGGCTGCGGACGGCCGGATCACCGGCCTCCTCGGCCCCAATGGCGCAGGCAAGTCCACCACGCTGCGCATCCTCTACACCGTGTTCCGTCCCACGGCCGGCGAAGCGCGAATCGACGGAGTGAGCGTGACGGCGAACCCGCTCGAGGCGAGGCGCCGCATCGGCGTCCTTCCCCACGGCGCCGGCGTCTACCCGCACCTCACCGCGCGGGAGAACATCGCCTACTACGGCGCGCTTCACGGCCTCGACCGCGAGGCGTGCGAGCGGCGAACGCGCGAGCTCCTGACCCTGCTCGAGATGGAGCCGTTCGCCGACCGCCGAGCGAAGGGCTTCTCGCAGGGCGAGCGGCTGAAGACCGCGCTCGCGCGAGCGCTCATCCACCGGCCGCGGAACCTGCTGCTCGATGAGCCGACGAGCGGCCTCGACGTGATGGCCGTGCGCAACTTCCGCGCACTGCTCGGGCGCCTCCGCGCCGAGGGGCACTGCGTGCTCTTCTCGAGCCACGTCATGCAGGAAGTCGCGGCGCTGTGCGACGACATCGTCGTCATCGCGCACGGAACCGTGGTCGCGAGCGGGACCCCCGATGAGATTCGTGCTCGCGCCGGCCGCAGCGATCTGGAGGAGGCCTTCGTGGAGCTCACCGGCGCGGCGCCGCCCGTCAGCGGCGCCGACGAGTCTCCGCGATGAATGCGATCTTCACCGTCTTCCGCAAGGAGTTCCGCGAGAATCTCCGCGAGCGTCGCACGGTGTTCTCCGCACTCCTGTTCGGCCCGCTGTTCGTTCCCGCGCTGTTCGCCGTGATGCTCGGGACGATGATGCGCCATGGCGCCGCCGAGAGCGACGCGCCGCTCCGGCTCGCCATATCGCACGCCGAGCGGGCTCCGAACCTGGTGAGCCAGCTCGTTCAGCACAACGTCATCGTGGTGCCGACGAGTTACGACGACGCCGGCGCGCGCGCGGCGGTGAAGAGCGGGCGCTACAAGCAGGTGCTCCTCATCCCTCCGGAATACGCGAGCCAGATCGCGTCGGCCTCCCCCGCGCCGCTCCGTCTCTACGTCGACTCCTCCCAGGGGCTCGACCAGGCGAGCACCACGCGCCTGCAATCGCTGGTCGAGCAGTACGGCTCGACGCTCGCCCGCTTGCGCCTCCTCGCGCGCGGCGTCGATCCGCTCCTGCTCTCGCCGGTCGCGCTGCAGGATATCGATGTGGCGACGCCGGCCAGCCGGTCTGTCCTCGCACTCGGCACGCTGAGCTATCTCGTGATCCTCACGATGTTGATGGGCGGGCTCTATCTCGCGATCGACGCGACCGCGGGCGAGCGCGAGCGCGGCTCGCTCGAGCCTTTGCTCACGGTGCCGGTGCGCCGTGAGCATCTGATCTACGGCAAGATCCTCGCCGCGTGCGCCTTCATGCTCCTCTCGCTCGCGCTCACCGTCACGGCACTCACGGTTGCGCTCCGCGCCGTGGGACTCGAGCGCTTCGGCATGAGCGTCAATCTCGGACCCGTCACGGCGCTCGCCGCGATCGCCTGCTGCGCGCCGCTCGCCCCGTTCGGCGCCGCGCTCATGACGATCGTCGCGGCGTACACGCGCAGCTACCGCGAGGCCCAGACCTACGTCGGCCTCACGCTCCTCGTGCCGACGCTGCCGCTGATGTTCGCCGGGGTCTTCGGCTTGCGCGCCTCGGCCTCACTCATGACCGTGCCTTCCTTGAGCCAGCACCTGCTGATCACGAGGCTGCTGCGCGCGGAGCCCATCCCGCCGCTGTACCTCGGCATCTCGATCCTCTCGACGCTCGCGCTCGGCGCTTTGCTCACCGCGCTCGCCGGCCGGCTCTACCGCCGCGAGGCGCTTCTCGGCTGAGCTCAGGTCGCGCCTCTTGCCTCCGGTCACTTCACTGTCTCTTCCGTGAGCGCAACGAACCTTGACCGAGGTGCCTGAAGGGCGGCCTCTGTCCCGTGCTTCACTGGCTCTGCCCCTTTGGTACCGGCTCCGTCCCCCACCGCAGGAGCTCGCGCAGCTGAAACTCGCGCCTGCGCGCGAACTCGCGCGCCTCGACCTCGAACCGGTTGTTCCAGTATCCGCGGCGCAGGCACTCGCGGAGATATCTGAGCGTGGTGAGCGACCCCGTCTCCCACTGCAGCAGCACGTGGCAATACTCGTGCAGCATCAGGACAGGGTCAGCGAAAAACTCCGCCGCACTGCCGCGGAGAAAGATGCGCCGCCTGCGAGTCGTCGCGATGGCGCGGCCGTGCAGGCGCGCGAAGAGCGAGTATTCAACGATCCGCACTTGGTCGATGCTCGCCGCGGCGGTGTCGAATATCCGTTCGAGCGAGATACGAACGAGCGATGGCAGCGCGACTAGGTTTCCCGGCAGCAGGCGCATGAGTCACTGTGAGCCTTCCGCGTCGCCTGCGCCGCGGGGGGATGGGTTAACGAGTTGAAAGGCGGGCTCCGGACAATGCGTCCCCAGATTGCGGTCATAGGGCTCTGATCGGCCTACTTTCAGGAACTCCCGATAAATCCTCTCGGTGTAGGGCTCATCTTCTGAATGCTTCCGCAGCCACGCCATGCCGTTGCACAGGATCGCTGAGGCCAGATGGGACCCCCGCGGTGCGGCGTCGGCAGCGCGCATCAGGTGATCAACGCCGATGGCGCGATAATGAAACCTTACGTGCGGGCCAGCGATGCTGGCTTCGTAACGCGCCTTCTCGTCCGCGCTCGCGAGGTCGGACGGATGATAAAGCGCGTTGTCATATCCGGCCCCCGATGACATCGGCGCCAAATCGCCTCCGAAAATCGAATAGTCTGGGTCGAGCTCGGTGCCGCGGAGCTCCATGCCGTTCACTATTTCGAGCTTTGAGATGGTGAACCATCCGTCAGCACGATCAACGGGTGGTCTGTCCCTGGGCGTGAGCTTCTCGGCAGCGATGTACTCGGATGCAAGCTCCTGAGCCTTCGGATCGGGGTAATATTGAACAGCTTCCGCATAATGACCTTCGCGTGCGAGACGACGCGCGAGTATGTCTCGAAGGTTGCCCGATAGCCGATTTTCCCCAGAAACCGCTGGGAAATGCTGATCGACATAACTCTTCAACTCGCCAATCGTCAGCACGCGTTCGGCGATGTAATCCGCATCGCCGACAAAGCTCGGAGCGGCGTGCAGCAGCTGATCAAGAGCTTCGACGTATTGCTTCCGAGCCAGCTCGACAGTTGCCCCTTCGGCATAGAGACGCTGAACAAGGCCCGGCAACATTGCGTCGGCCGGATCTTTGTTCATAGACGAGACCAAGACTGGAGCATCCGACCAACCTGACTTCTGTCTGGCATGCCCATTTGCAGGAATGACTGGAAATTGGTGCGCGGCGCTCGCGAAGTATCTCGCAGCAGCATTCAAGTCGCCTCGATGCAAGGCCAGTTTGGCCCGAATCCAATCTCCATAGGCGGATTTACTCGCAGTCAAGAAGTAAGCGGCGCGATCGTAGTCGCCAATGGCGTATGCAACGGCTGCCGCACGATCCGGTATTTCCAGTTTGCCGGGATCAATGCGAGAAAGAGCAGCGACAAGCCTGCGGAGATCGCCCGATCTGTCAGGCAGTGGGTACTGCTCATCGCAGCTCGCTTCCTCGCAATCAAGGCTTACGTATGCTGCGCCATAAATCGTCAGGATACGTTGAGCCAACGGATCGGCGATGGCTGCGTCCAACTCCTTATCAGAGCCAGAACGCAGGATTCGAGTAGCGACGCTGCGCAGCGAGTCAACGCCACTGTTGGCATCTGGCGCCGAAACTTGAGCGGTACCGCCCAGGGGTGGCGCACCTGTAACTTGCTTTGCATAAAGACCGATGGCCGCGACATAGTTACCCTTCTCAAGTTCGAGCGCGGCCATTTCGCCGAACGCGCTGTCGGCAAGATGCATCGGATCCGGCGTCCCGGACTTCGCTAACTCGACCACCCTTGCGAAATGCCGATAGGCTTGCTCCGGATCGTCCTTTTCGCCACGGATGCGTTTTGCACGACCGAGCATGTACTCGGCCCACGCCAAACGGGGAGCAGCGTCGGCCGCAGGCAACGCCACAATCGCTTCCCAGCGGGAAATCGCGGTCGTCAGCGAACGAATGTCTTCCGGGCCGAGCGGCGCGCGTGGTTCACTATCATTTGAATCAGGTACCTGTTTACTCACACGGAGGTAGTCGACAGCGCCGGCCGTGTAGAGCCGAATCGCCTCGGGCAGTCCCGCACCCAGTGAATACGCCTGGTCACCCGTGGCCGCTTGGCGCATCGCCTTCAGTTTTGCCTTGGTCTGATCGTCGACACCCACAAGCTCGGCGCTGGATCCCTGGGAGGCGGGAGAGGCGAGCCAATCACCCCAGGGTGTCTGGGAGCTGCCCAGAATTCCTCGGACTTCGACTTCGAACGGGTTGCCATGAATCTGTGCGAGGCAGCGGGTGCCGCAAGACGCCAAGGAGATTTGGAAGTCCGGACCGCACGCCTGCGCCCCGAATACACCCGCAAAAAGCGCACCGAAAATCGCTAACCTACTTTTCAACACTGAAGTCTCCGACAACTTGACCGCAGCGCGACCAACCGATCGAAATTGCATGGCCGACTGGCAGCCAACGAGCCGATGCCCGTCTCCACACCGTCCGATCCTCTTGCCGTTCGACGGAATACGGTCCTTCGCCATCCGATGCGGCACATCGGACGGTCAGAACGACCGCGCGCGGTAGCAGTTCGTCCGCCGACCCGGTATTTTCGAGAACCAGCTTGTGAGTTCCGTATGAGTCGGGCTCAAGTTGTAACTCCAAGCGTCGAGACAGCGGCTGAGTCCTGATGACCCGCGTCCACGTTTCGGTGCTCCAGATGCGCTGATCGCCGTCGACGGGGAGACGAAACCACACGACGCCGTAGAGCTGCTTCGGATGTGAAGACTGCAAGGCGCGGAGCAGAGTCTCGACGGCGACCGGGTCGGCCTGCAGCTCTTTCGAGTCTGGCGTGCCTATTAATTCATTGGACTCACTGGAAATGGCGATGATTCGGCCGTAGGGGTCCCAGGAGACTCTAGACCCATAATCAGGCAGGGCGATCAGAAACGGATGTGATGCCAACGCGGCATAGGATCGGATCCAGCGACGCGCGACGGCGGGATCGAAGAGGCCTTGTCGCGGGTTAAGGACCGAATGGACTTGCAGGACCGTGCGGTCGGTGGCGGCTATTAGGTGCGGAAGGTCATTAGAGCCGATCCACGTCGGCAATACTGTCACCGAAATGGAAACATCGTGCGGCAATACCTCGCGCAGCTTGATGAGGAACGCCACGTACCCGCCGAGCATCCTTGTCGGGCAGTCGTAGTCGATCTCGACAGCGCTCCACCTCGTCGCGCCAACCGTTGCCCAGTGCACTGTCAACTCATGCGCAATATCAGGTAGGAGTTGAAGTGGCGTTCGACCGTCAATTCGAAGCACTCCCGTCAGAGGACGCCCTGAATCGAGAAGCGCCGTGATGTCTGGATAGACCGAATGCCATGCGCCGCTCGGGTAGACCTCGGCAAGGAGTACTCGCCAACCTGTGATCTCGCCAGGAGCTGCTCGAATGGCATGGACGACTGCCGCAGACCACTCACGCTGCCAGATGTAGGCTTGGTGAACCAGAGGACTAGACGAGCTGCGGCTGCAGCCGACTTGCGCGACGAGCGTCGCCGTCAGTAAGGCGGCGACAATAGCCTTGGGCCATCGACACGACACTGTTTTTGCTAGGGGGCCGGCCATAGATTCGGCATTTTCACCGATAACCACCCTGATCCGGAAACAGGCCCGGCATCCAGCGCGATGCCAGCACCGCTGGGAAAGCAAGCCGCAGCGGCGCGCGGCTGCTGTCGGAGACGAGCACGCCCCGGTCGATCAGCGCCGAGACGACGCGGCGCGCCTGCCGGTCGCCGGTGCCGACGATGCCGGCGGCATCGCCGCGCGGCAGCGCGCCGCGATAGAGCAGGGCTTCGAGGATGGCACCGGACTTCTGCGGCAGGCGGTCGAGGCGGATTTCCTCTTCGGTCCACAGCAGGATGCGGGCGCGCAGGGAGTCCGGCTGCATCAGCCCTTCCATGAAGGTGACCTGATCGAGGCAGGTGGCCAGGAAGAATCGCGTGAATTCCGTCAGAGCCTCCTCGCTGAGATGGCCGCGGCCGTCGAGATCGTTGCGGCGGAGCATGTCGCAAGCGGCCAGATGGCCCTTGTAGGCGGCCACGTTGCGCGCAAGCCCGCGCGCGACAGACCAGACCGCGCCGGTATCGAGCGTTTGCAGCAGCGTTGCGTGCGACATCAGCCGCGCGACACGGCCGTTGCCGTCGAGAAACGGGTGAATCCAGGCCAGGCGGTGATGGGCCGCCGCTGCGGCGAGAATGGTTTCAGTCTTGCCGAGGCGGCTATAAACCTCCTCGAAGCGCTCGAGGAAGCGCGGCACCGCCGGCGCGCTGATGGCGAGATGACCGCCCACCGCGACGTTGCGGGTGCGCAGTTCGCCGGGGATGACCCGCATGCGTTCGTGTGTCGCCGGATCCTCAACCCACAGCAGATCTTCGGGCAGCGCTTCGCAGAACCGGCGGTGAATCTCGCGGATGGAATCCACGGCCACTGCGCGGCTCCCGAGACCGCCTTCGTCAATCCATTGCTGGACGGCGATATGCGCCTTCGCTTCGAGCTGCAGATCGCGCTTCTTCGTATCTTTGCTGTAGTTGCCCCGGAGGGCGCGCTCGATATCGATGGGGTGCGTGTCATGCCCTTCGATCAGATTGCTGTAGTAACAGTTCATCGCGCGCACGAGCGTCGCCAGCGACGACACCAGGCTTTCCGGCAGCGAGCGGCGGAACCCGGCGCTCCGCTGTGCCAGTTCCAGCGCAAGATCGGTTAATTCCGGACGGTGGAGGGAGCCTTCGCTGAGGACAAGCGGCTCCATCAGCGCGATCCCCTCACCCAGGTTCTCTGCCGCTATTTTGTCCGGTTTATTGTCCGCTTTGTATTGGGTCACAAGACATTATTATTCATATAGTTAACCAATACAAATAGTAATAGATACCCTGTAATAAGTCCGATTTTACGTCCAGTCATTCTGGAGCTTTTTCATGGACTTAGCTGTGCGAGTTCCTTCCCTCCAGGGCCTCTGGGCGCGACCCCCTCCCAATCACGTTCAGCTAGGGACCATCGTCAGCCCCCGTGCGCCGTGCTTTGCGCCGGCCCTGCGCCGGCCCTCATTTGAACTTCTCTCTGAGAATTTGCGCTCTCACCAGCCCGACGGCATGGTGTAGGGCGTCGTCAGCAGGACCGCCTCGATCCGCGTAATGCGGCCGTGCTTGATCTTGAAGAGCTCGGCGATGAGGAAGCTGTACGGCGCATCGAACGGCGGCGGCACCTTGAGCGTGGAGCCGTCATTGAGCTTCACGGTCTTGATACGCCCGGCGTGATCGAACGAGACCAGCGCGAGCACGAGTCCGTAGTCCGGGTCGACGATGGGGTAGCGGCGCCCGCGTACCTCCGTGATGAAGGGCGAGAAGCCCGTGTCGAACTGCTGGCCGCACGTCATGCGGCCCATCGCGTTCTTGGCATCCGGGTTGTTGGCGGTGACCGACCCGTTCTCGATGCGCGTGCAGTGAGGATCGAAGGGCGTGATCTTCCCCGTCGCCTGCTCCAGCCCCTCGAAGTACGAATTGGCGATGGCGACCATCTCCTCGCGGGAGAGGTGATCGGAGCGGGACAGCTTTTCGTGGAAGAGCGGCTGGTCCTTGAGATTCGCGAACTGCGATGGGCCGGTGGCTCTTGCTACGAGAGTCTCGATCTCCGAGATCTTCCGGCCCTCGACCTTCAGGCGCAGCGCGAGCAGCGCGAGGCGCCCGCTCTCCCGAACGGTGCCGAAGAAGCCGACTTCCCCGGTCACCGGATCGGCGAAGTAGAGCTTGTAATCACCGAGCCCCTGGACCGTGCCCCAGAGCCCATCGCCGAGGCGCAGCGTCTGGCCGTTCTCCGTGAACCGGGCGTCGTGCCGCAGCGGCAGTCGGCTCACGTCGTGAGCCACCAGCGCGGCGAGATACTGATCCACCATGCCAACGAGGCAGGCGCGATCGCAGAGGCCCGAGGCGACGATCTCGGCAGGCTTCGGTGCCGCGCTCGTGATGTTGACCGCCAGAAGCGCGCCGACTGCCGCCGCAGCGGCGCAGCGATAGACCCATCTCGACATGTGAGTACCCCCGTTATTTGCCGACGCAGAAGGTCGGGAGTTTAGCTAAGGCGATGATTGGCTGGGAGAGCGCTGGAGGACGCGCGCGCAGATGGGGCACCTATGGGGGCACATCTGCAGGTCTTCGGGTGTCATCAGCGCGTTCGTCACAGGACGGCCCACCACGGGCACGCCAGAATTCCGGTCCGTATAACTCGGATCTCGGGGTCGCTGCTCAAGACGATCCCGCGAGGCATATTGGGATGACGCTCGCGAAACGTGATCAAGTGGCGCGCATCGTCTACGCCCACTGATTCAGCTGCTTTGACCTCCACGGGCAGCAGATGGCCGTTCTGCTCCAAGACAAAGTCGACTTCCTGCCCGGAACTCAGTCGCCAGTGGTAAAGGTCGCGTGTCGGGGCGCCATCCCTCCACACGAACAGGTCGCTGGCGACCATGGTTTCAAGATGGAAGCCGGTGGGCGTTGTATCGCGGGCTGCCGCCAGAGCGAGCGCCGCGTCGACGCTGTAGAGCTTCGGCGCCTTGATCACACGCTGGCCCGAGTTGCGGGAGTACGGCGGGACGAGCTCGATGAGGTAACTGCGCTGCAGCGCCTCAAGCCAACGCCTGATGGTGGTGACCGGCGTGCCGAGGTCGTTGGACAGGCCCGTCACGTTGAGCTCCTGACCGGTTCGGGCCGCGGTCAGTCGCACGAAGGCTTCCAGGCGCGGCGCGGATTCGACCTCCAGTATCTCGAGGATGTCGCGGCGCGAAAAGATTTCGACGTAGTCGTCGAGCATTCGCAGGCGCTGGTCGGATGGGGCGGCAACGGCCCTAGGGAACCCTCCCGCCTGGACCACGGAGCGCCAGTCGAGCGATCCGCTGGAAGCGGCGCGTTGCTCCAGTTCGGCGAGCACGGCCGCTTCGTCGGGCCCGAACAGGAAGCTCCACCCTCGGTGGTCCTCGTCAAACCGCAGCTCGCTTAAGGTCAGCGGTCGAAGCGTCCGATACGTTGCGCGTCCAACCAAGGAGTCGCTTACCGACTTTCCGACTTTGGGTTGGTTCGACCCGCTGAGCAGGTACTGCCCGTTTCGCCCATCCCGGTCGACGACCGCCTTGATAGCGAGCATCAGATCGGGAGCCCGCTGCACCTCGTCGATGAACGCTCCGCGGTCTCCCAGGTCCGCCAGGAACCCCTCCGGATCGACGATGGCTTGGTCGCGGACGTCCCGTTCGTCGAGCGTCCGCCTGGCGAAGCCCTGCGCTTCGGCGATCTCCTGACAGATCGTGCTCTTGCCGACCTGGCGCGCCCCCATGACTGCTACAACCGGATACAGGCTGAGGTCAGTGCGCAGCTGGGCGTGGATCACCCGCGGGTAGTGGGTATTTGCGTCAGGCATATCTATACGTTATATTGCCGTTTGACAGTCAATATACCGTAGGAATATAGTCATGGCAAATGCGTATTCGGCGGACGATCTGCTGGAGTTTCTCGACCACGCAGGCGACAAGGGGCTCATGCCCGCCGCAACCGCCCAGGCCCTGGCAGTGGCCACGAGGAATGTCCTCGGAATCCTGTCTGACGCTGAGAAGGCCGATTTGGGTCAGTTGGATCTCGACGCGACCGTCAGGCGCTTTACGAACAAGCGTGCCAAGGATTTCAATCCCTCGTCGCTCAAGGAGTACGGTCGCCGGATCCGCCGAGCGGTCAACCTGTTCCTGAGCTGGCGAGAGGATCCGGCGAATTTCACGGTCAAGACACGGACGACCACTGGACCCCGTAAGAGAGACAAGGAACTCGGAAACGATGAGTCTACGACAAGGGAAACATCTACGGAGCGAGCCCCGGATGAGGTGGCAGGAACGTATCGCTCGGCGGTCCCCATTCGCCCGGGCCTCGTGGTGACGCTGGTCAATATTCCAAATGACCTAACCAGCGCCGAGGCGGAGCGGATCGCGGGATTCGTCAGGATGCTGGCGCTCAAATGAATGATTGTGCGCAGGTGCACGGACTGGGCATTTTGCTCATTGCGCTGAACAAGAATATTCAATACCGAACGGACGCGAGAGCAGTGCCTGCGAACCGCTACCAGCGCTGAAACTCTGCGGATCTGCACCAGGTTAGGACTCCGGAAGCCCCAAGCCGATGCCAAAAAAACTCAAGAAGACAGACACCACCGCCAACCTCGGCTTCGAGGCGAAGCTGTGGGCCGCCGCCGACGCCCTGCGCAACAACATGGACGCGGCCGAGTACAAGCACGTCGTCCTCGGGCTCATCTTCCTGAAGTACATTTCGGACGCGTTCGAAGCCAAACACGCCGAACTCGCTGCCCAGAAGGCTGAAGGAGCCGACCCCGAGGACCGCGACGAATACCGGGCCGCCAGCATCTTCTGGGTGCCGAAGGAGGCGCGCTGGCAGCACCTGAAGGCCAATGCCCCGCAGCCCACCATCGGCACGCTGGTGGACGACGCGATGGCCGCCATCGAGCGCGACAACCCCACGCTCAAGGGCGTGCTGCCGAAGGACTTCGGCCGTGCCGGCCTCGACAAGCAGCGTCTGGGCCAGATCATCAACCTGGTCAGCGACATCGCGCTCGGCTCTGCCGCCGACCGCTCGAAGGACACGCTCGGCCGGGTGTACGAGTATTTCCTGTCCCGCTTCGCCAGCGCCGAGGGCAAGAGCGGGGGCCAGTTCTACACGCCCTCGCACGTGGTGCGCGTGCTGGTCGAGATGCTCGCCCCCTACAAGGGCCGCGTCTACGACCCGTGCTGCGGCTCGGGCGGCATGTTCGTGCAGAGCGAGAAGTTCATCGAGGCGCACGCCGGCAAGATCGGCGACATCTCCATCTACGGCCAGGAGAGCAACTACACCACCTGGCGGCTGGCCAAGATGAACCTCGCCATCCGTGGCATCGACGCGCAGATCGCGCACGGCGACACGTTCCATGCCGACAAGCACCCCGACCTCAAGGCCGACTACGTGCTCGCCAACCCGCCGTTCAACGACAGCGACTGGCGCGGCGAGCTGCTGAAGGATGACCAGCGCTGGGTCTACGGCACGCCGCCGGCGGGCAATGCCAACTACGCCTGGGTGCAGCACTTCCTCCATCACCTTGCGCCCACCGGGCTCGCCGGATTCGTCCTCGCCAATGGCTCAATGTCGTCGAACCAGTCCGGCGAGGGTGAGATCCGCAAGGCCATCATCGAGGCGGACCTCGTGGATTGCATGGTGGTGCTGCCGGGGCAGCTCTTCTACTCGACGCAGATCCCGGTCTGTCTCTGGTTCCTCGCCCACAACAAGAAGAACGGCCGCTTCCGCGACCGGCGCGGCGAGACGTTGTTTATCGATGCGCGCAAGCTCGGCACCCTGGCCGATCGCGTGCACCGCGAACTGACGGATGCCGACATCGCGAAAATCGCCGGCACCTACCACGCCTGGCGCGGCGACAAGGATGCGGGGAGATACGCCGATTTGCCCGGCTTCTGCAAGGCCGCAAAGCTCGAGGACATCCGCAAGCACGGGCACGTGCTCACGCCTGGTCGTTACGTTGGAGCCGAGGCGGCCGAGGACGACGGCGAGCCGTTTGAGGAGAAGATGAAGCGGCTGGCCGCGACGCTGCGCGAGCAGCAGACGGAGGCTGCGAAGCTCGATGCCGCGATCGCTGCCAACCTCAAGGAGCTTGGTTATGGCGGGTGACTGGGGCGCCCAGACTATCGAGGAGGCGATGGCCGCGATAATCGACTATCGCGGCAAGACACCGCGGAAAACGACATCCGGTATCCCGCTTATCACGGCAAAGGTGGTTAAAGGCGGTCGCATCGAGACCCCCGACGAATTCATCGCCGAATCTGACTATACGGACTGGATGCGCCGCGGAATTCCAGAGCCTGGCGACGTCGTTGTGACGACCGAGGCGCCTCTTGGCGAAGTTGCACAACTTGGCAATGAGCGCGTGGCGTTGGCTCAAAGGCTGATTTGCCTCCGAGGCAAATCTGGAGTTTTGGACAACAGATTCCTGAAGTTCCTGATGCAAGCGGATGCTGTGCAAGAGCAGCTCCGCTCAAGGGCGACCGGCACGACCGTCCTCGGCATCAAGCAAAGTGAGCTGCGTAAAGTAGTCCTGCCGCTACCGTCCATCGACGAACAACGCGCTATCGCCCACGTCCTCGGCACGTTGGACGACAAGTTCGAGTCGAACAGGCGGATGAGCGAGACGCTGGAAGCTTTGGCGCGAGCACTGTTCAGGTCGTGGTTCGTGGAATTCGACCCCGTTCGAGCTAAGGCCGAGGGACGCGAGTCCGGCCTCCCCAAGCATATTGCCGACTTGTTTCCGGATTCGTTTGAGGATTCGGAGCTGGGGGAGATTCCGAGGGGATGGACCGCTGTGCCTCTGCCAGATGCGATCGAGGTGAATCCAACCCGGGTACTGAAGAAAGGCGATGTAGCCCCCTACCTCGACATGGCCAACATGCCCATGTGCGGCCACTCACCGGATGACGTGGTTGACCGCCCGTTTGGGTCGGGGATGCGCTTCAAGAACGGGGACACGCTCGTCGCACGAATTACGCCGTGCCTTGAGAATGGAAAGACAGCGTACGTTGACTTCCTCCTAGATGAGCAAGTCGGATGGGGGTCAACGGAGTACATCGTATTGCGTCCGAAGCCGCCGCTGCCTTCTGAGTACGCTTACTGTCTGGCACGCAGCAGTGGGTTCCGGGAGTTCGCTATCCAGAGCATGACGGGCTCCAGCGGACGACAACGTGTACCCGCCGAGTCGCTGTCTCACTACCCCGTAGTTACACCTTCGCAACAGATCGCGGAACAGTTCGGCCACATTGTCGGACCACTCTTTTCGCGCGCTTCTAATGCCGTGCGTGAGTCGCGCGCGCTGGCCGCGCTTCGCGACTCGCTCCTTCCCAAGCTCGTATCCGGTGATATCCGAATGAAGAACGCGGAGGTAATCGTGAGCAAACCGTGCTCAAGCGAAGTAGAAGCAATCAAATGACCACGCGGCGTTCAAGTCGATCGATTCTCGACATGACTGCGAAGCAGGCTCGCGCGTTCCTATTAAAGCCTGAAAGTTACTGCAACATGGATTTGCCCGTCTATTTCACTTTTGGGGAGTTGCTCTCGGCTGTTTCGAAAGAGTTACTTGGCAAGTGAATGGCACTCAGTTAAGCCGTATCGAGTTGGAGCATGCGGCGTAAGATCTTGAATGCAAAGAAGAAGGTTGGCGCGGAGTGATAGGATGATGGTGTCAAACAAACACCCGTCCACCCCGGAGGCCAACCTTCATGGCGATCGATTCTAGAGATCAGTGCGCGCGGCGGCAACGTGCCATCTGTCGAGAGGTACAGAAAGCTGCCTCGCAAGTCGACTCGATGGATTTCTTCAACTTGATCACCGGGCCTGAGCTGCTGGAAGTGCTGGAGTCGCTGATGCCGGAGTATCGGGAGCGGAAATTCCCGCCGACGGTGACGCTGGCGATGTTCCTGGGGCAGATTCTGCGCGCCGATAGTTCCTGCCGGAACGCCGTGAACGAGGCGATCATCAATCAGCTGCTGCAGGGATCGGAGGCAGTCAGTGCGAATACCGGTGGGTACTGCCAAGCGCGGGAACGACTGCCGACGGATCTGGTCCGCGAACTGGCTCGACGATGCGGGCTGCTGATGAACCAGCGCACCTCGAATGAGTGGCTGTGGCGCGGCCGGCACGTGAAATTGACCGATGGCACCACCACGTTGATGCCGGATACGGAGCCGAACCAGGCGAAGTACCCGCAGCATGGGAGCCAGGAGAAGGGGGCGGGATTTCCGATCGCGCGGCTCGTCGCCGTCCTGTCGCTCGCCAGCGGGGCGGTACTTGATTTGGCGATGGGACCGTACAAGGGCAAGGGTACGGGCGAATACGGGTTGTTTCGCGAATTGCTCGACTGTTTTGCCCCGGGCGACGTGATGCTGGCCGACAGCTACTACTGTGGCTATTTCCTGATCGCCGAGCTGCAGTCCCGCGGGGTGGACGTGCTGTTTGAGCAGCATGGGGCGCGGCACACGGATTTTCGCACCGGGGAGAAGCTCGGTCCCCGCGACCACGTGGTCCAGTGGAGCAAACCGAAGGCCAGACCGGAATGGATGACGCCCGAGGAGTATGCCGCCTATCCGTCTACGCTGACCCTGCGCGAAGTGAGAGTCGGCAAGAAAGTGTTGGTGACCTCCTTCCTGAATCCCCGGGAGGTCTGCAAGCGGGAGATCGGCAAGCTGTTTCTGCGCAGATGGAACGTTGAGCTTGACCTTCGGAACATCAAATCGACCCTCGGCATGGAGCGCCTGACGTGCAGAACGCCTGCCATGTGCGAGAAAGAGGTCTGGGTCTACGCGCTCGCCTACAATTTGATCCGCATGTTGATGGCAACGGCCGCCGAACGGGCCGGTGTGCTGCCACGGCAGCTGAGCTTCAAACATACGGTGCAGGTGTGGGTGGCGTGGAGTCAAAGACAGTTTCTCTCCGACGCGCCAGAAGACATCCTCGGACTGTTCCGCGTAATCGCCCAGGTTCGGGTCGGGAGGCGACCTGGACGGCTCGAACCCCGCGTCATCAAGCAGCGACCCAAAGCCTTCCCACGCTTGCAGACCACCCGCCGTCGTGCTCGCGCAATCATCCGCCGACACGGCCGTCCTCGACGGCTGGCGGCCTAACTGAGTGCCATTCACTTGGCAAGTCACTGACGAGCTTATCGAAAAACCCTCGCGACCACGAGGGTGTCAATTACGCGATGCTGTCCAACAAGGACGGCCGACACGCATGGAGGCCACTTCAGTTGGTCCATCCAGCCCTCTATGTCTCACTTGTAGAGCAGATGACTACCCCGAGCCAGTGGCAGGTGATTCGCGAGAGGTTCAAGGAGTTTCAGAGTCTCTCGAATATCAAGTGCCTGAGCGTTCCGTTAGCGGCGTCATCCGGTCGTAAAGACAAGGCTGCGCAAATTCTCGGCTGGTGGCAAGGAATCGAGCAGGGCTCAATCGAGCTCGCGCTAGAGTACAACAATGTTTTCCATGCCGACATTGCGGATTGTTACGCAGCTATATATACCCATTCAATCGCGTGGGCCATTCACACAAAGCCCGTCGCCAAGGCCAAGAAAGGGGACAGGACGCTAATTGGGAACCTAATCGACTTCGCTATTCAGGACATGCGGCATGGGCAGACGAACGGCATTCCCCAAGGCTCTGTTCTCATGGACTTTGTCTCGGAGCTTGTCCTCGGCTATGTAGATTTGGAATTGAGCAATCGGTTGACGGCAGATGGCATCACGGAATTCCGAATTCTTCGCTACCGCGATGACTACAGGATTTTCGTGCAGAACCCGCAGGAGGGCGAACGAATTCTCAAAGCTCTAACCGAGGTTCTGATTGATCTGGGACTTAAGCTCAATACCGGCAAGACTGCGGGATCATCGCAGGTCGTCGCTTACTCGTTGAAGCCCGACAAGCGAGCATGGTTTCGCGGACGACAGGGTGATCCGAATTTGCAGAAGCATCTGCTCGTCATTCATGGCCACGGCATCGACTTTCCGAATTCAGGCAGCCTGACAGTCGCCCTCACACATTTTCACCGGCGAGTGATCAAGACGAGGCGAGTCCGAAACCCTATCGCTCTCATCAGCATTGCTGTCGATATTGCCTACGGTAGCCCAAAGGCGTTTCCGGTCTGTGCAGCAATAGTCAGCAAGCTACTAAGTGCAATCAAGGCGGATAGCGCGCGGACCGACGTGATAAAGAAGATCCATCAGAAGCTATCGCAACTGCCGAACACTGGACACATGGAGATTTGGCTTCAACGAGTTAGCCATCCATTTGAGCCACGGTTCGCGTACACCGAGAAGCTGTGCAAACTGGTGAAGGGTAAATCAGTCGACTTGTGGAACAACGACTGGATCACGGCCAAGAAATTGAAGGCAGCGTTGAATCCCTCAAGGATTGTGAGTGAGGCAAAATTGCGATCGCTCAAGCCGGTCGTTAATCCAGTGGAGATCGCGCTATTTGCCACGGAGAGGTACTGATTGGCGAAGTTCGCGGAATCCGTCGTTGAAGATGCCACGCTTACCTGGCTCGAGGCACTGGGCTACGCGGTCCTGTACGGGCCGGACGTCGCCGCAGGAGAACCCGGCGCGGAGCGCAGCGATCCGAACTACCGCGAAGTTCTATTGGAGGGGAGGCTACGCAAGGCGCTAGCGCGCTTGAATCCAGAACTACCCCCCGACGCGATCGAGGACGCCTTCCGCAAGCTCACCCGAACCGACGCGCCATCGCTCGTCGAGCGTAATCACGCATTGCATCGTATGCTGGTCGAAGGGGTCACCGTCGAGTACCGCCGCAAGGACGGCGCGATCGCAGGAACCCAGGTTCGGGTCATCGACTTCGACGTGCCCGCCAACAACGACTGGCTCGCCGTCAACCAGTTCACCGTCTCGGAAGGGCAGCACACGCGGCGGCCAGACGTGGTGCTGTTCGTCAACGGGTTGCCGCTGGCGGTGATCGAGCTCAAGAACCCGGCCGACGAGAACGCGACCGCCTGGTCGGCGTTCCAGCAGCTGCAGACCTACCAGGCGCAGGTGCCGGCGCTGTTCGCGACCAACGCCGTGCTTCTGGCCTCCGATGGGGTGCAGGCGCGCATCGGCTCGCTCGGTGCCGGCAAGGAGTGGTTCAAACCCTGGCGCACGATCACCGGACGCGAGGACGCCCCAGCGCATCTGTCGGAACTGCAGGTGATGCTGGAAGGCGTGTTCGAGCGGCAGCGCTTTCTCAATCTGCTTCGCCACTTCATTGTGTTCGAGGACTCCGCGGCCGCCGGT
The DNA here is from genome assembly GCA_963849095.1 of uncultured Gammaproteobacteria bacterium. Classification (GTDB taxonomy): domain Bacteria; phylum Pseudomonadota; class Gammaproteobacteria; order Steroidobacterales; family Steroidobacteraceae; genus JASHUC01. The sequence continues at coordinate 467,882 of CAWKGA010000009.1, forward strand.
GGTGGCGGCACACTCGTCAAGAAGATGGCCGGATACCACCAGTTCCATGCCGTGAACGCGGCAGTTGAGGAGACTCTGAGGGCGGCGCAATGGGTGACGGCGGATCGGGTGGCGGATGCACCCGGCCGGTACGAGCAGGGTGAACGACCGGGCGGATTGCCAGGCGACCGGCGTGTCGGCGTCATCTGGCACACGCAGGGCTCCGGCAAGAGCCTGACGATGGCCTTCTATGCAGGGCGCGTGATCCTGCACCCGGCGATGGCGAACCCGACGATCGTGGTGTTGACGGATCGCAACGACCTCGACGACCAGCTGTTCGGTACCTTTGCGCGTTGCCGCGACCTGCTGCGCCAGCCGCCCGTGCAGGCGGCCGACCGCGCCGACCTGCGGGCAAAGCTCGCCGTCGCCTCCGGCGGCGTGGTGTTCACGACCATCCAGAAGTTCTTCCCCGAGGAGCGGGGCGACCGGCATCCGGTGCTGTCGGACCGGCGCAATATCGTCGTGATCGCCGACGAGGCGCACCGCAGCCAGTACGACTTTATCGACGGCTTCGCGCGGCACATGCGCGACGCACTCCCGCACGCGTCGTTCGTCGGCTTCACGGGAACACCGATCGAAAAGACCGACGCCAACACGCGCGCCGTCTTCGGCGACTACATCAGCGTCTACGACATCCAGCGCGCCGTCTTCGATGGCGCGACGGTACCCATCTACTATGAGAGTCGCCTCGCCAAGCTACAGCTGAAGGACTCCGAACGTCCGAAGATCGACCCGAAGTTCGAGGAGGTAACCGAGGGCGAGGAAGTCGACCGCAAGGAGAAGCTCAAGAGCAAATGGGCGCAGCTCGAGGCGGTGGTCGGCTCAGAGACCCGCGTCCAGCTTATCGCCCGCGACCTCGTGGAGCATTTCGAGACCCGGCTTGCCACGATGGACGGCAAGGCGATGGTGGTGGTCATGAGCCGCCGCATTGCCGTCGAGCTGTACCGCGAGCTTGCGCTCTTGCGTCCCGAGTGGGCTATCGATGACGACGATGCCGGCGTACTCAAGGTGGTGATGACCGGTTCGGCGTCGGACCCGCTCGACTGGCAGCCTCATATCCGGAACAAGGCACGGCGGGAGGCCTTGGCCAACCGCTTCCGCGACGCGAAAGATCCCTTCAAGATTGTGATCGTGCGCGACATGTGGCTCACCGGCTTCGATGCCCCGAGCTTGCACACGCTGTACGTGGACAAGCCCATGCGCGGTCATGGACTGATGCAGGCGATTGCGCGGGTGAATCGCGTATTCAAGGACAAGCCGGGCGGCCTCGTGGTCGATTACCTGGGATTAGCCGACGAACTGAAGCAGGCGCTGGCGACCTACACCGAAGCTGGCGGCAAGGGCGAAACGGCCCTCGACCAGGCCGAGGCGGTGGCCTTGATGCTGGAGAAGTACGAAATCTGCCGCGGTCTGTTCCATGGATTCGACTGGGGCAAGTGGCTGACGGGTACCGCCCCCGAGCGGCTCTCGGTGTTGCCCGGCGCGCAGGAGCACATCCTCGGGCTGGAGGACGGCAAGAATCGCCTGCTGCGCGCCGTCACCGAGCTCTCCCAAGCCTTTGCACTGGCAGTGCCGCACGAAGAGGCATTGAGAATCCGAGATGACGTCGGATTCTTCCAGGCCGTGCGCGCGGTTCTCGCCAAGAGTCTGGTCGGCGAGCAGAAGACCGACGAGGAACTGGAGCATGCCATCCGCCAGATCATTTCCAGGGCGGTTACCAGCGACGGCGTGATCGACATCTTCGCCGCCGCTGGCCTCAAGAAGCCCGACATCGGCATTCTGTCGGACGAGTTCCTCGCCGAAGTGCGCGGCATGCCCCAGCGCAACCTCGCGGTTGAGCTGCTGCAAAAGCTGCTTCGCGGGGAGATCAAGAACCGCGCGAAGCGCAATGTCGTGCAGGGGCGATCCTTTGCCGACCTTCTCGAAGCGTCGCTCCGCCGCTACCAGAACCGGGCAATCGAGACCGCCAAGGTCATCGAGGAATTGATCCAACTGGCCAAGGACATGCGCGCCGCCAATGCGCGCGGCGAAGCGCTAAAGCTCAGTGAAGACGAACTCGCGTTTTACGACGCCCTTGAAGTCAATGACAGCGCCGTCAAGGTGCTCGGCGAGCCCACCCTTGCCGGCATCGCCCGCGAGCTTGTCGCGACGGTCAAGAAGAACGTAACGATCGACTGGACCCTGCGGGAAAACGTTCGCGCCCAGCTGCGCGTGATCGTGAAGCGGATACTCCGTAAGTACGGCTACCCGCCGGACAAGCAGGAGAAGGCCACGCAGCTGGTACTCGAGCAGGCCGAGGTCCTGTCGGGGGAATGGGCGGGGAGTCCGGCCTGAGCCATGGACGACCGCTCTGTCAGGCAGGCGACCTTCGCGTGGCTGGACGAGCAGACCGAGATCCACGGCTACTCCATGGAGCGAACCCTCCTCGCCCGGGGATTCGAGTTTCAGGGCGAACGGGTTCGACTGGTCGGCCCACAGGGAATCTTCAAACCGAGGTGTCTTGACCTGCCGCTGTCGATCACAACAGTGGCCGGCGGCCCCTATGCCGACTCCTTCCGGCCGGACGGGCTCCTGAGCTATCGCTATCGAGGCACCGACCCGCGGCATAGGGACAACGTTGGGTTGCACACTTGTATGCAACAGCGCAGACCGCTCGTTTATTTGCACGGGATCGAAAAGGGAACGTACGTGCCGGCGTGGCCAGTATTCATCGTCGGCGCAGACGACCGTACGCTGACCTTCACGGTTGCCGTCGACGATGCACTGGCTCTCCGGCAGTTGGAGACATTGCCCGCCGAGTCATCCGTACAGTCTGATTCCGTGATTCGTCGCGGCTACATTACCCGACTTGCCCGTCAGCGTATCCACCAGCAGGCATTCCGCGAGCGGGTTCTGCACGCATATCGTGGACAGTGTGCACTCTGCCGGTTGAAGCACGGCGTGCTGCTCGATGCGGCGCACATCGTCCCGGACAGCGATCCGGAAGGCGATCCGGTCACCAGTAATGGCATCTCTCTGTGCAAGCTACATCACGCCGCCTTCGACAGGCACTTTCTTGCGATCCGGCCCGACTATGTGGTCGAGATCCGGCGTGACCTGTTGGAGGAAACTGACGGACCCATGCTGAAGCACGGATTACAGGGTCTGCATCACCAGCCCATCGTCGTGCCTTCGCGCGAGGACCAGAAGCCAAACAGGCTGGCGTTGGAGCAACGCTATCAGCGGTTCATGGACACACCAATGGAATCCCGAAGGTGACAGAACAGATTTCGCTCGATCTGCCGTCGCATCGAAAGCTGCCCATCCACGCTCGCGAGGGGACTCGGCGCCGCTATGGGATATCATGTGGAGCACCCGTGCAACTGCCGTTGGCACTCCGCGAGCGGCGAATCTGCTCCGCTAGCCATAGTTGCACTTCCGCCTCGATCCAGCCCACGGCGCGCAGGCCAATGCGCACCCGGCTCGGGAATCGTCGTTCGGCTTCGAGCTGGCTACCGCTGGCCCACACAACATTACGAGGCCGGATCCTGGGGCAAACTCGGCAATACCCGGGAGGCGTGATCGCAGCGCAGGTTCTTGTGCAATAGCACGGTCGTCGCGCGATAGCCTTCCCGCACTGTAATGAGCCAATGACGGGTGTTAGGTTTTTCCGTGTTTTGGGGTAGGTTGCAGGATAGGCCCGTGGCCGCTGTTGTTAAACAATACGCGCCATGGTCGCCGATCACCTCATCGCAGCGCGCGTGTCCGCCGACACGAAGGTTCGACTCAGGGCGCTGGCTGGCAAGCGCAACATCAGCGAGTCCGCTCTGCTTAAGGACCTGTTGGAACTGACGCTCGTCGGCTCTGGCTCGTCCCAGCTCGGCGAGGCTGAGCCGGTGGCCAAGACGGCGCGGCGGTCGCGTCTGTATGTCCGACTACGACCGGACGATCAATTGCTGCTGGCGGAGCGCGCCGCCGCACGACGTTTGGCGCCAGCTACCTACGTCTCGGCGCTGGTGCGCGCCCACCTCCGGCACCTGGCGCCGTTGCCAGCGGATGAGCTGCGCGCGTTCAATCGCGTTATTGCGGAGTTGGGAGCCATCGGCCGCAACCTCAACCAGATTGCCCGGGCGACCCACCAGGGGACGCCCGCGGCCGACTCAAGGCGCGGTGAGTTCGTGGCGATGATGAGGATCTGCGCGGCGCTTCGGGATCACGTCAAGGGACTGCTGAAGGCAAACGCCATCAGCTGGAAGGTCGGTCATGCGGAACCGCATCCCTGAGGGTCCGTTGTTCGATGCCCTGAGCTACGGTCGTCGTGGGCCCGGCCGGCGTGACCGCCTGTCGCCGGCACACCTCCAACAGATCGCGCGCACCGTGTTCCGCACACCGGAAGTCATGGTCAAGATCTTGCCGTCGGCTGCCAATTCCGTGGCAGCGGTGCGCAAGCACCTGGCATACGTTGGCCGACAGGGCGACGTCGAGCTGCAGACCGACGACGGGCGGCACTTCCAGGGCCGTGAAGCCGCCGAAGACCTGATCCAGGATTGGGACCTCGATCTGGCAGAGTGCCAGTCGGGTCTTGGCCAATCTCAGGGTCGGCCGGTGCCGAAGCTCGTGCACAAGCTGGTATTTTCGATGCCGGCCGGCACGCCGGCAGACAAGGTGCTGCTCGCGACGCAGGAGTTCTGCCGCGAACAGTGGGTGCTCAAGCACCGCTACGTCATGGCTCTCCACACCGATGAGCCGCACCCGCACGTCCATGTGATCATCAAGGCGGTCAGCGAGCAGGGTGAGCGCCTGGACATCCGCAAGACCACCCTGCGCGAGTGGCGCGAGGAATTCGCGAGCCACCTGCGTCGCGTCGGCGTCGCCGCCAATGCGACCCCCCGCGTCTTGCGGGGGGAAACCCGGCCGCGGAAGTCTGATGCGGTCTATCGTGCCGCTCGCCGCGGCGTGTCCACCCACATGCTCGACCGGCTTGAGGCGACGGTCATCAAGCCCCACGAGCCGGACCGGATCGAGGACCTCGCTAGGAAGCGGGTCCGCGAAACACGGCGCGCGCTCGAGCGCGGATGGGACGCCGCGGGCGATGCGCTCGAAAGCCAAGGACAGGCCGCGCTGGCCAAGCAAACCAGGTCCTTTGTCCGCGACCTGCCGCCGGCGAGGACGGAAAAGGAATGGCTCATGGCGGGAGTCCAACTGCGCCGCAGCCGGCCCACCCCGAAGCTGGAGCGGTCGCGGTGATGTCCCGCGCCCTGGGTAGCGAAAAGGCCCCGCCCTATGCACGCTGGTGCGGTGGCGTCGGTGCCGGGCAGGACCTGAACTACCTTTCCCCGGCTAAGTCGAGGCCGAGAGGCTTTGAGAAGCCGATGGGTCAGGATTTTCGCGTTGCGCGAGACGCGATATTGTGTCGCCAGTCATGCCCAGACTCAGTAATCGCCAGCCCACTTTCGAGCCGCAGGGTATTTGACTGGAGCCGCCTGTGCCAGCGACACCGCGACCAAAAGCCATTGCCCTGCGAATCGAGCTACTCAACGTCGCTCCTTTAGTCTGGCACCGCGTGCTGGTGTCGAATCAATCAACGCTCGCCAGCCTGCACAACTACCTGCAGTGGGTGATGGGCTGGATGGACACACACGCGCACGAATTCCAAGTGGGTGCGGGCATCGTCGCGCCCGACTGGTGGATTCACGAAGTTGGCCTCGACTCAGACACCTCCAACTGCCGAGACGAGCGCCGCGTGTCGGTCGCAGCCGTCGCCGGGGAACTCGGCGTCGGAGGCGAATTGGAATACCGGTATGACATGGGGGACGGCTGGCGGCACCGGATCGTCATCGAATCGCAGCCGTCGCACTGGTCGAGCATTGATCTACCGCTGCCGACTTGCGTGGCGGGCGAGAACGCCTGCCCGCCGGACGACGTGGGTGGCCCGCCCGGCTACACGCTGTTCCTCGAGATCCTCGGGGATCGCGAGCACGAGCAACATGAAGACATGATCCGCTGGATCGGCGGCGTCTTCGACCCCAAGGGCTTCGATCTGAACCGGCTCAACCGGGAGTGGCGCGGTACGAAGAAGCGCGGGCGTTGATCTTCGTGGTCATCGCGCCACAGGCTTGGGCCAGAAAAAGCAAGGGCCTCCGAGGAGGCCCCGCGCCCAGCAGCCGAAGTCGCTGGGGAAGTCGTGCGATGAATAATACCAGCGTACGCGGTACGTGCGAAAGCCGATGACAGCGGCGAGGAGCAGTAGAACGACCAACTTCATGGGTATTGCCTTCGGCGAGCGCCGTGACCTTGAACTCTTGCTCTAATAACTGGCTCGTCACGCCGCCTGAAACGCCTTCCCGAACCGTCCGATCACGACCTTCCTCCCCTCCTCGATCTGCGCGTCCACCAGGTCCGCCCACCACTGCAGCATCTCCTGGCGCTGGGCGAGGTACTCGGCCTTGTTGTAGACACCCCGCACGCCCTTCTGCTCGTGCGCGAGCGCCTTCTCGATCCAGTCGGAGTTGAAGCCCGCCTCGTGCAGCTGCGTCGAGGCGGTGCGGCGAAAATCGTGAATCACGAAATCCCGCACGCCGAGGTCGAGCGAGCGGATCGCCTGATTGAGCGTGCTGTGGGCGATCGGCTCCTTCAGCGTGTTGCGGCTCGGCAGCACCCACTGCGACTTGCTGGCGAGCCCCTTCAATTCCTCGAACATCGCCACTGCTTGTTTGGACAACGGCACCAGGTGCGGCTTGTCCTTCTTCATACGCTCCGCCGGAATCAGCCATTCCGACTTTTCGAAGTTGATCTCGTCCCAGCGCGCGCCGATCAGCTCGCCCTTGCGGATCATGCACAGCACCAGCAAGTGCAGCGCGAGCTTGTACTGCCGGCGGATGGAAGACTGGTAGATGCCGCGCAGCAGCTGGCCGATCTCCTGCTGGCTCAGCGCCACATCGCGGCTGCGTGCCGTCGCGATGAACCGCGCCTCGATGGCGGCGGCCGGGTTGAAGCGCGTCTTGCCGCGAGCGATTGCGTAGGCGAAAAGGCGCTTGATGACGTTGCGGGTCTGCAGCGCCATCTGGTCCGCGCCGCGAGCTTTCACAGCGTCCGTAATCGCGAGGATGTCCGGAATGGTGACGTCGGCTACGGGCTTGTCGCCGATAGCGGGCAGGACGTCCTTGTCGAGGACCCGCCGGATGTTGCGCGGCGCGCTGTTGGTGCGGCTCACGACATCGGCGTACCAGAGGTTCGCGAACGCCGCGACCGTGTCGGTGGCGCGCCCCGCCTGTGCGGCCTTCTCCACCTGCTTGGCAGCCGCCGGCGACTGCCCATGGGCGATGAGCGCCCGGCACTGCTCGCGCCACAGGCGGGCCTCGGCGAGCGTGTGCGCGGGGTATTCGCCGAGAGTCACCTTCTCCTTGGGCGAGCCGCGGCCGCCTTGCCGGTACTGCATGCGCCAGACCTTTTTGCCGCTCGGGTGCACCTCGATGTAGAGCCCACCACCGTCGGCGATCTGGTAGGCGCGCTCTTTCGCCTGCGATCGTTGGAGTTTCGTGTCATTGAGCGCCATGCGTGCCCCCTGGAAATCGACCCCGTGCCCCATGGCTATCTTCTGACCCCCTAAATGGGGCACAGAGAGACGCTACATGGGGCACCTATGGGGGCACAATAACAAGGCTGCCCATGGAGGGCAATGGACGAAGGTGGGGAAAAATGCCTTGAAACTCAGCGTTTCTCGCACACTCGGCGGTAGTCGCTGGACGTCTCCGGACGTCTCGCTATTTTCCGATGCAGAAGCTCGAGAATATCCGTCCTAGCAGATCCTCGCTCGTGAGCTCACCGGTGATCTCGCTCAGCGCCTGCTGAGCCTCCCGCAGCTCCTGCGCCACGAGCTCGCCCGCGCGCCGCTCCGCGAGCTCGCGCGCGGCGGCGTCAACGTGTAGCCGGGCCCGCGCGAGCGCTTCCAGATGGCGCTCCCGCGCGGATACCGTGCCGGCATCGAGCGTGTGGTAGCCCATGCAGGATTTCAGGTGCGAGCGCAGCGTGTCGACTCCCTGGCCGGTGAGCGCCGAGAGCGTGATGCGCGGCGGACCGGACTGCGTGTCGGCGATGGGCAGGCCGGCCGCCAGATCGCACTTGTTGAAGACCAGCGTCACCGGAATCTCCGGCGGCAGGCGGCTCCGCTCGCCCTGGTACGCCGCGCCGGCGGGATCGGCCACCGTGTCGATGACGAACAGCACGCGGTCGGCGCGGGACATCTCCGACTGGGCGCGGCGGATGCCTTCCTCCTCGATCAGATCACCCGCCTCGCGCAGGCCCGCCGTGTCCAGTACGTGGAGCGGCATGCCGTCGATGTGGATGCGCTCGCGGAGGACGTCGCGCGTGGTGCCCGGAACGGGTGTCACGATCGCGGCATCGTAGCCGGCGAGGCGGTTGAGGAGGCTCGACTTGCCGGCATTCGGCCTTCCGGCGATCACGACCGTCATCCCTTCACGCAGGAGCCGGCCCTGGCGCGCGCTCTGCTCGACCGCCTCGAAGTGGTCGCGCACGGAGTCGAGCCGCCCGGCAACCTCGGGATCGGCAAGGAAGTCGATCTCCTCCTCCGGAAAATCGATCGCCGCCTCGACGTAGGTCCTCAAGTCCACGACGGCCTCGGTGAGCGCCTGCAGCATCGAGGAGAGCTCGCCCTGCAGCGAGCGCATGGCGGCCCGCGCCGCCTCGCGCGAGCCGGCGTCGATCAGGTCGGCGATCGCCTCGGCCTGCGCGAGATCCACCTTGTCGTTGAGGAATGCGCGCTGTGTGAACTCCCCGGGGAGCGCGCGCCGCGCGCCGAGCTCCACGGCGCGCGCGATCAGCGCCTCCACGACGACCGGACCGCCGTGCCCGTGAAGCTCGACCACATGCTCGCCGGTGTAGGAATGCGGCTCGGGGAAGTAGAGGACAAAGCCAGCGTCGATCGGCTGCTGGCTTCCGTCGAGGAAGCGGGCGAGCGTCGCGCGGCGCGGCTGCGGCAGCTCGCCCGCGATCGTGACCGCCATCTCCGGAGCCTGCGGCCCGGACAAGCGCACGATGCCGATGCCGCCGCGTCCCGGAGGCGTCGCCGCCGCGACGATCGTATCGACGCCGATCTCAGCCCGAGCGTTCGTCGCGTCACGGCGCACCATGCGGCCGATTCTACCCGCTCCCGCGTCAGCTCTGCTTCTTGCGCGCGGCGGCGGCCTCGACACGCCGGTTGATGTTCCATTGCTGCGCGATGCTGAGGACGCTGTTGGTCAGGTAGTAGAGCACCAGGCCCGCAGGAAAGAACGCGAAGAGCGCCGACATGGGGATCGGCATGAGCATCATCATCTTCTGCTGCTTGGGGTCGGCCGTGGTCGGACTGATCTTGAACTGGACGAAGCTTGCGGCGGCCATGAGCGCGGGCAGGATGAAATACGGATCGCGCGAGGAGAGGTCCTGGATCCACCCGAAGAAGGGCGCCTGGCGCATCTCGACGCTTCCGAGCAGGACGTAGTAGTACGCGAAGAAGATCGGGACCTGCACGAGCATCGGCAGGCACCCCGCGGCGGGGTTCGCCTTCTCGCGCTTGTACAGGTCCAGCACGGCGCGGGTGCTCTTCTCCTTGTCGTCCTTGTAGGTCTCCTGGAGAGCTTTGATGCGTGGCCCGAGCAGTCTCATCTTCGCCGTCGTCCGGAAGCTGGCCTCCGAGAGCGGATACAGCGCGAGCTTGAGCAGGAAGGTCACGACGATGATCGCGAGCCCCCAGTTGTGCAGGAGGCCGTGGACCTGCTCCAGAAGCCAGAACAGCGGCTTTGCGAGAAACGTGAACTTGCCGTAGTTCGCGACGAGGTCGAAGTGGGGCGCCGTCGCCGCGAGCTGCGAATTGAGCGTCGGGCCGACGAAGAGGCGGAAATCGAAGCTCGCGGTGGCGCCTGGGCTGACCGTCTGCTCCGGACCGGCGGTGGCGAGGGCGAACTCATCGCCGTCAACGTTGAGCGTGTACCGATAGGGCTCGCCCGACGGGGGCACGACGGCCGACACGAAGTCGTGCTGCGGTGCGGCGAGCCAACCGTCCGTCACGTCGAGCGCGAGGTGCTGGTTGTCCGCGCTCGAGACCTTGAGCGTCCGGTACTTCGTGCCGTCGTAAAGCGCTGGGCCGCGAAAGGAGTAGCGCTCCGAAGGATCGCTGAAGTACGAGGTGTGTATCGGTACGTCGTAGCGCAGAATCTGCGCATAGGGCGCCGCCTGCCAGGGCGTGTCGCCACGGTTGTCGACCGTCTGCTGCAAGCCGATCTGGTACTTGCCGCGGTGGAAGACGAAGGTCTTCGTGACAGTGACCCCGTGCCCGTCCGTCCAGGTGAGCGGCACGCGCAGCTCGTCGCTGCCGTCCGCGAGCCCGTAATCGGTCCCCGCGCTCGTGAAAGAGGCGAGATGGGTGGGCCGGGGCTCGGAGCCGGGTCCCGTGAGTCCGGACTGAAGCACGTAGAGCGTACTGGGGCTCGCGCGATTCTCGAGCTGTACCGGCTCGGGCTTGCCCTTGACCAGCGGGTACTTGAGCAGGTCGGCCTGTACCAGCGTGCCGCCTTCCAGGCTGATGCGCACGCTCAGCACGTCGGTGTGCACGCCGATCGTCGGACCTTCCGGCACAGCGGGCGCGGCACCGGCGGCTGGAGTGCTCGCGGACACTGCACCCTGGCGCGTCCCCTCGCCCGCCGCCTTACCGGCGCCACCCGAAGCTCGAGGAACGCTGAAGCCGAGGCCGGGCGCGCTCCCGCCGGGCGAGCCTGCGCTGCGCGCGGTCTCGGACGGGGAACCCGTGCCGGGTACCGGCCCGTAATCGTGCACCCAGGTCTGGTAGTTGATCCACAGCGCCATGCCGAGCACGCACCACAGAAGGAAGCGGGGGTAGCTGCTGGTCATGACCGCAAGGCAGGGCGCGAGGGGGGATTGCCGGGAGGTACGGGGTCGTATCCGCCCGGGTTCCAGGGATGACAGCGGCCGATCCTGCGGATGCCGAGCCAGCTGCCGCGGACGACCCCGAAGCGGTGGATGGCCTCCCGCGCGTACTCGGAGCACGAGGGATGGAAGCGGCACGCCGGTCCGAGCAGCGGGCTCAATGTCCACTGATAAAGGCGGATCAGGATCTCGGCAACGAGGCGCATTGCTCTTTCACTCTGTCCCACAGCGTATTGAGACTCGCGCGGAGCTGGTCGTTCCGTGCCCCGCGGACCCCCCCGCGCGCGCTCACGACGACATCCACCAGGGGCAGGTCGTGCTGGCGCAGCCGGAACGTCTCTCGAATCACCCGCCGGACCCGGTTGCGTTCAACCGAGTTGCCGACCGCCTTCGTGGCGACCGCGAGGCCGAGCCGCGCGCAGCCGGCCCCACTCGGGCGCACGGTGACTGCGAAGAAGCCGTCACCGAGGCGCCGTCCGCGCGCATAGACGGCCTCGAAGTCGGATTTCCGGCGCAGGCGCCGCCGTGGCGGGTGCCTCAGGCGCTCGAGGCCGGCGCCTCGTGATGGCACGCGATATCGGCCTAGGGAATGAGCTTCCTTCGACCCTTCGCGCGGCGGCGGGCGAGGACCTTGCGGCCGTTCGCCGTGGCCATACGCGCGCGGAACCCGTGCGTGCGCTTGCGGCGCACCTTGCTCGGCTGGTACGTACGCTTCATCGTCCGGCGGCTCTACAAAAGGGCGGCAAGGCTAAGCCGTCCACGTGCAGGGTGTCAATACGGCCGCTCTTTAAGGTGAGACCACGGCGGGTATAGACTGCGCGTCCTTTTCCTCGAAGCCCGTCGATTGTCGCGGGAGGCAATGCTCCGTGGAGGCCTCGCTGTGGTCTCGCTGCATCAGCGCGCTTGAAGCCGAGCTGCCGGAGCAGCAGTTCAACACGTGGGTGCGCCCGCTACAGGCCATCGAGGGTGTCGGCGCGCTCAAGCTTCTCGCGCCGAACCGCTTCGTCGTCGATTGGGTCAACGCGAATCTCCTGCAGCGCCTCGGGGAGCTGTTGCGCGAGGCAGTGGGCGGCGCGCCGATCGTCACGGTGGAGGTCGGCTCCCGCGCCAAGGCCCACCCGCCGCCGCAGCCGGCTGCCCAGCAGATCAAGCCGCGACGCGCGGAGGGGATCGTGGTCGGTGCCCGCTTGAATCCGGATTTCTCGTTTGCGACGTTCGTCGAGGGGAAGAGCAATCAGCTCGCCAAGGCGGCCGCCCAGCAAGTCGGGGAGAATCCCGGCCGGGCTTATAACCCCCTGTTCCTCTACGGCGGTGTCGGTCTCGGCAAGACGCACCTGATGCACGCCGTCGCGCACCTCGTCAAGCAGCGGGACGCCGAGGCACGCGTCGCCTATGTGCATTCCGAGCGGTTCGTCGGCGACATGGTGCGCGCCTTGCAGCACAGCGCGATGAACGAGTTCAAGACCGCGTATCGCTCGCTCGATGCGCTCCTGATCGACGACATCCAGTTCTTCGCCGGCAAGGATCGCTCGCAGGAGGAGTTCTTCCACACCTTCAACGAGCTGCTCGAGGGGCAGCACCAGGTCATTCTCACCTGCGACCGTTATCCGAAGGAGGTGGGTGGCCTCGAGGAGCGTCTGCGGTCGCGGTTCGGGTCCGGCCTCACGGTGGCCATCGAGCCGCCGGAGCTCGAGACCTGCGTGGCAATCCTCTTGACGAAAGCGCAGGCGGCGAACGTTGCGCTTCCGGAGGAAGTCGCGTTCTTCATTGCCAAGCGCGTCCGCTCGAACGTCCGCGAGCTCGAGGGAGCGCTGCGCCGGGTGATTGCGAACGCGCGCTTCACCGGACACGCGATCACGCTCGAATTCGCGAAGGATGCGTTACGCGATCTCCTGCAATTGCAAGCAAAGCTCGTGACCATCGAGAACATTCAAAAGACGGTCGCGGACTACTACAAGGTCCGCATGGGGGATCTGCTGTCGAAGCGGCGCAACCGGTCCGTGGCGAGGCCGAGGCAGGTCGCGATGGCCCTCGCGAAGGAGCTCACGAGCCACAGCCTGCCGGAGATCGGCGACGCCTTCGGTGGCCGCGACCATACGACAGTGCTGCATGCGTGCAAGCGCATCAAGGAGCTACGCGGCTCCGAGCAGCGCGTGAGCGAGGACTACTCAAACCTGTTGAGAACTCTGACGGGTTGATGTGGATCACCTGGGGATAAATCGGCGGGGAAATCTACCCACAGGTGACGCACAGGCGTTCGGCAGGTCGCTCAGGGGTCCGTCAAGCGGGCGGACGCGGACAACCTCTTGATCGATTGGCCGTTGTCCGAGTTGTCCTCATATCCACAGGCTCTATAAGATTCTACAATCATCCTTTCAAATCCTAAGACTTCAGAGACCAGTGGTCTCTCACGGCGCAACATGAAAATCACGGCAGCTCGTGAAGATATCCTCGGCCCCCTGCAGAGCGTCATCGGCGTGGTCGAACGCCGCCAGACGATGCCCATCCTCGCGAACGTCCTCCTGTCCGCGCGCGAGAACCGCCTGAGCGTCACCGGAACCGACCTCGAGGTGGAGCTCGTCGCCTCGCACGAAGTCACCGTGGAGCAACCGGGCGATGTCACGGTACCCGGCCGCAAGCTGCTCGATATTTTCAGAGCGTTGCCGGAGAAATCCCGCGTCAGCGTGACGACCGAAGGCGAGCGGGCGGTCTTGAGGGCGGGCCGCAGCCGATTCACGCTGTCGAGCTTGCCGGCCGCCGAGTTTCCGATCGTCGAGGAGATCAACGCCCAGCAGCATCTCTCGGTGTCCCGGAAAGCGCTGCGGGAACTGATCGACAAGACGCACTTTTCCATGGCGCAGCAGGACGTCCGGTACTACCTCAACGGCATGCTGCTCGAGACGGAAGGTGAGGTTCTGCGCGCCGTGGCCACCGACGGCCACCGGTTGGCGCTCTGCGAGACACAGCTCGAGGCGCCCTCATCCTCGGCCCAGCAGGTCATCGTTCCGCGCAAGGGTGTTCTCGAGCTGCAGCGTATTCTCGTGGGCGATGGCAACCTGGAGGTCGGCGTAGGAACTAATCACATTCGCATCAATATCGGCGATATTCGACTCACTTCGAAGCTGATCGATGGCCGTTTTCCGGAGTATGCGCGCGTCCTGCCGGCCCGTCCGAGCAAGATCATCGAGGCAGACCGGGAGCTGCTCCGGCAATCCTTTCAGCGCACGGCGATCCTGTCCAACGAGAAGTACCGCGGCATCCGGCTCAGCCTGAAGCCCGGTATGCTGACCATCCAAGCGCACAATCCGGAGCAGGAGGAGGCGGAGGATCAGCTCGAGGTGACCTACGAGGGCGAAGAGCTCGAGATCGGGTTCAATGTCAGCTACCTCCTGGATGCTCTCGCTGCGCTCGACACCGATAAGGTCGAGATCGGACTCACCGACTCCAACAGCAGCTGCCTGGTCCGATCACCCGGAGCGGCCAGAGCGAGATACGTCGTTATGCCGATGAGGCTTTGATCCGAGGCCTCTCGCACGCAGCCGTTACTGCGTGCCCCCGGAGAGGCTCGTGAGTCTCGCGTTTATCTCCGCCGCCGACGTGCGGTGTCTCGAGAGCATCGAGCTCGATCTGCACCCCGGGCAGAACCTGATCTGGGGACCCAACGGTTCCGGCAAAACGTCGATCCTGGAAGCCATCTTTCTGCTCGGCCGGGGCCGGTCTTTCCGCACCCGCAGCACCGAGCGGGTGATTCGCCATGATCAGCCACAGCTCATCGTCTTCGGACGGACGGCGGCCCCCGAGAAAGCGCTTGGACTTCAGGCGGCGCGGGGTGCGCCGACGGTTGCCAAGGTGGGCGGTGCCTTCGTGTCGTCCCTGGCCGAGCTTTCCCAGGTGTTCCCGGTCCAGGTCATCGATCCCGGCGTACACAAGCTGGTGGAGGAGAGCGCTGCCAGGCGGCGGCGCTGGATGGACTGGGCAGTGTTCCACGTGGAACCAGGATTCATCCAGACCTGGACGCGCTATCACCGTGCGCTGCAGCAGAGGAATGCCGCTCTCCGTGATGAGCCCAGCCAGGCGGCCGCCTGGGATCCCGAGCTGATCGGCCTCGGCGAGGCGCTCACGGAGTCCCGGCGCCGCTCGCTCGATCAGTTGCAGCCGCACTGGCGCGAGACGATTGGGTCGCTGCTCGGTCGCGACGTCGAGCTCACCTACAGTCAGGGCTGGGCACGCGATTCCTCGCTGGCGGGTGCACTCCGGGTATCCGCGCCGCGCGACGCGGCTCGGGGAGCGACCCACGTGGGTCCGCACAGGGCTGATGTGCAGCTTCGGCTCGATGGCCTTCCGGCCCGGGACGTGGCCTCACGAGGTCAGCAGAAGCTGATCGCGGTTGCGATGATCCTCGCGCAACTGAAGATGCTGCGGGATGGATTCGCGACGACGCCGGCGCTGCTACTGGACGATCCGGCCGCGGAGCTCGACTCCGCGCACCTCTCGGCGTTCATCGACCAGGTCGTTCGCCTGAGATGCCAGCTCGTAGTCACCTCACTCGGCCCCGATGCGGCGATTTTCCCGGCACCGGACCGCGTGTTTCACGTGGAACAGGGGAGGGTCCGACCGGTATAATGCCGTATCCCAAAACTGAGCGTTTTCATGTCGCCTAACAACGTCTACGATTCTAGTAAAATCAAAGTCTTAAAGGGGCTCGATGCCGTGCGCAAGCGCCCCGGGATGTATATCGGGGACACGGACGACGGGACCGGCCTGCACCACATGGTTTTTGAGGTCGTCGATAACTCGATCGACGAGTCCCTCGGGGGGTTTTGCGACCGGATCGTCGTGAAAATTCACGCCGACGAGTCCGTGACCGTCACCGATAACGGCCGGGGCATTCCGGTCAACATGCATCCGGAGGAGGGCCGCTCGGC
Source organism: uncultured Gammaproteobacteria bacterium (assembly GCA_963849095.1). Classification (GTDB taxonomy): domain Bacteria; phylum Pseudomonadota; class Gammaproteobacteria; order Steroidobacterales; family Steroidobacteraceae; genus JASHUC01. Next base: position 483,766 of record CAWKGA010000009.1, read on the forward strand.
GGCGGAGGTCATCATGACCATGCTGCACTCGGGCGCGAAGTTCGACGAGAGCTCCTACAAGGTCTCGGGCGGTCTCCACGGCGTCGGAGTCTCGGTCGTGAACGCGCTGTCCGACTACCTCCACCTCACCGTCTGCCGCGATGGGCACGTCTTCCGCCAGGAGTACCACCTGGGCGAGCCCCAGGCGCCGATCGCGACGATCGGCGACACCGAGGAGCGGGGCACGACCATCCGCTTTCGCCCGAGCGCGACGGTCTTCACCCACATCCAGTTCGACTACGAGGTGCTCGCGAAGCGCCTGCGCGAGCTGTCGTTCCTGAACTCCGGAGTCACGATCGAGCTGGTCGACGAGCGAGAGAACAAGTCGGACGTCTTTCAACACGAGGGAGGCCTGCAGGCGTTCGTGACGTATTTGAATCGCACGCGCACGCCGATCCACGAGTCGGTCCTGTGGTTCAGAACCCAGGAAGGGCCGGTCATCGTCGAGGTCGCGATGCAGTGGAACGACTCCTACCAGGAGAGCATGTACTGCTACACGAACAACATCCCGCAGAAGGATGGCGGAACGCATCTCGCGGGCTTTCGCAGCGCGCTCACGCGGACGTTGAACGACTACATCGAGAAGGAGATGTCGGGGAAGAAGGAAGTCCCGACGACGGGAGATGACGCGCGCGAGGGCCTGACGGCGATCCTCTCCGTGAAGCTTCCCGACCCGAAGTTCTCCTCGCAGACGAAGGACAAGCTCGTCTCCTCCGAGGTGAGAGGCATCGTCGAGTCGGTCGTCAACGCGAAGCTCGGAGAGTTCCTGCTCGAGCATCCGCAGGATGCGCGCGGGATCGTCGCGAAGATCATCGAGGCGGCGCGCGCGCGCGAGGCTGCGCGCAAGGCGCGGGAGATGACCCGGCGCAAGGGCGCGCTCGATGTGGCCGGTCTCCCCGGAAAGCTCGCGGATTGCCAGGAGAAGGATCCGGCGCTCTCGGAGATCTTCATCGTCGAGGGCGACTCCGCCGGCGGCTCCGCCAAGCAGGGCCGGGACCGCCGAACGCAGGCCATCCTGCCTCTCAAGGGCAAGATTTTGAACGTCGAGAAGGCGCGCTTCGACAAGATGCTGTCCTCCGCCGAGGTCGGCACGCTCATCACGGCCCTCGGCTGCGGGATCGGCAAGGACGACTTCGACGTGGACCGGCTGCGGTATCACCGCATCATTCTCATGTGCGACGCCGACGTGGACGGCAGCCACATCCGGACGCTTCTGCTCACGTTCTTCTATCGCCAGATGCCGGTGCTCATCGAGCGCGGGCACATCTACATCGCCCAGCCACCGCTCTACAAGGTCAAGCGCGGGAAGCAGGAGCTCTACGTCAAGGACGAAGCCGAGCTCGACTCGGTGCTGCTCAATACGGCGATCGAGAACTCGGCTCTCCATGTCAACTCGGAGGCTCCGCCGCTGCAGGGATCGGGCCTCGAGATGCTGGCCCGGCGATACATGGAAGTGCAGGCGATCATCAAGCGCTGGTCGCGCCGTTACGACGACCGCCTGCTCGAGCAGCTCATCTATGCGCCCGAGGTGACGCCCGCCGATTTTGATCGGCTCGATTGGCTGCGCGGCTGGGTGACGGATTTGAATGCGAAGATGAACGCGCTCGCCGATGGCACGCGAACCTATCGTGTGGCCGTGCGGGAGGCCGCGGACGGACACGCGGCGCGCATCATCATCCACAAGACCCAGCACGGCACGCCGAGCCAGAAGTTTCTCCCGCGGGAATTCTTCGAGTCCGCGGAATATCAGCGCATCGCCGAGCTCGCCCGCACGCTGGCAGGTCTCATCGGGGAAGGCGCGTACGTCACGCGCGGCGCGGAGCGCCAGGATGTGGGCTCGTTCAAAGAAGCCATGAAGTGGCTCTTCGACCAGGCGCGCAAGGGCCAGACCATCCAGCGCTACAAGGGGCTCGGTGAGATGAATCCGGATCAGCTCTGGGACACGACCATCAATCCCGAGACGCGCCGCCTGATGCAGGTGCGCATCGAGGACGCCGTGACCGCCGACGATATCTTCACAACGCTGATGGGCGATCAGGTCGAGCCGCGGCGCGAGTTCATCGAGAAGAACGCCCTCTCTGTGGCAAACCTCGACATCTGAAGAACCGCCACGCGCGTGCGTAGGGCGTGCGAGCACGGTGCGTGGAGCGCTGGGGAGAGGCCCCCGTTCCATCGCGTCGACACGCGCCCGAACGGGCGCCTCCTGAACTTCAGCTCCAGACGCGCCCTCCGGGCGCTCGTTCGACGCGATGGAACGGGGGCCTCTCCCCAGCGCTCCTCAGGCGCGTCAGATTCCTCAGGCCCGATCAAGAACCGGCGCGAGCCGCGCGACCTGCGCCTCGATCCAGCTCTGAGCCTCCTCGTTGATGTCCCGCGGGTCGCGGCCCGCGCATTCGATCGGCGCGCCGATGACGACCCGGACGAGGCCGCGCCGCTTCCGCAGACCGCGCCGGGGCCAGAAATAGCCGGCGTTGTGAGCGACGGGGATGATCAGCTTTCCAGTCTCCGCGGCGAGTAGGGCGCCGCTCACGCCGTACTTTCGCGTCTCGCCGGCGGCCATGCGGGTGCCCTCGGGGAAGACGATGATCCAGTCGCCCTCGGACAGCCTCTGCTTGCCTTGCTCCACTACCTGACCCACTGCGATGCGGCCCGAGCCGCGGTCGATCGCGATGGCGTGCAGAAGCTTGATGGCCCAGCCGACCACCGGGATCCATTCCAGCTCCCGTTTGAGCACCCACACCTGGCGGGGAAAGATCACGTTCATGGCGATCGTCTCCCAGGAGGAGGAGTGCTTCCACAGCGCGATGTGATTGTCACGGGGCAGGTGCTCCGCTCCCTCGACGACATGGGTGAGGCCGCAGGTCCATCGCAGCACCGCGAGCAGGACCCGCGCCCAGGTGCGCGCGAAGGCAGAGCGCCGCGGGAAGGGCAGGAGGGGCGCCACCGCCACGAACAGGATGGCGTAGAGGAAGGTCCAGACGAACAGGAAGGCCGTGAAGGCCATCGAACCGATGAGTTGCATGTCGAGCCGAGGTCGTGCTGGGGGCGCGCGGCGGCACGGCCGCAGGCATCATTTGCGTGATTCGCGCGAGTATACCGGCCTTCCGGCGCACCGGGTCGGAGCTGAGCCGCTGCACAAATCTGGTGCGTGACGCCGGGCGGATGCTCTAAGATAGAGCACAGGCATTGCAGTTCTCTCGCAAGTCCTTGATTTCTAAAGCGCACAAGTTTGGCACACCGGCTGCAAAGGCTCAACGCTCGACTGCGCGACGGGCAACCCCTATTTCGGAGGCGATATGACACCGAGCGATGTTCTGAAACTCATAAAAGAAAAGGAGGCCAAGTTCGCGGACCTCCGGTTTACGGATACCCGCGGCAAGGAGCAGCACGTCACCATTCCGGCGCGGCTCATCGACGAGGAGTTCTTCCGCGAAGGCAAGATGTTCGACGGCTCGTCGATTGCCGGCTGGAAAGGCATTCAGGACTCGGACATGGTCCTGATGCCCGAGGCGGGTACCGCTGTCATCGATCCGTTCTTCGAGGAGACGACGGTCGATATCCGCTGCGACGTCCTGGAGCCGACGACGATGCAAGGCTATGGACGCTGTCCCCGGTCGCTCGCCAAGCGCGCCGAGGCGTACCTCAAGTCGACCGGCATCGCCGACAAGGCGCTCTTCGGGCCGGAGAACGAATTCTTCATCTTCGATAGCGTGCGCTCCGGCTCTGATATCCGCGGCTGCTTCTACGAGATCGATTCCGTACAAGGCAACTGGAACTCCGGCACGACGTACGTCGAGGGCAACAAAGGTCACCGTCCCGGCCTCAAGGGCGGCTACTTCCCGGTGCCTCCTGTCGACGGGTTCCAGGACATCCGCTCGGCCATGTGCCTCGCCATCGAGGAGATGGGGCTGAAGGTCGAGGTCCACCACCATGAGGTGGCGACCGGTGGACAGGCGGAGATCGGCGTCGGCCCAGGCGGTGTCGTCGAGAAGGGCGACGCCGTGCAGATCATGAAGTACTGCGTGATGAACGTCGCCCAGAGCTACGGCAAGACCGCGACTTTCATGCCGAAGCCGCTCGTCGGCGACAACGGCAACGGCATGCACGTGCACCAGTCGCTGCAGAAAGAGGGCAAGGCTCTGTTCGCCGGCGACAAGTACGGTGGGCTGTCGGAGCTCGCGCTGTACTACATCGGCGGCATCATCAAGCACGCGAAGGCGCTCAATGCGATCACCAATCCCGGCACGAACAGCTACAAGCGGCTGGTGCCGGGTTTCGAGGCGCCCGTGATGCTCGCCTATTCGGCCCGCAACCGCTCCGCCTCCATCCGCATACCGTGGGTGTCGAGCCCCAAGGCACGGCGCATCGAGGTGCGCTTCCCGGACGGGAACGCCAACCCTTACTTCGCGTTCGCTGCCATGATGATGGCCGGTCTCGATGGGATCCAGAACAAGATCCATCCCGGTGACCCCGCCGACAAGGATCTCTACGATCTCGAGCCGGAGGAGGCCAAGCACATCCCGAGGGTGTGCCACTCGCTCGACATGGCTCTCGAGCACCTCGCCAAGGACCACGAATTCCTGACGCGCGGAGGGGTGTTCACGAACGACGTGCTCGATGCGTACGTCGATCTGAAGATGCAGGAAGTCACGAAGCTCAGGATGTCGACGCATCCCATCGAGCTGGAGATGTACTACAGCTTGTGAGCCGGCTCGTCGTGCGCCTCAACGCTCCGCAGCCTCGCGCGGACGGCGCTCTCCTCCCGAGCGGGGGAGAGCGCCGCTGCGGCCTGACGGAGTTCGCACCGCCGATACCGGCCATTTGGCGCTCCGCGAGCCCCCGGGCTATGCTCGGGCCGTATGCGCGCGCTTCTCCTTACCATAACGCTTCTGGCGAGTGCCGGTGCCCTGGCGGCCACGACCGTCTACACCTGGGTGGACGAGCAAGGCGTCACTCATTTCAGCGATCAGCCGCATTCCGGCGCGGCCAAGTTGCAAGTCCAGAATGCGCCGACCTATTCCGCCCCGCCGACCCCGCAAGTAGACACCGCCGCGCAGCAGCGCGCGACCACGCCCCGGGCGGAATGCTCCATCGCGAGCCCCACCGACCAGCAGATGTTCATGAACGCCTGGAGCGTGAGCGGCCAGGTTCAACTGCCGCGGAATCTCCAGGCCGGAGCTCGGGTGATCCTGCTGCTCGACGGCAAGGTCTTGCCGAACGCCGCATCTCTGAGCGGCGCCTTCACGATTCCGCAGGTCGATCGCGGCGCGCACACGCTCGCCGCCCAGGTCGAGAGCGCGGGCGGGCAGGTGATCTGCGAGGCGCCCGCCATCACGTTCTTCGTGCACCAGCCGTCGGACCAGGCTCCCAACCCTGCGAATCGGCCGCGCTTCTGACGGCCGCGGTCGCGGCGCTTGCCGCAGCTCGCGCGCGGCTCGCCGACACTCCTCCCGCGCGCGGAGGTGCGCCGTGAGGCTCGAGGCGAGCTTGCCCTCGCCGCTCTCGCATTTCGACACCGCGGAGCTGCTCGATGCGCTGTCGACCGGAATCGTCGTCCTCGACCGGCACCTCTGCACGATCTACACGAACGTCGCCGCCCAGGATCTGCTCGCCTTCAGCATGAATCAAACGCGGGGCCGCCCGTTCGGCGATTTCTGCGAATCCGGCGAGCTCCTCGCGCTGCTCAGGCGGGCGCTCGAGACGGGGGAAGGCTTCGCCGACCGCGAGCTCGTCGTGAGCCCGAAGGCCGCTCCGCGCGAGCCCCGCATCCTCGACGTGACGATCACGCCGACCGAGGGGGGCGTGACCGGCACGCACCTGCTCCTCGAGCTCGCGGACGCCACGCAGCGGCTGCGCATATCGCGCGAGTCGGATCTGCGCGCGCGATTCGACAGCAACCGGATGATGCTTCGCCAGCTCGCGCACGAGATCAAAAATCCGCTCGGGGGGCTGCGCGGGGCCGCGCAGCTGCTCGCGCGCGAGCTGATCGATGAGTCTTTGAAGGAGTACACCGGCGTCATCATCAACGAGGCGGACCGCCTGACGATGCTCGTGGACTCGATGAACGGGCCGGTGCGGCCGCAGCGCCGAAGCCTGATCAACGTGCACGAGCTCTGCGAGCACGTCCGCCACCTGCTGCGCGGCGAGGCGCCGGACGCCGTGGCGATCGACCGCGATTACGACCCGAGCCTGCCGAGCGCGATGCTCGACCGCGACCAGCTGGTCCAGGCGTTGCTCAACGTGGCGCGCAATGCGCTGCAGGCGGTCGGGGAGCGAGGCCTCATCACGCTGCGGACGCGGGCGCTGTCCAACGTCAACATCGCCGGCCGCAAGCACCGTCTCGCCGCGAGCTTGCAAGTCGAGGATGACGGGCCCGGCGTGCCCGAAGAGCTGCGCGGCAGCATCTTCTATCCGCTCGTCACGGGACGCGCGAGCGGCACGGGGCTCGGTCTCGCCGTCGCACAGGACCTCGTCATGCGCCACGGGGGCATGATCGAGTTCACGAGCGAGCCCGGGTGTACCGTATTCACGCTGCAGCTGCCCCTCGAGGTACCGCCGTGAGCGCGCCGAGCCTCAATGTCTGGCTCATCGACGACGACGCATCGATCCGATGGGTGCTCGAGCGCGCGCTGCGCAACGGCGGCATGCTGCCCCGCACGTTCGAGTCCGCCGAGCCGGCGCTCACAGCGCTGCGCAGCGATTCGCCGGACGTGCTGATCACCGACATTCGCATGCACGGGCAGTCGGGGCTCGATCTGCTGAAGAAGATCCGCGACACGCGCCCCGCGCTGCCGGTCATCGTGATGACCGCCTATGCCGATCTCGGCAATGCGGTGTCGGCTTACGAGAGCGGCGCGTTCGAGTATCTTCCGAAGCCCTTCGACATCGATCAGGCGGTCAACCTGGTGCGGCGCGCGGCCCGCAGCGGCGCGGCGGCGGCCGGAGAGCCGACGGGCCCGCCGAGCATTCCGGAGCTCCTGGGCCGCGCGGCCGCGATGCAGCAGGTTTTTCGCGCCATCGGCCGCCTGTCGCGCTCCAGCGTGACGGTTCTCATCACCGGCGAGTCGGGCACGGGCAAGGAGCTCGTCGCGCGCGCGTTGCACGAGCACAGCCCGCGCGCGGCGAAGCCCTTCATCGCTCTCAATACGTCCGCCATCCCGAGCGAGCTGCTCGAGTCGGAGCTGTTCGGGCACGAGCGGGGAGCCTTCACCGGCGCGGACAGCCTGCGCCGCGGGCGCTTCGAGCAGGCGGACGGCGGAACGCTGTTTCTCGACGAGATCGGCGACATGTCCATGCCGCTGCAGACGCGCTTGCTCCGCGTGCTCGCGGAGGGGGAGTTCTACCGGGTGGGCGGACAGACGCCGATCCGGGTGGACGTGCGCGTCATCGCGGCCACGCACCAGAATCTGCAGAGCCACGTGCAACGGGCGCTGTTCCGGGAAGATCTCTATCACCGCCTCAACGTGATCCGCATCGAGCTGCCGCCCCTGCGGGCGCGGTCGGAGGATATCCCCGCTCTCCTTGAGCACTATCTGCAGGTCGCGGCGCTCGAGCTCGGAGTCGAGCCGAAGGTCCTCTCCCCGCAAGCTGAGGAGAGGCTCGTGAGCTACGCCTGGCCGGGCAACGTGCGCGAGCTCGTGAACCTGTGCCGACGCTTCAGCGTCCTCGCGCCGGGAACCGAGATCGGCGCCGAGGATCTCCCGGCAGAGATCACCGCTGACGCCACGGAGGCGACGGAGGTCGACTGGGCCAAGGCCCTCGCGAGCTGGGCGGAGCGCCAGGCCCTGGTCGGCAAGCGCCCGCTGCTCCTCGATGCTCAGCCGGAATTCGAGCGGGTGCTCATCCGCGCGGCGCTCAAGCGCACCCAGGGCCACCGGCAGGACGCCGCGAAGCTCCTCGGCTGGGGCCGCAACACCTTGACCCGCAAGCTCAAAGAGCTCGGCATGAATCGGGCCGACTGATCCGCCTCGCGGGCGCCGGAGCCGGCTGCCCTCGGAGACATGTCAACGCAGGCGGCGGTTCGGCCGCGGGAATGGTACGCTTCCGCGATCCTGGCCCAGGCCGGGCATCGATCGAGGGGGCACCGTCCGTGAATACCGATCCTCGCGAGGTTCTCGCGCGCGCCCGCATGGGCTGGCTGCAGATCACGGCCGTGGTGATCACGATCGGGCTCAATGCGCTCGACGGCTTTGACGTTCTCTCGATCGCGTTCGCCTCACCGGGCATCGCGGCAGAGTGGCACCCGACCAAGACTGCGCTCGGCTGGCTGCAGTCGATGGAGCTCGCCGGGATGGCGCTCGGCTCGATCCTGCTCGGTCGCGTCGCGGACCGGATCGGGCGGCGCGCGACGATCCTCGGCTGTCTCGTCGTCATGGCCGCGGGCATGTATCTCGCCACGACGGCGGGCGGCATGGCCTCTCTCTCCGCGTACCGCGTCATCACGGGGCTCGGGATCGGCGGCACGCTCGCGGCGATCAACTCCGTCGCGGCCGAGTTCTCCAACACGCGCACGCGCAATCTTTCGGTCTCGATCATGTCGATCGGCTACCCCATCGGCGCGGTGGTCGGCGGCATCATCGTCACGCAGCTGCTGAAGGGGCACGACTGGCGCACGGTCTTCTACTTCGGCTGCGCATTCACCGTGCTTTTCATCCCGCTCGTCTACTGGCTCGTGCCGGAGTCGGTCCCCTGGCTCATCCGCAAGCAGCCCGCCGGGGCGCTCGAGAAGGTGAACCGCACGTTGAGGCGCATGGGCCACGCCGCCGTCGAGGCGCTGCCGGTGATCACCCCCGAGGCGCGCACACGCACGAGCGGCGACATCTTCCGGCCCGTGCTCATCGCGACGACGCTGATCGTGACGGCCACCTACTTCTTCCATGTGATGAGCTTCTACTACATTGCGAAGTGGACTCCGAAGATCGTTGTCAACATGGGCTTCACCCAATCGCAGGGCTCGGCGGTGCTCACCTGGGCCAACGTCGGCGGCATGCTCGGTGGTGCGACGCTCGGATTGCTGTCCCTGCGATTCGATGTGAAGCGGCTCACCATCGGCGCGATGGTGCTCGGGGCGATCGCCGTGAGCCTGTTCGGCCGCAGTGCGCCGAATCTCACGCACCTCTCGCTCCTTGCCGCCTTCGCCCTGTTCTGCACGAACGCGGGCATCGTCGGCATGTATGCGATCTTCGCGCATGTCTTCCCGACGCACGTGCGTTCCTCGGGCACCGGATTTGCCATCGGCGTGGGGCGCGGCGGCTCCGTGCTCGGGCCCCCGCTCGCGGGCTATCTGTTCGACCAGCACTACAGCCTGCCGACCGTGTCGATGGTGCTCGCTCTCGGCACGCTCATCGCGGCGGGAATCCTCTCCACGCTCAAGATCAGGTCGGACCACACTGCGGATCACGATACTGCGGCGACCGCGCTGCCCACGGCGACGACACCCTCCTAGCCGCCCCGGGCGCTACTCTGCCTCCGGTTTGATCGGGCGCGTCATGAGCGCCCGCACGGCCTCGCGAGCGGGCAGGCCCTCGTAGAGGACTTGATAGACTCCGCCGCAGAGCGGCATCTCGACTCCCTCCCGCGCCGCGACGCCTCGCACCGCCTTGGCGGCGAGATAGCCCTCCACGACCTGGCCGATCTCGGCGCGCGCCTCCTCGACCGTGCGGCCCGCCGCGAGCAGCAGGCCGAAGCGGCGGTTGCGCGACTGGTCGTCCGTGCAGCTCAGGACCAGGTCCCCCAAGCCCGCGAGGCCCATGAAGGTCTCCTTCCTCGCGCCGAGCGCCGTCCCTAAGCGAGTCATCTCGACGAGCCCGCGCGTGATGAGCGCGACTCGAGTGTTCGCTCCGAAGCCGAGCCCGTCCGAGAGCCCCGCGCCGACGGCGAGCACATTCTTGACGGCGCCTCCGACCTCGACTCCGACGATGTCCGTGGAGATGTAGGCGCGGAAGTTCGCCGACGAGAGATCACGCGCGAGCGCCGCCGCCAGGGCGGCGTCGGGCGAGGCGACGGTCATGGCGGTCGGCAGTCCCGCGCCGACCTCCCGCGCGAAGGTGGGCCCTGAAAGGACTGCGATCGAGCGGTCCGGGCCGAGGAGCTCGCGGGCGATCTGATGAGGAAGCTTCCCGCTCTCGGACTCGAAGCCCTTCGTGGCCCAGGCGAGGCGCATGGCGGGGTCGAGGAGCGGCGCGAGCTCCTCGAGCAGCGCGCGGAACCCCTGGCTCGGCACGACGAGCAGCACGTCGAGCGCACCGCGGACGGCTGCGGCGAGGTCCGAGCCGGCCCTGAGCGCATCGGGGAAGGCCCCTCCGGGCAGGTACCGCTCGTTGGATCGCTCCTCGAGCAGCGCCGCCATGCGCTTGAGGTCGCGTCCCCAGAGGCGCGTGGGCCTGCCGCTGCGGGCGAACTGGATGGCGAGCGCGGTTCCCCAGGAGCCCGCGCCGAGCACGGCGATCGGTGCCGCGTGCTTTCTATCCGCTGCCACGGGAGTGCACCGAGCGGGGCCGGGCCTTCAGTTCTTCGTGGCCGTCGGCTGCTGCTGGTCCGTCAGCGACCGCGTGTACAGCGCGTCGAAATTCACCGGCGGCAGCAGGAACTGCGGGAAGCCCCCCTGCATGACGAGCTGGGAGACAGCGGCCCGCGCGTACGGGAACAGCACGTTCGGGCAGACGCTGCCGATGGCCCGGCGCGCGTCGTCATCGGACATGTTGCGCATCACGAAGGCGCCCGCCTGCTTCACTTCCACGAGGAACAGCGTCACATCGTTCTGCTTGGCGGACACGGTGATCGTGAGGACGATCTCCTTGAGGTCGGCGCCGAGCGGATTGACGCCCGTGTGCAGGTCGAGACTGATCTGTGGATTCCACGCGCCGTCGAGCCGCGGGCCGTTCGGGGCCTCGTACGAGCAATCCTTGAGATAGACGGCCTGCAGCGACAGCTGCGGTCCGTTCTGATCGTCGCTCCCGGGGCTGGCGGCCGGGGCGCCGCCGTCGCTGCTCGATAGAATGGCCATGCATTCAACTCCTCAAGGTCTGCGGCCCTGCTTCGAGCAGCCGCTCGAGGCCGCCCGATGCGTCGAGCGCCTGTAAGTCGTCGGAGCCTCCGACGTGGCTTTCGCCGATGAAGATCTGGGGCACCGTTTGACGGCCGGAACTCCGCCGGATCATCTCCGCCCGGGCCTGCGGCTGCGCCTCGATGTCGATTTCCGTGTACGGTATTCCCTTCTCCTCGAGCAGCCGGCGCGCGCTCGCGCAGTACGGGCACCAGCTCGTCGCGTACATCACCACTTCCGCCTGGGACATGGCTCGAGCGCGTCCTTCCGGATCAGGTCTTCGCGAGAGGCAGGTTCTCGGCGCGCCAGGCCGGCAATCCGCCCCGCAGGCTGAAGGCCTTGGTGAACCCCTGGGCCGCGAGCCGCCGAACCGCCGACGCGGCGAGGGATTCCGCGTCACAGTACACTACCACCGGCTTCTCCTTGTGCTTTTTGAGCGTATCGCCGGCCTGGGCGATCTGGTCGGACGGCAGCTGCCGTGCGCCGCTGATGTGTCCGGCCGCATATTGATCCGCGGGACGAATGTCGAGGACCAGCGCCCCTTGATTCATCAGCCGGATGAGCTGCTGCGGCGAGATCGCCGCGGCGCTCTGGAAGCGAAGGTACGCCTCGTACGCGACGACGAGCGCGGCCGCCACGACGACCGCCAAGACGAGCAGCGGATGATGGGAGGTGTACTCGATGAGCCGATCCATATGCCGATAGCCGGGGCGCCCGCCAAAAAAGGGGGCGTAGTATAACGAGCATGTATGACGTGCGCCGCTTGGCGGCAATCGCCGCCGGCGCGGCCGCGGCGGTGCTCTGTATCCTGCCCGCGGGCGCCGGAACGCCGAAGCGCGCCGCGACCGAAGCGCAGCTCGAGGCTGTGCAGGCCGAGATCGCCCGCATTCACAAGCGGGAGAGCCGCGGCCAGGTCGAGGTGAACCGGATGACGCGCGACCTCAAGGGCGCCGAGCTGGCCGTGGGCGCGGCCCGTGGGGCTCTGGATCAGCTGCAGGGCGAGCGCACCCAGCGCGCTGAGCGGCGCGCGCAGCTCGCCGCGCAGAAGCGGCAGCGCGAGGCGGAGATTGCCGGCGAGCGCGCCGCCCTCGCGGGGGAGCTGCGCGCGGCCTACCTCATCGGGCGCGACGAGCCCCTGAAGCTGCTGCTCAACCAGCAGGATCCCGCGCGCGCCGGCCGCATGTTCGCCTACTACAGCTACTTCGGGCGCGCGCGCGCGGACGAGCTGGCCCGCATCGCCGCGGACGTGCGCCAGCTCGATGCGCTCGACGCCCAGCTCGCCGGCGAGGAGCAGCACCTCGCAGCCCTCGAATCGCAGCAGAACGAGGAGCTGGGCCGGCTCGAGGACGCGCGCTCGCAGCGCCTCGCGGCTCTCACGAGCCTCGAGGCTGAATCGCGCACGCGGGCACAGCAGCTGCGGCGTCTGCAGCAGGAGCGCGCCGGCCTCGCGGCTCTGCTGCACCGGCTGCGGCGCGCCAGCCCCGCGCTCACCCCCGGCAACGATGCCTTCTCGCGGCTGCGCGGAGAGCTCGCCTGGCCGGTCGCCGGCCGGGTCGCGGCGAGCTTCGGTCAGGATCGAGCGGGCGGCCTCAAGTGGGACGGTTTGCTCATCGACACCGCGCGGGGCGCGCAGGTGAGAGCGATATACCAGGGACGGGTCATCTTTGCCGACTGGCTGCCGGGCCTGGGCTTGCTCCTCGTCATCGACCATGGCAACGGATATTTGAGCCTCTACGGCCACAACGAGCGCCTCTACAAGAAGGTCGGCGATCAGGTCGCCGCGGGCGATTCCATCGCGGCGGCCGGCGACAGCGGCGGCAGCCCCCGTCCGGAGCTGTATTTCGAGATCCGCAAGGGCGACCGCCCGGTTGACCCTCGGCCGTGGTTCAGGACCGCGGCGCCAGGGTCTTGAGTCACGCCTGCGGCCGCCCGCCGAAATGCTAACTGGCTCAACGATCGCGCGGTGGAGTCCAGCGATTATGTCTTCTCGCGAGGCCTCCCGGCGCCGTGTCCAGCGCCGCGCCATTCCGTTGAGCGGCGGCCTCGCACTGTAGTATCGAAGCGCGTTCGGGCTCGAGGGGTCTTCAAGACTATGTCGATGCGGTCGCACACGCTGGTCGCTCTCGTTGCAGGGGTCGTGATCGGGTTCTCCGGAGCCTTGGCCACGGTCGTGCTCGCCGAGAGGCAGGCGACCCCGCCGGGCGCTCGCGCCGCGGGCGCCTTGCCCTGGCAGGATGCGCACCTCTTCGCGGAGGTCTACGAGCGCATCAAGCGCGATTACGTGGACGAGGAGAGCGACCACAAGCTCACGGAGAATGCGATCCGCGGCATGGTGGGCGGGCTCGATCCGCATTCCGCGTTCCTCGACAACCAGGAATTCGAGCAGATCCGGCTGAGCACGATGGGCTCTTACCCCGGCGTTGGCATCGAGGTTGCCGCCGTCGGCTCCGCCGTGAAGATCTTGCATCCGATCGACGGCTCGCCCGCGGCGCTCGCGGGCATCAAGGCCGGTGATCTCATCTCTCAGATCGATGGGGTCCAAGTGGGCTCGGATGCGGCAGGCGCGATCGAGAGAATGCGCGGGGAGGCCGGCACGACGGTGCGGCTCACCATCCGCCGGCCGAGCACGGGCGAGGTGAGGGTCTACACGCTGCGCAGGGCGGAGGTGGCCGTCCACAGCGTCGCGCAGCAGACTCTCGCGCCCGGCTACGGTTATGTGCGGATCACGGAATTCAGCGAGACGACGCCGCAGGATCTCACCGCGGCCGTCACGGCGCTCAGGCGAAACAATCCGGCCGGACTCAAGGGCCTCGTGCTCGATCTGCGCAACAATCCGGGCGGCGTGCTCGAGTCCGGCGTCGCCGTCGCGGATGCTTTTCTGGATCACGGAGTGATCGTGACGGCGGACGGCCGTACGCCCGATGCCCGATTCCGGATGGACGCCACTCCCGGCGATGTTCTCCACGGCGCGCCGATGGTCGTGCTGGTGGATGGCGGCACCGCCTCCGCCGCGGAGATCGTTGCGGGGGCGCTCAAGGATCACGGGCGGGCCGAGATCATCGGCGAGCGCACTTACGGCAAGGGTACGGTGCAGACCGTCATGCCGCTGTCGCGCGGCGCGCTGAAACTCACGACCTCCCGCTACTTCACGCCGTCCGGCGTGTCCATCGACGGGAAGGGCATCCTGCCTGACTTGATCGTCGAGCATGCGGGGGAGCCGGCCGACCTCGACGCCGATGGCGTTCCGCTCGCGCGCCGCGATGCCGAGGTCCGGATCGCTCTCCATGCGCTGCGGACGGGTATCTCCCGCGGGCGCGCCCGTGCTCTGGCGCTCGCGATGGCTCCCGTGCCCTGATGCACGAGCTCATCGATGTGGCACTGCGGCTGCTCGACGTGGTGCTGCACATCGACCGCCATCTCGCGGCGCTCACGGCTCAGTATCACACGGCCATTTACGCCCTCCTGTTCGCCGTCATCTTTGCGGAGACGGGACTCGTCGTGACTCCGTTTCTTCCCGGCGACTCGCTGCTCTTTGCGACCGGCGCGCTCGCCGCGGCCGACGCGAGTCATACGCTCACCGCGCCGTTCATCTGGGCGCTGCTCGCGGCAGCCGCCGTGCTCGGCAACACCGTCAATTACGCCGCCGGCCGCATCGTCGGCCCGCGGGCATTCACGGGCCGCTACCGCCTGCTGCGCGTCGAGCATCTGCATCGGACGGAGGATTTCTTCAAGCGCTACGGCGGCATGACGGTCGTGCTGACGCGCTTCGTGCCCATCATCCGTACCGTCGCGCCGTTCGTCGCGGGCGTCGGCCGCATGCCGTACGCGCGCTTCCAGGTCTACAACGTCGTGGGTGGGCTCGCGTGGACGGCGCTGTTCATCTGGGGCGGGTATCTGTTCGGCAACATCCCGGCGGTCAAGGCCCACTTCGGCCTCGTCACCGTCGCGATCATCGCGATCTCGCTCCTGCCGATGGCCTGGACGGCCATGCGAGCCCGGCGTACAGCCTGACGTCCGGTTGCGCTCGGCTCTTCAGAGCCCGGCGACGGTGACCCGGTTGCGCCCTTCGTGCTTGCTGCGGTAGAGCGCGCCGTCCGCCTGGCGCAGGAGCGCCTCGGCCGCGGCGGCGATGGAGCCGCCGGGTTCCAGGGAGGCGACACCGAAGCTCGCCGTGACGACGATCCCGCCGGCAGCGGTCGCGAACGGGGTCGTGGCGCAGCAGCTGCGGATCTTCTCGGCGGTCTTCGCCGCGCCGTGGAGGTCGGTCTCCGGAAGCACGACGACGAACTCCTCGCCGCCGTAGCGCGCGACCCAGTCGCTCGATTGGCGGATCGAGACCTTGGCGAGATCGACGAAGCCGCGCAGGACGTCGTCTCCGACCTGATGCCCGTGCTCGTCGTTGATCTTCTTGAAGAAGTCGAGATCCGCCATGACCGCGGCGAGCGGGCGCGCATAGCGCCGCGCGCGCTCCACCTCGTGGATCAGCTGATCGTTCAGATAGCGGCGGTTGAAGGTGCCGACGAGCGGATCGGTGATCGAGAGGATCTGAATCTTCTCGTTCGCGTCCCGGAGAGATTGCTCGAGCCGCACGACCCGCTGTCCGGCTTTCAGGCGCGCGAGCAGCTCCGCCTCGTTCGGGGGCTTGCGGATGTAGTCATCGGCGCCTGCCTCGAGGCCAGTGACGAGACTTTCCGTGGAGCCATGGCCCGTGAGGAGCAGGACGTAGAGATAGCCGGGGAGCTGTGCCTCGCGCACGCGCTGGCACAGCGTCACCCCGTCCATGCCGGGCATGTCCCAGTCGGTGACCATCATTTGAATCTGGCCAGTGGAGACCTTCTTGAATGCTTCCTCGCCGTTGGCGGCGGTCTCGACCGCATAGCCCGCGCGGCGCAGCAGCCGCTGCATCAGCAGCAGCTGCGTGGGCTCGTCCTCGACGAGCAGCAGTCGCAGGGGAGAGTCCGAGCTCATGCCACCTGCGCCTCGATGAAGCCGGCACATTCCCGGATCGCGGTGACGATCTGCTCCACCAGCTCCCCGAGATCCGCCGCGGACCGCGTGGCCGAGCTGCGCTCGAGCACCGCGGCGAGATCGCCCACCCGCTGCGCACAGACGCTGCCGCTGCCGCCCTTCAGCTTGTGCGCGAGCGTGCCGAGCAGCGCGCGATCGTCCGCCGCGAGCGCGCGCCGCAGCTCATCGACGATCCGGCCGCTGCTCGTCAAGAAGGTCTGGCAGAGCTCCTGGACGAACTCGTGATCCTCGCCGACGATGGTCCGCAGGCGGGCGAGGTCGATCGCCTGCGCGGAGGGCCGGATCAGCGGGAGCGATGCGATCGCGGCGCCTGCGCCTCCGAGGCCGTGACGGGCGAGGGTCTCACCGAGCCGGATGGGCTCGAGGGGCTTCGTGAGCAAGCCGTCCATGCCCGCCGCGAGGCAGCGCTCCAGCTCGTCGGTCATCGCACTCGCTGTCAGCGCGATGATCGGGGTGCGGCGCTCGGCGGTCTCGTGGCGGCGGATCTCCCTCGTGGCGGCGAGTCCGTCCATGACGGGCATCTGCACGTCCATCAGGATCAGGTCGTAGCGCGCTCGCGCGCAGAACTCGACCGCCCGCTGGCCGTTCTCGGCAATCTCCACCTCGCATCCCAGCCGCTCGAGGAAGCGCCGCGTGACCTGCTGGTTCACGCCGTTGTCCTCGACGACCAGCACCCGCCCGCGGTAGCGGGGCGGGCCCTTGTCGCCCGCAAGCGAGCCGCGCGTGACCATGCGCGGGAGCGATGTGGCAGCCGCGCTGGGATCGAGCTCGAGCACCTGCTCGACGCAGGCACGCAGTTCCCGTCCCCGTACGGGCTTCGTGAGATAGCCGGCGAACCCGAGCTCCTGGAGCCGCTGGATGTTGCCGTGCCGGTCGAGTGAGGTGAGCATGATCAGCTGCGTTTCGTCGAGCTCCGGAATCGATCTTACGCGCGTCGCGAGCTGGCCGCCGTCGCCGTCGGGCATCTGATCGTCCGCGATGACCACGTCGAAGCGGTTGCCGGCGCGCGAGGACTCGATGAGCTCGCGGAGCGCCTCCGCGGCGTTGCCCGCGGTCTCGACCGTGTAGCCCGCGGGCCTCAGCTGCCCGCAAAGCACACGTTGATTGGTCGCATTGTCGTCCACCACGAGCACGCGCCGGTCCCGAGGACTCACGGATGCCGGGACGACGGCGCTCGCGATGCCATCGACCAGCCGGCACGGCAGCGTGAACGTGAAGGTCGAGCCCTCGCCGAGCTGGCTCACGACGCTCACGTCGCCGCCCATCAGCTCGACGAGGCGCCTGACGATGGAGAGCCCGAGGCCGGTCCCGCCGTAGTGGCGCGTCGTCGAGGCGTCGGCCTGCACGAACGGCTGGAACAGCCTTCCGAGCACCTCCGGCGACATGCCGGCGCCGGAGTCGCGAACCTCGAAGCGCAGCAGTACGCGTCCGGCCTCCGCGGCCACGACGGCGGCCTCCATCACGATCTCGCCCTGCTGCGTGAACTTGACGGCGTTGCCCGTGAGGTTGGTCAGGATCTGCCGCAGGCGATGCGGGTCGCCGAGCACGAGGTCCGGAATCGAGGGATCCACGTTGACGATGAGCTCGAGATTCTTCGCCGCGGCCTGCACCGCCAGCATCGTGCCTACGTCCTCCACGCATTCCCGCACGTCCATCTCGACCCGCTCGATCTCGAGCTTGCCGGCCTCGATCTTGGAGAAATCGAGAATGTCGTTGAGGACGCCGAGGAGCGAGGTCGCGCTCGCGCGGATCGTCTCCGCGAACTCGCGCTGCACCGGCTCGAGGGAGGTGTCGAGGAGGAGCTCCGTCATGCCGAGCACGCCGTTCATCGGGGTGCGGATCTCGTGGCTCATGTTGGCGAGGAACTCGCTCTTCGCGCGGTTGGCGGCCGCGGAGGCTTCCTTGGCGGCGACCAGCGCGGCCTCCGCCTCTCTCTGCGTCGTGATGTCCTGGATGGAGCCGGAGAACCGCGTCGGCTCGCCCTCGGCGTCCCGCTCGCACCGGCCGCGCGCGCGGAACCAGCGCCATTCCCCGGAGCGCGTGAGCAGCCGATGGGGCACATCGTGCGGGACCCCCTCCTCGAAATGCCGCCGCATCGATTCCACGACGCGCTCTCGATCCTCGGAGGTCATGAGCTCGTTGAGCACGCGCGGCATGGGCTCATCCGCGCCGTAGCCGAGCATCTCGCGGATGCGGGGCGAGTACCACATCCGATCCTCGGCGACGACGTAGTCGAAGAAGCCGTCCGAGCTGCCGCGGATGGCGCGCTCGAGCCGCTCCTCCGCCTCGATGCGCGCAGCCTCGGCCGTCTTCCTGAGCATGATGTCCTGCATCGAGCCCGAGAGCGTCAACGGACGCCCCGCGTCGTCCCGCTCCACCTTGCCTCGAACGCGGAACCAGCGGTACTCGCCGCTCTGCATTCGCATCCGGATCTCGCAGTCGTAGGGCGCGCCATGCTCCAGATGCGCGTGCCTCACCTCGGTGATGCGGGGCAAGTCGTCGGGGTGGATGTCCTCCGCCATGTTCTCGCGGGTCGCGGTCCGCTCGCGCTCGGGATATCCGAGCAGCGCGCGCTGGCGCGGCGATCCCCACATCATGTCGGTCGCGATGTTCCACTCCCAGAGCCCATCCTGGGTGCCATGCATCGCCCGCTCCAGGCGTCCGCGCACCCGCCGCAGCTCCTCCTGCGCCTGTCTTTCCTCGTGAACGTCGATGAGCGATCCGGCGAAGCTCGTGAGGCGGCCGAGCTGGTCGCGCTCGACGGCGCCTCGCGTCCGAAACCAGCGCCACTCGCCGCCGGCCCTCCGCATTCGTAGCTGGATGTCGTACGGCACGCCATCGGAGATGTGGTTCTGGAACGCCGCGGCGATCCGCGGCTGATCCTCGAGATGTGCCCGCGCGCGAAACTCGCTCGCGGGCATGCGCACGTCGCGCGGCGGGTTGCCGAGGAGCTCCTCATGCGTCGCCGAGCACCACACCGTCTCGGTGCCGAAGTCGTAGTCCCAGTGCCCCTCGGAGCTCGATCTCGATGCGCGCGCGAAGCGCACCTGGATCTCGTGCTGATCCGTCACGTCCTGGAATGCGCCGGAGAGGCGGGTCGTCACGCCGTTCGTGCGCTCGGCAACGCCGATCGCGCGTACCCAGCGCCTCTGCCCCGTCGCCGTGATGAACGGAACGGTGTGGTCGAAGGAGACTCCGTGCTCGATGGCGTCCTTCAGCGCCTTCTCCACGACCGGCTGGGCTTCCGGCGCGTAGAACTCGATGGTGCTCGCAAGATCGAGGGGATTGGAGGGATCCACCTCGTGGATCCGGTAGACCTCCTGCGACCAGATGGGCGTCATGGTCGCGAGGTCGATCTCCCATCCGCCGATTCGCGCCATGGTGGCGACCGTATCGAGCAGCCGCTGCCCCCTGCGCAGCTGAGCTTCCGCCGCTTCCGTGCGCGCGAGCGCGGCCTTGAGAGCTGCGTTGGTCTTGAGCGCCTGAGCCGCCTCGTTCTGCGCGCGCGCCTGGGCGAGCGTCGCGCGCCTGTGCCACGCGCTGAGCAACGCGGCCACCCAGATGGCAACGACGACGAACCCCCGCTCGGCCATGAGCGGCCAGGTGAGCGCCGTGTGCGGCGCGGCGATTCGTACCAGAGTGAGAGCGCTGCTCAGCGCGGCCGCGATCCACGTGGACCGGGTTCGCGGACCCCATACGGTCGCCAGCACGACGACGATGTAGCCGACTCCCGCTCCCGAGCCGAGAGGTACCGACACGTCCACGAGAAAGATGGCGAGCAGCAGCCCGACCAGCCACACCGGCCGCACGCGGATCTCAGCCCCAGGCTCGGAGGCGCGCACCGACACAGTTTTCGTGGGGTTCCACATGGGTCAGGACTTTGGTGGAGGCGTCCCCCTCGGAATACGCCGGACGCTCACGGGATGAGCTGGCACGGATAACGCCCAAGACATAGTGCGGAAGAAGCCGAATGCCGTCCGAGTGATACGTCACAATGGTTGCGTGGCAGAATTGGGATATGACCGACCGCACACGGGGATACGCGTATCGAATTGACGTCACGGCGCCGGCGTCGATTGCCTGGGATGCGCTTACGACGTCCGCGGCACTCAATCGGTGGTGCTCGGCCGGCGCGGAGATCGACGCTCGTGAGGGAGGCTCGTTCCGGGCGAATGTGGATCGCGTCACGGAATTCGAGGCACACATCGACGTTTTCAGGCCGCAGCGTCGAATGCGTCTCATCCACCTTCACTCGCCCGCACTGCCGCCAACGGACAGCACCCTCATCGACGACTTCGTGCTCGATGCCTCCGAGGACCGGACCATCGTCCGCTTGCTCGGCTCCGGCATCCCGAGCGCCGCGGACTGGGACACGATCTATCTGCGTCAGCGCACGGGCTGGGAGCGGGCGATGGCTCGCCTCAAAGTGCTCATCGACAGCGCGGCGGCGCGCAGCGCCTGAGTGCCTCGAAGCATGCCACACACGGCGAGCCGACGATGGCGGATGTCGATGAGCTGGTGGAAGCGCTCGAAGCTGCGCGCTGACAGCGCCGGGATGCCTGCGGCGCAGCCAGGCCCACCGGAAGACCCAGAGCAAGGTTCAGCGCAAACTCCGCGCGAAGGCTCGCGGGAGAGACTGCGCGAGCGGGCAAAGCGCCGGCTCCTCGGCGCTCAATCCAGACGGCTCTTTCTGCAGGTGGGCCTGCCCTGGGGCGCGGCGCTTCTCGTGGGCCTGGTCTCGGTGTTGTACGCCGACCTGAGCACGGACGCTTCCAACGCCTTCCTCGGCTGGATCACGGGCCGCTCCTGGCTCGCCTTCGTGATCACACCGGCGCTGACCGTCCTCGCGCTGTTTCTCACCCGGCGCTGGTTCACGGGCAGCGAGGGCAGCGGCATTCCGCAGGTGATAGCGGCGCTCCATGCGCCGCGCACGGACGAAGAGGACACGCTGATGCGGCGCCTGTTCGGCCTGCGCGTGATCGTTGGAAAGATCACGGTTTCGCTGATCGGCCTGCTGGGCGGCCTCACGATCGGCCGCGAGGGGCCGACGGTGCACATCGGCGCGGCGATCATGGCGGAGATCCGCCGCTTCTACCCGCACCGCAATGCGCAACTCGAGCGCCGGCTCCTGCTCGCCGGCGCGGCGGCGGGGCTGTCGGCCGCGTTCAATACGCCCCTCGCCGGCATCATCTTCGCCATCGAAGAGCTGGCGCGGGACTTCGAGAGCCGCACCAACGGCATCATGATCACGGCTGTGGTGTTCTCCGGCCTGACTTCGCTTGCGCTCGCGGGCAACTATCTCTACTTCGGCCAGATCAACGTGCCGGGGAAACCTGGGGGTAGCGTTCGTCCTGCCTGTCGTGTTGTCGGCGGTGCTCTGTGGGCTTCTCGGTGCGGCGTTCAACCTCGCGCTGCTGCGGTGGCGAACATGGATGCCGGACTGGCTCATCGCGCTGCGCGCGCGCAGGCCCTTGCTGTATGCCCTGGCCATCGGGATCGTGGTGGCGGCGCTCGGTCTCGGCACGCACGGTGAGACCTGGGGCAGCGGCTACGACCAGGCGCGCCATCTCCTGACGGGCACCGCGCCGCTCTCGGAAGGCTATGCGATCACCAAATGGGGCGCCATGGTGGTCACCTACATGGCCGGCATTCCGGGCGGTCTTTTCTCGCCGTCACTGTCGATCGGCGCGGGGCTTGCGCAGTGGGTGCACGCGGCGTTCGCCTGGGCGCCGATGGCGGCGGTGATCGCGCTCTGCATGACGGGATATCTCGCGGCGGTGACCCAGTCCCCCATCACATCCTTCGTCATCGTGATGGAGATGACCAACGGCACCGGCATGGTGATCCCGATGATGGCGACCGCGCTCGTTGCCTCACGCATCTCGGCCTTTTTCACGCCGCCCCTCTACGAGGCTCTCGCGGAGAGCAACTACTTCCACGTGGCCGCCCTGCCTACGGGGAGCTTCCTGCAAAAGAAGCCGGTGCCGCCTCCAGGCGCGTAAACGGTCTCAGCTCGCGCTCGAGATTCCTCTCGGCCATTACAGCAGCCCTCGTTCTGCGAAAGACATGCAGGGCCCATCGCCAACGATCACATGATCCAGAACCCGCACGTCCACCAACGCCAGCGCATCACGCAGGCGCTGCGTGATGAGTTCATCGGCATGGCTGGGTTCGGCCACGCCGGACGGATGGTTGTGCGCGAAGATCACGGCCGCCGCATTGCGGGCGAGCGCGGCCTTCACGACTTCCCGGGGGTGCACGCTCGCCCCGTCTATAGTGCCCCGGAATAGCTCCTCGAATGCGATCAGCTGGTGTCGGGTATTCAGGTGCATGCAGCAGAAGACCTCGTACGGCCGGTCGCGAAGCTGCGCGAGCAGAAATTCCCGTGTCGATTCCGGGCTCGAGACCAGGGGTCCGACCCGCAGCCGATCGAGGTGATGGCGCCGGGCGAGCTCGAGCGCCGCCCGGAGCAACGCATAGCGCGCGGGCCCCAGGCCGAGCTGGCTCAGGCACTCGCTGCGGTCCGCCCTCAGCAGCCCGCGAATGGAGCCGAATCGCGTGATCAGCTTGCGGGCCAGATCGACGGCGGAGCTGCCTCGTACCCCGGACCCGAGCAAGACTGCGATCAGCTCGGCGTCCGACAGCGCCTCCGAGCCGCGGTCGAGGAGCTTCTCACGCGGCCGCTCGGACTTCGGCCATTCACGAATCGCCATGGGTGATCCTCGAGGCAGCCCCGTCCGTGTGCCTGCGAGGGATTCTGGAGGCCCCCGGCCCGGGCCGCCATGCGCTAATCGCCCGAAAGCATGCGATTATTCGCCTGCGCCGGAGCCTTACGCCCGGCAACCGGAAGCGACCGGATGAAAATCTACTCCTGGAACGTGAACGGCATTCGAGCCGTGCTGAAGAAGGGGCTGTTTCAAAGCTTCATGGCGGCGTATCGCCCCGACGTCCTGTGCCTGCAGGAAACCAAGGCCGAGCGCGGCCAGATCGAGATCGATCTCGCCGGCTACCACGAGTACTGGAACTCCGCGGTGAAGAAGGGCTACTCGGGGACCGCGATCTTATCCAAGGCCGAGCCGCTCGCGGTGATCAACGGCTTTCCGCGGGACTTCGCCGAGCGGTTCAGGTTCGCGGACGAGCTCGAGCGGGACAGCAGCGAGGAGGGCCGCGTCATCACGGCGGAATTCCCGAAGCTCTACGTCGTCACCGTCTACACGCCGAACGCCAAGGACGACTTGAGCCGGCTCGCGCTGCGACAGCGGCAGTGGGACCCCGCCTTTCTCGCGTACTGCAAGCAGCTCGAGCGGCGCAAGCCCGTCGTGTTCTGCGGGGATCTCAACGTCGCCCACACGGAGCTCGACCTCGCCAACCCCGGGCCCAATCGCGGCAAGAAGGGGTTCACGGACGAGGAGCGCGCGGGATTCCAGAACCTGATCGACGCCGGCTTCATCGACACGCTGCGCCTGTTCAAACAAGGCAAGGGCCACTACACGTGGTGGAGCCACTTCGCCAACTCGCGGGCGCGCAACGTCGGGTGGAGAATCGATTACGTTCTCGTCTCGCCGCAGCTGCGCACCGCCGTGAAAACCGCGGAGATCCATCCCGACGTGATGGGAAGCGATCACTGCCCCGTCAGCGTCACCCTCGCGGAGTAGCGGCGCATGAAGCAACAGGAGCTCAGCATGAGACGCCGGGACACCCGCGCATGAAACGCGAATCGGGCCATCGGGCGCTCGATCACCTCATCGCCGGCAACCGGCGCTGGGCCGAGGGCTCGGTGCGGGAGGACCCGGCGTTCTTCCGGCGGCTCCTCGAGCAGCAGGCACCGAAGTACCTGTGGATCGGCTGCGCCGACAGCCGCGTGCCGGCCAACGACATCGTGGGGCTTCTGCCGGGCGAGCTCTTCGTGCACCGGAACGTCGCGAACCTCGTCGTCCACACGGACCTCAACTGCCTCTCGGTGCTGCAGTACGCCGTGGAAGTGCTGCGCGTGGAGCACGTGATCGTCTGCGGACACTACGGCTGCGGCGGCATTGCCGCGGCGGACCGCGCGACGCCGCTCGGGCTCATCGACAACTGGCTGCGGCACATCCAGGATGTCGCCGAGCGCCGCCGCGCGGTGCTCGCGCGGGAGACGGATCCATCCCGCCGCGCCGAGCGGCTCTGCGAGCTCAATGTGCTGGAGCAGGCGCACAACGTGTGCCGCACGACGATCGCGCAGGACGCCTGGAGCAGAGGCCAGCAGCTCTGCGTGCATGCCTTGATCTATCGATTGTCGGACGGCCTGTTGCAGGACCTCGGATTCGCCGTCTCGGCCGGGATGGAGTCCGCCACGGAGCTCGCGAGCGCCATCGAGCGGATCGAGGCGCGCGCGGAGCGCGGCTGAAGGCGCTGTATCGGCTAGGGTCCCGGCTTGCGCTCGCCGGCCGGGACACTGCGGGAGCCCGCCAGCGCCTTCTCGAGCGCCGCGGTGAGCGGCTTCAGGAAGAAGGATCCGGCCGGCATCACGTCGGCTCGGACGCCGCGAGTCGCGAGCGCGGCCGCCACGACGGGTCCCACGGCCGCCACGAGGGTCTTCGCCAGCGCGCGGCTCGCGAGGTCCTCGAGTCCGGCGGAGAACAGGCGCTCCACCTGCGATGCGCTGGTAAACGCGATGGCATCCACCGCGCCCGACGCCATCCGCTCGAGCAGCACGCGGACGGCCCGCTCGTCGGCCTCATCGGCATAGACGTAAGGGGCGACCGGCAGGACGCTCGCGCCGGCGCCCTGCAGGAACTCGACGAGGGGCAGGTTCGGCTCGGCGCCGTAGAGCTGCAAGCCGACGCGACGGCCTTTGAGATCCACGCGGCGCAGCGCGCCGATGATCCCTGCCGTGGTGGGGGGCTCCGCGGGAAGGTCGGCGCCGAGCCCGAGCTCCTTCAGCGCGCGCACCGGCTTCGGGCCGCGCGTGATCTTGCGTACACGGGCGAGCTCGCGAACGAATGGCGTTTTCAATGAAGGCTCGTGGCCCTCGATGCACCCGATGAGTCGGCGCAGGCCCTCGCCGGTGAGCAGGATGAGGTCGTCGCAGGCGCCCTCCGCGAAGCGGCGGGCCCACGCGAGTACCAGCGCGGGATCCGGCGCGTCGCGGATGGCGACCAGCGGACAGCGCAGCACGCTCGCGCCGCGCCGCTCCAGCAGGCCGGCGAAGACGTCGAGCTCGCGAGTCTCAGGTACCGCGATCGTTCGCCCGGCAAGCGGTGAGGGGCTCATGGGGGAGCTTAGTACGCCGACGCTCCTCACGCACTTGCCGTTCGCGGGCGGCACCTCGAGGTTTGCGTTCGCATCCTGCGGCAGCGCCCAGACGAGCCAGCGCTCACGCAAGGTGAGCACCAGGAGGAATGCAAGGGCAGCCAGCGCGCCGAAGACGGCGAAGCCGAGCTGGTAGCTGCCCGTGCCCTGCCGCACGATTCCCATCACCACCGGCAGGTAGAAGCCGCCGATTCCGCCCGCCGCGCCAATGATGCCGGTCATGAGGCCGGTCCTCTCCTTCCAGCGGTGCGGTACGAGCTGGAACGTCGCTCCGTTTCCGAGCCCGAAGCACAGATAGAGCACGGCAAGCAGCGCGATGCCGCCGCTCAAGGAAGGCATGAGCGCCGCGAACCCCAGATTCGAGATCGCGACGCCGAGCAGCACCACGAGCAGCGCCCGCACGCCCGAGACGCGGTCGGCGATGAGCCCTCCGACCGGGCGGACCATGGCGCCGGTGAAGGACAGCACGCCCATCACGAGCCCCGAATGGACCTTCGAGATCCCATATTCAGTGGTGAGGAGCAGGCTCACGTACGAGGACATGCCGACGAATCCACCGAAGGTGATGCCGTACACCAGCATCAGCACCCAGGCGTCGCGTTCTGCGAGGACACCGAGGTACTTGCGGGGAAGGACGGCGAGGGCGAGCAGAGCGCCGAGCAGCGGCAGCAGCAGCTGTCCGGTCCCCTGCGAGCCGAGCGCGCCGCCGCCCACGAGGAGGACCAGCGCGGTGAGACCCGTGAACGCGACCGCGAAGCCGGCGAAGGCGCGCGGCGCGCTGCCGCTCTTCGCGCTCTCATCGCGCGCCCAGATCAGCATGGCCGCCGCCGCGAGCGCGAGCAGCGGCAGCACCGCAGCCGTCGCGCTCCGCCATCCGAGATGCTCGGCGAGCCCGGGGAGCAGGAAGCCGTCGAGCACCGCTCCCACGTTGCCGGCCGCGGCGAGTCCGAGAACCAGGCCCTGCACCTGCGGCGGGTAGCTGCTGCCCGCGATGGGCAACGCGATCGCGAAGCTGGCGCCCCCCACGCCGAGGAACGCTCCGAGAACGAGCAACAGGTCGTAGCTCGGCGTCACGGGCGTGAGGAGCGCAAGCGAGGGGACGGAGGAGAGCGCGATGCCGATGAGAGCGAGCCGCCTGCCGTCGACGCATTGAAACAGATTGCCGAGCGTCACCCGGACGATGGACGCGGCGAGCACCGGCACGGCCACGAGGAACGCCGACTGCGCGGGCGATAGCGAGATCTGCCTGGAGATGAACGGGGCAAGCGGTCCGAACAGGACCCACACCGTGAACCCTGTGTCGAAGTACACGAAGCAGGCGATCAGAGACTTCCAGTTTCCGCGGCGCAGGGATGCCATCAGAGGGCTCATCGGGAGTCTCCTCCGCTCGGCTCGGGCCGCTTCAGCAGGCGTGCCGCGGTGAGCAGGCTCTGCGCCACCTCGGCGACCCGCCGGTTCTCGTTCATCGCGGCCCTGCGCAGCAGCGCATACGCTTCCTCCTCGGTGAGGCTCCGCTCCTTCATGAGGATTCCCTTCGCGCGATCGACGATCTTGCGATCCGCGAGCGCCTGCTTCGCGTCCTCGAGTTCATCGCGGATGCGGTTGAATGCGTGGAAGCGGCTCACGGCGAGCTCGAGAATGGATTTCACCCGCTCCTTCTTCAGACCATCGACGATATAGGCGCCGACGCCGGCGTCCACCGCCGCGGCGATCATGTCGGGATCCGAGCGGTCCACGAACATCGCGATTGGCCGCCGCACGCTGCGCGAGACCTGGAATATCTGCTCGAGCACATCGCGATCGGGGTTCGCGAGGTCGATGAAGATCACATCCGGATCGGCGTCGAGGATCCGGCGCAGCAGGTTTTGCATGTCGCGGACCGCGATCACGTCCGCGCAGCCCGCCTCGCGCAGGCCCTCCTCCAGAACGGACGCCCGCAATATGTTCTGGCCGACCAGCAAGATCCTCGATCCGGTTTCGCTCATGAGCCCGGAGGTTGCAACGCTCGTGCCGATCTCGCTGGCGGGGTCCGCGCTCGCGAGCGCCGTGGAGCCGCCGGGCGAGGCGGAAATGCGGCGCATTCGAGATTTAGACCCGCGGGGCGAGCCGCATTTCGGCGCGGCTCACCGCACGCCACAGGCGCACGGGCGGCGCCGCCGATGCACGAACATCGTGCGCCGCCGCTCGCCGTTGCCCCATCTCAGGTCGCCGGGCGAGGGCTCTCGAGGGCTGAGCGTCCGCGCGACCCACCGTAAGTCGTTGTATGCGCGGGCTGCAGAGCGTTCTTCGGTCCACGGCCGGCGTGGCATACGGGTTGCATCGTCAACCCTCGCTTGGACGAGTCCGTCCCCTCGGGCTCGTCGCGAGGGCGGGTCGAGTCTCGACTCGCCACGGCAGCGCCGCCGATCTCGTGCCACGAGCCCCCGTGTCACGATTTCGGTCGGCGCTTTTTTTTGCAATTAGGATGGACTGCGAGCCATGCAAGGCAAAATCGTCGTCGCCGGCAACGGAATGGTCGGCCAGCGCTTTCTCGAAGCGCTGGCGGAAGGCTCGAGTGCGCTCGACGTGACCGTGTTCGCGGAGGAAAGCCGCCCAGCATACGATCGCGTTCAACTTTCGAGCGTCTTCAGCGGCAAGACGGCCGGCGACCTCACGCTTGCGCCGGCGGACTTTTTCGAGAGTCGCGGCATCACTCTGCATCTGAGCGAGCGCGTCACCGGCATCGACCGTGAGTCGAAGTTCGTGCGCACGGCGCTCGGCCGCGAGGTGACCTACGACACTCTCGTACTGGCGACCGGATCGTATCCCTTCATTCCGCCGGTGCCGGGTCGGCATCGCCCCGCGTGCTTCGTTTATCGCACCCTCGAGGATCTGGAAGGCATTCGAGCCGCCGCGCGGGACGCGCGCTCGGGCGCCGTGGTGGGCGGCGGCCTGCTCGGGCTCGAGGCGGCAAAGGCCCTGCGCGATCTGGGGCTCGAGACGCACGTCGTCGAGTTTGCGCCGCGCCTGATGGCGCTGCAGGTGGACGAGATGGGCGGTGCGCTGCTGCGCCGGAAGATCGAAGCGCTCGGCGTGCACGTGCTCACCGGCAAGAGCACGCGCGAGATCTCCGCCGGCGCGCGCGCGCGCCACCGCATGGACTTCACCGACGGCTCCGAGCTGGAAGTGGATCTGATCGTCTTCTCCGCCGGCATCCGGCCCTGTGATGCGCTCGGCCGCAGCGCCGGTCTCGCGGTGGGCGAGCGCGGCGGCATCGTGATCGACGATACCTGCCGCACCTCCGATCCGTCGATCTACGCCATCGGCGAGTGCGCCCTGTGGAACGGACAGATCTTCGGGCTCGTGGCGCCGGGCTACCAGATGGCGGAGGTCGCCGCGGCACACATTGCCGGCGACCGCGGCGCGCTTCACGGGCGCCGATCTCAGCACGAAGCTCAAGCTGCTCGGCGTGGACGTGGCATCGATCGGCGATGCGCATGCGGCGTCTCCAGGCGCGCAGTGCTACACGTTCGTGGACGAGCGCCGGCAGCTCTACAAGAAGCTCGTCGTGGACGAGTCCGGACAGCGCCTCCTCGGCGGCGTCCTGGTCGGGGACGCGGAGAGCTTCGGCGAATGGCTGCAGATGATGCTCAACCGCCTGCCGCTGCCCGAGCGCCCGGAGGAGCTGATCCTGCCGGCGGCGGCCGGCGCGCCGGGCGGCGGGGCGGAGGCTCCATCGGGTCTTGCGGCGCTCGCGCCCTCCGCCCAGATCTGCTCCTGCAATAACGTGAGCAAACAGTCGATCTGCGCGGCCGTCGAGCAGGGCTGCACGACGGTCGGCGCGATCAAGGCGAAGACCCGGGCCTCGACGACCTGCGGCGGCTGCGCGTCGCTCGTCGCGCAGATTCTCAACGCAGAGCTCGAGCGCCGCGGCATGGCGGTCAACACCCGTCTCTGCGAGCACTTCCCGTACTCGCGGCAGCAGCTGTTCCATCTCGTCCGCGTCGGCGGCCTCAAGAGCTTCGCCGATGCGCTCGCGAAGCACGGCAAGGGCCTCGGGCTGCGACGTCTGCAAGCCGGCCGTCGCGTCCATCCTCGCCTCGTGCTGGAACGAGTTCGTGCTGGCCCCGGACAAGCAGCCGCTGCAGGACACGAACGACTACTACCTCGCCAATCATGCAGAAGGACGGCACGTACTCCGTCGTGCCGCGCGTTCCCGGAGGCGAGATCACGCCGCAGAAGCTCATCGCGATCGGCCAGGTGGCGGAGAAGTACGGGCTCTACACCAAGATCACCGGCGGCCAGCGCATCGACCTGCTTCGGCGCCCGCGTGGACCAGCTGCCGCTGATCTGGAGGGAGCTGATCGCCGCCGGCTTCGAGTCCGGGCACGCCTACGGCAAGGCGATGCGCACGGTGAAGTCCTGCGTGGGCTCGACCTGGTGCCGCTACGGCGTGCAGGACAGCGTCGGCCTCGCGATCGAGATCGAGAACCGCTACAAGGGACTGCGCTCGCCGCACAAGCTCAAGTTCGGTGTGTCCGGTTGCACGCGCGAATGCGCCGAGGCGCAGGGCAAGGACGTGGGCATCATCGCGACGGAGACGCGGCTGGAATCTCTACGTTTGCGGCAACGGCGGCATGAAGCCGCGCCACGCCGAGCTGCTCGCGGCCGATCTCGACAAGCCGACGCTCATCCGCTACATCGACCGCTTCCTGATGTTCTACATCCGCACCGCCGATCGCCTGCAGCGTACCGCGACGTGGCGCGACCATCTCGAGGGCGGCCTCGAGTATCTCAAGGAGGTGGTCTGCGAGGACAAGCTCGGCATCGCGCGCGGAGCTCGAGGCCGACATGGCGCGGGTGATCGACGGGCTATCAATGCGAATGGAAGCGAGCGGTCGAGGACCCCGCGGACGCTCGAGCGCTTCCGCCACTTCGTCAACAGCGACGCGCGCGACGACAGCGTCGTGTTTGTCACCGAGCGCGGCCAGATCCGGCCCGCCACGCCGACCGAGCGGGGCAAGCGTGCCGAGGCGCCTCGGAGCGAGGACGCTCTCGCATGAACGCCGCCCGCCGCGCGAAGGACCTCGTTCCATGAGCGCCTGGACCTCGGTCTGCAGGCTGTCCCAGGTGCTGCCGAACGCCGGAGCGTGCGCGCTCGTCGACGGTCGAGCAGATCGCCGTGTTCCGCGCGGGCGATGCGGTGTTTGCGATCGACAATTTCGATCCGGCGGGCGAGGCCAACGTGCTCTCGCGCGGCATCGTCGGCGACATCAACGGCGAGCTGGTCGTCGCCTCACCCCTCTACAAGCATCACTTCAGCCTCGCGACCGGCCGCTGCCTCGAGGACCCGGCCGTGTCCGCCAATGTCTATCCGGTGCGTGTCCTCGACGGCCGCATCTGGGTGAGCGCCGAGCCGCACCGGCTCTCGTCCGCGGCGCGGCGCCGCAGGCTGGTCGTGGTCGGCAATGGCATGGCCGGGATGCGCGTGGTGGAGCAGTTGCTGGAGTTCGCGCCGGACGCGTACGACGTGACGGTCCTCGGCGCCGAGCCGCACGTCAACTACAACCGGATCCTCCTCTCCCCTCTCCTCGCGGGCGAGAAGCGCGTGGAGGAGATCATCCTGCATTCGCGGGAGTGGTACGCGGAACACCAGGTGGCTCTGCATACCGGCGATCCAGCGGTCTCGATCGATCGCCGCGGCCGGCTCGTCAAGTCCTCGAGCGGCCTCGAGCTGCCTTACGACCGGCTCCTCATCGCCACGGGATCGAGGCCCATCGTCCTGCCGATTCCCGGAGCGCAGCTTCCCGGAGTGGTGACGTTTCGCGACCTCAAGGACGTGGACTCGATGCTCCAGGCGGCGCGCCGCTATCGACGCGCGGCCGTGATCGGCGGGGGCCTGCTCGGTCTCGAGGCGGCCCACGCGCTCGTGCGCCGGGGCATGAGCGTCACGGTCGTGCATCTCCTCGACACGCTGATGGAGCGGCAGCTCGACGCCGCCGCCGCCGCGCTTCTGAAAGCCTCTCTGGAGACCCGGGGTCTCGACTTTCGCATGTCGGCCGAGACGGTGGCCGTGCTCGGGAACGATCGGGCCGCGGGGCTGCGCTTCGCGGACGGCAGCGAGCTCGAGGCCGACCTCATCGTGATGGCGGCGGGTATCCGCCCCAACGTGGATCTCGCGCGCGGCGCCGGGCTGCGCTGCGAGCGAGGCATCCTCGTCGACGACACGATGCAAACCTACGACCCGAGCGTCTACGCCGTCGGGGAGTGCGTCCAGCACCGCAACAACACGTTCGGCCTGGTGGCGCCGCTCTGGGAGCAGGCGCGCGTCTGCGCCGTGCACCTTGCAGAGCTCGGGGTCAGCCGCTATCGAGGAGTGCTGCCGGCGGCTCAACTCAAAGTGACCGGCATCGAGCTGTACTCGGCCGGCGACTTTGCGGCGATTGAGGGCGGCGAGTCGCTCGTGCTGCGCGACCGACGGCGCGGCATCTACAAGCGGCTCGTCGTTCGCGACAGCAGGCTGCGCGGCGTCGTACTGTACGGCGACGTGCAGCACGGGCAGTGGTACCTCGATCTGATGTCGGCCGGCGAGGATGTGACGCCGCTCCGCGATCAGCTGCTCTTCGGGCCCATCGGCACGATGGGTCCGGGCGGCCTGCAAGGCCCGAGCGGCGCCGTCAAGACTGGGTAGCGCCCGATGGCGCCTGCCGTGCGAACGACCTGTCCGTACTGCGGGGTTGGCTGCGGCGTTGTCGCGAGCCGCGGGAGCGGCGCGGTCTCGCTGACCGGCGACCGGCTCCACCCCGCGAACTTCGGCCGGCTGTGCTCGAAGGGCGCGGCGCTCGGCGATACGGTGGGCCTCGAAGGCCGGCTCCTGCATCCGCAGATCCACGGCACGCGCGTCGGCTGGAACCAGGCGCTCGATCACGTCGCCCGGGAGTTCGCGCGAGTCGTCGAGGAGCACGGCCCGGATGCGGTCGCGTTCTATGTGTCGGGCCAGCTGCTCACCGAGGACTACTACGTCGCGAACAAGCTGATGAAGGGCTTCATCGGCAGCGCCAACATCGACACCAACTCGCGGCTTTGCATGGCCTCCGCCACGGCCGGCCACAAGCGCGCGTTCGGCGAGGATCTGGTGCCGGGATGCTACGAGGACCTCGAGCTCGCCGATCTGACGGTGCTCGTCGGCTCGAACGCCGCGTGGTGCCATCCGATCCTCTTCCAGCGCATCGCGCAAGCGAAGGAGCGGCGCCCGGAGATGCAGGTGGTCGTGATCGATCCGCGCCGCACGCCGACGTGCGCCATCGCGGATCTGCACCTGCCGGTGCGCCCCGGCACGGACGTGTGGCTGTTCAACGGCCTGCTCGCCTACCTGCGCCGCAACGGGCTCACGGAGGCACGCTTCGTCGCTGCCCATACCGAGGGCGCCGACGAGGCGCTCGCGGCCGCCGAGGCCTCGGCGCCGGACGAGGCTCTCCTTGCGCGAATCTGCGGCGTGGACGCCGGCAGGATCGGCCGGTTCTTTCAAATGTTCGCCGGCACGGAGCGCGTGGTGACGGCGTTCTCCCAGGGCGTCAATCAATCCTCCGCCGGTACCGACAAGGTGAACAGCATCATCAACTGCCACCTGCTCACAGGCCGCATCGGACGGCCCGGCATGGGGCCGTTCTCGCTCACCGGACAGCCGAACGCGATGGGGGGGCGCGAGGTGGGCGGCATGGCGAACATGCTCGCCGCGCACATGGACATCGAGAACGAGAGCCACCGGCGAACCGTGCAGGATTTCTGGGCGAGTCCGCGCATCCCCGAGCGTGCGGGCCTGAAAGCCGTCGAGCTGTTCGACGCGATGCATGCCGGCCGCATCAAGGCCGTCTGGATCATGGCGACCAATCCCGTCGTGAGCCTGCCGGACGCCGACCGGGCACGCGAGGCGCTCGCCCGCTGCGACCTGGTCGTGGCGTCCGATTGCGTGGCCGACACCGACACCGTGCGTCTCGCGCACGTGCGCTTGCCCGCTGTCGCCTGGGGAGAAAAGGACGGCACCGTCACCAATTCCGAGCGCCGCATCTCGCGCCAGCGCGCGTTCCTCCCCGTGCCGGGCGAGGCGAAGCCCGACTGGTGGATCGTGAGCGAGGTGGCCAAGCGGATGGGCTTTCTGGGCGGCTTCGACTACGCCTCGCCGCACGAGATTTTCGACGAGCACGCGCGGCTCTCTTGCACGCGGAACGACGGCGCGCGGGTGTTCGACATCGGCGGCCTCGCGGGACTCACGCGCGAGCAGTACGACGGGCTCGAGCCGGTGCAGTGGCCCGTGACGCGGCGCCGGCGCGGCGGGGCGGCCCGCCTGTTCGAGGACCGGCGCTTCCAGCACCCGAGCGGCCGCGCGCGTCTCGTTGCCACGCCGCCGCGCGCTCCGGTCCACTCCGTCGGGGAGGATCTCCCCCTCGCGCTCAATACCGGCCGCATACGCGACCAGTGGCACTCGATGACGCGCACAGGCCGCTCGCCGAGGCTCGTGGAGCATCTGCCGGAGCCCTTCGTCGATCTGCACGGTCAGGACGCGCTGCTCGCGGGCGTGCGCGCAGGCGAGCTCGCGCGGGTCACCACCGGCTGGGGCTCCGTGATCGGACGGGTGCGCACGAGCGGAGAGATCGCGCGCGGCCACGCCTTCGTCCCCATCCACTGGAGCGCGGCGAATGCCTCGGAGGCGCGCGCAGGCGCGCTCGTGAGCCGCGCCGTCGATCCGCTCTCGGGACAGCCCGAGTTCAAGCACACGCCGGCGCGCGTCGAGCCGTTCTCCGTGGACTGGTTCGGCCTGCTGCTGACGCGCCGGCCGCTCGAGCGGCCCGATCTCGCGTGGTGGGTTCTCGCCCGCGGGGAGGGTTTCTTGCGCTACGAGCTCGCCGGGAGGGGCATGCCGGCCGACTGGGCGGATTGGACGCGCGCGCGGATGGGCGCGGTGGGAGCCGACGAGGACTACCTCGAGTATCACGATGAGGCGTCCGGCATCTATCGCGCGGCCCTCGTCAGGAACGACCGGCTCGAAGCCTGCCTCTACGTGTCGCGCCGGCCCGAGCTGCCGTCCCGCGGCTGGCTCGCCGGACTCTTCGGCAAGCCGGCGCTCGAGAGTGCCGATCGCGGCGCGCTGCTGGCCGGACGCCCGCTCGGAGAGCGCGCGGATTCAGGGCCGCTCGTCTGCTCCTGCTTCAGGGTGAGCCGCTCCGCGATCTGCGAGGCGATCCGTGCTCACGGCCTCGTGAGTGCGAAGGAGGTCGGCGCGCGGCTGCTGGCAGGCACGAACTGCGGCTCATGCGTGCCCGAGATCCGCGCGCTGATCGCTGCGCAGGAGAGCGCCTCCGCATGATTTCCGTACCCCAGATCCGCCTGGTGCAGAGCACGTGGCAGCAGATCCTTCCGATCCGCGAGCAGGTCGCGGAGCTGTTCTACGCGAGGCTCTTCGAGCTCGATCCGTCGATGAGGCGGCTCTTCAAGGCCGACATCGCGGAGCAGGGCCGCAAGCTCGCGGCCATGATCACGGCGGCGGTGAGCGGGCTCGATGAGCTCGACGAGCTCGTGCCGGCCGTGCAAGCGCTCGGCAGGCGGCATGCCGTCTACGGCGTCACGGACGCTCACTACGACACGGTCGGCTCCGCGTTACTGTGGACCCTCGAGCAGTGTCTCGGCGCGAGCTTCACGCCCGTGGCGAGAGAGGCCTGGACGCGCACGTATGTCCTGCTCGCAAACACCATGAAGGAGGCTGGGGCCGGCTCAGCGGCGTGAGCGCGCGGCGAGCCATGCAACGCCGCTGCCGCGGCCCTGCAGATCACTCCCCCTTGGCCGCCTGCTTGCTCCGCATCTTCAAGCACATCGCGGCGAAGAACAGTCCGACCTCGTAGAGCAAGTACATCGGCCCGGCCATCGTCAACATGGAGATCGCATCGGGAGGCGTCACGGCGCCGGCGACGAGGAAGACCACGATGAGCACGTAACCGCGGTTGTGCTTGAGCTTCTCGATGCTGACGAGACCGGTGATGACGAGCAGCACCACGGCGACTGGCGCCTCGAAGGCGACGCCGAAGGCCAGGAACATGTGCATCACGAACCCGATGTAGTTGTTGATGTCGGCCATCCACTCCACGCCGAGCGGCGTCGTGCGGGCGGAGAACTGGAACACCACGGGGAACACGACCTTGAACGCGAAGGCCATGCCGCAGTAGAACAGCACGATGGAGGATGCGAGAAGCGGGATCGCGAAGCGCTTCTCGTGCCGGTAGAGCCCCGGAGCGACGAACGACCACACCTGGTACAGAACATAGGGCATGGCGATGAACAAGGCGACGTACATCGACAGCTTGAATGGCACCATGAACGGCGACATGACGCCAGTCGCAATGAGATGAGCGTTCGGCGGCAGCTTGTGCAGGATGGGCTGGGCGACCAAGTTGAACAGCCAGTTCGCCTTCATCGCGCAGGGAATGAAGGCGATGAGCACCGCGGCCAGCGCTCGAATGAGCCGGTTGCGCAGCTCGAGCAGATGCGAGATGAGCGTGCCTTCGGCCAGCTTCTCCTTGTCCTCGGGTTTCTCCTCGGGTTTCTTTTCAGGCTCCTCGCTCATGCGGCGTTACCGGCTCTCGCCCTGCTTGGGTGCCGCGGGGGGAGGGTCGAGCTGCAGGGACAGCTGCGTCTGCGAGCCCTCGGGTTCGGGCTCCTCGACGGCGTCCGGATCACCGTACGGTGCCGGGATTCCTTCGAAGCCGGGAAATTCCGGATACCAGTCCGTGCCGGCCCTGGGCCCCGGGAAGACCACGGGATCCTCGGCAGAGACCTCGGGTGACCCCTCGGGGGACTCGGCGGAGGATGGAGTCTCGGGCGCTACGGCGGAGGAGGCGGGCGTCGGCGGCTTGATGACCGGCTTGCGCGGAGCGCTGGTGTCCAGGGCGCTCTCGACGCTGTTGACTTCCTGCTCGAGCTGCTCGCGGAACTGGCGTGCCATGGCTCGCGCGCGGCCCACCCACCGGCCGATCTGCGCCGCGGCGCCCGGCAGTTTCTTGGGGCCGAGCACGACGAGGGCGACGCCGCAGATGATGACGATCTCAGGAAAATCGAGAAACATCCTGCCAGATCAATGTCCGCGGTTCGGGCGCCGAGCCCTTGCCGCTTGTGACGCGCGCCGTCAGGCGCTGTCCCGCTCGCTCGGCCGCCGCGCAGCCGCTTCCGGGAACTCGGCGTCCGGGCGATCGGATTTCACCTGTCCAGGGCGCGGCTCGCTGGGACCTTGCGCCATTGCCTTCTTGAATCCTTTCACGGCGGCGCCGAGATCCGAGCCGATCGAACGCAGCTTCTTGGTGCCGATGACCAGCAGTAGGATGGCCAGGATCACCAGAAGATCGAGCATTGCGATACCCCGGGGTCAGATCTCCCGCTTGCGCGGGGCCAAATCAAATCATAGGGCAAAACGCGGCCCGGGGCTTCACGAGTTTTGCCGGCAGCTTCTGCAAGCCTTTTCAGCAGCTTGCGGAGGCTTCGAGCCAGAAGGTGACCGGACCATCGTTGACGAGGAGGACGCGCATGTGCGCGCCGAACTCCCCCGCCGCGATGGGTGCGTACCGAGCTCGAGCCTGCGCCACGAGATGGCCGAACAGGACCCTCGCCTCCTCGGGCGCCGCGGCGGTGCTGAAGCCGGGCCGCGTGCCCTTGCGAGTGTCCGCCGCCAGCGTGAACTGGGGAACGAGCAGAAGTCCGCCGCCCACCTCGGCGAGATGACGGTTCATCCGGCCGTCGGCGTCCGCGAAGATCCGGTAGGTCAGGATGCGTTCGAGGAGGCGGTCGGCCGAGGCGGGCTGATCGCCGCGCTGGACGCCGATCAGCGCGACCACGCCGTGCTCGATCGCCGCGACGGTGCGCTCCCGGACTTCGACCTCCGCGCGAAGGACCCGCTGGATGAGAGCAATCATGAGCGCGGCTGCCGCGAAAGCTTGCGCGGACCCGCCCGAAGCCCGCACCATGGCCGATGGCTGCGGCACCGGGCGCGAGCCGGTGGCAAAAGGCGGCGCAAATCCTTAAGATTCGGGGCCATTTTTTCAGTAACGTCAGAAGGACAGGTATGGCGTCGTGGGTTCGCTTGGGTGCGATTTCAGCGGTTCTCGCTATCGGGGCGCTCGCGAGCGCGGCATTTGCTCAGAGCCCACCGCTCGACGGCAATCCGGCGCGTGGAAAAGTGCTTTCGCAGACCTGCCTCGGGTGTCACGGCATCGCCGGCTATCGTAACGCTTACCCGAACTACGAGGTGCCGAAGCTCTGGGGCCAGTCCCCCGAGTACATCGTGGCGGCGCTGCAGGAGTACCGGGCCGGTCAGCGCGCGCACACCACGATGCACGCGCAGGCCTCCACCCTTTCCGACCAGGACGTGGCGGACATCGCGTCGTATTTCGGCGGCGAGCCGCTGCACCGCGGGGCCACTCCCGCGAGCGCACGCACTCCGCCGGCCGCCGCGGCCGTCTGCGTGGCGTGCCACGGCGCGGACGGCGTCGGCATCGTTCCGCAATATCCTTCCCTCGCCGGCCAGCACCCGGACTACATGGTCCAGGCGATCCGCGAGTACAAGGACGGTGAGCGCAAGAATCCCGTGATGGCGAGCATGTCCCTACCGGTCACCGAGGAGAACATGTGGATCGTCGCGGAGTACTACTCGCGCCTGCGGCCCTCCCTCAAGACGCTGCCGCGTCCGGACACCTTCCTGTCGCTCCGACGATGAGGGCCGGAAGCGACCGGTAGCCGGTCAGCCCTGCGGCGCGGCCGATCCGGACCGAGCCGACCTCGCTACTCCGCGAGGCTCTCCAGAAACGTCGCCGCGATGCGATAGTAGGCGTCGCGGTCCGATTTCTTCCCGAAGTCGCGGCCTTCGTCCTTCATCGCGAGATACCACACGTCATCGCCCCGCGAGCGGAGCATCGCGACCAGTTGCTCCGACTGCGTCGGCGGAACCCGCGGGTCATTGAGGCCCTGGACGACGAGGAGCGGCTTGCGAATCCATCTCGTCCGGTCGATCGGCGAGAGATGGTCGAGAAACTCGCGCGTGCCGAGGGCATGCTCGTCGCCGTACTCCGCCCGCAGGCGGCCGCGGCGATAGGGTGCAGTCTCCTCGAGGAACGCCGCAAAGTCGGTGATGCCCGCGAAGTCGATTCCGCCGCGCAGGCGGTCGTTGTAATCGGCCAGCGCGGCGAGCGCGAGATATCCGCCGTAGCCCTGGCCCATCACGGCGACGCGCTTGGGGTCGAGATCGCGCTGCAAATCGATCCAGACGAGCAGCGAGCCGATGTCCCGCACGGCATCCCCGCGCAGCTTGCCGTCATCGAGGCCGAGGAAGGTCTTGCCGTAGCCGGAGGAGCCGCGGACGTTCGGCGCGACCACGGCGTACCCGAGCTCGTTCACCAGGAACTGGATGAAGGGATCGAACGTGGGCCGGTACTCCGCCTCGGGTCCGCCGTGAATGTCGACGAGGACCGGGTGGAGGCCGGGCGCGCGCGGGCGATACACGTAGGCGGAGATCGTGCGGCGATGGGCTCCCGCGTGATCCCAGGTGGGGAAATGGATGAGCTCGGCCGACACGAACGCGCTCTCGGAGAGAGGGCCGGGCTCGCTCTCGGTCCAGCGTACGACCCGGTTGAGCTCGACGTCGAAAACATAGACGTCGCGCGGCGACTGTGGGCTCTCCGCCGTCAATGCCAGCCAGCGTCCGGTGCGATCGAACCGGAGCGTGCTGATGACCCCCTGCGGCAGGCCGGGCGGAGAGAGCTCCAGCTTGTAGCGGGTATCGAGCACCGTGAGCCGGCTCAGGCCCTCCTCGTTCACGACGTACGCGATGTAGCGCCCGTCGGCGCTCACGTCGAAGGCGGTGATATCCCACGGGATGGCGGCGGTGAGATCGCGCGACTGATGCGTGACGAGATCGATGTAGCGCAGCTCGGAGTACTCACCGGTCTCGTCCGACACGAGATAGATCCCATGGCCGTCCGGCGCGAAGCGCGCCGACCGGATGCCCGCTTTGCGGTTGCCCGAGTCCACCGGTGTGATGCCGCCCGTCGCCATATCGGCGAGGTACAGGTGGCTGTCTTCCATCGAGAGGGACTGCCGGAGCAGCAAGGTCTTGCCGTCGGCCGACCAGTCGAGCGGGACCCAGATGCCTTGCTGCCCGGCCACCACGAGATGCGGCCGGCTACCTGCGGCGCCGATATCGTCGACGTAGATGTCGTAGCTCGCCCCGTCGCGCTCGTTGCCGTAGAACGCGAGGTGCTTGCCGTCCTTCGACCAGATGAGGCTGCCGTGGCGCGACGCGCCGCTCGTCAGCGGGCGGGCGCTGCGGTCCGCGAGGCTGTAGTAGTAGACCTGGGCGTTCTCATCTCCGCCGCGATCCTTGAGGAAGGCGAAGCCGCCTCCCGCCGCTCGCGGCGCCGCCGCCGCCGTCACCGGATCGTCGTAGTAGGTGAGCTGCTCGCGCGTGCCGAGAGGCGCGGCCACCCGATGAATCTGCGCGGTGTCCGCGAAGCGCGTGCTGACCAGCATGCTGCCGTCCGGCAGCCAGTCGAGGAAGGTCGCCTCGCGCGATTCGGTGTAAGGCGCAAGCCGCGCGGCGAGTGCCAGATCGACGGGCCCCACGCCCTCCAGGACGAGGTCGCCGCGCTCCGGGTGGTACGCGACTCGCGAGGGCGGCTGCGAGGAGCCGGGCGATGCACAGGCAAACCAAAGCAACGCGGCGGCGAGGAGCCGCGCGCCGAGGGGAAGTCGGCTCATGACAAGCTTGCGATGCGACAATGGGATCGTTCTCTTACTATGATGCGCGCCATGCTGCAAGCGACCCTCACTCATCATCCGCACGGCATCACGGCGGTCGATACGGATTACATCCGGCCCGGCCTCGCGGCGGCGCACGTGATCGAGCACGCCGGCCGCGCGGCGTTCGTGGATGTGGGAACCAACCACTCGGTGCCGCGCCTGCTCGCGGCGCTCGAGATGCTCGGTATCGCGCGCGAGGCGGTCGACTTCGTCTTCCTCACCCACGTGCATCTCGACCATGCGGGCGGAGCCGGCCTGCTGCTGCAAGAGCTGCCGAAAGCGCGCGCCGTGGTGCATCCGCGCGGCGCGCCTCACCTCACTCACCCCGAGAAGCTCATCGCGGCCTCCATCGCCGTCTACGGGGAGGCGCGCTACCGCGAGCTCTACGGGGATCTCGTACCGATTCCGCCAGAGCGCATGCGGGTCATGCAGGACGAGGAGCGCATCTCCCTCGCGGGACGGGAGCTCTTGCTGCTCAATACGCCGGGCCACGCCCTGCACCACTACTCCATCGTAGATGGGATGCACGCGAACATCTTCACCGGCGACACGCTCGGGCTGTCGTACCGCGAGCTCGACACGGCCGCCGGGCCGTTCGTCGTCCCGACGACCACGCCCTCGCAGTTCGATCCGGAGCAGCTCACCGCCTCCATCGACAGGCTCCTCGGCTACTCGCCGCAGGCGGCCTACCTCATGCACTACAGCCGCGTGACGGGGCTCCCGCGGATCGCGGTGTCCCTCAAGAAGCAGATCCGCGAGCTCGCCGCCCTCGCTGGCCGCCACACGCACGCGGCGGACCGCGAAGCGGCGATCCGCTCGGAGATGCGCGCGACGTGGGTCGAGCTCGCGCGGCGCCACGGCATCGCGCCCCCCGAGCGGCGCGTCGATGAGATCCTCGGCAAGGACCTCGACCTCAACGCGCAGGGACTCGTCGCCTGGCTCGACCGCACGGCCGCGAAGCCGTGACAGGTATCGACCTGTGGGCCCTATTCAGCGCCGTCACAGCTGAGCCGGCCGGCGCAATTCCTCACGCGGTCCGCGCCCACCGCACCAGCGTGCCGAGGCTCGGCGGCTTGCCCTGCATGAGCAGGCCGATCTTGAAAACCTTCGCCGCAAACCACACGGCGACGCATGCTCCCGCCACACCGGCGGCCACCGATGCGACGATCTGCCATGCCGGCACCGGACTGCCCGAGGCGAGTCGGGCGAGGATCGCAAAGGAATTGATGGGCGGCACGAAGCTCATCACGACGCTCAGCGTCGAGCTGGGGTTCTGTCCGATCATCGGAACCAGCGCATAAGGCGCCACCAGCAATATCATGACCGGCCCCATGAGGGATTGGGCGTCGGCCATCTGACTCACCGCCGCGCCGATGGCCATCATCAGCGCCCCGTAGACCAGGTAGGCGAGCAGATAGAACACCACCAGGTAGACGAGCAGCATCGGGTCGATCAAGCCGATCATGGCGTACTGGACCAGGGCGAGCAGCCCCAGACCGACATACGCCGCCATGATCAGGAGTCCCACACCGAGCTGGCCGAGCAGCTTGCCCCACATCAGCTCGACCGGCGACACGGCCGCGAGCAGCACCTCGATGACGCGGTTGGATTTCTCCGCCACTGTCGAGGTCATCAGGATCTGCCCGCCGGCGATGATGCCAATGAACAGCAGAATGCCGCACAGGAACGGCAGCAGGCGGGCGAACCCCCGGCGCGTCTCGCGCTCGCCGCTGGCGGCGACCGCCATCGAAGTCGGCCGCGCCACTCGCATGGCTGCCTCCACCGCCGCCTGATCTATCCCACCCGCTTTGAGCCGCGCGCTGACGAGCGACTGGCGCATGCCTTCGACGATGACATTCTCCGTATTCTCATCGAGACGGGAAGAGACGTAGAGGTCGTACGAGCCATAATCGGTCTTCTCCGCTCTGCGGGCCACGGCGTCGGGGTGAACGACGATCAAGGCGAGATGCCGCTCCACGGCATCCGGAGGCTGTACGAGCCAGCTCTTCTCGGTCCGAAGATCCGCGGACGAAGGCCGCTCCACGATCGAGAGATTCGGGATCGGCGCACTGGCCACGCCCGGCACGCTCGGGCCCGAGGCCTTTGCGCGGCGCGCGGCGAGCGTCGCCGGATCCAGGCTCAGCCGCAGCCCGGACAGCACGCTGCCGGTGGGATCGATCAACTCGAGCTGTCCAACGACGGCGGGGCCGCGGCCATTCAGAATGCGTGGCCCGAGAATCACGAAAACCACGATCAGGATCGGCATCACCAGCAGTCCGATCAGGAAGCCTTTGTTGCTGATCGTGGTCGTGAAGTCGCGCACGGCGACCATCCAGATTCGCTCCATCATGACGTGACTCCTACTCCGCTCAAGCCCTGCAAGTGAGTCCGCAAGGCCTGCCTGGACTCCTCCGAGCCTGCGCTCCCGCCGACGATGCGGATGAAAACGTCCTCGAGCCGAACTCGCGCGAGCTCGATGCGCGCTGGCGCCACCTGGGCGGCGATGCTGCGAATCGCTGCGGCCGGATCCGTCCCCGCCGCCAGGCCTATCTCACACCCCTCGTCGGTGAGCCGTACGCGCTCCACGCCGGAGAGCGATTTCAGCTTCATGAGATCGGCGCCGGGATCGAGGGGCTCGAGCAGGACCGTCCGGGTGTCGTACTGGCGTCGAAGGCCCGACATGGGCTCATCGAGCACCTTGCGTCCCTTGTGAATCATCACGATCTGCTGGCAGAGCTCCTCCGCATGCGCCATCACGTGGGTCGAGAAGATGATGGTGGCCCCGCGCCGCTGCTCATCGGCAATGACCTCCTTCAGCACGCGCACACTCAAAGGGTCGAGCCCGCCGAACGGCTCATCCAAGATCAGCAGCTCGGGCTGCTGCACGATGGACGCCACGAACTGCACCCGCTGCAGCATTCCCTTCGAGAGATCCTCGCACTTCCTGCCCATCGCGTCGGCGAGACCCAGGCGTCCGAGCAGCTCGGCGGCGCGCGACTCGACCCGCTCGCGGCTCGCTCCCTTCAGCCGGCCGATGTAGGACAGGAACGCCCGCACCTTCATCTTGGGGTAGACACCCCGCTCCTCCGGCAGGTAGCCGATCCGGTTCTTG
Organism: uncultured Gammaproteobacteria bacterium; assembly: GCA_963849095.1. Taxonomy (GTDB): domain Bacteria; phylum Pseudomonadota; class Gammaproteobacteria; order Steroidobacterales; family Steroidobacteraceae; genus JASHUC01. Next base: position 527,091 of record CAWKGA010000009.1, read on the forward strand.
GCTTCGAGCGCCGAAGCCTTTCCGAGGACCCGCAGAGACCCGGAATCGGGGAACAGGATCGACATGATCATCCGGATGGCCGTCGTCTTGCCCGCACCGCTCGGGCCGATGAGTCCATACGTGGTCCCTCGCGGCATGGCGAGGCTTAGATCGTCTATCGCGCGGCTGCCGCCGAACGTCTTGTTGATCCCGTGAAGCTCGAGCGCAATGTCCATACCAACCCCCCCAGCGTTTTACATCGGCTTGAATCGGTACTGGAACGCGCTGCTGACCGGCAGCACGTCGGCCCGGCCTCTGACCCGCAGCTGTAGCCTGCCATCGCCATCGGATTCGATGCGATGAATCGCCGCCGCCCGGACGATCACACTGCGATGGGTCTGCCAGAAAGCCTCCGGATCGAGCGTCGTGAGCAGCTCTCTGAGCGGCGTCCTGATCTGCACTTCGTCGTCCACCGTGGCGACACGGACGTATTTGTCCTGCGCCTGGAAGAAGAGGACCTCGTCGATGGCGAACATCTTCGTGACGTTGCCGGCGCTTCCAGTGATCCAGCGGATGGACCGGAGGCCGGAACGCGAGGGCAATCCTCCCTGCAATGCGTCCAGGACCCGCCCGAGCGCGAGCGCAGGGTTGGATCCGATGCGCTCTTTCAAGCGCACGATGGTCTGCTCCAGGCGCTCGCGCTTGATCGGCTTCAGCAGATAGTCGATGGCGCCCCCGTCGAACGCCCTGACCGCGTACTCGTCGTAGGCCGTGGTGAAGACGACATGAGTGCTTGGGCCCGCAGCGCGTGCAATCTCGAGCCCCGTCAGCCCCGGCATGCGAATGTCGAGAAAGGCGACGGCGGGCTGCAGAGCCGTCAGCGACTCCAGCGCCGTGAGTCCGTCCTCGCATTGCGCGACGATCTGGAGCTCCGGCCACAGCTCGCCGAGCAGGCCGACCAGCTTCAGGCGCTGCGGCTCCTCGTCCTCCGCGACGATGGCTTGGAGCGCGCTCATGCGGCTTTCTCTCGGTAGGGGATGCGGATCGTCGCCGTGACACCGCCCACCGTCCGCCCGCGAATCAGCAATGCCCCCTCGTGCCCGAACCGTGCCCCGAGCTGCTCGCGGATGTTGGTCAGGCCCACGCCGGTCCCCGGATCGGCGCGCAATCCAACACCGTCGTCGGTGACGCTCACAGCGACCTGCTGTCCTTGCCCGTGAACCTCAACGGATGCGCAGAGCACGATGTTGCCGCCCGATGGGCTGGGCTCGATGCCGTGCTTCACCGCGTTTTCCACGAGTGTGATCAGCATGAGCGGCGGAAACTCGTGGCTGCCCAGGGTTTCCGGCACCTCTACCGAGTACCTGAGCCGGTGTCCCATCCGCACCTTCATCACGGCGAGGTAGCTCACACAGAACGTCGATCTGCTGAGCCAGCGTGGAGAACGTACTGCCCACTTCCGCGCGGAACCGGGGCATCGTCACGCGCAGGTGCTCCACCAGTGCCTCGATGGTCGCCTCCGCGCGAGCCGGATCCGTCCGCACCAGCGCGTGGATCGAGGCGAGCGTGTTGAAGAGAAAATGGGGCTCGACCTGAGCCTGCAGCACGGTCAGGCGCAGATCGGCTTCCGTCTTCTGCTGGCGCAATATCTCGACTTCACGCGCGTACTGGGCGTCCCTCCACGATCGCTGCTCCTTGAAGTAGGTGGGCAGCGCGAGTCCCCCTCCCAGCAGGAAGAACAACGCGGCATCTGCGCCCCAGACGATCGCGGCGACCACCGGCCCGGTCTCGCGAAACGCCTGGCCGGCCGGGCCGGAGAAGAACGCGGCGTAGCGCGGCGCGATCTCGGACTTCGAGAACAAACCCGCGAGGTACTGGCCCCCGCAGCTGATCAGCACTCCTGCGAGGACGGCGACGACGACGGCAACGCGCTCGCGAGTGACAGGCAGGTCGCGGTGCCGCACCCAGGTCGCCAACGCCGGGCCCGCCGTGACGATGACCCACCAGATCGGTACCCCGACGACGACGCAGAGCAGGAACAGCCGCCGGTCGTCGAGTGACGCTCCGATCACCAGCGCCTGCAAGATCGCCAGGGCGGTCACGAAGGATGCGAACACGGCCGTTCGGCGCCAGAGCCAGGGCAGGCTGAATATCGGATAGCTCCGGTACCCTGCGAACGGTCCGACCGCGTCGGTGAAAACGTCCGCCGGCAGCGGTTCCTCGAGTGAGTATTGAGCCATGGCCGCGACAATAGCGGCCCGCGGGCACGCTTGGCCATTCGATGTGACAGGCCGCGCCCCGGGTGCCGCCAAACGGCCCTAATCGAGCGCGAAGCCGGCTCGCCGCCGACGGTCCCTCCGACCGGTAGCCGACCCTGAGCGAATGCCGATCGAGCCGGGCATCTCCGTCCGCGCGAGACATGGAGTAGGATTCGCTCACGCGGCGGCATGAGCACCCGACTCTGGACCGTCCGATCGGGATCGAGCATGCCTGCACAACTGTCCCCCGGGGCGCGCCTGCGCGCAGCGCTCGAGCTGGAGCGTCCCCTGCAAGTCGTCGGCGCCGTGAATGCCTACGCGGCGCTGCTCGCGCGCGCGGCGGGGTTCAACGCCATCTATGTCTCCGGCGCGGGCGTCGCCAACGCTTCCTTCGGCATGCCGGATCTCGGCATCACCTCGCTCAACGATGTGTGCGAGGACGTGCGCCGCATCACCGGGGCGACGGACCTTCCGTTGCTCGTTGATGCGGACACGGGGTTCGGCGGCGCGTTCAACATCGCACGCACGGTCCGGGAGCTCGCGCGCGCGGGCGCGGCGGGCCTGCACCTCGAGGATCAGGTGCAGGCCAAGCGGTGCGGCCATCGGCCGGGCAAGGCGCTCGTGCCGGCCGCGGAGATGGTCGACCGGATCAAGGCGGCCATCGATGCGCGCCGGGAGTCCTCCTTCATCATCATGGCGCGCACGGACGCCCACGCCGTCGAGGGCCAGCAAGCGGCCGTTGACCGGGCCCTTCAGTACGTCCAGGCGGGAGCCGACATGATCTTCGCGGAGGCGCTCACGAGCCTCGACGAGTACCGCGAGTTCACGGCGAGCGTCGGCGTCCCGGTGCTCGCCAATCTCACGGAGTTCGGCCGTACCCCCCTCTTCACGACGGCCGAGCTTGCGTCTGCCGGCGTCCGGCTCGTGCTCTATCCGCTCTCCGCCTTTCGCGCGATGAGCCAGGCGGCGCTCGCCGTCTACGAGGCCATCCGCCGGGATGGAACTCAGAAGGCCGCCGTGCCTCGAATGCAAACGCGGGAAGCGCTGTATCGAGTGCTCGACTACCACGCGTACGAGGAGAAGCTGGACGAGCTCTTCGGGCGCGAGAAGGATTGAGACGGACGAAGTTCAACCCGGACGAAGGTCAAATTCATGAGCGAACCCGCGCCTGCCGCCTTCAAGCCCAAGAAATCCGTCGCGCTGTCCGGCGTGCCGGCTGGCAACACCGCCCTCTGCTCGGTCGGGCGCACCGGCAACGACCTGCACTATCGCGGTTACGACATCCTCGAGGTGGCCGAGGCGGCGGAGTTCGAGGAGATCGCATACCTCCTCATCCACGGTGAGCTGCCCGGCGCCGCGGCGCTCGCGGCCTACAAGACGAAGTTGAGGTCCTTGCGCGGCGTGCCGGCGGCCGTGCGCGAGATCCTCGAGCGCCTGCCGCCCGCGACCCATCCCATGGATGTGCTCCGCACGGGCGTATCGGCGCTCGGCTGCCTGCTGCCCGAGCGGAACGATCACAGCCCCGCGGGCGCGCGCGACATTGCCGACCGGCTGCTCGCCTCGCTCGGCTCGATGCTCACCTACTGGCATCACTACGCCCACTCCGGGCAGCGCATCTTCGTCGAGACCGAGGACGATTCGATCGGCGGCCACTTCCTGCACCTCCTGCACCGGCGGCCGCCGCCACCCTCGTGGGTGCGCGTCATGCACACCTCGCTCATTCTTTATGCGGAGCACGAGCTCAACGCGTCCACCTTCGCCGCGCGCGTGATCGCCGGCACGGGCGCGGACATCTACTCCGCGCTCGTCGGTGCCATCGGCGCGCTGCGCGGTCCCAAGCACGGCGGAGCCAACGAGGCGGCGCTCGAGATCCAGAGCCGCTACGACGGTCCGGCGCAGGCCGAGGCGGACATCCGCGCGCGCGTCGCCAACAAGGAAGTCATCATCGGCTTCGGTCATCCCGTCTACACGGTGTCCGACCCGCGCAACCAGGTAATCAAGGAGGTGGCCCGCCGCCTGGCGCGCGAGACGGGCGACACGCGGCTCTACTCCATAGCCGAGCGCATCGAGTCCGTGATGGCGGACGCGAAGCGGATGTTCGCGAACCTCGATTGGTACTCGGCCGTCTCGTACCATTTGATGGGCGTGCCCACTGCGATGTTCACGCCGCTGTTCGTCATCGCGCGAACGACGGGATGGGCGGCCCACGTGATGGAGCAGCGCGACGACGGCAAGATCATCCGCCCGGCGGCGAACTACGTCGGGCCGGAGCCGCGTAGATTCGTGCCGCTCGCCAAGCGCTGATCCGCGCGGGCCGCTCGCTGAGGCACCCTCCGGCATGTCCGCGCAAGATCTGAAGCCGGGCGACCCCGATCCAAGGTCGGCCGCGCGCCCCGACCCCGACTACGTACTCGTCGCCATCGCGGAGTACGTCCGCAACTTTGCGGTGCGCAGCGCGCTCGCGTACGACACCGCGCGCCACGGACTTAAGGACACGCTCGCCTGCGGCTTCCGCGCGCTCGAGTATCCCGCGTGCACGAAGCTGCTCGGGCCGGTCGTGCCCGGCGCGGTGATGCCGGGAGGCGCACGGGTGCCCGGCACCTCCTACGAGCTCGATCCGGTGCAGGCGGCCTTCAACCTCGGCGCGATGGTCCGCTGGCTCGACTTCAACGACACCTGGCTCGCGGCGGAGTGGGGCCATCCCTCCGACAACCTGGGCGCCATTCTCGCCGTGGCTGACTACCTGTCCCGCAAGGCCCGGATGGAGGGTACGCAGCCGCTCACGGTGCGCGACGTGCTGACGGCGATGATCAAGGCCCACGAGATCCAGGGCGTGCTCGCGCTGAAGAACAGCTTCAACCGCTTGGGTCTCGACCACGTGATCCTGGTCCGCGTCGCCTCGACCGCCGTCGCCGCGGCGATGCTGGGCGGCACGCGCGACCAGATCGTGAACGCGGTCTCCAACGCATGGCTCGACGGCGGCGCGCTGCGTACCTACCGTCACGCGCCGAACACGGGCTCGCGCAAGAGCTGGGCGGCCGGGGATGCGACGAGCCGCGGAGTGCGCCATGCGCTGATGGCGCTCGCCGGCGAGATGGGCTATCCGTCCGCCCTCACCGCGCCGAAGTGGGGCTTCTACGACGCCGTGCTCGGGGGCGTCCCCCTGTCCCTGCCGCAGCCTTTCGGAAGCTACGTCATGGAGAACGTGCTGTTCAAGATCTCCTATCCCGCGGAGTTCCACGCACAGACCGCTGTCGAATGCGCCATGGCGCTGCACGGGGAGGTCGCGGGGCGGCTCGACGACATCGACCGCATCGTCATCGAGACCCAGGAGCCGGGCGTGCGGATCATCGACAAGACGGGCCCGCTCGCAAACCCGGCCGATCGCGATCACTGCATCCAGTACATGGTCGCGGTGCCGCTCCTCTTCGGCCGCCTCACGGCGGACGATTACGAGGACGCCGTGGCGGCCGACCCCCGCATCGACCGGCTGCGCGCCTGCATGCAAGTCCGCGAGCATCCGCGGTTCACGCAGGATTACTACGACCCGGACAAGCGCTCCATCGGCAACGCGGTGCAGGTCCTGTTCCGCGACGGCACCGCCACCCGGCGTGTCGAGGTGGACTATCCGATCGGGCACCGCAGGCGCCGCGCGGAAGGCCTGCCGCTGCTCCTCGAGAAGTTCAAGGGCGCGGTGGCCAAGCGCTTCCCGCCGCGGCAGAGCGAGCGCATCCAGGCGCTGTTCGCCGACCCGGAGAGGCTGGATGCCCTCCCGGTCAACGAGCTCATGGCCGCGCTGGTCGCGAACGGCGGAACGTGAGCGGCGGGGACGAGCGTGCGCCGCTCGTCGGGGACGCGCGGCTCATCGAGCGGACGCGGCTCATCGAGCACGCGCGGCTTCTCAACGTCGCGCTCACCGACGCGGCCGCCGAGCGCTTGCTGCGGCTGCTCGATGAGCTCACGGAGTGGAGCCAAGCGTACAGCCTCACCTCGATCCGGCGGCGCGAGGAGATGCTGACCCGGCACCTCCTCGACAGCCTGTCGATCCACGAGGAGCTCGAGGGCGAGACCGTCGCGGACGTGGGAACCGGCGCGGGCTTCCCGGGCCTGCCGCTCGCTGTCGTCAATCCCGAGCGCCGGTTCACGCTCGTCGACTCGAGCAGCAAGAAGGTCCGCTTCGTCACGCATGCGGTCCGCGCGCTCGCGCTGGATAACGTGACCGTCGCGCACTCGCGCGCCGAGGGCCTGCATCCGCAGATCCCGTTCGATACCGTCGCCGCGCGTGCCGTCGCCGCGCTTCCCGAGCTGCTCGCGACGGTGCGGGGCCTGTGCGGTCCGGGCACGCGCGTACTCGCCATGAAGGGCCGCTACCCGTCCGCCGAGATTGCCGCCGTCCGGCCCCCCTGGCACATCGTCCGCTCCCGGCCGCTTAAGGTTCCAGGCCTCGACGAGGAGCGCCATCTCATCGTCGCGGAGTGCGCCGACTCCGATAGTATCCGCCCATGAAGCGCGTCATCGCGATCGCCAACCAGAAGGGCGGCGTGGGCAAGACGACCACGGCCGTGAATCTCGCTGCTTCCCTCGCGGCCACCAAGCGGCACATGCTGCTCATCGACCTCGATCCGCAGGGCAACGCCACGATGGGCTGCGGCGTGGACAAGACGCAGATCGAGCGCGGGAGCTGCGAGGCGCTGCTCGGCGAGGCGGATATGGCAAGCGGCCTCATCACCATCGAGCCCGCCGGCTTCAGGCTCCTGCCCGCCAACCAGGACCTCACCGCCGCGGAGGTGCGCCTGCTCACCATGACCGTGGGCCGAGAGACGAAGCTGCGCAACGCGCTGCAGCCCCTGCGCGAGTCGTTCGACGTGGTGCTGATCGACTGCCCGCCCGCGCTCAACATGCTGACCGTCAACGCGCTGGTCGCGGCGGACAGCGTGCTCATCCCGATGCAGTGCGAGTACTACGCGCTCGAGGGCCTCTCGGCGCTCCTCGCGACCGTCGAGCAGATCCGGTCGGCCGCCAATGCCACCCTCGAGATCGAGGGAATCCTCCGCACGATGTTCGACCCGCGAAACAACCTCGCCAACGAGGTGAGCGCGCAGCTGCTCACGCATTTTCCCGATAAGGTCTTCCGGACGATCATTCCGCGCAACATCCGCCTCGCCGAGGCCCCGTCGTTTGGCAAGCCGGTGCTGTTCCACGACAAGGACTCGCGCGGAGCGCTCGCCTACCTCGCCCTCGCCGGAGAGATGATCCGCCGCGAGGAGGAGCAGCTCGAGGCGCCGCAGGGCGCGGCTGGCGACAGAGCTGGAAGCGGCACGGACGGCAGCGGGATTTCGCTATGATCGGCGGCCATGGTGCAGAAGAAGCCTAGCCTCGGCCGAGGGCTCGACGCCCTGATGGGCACCGCGACGGCGCGTCCGGCCCCGGGCGTCCCCGGCAATGCGTCCTTTCCGACGGAGGAGATGGCCAAGCTGCCGCTCGACCGGCTCCAGCGCGGCCGATACCAGCCGCGCATCGACATGCGGCCCGAAACGCTGCAGGAGCTCGCCGACTCCATCAAGGCTCAAGGGGTGGTGCAGCCGATCGTCGTCCGGCCGATCGACGACGCCCCGCCGCACGAGACGAGGTACGAAATCATCGCCGGCGAGCGCCGCTGGCGCGCTGCACAAATGGCCGGTCTCACCGAGATTCCGGCGGTCATCCGGCGCATCCCCGACGAGACGGCGATCGCCGTCGCGCTGATCGAGAACATCCAGCGGGAGAACCTGAACGCCCTGGAGGAGGCCCGGGCGCTCGACCGTCTCATCCGGGAATTCAAGATGACCCATCAGGAGGCCGCCGACGCCGTGGGGCGCTCGCGGGCGGCCGTGAGCAATCTGCTCCGGCTCCTCGATCTGGCCCCGGAGATCGCGGAGCTCGTGGAGAGGCGCGAGCTCGAGATGGGCCACGCTCGGGCTCTTCTCGCGCTACCCGGGCGGCGGCAGCAGGCGGAAGTCGGCGCGTTCGTGGCCCGGAAGCACATCTCCGTTCGGGAGACCGAGGCCATCGTGCGCAAGATGCTCGCGCCCGCGAAACCGGCGCAGGCATCCGGTGAGGCCGCGGGCGACCCCGACGTGCAGCGCCTCGAGCGGGAGATTGCGGAGAAGCTGGGTGCCAAGGTCGCGATTCGCCACTCCACCTCCGGCAAGGGAAGGCTCGTCGTCAACTACAACAGCCTCGACGAGCTCGACGGCATCCTCGCGCACATCCAGTGACGGCGGCGCAGCCCCCCGCCCCCGCGGATCAAGCCGCGCGGGGCTTGTAGCCTTTTCCAGCGAGCCTCTCTATAATTCCGCGACTTTGTCGCCCGGGCTCGCGTAAGTGGCCGGAAGATAAAGTAAAAGCCGAGCCTGTTCCCATTCTCCTCGGGAGCGCGACGCGAGTCTCTTCCTGAAGCGCGGCAAGGCGATGATCCTCCACGTCATTGAGTGACACGCCGGAGCGTGGAGGATAGGGGCGGATCAGGCGTGTCACCTAAATTCGCAGGAGATTCGAAGCCGATGGCGCTCACCATCGACTTGGCGAGTGCGCGGCGGCTGGCGTTCGGGGTCGTGCTCGGACAAGCAGCGGTGACGCTTGCCGTCGCGCTCGCGTGCGTTCCCTTCGCTGGCGGGAAGGCCGCGCTCTCGGCGCTGCTCGGCGGCGGGATCGGCACCCTGACAAGCCTGGCCATGGTGGCTCTCGCCTTTGGAGGCTGGGCCTCGGGGAGCGCGGAGCGGATGCTCGTCGCGTTCTACGCGGGCGAGCTCGCGAAGTTCGTGCTGGTCGTCGCGCTGTTCGCGGCCGTCCTGTGGTGGCTCAAGCCCTCGCCGGGCGCGCTGCTCGGCGCGTACGGGGCGACGTTTCTGGTGTACTGGCTGGTGCTCGCGGGCGCACTGCCGGTATTCGGCCGGGGCCGCGCGCTGCACGGCCAAAGAAGCTGGGGCGCGGGCGCCGCGCCGTGAAAGAGATGCGGTAGATGCCCATGCTTTTCGCACGTGCAGCAGAGGCTGTGAGTCCGACCGAGTACATCGTTCATCACATCACCTACCTCACGAACGAGGCTCCCCGTGGCGTCCTCGATTTCTCGGTCGTCAATTACGACAGCGTGTTCTTCTCGGTTCTGCTTGCGGTGGTGTTCGGTGGCCTGTTCTACACCGTCGCGCGCAAGGCGACCGCGGGCGTTCCCGGCCGCCTTCAGGGATTCATCGAGTGGGTCGTCGAATGGGTCGATTCGCAGGTGAAGGAGACCTTCAGCGGCAAGAGCCGGCTCATCGCGCCGCTCTCGCTCACCATCTTCTGCTGGGTGCTGCTCTTCAATCTCATGGACTTGCTCCCCATCGACCTGCTGCCGGATGCGGCGCGTGGGGCGGGGCTCGGGCACCTGAGGATCGTCCCGAGCACGGACCTCAACGTCGTCTTCGGGCTCTCGCTCACGGTGTTCGTCCTCGTCCTATTTTACAGCGTGAAGATCAAGGGGTTCGGCGGGTTCATCGGCGAGTTCACGCTGCATCCGTTCGCGAGCCGGAACGTGCTGCTGCAGGCGCTGGCCGTGCCCGTCAACCTCGTCATGGAGCTCCCGAGCTTCCTCGCGCGCCCCTTGTCTCTCGCGCTGCGGCTCTACGGCAACATGTTCGCCGGGGAGATGGTCTTCGCCCTCATCGCGCTGCTCACACTGACCATGGGCGCCACGGCGCTCGCCACGGCGACGGGCTGGCTCCTGGTTTTCGGGCAGATCGTCATGGGAGTGGTGTGGTCGCTCTTCGACGCCTTCATCGGGCTGCTGCAGGCCTTCATCTTCATGATACTGACGATCATCTATCTGTCGCAGGCCTCCGAGCATCACTGACCGCGGCGCAGTTCACCAGCATACCTTCACATTTCTGTCAGGAGAGTTGAATGGAAAACATCGCACACATTGAAGCCATGACCGTGCTCGCGTGCGGAATCATCTTCGGCATGGGCGCGCTCGGCACCGCCATCGGCTTCGGCATCCTCGGCGGCCGGTTCCTCGAGGGTATGGCGCGACAGCCCGAGCTCGCCCCCGCGCTGCTCGTGAGAATGTTCATCGTCGCGACCCTCCTCGACGCGCTGGCGTTCATCGGCGTTGCGTTCGCGCTGTACTTCATATTCGCGAATCCGTTCGTGTCCGCATACCAGGCGGTGGCGCATTGAGACGGCGCCGAGTCGCGGCTCGGGCGTTGCAGCCTCGCGCGATGCCCGGCGCTAGCCCGGAGAGACCAGCGTGAATATCAACCTGACGCTCATCATCCAGATGATCGTGTTCGTCCTGCTCGTCGCGTTCGTGATGCGATGGGTGTGGCCGCACATTCTGGGCGCCGTCGAGGAGCGCACGCGCAAGATCGCGCTGGGCCTCGCCGCGGCCGAGAAGGGTCAGCAGGATCTCGCGCAGGCGGAGAAGAGGTCGGAAGCCGTGTTGCGCGAGGCGCGTGAGCGCGCCCATCAGATCGTCGAGCAGGCGCAGCGGCGGGCGAACGAGATGATCGAGCATGCGAAGACCGCGGCCTCGGCCGAGGGGCAGAGGCTCCTCACCGCCGCGCAGCAGCAGATCGAGCTCGAAGCCGCGCGGGCCCGCGACAGCCTCCGCAAGGACGTGGCGCAGCTCGCGATCGACACGGCCTCGAAGCTGCTCGAGCGGGAGATCGACGCGCGGACGCACGCCGATCTGCTCGACAAGCTCGCAGCGCAAATCTGACGCAGCACGGACACCGTCGCGAGAGCTCGACAGTGATGACAGCGGACAAGACGACGGTTTCAAGGCCTTACGCGAAGGCGGCCTTCGAGGACGGGCGCGCGAGCGGCAGCCTTGAGCAGTGGTCCCGCGGGCTCGCCATCGCCGCGGAGGTCGTGAGCGACCCGCGCGTGGCGCCGCTCCTTGACGATCCTCAGGTGGAGCCGGCGGAGCTCGCGCAGCTGGTGACCGGCATCGCGGGGCCGCAGCTCGGCGACGTGGGGCGCAACTTCCTGCTCATGCTCGCGGAGAACGGCCGCCTTGCCTATCTTCCGGAGATCTCGGCGAGGCTCGACGACCTGAAGGACGAGGCCGAAGGGGTGGCGGACGTGACGATCACCTCGGCAACGCCGCTCGATGAGGCGCAACGGGGCCGGCTGAGCGAGGCGCTCGCGCGGCGGCTGAAGCGGCAGGTGAGATTGCACTGTGAGACGGATCCCGGCCTCATCGGCGGTGCGGTGGTCCGCGCGGGCGATCTGGTGATCGACGGCTCGCTGCGCACGCGGCTCGAGCGCCTCGCGTACGAGCTCACGAGCTGACGGAGCGCACTTTTTTTCGGCGCGCGGCGCCGCTATATGTACGGGGCCGCGCGTGGCGCGAGTCCCGAGGAGAGCTGGGCGAAAGCCCATGAAAATACATGGCGATCAAGGCAACCGAGATCAGCGATCTCATCAAGCAGCGGATCGAGAGCTTCAAGCCGGTCACTGAAGCCCGCAACGTCGGCACGATCGTCTCGATCACCGACGGCATCTGCCGTGTCTACGGCCTCGCGGATGCGCGCTACGGCGAGATGCTCGAGTTCCCGGGCAACACCTTCGGCCTCGCCCTCAATCTCGAGCAGGACTCCGTCGGCACCGTGGTGCTCGGCGACTACGAGCACCTCTCGGAGGGCGGCACGGTCAAGACCACCGGCCGCATCCTGGAGGTGCCGGTGGGGCGCGCGCTGCTCGGCCGAGTGGTCGATGCGCTCGGCCAGCCCCTCGACGGCAAGGGACCCATCCAGGCGGAGCGCAGCGCGCCCATCGAGCGCGTGGCGCCCGGCGTCGTCCATCGCAAGTCGGTGACCCAGCCGGTCCAGACGGGGTACAAGGCGATCGACTCGATGGTACCGATCGGCCGCGGCCAGCGCGAACTCATCATCGGGGACCGCCAGACCGGCAAGACGGCGCTCGCGGTGGATACGATCATCAATCAGAAGGCGAGCGGCATCAAGTGCATCTATGTCGCGATCGGGCAGAAGCAATCGTCCGTCGCGACCGTCGTGCGCAAGCTCGAAGAGCACGACGCGATGAAGCACACGATCGTCGTCGCCGCCACGGCCTCCACTCCCGCCTCCATGCAATACATTGCGCCCTACAGCGGCTGCACCATGGGCGAGTTCTTCATGGACGAGGGCGAGGACGCGCTCATCATCTACGACGATCTCACCAAGCAGGCCTGGGCGTACCGGCAGATCTCGCTGCTGCTGCGCCGCCCCCCGGGGCGAGAAGCCTATCCCGGCGATGTGTTCTATCTGCACTCGCGGCTGCTCGAGCGCTCCGCGCGCGTGAACGAGCGCTTCGTCGAGAAGGCGACCGGCGGGCGGGTGAAGGGCAAGACCGGCTCGCTCACGGGGCTGCCCATCATCGAGACTCAGGCGGGAGATGTGACGGCATTCGTGCCCACGAACGTGATCTCGATCACCGACGGGCAGATCTTCCTGGAGAGTGACCTCTTCAACGCGGGCATCCGGCCGGCGATGAACGCGGGCATCTCCGTGTCGCGCGTCGGAGGCAACGCGCAGACCGGCATCATCCGCAAGCTGGGCGGCGGCATTCGGCTCGCCCTCGCGCAGTTTCGCGAGCTGGAGGCCTTCTCGCAGTTCGCCTCGGATCTCGACGAGTCCACGCGCCGGCAGCTCGAGCGGGGCCAGCGCGTGCGCGAGATCATGAAGCAGAAGCAGTACGCGCCGATGCCGGTCGCCGAGATGGCGCTCGCCATCTATGCGGTGAACAGCGGCTTCACGGACAAGGTCGAGCGCCTGAAGATCCAGGACTACGAGGCGGCGCTCCTCGACTTCGCGCGCACGAGCCACGCGAAGCTGCTCGAGGCGATCGAGGCCAACCCAAGCCTCACGCCGGAGTTCGAGCAGGGCCTGAAGAAAGCATGCGAGGAGTTCGCAGCCACGGGCAGCTACTGATATGCCGGGCACCAAGGAAATCCGCGCGAAGATCGCCAGCATCAAGAACACGCAGAAGATCACCAAGGCGATGCAGATGGTGGCGACGAGCAAGATGCGCCGCGCGCAGGAACGCATGCGCGCGGCCCGGCCGTACGCGGAGAAGATGCGCTCGGTGATCGGCAATCTGAGCCTGGCGAACCCGGACTACCGCCACGCGTTCCTCGAGGAGCGGGAGCCGAAGGCCGTGGGGCTCATCGTGGTGAGCACCGACCGCGGGCTCGCCGGCGGCCTCAACGTGAATCTCTTCAAGCAGACCCTCTACGCGGTGCGCGAGTGGGAGCAGAAGGGCGCCGCGGCGAGCCTGTGCCTGATCGGCGCGAAGAGCCTCGCCTTCTTCCGCCGCCTGCGCCTGCCCATCCTCGCACAGGCGACGCACCTCGGAGACCGGCCGCACGTGAACGATCTCATCGGTACCGTCAAGGTCATGCTCGACGCCTATCGCGAGGGCAGCATCGACCGGCTGCTGCTCCTCAATAATCACTTCGTGAACACGATGAGCCAGAAGCCGGACGTGAAGCAGCTGCTGCCGGTGCCGGCGTTCGACGCGAGCGGCTTGCCCGAGCACTGGGACTACATCTACGAGCCCGAGGCGGCGGCGATCCTCGACGGCCTGCTGATGCGCTTCGTCGAGTCGCAGGTCTACCAGGCGGCCGTCGAGAACGTCGCCTGCGAGATGGCCGCCCGCATGGTCGCGATGAAGAGCGCGAGCGACAATGCCGGCAAGCTCATCGAGGAGCTGCAGCTCGTCTACAACAAGGCGCGCCAGGCCGCGATCACCAAGGAGCTCGCGGAGATCGTGAGCGGCGCGGCGGCGGTTTAGGATTTTTCCGGCGCGATTGGCGCCACGGGAACCGATATGGCAAATGCAGAGAACACCCAGGGCAAGATCACGCAGATCATCGGCGCGGTCATCGACGTGGAGTTTCCGCGGGAGGCGGTGCCGAAGATCTACGAGGCGCTGAAGCTCGGGCACGGCGTGGACTTGACGCTCGAGGTGCAGCAGCAGCTCGGCGACGGCATCGTGCGCACCATCGCCATGGGCACCTCGGAGGGCTTGATGCGCGGCATGGCCGTGACGGCTACCGGTGCGCCCATCAGCGTGCCCGTCGGCACCGCCACGCTCGGGCGGATTCTCGACGTGCTGGGCAATCCCATCGACGAGGCGGGCCCCGTCAAGACGAAGGAGCGTTGGCCGATCCACCGGCCCGCGCCGTCCTTCGCGGACCAGGCCGGCGGGCAGGAGATCCTCGAGACCGGCATCAAGGTCATCGACCTCATCATCCCCTTCGCGAAGGGCGGCAAGGTCGGCCTCTTCGGCGGCGCCGGGGTCGGCAAGACCGTCAACATGCTCGAGCTCATCAACAACATCGCCAAGGCGCACTCGGGCCTTTCCGTGTTCGCGGGGGTCGGCGAGCGGACGCGCGAGGGCAACGACTTCTATCACGAGATGACCGAGGCGGGCGTGCTCGACAAGGTGGCCATGGTCTTCGGCCAGATGAACGAGCCGCCGGGCAACCGCCTGCGCGTGGCCCTCACGGGCCTCACGCTCGCCGAGTACTTCCGCGACGAGAAGGGCGAGGGCGGCCGCGGCCGCGACGTCCTGCTCTTCATCGACAACATCTACCGCTACACCCTCGCGGGCGTCGAGGTCTCGGCGCTGCTCGGTCGCATGCCCTCCGCGGTGGGCTACCAGCCGACGCTCGCGGAGGAGATGGGGACGCTGCAGGAGCGCATCACCTCCACCAAGTCCGGCTCGATCACCTCCATCCAGGCGGTCTACGTTCCGGCGGACGACATGACCGATCCGTCACCGGCCACGACCTTCGCGCATCTCGACGCCACCGTCGTGCTCGATCGTCAGATCGCGGCCAAGGGCATCTACCCGGCGGTGAATCCCCTCGACTCGACGAGCCGGCAGCTCGATCCGCTCGTCGTGGGAGAGGAGCACTACAACACCGCCCGCAACGTTCAAGCGGTGCTGCAGCGGTACAAGGAGCTGCAGGACATCATCGCGATCCTCGGCATGGATGAGCTCTCCGAGGACGACAAGCTCTCGGTGTACCGCGCGCGCAAGATCGAGCGTTTCCTGTCGCAGCCCTTCACGGTTGCGCAGACCTTCACGGGTCAGGAGGGCAAGTACGTCCCCTTGAAGGAGACCATCCGCGGATTCAAGGGCATCCTCGCCGGCGAGTATGATGCTCTGCCGGAGCAGGCGTTCTACATGGTGGGTACCATCGACGAGGCCGTCGCGAGGGCGAAGACGCTGCAATAGCGGCGCACGCCGGAGACATCCATGGCGGAGACGATCCAGGTCGATATCGTGAGTGCCGAGGGCGCGATCTTCTCGGGCCCCGCGCGCATGGTGTTCGTGCCGGCCTCGCAGGGCGAGCTCGGCATCCTGCCGCGGCACGCACCGCTCCTCACCCTGCTCAAGCCCGGAGAGGTGAGGGTGCAGCCGGCCGAAGGCGACGAGCAGCCGTTCTACGTCGGCGGCGGCGCGCTCGAGGTGCAGCCGCACCGCGTGACGGTGCTCGCCGACACCGCGCTCCGCGCCAAGGACATCGACGAGGCGGCGGCTCAGGCGGCCAAGCAGCGCGCCGAGGAGACGCTCCGCTCGAAGGTGGACAAGATCGGGCAGGCGGAGGCGCTCGCGGAGCTCGCGCGCGCCGTCGCGCTGCTCAAGGTCGTTCAGCGGCTTCGCAAGCTTCGCGGCTGATGCGCCGTGCGCCGCGCCGACCTCAAAGCAACTGCCGCGGCGTGCTTGCTCTGGGGGCTGCTGGCAGCGGGGCCGTCACCGGCGGCAACGGCCACCACGGATTCTTCGAACCCGCCTCTCACCCCGGCCGAGCGGGCGCTGCTGTTACAGCAGCCGCGCCGTGTCGCGGCCGCGGTCGATCGCATGGCGCCGCGCGTGCCGGGAAAAGCGAATGTCTTCTTCGTGGGCTTCGCGGGGTACGGTGAGCAGCGAGTCTTCCGCAAGGAGGAGGAGCTCGCCCGCCGCGTGTTCGGCGAGCGCTTCGGCTCCCTCGATCGCTCGGTCGAGCTCGTCAACGACGTACGCGACCGCACGACCTATCCGCTCGCGACGTTCGAGAATCTGCGCTACGCGCTGCGGCTGATCGGCCGCAGGATGGACCGGAGCCGGGACGTGCTCGTGCTCGTCCTCACCTCTCACGGGTCGTCCGAGGACGGGATCGCCATCACGAACAGCGATCTCTTGGACGATGCGCTGTCGCCGCGCGACGTGCGCCAGGTGCTCGCCGAGGCCGGCATCCGCTGGCGCGTCATCGTCGCCTCCGCCTGCTATGCCGGGATCTTCATCCGCCCTCTTCGAGCCGACAGGACGCTGATCATGACCGCCGCGGACTCGCGGCACAGCTCGTTCGGATGCGCCGACGATCGCGATCTCACCTATTTCGGGGAGGCGCTGTTCAAGGACTCGCTCCCGGGCGCGTGCTCGCTGGAGGACGCCTTCGAGAGCGCCCGCCGCATCATCCGGCAGCGCGAGACCGAGGAGGGGGACATTCACTCGAATCCGCAGATCTACGTCGGGGCGCTCATGCGCGCGAAGCTCCACGCGCTGGACCATGCCGCGGGCGCCGGCTCGCAGACCTGCCCGCACAGCCTGGCGTTCCAGGCCTCTCGCAGCGCCCATCCATGAGCACTCCCCGACGATCGGGCACACGGAGCCGCGGCGCGCGAGCGCAACCCGGCCGGCCCTCCGCGAGCGCACCGCTCTCCGTGGTGATCCTCGCCGCCGGCCAGGGAAAGCGCATGCGCTCGGATCTGCCGAAGGTGCTGCAGCCGCTCGCCGGACGGCCGCTGCTACAGCATGTCATCGCTACCGCGCGCGCGCTCGACCCGGCATCCATTCACGTCGTGTACGGACACGGCGGCGAGCGTGTGCGCGAGGCGCTGCGCGACGAGCCGGTGTCGTGGGTGCTGCAATCGAGGCAGCTCGGCACCGGTCATGCGCTCTTGCAGGCCGCACCGCATCTCACCGACGGCGAGCGCGTGCTCGTGCTCTACGGCGACGTGCCGCTGACGCGGCCCGAGACGCTGCGTCAGCTTCTCGACCTCGGGCCGCCGAATACGCTCGCATTGCTCACAGTGTTGCTCGACGACCCGACCGGCTACGGCCGCATCGTCCGCGATTCCCGCGGAGGCGTACGCCGCATCGTCGAGCAGCGCGATGCCGGCAAGCGGGAGCTCGCCATCCGCGAGTGCAGCACGGGCGTCATGGCGGCGCCCGCGAAGCCTCTGAAGGCCTGGCTGTCACGGCTCAGCAACGACAACGCGCAGCGCGAGTACTACCTGACCGATGTCATGGCCATGGCGGTCCGGGAGCGCATTGCCGTGAAGCCGCTCCTCGCGCCGAGCGCCGCCGACGTGCTTGGTGTCAACGACAAGGTGCAGCTCGCCGAGGTGGAGGCCGAGTACCGCCGCCGGCGCGCGACGGAGCTCATGGTCGCTGGCGTCACCGTCTCCGATCCGCAGCGGCTCGACGTGCGCGGAACCGTCGAGGCGGGGCGCGACGTTGCGCTCGACGTGAGCGTCGTGCTCGAGGGCCGCGTGAAGCTGGGAGACCGCGTGCGCATCGGACCCCATTGCGTGGTTCGCGACAGCGAGATCGGATCGGACACCGAGGTGCTCGCCCACTGTGTGATCGATGGCGCAGTGATCGGTCCCGCCTGCCGCATCGGGCCGTACTCGCGCGTCCGGCCGACCTCCACGCTCGCCGAGGGCGTGCACATCGGCAACTTCGTCGAGGTGAAGAATTCCCGCATCGGCACCGAATCGAAGGCGAATCACCTCTCCTACGTCGGCGATGCGCAGGTCGGTGCCCGCGTGAACGTCGGCGCGGGAACCATCGTCGCGAACTACGACGGTGCGAACAAGCATTTGACGACCGTCGAGGACGACGTGCACACGGGCTCGAATAGCGTGCTCGTCGCGCCGATCACGGTCGGCGCCGGCGCGACGATTGCGGCGGGCTCGACGGTCGCGCACGCGGCGCCTGCGGGGAAGCTCACGATCGCGCGCGCCCGGCAGGTCACGATCGAGGGCTGGCAGCGCCCGCGGAAGCGACGCTAGCGCCCCCGCCCGGAGCCGCGGATGCGCTCGACGAGCGCGGATGTGGACTTATCGGGCACGAGCGGCACGACGGCTACCCGCCCGCCATGCGCCTCGACCAGCTCCCGCCCGACGATCTGATCGGGCCGGTAGTCCCCACCCTTGACCAGCACGTGCGGGCGCACCGCCTGGAGCGTCTCGAGCGGCGTGTCCTCGTCGAAGATGGTGACGGCATCGACGAAGCTCAGCGCCGCGAGCAGCGCCGCGCGCTCGGCTTGCGGCACGAGCGGGCGCTCCGCGCCCTTCAGGCGGCGCACCGACTCGTCGCTGTTGATGGCGAGCACCAGCACATCTCCCAGCTTCGCCGCGCTCTCCAGCAGCGACAGATGTCCCGAGTGCAGCAGATCGAAGCAGCCGTTCGTGAAGACGATGCGCCGGCCCGCCATGCGCCAGGATGCCGCTCTCGCGGCGAGCGCATCGCGCCGGAGCACCTTCTCATCGGGGCGGGCCGCGAGCGCGTTGCGGATGCTGCTCGGCTCGACGGCCACGGCTCCGATCTGTCCCACCGAGACCCCGGCGGCGGCATTCGCGATCTGCACCGCCGCGAGCAGCGGCGCGTGCGCGCCGAGCGACACCGCGAGAGCGGCGACGGCCGTATCGCCGGCTCCCGTCACGTCATAGACCTCGCGCTTGACCGCGGGAACGGCGACGTGAGGGCCGCCAACCGGGACGAGGAGCATCCCGCGATCGCCGAGCGTGACGATGATGGCCTCGAGACCCGCTTCCCCGGCGAGCCGGCGCGCGATGGACGCGATGGACTCGGTGTCGTCCGGATCGAGCGGGCCGCCGGCGGCGGCCTCGAGCTCCCGTAGATTCGGCGTGACGGCGGTCGCCCCGCGATAGCGCGTGAGATCGCGATGCTTCGGGTCGACGATGAGCGGCTCCGCTCCGCGAAGCGGCATGACGGCCGCGATCGTTTCGGGGGTCAGGACCCCCTTCGCGTAGTCGCTCAGGATGATCGCGTCGGGGCGAGACTCCCCCGCCAGCCTCGAGACCATGCTCACCATGGACGGCGCCGGACAGGGCGCGGCGCTCTCCCAGTCGAGGCGCAGCAGCTGCTGGCTGTGGCCGAGCACGCGGAGCTTGCGGGTGGTGGCGCGGCCCGGCAGCTTGACGATCGCCCGGGTATCGATGCCCGCGGCCTGGCACAGGGCGAGTAGCTGCTCGCCGGCCGGATCAGCGCCCACGGCCCCTGCGAGGCTCACCTTCGCCCCGAGCACCACGGCCTGGCGCGCGACGTTCGCGGCGCCTCCCAGGCGGTATTCCGTGTCCCGCACCCGGACGACCGGGACCGGAGCCTCGGGCGAGATTCGATCGACCGCTCCCATCACGTACTCATCGAGCATGAGGTCGCCGACCACCCACACTCGAACTCCTGCATGGCGCTCGAGGATGGCGAGCAGCGCCTCCGGCGGGTTCCCGTCTTCGATGTCGCTCATCTCGCCTCCGGCCGGGTGCATCCCGGCTCGCTCATCGCCACACGCATCTCGCTAAACGGGGCCCGCGACGATGGCCTGCGCCAGCGCGGCGAGATCGTCGTATACGGACACCACGAGCTCAGCGGTCCTGGAAACGCCCATCCGCGCCTCGGTATTCCGTCCCTTGCCGGTGCGGACCAGCGCGGCCGCCACTTGCGCGCGCGCCGCCGCTTCCAGGTCGCGGGCGTCGTCGCCCACCACCAGAGTCTCGGAGGCAAGGATGCCGGATTGCGCGATCGCCGTCTCGATCAGTCCCGGAGCCGGCTTGCGACATGCGCAGCCGGCCTCCGGCGCGTGAGGGCAGACGAGCAGCGCATCGAGCGCGCCGCCGGCCGCCGCCGCCTCGGCAAGCATCCGCGCATGGACGGACTCGAGCTGCTCGGGAGTCATCAATCCGCGGCCCACGCCCGACTGGTTCGTCGCGACGGAGAGGCGGATTCCGGCGCGGCGGAGCATCGCGAGGCCCTCCAGCGCGCCCGCAATCCACCGGAAATCCTCCGGCTCCCGGACGTAGCCCGAGCCCGGCGGCTCGCAATTGAGGACTCCGTCTCGGTCGAGAATGAGGTGACGGTATCTCATTGACTTCGGCCCCCGGGACGAGAGCCTCCAGTGCGGTCCGCGCTAAACTAGCAGTTTAGCGCCGCCGCCCCCGCGGATCGAATGCAGGAACGAGGATCGACAGCATGTGTGGAATCGTAGGCGCGATCGCCGAGCGCAACGTCGTGCCCATCCTCATGGAGGGCCTGCGGCGGCTCGAGTATCGCGGGTACGACTCGGCGGGCATCGCCGTGGTCAACGGCGACCGCAGCCTCACCCGCCTGCGCACCGTCGGCAAGGTGCAGGTGCTGCAGGACACGCTGGACCAGAATCCCCCTCACGGGAAGCTCGGCATCGCCCACACCCGCTGGGCGACACATGGAGTGCCGAGCGAGCGCAACGCGCATCCGCACATCTCCCGTGACGGGCTCGCCATCGTGCACAACGGCATCATCGAGAACCACGAGGAGCTGCGAGCGGAGCTCGCGCGCGGCGGCTACCAGTTCACGTCCGAGACCGATACCGAAGTCATCGCGCACCGCATCCACCATCACCTGAAGACGGTGAGCGATCTGTTCAAGGCGGTGCGCGCCACGGTTGCCGAGCTCGAGGGCGCCTACGCGCTCGCCGTGGTGAGCGAGAGCGATCCCGACCGCATCATTCTCGCGCGCGAAGGCTGTCCCGTCGTGATCGGGCTCGGCGTCGAGGAGAACTTCGTCGCCTCCGACGTATCGGCGCTGCTTGCGGTGACGCGCCGGTTCGTGTTTCTCGAGGAAGGCGACGTTGCGGAGATCCGCCGCACGTCCGTGAAGGTGAT
Source organism: uncultured Gammaproteobacteria bacterium (assembly GCA_963849095.1). GTDB lineage: Bacteria > Pseudomonadota > Gammaproteobacteria > Steroidobacterales > Steroidobacteraceae > JASHUC01. Next base: position 548,287 of record CAWKGA010000009.1, read on the forward strand.
CGACAAGGAGGGCAACAGCGTCGCGCGGCCGGTGCGCGAGAGCGAGCTCTCCGCGGATGCGGCGGAGAAGGGACCGTATCGCCACTTCATGTTGAAGGAGATTCACGAGCAGCCGCGCTCGGTGGCCAACACGCTGCAGGAGCGCGTGGCGGGCGGCCGGCTGCTCGAGGCCGCGTTCGGCCCCCCGGCCACCGAGGTGTTCAAGCGCGTGGAGCACGTCCACATCATCGCGTGCGGGACGAGCTATCACGCGGGCGCGGTCGCGCGCTACTTCATCGAGCAGATGTGCCGGCTCCCCTGCGTCATCGAGATCGCGAGCGAGTATCGCTATCGCAATCCCCTGGTGCCGCGCAATTCCCTGTTCGTGGCGATCTCGCAGTCCGGCGAGACCGCCGACACGCTCGCCGCTCTACGGCTCGCGAAGCAGGCGGGATACCTCTCGACGCTCGCGATCTGCAATGCTCCGGAGAGCTCGCTCGTGCGCGAGTCGGAGCTCGTCATGCTCACCCGCGCCGGCCCGGAGATCGGCGTCGCCTCCACCAAGGCATTCACGACGCAGCTCGCCGCGCTCGGCATGCTCGTCATCGCGCTCGCGAAGCAGCGCGCCGCCGACGCGGAGCGCGAGCGAGGCCTCGTCTCGCGGCTCGTCGAGCTGCCGGCCCTCATCGAGCGAACTCTCGAGCTCGACCCCGTGATCCACAAGCTCGCGGAGCGGTTCGCCGAGAAGCGTCACGCCCTCTTCCTCGGCCGCGGCGCGCTGCATCCCATCGCCATGGAGGGCGCGCTCAAGCTCAAGGAGATCTCCTACATCCACGCGGAGGCGTACCCGGCGGGCGAGCTCAAGCACGGACCCCTCGCGCTGGTGGACGCCGAGATGCCGGTCATCACGGTGGCGCCCAACAACGATCTGCTCGAGAAGCTGAAGTCGAACCTCATGGAAGTGCGCGCGCGCGGCGGCGAGCTCATCGTCTTTGCCGACCCGGAGGCCGGCCTCAAGGACGAGGACGGGGTCACGGTGATCACGATGCCGAAGCACGTGACCTACTTCCAGGCGCCCGTGGTCTACACCGTCCCGCTGCAGCTGCTCGCGTATCACGTGGCCATTCTCAAGGGCACCGACGTCGACCAGCCGAGGAATCTCGCGAAGAGCGTGACGGTGGAGTAGCGCTGATGACACTCCGCACGGCACTTCTGCTCGCCGGCGTCCTCGTTGGGGCTCCCCAGCTCGGCCGTGCCGCGGCGCCTGCCTTCGGACCGTCGAATCCCTTCTACCGGGAGAGCACGCTGCCCTTCCATGCGCCGCCCTTCGACCGGATCCGCGACCAGGACTACCGGCCGGCCATCGAGGCCGGGATGGCCCAGCAGCTCGCCGAGGTCCGGCGCATCGCCGACAATCCCGCCCCGCCGACCTTCGAGAACACGCTGGTGGCGCTGGAGAGAAGCGGGCGCCTGCTGGACCGTGCGCAGTCGGCCTTCAACGGCGTGGTCGAGGCGAACTCCGACCCAGCGCTGGAGGCGACCCGGACGGCGCTCGCCCCGGAGCTCGCGGCGCACGGGGACGCGATCCACCTCAACGAGCGCCTGTTCCGGCGGATCGCCTCGGTGGACCAGCGGCGCGCCGCGCTGCACCTCGACCCCGAGTCTCTGCGCCTGGTCGAGATCGTCTACGACGACTTCGTCCACGACGGCGCGAAGCTGTCGAGCCCCGACAAGGCGCGCCTCGAGGCGCTGAACCGGGAGATTTCCACGCTCGAGAGCGCCTTCTCGACGAAGCTCCTGGCGGCCACGCGCGAGGGGGCCTATCACACCACCGATCGCGCGGCGCTCGCGGGCCTGAGCGATGCGGAGCTCGCGGCCGCCGCGCAGGCTGCGCGCGCGCGCAAGCTCGACGGCTATCTGATCCCGCTGCAAAACACCACGCAGCAGCCCGCGCTCGCATCGCTCAGCAACCGCGCCACGCGCGAGGCGATCTTCCAGAACTCATGGGATCGTGCCGAGCGCGGCGACGCGAACGACACCCGCTCCATCGTGGCGCGACTTGCCCACCTGCGCGCCGAGCGCGCCCAGCTGCTCGGCTTCCCCAGCTACGCCGCCTGGGCGCTCGAGGACCAGATGGCGAAGACCCCCGCGGCCGTGCTGAAGTTCGTGGACCAGCTCGCGCCGCTCGCCACCCGCAAGGCCAAGGCCGAGGCGCGCGACATCCAGGCTCTCATCGACGCCCAGCACAGCGGTTTCAAACTCGCGCCCTGGGACTGGAACTTTTACGCCGAGCAGGTGCGCAAGGCGAAGTACGACCTCGACCCGGACGCGGTGAAGCCGTACTTCGAGATCCACAGCGTGCTGGAGAACGGGGTGTTCTACGCCGCCCACCAGCTCTATGGCCTCACCTTCAAGCGGCGCACGGACCTGCCGGTCTACCAACCCGACGTGTGGACGTACGAGGTGTTCGACGCCGACGGGCGGCCCCTCGCGCTCATGTACTTCGACTACTTCAAGCGCGACAACAAGTCCGGCGGCGCCTGGATGGACACCTTCGTGCACACCTCGCGACTGACCGGCGATCTTGCCGTGATCTACAACGTCGCGAACCTGCCCAAGCCGGCCCCTGGGGAGCCGGCTCTCATCAGCGTCGACGACGTGATCACCATGTTCCACGAGTTCGGGCATGCGCTGCACGAAATGTTCGGCGACACCCGTTACCCAACGCTGTCCGGAACCACGCCGGAGCGGGACTTCGTGGAGTTCCCCTCGCAGTTCAACGAGCACTGGGCGATGAACCCCGTGGTGTTCGCGCACTACGCCCGCCACTACCGCACCGGCGCGCCCATGCCCGAGGCGCTCGTGAAGAAGCTGCAGCAGGCGCAGGATTTCAACCAGGGCTACGCCATGACGGAGCTGGTAGCCGCCGCCGCGCTGGACATGCAGTGGCACCTGCTGTCGGCTGACGCGCCAATCCAGAACGTCGACGCGTTCGAGGCGCAGGCCTTGAAGCAGGCGCACCTGGACCTCCCCGCGGTGCCGCCGCGCTATCGGTCCAGCTACTTCCTGCACATCTGGAGCAACGGCTACTCCGCGGGGTACTACGCCTACCTGTGGACGCAGATGCTGGCGGATGATGGCTACCAGTGGTTCGAGGAGCATGGTGGGCCGACCCGCGCGAACGGCGACCGCTTCCGGCGGATGATCCTCTCGCGGGGCAACACAGAGGACGTGGGGCGCCTGTACGAGGCCTGGCTCGGCCGGCCGCCCGAGGTCGCCGCCATGGTGAAGTACCGCGGCCTCGGCGATTAGCCGCTCTGCACGATCACGCTCCTGAACGGTTCAATCGCTACGTGCGATTTACGGACCCGCGAAATTCCGCGCGCGCCGAGAAGGCACCGGCAGTCAAATCCACGTCGGAATCCGTGATGCGTTCCTTGTGGGCAGCGTCTTGCCACTCATCTACCGCTGCACCGACATCTTCCAAGATCTGCTGGGCTCGATCGCCAGTCAGTCCATAGAAGGCAGCGGTGCTTAGAACCGTATCGAGGCTCGGACGGTTATCGGAGTCATCGATGTTCAATACATGCTCCGCCTTGTCGATGTTCGGATTGATGTCGAAAGCTGGCGCAAGCCGCCACCCCGTCTTTCCCAGCACGAAGCCGTGATTGCGAAGATGGTCGTCCCGATTGCCGACTGCGACGTTGAAGGCGACTCGGCGGAACAGCTGCGCCAGGTCTGCATCCGCGTTTTCGGCGTCTCCTCTGGAACGAATGAACTGCGCAAGCTCGAGGTAACTCGCTCCTTCGCTCTGTTCTCTTCGAAGCAAGGTCAATGCCGAGGCGTAGAAGCGCCGAACACACCTCATGCGGTCGAACCGTTGGACACAGAAAGTGTGGGAGTCGTTGTTGAGCCTGATCAGCTTTGCAGGGGGCACGTCCACTCCGGCCTTCATGGCCAGCGTGTGCACGACGTACTCCCAGCCTCCTATATCTCGGTCATCGTCCCGAGCGGGGAACTTGGCAATCCACAGTGAGCCGTCGGCTTCCGTAAAGTTGGCCTTCGGCCGCGCGCCGCCGAGAGAAGCGCCAGGGGCCACCAGCACGGCGAGCCACTGTCGCAAGGCATCGAGGTCGTCAATCCGGCGGCTGCTGAGCTGGTAGGCCACTGGCTCGAGTTCGCGTAAGTGGGTAACCGGTGGGGCCGCCATCTTCTCGTTGGCGAGGAACTCATCGGCACCGGCCGGACGAAAGCGTAGGGCGCCTTGACGTGTGACGTCCTGTACTCCGATGAGGAAATCCCAGGCGTAGAGGGTGCGGGGAGAGCGCTTCGCATCCTTCGCTTGCAGCGCCTCGCGGCGCTTCATCAGTGTTTGGCCCCAGCGGTCAGGTGAGGAGTCCAGAAATACGCCAAAGTTGCCGAGCTCCGGTTTCGGGAAGAACGGGTGCTCGTCGAGCGATAGGTCCGGGTCAAGCGCGAATGCACGGGGGTCTTTCAGCCAATTGCGCTCGTAGTGGAATCGGATCTGGCCGCGATCATGCGCAAGGGTGCCGACCAGGCACGCGGGACCGAGGTCGCAATCAAGCCACACCTCCAGCACGTTGTCGTGCGTGCTCATGACGGCTTTTCGAGGTTGGGTGCTGGCGAAGGGGCCGCGGGTTCAGGGCGCTCGTCGGTCGTTCGTTTGCGACGTGCCGGCGCAAGATGTGGCTCCAATGCCAGGTCCTGCAGCTTCCTTCCGACCTTGTCGTCGCGGGCCAGCCCGTGGATGTCGTTTTCGAGGCCCAGCACGGCAAGCACCCGCACGTAGGAACCCATCGTTGCTCCAGGGTCGCCGGCCTCCACCTTGTACAGAGTGGCCCTCGAGATGCCGGCCCGCTGTGCCACGACAGCATTGCTCAGCTGGCGCCGCAGTCGGGCAAGACGAAGTCGCCCCCCCAGCTCGGTGAGGAGACGCTGCTCCTGTGGAAAGACGACGGGTGGCTTACGTGGCATTTCTTCTATTTTAGGCTAAACTAGAAGATATTATCTATAATAGAAGAATAATCTGAGGTGTACTTGGCGGGCGAGTTCAAGCACGGCCCCCTCGCGCTGGCAGACGCCGAGGTGCTGGTCATCACGATGCCGAAGCACGTGACCTACTTCTGGCGGCTACTGCTCGCTGAGGGCCTGGGTCACGGGCATGCGCCCCGCGCGGATCGCAGGCAATAGCCCGCCGACCAGACCGATCGCCAGCGCTCCCAATACCGCCTCGAGCATGAGGCGGACGGGGACCACGAACTGGAACGCGAACTGCGTATTGCCCAGGAAGTTCGTGTTGGCCTGCAAGTCGTTCAACGCCAGATAGATGAACCCGGCGCCGAACACACTGCCCGCCAGGGCGAGCAGCACCGACTCGCCGACGACTGCCGCGCCAACCGGGAAGGCTCCGAAGCCGATGGCTCTCGCCGTTCCAATCTCGCGCACACGTGAAGCGACGGCGCCGTACATGGTGTTCAGAGCGCCGAAGATGGCGCCGATGCCCATGATGATGAGCAGAGGCACACTGAAGAACCTCACTGTGCCCAGCAGGTCGCGCGCCAGGCGCTGGTAGTACTGCGACTCGGGCAGTGCGTAAACACCCAGACTGGGAGCTGCCTTCAGCGCAGCCTGAAAGCGCGCCGCGGCAGCTCTGCTCGATGGCTTCACGCGCACGCTGTGCACGTCAGGTCCGAGACGAAAAGCGGCCTGCAGGACGGGCAGGTCGGCCCACAGCTCCGACTCGATGGCACCGCCTCCGTCTTCGAAGACCCCGACGATCCGCCAATCCGAATCCGCGAGACGCAGCTCGTCGCCGACTTCCAGACCCGCAAATTGCCGTTGGCTGCTGCGGCCCACCAGCAACTCGAATCGTCCCGGGGTGATCGCTCTGCCGGCGGTCACCTTCAGGCTGCTGCGGATTCTGAAAGCGGCGGGGGTCACACCCCGAACCGAAAGGTCCACGTAGTCACCCTGGCTGATGCGCTTGACGCTGATGGGGCGAGAGCTCTCGGGCGAAACGATCGCGTGCGGGTCGGCGGTCGTCGCAAGTCCCTCCACGGTGGCAGCGGTATCCCTGTTGAGATCGCTCTGGTCCTCGGAGTCCTGGCCGGTCTTGAGAACCATGAGAATCCCATCGTTCGCACTCGCCATCAGCAACGACCGGAAGCTCACGGCGATGGAGAACAAGCCGACGAAAACCGCCACGATGCACGCGACGCCAAATGCATCGATCGCTGCGCTCGCCCAGCGTTGCGGCAACGTCAGCAGGTTCATCCGCAAGAGCGTCCACATCTGGCCGATCATCGCCGCTCGGTCCTGATTGCTTCGACAACCGTCAGGCGCGCCGCGCGCCGGGCCGGAAACCAACCGACCAGGCACCCGCTCACCACCATCAGCGTCACACCGATAGCGAGCTGTGTGCTCGACAGCTCGATGTCTCCGATCCGCCTCTGGGCCACGTGAATGAGCGAAAAGGCCGCCAGCAGGCCGAGGCTACCTCCCGCGAGCAGCAACACGTTGGCCTCCGTCATCACGAGCCACCAGATCCGCATCGGTCCGAAGCCGAGGGCCTTCAACGTGCCGAATTCACGGGTACGCTCGCGGAAGCTCTGCGTCAAACTGTTGCCCGTCGCAAGCAGCATCGTCAGGAAGACCGCCGCGAGGATCAGATAAGCGATGAAAGTGATGTTGCCGATCCGCCTGAAATAGTCGCGCTGCACACCGTCCTGGGTGCCCGACAAGGTTTCGGCGCCCGAGTTCATGAAGAGCTGATCCACCGAGTGAGCAAACCGGGATGGGTCCACGCCGTCGGCCAGGATCGCGACCATGAAATCGATGGTGCTCCGGTCGGTGGCTCGACTCTCGTCCAGGTACGTGTAGTGCAAGAAGAACTGGTTGTGTCCCTCGGCGGGGTCGCGGTAGTGCCAGATGCCGCGGATCGTAAAGGTGAAGACGTGCGTGCCGTCCAGCTTGGTGATGCCGGGCATCGTGATTGGTACGACGTCGCCGAGCTTCCAGCCGTACTTCTGCGCGAGGGACTCATTTGCGAGCGCGCCCTGGCGGTCCGCGCGATAGGCGCGCACCTGCTGCAAGTCCCAGATAAAGCGGCCCGTCGGATCCGGCGCTTGGGGGAACTCCTCGTTTATGGCCAGGGGGTTCAGCGGGTTCTTCGGATCCTGGTAGTATCCGCCCCGCTCCACCGCATAATCCACCTCGCCGTTTCTGAGTCCGGGAAGGCGGCGGACCTGCTCCACGTAGCTCAACGGGAGCGTGTCGGTGTACTTCGGGTCGATGAAGATGCGCACGTTGTCGGAGAACCGGTATCCCCCGCGGAAGAAGATACCTACCGCGGACAACGCGCCGAACAGCATGAACGCGCTGATGATCGACACCGCCAGGAACAGCAGCCGCATCTTGTCGCGGGCGATGTTCGCCAGGATAAACCCCAGGTATTTCACCGGGCCCCCCTTTTCTGCGCCTGCCGCCCGCCGGGACGGCGGGCCGCCCCGTAGTCTTGCTCCGATCAGATCTTAAGATAGCTGCGAGCGCCTTAAGTTGCAGACTCGGGGGGCATATCGAAATTTCTTTTTTTGATGCTTCGGCGGTCTTGGACTCTGGGCGAACGGCGGCTGAAGGATAGCTGGCACATCGTCACGAAGCGACTATATTCCGCAAATGGATCGCGATTCCGAGCCGGAGTGAGTGGCCGGCCTCAACTCAGGTAACGAGCTTGGATTGGCACTTGGTCCATGACGGCGAAATTCGCTAGCGATTCGTGTCCCTAGGAAACGACTCGAATTCAGGCCCACAACAAAGTGATGTCACCCTATCGACGCAGGTCTCCGCGAATTGGATCCTGTCTCTGCGCCCTGTTGCTCGGGCTCGGCTCCGCCCTTGCCGCGCACGCCGGTGTCGTCGACACGCCAAGCGAGGATCTCGAGGTATCACTGATCACTTATGGACCCGGCGCGATCTACTGGGAACGCTTCGGGCATGACGCGATCCAGATCCGAGACCGCGTCTCAGGTGAGTCCGTGGACTTCAATTACGGCGTGTTCGATTTCGAGGAGAGGGGCTTCATGTGGAACTTTGCACGTGGGCTCATGCACTACATGATCGACGCCGAGCGCAGCGACATGGACGAGCAAGACTACATCGCCGAGGGCCGCTCGGTCGTCGCTCAGCGGCTCGCCCTGACTGCCGCGCAGGCGGCGAGCCTGCGGGCGTTCCTTCTCTGGAACCTACGACCCGGAAACGCCGTCTACAATTACGACTATCTCACGAACAATTGCGCGACACGCGTGCGCGATGCGCTGAACGCAACGCTTGGGGGCGCGCTGCGACGGGTGATGGTCGCGCGTCCTGCGCCGATGACCTATCGCGAGCAGATCGATCGCCTCATGAGCGCCCAGCCGTGGTTGATGCTCGCGATGGACTTTGCGCTAGGCCCCTCCGCCGACCGCGCCCTGAACGAGTGGCAGGAAAGCTTTCTGCCTTTCGTGCTCGCAAGCGAAGTGCGTCGCTTGCGCATCCCCGACGGCCGCGGCGGCTCCGGATCGCTGGTCCTGAGCGAGCACCAGATTGCGGCGAATCGTCTGACGCCGCCACCGGAGTCGCCGCCGAACCTCGACGTGCCACTCGGTCTTGCGGGTCTCCTGCTCGCGGGTGTGATGTTCGCGTCGCGACGGCAGCTACCCGCGCTGCATGTCTCGCTCGCTACTACGTACCTCATCATCGCTGGCGTCGCAGGCACGCTGCTGCTCGGGGCGTGGACGCTCACGATGCATCGCGCGGCGTGGGGGAATGCGAACGTGCTCGTGTTCAATCCACTTGCCTTCGCCATGCTGCCGAGCGTATGGAGGACGCGGCATGGAGCGGGCGGCACGCAGCTCGCGCGTGCCCTCGTCGCGTTGCAGCTCGGTGCGGCGGTGCTGGCCGTACTGCTGCACGTCCTGCCCGGTACGGCGCAACAAAACCTGCCCTGGCTGCTTTTCGCAATCCCGGTGTGGCTGGCCGTTGCTGACGGACTGCGCGCGCGCGAGGCAAAAGTATGCAGAATAGAGCTTCCCGTACGGTAGCGGACAGCTGCCAGACCTCATAACGCACATGGGGGCGCAGATGGTGGAACAGGCGGTAAAACCCACCAGACCGGTCCCTGCGATGATCGGCACGGGCTTTGGAGGTCTGTGGGCGGTGATCGGGGCCGTGGCTCTGCCACGGTCCTGGACACCTTGGGCGATCGGCGCTGCAGTCGCTATCGCTCTGATCCTGATCGGACGACTGTTGTTGTCCGCTGCACCGGAGAGCGGCGGTTTGTTCCGCCGGAATGCCTATCGCGTCGCGGTAATCGCGGAGGTCGTGGCGTTGGCGGCCGCCGGGTACCTTCTGCCGCGATACCGGCTCGCAGCCTACTTTATACCCGCAATAGGCATCATCGTGGGGCTCCACTTCATCGGGCTATGGCGCGCGTCCGGCAAGACGACATTTCTCTGGATCGCCGGCACCATGTGTGCCGTATCCGCTGCCTCCATTGCCTTACCCGTTGCCCCCGCCGGCTTCTTCAATGCGCGGATGCTGTTCGCGAGCTACGGCAATGCGCTGATCCTGTGGGTGGGCGCCGCGCGCCGAAAGTGAGCCGACCGACCCGGCGATGGGGGCGGTACTCATCTCGGCAACGCGGGCGGCGGCGGCATGAACGCGGAGCTTCTGTCCGGCCTTCGGCCCGTAAGACAGCGCTGCGGCTTCGCCGCGATGCGAGAGGCCTCGATGGCTACAGACGAGTCACCGCTGCCGTGTTTCAGCCTGCTTTGGTGGGTATCGAAAGCCTTCGTACACGAATGCGCGGGAGATCTTCTCGCAGTCCTGTTCGGGCACGCCTTCACGACGCGCAACGGCGTACCACCTTGCACGCACACGCTCCTCCATTTCATCGATGACGCGCGCAGCTTCTTCGCGCTCGAGTAGAAACCGCGGCGCCTGCGAGATGAGATTTTCAGCGTTCGCATGGCGGCCGTAATCGCCGATCGTGAGTGCCAGATCGCGACGCTCGATGCTGATCTGTGGAAAGGGCATCAAATCGTAGGCGGGTGAGAGCCGAAAGTCCTGGTTCGGTGCAATGACGGCGTGGTTGCGCGGATGATCATCGGTGTTTGAGATGAGCGCATTGAAGGTCATGCGCCGGAAAAGCTCCGATGCGTCCGCCTTCGGTTCTCGACTCACCCGGCGCAGCTCCTCAGCGAGCAGAACATAGGACCAACGCTCGCGATCCTGATGTGAGTCGCCGGTACGAAGGAGCGTGAGCGCAGAGAGCATGCGTGCGCGCCGATAGGCGCTATCCTCGGTGGGCGTCCGATCGAAGCGCTTCACTAGAAGCACATCGCGGCCACCGATCCGAGTGAGGCGACTTTCCGCACTCGAGACACCGCATTCGCGTGCGAGCACCAGCATCGCGTGTTCGACCCGCGCATGGTTGAACGGATCATCCTGGCGGTTGAACTTGGCCACCCACAGCTGACCCTCGTCTTCGACCACGGCCTTGGGGCGCGCGCCGCCCATGGACGTACCGAGCAGCCGGAAGTCCTCCACCTGCTTGATCTCGGCCGCATGCGCATCCGAGCTTTCCTCGGCAATGAACCGATCGGCAAGTGTTTGCAGGCGCTCGAGGTCCAAAGTGCGGTGGTACGTGCTTGACGGGGCAGGAGGCTCGCGCCCAATCCCAAAGCCAATGGCGCCGGCGCGGTCATCAGGGGAGTGCAGCAGATAGTCGAGTTCGCCAAGCCCAGTAACGCCCGCGTGCTTTTCAATCACCCGCCGGCCCCAGTAGTCCGGCCCGGCATCGCGAAGCGCACCGAACATGCCCCTGAGGCGCATCGTCTGGTAGGTGCGATCCGAGAGCGGAAGGTCAATCGGGTCGATGGGCACGGCATCGCTGCGTTTGAGATAGCTGCGCCCGTAGACGAAGCGGCCGAAGGAAACACCAGCTCGGTCGGTCGCAAGCACGAACCGGCCCGCGGTGACGAACTCGGTCGCCCCGGGGGGCATGAGATAGACGAAAACCTCAGAAGTCATTATCGAGTGCGCCCTTGCCGGTCGGATAGGCATGCACGCGCGCTCGCGCAGCTCGCTGTACGAGGGGATCGCGCGCAGGATCGGCGAGCTCATGGACTTGACCGAGGAGGTCGTAGGCCCAGAGGAGGGAGAGATAGACGCCGATGGCGGTGCCGGGCTTGCCGGCTTCGGCGGCGGCGACGGTCCGATAACCTACACCGATCTTTGCAGCGGCCTGCTCGATCGAGAGATTGCGAGCCAAGCGTGCGGTGCGCAGGTTGGCTCCGAGGGTCTTGAGCGACTGCTCGACCTCAAAGGGGGGCGCCGTCGTGAGAGCGTTTCGCTTGGACATATGCTTGAGCTTTAAAAGGCTGATAATCGCGTATTCTCGGCCTTTTAATGGTAACGCTGCGGATCGCCAATGTCCAGCTGATCTACCTTAAATAGCGTAAAAGTGACGTTTTCAAATCTTTTAAGGGTGTTTTCGTTCCCATGCCCCCCGCAGCGAACTCTGGGAGCCTATCGGCAACCGACTGGCGTTCGACCGCGGACCACCGCCGCGAAATGGAACGGCTTTCCGGCAGCAGCCAGGGCCCATCTCCTCGAGGTCCGCGGCCAATCACTCGACTGTCACGGACTTGGCGAGATTTCTGGGCTGGTCGATCTCCGTGCCGCGCGCAAGGGCTACCCGATAGGCGAGGAGTTGCAGCGGAATGTTCAGCAGGATCGGGTCGAGCTCTGGCTCCGAGGGCGGCACCTCGAGTACTCCGTCCACCGCGACCGGAAGCGGCCCTGGCTGTGTGACCACGTAGACGGGACCGCGCCGCGCGCGAATTTCCTCTATTGTCGAGACGTTCTTCGCGAAGAGCTCATCGCGCGGTAGCACGACGACGGTCGGGGTCTGCGGATCGATGAGCGCGAGCGGACCGTGCTTGAGCTCGGATGCCGGGTACGCTTCCGCATGCTGGTAGCTGACCTCCTTGAGCTTCAGAGCTCCCTCCATCGCGACGGCGTAGCCCGCAGCGCGCCCGATGAAGTAGACATCATGGTACCGAGCGATCGACTGTGCGACAGGTTCGATGGCTGATTCTCCGGCGAGGATCGCCGCGACTTGGTCCGGCAGCGCATCGAGGGCGGCGAGGAGTCGCTCGCCGCGCGCGGTCGACAGATCGCGCAGCCTGCCGAGGTGAATCGCGAGCAAGGCGAACGCGATAGCCGTGCAGGTGAACGTCTTCGTGGACACGACGGAGATTTCGGGGCCGGCGTGCAGGTAAATACCGCGGCCGCACGCTCGAGCGACCGTACTGCCCACGACATTCACGATGCCTAATGCCCGCCCGCCCTTGCGCGTGACTTCCTGGACCGCGGCAAGTGTGTCGAACGTCTCCCCCGATTGGCTCACGGCCACGTAAAGCGTGTCGGGCTCGATGACCGGATTACGGTAGCGGAACTCCGAGGCCGGTTCGGCGTGAGCGGGAATACGGGCGAGCTGCTCGATGAGCTGCGCGCCCATGCATCCTGCAATGTAGGCGGACCCGCATCCGAGAATCTTGATCCGCCGAATTTCGAGCAGCTCGCGGGCCGCCATCTCCAGGCCGCCGAGGTGGGTTGTCCAGAACCGTCGCTCGAGGCGCCCGCTCAGCGTGCGCCGGATCGCTTCGGGTTGCTCGGTGATCTCCTTGTGCATGTAGTGCGCGAAATCGCCCTTGCTCAGCGCTTCGGTCTTCCAATCGAGCACCAGGGGCACCTTGGTCGTCGGTCCGCCGTCGAGCATGTAAGTCTCGAACCGATCTGCCCGCACGATGGCGAGCTCGCCGTCGTCGAGGTGCACGATGCTCCGCGTGTGACGAACAAGCGCGGCAGCGTCGGAGGCGACGAACATCTCCTTGTCGCCGACGCCGATGACGACGGGACTCCCCTGCCGCGCCACGACGAGCGTGTCGGGACGCTCGGCATCGAGCACGGCGATCCCGTATGCCCCCGTGATGAGCTGCAATGCCGCGCGCACGGCCTCCTCGAGCGTATCTCCCCGCATCGCGGCGATGAGGTGCGCGAGCACCTCCGAGTCGGTTTCCGAGCGGAACCGCACTCCCCTCTCGGTGAGCTGAGCACGCAGCGCGGCCGCGTTCTCGATGATGCCGTTGTGGACGACCGCATATCGGTTCGCGCCGTCGGTATGCGGGTGAGCGTTGCGATCGCTCGGTTCCCCGTGGGTGGCCCAGCGCGTGTGCGCGATCCCGAGATTTCCCTTGAGGCTCTCGGGCAGCAGGCGCTCCAGGTCCCGCACCCTACCCTGGCTCTTGTACAGGCGAAGGGCTCCATTTCGGACGACAGCGAGACCCGCCGAGTCATAGCCGCGGTACTCGAGGCGGTGCAGGCCCTCCATCAGGATGGGCGCTGCGTCCTGGCGGCCGATGTATCCCACTATTCCGCACATGCGAAGCTCTCCCCCGGGCCGAGTGCCGCCGCGCCGCGCGGACCGCTCGGCTCGTCGCCTCTGTTGCTCAGCCGTAGATCATTCGACGTATCTGCCGCTGCGAGTACGGCGGAGCGCAAAAGCGCCAGACCGACAACTCCGCGGCCAGTTGCATATAGATCTCGGGGTTCGCCAGGCCCGCGGCCTGGAGCGCACGATGCCGCCTTCGCACGAACTCTTCCGGTGTCTCCCGGAGGTAGCTCAGGACTTCCCGGACTATCCGCCGAGCCTCTTGGCCGGATAGGCGGCTCGTCCGAGCGAGATAGTCGATCAGGTCCTCGAGCTCTCCCGGATCCGACATGCAGGCTGAGTCTGGTGTGAAATCGTGGTGGAGAGCCACATTCTTGCCCGAATTAGGGCAAATATCCAAGTCGAGCAAATCGATACCCACGAAGATCGCCGGCTCGACATAGCGATCAAACCACAATCATTATGCGTTATATGACTATATATGATATATGATGCGTTTATAGTGATTCCCTCATGAGACTCCGACTCTCCACCGTCCTCGATGACGCCGAGCGGGCCGGCCGCCTCATGCTCACGACCTCGCAGATCGCCGCTGCTCTTCCCGGGTCGTCCCCGGAGGCGCTGCGTCAGGCATTGCATCGTCAGCAGCGACGCGGCCGCATCGCCCGCGTGGCACGCGGCGTCGGACAGTGGGTGATCGTGCCTCTCATGCACGCACAGAGCGGTGCACCTCCGCTCGAGACCTGGTTGCACCGGTTCCTAGCCTCCGCGCTCGCGGTCCCTTACTACGTAGGGCTTCTGTCTGCGGCCGAGGCGTACGGAATTGCGCCTTATGCCGCGACCGTCGTCCAAGTGATGGTCGCGAAGCAGCGCCGGCCGATCACGGTCGGCCGCCAACGCCTCATTTTCCACACCCGTGCCCGGATCATCGCCATGCCGACCCGCTGGCACGAAACCGCCGACGGCCGCTATCTCATCTCGACCCCCGAGCTCACAATGCTCGACCTCGTTCGCCGCCAGGATCTCGCCGGCGGGGCGAGTCGCACCGCCGAGATCGTTGAAGGGCTCTCTGCGTACGCGCACCCGGAAGGGCTCGCTGCGGCTTTGATCGCAGCTGACGATACGCCCAACGCCCAGCGGCTCGGGGCGCTCCTTTCCAGACAGAAATTCGAGCTCGCCGACACCGTGAGCACTTTCCTCAAGGGACGGTCTCTGCGCGCGGTGCCCCTGACGCCCGGGCGCATGGATAACAATTACGAAGACGCGCGCTTTCGAGTGCTCCTGCCCGAGCGACTTGGAGAATCGAATACGTGATCCAGCAATCGCACCTTACCGCGTGGCAGGCGTACGCGCCCTGGGACAAGCGCAGCAAGATCGAGCAGGACTTGCGGCTCTCTCGTGCGGTGGCAGCGATCTTCTCTGACGACGTCCTCTCCGAACATCTCGCGCTCCGCGGCGGAACGGTGCTGCACAAGGGGCACCTCGCTCCGGCGGCACGTTACTCAGAGGACCTCGATCTGGTACTCATCAAGCCGCTCGACAAAAGCACACTCGATGCGCGGCTGCGGTCGGTACTCGCGCCGGTGCTGGGCGACCCCTCAGACTCGGTGATCGCCGACGCCTGGCTTGCCGTGCGCAACGCGTGGAGGCCATCGAAACTTCTGCGGACCATCTACAGGTACGTGCCCCTCGGACTGCGCTACCCGATGGTGGTCAAAGTCGAGGTGAACCTGAACGAGCAGAGCTCACTCTTTCCGTTCATCGAGGTGCAGGTTGCACTTCTCGATGAGGATGGCGAGCTCACGAGATGCGCGGCGCGCTCCTATGACATCAACGAGATGTTGGGCAGGAAATTGAGGGCGCTCATGCAGCGCAGGCAGGGGCGGGATCTCTTCGACCTGTATCACGCCGCGAATTTCGGTCCCCGCGCGACGCCGGCCTGTCCGATCGATGGAGCGCAAGTAATCGAGGCATTCACCTGGTACTTGAAGAACGACGACACACAGATGACTCGGGAGGACGCCGAGAGCCGCCTTGCGGACCACCTCGCGGATCGCGAATTTCGCACCGACATGCGCCAGCTCCTACGGTACGACTTCGGCCCCTGCAATGCTGACACCGCCGCCGAACTCGTGCGAACCACGTATCTTGCACATCTGCCGTAGTGCGTGCACGCCGAAGCGGTCTACCGAACCCCGTTACCACACCATTGCGAGTCGCCGGAGCACGCCCGACAATGACTTCCAAGACCGCCCGACCCCTTCGCGGGAGCCGCTCGTGAAATCAGTCTGGGCGCTGGGCCTCATGACGGGTACCGTCCTCGACGGGATGGTCGATGTCGCGATGATCCGAACGGACGGCGAGCGGATCCACGAGCTCGGACCCTGGGCGCTCATCCCTTACTCACGGGATTTGCGCACGCTTCTATCGGATACCCAGTCCGCCGCGCGCGACTGGCAGTTCGCGGGGTCCGAGCCGGAGATTTTCCGCCGCGCGGAGCAGGCGCTCACGAGTGCCCAGTCCGAGGCGGTCGAGCAATTCCTCATGCGGAACGGCGTTCCGGCACGGGATGTGGCGATCATCGGCTTTCACGGCCAGACGGTCCTGCACCGCGCGCCGGAACGAGGCAGAACCGGTGACACGCGGCAGCTGGGCGATGGTGAAATGATGGCGCGCCGGCTCGGGATCGATGTGGCGTACGACTTCCGCACCGCCGACATGCGTGCTGGCGGCCAGGGCGCTCCCTTGGCTGCCGTCTATCACGCGGCCCTTCTCGAGCATGCCGCGGCGGCAGAGAATTCGGCCGTGCTCAATTTGGGCGGCGTCGGGAACCTGACCTGGTGGGGCGGCGCCGAGCATTTCGTCGCGTTTGACACAGGACCGGCCAACGCGCCGCTCAATGACTGGATTCGCGAGCATGGCCTGGGAGAGATGGACAGGGATGGGATCCTCGCGACGCAGGGACGGGTCGACGAGGCGCGGCTCGAGAGTCTCCTGAAGGACCCCTATTTCTCTTCCCCCTATCCGAAGTCGCTCGACCGGAATGCATTCCCGGCCTCGATGGTTGACGGACTCGGCGCAGCGGACGGCGCCGCAACCTTGGCGGCCTTCGTAGGCGCAACCGTGGGGAAGGCTCTGAGCTTGGTCCCGCGCCGGCCGGACATGCTCGTCCTGGCGGGCGGCGGACGAAAGAACCCCGCCATCGTCGAAGCCATACGCAGCCGCGCGGAGATGTCTCCTCTCGTCGCAGAGGCAGTCGGGTGGCGCGGCGATGCGATCGAAGCGGAGTGCTTCGGCTACCTCGCCGTGAGGGCCGCGCGCTCGCTGCCGATCAGCTTTCCGCTGACGACGGGCGTTCGTCGGCCGATGACCGGTGGGCGCATCGCGAGGTCCTCATAGCAGAAACGGGATCAGCATTTTCGTGCGCTGCTGATACGCAGGATAGACGTCCGGAAACTGCTTCGTCATGTGCCCCTCTTCCACTCTCGCGGCATACAAGAAGTAAACGAAACACGCAGCGAAGAGCGCGAGCCAATTCGGGCTCGCCGCGAGCGCCGAGCCGAGCATGGCGAGCAGAAGGCCCGAATAGATCGGATGGCGTACGTATGCGTAGGGACCGGACGTCACGAGCTCGGGTTCCTCCCGAAGCGATGTCGGCATGCCCCAGTTCCGTCCGATGTGCACCCGTGCCCAGATGGCCAAGGCGACTCCAGCCACGCACACGATGACTCCGAAGGTCGCCGCGACTCCGCCCGGACCATGCGCCCGCCGCGCGATGTCGGCGAGGAAGGGCCGGGACGCGATCAAACGGATGAGGAAAACCACCGCGAAGAAGATGACTAACCGGATGATGCCACTGGACCACCACGAGCTGGAGCGAACAGACTTCTTCGCGCTTAGCG
Source organism: uncultured Gammaproteobacteria bacterium (assembly GCA_963849095.1). Classification (GTDB taxonomy): domain Bacteria; phylum Pseudomonadota; class Gammaproteobacteria; order Steroidobacterales; family Steroidobacteraceae; genus JASHUC01. The sequence goes on from CAWKGA010000009.1 coordinate 565,681, forward strand.
CCGAGATCAGCCAGTAAATCCAGAGGACCACCCAGCAGAGCCCGATGAAGTCGCCCGGACTGCTCATTGACGAACTCTCCAATCGGATTCACCTGCGGTGCAGGACGTGGATGGTGCGGACCGTGGGCGGCGCTGCCCGCTCATCCGGCAGCCATCCCCCGTTCGCGATCGATGATCGAGCCGGCGGAGATCTCCCCCAACGAGCGCGCGCCGCAGCCGGCCATGGCCAGGCGCAACTCGAGGTCGAGGATCTGGGCCACGCGCTCCACACCCGCTTGGCCGAAGGCGGCGAGTCCGTAGGCATAGGGACGACCGATTCCGACAGCGTGTGCCCCGAGGGCCAGCGCTTTGTACACGTCCGTGCCGTTGCGCACTCCACCGTCCATCAGCACGGGGATACGGCCCGCCGCACCCCGGACGACCCCGGGTAAGGATTCAAGCGTCGCGCGCCCGCTTTCCAGCGCGCGCCCGCCATGATTGGAAACGATGATGCCATCGGCGCCGTGCTCCACGGCGAGCTCCGCATCCTCTTGCGCCTCGATGCCCTTGATCACGACTTTCATGGTCGTCGCGTCCTTGAGGCGCTTCACGAAATCCCAGGTGAGCGAGGCGGAGGTGAGTGCCAGCCCTCGCGTATCGATACCCGCAAACATCGGCTCCGTGGCAAGGTTCAGCCGCGGATTGCCATGCGCGTCCACCATGTGACAGGCGCTGCAGTCGCGCGTGTCCTCGCGCCGCAGGCGCGCGGCAGTCACGGTGTACCGGCCGGCCGGCAAATCGACCGTGACCGCAACCACCGGGCAGCCGGCGGATTGCGCCCGCTTCAGCAGCTTGCGCGTGGCCTCGAACCGGTTCGTCGTGTAGAGCTGAAACCAGACCGGCCCGCCGCGCGCGGCGGTGACATCCTCCAGGGAAGAGGAGGTCTGGGTGGACAAGATCTGCAGCGCTCCTCGAGTCTTCGCCGCACGCGCCACGGCCACTTCGCCGTCCGGATGGAGGGCGCGGAGGCTCCCGATGGGGCAATAGAACACCGGGGATGCGACACGCATCCCGAACACCGTGGCGGAGAGGTCGATGTGACTCACATCCACGAAGCGCCGTCCACGCAGCTCGTAGCGCGCGAAGGCCGCCTCGTTCGCGCGGACCGTGAGGTCGCCGTCGACACCGCTTTCGAGATATCCCCAGTGCGCGGGCGGCACCACTTGCCGCGCCGCATCTCTCAAATCGGACACCTCGAGTGCGTCGGCTGCCGAGGCGAGCGGGTGCTCGGCGGCGGAGGCTTTCGCGAACGGGAGCAATCCCGCCAGCACCGGGCTGGCGGCGAGGAGCCTGAGCAGTGCGCGGCGGTCATTCCCAGCCATGAATCCCCCCAAGGACGCATCGACCCCGAGAGTATGGCGCGATGTCGGGCGCAGCGCGACAGCCCGCTCTTTATGGTGCGATGGAGCCTCCCGATGCGTGAACCGGCATCGGCGGTCTCAAGTGATCAGCGAAGCACCTTCGAGGGCGCGGCTCAGCGCCCAGGCACACACCAGGATGCACACGAAGCCGAACGCGAAATAGCCCCACGCGCGAAACTTCTCGCGCCGCTCGAGCCGATCGGGAGTCATGGGCGCGATCATGAACGGCCTGCCGTCGGTAGGCTGGGAGATGACGCTGACGCGGGCGATGTGGGCGCTGAGGTTCTGCGCCTCGCATTCCTTGGCCGCAGCGGCGCGCGCGCTTTCCCATTCCGCGGCGTTGAGCACGCCATCATGGTCGGCGTCAAAACGCGCGAGCAGCGTCTTCTGATCCTGCTTCCATTCATGGAGCTTGGCGGCGATCGCGGTGCTCACGTCGCCGGTCTCCGACTGCGAGCGGAACGCACCTACGACGCACAGGCGGGCGTCGACTGCGAGTAGCCGCTCGAAGTAGCGAAAGTTGCCCCGGCCCACGCTGACGGCGGGTGGGGGTCCGAACGGCCGAGCCGTGTCCCCATACCAAGAGTTGGAGAGGGTCGGGGTGACCTCGGCCTCAACGGGACCCACGAGGCACTGCGCATCGTCATCCACAAGCGCGAACGGCTCGACGCTGGTCCCGCGCTCGACGTTGACCCAGTTTGCTCGGCCCTTCTGGTCCCTGCCTTGTTCCTCGTCAACCCGGAAGTCCCACCACACGCACGGCCGCCCGCTGAGCGGTGCCGCGGCTGGCGTGCCCGAGGCGGGCTCTGCGCGGCCCACGACTTTGACGTAACCCTGGGCGGCGGAGCGCACGCGCACGAGCGGCGTATCGGCTACCGCGCGGTCGCGGCGCATGCGCGAAAAGAATCCGTATAGGCCGATAGCCGCGAATATCGCTGCGATGCCAGCGAGGACCAGAGCGCCCTGTGGGGTCATATCTGTTCGTCACACCCGTGCGTAACGGGATCGCTCGGGACAGCTGGGCTTGTTGCGATGTCGGCGCCCGTCAGTGCGAAAACGCCGCCTGCAGGTCGACGTCCGCCTTCTCGTCGGACTGGAAGTGCAGCAGCTGCGCCTCCGGAAAATTGCCCATGCCGGCGACCAGCACGCCCGGGAAGCTCGCGATGCGCACGTTGTTGGTATTGACCGCGTCGTTATAGGCCTCGCGGCGGTCGGCGATCGCAGTCTCGAGGCCGCTGATGCGCTCCTGCAGGTGACGAAACGGCTCGCTCGCCTTGAGCTCCGGATAGTTCTCGGCGACGGCATAGAGGCCCGTGAGTCCCGCACGCAGTTCATGCTCGGCGGGGCCTAGCGACGCGACGTTGCCGGACGTGCGCGCCGCGTCCACACCCGCGCGGGCGCGCATCACACGCTCGAGCGTCCCCGCCTCGTATTGCATGTATTGCTTGCAGACTTCGACCAGCTTCGGCAGCTCGTCGTGACGCTGCACGAGCAAGACGTTGATGTTGGACCAGGCGAGCTTGACTGCCGCACGCACCTGCACGAGCCCATTGTAGGTCCCGACGAGGTAGCCAACGAGGGCCAGGAAGAGAAACAGCACAGCGAGCAAGGCAATCATGAGTTGAATCCTCGCGTCAGGGGGCAAGAGCCGCGCAGAGAATACCCCGCCGTCACGGAGCAACAGTGTGAATGGCTTGGCACCCTCGACCCGACCCTTTTCCGAATCTCGGGTCCAGGGGGGCGGATCAACGGTGGTCCGATTGGAATTGTGACGCCGGTCGCGATAGCAGCAATCGGTCGCCTACCGCTATCGGCCGAGCCCGCGTACGAACTGCTGGTTGATCTGGCCTTGCTCGAGGTTGATCTTCATCCCGAACCCCGTGCTGTATAGCCCTTGGAGGAACGCATTGTCCGCGTTCGGCTGGTCCGTGCCATCTGCTCGCGCGGGCTGCGCCAGAAGCGCGCACAGGATCGCCATCGTGCAAACCGCCGTCGGGCTCTGGAGCGCGTTCGTGATTACCACGGTTCCGGGCCGTCGTCGCTGAAGACTCCACCGGTAGGCCCATCGTCGGGGAGCAGCGCCAGGCGGACCGGTGTCGCCGCGCCTTGCTCGACCGTTCTCACGCCGCGGTGCTGATTCAGGTCTGTCGCGGTGTAACCCGGATTCGCTGAATTGACTTTGATGCCTACGCTCTTCAACTCGTTCGCGAGTTGAATGGTGATCATGTTGAGCGCAGCTTTCGACGAGCAGTAGGCGAGCAACGTGTTGCGAATGATGAGCGGCGAACCGGGGTCCGCATTCCGACTGAGCGAACCGAGTCCGCTCGAGATGTTGACGATCCGGCCGTGTTTGGATTTCTTGAGCAGCGGGAGCAGGGCTTTCGTCACCCGAAAGACGCCGAAGACGTTGACTTCGAACGTCTGCCGCAGCACCTCGACGCTCAACTCCGGGCCGGGGATCCAATCGAGCGCGACTCCGGCATTGTTCACCAGGATGTCGAGCCGACCGTAGCGACGCTCCAGCTCGGCGGCCGCATGGTCCACGCTCGGTTGCGAGGTCACGTCCATTTCGGTGAATTCGACGGCAAGGCTTTGGGCGCGGAGCTCTGCCGCGGCGGACTCGCCGCGCTCGCGATCGCGAGCTCCCATCAGGACGAGAACTCCTTTTGCGGAGAGCTGCCGGGAAATTTCCCTTCCGATTCCCTTGTTGGCTCCCGTCACAAGTGCGATCGTATCGGCCATGAGGTCCTCGGCAATATGGATCGCACCTGAAGTTGAAGCGGCCGCTACGTCGGGCGCAGTGCGACGGCGACCGGCAGCCGTGCCGCGCGAATCGCGGGCAGCAGGCCGCCGAGGAGCCCGATCGCGCAGGCCCATGCGATGCCCACCCCGATGAGGCTCGGCGGCACCAGCAACCTGAACGCCACCTCGCTGTTGAACTGCCCGCTGCCGGTGCTGAGGGTGTTGCCATTGAACAGCAGCCACGCGACGGCCGCGCCGAGCAACGCGCCGAGGACCGACAGCAACATCGCCTCCGCCAGCACCGATACCACGACGCCGGCCGGGCCGAAGCCGATCGCGCGCAGCGTGGCAATTTCGCCGGTGCGCGCGGCAACCGTGGAATACAGGGTATTGAGGGCGGTAAAAATCGCACCGATCGCCATGATCGTACCGACGACGGTGCTCACGATGTACAGCAAGCCCGAGATCTGCTGCGCCTGGCCCCGGTAGTAATCTTGCTCGCGATCCACATCGATCTCGAGCGACGGATTTGCGTTGAGCGCGCGGCGGAACCGATCGAAGGACGCCGGTGAATCGAGCCGAACCGTGACGGAGCTGTATGCGCCCCAGTTGAAGGCCGAGATCAGCGTGTGCACGTCCCCCAGGATCTCGGAGTCGTGGGAGTCGCCGCCGCTCGTGAACCGACCGACCACGGTCCAGTCGTTGCTCCCGAGCTCGACGTGGCGGCCGATGTCGAGACCCGAGAACTCGGCCGCGGCCGCCGAGCCGACGACGATCTCCCGCAGGCCGGGCCGGAACATTCGCCCCGCCACGATCCGCCATTCCGGATGAACCAGGAACGCTGCCGCGGTGATGCCCCGCACCGTGACGCCCGCCTCGCCACCATCGGAGCGCTTGGGCAGGTTCACCCCGACGGCATACTCCGGGCTCGCGGCGAGCTCGCCGCGCGGACCGCGGAGCACCCCGGGGGCGTCCTCGATCGGCCCGAGCCAGCCGAACTCGACATTGCTGAAACCCTCGCTCGTGGCCGCTTTGTGGAGGACGATCGCGCGCGATGGATCTCCCGTGCTCGCGAACGTCCGGTTGAGGCCCGTCGCCATGCCAAGGACCGAGACGAGCACGCCGACGACTCCTGCGACGCCGATTACCAGGACGAGAGAGGCGGTGAGGCGCTGCGGCAGGCTCCTCAAGTTCATGGCCGTGACGGCGGCGATCTGCTTCCACATGGAAGTGGCCCCGTTCCTTCAGCGCGCCGCGAGCGCCGTCGCCACGTCGAGCCGTAACGCGCGCCATAGAGGAGGCACCGCGCTCACGAGCGCGAGACACATGGCGATCGCGAAACCGGCGCCGATCACGGGCACGGGAAGCGGGATAGCGGCGGCGCCGAGGCGCGCAAAGACCGGAGGGAAAGCAAGCGCCGCGAGCGCAAGCCCGCACAGGGCCGCGCCGAGGCACAGCAGCATCGACTCGACCACCACCAGCACGGCGATGACGGCATTCGGGTACCCGAAGGTCTTCAGCACGGCGAACTCCGCGATGCGGCTGCGCACGGACTGCATCATGGTATTCGCCGTGAGTGCGAGCAGGGTGAACAGCACGGCTCCGACGATCGCGTTCACCACGAAGCGGATATCGCCTGTCCGCCGGATATTCGCCTGCTCCCACGCCCTCTCGGGTTGGGTCAGCGTGGGCGTCGCCGAGTTGCGGAAGAGAGTGTCGATCTCCCGGCTGATGCGCGTCGCGCTAGCCGGATCCTTGATGCCGACGATGAACATGGAGGCTTGGTCCTTCATGCCGCCGCCCTCGGAGAAGTAGTCGTAGTTCATCCACAGCTCGTCCGCCGGGATGGCGCCGTGGTCGTAGCGGTAGATGCCGACGATATCGAATGCCCAGTTGCGGCTGCCGTCTGGATGCTGCCAGATGGGCGTCGCGACGGTGATGCGGTCGCCGACCTTCCACCCGTAACGGCTCGCGAGGTCCGCACCGACAATTACTCCCGTGCGCGTGTGGAGCATCGCGGTCCGCTCGTCCGCCGGAAGCACGAGCTCCGGATAAATCTCGAATAGCGACGCCATGTCGATGGCGCTCCCGCCGAGCTGATCCCTCGGATCCTGGTAATAGCCGCCGAAATAACCGTATGCGGCCACGGCCGTCACCCCGGGAATGCGCTCCATCTGGTCGCGCAGGGCGAGCGGCATCCAGCGGGTAAAGCTCACGCGGTTCACGACCCGCAGGCGCGTCTCGCTCATCGAATTGATCACCGCGTCGAGGCCGCCGATCACGCCGTGGAGCACGCCGAAGAGGAGAAAGGCGACCACGATCGACAGGAACGTGAGCAGCGTTCGCAGCCGGCTGCGGAGGAGGGCGGCCCAGATGAGCGGCAGGTACTTCATCAGGAGGCCCGAAACGCCAATGAAACCGGTACACGTGCCGTCCGCAGAGCAGGCAGCAGGCCCCCAATCAGCCCCATCAGCAGCGCCCAGCCCGCACCCACCGCGAAGACGAGAGGCGTTACGGCGAGCTGGAAGCTGATGCCAAACGGGCTTGCGGACAAACCGTTGAAGAATGTCCAGGCAAGCGCTGTGCCTACGAGGGCCCCCAGAATTGCCAGCAGAATCGATTCGGCGAGGACGGCGGTCACGACTGGACCCGGGCCAAATCCGATCGCACGGAGTGTGGCGATATCGCGCCGCCGAGTGTCGACCAGGGCGTAGAGCGAGTTGATGGCTCCCAGTGTGGCGCCGACAGCCATGATTGCGCCAACGAAGTAAGAGGCGAATTGCAGGATTCCATCGAACCCGTTCATGGTCCGGGCGACCACCTCGCGTTCACGTTCCGCCTGCACGCGCAGGCCGGGATTCGCCTTCAGCGCCGCTACAAAAGCACCGAAGCCGGAGGGCATTTGCAGCATCACGGTCGCGTCATTATAGCTGTCGCGGCCGAAAGCCGCCAAGATGCTGCCGGCATCGGTGTACAGCGTGCAGATCATCGCGGGACCCTGATCGAAGTGTCCGACGACGGTCCAATCGCCGCCCCGCAAGGTCCGCCGATCGCCGATATCAAAGCCCGAGTATTCCCGAGCACACAGGTTGCTCGCGATGAGCTCATTGAGGCCAGTCCGAAACATGCGGCCGGAAGTCACGTGCAGCTCCGGCCTCAAGTCAGTGAGACCGGAACTGTCGCCATAGAGCGGAAATTGGATTCGAGCGCCACCCTCTCTCCTTCGAGCCTCGATGATGACTTCAGCCTCGAGGATTGCGATTGGCTGCCCCTTGGCATTCCTGCGTATGCCGGGAAGCTCGCGGAGTGCGGACGCAGCCTCTCTCGGGATGCTGCTGTCATTCACGGATTGCGATCCGACGCTGGTCAGGATGACGCGATCGGGGCGTACATCCGCCATGGCGTCACGGCGGGCGCCGACACTCATCGCCAGCATGGCCGCCAGCACGCCAACGGCGCTCGCAATGCCGATGACAATGGTAACGGCGGGGCCGACTTGCTGCCCGATGCCCGCGATATTCATGCGCAGCAATGCGGAGAATTGTCGAGAGGATCTCATCCGGTCTTCCTATCGGACTGCGAGCGCCGAGACGACTTCCAGCTTTGCAGCTCGCACGGCGGCCGCAGCCACGCTGACCGCCGCCACGAGCAGCGAAGCCGCCAGGCCGACTTCGACGACCGCGAGTGGCATGGCGATACCCGGCACCCTCTTCGCGGCAAATGGGAAGGCTATCTCGGCAAGGGATAGGCCTAGCACGGCGGCGGCGAAGCACATCGCCATCGCCTCGGCCACGATCAGAGCGAAGACAGTGCGATCTGTGAACCCAAGGGTTTTCAACACGGCGAGTTCCGGCGAGCGCTCGCGAATCGACTGCGTCATCATGGTTGCCGTGGAGAAGAGCGAAGCGAACAGTACCGCGGCAATGACCGACCGGATGACGAAATTGAGATTCCCGATCGCTTGCATCTGCGACTGCGCCAGCTCACGGAAGGAGTCGGTCTGCGTCTGATTGGAGGAATTGGCGAATTGGCGGTCGATGTCGTCTGCCACGATCACCGCCTGCTTCGGATCGGACAACACGACGATATAGCGCGCCACCGTGCTCTTGTTGGCCTGGCGCGCCGCATCCAGGTAATCGTAGCGGATCACGATGAAATCGTTACCTTGCACATCGAGCTTGTCGATGAAAGTACCCACAACGTCGAAGACCCAACTCCCTGATCCATTCGATTGCCGGGTGCCCGAGAGCAGCGGTATTCGATCACCGACCTTCCAGCCGTACTCCTTCGCCAAACCGCTGGTGATCAACGCTCCAGTGCGGGTCTGCTCGAAGGCCCGCAGCGCTTGCGGGGACACCGCAAGCACGTTGTCCGCCACCCAGTCCTCGGAGAGGTCGGCGGCTACCACACCGACTGGTTGAGTCGGCTTCTCATAAGTCGCGTCGAGGCCGTCTACGATCCCGACCATCTTGACGCCCGGGACGGACTCGATCCGTTGCAGGTCGGCCACGGGAAGGGAATCGGCAAAGCTCACCCGGCTGTGAACGACGAGCAGATCTCCGCGCGCATTGGCAACCACCCGATCAACGCCGCTCTTCATGCCCTGGAGAACGCCGAACAGCGCAAAGGCGACGGCGACCTGCAGAATGATCAACGTCGCACGTGCGGGCTTTCGCCATATCCCCGACCATAAAAGGGGCAGATACTTCACGCCGCGCTCCTTCCCCCGCCTTCGCTGAGACCCCGGTCGGCTGCACCCGGTTTCAGCCCCGACCCGGGTCCGGGCGGCCCCCGCCGCGGCCGGGCTGCCATTTGGCGCGTTCGGTCGTACAATGGCGAGGCGCAGCTCGGTCGCGATTCCAACGTGCCTCGTATAACCGATCGGGCCGCAACGCTGCCGCCACGTTCTAGCTACAGGGGAACCACCATGAAGCGTCTTCTCATCGGGAGTCTCATCTCGGGTTTGGTCATGGGGTCGGCCGCCCTCCCGGCGGCGGCGGCCTTGAAGTCCGGCGATGCGGCACCGATATTCTCCGCGCAGGCCTCCTGGGCCGGAAAGACCTTTCACTACTCGCTGAAAAATGCTCTGAAGAAGGGTCCCGTGGTCGTCTATTTCTACCCTTCGGCCTACACCGGCGGGTGTGATATCGAGGCGCATACCTTCGCCGTCAATATCGACAAGTTCACCGCCGCGGGCGCGACCGTTGTCGGCGTGTCGCTCGACAGCATCGGTTAACTCAACTCCTTCTCCAAGGATCCGAATTATTGCGCCGGAAAATTCCCGACCGCATCGGATCCCAACGGCAAGATCGCCAAGTCCTACGACCTGATGGTGCATGCGGCGTTTCCAGGCATGAAGGACGTGCGAGGCGTCGCGATCGACCACGGCTTCGCCGAGCGTACGACGTTCATCGTCAACCCGAATGGGACGATCGCGGCCACGGTCGGTGGGGTGGCACCCGCGGATAACGTCCAGAAGACTCTCGAAGCCGTGCAGGGGATGGCGACGCACCAGAACTGAGGATGCCCTCGGGTCTTGCTCCGCGTCGGATAATCGTGGCCGACCACGTCCGTGCGAGGTGGGAGGCATGGTGGATACCGACGCCAGGGTCGAGCGGGTTCTCGCGGAATACGACGCGCGCGCCGCGGCCGAGAGCCGGCTCTTTGCGGCTGGGTGGGACCTTGATGACCGGCGCGATCAACTGCTGCTGAGGATCGGACCCGACACGGGCCGGCTGGTGAACATCCTGGCCAAGGGCGCCGGCGCACGGAGCATCCTGGAGCTGGGCACCTCGTTCGGCTATTCCACGGTCTGGCTGGCCGAGGCGGCACGCGAGACGGGCGGACGGGTGATCACGCTCGATCTGGCCCGCCACAAGCAGGATTACGCGCGGACGATGCTGGACCGGGCCGGGCTCGCCGATCAGGTCGACTGGCGAACGGGCGATGCGCTCGAGCTCTTGAAAGAGCTCGACGGCCCCTTCGATTTCGTGCTGATCGACCTGTGGAAGGATCTCTACGTCCCCTGCTTCGAGCTCATTGCGCCGAAGCTCGCTCCGCGAGCGATCCTCGTGGCCGACAACATGCTGCGGCCCGAATATGCCCGCGCGGACGCTGAAGCCTATCGAGCTCGGGTGCGCCGCCATCGGGACATGGAGTCGGTGCTGCTCGAGGTGGGGAGCGGAATCTGCGTGAGCCGCTACGCGCCCCCCCGCCGAACTTAGCTAGCGCGAGCGCCGGCGCCGGCCATCCCTCGGGCCGCGTGTCGACTACTTCACAGAAACGCGGCCGCGATCTGTGAGCGATCCCCGGGCCCCGCAGGACGCGAAGACGGAAAATTAGGCGCTGCCCCCCGGCTTAAGCGCTCCGTATCGATGCCCTGCCGGAAGGACCCTTGAGGCCATGCACGCTACCTACAATCACTGGCTCGTCGCGCTGTCGATCGTGGTCGCGATCGTGGTGTCCTTCACCGCGCTCACGCTGGCCGGCCGAGTAGCTGCAGCGGGGCGCAGCGGCGGCCGGCTGTGGCTCCTCGGCGGTCCGGCAGCCATGGGCATCGGCATCTGGTCGATGCACTTCATCGGGATGCTGGCGTACGAGGTCCCGATCCCTCTGCGCTACAACATCCTGACGACGCTCGCGTCGCTCGCCATCGCCATTCTCACTTCCGGGTTCGCGCTCGCCGTCGCCAGCCGGCGTGATTTGAGTGTCCGCCGGCTCGCCGTGGGGGCCGTGTTGATGGGCGCGGGAATCTGCGCGATGCACTACACCGGCATGGCCGCCATCCAGATCATGCCCGTGATCAGCTACGACCCGATGCTGGTCGGGGCCTCGATCGTCATCGCGATCACCGCGTCTTTCGCCGCACTCTGGCTCGCCTTCCGGCTGCGGGCCGGACAGTCCGGCTTGCTGCTTCTCGCCCGCGGCGTCGCCGCGGTCGTGATGGGGTTTGCCATCAGCGGCATGCATTACACCGCGATGGCCGCCTCGATGCTGGCGCCCGGATCGTATTGCTGGGGCGGTGCGGCATTTGACAATAGCTGGCTCGCGTGGACGATCGGACTGATCACGCTCGCTCTGCTTGCCATAACCCTGATCACGGCGGTCTACGATGCGCACCTCGATTCGCGCACTCGCCAGGATGCCTTGAGACTCGCCAAGCTCAATGCAGACCTGCAGCACGGGAAGAACCTGCTGACGCTCGCCACGCAGGCGGCGGGCATTGCGTGCTGGGAATATCAGGTGCCGACGCGCAGCGTCTTGTGGGCGGAGAACGATATCGAGGCGCTGCACGCCGAGGGTATCGATCTGCACACGCATGCCGATGCGATCATCGGGATGGTTCATCCGGATGACGCCGCCGCCGCAGTGGACGCCATTCGCGCAGCCTTGGCGGACCGCCGTGGTGTCTGTGCGCGGCGCGTGCGGCTCACGACGCCCGCGGGACGTGTTCTGCACGTGCAAACCCATGCCAGGCTGTTTTGTGATCCGCAGGGTCATCTCGAGCGCGTGCTCGGAGTCTGCTGGGACGTAAGCGAACAGGTGAGCCAGGACGAGCGGCGCTTGGGGCTGCAGGAGCAGCTGCGCGAGTCCTCGCGTCATGCTGGTATGGCGGAGGTCGCCACCGGCGTGCTGCACAGCGTCGGCAACGTGCTCAACAGTCTCGGCATCTCCGCTTCCCTCGTGCTGGCGAGTCTGCGCGACTCGCGCGCGGGAAATGTACAGCGCGTCGCGGGTCTGCTCACCGAGCACTCCAGCGGGTTGGCCGATTTCATCGAGAACGACGTGCGCGGCCGTGAGATACCGGTCTATCTCTCCCAGCTCGGCGAGCACCTGGTCGCCGAGAATCGCGCACTGCATACCGAGGTTCAGACGGTCGTCAAGCACGTCGAGCATATCGGCAAGATCGTGGCCGCGCAGCAGACGCACGCCCGGCGCGGCGGCGTGACCGAGGAGGTCGACGTCTCGGAGCTGATCGACAACTCCATCGGTTTGATCTTTGCGGGCAGCACCGACATTGTCGTCAATCGAGACTATGCGTCCACTGCACGCCTCATGCTCGATCGCCATAAGCTGCTTCAGATCCTGAGCAACCTGCTCAGTAACGCGCGGCGCGCACTGCGTGATTCGAGCTCGGGGCGCAGGATATTGACCGTGCGGGTGCGCTCCGTCGAGGACTCCCTCTCGATCGATGTCGAGGACACCGGCGTCGGCATCCCGCCCGATGTACTCACGCGACTGTTCGAGTTCGGCTTCACCACCAAGAGCGACGGGCATGGTTTCGGGCTGCACGCGAGCGCCAACCTGGCCAAGGAACTGGGTGGCGATCTCGGCGCGCACAGTGAGGGCCGGGGTCGTGGGGCGCGGTTCACGCTGCGGCTGCCGCTGCCGACGGGTGCCGAGGTGTCGGAGAGGAGGCGAGCATGAGCGCGGAGGCGACACCGGTCGATGACTTTCGGATACTTGTCGTGGACGACAACGCGACGATCCACGAGGACTTCCGCAAGGTGCTGGGGCGCGACAGCGCTGCCGAAGCGCCGCTGTCACGGGTCGAGGAGATCCTGTTTGGTGACAAGACTCCCGCGCGGGGGCCGGCGGCTCGGTACTCGCTCGATTTCGCGCTGCAGGGAGAGCAGGCGGCACTCTGCGTGGAGCGTGCCCTTGCGGACGGCCTGCCGTATGCGATCGCCTTCGTCGATATGCGCATGCCGCCCGGATGGGACGGCCTGGAGACCATCGAGCACCTGTGGGAACGCGATCCCGATATCCACATCGTGATTTGCTCGGCGCATTCGGACTACGACTGGCAGGAGGTCGTCGCGCGCCTCGGCCCGTCCGATAAACTGATCGTCCTGAAAAAGCCGTTCGAGCCGATCGAGCTCTTGCAATGCGCGAGCGCGCTGTCGCGCAAGTGGCAGCACGGGCGCGCGCTCCGGTCCCACGTCGAATCCCTCGAAGAGATCATCGCGGCCCGCACGGAGAAACTGGAAGCTGCGAACCGTCAACTTCGGCATCTCGCGACGCACGATGCCCTGACGAACCTGCCGAACCGCGTGCTGCTCGATGACCGCCTCGCTCAAGCGATCGCGCACGCCGACCGCGACGCCCAGCCCTTCGCGGTGATGATGCTCGATCTGGATCGGTTCAAGACGATCAATGACTCGCTGGGTCATCGAGCCGGCGACGTGGTCCTGAAGGAGGTCTCGCGGCGTCTCCTCGGCCTCGTGCGCAACACGGACACCGTCGCGCGCGTCGGCGGCGACGAGTTCGTGATGGTGATCAGCCAGGCCGCGAGGCACGAGGAGGTGGAGCTCGTCGGCCAACGCATCAACGAAGCGTTGCGCGCACCGATTCGATCGGGCGGGATGGACCACCACGTCACCTCGAGCATCGGTCTCGCCTACTATCCGAAGGACGCTACGACGGCGGAACAACTTCTCGCGCATTCGGATGCCGCGATGTACTGCGCCAAGCAGCGCGGACGCAACGTTCTGCAGTCCTTCGCGTCCAGCATGAACGCCGCCGCCCGGGAACGCGTGAGCCTGCAGAGCGACCTGCACGGGGCCTTGGCGCTCGGACAGCTGGAGCTCTACTACCAGGCGAAGGCGGACACCGCCACCGGTGATATCCGCGGCGCCGAGGCGCTTATCAGGTGGCGCCATCCTCAACGAGGCCTGATCCTGGCGTCAGAATTCGTGCCGTTCGCCGAGGAGTGCGGACTGATCGACAGCATTGGCACGTGGGTTCTGCGCGAGGCGTGCCGGCAGTGCGCCGCCTGGCAGCGGGCGGGAATTCCCGCGCTGCGCATCGCCGTCAACGTTTCGGCATCGCAGTTTCGGAGGGGGAATTTACTGCAGACCGTTCGCGACGCGCTCTCGGAGGCACAGCTCGCGCCGCGCTACCTCGAGATCGAGCTGACCGAAAGCGTGGTGATGACCGATCCCGAAGACTCCGCCTCCATCCTCGAGGAGCTGAGCCGCATGGGCGTGGTGGTCTCCGTCGATGACTTCGGCACGGGCTACTCGAGCATGAGCTACCTCAGGCGCTTTCCGATCGACAAGCTGAAGATCGATCGCGCCTTCGTCGAGGATCTGACGAAGGATTCCGATAACGCCTCGATCGTCCAGGCCATCATCTCGCTGGCGCACGGCCTGCGCCTGAAGGCGGTCGCCGAGGGCGTGGAGACTGCGGAGCAGCTGGCGTTGCTCAGGTCGCTCGGCTGCGACCAGTACCAGGGCTTTCATTTCAGCCCACCGCTGCCGTCGGCGGAATTCGCCCGGCTGGTGGTGGAGTGGGAGCGCCCCGAAGATGCGGGCTCCCGGGATGAAGCCGAACGAACCCACAGCAAATTGGCCGTACGCGGTTCGGGGCGCTAGGCGCGCAGGGCGTAGCGCGAGCGCCCTCGCCGTGTGAGTCCGATGACGACCGGCAGCGCGATGAGGACCAGAGGCAACTGCACGATCATGCCGGCGATGATGGCGATCGCGAGAGGCTGAAGCATCTGGTCCCCGGAGCCGCTCACCGCCGCGCCGAGGGGAAGTAATGCGAGGATCATGGCGAGCGTGCTCATCGTGATGGGCCGCAGCCTGTTGAGCGCCGCGCGACGGAGCGCAACTTGCGGCTCCAAGGTGGCCTCGAGCGCGCGGTACTCGGAAGCAAAGAATATCGCCATCTCGGTTGCGATCCCGACGATCATCACCATCCCCATCATCGCGGTGATGTTGAACTCCGTGCCGGTGATCCACAGGCCGATGAAGACCGCGCCGCTCGAGATCAGCGCGCTCGCGAGGACGATGACCGGAATCCACGGCTCGTCGTACAGAAAGAGCAGCAGGATGAGCTCGGCCACGGCCGCCGCCGCGAAGACCTTGACCATTCCCGCGAACGCGATCTGCTGCTGCTCGTATTCTCCGCCGACGGTGTAGTAGACGCCGGGCGGAAGCGTCCCCGGCTGATCGAGCAGTCTCTTCACGGCATTCAGCGTCGTGCCGAGGTCGTGCCCGCCGCCGATCTCGGCCGTCACGTCGACCACCTGCGCGAGGTTGTCCCGCGTGATCTGCGGCTGACCGCTCACGAAGTCGATCCGCGCGACGGCGCGCAGCGGAAAGAGCCGGCCGGAGGGCGAGCGGACGAGCAGCTTGCCGAGATCGTTGCGGTAGATCGTGCCGGTCGCGGAATCGAGCCGCAGCCTCACGCCCACATCTTCCACAGCGCCCACGTAGCGGGTCACGACGGTCCCGTAGAGATAACGCTCGATCTGATCCCCCACGTCCTTGACGGTGGCGCCCTGAGCGGCTGCCGCGGCCGGGTCGACGTGCACTTCCAGCGCGTCTCCGGCGGGGATGACCCCGCTGTCGACCGAATCCGGCACGACCCCCGGCACCTTCGAGATCGCAGCCGCCACCGCGCGCGCCGTCGGGACGAGTGCTTCCGGGTCCTTCGCGCTCAACTGGATCACCACCGGCTCCGGCCGGCCGACCATGTCGCCGATCATGTCGTCGAGGAGCTGATGCGGATCGAAGGTGATGCCCGGCACCTCGCTTGCCACCCGGTCGGCGATCCGGTCCATCACCGTCCAGAGATCGGGGCGGCGCGAGGCCGCGATCAGGCGAATGAAGAAGTCCCCCTGATAGGCTTCTTTCAGATCACCGCCCAGTCCGGCGCCCGTGCGGCGGGAGTACGTGTAGACGGCCGGATCGGCGTGAAGTATGTCCTCGACCTGCTCGAGCTCGCGGTTGGATTCGGCGAGCGAGGTGCCCGGAGCGGTTTGATAATCGAGCACGAATCCGCCCTCGTCCATCTTCGGCAGAAAGCCGGTCCCGACATGGAGATAAGCGATGAGGCCCGCGGCGATCAGCGCGAGCACGCTCGCCGCGATCACCCAGGGCCGCGTGAACGCCGCGCTCAGCAGGCGGCCGTGCCAGCGCGTGAGCCGGCTGCCGCGCGTCTCGGCCGGATCGCGCCAGAGCCCGAAGTCGACCGACGCGCGCACCAGCAACGGAACGATGAACGCCGCGAGGATGAACGACACGATCAACGCGGATGCCATCGTCACCGAGAGGAACTTGAAGAAGGCGCCGGTGATACCGGAGAGGAACGCAAGCGGTATGAAAATGATGAGGGTGGCGAGGCTCGAGCCGAGCAGAGGCGAGAGGAACTCCCGCGCCGCCGGCAGCACCGCAGCGTTCGCCGCCTCGGATCGCGCGGCACCCCCGACCGCGGTCGCCGCACCCTCGGCGAGCCCGACGCCCGCAGCGTCCGCGCGCCGGGCGATGTGCTCGATCATCACGATCGCATCGTCGATGAGGAGTCCGATGGCGGCCGCGACACCGCCCAGGGTCATGATGTTGAACGTCATGCCGAGCGCGCGCAGCACCAGCACCGTGGTGAGCACGGCAAGGGGCACGATCGCCATGGCGACGGCGGCCAGACGCCAGTTGCGCAGGAAGGCGAGCACGACGAGCGCCGCAAACACGAGCCCAATCAGGATGGCCTCCTCGACCGCACTGATGGAGGAGTGAACGAGCTCGGTCTGGTCGTACCATTCGTAGAGGTGAATCGAGGGCGGCTGCGTCTTCAGGAACGCGGCGAGCGTGTGCTGGACGGCCGTGGCGAGGCTCAGGGAATCCGCGCTGTCCTGTTGATAGACATCGACCGTGACCGCGGGTTTGCCGTTGTCGTTGACGAGCAGCCACTGCGGCTCGACCCCGGCGCTCACCTTCGCGACATCCGACAGCCGCACGGCGCCGCCCTTTCCGCCGCTCGCTCCGGTGCGCAGCACCACGTTGCGGACCGATTGCTCGGAGTCGAAGGCGTTGTTGCCGATCACGAGATAGAGGCGATCGTCGTCCTCGAGCCTCCCGACCGCATCGATGGAGTTGGTATTGGCGATGGCGGTCTCAACGTCGTCGAGCGTGAGTCCGTACGCGAGCAGGCTCTGCGGACTGACGTTGACCTCGATCTCGGGCCTCTCTCCACCGAGCACCCCGATCCTTCTGATCCCGGGAATGCCGGTGAGGAGCGGCGCGATCTGGTACTGCGCAATGCGGCGCAGCGCTGCCGGCGAGATCTGATCGGAGACGAGCGCATAGGAGACGAACGGCATCAGCACGTTCGGGCTCATCTGGATCGCCTCGTACGTCGTTCCGGCCGGCAGCTCGGGCAGCTCCTGAGCAAAGGCCGACTCGACGCGCAAGAGCGCCTGGTCCATATCGGAGTCCCAGGGGAAGTCGACGAAGATCTCCCCCGAGCCCCGCGAGGTGGTGGACACCACTTCCACGGCACCCGGAACGGCGCGCGCCACCTCCTCGAGCGGCTGCGTCACATCGATGAGCATCTGCTTCGCGGGCATGCTCCCGGTGCTCACCTCGATGCGAATACGAGGAAAGCTCACGACCGGGAAGAGGCTCACCGGAAGCGCGCTGCCCGCATAAAGACCCGCAAGCCCGAGCGCGATCGCCACGCACAGAAGCGGTCCGCGGTGCCGCTCGAGGAATCGAGCGAAGGTCATCGGGCGCCGTGGGTGGTGGGACCGGCGAGCCGCACCGCCATGCCGTCCTTCAGCTGGTAGTTGCCCGCGAGCACCAGCGGAGCTCGTACATCGAGCGGTCCATCGACCGTGTCCTCGGCTTGCTCCGTCCCGAGCACGCGTACGGGTACGATCTTGGCCATCCCACCGATCGCCTGCACGACGTATGCATTGCCGTTATCGTCGACCAGAACGGCCTCATGCGGAACCACGAAGCCCCGCACGGTGCCGACGGTGATCGTCGCTTGCGCCGCCTGGCCGGGGAACAGGCCCCCATCCGGGAGCGAGATCTCTACGGGCACGAGCCCGCTCCCGCTGTCGACGACGGAGCCACGCATTAGCACCTTGGCGGCGTACGACTGCGCGCCGCCGATCGCGGTGACGCTCGCCGGCTCGCCGGCGCGAACGGCCGCAGCCGCATCGGGCGAGACTCCTGCCTGCAGAACGAGTTCTTCGGTGCGGGCCAGCTCGAGCAGCGGAGTGCCTTCGGAGACGATGCTTCGGGAGCTCGTGAGGACCGCGGTGACGATGGCGCGGAACGGCGCGCGCAGCGTCGCTGGTCCACCGGCGCCCTGGGCCTTGAGGGCGGCGAGCGCCGCGCGCGCATCGGATTCGGCCTTCTCGGCGTCGGCCAGCTGCTGCCGGGTCGCAAGCTGCTCCGCAAGCAGTTGACGCGTCCGCGTCACGGAGTCCGCCGCCGCGCGCAGCTCGAATTGCGCTTGCGCATACGCCGCGGCCGTCTCGGGGTTCGGGGCAAGACGCAGGAGCGGGGCGCCGCGGGCGACTTCCTCTCCGACGCGCACGTCGAGTCCGGCGACGGTCGCCGCGAGTGGCGACATCACGGATACGCGCCCGTTCGAGTTCGCCTGCACCGACCCGTAGGCCACCACTGTCAGAGGCAAACTCCCTCGCCGGACCTGCGTCGTCTGCACGAGCACGCTCGGGGTGGCGCTGTCCGGCGCCTCGGCCCGGGTTCTCGAGGGAATTGACAACAGTGACATGAGCGCCAGCAGACCTGCCAGTGCGCACAGCGCGACGGGCAAGACCCGCGTGGGCAGCAGGCAGATGGGTGGCGTTCGCATGGCGGCTACGAGGCGCGAGCCGTCCCGCGGGGCGCGTGCCCTTCGGGCGCCCCTCGCGTATCGGGTTCGACCTGCGTGCCGAGAACCGTCGCGAGCGCGATGGAGTCGGTCCACAGGTCGTGGAGCAGCTCGATATGGGCGGCTTCGGCGCCGAGGTACGATTCGACCAGGCTCAAGTAGCTCCCGGCGGGGAAATTGCCGCTCTCGAAGGCGCGACTCGCGCGGTCCACGCTTGCACGCAGGCCGGGTAGCCGCTGGTCGAGGGCGCGAAGCTGCGCGTCGAGCAGCTGAGTCTCATCCCACAGTCGCCACGTGTCGGCTGCCGCCTGATCCAGACGCGCCAGGTACTCGGCGCGCAGCTGCTCGCGCGTCGCACGCTGGATCGCAATGTTTCCGCGGCCGCGATCGAAGAGCGGCAGCGTGAGAGTGACACCGAAGCCGGTCGTGTGGACGTCCGAGACATCGCGCGCGCGCGTGACCCCGATCGAGACATCTGGGAACTGCGACAGCACCGCGGCGCGCAGCTTGGCCTCCTCAGCGCGGTAGCCGGCTTGCAGGGCGCGCAGATCCGGCCGGGATCGCGCCAGCCCGTCGAGGGCGCTCTGCACTGTGGCGCGAGTCGGCACCTCGGGTGGCGCGAGCTCGCTCAGGGGCAGTTTCACGTCGGGCCGCACTCCGAGCAGCGCGCGCAAGGCGTGTTGAGCCTGCGAGAGGCTGCGGTCGGCGGCGCCACGTTGCGTGCGAACGTCGATCACCACCGCGAGATCGGCGCTGGTTTGCTCGAGTGTGACGTTGCCGGCCGCGAGCGCGCGCCGGGAGCGCTCGAGCGCCTGCGCATAGATCCGCTCCGCCGGCGCGAGAAAGGCGAGCCGCTCCGTAGCGATCGATTGCTCCACGTAGAGCGTGCGGGCCTCCGCCACTGTCTGCCACTCCTGCCACAGCAGGTCGAGGCGGGCCTGGTCATATGCGGCGCCAGCGGCGGTCTTCAGGCTCGAGTGGGTGAGTAGGGCTTGCAGGTCGACCGAGAGCCCGAGGCCGTAGGCGTCGTATTCCGGATAGCGTGGATCGGTCGGCGGGATGTCGTGATCCATCTTGTAGTCGCCGGAGTAGGTGAACTGCGGATCGGGCAGCAGTCCGGCGGCAAATGCCTGCGCCCCCGCCACGTGCATCGCAGCGCGCGCAGCGGTGAGGTCCGGGTTGTTGAGGACCGCCAGCGTCGCGACGGCGTTCATGTCGAGCGGGGGCACGCCGCGCGGCGCAACGCTCGCGGCGAGCTCGCTCGTTCGAGGCAACGGCAGAGGCGAGTAGCTGGCGCAACCCGCGATGGCGGCAGCTGCGAGCAGGGCGCCTGTGGTTAGCAGCGGCCGCCGCATCGCCGAAGGCTCGATCTCAAGGTGCGAGGATGAGCAGCTTGAATGTTCCCGGCACCACCGACGGCCGGAAGAAACGGCGCGGCTGGGGCGGCCCTGCTGCCGGCGGCGGGGGCGGCCCGGCCGGCCGCTGCCCGGGCGGTCGTCCCCCCGGGAACTTCAGTTCGGCAGCAACGACGTAGACCCGGTGCGTCTTGGGATCGAGCTCCATGGTGCGCGCACTTGGCGCCGTCGGGACGTTCTCGAGGACCTCGTATTGGTCCGGAGTGACCTCGCGGACCACCGTGAGCGTTCCGGATACGCCGTTCGAGCTGAAGGCGAGCCCCTCCTCCGGATCGAAGCGGTTCGAGTCCACGCCCTGGCCGATCGGGACCGTCGTCACGACCTTTCCGGCTTGCGTGTCGGACACGGCCATCACGCCGTTGCGGCACCCCGAGAAGATGCGGTCGTGAGCTGCATCGATCGCCATGCCGGACGGGCTCATGCAGGGTGCAAGGGACCAGCGGCGGACGATCGTCAAGGTCTTGCTGTCGAAGGCCACGACCTCGCTCTTGTCCTCGATGTTGATGTAGACCATGCCGTGGCCGTCGGCCGCGCCAGCTTCGGGCCGGCCGTCGAGCGACATCATGCCGGCGACCTTGTCGGTGCTGGCGTCGATGGCCGTCACGTCCCCGCCTCTGCCTTCAATGGCAAACACGCGGTCGGAGGCGGGATCGTAGACGATACCGTCGGGACCCTGTCCGACGGAGATGTCGCCGAGCTTCTTCAGCGTCCGCCGATCGAAGACGACGACGGTGTTCGAGCCGCCGTCGGTGATGTAACCGTGGCGATGCGCGAACGCGACACCATGAATGCCTTTCATACCGCCGATATCGCCGACGAGGCGACCGCTGCCGGCATTCACCACCATGACCTCAGTGCCGCGGGTGATGAACAGCCGGTGTGTCTCGGGATCGAGCGAGATGTAGTCCCAGCCCGATGCTCCGCCCAGGACGGCCGATTTGATCAGGTGATAGTGGGGCTCGGCGGCCGCCGCAAGGCCTGCGGCTGCGAGCGCGCCCAGAGCGATCGCCCAAGCGCATGAACGCCAACAGCCTCTCGAATGCGACGCCGTCTTCATGATTGGGTACCTCGGTATTGCCTAGGGAACGCCCCTTGCCGGATGGCTCCATTATCGACGGGGCCTGCGGAGCTCAGCCTTGTATTTTTGTAAGAATCGATTTTCGCTCCATAGACAGCGGCCACTCCCGCAAAGCGCTCGCCAGCCCGTGCGGCCCCCTAGCGGTAACTGACAACCTCGTACTCGATCCCGTCGGGGTCGAGAAAGTAGAACCGGCGGCCGGGCTCGTAGTTGGCGTGAGAGAAGGGCGTGAGGCCGGCGGACGTGACGCGGGTCTCCGTGGCGTCGAGATCGTCCACTTCGACGCCGATGTGATTGAGCGGCCGCCCCTTTGCAAAATCCTCCGCCGTGTAGGCCGCATCGCGTTCCGTGTAGAGCGCGATGTAGTGATCATCCGACCCCACGTGGACCGTATGTCCCCCGTCCCGCGCCCCGCCCCGCCAGCGCACGCGCCAGCCGAATACTCGCTCCATCAGCCCCGCGGTGCGCTCGGGGTCCCGTACAGTGACGTTCACGTGCTCGATCCGAGCGACGGCCATGGCGGTGATCTCCTTAGGCGAGTGTCGGTCTGGGCCGTTGAAAATCGTACGACCTGAAGCTAACTTGAGGTCAAGTTATTCGCGGAACGCCGTGCGTTGCGGTGTCTTGCAATGGAAAATCCCCTCTTGTCGATAGGAGAGCTTTCCCGCCGCACCGGATTGTCCGCATCGGCCATCCGATACTACGAAGCGCGGGGTCTCGTGACGCCGGTCCGTACGAGCGGCAACCAGCGGCGCTTCATGAGGTCGGACATTCGCCGCCTCTCCTTTGCTTTGATCGCGCAGCGGCTGGGGCTGACCCTGACGCAGATCGAGACGGAGCTCGCGACGCTTCCGCGAAGCCGGTCTCCCACGAGACAGGACTGGCATCGCATCAGCAAGCACATTCGGGGTACGCTCGAGACAAGGATCGCGATGCTCGAACGGACGCGCGACCTGCTCGATGGATGCATCGGCTGTGGGTGCCTGTCGCTCGACCGATGCGCCCTGTACAACCCGGGCGACCGCGCCGCGCGCGCTGGCGCCGGTCCTCGTTTCCTGCTGGGCGATCGAGCGCAGGACTTCGGCGATGTCGGATCGAGGCCGCGCAGCGGAAAGCGGAAGGCCCGGTCGCCCCGCGCGACCGTCAAACAGCGGATGCTCATGTGACGCAAACGAGCCAGGCAGCCGTGGTGTATTCGGGACGGTGCCACTGCGGGGCGATTGAGTATGCTTACGAAACGAGCCTAACCCCTCCAGCTTGGGCCATTCGTGCGTGCCAGTGCACCTTCTGCCGGGCTCATCAAGCCTTGACGACATCGGACCCCAGGGGATCGCTCGCGTTTCTGATTCATGATCGCGAGAGACTCGTCCGCTACCGCTTTGGGCTGCGCATCACCGACTTCCTGCTGTGTGCGGAGTGTGGGGTGTACCTCGCCGCGACCATCACATCGCCGCGCGGCCGATACGGAATCATCAACATCAATGCCCTCCGCCCGATGCCCCCGGGAATGGCGCCACCCCAGCTCATGTCTTACGAGGGTGAGAGCGGGTCCGAGCGGACGGCGCGCCGCGAGGGGCGCTGGACACCCCTCATCCAGGACCTCTGAGCCCTGACGAGGGACGATTCAATTCAGCTTCCGAGCCGCCCTGCCGCGGCGAACAAGAGTTCGGCCGGGTAAGGAAGAGCCAGAGCCGGCATGTCGGACTCCGTGAAATAACGCAGCGACTTCGTTTCCGGATCGCGCGGCGAGCGAGAGCGGCCCGAGACGTTGCAGAGATAATGCGCCCCTCGCCGTCGCGAATCACCGCCGCGACGCTGGGAAGCAGAAGCAGGTCGTGCCCGATCTTTGCTCGAAGGGTTTTGATGTCGGACATGACTGGGCCGCCGGCAAGAAGACGGCACATGCTACCGGCACCGCGTGCGTGAAGCACGGCGCCGGGGTTGCGCCCCTGCCTCGAGGGATGCGACGATAGCTCGCAGCGCCAGCGGTGCGGCAGTCGTCGCCTCCTCTGTCGTCACGGGGCAACCGCGGGACCAGCAGAGCGGCACCGATAGCCGCGCGCGTATCCCGACATCCGAGCGCAAGCCAACGCCGTCTCGAGGAACGCTTTTATGACCGAGCAATCGCAGGCCTTCGACTACATCGTCATCGGAGCCGGTTCCGCCGGGTGCGTGCTCGCGAGCCGCCTGAGCGAGGAGCAGGACCGCAGCGTCCTGCTGCTCGAGGCCGGCGGCAACGACAGCCATTATTCGTTGCGCATGCCGCTCGCCTTTCTGCGGGCCATGATGAACCCGGAGTTCTCCTGGGGTTACTTCAGCGAGCCCGAGCCGCAGTTGAACGGCCGCAAGGTGCCGCTGCCGCGCGGCAGGGTGCTCGGCGGCTCGGGGTCCATCAACGGTATGTTCTACATGCGCGGCCACTCGCTCGACTTCGAGACGTGGCGGCAGCTCGGCTGCGAGGGCTGGGGCTATGCCGACGTGCTGCCCTACTTCAAGCGCATGGAGACGAGCTGGCGCGGGGCCGGCCAGTATCACGGCGGCGCGGGGCCGCTCCACGTCGCCGCGATCGATACCTCTCGTCTCCTGCACGAGCCGCTCTTCCAGACGGCCGTGCCCGCAGGCTTCAACACCAGCGACGATATTCATGGTGATGTGGAGGAGGGCTTCTCGCGCGGCGAGGTGACGATCGACCGCAAAGGGCGCCGCGACAGCACGTCCTGGGCGTACCTGCATCCGGTCATGGGCCGCAAGAACCTGACCGTCACGCTGAAGGCGCTCGTCACGCGGGTTCTCATCGAGAAGGGACGTGCGGTCGGTGTCGAGTACAGCCGCGAAGGGAGGCTCCACCAGGTCCGCGCCAATCGCGAGGTGATCCTCGCGGGCGGCACCTACAACTCACCGCAGCTCCTGATGCTCTCAGGTGTCGGGCCGGCGGACGAGCTGCGCAAGGTCGGCATCAAGCCGGTTCACGACCTGCCCGGCGTCGGCCGCAACCTCTCCGAGCATCCGCACATTCCGGTCGAGTATGCGGCCACCTCGGCGGTGACCTTTCTCAATGAGCTGCGTGTCGATCGCGTGGCGCGCTCGGTCATCCTCTGGAAGCTGTTCGGCACCGGAGCGTTCGCGACGCAGATCAACAGCTGCAACGTCATCATTCGCACGCGCCCCGACCTCCCGCAGCCGGACGTCCAGCTCATGTGCAATCCCATCCGCATGGACGCGAAGCTCTGGTTCCCGCTCATAGCGCCCGTGCAGGAGCACCGCATGACCGCCGATGTCGTCGTGCTGCACCAGAAGAGTCGCGGGTGGGTGGCGCTGCGCTCGGCGAATCCGCAGGACGCTCCGCGCGTGCAGCTCAACGTCTTCGCCGACGCGGCCGACTTCGACACCGCCCGCCGCGGCATCCGGGCGGCGCGCAAGGTCTACTCGACGATGCCGCAGGCGCGGTTCGTCGGACGCGAGCTGCGGCCCGGCGCCGAGCTCAAGACCGACGCGGAGCTCGATGCCTACATTCGCAGTACGGCGCAGGTCACCCAGCACCCGGTCGGCAGCTGCAGCATGGGAACGGGCGCGGATGCGGTGGTCGACCCGCAGCTGCGCGTCCGCGGAATCGAAGGCCTGCGTGTCGCCGACGCGTCCATCATGCCGACCGTGCCGGGCGGAAACACCAACGCCGCGGTCATCATGATCGCGGAGAAGGCATCGGACCTCATTCTCGGACGCCCCGCGCTGCCCGCGGAGCCCGTCCGCCGAGCCCGGAGCGTGACCAAGGAGAACGCTGTAGCCTGACGCGGGGCCGTAGGCCCGCCGCAGGCGGTTCCGCCGCTATCCCCGCTCGCTGTCGAGCTGGGCCATCTGCTCGACGCCGTACCGCGTGCCGGCGACCGCCGATGCAGGCACCGCCTGCTCGATTTCCGCGAGCTCCTCCGGGGACAGGCGCATCGACAAGGTCTGCATGGCTTCCGCGAGCCCTTTCCGCCGTGTCGTGCCGATGAGTGGAACGATGTCGTCGCCGCGCGAGAGCACCCAGGCGATGGCGAGCTGCGCCGGAGTGACGCCCTTGCGGCGCGCAATGGCCGCGAGCGCCTCGACCAGGCGGAGGTTCCGCTGATAGTTCTCGCCCTGGAAGCGGGGCATGTGGACCCGCAGGCCCGGAAGCGTCTGCGGCAGCGTACCCGTGAGCAGTCCGCGCGAGAGCACGCCGTAAGCAGTGATGGCAACGCCGAGCTCGCGCGCGGTCGCGAGAATGCCGCTCTCGAGGCTGCGGCTCGCGAGGGAGTACTCGATCTGCAGATCCACGATCGGATGCACGGCCTCAGCGCGCCGCAGCGTACCGGCGCCGGCCTCCGAGAGACCGGCATAGCGAACGTGCCCCGAGCGGATGAGGTCGGCGATGGCGCCGACGGTCTCCTCGATCGGCACTTGAGGATCGACGCGGGCCGGCCGATAGATGTCGATGTAGTCGGTGCCGAGACGCTTGAGACTGTATGACGCGAAATTCTTCACCGCCTGCGGACGGCCGTCGAAGCCGGCGAAGGCGCCGCCCGGTGTGCGTAGCGCGCCGAACTTGACGCTGAGCAGCACCTGCTGCCGGGTCTTGCCGCGCAGCGCCCGGCCGATGAGCATCTCGTTGTGTCCCATGCCGTAGAAGTCACCGGTATCGAGCAGCGTGACGCCGGCGTCCATCGCCGCGTGAATCGTGGCGATGCTCTCGTCCTCGTTCGCGGGGCCGTAGAAATCGGACATGCCCATGCAGCCGAGCCCGATTCTGGAAACCTGTGGTCCGGAGCGGCCCAGCGCAAGCGTTTGCATGTGACTCTCCCCTTCCTGAGCGTGCCCGAGGCGATCGAAGCGGTTAATCTATCATGATGCGCATCTACCTCATTCGTCATGCCGCGGCGTTCGACCGCGACCGCAAGCGCTGGCCCGACGACGGGCAGCGGCCGCTCACGCCCGAGGGCATCAAGAAATTTCGACGGGCGGCGGCCGGGCTCGAGCACCTGGTGGGAGAGGTCGACTGCATGCTGACGAGCCCGCTCGTCCGTGCGCGTGAGACCGCGAAGATTCTCGAGACCGTCGCCGGCTGGCCGCATGCCACCGAGGTGCCGGAGCTCGCTCAGGGCCGGACGCCGGAGCAGGCGCTCGCCGCCATCGGCGATCGGGCCGCCGCTCACCCCAAGCTCGAGCGTCTGGCGCTCGTGGGCCACGAGCCCAATCTGACCGAGCTTCTCTCCGTGTGCGTGGCCGGACCTCGCGCTCAAGCTCGGGGCGGATACGAACTCAAGAAAGGCGGCGCGGCCTGCTTGCTCTTTCCTGCGGCCGCACTCGCCGGTCACGCTCGGATTGAGCTCGCTCAGGCCCCGTCCGAACGGTTGAGCCGGGCGAAGCTCGAGTGGCTGATCACGCCGAAGGCGTTGCGCGCGCTCGCGGGGCGCTGACCAGACGCGCGTCGAGATCGTAATCGCCGGCGCCGACGACCTCGGCTCGCGTCAAGTCTCCCGGCCGCAGCCGCGCCCCGTTCCGGATCCGCACCACGCCGTCGATCTCGGGTGCATCGGCCCAGCCGCGTGCGACCGCGCCGTCCTCGTCGACCTTGTCGACCAGGACCTCGATCGTCTTGCCCACTCGAGCCGCGAGCCGGCGCGCACTGATCGCGCGCGCGCGTTCCATGAATCGCTCGTAGCGCTCCGCCTGCACCTCGGGTGCGACGAGATCGCCAAGCGCATTCGCCTTCGCACCCTCGACGGGCGAGTACTTGAAGCAGCCGACGCGGTCGAGCTCGGCCTCCTCGAGCCAGGCAAGCAACTCCGCGAACTCGGCGTCCGTCTCGCCGGGGAAGCCGACGATGAAGGTGCTGCGTATGGTGAGGTCGGGGCACTGCGAGCGCCAGGCGCGGATGCGCGCGAGCGTGTTCTCGGCGTGCGCCGGGCGCCGCATGCGCTTCAGCACGCTCGCGCTCCCGTGCTGGAAGGGAATGTCGAGATACGGCAGCACGCGCCGCTCGGCCATCAGCTCGATCACCGCGTCCACGTGCGGGTAGGGATACACGTAGTGCAGGCGCACCCACACGCCGAGCGAGCCGAGCGCGCGCGCGAGGTCGATGAAGCGCGCCGCGTAGGCCTCACCACGCCAGGTGCCTTGCGCGTGGCGCAGGTCCGTGCCGTACGCGCTCGTGTCCTGCGAGATGACGAGCAGCTCCTTGACGCCCGCGGCGGCGAGCCGCTCGGCCTCGCGCAGCACCTCGTCGATGGGCCGGCTGGCGAGCCGGCCCCTGAGGCTCGGGATGATGCAGAAGCTGCAGCGGTTATTGCAGCCTTCGGAGATCTTGAGGTACGCGTAGTGCCGCGGAGTGAGACGGATGCCCTGGGGCGGCACCAGATCCAGAAACGGATCGTGACGCGGCGGCAGATGTTCGTGCACCGCGCCCATCACATCCTCGTACGCATGCGGGCCCGTGATCTTCAGCACCTGCGGATGGCGCTCGAGGATCCGCTCGGGCCGCGCGCCCAGGCATCCCGTGACGATGACGCGGCCGTTCTCCGCCAAGGCTTCGCCGATGGCGTCCAGCGACTCGTCGATCGCGGCATCGATGAAGCCGCACGTGTTCACCACGACGACGTCGGCGTCCTGGTACGTGGGCGCGATGTCGTAACCCTCCGCGCGCAAGCCGGTGAGGATGCGCTCGGAATCGACGAGCGCCTTGGGACACCCGAGGCTGACGAAGCCGACTCGGGGAGCGCGGGGAAGCGTCACTGGGCGGAGGCGTCGCCGGGCAGGTCGGTGCCCTGCTCCAGCGGACCGCTCTCCGTGGAGTGGCGCACGGTTCTCAGCGCGAAGAACAAGGCGAGGGCCGCAAGCGGCATCAGCAGCCACGGCCAGACGGCCGGCCGCCGCTCCGCGGCCGTACGACCGACACGTGGTGACTTCTGCAGCATGGCGCGGAGCCTACTCTCAGGGCCTCGCCGCCGGCAATGCTCGAGTGCACACATCGAGCCCCACCGCCGGCGCCCGGGCTCACAGGATCTCCTGGATCCGCCCCCGGGCCGTGCCGGAGTGGATCTCGAGAAAGCCGACCGCGACGGGAAGGCTGAATCGCCGGGGCCCGGCGCTGCCGGGATTGATGTAGAGGACGCCGTCCCGGGTGCTCATCGCTGGCCGGTGCGAATGTCCCGTCACGACCGCCGTGAAGCCGCCGGCTGCGGGGTCCAGGTCAAGCTCGTTCAAATCATGCAGCACATAGAGGCTCGCGCCATCCACCTCGAGCGCGTGGGTTTCGGGAAGGCCGCGAGCCCAGGGCCCCCGGTCGTTGTTGCCCCGGACGGCATGGACGGGCGCCAGAGCGCGGAGCTCCTCCAGCACCTCCGGCGCTCCGATATCACCCGCGTGGATGATGAGATCGACGCCGGTGAGCGCCTGCCTGGCCTCGGGCCGCAGCAACCCGTGGGTATCGGAGATGAGTCCCGCGACCCGCAAGACTCAGTGTCCGTATCGCACCACGAGCTGCGCCCGGCCGAGCGCGGAAGCGTCCGCGTACGCGGCAATGATGGTCGCCGTCGCATCGGGGGGCACGTTGAGCGTCGCATCGGGGAGGGCGTACAAGCGAAAGTAATAGCTGTGCGGCTTGCCCGGCGGGGGGCACGGTCCGCCGTAGCCCATCGTGCCGAAGCTGGAGCGGCCCTGGATCACCCCCGTGGGCATCAGCCTCCTGCGCACGTTGCCCGCGCCGGCCGGCAGCGAGGTCGCGGTGGCGGGGATGTCGTAGACGATCCAGTGCCAGAAGCCCTCGGCGCCGGGCGCATCCGGATCGTGCATCAGGAGCGCGAAACTTTTCGTGCCGGCCGGCGGGTTGCGCCAATGGAGCGCCGGGGAAATGTTCTCTCCGCCACACTGCTCGTTGACCTGTCTTCGGTGCATCGTTCCGCCGTCGGCGAAGTCCAGGCTCGAGAGCACGAAGGCCGCGGCCGGCGACGCGGCTCCCGCGCCACCCTCTACTTGAGCATACCCATCGGTCGCGCCGGCGAGAGTCAGGGCGGTCAGCAGTCCGACGCTCGCAGCGATCAGGCTCATGGAGCCACGGTTACGTATCACAGGACCTCCTCGGCGTTCGCCGTATGGCGCGCCTCCTAAGATATCTGAATACCGCGGCCGCTTCGCGCATCTCGCAAACCTTAGCGCTCTGATGCATAGTCTCGGCACCGTTGCCGAGTGCAGGCGTGAATTCCGAGCATCGCAAGTTCCTGTTCGTCTCCCTCATCGGGCTCATCAGCGACATCGCCTGGCAAGTCGCGAAGGAGGGACACGAGGTGAAGTACTACATCCGCGACGAGAAGGACCGCGACATCGCGGACGGGTTCGTTCCGAAGGTCGAGGACTGGGAGCGGGAGGTCGACTGGGCGGATGTGATCGTCTTCGACGACACGCTCGGGCAGGGCGCGATCGCCGAGGAGCTGCGCCGCAAGGGCAAGCTCGTGGTCGGCGGCAGCGCCTACACGGACCGCCTGGAGGACGACCGCTCGTTCGGCCAGGAGGAGCTCAAGAAGGCCGGCATCAACATCCTCCCCTACCGGGAGTGCGACGACTTCGACGAGGCGATCGCCTACGTCAAGGCGAACCCGGAGCGCTACGTCATCAAGCCCTCCGGGGCCGCGGGCAACGTGAAGCGCCGCCTGTTCGTCGGCGACGAGGAGGATGGCGAGGACGTGGTCCGCGTGCTCGAGGCCTACAAGAAATCCTTTCCCGACGAGATCAAGCGCTTCCAGCTGCAGCGGTACGTCTCGGGAGTCGAGATCGCGGTCGGCGCGTTCTTCGACGGCAAGGAGTTCATCTATCCCCTCAACGTGAACTTCGAGCACAAGAAGCTCTTTCCCGGAAACATCGGCCCCTCGACCGGTGAGATGGGCACCTCGATGTTCTGGAGCGGGCCCAACCGCCTCTTCAACTCGACGCTGAAGAAGATGGAGTCCCGCCTCGCCGAGGAGGGCTACGTCGGCTACATCGACCTCAACTGCATCGTGAACGGCAACGGCATCTATCCGCTCGAGTTCACGGCGCGGTTCGGCTACCCCACGATCAGCATCCAGCAGGAGGGCATGACGACGCCGATCGGCCAGTTCCTGAGCGATCTCGCGGCGGGAGCCAATCCGAAGCTCAAGGTGAAGAGCGGTTTCCAGCTCGGCGTGCGCATCGTCGTCTCGCCGTTCCCGTTCGACGACGACGCGACCTTCCTCTCCACGTCGAAGAATGCCGCCATTCTCTTCAAGAAGGGCATCCCCGAGGAGGTCCACATCGAGGACGTGAAGCAGGTCAACGGCCAGTGGTACGTCGCCGGGACCTCGGGCGTCGTGCTGATCGTGTGCGGCGTCGGGCAGACCATGCGCCAGGCTCAGGCACAGGCCTACTCGCGCATCCGCAACATCATGATCCCGGACATGTACTACCGCGACGATATCGGTGAGCGCTGGTTCGAGGATCACGACAAGCTCCACACCTGGGGCTACCTGCGCGAGGTATGACGGTTTTCGACCGCGACTACTATCGCCGCTACTACTTCGATCCGCGCACGGCTGTCGGATCGCCGCACGAGTCGCGGATGCGCGCGCGGCTGATCGCGGCATACGTCGATCATGTCGGCTTGCCGGTGCGGACGATCCTCGATGCCGGGTGCGGTATCGGACAGCTGAGAGCGTCGCTGCTGCGCCGCCTGCCCCGCGTGCGGTACGTCGGGCTGGAGGTGAGCGACTACCTGTGCCGGCGCTACGGCTGGGAGCCGGGGCGGATCGAGGACTACGCTTCCGCAACCCCGTTCGATCTCGTGATCTGCTACGACGTGCTGCAGTACCTCGACGATCGCGGGGCGGCGCGCGCCATCGCGAATCTCGCGCGCCTCGGCCGCGGGGTGCTGTACTTCAGCGCTCTCACGCGGGCCGACTGGCGCAACAACTGCGATCGGCGACGGACGGACCCGGCCGTGCACATGAGGCCGGCCGAGTGGTATCGCGCGCGGCTGCGGCGCGGCTTTCTCGAGGTGGGAGCCGGGTTCTGGGTGCGGCGCGGGGCGCCGCTCATCGTCTGGGAGCTCGAGCGGAGCGGCCGCATCGGGCGGGCGACCAGTGCTAGCATGGCGGATGGGATTCACGGGGAGCGTCGAATGCCGTCGCTCGGGCGGGGCGGCCTTCGTCACGCTCGTGGGGCGTGACACCACCGGAGCCCGTGTTCACCTTTCGTTGATCGGAGCCGTTCCGGCGGATCTGCCGGCCCGGCTCGATACGGCCTCGGTTGACTGCACCGAGGCGGAGCGGTACCGGATCTCGGCGGGCGGCTGGACGTGGGTGGTCGCCGCGCCGCGGGCCTATCTGCACTACGACTTGTCCGAAGCCTTCTACGGCGCTCTGCCGCCGCGCCGGGTGCCCCTCGGCAAGCGCCTGCTCTGGCGCTTGCTGCTGGCCGTTGCCGCGAGCCGCATCGGCACCTCGTGGCTCGCGCGCCGAGGGCGTGACGGCCCCGAGGCACCCGGCTCCGAGGCACCCGGCCCCTAGGTAAGCCTTCCCGGGGCCGGGCCCAGCTCGCGGCCGACCAGCCCTGTGCACGAGCGGCCGTGAAAAGTCAACTGGTGGCAAGGACGGGCCGGTTGCGTCAATATCACCGGGTCCTGAGACGCGCGAGAACAACGGCCCCCCCGAGCGGCTGGGGCTTGCGCGTCTCCCGGCTCGGGCCATCGAGGGCGCGTTCCATGTCGATCGAAAGCCAGCGGGAGTCCG
This sequence comes from uncultured Gammaproteobacteria bacterium, assembly GCA_963849095.1. Classification (GTDB taxonomy): domain Bacteria; phylum Pseudomonadota; class Gammaproteobacteria; order Steroidobacterales; family Steroidobacteraceae; genus JASHUC01. The sequence continues at coordinate 597,701 of CAWKGA010000009.1, forward strand.
AAGGTGAGAGCAAGCTGCCGCCCCCCGCCGCGGCGGCACACTCCGGCCTGCGCCACGGCAGCTCGAAGATGCTCGAGAGCTATCTGGGCGATGTCGAGTACTTGATGCGGGAGCAGCTCTGGACGGAGGCGGCTCCGCTCGCTCTCGCGCTGCCGTACATCTGCACGGCGCTCGGGAACGGGGACCTGGTGAGCTCCCGGGAAGCCTATCGCGACTGGTGCGAGGTCTGGGTGCGGCCACCGCAGGATGACACCTCGATGTCGGTGCCGAGCCCCGACGAGCTGTACCGCATGGCGGAGGAGCGTGGCGTCGAGCCGAAGCTCGCGCGCGGCGTGGGCGTGCCCGCCGGCGCGCTGCGCCAGTTGAGGCTGCGGCGGCTGTCGCGCGCCGCGCCGCCCCGGCGCCGCATCGCCCCGTCCGATGTGAGCGAAGCGAGCGACGAGCCGGTGCGCGAGGCCTGTGACGCGCTGCTCGGCGCCGTGCGCCGCTGGTACGGCGACTGGGCCGCGCGCGCCGCGACCGTACAGACCAACCTCGCCCGACTCGCCGTGTTGCGCTGAGGTCTCGAGCGGACGCGGCGATGAGCCGCTCGCCACTGCTCGACCGCATCGCGCAGGTGAGGCCGCGCGAGCGCAAGGCTGTCGCGCTCGCGTTCGCCTGCAATTTCGCGCTGCTCGCGAGCTACTACATCCTGCGCCCCGTGCGCGACACCCTCGCGACGAACTTCGGGCCGGAGCAGCTGCAGCTGCTGTTCACCGGCACCTTCATCGGCTCCCTCGTCGCATCACCGATCTATACCGCGCTCGCCTCGCGGATCTCGCTCAGGCGCCTGCTGCCCGGCGTGTTCTGGTTCTGGCTCCTCAATGTGCTCCTGTTCGAGGAGCTGCTGCGGTTCGCGCCGCAGAGCCGCGCCCTCGCCGCCACCTACTTCGTGTGGCTCAGCGTCGTGAACCTGTTCATGATCTCGGTGTTCTGGAGCCTGATGGCGGACCTGTTCTCGGCCCCGCAGGCGACGCGCTTCTTCGCACTCATCGCGGCCGGCGGGACGCTCGGGGCCATTGTCGGTCCGGTCGTCACGCGTTTCGCCGTGGGTGCCATCGGCCTCGACGGGCTGCTGCTCGTCGCCGCCGCCGGCTTTCTCGTCGTGATCGCGCTGGTTCATCTGCTGATGCGAGAGAAGGCGAGCTTGCGCGCGACCGTCGCGGAGGCGCAGCGCTCGACGCTCGAGCACGGCCTGCCGGGCAATCCCTTCGAGGGGTTCGGGGAGGTCATCCGCTCCGCCTACTCGCGCAACCAGGCCGCCTTCATGTTCCTCATGACGTGGGTGAACACCGTCGCGTACTTCTTTCAGACCGAGCTCATCGCGCGGGCATTCCCGGGCCTCCAGGGCCGGGCCGTGGCGGTGGCCGACATCGCGCTCGCGGTCAACATCTGCACGGCGATCATCCTGATCTTCGGGCTCGCGCGAGTCCTCAAGCGCTTTGGGGTCACGACCGGGCTCGTGCTCAATCCCCTCATCATGATGGCGGCCTTCGTCGTCATCGCCCTGTCACCGACGCTGTTCATGATCGAGGCGCTCCAGGTCGTGCGCAGCGTGTCACAGTACGCCATTGCCCGTCCGAGTCGCGAAATCTGCTTCACCGTCGTGCCGCAGAGCAGCCGGTACAAGGCGAAGAACGTCATCGACACGGTCATCTACCGCTTGGGCGACGTGAGCTCCGCGTGGATGCAGACCGGGCTCAGCTGGGCCGGACTGCGCATCGTCGGCTCGGCCGGGGTGGGGTTCGGCATGTCGATGCTGTGGGGTGTGGTCGCTCTGCTGCTCGGCCGGCGCTACGAGGTGCTGCGCGGGCGGCAGGCCGCTCACGAGGTCGCTGTACCGGACCCGCAACCCGAGATTGATTAGTCAAGACGATCGGGCGAAGACACCGCCCCGAGCGGCGCCGAATGTAACGAAATCCTCGGTGCCGACCCCGCGAGCGGCTTCTGTTCGCTGGGGTACTTGGATATAGTCCGCGAGCGCATCCACGCCCACCGACCCCAGCAACCCCAGGAATACCCATGGCAGAGGCCAAGCAGCCGTCCCTGACCGCGCGCGCATTCAAGTCCGCCGCGGCGGTCGAGCCGATCGAGCTGCGACCGGCGCTCGTCTCCTTCGCATGCTTCTTTTTCCTGTTCTTCAGCTATGCGGTCGTCAAGCCCGTGCGTGACTCGATGGGCACCGTGTGGGGCGCGAAGCAGCTTCCGGAGCTGTTCCTCGCGACGTTCCTGCTGAGCATCGTCGTCTCGCCGCTGTACGCGACGCTCTCGGCGCGCGTGAAGCTCTCGGCCTTCCTGCCCTGGATCTACGGCATCATCGCTGCGAGCGTGCTCGGCTTCTTCGTGCTCTTCTCCCGGGCAGGCCATGATGAGCGACTGCTTGCGGCGGCCTTCTTCGTCTGGGTGAGCACGTTCAACCTGCTCGTTCTGTCGGCGTTCTGGAGCTTCATGGCGGACCTGTTCTCGCGCGAGCAGGCCAAGCGGCTCTTCGGCTTCATCGCCGCCGGAGGCACCGCAGGCAGCATCCTCGGGCCCGCGATCGTCGATTTTCTCGCGAAGCGGGTCGGCAACGACGGGCTGATACTGATCTCCGCGGCCGGCTTCGCGCTCACCGCGGTGCTCGTCATCCTGCTCGCGGGCGAGAAGCGGCGGTTGCTCGCCGAGGCGCCGGATGCGCAGCGCACGACGCTCGATCATCGCCTGGGGCGCAATCCCTTCGAGGGCTTTGTGCTGCTCCTTCGCTCGCCTTACCTGATGCTGATCGCACTGTTCCTGTTCGTCATGACCTCGGTCTCGACCGTCGTTTACGTGCAGCTCAACGACATCATCGGCCACTCGTTCGCCAATCATGCCGCGCGGACACAGGCCTTCGCGACCATCGATCTCGCGGTCAACAGTCTCACCGTGCTCATCCAGCTCTTCGGGACGGGGCGCCTCATCAAGCGCTTCGGCGTGACGCCGGCGCTGCTGCTCAATCCAATCATCATGGCGCTCGCCTTCGTCCTCGTCATCTTCTCCCCGGTGCTGCTGATTCTCGGCGGCGTATCGGTCGTGCGCCGCGTGGCGGAGTATGCGGTCGCCAAGCCCGCCCGCGAGATGCTGTTCACCGTGGTCGATCAGGAGAGCAAGTACAAGGCCAAGAACGTGATCGACACCGTGGTCTACCGCGGCGGGGATCTGCTCGCGGCCTCCGCGAGCTCGGCGGTTCTCGGCTACGGGTTGAGCGGGCTTGCCGTTCTCGGTGTCGTCGTCTCGGTGATCTGGTTCCCGATCGCGTATGCGCTCGGGCGCAGGTACGAGAACGTGCGCGGCACCGATCTTGCGGCGCGCGCCGCCGCCCCGTCCGCCAGCTGAAGCCTCGCGGCGCTCCGCTCACGCCACCGCGGCGCTGGCTCTGCCCTCATCCCTGAGCGCGCGCATCCCCGCGAGGGCCTCGATCGCCTGAGAGGCGCTCGCGAACCGGTCGTCGGGCGACTTCGCGAGCAGGCCGTCGAGCAGGGACTGGAGATGCTCCAGGGCCTTCGGCAGCCGCGGGAGCGGCGCGTTGACGTGCTGCTGGAGCACCTCGATGGCCGACGTACCGGTGTACGGCTTACGTCCGGTGAGCATCTCGTAGAAGATGATGCCGAGGCTGTACAGATCGGTGCGCGCGTCGAGCTTGTCGCCGAGCGCCTGCTCCGGGCTCATGTAGTAGGGCGAGCCTCTGAGCACGCCCTTGCGCGTGCTCTGCTGGCCGCTCCGCACATTGCGCGCGAGGCCAAAGTCGATCAGCACCACCTCGTCGTTGTCGCGCAGCATGACGTTCGGCGGCTTCAAGTCCCGGTGGAAGATGCCGGCCGAGTGCACAACATCGAGAGCCCTCGCGATCTGCTCGATGTAGCGCAGCACGTCCGGCTCGATGATCCCGCGCTGCAGCCGCGCCTTCAGGTCTCCGCGCGGGAAGTATTCCATCGCGAGATACTCGCGTCCCTTGTGCACGCCGTAATCGTGGATCCGCACGATGGCGGAGTGGTTGACCGCGGAGAGGGCGGCATGCTCCCGCGCGAGGAGCTGGTGATCGCTCGTCTCGTCCCGCTCGGCCTTGCTGACCTTGAGCGCGACGTCTATGCCGAGTGCGGCGCTCGTTGCGAGATAGACGATCGCCTTTTCCGACTCCCCGATGCGGCGGCGGATCGCGTACCCGGCGATGGGCTCGCCCGGGACGCGGTCCGTCACCGGCAGGTCCGGTGAGGTCGCTTCCACATCGCGCAGCTCCAGACGCCGCAGCGCGAGCCGCACGGCCGTCCCCAGCCGCTCGGCCGTGACCAGCCGCTTCGGCAGATAGTCGATCGCGCCGAGCTGCAGCGCGCGCACCGCCGTGAGCTCGTTGCCGTCGTCGGCGATCACGAGAACGAGCGGAAATACCGCCCGGTCGCGCAGCTGCCGCAGCTGCTCGAGGCCCTCCGACTCCGGGTCCTCGGGGCTCTCGCCGAAGTGCGCCGCGAGCAGCAGCAGATCGAAGTCCGATCGCTTGAGCGTCGCCAGGCGCCGCTCGAATTCCTCGCGATCGATCGCCGTGACGGCGCCCTCCGGACAGAGCGCGCCCACCTGATGCCGAAGCCACTCGCGATAGCGGGCGTCCCGGTCGACGATCAAGAACTTCGCATTCATGAGGGTTGCGCCGGCTCTCAGGGCTTGAAGACCACGCGCAAGCTGGCGCGCTGATCGGCCGGCCGTCCGTCGAGCATCACCGGCTTGTAGCGCCATTTGCGCACGGCCTCGATGGCCGCCGAATCGAACATCCCTCGAGGCTCCGCGTGTGTGACGGTGATGTCGGCCACGGTGCCGTCAGCGCGCACCGTGAACTGCAAGTCGACGTACCCGCCCCGGCCCAGCAGCTCTGCCGCCGGCGGGTAGACCGGCGCCACATTGTGCACCTTCTCGAGCATGCTCTCGGGACGGATCGTCGCCGCGGACCGCGCGGCGGCGATCGTGCTCTCCACGGCGGCGGCGTCCGGGTCGCTCGCGCCGGCGGTGCGAGCGTTCGCCAGCGATTCCCAGGCCGCGCCGAAATCCTTGTCCGCCGCGGCGCGCCGGGCCTCATCGAGCAAGCGGGCCGCGAGCGCCGTCCGAGCGAGCAGGGTCGACGGCCGGGTGGGATCAGCCGCCTCCAGCTGGGCGAGGTAGTACTGGGCGCTGTCGTGGGCCGGACTCGAAAGCTTGCCCTCGGCGAGCCGCTGGTCGAAGAGGGACAGGGCGCGGTCCGTGGCGGCCGGCTGAGCCGGCGCGCGCAGGTCCTGCAGCGAGCGCTGCACAGCCCTCAACTCCGCGTCGGGCGCGCCGGCATCGCTCGCGGCTTGCGTCCAGCGCTCGGCCGCGGAGAGATTGCCGGCCCGCACGGCGGCTTGCGCCTGCGCCATCATCTGCTTCGCCAGGTCGAGCCGCGCCTTGCGCACGGCGGGATCGTCCGGCGCGAGCGCCGCGGCCGCATCCACGAAGAGCTTCGCATTGCTATCGGCGGGCGTGAGCAGATCGCCGCTGCGCTCGCTCGATTCCGCGCGGCTCAGGAAAGACTGCACCTGCGCCTGCAGCTCGTGCGCGTGGGCCTCACGCTGAGCCGCAGCCGGCGGCGGGAGGCTCCGCCGCCGGTCCTCGCCGATCTGTGCCGTGAGGAAGGTGACCCGAACGTTGTCCGGCTCGATGGCGCGGGCCGCGTCGGTGAGCCGCGCCGCCTCATCGAGACGGCCGGAGAGCAGGGCCTGCTCCGCCTCGGTGAGCAGGTCGTCCGCCACGCGCAGCAGTCCCTTGCGCGCGGGAGCGTTGGTCGCGTCCCGCTGCAGGACCTGACGATAAAGATCGGCGGCATTCTCCGCCGGGGGAGCAGTGAGCGCGCCGCGAGTGAGCGCGGCATCGGCCCTGGCCAGCAGCTCGGCCAACGCCGGCCCGGCCGCGACGGGCGCCGCAGCCTGCATGGCCGCGGGGCTCGGGTGAGAGGCGCGGTGGCGCGCCAGGGTCTGGCTCAATGCGAACACGAGCGCCCCCGACACGGCGATCGCAAGCGCCGCCGCGCCGATCCACAGCGCTCGGCGCGAGAGGGTGGGCTCGCTCGAGGGAGCGTCCAGCTTCAGCGCGGCGAAGGTTCCCGTCGCGTGCTCCACGTCGTGCCGCCGCCATGCGGCATCCACGAACAGCTTGACGCGCTGTGCGGACACCGGCTTGTGCAAGAACCGGTAGACGGTTCCCTGCGCGACCTCGGCGGAGAGGGCCGCCTGGTCCTGCGGACCGCCGGCGACGATGAGCACCAGCTCGGGAAACTGCGCGCGCAGGAGCCGAGTGAGCTCGGCCGGCGGGACGTTGAGCGCAGCACTGTCCAGGATTGCGACGCCCGCTGGTTCGATCTGCAGATGGCTCGACAGATCCTCGACGTCCCTGACGAAGGTGAGCGCGTGCTCCGGGGCGACCGCTGCCAGCGTTTCCCTGAGCGAGTCGTCCCGCGTCAACGCGACGAGGCTTTCGCTGAGGCGCACACCGATCGCAGGCCGATCGCCCGCTGCGGGTGAGCTCGCCGGAGCCTGTTTTAGTGCACTCTCGGACACTTCGCGACCTTCCATGCCCCTTGGCGCTGCCGGGCCGGTGATCCCGGGCCTGGAGGGCCGAGGTCCAGGGCCAAACACTCGCTCCAGGCGATTCTGGCGCGAATTGCGAGCCGCTTCTGTGACATGGGTCATCATAAAGGGGGGCTCGCCGCCCGCGGGCACGCCCACGCCGCCCGCGGGGAAGCCGGGACGGGGTAGCGCGCGGACCGCCGCCATCAGTGGTGCTGCAGCATGAACCTCGTGCCGCGGTACGACAGGATCACGCCGTCCGGCGTGATGGCGTCCACCCGCACGCCCTGCGGTAGGGCTTCGCCCTCGTGCAGCTTGACCATGTTCAGGAACACGAAGCGCTGATCGGGCTTTTCCGAGTACACGTGCAGATCGAGCTGCAACGGAGGAATGTTCGCCCCGGGCACGGCGGCCGCGTCCTGGTAGCTCGGCAGACCGCTCTGGGACTCGCGCACGACCACGCCCCCGCTGTCTGGCACCGCAGAGCCTTTCGGCGGCTCGACGGCTGGGGCGAGGTCATCGGGGTTGGTCGCAGCGGCGCCTGCGGCGGCCGGCGGCGGGGAGGCGTCCGAGCGTGCGACCACCTCGGGACCCGCGGGCGAGCCCGCGCCTGGAGCCGCAGCCGGCGAGCGCTGCACGGCCGCCGCAGCCACAGGGGCCGAAGCCGGTACCGTGCCCGAGACAGCTGCTGCACCTGAGCCCGCCGTCGTTCCCGATCCTGCCGCCGTTCCCGCAGCCTCCGCGGCGGCCACCCGCGCTGCGCTCCGCGCCGAGGAGCTGCGCGACAGCATCCAGCCGACCACGACGAGATTGATCGCGAGCAGGGCGCCGAGCGCGATGGCCCAGATCGCGAACCGGTGGCGCGGAGGCGCGACTTTCACCTCGAAGAGGGCCGGCCCGCTCTGCCGCTGCCGCTCGCTTTCCGACTTCTTCAGCGCATCGAGTATGAACGACATCGATCAGCTACCGTGTACGTCGGAGGCGAGCAGCAAAGGCGTGTGCGGTTCCGCGCTCGCGCTGTTCAGCACGACGAGGGTCTGAAGACCCGCTATCCCGTCCACCGTGAGCCGGTGCGTGCGCTGGAAGTCCCGCACGAGCTCGCCGAGCTGCGCATCGAAGAGGTCGCTCGCGGGCTCGGAGCTCTTGACGCCGCGCAGCCGCTCCAGCCGCTCGCGCAGTTGCCGCACGTCATCGCCGCGCATGCCGAGGGAAAGCGGCTTCGGAGGAGAGATCCCGGGGCGCCAGAGCAGCACGAAGTCGCCGAACCAGTACCGCGTCAAGTCGGCGATCCGCACTGCGTGGGAGCCGTTGAGCTCGATCCGCGCGAGCTCGTCGCCGAGTCCCGACAGCACAATTTGACGCGGCGCTCCGGAGTCGTCGGTCAGCATCAGGATGGCCGGCCGGTTGTAGAGCCGCAGCTGTGCGAGCGAACCGCGCTGCACGAAGCATTGCAGCCCCTGCTGTACGGCCTGCGTGCAGGGATCGACGCTTCCCGCGACGTAGTGCGCGCCCCACAGCGTGAAGAGCTTGCCGAAGGCGGTGTCCGGATCGGTCTGCGATCCGTGCTGCGCGAGCAGAGTCGCGAGGCCGATCGCGTTGGAGCCGGGCGCTGGTGACGCAACCCCTTCAGCGTGGGGCGGGTCCGCGATGCTGGGTGATCGCGCATGGGCTGCGGCGGCGGCGCCGCCGGCTGCGATGGCCGCGCCGCGCGTGGACACCGTGCCGTGGCCCCAGAAAGTCGCCGGATCGAGCTGCCACAAGGCGAGGCCGCCGAGGGCCAGCACGGCTACCGTCGCCGCCGCCGCGCACCAGGGCAACCAATGCGGCAGCAGGCGGCGTCCGAAGACCTCCTGGGCGCTGCGGCGGATCATCGAGGCCGTCACGCGGTGGCGATCCTGCGTGTAGGCCCCGAGCAGCGCGCGGTCGCAGATGACGTTGATCACCCGAGGCACGCCGCCCGATAGCCGGTGCGCTTCCGACAGCGCGCGGGCCGTGAAGATGTCGCTCGTGGCGCCCGCGACCCGCAGCCGGTGCAGGACGTAGGCGGCCGTCTCCTGCTTGAGCAGAGGACAGAGGTGATAGCGCCCGGTGATGCGCTGCGCGAGCTGCCGCAGCTCGGTCCGCGCGAGCAGATCCCGCAGCTCGGGCTGGCCGATCAGGATGATCTGCAGCAGCTTCTGGGTGTTCGTCTCGAGGTTTGTGAGCAGGCGTACCTGCTCCAGAACGTCGGGAGCCAGGTTCTGCGCCTCATCCACCACGAGCACGATGCGCTTGCCGGCGCTGTGCGCGCGCAGCAGGTAGTGGCTGAGGATGTCGACGAGGTCCTTGAGACTCTGAGTCGCGGAATCCGGCACGCCGATTCCGAGCTCCTCGCAGATGGTCAGAAGGAATTCCGGCGCGGTCATCCGCGGATTGAGGATGAGCGCGATCTCCGCGTTCTTCGGTGTCTGCGCGAGGAGCGAGCGCACGACCGTGGTCTTGCCCGTGCCCACCTCTCCGGTGAGCTGCACGAACCCGCCCGCCTCGTTGATGCCATACAGCAAATGGGCTAGAGCTTCAGCGTGGCGTTCGCTCAAGTAGAGATACCGCGGATCGGGCGTGATCGCGAACGGCTTTTCGTTGAGGCCAAAGAACGAGAGGTACATGGCTCGCGATGGTACGCCGGTCACGTGGCCCGGCGTAGTGCCCGAAGATCGCCCGCCGGATCGTCCGGCCGCCTATCAGGCGACGTATGCGCCGGACCAGGCCGCGGGCTGTGTCCGAGACTGCCCCTCGGTGCCGATGTCCTCGGGCGCGAAGTCATCGACCTCAATGAGCTCCATCACCTTTCGGTCGTACTCCCGCAGGCGCGCGGCCTCGGCCTCAGAGACGATCCCGGCCTCGAGCGCCTGTTCGATGCGTCCCGGTAGGTCGAGCGCTGTCACCCGGCCCGTCTTGACACCCTCCACACGAATGCGCTGCTCGATGGGCTCGGCCTCCGCCGCGAGCGTCAGCGCCTCCTCGAGCAGGCCGAGCGGGTTGCCGGGCGAGAGGCTCGTGTAGGCGAACTGGCATAGCCGCCCCCGCGCATCGGACGGGCGCGTCACGAGCTCCGCCACGCGGCGGCCGAGCCGGTCGGAGGGCGCAGAGTAGGTGAGCCCCCGCGGGAAGATGAGGAAGCGCATCAGCCCCGCGAGGACGCGGTTGGGGAAATTTCGGAGGAAGCCGTGCAGCTGCTCCTGGGCGTGATAGAGCAGGTGGCGGCAGGCCCACTCGACGATCGGAAGGTCCTCCTGCGGAGCACCCTCGTCGTTGAAGTGCTTGAGGACCATGGACGCGAGGTACATCGAGGAGAGCACATCTCCGAGCCGCGCCGAGAGGCTCTCCTTCTTCTTCAAATAGCCGCCGAGTGTCAGCATTGCAACGTCGACAGCGAACGCGAACGAGGCGCTGAAGCGAACGACGTGCTGGTAATAGCGCCGCGTCGGGCCCTTGTCCGGAACGCTGTGGAACCGGGCGAGCGTGAGGGACATCAGGAACGACCGCACGGCGTTCGAGAGGGCGAAGCCGATGTGGCCGAACAGCGCGGCGTCGAAGTCGTCGATCCCCTTGCGGCGGTCCGGATTGCGCGCCGCGTTCATCTCGCGCAGCACGAACGGGTGGCAGCGGATGGCGCCCTGGCCGAAGATGATGAGGTTGCGGGTGAGAACGTTCGCGCCCTCGACGGTGATCGCGATGGGGATGCTCTCGTAGCCGCGCGCCAGATAGTTGCGCGGGCCCATGCAGATCGCCTTGCCGCCGTGGACGTCCATAGCGTCGTTTGCCACCTGCCGTCCCATCTCGGTCACATGATATTTGAGCATAGCCGAGGGGACGGACGGCTTCTCGCCGCCATCGATCGCGCCGGCCGTGACCGACCGGGCCGCGTCCATCACGTACGTGAGCCCCGCCATGCGGGCGATGATCGACTGGACGCCCTCGAAGCGGCTGATCGACGCGTTGAACTGGCGCCGGATGCGCGCGTACGCTCCGGTCGCCCAGGTCGCCGCTTTCGCACCGCCCGTCGCATTGGACGGGAGCGAGATGCAGCGGCCGACCGACAGCTGCTCGACGAGCATTCGCCAGCCCTGCCCGGCCATCCTCGGGCCGCCGATGATGGAGTCGAGCGGCACGAAGACGTCCTTGCCTTGAATGGGGCCGTTCTGGAAGGGAATGTTGAGCGGGAAGTGGCGCCGGCCGATCGTGATACCGGGCGTGCCGCGCGGAACGAGCGCGCACGTGATGCCGAGATCCACGCGGTCCCCGAGCAGGTGGTCCGGATCGAGCATCCGGAAGGCGAGGCCCACGACGGTCGCGATCGGCGCGAGCGTGATGTAGCGCTTCGAGAAGTTGAGCTTGAGGCCCACGATCTCCGTGCCCTGCCAGAGGCCGCGCGAGACCACGCCGGTGTCCGGAATGGATGCGGCATCCGAGCCGGCCCGGGGTCCCGTGAGCGCGAAGCAGGGAATCTCCTCGCCGCGGGCGAGCCGCGGCAGGTAGTGGCTCTTCTGCTCCTCGGTCCCATAGTGGTTCAGGAGCTCCGCCGGGCCGAGCGAGTTCGGCACGGCGACCGTGGAGGCCGCCGTCGTGCTGCGGCTCGCGAGCTTCGCGAGCACGCAGGAGTGGGCGTACGCCGAGAACTCGAGGCCGCCGTATTTCTTCGGAATGATCATCGCGAAGAAGCCCCGGGACTTCAGGTACTCCCATACCTCGGGAGGCAGGTCGCCGCGCCGGTGGGTGATGTCCCAGTCGTCGAGCATGCGGCAGAGCTCCTCGCAGGGCCCGTCGAGGAATCCCTGCTCCTCGGGCGAGAGCCGCGGTGGCGTGGCTGCGAGCAGCCGCTCCCACCGCGGAGCGCCGGTGAACAGCTCGCCGTCCCACCAGACCGTTCCAGCCTCGAGCGCCTCCCGCTCGGTGCTCGACATCGTGGGGAGCAGCTTGAGATAGGCCTTGATGAAGCGCCGCGTGATGAGCGCCTTGCGCAGCGGCTTCACATTGAGCGCCCACAGCAACGCGAGCAGGACCCACAGGAACGCCTTCCACGGCCACGCGGTGGCGCCGAGCACGGTGTAGGCGGCGAGCAGAACGGTGAGCGTCGCCGAGCAGGCGGCGAGGCTCAGACGCTTGTAGGCGAGATAGAGGATCGCGGCAACGAGCAGCAGCGTGATGACGCCGCCCACCCGGGTGACCCCGTAAGCGACGGCGGCGGCGGCGAGGAGCGTGAGGATCGCGCCCGGCATGGTGTCATTCTCGCATGCGGTGCGGCGCGGAGTATTGCTCCCCGCAGCGCGCGCTATCCGAGGAGGCTCTTCACGCCGTCGCGCTCCTCGTTGAGCTCCGCGAGCGTCGCCTGCATGCGCTTGCGGCTGAAGTCGTCGATCGCGAGCCCCTGCACGATCTCGTAGGTGCCGTTGCGGCAAACGACCGGATGGGAATAGACGACGCCCTCCGGTATGCCATAGCTGCCGTCCGACGGAACGGCCATGCTGACCCAGTCTCCGGCGGGCGTGCCGAGAACCCAGTCACGCACGTGATCCAGCGCGGCGGCGGCCGCGGAGGCGGCCGACGAGGATCCTCGAGCCTTGATGACCGCGGCGCCGCGCTGCTGGACCACCGGGATGAAGCTTTCCTCGATCCACTTCTGATCGACCAGGCTCTTTGCTGGCTTGCCGCCCACCGTGCAGTGGCTCACGTCGGGGTACTGGGTGGAGGAATGATTCCCCCAGATGATCATGCGCTGGATGGCCGAGACGTGCGTGCCCGTCTTGCCCGCGAGCTGCGCGAGCGAGCGGTTGTGATCGAGGCGCGTCATCGCCGTGAAGTTGCGTGGATCGAGACCTTTTGCGTTGGCGCGCGCGATGAGCGCGTTGGTGTTCGCCGGATTGCCGACGACCAGCACCTTGGCTCCGCGGGATGACACGTCGGCCAGAGCCTTGCCCTGAGCCGAGAAGATCTGCGCGTTGGCGAGCAGCAGGTCCTTGCGCTCCATGCCCGGTCCGCGCGGACGCGCCCCGACGAGCAGAGCGATGTCGCAGTCGCGGAACGCGATCCTCGGATCGTCCGTGGGCACGACCCGGCTCAGCGTCGGAAACGCGCAATCGTCGAGCTCCATGACCACGCCCTGCAGCTGAGGAAGCGCGGCGGTGATCTCGAGCAAATGCAAATTGACCGGCTGGTCGGCACCCAGCATGGCGCCGGAAGCCACGCGGAAGGCGAGCGCGTACCCGATCTGGCCGGCACCGCCGGTGATGGCGACGTTCACAGCTTTCTTCATGAGCAGCTCCATCCGAAAAGAGCCGCTCATTCTACGGGCTGCGAAGCCCTCCGCGCCGGTCATTTGCCATGCGGTTGCGCGAGCGGATCGAGTCCACGCGTGTCGGGATAGCTGGAATAGACCTTGATGAACGCGGCCCACTCGCGGTCGGCGTCCGCCGTGCGGCCCTCGGCGCGCAGCTGCCGAATGCGGCGCAGCCACTCGTCGGGATGGGACTCGAGCCTGACGCGCGGAATGACGACCACCTCTCTCGCCCTTGCATTGGTCTCGACGAGAGAAGTCCACCCGGTTTTCGGCGGCGGCGCGCTCACGCCCATCAGGCGAAGCTGCAGCGGGTGAGTCGCGTACGACACGTGGGAGCCGGATGCCGCGGAGACCACGGGCAGCTCGGGAAGCATGGGTGCGAGTGTCGCGGGTACCGCGCGTTCCACCGCCGACACAGGCAGCAGCGTGCGGGCCTGGGTCGGTGGCGCGGCGGCGACCCTTCGCCCGATGGCCGCGGGTCCGGGCCGCAGCATCGAGGTGGCAATCGCGGCGACCGCCAACGTCGCGGCGACGGGCGCGATCCAGCGGAGCGAATGACCGGCACGGGATGCGGGAGCGGGCCGGACCGTGCGGCGCGCCTGCTCCAGAACGGCCTGATCGAGCTCCGGCGGGGGCTCCGCTCGATCGAGCTCGGCGAGCTGCCGCAGTAGCGCCGAGCGCTGCAGCGCCTCGGGATCGTCGTGTACTTGAGCGATCATGACCCGGACTCTCCGACAATTTGCGCAATGGAGAGCGCGCCGAGGCCGTCCGGCCGATCGCGGGCTGCTCGGCTCGGCACCGGGTCTGGCGCCGGGCTCGGCGCTGCCAGCGCGCGACGCAGCTTGGCGAGCGCATAGCGCAGGCGGCTCTTGGCCGTCTCGGCGCCCACGCCGGTGACCGCGGCGATCTCCTCCAGGCTCAGGCCCGATTGCTCGTATAGCAAAAAGACATCCCGTTGCTCGGACGGCAGTCGGTCGAGCGCCGCCCGGTAGCGCGCGAGCAGCTCGGCTTGCTCCGCGCGGGCCTCGGGGAGGTCTCCGTCCGGCGCGCATAGCGCGAGCTGACCACTCTCGTCCGCGTCCTCCTCGCATGCCGGCCGATGCGGCCGGATGGACGCGCGGCGCCGGTAATCGACACAGCAATTGTGCGCGATGCGATAGAGGAACGTGCTGAACTTGGCGCGCGGCTGGTAGCTCGCGCGATGCGCGATGACGCGGCTCCAGACCTCCTGAAACAGATCGTCTGCCGCCGGCCCCTCGCGAACGTGGCGCGCCAGGTAGCGGTACAGAGCGCTCCGATGGCGGGAGTAAAGCGCCGCGAACGCCTGCAGATCACCGCCGGCGTAGCGCAGCATCAGTCCGCAATCGTCTTCGATCATCCGCGCGCAGTGTACCCGTGCCTCTCTCCTGGTTGGTCTAAACGGCCTCGTGGCCCGAAAAGGGTTAAATCGCCGGTCCCTCCAGAATGGGCTTGACACCTAAGTAGTGTTGTAGTTATATATAACACCATATGGCTAGGCGGGTGCCGGCCACTGGAGATGGAGGACGATCATGAACGCATCGAATCAGGCCTTGAAAATGGTTTTCGGCGCGACACTTTCGCTGGCCGTGAATGCCCTGATGGCCTACGCGTGCCTGGCAGCTGTTCTGGTACATTAGAGAGCTAATGACCCGTAACGGGTTGACCCCCGAGGGCCGATGGAGCCGCACTGGGACGAAAGCCAGCCGATCTACCGGCAACTGCGGGACCGCGTTGTCGCGATGATCCTCGAAGGCTCCCTGAAAGAGGGCGACGCTCTGCCCTCCGTGAGAAACGTTGCAGCGGAATTCCGGCTCAACCCGCTCACGGTGCTGAAGGGGTACCAGCAGCTGGTGGATGAGAATCTGGTGGAGAAGCGCCGGGGACGCGGGATGTTTGTGACTAGCGGCGCTCACGACGCTCTGCTCAAAGACGAGCGCCAGCGATTCCTGACCGAGGAGTGGCCGAAGGTGCGCGCGACCATTCAGCGGCTCGGCCTCTCCGCGGCAGATCTGCTCAAGGGCGGGCCCGCGCCGGCGCCCCCGCCCGAGCCGGGGGAGGACCATGGCGACCGTCATTGAAGCGCGGGGGCTCTCGAAATCGTATGGCGGCTCGCGCGCGCTCGACGGCGTGAGCTTCACCGTGGATTCGGGCCGGATCGTCGGTCTCCTCGGCCCGAACGGCGCCGGCAAGACGACGGCGCTCAAGGCGATCCTCGGGCTCACACATGTCGAGGGCGAGCTGCGTGTGCTCGGACTCAATCCGCGCACGGAGCGCAACCGGTTGATGCAGGAGGTGTGCTTCATCGCCGACGTGGCGGTGCTGCCGAAGTGGATGCGTGTGCGGCAGGCCCTGGAGTTCGTCTCCACCGTGCATCCGCGCTTCGACCGCTCCCGGGCCGAGAGCTTTCTCAGCAAGACGGACATCCGTGCGGGAAGCCGCGTGCGCGAGCTCTCGAAAGGGATGGTGACGCAGCTGCATCTCGCGCTGATTCTCGCGATCGACGCGCGGCTGCTCGTGCTCGATGAGCCGACGCTCGGGCTCGACCTTCTGTACCGCCGCCAGTTCTACGACACCGTCCTCGGTGACTATTTCGACAAGGAGCGCACCGTCCTCATCGCCACGCACGAGGTCGAGGAGATCGAGAACCTGCTGACGGACGTGCTCTTCGTGAGCGGCGGCCACATCACGCTCGCGACCAGCGTCGATGGCATCGCGGAGCGCTACGTGCAGCTCACCGTCGGGCCGGGCCAGGCGGCAAAGGCTCGGGAGCTGCGGCCGTTCTACGAGCGCGAGGTGTTCGGGCGCACGGTGATGTTCTTCGACGGCCGCGCGGCAAGCGAGCTCGCGACGCTCGGCGAGGTTCGCACGCCGTCCATCGCGGATCTGTTCGTCGCGAAGATGCAGGGCGGGCGGCACGGCGGCGAGCGGCCGCCGGGCGGCGGGCCCGAAGCGGCGCTGAAGGAGCGCCTGGCGGGGGGAGAATAGATGAAGCGCATGCTCATGCTGTTTCGGCGCGAGCTGTGGGAGCATCGGGCTCTGTGGGCTTTCCCGCTCGCCGTGGCGGTGCTGATGCTGCTCGGCGCCGTGTTCGGGCGTTCGGCCCTGCCCGACGGGCGCCTACCCCTGCCGCCCGAGGCGACGCAGGCGATTTTTGCGTTCGGGGTGCTGGCATTCGGCTCCGTGCAGTACGTGACGATGTCGCTGGTGCTGTGGTTCTACGCGACCGACTGCCTGTACTCGGAGCGCAAGGACCGCAGCATCCTCTTCTGGAAGTCGATGCCCGTGTCGGACGCGGAGACGGTGCTGTCGAAGGCGCTCATCGCCATGGTGGTGGTGCCGCTCGGCGTGTTCGTCCTCACGGCCGTCACCAGTGCGATCGCCTTCGGCATCTGGTCGGTCCGGCTGTGGAGCGGGTCCCTCCCGCCGCTGCTCTGGAACACCGGCGCGTGGCTGCGCGTCGAGGGCTTCTCGCTCCGCAGCCTCATCGTCGCGACACTCTGGTACGCGCCGCTCACCTCGTATCTCATGCTGGTGTCCGCATGGGCCCGGCGCAACGTGCAGCTCTGGGTGCTCCTGCCGCCGATCGTCGCCATACTCCTCGAGTGGATCGCGTTCGGTACGCACCATCTGTCGAGCTTGCTGATGTACCGGCTCGTCAGCGGCTGGCAGTCGAGCATCCTGGTCGCAATCGAGAGGCAATTCGTAGGACCTGCGCTCGCCATCGGCAGCGCAGGTTCTGCGCCGTTTGTCCCCTGGCGCCAGGTGGGCCTCGCGTTCGGCAACATCGACCTGTGGATCGGGCTCGCCGCGGCGGCCGCGCTCCTCTTCGCCGCCACCCGTATCCGCCGGTATCGCGACGACACCTGATCGGCACGCCGCTCCTCTGCGGCGCTCCCGCCGCGCCAGGACTCCGGCGCGTCAGGCCCTGCGCGTCGCGGCCGCCTCGGCCGGGAGCAGATGCGCGAACGGGGGAGTGCCCGCTGCCTGGCGCGCGAGCAGCACGAGCAGCTCCTCCGCGGTCATGGGCTCGCCGAAGAGCTTGCCCTGGCCGAAGAGGCACTGATGGTTGCGGAGGAACTCGAGATGGCGCTGGGACTCGATGCCCTCCGCGATGACCTCCATCCCGAGGCTGCGTCCCATGTCGATGATGGTGCGAACGATCGTCGCATCTCCCGCGTCCTCCGCGACGTTGCGCACGAAGGACTGATCGATCTTCAGCGTCTCGATCGGGAACTGCTGCAGGGCGGATAGCGACGAGTACCCGGTGCCGAAGTCGTCGATGGACAGGTGCAAGCCCATCGCGTACAGCTCATCGAGCAGGCGCACCGTACGCTGCGGGTCCGCCATGAGAGTCGTCTCGGTGATCTCCAGCTCGAGCGACGTCGGCGAGACGCCGTGCCGGCGGAACACCGAGCGGCACCGCAGGATGAAGCTCGCCTGGCGCAGCTGCTTCAGCGACAGATTGAGCGAGATGCGGCCGGGGTCCGCGACCTCCGCCTGCATGCGCCGGTAATCGATGCACACGCGATTGAGCACCCACTCCCCGATGTCGAGGATGAGATTCGTTTCCTCGGCGAGCGGGATGAACTGCCCGGGCGGTATGTCGCCGTGGCCCGGCAGCCGCCAGCGCAGCAGCGCCTCGGCGCCAATGATGCGGCCGTTGCGCAGGTCCACCTTCGGCTGATAGCGGATGACGAGCTCGTCCCGCTCGAGCGCCCGGCGCAGCTTGCTCTTCAGCATCAGCCGCTCAACCGCCGCCGCGTTCATCTCCGGGGAGTAGAACGCGAAGGTGTTGCCGCCGTTCTGCTTGGAGTAGTACATGGCGGCGTCGGCGTTGCGGATCAGATCGATGACGTTCTCCGCGTCGCGCGGGCAGAATGCGATGCCGACGCTCGCCGTGAGGAACACCTCGTGCTGATTGAGCTGGAACACCCGGCTCACCTCCGTGAGGATGGAGCGGGCGAGATGCGCGACCGGTCCCCGGTTGTCCGCCTCCGCGGACAGTCCCTCGATGAAGAGCGCGAACTCATCGCCCGCGAGGCGGCCGAGGGTCGTCCCCTGCGGCAGCGCGCGCGTCAAGCGCTCCGCGAGCACCTCCAGCACGCGGTCTCCCGCGCCGTGGCCGAAGGTGTCGTTCACCTCCTTGAAATGATCCATGTCGATGTACAGGAGCGCGAGCGCCTGGCTGCCGCGGATGCCGCGCGCGATGCTCTGCTGCAGCAGGTGCTGGAACTGCATCCGGTTGGGCACCCGGGTGAGCGCGTCATACCGCGCGAGATAGCGGATGCGCCGCTCCTGGCGCTTGCGCTCGGTGATGTTGCGCGCGACGAAGATGTTGCCCTGGAACTGCGGGTCGTCGCTCGCGATCTGCGAGCCGGTGAGCGACACCGGAATGGTCTGCCCCTGGCCCGTGCGCACTACCGTCTCGCGGGTGTCGTGCGCCGCCTCGAGCAGGTCGAAGCCTTCGCGCTCGCGATGGTCGAGCATCGCGAGGATGGTCTTGCCGAGGATCTGCTCCTCGGTGAGGCCGAGCAGCTTGCACGCGGCCTGGTTCGCGACCTTGACGATCCCGTCGGGTGAGGTGACGAACACCGCGTCCGTCAATCCGTTGAGGACGCTCCCCAGGTAGTCCTTCGTGATGGTGGTCTGGCGCAGCTTGTATCGCATGCGCTCGAGCGCCTGCTGCAGCCCGCCCAGCTCGTCGCGGCGCGCCACATCGAGGGGACGGGTGTAGTCGCCCTGTCCGATCCGGTCCGCGCTCTTGATGAGCGCCACGATCGGCTGCTCCAGCTTGCGGCCGGCGCGCCAGGCGAGTGCCGCGCCCACGAGCCCTCCCATGAGCGCGAGGCCGCCCGCGAGCAGGAGCACCGTGCGGAAGTCCCGCTCGCCGCTCGCGGACAGGCGGCCGGCAAGCGTGGCCGCAGGCGGGGGAACGTTCCGCGCGAGCGTATCGAGCTGGTGGGATTCGTGGTGCTGCTGCCAGGCGAAGAGCCCGGCCAGAACGAGCGCCGCAACTAGCACCACCACGAAGGCTGCGGTGGCATACTTGAGTTTCAGGCTGACGGCTCTCAAATTCTCAGTCCCTGGCCGCTCGAGACGCAAGCCACAGGTCGCGCGAGCTTGGCTGCTCCTAAGACAGCGCGACGCCCGGCCATGCGCGGCACGGTCCCCCTTAATTATGCAAGCATCTTAACCCGCGCCGGCCGCGCCGGCCACTTGAGTTCCGTCTCAAAGAAGCGACACTTGCGCGCATGCTCGACACGCTTCAACTGACCGGCCGGGCCCGCACGCACGTGCAGCCGATCCCAGAGCTGGGCTTGAGTCTGCAACGAGACACGGCGCAGGCGCTCCTCGGTCTGCGTGCGGCCGCTCGCGCGGACGGCATTGATCTTGCGGCCGTGTCCGGCCATCGTGATCTCGGCCGCCAGGTTGCGGTCTGGAACTCGAAGTTTCGCGGCGAGCGCCAGCTGCTCGACCGGCGCGGCGCCGAGCTCGAGCGCGCCCGGCTCTCGGATCGCGAGGCCGTCGATGCCATTCTCATCTGGTCGGCCCTGCCGGGCGCGAGCCGCCATCACTGGGGAACCGATGTGGACGTGATCGACCGCGCCGCGTTACCGCCCGGCTATCGGTTGCAGCTCACCCGCGAGGAGTTCACCGGCGGCGCGCTCGCCCGATTCTCCGCCTGGCTGGATGAGCATGCCGCGGAGTTTGGATTCTTTCGTCCGTACGCGACCGATCGCGGCGGTATCATGCCGGAGCCCTGGCATTTGAGCTACGCGGAGATTGCGCAGCCTGCGCTTTCCGGTCTGACGCTCGAGGTGCTGGCGGAGGCCGTTGCGGGCGCGAGCCTCGACGCGCGGGAGCAGGTCCTTGCCCGGCTGCCGGAGCTCTACGAGCGTTATGTCGTGAGCGTCGACGAGCCCTGAGTCAACGAGTCCTGCTGCCTGCGATCCCTAGGTCACCGGGCCCCGGCGATCGCCCACCCAGGCCCTGTGCAGATAGCGGACCATGAGTCCGCGGACCGTCGCCATGGGGTCGGCCAGAGCGGAGAACACGGGCGGATTGCGCCGCAGCAGCCGCCAGTTCTCGCTGCGAAGGATCTGCCGGAGATATTCGAGATTGCGGTCGATCGCCTCGATGTACGGATTGTGCCCGTCGAACAGGATCTCGAGATAGCGGTAGGCGCTCTGGAAGTGGCCGTCGAGCCGCGTCAGCCGCGTTTCCGCGACGAACTCCGGCGTTTGCCGTAGCAGGTCGAGCCCCGACGCGTACCGCACCTGCCTGCCGCCGTTCGAGGCAATCGGAAGGGCCATGCCGCCGAGCACGAACTCGGGGTACAGGCGGTCGCGGCACTTCTCGAGGTAACAGCGGTCGGCCATCTGGCCGATCATGTCGGCCGTTCCGACGAGATGCCCAAGCTTGATGTCGAGGGGGTCCGACACCCGGATCTGCGAGAACGGCACCTCGTAGCCGGTGAAATGCACGATCTCGCGCGCGACCGGCGCCCAGCGCGCGAGCCCGATGGTCGGCAGATAGTCGTCGAGGAACCGCGCGCCGCGCGATACGTGGATCCGCGTGAGCTCCGCGCCGTGGCGGAACTCGGCGCTGTCGTCGGCTCGCCGCAGGTAGCCCATGTCGTGGAACAGCCCGACGATGAGCCCCACCGTGGCCCGCTCGGCGCCGAGGCGCAGGTGCGGCTCGTGCTGGCGCTCGTATCCCACGACGAGCCGCGCCAGGGCGAGGGTGATGTCGAGCGTGTGCTGCCGGTCGTGATACACGGTATCGACGCCGTAGTAGCCGGGCACCTCGCCCGCGAACAGCTTCTCGAAGTAGTCGAACGAGCGGAGCAGCGGCCCGAGCCCGATGTCGGGCCAGGTATCGACGTACAGCTCCTGCACGGCAGATCTCACCGCCGCCGTGGAGCTCACCTGAACGGTATTGGTTACGTCGAAGTCGTTGCGGCGGATGCCGGTCATGGTCTTGGGTTTACCGATTGCCTTCCCCGGCTCAGATCGAGGTGAGTCTAGGCAACGTCCGGGGTCAAGGCCAGCGACGCGCAGCACAGTTTGCGGATGCCGCAGTGCGGCGCGATATGTCGAATTTCGCGGCACCCCCCCCGGCGCCGCTCGATCAGGCTGCGATTCCGTGCTGCTTCAGCAGCGGACTCACGTCCGGCTTGCGGCCGCGGAACTCCACGAAAGCCTCGAGCGCATCCCGGCTCCCGCCTTGCGACAGGATCGAGTCGAGGAACCGGGCCGCCGTCCGGTGATCGAAAACGCCGTGCTCCTCGAAGGCGGAGAAGGCGTCCGCGGCGAGCACTTCCGCCCACTTGTAGCTGTAGTAGCCGGCGGCATATCCCCCGGCGAACACGTGTCCGAAGCTGTGCGCGAAGCGGTTCCACTCCGGCACCGGGACGACCGCGATCTCGTGCCGCACGCCGGCCAGGATCTCGCCGACGCGAGCCCCGCGCTCCGGGTCGTACTCGGCGTGGAGCCGGAAGTCGAACAGGGCGAGCTCGAGCTGCCGCACCATGTGCAGCCCCGCATGGAAGCTGCGGGTCGCGATGAGCTGCGCTTGCTTCTCCGCCGGCAGGGGATCCCCGGTCTCGGCATGCTTCGATATGCGGTGCAGCACCTGCGGATGCCACGCATAGTTCTCCAGGAACTGGCTCGGCAGCTCGATCGCGTCCCAGGCGACGCCGTTCGTTCCCGCGAGGCTCGGGTAGGGAACGCGCGTGAGCAGGTGATGCAACCCGTGGCCAAACTCGTGGAACACGGTGAGCACGTCGTCGTGCGTGAGCAGGGCCGGGCAGCCCTCACCCGGCGGAAGGAAATTGCAGACGAGGTACGCGATCGGAAGCGTCTCGCCGCTCGCGAGGCTCTTGCGTCCGACGCACTCGTCCTGCCAGGCGCCGCTGCGCTTGTTCGGACGGGCGTAGGGATCGAGGTAGAAGCTGCCAACGGGCCGTCCCGCCGCGTCTTCGATCTGGAAGAAGCGCACGTCGGCATGCCAGACGGGCTCGCCTGCGCGTTCCCGGATGCGCACGGCGAAGAGCCGCTCGGCCACCTCGAACAGCCCCGCGAGCACGCGAGGCAGCGGAAAGTACTGGCGCAGCTCCTCCTGCGAGATCGAAAACCGCGACCTCTGCAGCCGCTCGGAGTAGAAGCTCACGTCCCATGCTTTGAGCTGGTGTCCGGCGAAGGCTTCGAGCTCGGCGAGCTCGCGCTGCGCGACGGGGCGCGCCGCCTGGCCGAGGCGCCGCAAGAACTGCATGACCTCCTCCGGGGTGCGAGCCATGCGTGTCGCGAGCGCGTAGTCGGCGAAGCTCTGAAAGCCGAGCAGCCGCGCCACCTCGTGTCGCAGCCTGAGGATGCTCTCCATCACGCCGGAGTTGTCCCAGCGCCCCTTCTGCGCCCCCTCGTCCGAGGCGCGGGTGTTCCAGGCCTCGTAGAGCGCGCGGCGCAGGGCGGGGGATTGCGCGTCCGTGAGGACCGCGACGTAGGTCGGCTGGTCGAGACCGAGCAGGTAGCCCTCGACGCCGCGATCTTGGGCCCGGCGGCGCGCCTGCTCGATGATGACCTCGTTGACGCCCTCGAGCTCGCCCCGGTCGGTGACGAGATGCGACCAGCCGTTCGTCGCGTCGAGCACGTTCTCCTCGAACTTCGCCTGCAGCTGGGTGAGCTCCAGTACGGCCGCCTTGAAGCGTGCCTTGCGCTCGGCGTCGAGCCCGACCCCCGCGAGGCGGAAGTCCCGCAGTGCGTGCTCGAGCACTCGCCGTTGCGTCGGCGTGAGGCCCGGACCCTCCCGCTCCGCGATCCGCTCATAGGCCCGGTACAGCGGTCCGCTCTGGGCGAGATCCGTCTGGTAGGCCGAGAGGAGCGGCAGGCCGGCGTTGTAAGCCTCCCGCAGGCTCGGCGAGTTCATCACCGCGTTGAGGTGGCCCGCCGGCGACCACACGCGCGTGAGCCGGTGCTGCATGTCCTCGAGCGGCTCGACCAAGTTTGCGAACGTCGGGTCGGGGAGTGCCGCGAGCTCCGCGATCCGGGCCCGGTTCTGGTCGAGCACGGCGCGCAGGGCGGGCTCGATGTGCTCGGGCCGGATGTCGGCGAACGGGGGCGGAGGTCCGCGGTCCAGCAGTGGATTTTCCATGAAAGTCTCGGTGAGGGCGGCAGCCATTCTACCGTGAGCCCCCCCTTGACCTACCGGATAAGATGGGACTTTGGGCTTCCCTGCATCCGGAGAGCCAGATGGCGGACTATGACTTGATCGTGATCGGCGGCGGCAGCGGGGGCATCGCCTGTGCCCAGCGGGCCGCCGAGTACGGGGCCCGTGTGCTGCTCGCCGAGTCGGGCCGACTCGGCGGAACCTGCGTCAACGTCGGCTGCGTGCCGAAGAAGGTCATGTGGAATGCCGCCGAGCTGGCGCAAGGCCTGCACGACGGCTCCGGATACGGGTTTCGCATCGAGGGTGAGTCGCACGACTGGGCCGCGCTCAAGCTAGCCCGCGACGCGTACATTCTGAGGCTCAACGCTATCTACGAGCGGGGTCTCGCGAGCCGCAAGGTCGAGCTCGCCCGCGGCTTCGCGCGGCTCGCCGGCCACGGTGCCGTCGAGGTCGAGGGGCGCGTGGCATCGGCCTCGCACATCGTGATCGCGACCGGCGGACGCCCGCTGCTGCCGGACATTCCCGGAGCGGAGCTCGGCATCACCTCGGATGGGTTCTTCGAGCTGGCGCAGCGGCCCGAGCGCGTCGCGGTCGTGGGCAGCGGCTACATCGCGGTGGAGCTCGGCGGGATCTTCGCCGCGCTCGGCTCCCGGGTGACGCTCGCCATCCGCGGCGACAGCGTGCTCAAGCACTTCGAGCGGATGCTCGGCGAGGCCTGCCTCGAGATCATGCGGGCCGACGGCATCGAGGTGGTGACGGGCGCGCGGCCCGAGTCGCTCCGCGACCTCGGGGGCGGACGCCTGCAGCTTGCCCTGCGCGACGGCCGGACGATCGGTCCCGTGGACACGGTTCTCTGGGCTGTCGGTCGCGCGCCCCACGTCGAGGGGCTCGGTCTCGAGCGCGCCGCGCAGGAGGCCGGACAAGCCGGCGTCAAGCTCGACCCCTACGGCTTCGTGGCGACGGACCCGTACCAGGCGACGAGCGTCCCCGGGATCTATGCGATCGGTGATGTGAGCGGCCGCCTGCTGCTCACGCCGGTCGCCATCGCGGCGGGCCGCCGCTTGAGCGATCGGCTGTTCGGCGGCCAGCCGGACCGGCACCTCGATTACTTAAACGTCCCGACGGTCATCTTCGGTCATCCGCCGATCGGCACGGTGGGACTGTCCGAGGCCGCGGCGCACGAGCTGTACGGGGAGGAGGTGAAGGTCTACGAGTCGGCCTTCGTGCCGCTCTATCATGCATTGACGGCGAGCAAGCCTCGCACGCGGATGAAGCTGGTCACCGCAGGTCCTGAGCAGCGCGTCGTCGGAGTGCACGTGATCGGCGAAGGCGCGGACGAGATGCTGCAGGGATTTGCCGTGGCCGTACGGATGGGCGCCACGAAGCGGGACTTCGACGACACGGTGGCGATCCACCCGACCGCCGCCGAGGAGCTCGTCACGATGCGGTAGAGGCCGGGTGCCCCCGCGCGAGGAGCGCCAGAACGGGGCCGGTGTCGGGCCGTACGCCGCGCCAGATATGGAAGGACTCGGCGGCCTGCTCGACGAGCATCCCCCAGCCTTGGACGGCGCGCTGGCAGCCGCGCGCGAGCGCCCAGCGAACGAACGGGGTGTCCGTTCGTGCGTAGGCCATGTCGTAGCAGAGGGTCGCCGCATCGATCGCCGACTCCGCAATGGGCGGCACCTCTCCACGCAAGCTTGCGGAGGTGGCGTTGATGACCAGATCGAAGCGGCCGCCGCCCAGCTCCTCGAAGGAGCAACCGCGGACCGCTCCGCCCGGCTCGGAGAAGTCGGCGGCGAGCGCTCGCGCGCGCTCCGCCACGCGCGCGGCGATCACCATCTCGAGCGGATCCAGTGCGAGGAGGGGAGCCAGCACGCCGCGCGCGGCGCCCCCTGCCCCGGCAATGAGGATGCGGCGCTGCGCGACCGTGAGCCCGAGATTGCTGCACAGGTCGCGCACGAGGCCGGCGCCGTCGGTGTTGTCACCGAGAATCCGCTCCGCATCGAGCATCAGCGTGTTGACGGCGCCCGCGCGGCGCGCCCGCCCGGTGAGCTCGCTCGCGAGCCCGGCGGCCGCCACCTTGTGGGGGACCGTGACGTTGAGGCCGCGGCCTCCGCGCGCCGCGAAGTCCAGGACGTATTCGCGGAACTGCTCGGGCGGCACGTCGTGCAGCCGGTAGTCGAGCGCCTGCCCGGTCTCGCGCGCGAACATGCCGTGAATGAGCGGCGACCAGCTGTGCGCGACGGGATGGCCGATCACGCCGTATTGATCGAGCGTCTCGCTCACGCGGTACTCCCACCACTTCTCTCGCGCTGAAGTCTACAGCACGCGCACGCTCGTGCCTCCCTGGCCCGCCGGGTCGAGCAGCGCATGGAGCGCGGGCAGCCAGGCCCGCATACGCTCGGCGATCCCGTACGGCGGATTGACGATGAGCAGCCCCGAGCCGTTGAGCGCGACGCGCGAGTCGCAGGGATGCAGCCAGAGCTCGCCCGCCAGCATCTCGCGCGCGACGCTCGAGCGAAGCGCGCTGTGCCATGCCGCGATGTCGCGCGCGTCCTTGATGGGATACCAGACGGCGATGACTCCCGTTTGAAAGCGGCGCAGAGCCTCCGCCAACGCCTTCTCCACCCGCGCGATCTCTCCCTGCGCCTCGTAGGGCGGATCGATGAAGGTGAGGCCGCGGCGCTCGGGCGGCGGCAGGTAGGCGCGCAGCCGCTCGAATCCGTCGGCCTCCACCGTCTGCGCACGCGATCCCCGCGGCAACGCTTGATCGAGGGCGCTCGCCTCCTCGCGAGCGAGCTCGATCAGCACTGCTCGATCCTGCGGGCGCAGCCGCCCGGCCGCGATGAGCGGAGAGCCGGGATATGCGCAAGGATGGCCGGCATGGGAGCGCCATCCGGTGACCGCCTGCGCGTAGGCCGCGAGCTCCGGGTGGCTCTCGGAGCTTGCGAGCACGCGCTCGATTCCCGGCACCGCGGCGCGACTCTCGGCGGACTTCTCGAGATCGTAGGCGCCCCGGCCCGCATGGGTCTCGAGATAGAAGAAGCCCTTGTCCTTGCGCTCGAGCGCCGCGAGCAGCGCGACGAGCGTGACGTGCTTGTGTACGTCCGCGAAATTGCCTGCGTGGAAGCCGTGGCGGTACTTGGTCACCCCGACTTCGCTCGCCGGGCCGCGGCGCGGTCGGATTTGGCCGCGCGCGCGGGCTTGCGCGAGCGGGCCGAATCGGCGCGCGCCGGCTTCATTCCGGGGCTGCGGGCCGGCGCCTTTGCGGTCTTCGCGGCGCGCACGGCGCTCGGCGCGCGCTTGGCGGCAACCGTCCGCGGGAGCGCCGCGGCGGCAGGGGGCCGGGCGGCGCGGGCCGCGGACGCGGGCGCGGGCGCTGCACTCGCCGATGGCGCATTCGCAGGCGCTCTGCGCGCAGGTGCCTTACGCGCAGACGCCGCTCCCGCCGCCGGGCGCCTTCCGCGGCCGAAGCGCCGACCGCGCTCGGGCGCCTGGGCGATGAGCTCGCGGCATTCCTCGAGCGTGAGCGACTTGGGCTCGCGGCCCTTCGGCATCCTCGCGTTCTTCTTGCCGTCCGTGATGTAGGGGCCGTAGCGGCCGTTCAGGACCTGGATGCCGTCCACCCCGAAGTCCGCGATGATCCGGTTCGCATCGGCTTCCTGCTTCGCCCGGATCACCTCCAGCGCGCGCTCGCGGGCGATGGTGTAGGGATCATCCTCGCGCAGCGAGACGTACTTCTCCCCGTACTTGAGGTAGGGGCCGAAGCGGCCGATGTTGGCGACGACCGGCTCGCCCGCCGCGGTCTCCCCGAGCGCCCTCGGCAGCTTGAAAAGCTCCATGGCGTCCGCGAGCACTATGGAGTCCATCTTCTGCCCGCGGCGCAGGCCCGCAAAGCGCGGCTTCTCGGCGTCGTCCTTCGTGCCGATCTGCACAAAAGGCCCGTAGCGGCCCATGCGCACCGTGACCGGCTTGCCGGTGGCGGGGTCCTTGCCGAGCTCGCGCGCTTGCGAGACTTCCTCGCGCGTCACGTTCTTGTCGGTGCGCTCGACCTGCCGGATAAACGGCTTCCAGAACTTCTCGAGCGGAGTGGTCCAGTCCTCCTCGCCCCGCGAGACCGCGTCGAGCTCGTCCTCCATCGCCGCGGTGAAGCCGTATTCCACATAGCGATGGAAGTGCAGCGTCAGGAAGCGGTTGACGATCTTGCCCACGTCGGTCGGTACGAAGCGGCGACTGTCCATCTCCACGTACTCCCGGTCCTGGAGCGTCGAGATGATCGTCGCGTAGGTCGAGGGGCGTCCGATGCCGAACTCCTCGAGCGCCTTGACGAGCGAGGCCTCCGAGAAGCGGGGCGGCGGCTCCGTGAAATGCTGGTCGGCGCGGACGGCGAGCAGCTTCACGAGATCGCTCTCGCTCATGGGCGGCAGGATGTGGTCACCGTCCTCGGACTTCGCATCGTCCGCGCCTTCCTGATAGACGGCGATGTAGCCGGGCTGCAAGAGCGTGGAGCCGTTTGCCCGCAGCACGTGGCGCTCGGGGCCGTCCGGCCCGGCGAGCATATCGACGGCCACCGTATCGAACAGGGCGTGGCTCATCTGCGAGGCCACCGCGCGGCGCCAGACGAGCGCGTAAAGCCGGAACAGGTCCCCGTCGAGCTTGCCTTCGATGTCCGATGGCGTGATGGCGGCGGCGGTCGGCCGGATCGCCTCGTGCGCCTCCTGGGCGTTCTTCGACTTCGTCTTGTAGATGCGCGGCTCCTCGGCGACGGCATCCGCCCCGTACAACCGGGCCGCGACCTGACGGATCTCGGTCACGGCCTCCGCGGCGAGCGAGACCGAATCGGTGCGCATGTAGGTGATCAGGCCGACGCTGCCTTCCCCGACATCGACGCCTTCGTACAGCTGCTGCGCGAGCCGCATCGTGCGGCGCGCATTGAAGCCGAGCTTGCGAGCCGCCTCCTGCTGCAGCGTCGAGGTGGTGAACGGCGGAGCGGGATTGCGGCGGCGCTGCTTGCGGTCCACCGCGACGACGCGCAGCTCGCCCGGCCGGCCGGCTGCCGCGCCCGCGGCAGCCTGGATCGCGCGCTCGACTTCGTGCGCGGCGGCCGCATCGACGAAGCTGAACTGCTCGACCTTCTGTCCCCGGTACTCGACGAGCTTCAGCGGAAAGGACTGCCGCGAGTGCTCCCCCTCGCCCTCGAGGGTCCAGTACTCCTGCGCCTTGAACGCCGTGATCTCCGCCTCCCGCTCGCAGATCATGCGCAGCGCCGGGCTCTGCACGCGTCCCGCGGAAAGCCCGCGCCGCACCTTCTTCCAGAGCAGCGGCGAGAGATTGAATCCGACGAGATAGTCGAGCGCGCGGCGCGCCTGCTGCGCGTTCACCAGCTCCGCCGACAGGCCGCGCGGGTTCGCGACGGCCTCGCGGACCGCATTGCGCGTGATCTCGTAGAACGCCACGCGGTGCACCGTCTTGCTCGCGAGCGCGCCGCGGGACTTCAGGATCTCGAGCAGATGCCAGGCGATCGCCTCACCCTCGCGGTCCGGGTCCGTCGCGAGGTACAGCGCCTTCGACTTGGCGAGGACGCGGGCGATCGCCTCGACGTGGCGCTCGCTCTTCTCCAGCTGCCGGTAGTTCATGGCGAAGTCCCGGTCGGGATCGACCGCACCTTCCTTCGGGACCAGATCGCGCACGTGCCCGTACGAGGCGAGCACCTCGAAGTCCTTGCCCAGGTACTTCTTGATGGTGCGCGCCTTCGCAGGCGATTCGACGACGACCAGGTTGTCAGCCATGAGCTTTACGGCATCTCGAGACAAGGGTGCGGAGGCCGGGCAACGAGCCGGAGGCGGCTGCTTGCTGGGACCGACACGCGGACCCGCCGACCTCCCTCAATGCGGCGGGTGCGCGGTGGAATCAAGCGCGAGATCCTCCATCCGGGCGAACGCTTGCTCCTGGCCGGGCTGGCTCGAGAGCACCATGAGGACGACCCATTTCAGCTGCTCCGTGTCGAGCTCGTCGGCATCGAGGGCGAGCATGCGGTCCACGACGATCTCCCGCTGCGGCGGGGAGAGCACCCCCAAGCGTTCCAGCGTCATGAGGAAGCCGCGGCACTCCGTCGAGAGCCGGGTGAGCTCGCAGTGGGAGAAGACCCGCACCGACCGTCCGCTGCCCGCGACGCTCGGATGCGAGCGCTCCCCGGCAAGGTCCGCGAGCCAGTCGAGGGCGCGCTCGACGTTCGCATGCGCGAAGCCGGCGCGCTCGAGGTCGCGCGCGAGATCGTCCCGTTCCAGCAGCTCGGGAGCCTCATCGAGCATGTAGCGGTCGAAGACGTAGATCAGGATATCGAGAACGCTGGTAGTCATCGCGAGAGTCAGGATAGGCGGCAGTAACGGCCCCCGGGATGGAGTGCAACACGCCCCCGGAGCTCGAGGATCAACAACATCGATGCAATGCAGCCGCTCGCAAGCCCGGTCCGTTCGACGAGTGTGCTCACGCTCACGGGCTCGAAGCCGAGCGCATCTAACAGTATTTCCGAATCCTTGTCCAATGGCGGGGGGCGGGCGGGCGCGCCGGATTCCGCGGGCGAGTGACGCGCAACTTCTTGATCAGAAAGTGAAATTCCAATCTCCCGGAGCACATCGGAGGCGCTTTCGGCGATCCGCGCCCCCTGCCGCAGCAGCTCGTGGCAGCCTGCCGCGAGCGGGTTGCGTATCGATCCCGGCACCGCGAGCACCGGCCGGCCGTGCTGCATCGCACAGCGCGCGGTGATGAGCGACCCGCTGTTGCGGGCTGCCTCGACCACCACGGTGGCGGCCGCGAGCCCGCTCAGGAGGCAATTGCGCTGCGGAAAGTGCCGACGCCGCGGCGGCGCGCCAGGCGGGAAGCGCGACACCAGGGCGCCGCGCTCGCGAATCCGGCGGGCGAGGTCTCCGTGCTCGCGGGGATAGACCTGATCGAGGCCGTGGGCACAGACCGCGACCGTCATTCCCCCCGCGGCGAGCGCGCCTTCGTGGCTCGCTCCGTCGATGCCGAGCGCGAGCCCGCTCGTCACCGTGAGTCCGGCGCGCCCGAGCGCCGCGGCCATCTCGCGAGCGATGGCGCGGCCCGCCGCCGTCGCGCTGCGGGAACCGACCATCGCGACCTGCCGCGCGGAGAGCGCTTGGGGGATGCCGAGGACGTAGAGCACCGCAGGAGCCCCGGAGGTCTCCGCGAGTAGCGGCGGATACAGGGGCGAGGTACAGGGGACCAGGGCGGCGCCGCTGCGGTCGAGCCAGCGTAGATCGCTGTCGATCACCGCTTGCGGTGGGGCGCCGAGAAAGGTCCGAGCCTGGGCAGGCAGGTCCGCGGCTTCGTCCGCGGCTCCGGGGGCGCCGCAGCGCGTTGCGACTTCGCCGAGGCCCCCGGCCCGCGCAGCCGCGGCACACACGAGCCGGGCCGTGAGGCCCGGTGCGCGCGAGATCAGTGCACACGCCCGCCGCTCATCCATCCGCCGAGCATAGCGGACGGGCGGCGCGGAATTCCTCTAGGGATTGCGCACGATATCGGCGACTTCCATCTGCTCGGACGCCCCGACGACGAGCGCGTAGCTCATGTCGTCGTAGGACTTGAAGACGAGCAGCGTGCCCGCGCGCTCATTCGGGAGCCTCACGCTGTGGGCGAGCGTGTCGGGTGTGCCCCACTTGTCGTAGCCGGCAACGCCGCGGTCCGCCACGGCTTCGCCCACCTGATCGACCGCGAGCACGGTCCCTGGCCCGACGCCCTGACTCGTGCCGCGGTTGATCGCGACGATGTCGTACTGGGCGATGGCGTGCACGTCGTCGATGACGGAGATGATGCGGCCATTCACGGGCGCCGTCGGGGCGCGCGGCACGAAGTTCAAGGGGTTGCCGTTGTCATCCGGGACGAGGCAGTCGCCCCGGAGCGTCTCGCGACCCGGCTCGATCAGTGTCACCGTCGCAGGGTCGCCAGGCCTCAGGACGACGGCAGTTGCCGTGTAGAGGCCCTGGTAGCCGAGGAGCCGACCGCTGTCCGGGTCCCGCAGCCTCTCCCCGATGTGCATGACCAGGAACCGGGCGCCGGCAGGCGCATCACCGAGGCCGCGCACGTACGCTTCCTCGTTCTCGCCGGCCGCCTGATGCTCGTCGCGAAACGCGAGCACGTGCGGCGCATGATCGACCTGTTCCACCGACAGGATGGTCGGTCGGGATAGAAATGCCGCGATCGACGCATACGGGATGGTCGGAATGGCGCCCTCGAGAGCCGAGCTGCGCAGGCGCGGCTCCAGCCGGATGACGCCGGAGATCTCGCCGCCACCACCGCCGCTGCCTTCGACGCTGCTCTCGACGTAGATCCGCGGCCGGCCGTCAGCCCCGTACGCGAGCACGAGAACATCGCCAGGATAGATGCGATGCGGATTGTGGATCTGAGGGTTGTCGTACCAGATCTCGGGCCAGAGCCACGGATCGCGCAGAAACATGGAGGAGATGCCCCAGAGCGTATCGCCGCGCTTGACGGTGTACCGCATGGGAGCGCTGGGATTCACCACGTCCCGCGGCAGCGTCTGCGCCGTCTCGGCCGGAGCGACGGCGGTGCTCTCCGCCGGGCCGGCGTTGCCGGTCGCCGGGGCCGTGGCAGTCGGATCCGGTGCGGGGTTTGCGGAAGGCGCCGCCGCGGCCGGTGCAGCGGGCGCATCGACGCGCGCAGCCGGCCGCGTGGACGAGCAGCCGGCGACAGCCAGCAGCAATCCTACGAGACCGGACGAAAGGCCAACCCTGAGCTTTTGATGGAAAAACATCCTCCCCCTCCTTACATATCGGGATGAGGCGGCAACTGCGCTGTTATAATCGGCTGCGCCGGCCGGCACACGACCGGATGTCGAGTTTGTGCGGTGGGTCACGGCGTCAAGATGGGCCGCAGCCGGAAGCCGATTTTCCGCCCGGCGCCGAATACCGCACCGCCAGGGGCAGTCGAGCGTACCAGCTGCTAGAGTGAAGCGATGGCTCTGCTCACCATCCTCGAGTATCCCGATCCGCGCCTGCGCGAGAAGGCGCTGCCCGTCACGCAGTTCGACGAGGCGCTCGGCCGCCTCATCGACGATATGTTACAAACCATGTATGCGGCGCCCGGCATCGGCCTCGCGGCGACCCAGGTCAACATACACCGGCAAGTGCTGGTGATGGACGTTCTCACAGGAGCGGAACGAGCCGCTCGTCTTCGTGAACCCGCAGATCCTCACCCGCGAGGGAGCGGCGACGACCGAGGAGGGCTGCCTCTCCGTGCCGGGCATCTTCGATGAGGTGGAGCGCGCCGCCAAGGTGCGCGTACGCGCGCGGGATCGCTCGGGAGAGCCCTTCGAGCGGGACCTCGACGGCTCGCTCGCCGTCTGCCTGCAGCACGAGATGGATCATCTCGACGGCCGGCTGTTCGTCGACTATCTCTCCGACCTCAAGCGGGAGCGCATTCGCAAGAAGCTCGACAAGGAGCGCAAGGAGAAAGCGAGCGGCCGCCGCGATCCGGCCGCGCGCAGCGCGCGGGCGTTCTGACCGACTTGCGCATCGCCTTCGCCGGCACTCCCGCTTTCGCGCTGCCCGCCCTCCATGCGCTCGCGGCGTCGCCTCACCGGCTCGTCGGGGTCCTGACACAGCCCGACCGCCCGAGCGGGCGCGGACGGCGCATCAAGCCGAGCCCCGTCAAGCTTGTCGCCCGAGAGTACGGACTTCCCGTCGCGCAGCCGCAGACGCTCAGGACGCAAGAGGAGAGGGCCGAGCTGGAGAGCTGGCGTCCCGATCTGCTGGTGGTCGTCGCGTACGGCCTCATTTTGCCGCCGGCCGCGCTCGGGCTGCCGCGGCTCGGCTGCCTCAATATCCACCCGTCCCTGCTGCCGCGCTGGCGCGGAGCGGCACCGATCCAGCGCGCCATTCTCGCGGGCGACACGGTCACCGGCGTGACGATCATGCAGATGGATGCGGGCCTCGACACCGGGCCCATCCTCGCGCAGCGCAGCGCGCCGATCGACCGGACGATGACGAGCGGCAGCCTGCACGATCTGCTCGCAGCCCTCGGCGCCGAGGCGCTGCTCGGGACGCTCGCCGACCTGGCCGCGGGCGCGGCGTCTCCCCGAGCCCAGCCGGCAGAAGGGGTGACGTACGCCGCCAAGATCGGGAAGTCCGAAGCGCCGATCGACTGGCGCTCGAGCGCCCTCGAGATCGAGCGGCAGGTGCGCGCATTCGATCCCCGGCCCGCCGCCGAGACTCGCCTCGGCGAGGAGCCGCTGCGCATCCTCGCAGCGCATGCTCTGGAGGGTGACTGCACCGGCCGCCCGAGCGCTGCGCACACGATTCCCGCTCCGGCCGGGACGATCATCGCCGTGGGGCCGGATGCCATCGTCGTGAGCTGCGGAGAGGGCCGCCTCGCGATCACGAAGCTGCAGCGCGCGGGCCGCAAGCCGCTTTCCGCGCGGGAATTCGCAAACGCGGGGCGGCTCGCCCCGGGCCAGAGCCTTGGATGACCGCGGCGCAAGGTGGGCGCCGGGCGCAACGGTGCTCGCGAGCGCCGCTCGCGCGGTGGCGGATGTCGCCGCGCGAGGCCGCTCGGCCGACGACGCGCTCGCGAGCTTGGAGCGCGCGCCCGACCGCGCTGCAGTTCGCGCCGTGACCCTCGGGAGCCTGCGCTGGTATCTGCGGCTGCTCCCGGCCATCACCCCTCTGCTCGGGCGGCGTCATCGCCCGCTTGCCGTCGAACTGCGCGCGCTGCTCGTCGTTGCGGCTCATCAAGTGGAGTACTCGCGCAATGCGCCCGAGGCCACGGTGGATGCGGCGGTGGACGCGGCGAGGGTCCTCGGCCAGCCTCGGGCGAGCGGGCTCGTCAACGCGGTGCTGCGCCGGCTGGTGTCTGAGCGCGCAGCGCTGTTTGCACAGCTCGAGACGGACCTGGCCTCGGCGACGGCGCACCCCGAGTGGCTGGTGAGCGAGCTGCGCGGCGCATGGCCCGAGGACGTGCGGTCCGTGCTGGACGGTAACAACGAACATCCCCCGCTCGTGCTGCGCCTCGATCGGTCACGCGTGGCGAGGGACGGCTACCTCGCCGAGCTCGCGGAAGCGGGGTGTCCCGGCCACGGGCTTCACTGGGCGCCCGATGCCGTCGAGCTCGAGCACCCCGTGCCTGTCGTTGACATCCCGGGATTCGCGGAGGGGCGCGTCTCGGTGCAGGACGCGGGCGCGCAGCTCGCCGCGCCGCTGCTCGATGCGCGGCCAGGCATGCGCGTGCTCGACGCCTGCGCCGCCCCCGGCGGCAAGACGCTGCATCTGCTCGAGCGCACGCCGGGTCTCGAGGATTTGATTGCGATCGACGTCGACGCGGTTCGCCTGAAACGCGTACAGGACAATCTCGAGCGCGCTCACCGACGCGCACGACTTGCCGTCATGGACGTCCGCGCGCTGGCTTGCGATTCTCCGGGCGCGCCCGATCACGTCCTCGGCGGCAGACTGTTTGATCGAATCCTGGTCGATGCGCCTTGCTCCTCGACAGGCGTCATCCGCCGCCATCCCGATATCAAGCTGCTGCGCCGGCGCGCGGATATCGATTCCTGTGCAGCGGCTCAGCTCGAGATCCTGCGCTCGACCTTTCGGGTGCTCGCTCCGGGCGGACGCCTGCTTTACTGCACTTGCTCAGTGCTGCCCGCGGAGAACGACAGGCTGGTCTCGGCCTTTCTGA
Source organism: uncultured Gammaproteobacteria bacterium (assembly GCA_963849095.1). GTDB lineage: Bacteria > Pseudomonadota > Gammaproteobacteria > Steroidobacterales > Steroidobacteraceae > JASHUC01. Next base: position 632,534 of record CAWKGA010000009.1, read on the forward strand.
GCACCGAGCCGCTCGCGCGGCCGGCCTTCATGCCGCCAGCCGGCGATCTCGCGCCGGGCGCTCGGGATTGCGCCGTTGGCGTCCAGCTGCTGCCGGGAGCTCAAGCGGGCAGCGACGGCTTCTATTATGCTTGTCTCGAAAAGACAACAGCGGGACACTGACAGGGGACTTCAAGTGCGGGGATCCATGACCAGGGCGTTCGCCATGGCAGCCACGATGGCGCTTGCGGTTGGGCTGAGCAGCCGGATCCGGGCGGATGCGCTCGATGGAGTGTTGCAGGTGAGCTCCGCATACGTCGATATCGACCACTCGGTGTACCAGTTGCACGCCCGCATCGAATATCCCATGACGCCGTCCATCGAGAACGCGCTCCACGACGGGGTCACCCTCTCGTTCGAGGTCGAGGCGCGCGTGACGCGCGACCGGCACTTCTGGTTCGATCCGATCGTCGCCGACGTGACGTTGCACCGCGAGCTCGCCTACCACAGCATCAGTGATCGCTACGTCGTGCGCGATGTGCGAGGCGGCGAGCAGCAGAGCTTCTCGACGCTCGACGATGCGCTCGCCTTCCTGAGCAAGGTCGACGGCTGGCCGGTTCTCGTCACCTCGCAGCTCGCGCAAAGCGAGCAGTATCACATCAGCGTGCGCGCAGGCATCCGCCGCGGGCGGCTGCCCGCCTCCTTGCGCGCGCTCCTGTTCTGGACCGACGATTGGAACCGCGAGAGCGGGTGGTACACATGGACGCTCCCAAGCTGAGCACAGCGCGCGTGCGCTGGAGCAATTACATGCTCGCCCTGCTCTGGGCGGGCATCGGCGCGGGCGCGCTCCTGCTGCTCGCAAAGAGCGTGCAGAACTCCTCCGAGTTCTCGCGCCTGCAGCCCTGGATCCTGCTGTTCAACGTGATCGGCGTGATCGGGCTCACCGTGCTGCTCGCGCGCAAGCTCTGGCAGCTGGCGCGCGATTACCGCAATCACGTGCCGGGCTCGCGGCTCACGGCGCGGACCGTTCTCATCTTCGGCGCCCTCGTGATCGCGCCTCTGATGATCGTCTACCTGTTCTCGCTCGACTTCTTGAACCGGGGCATCGACAGCTGGTTCCAGGTCGAGGTGAAACAGGGGCTCAACGATGCGGTCGCGCTGTCGCGCTCCACGCTCGAGGTGCGCATGCGCGAGTACTCGCTGCGCACCGAGGGGTTCGCGGCCTCGCTCATCGATCTGTCCGGCGGCGACGTTCTGCGCCGCCTCGACTACGAGCGGCGCGCGACGGACGCGATCGAGATCGGGCTCTTCGACAGCCACCAGCACGTCCTTGCCCTGAGTAGCGACAGCGACAAGGGTGACGTGATCCCCGTGACGCCGACCGCGGAGGTCGTGCGGGAGGTGAGTCAGGGACGGCCGTACGTGAGCCTCGACCCCGAGGCCGACGGGCAGTACCAGATCCGCATCGCGGCCCCGATCTCGGACGTGATGGCGACTCCCGACTACCGATACGTGTTTGCGGTGTACAGCGTGCCTCCGCAGCTCTCGGCGCTCTCCGAGGCGGTGCAACACGCCTACTCGCAGTACGGGGAGCTCGCGGTGCTGCGCCGGCCGCTGAAATCCAGCTTCGAGCTGACGCTCACCGTCGTGCTGCTGATCGCCATGCTTGCGGCGATCTACGGCGCCATATTCTCCGCGCAGCGCCTCACGCGTCCGGTGCAGGACCTCATCGCGGGCACGCGCGCCGTCGGCAAGGGGGACTTCGGAACACGCCTGCCGTTGCCCTCGCGCGATGAGATGGGATTCCTGGTGCACTCCTTCAACGACATGACCAAGCGGCTGCGCCGCGCACGCGAGGAGGCGCTGCGCAGTCAGCAGGCGGTCGAGCACGAGCGAGAGCGCCTCGCCATCATCCTCGCGCGCCTGTCTACCGGCGTGCTCGCGGTGGACAGAGAGCTCACCATCAGCATCGCGAACCAGGCCGCCGGCCTCATCCTGGGGGTCGATCTGTCGTCCGCGACGGGCCGGTCGCTGCCGAAGCTCGCGGAAGGCAACGAGCGCTTCGGCCAGTTCGTCGCCGCGCTCAGCGTGCGCTTCGCGGGCGGGCGGGAGGAGTGGCGCGAGCAGATCGATCTCGACGGAGCCTCCGGCCACCGCGCCCTGATGTGCGCCTGCACACCGCTCCCCGGCGACGGCGGAGATCGGGGCTACGTCATCGTGTTCGACGACATCACGGCGCTGCTGCAGGCCCAGCGCGATGCCGCCTGGGGCGAGGTTGCGCGGCGGCTTGCGCACGAGATCAAGAATCCGCTCACGCCCATCCAGCTGTCAGCCGAGCGCATGCGGCGGCGTTTTCTTGCGAGCATGCCCCGCGAGGACGCGGAGCTGCTGCAGCGCTCGACGGACACGATCGTGCAGCAGGTCGAGACGATGAAGCAGATGGTGAACGCCTTCAGCGAGTACGCGCGGGCGCCTGAATTGAAGATCGCACGCTTCAGCCTGAACGAGCTCGTCACGGAAGTCGCGGACCTGTACCGCTCGCAGGATTCCCGTGTCGAGATCCGGCTCGAGCTCGCCGCGGCGCTACCGGCCATCGAGGCGGACCGCGGCCGGATCCGGCAGATTCTCAACAACCTGCTGGTGAACGCGCTCGAGGCGCTCGACGCCTGCGAGCCGGCATGGGTGGAGATCGCGACGCGGTGCGAGCGTCTCGCCGACGCTGACCTCGCCGTCATCACGGTGAGCGACAACGGGCCGGGCTTCCAGCGCGAGCTGCTCGCGCGCGTCTTCGATCCGTATGTCACCAGCAAGCCGAAGGGCACGGGCCTCGGTCTTGCGATCGTCAAGAAGATAGTGGAAGAGCACGGCGGGCACATCGATGCGGACAACCGGCTCGAAGGCGGCGCGAGGGTACGCGTGACCCTTCCGGTGCGAGACAGCACTCGATCGGCATCGTCCGTCCGCGAGCTGCGGCCTGCGTTGCGTAAGGAGAGATTGGCATGAGCGCGTCGCGAATTCTGGTGGTCGATGACGAGGCGGACATCCGCGGCCTGCTCAAGGAGATCCTCTCCGAGGAGGGCTACGAGGTCGAGGTGGCCGCCAACGCGGGTCAGGCACGCACCTCCAAGGTGCGCCAGTCGCCCGACCTCGTGCTGCTCGACATCTGGATGCCGGATGTCGACGGCATCACGCTCCTGCGCGAGTGGTCCACCTCGGCCGCCGACGGCTGTCCCGTCGTCATGATGTCGGGACACGGGACGGTCGAGACGGCCGTCGAGGCGACGCGGCTCGGAGCCTTCGACTTCGTGGAGAAGCCGCTGTCGCTCGCGAAGCTCCTGCGTACTGTCGAGCGCGCGCTCGACGCGGGGAAGCGCCGCCGCCAGCCCGTCAATCCCCTGCCGCCCCAGCTGCTGGTGCCTGCCGGCAAGAGCAAGCTGGTGCAGCAGCTGCGGACGGAGCTGCAGCAGATCGCCTCGAACCCCTCCTCGGTGCTCTTGATCGGCGAGCAGGGATCCGGACGCGAGGCTTTCGCGCGCTATCTGCACGGCGAGAGCCCGCGCGCGGGCGCGCCGTTCGTCGCCGTCATCGCGAGCGGCCTACGTGATGCGGACGCGGAGGAGCAGCTGCTCGGACGTGGCGCGCAGGGCGGCCTGCTCGAGCAGGCTGCGGGAGGCACGCTCTTCATCCACGACATCGAGGATCTGCCGGCGCAGGCCCAGCGGCTGCTGCTCGGCGTGCTCGAGTCTGGCGCGTTCACGCGGCTCGGCAGCATGGAATCGCGGCCGTTCGAGGGGCGCGTGCTCTCCTCGGCGCAGCCCGGCGTCGAGACGCGCGCCGGCGCCGCGCCGGAGGGGCTGCGGCGCGACCTGCTCGCGCATCTGAACACCCTCATCGTGCGGGTGCCGCCGCTTCGCGAGTACGCGGAGGACGTTCCCGAGCTGCTGCGGCACTATGTCGATCGCGCGGTCGACGCCGAGGGCCTGCCCTTCCGGCGCTTCAGCGTCGCCGCCCAGAACCGCCTGCGCAACTATCCCTGGCCGGACAATGTGCGGGAGCTGAAGAACCTCGTGCACCGCCTGCTCATCCAGGGCGGCCCCGAGGAGATCCGCCTGGAGGAGGTCGAGCGCGAGCTCGCGATCCAGTCCACCCCCGGCGAGCCCCTCGTGAAGCAGGATCTGCTCGCGCTGCCGCTCCGCGAGGCGCGCGAGCAGTTCGAGCGCGCCTACCTGCAGCAGCAGCTGCTGCTCTGCAACGGCAAGGTTGGCCAGCTCGCCAAGCGCGTCGGCATGGAGCGCACGCATCTCTACCGCAAGCTGCGCTCGCTCGGCGTCGATTTCCGCGCCGGCAGCGACGACTGAAGTAAGGCACGCGACGACGCAGGACCCCACGCGGGACAGACCCCGACGGATACGGCGGCGGCTCGAGGTGAGACCGCGGCGGCTGCTTTGCTGAAAAGCCTCCGAGCGGGCGTCAGTCGCCGACCCGGATGACGAGAGCGTCCACGTCGGCGGACTGCAGCTTGTGCCGCAGCCGGTTGAGGTCCGAGAGCTTGCTGATGGGACCGACGCGCACGCGGTACCAGAACGTCGGTATCGACCGCCACTCTTTGCACGTTCGCGGTCACTCCCTCGAGAGTGAGCTGCTTGGCGACGCGATCCGCCTCGGCTTCGTTGCGGTACGATCCGGCCTGCAGCACATAGACTCCCGGCCGTTCGATGGCGGCGGTCGGCAGGCCGGGCTTCAAAGCGTGCTCCTTCTCCGGCACGACCACCTCGAAGTGCGGCAGCATCTTGTAGAAGTCGTAATGCTCCGGGCTGTCGCCGCTCGAGGCCGCGGCGGCCGTCTCTGCGGTCGTATCGCCCGCATCCGCGGGCTGAGCCCGGTGCGCCTCGGGGCGCGGTACGTCGGGCACCGCGCGCTGGTGGCGATGAGTGACTGCGAACAGCACGGCTGTCGCGACCGCGCCGACGAGCAGGCCGGCGCCGAATTCCCGCCAGCGCGCAAGCTCGAGAGAGCTGCGGGTGGGCTTCTTGTAATCCCGCGTGGTAAGCCGGGTCATCGCGTGCTCCGAGCGCTCACATGCTTTCCGGAGCGGACACGTTGAGCAGGCCGAGGCCGTTGCGGATCACTTGCTGAACGCCGAGCACCAGCGCGAGCCGTCCGTTGCGCAGGCGTGCATCGTCCACGATGAACGTCTCGGCGTTGTAATAGGTGTGGAATGTGTTCGCGAGCTCCCGCAGATAGTGGACGATCCCGTGGGGCGCACGGGTGATCGCGGCCTGCTCCAGCACCTCGGGATATCGGACCAGCGTCGTGAGCACCGCCTGCTCCTGCGGGCCGGCGAGCAGGCCGGCACTCGCGAGCCCGGCGGCCCGGTCGAACTCGAGCCCGCGCGCCGCGAGCTGCTTGAGGACGCTCGCCACGCGGGCATGAGCGTATTGAATGTAGTAGACCGGATTCTCGTTCGTGCGGGACTTGGCGAGCTCCAGGTCGAAGTCGAGCGGCTGATCGTGGCTGCGCATGAGATAGAAGAGCCGGCAGGCGTCGTTGCCGACCTCTTCCCGCAGCTGCCGCAGCGTGACGAACTGCGCTTCCCGCTTGCCCATGGGGATCTTCTCTCCGCCCCGCAAGAGGCTCACGAACTGGACGAGCGTCACCTCGAGACAGTCACCGGGCTCGCCCATCGCGGCGAGCCCGGCCCGGACGCGCGCGATGTAGCCGTGATGGTCCGCGCCCAGCACGTCGAGGAGGCGCGCGAAGCCGCGCTCACGCTTCTCCAGGTGGTACGCGATGTCGGAGGCGAAGTACGTCTTCTGCCCGTTCTCGCGCACGACGACCCGATCCTTCTCGTCGCCGAACGCGGTCGCGCGAAACCACGTGGCGCCGTCCTTGCGGTAGAGCTGATCCTCAGCCTCGAGGCGCGCGAGGGCGCGCTCGATCGCTCCACTCTCGGCGAGCGCCCGCTCCGAGTACCAGCGGTCGAAGACGACGCCGAACTGGTCCAGGTCGCTGCGGATGTCCGCCAGCATCTCGCCGAGCGAGAGCTCGAGCACCGTGAGGAATCCGCCCGCGCCGATCAGGTCGCGCGCCCGCTCGATCAGCGCGTCGATGTAGGCCTCCTTGTCCCCCGCGGGCGCATCGGCGGGAAGTCCGGCCAGGACCTTCGCGGCCGGCCGCCGCAGCTGCAGCCCGACGGTCGCGTGCAGCCTCTGCGCCACGGCGCGGACGTAGTCGCCGCGGTAGCCGTTCTCCGGAAACGGCAGCTCCTCGCCGCAGATCTCGAGATAGCGCACCCAGGCGCTCACGGCGAGGATCGCGACCTGCCGTCCGGCATCGTTGATGTAGTACTCCCGCGCCACGTCATAGCCGACGGCGGAGAGCACGTTGGCAAGCGTCGCCCCGTAGGCAGCCTGACGCCCATGGCCCACGTGCAGTGGCCCGGTCGGGTTTGCAGAGACGAACTCGATCAAGACGCGCTCGCCGCGGCCGAGCGCGCTGCGGCCGTAGCGCTCGCCGAGCTCGTGGATGCTCGCGAGCTCGCGCGCATAGGCATCCTGGGTCAGGAAGAAATTGATGAACCCGGCGCCCGCCACTTCCGCGCGCGCGAGGAGAGGGCTTGGCGGCAACGCGGCGATGATCGCCTGCGCGAGCTCCCGCGGGCTGCGCCGCGCGGACTTCGCGAGGCGCAGCGCGACATTCGTCGCGAAGTCGCCGTGCTTCGCATCGCGCGTGCGCTCCACCGTCACCGCCGCCGGATCGGGCGGCTCGGGAACGAGGTCGACCGGGAGAGCTTGCAGGGCTCTGAGGAGGAGCTGCTCGAGCGGCTGCTTCAAGGGAGCGTCCGTGAGGGAATGGAGCGCGGCAGTCTATTTCTCATCTGCCGACTCCGCCAGCGCTCCGCGAGCCGGCTCGAGCCCGCGGCGGCGGTCTCGAAGACAGGGGCGGGTTGACACGGCGGCGCAATTGGCCTACATGCCCCGGGGCATCTTTCCGACTCGGGGGTCGTCGCATGGGACTGAAGCTCGTCGGTGCCGGACTGGGTCGTACCGGGACCCTGTCGATCAAATTGGCGCTCGAGCAGCTCGGCTTCGGGCCGTGCTATCACATGACCGAGCTTTTCATTCACCCGACGCACGCGCCGCTCTGGGAGCGTGCCGCGGACGGGCACCCCGATTGGCGGACGCTCTTCAGCGGATACGCGTCCACGGTCGATTATCCCGGCTGCACATTCTGGCGCGATCTCGCTCGGTCGTATCCCGAGGCGAAGGTCCTGCTGACCGTTCGCGATGCGCGTTCCTGGTTCGACTCGACGCAGGAGACCATCTTCTCCGAGCAGAGCACCCAGACGCTCCAAGGCTCCCCGCTTGAGGAGTTCTTCAACAAGACGGTCTGGCGAGGACTCCGCGACCGCATCCACGATCGTGAGTTCATGATCGACCACTTCGCGCGACACAACGCCGAAGTCGAGCACACGATCCCGCCGGCGAGGCTCCTGGTGTACGAGACCAAGCAGGGCTGGGACCCGCTGTGCGCCTTCCTCGGCGTGCCCGTTCCCGGCCAGCCTTTCCCGCACGTGAACTCCCGGGAGGACTACGTGAGAAGGCATTCCGAACATCTCGCCCAGGGCCACGAGCCGTTCGGGTCCGAGGAGATGGGCGATCGGATGCGGGAGCGACTCGACCAGTTGCGCGGTGAGAGCTAGCCGAGCCGCGTCATACGCCGAGAGGGGGGTCGATGACACTGGCTCCACAAACCGCGATCGCGGCGTCCATGACGGTGATGCTCCTCACCTCGCAGCTGACCGCGGCAGCCCCGAGCGTCTACCCGACCGGCGTGACCCGTTACGACCCTTCGGCCGCCTACAACTGCGACGTGCTGTTCAGCGCGGCGGATCAGAAGACCTATCTGATCGACATGGACGGCCATGTCCTTCACCGGTGGGATTTCGGGGGTTTCCCGTCGAAGATGCTCGACCCTGGGCTGACCCGTGGCGTCAAGGGCGAGGTCGGACTGCAGCTGTCGGCGATACCGGCGGTCCGCGGTAACGGAGGCACGGGCGCCGTTCCCGGCAGGACCGCCGAGTTTCGCAACGAAACGTTCGGGCTCGTCGATTGGAGCGGGAACGTCGTTTGGAAATGGGGTGCTCAAGCGCCGGGCGGCGCAGCGATGCAGCACCACGACTGGGACCGCCTGCCCGGCGGCGACACGCTCATCCTGTCCAGCCGCAGCGGCATGCTGAATGGGTTCGGCCGGCGGCAGATGCTCGACGACGTGATCTACGAGGTCGACGCCCGCGGACGGACCATCTGGACTTGGACCGCGTCCGCGCATCTGCCGGAGCTCGGCCTCACGGAGTCCCAGCTGCAGCTGATCGAGCGTCGCGCGCCGGCCGATTACCTGCATTTGAACGACATGGAGCCTCTCGGGCCGAACCGCTGGGAGAAGGCGGGCGACGATCGCTTTGCCGCGGATAACATCATGATCAGCTCGCGCAACGCCAGCGTCGTTGCGATCATCAGCCGCAAGACCGGCCACATCGTCTGGCGCTTGGGGCCGGACTTTCCGGCCGCCAGAGACGCGACTCTGTTCGCTCTGGGTGAGGTGGCCGCGCCGGGACGGGTCGGTCATTTGAGCGGCCAGCACGATGCGCACCTGATCCCGGAAGGCCTTCCCGGAGCCGGTAATCTCCTGTTGTTCGACAACGAAGGCGAAGCCGGTTTCCCGCCCGCGGAGCTGCCGCTCATCGCAGGCTCCCGCGCGCTGGAGATCGAACCAGTCAAGCGCACCGTCGTGTGGCAGTACAGCGGCACCAAAATCACCTTCTACAGTCCCTATATCAGCAGCGTCCAACGCCTGCCGAACGGCAATACGCTGATCGACGAGGGCATTGACGGGCGCTTTTTCCAGGTGACGCCTCGCGGCCGAATCGTGTGGGAATACGTAGCTCCGATGCGCGGTGCGGCCAGCGGGCCCGCGGGCGCCAACTCCGTCTATCGGATACAGGCGGTGCCTTACGACTGGGTACCTCTGCCGGGACCTCACTCGGAGGCTCCGGTGCAGGCTCCGGCGCTCGAGCGCTTCCACGTCCCAGCGGGACAGTAACCGGCGCTCGAGACCCCCAGAGTGTTCCTTGCCGCTAGTCAGAACAGCTCGATCGGATCCACGTCGAGCGCCCACCGCACGCGCCGCGCGCTCGGGAGTTGTTCCAGCTCCGGCAACCAGGCGTCGAGAAAGTGGTGCAGCGCTCCTCGGTCCGGGCTCTCGATCAACAGCTGCGCGTGGTAGCGCCCCGCGCGCTTGGCCATCGCGGCCGGCACGGGGCCGAGCAGCTTCACACGAGGCGCCTTCCCGGCCGCGCGTCGCGCGTCGGTGAGGAACGCCAAAGCCGCCTCCGGAGTCGCCGCGGAATCGCGCACGGCCGCGAGCCGGCTGAACGGCGGCCACGCGGCCTGGGCCCGCTCGGCGAGCGCGGTGCGCGCGAAGCCCTCGTAGCCCTCCGCCAGCAGATTCCGGAGCAGCGGATGCTCGGGGAACTCTGTTTGAATGAGCACCTCGCCCGGCTTCGCCCCGCGGCCGGCGCGGCCGGCCACTTGCACGATCGTCTGCGCGAGCCGCTCGGGCGCGCGGAAGTCGGTGCTGAAGAGCCCCTGGTCGGCATTCAGCACGACCACCAGTGTCATGTTCGGGAAGTCGTGGCCCTTGGTGACCATCTGCGTGCCGACCAGGATGCGCGCGCTGCCGGAAGCGATGCGCGCCATCACGGACTCCATGTCGCCTCGATGGCGGACGACGTCACGGTCGAGACGAACCAGAGCACTCGCGCCGAAGGTTTCCGCGAGCGTCTCCTCGATGCGCTCCGTTCCCTGTCCGACGGACTTCACGAGGAACCCGCACTGCGGGCAGCGCTCGGGCAGCGGCGTCTCGGCGCCGCAGTGATGGCAGCGCAGGCGCTGCGCCGCGCGATGCACGGTGAGCCGCGCATCGCAATCCTTGCAGGGCGCGATCCAGCCGCAGGCGGTGCAGAGAAGCGTCGGCGCATACCCGCGCCGGTTGAGAAACACGAGCACCTGTCCGTCCTCGGCGAGGTGCCGCTCGATTCCCTTGAGCGCGGGCGTGGAGAGTCCGGAATGAACCGGATGCGCCCGCAGATCGACGAGCGACACGCGCGGCGGCACACTCTGGACCGCTCGGTTGGGGAGCGACAGGCGCTCGTACCGATGCGTGACGACGTTGTGCAGCGTCTCGAGCGCCGGAGTCGCCGACCCGAGCACGATCGGGACGCCGGCGCGCTGTGCGCGCATGACCGCCACGTCGCGGGCCGAATAGCGAAAGCCGCCTTCGTGCTGCTTGAAGGAGGCGTCGTGCTCCTCATCGACGATGATGAGCCCGAGCTGCGGCACCGGCGCGAAGACCGCCGAGCGCGTGCCGATCACGATGCGCGCCTGTCCGCCGAAGGCCTCGCGCCAGGCTGCGAGGCGTTCCTGGTCGGTGAGAGCGGAATGCATCACCGCGAGCGGCGCATCGAAGCGGTCGCGAAATCGTCCGACGAGCTGGGGCGTCAAGCCGATCTCCGGCACCAGCACCAGGGCACTCTGTCCGCGGCGCATCACCTCCTCGATGGCGCGCAGGTAAACCTCGGTCTTGCCGCTGCCGGTGATCCCGTGGAGCACCCACGCCGCGAAGCGGCCGAGCGATCCGCAGATGCTCTCGACCGCGAGCGCCTGTTCCGGAGTGAGGGGCAGTCCTGCGCTGCGCGTGCCGGCAGCCGCTGCGGGCGGCGGCGCGGGCGTTTCCATCCGGCAGGCGGCCCAACCTCGGCGCTCCAGGGCACGCGCCGCCTCGCGCCAGCCGGGCTCGCCGGCGCCGCGCGATGTGTCGGGCGCGGCGCCGGGCAAGCTGTCGAGCGCTGCCGCGAGCGCGGTCGCCGAGGCACCCCGCTCCCCGGCGAGCCGCGCGAGCAGCTGGCGCTGCCGGGGCGCGCGTCGGGGCTCGCCGCGCCGGAGGGCTTCCACCCCTTCCGGCGTCGCCATCCAGCGCTGCTCCCGGCGCACTGCGGGGGCGCCAAGTCGGAGCGCCCTGGGAAGCGCGGAGGCGAGCGCCTCGCCGAGCGGATGGTGGTAGTAGTCGGCGGCCCAGCACACGAGCGCGAGCGTCTCCGCGTCCAGAATGGGCACCGTATCAACCGTCTCGACGGCCGATTTCAGGCGATCCTGCGGTATGTCCGACTCTGGTGCGGTCTCGACGACGATACCGATGAGCCGCCGTCGGCCGAAGGGGACTTTCAGGCGAGCTCCCACGCGGATCGCACCTGGTATAGCCTCGGGCGACAGGTAGTCGAACAGGCGGCGCACGGGCACGTCGAGGGCGACCCTCAGGATGCCGGGTTGGGGCCTCGTTACAGGCATCTGCTGATAAAATCCCTTGAGAATCAGCTGTCTGGCGTGTTTCCGCCTCTGTGCGGATTAAGTCAAATCCACGTCAGGAATGCCGTAGTGACTCTTATTGGAGACAGGTCAACCGCGCCGGCGGCAGCTGCGTTGTACGCGGCATGAGTGCCTTTGCTACGCTCGCGCCCGTTTATAACACGCCCGCGGCATCGTACGACGGCACTCTCTTGAACGACACGACAGCCGAGGCCCGGTCGGCAGCGCTCAACCAGTTCTTGGCGAGCGTCGAGCTGAAGGCGTTCCGGATCGCGCAGGCGAGCCTGCGCAACGAGGATGACGCGCTCGACGCCGTGCAGGACGCCATGCTGCAGCTTTCGCGAGCGTACGCCAACCGCCCGGTGGAGGAGTGGAGGCCGCTCTTCTATCGGATCCTCGAGAACCGGATCCGCGACATGCAGCGCCGGCGAACGGTGCGCAATCGGGTCATGGCCTGGTTGCCCTTCAAGCGGGACGAGGATGACGAGGAGCCCGATCCGCTCGCGCAAGTGGCGAGCCCCGAGCCCCCTTTGACGGCGAAGCTGGAAGTGGAAGAGGCTATGCAGGCGCTCGAGAAGGCGCTGCACGGCTTGCCCGCCAGACAGCGCCAGGCGTTCTTGCTGCGCAACCTGGAGGGCCTCGATGTGGCCCAGACGGCGGCCGCGATGGGCTGCTCCCAGGGGAGCGTCAAGACACATTACTTCCGCGCGGTGCAGGCGCTGCGCGCGCGCTTGGGGGATTTCGAGGTCGAGTCATGACGGACAAGACGGACATCGTGAGCGAGCTGGAGCAGCGCACGCGCGCCGTGCTCCGGCACAGCGTGACGCGCATCGACGCGCGCACCCGCTCGCGTCTGAACCAGGCGCGCCAGGCCGCGCTCGCAGCCGCTGCCGGGACACGACCAGGGATGTGGCGCAGCCGCAAGCTGGTGCTGATGCCGGTCACCGGAGCGGTCGCCGCGGCGGTTCTCGCGACGGTGCTCGTGCTCTTCGGCCCCGGATCTCGCCCGGTGGCGCCAAAGGGTGAGAGTGCGCAACCCTCGCTCGAGGTGCTGGACCTGCTCACGGACGACGAGAGCATGACTTTGATGGAGAACTATGACCGTGGCTTTTACGAATGGGCGGCGGCACAGGGAGACACCAGCACGACGGACGCGGACTCGAGCGGAACGAAACACACCACTTAGCGCCGCGTGCGGGCAAACAGCCGCCGCGCCGCCGTACGATAGGTAGGAGCCAACATGCCGCGAAGGCGGCGGCCCGCGAGCTGCGGACTCTCATGGCTGGTGATCGCCTCGGTGCTCGGCACCGCGGCGCTGCCGCCCGTCGTGGCTGCTGGCGGGTCATCCCAGCAGGCGAAGCCGCCGGCGGACGACTGTGATCTGATGGAGTTCCTGGGCGGCATCGGCTCCGCGGATCAGAGATGGATCGACTACTTGGCGAAGACCGACCCGGCGAAAGTGGCATCGCCGACCAAACTGCCGCCCCCTCCCGGAGGGGACGGCTCTGACGGGAGCTCTGGCGGGAGTCAAAAGAAGTGAGACGAGTGCGCTACACGGCTCTGTTGACGCTGCTGCTCGCGGCGGCGGCGCCGGCGTTCGCGCAGCTCGCTGCGCCGACCCAGCCGCCGAGCGTTTCCTGGTCCAGCCTGTCGCCCGATCAGCAACAATTGCTGAACCGCTACTCGGGCCAGTGGGGGAGCCTCCCTCCGGAGCGGCAGGAGGCGCTCGCGAATGGCAGCAACCGCTGGCTGCACATGAATCCGCAGCAGCGCAGCAACGCGCGGCGCAGCTTCCAGCGCTGGCAGGCGCTACCCCCGCAGCAGCGCCAGCTGCTGCAGCAGCGGTGGCAAGAGTTCCGGTCGCTGCCGCCCGACCGGCAACAGGCCGTGCGCCAGAACTTCCGCAAGTTCGAGCAACTGCCGGCCCAGCGCCGCCTGCAGCTGCGCCAGCGATGGCAGAACGCAACGCCCGAGCAGCGTCAGCAGATGCTGGAGCAAGCGCGCCAGCGGGCGCTCACACGACAGCAAACGGGGCCGCAGGGGCCGCAGGGGCGCCAAGGACAGCAGCAGCGGGGACCGCAGGCGCAGCGGCGGCAGCGCGATCTTCGAAACGGGCCGCGCCCGTTCGGTCGAGCGCGCGGGGCCAACCGCCGACGCCGGAATCGCGGCTGACGGAGCGCGATCGCGGTACTCCCGCGTGCTGCCTCAGCCGGGAATGCTCACTGCGGACGGACGGGAATCGGGATGTTGCAGACGTCGGCGCGGCCGGCCGGCACCTTGTACCACGCGTCCCGCCGGTTGCGGCGCGCTTCGATCAGCTCCGCGAAGGCTCGGGTATCGGTGCGCATGACTTCCAGCCGCGAGCGCCTATCCGGGGGCACGTCGGCGGCCAGTGTCACCGATTCGATCCGCGTGCGTTGCTCGCGCCGGGTGTAGAACCCGAGCCGGCCCGTGCCGCGGGGCAGCGCGGACAGCAGGTCCATGCCCTGCACGACCCGTCCGACCAGGGCGACGTTGCGGTCCAGCTGGCGCGGAGCCTGCCCGACGACGGTGTAGAGGTCGCTCCCGTTGCCGCTGTCTACATCGTCATTGCGACCGGCGCCGACCATTCCGTAGCAATGAACCAGCCATGCGCGCCCCACGGTCGGATCGCGCGCCGCCGGGAAGTCTCCGGAGAAGCCCACCTGCGGCGCGTAAGTGTCCGGATCGGGCAGCGGCGTGAACGGAACATCCCGCGCCGCGACGATGAACTCCGCCGGCAGCGAGCGCTTGGCCGTTCCCAGGGACTTTGTATGATCGGGGTCGCCCCACTGCACGACGAAGTTATCCTGCACGCGCTCGATGGCGAGGCCGTCGAAGTACCCTTCGCGGACGAGCGTCTTGATGTTCGCCACGTAGCCCGGCGCGAACTTCGGCGCGAGCTCGATGACCACCCGACCCGCCGGCAATTGCATGTAGAGCGTGTTCTGAGGATCGAGCGGCCGCCAGTCGCTCGGCTTCGATGCGGCGAGGATCGCAGCGACCGTGGGCGGCTGGCGGGCGGCGGGGTCCTGGGCCTGGGCGAGAGCGATGAGAGAAGCGAGGGACAGCAGCGCCGGCACCGCGCACCGGCACAGGGGCTTCGTGCAATGCATCACGCGAGTGTACGCCGAAGCGCCGCGCCGGAGAGACAGCCGAGCCCTTCAGGAGCGGGACCGGGAACAGGGCTTGCGGAGGTGGGCGAGCCGGAACGGGACCGTTCGGGAACCGTTCTTGTTACTGCAATCGAGTCTCGAATCGTTCAGCGCTTGCGTACGAGCAAGCGAAAGAGGTGCTCTCATGAAACGGAGTTTGGTCCTAGTCGCGATTGCCGCGCTCATGATGGCGGCCGGCTGCTCGAAGGAGCAGACCGCGGCACCGCCTGCCCCCTCCGACCAGAATACGCCGCCAGCAGGCAATGCTGCGCCGAGCACGCCGAACAGCACGACGCCCAACGCGCCCAGCAATGCCGCGCCGCCGCCGAGCACCGCTCCGGGTGGAGCGCCTCCCGAGGGCGGAGCGCCTCCTCCCGCCAATCCGCCTGACAACGGCAATCCGCCGCCCGCCGGCGGCGGCGCGCCCGGAGGCGGGACGGGCCAGTAATTCTCGATCGAGACCGTGGCAGTGCCGGGGTCCGCCTGTGAGGCGGCCGCGGCGCGCCACGGACTCACGGGTCTTCCTGGTCGGGGGTGCTCGGCACGGCGGAGTACACGGGACGGCGCAGCTTCCAGCGCCGGTGCGACCACATCCAGTCCTCGGGGCTCGCCCGGACCTGAGCTTCCACCCGTCGCGCGTAGCGCTCGGTGAGCACGCCGGGGTCCACGGGCGCGCGAGCGGCAAGCAGCCTCTCGAACTCGACCTCGTAGCGCCCTCTCTCGATTCGGCGCATCGATGCAAATACGACGGCGTATCGCGTCGCCTGCGCGATTTTTTCCGGACCCATGTAGAACGCGGTAGAGCGGCCGAGGAACTGGGTCCACCACTTGTAATCGCTCGTCACCGGCTCCTGGTCGGCGACCATCGCCACCGCGCGCGCGCCGCGCCGGCTGAGGATGCGGGCGAGGAGCTCCTTCGCCGGAACGAGTGTGCCGCCGAATCGCGTGCGGATCGCCCGCATCAGGTGCTCGAAGCGGGCGTCGTGGAGGGGCTTGTATGCGGCCTCGAGCGGGTAGCCGAGCTTGCGCGACAGAGCGAGCAGCAACCACTCCCAGTTGCATTGATGGGCGGCGACGATCAGCACCGAGCGGCCGGCATCGAGCTCGTCCCGAACCACGCCGAGGGCGCGAAGCGTCACGCGGTCGTCGAGCTCCTCGGCCGGCAGCGTCGCCGATTTGATCACCTCGGCCACGAGCTGGCCGAGCCGGCGGTAGTAGTCGCGCTCCACGCGGCGCCGTTCGGGCGGTGCGAGATCCGGGAGCGCGCCCGCGATGTTGCCGCGCACGACCGCGAGACGGTAGCGCGCCACCCGGTACGCGAGGAACGCAAGGCACGAAGCCGCGGCGTACAGCACGCTCCACGGAAGCCGCGAGATCGCGTGGAGCCAGCGCGGCAGCGGTGTCTCGGCGGAGCGCGCGTCCGGAGCGTTGACCATATCGGGTGCGATTCTATGGCAGCGGACGGGAGAGCCCGCAGGAAAAAAGTCGTATCATTCCGCCTGACCGCGGCGAACACCCCCGCTTGCGAAGAATATCCGGCCTTGAGGCCCTTCGAGGAGAATGCCATATGACCCGTTACGTGCTTCCCGATCTCGAGTATGACTACGGCGCGCTCGAGCCCCATATCTCGGGGCGTATCATGGAGCTGCACCACGGCAAGCATCATCGCGCCTACGTCGACGGTGCCAACAAGACGCTCGAGCAGCTGCAGGAGGCCCGCCAGAAGGGCAATTACGATAGCATCGCGACTCTCTCGCGGGCCCTCGCGTTCCACCTGTCGGGCCACGTCCTGCACAGCCTGTTCTGGCGCAACCTCGCGCCCAAGGCGGGCGGCCGCCCGACGGGCGACCTCGCGCTGGCGATCGACAAGCACTTCGGCAGCTTCGATGCCTTCAAACAGCAGCTGACCAAGACGGCCGCGACGATCATGGGATCGGGCTGGGCGGCGCTCACGTGGGACACGCTCTCCCAGCAGCTCCTCATCGCGCAGATCCACGATCACCAGTCGAGCACCCCCCAGGGAACGGTGCCGCTGCTCGTGATCGATGCGTGGGAGCACGCGTTCTACCTGCAGTACCTGAACGAGAAGGGCAAATTCTTCGATGCGGTGTGGAATCTGTGGAACTGGAATGACGTGTCTGCACGCTACAGCGACGCGCGGCGTCTCGGTCTGCACCTGAAGAACGTGGCGGAGCCCGCGGCCTGAGCGCGCATCCGGCCCGCGACGCGCCGGAGCCGAGCTCTGCCGGCGTGCCGCGGGGTCGGGGCGTGGGGCGCCCCGACCCCGGTACGGCTATTGCTGAGATCCACGCGCCTCCGCCGCGGGGGCAGCCATGGACCGCAAACCGTATCCGCCTATTGCCGATTACGCGCTGATCGGAGACTGCCACTCCGCGGCGCTCGTCTCGCGCTCCGGGTCGATCGACTGGTGCTGCCTGCCGCGCTTCGACTCGGCGAGCTGCTTCGGCCGGCTGCTCGACTGGAAGACCGGCGGCTACTTCGAGGTGGCGCCGCGGACGCGGTACAAGGTGCGCCGCGAATACCTCGCGGACAGCTTGGTCCTCGCCACCACCTTCACCTCGGGGGCGGGCGAAGTGCGCCTCACCGACTTCTTCGCCATGCGCGAGGGGGGGCGGACCCATCCGCGTCGCGAGCTGGTCCGGATCATCGAGGGGGTGAGGGGGAGCCTCGAGCTCTCGGTCCGGATCGTGCCGCGGTTCGACTTCGGCGAGGTGCGGCCATGGATCCGCCGCAGCGGTCATTCCGCTTTCATCGCCGTGGGCGGCAATACGGGGCTCCTGATGTTCGGCGACATCGCGCTGGAGCCGGCCGACGAGCACAGCCTGCAGGCGCAAGTTCGGGTCGCGGCCGGCGAGCGCCTGCACCTTGCGCTGCAGTTCGTCCTACCGGAGGACTTGCACACGGCGTCGGCCCGGGCGGAGGACCGCGACCGCCTCGCTGCCCACTACGAGGAGACGCTGCGCTGGTGGCGCGGGTGGTCGTCGAAGCTCGTGTATCCCGAGTCGGCCGGCGCGGGCATCGCGCGCTCGGCCGTCGTGCTGAAGGCGCTCACCTATGCGCCGACCGGAGCGATCGTCGCCGCGCCCACCACGTCGCTTCCCGAGCAAGTGGGCGGTCCGCGCAACTGGGATTACCGCTATAGCTGGATCCGCGACTCGGTCTACACGGCGCATGCGCTCTCGGAGCTCGGCCTCGAGGCCGAGGCGGACGGTTTCCGGCAGTTCATCCAGCGCAGCGCGGGGGGCAACGCGGAGGACCTTCAGGTGCTCTATGCCGTCGACGGCCGGCGCCGCATGGTCGAGATCGAGCTCGCGCAGCTCGACGGCTGGCGCGGCTCGCGTCCGGTGCGCATCGGCAACGGTGCCGCGCGCCAGTACCAGGCCGACATGTTCGGGCTGGTCCTCGAGCTTTCGTGGAGATGGAGCGAGCGCGGCCGCCCGCAGCAGGCCGAGGAGTGCTGGACGTTCCTCGCAGGGATCGTCGAGGCCGCCATCGCGAAGTGGCGCCTGCCCGATCGCGGCATCTGGGAGGTCCGGTCGCGGCCGCGGCACTTCGTGCACTCGAAGGTCATGTGCTGGGCCGCGGTGAACCGCGGCATCGCGCTCGCGGAGCGCTACTCGCTCCCGGCCCCGCTCGCCCGCTGGCGCAAGGTGCGCGCGGAGATTCGCCGTGCCGTGGAGTCGCGCGGCATCGACCGGACACGCGGCCACTTCGTGGAGAGCTTCGGGAGCGCCGACCTCGATGCCGCGCTCCTGCTCCTACCGACCGTGGAGTTCGTCCCCTACGACGACGAGCGCATGCTACTCACGGCGGACGCGATCCAGCGCGAGCTCCGCAAGGACGGACTCATCCTGCGCTATCGCACGGAGGACGGCCTGCCGAAGGGAGAGGGGGTGTTTCTCGCCTGCACGTTCTGGCTCGCGGAGTGCCTGGCGCATCAGAGCCGCGTGGACCGGGCACGCGAGCTCTTCGAGCGCGCGAGCGCGTGCTCCAACGATCTGGGCCTGTTCGCCGAGGAGTTCGATGTCCGCGCGAAGCAGCTCCTCGGAAACTTTCCCCAGGGGCTCACGCACCTCGCGCACATCTCGGCGGCGCTCGCGCTCAACGGCTCGCGGGCGTCCGCGCAGCGGAAGCGTTGATTCCGGAGCGACGATCGGTGAGATTAACCGCAACTGCACGGGACTCGACACCATGGACTCCAAGCACTGGGAAATTCTCACGGTCGTCGCCGACACGCTCTCCGCCGAGGCGCTGATGGGGCTGCTTGCCTCGGAGGGTATCGGCGCCCGCGTGCAGGCCGACAGCGAGCTGCTCGGGGCGGCGCGCCAGTGCCGCATCCTGGTGCCGAGGAGCGCGATCCTCCGCGCCCGGCGCCTGCTGTGGCAGACGCGCTTCTCGGACGAGGAGCTCTCCGCGCTCGCGATGGGCGAGCCGGCGAGCGAGGCGCAAGAGCGCGGCTGAGGGAGCGCCGATGAGAGCTCAGGATCTCGCATCGGCCATCACGGCCGTGTTCATCATCGGAATGGTCTGGTTCCGCACGCGCATGCATTACCTGCACCGCGGCGGGCTCAAGCTACAGCGCGCCGGCCGGCTGTACTTCGGAGGGGTGCTCGCCCTGCTCGCCGTCGGGTGGTTTGCCGCGCCGCCGCTCGGCCGGTCGATATGGCCGGGCGCCGGAGACGACTCCACGATCATGCGGCTGCTCTGGTTCCTCGCGACCTACTACGTCTTCATCGTCATCCACCGCGCGCTGAAGAGCCGCCGCATCGAGGTATTCGGCGCAAGCGAGCAGCCGTGAGCTCGCGGGCGATCCGCCGCGGAATCGGCGAGCAGCAAGCCGGCTACAGGATGTAGCGGCTCAGGTCCTCGTCCTTGACCAGATTGCCGAGGTGATCGTCAACGTACTTCGCGTCGACTGTGACCGACAGGCCCTTGCGTTCGGTCGCCTCGTACGAGACGGTCTCGAGCAGGCGCTCCATGACCGTGTGCAGCCGGCGGGCTCCGATGTTCTCGGTGCGCTCGTTCACCTGGAAGGCGATCTCCGCGATGCGGCGTACGCCGTCGGAGGAGAAGTCAACGTGCACGCTTTCCGTCGCGAGCAGCGCCTTGTACTGCGCGGTGAGCGAGGCATCGGGCTCGGTGAGGATGCGGACGAAGTCCTCCACCTTGAGCGAGTCGAGCTCCACGCGGATCGGCAGCCGCCCCTGCAGCTCCGGGATGAGATCGGAGGGCTTGGAGAGGTGGAACGCGCCGGAGGCGATGAACAGGATGTGATCGGTCTTCACCTGCCCGTACTTGGTCGCGACCGTCGAGCCCTCGACGAGCGGCAGCAGATCGCGCTGCACGCCTTCGCGGGACACGTCGGCTCCCATGGTCTCCTGGCGCCGCGTCACCTTGTCGAGCTCGTCGATGAAGACGATTCCGTTCTGCTCCGCGTTCTCGAGCGCCTTCAACTTCAGCTCCTCCTCGTTGACGAGCTTCGCGGCTTCCTCGTCGGTGAGGATCTTCACGGCCTCCCGCACCTTCACCTTGCGAGTGCGGGTGCGGTTGCCGCCGAGGTTCTGGAACATCGACTGCAGCTGCTGCTGCATCTCCTCCATGCCCGGAGGCGCCATGATCTCGACACCCATGGGGAGCATCCGCAGCTCCACCTCGATCTCGCGCTCGTCGAGCTCGCCCTGGCGCAGCATCGCGCGGAACTTCTGGCGCGTCTCTGCATCGCGCGGTTCTCGAGGCTCGTCGGTGGAGAAGCCGAGCGTGCGCGGCCGCGGGAGCAGCGCGTCGAGCACGCGCTCCTCCGCCGCCTCGGAGGCATGCTGGCGCACCTTGTCCATCTCCAGCTCGCGGGTCATCTTGACCGCCACGTCGGCGAGCTCCTTGATGATGGAGTCGACATCGCGCCCGACGTAGCCGACCTCGGTGAACTTCGTCGCCTCGACCTTGACGAACGGCGCGCTGGCGAGCTTCGCGAGGCGGCGAGCGATCTCCGTCTTGCCGACGCCCGTCGGCCCGATCATCAGGATGTTCTTGGGCGTGATCTCCTGGCGCAGCGGCTCGCCGACCTGCATGCGGCGCCAGCGGTTGCGCAGCGCGATGGCCACCGCGCGCTTGGCGGCGTCCTGGCCGATGATGTGCTTGTCGAGCTCTTGAACGATCTCGCGGGGAGTCAGGTCTCTCGTCATGCTGAGACTACTTCAGCTCGTCGATGAGCAGATTGCGGTTCGTGTAGATGCAGATGTCGGCCGCGATGCCGAGCGAGCGCTCGACGATGCCGCGCGCGTCGAGCTCGGAGGCCTCGAGCAGCGCCCGGGCTGCCGCCAGCGCGAACGAGCCGCCCGAGCCGATTGCCGCCGCGTCGTGCTCCGGCTCGATCACATCGCCGTTGCCGGAGATGACGAAGAGCTTCTCTCGATCGCCGACGAGCAGCAGGGCCTCGAGCCGGCGCAGGTACCGGTCGGAGCGCCAGTCCTTCGCGAGCTCGATGGCCGCCCGCGTGAGATTGCCGTGCTTCTCGAGCTTGCCCTCGAAGCGCTCGAAGAGCGTGAACGCATCGGCGGTGCCGCCCGCGAATCCGGCGAGCACCTTGTCATTGTAGAGGCGGCGCACCTTGCGTGCGTTGCCCTTCATGACGGTGTTGCCGAGCGTCACCTGTCCGTCGCCGCCTATGGCGACGACGCCGTTGCGGCGGACGGCGAGGATGGTGGTTCCATGCGGATCGAACGTCATGATTTCCTGCGCGCTCTGGGGTGTGTCGCATCGTAAATGCGGGCCAGGTGCTGGAAATCAAGATGGGTGTAAATCTGGGTGGTGGAGATGGCGGCATGGCCCAGCAGCTCCTGCACCCCACGCAGGTCCCCGCCCGACTCGAGCAGGTGCGAGGCGAAGGAATGCCGGAACAGGTGCGGATGCACGTGCATGGGCAGCCCCTGGCGGCGCGCCCAGTAGGCGACCCGCATCTGGATGGCGCGGGGCCCGAGGCGCGCTCCGCCTCGGCCGACGAAGAGCGCGTTCGTGTCCGCCCGCGCGATCGCTCCCCGCTCTTCGGTCCACCTTGCGAGCGCCTCGGCCGCGAGCCGGCCGACCGGGACGATCCGGGTCTTGCTGCCCTTGCCGAGCACCCGAACGGTCCGGTCCTTCAGGTCGACATCGCCGCTGTCGAGCCCCACGAGCTCGGCGAGGCGCAGTCCGGATGAGTAGAACAGCTCCATGACGGCGCGGTCGCGAGCAACAAACGGGCCGCTGCCCGGCAGCTCGAGCAGGCGCGCCATCTGGTCCGGATCGAGCGTCCGCGGCAGGCGGCGTGCCGCCTTCGGGGCGCGGATCTCCTCGGCCGGATTGCTCCCGAGCACCCTCTCCCGGATGAGGAAGCGAAAGAAGCTGCGGACCGCGGACAGGCGCCGCTGGACGCTGCGCGGTGCAAGCCCGCCCGCGTGCGATCTGGCGGCGAAGAGCCGCAGATGCTGGCCGTCGAGCCCGGTCCATGCCGGGATGCTTTGCTTGTCACAGAATCGCACCAGAGCGGCGAGATCCCGGCCATAGGCCGAGCCGGTATGCTCCGACATCCGCCGCTCAGTGGCGAGGTGCCGCCGAAAGCCGGAGATCCACTCGAGCGCGGCGGGGGTCATCGCCAGGCGGAGCCGGACGGCCCCTTAAGGTCGCGCGAGAGCGTCCGCGATGAGCTCGCCCACCCGCCCCAGGAACTCGGTGCTCATCCCGGGATGAAAGCGGTCGCGATCGGTGCTGCCGAGCGCGAGCAAGCCGACCGAGCCCTTCTCGCCGAGTGGGATCAGCGCGACGGAGCCCATGTCCGGGGCGTCGGAGCCGAAGAGGAACTCGCGCTGCGAATCGCGAGCCTGGCCGCAGCGCGGCTTGCCGTTCGTGAACAGCGACTCGAACGACTTGAGGTTCGCGTCGTCCGCGGCGACGACCTTGACGAACCGCTGGGCCGGAACGTCGGCGGCCGGCGCGGTGAGGACCAGGACGGAGTTGCCCGCGTCGAAGTCCTCGCGCAGGCTCGCTTCGATCTGTTCCACTGCCGCCGAGCGGCTCGATGCGCGGAGCAGGCGGCGCGTGAAGCGGTGGATCTTCTCGGCGACGGTGTCGTTCGAGCGCGCGACCTTCACGAACTCCGCGAGCTTCTGCTCGACCTCGGCCTCGCGCTCCCGCAGCACCTCCACCTGGCGCTCGATCAGCGAGACGGTCGAGCCGCCCCGCGCGTGCGGCAGGCGCAGCCGGGCGAGCAGCGGCTGGTGGTGCTCGAAGAAGTCGGGGTTGTGCTGCAGGTAGCGGGCAACGGATTCCTCTTCGGCCTGCGCCGCGGTTATTCCGCGAGCCTCTCGTGTGGTCATGTTCCGCTTAAGCCCCTAGTTGAATTGTATCGTTATGAATCGATGCGGCCTTCATAAATCGACGTGGCCCTCGAACGAGACCTCCGCGGGACCCGTCAACCATACCGAATCGCCCGGCGCTTCCCAGTTTACGCGCAACTCACCGCCGCGCGCGTGGACGCGCACTTCCGCGTCCAGCAGTCCGCGCCTGCGCCCCACCACCACGGCCGCGCAGGCGCCCGTTCCGCATGCGAGGGTCT
The DNA here is from genome assembly GCA_963849095.1 of uncultured Gammaproteobacteria bacterium. Lineage (GTDB taxonomy): Bacteria > Pseudomonadota > Gammaproteobacteria > Steroidobacterales > Steroidobacteraceae > JASHUC01. Next base: position 655,716 of record CAWKGA010000009.1, read on the forward strand.
CGCCGGCGCCGCGCTCATGGACGCGCAGGCGGATGTTGCCGCGGTCGACGATCTCCATGAAGCCGACGTTCACGCGCTTGGGGAAGCGCCGATGGCTCTCGATGGCAGGCCCCAAGCGCTCGACGGGTGCCGTCTCCACGGAGCTCACCGTGAGCACGGCGTGCGGGTTGCCGAGCGACACGGCGCTGATCTGAACCTCGGTACCGCCGACATCGAGGCCGTACAGCGGCGCATCGCCCGGCGCGTCGAACGGCAGGGCGCGGGGATCGAAGCTCGGCACTCCCAGGCTCACCGACGCCCGCTCCGGCGAGAGGATCCGGGCGCGGATCTCGCCCGCGAGGCTGTCCATCAGCACCGTCTGGCCCACGGGCGCCCGTCCACGCCGGTGCAACAGGGCCGCAACGCACCGGGCGCCGTTGCCGGACTGCTCGACTTCCCCACCGTCTGCGTTGAAGACCCGGTAGTAGACGCTCGTCCCGGGCCGCCGCGGTGGCTCGAGCACGAGCGCCTGATCGAAGCCGATGCCCGTGTGCCGGTCCGCGAGCAGGCGCAGCTGCTCGGCTGCGGGCGGGCCTTCGCGGGGCGCGTCGAACGCAACGAAGTCGTTGCCGAGGCCGTGCATCTTCGTGAAGTCGATGCGCATTGGGTCAAGCGGTGTCCCCGGAGTGCCGGACCCGAAAATGATACCTCTCGCGGAGCTCGCTCGCCATACGGCGGCTCACCTGCAGAGGCTCCGCGCAGCCCCGCAGCCGGACGAAGTACTGGCCCTCGGTATTGCGCTCGATCGCATCGAGATAACGGGTGCTCACGAGGGCATTGCGATGGATGCGCACGAACAGCTCGCCGAGCTCCTCCTCGAGCGCGCGCAGCGAGTCCTCGACCAAGTCCTCGCCGTTCACGTGACGCACGGTGGTGTACTTCTGATCGGCAAAGAAATAGATGACCTCCTCTATCGGAATGAGCCGTGTGCCGTCGCGATACCGGGCTGCGATCCGCGTGCGCCGCTCACTACCGGTGAGCGGGAGCCCTTGCGCTTGAGTCTGGATCAGGGAGCCGGCCCGCAGGAGCGCGGCGGCGAGCTTCTCCTTGCGCACCGGCTTGAGCAGGTAGCCGACCGCCTGGGCGTCGAATGCGCTCAACGCGTACTCGTCATAGGCGGTCGTGAAGATGACGGCCGGCGGATTCGCGAGAGCGCTCAGATGGTGGGCGGTCTGCACACCGTCCATCCCCGGCATGCGCACGTCCAGCAGCACCACGGAGGGCGAGGTCTCAGCGACGATCTGCAGCGCCTGCTCCCCCGTCGCCGCCTCCCCGGCTATTTCGGCCGTTCCGATCTCGGCGAGCAGGGTGCGCAGCCGGTCGCGCGCCGGTTGCTCGTCATCGACGATCAGGATACGTAAGCTCAAGCGGTCAGCCTCGCGGGGGACTCCACGTGCGGGAACCGTAGCGTCACGACGTACTCCGAATCGAAGCGGCCCGCCTTCACGAGAGCGCGGTCGCCATACATGAGGGCGAGCCGCTCCCGGATGTTGGCGAGCGCGAGCCGATTGCCCTCGTGGGTGGACTCGAGGTCGGTCGCCGGGTTGCGCACGACGATGGTGATGAGATCGCCCGAACGCTCGCCCGTGATGGTGACCACGCCTCCCTCCGCCCGCGGCTCGATCCCGTGATAGATCGCATTTTCCAGGAGCGGCTGCAACGTGAGGCTCGGGACGAGCGCCTGCATCGGCAGCTCGGCCACGTTCCAGTGCACTTCAAGCCGCTCGCCGAGCCGCAGCTGCTCGATGCGCTGGTAGATCCGCGCGACCTCCAGCTCCTCTTGCACCGTGATCGTGTTGTGCCTCTCGCTCAAGGAGGCGCGGAACAGATCGGCCAGGTCCTGAACCGCCTGCTCGGCGCGGGCCGGGTCCGAGCGCGTGAGCGATGCGATGGTGTTCATGCTGTTGAACAGAAAGTGCGGCCGGATGCGGGCCTGCAGCGCATGTACGCGCGCCCGCGCCTGCATCTGGACGTTGCGCCGCCATTCGTACGAGACGTAGAAGTATCTGAGCGCAAGCAGGGTCACGATGAGCGAGATGAGCACATTGCGAACCAGAAAGGCGCCGGCTTCGTGCGGGAACAGCGCCGTGGCGCCCGCCGTCTTGACGAGCGAGCTCTCGCCCGCGAGCAGCGCGGCTGCCGATACCGCTGCGACGACGCCGCACACGAGCAGCATCATGAGGGCGGAGCCCTGTGCAACGCTCGCGCGAGCAAAGCGGTCCCGGAGCGCGCAGAGGAGGGACGCGCCGGTGAGCCCGATCCACAGCAGGAAGGTGGACGTGCGGGCGAGATCGGTCCAGAAGCCGACGGCGGTGTTCGTGCGGGCGAGTGCCAGCAAGAACGCCGTGAGCTCGACGATGAGCACGACGCTGAGCGCGGCGCGCGGCGAGCACAGATCCGGAAGGTAGAATGCCTTGGTGGGCGTGGCCGCGTCGGGTTTCATATCGCGGGCGGCTCTGCTCGAGGACGTGGCCGTAAGGCGCTAACCCCAAGGCGTCTCGGAATGACGTGGCCGGCTACTGCGTATTCGTGCCGCAGGCGGTTTCCATGTCGACACGCGCCTGCACACGTTCCTGGTCGGCCTGGTCGTCGGAGAGATACTGGCGCCCCCCGCTACTGTCCGTGTTGTAGATGCGGCGAGCCTGAATGAGCTTGTTGTAGTTATCCGTGGCCTGCTTGCACTGCTTGGCCCGGGCGTCGGACTCGTCCTTCTGGACGGCCCGCGCGGCCTCCTCCTTGTTGAGCTGGTCGGTGATCTGCTGGCTCGACTGCTCGGGGGGGGGCTCGCTCGCTGAGTTGTCGCTCGCTCGGTCGTGCCCCTTGACGAGCACGGCTCCGGGTACCGGACGGTCGCTGTAGTGCACGGTTCCCTGGGGGTCCACCCACTTCCAGATATCGTCGGCGCGCACGCCCGCCGCGAGGCCCATGGCGAGCACAACGGCGACAATCGCTGAATATCGGCGCATCGAGAACGCCCTCATCTGGTCGATGCTCTGGAGCTCCCGCGGGATCGCATGGGGCCCTAAGGCCACCCTGGGCGCAGGCCCAAGGTGATTATGCGGTCGAGTGCGGCCGGGACCCTTGAAGTCCGTCACAGTCGCCCAACACCCGATCGGACGCCGGTCCGGTTACCTCCCAAAATGCCAGGCCCCGGCCCCCCTTGAAGAGCGAAACGGGGCCTCCGAGGCCCCATCCGGGGCAGGCCTACATCGTTTAGGCCCGCTCGCCGTGGGTCGCCGTGTCGTGGCCGGAGCGGTCAGCATGGTCTTTCCGGGTGTTTGGGGTAAGTTCGTTCGGTAATTCGGCGTACCGATGGGTTTGCGACGGTGAGGCCCGCTGGCGCAGACCTGCGGCGTGCGTATCCTTGGGCTTCCGCGCGCCACAGAGGAGCAGCAGCCATGGACCCATTTCGAATCGATGAGATCGCCCGCCGTCTGCTCGAGAGCCTGCCGCCTGCCTTGCGCAGCATGCAGCAGGACCTGGAGTCCAATTTTCGCGCGGTGCTGAGAGCAACGCTCGGCAAGCTCGATCTGGTCACCCGCGAGGAGTTCGACACGCAGACGAAGGTGCTCGAGCGCACCCGCGCCAAGGCCGAGGCGCTGGAAGCTCGGATCGCGGAGCTCGAGAAGGCGCTGTCGGTATCCGCGCGCTAGCGCGGCTCGCACATCGTGCCCCGGTTCGAACGGGGGAGAGATGCAGGTCGCGACGACGCTTTGCCGCGGGCAGCTCGGGCTGCGCGCGCCGCTCGTGCAAGTGGAGGTGAGTCTCGGCACCGGGCTGCCTTCGTTCGCGATCGTCGGCTTACCCGCCGCAGCGGTCCGGGAAAGCCGGGAGCGCGTCCGCGCCGCGCTGGAGAACTGCGGCTTCGAGTTTCCGGCCGGCCGCCTCACCGTCAATCTCGCGCCGGCCGATCTGCCGAAGGAGGGCGGCCGCTTCGATCTGCCCATCGCGCTTGGCATCCTGCTCGCGTCCGGCCAGGTGAGGCACGCCGCGGCGGGACATGGAGACCTCGCGATCCGGGAGTTCTATGGCGAGCTCAGCCTGAGCGGTGCGGTGAAGCCCATCAAGGGGCTGCTCCTCGCCGCGGCGCACGCCGCACGGGCGCGGCACGAGATACTGGTGCCTCGGTCGAACGTGAGCGAGGCGTGCATCGTCGCGCGGGAAGACGCGGTGCTCGCCGCCGACCACCTCCTCGACGCCTGCGCCTGCTTGCAAGGCGATCGGCTCCGGCTTCCTGGCGCCGCTCGACTCGATCGGCCTCCAGCGCCGCCTCGAATCGCCGCGCTCCCCCGCGCTGCTGCGCCTGCAGCGGCGCCGTGGCCCTCCGCTCCCGAGCTGGGGGAGGTGCTCGGCCAGCATCACGCGAAGCGCGCGCTGATCGTCGCCGCGGCCGGGGCGCACAGCCTGTTGTTGCTCGGCCCACCCGGATCCGGAAAGAGCATGCTCGCCGGAGCGCTGCCGGGATTGTTGCCGCCGCTCGCGCGCGACGAGGCGCTCCAGGTCGCAACCATTGCATCAGTCAGCGCATCGGGCTTCGACCCGGGCGGCTTCGGCCGCCGCCCGTTCCGATCCCCGCACCACACGGCATCCGCGGCCGCGATCGTCGGCGGCGGACCGCATGCGCGGCCCGGGGAGGTGAGCCTCGCCCATCATGGCGTCCTGTTCCTCGATGAGCTCCCGGAATTCGATAGGCGGGTGCTCGAGGCGCTGAGGGAGCCGCTGGAGAGCGGCGTGATCGCCGTCTCGCGGGCCGGCATGCAGGCGCGGTACCCGGCCGCCTTCCAGCTCGTCGCGGCGATGAATCCCTGTCCCTGCGGCTACCTCGGGGATGCCTCGACAGCATGCCGATGCACTCCGGCGCAGGTCGAGAGATATCGGGCGCGGATCTCGGGCCCGCTCCTCGACCGCATCGATCTGCACGTGGAAGTCGAGCGCGTCCCGGCGGGCGAGCTCCTCGCGCAAGGACCGGCTGGCGAGACCACGGAGACGGGAGCGGCTCAGGTCGCCCGGGCGCGGGCCCGGCAGCTCGCCCGCGCCGGCAAGCTCAACAGTGCGCACTCCGCCGCGGAGCTCAGATCCGCGGCCTGCCTGGAGAAGCCTGCAAGGGCGCTGCTCCACGATGCGCTCGACCGGCTGGGCCTCACCGCCCGGTCCTATCATCGGGTGCTGCGCATCGCGCTCACCATCGCCGACCTGGCGGGGAGCGATGTCATCCAGCCGGCGCACGTGGCCGAGGCAGTGCAGCTGCGCCGGGGCCTTTGAGAAGTCGAGCGTCGCTTACAGAGCCGCGTCCACGGCGTCGGGCAGCCGCCCGAAGCGCCGCTGGCGCCCCGCATAGTCGCGGAGCGCCTGGGTGAGGCCGTTCTCGTCGAAGTCCGGCCACAGGCAGTCGGTGAAGTAAAGCTCGGCGTATGCGCATTCCCACAGCAGGAAGTCGCTGAGCCGCTTCTCGCCGCCGGTGCGGATGAGGAGGTCAACGCCCTGGGTGGCGAGCGCCGAGTGGTTCACCTCGTTCATGAGCCGCAGGAACTCCATTTCCTCGCCGCTCGCGTCGCCGGCAAGCGCGCGCCGCGCAGCCTGCAGGATGCTGTGGCGGGCGGAGTAGTCCACGGCGATCCTCAAATGCAGCCGCGAGCCGGTCGCGGTCGTCCGCTCGCTGTACTCGATCGCGCGCAGCAGGTCCGGGCTCAATCGGTCGCGCCGCCCGATGACGTTCACGCGCACCCGATTCTCGGCGCAGTAGCGGGTCTCCCCGAGCAGGTACCTCCGCAGCAGGCGCAGCAGCGCGGCGACCTCGCCCTGCGGGCGTCCCCAGTTGTCGCAGGAGAAGGCATACAGAGTGAGCGTCGCGATTCCCGCGCGGGCGGCGGCCTCCACGATGCGCCGCACGGCCCTCGCGCCCTGCACGTGGCCGGCCGTCCGCGGCAGTCCCCGCCGCGCGGCCCAGCGGCCGTTACCGTCCATGATGATGGCGACGTGCATGCCTGCGGTCACTCGCGGCGCATGGCTTTTATGACGGCCTCGACGTGCGAGAGATAACGATTCAATGCCTTGCGGCCTGCGCTCGTCAGCCGATATTCCGACCGGGGACGCCGTCCCTCGAACATCTTGCGGCAGCTGATGTAGCCTGCGTCCTCGAGCTTGCGCGCATGAGCGCTCAGGTTGCCGTCCGTCACCGCGAACAGCGCCTTGAGGTCGTTGAAGGTGAGCGGCTCGCTCACCGCGAGAGCGCTCAGGATTCCGAGCCGCACGCGCCCGTAGACGAGCTTGTCGAAGTCCTCGTCGCCGCCGTCCCGCGCGAGCGCGGGCGCCGCGGCGGGCTTCGGACCGCGGATGAAGGGCTCTTGGCGCTTGCGCGCTCCGGTTCTAGTGCTCACGTTTGGACCGTCCGATGATGATGCCGAACGCGAGGTGCAGACCACCAAAGCCGGCGCCGAGAAAGAGGTTGGAATACCGCGGGGAGAGCGCGAGCGCCGCCATGCCGAGCGCCACGAACAGCGCGCCCATGACGGCCACCGGACGCACGGTCATCGTGCTCGCGGCCGCGACACCGCAGCCGTAGAGGAGCAGCCACGCTCCGGGGATCATGTCCGCGGCATGGTGATGCCACAGGGCGAACGTGATGACGGCCCCGGCAAAGAGCGACGGCGAGAGGCAGAGCAGGAACTTCCGGGCCGGACCGCGGTACAGGGCAGTGCCCGTGCTCACGGCCTGGTGGATCATGAGTGCGCTGCCGCCGAAGAATCCCGCGACGCCCGCGGCGAGCCAGATGCCGAACCAGTGCCGCGCCATCGCGGGGTCGGAGGCGACGAGCGCGGCGAGGAGTCCCACGGCGCCCATGGCGACGCCGGCCGAGCCAGGCACCGCGAGCACCCCGGCCGCCTCGATGGAGGCGCGGATGTACTTGAGCGTGCCGAGCGCATGCGTATCCAGAGCGACGGTATTGCCGCCCGAGCCTTTTCGCTGTGCGGTCGCCTTCTCCATGCGCGCGACTCTAGGGAGCGGTTGCTAGAGCGTCAAGTTCTCTGCATCACAAAGTGTGTGGCGCGTCGCAAGAGAGCACGAATCGCTCCCGGCCGCCGTCAATGCTTGACGAGGCCCACCATGTAATCGACGGCCTGGCGGATCACCGCGTCCGGAATGTCGGGGCGGCCGCCCTTCGCGGGCATCACTTTCCCGTCGGCCTGTAAGCCGTTGAGCGCATGCTGGTACAGGGTGGCCTTGCCCTCGGCAATGCGTGGCGCCCAGGCCGCGGCATCGCCCGCCTTGGGCGCGCCGGCGATTCCCTGGCCGTGGCAGGCGGAGCAGACCTGCTGGAAGGCCTCCATGCCGTTCTTCGGTATCGGCAGTGCGCTGCCCGCCCCCGCGGCCGGATTGGTCTCGACGATGGCGAGCGCGGCGTTGTTCTGCCCCGCGATGGCCTCGCGGGTGAACGGCTGGAGGCGCTGCTCGAGGCTCGTCAAGTAATCCGGCTCGGTGTAGAGCTCCTGGCCCTGCGTCGCTGCGGCGATGGACCGAGCGAGCGCGAACAGAATGATGGCCACGACCACCAGCAGGCCGATCACCAGACTGAATACGTCAAAGAAGTGCGTGTCCTGCTTGCTCACAGCCGGTCCGACCCGAACCACCCCGGATTGGGGCGGCGCAGTATAACGGCTGACACCGCCCGCCCGAAATGTCCGGACCGGAAATGGTCCGCCCGGCGGAGGCGGAAGGCCGGTCAACCGGGGTAGAGCCGGCGCGTTCTGGGGTGGGTCTGTCGCATCATCCGTCATGGAGGATCAGCGTGCGCGAGCGGCTTGCCTCGGCCATTGCCGCCAATCGATTCGGGCTCGGCGCCCGTCCGGGAGATCTCGCGGAGATCGGCGGTGCCGGCCCCGACTGGCTGCGAGCGCAGCTCGACGGTCCCCCGCCCGCGATTGCGGACGATGATCTTGAGTCCTCCGCGCAGATCCTCTCGCAGCTCTATGCGCTTCGTCGCGAGATCCGCGCCGAGCGCCTCGCGGCGGCACGCACCAGCCCCGGCACCGACGGCACGGACGATGCCGCCGGCGCGACCGGCGCGGTGGCGACGCTCTCTCAGCTCCTCCGTCCCGTCTATCTCGCCGAGGCCGGCGCGCGGTTCCGGGAGTCCGTGTCGACGGACCGGCCGCTCATCGAGCGCCTGACGCAGTTCTGGGCGAACCATTTCGCAGTCTCGGTCGACAAGAGCGTGCTCCCGGGGCTCGCGGGCAGCTACGAGCGGGAGGCGATCCGTCCCTATGTGCTCGGCAACTTCACCGACATGCTGCTTGCGACCGAGCGCCACCCGGCCATGCTGCTCTATCTCGATAACCAGATGTCCATCGGACCGGACTCGCGGGCGGCGCAGAACATCGAGCGCCGCAACGCCGGCCGGCGGGTCGGGATCAACGAGAATTTGGCGCGCGAGACGATGGAGCTGCACACCGTGGGCGTCGACGGGGGCTACACGCAGGCCGACGTGACCGCTTTCTCCGAGGTGCTGACAGGCTGGTCGGTCACGGGCGCGGACGGGCAGGGCCGCGGCGACCTTCCAGGCACCTTCCAGTTCCGCCCCGCGATGCACCAGCCTGGCGCGCAGATCATCATGGGCCGGCGCTATCCGGATACGGGGTACGCTCAGGGTGTGGCGGTCCTGCGGGACCTCGCGCGGCACCCGTCGACCGCCCACTTCGTGGCCGTCAAGCTTGCCCGTCATTTCATCGCCGACGATCCGCCGGCGTCGGCCGTGCAGCGCATCGCTCGCGCGTTCCGCGAGAGTCGGCGGGGATCTGCCCACGGTCTACCGCGCGCTCATCGATTCCCCGGAGGCCTGGGCCGAGCCGCTCGCGAAGTTCAAGACACCGTCGGACTACATCGTATCGGCATTCCGGGGCCTGCAGCTTCCGATCGACGCGCGTAAAGCGCAGGTCGGGCTGTTCGCGCTCCTCGGGCAGCGGATCTGGAGTCCGGGCTCCCCGGCGGGCTGGCACGACAGCAGCGCCGATTGGGACGACGCCTCGGAGCTGCTGAAGCGCATCGAGTGGGCGGATGCGGTGGGCCAGAGAGTCGGCACGCGGCGCGATCCCGCGGATCTCGCCCCGCAACTGCTCGGAGCCACCCTGAGCGCCGGGACCCAGGAGGCGATCGCCCACGCGGCGAGCGGCGCGCAGGCCTTGACGCTGCTGCTCGCGGCGCCGGAATTCATGAGGCGGTGAGATCATGCGAAGCGTGAGACGACGTGAGTTCCTCGCCGCCGGCGCTCTATCCGCCGGCAGCGCCCTGCTGGCCTCGAGGCTCGCCTTCGCCACCACGGGCGCGGACACGAAATCCCGCTTCGTGTTCGTCATCCTGCGGGGCGCGCTCGACGGGCTCGCCGCCGTGCCGCCCTACGCCGACCCCGACTATGCGGCCACGCGCAACGATATTGCGCTCGCGCGCCCGGGATCCGACGCGGGAGTGCTGCCGCTCGACGCCTTCTTCGGGCTGCATCCGTCGCTCGCCTTCCTGCAGGAGTCGTACACCGCGCGCGAGGCGCTCGTGTTTCACGCCGTCGCGAGTCCGTACCGCGATCGGTCGCACTTCGACGGCCAGAACGTGCTGGAGACGGGATATCCGCAGCCGCACGCGGCGGAGACCGGCTGGCTGAACCGCGCCCTCGCCGCCATTCCCTCGTGGCGCGCCCCGGAGCGGGAGCGGGGGGTGAGCCTCGCCCCGACCGCGCCGCTCGTCATGCGCGGCCCCGCTGCCGTCACTTCGTGGTCGCCCTCACATCTCGCGCCGCTCGATGACGACACGTTGCAGCGCATCTCGGACCTCTACTCGCGCGATCCCATCCTTGCGAAGAAGCTGGCCGAGGCGCTGGCGGCGGAGGCGATCGCCGATGTCGCGGCTTCTTCCGACGCGAGCGCTGCGACGCCCGCCCACACCATGGCGGAGGACACCGGGGGCGCCGAGATGGCGCGGGATGATGCGGGGCGTCCGCCGGGGAACGGGCAGCTCGTGGCGAAACGCGGCAAGCCGAATGCGCAATATGCCGAGGTCGTGCGCACCGCCGCGCGCTTCCTGCGACAGGACGGCGGACCGCAGGTCGCCGTGTTCGATACGACGGGCTGGGATACGCACTTCAACGAAGGCGGCGCGAAAGGCCAGCTCGCGGGGCGGCTCGCGGCACTCGATGCCGCGTTGCGCACCTTGAAGTCCGAGCTCGGCCCGACCTGGGGCGATACGGCGGTGCTGCTCGCCACGGAGTTCGGTCGCACGGTGGCCGAGAACGGTACGCGCGGCACGGACCACGGCACCGCAACGGCCGCGTTCCTCTTGGGCGGGGCGGTCAGGGGCGGGCGGATGGTGGCGGACTGGCCGGGCCTCACCGCCCGGGCGCTCTACCAGGGCCGGGATCTCAGGCCCACACTGGATCTGCGCTCGGTGATGAAGGGTGTGCTGGCGGAGCATCTGGGGGTGCCCGAGCATGCTCTGGAGCACACGGTGTTTCCCGACAGCGGTAGCGCAAAGCCGGTGAGGGGGCTCACGCGGGCGTGACAATGCGGCATCATCGCGGTGTCAAGCCCCGATGCAGACCGCATGACCCCAAACCCCGCACTTGGTGCCACCTATGTCTCGCTACGCGCAGAAGTCGATGTGCGGGACTGTCCGGTGGAAGGGAAGATTCCCGAGAATCTGAGCGGTGGCTTTTACGCAGTCGGACCGGATCCCCAGTATCCGCTCGCGCCGGGGAACATTCCCTTCGATGGAGAAGGGCACGTGCGCGTGTTCCGGATCAAGAACGGCCGTGTCGACTATCGCAGCCGCTACGTGAGAACGGAGCGCTATCTCGCGCAGGACAGGGCTCGCCGAAGTTTGATGCCGATGTACCGGAACCCTCACCTGGACGACCCCAGTGTGAAGGGCTTGAGCCGCGGCACGGCCAACACTCACGTCATTCATCACAAGAATCTGATCCTCGCGCTGAAGGAGGACAGTCCCCCGACCGCGCTTGACCTCGATACGCTCGAGACGATCGAGCCCGTCTACACATTCGACGGCCAGCTGCCGCGAGATCAGCCGTTCACCGCGCACCCGAAGGTCTGCTCGAGTACGGGGAACATCGTCGCGTTCGGTTATGAAGCGCGCGGATTTGGGAGCAACGTCATCGCGGTGTTCGAGATCGACAAGCACGGCAGGAAAGTGTGGGGCACCGAAGTCAAGATGCCATACGTCAGCAGTGTGCACGACTTCGCCGTAACCGAGAATCACATTGCGTTCTTCCTCATCCCGCTGGCGATCGACCACGAGCAGATGAGCCGTGGCGGCATTCACTGGTCCTGGGACAAGGACAAGAAAACTTACCTGGGCTTCATGCGCCGTTATGGCGATGGCACGGATCTCAAATGGATCGAAGGTCCCGCGCGGGGTGGCAGCCACACGCTGGGCGCCTTCGAAGACGGCGGAAAACTGTACTTTGATCGGGAGATCACCGCGGCGAACCCGTATCCCGTGATACCCAACAAGGACGGATCGCCCCATGATGCGGCGGCGGGCACCAGTTATCTTCATCGTCTCACGGTGAACTTGAGCGGCCGGAACAGCGGCTATGGCATCGAGAAGCTGTACCCGTTGATTGCACCGCTGCCGAGACAGGACGATCGCTACAACACCGTGCCATACCGTTACGGGTTCATGGGCTGTCCGGATCCGGCCGACCCCGTGCGATGGAAAGCGGCGTGCTATGCGCGCGTTGACCATCAGACTCGGTCTTACCAGCTATGGAAAGCGCCCGCCACTCAGTCGCTGAGTGAACCGGTGTTCGCGCCGAAGCGCGTCGATGCGCGGGAAGGCGAAGGCTACCTCCTCGGCGTCACGTGGCATCTCGATCAGAACCTGCGAGCCGACCTCGTGATTCTCGACGCCGAGCACTTGGAGGAAGGACCCATTGCCACCGTCCAGCTGCCCGTACAGGCGTCGCCGCAGATTCACGGCTGGTGGGTGCGGGAAGACCAGTATCCGCCGGGAGCGTAGCAGTCCAATAGACCGGGCGGAGAGCGCGTAAGGCGCGGATTGTATTTGCGAAAGATTGGCGCGCCCGACTGGATTCGAACCAGCGACCTGCAGCTTCGGAGGCTTAGCGGATCATTCCGCTCATCTACTCCAGGGCTCGCCAGACTTGCAATTTCAAGGGGTTACCAAGCCAGAGATTACCCCTGTTTCTGCTGCATCTGCCGACTTTCGAGGCGGCCTGGTCACGCTCTGGTCACTCCAGCGGAAATCAGATGGTAGAGTCAGGCCTCATGCAAGAGCTCGTATTTGAAGTCACACAGGAAGCCGATGGCGGCTACGTTGCCGCGTCGCTGGGCGAGGGCGTCATCACCCAGGCGGATACATGGGACGAGCTGCGACGGAACGTGCGTGAGGCCGTGGAGGCATACTTCTTCGACAGCATCCCACCGAAACACATCCGGCTTCACCTGCTGCGCCGCTATCTATCTGCCGAACCCGGAGATCAAGCGTGACAGCACGTCGCTCAACTGCTGCACGACCTGCGGTTCGGGCAGGGGAAGTCTCAGATACGGGCGGCCGGTTCGCGCGTCGGTTTCGATCCAGGGGCTGGGGCTCGTCGTAGGGGCCTTCTCCTTTCCGTTGCCGCCCCCGACGGCCAACGGCGCCGCGGCCAATGCTTCGACCAGCTTCAGTCCCGCGGTGAGTAGCGGCGTCCACGGATTGGAAGCAGCCTCGATCGGTTGAGGCGCAGCAGAAGGGGCTTCAGCCGGCGCGGGCGGCCGGGTGCTCACCGCAGTCGGCTTCGGCGCCCGCTGGGCCGCCTGTTCCGGGGCGACTTCCGCCGACCCAGCGGTCACCGCATTCACACTTTCCATGAACTTGGCCAGGCGCGAGCCGCCGAGGAACACCTCGCTCTGCCCGCCATCGAGCACGCCGGCGAACAAAGATCTCTTGAATGCCAGGAGAGACTGCATCCGCTCCTCGATCGTGTCCTCGGCCACAAAATTGACCACCTGCACACTCCGCAACTGGCCGAGCCGGTGAACGCGGCCGATGCGCTGTTCCAGCACTGCCGGATTCCAGGGCAGATCCATGTTGACGACGATGGAAGCCGCGTGCTGGAGATTCAGGCCCACGCCACCGGCATCGGTGGAAAGAAACACGCGGCAACTGGGATCCTTGTGGAATCGCTCCACCACCGCTCCGCGCCTGCCTCCCGGTATGCCACCGTGAAACAGCGCGTAATCCCAGCGCTTCGTTTCCAGCCGGCGCGCGATCAGTTCGTGAGTTCCCATCCACTGACTGAACACCACCGCTTTGGCGTCCGGCTGCTCGAACCATTCTTCGAGCAGGGTCACCAGCTCATCGGGCTTCGCGCCGTCGTCGGTTTTCTGGTCGAGCAGATAGGTGCTGTTGCAAGCCATACGCATGTTCTGCAACGCGCAGGTCAGGCGTCGCTGGTCGGCATCGGACAGATAACCGGTACGCCGCCAGCGCTGCACGATGCGGGCGACGATCTCTCCATTCTCGTCGTGATGAATGCGTTGCTCGTCCGTCATGGGCACGAAGATCGTGTTGTCCACTCGGGGCGGGAGTTGGCTCAGGACTTCGGACTTGCGCCGGCGCAGCAGCACCGGTGCGAGTGTCTTGCCAAGCTTGTCGAGGTCCTTGTATCCGATGACGCGTCCGGCGTCGTCGGTGGACTGGTGCGCGTGCCGCAGCTTCCACGTGGCGCCCAGGCGATGGCGATCCACGAATTGGATGATCGACACCAGCTCTTCCAGGCGGTTTTCGAGCGGCGTGCCCGTGAGCACGATGGCATAAGGGCTTTCAATGCGCTTCAAGGCGCGCGCGGCGATGGTGTTCCAGTTCTTGATCCGCTGCGCCTCATCAGCGATCACAACGTCCGGCGACCAGGCGCGAATCAGGGCCAGGTCATTGTCGAGCACGTCGTAATTGACGATCTTGCAGTAACCGTTCTCCTTGTATTGCCGCGCGCGTGCGGCCCGCAATCCGCTTATCACCTGCGCTTCCCGGCTCGTGAAACGCCCGATCTCCTTCTGCCACTGGTGCTTGAGAGAGGTCGGACATACGACCAGCACGCGTTCGGCGCCGAAATGCCGTGCGAACAGCTCCGCCGCCGCGATTGCCTGGATCGTCTTGCCCAATCCCATCTCATCGCCGATCAGGCAACGACCGGCGCGCGCCGCGAATAACGCGCCTTCGGCTTGGTACGGGTAGAGCTCGGCTTTCACGAGTCCTTTGAGAGCCGGGCTGCGGGCTCCTTCAGGATAAGCCGTGTCGATGATCCGCCGGCGTTCCGTCGCGTCACGCACCTGCGCGATGAAGCCAAGTGCATCCTCGTAGCAGCGCAGTTCATGGCCGGCTTTTCGCGCCTCTTCCAGAAAGGTGCCGAGCTTCGAAAAATAGGCGATCGGCAGGACACCGGCCGGTGAACCGTTGAATAGGCGCTCTGCACGCCTGCGCAATGTTGGTGGGCATCCCGTGCCAGCGCGCCAGCGCACCCGGCGCTCACCGTCGTATTGGAGGTAGATCTCGCTGTACGGCGGATGAAATCCCTGCGCCAGCGCCTTCCTGCCGCCCGGCTTCTTTTCCAGCTTCCCGAGGACGAATTCGATGTGCTTGCAGGTACCCAGATCGTTGGTCGCGAAATCGGGGCACGCGCAGAAGTTTTCCCCCGGCTGAGTGCTGCGAATCGCGACCCGGTAGCTCGTGCGGCTCTGCGGATTGGTGACCCGATATTCGGAAAAGAAAGCGCTCTCGCCGATGTTCTCCAACCTGAAGGCTTGAGCGCGACCGAACTGGCGACGCAGTCGCGTCTGCCATTGCGCAACGTCCATATCGCCGGGGCGGCGCGTGTGCGAGAGTTTCGGTTCGCGGATCGGTTTGCGAGCTTTTGGAGCGCCGGTCTTTCTCATCGAGGGACGTCTGGTGAATCGATAGCCCTGGGGCGATCGATCCAGTATTCGGGATACTGATGGCCGTTGGCAATTGCCAAGATCCAGATCACGGGATCACGAATGATGTACGGGATGTAGTACGGGAAAATCTTGAGGTTGACCCGCCGATACCCGCCCGGTCGCAGACGCGGAACTTCAGGGTTTCGAGTGATCCAGGCGATGTGCTCATCGACCTCGTCCCAGAATCGCCGACCCAGCCCGTCCAGTTCACCCTCATAGTAGGAGCCTGCGTCCTCCAGTTCAGACTTCGCCTGCGAGAGGAACTGAATGATCATCAGGAAGGAAAGCGGCGCGCCATTTCCTCCCGGATCTGCTCGTAGGGGATCCCCACGGCTCGATCTTCATCGACGGCTTTGACGCGCGCACGGATCTCCTCGTCCCACGCGCCGTCGATACCCGGGTCGGCGTGAGATCGATCCAGGTCGAGCAGCAGCTTGGCGAGTGCCAATCGTTGATGCCGCGGCAGCCCAACGATTTCCTTGGTGATCTCTTCGATACTGGCGGCCATGAGGGTTGTCCTCTTGAAATTGGCGCGCCCGGCGCGATTCGAACGCGCGACCCCTGCCTTCGGAGGGCAGTACTCTATCCAGCTGAGCTACGGGCGCATATCCGGATTTTACCCATTTTCACGGCAAGGTGCCGATCGGCGCTTGGTCACGCCTTGGTCACTCCGTCGGCCAGGGGCTCCAGACACCCCTTCGCAAGCCCCTGATCCCCTTGCGCTTCCCCGCCCGATTCGAACCTGCGCTTGACAGCTTCGGAGGCCGATACTCTATCCAGCTGAGCTACGGGCGCGCGGGGAGAGGCAAGTTTACCCCAACTCGGCTCCCGCAGCGTCCACGCGTCGATCGTGTGACGGTGCCTGCGGCCGCCGGTTCAGCCGCTGTGCGCTCGGTGATGCTCGAACGCCGCGAGAAACTCGGTCAGCTCGAGGAGCTGGTCGTGCCCTCCCGACTCATCCTCGTTGGAGGAGTACTTGCCGGCGACGATGATCTCCGGAACGCCTTCGACGCTGTAGCGGTCCGTGATCTCCTGAGCGTGCTCCAGATTCGTGTTGACGCCGAAGGAGTTGTACGCCTTGCGAAAGGCATCGGGCATGATTCCCTGCTTCTGCGCCCAGTCGAGCTGGCTCTGGAACGTGTCCTGGTCCGAGTCGACGACGACGAGCGGATTGTTGTCCAGGTGGATCGTGTCGTATGCCTTCTCCACGAGGTCGTCGCGCCCCAGCGCCTCGAGCGTGTAGAAGAGGTGGGCGTGTAGACGGTGGACGTCTCCCCACATCACCGGGACTCTCACGAACTGCACGTAGGACGGCTTCTTCTTGAGCCATGCGCGGAGGTAGGGCTCGAAGGCGTAGCAGTGGGGACAGCCGAGCCAGAACACCTCCATCACCTCCACCTTGCCCGGCTTGGCGGTGGTGGGCTGCGCGGGTGAGATCACATTGTAATTGACGCCGGCCTTCCAGCGTCCCACCGGCAGCTGCTCCGGAGCCGGCAACGCGGCCAGGCGCTCGAGCGAGGCGGTGCTCCGCTGATCCGGGGTGTCGGCCGCCGATTCCTCGGCGGCGGGTGCCGCCGCCTGGGCCGCGGATGCTTGCGATGCCGCCTGAGCCGCGGGCGTCGTCGTATTTGCGCTGGTACTCGCCGGCTGAGCCGCAGCGGCAGAAGGCTGCGGCGCCACGGCGGATGCGGCCTGAGACGGCCCGCGACTGCAGGCGCCGATGCAGACTGCGGTGAGCAGAGCGAGAAGCGGGAGCGAGCGTTTCATCTGACCCTCTGCGCCAGCGCGGCGCCGTCGTCCGGACGAGCGGGCCGCGCTGGCCGTGCGAGGCTCAGCGCATACCCTGGGCGTAGGATGCCACGTTGCGGATATCCTCGGGCGTCAGCAGCTTCGCGATGGTGCTCATCATGAAGCCGTTGCGGCTCTGGGGCTTATCCGGGCCGGCCCCCGCGTAGCGGACGCCGCTCGCAAAGTCCTGGAGCTGCTTGATGATGTACTGGGCGTGCTGGGCGCGCAGGGCGGGGTATCCCGATGCCAGGTTTCCCTTGCCGATCGGCCCGTGGCAGGCCCGGCATGCCGGAATGCCGTGTGCGGAATCGCCGTATTCGTACAGCGTCCGTCCGGCCTTCCAGTAGGACGGATCGGCCTCATCGCCGATGGGCGTCTGAGACTCGTAGTACACCGCGATGTTGTCGATGTCCTGGTTCGACAGCATGGTCGCCATCGGCATCATGATGGGGTTGTTGCGCACGCCCGCCTTGAACAGCTGCAGCTGTTCGTCGGTGTACACCGCATCCTGGCCGGCGAGCCGCGGCCACAGCGGGTTGGTGCTGTTTCCGTTCGGGCCGTGGCACGCCGCGCAGACCGCAGCCTTGGCGGCGCCCGCCGCAGCCGCGCCGTCACCGTAGGGATAGAGCGTCAGGATCGGCGCGGCGGCCCAGCATGATGCCGCCGGCAGGCCGATCGCGATGACCAGCGCGGCAATGAACTTGGGCCGTCTGCCGGCCTTGCTCCCCTCACGGTGCCGCGCGCCGCTGGGTGCTTCGACATCTTGGCTCAATGCGTGAACCTCAGCTCGGGTACAAAGGCCGCGAATTGTACACTACCGCTTTTCGGCGTTTGAGGGTCGTATGCCCGTCGGTCCATGAGTCGGTTTGCGGAAGTCCGCTTCCTCGTGAGCGTGGCCTCGGTGGCGCAGTTTCCTCCGGACCGCGGCGCTGAGGTGGCGTTCGCCGGGCGCTCGAATGCCGGCAAGTCGAGCGCGATCAACGCCATCCTGGCGCGGCGCGCCCTCGCGCGAGTCAGCAAGACGCCCGGCCGGACCCGGCTGCTCAACTTCTTCGAGCTCGGCGCCGAGCGCCGGATCGTCGACCTTCCCGGATACGGCTATGCACGTGTGCCCGCGGACGAGCGGCTCGAGTGGGGTCCTCTCGTCGAGGCGCTCCGCGCGCGCCGGTCGCTGCAAGGCCTGTTCCTGATAGTGGACGCGCGGCGCGGCGTCGGCGAGGCGGATCTCGCACTGCTCGAATGGGCCGATCCCACCGTTCGCCCCATCCACGTGCTGCTCACCAAGGCGGACAAGCTCAAGCGACTGGAGGCGGCCGAAGCGCTGCGCGCCGCGAGGCAGGTTCTGAGAAGCCACGCGTCGGCGCAGCTGTTCTCGGCCGTCGCAGGAGTGGGTCTTGCCGAGGCGCAGCAGGTTCTCGAGGGCTGGCTCGCGGCCCCGGGGGACCATCAGGGTTCGCGCGGGCAAAAAATTCCCCGGTGGCCGTGAGGCCACCGGGGCAGACTAACCCGGCACAGGTCTCATGAACCGGGCTATACCCGCTCAGGGAGGGAAGCGGGGAGTGCTGGAGGCACTCGAAAAATTAGACGAACGGTCAGGACGGAAGTTCCGCCGCGATCTTCAAAAAGACCTTGAGTAAAATCAGCGAGTTAATCCCGTACCTGTAGCTTCGGCGCTACACTCTCCGAGCGGCGGGGAGCGGTCTTCAGGCAGACGCGAGCGAGGCCAATCAGTGCGCCGCGTCCCAGCTCGCGCCGGCGCCGATGTCGACCCGCAGGGGCACCTTCAACTCCGCGGCGCCGGTCATGCGCTCCCTCACGGCGGAAGTCACGGCGTCGATCGCGTCCTCGCGCACCTCGAGCACCAGCTCGTCGTGAACCTGCATGAGGAGCTGCGCCGGCGCGTCCTCCCGCCGGCACCAGGCCTCGACAGCGATCATGGCGCGCTTGATGATGTCGGCCGCCGTGCCCTGCATCGGGGCGTTGATCGCGCTGCGCTCGGCAGACTGCTGCAGCGAACGGTTGCTGGAGCGAATGTCGGGCAGGTACAGACGACGGCCGTAGACCGTCTCGACATAGCCCGCCTCCCGCGCTCGCGCCCGCGTCTCGTCCATGAACCGCTTCACGCCCGGGTAGCGGGCGAAGTAACGCTCCACGTATCGCTGGGCGGCGCCGCGATCGATCCCGAGCTCGCGAGCGAGGCCGAAGGGCGACATCCCGTAGATCAACCCGAAATTGATGGTCTTGGCGAGCCGCCGCTGATCGCCGGTCACGGCATCGGGCGGGACGTTGAAGATCTCCGCGGCCGTGGCGCGATGCACGTCGAGGTCGTTCGCGAAGGCGCGGAGCAGGCCCTCATCGCCCGACAGATGCGCCATGATGCGCAGCTCGATCTGGGAGTAATCGGCGGCGAGGAGCCGCCAGCCCGGCGGCGCGATGAAGGCCTGACGGATGCGCCGGCCCTCGGCAGTCCGGATCGGGATGTTCTGCAGATTGGGGTCGGTGGAGGAGAGCCGTCCCGTCTGCGCGACGGCTTGATGGTAGCTGGTGTGCACCCGGCCGGTCCGCTCGTTGATCTGCTCGGGGAGCCGGTCCGTGTAGGTCGATTTGAGCTTGGCGAGCGCGCGGTAGTCAAGGACGATCCGCGGCAGGGGGAACGATGCCGCGAGCTCCTCGAGCACGTCCTCCGCGGTGGAGGGTTGCCCGGTCGGCGTTTTGCGCAGCACCGGGAGCCCCAGCTTCTCGAACAAGACCTGCTGCAGCTGCTTCGGAGATTCGATGTTGAGCTCGCAGCCGGCGGCCTGTTGCGCCTCCGCGAGAAGCTCGCGGAGCCGGAGCGTGATCTCGCCGCTCTGCGCCCGCAGCTTCTCACCGTCGATCAGCACTCCGCGGCGCTCCATGCGCTTGAGCACAGGGACGAGCGGCTGCTCGATCTGCTCGTAGAGAGCCTGCAGCGCCGGCACGCCTTCGATCCTGGGCCACAGCGCCCGGTGCAAGCGCATCGTCACGTCCGCGTCCTCGGCGGAGTACTCCGCCGCGCGGTCGACCGGCACCTGGTTGAAGGTGAGCTGCTTGGCGCCGCGGCCGGCCACGTCCTCGAACTTGATGGTCGTGACGCCGAGGTACTTCGCCGCCGCGGAATCCATGTCGTGGCGGGTGGCGACGCTGTCCCAGACGTAAGACTCGAGCATCGAGTCGTAGCGCATGCCGCGCAGCTCGATGCCGTGGTTCTCGAGCACGTGCGCGTCGTATTTGAGATGATGTCCGAGCTTCGCGCGGCCCGGATCCTCGAGGATCGGCCGCAGCGCCGCGAGCACGCGCTCGCGATCGAGCTGGGGGGGTGCGCCCGGGTAGTCGTGGCTGAGCGGGATGTACGCCGCCACCTCGGGCTCGATGCAGAGCGAGACGCCGACGATCCGCGCCCGCATGTAGTCGAGACTGGTGGTCTCGGTATCGAAGGCGAAGAGCTCGGCGTCGCGCAGCCGGGCGAGCCAGCGCTCGAGGTGCGCCCATTCGAATACCGTCTCGTAGCGGCGCTCCAGCGTGGCGAGCGTCGCAGGCGCGGCGATCGGACCGGGAGGCGCACCAACATCTGGCACGGGCCGGGGGCCGCCGGGCTCTCCTTCGGCTCCCGGCACCGCGCTCCGGGCCGCATCGCCGGATGCCGTATCGAGCTGGCGCAGCAGCGATCGCAGCTCGTACCTCGCGTAGAGCTCGCGCAGCGCCTCGACATTCGGCGGCGAGGGCTTCAGCTCCTCGATCGACATGGGCAGATCGAGGTCGGTGTGCAGGGCGGCGAGCTTGCGGGAAAGCTCGAGCGTCGCGAGCCCGGCCCGCAGGTTCTCGCCCACCTTGCCCTCGATCTCGCCGGCATGAGCCACGATTTCCTCGAGCGTCTGGTAGCGCGCAAGCCATTTGGAGGCCGTCTTGGGCCCGACCTTCTCGACGCCCGGGATGTTGTCGGAGGCGTCTCCGACCAGAGCGAGATAGTCGATGATCTGCTCGGGGTAGACATCGAACTTGGCCTTGACCCCGTCCCGGTCGAGCCGCGTGTCGCTCATCGTGTTGATGAGGGTGATCGAGTCGTTGACGAGCTGCGCCATGTCCTTGTCGCCCGTCGATATCAGGACCGAGTGGCCCGCCCGCGCCGCGCGGCACGCGAGCGTGCCGATCACATCGTCCGCTTCCACTCCTTCGATGCGGATGAGCGGCAGGCCCATCGCGCGCAGGATGGCGAACAGCGGTTCGATCTGCGCCCTCAAGTCGCTCGGCATGGCGGGGCGATGCGCCTTGTACTCAGCGTAGAGGTCGTCCCGGAACGTGCGGCCCGGCGCATCGAAGACCACGGCGACATGCTCGGGACGCTGCTCTTTCAGAAACTTGAGCACCATGTTCGCCACCCCGTGCAATGCGCCGGTCGGCTCGCCCCGCGAGTTGGAGAGCGGCGGAAGCGCGTGAAACGCCCGGTACAAATAGGACGAGCCGTCGACGAGGGTGAGGAGAGGGGAGGTGGTCATCTGAGCGCGCGCGGCCGCGCGGGACCGTCAGTGTCCGGGGCTCGGTGTTGCGCTCGGCGTTTGGCTCGGAGGCCCGCCGGCGGGCGAGGCGGAGGAAGAGGAGGACGATGACGTCGACGATGACGATGCGGTCGCCGCCGCCCCGCGGGTGACGACTCGCGCGTTGTGGTCCGGGAGATAAAGCGGCCCTTTCTGGCCGCAGCCGGTGAGCCCCGCGAGGCCGGCAAGTCCGGTGAGGACCGCGAGACTTTGCGCCACGACCGAGCTCTTCATCGCTCCATCATAACGTAGCTCGCCTGCCGGCCGCGCTCACCGCTTGTACTTCTCCGCGACTCGACGGTAAGCCTCACGGAACGGAATGCCCTCGGATACGACGAGCGCGTAGGCCTCCTCCGCCGCGTGAATCGCGGGATCGAGCTCGATCCGGTCGGCGCGGAACTTCATGGCCTCGATCGCGGGGGGGAGGATGTCGAGCGTCTCCGCGGCCAGATCGATTCCCCGAAAGAGCGCAGGCTTGATGAGCTGCAAGTCGCGCTGGTACCCGGAGGGAAGCTTCGCGAGGATGCCGAGCACCTCCGTGAGGCACGCCTGTGCCGCTGCGGTACGGGCGCGCACCAGCTCGAACACGTCCGGATTGCGCTTCTGCGGCATGATGGACGAGCCGGTGGTGAAGGCTTCGGGCAGCTCGAGGAACCCGAACTCCCGCGTGTAATAGAGGAGCACGTCCGCCGCGAAGCGGCCGAGGTCCTGCGCGAGCAGCGTGAGCTCGAAGAGCAGACTCGCCTCCGCCTTGCCGCGCGAGAGCTGCACGGCCGTCACCGGCTCGTGCGGGCCGGCGAAGCCGAGCGCGTGCGCGGTGGCCTCGCGATCGAGCGGCAGCCCGGGCGTGCCGTAGCCTGCGGCGGAGCCGAGCGGACTGCCGGCGATGCGGCGCTTCACCGCGCGCAGGCCCTCCGCATCGTCGCGGATCTCGGCCGCGAACCCTCCGGCCCACAGGCCGACCGAGCTCGGCATGGCCTGCTGCATGTGCGTGTAGCCGGGTAGCGGGACGCCTGCGTGCTGCGCGCCGAGCGTATCGAGAGCGCGGGCCACGCGTTCAGCGCCTGCGGCGAGCTCCCCGATGGCATCGCGCAGATAGAGTCGGATCGCGGTGAGCACCTGGTCGTTGCGCGAACGGCCGAGGTGGACACGGCCTCCGGCAGGCCCGATCCGCTCCGTGAGCCGCCGCTCGAGGGCGGTCTGCCCATCCTCGTCGGCGAGCTCGATGCGCCACAGACCGCGCGCGTGCTCCTCCCCGAGGGCGAGGAGCGCGGATCGGATGGACTCGAGATCGGCCTCGGAGAGCAGCCCGCCGGCGCGCAGCATCTGCGCGTGCGCGATCGAAGCATGCACGTCGTAGCTCACCAGCCGCTCATCGAGCGTATGGTCCTCGCCGGCGGTGTAGCGCAGGACGCGCTCGTCGAGCGGCGCGCCCTTGTCCCAGAGCCGGGTCACGCGTGCCGCCTCACGCGCCCTGGAAGGCGGCGGGGTTCGTCCGGGCCGCGTCGCTCACCTGCTGCTCCGCGGCGCTCAGGGCGTTCACGTCGGCGACGATCAGCGTTCCCGTCCCCTCGTTCGTGAACACCTCGCCGAGGATGCCCTCCGGCGCCTTGTACGATACGACGTGGACCCGGCGCACGCCGCCGCGTATCGCAGTCTCGATGGCCTTGGCCTTCGGCAGCATTCCGTCGAGGATGCGGCCCTCGCCCCGCAGCCGCTCGAGGCCGCGCAGATCGGTGTAAGAGATGAGCGAGCCCGGGTCGTCCACCCGCTCGAGGATGCCGTGAGTCCCGGTGCACAGGATGAGCTTCTCCGCGCCGAGGGCGGCGCCGATCTCCGCGGCCACGGTGTCGGCGTTGATGTTGAGCAGCACGCCGTTCGCGTCCGCCGACAGGGGGCTCACCACCGGCATCAGGCCGTTGTCGAGGAGCTTGCGAATGACGGTGGTATCGATGAAGTCGATGTCACCGACGAAGCCAAAGTCCACCGGCTCATCGCTCCCGTCGATCCGCGCGGGCGGCCGCCTGTGGGCGCGGACCAGGCCCGCATCGACGCCGCTCACGCCGATGGCGTCGATGTTCAGGTCGCGGCACAGCGCGAGGATGCGCGTGTTGATGAGTCCGTTGAGCACCATCGCCGTGAGCTCGATCGACCGCTCGTCGGTGACCCGGCGGCCTTGCACAATGCGCGTCGGCACGCCGAGGGCGTCCGAGAGCTCGGTGAGCTGCGGCCCGCCTCCGTGCACCATCACGACGCGAACGCCGAAGCAGTGCAGGATACCGATCTGCTCGATGAGCGTCCGCGTGGAGGCCGCATCGCCGAAGACCCCACCGCCGGCCTTCACCACGAAGGTCTTGCCCTTGTACAGGCGGATGTAGGGCGCTGCGCCGCGGAGCGCCCGAATCGCGAGCGCCTGATCCGATTTGGGAATCAGCAAGGGTCAAACTCCTTTGAGCATTCGATAGAGCACCGCCATCTGCGCGGTCAGGCGATTGTATGCTTCGCGCTGCACGATGCTGCGCGGACCGTCGAGCACCTCGTCGGCCACGGCGGTGTTGCGCCGGACGGGCAGGCAGTGCATCAGCCGGCAATCCGGGGCGGCCCGCGCGAACCAGCTCTCGCGTACGCACCAGCTGGTGAGCGTCGCGCGCAGCCGCGCGTCGGCTTCCGCCTCGCCATAGTGCGCCGTCGAGCCCCATTCCTTGGCGTAGACGACGCGCGCGCCGTTGAAAGCGTCATCTCGGTCCGTCGTCTCGCGCACGGAGCCACCGGAGGCGGCAGCCGCGCGGCGGGCCTTCTCCAGGAGCGGCGCCGGCAGGCCGAAGCCGTCGGGCCGCAGGACGACCACCTCCATCCCGCGCATCGCGGCCATGTGAACCGCGGCCGCGGGCACGGCGAGCGGCAGCGCGCGCGGATGGTAGGCCCACGAGAGGACGAAGCGTCCGTCGCGGGGCACCTCGCAATCGTCGAGCGTCTTCCAGTCGGCGAGCGCCTGGCAGGGATGATTCGCCGCGGACTCGAGGTTGATGAGCGGCTTCGTGACGAGCGCGGCCATGGCGTTGAAGCTCGTCTCGGCCAGGTCGTCGGCGAGGTTCCGCGCCTCGCCGAATGCCCGGATGCCGAGCGCGTCGCAGTAGGAGGCGAGCACCGGGATACCCTCCCGAACATGCTCCGCGGCTGCGCCGCTCATGACGGCGCCGAGGCGCGTCTCCATCTGGTACGAGCCCTGGCCGGGCGTGATGACGAAGGAGGTTCCGCCGAGCCGGGCCATGCCCGACTGGAACGAGGCGAGCGTGCGCAGCGAGGGATTGAAGAACAGCAGCCCCAAGATCTTGCCGGCGAGCGCGTGCGGTTCCGGGCGCGCCTCCAGGCGCCGCGCCAGGTCGAGCAGCGCGATGATCTCGTCGCGCTGGAAATCTGCGAGGTCAATAAACCGTTTCATGAGGTCACGGCAGCGCTTTCAGGGTCTCACGCAGCAGGTCCACGTGCTGCTCCTCGAGAATGTAGGGCGCGAGGAGGCGCAGCACGTGCGGGTCGCTGCTCGTGCCGACGAGGATGCCGCGCGCGAGCAGCTCGGACTGGATCTCCTTGGCTGGCCGCGTGGTGGTGAGCCCCGTGAGGAAGCCCGCGCCCTGATGTCCGGTGACGGGTCCGACGATGCAGGTCTCGCGGATGTACGCCGCGACACGCCGGACGCGCTCGAGCAGGTGCTCCGACTCGATGGCGTCGATCACGGCCTCGATCGCCGCGCAGGCGAGCGGGCCGCCGCCGAAGGTGGTGCCGAGCAGATCGAGCTGCACGCCGCCCGCGACTTTCGGAGCCATGAGCAGGGCCGCGCAGGGAAAGCCGTTGCCGAGCGCCTTCGCGCACGTGATCATGTCGGGCGTCACGCCGTACATACCGGCCGCGAAGGGGTGGCCGGTCCGGCCCATGCCGCATTGCACCTCGTCGAAGATCAGCAGCGCGCCCGTCTGATCGCAGCGTTGGCGCAGCGCCTGCAGGAAGGACGCACCCATATCGAAGGCGCCGCCGAGCCCTTGAATGGGCTCGACGATGACCGCCGCCGTCCGCTCCGTCACGTGCTGTTCGATCGCCGCGATGTCCCGCCGTGGAATGAAGCTCACGTCGAACGGCGCCCGGGGGAAGCCGTACCACTTCTGCGCCGCGCCCCAGGTGACCGCGCCGGCCGCCGCCGTGCGGCCGTGGAAGCCATGCTCGATGGCGGCCACGTGGGCGCGCCGCGTCAGCCGGAACGCCATCTTCAGTGCGTTCTCGTTCGCCTCGGCTCCGCTCGAGACGAGGAACACCGTATCGAGGCCGAGACCTGCGAAGCGGACGAGCCGCGCGGCGGCGCGCAGGCGGACGTCCATGCTCACGGCGTTGGTTTGAAACTGACAGGCGCGGGCTTGATCGGCGAGCGCGCGGGTCCAGCCCGGGTGCGCGTAACCGAGCGCGGCGACCGCATGGCCGCCGTACAGGTCGAGCACGCGCTCTCCCTTGCTGCCGCGCAGCCACACACCCTCCGCCGAGACCACCTCGAGCGGATACTGCGTGAACACGCGCGCGAGGTGATCCTCGACAGGTGCAGGCGGCCTCGTTGCGGCGACGGAGCTCATAGACACCTCATCAAGTCCAGCCCGGGGCGGGCAGCTCGAGACCTAAGGTCTCGGGGAGCGAGAACATGCGGTTCAGCCACTGGATTGCGCCGCCGGCCGCGCCCTTCGTCAGATTGTCCAGCACGCACATCACGGCGACGGTGCGGCCGTTCGCCGCGGCGGAAAGATGCGCGTAATTGCTCGCGACCACGTTCTTCAGCCGCGGCGTCTCATCGAGGACCCGCACGAACGGGGAGCGCGCGTAGAACTCGCGCAGCGCGGCGATCGCTCGCGCCGAGTCGATCGAGGAGCGGAGCGAGCCCTGCACGGTCACGTGAATGCCCCGGGCGAACGGACCGGAGCAGGGCACGAAGCTGAAATCGGCCTCCACGCCGGACGCCGCGCGGGCACAGGCGACGACCTCCGGCACGTGCCGATGCGCGAGCGCGCCGTAGCTGTAAACGTCGCTGTGCCGCAGCGGGTGGTGAGTACCCTCGACCGGCGTGCGACCGGAGCCGGTGCTGCCCGTGATGCCGGAGACGTAGAGCGTCGGGCCCGTGAGCCCAAGCTTGAGCAGCGGCACGCTCGCGAGCAGGATCGCGCTCGCGAAGCAGCCCGGATGCGCGACGTGGCGCGTCGGCAAGCTCTCGAGGTGCTCGGGCAGCG
Source organism: uncultured Gammaproteobacteria bacterium (assembly GCA_963849095.1). GTDB lineage: Bacteria > Pseudomonadota > Gammaproteobacteria > Steroidobacterales > Steroidobacteraceae > JASHUC01. The sequence goes on from CAWKGA010000009.1 coordinate 682,335, forward strand.
CGCAGGTGAACTCCGCGAGCCGCCGCGGCGCGCCGTGCGCGTGGCGGTACACGGCCTCATAGCCTTCCGCCGAGCGATAACGAAAATCGGCCGAGATGTCGACGACGCGCGGATGCTTGCCCGCGCGCTCCGCCGCGGTGAGCAGGCTGTTGATCAGCGGCGCGGCGACGCCGTGAGGCGCGGCGGACAGCAGCGCGGAGGTCGGCGCCTCGGCGAGGAGGGCCTCGATCTGCGGCTGGGACTTGAAGCGCGTATCCGGGTAGACGCTTGCGAGGTGCGGGAAGGCGCTCGCCACCGGCTCGCCCGGCTTGCTCTCCGATAGCACGCCGGCCAGCTCGAACCCGGGGTGTGCCGCGAGCAGGCGCAGCAGCTCGCCCGCGACGTAGCCGCTTCCGCCGAGCACGACCGCCGGAACTCTCGCGCTCATCCCGCACCGCCGCTCATGCAGCCGCGCATCGGGCGAGGAGCCCGACGGCCTCGATGACGCGATCGCCGAGAGCCGCCCCGTCGCTCAGCGCGTTGAAGGCGGGAACGCCGAGTTGCCGCTCGATGATCTCCACGCCCACCTGGTTGTCCGTCGCGGGCCCCGTGACGGCGCAAGGCTCGATCTTGAACCGCTCGCGCAGCAACGTGACGCCGCCCCAGGCCGCGACGGGATCATTGGCCGAGAGCACGACGCCCGTCAGTGCGGCGCGGATGTCGGGACAGTCGAGAATGGCGTCCACGCCGTAGGCCCCGAGGATGCCGTCGCCGAGCTCGAAGACGATCACGTCCGGCTTTGCGGCCGAGAGCTCGGTGAGCATGGTGCGCGTGAGCGCCGGACCGTTCCGCCCGGTGCTCGTCACCACGCCGAAGTCGGTGAAGATCATCGACTGGCGCGCGCCCGCATCCTCCATCGCCAGAATGTCGCGGCGCAGCGATACACCGGTCGCCTTGAAGACATCGACCACGAGTCCGCGGCGGCGCATGCGGCTCACGATGGAGCATGCCGCGGCGGTCTTGCCCGCTTCCATGCAGGTGCCGGCGAGCGCGACGATCGGCACACCGTGCGTCTCGAGCTTCGCGTCCTGAGCGACCGGCCTGTAGCCCACCCGGGCCGGAATGCCGATGCGCTCTCCGAGGTATGGGAAGTGCAGCACGACGCCGAGCACGCGGCAGTCGAACGGCTTCCCCTTCTCCGGGTTCACCCCGTCGCAGACGCCGAGGACGCCGCCGATGTTGAGCATCTGGATCACGTCGCCCGCTTTCAGGGACTCGGGCACGTGTCCCGAGTAGCCGAAGAGCGCCTTGCGGTGGCCGAGCGCGCCGACGACGATGTCTCCCTTGCCAACCTTCGCCATGCGGCCGCTCGTCAGCTCGAGCGTGTTGTAGGTCGACTTGTTCGTGAGCACCTCGACGACGACGACGACTCCCTCCTCCGAGGGAATGTCGGGGGAGATGCGCACCTCCTGCGAGAGGCCGCAGGCCTGTGTCACGGAGGCGATCTTGTCGACGACGACGGTTCTCATGGCTCCTTCCCGGGCGGTAGCCCTGCCGCAGCGCGGCGGTGGAATACGCCGGGGAGCGATACGATCTTCGAGAAACCGAGCGCATCCGCCGCGGTCCATTCGCCGGCCGCCTCGCCGTAGACGCCCTTCGAGGCGGCGAGCAGCGAGTGGGGCGAATCAACTCCCTCGACGAAGGCGCTGCCCGGGCGCAGGAGGACGTGCACGTCCCCGGTCACTCGCGCCTGCGAGGTGAGAAGCAGCGCCTCGATGTCGCGGCACACCGGGTCGAGGAGCTGTCCCTCGTGGACCAGGTCTCCGTAGGGCTGCGCGACGAGCTCCTTGATGCGTTGCTGCCGCCCGGTCAGCACGAGCTTCTCGAGCTCCCGGTGGGCGGTGAGCAGGATGTCCGCGGCCGGAGCCTCGAACGCGACGCGGCCCTTCGTGCCGATGATCGTGTCGCCGAGGTGGATGCCGCGGCCGATGCCGAACGGCGCCGCGAGGGCCTCGAGCCTCTCGATGAGCGACACCGGATCGAGCAGCTCGCCGTCGAGCGCCGCCGGGCGGCCCTGAGCGAAGGAGATCCGGTGGCGCTCCGGCTCGCGCGGACGGCTGAATGCATCCCGCGTGAGCACCCAGGCCTCATCGGGGATGCTGCCGTGGGAGGTCAGGGTCTCCTTGCCGCCGATCGTGACGCCCCAGAGGCCGCGATTGACGGAGTACGCGGCGCCGAACGGCGGCACGGGCAATCCGCGTTTCTGCAGATACTCGAGCTCCTCCTGGCGCTTGAAGGCTTTGTCGCGCACGGGGGCGAGCACCTCGAGGTCGGGCGCGAGCGTGCGCAGTGCCACCTCGAACCGCACCTGATCATTGCCCGCGGCGGTGCACCCGTGGGCTATCGTGCCGGTGCCGAGCTTGCGCGCCATGTGCGCGATGGTCTGGGCCTGCATCACGCGCTCGGCGCCGACGCAAAGAGGGTACAGCTGGCCGCGGCGCACGTTCCCCATGATGAGGAAGCGCAGCACCTGCTCGAAGTACTCGGCGCGCGCATCGACGAGGTGGTGGTCGACCGCACCGAGCTCCCGCGCGCGTCTCTCGAGCGTCCGTGCCGCCTCCGCATCGATTCCGCCGGTGTTGACGGTCACGGTGATGACGGGCCGACCATGATGCTCGGCCACCCAGGGCACGAGGAACGAGGTGTCGAGCCCGCCGGAATAGGCGAGAACGATCGGCTGGGCGCCGGGGGATGGCGAGCTCATCGGTGAGGCCTCAGACGCGGAAGAGGGAGTGCAGGCGGCCGATGAGCTTCGCTTGCGCGCTCTCCCGGTCGGTTGCAATGAATATGGTGTCGTCGCCGGAGAGGGTCCCGACGACCTCGGGCCATTCCGCCTTGTCGATGGCGACGGCCACGCTCTGTGCGGCGCCGATCGTCGTCCGGACGACCGTGAGGCACGACCCGGCGGGCCGGATCTGGCGCACGAACTGCGCCAGGGTGCCGAAGTCGCCGTTCGCCCGGGTGATCTCGTCAGGTGGCATGACGTAGCGCCCGCTCGCCTTCAGCACTCCGAGATCGCGCAGATCGCGGCTCACCGACGACTGCGTGACATCGTGCCCGTCCCTGCGCAGGAGCCCGACCAGCTCGCTCTGCCGGCGCACGAGGCCGTTGCGCAGGATCTTCACGATCGCGCTGCGGCGCTCGAGCTGCTGGTGGTCGGTCAACATCGGGCCAGGCTCACATGCATAAACTTGCGCGTATTATGCATATTCATGCAGGGCGCTGTCAAGCGGCGGGGCGCGCGGGCCGTGCCTGGGGCCGGCGGGTCAGCGCTCGGCCTCGGCCTGCCGAGCGGCCTCACTACTTCTGGAACGTATAGACGAGATCGGCCCCGCCGAGCTGCCCGAACTCGGTGCTGAGGGACCAGTGGTCGCCGAGCGTGTAGCGGAGCTTCACCATGTTGAGTGACTGAATGAGAGTGATGCCGTAGCTCACGTAGAGCTTCGGCGAGAGGTACTTGCCGAGCACGAGCGCCGTATCGTTGTTGTACGTCGGCTCGATGCCGACGGGCAGCCCGATCTGCGAGCCGAGCACGGCCGCACCCTGGCCGAGCAGCTGCGCGTTCTCGCTCCTCGAGGTCTGGGTGCTCGCCGCGGCGCCGAGCTGCGGACCCCCGAACAGCGTGCCCCCGGCGAACACGAGCGAGATGATCTGCTGCTGCGGCAGCGGCGGCTCGGAAAAGAAGGTGATCTGCGGCTGGCGCAGCGTGCCGCGCACATTGATGCCGGCGACCGCGGCGCCCACGTCCGGATCCTGAAAGTTCTTCTCCGCGCGGATGTCGATGCCCGGATCGTCGAGCGGGCTGCCGGTGTAGATCATCCGCCCCTGAGCGATGTCGAGCGTCCGCCCGTAGGCTGCGTACTTGCCGTCCGCGATCCTGAGCTCCCCGGTCGCCCGGGTGATCGCCTCCTCGCCGCTCGTCACGACGACGTTGCCCGTGAGGCGCCCCGTCAGTCCCTGCGTCTCAATGTGCACGCCCTCGCCGAGCTCGATCCGGATCGTGCTCGCCACCTTGAGCTGGCTCGTGGAGCCCGGATTCTCCTCCCCGACGAGGACCTGGTCCGAGGAGACGCGCACGGCGTTCGTGAGCTCGGCGGGCGCGATGTGCGCCTGAGGAATCTTCACGAGACCCGTGACGTTGACGCTCCGTCCCGCGATGGCGAAGTTCAGATCCGGCGAGGCGTCGATCACGGCCTCCGGAAGATCCACGGCCCGCACGTTCGTGCCTCTCAACTCGAGATGCCCGAACGGTGCGCCGCGGCGCCACACCAGCTGTCCCGAGGCCGAGGCGGTGCCCGCGCCGATCCGGGCCGCGCCGTTCACGTCGATCCCATCGTCCAGCAGGCGCCCCTGCAGCGCGGCGCCGCGCACCTCGAGATTGTACTGGTAGAGATCGAACGCCCCATCCGCCACTTTGAGCACGCCGCTCAGGTGAGGAGTGCCGAGCGTGCCGCTCAGAATGAGACTGGCGCTCGCCTCTCCCGAGGCTCGATCAACTTGTCCGGCGTAGAGCGGCTCCCATGCTTGCAGGGACGTCTGCGCCGTGAGCGTGCCGGTGAGCGGCGAGCTGCGCCATGCGGCCGACGTACGCTGAGCCACGATCCGTCCGTTGATCGAGCCGGCCGCGCCGGCATCGAGATTTATCCGCCCGTCGACCCGCTCCGCTGTTGCATTCACCGCGAGCGTGCCGGAGCCCAGCTTCGTCGTCTCGAGACGGCCGTCGGGCGTCTGGCGCAACATCTCGGCTCCCGCGAGCGTCACGTCGAGCTCGCCTTCCGCCGGCTGAGCTCTGCCCGAGGAAGCTCGCGCTGTCACCCCGACGACACCCGTGTAATGCACATTTCGCGTGAGTCCCGCGGTCAGCATCGCGAGCGGCAGGCCGCCCGCCAGCGCGGAGACGGACCATCCGCGGGGGGTCCAATCGACCTCGCCGCACGCGCGAGTGGGCTTGCCGAGGAGACAGAGCTCACGGATGCGGATCGCATCCGTCGAGACCGTCACCGCGCTCGGGGCCTCGAGCGCGAGCTGCGCTCCTCCGCCCGCGAAGCTCATTGTCTCGATCCGGCCGGTCCATGTGCCTCCCGCCAGAGCGCCGGCGGCGCGCGAACGAAGCTTGTAGGTGGTGCCCGAGAGCGTGAGCGTCGCGCTCTGTCGAGCCGCCGCGCCGTCCAGTGTGAATGCGACGTCGAGCTTGTGCCGCCCATAGGCGAGATCGTGCGCCTGGAGGCGGACGAGCGACGGCCCGCTGCGGCGCGGGTCGAAGTCGATCCGCGCGTTGAGACTCTCGAGCGATAGCCCGCGGTACCGGATGCCGGTGCCGCTCGCGACCACATCGATCGCCGGGCTCGTCCGCGGTCCCTTCAGTGTGCCGCTCGCCAGCAGGCGCCCCGCGAGCTGCGGGTCGATCAGGGCGAGATCCTGCGCTGCCAGATCGAAGCGCAGGTCGACCTGCCTGTCTATTGCGCCATCCAGCGCGAGAGCCGTGCGTCCGAGCTGGCCCTTCACTCCCGACAGCTGCCAGACCGCGCCATGTCTCGACACCTGTCCGTCCGCCTGTGCCCGCAGGCCCTTGAGCTCGCCCGTCAGATCATGAACGGAGAGCGAGAAGTCGGTGTTGGAGTCGAAGCGCGAGCCAGCCGCCTCGAAGCCGAACGTCAACCGTCCCGGGAGATCGGGCCGAACGCTCGAGGGATCGACACTCACGGCTGTCCCGGCAGCCGACCAGGACGGGCGCGGAGACCAGGCCGCCGTGCCTCGCGTCAGATCGGCCGTGCCGCCGAATGCGCGGAGCGAGGCCTTCGTGACGAGCAGCCGTTGCTTCCCGAGAGTGCCCGCGACATCAAACCCGATCGGTTGCAGGCCGCTCAAGGTGAGATCACCGGAACCGCGCAGCGCGTAAGGCCAGGTTCCCTCGATGAAGTATTGCCCGGTTGGGCTCCTCACGTCCGCTGACGGGCCCGTGAGCGGCCAGCGAAAGTTGCGCCACGTCCCCGTGAGATCGAGGAAGGGACCGTGAGCAACGATGCCGATCTCGCCATGGGCGTTCAGGTCGAGGCCCGAGGCGGCGTGCCGGATCTCCAGCTGCGTGACCGTGAACGCGCGCCGCGAGTAGGCGCCGCGGAACAGAGTGTCGAGCGCGCCGGCCTGCAGGCTCGAGGGCGTGAGCGGTCCCTGCGCCGTGAATCCACCGCTCGCTCCCGCGAGCGCTAGCCGACCGGTCACGCGGCCGAGCGCGGCGCCGTTGCCGTGCCAGGGGCTGAGGTCGAAGCTCTCGATGTTGGCCGCGCCCTGCCAGTGCCAGTCGCGGGTGAGGTCGGTGGCGCGACCGAGGAAGTCGGCCTGCAGCGGCGCGGCGAATCGGACGTGGAGCGACAGCGAATCGACCGTGCCCTGGCCGCTTGCATCGATGACCCACACCGGCTGGCCGGGCACCCGGATCGTCGTGAGCGTCGCGACATCCATGCCGAACGGATCGCCCGACCGCAGCAGACCATGTCCCGTGAAGCGCACGGCCCCGATGGTCATGCCGGCCCGGTCGACGCGGACGATCCGGGGGCGCACGAGGCCCGCGCCCTCGAGCTTCGTCGCATCGAAGCGGTGCCCGTCCGGCACGATGAGCGTGCCGGAGTCGATGCGGACCTCGTCCGCCCGGATCTCGAGCCAGTGAGGCAGGAAGTGCCATCTCGATCGGGTCTGCTCCTCGGGATAGGGCTTCACCTCGATGAGGACTTTCCGGAAGCTCGCCCGCGGGACGTGCAGGGTCTGGAGCAACAGCGGCGCGAGGGTGATCCGGCCGTCCACGCCCTCGAGGCGCAGGTACACGTGAGGGTCGTCGATCTCCAGCCGATCGACGTGGATGCCGCCCGTGGCCGTGCCGCTGACGCCCACGATGGTGAGCCGCAAATGCCCGAAGCGGTGCGGCATCAGGCGCGCGACGAGCTTGAGTCCGCCCTGGGTGAACGCTGCGTAGTAGACCGCGGTCGGGGGCAGAGCGAGCACCGCGAGCGTCACGAACGCGAGGGCGAGTATCGAGCGCCGCATCAGAGCTTGGGACCGAAGTAGATGTCGAACCGCGGGCCCTCGCCCGGACGCGAGACAGGTTGCGCGACGTCAATGCCGAGCGTCAACACTGGCAAGCGCCACCTCAGCCCGACGCCGGCCGAGTACTCGATGAAGTGCGGATAGACCGGATTGCCGGAATGACCGAGGTCATCGAAGGCGTTTCCGGCATCGCTGAATACCGCGATCCCGATCTTGCTCGTCACGTCCCGGACGATCTCGACGCTGCTCGTGAGCACATCGCGCCCGCCGACCTTGAGGAAGACCGGGGCGCCCTTCGCCGTCAGCTCCTCCTCGACCGGAGAGAGATCGTCGTACTCGAAGCCGCGGACGCTCCCCTCGCCGCCCGCGAAGAAGCGCAGCGAGCCCGGCAGATCGTTCAACCGCGAGACGAGGCTCGTCCCAGCCTCCCCGCGCAGCAGCAGGTGCCAGTCGCGCGACAGATCGAACGTGTGCCGGCCGGTCACGTGCAGCTGCAGGAATCGGTCGCCAGGCCCCGTGATGCTGGTTCCGGCGCGCAGCTGGGCGACGAAGCCCTGCTCGAGCAGCCCCTGGCCGAGGTATCCGCTCGGCACCGAGCCGATCGTCACGCTCGGGATGAGCAGATTCTGCGACTGCGTCGTGATGCCGTCGGAGGTGATCGACCGGGTCGGCATGACGGAGAACACGTACTGGTAGCTCCCGACGACGCGCGTGAGGCTGGGCCCCACCGCGAAGTCCTTGTTGATGAGGTTCCCCGGTATGCCGTAGTCCGCGGTCGCCCCGAGCGCGAGCCGGTCCACCGCCGGATCCCCGACCGGGATGGTGTAGAGCGCTTGCAGCACCTGCAGGAGCTTCGAGGCCTCGAGCTGCACGCCGAAGCGGTCGCCGTCGGTGCCGATGTGCGTGCGGTCCCATTGCAGCGTGCCGCGCGGTCCCGTGTCCGTTCCGTAGCCGCCGCTGAAGGAGTAACGGTCGAGCCGGTTCGGCCGCGCCTCGATGATCACGGGAACGGTGTGATGAACCCGGTCAGGCTCGCCCGGCTGGACAGTGACCGTCGAGAAGTACTCGCTATCGTCCAGGGCGAACTGCGTGCGCAGCAGTTCGGATTGATCGTAAGGGTCTCCCCGGCGGTAGCGCAGGTATCGGCGCGCGAGCCGCTCGTTGATGACGCCCTGCTCGATGGTGGTCGCGCCGAAGCGGTAGCGGGCGCCGGTCGCCATATCGAGGATCGCGCTTGCGCTCCGCTTGCCCGGGTCCACGATCAGCTCGCTGCGGAGCATGTGCGCATCGAAGTAGCCGTAGGTCGCGGCCGTGCTCTGCAGCTCGCTCTTCATCTGGTCGTATGCCGCGTGGAGCAGGCGATCGCCCGGGTGGAGTGTGGGATGCTCGACGATGCTCCGGAAGCGCGGGTCGTCGCGGCCCGCGCCCGTGACGCGCACCTCGACGGATCGCACGATCACCGCAGGACCGGCGTCGATCTGAATGACGACGCGCCAGTTGCCCTTCTGCAGAGGGGTGATCGCGGAGGTCACCTGCGGCTGGTAGTACCCGAAGGGCTCGAGCGCATCCCGCACCTCCCGGTAGATCCGAGCGTAGAGGCGGTCGATCGTCGCGGCGTCCACCTCCCGGTTCCGGTACTGCGTGAGGCTCAGGTAGGCCGTGACGTTGTTGTGCAGCTCGTCGGTGACGCCCTGAATCTGCACATCGATGCTCGCGAAGGCGTGCTGCCCCGCCGCGAGGCACGTTGCGATCAGCAGGACGCGGCTGCATCGCAGCGCGCGGGACCTCATGGCGCCGTGAGCTCGCGAAATGGGCGGTGTCTCAGCGCCATTCGTCGCGCCGCAGCTCCACCTCGGTCTCGCCGCTCACGGCCCCCGCCGCATCGTAGCGGCGCTCGCGCACGAGGATGGCGCCGCCGGGCTCGAGCATGACCACGGTCGAGCAGCGGGTGCCGTACTGCGGATGAAGCACGAAGGTCGAGGAGAGCACGCGCTCCCACTCGGGCGAGAGCCCCGTCTCGGGAAGGCGTTCGTGGGCCTCCGCGGGGGTGCGATCCCCGAGCAGGGCCAGGAGCCCGTCTGCGCCCGGCACGGGGGAGGCATCGAGCCAGGTCTGGAACGCGCGCCGCGCGCGCTGGAGCTTGGGCCACGGGGTGTCGAGCAAGTGATTGCTGAGTCCATAGACGCCCGGCGGCAGCGCGCGGGCGAACGGGGTCGCGCGGTTCGATGCGTACCAGAGTCCGTCGTCGTCCGTGAGGAGGAGGTTGAAGCCGGAATACTGTTCCGCGGCCGGGGCGAGGGCTGCCAGGAATTCCCGCGCGCCGCCGGTCTGAGTGAGGTAGTCGGGGATCAGGCGGCCCCGGGATGGAGCCCCCGGAGCGGGTTGCTGCAGGTCGCGATAGTTCGTCACCACGCCGAAGCGGCGCGACCGATCGAGCGCGAGCCAGGTGCCCCCCGCCCGCAAGTCCCTGCCCCCGAGAATTCCCGGCACTCCGCCGCCGAGACCTCCCGGAGCCGCGCTCCACTCATGAAGGGGAGCGGCCCGACGCTCGTGGAACTCGTCTCGATTTGCTGCGACGACCAGGCGGTACCTTGGATGCGCTTGCCAGGCGAGGACGAGGAGGCACACGGCTCAGGCGCGGAGCGTCGCAAGCGGCACGGATGAGCGGGCGTCGAACCATGTCGCGATCAGGCGGAACGAGATGGCATGCGCGGGCGGCAGGAGCGGTGTGCCGGAGGCGAGCTCCTCGCGCGTGAACCATCTCACGTCGTCGAGCTCGCGGCCCACGCGAATCGGCGTGTCCGGATCCGCGACCGCATGGAATCCGAGCATCAATGACGAGGGAAACGGCCAGGGCTGTGAGGCGTGATAGTCGACTCGCCTCACCCGTACACCGGTCTCCTCGAGCACCTCGCGCGCGACGGCATCCTCCAGGCTCTCGCCCGGCTCGACGAACCCGGCAATGGTCGAGTAACGGCCCGGAGGCCAGCTCGGTTGACGCCCGAGCAGCGCCCGCTCGCCATCGGTGACCAGCACGATGATGGCCGGCTCGATGCGCGGAAAGATCTCCTGGGCGCAGTCCGGATTCGAGCAGCGGATGACGTGGCCGGCGCGCTCGGGGCGGGTCGGGGACCCACAGAGGCCGCAGAAGCGATTCCGCAAACGCCAGATCGAGAGGGCACGAGCATAGGCGAGGAGAGCCGCCTCCTCGCGCGGCACACGGGCCGAGAGCGGCCGTAGCTCCTGAAAGCTCGTGCCGGGGGGCAAGTCCGCGGCGCGGTCGGAGGCGAGCTCGATGAGCAGGCACGGAGCGTCCTCGAACCAGCCGAGCAGGACCGTCTCGTCCTGCCCTGCGGCCTCGACGATCGGGTGATTGCCCGGCAGGAACGCGATGCGAGGCTCGGCGTCTCCCGGCGCATCGATTCCGCGCATGAGCTGCGCGGTGCCGCAGGAGACGAGGTAGCGTGTGCGAGGGTCGGCCCGCGCGTCCGTGAGCCAGGAGGCCGCCTCGCGCTGTTCGCTCCGCCGATCGATGTACGGACCCGAGAAGAAGCTCGGAGAATCGCGCTCGAAGTCCATGGGTCGGAGCTCTCCAACGGGTTCTCCCCCCATTCTATCAGCGACGCTCGCCTGTTACTGATAGCTCATCGTGAAGGTGGCCTGCGCGTGGACGCTGCCCGCGGACAACGTGGCCGGTGCGGTGCCCGAAGGGGTCGTGTCATCGCGATAGTACTGTACCGTGAGCGAAACTCCGCTGACGCTGCTCGAGGCGCCCAGAAACCACTGATTAGTGGTGCCCGCCACAGCCGAATCGGGTCCGAAGGCCACCGGTCCGACGCTGTTGAGGATTCTCAACTTGATGCCCTGCGCCGTGGAATTCGAGGCAAGCGTGAGGAGCGACGTGGTGTTGGTGGGCGTTGTGGCATCGCTCAAAGTGATATAGACACTGGCGCCCGACGCGCAACTCAAGCCGATGGGGAAGGGCGTATCTCCGGCCGTCGTTCCGACCGAGCTCAATGCGCCGAGCGATACGGTCGGCAGATTCACGCTCACACCGGGGGTCGTCACGGTGCAGGTGATCGGTACGACTGCGCTGTTGTTCGCGCTCGTCGCGAGAGTGGTGGCGATACCCGTGGACCAGCTGCAGCTGCCCGTCGGGGTAAAAGTGACGGTCACGGTCGGCAGGCTCGAGAGCGAGTAGCCGGAGGCGACCTGCCCGGTCACCACCATGTTCGCCTCAATGCCGGGAAGCGCGCCGTTGCCGGGCGCGCTGATCGTTCCCGAGGTATAGCCGCCGTTCACGGAAGTGATCAGGGTCTGGCTCGCGCCATTCACGACATAGAAGCTGACTCCAATTCCGCTCACACTGGTCTGATAGACACCGCTTCCGGCGGAGATCTCCGTGCCATTGACCGTGGCCGTCTCAATCAACGCGCAGGTGATCCTGCTGGCGGTGGCCCCCGCCACGGCGCTCGCGACTTGGCTCCCCACCGCGGCGTCCCTCGGGACCGAGTAGGGTCCCGCGGGTGAGAATGGTAACGTCGAGGGCGAGAAATTGACCGACTGCGCAATGGCGGGCGTGTGAGCGAGGAGGAGCAGCAGACCGGCCACGCTCGGCGCGACGAATCCCTTGAGCCAACTCGTCGCGCGCCTCACCATCACCGCTGTCCTATGGTTCCAGCCAGCGGAGCGTTGTCGCTGCCTCGACGCTCGGTCAGCGTCGCCGGACTGCAGGTGGCATCGATGCGCACGAACGGGCCATCGCCCTTGTGCTCCGGGGGCAGACGGTACTGAAAGGCACACTGCTGACCGGGCGCATCGCCCCAGCGGACGGTCAACGTGCCGACCGCCGCGATGCCGCGCAGATAGATGCGGCCATCCTGTCCGGCCAAGCCCACTTCGCTGTCGTGAGCGTCGTAGACGCTGGCACCGAAAGGAATCACCGATCCATCGGCCAGATGCGCGGTGACGAGGATAGGTCGTCCGGACACGGTCTGGAAGCGGATCATCACGACCGAATCGAGGCGGGGTGCGACGGACTCTATCGTGTTCTTGAACTCCACATCCGGAGAGACCGCGCCGTCCGGATCGATGTTGATGCTGTTGAGCCGATAGGGCAGCAGGAAGGGAAGCACCGCATAGCCCGAGCTGTCGATGACGGTGCCGACGCTATTGGTCACGCGGGCTCCTTGAGCACCGATGGCCTCGACAATGCCGATGGTGTCGGTCATCTGATTCGCGAGGGTGATGCCCCCGGGGTGAACCACCACTCCTCCGGTCGCTCCCAGGGACTGCTGGGAATATTCGCTGCCCTCGCTCACGCTGGCGGACACGTCCGTGTAGGCACTGCGGTACTGGCCGCTCGCCGTGTAGGAATCATCCCCCGAGCCCTGGCTGGCCGAGGCGCTGTAGGTCAACTGGTTGTTCTCCCCCAAAGTGCCCGTGATGACTTCCTGTGAGCTGCGGGCACTCACTCCCCCTGTGGTGTCCTGGGTGAGGTTGGTCGAGAGCATGGGAGAGTGAGGAGAATTTCCCAGAGGGATCGAGAAGTTCGCCAGAATGCGGTTGTCGGGCTGCCCCGTGAGCCCGTTTTGCTCGTGGGCGATCGAGACGCTATAGCTCAAATCAGTGCCCCAGAGCCGCAAGTGATTGCTGTAGCCGGCCTGGAACTGCGTCGTCTTGTCCAGCGAGTTCCAGTACGTGAGCAGCGAGCCCGTGAGATAGAAGTTACCCCATCGGCCCGGAAGGGTCTGGTTGATGTTGATCTGCCACTCACTGCGCTGATGATCAACGGTGTCGAGAGCGGCGCCTGAGAGCACCGTTTGCCGGGCCTCCTGTGCATCGCTGAAGGAATAGTAACCGCTGGAGGAGTAGCGGTACGTGGAGAGCGCGATGTTGGTCTGTGAGGCGCTGACCAGCTTGCTGTAACTGAGTCGCAGGCTCTGGCCCCTGGAGGAGAGTGTATCGAAGATGTCGGTTCTCGCCCCGGTCACATCGGTCGCCAGGGCGCCGAGCTTCGTGTTGACGGCAATCCCCAGAAGCCCGGCCGTGTAGTGCTCTGCGGCCACCGCGCCCGTGTAGCCCGTCAGGTAGTCATTGAAGCCATGCTGCAACGTCGCTTGAGTGAAAAGCTCTCGCCCCGTGAGGGATGGCTGCTCGACCTCCCCGGCCACGAGAGCATAACGCCACACCCCGGGACGCAGCAGCTGCACCAGAGATGCATATGGAACCGTGAAGCTCTCCTTGGTGCCATCGGCCTCATAGACCGTGACGAGCAGGTCGCCACCGTAGCCTGTGGCATACAGATCATTGATCTCGAATGCCCCGGGCGAGACGGTGGTTTCCAGGATGATGTTGCCGTGCTGGGTGATCACGACGCGCGCATTGGTCCGTGCAATTCCACGCACGACCGGTGCGTATTGAAGTTGCGAGTCCGGCAGCATCTGATCATCGCTCGCGAGGGACACCCCCCGGAACCCGAAGCTGTCGAAGACGACGCCATCCGTGAAGCTGTCTCCCACCGTCAGGTCGCTGCGGATCGAGGGGATGTCGTGAACGAGGTAGGTGGCGATATCCTGCAAAGTCGTCGGGCCTTCCGAGGTGATCTCGACCGAGGATTGCTGGCGCAGGTGCCAGCTGCCGAGGTTTAGCCCCTCCGTCAGGTCGGCACTCGCATCGCTCGTGGTCGCATAGGAGGTCGCGGAGCGATACGCGTTGAGGTTATAGCCCAGCGTGGCCGACGGCACGCCACTGTCCCATAATTCCGGGCTGACATAGCCGCGGGGTCTGCGCAGCAGCGCAGCCTGGGGAACACTCAAGTCGAGCCGCAGCTCCGACAGATCGAATGACACCGCGGCATCCGGAATCATCGCCTTCAGATCCGCGCAGCCCCCGGACTGAAGCTTCTTCAGCTCGGCGCGGGCGGATGAGGAGAGGTGCTCGAAGTCAAGACCGATCCGCGTGATGAGCTCCCGGTCGATGCATGGGAGGGCCACGTCGCTCCCGGGCTGCGCGATGAAGCGAACCGACACCCGGCCCACCCACTTGCCGTTGATCTGCAGATCGACCAGGTAGTCGCCGGGGAGCACCGGATTGCCGCGCGAGAAGTGGGACACGTCGACCTGGGATCCGCCGTGCAGGAAGGCCGGGTTGAATTCGACCTCCGCCCCCGCAGCGTCGGCTGCCGAGGAGGGCGCCGGGGATAGCGTGAATAGCGCGAATAGAAAGCCCGGGGCGGACCGGCTCAGCAGCTGCGGAAGCGCCCGTCGCTCAATCCACTCGCAGACGCCCACGGAGGTATCACTGGGATCACGGCGCCGACGACGCAGAAGCCTTGCCGCTGACATTGCCGCCGTAGTCGTTGACGAACCAGTATTGCAGGGGAACCGCGCCGCTCGGGGCGGTCAGTGGAGCTCGCAGATCGAAGCTGCGGCTCGCGAAGGGGTCCACCATATCCGCCTTGGCAGTGACCGCACGGCCGCCCAACGTGGCGATGACCTCGGTCAGCGAGACGTGATATGCAGTAGGGTTGCTCGCCTCAATTGCCACGAGCTTGCCGTCCTTCAGCTTGAGCTTCCACGTGAGGCGCGCCGGTGCACCCGCGGCGGTGCCCCTGAGACCTGCCGGACGAAAGAACACCTTCATGCGGTGCTTGAAGGCGAACTCCAGCTGATTGGGCCGGTCAGCGTTGGCGGGGGCACGCGGCGGTATATCGAGTACGTTGAGCCAAAAGAGCGACTCACGGTCCGCGGGCAGCGGATCATGAGTGTAGACCAGACGCAGGCTCTGACCCTTGGTGGGATCGAGCCTGAACAGGGGCGGCGTCATGACGAAGGGGACTCTTGAATCACCCGGCCCTGCATGCGGATCCCCCGCATCGAGCCAGGCTTGCACGAGTGACGGTGTGTTGCCGGGATTGCGGATCTGGATGGTCACTTCGCGTTTTTCCGCCGGATAGACCACCCGCGTGCCATCGACGACGATCCCCGCAGCGGCCTCTCGCGCTCCCGTGAAGGGCGCTGAGGCGAAAAGAAGCGCCGCCAGAATGACTGGAGTCGTGCGCAGTCCAAACATGTCGAGTTGTCCCCTATCGTGATTATTCTGCGAGAGACTGGGCGCGGCCGCAGCCGCGCCCAGCAGAGCTCAGTTGTAGACCAAGGAGTACGTGACGTAGGTGTTGACAGCGCCGGGCGTTGCGGCGGTGGTACCCAGAGTCGCATAGCCCGCATAGAACCACTGCGTCTCGCTCGAGACCGTAATGGTCGAAATGGTTATGGCTGTGGGCTGATTGGTGCCCGTACCGGGCTGGATCTGCGTACCCACGGCAGTCGTTCCCGAAGCGTTGTAGAGTTTCACTTCCACATTGCTGCCACTGGCGGCCGTATTGATGAGGCCACCGGTCGCCTCATCGACCGTCCCGCCGGCTTCGAAGTAAACTGCAACGGTAGTCGGCGCGGTGTCCCCAGTTGAGCTGGGCGCGGTTGCGGTGCAGTTACTCACGGCGACGTTGAAGAAGGTTCCCGCCCCAGTCTGTTCCGAGGCCGTGGTGGACGTGCCCGCAGTGCCGCCAAGAGATGCAGCGTCCACTGTCGGCAACGTCACGGTCGCATTGGCACCGTCGCCGTTGACACTGACCGTACAAGTGCTGGCCGTGATGGCACCCGCAAAAGTGATCATGCCGTCCGAGGCCTGACCCGCCAGCGGCAGCACCATGGTTGTCGCGATGCCGGCGGCTAACATTGCTCGCTTGATCAAAGTATTCATGCATTCCTCCCAAGAAAAATCTGCGATGAGCTTGCGTTGAGACGCGCCGGTTCTGTATCGACTGACTCACGGTTTACTTAAGCTGCGGGTTGACCGCGAGCCAATGTGTGCGCCAATTCTCAGTGTTCAATCGCGTGCCAGACCCGAGGTCGCTCGGCTTCAATACATCGCGCGCGAGCGCGGACGCGAACAGTCGCCGCGTTCTATCAGTGTGGGTTTCCGTGGGCGGGCGGGACCGGCCCTTCAGTCCGCGCCGGCGCTCGCGCGGAGCGCCATGCGCTCGACAACGAGCAGGGCCGCGTCCTGTTTGATACGCGGGGTCCGCGTGAAGAACGACGCCTGCTGCGGCGAGCGGCCGCGCGGCCGCGGCGCCCGGTCGGTCGAAGTGGCTCCTGTAGAGTTTGAAATTCTGTTCAGATTGACCTGATTTAACATAATCAGACCCGAGTGGGAACCGGGCCAGTGGTCGTAAGGCACGCCCCGTCTGCTACGCTCGGTCCGGCCCTGTTCCCGAGCTACAATCTCGCCGGCCTGCATCCGGGGCCAAGACAGGCGGAACTCAAGTGGACACGACCGAGGCTGCTGGTTTCTTCCCAGAACGCGAGGTCCTGCGAGCGCGGCGGCTACGGGCTACGGTTGATGAGCCTGTGGATCCGACCGAAGCCCGTACCCGGCGTGCGGGAACCTGGTTTGTGCTGTCGGTTGCGATCTTCTTGCCGATGTTCGTCGACGCCATCGACTTCGGCTGGAACGGGCACATCACCCCCAGGGCGTTGGAAGTCCTCGTGTATGCCCTGTCGTTCGTCCTCGTGGGCTGCGTGGCCTGCGTGGCGGTAGGCCTATGGAGAAGTTTCAATACGAAGAGCTTGTGATCGGCCCTGCCGCACAGCAGCTCCGAGACTCAGGGCGGTGGACGCTTAACCTCTCGATAGCCAAGCACCGCGGAAGCGGCGTAACGGACAAAATGTTCAGCGCCGAAAAAATATCCTTCCAACCCAAGAAGCGGGAGCGAATCAGCCGACGTAGCGCGTCTATTTAACGATGCGCGAGGTGCGGTGTTGACGGCTGGTTGGTTGCTGACGCGGTCCTTAGCGTGATGTGCCACGGTCCAAACGCCATCACGAGGATCATCATCACCGTGAGCGCCGCTCCAGCGATTGCAAGGCACTTGCTCCGGCGCTTCTCATTGCTGTCATCCAGCGCGTCAACCTTGGCGTTGCGGATAGCTAGCGTCTGAACTCGATCGGTAAGAGCTTCGAAGTCTGGCATCCTGTTCAGGTTGCACGACTTTTAACAGTGCATCCGGAGCTGCCCGGCCAATCCCGGGGAGCGTCCCTACCAGGACCCCGCTGGCACTCTCGCCGGATCGATCAGCGCGAGGCGGGAAAATGCCCAGTCACGATGAGGTGACAGGCAACTGTCGGCCGTCATTGACGACGCCAGGTTGACCGCCGCGAAGCGGACGCTGACGCCTTGAAGTAGACTGACTTGAATAAGATCCAGTGTTGCTACGAAGGAACTCTGCGTGAAGCCCTTACCAGAAGCCGTCGGCCGCGGCCTAAGACTCACTTTAGCCTCGGGGGCAGATATGCGCCCACGTTGGCTTCTATTTCCGGTCGCTGCATTCCTTTTTTTTACTGCTCACGCGACAACGTCACGAAGTGCTCTTGACGCCGAGGTTCAACAGGCTTTGTCGGCCGCGCCGCCGTCCATTTCTGCCCACGCGACTGTATTAGCGCGAGCACGACACGGCGGCTGGACCGTGTTGCGTCATGGGAGCAATGGCTGGACATGCTTGCCTCCGGGCGGCGATGATCCCGCTCCTCGTCCCGCGTGTTTCGACGCCAATGGGTTAGCTTTCATGCACGCACTCGGTGCGGGCCAATCACCCGATCCGAGTAAGCCGGGATACTCCTACATGCTCAGCGGCGGGTCCGCATGGAGCAATACCGACCCCACGGCTACGAAACTTCCCGCTGGACGCAAAGACTACATCCACATTCCTCCCCACTTCATGATCCTTGATTCGAAGATCGCGAATGAATCAGGCTTGCCGCTGCACGATATCGAGCCCAATACACACGCTCCATTTGTTATGTTCGGTGGCACGAAATACGCGATACTGATCATTCCCGTGAAATAGCGAAGACACCCGAGCCGGATCGCCGACCCTTGCGCCGTCTCGAGGTCTCGGTAATGACAAGCGACGAATCGTCAGGGTACGGTCAGCAGCGGACCGCGCCGCATTTGGTTTGCCCTCCGAATAGCGGACGTACAGAGTTACCAGCGCAACCTGTTCGTTAACGCGAGAGCCGTTCGGGCCCGACATGACGACTTGGTTGCTCATCTCGCCGGCGACGATACGGTTCTTGGAGACCTCGTGTTTTGTGGGCTGAGTGAGCCGACATATGCGGCGAGGTCGATCATGTCCTGTCGCGAAAGACCCGCGACGATAGGCTTCATCAACGTCGCGGTGGTGCCTTCACGCGTACCGGACTGGAACGCGTACAGCTGACGGAAGAGGTATGTCGGGAAGCGGCCCGCGATTGGAGGGCCCAAGGAAGTGCCTCCGAGGGCCGGCCCGTGACAGAGCACGCAGGGCGGCCGCGCGGCGCCATTGCCCTTCGCCAGAGAGGCGCCGCGTGCGATCGAGCCGACCGGTACGTACGCCGTGTAAGTCGTGCGCGGGTCGCGCATTTCAAACCGCTGAGGATCGTCGGGGCCTCCGATGATGCGCTCGCCGAGCGACACCTTCGGGCGGCGTTTATCGAAGAAGTACACGAAACCGTGCGCGACCGGATGCGGGATGCGATCGGTCTCGATCACCTTCACCCGTTTGGTGTAGCGCAATCCGGAGAAATATCGGGCCGCCGCCTCGGCATCGGTTGCGCTCGTCTGGCGAATGACTTGAAGCATAAGCGCGCCTGGAATGAACTGTGCATTGACGAGCTTGCGAGCACCGGATCTCATGTCACGAAGCTGTTGTGATAGGTAGCTGAAAGGCATTCCGGCTAATGCAGCATTCTCGGGACGCCCGACACCTTCCGGCAGGTGACAGAACCCGCAAGCGGAAGCGGGCCCTCGGCCACCTCTCACAGCGGGAGGCATCGGCGGATGCGCGGCCGGAAACCAATCTACGGCGGTCGTGCGGTCTACAAGCTGCGCGGCAGTAAAACTTTGCTGGCTGCCTGGCAGGCGTGTCTCTCGTGCAGCGGAGGTCGGCGAGCTCGACTCATCGCCGCTGCCGGGAAACGCCCAGCGCGGAGCGGAATCCGCTGGCGTCGGTCGCATGCTCACCGGGTGAGGGGCCGCTTGAGACGCGGCCGCAGCGGGCCAACGACCAATGCTCGCAAAGATGAACAATCCGAGGGCCGATAGAGTCCACCCTCGTCCCACCATCGTTATGCGCGCTCCGGGCCGTGGCTCCCTGAGCTCACACGGCTGTGCTCTTGAATCTCAGGTGCGGAGCGGAGGATATCAGACGAGTACGCCACGTACAGCTTGGCGCGGGTGGCATCGCAGTTTGTACGGACAGGAGGCGGCCACTATGCGTAGTGCTCAACTATGCGGAGTAAGTGAGCCGACCCCCTTGTTTTTAGGCATGGGAGTCGGCTTGACTCTGCATAATTATAGCTGTTGAAGGAACGCGAGCAGGGCGTCGGGCGGGCGGTAACGGCGCAAGCGCGTCGCCGGCTCCTTGAGGCGTGCGAGGGCCTTTTCTTTCATGGCGAGATCGGCCTCGACGTAGCGGTGGGTGGTATTCGGGCTTTCATGCCCGAGCCAGAGCGCGATGATGTTAAAGGCGACGCCGGATTGCAGCAGACGCATAGCGGTCGCGTGCCGGATGACATGCGGGGAGATGCGTTTCTTGCCGAGGCTTGGGCACTGAAGGATCGCACGAGCCACGGCGAGGTCGAGACGCTTTTCGACGTTCGAACGGGTCATGGGGTGGCCGTCTCGGTTGGGAAGCAATGCCGAGTCGCGCTGCAAGGAGGGGTTCACCCGCAACCACTGACGGACCTCGTTCACTGTGGTCTTCCACAGCGGCACGCTGCGCTGCTTGCGTCCCTTGCCGTGCAGATGCACGCAGGCGGCAGCATCGAGGACGACATCGGCGACCCGAACGCCGATGATCTCCGAGACTCGCGCCCCGGTGTTGTACAGGAGCGCGAACAAGAGGTGATCGCGGCGCGATATCCAGCTCTGCCCGGGTTGCCCGAGGATGGCGAGCATCTCCTCGTGGGTGAGGAAGTCGAGCATCGGTTGCTCGAAGCGCTTCATAGGGACACTGAGCGCGCGTTCGACGGTGTGCAGGGACAGAACGTCACGGCGGCCGGCGAACTTCAGGAACGTGCGCAATGCCGTCAGGCGCAAGTTGCGGCTGCGTATCGTGTTGTGCCGTTGTTGTTCAAGATGATCGAGGAAGGCGAGGATCAGATCGGGGTCGATGTCGGCGAGCCGCACGGCGCAGGGGAGTTTGCCGAGCTTTCGGGCGGTGAAGTCGAGGAACAGCATCAACCCGTCTCGATAGCAGGCGATGGTGCGCGGACTCGTGGCACGTTGCGTAACGAGATACTCGGTGAAGAACGATTGCACGAGCGCCGGGAAGGACGGGGATTTGGCCGCAGTGGGTTCACGCATGGCGTCCTCCCGTGCGTGGCGCCACCTTCGACTCGAACTTCTTGGCGGCGAGCGCCATCAGTTCGGGGACTGCGGTGAGGTACCAGTAGGTATTGCTGATCCGTGCATGCCCGACATAGGTCGAGAGCGCGAGCATCGCCTGATCGATGTCGACGCCTTGGCGCTGCCAAGCCAAGAGCCGCCTCACGATGAAGGTATGGCGTGTGTCGTGAACGCGCGGGGCGTGGTGGGTGCCGCGGTTTACCCACCCGAGCTGCCTTCGGAACTGGCTGAGCACGCGATCCACGGAGCGCCGGTTCAAGGGCTGACCGCAGCGCCGACCCCGGTGACCGACGAAGAACGCGCTCTCCTCGGTGGGCGTGATCCAGCGGTCACGCGCGTGCCGATATTGTCGCAGCCGCTCGAGTGCGCTCGCGTGCAGGGGAACGTGCCGCGACTTTCCGAACTTGCTTCGTCGTATCGTCAGTACGCCGCTGTTCAGATCGACATCGCCGTTGCGCAGCCGGACGGCTTCCGATATCCGCAGGCCCGTGCACAGCAGCAGACCGAAGAGCGTCGCGTAGGTCGTTCCTCGCAACGCAGGGGTAAGCTGCGCGGCGGCGGCCAGGAGTTGCCCGATCTCCTGCTCGCTGTAGATATGCGGGGTTCCGCGCCCGCCGATCGGACCGAAGACGGTGTCGTCGGGTACTTCGGTGCGCGGTTCGAACTGGCGCAGCCAACGAGTAAAGGGCCGCAGCCGCTTCAGCCGCCGTGCCCAGGTGCGCGGATCGGTGCTTTGGATGTGATCGCGCCGGGCCCACGCGCTCATCACTTCGAGGGTGATCGGGCCGTGGCGCTTCAGGCGGTCTGCATAGTCGGTGAAGCTCTCCAGCGCCTCCTGCATGTCGGATAACTCGAAGCCGAGGCGGCGACGTTCGGCGAGGTACTGTTGAGCGCGCTGGCTCAAGCTGGTGCGGAGGCTCATGGCGCGCTCCCCGGCCACGGCAACGCGACCTCGGGTGCATCCAGGGGCACAGAGCGCGGCCAGGGCAAGGCCACCGCGCCCAACGCCCGGCTATCGAGCTTGGCGTAGATCAGGGTGGTGTTGAGCGAGCGATGCCGCAGCACGTCCGCCACTTCCTTGAGCGAACTGCCCCCCTCAAGCAGTCGTCGGGCAATCGTGTGGCGCAGCAGGTGCGATCGGGTGTAGGGGAGGCCTGCCCGCCGGTACGCTTCGCGGATGGTCTTGCGCACCAGATCAGCACCCACGAGCCGGTCATGGGGGGCGACACGGCGCACGAAGATCGCCCGGTGCGCACTCCTCGGCCGCTCGTGCTCCAGATAGGCGGCGATCGCCCGTCCGGTCGGCTCGGGCAAGGGTAGCAGCTGCTCGCGGCAGCTCTTGGTCTTGCGCAGCTTCACCGTGCCCGCGCGCCAGTCGATGTCATCGAGGGAAAGCGCTGCGATCTCGCCGCTTCGAAGTCCGAGATCCACCGCGCAGCGTACGATCGCGGTGCTGCGACGCATGGCGGGAGCGGGCCAATCGAGGGAGGTCAAAAGCCGCTCGAGTTCCTCGTCCGCCAAGCTCTTCGGTAGTGAGGCGTGCTGCCAGTTCGCCGGGGACGACAAAACGCTCACCAGTCCCCCGACTGCATCGCCAGCGGCAGCCCGATAGCGCAGGTAACTACGCAGCGCCGATACGACTGTCCCCGCGCTCGTCGGGGCTCGGTACCGCTCGCACAGGGACGCAAAGCAGCGACGCAAATGCTCAGGCGTGATCGCCGAGATCACCACCGGGCGATCGTGAAAGCGCTTCCAGAGCAGCTCCCGAACAATCCGTCCAATCGCCTGTCGAGTCCCGGGCGCCAGACCCCGAACGTGATCGAGGTGCTCTACAAACCGGCGGATCTCCTCATCGACGGGCGTCGTCCTGACAACGCGTGCCGCAGCCACGCCGAGTGTTCGCAGCACCAGCAGCAAGTGACCCAGCGCAGCGCGAGCACTTTTGTAGTCTTCGGTGCTGCGCCAGCCACAGTCGCAGTGCTCGATGTGTTGATCGAGAAAGCTGGCGACGGCGCTCTCCTCGATCGAAGCGCCGGAGAGGCTTGAGCGTTCGGACCAGTGAAGGAAATGCGCAGCGGTCGCGACGTACCCCGCAATCGTCTGCGGTGCGTACCCGCGCTCCCCGAGATATCGCGCCAGGGCCTCAGCACCCGGTGGCAAGACCTGTACATCGACCGTGTGATCGGAATGCAAATCGCGTCGAGGTATCGAGCTCATCGGCGGTCTCCCGAAGTTGGAACCGCCTCGACTCGACGCCAAAACTATGCGGAGTTCAACCGATCCTCACTTGCCCCTCGCAGCAGGAATACTGGCCCGCCAGGCGAACACCGAAAACGCTACTCCGCATAGTTGAGCACTACGCATAGTGGCCGCTATGCAGAGCTCTGCATAGCGGCCAACTCCGGCCGCTCGCCGGGCTGAAATGACCGCCAGAAAGGCGCCATTCGACCTCGGGGGTCCGAGGCGGATAGACTCTGCGGTGTACCTCCAAAGAATGGCCCGGGCGCGACGATGAGGTGATCCGGGTCATAAGAAAGCGGAGTGACTCTTGTCGGGCATTTTCATCAGCTACCGCCGCAGCGACAGCCCGGACGCCACGGGGCGCATTTACGATCGCCTGGTTTCCGAGTTCGGCAAGGCGCAGGTGTTCAAGGATGTGGATTCGATTCCGCTGGGACGGGATTTTCGCGGGCATCTGAACGACATCGTGGGCGACTGCGGGGTGATGCTCGCGATCATGGGTCCGCGCTGGACGGAGGCGCGCAGCCATGCCGGGCAGCGGCGGCTGGACGATCCGGATGACTTCGTGCGGATCGAGCTCGAGACCGCGCTCGCCCGCGACATCCCGGTGGTGCCGGTGTTGGTCGGTCATGCGCCGCTTCCGATCGCCTCGGAGCTGCCGGGGTCCTTGGCCTCGCTGGTGTTTCGCCAGTCGATCGAGGTGCGGCCGGATCCGGACTTTCACAACGACGCAACGCGCCTGGTGACGGCGCTGCGGGCGATCCTGGACCCGACGGCGGCGGCGGCACAGCAAGCGGCTGCCGCGATCGCCCCGCCTACCGCAGCGACGAGCGCGCAGAGGGCTCGACGGCTGAGCTGGATCGTGGCCGCCATGGCGATTCTGATCGCCGTGTTGTTGGTGCCCACAGTGAGGTACCTGCGCGAGACGCCGCCGCCTGAAATGCGCCTCAACATTGACACGCCCGCGACGAGCCAGCCCGACAGTTTCGCGCTCTCGCCCGATGGCAGGCAGATCGTGTTCGTGGCCTCAGGCGATGGCGCCTCGCGTCTATGGCTGCGGCCGTTGGCGACGACGACGGCGCAGCCGCTGGCGGGCACGGAGGGCGCAACCGATCCCTTCTGGTCCCCCGACAGCCGCTCGATTGGTTTCTTCGCTGACGGTGCACTGAAGCGCCTTGATCTGGGCAGCGGCGCGCCGCAGACCCTGGCGCCTGCACCTCTCGAGGGCGGCGGGACATGGAACGCGGCCGGCGTCATCCTGTTTGCGCCGCACCTGACAGGTAGTCCCTTGATGCGCGTCTCCGCCACCGGGGGCGCGGCGCGGGCGGTGACCACGCTCAAGGCAGGACAGCTTGGACACGTCGGGCCCTTCTTCCTGCCCGACGGTCACCATTTCCTGTTCCTTGAGGAGGGGGAGATTGACTTGGGCGATCTCACCGGGGGCGCTCCGAGGTGGCTGACGAATGCGTCGAGCAGACCGGTGTATCTGCCCTCCGGCTGGATGCTGTGGGTGCGGGATGGCGCGCTCGTGGCCCAGCGGTTGGATGTGGGGAAGGCTGCGCTCACGGGTGCGCCGGTCACGCTGGCCATAGGCCTGCCGGCAGGTGGAGGCGTCCAGCCCGTGTCCGTGTCGGCGACGGGGCTGGTGGCTTACCGGGTCGGCGTCGACAGCCAGACGCAACTCATGTGGTTCGACCGCTCGGGCGCTGCGCGGGGCAGCGTCGTCGCCCCGGATGGCACTCTAGAGGATCCAAGTGTGGCGCCCGACGGCCGACGCGTGGCGGTCGTGCGCGTAACAGCGCAGGGCGCGAATATCTGGCTGCTGGATGGCGCGCGCATGAGCAGCCTGACGTTCGGGGCGCATGCTGACTTCTTCCCCGTGTGGTCCCCCGACGGCACGCGGATCGTGTTCGCCTCCAACCGGTCCGGTGCCTACAACCTTTACCAGACGCTCGTCAACGGAGCGGTAGGTGACGCGCAGCCGCTCCTGAGCTCAGGTCAAGTAAAGGTGCCGGGGGCGCCGAGCAGCTGGTCGCCGGACGGCCGATTCCTGCTATATACGCGCATCGATCCGCAGACAGGCGACGACCTCTGGGTCGTCCCGATGGTCGGGGCACGCACGCCCTCGGTGTTCCTGAAGACGCCGTTCAACGAGGAGTGGGGCGTGTTCTCCCCGGACAGCCGATGGGTGGCGTACCAGTCGAACGAATCCGGGCGATTCGAGATATACATTCGCCCGTTCCACCCGCCGGGTGCCAAGGATTCGGACGCGGCCTCAAATGCCGTGCAGTGGCGGGTGTCCACCGCGGGCGGAATCTTTCCCACGTGGCGGCCGGACGGCAAGGAGATCGACTACATCGACCCGTCAGGGGCGATGATGGCAGCGCCGATCACCGTCAGCGGAGCCCAGCTTGCAGCGGGCACGCCGGTGAGGCTTTTCCAGACGCGGATTGTCGGCGGTGGCGAGACTGCACAGCAGGGCCGCGAATATGACGTCGCCCCCGATGGGCGCTTCCTCATCAACACGGTGTCGGAGAGCGCCGCAGCGCCGATCACGCTGATCCAGAACTGGAATCCCGGTGTGACGTGAATGAAAGGCCGATGGACCGGCTGCTCAATGCTGTAGTGGAAGATGAGGGTGGGCCCCTCGGAGTCGGCGTGCAGAAGCTGGCTTCAAACCAGGCAGTGCTGCTGTGATCCAAAAGGTCATGGTGGTGAACGACTGTCGAAGAGTCGGCCGAATAGGTCGGTAGGTGAGAGTTGAGAAGAGGAGCGAAAGCAAACCGTCCGAAGACGCATCGAAACAGTAAGCCGCTGCCAAAACCGCGGGGGCGGGATTCTCGCGGGAGGAGCTGGGAGAGTGATCTGCTTATCGACCCAGCGGCAGCCGGTGTATAGGCGGCCTGAGCTCAACTCATGGGCTTCTACTACGGAACACGTGAACTCTGACTGGTGGTGTGTAGGAAAACGACAAGTGATGAGAGTCATGAGGAGGAATACCGATACACCAGTCAGTGGCGGAGCCACCGGTACGAGTGATGAAGCGCCTGTAATGGGCGTGGAGCAAAGCGGTGGCGTCGTTCGGTCGGGGTTATGGGCCAACTCGGCAACGAGGATGAATCCGTGACGACGACCAAGCCGTTCGACATATCCAAAAGGAGGGTATTGGAAGCGTACTGGCACGTGAAAGCCAATCGGGGCGCAGCGGGCATTGATGGCGAGAGCCTTGAGATGTTCGAGGCGGACCTGAGCAGGAATCTCTACAAGCTATGGAATCGCCTGGCATCGGGAAGCTACTTCCCGCCGCCGGTAAAGCAAGTGGAGATACCGAAGAAGAACGGAGGAGTGAGAATCTTAGGAGTACCCACGGTCGCTGACCGAATCGCCCAGCAGGTGGTCAAGGCGAGGATCGAAGGGGAGCTAGAGGAGCTCTTTCATCCGGACTCGTACGGGTATCGGCCAAAGAAATCCGCCTTGGATGCGGTAGCCGTGACCCGGGAGCGATGCTGGAAGTACGATTGGTGTGTCGAGTTTGACATCCGTCGTGCGTTCGACGAGCTCGACTGGGACCTGTTGCGAAAGGCGATCAGGAAGCACGTCAAGGACCCCTGGGCACTGCTGTACATCGAGCGGTGGCTGACGGCGCCGGCGGTGAGTCCGGACGGCCATCCCGTCCAACGCACCCAAGGCGTGCCGCAAGGCTCTGTGATCGGCCCCTGCACGATGAACTTGTTCATGCACTACTGTTTCGATGCGTGGATGCAGCGGGAGCACCCGCGTAATCCATTTGCCCGATACTGCGATGACGCGGTGGCGCACTGCCGAAGCGAACGCGAGGCGAAGACGCTGCTGGCAGCCATCGACAAGCGGTTGAAGGCATGCAAGCTCGAGATGCACCCGGAAAAATCCGGGGTGGTATATTGCAAGGACAGCAACCGGCGCAAGGAATATCCCCGGATACAGTTCACGTTCCTGGGGTATACGTTCCGGCCGAGAAGTGCCAAGGCCCGTGGCGGGAAGACATGGACCAACTTCCTGCCTGCGGTTAGTGCATCAGCGGTCAAGCGGATGTGTGCACACATCCACGAGTGGCATCTCCCGAGACGAACCCCCATCAGCTTGAACGGGCTGGCTATGCAGGTCAATCCCACGCTGCGAGGATGGCTGAACTATTATGGCCGTTTCTACCAGTCTGCGATGCGACGGGTCTTTGCTCACTTCGAGCAAAGCCTCCTTCGCTGGGCGCGGCGGAAGTACCGCAAATTTGCGTCTCGTCCGCGTCACGCCCGTCGCTGGCTCAAGAACATGGCCCGCCGACAGCCTCGGCTGTTCACCCATTGGCTCGCTTTTGGAAGAGTCTCGGTCCGGACGATGGGAGCCGTATGACGCGCGAGTGTCACGTACGGTTCTGCGAGGGGCTGGGGGTGAGACTCCCCCGGCCTACTCTCCAGGCAACCACGCAATGACCGGGGTCCGCCGAAGCGATGCGTGACTGCGCAGAATCGGGTTGCCGCCCAGCTGACATTGACGACGGTTGGTTGGGGGCGGGACCGTCCATCGTCACGAACTGGTGCTGTCGGCCAGAGCAATCCCGGACGCCGACAGACAGCGCTGGGGCTAACACAATCTCCCGAGGGCACGACGTAGACGCGGTGCTTGGCCAATAGGCCAGGCCGTTCGAAAAGGGGCACTGCGCGGGGGGCTCTGTACCGGATGTACCAGCACGCGGTTTGCTGCGCCGCGGTGCCCCGGCGCGGGTCTTGGTGCCGCAAGAACGGCGAACCGAGGATACAAGTCTAAGGCCGACTCCAATTCGCTCTTCCCGATCCTACTGCCCTGATGTACCGTCGTATCGGTAGAGGTGCGGTCATGGGGCGGCTTGCGATGACGGAGCCTTGATCGTCTGTCGACGAGGTCGCGAAACGCTTGGGGGTGGCCCAGGACCCGATCTACCGTTGGATCGAGGCGCGAGGCTTCCCAGGACACAGAATCGGCCGCCTCTGGAAGTTCAAGCTCTCCGAGGCTGCCGCTTGGGACCGCGCCGGCGGCGCCCAGCGAGGGGGATGGTCACATGAGTCTGCTTACCAGGATCAACCTGGCGCTAGTCGCGGTGTTCGTTGCCGGTGCGCTCGCCACGATCTACTTGACCCGGAACAGTCTCGAGACCAGCGCACGAGCCGAAGCTCTGAACGATGCGGGCCTCATGCTCGACAGTGCGCTCGCCGCGCGCGCCTACACCGCGAACGAGATTGCGCCGCTGCTCGCCGAGCAGCTCAAGAGTGTCTTCCTGCCGCAGAGCGTGCCTTTCTATGCCGCGACGCAGAACTTCCTCAAGTTACGGGAGCAGCACCCCGACTACTCGTACAAGGAGGCGACTCTGAACCCGACCAATCCCCGCGATCGGGCGGCGGACTGGGAGGCCGACATCATCCAACGGTTTCGCAGCGAGCCCACGGCGCGCGAAATTCAAGGCGAGCGGGACACCCCCATAGGACCGGCGCTGTACCTCGCGCGTCCGATCCGCGCCGAGCGCGAGTGCCTGACCTGCCACGGCCTGCCGAGCGCCGCCCCGCAACCCATGCTCGCGAGATACGGGCGCGACAACGGCTTTGGTTGGCAGCCCGGGGAAGTGATCGGCGCACAAGTGGTATCTGTGCCGCTCGCGAGCGCGCAGACAGGCGCAGCTCCGCTACTGCACGGCCTGATCGGCACGCTCGTCGCGGTGTTCCTGTCGCTCCTGATCGCCGCGAACATCGTCCTTTACCTGCTTGTCGTGCGGCCGCTGAGGCGCACGGTACAGATCGCCGATCGGGTGAGCACCGGGGAGATGTCCGCGCCTGCATTTCCCGCCGGAGGCGGCGAGATCGGCGCCCTTGGGCGCGCTTTCAACCGTATGCGGACGAGCCTCGAGAAGGCTTTGAAGCTGCTCGAGCCCTGACAACATGGCCGGCGAGGTGTTCATCAGCTACTCGCGGCCCGATCGCAAGTGTGCATTCGAGCTCGTCGCGCAACTCGAAGCGAGCGGCGTCAGCTGCTGGATCGCTCCGCGCGACATCAATCCTGCCGCGGATTGGGCCGCCGAGATCATCGAGGCGATCGGCACTGCCCGCATCATGGTGCTGGTGTTCTCCGCGAGCAGCAACACATCACCGCAGGTACGGCGCGAGGTGGAGCGCGCCGTGCACAAGCAGGTGAGAATCCTGCCGTTCCGGATCGAGGATGTGCTGCCCGCTCAGAGTCTGGAGTATTTCCTGAGCGCGCAGCATTGGCTCGATGCGTTTCCGCCGCCGCGCCAGCCGCACTACGCGAGACTCTGCGAATATCTGCGCACTGACGTGAATGCGCGCGCAACGGTTCACCCGCGCGCCGCCGACGCGCGCACGGACGGCACCATCGGCAGGTTCGATTCCGGGTTGCTGCAGAGCATCGAGTGTTCGCTCGCGCAGTACACCGGGCCCATCGCACGTGTACTGACGAAGCGAGCAGCGGTTCGCGCGCCTGATCTGGACGGGCTGTGTTCCGACCTGGCGCGCGAAATTCCCGCCGATCGGGACCGCGCGCAGTTTCTCGAATCCTGCCGGCATCTCGGGAAGCCGCGCGCTTGAGCCGTAGCGCGACTCACCGGATGGACGGAAGAGCGTGCTAAGGTCCGGCCGGGCGGGAGCGGCCCTTCAGCCCGCGCCGGTGCTCGCGCGGACGCGGGGCTCACCGCCACCGGAGGCCGCGCGCTCGCGGCTCGACTCCTGGGCGAGCGCGGCACAGCTCTCGCACCGCGCCTCGCGGAGCGCCATGCGCTCGATGACGAGCAGCGCGCCTCAGCCGCCGCAGGTCGCGAGCCTCAACTCATCGCCCCGAGTGAGGGCGGTGAAGAGGTAGATCATGTGCTCGAAGCTGATATGCGCCGCGGACACCAGGGGCCGGTAGGCCTCGTACGCCTGGCAGAGTGCGAGACCCTGCGCAAAGCTGCAGGCCGGCTGCGCAGGGCCGGAGCGCGGCAGGCGCCGCGGCGCCCGGTCGGTCGAAGTAGCTCCTGTAGAGTTTAGTGTTCTGTTCAGGTCGCACGATATTTAAAAGTGCACCTGGAGCTGCCCGGTCAATCCCGGAAGGCCTCCTTAGCCCAGTCGGACCAGGACCCGCTGGCGGTCGTTGCCGGTCCGAATCGATAACTCAGCCCGAGGCGGGCAATGTCCGTCGCGTCGAGGTGCGAGGCCGCTGTCGGGTCAAATGCGGCCCATCAGCGAGCTGAATTGACCGCCAGAGAGCCGCCATTCGACCTCGGGGCTGCTGGACGCATAGACTCTGCAGTGTACATCCTAAAGATAGGCCCGGTCGCGATGATGAGGTCATCCCGATCATAAGAAAGTGGGGTCACTCTTGTCGGGCATTTTCATCAGCTACCGCCGCAGCGACAACCCGGACGCCACGGGCCGCATTTACGATCGCCTCGTGGCCGAGTTCGGCAGGGCGCAGGTGTTCAAGGATGTGGATTCGATTCCGCTGGGACAGGATTTTCGCGGGCATTTGAACGGCATCGTTGGCGACTGCGGGGTAGTGCTCGCCATCATTGGTCCGCGCTGGACGGATGCGCGCAGCAATGCAGGGCAGCGGCGGCTGGAGGATCCGGATGACTTCGTGCGGATCGAACTGGAGGCCGCGCTCGCCCGCGACATCCCGGTGGTGCCAGTTCTGGTCGGCCATGCACCGATACCGGTGGCCTCAGAGCTGCCGGGATCCTTGGCATCGATGGCGTTTCGCCAGTCGATTGAAGTGCGGCCGGATCCAGACTTTCACAACGACGCGACGCGCTTGGTTAGTGCGCTGCGCGGGATTCTGGACCCGTCTGCGGCGGCTGCAGAGCAAGCGGCTGCCGCAGTCGCGCGGCCTGCCGCGGCGACAGGAATGGGGAGCAGTCGGCGGCTGGGCTGGATCGTGGCCGCCATGGCGATTCTTATCGCCGTGTTGTTGGTGCCCACAGTCAAGTTTCTGCGCGAGACGCCGCCGCCCGAAACACGCGTCGACATCGTCACACCAGCCACCGATGATCCGGCATCGTTCGCTCTCTCACCCGATGGCAGGCAGATCGTGTTCGTGGCCAAGAGCGACGGGGCACCACGCCTGTGGCTAAGGTCGTTGGCCAAGGCGACGGCTCAGCCTCTCGCCGGTACCGAGGGCGCCTCAGCCCCGTTCTGGTCGCCGGACAGCCGCTCCATCGGGTTCTTTGTGCCGGGCAGTCTGAAGCGGCTGGATCTCAACGGCGGGCAACCTCAGACCCTCGCCCCAGCCGACGCTACGGGGACCGGATCCTGGAGCGGCAAGGGCGTGATCCTATTTTCATCGAGTACCGCAGTGATAGGGCCATTTTCCCGCGTTGCAGCCAGTGGCGGCGCGACGACGGTGCTCCCCCGGATGGGCAAGAACGCGGCTGGGGATGAATTTCCCTTGTTTCTGCCCGATGCGCAGCATTTCGTGTTTGTAAGTGTCAGCGGGACAGAAAATGGCACCTACCTCGGTTCACTGGACGGGGGTCCGCCGGTCCAGCTTTCCGTTGTAGTCGAGCGTGCATCTGACGCCCACCCGATGGCGTACCTGCCTTCCGGATGGTTGCTGTGGATCCGAGCGGGCGGCACGCTGGTGGGGCAGCGGCTGGACTTGGCCAAGGGAGCACTGGTCGGCGAGACCGTGACACTGGCTGACGATGTGTTAAGAGTATCGGCTTCCGCCACCGGGGTTGTGGCATACCGGGCGGCCGGAAGCGGGCAGCGCCAGCTGACCTGGGTGGACCGCTCGGGAGCGCTGCTGGGCACGGTCGGCCCGCCGGATGGATCGCTGCATGCGCCGCGCGTGTCTCCGGACGGTCGGCAGGTCGCATTCTCCCGCGAGACCCAAGGCAAGCTGGATATCTGGCTGCAGGGCGACGCGCGCGCATCGCGCATGACCTTTGGAAGTGCGAGCAGCGAATTTCCGGTCTGGTCGCCCGACGGCAGCCGGCTGGCCTTCGTATCGAGGGCCGCCGCAACCTACGGCCTTTATCAGAAGCCCACCAATGGCGCGCAGGCGCCGGAACCTCTATTGTTGTCTCAATACGTACAGTACCCTACCAGCTGGTCCGCGGATGGCCGATACCTGCTGTATTTCGTTTTCGATCAGGGTAGCGCTCTGGACCTGTGGGTCCCGCCGATGACCGGGACGCGCAAGCCGTTTCCATTCCTGCAATCGTCGTCCAACAAGGTCTGGGGCCAGTTCTCGCCCGACGGCAGGTGGGTGGATTATCAGTCGAACGAGTCAGGGCAAAACGAAATCTACGTGCGCCGGTTTGTGGTGCCTGGCGCTGCGGCCGACATCGCAGTCGCTCAGGCGGGCCAGTGGCAAGTGTCCACGGCGGGCGGGATCTTTCCCACATGGCGCGCCGATGGCAAGGCGCTGTTCTACATCGATCCGGCGGGCATGATGATGTCGGCGCCGATCGCAGTTACCGGGTCGACCGTCGTGCCGGGCGCGCCGGCCACACTTTTCCAGACGAATGTGCTGGGCGGCGGTACTGATACCGCTCAAGGCCGACAGTACGACGTCGCGCCGGATGGCCGGTTCATGATCAATCGCGTTCTGGACACGGCGATCGCACCCATCACGCTCGTCCAGAACTGGAGCCCCGAGGCCAAGCAATGACGGGCATCCGCCGGCGCGACGCAATAATGCGCAGAATCTAGTTGCCCGGTCACGCTAAGCACGCAGGCGAATCATTCCTTGCAATGCGGGCAGCTCGGTGCATCGAAGGCCACCCGGTCCAATACGATGAGTCGATGCGAGCGCGTGAAGAACGCGCACTGTTGCAGCGACTTGCCGCGCGGCCGTGCCGCTTGCGACCTTCCGGGAAGCTCGCGCATCTAGACGCGCGGCTGCTCGCCGCGCCAGGCCACACGGTCGCGGCTCGAGTCCTGCGCGAGTGCGGCACAGCTCTCGCACCGCGCCTCCCGGAGCGCCATGCGCTCGATGACGAGCAGAGCGCCGCAGCCGCCACAGGTTGCGAGCCTCAACTCATCGCCCCGAGTGAGGGCGGTAAACAGATAGATCATGTGCTCGAAGCTGATATGCGCCGCTGACACGAGGGTCCGGTAGGCCTCGTACGCCTGGCAGAGCGCGAGACCCTGCGCAAAGCTGCAGATCGGCTGCGCCGGGCCAGAACGCATCAGGCGTCGCGGCGGTAACGCCCCGAGCAGCGAGCACAGGCTCGCGAGGAGGGCCGCCTCCTGTTTGATGCGCGGGGTCCGCGTGAAGAACGACGCCTGCTGCGGCGAGCGGCCGCGCGGACGCGGCAGCGCCGCGGCGCCCGGTCGGTCGAAGTAGCTCCTGTAGAGCTTGCGGATGCGATCCTCCGTGAGGCCGGTCCACGCACGGATGGTCCGCGTGCGGGCCTCGTGCTGGATGAAACGCAGAGCGAGGTCCAGACGCAGCCGGTCGCGGCTGTAGCGGTCGTCGGAGATGCGCATCGGAGTCTCTCCCGAGCAGCCTTCCTGGAGTGTGATTCCGGCCCGGTCATCCCTCACCGTGCCTTCGCTGCTTCGCAGCAGCTCGCGCTCTTGCTATTTCTGGGCAAACTCCACAAGAATTCCCCACCGGCATTTGCTATAAAAAATACCAAACTCGCGGCCGGCGCGCACCTGGGGGCCGGCGGCAAAACTGGTGCGAATGGGGAGGAATGACGATGTCCGACCAACGGGCGATGGCAATCTCCGCGGAAGTCCGCAGGTCGGCCTGGGTGGCGCAGTCGTGGCTGCACACCGAGGCCCTCGATGCCCTGGCCGAACTCAACGAGCAATGCCTCGAGCTGCTGATCGAGCAGGCGGCCGCTTGCGGCGCCCGGTCTCGTCCGGCTCCGCTCG
This sequence comes from uncultured Gammaproteobacteria bacterium, assembly GCA_963849095.1. Classification (GTDB taxonomy): domain Bacteria; phylum Pseudomonadota; class Gammaproteobacteria; order Steroidobacterales; family Steroidobacteraceae; genus JASHUC01. Next base: position 715,982 of record CAWKGA010000009.1, read on the forward strand.
GCGGGCTCGAGGCGCTATGGGGCGGGCTCGATACCGCGACGCGCCGGCGAGCCGCAAGGTGTCCGTTCCTGCTGGCGGACGCCGGGTTCACGAGGGGGTGCCGCCCGCCCTGGCTGCGGGAGCGAGGCGTCGAGGATCGGGACTGGCCGCCGGTATCCGCAACATTCTTCACCGTGCCTCGGACCGTTCCGGTCACCCGGCTCGTGCTGGCCTATGCATGGCACCTCGCGCGCAGCGAGAGCGTGGCCGCGCAGCTGTTCCTCGGGATGTCAGTCCGCTGCGTCGACAGCGTCGCCGCGTGCACCTTGAGGCAGATCATCCTGGTCGCGGAAAACGAGCCCCGGCTGCTGCGGCCGCGTTGGCCCGACCGGCTGGAGATCTGGCGCGAACTGCTGGCCGCGGCGAGCGGCGGAGAGCCTTCCGCCATGGAGCGGTTCAGGATCCGCGGCCTGCAGCTGCTCGCCGCGGAGGCTCGGGCGGCGGACGGACAAGCTTGAACGGGTGGAGGCAACGGCCTGAATATGTGAAATACTGCGCATTCCGGCCGGTTCGGGTGCCGCAGCGACAGGAGTAACATCCCCCGGAATGGTGTCTGTCTCCGCACCGCGACGTCTGTCTCGCACGCCTGCATTCCCGGTATAACTCGATCTCGTTGCTCGGGCGACTCGAGCCGAACCCGAAACTGAAAAGAGGATATTCATATGGCGCTCTGGAAAGAACCGGCCGCTCCGGCGATCCCTCCCTCTCCCTCCAAGGAGCCCCCCGCTGCAAGGGAGGCGAACGTCGCTGCCGTCACAGCGATGAGTCCGGAAATTCCGCGCGGCAGGCCGCGGGAGCGGAGTGAAGCACGGGAATCTCTCATCGCGGCGGACCTCACGATCGAGGGCAAGATCGAGGGCTCGGGACATGTCCGCATCGCGGGCTCCTTCAAAGGAGACGTGCACGTCCAGGGCAACCTCACGATCGAGGCCGGCGCACGGCTCACGGGCCAGGTGCGCGCGAACACGGTCACGGTCGGCGGCGAGCTCCACGGAAACATCGATGCCGCCGCGCGGGTCGAGCTGCTGGAGACCGGTCTCGTGGCCGGCGACGTGAAGGCCGCATCGCTCACGGTCGCGGCCGGATCGCGCATGCGCGGGCAGGTCGAGTTCGGCTGGGAGGAGAAGACCGGGAAGTCCTTCGGGGGCGGCAAGGTCGACCTCGCGGCTTCATGAGCACCGGACGCTTCGTGGCGCCCGGAAGAACTCGCAGCTGCCCGCACTGCAAGGCCACGATCCTCGATAGCGCGGCCGTCTGTCCGGGCTGCCACCATCACCTGCGGTTCGATTCCGTGTCGGGCCAGCGTGCGCAGACGGCAGACACGCCGCTGCGCGTCGATGGGATCCTCCGCCACACGACGGACGGGGGAGCGTGGGAGTATTCCATCGTGCTCGCGATCCGCAACGGGCGCGGCGAGGAGATCTCTCGGCAGGTCGTCGGTGTCGGCGCGCTCCTGCCGGCGGAGGAGCGGACCTTCAGCCTCGCCGTAGAAGTGTTCAAGCCGGCGGAGGCAAGCAAGCCTGCCGAAGCGGGCAAGCTTGCGGAGGCCCCGAAGCCTCAAGCCGCCGCGGCGGCGACAGCTGCCGCGACGCACGCAGCCGCCACGGTATCCCCGGCTACGGTGCCGCGCCCGTCCGACCCCCGGACGCCGGCTCCCGTACGGATGGCGCCGCCGGGATTCGGGCGGGATCCGGCGAGGCCGCAGGCGGGCTTCGCGCGGGATCCGCGGCCGCAGGGGAGCGATCCCAGGCTGCCGGCGGGCGGCGCGACAGCACAGCCGGCGCGCGGTGGCGGGCTCGCGGACCCGCGAAGCGCCACGCGCGATCCGACGCAATACCCGAAGCGCTCGTGAGCGGGAGTGGGGCGGGGGAGAGGCGTGTGCTAACCTTGCGCGCTGCCTCATTTCCGATACCTCATGCACGCGCTCTCGGTTCGCGGACTCACCAAGACCTACAGCAACGGCGTTCAGGCCCTGAAGGGCGTCGACCTCGACGTTGAGGAAGGCGACTTCTTTGCGCTGCTCGGCCCGAACGGGGCCGGCAAGACGACCCTGATCGGGATCGCGACCTCCCTCGTCAACAAGACGAGCGGCAGCCTGAGCGTCTTCGGCTACGACATCGACCGTCAGATCGAGGCGGCCAAGTCCTGCATCGGCGTCGTGCCGCAGGAGCTGAACTTCAACCAGTTCGAGTCGCCCGAGACCATCGTCGTCAACCAGGCGGGCTTCTATGGCATCCCGCGCCGGATCGCGCGCACCCGGGCCGAGAAGTACTTGAAGCAACTGCAGCTCTGGGACAAGCGCGACAGGATGGCCCGCGCGCTCTCGGGAGGCATGAAGCGGCGGCTGATGATCGCCCGCGCGCTCATGCACGAGCCTCGGCTGCTCATTCTCGATGAGCCGACGGCCGGCGTGGATATCGAGGTCCGCCGCTCGATGTGGGAGTTCGTGCGGGAGATCAACTCGCAGGGGACGACGATCATCCTCACGACGCACTACCTCGAGGAGGCCGAATCCCTCTGCCGCAACATCGCGATCATCGACGGCGGCCACATCGTCGAGCGGGACCAGATGAGCAGCTTGCTCCGCCGGCTCCACACCGAGGTGTTCGTGCTCAACCTGCGCGATTCCCTCGCCGCGGCGCCGCAGCTCGCCGCGTATCCCGCGACGCTCGTGGACGACCGCACGCTCGAGGTCGAGGTCTCGAAGGAGCAGAGCCTCAACGACATCTTCATGCGCCTCTCCGCGCTCGGGATCGAGGTGCTCAGCATGCGTAACAAGGTCAACCGGCTCGAGGAGATCTTCATGCGCCTCGTCGAGAAGCGCGGGGCTACCCTCGAGGACGGACCGGGCGAGCGCGGCCGCGCGGGCGAGTCTCGGCCGGCGTCCGGCTCCGAAACGGCGCCTTTGAGGAGGCACGGAGGCCGCCCATGAACGACAGCGCCGCGGGTGCTCCGCTTCCCCCGCCGGTCGGTCTCGGCCTCGTTCACTGGATCGGGTTCCAGACCATCGTCATCCGCGAGTACGGGCGGATCATCCGGATCTGGGGCCAGACGCTCGTGCCGTCCGCCGTGAACGCGACGCTCTACTTCGTGATCTTCGGCAGCCTCATCGGACGGCGCGTCGGGCAGATGGGCGGGCACAGCTACATGCAGTTCATCGCGCCCGGCCTCATCATGATGGCGGTCATCAGCAACTCGTACGCCAACGTCGTCTCCTCGTTCTTCGGCGCCAAGTTCGGCAAGCATGTGGAGGAGATGCTCGTCTCGCCGCTGCCGGACTGGCTCATCGTGGCGGGCTACACCGTCGGCGGGCTGGTGCGGGGGCTCCTGGTCGGCGTGGTCGTCACCGCGGTGACGCTGCTCTTCGCGCATTTGCGGGTGGAGCACGCGCTCATCGTCGCCGCCGCGGTCATCCTCACCTCCGCCGTGTTCTCGCTCGGCGGATTCATCAATGCCCTGGTCGCGAAGAATTTCGACCAGATCAGCTGGTTTCCGACCTTCGTGCTGCAGCCGCTCACGTACTTCGGCGGCGTCTTCTATTCCGTGCAGATCCTGCCCGGCTGGGCACAGGCGGTGTCCTACGCGAATCCCATCTTGTACATGGTGAATGCGTTCCGCTACGGATTCTTCGGCGTCTCCGACGTGGATGTGGCTGGCGCCCTCGTGATCACGGCGGCCGCCGTCGCCGGGCTGTTCACGATCGCCGTCGTGCTGATGCACCGCGCGAGCGGGATTCGCGAGTAGTTAACAGAATCCGCGAAATTCCGTGCCCAAGTCCTTATAAATAAAAGTTTCACATTTCCGTAACACCCGCGACTCACTCGCGAGCGAGGCTGCCCGTCATGAACGCGGGCGACTTGAGCGCGCTTCTCGCTCGTATCGACGCGGCGGAGTACGGACTTTGCCGCCGCTTCAATCTGGGCGCGTCGCACTTGGTGTTGCGACGGTTGCTGGTGGCGGCGAGCCGGGCCGGCGACGGCATCGCGTGGTACGTGCTGATCATCGGGCTGCCCATCCTCTACGGGCGAGCCGCCCTGCGGCCCGCCGTCGTCATGGCGCTCACCGGAGTCGCCGGCGTCCTGCTCTACAGGTGGCTCAAGCGCACGTTCGTGCGCGAGCGCCCGTTCCGCACTTACTCGGCGATCGATTGTGCGACGGCGCCCCTCGATCGCTACAGCTTTCCGTCCGGCCACACGCTGCACGCCGTCTCGTTCACGTGGCAGGCGGTTGCGCACTTCGGCGAGCTCGCCTGGATCCTGGTGCCGCTCGCCTGCTTGGTGGCCGCCTCCAGGGTGGTCCTGGGGCTGCATTATCTGTCGGACGTGCTCGCCGGCGCCCTGATCGGCGCGCTCCTCGCCCAGATCGGCCTTGCGCTCTCGTAGCCCGATGGCTTCGAGCCGCGGCCCGGTCGCCTGAGCGTCCTCGACCGCAGTGCGCGTTCTGCTCGTCTCGGACGTTTACTTTCCTCGGATCAACGGGGTCTCGACCTCCATCGCGACGTTCAGGGCCGCCCTGTCGGCCTGCGGCGTCGAGACGACGCTGGTGGCCCCACAATACGACGGGACCGCTGCCTCCGAGGACAGCATCGTCCGTGTGCGCAGCGCCGCAGTGCCGGGAGATCCGGAAGACCGCCGCATGCTCTGGCGGCCTCTCCTGCACGCCCTCGAAGTCGCGGCGCGCCAGCCGTTCGATCTGGTCCACATCCAGACGCCGTTCATCGCGCACTACGCCGGTGTGCGGCAGGCGCGAGCGGCGCGCCTGCCGTGCCTCGCGACGTATCACACGTTCTTCGCGGAGTACCTGCACCACTACGCGCCGCTCCTGCCGCGGACCATGGGAGGGGTGCTCGCTCGCTCGTTCACGCGCTCGCAGTGCCGCCAGATCGATGCGCTCATCGCACCGTCCGAGCCCATGCGTGACGTCCTGCTCGAGTACGGCGTCGCGGCACCGATCCACGTGGTGCCGACGGGTCTGCCCGAAGACCGCTTCGTGCCCGGAGACGGCGCGCGCTTCAGAGCCCGGCTTGGGCTGCCCGCCGCGCGGCCGCTGCTCCTGTATGTCGGCCGGGTCGCTCACGAGAAGAACATCGAGTTCCTGGTGCACAGCTTCGCGCGCGTGAGACGCGACGTGCCGGAGGCGATGCTGGTCATCGCCGGCGAGGGACCGGCGGAGCGTTCATTGCGGCAGCTCGTCCGCGGGCTGGGTCTCGAGCCGGATACCCGCTTCGTCGGATACCTCGACCGCGAGCAGACGCTGCTCGACTGTTATGCCGCCGCGCAGGCCTTCGTGTTCGCCTCGCGCACGGAGACTCAGGGGCTGGTGCTACTCGAGGCGATGGCCCAAGGCGCGCCGGTCGTCTCGACCGCCGTGCTCGGCACGCGCTCGATTCTCAAGCCCGAATCGGGCGCGGTCGTCGCGCCGGAGGAGGTCGATGACTTTGCGGCGGCCGTCGTACGAGTGCTGCGGAGCGAAGAGCTCCGTCGCGAGATGGCGGCGCGATGCAGAGCGTATGCCGGCTCCTGGTCGTCTCTCGCGATGGCCCGCAGGCTCGTGGAGCGATATCACGCCGCATGCGCGCAATCCTCGGGCCGCGGGCGCGCGTGACCGGTGAGGGTGAGACCGCGAGTGAGTCGCGCGATCTCGGCGCATGTCTGTGGCCGGCGACATCGGGTCCGCATCGTGACCGCATCCGCAGCCTGATCGCGACCTCGAGAGCCACCGGCTCACTTTGAGCTACACTCGGCCGCCCAAGGCGGATTCGAGTGTGAAACCGGCATGTCGGCGAAGCGCGCGTTGGTGGTGGACGACTCGAGGTCGGCGCGGATGTTCCTGGCCCGCATGCTGGAAAAATACGCGATCAACGTCGATAGCGCCGAAAGCGCCGAGCAGGCCATCGAGTACCTGACTCATCACCGGCCCGATGTGATCTTCATGGATCACCTGATGCCCGGCATGGACGGATTCCAGGCGGTGCGGACGATCAAGAACAACCCGCGCACGGCCACGATTCCCATCCTGATGTACACCTCCCAGGAGGGCGAGCTGTACGTCGGGCAGGCCCGCGCTCTCGGCGCCGTCGGTGTCCTGCCGAAGCAGATCAGACCGGTGGATGTCTCCAAGGTGCTCTACCAACTGCGCCTCCTGCCCGAGCGGCGAACCGGCGAGCAGAGCGCCTTCCAGCAGCTGAACAATGACCCGGACGAGATAGACCTCGATCAAACTGCGCCCGCCGCGAGGCTCCTCACCGATGCCGCTCTGCGAGAGCATCTCGCGGAGCTGCGGCGGGCGCTGGTCGCGACGCTCGACGGCGAGTCGAGCCGTATCAAGGAGGATATCGGCGCCACGCTCGAGACGGCGCTAGACCGGCTCGCCGTGGGAGGCGGGCTCTCGAGGGGCCGCGCGCTCTGGGGCTGGGTTGCCGCGGCCATCGTCGGAATCGTGGCGGCCGCGAGCCTGTCCGCCATGCACCGTGAGACCGTGCAGCTCGACGCGCTGGCCGACCGGGTCGCGCAGCTCAGCGCGGCGCTCGCTTCCGCGCCGGGCGCCACCGGCACTGCCGGGTCCGAGGCCGCTGCGGCACAGACTGCATCGCCGGACGTGGCGTCCGCGGCGGCGCCCCAAGCGGCGGAGCCCGCGGCGATCAAGCCGATCGTCGAGGTGGTGCCCTACGGAGAGGATCCGTTGAGCGGGCCCCGGCTCGATGTGCTGCGCCAGCTCTTCGACCGGCTGGTCGCGCAGGGCTATCGAGGGACGGTTGACATCAAGATCTATCCAGGCCGCTTCTGCTTGTCGGGAGAATCCACCGATGGGTTCACGCTCGCGCCGGACGACACGGCGTACTCGCAGTGCACCGTGGTGGCGAGCGCGCTGGACGATGCGGCGGGGCAGGCGCAGCGTGTCTCCGTCGGATTCGCCGATCTCGCGGGAACCCTGCGCAGCGCCTCGCACGGCGCGGCCGACGTGCAGGTCGAGCCGGGAGATGCCAGGTCGACGATCGTGGCATATCCCCCGGTGACGGACTCGCTCACGGCCGGCGAGTGGAATCGGGCGGCGGACGCCAACAACCGGATCGAGATCCGGGTGCGCTGAGCCGGCAGCTGCGGCTTGCCCACCGCGAGGACGGGCGGGCCGGACGCCGCGCATCCATCATTGCGAATGCCCTTCGAGCCAGACCCAAGCTTCCGCCCGCCCCGGTGGCTCAGCAACCGGCACGTCCAGTCGATCCTGCCCAGCACGTCTCTGCGGGCCGGCCGGCTCGCTCGGCGGCTCAAGCCGGTTCTCGGCGCAAGCCGGCCCCTGTTGCTCGACTGCGGAGAGGGGGTGCGACTGCAAGCGCACCATGCGAGCCACGCGTGGAGCGGCGGCGGCGCGGGCTCGCGCGTCGCGGTGCTGCTGCACGGCTGGGAAGGCAGCGCGGACTCGCTCTACGTCCTGTCGCTCGCGCAGCAGCTCTACGAGCGCGGCTTCGAGGTTCTGCGCCTCAACCTCCGGGACCACGGCGGCACGCAGCACTTGAACCGTGAGCTCTTCCACTCGTGCCGGCTCCCGGAAGTGGTCGGCGCCGTGCGGCGCGTGCAGTCGCAGTTTCCGGGCAAGCCGCTGCACCTCGCGGGCTTCTCGCTCGGCGGCAACTTCATGCTGCGCGTGGCGGCGCAGGCCGGGGAAGCCGGGCTCGACATCGCGAAGGTCGTCGCCATCTCGCCAGTGCTCGATCCCGAGGCGACGCTCGATGCGCTCGAGAGCGGATTCGCAGCCTATCACCGCTACTTCATCCGCAAGTGGACGCGCTCACTGCGCCTCAAGCAAGCGGCCTGGCCGGACGATTACGACTTCTCCGAACTGCTGCGGATCGCGAGTCTGCGGCGCATGACCGCGGAGCTCGTGCGGCGGTTCACGGAGTTCGCGAGCTTGGGTGAGTATCTGCGAGGCTACGCGATCGTCGGTCCGCAGCTCGCGCACCTCACCGTTCCCGCAACCCTCATCACGGCGCTCGACGATCCCATCATTCCGGCGCGCGATCTCGAGCGTCTCGCGCCAGCCGGCGCTTTGCGCGTGATCGTCACCCGCCGCGGCGGGCACTGCGGCTTCCTCGAGCGTCTGTCGTCGTGGACCTGGGCCGAGCGCAAGGCGGCTGCGGAGCTCGACGCCGCGACCGGCACCGTCTCAGGATGACGCGCCGGACCGGGGAGCGTGGCGCTTCTCCTCGAAGCTCACGACCGGCTGACCGCTGGTGACGATGAGCTCGCCGTCGATCACCGCGCCCTTCGCGATGGCGATGGAGCGCGCGCTCACGCGCGCGCGGATGACGGCCGTCGCGCCTATCTCGAGCTTGCCCGCGACGGTGAGCGTGCCGATGATCTTGCCCGCGATGACCCCCTGCTCCGCGCGGACCTCGCCTTCCCACTCCGAGCGGGCGGCCATGCTGAGCGCGCCGCGCACGTGTCCGTCCCCGCGAATGGCGCCGCACACGACGAGGGGGCCGGCGGTCTCGATGTCGCCCGTGATGCGGCAGCCCTCCGCGACGAAGGTGGGTGAGCCTCCGAGAAAGTCGAGCAGCCGCCGCTTGGGTGTTTCGGTCATGAGGTCTCCACTGTCTCGAAGGACGCGGAGCATTATCCCCTTAAGCGGCGGCGATCGTTGACACGAACCGCATGCGCGGGTCCGGACCTGACAATCCTCGTCACGGTGACGGCCGTCACATCGCGCCGCTAACCCCCTGTTTCCCGTGCCTGCTCCGCCCTGGCACGCCGTTTGCTCCAGCTAGGCCAAGAGGGTCCGGTCTCGGGCCCAAGCTGACGGATTGACGGCACCGCGCCGTATTGAACGAGGGGTGCTGGAGGCTTCAAAGAATCGCGAACAACTTCCCCGGTGTTCGCATGTAGAGCGCCGCGATGCGTTTTCCCCCGCTCGCGGCGCTCTTTTTTTTGTGCCGCCGCGCTCGAGCTCGGCTCGAGCCTCGAGGCCGCCGGGAACGTTAAACTCGGCTCCTGATGAAACGCCTCGCTCCCCTCGCTGCCGTTCCCGCCGCTCTCGCCTCCCCTCAGGCGTCCGCCTCGGCCGCGATGGGCCGCGGCGTCCGCGCGATCGTGCTGGCGAACGGCATGAGGGTCATCGTGTGGCCGAGCGGAGCGATTCCCAACATCGCGCTCAACAACTGGGTACGGGCCGGAAGCCGCAACGAGACTCGGGGGCTCGGCGGACTTGCGCATTTCTTCGAGCACATGATGTTCAACGGCACGGCGCGGTTCCCTCCGGGGGAGTTCGACCGCCTCATGGAGGCCGGGGGCGGCGCGAGCAACGCCTTCACGACCGACGACGTGACGGTCTATCAGAACTGGTTCCCGCGCGCGGCCCTCGAGCTCGTCTTCGAGCTCGAGGCCGATCGCATCGCGAACCTCGACTTCGTCCCGGATGTCGTCGAGCGCGAGCGGACAGTGGTCCGCTCGGAGCGGCGGCTCTGTGTCGAGGACAACAATGCGGGGCTGCTGAGCGAGCGCGTGCAAGCCGCGGCCTTCCTCACGCACCCCTATCGGTCCCCGACGATCGGCTTGCCGTCGGACATCGCGGCCTGGCGGCTCACCGATCTCAGCAGGTTTTTCCGGGCTTACTACGCGCCGAACAATCAGACGTTCACGCTCGCGGGAGACGTTGCGCCCGAGAAGGTGTTCGAGCTGGCGCGAAAGTATCTCGCGCCCATCGCACGGCGCGAGCCCCCGCCGGCGGTCCGGGTCCGCGAGCCGCAGCAGGTGGGCGAGCGCCGAGTCGTCCTGCGCCGCAAGGGCCGCACTCCGCTCCTGCAGTACGCGTGCAAGGCTCCTGCCGCCGGCGATCCCCGCGGCCCGGCCGTGAGGCTGCTGCTCGCGACGCTCGTCGAAGGCGATGCCTCGCGTCTGCACCGGCTCCTCGTCGAGGAGCGCAAGCTCGCCGTGGAGGTGGCGGGCGACTGGCAGGAGGGCTTCGATCCCGGACTGCTCTGGCTGCATCTCACGCTGCCGGAGGGCGCCGATCCCCTCGCGGTGCGCGCAGTGCTCGACGCCGAGCTCGCGCGGCTCGCCGAGCGAGGTGTCACGCATGCGGAGCTCGATCGCGCCAAGAATCTCGCGGCGGCGGCGCATTTCCGGCAGCTCTCGTCGATCGACGGCAAGGCTCACCTGCTCGGGGAGTACGAGGTCCTGCGCGGCGGCTGGCGCGCGCTGTTCGATGCGCCGGCGCGGTACGAGGCCCTCACCCGTGCCGAAGTCCAGGCGGCCGCGCGCGCGGTACTCGACCCCCGCAGACGAACCGTCGGCATATTGATGCCGACCAAGCCGGGCCGGCCCGCGTGACTGGCAGCTCGCCCCCGCGCCTCGCGGGAGGCTCGCTCGCGGCGCTCGTTCCCGGCGGCGCCGAATCGCGGCGGGCGCCCCGCGACGTGAGGGCACCGCCGCACGAGCGGCGGATCCTGCCGAACGGCGCGCGGCTCGTCATCGTTCCGCGGCGCGAGGTGCCGCTCGTCGCGTTCTGCGCGATCCTGAGCGGCGGCGCCCGCGGCGATCCCCCCGGCCGGACCGGATTGAGCGCGCTCGTGGCGGGACTGCTCGGCAAGGGCGCGGGCAGCCGGGACGGATTCGAGTTTGCGAGCGCGGTTCAAGGCGCCGGCGGCAGCTTCAATGCCGCTGCGACCGCCGACCACATCATCGTGAGCGGGCAGTTCCTCGCGCGCCACCAGGAGCGGATGCTCGAGCTCCTGGCCGACGCGCTCCTTGCGCCGCGCTGGTCCCGCGCGGAGCTCGAGAAGCTGCGGGCGCGGCAGATCGAGCTCATCAAGGCCGCGAAGGATTCCGACCCCGCCGAGCTTCTCGCCATCTACGGCCGTGCGTTCCTGTTCCGCAGCCATCCCTACGGCAGGCCGGTCGTGGGGAGCGAGGACTCGCTCGCGTCGATCACGATCGAGGACGCCTCTCGCTACCACCGCTCGCACTGCGGCGGCGATCGGCTCGCGCTGATCTTTGCGGGCGACGTGAGCGAGGCCTCACTCGCCAGGGCGGCAGCCAGGGCGTTCGGCGGATGGCGGCCGGCCGCGATGCCGCTTCCCGCTCTCGCGCGCCCGCGGCAGATCCCGCGCCGGCGTGTTCTGCTGATCGATCTTCCGGACGCCACGCAGAGCTACTTCTGGATCGGCGGCCTCGGAGTGGACAAGCGCTACGCCCGGCGCGCGGCGCTCGATCTCGTGAACACACTCTTCGGCGGGCGCTTCACCTCGTTGCTCAACAGTGCGCTGCGCATCCGCTCGGGCCTCTCCTACGAGGCAGCCTCGAGCTTCACGCGCGGCACCGTTCGAGGCGAGTTCGCGATCCGTGCGCTCGCCCAGACCGAGCGCACGGCGCAGGCGCTCGATCTGGCGCTCGCCACGCTCGAGCGGCTGAAGAAGGAGGGGGTCTCCCGCGACATGCTCGAGTCGGCGAAGGCCTACGCCCTGGGGCAGTATCCGCTCTCGCTCGAGACCGCCGCGGACTGGGCGTTCGCGTTCGGCGAGCTCGAGGCGTACGGCCTCGCGCCGGATTACATCGACGGCTACGGCGCGGCGCTGCGTGCCGTGAGCCTCGAGGATACCCGCCGCGTCATCGAAGAGGCGTTCCCGGATTCGCAGCGTGTCGTGCTGACCCTGATCGGCGATGCGGCAAAGATTCGCAAGTCGGTGGCCCGCTACGGAGAGGTTGTCGAGACGGCGCTCGCCCGGCCGGGGTTCGGGACCCCCTCGCGCCGCGGGTAGCGCCGCCGAGCCTCTGACGCGGAGGGATTGAAATCGCGTCCAGGCCGTCCCCATGATGACCGGCTCGTGCCAAGCTGTGAGCCTCATGGAATACCGGGACTACTACAAAGCTCTGGGCGTTGAGCGGAGCGCCACCGCCGAGGAGGTCAAGAAGGCCTACCGGAGGCTCGCGCACAAGTACCACCCGGACGTGAGCAAGGAGCCGCAGGCGGAGGAGAAGTTCAAGGAGGTCCAGGAGGCCTACGAGGTGCTGAAGGACCCCGAGAAGCGGGCGGCTTACGACCAGCTCGGCGCCGAGTGGAAGCAGGGCCAGCAGTTCCGGCCGCCGCCCGACTGGACGAGCGGCTTCGAGTTCCGGGGGGCTCCCGGTGAACGTGAGGGGCCTCGCCCCGAGGGGGCCGCTTTCCAGTTCGACTTCGGCGGCGGACGCGGATACAGCGATTTCTTCTCCTCGCTCTTCGGCGCAGGCGCGGGGGGCGCGTTCAGCGAGGCGGGCGCGGCGCGCGGCCGGGGCGGCCGCGACCAGCACTCGCGGCTCGACATCGACCTGGAAGAGGCCTATCGCGGTGCGGCCCGCATGCTGGAGCTCAAGCGTCCGCAGGTGAAGCCCGGCCAGGCCGAGCTCGCCACTCATACCGTTCGGGTCTCGATACCCGCAGGCGTGACCGACGGGCAGCTCATCCGGCTCACCGGGCAGGGCGAGCCGGCCTCCGGTGGCGGTTCCCCGGGCGATCTGTACCTCGAGGTGCACGTGCGCCCGCACCAGCTGTATCAACTGGACGGGCGCGATGTCACTCTCACGCTGCCCGTCGCTCCGTGGGAGGCCGCGCTCGGCGCGACGATCACCACACCGACGCTCGGAGGGCCCGTGGAGCTCAGGATTCCGGCGGGCTCGCAATCCGGGAGCAATCTTCGCCTGCGCGGCCGCGGCCTTCCCGGCCAGCCGCCGGGCGATCAATATGTCTCGCTGAAAGTAGTCATGCCGCCTGCGAACTCTCCGGCGGCACGCGCGTTGTACGAGCAGATGCGGCGCGAGCTGCCCTTCGACCCGCGGGCGGATCTGCCGAGGTGACTGCATGACGGACGCAATCGACTTGCTCGAGGCTCACCTGCTCGGCGAGGGCGACTGGATCAGCATCGAGACGCTCTGCCGTGTGTGCGATCTGAGCCTCGATGCCATGGCGGAGCTCGCCGACCTGGGCGTCGTGTCGCCGAGGGGTTACTCGCCCCGAGAGTGGCAGCTGCCCGCGACGGCGCTGCCGCGCCTGCGGACCCTGGCGCGGCTGATGCACGACCTGGGTCTCAATGTCAGCGGCGCGGCGCTCGCCGTGGAGCTCATCGAGACGCAGCGCCGCCTGGAGCACCGGCTGCGGGAGCTCGAGCGCCATCTGCGCTCAGGTGGCTGACCCGCCGCCCGGCGCTCAGCTCTGGCCCCACGTCTCTCGTCCGCTGCTCAAGTACGCCTGCTCCTCCGGTGTCGTGGGACGGCCGAGGATGCGATTGCGATGCGGGAAGCGCCCGAAGCGCTGGATGACCGAGCGATGCGCCTCGGCAAATTGCAGTACGGCCGCGAGCGACGGCCGCAGCTCCTTCGGCGCCTCCTCGGCGAGCCGGCGGTAAGCCGCCAGGGACTCATCCTGGGCCTCGAGCGACTCGGCGTGCTGCAGCGGCATGTAGAAGAAGAGGCGCTCCACTGCGGCGAGCGCCGCGTCTGCGCCCGACTGGATGCCCGATAGCGTGAGCGCCAGCGCACGCTGATCGGCCGCGAATGCCCTCGGCGTGCCCCTGTAGATGTTGCGCGGCAGCTGGTCGAGCAGAATGATGAGGCTCAGGCGGCGCCTGGGGCTGTCCGCCCAGGACGCGAGCTTGCCCTGCGCCGCCTCGGCGACGAGCGGCTCGAAGCGCGCGGCGATCGCCTGGTCGCGCTGGCGCTGGAGCGCCTCCGGCTCCTCGCCGCCGAACCAGAAGCGCATGCGCTCCTCGAGCCTCGCCGCGGTGAGCGGCATGCGGCCGAGCCAGAATTCGCGGATTTCACGGGCGTGGTCTGCCATGACCTCTCCCGGCGGTTCATCGCTCGGCCCGTCGTGGGCCTCGGTCCCGCTCGGCGCGGGGACCTCTCACTCGCAGAGGCTCTCGAGGTAGCCCTGCGCGACGGGCGAGAGCCGCTTCAGGGCGAGCCGGCGTGCCCTCGGCGCATCGACGATGTACTCGAGCGGTCCCGAGACCAGCATCTGGCGGATGCGGGGGTACTTGGCGGAGACCCGCGCCATCTTGTTGAGCACGGTGAAGCCGCGGTTGATCTTGCTCAAGGGAGCCCGGTTCTGCTCGATGGTCCGGGCGAGGTACTGCCCGAAGCGGGCATAGAGGAAATAGTCGTCGTCGCCGACCTGGAATCGCACCTCGGCGAAGAAGTCCGGGAAATACCTCTCGAGATACTGAGAGACTCGTTGAAGACGGGGCCCAGGGTCGCTGTCAGCCGACGCTTTGCGCTTCTTCATCGGTTCGCCACACCTCCGGTGTCGGACGCAACTTGAAGCGCCGCGAGGCAGTGCGCATCGCGACGCGGCGCGAACGTTACGGCACATCGGTCCGTGATGCAATACTTGGGGCGTGAAGAATCTCTCAAATGCGGCACCAGCCGGGCGCGAGCGTTATCTCCGGCGTCTCGCGGCGACGGCTCTGTGCTTCGCCGTGTTCGGCGCCGGCTGCCTCGGCCTGTCGCTCATCGCCATTCCGGCGGCTTGGCTCCTGCCCGGCGATGCGGCCGCGCGTCGCTTGCGGGTGCGGCGGACGATCGGGCGTGCCCTGCGCTGGTTCGCGAGCTTCACGCGCGCCGCGGGCCTGCTCTCCTTCGAGGTCCAGGGGATCGAGAATCTCGGCCGGCCGGGGCAGCTCATCCTCGCCAATCACCCGACGCTCGTCGACGCCGTGCTTCTGCTCGGGCTCACTCCCAGCTCGACCTGCGTCGTGAAGCAGGCGTTGTGGCACAATCCCTTCACCCGCTGGCTGGTGGCCGCCGCCGGGTACGTGAGCAACAGCCCGGCGGATCGGATGATCGAGGGGGCCTCGGAGGCTCTGCTCGCCGGCCGGAGTGTAATAATATTTCCGGAGGGCACGCGTACCGTGCCGGGGCGACCGCTGCAGTTTCACAGAGGGGCGGCTGCCATTGCCGTGCGAGCCGCCACGGTGGTGACGCCCGTGTACATCCGGTGCAGTCCGTCTATGTTGACGAAGGGCGATCCGTGGTACCGCATCCCGGGGCGGCCGTCGCATTTCTCGGTCCGCGCCGGCCCGGACCTCGATCCCGAGCCCTTCCGGCGGGGCGCACCCGCTCCCATCGCCGCGCGCGAGCTCAACGAGCGCCTGATGCAGGTCTTCACGGAGGAGCTTTCCCCGGCCGGCCCACCAGGTCGATCGAGTATGTTAAAGGAGTAGTCCACGGCGAAGACCTGGCCCGACGCCAGACGCTCGGATGACGTGCATGACCGTTCACAACCAGAACCATGATGCGGAATGGGTCTACCAGATGATCCGCTCATCGCTCGTCGAGCTCTTCCGGCTCGATCCGGCCCGCATCACCCCCGAGGCGCGGCTCGCCGACGACCTGGAGATCGACAGCATCGACGCCGTGGACCTCGTCGATCGGGTGAGGCGCGCGACGGGCCGCAAGGTCGCCGCCGAGGACTTCAGATCGGTGCGCACCGTGTCCGACCTGGCGCAAGCCGTCGAGCGCCTCATCCGGTCCTGACGTGAGCGGAGCTCCGCGATGTCGACCGGCTTCATTCCCTGCGCGATCATCCCGGTCTACGACCACGAGCGAACGGTCGCGAAGGTCCTCGGCGCCGTGCGCACCGCCCGCCTGCCGTGCTATCTCGTGGACGACGGCTCCGGGCCGCCGTGCGCGCGCGAGCTCGAGCGGCTCGCCTCGCAGACTCCCGAGACGCGGCTGCTCAAGCTGCCGCGCAACCTCGGGAAGGGTCACGCGGTGATGGCCGGCTTCCGGTCGGCCGCTGCGCAGGGCTACACGCATGCGCTGCAAGTGGACGCCGACGCGCAGCACTCGCTCGAGGACATCCCGCGCCTCATCGACGCGGCGCGCACTCACCCGGACGCGCTCGTGTGCGGCCGTCCGGTGTTCGACGCGTCGATGCCGGCTTCGCGGCGCTACGGCCGGTATCTCACGCACGCCCTGGTGTGGCTCGAGACCCTGTCGCTCGATATCCCGGATTCGCTCTGCGGCTTTCGCGTCTATCCGCTCGAGGCGGTGAGCCAGCTGCTGCGGCGCGAGCACGTCGGCGCACGCATGGACTTCGATGTCGAGATCCTGGTCAGGCTGTACTGGCGGGGTGTGCCTTTGCGCTGGCTCGACACGCGCGTCGTCTATCCGCTCGACGGCGTCTCGCATTTCCGGCTCCTGCGCGACAACGCGCGGATGGTCGCGCTGCAGCTGCGGCTCCTCGCGGGGATGCTGGTGAGGCTGCCGGCGCTCGTGTCGCGGAAGCTGACGTGAGCTCCGGAGGCGCCGCCGTCCAGTCGAGCTGGGCCACCACGCGCGAGCGCGGGGCATTGGTCCTCATGCGCCTGGCGGTCATCGGGCTGAAGCTGCTGTCGCGTCCGCTCACGGTGCCGATCGTGCACGTCGTCACTCTCTACTTCTTCCTGTTCGGCCGGCGGGCACGCGCGAATTCGCGCGATTACCTGCGGCGTATCGCCCGCGAAGCACCGGAAAGCGGCCTCACCCCGACCTGGCGGTGCTCGTATCGGCACTTCGTCGCGTTCGCGCACTCGATCCTCGACAAGCTCAACGCCTGGTCGGGACGGCTCGAGTACCGCGACATCGCCTTCGAGAATCACGAGGCGTTGAGGAGCGCCGCCTCGACCGGGCGCGGGGTGCTCGTGCTCGGCTCGCACCTCGGCAACCTGGAGGTGTGCCGCGCGCTCGCATGGCTCAACCGCCGCGTCCGCCTCAACGTACTGGTGCACACGCGGCATGCCGCGTACTTCACGCGGATGCTCGCCATGGCCGGCGCCTCACAGGTCGAGCTGCTGCAGGTCACCGACTTCAGCGCGGCGACGGCGCTCATGCTCCGGGAGCGGATCGATCGGGGCGAGTGGGTCGTCATCGCCGCAGACCGAGTGCCGGTCCATGGCGGGCGCACGGTGGATGTTCGCTTCCTCGGGGGGATCGCGCCCTTGCCCGTCGGACCCTATGTGCTCGCGGCGCTGCTCGATTGCCCCGTGCATCTGCTGTTCTGCCTGCGGCGCTCGGGCCGCAACCACGTCTACTTCGAGCTCTTCACGGAGCGCTTCGCCTGGGACCGCTCGGAGCGCGACGCGCTCCTCGAGCGCGAGGCCCAGCGCTTTGCCGACCGCCTCGCGCACTACGTGCGGCTCGAGCCGCTGCAGTGGTTCAACTTCTATCCATTCTGGCGCGACAATGCGCCCGAGGTCTCCGCGGGGTCCCGGGCCGGCGCGCAGCGCGAGGGCGGACGACCATGACAGCGAGCGAGCGCAGGCAGGTGGTGGTGATCGGCGCGGGGCCCGCGGGCGCGATCGCCTCCGCCCTGCTCAGGCGCCGCGAGCGCGACGTGCTGGTGCTCGAGCGACAGCGCTTCCCGCGGTTCTCCATCGGCGAGAGCCTGCTCGTGCACTGCCTCGACTTCGTCGCGGAAGCCGGCATGCTCGAGGCGGTGGACGCCGCGGGATTCCAGTACAAGAACGGCGCCGCCTTTTCCTGGGGCGACCGGTACGACGACTTCGATTTCGGCGAGGGCGTCACCGAGGGCCGCGCGTCCACGTACGAGGTGCAGCGGGCGACGTTCGACAAGCTCCTCGCGGACGAGGCGGCGCACCAGGGCGTCGAGATCCGCTACGAGACGGAGATCGTCGCCGTCGAATGCGGCGCGGCTGGAGCCAAGGTCACCGCGCGGTCGGCGGACGGTTCCCAGCGCGCCATCGAGTGCGACTTCGTGCTCGATGCGAGCGGCTTCGGGCGGACGCTCCCGCGCCTCCTCGGACTCGAGCGGCCCACCGATTTTCCGACTCGGCAGGCGATCTTCACGCACGTGGCGGACCACATTTCGGCGGACTCCTTCGACCGCAACAAGATCCTCGTCACGGTGCATCCGCAGCATCGCGACGTGTGGTACTGGCTGATTCCCTTCTCCGGCGGGCGCGCCTCGCTCGGCGTCGTGGCGCGCGAGGAGCTCCTGAAGCGCTATGCGGGGACCGCGGACGAGCGCCTGCGCCTCATCGTGAGCGAGGACCGCCGTCTTGCGGGACTGCTGTCGCAAGCGGAGTGGGACACGCCGGCGCGCGAGGTCCGCGGTTACGCGGCGAGCGTGAGCGCGATGCACGGCCCCGGGTTCGCCCTGCTCGGCAACGCCGCGGAGTTCCTCGACCCGGTCTTCTCCTCCGGAGTCACCATCGCGATGCGCTCTGCCAGCATGGCCGTGCATTCTCTCGACCGGCAGCTCGGCGGAGCGGCGGTCGACTGGGATCGCGACTTCGAGCGGCCGCTGCGCGTCGGCATCGGCTGCTTCAAGGAGTTCGTGACGGCCTGGTACGACGGCCGCCTCCAGGACATCTTCTTCAGCGGCAACCGGGCGCCCGAGATCCGCCGCATGATTTGCTCGATCCTCGCGGGCTACGCGTGGGACGAGCGCAACGCCTTCGTGACCCGGCCCCGGCACACGCTCGATGTGCTGGCCCAGCTGTGCGCCCCGTCGGGGCGGGGGCCGCGGGCCTGAGCCCGGGGGCGGCGGCCATGAGCGAGTCCGTCCTGGTGACCGGATCGAGCCGCGGCATCGGCCGCGCGATCGCCTTGCGTCTCGCCCACGACGGGTACGATGTGGCGGTGCACTGCCGGGACCGTCTCGCGCAAGCCGAGCAGGTGGCGAGTGAGGTGCGCGCCCTGGGACGCGCCGCGCGAGTGCTGCAGTTCGACGTGACGGACCGCGCGCAGTGCGCCGGGCTCATCGGCGCCGACATCGAGGCTCACGGCGCCTACTACGGCGTGGTGTGCAACGCGGGGCTCACGCGCGATGCGGTGTTCCCGGCGATGAGCGGCGAGGCCTGGGACAGCGTCGTGCGCGGCAACCTCGATGCCTTCTACAACGTGCTCAAGCCGGCGATCATGCCGATGGTGCGGCGGCGCGCGCCCGGGCGGATCGTCACGCTGTCGTCGGTGTCGGGGCTCGTCGGCAACCGGGGTCAGGTGAACTACAGCGCGGCGAAGGCCGGCGTCGCGGGTGCCACCAAGGCGCTCGCCGTGGAGCTCGCCAGCCGGGAGATCACGGTCAACTGCGTCGCCCCGGGCTTGATCGACACCGACATGGCGCACCAGACGCCGCTCGAGGATCTCAAGCGGATGATCCCGATGCAGCGCCCGGGGACGCCGGAGGAAGTTGCGGCCGTGGTGAGCTTCCTCCTCTCTCCGGGCGCGTCCTACGTGACGCGGCAGGTCATCGCCGTGAACGGAGGCCTCAACTGATGCCCCGCGTCGCCGTGACCGGCATGGGAGGCATCAGCGCGCTCGGCTGCGACTGGGGCCAGATCGAGGCCGGCCTGCGCCGCGGCGTCAACGCCGTGCGCTACATGCCCGAGTGGGAGCGATTCACGGACCTCAACTCGAGGCTCGCGGCACCGATCGAGGGGTTTGAGCCGCCGCCGCACTGGACGCGCAAGCAGACGCGGAGCATGGGCCGCGTGTCGCAGCTCGCCGTCGCCGCGGCCGAACGGGCCCTCAAGGACGCGGAGCTGCTCGGCGATCCTCTCCTTGCGAGCGGCCGGGCGGGCGTCGCGTGCGGCTCCTCGATCGGCAGCATCCCGGATATCAAGGATTTCGCGGTCATGCTGCTCGAGGGCGCATCGAGCGGCCTCAACGCCAACTCGTACGTCCGCATGATGCCGCACACGGCCGCGGCGAACATCAGCATCTTCTTCGGCTTGAAGGGCCGCATCGTTCCCACCTCCAGCGCCTGCACCTCCGGCAGCCAGGCGATCGGGTACGCGTACGAGTCCATCAAGCACGACGCGCAGACCGTGATGCTCGCGGGGGGCGCGGACGAGCTGTGCCCGACGCAGGCAATGTCCTTCGACATCCTCTATGCGACGAGCCGCCGCAACGCCGCGCCGCGCGCGACGCCTCGGCCGTACGACCGGGATCGCGATGGCCTGGTGGTCGGGGAGGGCGCGGCTGTCCTGGTGCTCGAGAATCTCGAGCATGCGCTCGCGCGCGGCGCGCACATCCATGCGGAGCTCGTCGGATTCGCGACCAACTGCGACGGGAGCCACGTCACGCGGCCGGAGGAGCAAACGATGCGCGCCGTGCAGGAGCTCGCGCTGCACGATGCGGGCCTTGCCGCATCCGCCGTCGGCTACGTGAACGGGCACGGCACCGGGACGGAGCAGGGGGACATCGCCGAGTCCCGTGCGACGGCCGCGGCGCTCGGCTCGCGCGTGCCCCTGAGCACTCAGAAGAGCTATCTCGGTCACACGCTCGGCGCCTGCGGAGCGCTCGAGGCCTGGTTCAGCATCGCGATGATGAATGCCGGCTGGTTCGCGCCGACCCTGAATCTCGACCACGTCGATCCGCGTTGCGGCGATCTCGATTACATCGTGGGCGAGGGGCGCTCGCTGCAGGTGGAGCACATCATGAGCAATAATTTCGCCTTCGGCGGGATCAACACGTCGCTGGTGTTCCGCCGCCCGCGCTGACGGGGAAGTCGGCCACGGACGCTCCGCTCATCGATTCCGCCGATCCCGCGCGGCCCATCCTGTGGGTGCGCGGCCGCGCGCTCTCGGCCGCCGAGCTCATGCGGGACGTGGAGCGCCTCGCCTCCACGCTGCCCGCGGGGACCCACCTCGTCAATCTCTGCGAGCGCCGCGACCACTTTCTCGTCGCGTACTGCGCGGCTCTCCTGCGCGGTCACACCAACCTGATGCCGCCGTCGCGCGCGCCCGAGGCCGTGGATGACGTACAGGCGGGCTTCCCGGGCAGCTATCGCTGCGACGACGACGCGGTGGCTCGCGCGATCGAGCTTGCGGTGAGTGGGCCAGCTGCCCACTTGGACGCCCGGGTGCGAAGCGAGCACGCCGCGGAGATCGCATTCACCTCGGGCAGCACCGGGACGCCGAGGGCGCACCTCAAGCGGTGGGGCCAGCTTCTCGGCAGCACGCGGCTCAACGCCTCGCGCATCCGTGAATGCCTCGCGCCGCGATATGGCGGCGCGAGGCCGTGGATCGTGGCGACCGTGCCGCCGCAGCACATGTACGGGACCGAGACGTCGATCCTGCTGCCGCTCGCCGCCGATATGGCGGTGCACGCCGCCCGGCCGCTGTTCCCGGCCGACGTGGCCGCCACCCTCGCGGAGGTGCCGCGGCCGCGCGTGCTCGTGACCACTCCCGTGCACTTGCGAGCTCTCGTCGCTTCCGAGCAGCGCTTTCCCGAGGTGGGCGTCGTCATCTCCGCCACCGCACCGCTCGACATGCCGCTCGCGCAGGCGGTCGAGCGGGGGCTCGATGCGACGGTTCTCGAGATGTTCGGCTCGACGGAGACCTGCGTGATCGCGACGCGCCACACCGCGCGCGAGGAGAGCTGGCACCTGTATCCCGGGGTCACGCTCGCGCCTGGACCTGAGGGCGCCGAGGTCGATGCGCCGTGGTTCCACGCGCCGACGGCGCTGCAGGATGTGATCGAGCTCGTGCCGCCCGATCGCTTCGTCGTGAGCGGCCGCAACACCGACATGGTCGAGGTCGCCGGCAAGCGCGCCTCGCTCGCGGATCTCACTCGCCGGCTGCTCCGCATCGCGGGCGTGGCGGACGCCGTCGTCTTTCAGCCCGACGTGGCCGGCGCCGGCACGGTGCGGCGAGTGGCCGCTCTCGTCGTGGCGCCGGATCTCAGCGCCGAGGCGATCTCGGCTCACTTGAGCCGCAGCATCGATCCGGCGTTCATGCCGAGGCCGCTCGTGATTGTGCCCGCGCTCCCGCGCAACGAGCTCGGCAAGCTTTCCCACGAGGCGCTCGTGCGACTCGCCGCGGCTCATCTGCCTCACTGACCGTGAACGCAGTCGATCTCCACGAGCAGCTCCGAGCGGCAGATGTCGGCCTCGAGAATGATGTACCGCACGCCGCCGGGCAGGCGCTCCTCCAGGTGCGCCGCGGCGCGAGCCGCCGAAGCGCCATCGCGCAGGTAGACTTTGAGCAGGCTCTGCGCGCCCCGGCGCGCGGGAAGTGCGGGCTGCACCGAGGTCGCGCTCGCGAGAACACTTTCGAGATTGGCGAGGGTCTCGTCGATCTGCGAGGCGAGGCTCCCGGGGTGGCGCGAGGCATGACCGACGATGCTCGCCGTGCCCGAGATCATGAGCAGGCGCTGCGAGACGAGCATCGCCCTCGCGAAGCTCGGGGGGCTGGACCGTACTGCCTCGGATACCGGTACGCACTCACCTGCCGCGGGTTCTCGAGCGGCGCGCCGGGCGTCCGGCCCGCGAGCCAGTAAATCTGCAGAGTCGGCGCGCCATCCCGGCGGCCGACGGCGGTCGCGGCCGGTCTCAACCGGGCCTGCGGTCCGCCACAGCTCGGCAGTGCCGCACCCCGCGAGCGCGGGAAGGCGCACCCGGATGCAGCGGGGATCGGCAAGCTGCGGGCAGGAGTCGCCGAATACGACGGCGGCGAGCACCTCCGGCGGCAGCGGCGAATCCGGCGCGAGCGTCGAGTAGACTAGTTCGAGACCCGGCTGGCGGCGGGCGCGCTCGACCGCTGTGATACGATGACCCCCGTCCGTGACCCCATTTTCAAACAGTCTATCGCGCTGTCCGACATGCCTGCCAGCCAATCCCCCGCAGAGCGTGAGCTTGCTCAACTGATCGTTCGCGCGGTGAATCTGGAGGCCGTCGCCGCCGAGGATATCGATCCCGCGGCGCCCCTGTTCGGGGCGGGACTTGGGCTCGACTCGATCGATGCGCTCGAGATCGCGCTCGAGATCTCCAAGCGGTACGGCCTTCAGCTGCGCTCCGACGACGAGGAGAATCACCGGATCTTCTTCTCGCTCCGGTCGCTCTCGAAGTACATCGAAGAGCACCGCGCGCGCGAATGAATCCCGACGGGGATACGGATCCGACGCGGGGAGAGTCCATGCGAGTGTCGCCCCTCTGCGTCACCGCCTTCACTGCCACGTGCGCGGCCGGTACCGGGCGCCGCGCGCTCGCGGATGCGCTGCGCACCCGGCGCGGCGGCTTGAGGCCCAACGACTTCACCGGCACGCCGCTCGCGACGTGGATCGGCCGCGTCGAGGGCCTCGAGGATCGCCGGCTCACTCGGGAGCTTGCGCCGTGGGACTGCCGCAACAACCGCCTCGCCTGGCACGGATTGGCACAGGACGGCTTTCGCGAGCGGGTTGCCGCCGCGCGGGAGCGGTACGGAGCTCATCGGATCGCGCTCGTGCTCGGCACGTCCACTTCCAGCATCGGCGCGACGGAGGAGGGCTACGCGCGCTTGCAGCCGGACGGTGAGTTCCCGCCGGACCTGCGCCGGCCCATGGTTCATGCGCCGCACTCGCTCGCCGATTTCCTGCAGCACGCGCTCGCGCTCGAGGGCTTCTGCGCGACCATCGCAACCGCCTGCTCCTCCAGCGCCAAGGTGTTCTCACTCGCCGAGCGCCTGATCCGGCTCGGACTCGCCGACGCCGCGGTGGTCGGCGGCACGGACACGCTCTGCGGGAGCGTGCTCTTCGGCTTCCACTCCCTCGGGCTCCTTTCCCCGGAGCCGTGCCGGCCCTTCGACTCCGCGCGCCGCGGCTTGAGTCTCGGGGAGGCGGCCGGCTTCGCGCTGCTCGAGCGCGACGGGGAAGGCCCCTGGCTCCTCGGCCACGGCGAGTCGAGCGATGCGCACCACATGTCCTCTCCGCACCCGGACGGCCGCGGCGCCCGCCTCGCCATCGTGGAGGCGCTCGCGAGCGCGGGCCTCGATGCGGGCGATGTCGACTACATCAATCTGCACGGCACCGCGAGCCGCATGAACGACGAGATCGAGGGCCACGTGGTCGCGGAGCTGTTCCCCGGCCGGACCCTCGCGAGCTCCACGAAGGGGTGGACGGGCCACGCGCTCGGCGCGGCAGGGATCGTCGAGGCCGTGATCACTCTGCTCGCGCTTCAGATGGGCATCGCGCCCGGAACGCTCAACTCGAGCGAGGTGGACCCGGCGTGCGGTCCGCAGGTGCGGCTGGACAACGAGCGCCGGGAGATGCGCTACGCCTCGACCCACTCATTTGGATTCGGGGGCAGCAACTGCGTGCTCCTGTTCGCGCGGGAGCGCCGGTGAGCGCGACGCGCGGCATGCAGGGATCCAGCGTGTACGTGGACGGGATCGGCCTGTGGGCGCCGAGGCTCCCGGGCTGGGAGGCGGCCCGCTCGATCCTGCGCGGGGAGCAGGATGCTCCCTCGGTGCCGGCTCCCCGTCCGGCGCCCGCGCTACTCGCGCCGACCGAGCGGCGCCGCGCGCCGGACAGTGTGGCCGTCGCGCTCGATGTGGCGGCGGCCGCGTGCGCGGTTGCCCGGTGCGAGCCGCGCAGCATTCCGAGCGTGTTCGCCTCCACCTACGGCGACCTCGCGGTGAGCGACTCGGTCTGCGAGCAGCTCGCGCGGGCCCCCCTCGACACCTCGCCCACCAAGTTCCACAACTCCGTTCACAACGCGGCGGCCGGATACTGGGCCATTGCGACCGGATGCCTCAAGCCCTATACCTCCCTCGCGGCGCAGCAGCATACCTTCGGCACCGGCCTCGTCACGGCCGTGTTGAGTGTGCTGTCGCAACGCGCTCGCGTCCTGTACGTCGCCTACGACATCGAGGCGCGCGGGCCGCTCGCCGCCGTGGCCCAGAGCCGCGGAATGCTCGGCGCGGCGCTCGTTCTGGCGCCGCAGGCGACAGCGCAGAGTCTCGCGCGGCTCGCGCTCACCGTGGAGGAGGCGGAAGGGCAGGCGACGCCCGCGCGTCCGGGCAACGCAGCCCTCGTCGCAGGCAATGCCATGGCGAGCTGTCTCGCGCTCTTCGAGGCGCTGGCGGAGGCCGTTCCGCGGCAGCTCGCGCTGACGCTCGGGCAGAGCTTGACGCTCCGAGTGGCACTCGATCCGCAGGTTGCCACGAGCGGAGCTTGATGCCGCGGCCGCCGCTCGGCCCGAGCGTTGCCGGAGCTTGGAGCTCAGGGAGGGCTGGGCGTGGACGGCGTGAACACCCACGAGATCAGCAGCGCCGGCCGCACGCCGGCCGCCGCGGCGTTCGCCCCGTCGGCGCGAAGGCGCAGTAAGTGCTGGACCTCGCACGCGCCGTGCCGCTCGTGCGCGCCTTCCTGGAGCAGTGTGAGCCGGCTGTCGCGCACGCTCGCCCGCGCGAGCGTGAAGTCCGAGTGCGTCGTCAGACCCGCGACGCACCCCGCTCCGGCCGCCAGGCGTGCGCGCAGCGGGCCGCGCCACAGGCGCACGATATCGTCCCGCGCATCGAACGCTACCGCGCCGCGGCGCACGAGAGCGCGAGCGAAGGCGCGCGCATCCTCGTAGCGCCCGTCGTAAATCACGGCACCGACCGGGAGAGGTCGTGCCGCAGCGCTGGCGACCGGGCGGAGCGCGCTCCCCGTGCCGAGCGCAGAGGTGAGCGTCGCCGCCGGTGAAGCCGCGCTCGTGCCGCCGAGTGCGCGCAGCGGCCACGCCCACGGCACCAGGGGTGCGGCGGTGAGAGCGTAGCGGAGGAATGCGCGGCGGGTGGACATGGGCTCAGGGCTCGCCGCCCGGGTGATCCCTGGAGAGATGCTCGCAGATCGCGGTGAGTTCGCGGTCGGTGAGCTCGACGCGCGTGAACCGAGGCATGCTCACGATGCCGTGCCGCACCACCTGCCTGATGAAGCCGCAGGTGAGGTCGCGCCGCGGCTCGAGCAATGCCCGGTCCTTCCCTAAGCGCCTGCCGAGCATGAATGTGCCGGTGCCCCCCGGCAGGTGGCATATGCCGCAATGCCGTAGAAACAGCTGCTGCCCGCTGGGGGGCGAAGGCTGCGGCCGGTCCGCGGCGTGTGCACACAGGAGGACGGTGAGTAGCGCCGTGAGCAACGCGGCCGTGCCTGCGAGCCGCGGGGTCACGTGGAACTCCGCTTATCCCGGTACACCCGCGGCCAGATGCCGCTCTTGCCGGGCGCGATGATGCCGTTCGGATCCAGAGCGTCCTTCACGGCCTCGGCAAGCCTGAGCAGCGCATGGTCGTTGTAGTCGAAGGTGCCTGCGACCTCGTCCATGAAGCTGAGATGAGTCCGGTACTCGCTGTACCCTGCGGCCGCGGAATCCTTCACCAGCGCATCGAACAGGCCGCGCACCCTCGCGGCCATGTCCGGATCGTCGCGGTCGAAGAGAATCAGATTGATGTTCGTAACGTGGCGCCCGTCCACGTAGAAGGTGCCGGAGTAGTCGATCCCGAATTGAGCGTAGCGATTGCGCGTGTGATTCAACTGCTCGAGAACGCGAGAGCCATCGGGCGGCAGGACCGGTGAGAAGCCGAGGTGCCCGCCTCGGCCGCCGTACCAGTTGACGACCTGCAAGGGGAACACGCTCGGAGCGGGGGCGGCGGGATGTACCGAGGCCTCATCGGCGCTCCAGCGGGTGACCTCGAACTCCTGCCGGGTGTGGCGTGCGAACGCGCTGCGAATGATCCGCAGATTCGCCTCGTTGACTTCCGCGTCCCCGTAGAGACGCAGGCTGAAGTTCCACCAGCCCGCGCCCCGCTTCCTCATGATCTCGCGCACCACGGTGTCGGGAAGCGCCCCCCGTCCCTGATACCACTCGGTGCGCTGTGACGTCGTCGTGGCGGAGCCCATGTAGCACATGACGCTCACGGGATGATCGATGACGCGGCGAATCCGCAGCGGAGTCAGCACGTCGATCAGCCAGCCGATGTCCTGCGGCTCGGGCAGACGCATGGTCAGAGTGAACAGCGACTGCGGCGCGGGCATCAACCAGAAGCCCGCCCGGGTCACGACGCCGAAGCTCGACTGCGCGAACACCTGGTCCCAGGAGGGGCCGAACCCGTATTTGAACAGAGGCCAGGTCGCGCTGCGCGCCATCGCGCCCGTTCCGGTGCGCACCAGATCGCCGGACGGCAGGACCACCTCCATGCCGCAGATCTGCGCGGTGTGATCGCCGTAAGGGGTGGCGCTGAAACCCCGCTCGAGCGCATTGCCGATCACGCTCCCCCAGCCGTTGCCCGGGATCGACATCCACAGAGGGATCTTCCTGCTCGTGAGGTAATCATGGAGGTCGTGGAATCCGACTCCGGGCTCGATGACGCAGTATGCGAGCCGCTCGTCAACCTCCAGGATGCGTCTCATCCTGCCGAGATCGAGGACGACGGTGCCCGACATGCGTGGCGCCGAGCCGCCGTAGCCGAAGTTCTTCCCGCGCGAAATGGGCCACAGCGGGATCCTGTGCTCGTTGGCGAGCCGGACGATCGCCTGCACTTCTTCCGTCGAAGCCGGGGCGACCGCGGCCGCCGGCTCATGAGACTCATCTCCATGCAGCGCATAGATGTCCTCGTAAGTCTCCCGATCCTCGTCGGTGGCGAGCACCCACTCCCTGCCGACGACTCGGCCGAAGGCGGCAAGCGCTCGGTCAAGAGCGGCCGGGGTCACGTTGGGCGGCAGTACGAGACTCATGAGGCGTCAGTTCGGATTGCCCGTCTGTGGTAGGAGCACTGCGCGAAGTCTAGGCCACCGGCGGAGCCTACCGCTACAGCCGGGCCGCGCCGGAATCGCCGCCGCGCCGAGCGATGATCGCCGCCCGGCCTTCCGCGATGAGCTCCCCGCCGTGGTGCACGCTGAACGAGTACTGCCAGGCCTCGCTCCCCTCGAGCAGACGGCTCGCCGTGACGTGCAACTCGCCAGGCAGATCGTCGATATAAGGCCGGAACAGCGCCACGTCGCGCAGCGACACGAGCAGCCCGGGGCGCGCGCGCGAGCCCGCTGCCCGGGCGACGAGGCCGCCGTGAACCGCCATGGCCTGCGCGCCGTACTCGCACAGGTGCAGCGCGCGCAGGCGCTCGCCCGTCCGCAGCGGATTCTGTGGCGAGCGGTGGGTCTCCGTCGCGAGCACGATGTGCTCGGCGTCCCATTCCAGCACCCGCTCGAGCAGGCACATCGCGCCCTGATGGGGAATCAGCGCGGCAATGGCGTCGTGTCCGAGCATGCGAGCGTTCTCTCCGAGCGGATCATGATGAGCGCGAGCCAGAAGTTGCCGATCACACCCATGACCACCGTCACGCCGATCGAGCGCAGGACCGGCAGCGCGGAGCTTGCCAGCACGGCGAATACGATGCACGCCGCGGTCGCGCAGACGAGCAGGGCGTGCAGCGTGCGGCGGCGCCCCACGGGGTCGTGCGCGGAGCGCTCGAAGAACAGGCCGTAGTCGAGCCCGAGCCCGGCGGCCAGCACCAGCGCGATGAGGTGGAAGAGATTGAGCGAGACGCCGGCCGCGTGCAGCGCGGCGAGCGTGAGGAGCGTCGTGAGGGCCATCGGAGCGAGCACGCGCAGCGTGCGCCGCGCCGAGCGCAGCGCGGCGTACACGACGAGGGCCAGCAGCACGGCCGCGGCGGCCACGCTCCAGAGAATACGCGTGCGCTGATGCGCGACCAGATCCTCCGAGGCCTGATCGAGATCGAGCAGCCGGACAGCGCCGCCCGACGAGGCGGCCAAGCGGCTCACGGCCGCGGGATCCTGCACGCCGGTGAAGGTCACGAGGCCGGTCCAGCTCCCGTCCCGCTCGATGAGGAGGCTCCCGATCGAGAGCTCGAGCGGAGTGCCCGCAACGTTCCGCGGCGTGAGCGGCGGAAGCGCGCGCGCGCGCGCGACATCCTTCAGGAAGGGCTCGAACAGGTCCGGCCGGAAGGCGGTGCCGCTCAATGCCTCCTCGAGCGCCGTGCGAAGCGCGCTCGCATCCGGCAGCGCCGCGCGCCGGCGCTCCTGCGTACTCGCGCTCGGCAGGTATCGTTCGGCGTCCTCGAAACCGGAGACGGCATGGCTCGCGACGAGAGCGCCTAGACCGCCGGCCAGGCGCTCCTCGCGCGCGAGCACCTGCTCGGCGGTGGACCCGTCCACCGTCATGAGGTAGCGGATGTCGGGCTGGCCGAGCTCCTGCTGCAGCGTCGCATACTGGCGCAGGAGCGGTGCGGGGACGGGCGTCAACCGGCCGAGATCGTTCTCCCAGAGCGGGCCGGGAATGAATATGAGCGCGGCGAGACCTGCGAGAACCAGCACCGGCGCGAGCCACGGGATGCGCGGCAGCCTGGCCGACAGTGACGCGAGCCGAGCCGGCAGGCGCGACTCGCCGTGGTCGCGGGCGCCGGCCGGGAGCAGCTGCGGCAGCAGATAGCGTGTCGAGAGGCCGGCCGCGGCGAGCCCCGCGACATTGAAGCAAGCGAGCTGCGCGAGCCCGACCACGCCCGAGAGCAGGAACGCAAGATAGGCGATGCAGAGGCCCGTGACGGCAATCGCGAGCGTCGGCCAGATCGAGCGCGCCGTCTCGGCGGCGGGAACCCCGGGAAGCTGGTGGCTGAAGACGAA
Source organism: uncultured Gammaproteobacteria bacterium (assembly GCA_963849095.1). Taxonomy (GTDB): domain Bacteria; phylum Pseudomonadota; class Gammaproteobacteria; order Steroidobacterales; family Steroidobacteraceae; genus JASHUC01. The sequence continues at coordinate 745,360 of CAWKGA010000009.1, forward strand.
GATCGGGTAGTCGATCGCGACGCCGATCAGCGTGAAGCCGAACGCGATGGTGATGCCGTGAACCGTGCCGAAAAGGGCGGTGACCGTGACGAGCGCGGCGACGCCGGCCGTCGCAAGCGGCAGCGCTCCGAGCACGACGTATCGCAGCCCACGATACGCGAGCAGCATCAGGCAGATCATGCCCGCCGTGTCGAGGATGCCGGCGAGCCGCGCGTCAACCTCGCTGCGGGTCTGCATCAGCACCGAGAAGGCGCCGGGTCCGGTGACCGTCAGCTCAATCGAAGGTGCCGCCCGGGCCGCCGCAAAGTGCGAGCGTAGCTTCTCCATCGCAATGCGCTGCGCCTGCGGATCGAAGGCGGCCGCCGCCGTCTCGACGACGAGGAGAGCGTCGCTCCCCGGCGTGTTGAACCACACGCCGTCGATCAGCTGCGGTTCGTGCGGCGGCTCCCAGGACTCGAGGACCTTCAGCGTCTCGAGCGTCGGATCGCGAGGCAGCCACGGCTCGAGGAGGCTCGCCGCGGGGGATGAGAGATCGCGCTCGCGCTCATCCAGCTCCCGATGCAGATAGCCCGCATCCAGGCGCTCGTGGTCCAGCGTGGGCGACAGCAGATATCGATACGGCAGCAACGAGTCGGGTATCGCGCTCAGCAGATTCTCGCCGTTCGCGACGAGCGCGAATGCCGGATCGGCCCGCACGGCGCTCGCGAGGCGCCGGGAGGTCTCGGCGAGCCGCTCGGCGTCGGCGCCGCGCAGGGCCACCATCAGCAAGCGCGCCGCCGGCCCCTCGCTCACCTCCTCGAGGATCAGCTTCTCCGCTCGCGTGTGCGGGGTGGGCATGAACAGGCGTAGATCGCCGCTCACGTGCAGCGTGGCGTGGATGTACGCGCCCGCGAGGCCGAGGAACCCGGCCCAGAGAATCGCAACGAGCGCTGTTCGACCGCGCGGAGCCACGGGCCGCCGGCGCTACCCGCTCGATCCGCGGCACTGCTCGTCGAACCAGGCGCGGTCGGGAGCGGCGGGCAGCGGGGTCTTTGCCGCCCCGGCGAGCAGTGTCATCGTCACGTCGTCGTTGGCCTCGAAGGTGGTGAGACAGCGCGGCTCGGTACCGCGGCCGGACACGGTGATGGAGCGAATGCGTTGATGGACGTAGGGGTCGCGGGGTGTGAGGCCGACCGTCCAGAGGTGCGCATCGCCGTGCAGGTCGAGCTGAAACTGCCCCTCGAGTGCCGTGACATTGCCGCTCAGCAACGCGGCGAAGCTTGCGAGAAGGCTCCGCATCTCGGGTACTCGCTGTAGAGAGAAGCGCTGCGCCGGCTCACCCTGGCGCTCCACCGTCACCGTGTCGTCGCGGATCTCCGAGCGTTCGCGATACGGCTTCTCGACGGTGCGTGCGAGCGCGTCGGGCCCGAGGTACTCGAGCTCGCCCGACACCACCAGCGGCCGCGTGAGCAGGGGCGAGAAGTGCGCTTCGACAAAGGGCGTGGAGGACGGAGCCGGCCGCTCGAGGCTCCGCAAGAGGGTGTCGAGCTGGGACCCGGCGCACCAGGCTGCCATGGGCGCGAGGAGCAGGAGGGTGAGGCTCGTCGCGAGTTTCGTCGCGCGGCTCATCCCGCGCCCTCCGCCGCGAGCGCGAACGCGCCCTGCGCGACCGGCTGTCCATCGCGCTCCACGCGGAAGCGCAGCCGCGCGCCGTCAATCTCGAGCGAGCAGCACGCGCGCTGCTCCGGAAGGAGCGGTGCGAGGAATTTCGCCTGTGCGAGACCCACGATCTGCAACGGCCTGCCGAGGTGCGATTCGGCGGCCTGCACCAGCCGTTCGAGAACGACGACGCCCGGCACGACCGGCAGGCCGGGGAAATGCCCCGGCAGCGCGGGGTGATCGCTGCGGATGCAGATCGGCGCTTCGTGGCGGACGACTCCTTCCAAGCACTCACCCCCTCGGCCCCAGGATGTACACAGTATCACCTACCCCGGGGCGGGCGAGCGCGGCGGATAGCGCGACCCCCTTAAGCGGAGGTGATACTGTCGGCGTCTTCGACCGAGGGGGTTGAGTCATGACGCAGGCCCGGTCCGCCGAGCCGCTTGCCGTGGCAGGCGGCGCAGCCGATCCATTCGACGCTCAGACCCGGCCGGCGAGTCTGATCGGACAGATCGCGTGGGCCGCGTGCGACGGGGCGCGGAGCCCCTACAACGTCCTCGTCAACATCTTCGTCTTCGCCGCCTACTTCAGCACGGTCGTCATCCCCGATCCGGTGCGCGGCCAGACGGTCTGGAGCTTCGTCTCCTCCGGGGCCGCGCTGCTCGTGGCGCTCGGGGCTCCCGTGCTCGGGGCCATCGCGGATGCCGGAGGCCGCCGCAAGCCCTGGCTGGTCGGTTGCCTCCTGCTCGGCGCGCCCAGCATGGCCGCACTCTGGTTCGCGACGCCTCACATGAGCTCCGGACTCGTCTGGATCATGCTGGCGCTCGTCGGCGGAACGCTCTGCTTCGAGTACTCCAACGTATTCTGCAGCGCCATGCTGCCGAACGTCTCCCCGCCCGGCCGCATCGGATTCCTGAGCGGCCTCGGCTTCAGCCTGGGCAACTTCTTCGGCATCATCCTGTTCCTGTTCTATCTCTACGCGTGGGGGCGGAACGCTCACCCGCTGTTCGGCCTCGACGTGGCCGCTCACGAGCCGGAGCGCGCCGTCGGAATCCTCGCCGCGATCTGGCTCGTGCTGTTCTACATCCCGATGTTCATCCTGACGCCGGATTCCCCCGCGACGAGTCGCAGCATTCCGCAAGCCGTGCGCGACGGCCTCGCAAGCCTGATCCACACGCTCGGGAGGCTGCGCAGCTACCGCAACACCTCTGTCTTCCTGGTCGCGCGGCTCCTCTACAACGAGGGCTTCGTCGTGATGATGCTGTTCACCAGTGTCGTCGCGGCCGGCGTGCTGCACTGGACGCCGTCGATGCTCGTCGCCATGGGGCTGCTCAACAGCGTCGTCGCGACGCTCTCCGGACTGTTTGCCGGCTGGCTCGATCACCGGATCGGCACCAAGGCCGCGACGATGCTGTTCGTCGCCGGATGCCTGATCGCGAACGTCGTGGTGTGCTCGCTCACGCCCGACACGGCGTTCTTCGTGAAGCTGCACGCCGGCGCCGCGGTCCACGCGGCCGGGCTGTTCCCGGGCTTTCCGAACAAGGTCTTCCTGGTCACGGAGAACCTCATGGCCTTCTTCGTGACCGGCGGCCTTGCCACGAGCCGCACGCTCATGGCGAAGCTCTCGCCGCGCGACATGCTGAACGAGTTCTTCGGGCTCTACGCCGTCTCGGGGAACGCCACCTCGTTCGTGGGTCCGCTCGCGATCGGCATCGTCACCGCCTTGTTCGCGAGCCAGCGGGCGGGAGTCGCCGTGGGGATCGTCTTCCTGCTCGCCGGACTGCTCCTGATGTTCCCGGTCAGGGAGAGCGACTCCTCTCCCCCCGGCGGGGGGAGAGGGTAGACCCGATCAGGCAGCGACCTTGATCCGGCGGGGGAGCGACTTCCCGCTTGCTTGCAGTCATTGACCGCGCCCCCATGGTCGGTAATATTGGTCTCAAGTCCAGGTATACACAGGCGAGTGATGTGCCGCGCCGGCCGAGACGGCCGCTGCCGGCCTCGGGCGACCCCGGGCGCCCCCTCAACCGCCCTGCCGCGACCGCTGGGAGCAGGCCTCGACCCCCAGGCTTCCGGAGCGTCGCGGTCCCCTGACCCAAGATTGCGCTTTGAAGTATCCGCCGCGGGTTCGGGGCCCGCGGCGGCGGTGTAGGCCGCGCGGAGCGCGGGCAGAATGGGAAGCATGCAGCCCGAGCGGAATGGGGCTGACGTCGAGTACACATATGTCAACCAAGACTCAGGCGATGAGCCTCGCGCGCCACCGGACGCAGAGGCCGGGCAAGCAGGGCCTCTACGACCCGTGGTTCGAGCACGACGCCTGCGGCGTCGGCTTCGTCGTCGACATCAAGGGCCGCAAGTCGCACCGGATCCTGCGAGCAGGCCATCCAGGTCCTGCGCAATCTCGATCACCGCGGCGCGTGCGGCTGCGAGGCGAACACCGGCGACGGCGCGGGCGTGCTGCATCCAGATGCCGCATGCGTTCCTGCAAGGAGATCGCGCGCAAGGCACGGCTGCCGCTGCCGGAGCCGGGCGAGTACGGCAGCGGGCTCGTGTTCCTGCCCCGCAACCCGACCAAGCGCCGGCGGCTCGAGGAGCACTTCGAGCACATCGTGCAGTCCGAGGGCCAGATCGGTGCTCGGCTGGCGCACCGTGCCGACCGACAACAGCTCGCTCGGCGAGACGGCGAAGAGCTAGCGAGCCGTTCATCCGCCAGGTGTTCATCGGCCGCGGCCGCGCGCTCGCGGACGACATGGCGTTCGAGCGCAAGCTCTACGTCATCCGCAAGCGCGCCTACAGCGAGATCCGCACCTCGACGATCGACGGCGCGGAGTACTGGTATCTGTGCCAGCCTTTCGCACAAGACCTTCGTCTACAAGGGGATGCTGCTCACCGAGCAGCTGACGCAGTACTTCACCGATCTGCAGCATCCGGCGATGGAGACGGCGCTGGCGCTGGTGCACTCGCGCTTCAGCACCAACACCTTCCCGAGCTGGGACCGCGCGCACCCCTACCGCTATCTCGCGCACAACGGCGAGATCAACACGCTGCGCGGCAACATCAACTGGATGCAGGCGCGCGAGGCGCTGTTCGAGTCGGAGCTGTTCGGCGAGGACATGAAGAAGATCCTGCCGATCGTCAATCCCGAACGGCAGCGACTCGGCGATGTTCGACAACACGCTGGAGCTGCTGGTGCTCGCGGGCCGCTCGCTGCCGCACGCGATGATGATGATGATTCCGGAGCCGTGGTCGAACCACGAGAGCATGGACGACGCGCGGCGGGCGTTCTACCAGTATCACTCGAGCCTGATGGAGCCGTGGGACGGTCCGGCCTCGATCGCCTTCACCGACGGCAAGAAGATCGGCGCCGTGCTCGACCGCAACGGCCTGCGGCCGTCCCGCTACTACGTCACCAAGGACGACCTGGTCATCATGGCCTCCGAGGCCGGCGTGCTCGACGTGCCGCCCGAGGACGTCGTGCGCAAGGGCCGGCTGCAGCCCGGGCGCATGTTCCTGGTGGACACCGAGCAGGGCCGCATCGTCGAGGACGAGGAGATCAAGCGCACAGGTCGCCACCGAGCAGCCCGTACCGGCTGTGGCTCGACGAGCATCTGGTGCAGCTCGAAGGATCTGCCGCGCCGCGCCCGAGGTGCCGGCGCCCGACCACGACACGCTGCTGCAGCGGCAGATCGCCTTCGGCTACACGTTCGAGGACCAGCGGGTGCTCATCGAGCCGATGGCGCGCAACGGCGTCGAGGCCGTCGGCTCGATGGGCAACGACACGCCGCTCGCGGTGCTGTCGACGCAAGCCGCGGCTGCTCTACGACTACTTCAAGCAGCTGTTCGCCCAGGTCACCAACCCGCCGATCGACTGCATCCGCGAGGAGCTCATCACCTCGGCCGAGGTGTGGCTCGGCTCGGAGGGCAATCTGCTGAAGCCGCAGCCCGGCGGACTGCCGGCGGCTCGAGCTGCAAGGGCCCGATCCTCACCAACGAGGAGTTCGCGAAGGTCCGGCGGCTCGAACGCTGCCGGGCCTGAAGGTGGGCGTGCTGTCCATCCTGTTCCGCGCCACCCGCGGCGAGAAGGGGCTCGCCAAGTCCGTGGAGGAGCTGTGCCTCGCGGCGCGGCGCATGATCGAGGACGAGGAGGTCAACATCCTCATCCTGAGCGACCGCGGCGTGAACCGCGAGTTCGCGGCCGTGCCGGCGCTGCTTGCCGTCGCGGCCTGCATCACTACCTGATCCGCGAGGGACTGCGCACGCGCGTCAGCCTGGTCCTCGAGACCGGCGAGGCGCGCGAGGTGCATCACTTCTCGCTGCTCATCGGCTACGGCTGCAGCGCCATCAATCCGTATCTCGCGTTCGAGACGCTCGACGGCATGATCCGCGAGGAGCTGCTCACCGGACGTCGACCACAAGGCCGCCTGCAAGAACTACGTCAAGGCGGCGACCAAGGGCGTCGTCAAGGTGATGTCCAAGATGGGCATCTCGGCCATCCAGAGCTATCACGGCGCGCAGGTGTTCGAGGCCGTGGGCCTGCGCCAGGACGTGATCGACCAGTACTTCACCTGGACCTCCTCGCGCATCGGCGGCATCGGCATGGACGTGATCGCGCAGGAAGTGCTGATGCGGCACCGCGCGGCGTTCCCGCCGCGCGCAGATCAACGGCCACGCCCTTGCCGGCGGGCGGACTGTATCAGTGGCGGGCCGACGGCGAGCATCACCTGTTCAATCCGGAGTCGATCCACCGCCTGCAGAAGGCGGTGCGCACCGGCAGCTACGCCGGTCTACAAGTCGTACGCGAAGCTCATCGACGAGCAGTCGAAGAGCCTGTGCACGCTGCGCGGGCTGCTCGACTTCAAGCCCTCCGACCCCGTTCCGCTCGAGGAGGTCGAGCCGGTCGAGGCATCATGCAAGCGCTTCAAGACCGGCGCGATGTCCTACGGCTCGATCAGCAAGGAGGCGCACGAGACGCTCGCCATCGCGATGAACCGCATCGGCGGCAAGAGCAACACCGGCGAAGGCGGCGAGGACCCGGAGCGCTACCAGCTCGCTGCCGAACGGCGACTCGAAGAACTCGCGCCATCAAGCAGGTGGCCTCCGGCCGCTTCGGCGTGACCAGCCAGTACCTCGTCAACGCACGCGAGCTGCAGATCAAGATGGCGCAGGGCGCGAAGCCCGGCGAGGGCGGCCAGCTGCCCGGCACCAAGGTCTATCCGTGGATCGCCAAGACCCGGCACACGACCGCCGGAGTCGGGCTGATCTCGCCGCCGCCGCACCACGACATCTACTCCATCGAGGATCTGGCGGAGCTGATCCACGACCTGAAGAACGGCAACCGCGACGCCCGCATCAGCGTGAAGCTGGTCGCCGAGGTCGGCGTCGGCACGATCGCCGCCGGCGTCGCCAAGGCGCACGCCGACGTGGTGCTGATCAGCGGACACGACGGCGGCACCGGCGCCTCGCCGCAGACCTCGATCCAGCACGCGGGCCTGCCGTGGGAGCTCGGGCTCGCCGAGACGCATCAGACGCTGGTGCTCAACAACCTGCGCAGCCGCATCGCCGTGGAGACGGACGGCCAGCTGAAGACCGGCCGCGACGTCGTCGATCGCCGCGCTGCTCGGCGCCGAGGAATTCGGTTTCGCCACCGCGCCGCTGGTCGCGCTCGGCTGCATCATGATGCGCGTCTGCCATCTGAACACCTGCCCGGTGGGCGTCGCCACGCAGGACCCGCGGCTGCGCGAGACGTTCGCCGGCAAGCCGGAGCACGTGGTGAACTTCATGCGCTTCATCGCCGCAGGACCTGCGCGAGATCATGGCGCAGCTCGGCTTCCGCACCGTCGAACGAGATGGTCGGGCGCGTCGACCGGCTGAGGCCGAAGAAGGCCGTCGATCACTGGAAGGCGCAGGGGCTTCGACTTCAGCAACATTCTCTATCAGCCGGACGTCGGCGCCGAGGTCGGCCGCTTCCGCCAGATCGAGCAGGACCACGGCCTGGAGAAGTCGCTCGACGTGACGACGCTGCTCGACATCTGCCAGCCCGGCGATCGAGCGCGGCGAGAAGGTCGCGCGCCGAGCTGCCGATCCGCAACGTCAATCGCGTCGTCGGCACCATCACCGGCAGCGAGATCACGCGCAAGTACGGGCGCGGACGGCCTGCCCGACGACACGATTCACATCAACTTCAAGGGCTCGGCCGGCCAGAGCTTCGGCGCGTTCATGCCGCGCGGCATGACGTTCGTGCTCGAAGGCGACGCCAACGATTATCTCGGCAAGGGCCTGTCCGGCGGCAAGATCATCGTCTATCCCGCCGGCCGGCTCGACCTTCGTGCCGGAGGAGAACATCATCATCGGCAACGTCGGCGCTCTACGGCGCGACCGGCGGCGAGGCCTACATCCGCGGCATGGCGGGCGAGCGCTTCTGCGTCCGCAACAGCGGCGTCGACGCGGTCGTCGAGGCGGTCGGCGACCACGGCTGCGAATACATGACCGGCGGCCGCGTGGTCGTGCTCGGCCCGACCGGGCGCAATTTCGGCGCCGGCATGTCCGGCGGCATCGCCTACGTGCTCGACGAGGCCGGCGATTTCCCAGGCCGCGTGCAACCCGCAGATGGTCGGGCTCGAGCAACTGGAGGACCCCGAGGAGATCGCGCGCAGTCCGCGGCATGATCGAGCGCCACTGCGAGTTCACGCGCAGCGAGCGCGCGCGCCAGGTGCTCGAGCACTGGGATGCAGCTGGTTCCGAAGTTCGTCGCAGGTGATGCCGAAGGACTACAAGCGCGTGCTCGCGTCGCTCAAGCGCGCGCACGAGCAGGGCCTGAGCGGCGACGAGGCCATCATGGCCGCCTTCGAAGAGAACGCCCGCGACCTCGCGCGCGTCGGCGGCAACTGAACGAGATCGACACATGGGAAAGCCGACCGGATTCATCGAGTATCTGCGCGAGCTGCCCGTGGACCGCACGCCCGTCGAGCGCGTGCGCGACTGGAAGGAATTCCACCATCCACATGGACGAGAAGCGCCTGCGCAAGCAGGCCGCGCGCTGCATGGACTGCGGCGTGCCGTTCTGCCACACCGGCAAGCTGATCAGCGGCATGGCCTCCGGCTGCCCGATCAACAACCTGATCCCGGAGTGGAACGACCTGGTCTACCGCGGCCTGTGGCGCGAGGCGCTCGAGCGCCTGCACAAGACCAACAATTTCCCCGAGTTCACCGGCCGCGTCTGCCCCGCGCCCTGCGAGGGCTCGTGCGTGCTCGGCATCAACGAGCCCGCCGGTCACCATCAAGAACATCGAGAACGCGATCATCGACCAGCGGCTGGGAGGAGGGCTGGGTCGTGCCCGAGCCGCCCGCGGAGCGCACCGGCAAGAAAGTCGCCGTGATCGGCTCGGGCCCGGCGGGGCTCGCCGCCGCCGCGCAGCTGAACCGCGCCGGCCATGCCGTCACGGTGTTCGAGCGCGCCGACCGCCCGGGCGGCCTGCTCATGTACGGCATCCCGAACATGAAGCTCGACAAGAAGCGAGGTCGTGCTGCGGCGCATCGAGCTGATGGAGCAGGAAGGCATCAAGTTCGTCTGCAACGCGAACGTCGGCGAGAACGTCGAGCCGCTGACTGCTGCTCAAGGAATTCGACGCCACCGTCGATCTGCACCGGCGCGACCCAGCCGCGCGATCTGCCCGTCGAAGGCCGCGAGCTTGAAGGGCGTCCACTTCGCGATGGAGTTCCTGACCGCCAGCACCAAGGCGCTGCTCGACGGCGGCCCGGATCACAGCCCCCATCCACGCCGCGGCAAGCGACGTGGTCGTCATCGGCGGCGGCGACACCGGCACCGACTGCGTCGGCACTGCGATGCGCCAGGGCTGCCAGAGCCTCGTGCAGATCGAGATCCTCCGCGCCCGCCGATGGAGCGCGCGCGCCGACAATCCCTGGCCGGAATGGCCCAAGGTCTACAGGCTGGACTACGGCCAGGAGGAGGCCGCGGCGAAATTCGGCGCCGACCCGCGCGTGTACGTCGACGACCGTCAAGAAGTTGAGCGGCGATGCGAGCGGCCGGGTGAAGTCGCTCGCACGGTGCAGGTCGAGGTGGGAGCACGGACGCCAAGCGGCCGGTTCGTGCCCGGTGGAAGTGCCCGGGCAGCGAGGAGACGCATGCCGCGCAGCTCGTTCTGCTGGCCATGGGCTTCCTCGGGCCGGAGCAGCCGCTGCTCACCGAGCTCGGCGTCGAACGCGATGCGCGCAGCAACATCGCCGGCCGAGCACGGCGAGTTCGCGACGAATGTGAAGGGCGTTTTCGCCGCCGGCGACTGCCGCCGCGGCCAGAGCCTGGTCGTGTGGGCCATCAACGAGGGCCGCGGCGCCGCGCGGGAATGCGACCGGTACCTGATGGGGACCACCGACCTGCCGTGAGGCGCCGGCCGGCCGCGTGGCAAAAAAAGCCCCGCTCGGAGCGGGGCTTCAGGTGCGGATTCTTCGACTGGGTCGATCGTCGTCAGCTCCGGCCAGCGCGCCGGCGGGGCGGCCGGCCGCGACTGGCGCTGGGTCGTCGCAGGCAATAATTCGTTACGGCTGGAACGTTGGAGCCTTACGGCCCCGGCCCATCCTCAGGCTGCGTGTCAATTCACGCCGTTCGTTCCGGACGGCCGCGAAAGTGGCGGCCGCCTTCCGTGCCCGCGTCGATCGCCCGAGTTTCTGAACTTTTTCGAATCCTCCAATGGTTGTCCGCTTCTCGCATCAGTCGCGGCACAAACTTCCCGATCCAGTTTAAGCAAAATCCATGCTAACGAAAAAATGCTACAGAAAAACGAACACTTAAATCCATACGTAGACTTCGTCCACGGACCGATTGTATATCCTTCCGACGCACATAAGCCTGTGGCAACATTACGACATCATTACGATCTCCACCGTCTCCTTGAGCTTCACAGTGAGCGCGTGGCGCGATCGGTCGCCGAGCAGCACGGCGGATGCTGGAGTTTTTACCTCGGCCGCCGTATAAGCGCCCTTCGAGACCCCGCCACCCTACGTGTCTGGAGTGCCCATGGACGCATCGAGCCCCTCGAGCCTCTCGCGACGCGACGCTTTGCAAGTCGGACTCCTCGCCTGCCTCGGAACGGCCTGTAGCAGGCTCGCGGCGGCCGCATCCGGCGATGCACAGGCCCTGATCACCAAGCCGATTCCCTCGACCGGAGAGCGGCTCCCGGTGATCGGGCTCGGCACCGACTCCTTCATGGGCGGCGCCGACTCCGGCGACATGCACGCGGAGGTTGTCCGGATGCATGAGCTCGGCGGTACCGTTATCGATACCGCCGCATCCTATGGCGAGAGCGAGGAGGTCATCGGCGACGCGCTCGCGAGCTCTGGGCTGCGCAATTCGATATTCCTTGCCACGAAGCTCACCGCGGGTGGCAACGACTTCTTCGGCGGCGGCATCGGCGGTGCGGCGAGCTTCGAACGCTCGCTCAAGCGGTTGCGCACGCGCAAGGTCGACCTGCTCCAGGTTCACAACCTGAGCGGAGTGGATACGCTGATGCCCCTGCTCGGGAAGTGGAAGAGCGCGGGGCAGATCCGCTACTACGGCGTCACGACCTCGCGCGTCCAGCAGCACATTGAGATGGCCGACGTGATACGCAAGTATCCGCTCGACTTCATCCAGGTCGATTACTCCATCGCAAACCGCGACGCCGAGAAGACGATCTTCCCGCTGGCGATCGAGCGCAAAATCGCGGTCCTCGCGAATCTCCCGCTCGTGCACGGGGGCCTGATGCGGCGGGCCACCGCGAGCAAGCTCCCTCCCTGGGCCGGGGACATCGGCGTCGCGAGCTGGGCCCAGTTCCTCCTGAAGTACGTGGTGTCGCACCCGGCCGTCACGTGCGCCATCCCGGGCACCACGCAGGTCGCCCATCTCGTGGACGATCAGGGCGCGGGCCGCGGGGTGCTACCGGACGAGGCCACGCGCCAGCGGATGGAGGAGTACTGGAACCGGACCGTGGGTTGAGCGCTCGCTCGCGGCCGGACAAGACCCATGGCTCGAATAGTGCTTGGCATGTGGACGAGTCACGGCCCGACTCTGTCGAGCACGGCCGAGCAGTGGCTGCACCGAGTGCCGGCGGACCGTAAGAAAAAGGACCATCCGTTCCGGGGCCGGACGTACGACTTCGAGACGCTCGTTGAGCTGAGAAAAGGCGAAGGCCTCGCCGCGCAGTGCTCGCTCGAGGAGCGCCAGAGGCGCGCCGCGGCGTGCGCCACGGCGATCGAGAGCATGGCCGACACCTTCGCCGCCGCGGCGCCCGACGTGGCGGTCATCCTGGGAAACGACCAGAGCGAGCTCTTCCTCGACGATGTCATGCCCGCCATCACCGTATTCCGGGGGACGACGCTCTGGGACCAGCCGGCCACGCCCGAGCAGGCGGCGCGGATGCCGCCCGGCATACACGAAGCCGAGTGGGGCCACAGTCCGCCGCACTACACCGAGTATCCGGGCCTGCCCGATCTCGCCGTGCACATCATCGAGCTCGCGATTGTCTCGGGCTTCGATCTGGCGACCTCCCAGCGCCTGCCGGTGCATCCCGGCCACTGGTCGACCGGCATGCCGCACGCGTTCGGCTTCATCTATCGGCAGATCATGCGGGACCGCGTCGTTCCGAACGTACCGATCATCCTCAACACGTTCTACCCTCCGAACCAGCCGACGGCGCGGCGCTGCTTCGAGCTCGGGCGGCTCGTGGGCCGCGCCATCCGGTCGTGGGAGCCGCAGCGGCGGGTCGCGGTATTCGGCTCGGGAGGCATGAGTCACTTCGTCATCGACGAGGACTTCGATCAGAGAATATTCGATGCGCTGCGCCGGCGCGACGCCGAGGCACTCTGCAGCATCGACGAGCGCTACCTCCAGTCCGGCTCCTCGGAGCTCAAGAACTGGATTGCCGCCGCCGGGGTCCTCTTCGATACAGAGCTGCGCGGAGACGTCGTCGGTTATCACCCGTGCTATCGCTCGGAGGCGGGGACAGGAACCGCCAACGGCTTCATCTACTGGCGCTGAGCGCGAGCGACCGGCTGCAATGTCCATGAACGACCCCACACATGCCCTGCGCCGGCTGTCGCGCCTCGACAGCAGCGCGCTCTCGGACGCGCTCGACAAGCTGTCGCTCGCCGGATGCGTGACGGGACTCGTCTCGGTGAGCGTCCCGGTCCGGATCACGGGGCGCGTTCACACCGTCAAGCTGGTGGCCGGGCCGGCCCCGCCCTCGAGCCAGCCGCCGAGACATCTCGGCACGGCCGCCATCGAGGCCTGCTCGGTCGGCGAGGTGATCGTGATCGAGCAGCGCACGAGCTTCGATGCGGCGTGCTGGGGCGGAATCCTGTCGCGCGCGGCCAGGATGCGGGGTATCGCCGGCGTCATTGCAGACGGTCCGGTGCGCGATGTCGATGAGGCGCGGGAGCTCACGTTTCCGGTCTACAGCCGCAGCGTCACTCCGCGCACCGCGCGCGCCCGCATCCACGAATTGGGCACCGACATTCCGGTGCAAGTCGCCGACGTGGTGGTGTATCCGGGCGACTATGCGCTCGCGGACGCGAGCGGCGTTGTGTTCGTGCGTCCGGGCCGGATCGCCGAGGTGCTGGGAGTCGCGGAGGCGATTGCCGCGCGTGAGGCGGAAATGGTCGACCGGCTCGTCGAGGGCCGACCCATCACCGAGGTGATGGGGGCCGAGTACGAGCAGATGCTCAGCAAATCGTGAGCTCGAGGAGATCGCCGTGATCATCGATTGTCATGGCCACATCAGTGCCCCGGTCGAGCTGTGGGCCTTCAAGGGGACCCTGCTCGCGCACCGTGGTTCCCACGGCCGCGGCGGTGTGCGCGTCTCCGACGAGCAGCTGATCGCCGCGGCGAACAAGACCGAGATCGGGCCCGCCGGGCACCTCGATCTGCTCAAGCGGCATGGCACCGACCTGCAGCTCATCTCGCCGCGCCCGTTCCAGATGATGCACTCGGAGAGGCCGGGCAAGCTGGTCCACTGGTTCACCGAGGAGGTCAACACGCTCATCTCCCGCCAGTGCAAGCTCCTCCCCGACCGCTTCGTGCCGGTCTGCGGCCTGCCCCAGGCGGCAGGCGAGCCGATCCAGAACGTCTTTCCCGAGCTCGAGCGCTGCGTGAAGCAGCTCGGATTCAAGGGCTGCCTGCTCAACCCGGACCCGTACGAGAACGGCGGCACCGAGGCGCCGGGGCTCGGCGACCGCTACTGGTATCCGCTTTACGAGAAGCTCTGCGAGCTCGGTGTGCCCGCGCACATCCATTCGACGGGCTCGCGCTCGGAGCGCACGCCGTACACCCTGCACTTCATCAACGAGGAGTCGATCGCCGTCTACAATCTCGTCAACTCGACCGTGCTCGATGACTTCCCGGATCTGAAGATCCTCGTGTCGCACGGGGGCGGGGCCATCCCGTATCAGCTCGGCCGGTTCGAGTCCGCCTCGCTCCGCGGCAACCGGCGCTTCTCCACGCGCCTCAAGAAGCTGTACTTCGATACGGTCCTCTACACGCCAGGGGCGCTGCGGCTGCTCATCGAGACGATCGGCCCGGAGCACTGTCTCTTCGGCACCGAATGCCCCGGCGTCGGCGCCTCGGTCAATCCCGATACCGGCGAGACGATGGATCACACCGCACCCTACATCCAGGCTTTCGATTGGCTGAGCGCGGCCGATAAGAAGATGATCTTCGAGGACAACGCGCGGCGGCTGTTCAATCTGTCGGTCTAGCCGTGCCCCGTAGCCGGCCTCCCTTTCGTGCCGACCAGGTCGGCAGCCTCGTGAGACCTCCCGAGCTCATCGCCGCGCGCGAGGCAAGGAGCAAAGGGCAGATGAGCGCCGAGGCACTCGAGCAGATTCAGCACGCGGCCATCCGTGAGGTGGTGCGCCGGCAAGAGGAGATCGGCCTCGAGTCGGTCACCGACGGCGAGTTCAATCGCGCGAGCTGGCACACCGACTTCCTCCTGAAGTTTCAGAACGTCGAGCCCGCCGCCTCGAAGTTTGCCGTTCACTTCCACAGCGAGAAGGGCGAAGTCGAGGGCCGGCCGCATACGATGCGGGTCGTGGGCAAGCTCGGCCGGCCGCGAGGCCTGTTCGTCGAGGATTTCAAATTCCTCGCGTCCGTCGCGCGGGCGGTGCCGAAGATCACTCTGCCCTCCCCGAGCGTCATGCACTTTCGCGGCGGGCGCCAGGCGATCGATGCCGCCGCGTATCCGCAGATGTCGGACTTCTACCGCGATCTCGCGCGCGTCTACCGCGAGGAGATCGCGGATCTCGCGGCCGCGGGCTGCCGCTACTTGCAGCTCGATGAGGTGAACTTCGCCTACCTGTGCGATCCCGCGCTGCGCGAGGATGTCCGGCGCAACATCGGCGAGGACCCGGCGGCGCTGCCAAAGACCTACGCGAAGCTCATCAACGACACCATCTCCGGCCGCCCGCCCGACATGACGGTGTGCATGCATCTGTGCCGCGGCAACTTCGCCGGCAACTGGGTCGCCTCCGGCGGCTACGATCCGGTCGCCGAGGTGCTCTTCAACGAGGTGGGCGTGGACGGGTACTTTCTGGAATACGACACGGCGAGAGCCGGAAGCTTCGAGCCGCTGCGCTTCGTCCCCAAGGGCAAGACCGTCGTGCTCGGGCTCGCGACGACCAAGAGCGGGCGGCTCGAGCGCAAGGAAGATCTCGCGCGCCGCATCGACGAGGCGAGCCGCTTCCTGCCGCTCGAGCAGCTCGGCTTGAGCCCGCAGTGCGGCTTCGCGAGCGGCATCGCCGGCGCCACGATGTCCGCCGACGAGCAGTTTGCGAAGTTGAAGCTCGTCGTTGACGTTGCCCGGGAGGTCTGGGGCGATGCATGATCCGGCCCGTCAGCTCCCGCGGTCCTTGGCGATCCAGCATCGTTGCAGGTGATCGTCCACGACACCGACGGCCTGCATGAACGAGTACACGATCGTCGATCCGACGAACTTGAAGCCGCGGCGCGAGAGCTCCTTGCTCAGCGCATCGCTCTCACGAGTCGACGCCGGGATCTCGTGGAGAAACCTCAGGCGGCGGCGCCTTTTCGCCGGCGCGAACCGCCAGATGAGCTCGGCGAAGCCTCCGCCGCCCGAGATCTCGAGAAACGCCCGGGCGTTGAGCACCACCGACTGGACCTTGAGGCGGTTGCGCACGATGCCGGCGTCCCCGAGCAGACGCTCGATCCGCGCCGGTGTGTAGCGCGCGATCGCGCGAGCATCAAATCCGTCGAACGCTCGGGCGTAGTTCTCGCGCTTGCGCAGGATCGTGATCCAGCTCAAGCCTGCCTGCGCGCCCTCGAGGCAGAGCATCTCGAAGAGATGGCCGTCGTCGTGCGACGGCACGCCCCATTCGGTGTCGTGGTACCGCACGTAGAGCGGGTCCGTGCCGCACCAGGCGCAGCGCGAGCGGCCGTCCTCGTGCCGTGCGACGGAGCGGGGCTCATCTTGCTTGCTCACGCGCTCACACCGCGGGTGAGAAGGAGTGGTGGAAGAGAGGCATGCGGGCTGCCATTCTATGCACTTTCACCGGCGGCGCGCATGCTCCTGTTCGAGATCGTCATCGCCTTGCTGCTGATCGGGGCCTTGCTCGCGCTCTGGGCGGATCGCATCGGCGTGCCGTATCCCGCCTTGCTCGCGCTCGCGGGCGTCGCGCTCGCGCTCATTCCCGGGACCCCGCGGGTCATGCTCGATCCGGAGCTCGCGCTCGCGCTGTTCGTCGCTCCGGTGCTGCTCGATGCCGCTTACGACGCCTCGCCCCGCGATCTGAAGAAGAATCTGCTGCCGGTCGCGAGCCTCGCCGTGGTGGCCGTTCTGCTGACCGTCGCGGCAGTCGCCGCCGTCGTCCATCGGCTGGTACCCGGCATCGGCTGGGCGGCCGCCGTGACGCTCGGAGCGATCGTCTCGCCCCCCGACGCTTCCGCGGCCACCACCGTTTTGCGCAAGCTCCGGCCCCCTCACAGGCTGCTCGTCGTGCTGGAAGGCGAGAGCCTCTTCAATGACGCCACGGCTCTCCTCATCTACCGGATCGCGGTCGCCACGGCGCTGACCGGCTCCATCTCCGGCTGGCACGTCTTGCCGATGCTCGCGCTGATCTCCGTGGGCAGCGTCATCGCGGGCATCGTGCTCGCTCGGGCGTACCTCCTGCTCACGGCGCGGGTGCGGGACATCCCCATCGTGATCCTGCTGCAGTTCATCGGAACGTTCGCCGTCTGGGTGATCGCGGACCGCCTCGAGCTCTCCGCGATCCTCACGATGATCAGCTACGCGATGACCCTCGCCCGGCTCGCTCCCGGCCGCACCGGCGCGAGAGTGCGGATCTCATCGTATGCCGTCTGGGAAGTCGTGGTCTTCGTGCTCAATGTGCTCGCGTTCGTGCTCATCGGGCTGCAGCTGCGCGGAATTTTGACGCGCGCGGAGGGCGCAGACTGGAATGCCGACGTGCTCTGCGCCGCGGCCGTCTGCGGCACGGTCATCCTCGTGCGGATCGGCTGGGTGATGTCGCACAACACGGTCGCGCGCTGGCGGACCCGTGGATCCGGCGAGCGGGGAGCCCTGTCCCGGCCATCCCTCGGCAGCGGCATCGTCGCCTCCTGGTGCGGAATGCGCGGCATCGTGACGCTCGCGGCGGCCCTGGCGCTGCCGGGAGCAGATTCCGCGGGCGGCGGATTTCCGCGCCGCGACCTGATCGTCTTCTGCGCATTCGCCGTCGTGCTCTGCACGCTCGTGATCCAGGGCTCGACGCTGCGTCCTCTCATGCAATGGCTCGGACTGAAGGACGACGGCGCGGTGCAGCACGAGCGGATGCTCGCTCGGGCCGAGACGGCCCGTGCCGCGCTCAGAGTGCTGGAGGAGGAGCCCGACCGGCCGCTCGCGGCCGTGCTGCGCCGGGAATACGAGACGCGGCTGCACTCGGGCGAGCAGGAAGTGGCCCTCGAGGCACTGGGCGAGAGCGCCGGCGCGCTGGCCGCGCTTCAGCGCCGCGCCGTCTCGGCACAGCGCCGGGCGCTCGTGAATCTGCGCGCCCGCGGCACCATCGGCGATGACGCCTTCCATGCGCTCGAGGAGGAGATCGACTTGATCGAGCTCACGGCCGACGTGCGCGTTCGTCCGTCCGCGGAAGATACTTCAGCGGAAGATCCGCGAGCGGAGGACCTCGGCTAGCCCGCCGCGGCGGGCGACATGATCGTGCGGAGCTTGGTGAGCGCGTTCGACTCGATCTGCCGGATGCGCTCGGCCGAGACGCCGTACTTGTCCGCGAGCTGATGCAGCGTCGCCTTCTGGTCGCCGATCCAGCGCTGCTGCAGAATGTCGCGGCTGCGGTCATCCAGCCGGTCGAGGGCCTGATACAGCCGGTCCGAGGAATCGCTTTCCCACTCGGCCGCCTCGACGCTCTCCGCCGGATCGGAAGCCGGT
Source organism: uncultured Gammaproteobacteria bacterium (assembly GCA_963849095.1). Taxonomy (GTDB): domain Bacteria; phylum Pseudomonadota; class Gammaproteobacteria; order Steroidobacterales; family Steroidobacteraceae; genus JASHUC01. The sequence goes on from CAWKGA010000009.1 coordinate 763,434, forward strand.
GCGGGCAGGAAGGCCGCGGGGCTGAACGTGGACTCCTCGTCCTCATCCGGAGCGAGGTCGAAGGCGAGATCGCGAGCGGCGAGGCGCTGCTCCATCTCGGTGACTTCCGCCGGGGTGACGCCCAGGTCGCGCGCGACAGCACGCGTCTCCTCTCCCGACAGCCAGCCGAGGTTCTTCTTGAAGCGGCGCAGGTTGAAGAACAGCTTCCTCTGAGCCTTGGTCGTCGCGACCTTCACGAGCCGCCAGTTGCGCAGCACATACTCGTGGATCTCCGCGCGGATCCAGTGAACCGCGAACGACACCAGCCGCACGTTGAGGCTCGGGTCGAAGCGCTTGACGGCCTTCATCAGGCCGACGTTGCCTTCCTGGATCAGGTCGCCGACAGGGAGGCCATAGCCGGCGTAGCCCCGGGCAATGTGCACGACGAACCGAAGGTGCGCGAGCACGAGCTTGCGCGCGGCTTCGAGATCGTTGTCGCGGCGGAAGCGGATGGCGAGCTCGCGCTCCTCCTCGCGCGTGAGCACGGCAATGCGGCTCACCCGCTCGAGGTAGGCGTCGAGACTGCCGATGGGCCCCGCCAGGGCGAGGTCCGGATTGCGAGCGACCAGTGCGGCTGCGGTCATCTTTCCTCGAAGAAGATCTCGGGACGTGGGGGATTTTAGCACTCGAGTTCTTGGAGTGCTAAACCCGCCGATTGGTTCCCCGGTACATGGCAAATAAACGCATGGATAACAACGGCTTAGATGGAGATTCGCCCTGCGGCGCCGCCGACCGACCTTCGAGGTTCGGGCCGGCTCAGGCTCGGGGCTCGATCCGCCGGAGGTGGCGCGTTGCCGAGATCCATGCCCCGAGCCAGCCGAGCACGGCGCCTCCGCCGAGCAGCCAGAGCACTTCCTCGCCGGCGGGGCCCGAGAGGGCGTACTGACTGCCGTACAGCTTGGCCAGATTCGCGACCGACCCTTCCAGCACCACGAGCGCGATCGCCATGACGCCCCAGGCGATCAACGCGCCGGTCACCCCATAGATGACGCCGGTGTACAGGAAGGGACGGCGGACGAAGGCATTCGAGCCGCCCACGAGCTTCACCACCTCGATCTCCGCACGGCGATTCTGGATCTCGAGGCGCACGGTGTTGCCTACGACCGCGAGCACGCCTGCGCCGAGCAGGACCGCCGCGACGAGGAGCACATGCTTCAAGACATCGAGAATCGCGTTGAGCCGCTCGACCCACTGGGAGTCGACCTGCACCGTATCGACTTCGGGCCACGCCGCGAAATATCGCTCGAGCTGCGCGAGATCGGACGGAGACATCGCATCCGCCGCGGGACGCACGCGCACCACATTGGGCAGCGGGTTCTGCTCGAGCGCCTGCAGCGCCGCGCCGAAGCCCGAGTACTTCTGGAACTCCTTCAGCGCATCGTCGGCGGAGATGACGGTGACCTCGGCGACGCCGGGCCGCACCCTCGCGTTCGCCGCGCGCTGACGGACCTCATCGAGCGCCACGTTCTGCTTGAAGTACACCGAGACATCGACCGCGCTCGTGAATCCGCCAGTGGCGCGGCTCGCATTGGTGACCAGGAGCTGCAGGGCGAGCGGCAGCGCGAGCGCAAGCCCTATCACGAGCACCGTGAGGAACGTTGCGAAGGGGCTGCGCGCGAGACGCCCGAGCGAGCCGAGAAAGGCCTGGGCGTGACGCGTTCCATAGACGGCGATGCTCACGAGCTCACCGGCTTGCGACGATGCTCGGCAGCGGCTGCTCGCCGGCGCCGCCCTGGACACGGCCGTCGTCGAGCACGATCGTGCGCTGGCCGGGCTCCTGCACAAGGTTGATGTCGTGTGTCGCGACGACGACGGTCACCCCCACGTTTTGAAAGCGCTTGAGCAGCCTCATCACCTCGACGGCCAGGTCGCGGTCCAGATTGCCGGTCGGCTCGTCGCAAATCAACAGCGTGGGCTTGCTGACGACCGCGCGCGCAATGCCGACCCGCTGCTGCTCGCCCGCGGACAGCTCGAGCGGCAGCATGCGCTCCTTGCCGAGGAGCCCCACCTGGTCGAGCGCCGCGCGCACCCGCTTGTCCGTCTCCTTGAGGGGAGAGCCGGCGACGACGAGCGGCAGCGCCACGTTATCGAACACCGGACGGTCCATGAGCAGCCGGTGATCCTGGAAGACGACCCCGATCGAGCGCCGGTACGCCGGGATGCGCCTCGAGGGGAGCGCGCCGAGATTCTTGCCGCCCACCAGCACGGTGCCGCGCGTCGGCCGCTCGATGAGGGCGATCAGCTTGAGCACGGTGCTCTTGCCCGCGCCCGACCGTCCGGTGAGAAACACCATCTCGCCGGCCGCGATGCGGAAGCTGACGCCAGCCAGCGCTTCCCGGCCGTTCGGGTAGCGCTTGACGACGTGATCGAACGCGATCACGCCGCCTCTCCCGAGGCGCCGACTCCCTCCACCAGTGCACTCGCGAACGCGGCGGCGTCGAATTCCCCGAAGTCCTCCGCCTGCTCGCCGATGCCGATGAAGCGGATGGGCAGACCGAGCTTGCGGGCAATGGCGATGACGATGCCTCCCTTCGCCGTCCCATCGAGCTTGGTCAAGACGAGGCCGGTGACGCCGACGGCCTCGTGGAATTGCAGGGCCTGCGACAGCGCGTTCTGGCCCTGATTCGCATCGAGGACGAGAAGCACTTCGTGCGGCGCGGTCGGATCGACGCGCTGGATGACGCGCTTCACCTTCTTCAGCTCCTCCATGAGATGCGACTGGCTGTGCAGCCGGCCGGCCGTGTCAGCGAGGAGCACCTCGATCCCGCGCGAGCGGGCGGATTGCGCCGCATCGAACACGACCGCGCCCGGATCGGCCCCGGCCTGCTGCGCGGCGAACGCGGAGCGGGTGCGGTCGGCCCAGATCTGCAGCTGCTCGATGGCCGCCGCGCGGAACGTATCGCCGGCCGCGAGCATCACGCTTAAGCCGTCGTCCGTCAGGCGCCTCGCGAGCTTGCCGATGGTCGTGGTCTTGCCCGAGCCGTTGACACCGACCACGAGGATCACGAACGGTTTGCGGTCAGGATCGATGACGAGCGGCCGGGCGCAGGGGGCCAGAATCTCGGCGACGGCCTCGCGCAGCGCGGCGATCAGCGCGGGGACGTCCGCGAGCTCCTGCCGAGCGACGCGAGTGTGCAGGCCGGCGAGAATGTGCTCGGTGGCCTCGACGCCCACATCCGCGGTGAGCAAGCGCATCTCGAGCTCCTCCAGGATCTCGGAGTCGATCTTCCGTCCGCGGAAGAGCTGGGCCAGGTCGAAGCTGAGCCAGGAGTCGCCGCGGTTCAGGCGCGTGCGCAGGCGCTCGAAAAAGCTCGCGCGTTCTTCCGGCTCCTTCGAGGTATCCTTGGGCTTGCGTCCGAACATGAGTATTTCGCTCGATGGGGCGTATTGTAGCCTCTGCTCACCGGCGCGGCTCGCACTCACGGCTGCTTCGCATCATCGGGGGCGCATGGCGCGGGCGGCGGTTGCGGTTTCCCGCGGCGGTCGATATCCGTCCCACGCCGGATCGCGTCCGCGAGACGCTGTTCAACTGGCTGGGCGGCCGCATCGTCGGCGCCCGCTGTCTCGACCTCTTCGCGGGCAGTGGCGCTCTCGGGCTCGAGGCGCTCTCGCGCGGCGCCGCGCACGTTGACTTCATCGAGCAGGACGCGATCGCGGCGCGCGAGCTCGCACGCCTGCTCGAGGAATGGGGCGCTCGCAACGCCGTCGTGCGCCGCGGCGATGCTCTCCGTGTCCTCGCTGGGGCACCACAGCCCTTCGATCTGGTCTTCGTCGACCCGCCCTTTTCGGCAGGCCTCGTCGCCGAGGCTGCCGGCCGGCTCGAGAGCCGGGGCTGGCTCGGGGAACATGCTTTGATATATGTGGAATGCGCCGCGCGCGACGGCCTTCCCCGGGTGCCCGGGCGCTGGGCGCTGCTCAAGTCCAAGCGCGCCGGCGAGGTCGGGTATCATCTGTTCGAGCGAGCCACCGGCGGCACCCCTTAAATGAAGCGCAACGCGGTCTATCCAGGCACCTTCGATCCGATCACCAACGGGCATACCGACCTGGTGCGCCGCGCGGCGAGCGTCTTCGACAGGGTCGTCGTCGCGATTGCCGCGAACGCCGGCAAGACACCTCTCTTGCCGCTCGATACGCGGATAGACCTCGCGCGCCAGGTGCTCGCCGACCTGGCGAACGTCGAGGTCGCGGGTTACGCGGAGCTCACCGTCGAGTTCGCGCGCAAGCACGGGCTCTCCGTCATCATTCGGGGTCTCAGGGCCGTGTCGGACTTCGAGTTCGAATTCCAGCTCGCCAACATGAACCGCCACCTGTCGCGGGACATCGAGACGGTCTTCCTCACGCCACAGGAGCCCTTCACCTTCATTTCGTCCTCCCTCGTCCGCGAGATCGCGGTCCTGGGAGGCGACGTGCACGAGTTCGTGCATCCCGTCGTCGAGCGCGAGCTGAAGAAGCTGCGCCGCGCGTGAGGCGAGAGTCGCCGCACCCCGCCGTCTACCTGGTGCTCATCGTGCCCTTCGGGGCGTTGGGCGGTTATCTGACGGTCGCGCTGGCCTACACGCTGTCTGAGGCCGGGATGAGCTCCCTGCGGGTGGGCGCGCTCATCGGCCTGTTCCTGGTTCCTCAGACCTGGAAGTTCCTGTGGGCGCCGATCGTCGATACCACCCTCACGCGCAAGGGCTGGTACGCGATCGGCGCGAGCTTGAGCGCGCTCGGCGTGCTCGCGATGGGCGCTCAATCCTCGGACGCGGGTCACTTCTTCCTCTTCGAGGCCGTGGTGCTCCTCTCGAGTCTCGCGAGCACCTTCCTCGGCATGTCGGTCGAGTCCCTCACGACCTACACCTCCGGAGCCCGGAAAGGCCAGGCGGGAGGCTGGCTGCAGGCGGGAAATCTCGGAGGCAATGGCCTCGGAGGCGGCGCGGCGCTGTGGCTGTCGCAGCACGTGGCCGCACCCTGGGTGACGGGCGCTGCGCTCGGCGCGACGTTCCTGCTCTGCTGCATCGCGCTGCTGTTCATCGCGGAGCCCGTGGGCAGTGCGGAGCCACCGGGCATGCACCGCCGAGAGGGTATCGCGCGGAAGCTCCTGGAGGTCGTCCGGGACCTCTGGGGAGTGCTGCGTACCCGCGGCGGCTATCTGGCGCTGCTCCTCGTATTCCTGCCTCTCAGCACCAGCGCCGCAACGAATCTCTTCTCGGCCGTCGCCGGGGACTGGCGCGCATCCGCCCAGGTCGTGGCGCTCACCAACGGGGCGCTGGGCGGTGTCGTCGCGGCCGTGGGGTGTCTCGCCGGCGGCTACTGGTGCGATCGATTCGATCGCAAGTCCGTCTATATCGCCTACGGCGTGCTGCAGGCGCTGTGCGCCATCGCGATGGCCCTCGGCCCGCGCACCGAGGTAGCCTACGCGGTCTTCACGATGCTCTACTGGTTCGTCAGCGGACTCACGTACGCCGCGTTCTCGGCGGTCACGCTGGAGGCGATCGGGCTCGGCGCGGCCGCGACGAAGTACAACGTGTTCGCCTCGCTATCGAACATGCCGCTCGCGTACATGACCGTGGTGGAAGGCTGGGCCCACGGACGCTGGGGCGCCGGCGGCATTCTGTACGTCGAGGCGGCCGTCGCCGTCGCGAGCATGTTCGCGTTTGGAGGCGCCGCGGCATTGAGCGCGAAACGCGCGGTACCGGCGCTCACCTGAGCGATCCCTTCCTCAGCAGCATGAGAGGCGCCATGAAAGTACTGCTCTCGTCGATTGGCTCTCGTGGCGACGTGCAGCCCATGATTGCGATCGCACTCGAGCTGCGAGCGCTCGGGCACGAGGCCCGTTTATGCGTAGCGCCTAACTTCAAGAATTGGGTGGAATCGTTCGGGCTCGTCTGCGTCCCGATCGGACCGGATCTGAAACAGCTGACCGGTGGTACCGCACCGAAACAGCCGCAGAAGCTCTCCGCCGAGCAACGGCGTCAACTCGCAGTCCATGCGGTTCGTGCACAGTTCCCGGTTCTCACCGAAGCGGCGCGGGGATGCGATCTGGTCGTCGCCGGCGGCGTGTTGCAGATCGCGACCCGCTCGGTGACCGAGGCGCTCGAAATTCCGTACGTTTTTGCTGCCTACTGTCCGACGGTACTGCCTTCGCCGAGCCATGCCCCGCCGAAGATGGGGACGCACTATTCACAGTCGCTGCCGGCGAGCGCCAATCTCGCCCTCTGGGCGGAGGAAGAGCAGAGCTGGAACGATCTGTTCCGCTCGACCCTGAACGAGGAGCGTGCAAAGGCCGCGCTCGGTCCTGTCGAAAATGTCATGCGGCACATCTTCACGGATAGTCCATGGCTCGCGGCCGATCCGGCCATAGGACCGGCCGGCGCGACAGCTGACATGCAGATCACACAGACTGGCGCCTGGCACCTGCGCGATCAAAGTGTGCTACCCGATCATGTGGAACACTTCCTCGCGGACGGAGAGCCTCCCGTCTACCTCGGATTCGGCAGCATGCGCGCAGCGGAGCAAACCAGTCGGGTGCTCATCGAGGCCGTCCGAGCATTGGGACTTCGGTCGATCGTCTCGCAAGGCTGGGGGAATCTCGCGCCCGTCGACGCCGGCGCCGACTGTGTCTCAGTCGGGGATGTCGCACACGATAGCTTGTTCGCACGGGTCGCAGCGGTCGTGCATCACGGCGGGGCCGGAACCACGACTGCCGCTGCAAGGGCTGGCAGAGCCCAGGTCATCGTGCCGCATCACTACGATCAGTATTACTGGGCGCACCGGGTTCGGCAGTTGGGAGTCGGCGCGTCGGGTCCCGATCGCGATGGCCTGACGGTGGACGCGCTGAGCTCGACGCTGCGAGAATGTCTACGGCCGGAAGTCAAGATGCATGCGCAGACTCTGACCAGCCGCATGGAGCTGCACGGGGCGCAGATTGCCGCGGAGCGGCTAGTCAGAGAATTCGCATAGCGGACCGTCAAGTATCCCGCCGATCGTGAGTGGGCGGCGGGCCCGAGGTCTAGACGTACAGGGTGCCTTCGGCGATGAGCACCGACTGGCCGCCGACGCTCACTGTCTCGATCCGGCCGTCTCGCGTGCCGATCGAGATATGGATCCGGCTCGGGCGTCCCATCTTCATACCTTGAAGATTGACGAGGTGGGCGGCTTGCTGCGCGGTGACGGCTCCATGGTGAACGAGATAGGCGCCCAGCGGTCCACTCGCGCCGCCCGTGGCGGGGTCTTCCACAACGCCCAGGGACGGCGCGAACATTCGGCTGTAGACCGTCGCGTCGTCGCCCGCCGCTTCGAGTGAGAAGGCGAAGATCGGCAGATCAGCCATATCCGCCGCCCCGTAGCAGGCGCTGAGGGCAGTCGGGTCGACGACGATTCTGTCCACCACTCTGCGGGACACGAGTGGAACGAACAAGAATGGAACGCCGGACGAGAGGACCTGAGCCGGCAGAGCGTCGTCGCAGATGTCCGCGGGCTCGAGAGCCAACGCCTTCGCAAGCCCTTTGGCATCGGCCAGAATCGCCCCGAAGGTGGGCACCGACTGGGTCATCCAGGCGAACCGCAGCCGGGTTGACTCCCATTCCAGGCGAACGGTTGTCGGGCCCACACCCAATCCCAGGACGACCGTTGGATGCAGTGGTGTGAGACGCCGCTCGTGCGCCAATGCATAGGTGGTACCGATGGTCGGGTGACCTGCCATCGGAAGTTCCATGCCGGGGGTGAAGATTCTGACACGGGCCTCCGTGCCGGCCGCCTCGGCCGGCAGCACGAAAGTGGTCTCGGAAAAGGCCATCTCCTTCGCGATGCGCTGCATCTCCTCGGCGGAGAGGCCGGCCGCATCGGGAAGCACGGCGAGCTGATTGCCCGTGAAGGGGCGATCGGTGAATACGTCGAAGTGGAGATATCTGTAGGTGCGCACGGAATCTTGAAGATCGACGCTCGGGTTCAGGGAGCGCTGCTCGCGGAAGCCCCAGGGAGCTTTGCGAGCAGCTTCTTCGGCGCGAAGTGTCGATAGCTCTCGAGCGCCAGGGAGCGCAGCTCGCGCTCGCGATGGCTCCGCGAGACATCGAGCGTGATCCAGCCGATGTGCCCGATGTACCGCGGAATCTCGTATCGCGGATCGATCGTCATGAGCATCTGGGCATGCACGCCGATCCAGAATGCCGCTTTCCACCGCCCGTCGTCGCAGTGCGCCTGCGCGAAGACCCTCTTGCCGGCACGCCACACCGGCTGGCCGAATTGCACGCCCTCGGACGTTTCGGGCAGTGCGAGACAGATCTTCCGCATCGCCGCCAGCACTCGCTTGCCGCGCGGCGTGTTCTTCGGGTCGACATCCGCGGCCGTGATTCGGCGCTTCGGCGCCGGTACGCTGACTGTTTCGAGCGCGCTCGAAAGGCGGGCCGGCGCGACTCGCGCGTACGCCGTCCGCACCAACCGGGTGACGTCCTTCCAGGGAATGCCGAGATCCAGCCGCACGCCGAGCCACCCGTGAGGCCCGACGTACGGCGGCACGAAGAAATGCTTGGGTCCCGTGTGGACGTACACGTCCTGCATGCCGTCCGGCACGTTGAGCCACAGCGCGATGCGGCCGTCGCCGTGATGATTCTGGGCGTAGGTCGCGAAGGTCTTGCCGCCGCGGACGCGGAAGTTCTGCATGCCGTGGGACGGGAGCGCCTCGGTCTCGGGGAATGCGAGACAGAGCCGTCGAACGGCTTGCTCCAGCTCGTTTGCCATGCCTACATCTTGCCTGCCATGCGTGTCACGAGGAAGCCGGCTGGCCGCTCGGGCTCAGGGTCCTCGGCCTCGGCGTCGGGCTCGAAGATCGCCTCGATGGGCTGATCGAACAGCTTCGCGATCTGGAACGCGAGCGGCAAGCTCGGATTGTACTTGTCGGTCTCGATGGCGTTGATGGTCTGGCGGGATACCTTGAGCCGACCTGCAAGCTCCGCCTGAGACCAGCGGCGCTCGGCGCGAAAAACCCGAATCCGGTTTCTCATCGAAGGCTAGCTCGCACGCAACGATGCGGTCGCGCTCACCGGGTCAATCAGATGAGCCAATTGCGCGGTCGTCGAGTTGCCGATCAAGCGATCCTGGCCGACTTCCACAACGGGAACCGACCGGATGGCCTTGCTCGCCGCCGCGTGTGGCTTGAGAGTGAGATCGATTTTCGTCAACGTGAAGCCCATCTCCTGCCGCAGTGCTTCGAGGCGCTGCTCGACGATCGGGCAGAAGGGACATCCGAGCACGGAGTAAAGGGTGACCGCGACGCGGGCCGGGTCCACGCGCGCTGGCAGCACATCGAGGATTCGTCCATAACCCTTCCATTCCGATATGCGGGGGAAGTAGCGCAGGTACGCCCATTTGAAGCAGGGAATCGCGATGACCCACGACGAGAAGGCAACCCAATCGGCACCATAGGCGAGGTAGCACGCTCCGGTCAGATAACCCGCGACACCTACTGCCCCCGAGAGGTAGAGGCTCCGAACGGTGCACTGCTGTTTCTTGGCGTGGCTCGGGTCGCGAGGGGCCGTCTTCACCGGTATTTCCACGCCATGAAACCGTACGCGATCAGCAACAGAAGCAGGAATGGACGCGCGATGTCGCTCCAGGTCGCACCGTAGATCCCAGCGTGCTCCAGAGCGGAATAGAGAAGCGCGAGTACGGCCGTGGCCACGCAAGCCATGGCGATCGCTCGCAGGTGGATGAGCCGCTGGAGCTCATCGGACTTCAGAACCGCGTAAACCGCTTCCGAAACGACGAACAGCCACATGGCCGCCAGCAAGACGCTGAAGAGGAGCCGGACGGCGGGCGCCAATGCGCCGTGCTTGATGAGCCCATCCGCGGAGAGCTGGATCGCAGTCGCCGCGTACCACCGCAAGAACAGCGGACTCGTCAGGCGCGCGCCCCAGCTACAAGTGGTCGACATCAAGCGGATACCTCATCTCGCTGGGCAGAGAGTAAATATACCTTGTCAAAAAGTCAAGCATAATTGACACATCAGCTCCGCGCCGAAGCGGCGGCGGTGTCTTGACTTGGTCCCGCGCGAACGCCGATGCTGCCGGGCTCCAAGCGAGAACAGGGGGAGAGGATCATGCGTATCCGCGTCGTCGTATTGAGTGTTGCGCTCTTGGGTCTAGTCTCGGTAGCCGAAGCTCAGGCACCGAGCGCATCTGCGCCGGCAGGCCGCAGCGCCATGGCCATGGTGCGGCGCCCGAGCACGGCCACCACATTCGTGGTGCAATTCAAGGTGAAGCCCGGCCAGAACGCGGCCTTCGAGGCGGCCTTCCGCCGGATGGAGGCCAAGGTGGGCGCGAACGAGCCCGGCAACCTATCCTACGAGCTGTATCGCAACGGACAGCCGCAGACTTACGTGATCATCGAGCGCTACAAGGATCTGGCGGCGGTCGCGGCTCATCGCCGGGATGCGCAGAATCTGATGTCCGACCTTCGCGACTCGCTCGACGGAGCCCCGACGTTTCAAGGGCTCACGCTCGTGAGCTCGAAGTAGATCCGCCGCTTGCGCTCGCCCTGCCGCGAGCGCGGGCTCTTCGCTAACATGGCGCCCGCGTGAGGGCTTTGGGGAGCATGCAATGAACAGAGGCGCGAAATTCTTGGCGGCCGCCGGGGCCGCGCTTTTGCTGACGGGCGTCTCGCAGGCCGGCGTGACACTCGACGCCGGGCGCGTCGGGGGGACGGACGTGGCCGCGCTCGCAAAATTCTACGAGTCCGCGTTCGGACTCCAAGAGGTCAGACGGCTTCAATTTCCCGGCGTCCTCGAGATCATGTTGAATTTCGGCGACTCGGTGGATGCCGCGAAGGCGAACTCGAATGCCATGATCGTCATCATGCATCGCGCCTCCAACGACGTGAAGGATCCGGTACCGCACCTGATCTTCAACGTGACGGACATGGACGCCACCGCGGCGGCTGTCACGGCTGCCGGCGGCAAGATGCTGGGCAAGCCGCGCGCGTTTCCCGGCACGGGGGACGTGATCGGCACGGCTCTCGATCCCGACGGCAACCGCCTCGAGCTGATCCAGCCGGCCAAGCACTGAGGCCTCCCGCGCCGGCCCATCGGTCCCGTGGCCCGGCGAGCGGGCGTCCTACCTCAGCAGCTCGGCGAGCGTTGCGAGGCCGCGCTCGGTCTGCGTCTCATCCGCGTGGGTGAAATTGAGCCGCAAGGCGCCGCAGCGCTTTGGGCTCTCCGGAAAGAACGACTCGCCCGGCATGAATGCCACGCCGCGCCGGATGGCTTCCGGCAGCAGGGCCCGAGTATCGATGTCTCGCCGCAGAGCAAGCCAGAAGAACAGGCCACCCGGCGGCGATTGCCATGTCGCGACCGTTCCCAAGTGACGGCGGAGCGCCCCCGCGAAGTCGTCGCGCTTGCGGCGGTAGACATCCACCAGGTGTGCGAGCCGTTCTGCGCGCGCGGGGCCGTTCAGCTGCTGCAGCACCAGCCACTGGCTCACGCGGTTGCTGTGCAGGTCGGCGGCCTGCTTCAGCCGCGTGAGGTGCTCGACCAGGTCCCTCGATGCCGCCAGAAATCCGAGCCGCAATCCGGGCGCCAGGCTCTTCGAGAAGGACCCCTGGTATATCCAGGACGCCCGCCGGAGCCGGCCGCAAATCGGCGAGCGGTCGCAGTCGTCGTACGCCAGATCTCGATACGGATCGTCCTCGAACAGCGTCACGCGGCGCTCGTCACAGGCTTGCGCCAGCGCATCGCGCTCCACCGTCGAATAACAGCGTCCGGTCGGATTTTGAAAAGTCGGAATGCTGTAGGCGAGCGCCGGGCGGCTGCCGCGGATGCCGGTGCCCGTCAGTGCTCGAGGCTCACGAAGGTCGAGCGGAACGAAGCGCGCCCCGAAGAAGCGGAACACCTGCAACGCCGCGAGATATGTCGGAGATTCCACCGCCACGGGGGTGCCCGGATCGACGAACAGCTTCGCGGCGAGGTCGATCCCTTGCTGCGAACCCGAGAGAATCAGCACCTGCTCCATGGCGCAGCTCAAGCCGATCCGGCGGAGCTCCTCGGCGACGCGCTCCCTGAGTGCCGGCTCGCCTTCGGTCGGACCGTACTGCAGCCAGCTTCGAGGGATCGCCTCCGCGCTCAGTGCCGGAAAGGTCTCGGGCGCCGGCAAGCCTCCGGCAAACGACACCATGCCCGGAGTATCGATGACCGAGAGGATCTCCCGGATGGGAGAGGCATGCAGGTCGCAGATCCGCCGAGAGAGCCGCGAGCCGGGAGTGTCCGCGCGCACCGACATACGTCAATACCATTGACCTATCGACACCCTAACGGCCGAACCCCTATCATGTCAAGATGGTTGACGTATCGAAGCGTGACGGGCAGCTGCGCGACGCCATCGAGCTCTTCTACTTCGCCTACCGCTCGTTCACCGCGGAGCCCGACCGCATGCTCGCGGAGCAGGGACTCGGCCGCGCCCATCACCGGATCCTGTACTTCGTCGGGCGCAATCCGGACATCGCCGTCAATGCGCTGCTCGCGGTCCTCGCGGTATCGAAGCAGGCGCTCCACGCGCCGCTCAGGAAGCTCCTCGAGGGGAGATGGATTACCGTCCGCGCGGACGCACAGGATCGGCGCTTCAAGCGGCTGCGATTGACGGAGGCAGGCAAGAGGCTCGAGGCGCGCCTCACGGGAGCTCAGATGAGACACCTGGGCACCGTGCTCGCCGCAGCCGGCGATCAGGGCGAAGAGGCGTGGAAGTCGGTGATGCGGGCGATGTCGGCTCGAGGCAGCCGGCTTCCCTAACCCGGCTGCCAGAATGTGATGATGGCGCCGCCCGCAATCACCAGCAGGCCGCCCACGCAGATCGGCAGATTCGGCAGCGATCGGAAGGCGAGATAATTGATGACCTGCCAGACCACGAACAGCGTCGCGATATAAAGACCCACCACGCGGCCGAAATTGAGCGGCGCCACGTTGAGGAACGATCCGTACCCGAGCAGTAGCACGGCACCGGCCAGGAATAGCAGCGGGCGAAGCGGTGTGGGTTGGCCGTAGATCGCCACCCTCACGACGGCGTCGCCGCTTGCCTCCAGCAGGGTTGCAACGAGCAACAAGGCCACGGGGGGAACGGTTTGCAGTGCCTTTAGCATGATTCCTACCTGTCGTCGCCGGCCATGCTCAACCGAACCGTCGAGCGTCTCGATTCTAACAGGACGAGACGCACGGGACGGACGGGGCGCTCTGCTCGACCTTCACATCGCCTCGGCGCGGATCGGTTTGGCCTCGATCACGCTGACCATGGTGGAGGTGGGTGTGACCGAGCGGAGCTCGAGGCCCGACTGATGGAGGAGCGTACGGAACTGCGCCTCCGTCCGCTCGATTCCGCCCGGAAACGCCATCATGGTCATATCGAAATCTTTCGAGGCAGATCGAGCGTTTCCCGCGGGGACGACGCATTCCACGATCAGCAGCCGGCCGCCCTCCGGGATCACCCCCCGGCAGCGACCGAGAATCTGCGCGCACTGCTCGTCCGTCCAATCGTGAATGATGTGCCGGAGCAAGTAGGTGTCGGCTCCCGACGGCACAGTCTCGAAGAAACTGCCTGCGATCACCTCGCAGCGGTCGGCGACACCCTCCCGCCGCAGCAGCTCCTGCGCTCGCGACCCAACGTGCCCCAGGTCGAACAGCAATCCGCGCATTTTCGGATAGCGCTGCAACACGCGCGCGATCAACGAACCGTTACCGCCGCCGATATCGGCCAGCGCTCGCACGTCGCCAAAATCGTATGCCTTCAGCATGGCTCCGGTCTCGTAACCGTGGAAGCACGTCATCCCGGCATCGAATGCGGGCCCGAGTGCCGGGTGGGCCGCCACGTAGTCAAACAGAGGCTTGCCGAACACCTGCTCGAACCCCGGCTCGCCCGTTCGAATCGTGTGGTCCAGGCCATGCCAGCCGGGAAACATGTAATGGAACATCTGGGCCGCGGCGCGATACGACCCGTCCGCATCGCTCCGCAGCACGCCGGAAAGAGGGGAGTGATCGAACTCGCCGCCCGCCGTCTCCTGGAACACGCCATGGCTCGCCAGAAACCGTAGCGCCCGGTAGAGCGAGCGCTCGTGCGAGCCCGTGACTCGGGCGAGATACGCCGCCGATCGAGGCTCCCCGGGACGGATGTGATCCGCAACCCCGAGGTCCGCCACCGTGCACAGCGTTCTTGCGACAGCGGCGCAGAGCACGAGCTGAGTGAGGCGTTCGGTCTCTTGCTGCGCCACGGCGAGCTCCTCTCCGCGCGAATCCGCTCGGATCGTTCCGCTGGGGCGTCAGGTTAGCACGCGAAGAATTCGCCGTGCGCTGCCGCGCTCGCTCGCCTCGAGGTCAGGGCTCCGTCTCCACCAATGCCCGCAACCGCCCGAGCGCTCGATCCCACTGCTCGGAGATCTGCTCGAGATATCGGTGGACCTCGGCGAGTCGCCGCGGTTGAAGCTTCCAGATCCGCTCGCGGCCGTCGCGCTCGCCGCGCACGAGACCTGCCTCCGATAGCGCACGCAGGTGCTTCGTGACGGCCTGGCGCGTGACACCCGAGCCGTCGGTCAGGCGCGCAATCGAGAGCGGCCCATCGTCGCACAGCCGTGCGACGATGCGCAGGCGAGTCTCATCGCCCAGCGCGGCGAACAAGGGTGCTGCTTCGGGAATCCTGACCGCGGCCGAGGCGTGGGATCGAGACACCGTGAGCCTCGCCCCGCTCAGGCCGCCTGAGCGAGGTACTTCTCGATGAGCCGCGTCTGATGCTCCCAGCCCCCGTCGTTCGCTCGAAATGCCTGAGCTCGCCGCGCGAGCGGAATCCGGTCGAAGCCGGATTCCGTGATGGTGAGCAGCGTGCCTTCCGGGGCCTCCTTCAGCTCGAAGACGACGAGCGTCATCGGCTCCCCCGAATAGTCGACGCCGGGCTCGATGGCGTAAGGATGCCATTGGAAGGAGAAGCGCCGCATCGGCTCGATCCTGTCGACGACGAAAGTGCCGGCCTTGCCCCTGTGTGGCTCTTGCAGTTTCGCAACGTCCCGATCGACTTTCGTCGGCTGGATCTTCCCGGTCAGACGAGCGCCGGCGGCAAAGGGACCGTCGAACTCGATGCCGAACCAGGTGCCGAACTCCTTCGCGTCGCTCACCGCGCGCCAGACGCGCTCGAGCGGCGCCTTGAGGAGGACTTGCTTCTCGATGCGATCGGTCTCGGTGGCCATATGCAACCTCCAGGTTGCCTGAACCATATCCCAGGGACAGCCGATAGGCAACTGCCGGGTTGCGGGATGCGCACCCGCCTCCCGGTCGCGGCTCAGCTCTGACAGGCCGGACAGTAGTACGTGCTCCGTTGCCCCTGCGTGATGGCGCGAACCGGGGTGCGGCAGATTCTGCACGGCTTGCCGCCGCGCTCATAGACATACAACCGCTGGCGGAAATAGCCGGGATTGCCGTCGGCCCCTACGTAGTCCCGCAGCGTCGTGCCGCCCACCCGGATCGCGAGCTCGAGCACCGTGCGGATTGCACGCACGAGCCGCACTGCTTCGGCGTGTGTGAGGCTGCGGGCCGCACGGCGCGGGCGCATGCGGGCCCGGAACAGCGCCTCGTTCGCATAGATGTTGCCGACGCCCACGACGAGCCGGCTGTTCATGAGCAGGTGCTTGATCGCGACGCGCCGCCTGCGCGTCTTGGCCCAGAGATAGTCGGCGTTGAACTGCGGGTCGAAGGGCTCGGGCGCGAGCTGCGCGAGCAGCGGGTGCTCGTGCGGATCGCCCGTCGTGTAGTGGAGGCTGCCGAACCGCCGCGGATCGTTGAACCGCAGCATGAAGCCAGAGTCGAGGACCAGGTCGAGGTGATCGTGCTCGATGCGCGGCGTGCCGGCCGGCAGGACGCGAAGGCTTCCGGACATCCCGAGATGCCACAGCAGCGTGCCGTGCGTCAGCTCGATCAGGAGATACTTGGCTCGCCGGCCGGCTCGCCGGACGCGCTGCCCGGCCAGCTGTCCCGGCAGCTCCGCTGGCACCGGCCAGCGCAGTCTCGGCTCGTGGACGTTTAGCGCGACGACCGTACGCCCGACCACGTACGGCTCGATGCCGCGGCGAGTGGTCTCGACCTCCGGTAGCTCGGGCAAATTACTTGATCTTCGTTTCCTTGTACGCGACGTGCTTGCGTACGACCGGATCGAATTTCTTAATTTCGAGCTTGTCCGGATGCAGCCGGCGGTTCTTGGTCGTCACGTAGAAGTGACCGGTTCCGGCGGAGGAGAGGAGCTTGACCTTTTCGCGCATGATGGGGGTCTCCGAATCGGGCGGCGCGCCGGGCCGGTTGCGCGCGGGGTCTCGCCTGGAGGCGGGGCCGCGCGCCGAGCGGCTAGAGCTTGACTCCGCGGCCGCGCAGCTCGCTGACGATGGCCTCGATGCCCCGCTTCTCGATGGTGCGCAGCCCGTTGGTCGAGATGCGCAGCGTCACCCACCGCTTCTCCCCCTCCAGCCAGAAGCGCTGGGTATGGAGGTTGGGCAGAAAGCGCCGGCGGCGCTTGTTGTTGGCGTGAGACACGCGGTTGCCGACGGCGGGCCGCTTGCCCGTGACTTCGCACACTCGGGACATGGGTCGTTCAGCCTTGGAACTGTCGCTCGCGATGATGGACGCGCGCTTGCCCTTCAGGGCCGCGTTTTATACCAGTCCGGACTGCGCTCCGCAAGGCCGCGCCGGGCGGCCCTTTCCAGCCGCGTTTGCTTGCCGGGGGATGCGGGCCCGATAATGCCCCGGGGGCAAGAGGCTCGAGAATTCATGCAAGGCAAGCGCATCCTGCTCGGCGTCACCGGCGGCATCGCCGCCTACAAGGGCGCGGACCTCGTCCGCCGCCTGCGCGAGCGTGGGGCGGAGGTACAGGTCGTCATGACGGCCGCCGCGTGCCGGTTCGTGACGCCCCTCACGTTCCAGGCGCTCTCCGGCCGCCCCGTCCGCACCGAGCTCTGGGACTCGGCAGCGGAGGCAGCCATGGGCCATATCGAGCTCGCCCGCTGGGCGGAACTGGTCCTCGTCGCCCCGGCGAGCGCGGATTTCCTCTCACGCCTGGCCACGGGCCGGGCGGACGATCTACTCGCGACGCTGTGCCTCGCCACCGAGGCGCCGATCGCCCTCGCGCCGGCCATGAATCGACTGATGTGGGCCAATGCGGCGACCCAGGCGAACGTCATCGTGCTGCAGGAGCGCGGCGTTCGGCTGCTGGGCCCGGCCGAAGGCGACCAGGCCTGCGGCGAAGTGGGTCCTGGACGGATGCTGGAGCCCGACGCCATCGCGGATCTGGCGGAGACGCTGCTCACGCCCGGTGGGCCTCTCAGCGGCAAGCGCGTGCTGATCACCGTGGGACCGACGCGTGAGCGGATCGACCCGGTGCGTTTCGTGAGCAACCGCAGCTCCGGAAGGATGGGCTTCGCCATGGCGCAGGCGGCACGGGCGGCCGGAGCAGAGGTGGTGGTGGTCTGCGGTCCGGTTGCCCTGCCCACCCCGGCGGGGGTGCGGCGCATCGATGTCGAGAGCGCCGCGGACATGCTGGGCGCGGTGTTGAAGGAGGTCGGGGGCACCGACATTTTCATCTCCACCGCCGCCGTGGCCGACTACCGGCCCGCACAGCCGCCCGATCACAAAATCAAGAAGAGCACGGAGAAGCTGGCGGTCGAGATGGAGCGGACGGTGGACATCATCGCGACCGTCGCGGCGCGGCCCCTGAGGCCGTTCGTCGTCGGGTTCGCCGCGGAGACCGAGGCCGTCGAGCAGAACGCGCGCGCGAAGATGCTGAAGAAGAGCCTCGACATGATCGCGGCCAACGAGGTCGGTCACGACAAGGCGTTCGACTGCGCGGACAACGAGCTGGTCGTGCTCTGGCGCGGCGGCAGGCGCGAGCTCGGCCGGGCGCCCAAGACGGCGCTCGCGCGCGAGCTCATTGCGCTGATCGCGGAAGTGTTCACGCAGCAAGCCTGCCCCGCGGGGACCAGCGCCACGGCCCGCGATACCGCTCGCGCCTGACATGAGCCTTCCCGAGCGCCGCGCGCTTCAGGTGCGAATCCTCGATGCGCGTGTTGGCCGCGAGCTGCCGTTGCCCGCCTACGCGACGGCCGGCTCCGCGGGCCTCGATCTGCGCGCCTGCCTCGATACGGCGCTCACGCTCGAGCCTGGACGCGCCGAGCTCATCCCGACGGGGCTCGCCATTCACCTCGAGGATCCGGGGCTTGCCGCGGTGATCCTGCCGCGCTCCGGGCTCGGGCACCGGCACGGCATCGTGCTCGGCAATCTGGTGGGGCTCATCGATTCGGACTACCAGGGCGAGCTCAAGGTCTCGTGCTGGAACCGCAGCCGCGAGCCGTTCACGATCCAGCCCGGCGAGCGCATCGCGCAGCTGGTCGTGGTGCCGGTCGTGCAGGTCGAGCTCAAAGTCGTCGAGGAGTTCGCGACGAGCCACCGGGGTGCGGGAGGCTTCGGACACTCCGGCCGCAACTGATCCCGCTGGTGGCCCCCCGGCGGCTTCGAGCACCTCGGCCGCAGCGAGCCGCTCCGGGCCGCCGCGGGATCCTCACTGGGGCTCAGAGTTCTCGGCGCTGCGCAGCTCGCGATATCGATCGATATCTGCCTGGAACTGCGTGCGGATGGCGGCTTCTTGCTGATCCCTCACGGCGAGCGCGTTGTTCTGGGTGCGCATCTCGTTGAGCGTGCGGACGAGCTGCTCGGCGAGATCGTCGGGCAGGCGGCCGGCACCTGGCGCCGGATTGTAGGGCTTGAATAGCATCGCGCGCGCCTGCAGCGCGAGCAGGCGCTCGTGCAAGCTCGCGATGTATTGCTCGGAGGCGACGAGCTGACCTTTGAGTTGCCCGATCCGCTCGTCGCGCAGCTGCTCGATGTCCGCAACGGACGAGTATGTCGTGAGCAGGAAGGCGTCGCGCTGCTTCTGCAGCTGCTGCTGGTGCTGCGCGCGGGCAGCCTCGGCGAGCTCCTCGGGCGTCTTCTCGGCCGAGAGCTCCCCGACGACGACACCTTGGCCGTTGAGAACCGTAGTTTCCTTCTGCGCGTACTGCGGCGGAACGCGGTCGCCATAGTGCACCACGCCGTTATCATCGACCCAGCGGTAGACGACGGGTCCCTTCGAGCCGTCTGCGGCAGCGGTAAGCCCGGCGCACACGAGCACGAGGCTCGCCGCGGCGAGAGGGATCCATTTGTAACGGAGGTACGGCACGGGTGTCATATTCTGACTGAGCGCGGTGGTAGGGCAAGACTCACCGCACGCCGTATCGGTCCCGATACCGCTCGAGCGATGTGAGCTGCTCCGCAGAAATGAGCATCCGCCTATCCGCGGGCCGGGAGAGCGCCTCGATCAGCTCGACGAGTGTGATGATGCTCACACATCGCAGGCCGTATCGCTCCTCGAGCTCTTGCACGGCGGACCGCTCGCTCTCGCCGCGCTCCTGGCGGTCCAGCGCGAGGAGCACCCCCGCGGGCTCGGCCCCGGCTGCGCGAATGAGCTCGATCGCCTGGCGCTTGGCCGCGCCGTCGGAGATCACGTCATCGACGATGACGACACGGCCGGCGAGGGGGCTGCCCACGAGGATTCCGCCTTCTCCGTGCGATTTGGCCTCCTTGCGATCATAGGCATAGGGGACGCTGCGGCTATGCCGGTCCGCCAGCGCGACAACCGTCGCCGTGACGAGCGGAATGCCCTTGTAGGCGGGCCCGAACAGCATGTCGAACGCGAGACCCGAGCCGGCGAGCGCGGCCGCATAGCAGCGCCCCAGGGTCACCATGGCCTCCCCGTCGCTGAAGAGCCCGGCATTGAAGAAGTAGGGGCTCTCGCGCCCGCTCTTCAGCTTGAAGCTCCCGAAGCGCAGCGCGCCGCGAGCGAGCGCCAGCTCGATGAACGCAATCTGGTATTCGTTCATGGTCCGGGCCCCAGGCCCTGCCGCTATGATTGGCGGATGCGAAGTATGACATTCGGCGAGCATCCGTGAGCGGCGAGCCGCGCATCCGCGAGCCGCGCGCCGGGCAGCGCTCGGGCCGGGCGCGTGGCTGGGTAGAGGCGGTGCTTGTCTATCGGCAGCCGCGCATGCTGTCGATGCTGTTCCTCGGCTTCTCCTCGGGGCTGCCCTTCTACCTGATGTATCAAACGCTCTCGGCGTGGCTGCGCCAGGACGGGATCCTGCCCGCGACGATCGGCATGCTCGCCTGGGCCGGCCTCGTCTCTCCGCTCAGGTTCGTATGGGCACCGGTCGTCGATCGGTTGCATTTGCCGTTGCTGCATCGCTCGCTCGGCCGGCGCCGCAGCTGGATGCTGCTCGCTCAGTTCGGGGTGGTCGGGGCGCTGCTGTTCATGTCCGCAAGCCATCCCTCGAACGACATGCTGCACGTGATGGCAGGCGCCGTGTGCCTCGCGTTCTTTTCCGTGACCCAGGACGTCGCGATCGATGCATGGCGCATCGAATCGGCGCCGGACGACCTGCAAGGCGCCATGGCTGCAGCCTACCAACTCGGATACCGCGTGGCGCTGATCGCTGGAGGCGCAGGGGCCCTGGGTCTCGCTCAGGGATTCGGCTGGCAGGCGAGCTACTGGGCCATGAGCGCTCTGGCCGATGTCGGGATCGTGACGACATTGGTCATCCGCGAGCCACGGCCGAGCGCCGAACGAGCCTCCGTGCTCGGCGAGGCGCGGGCCATCGCGTGGCTCGAGCGCAACGCGCACTGGCCGCCCGCGTTGCGCCATGCCGGCGCCCATTTCGTCGGCGCCGTCGTGTGTCCGTTCCTGGATTTCTTCGACCGGCGCGGCGCAGCGGGCGCCATCCTGGCGCTGCTCCTCGTGGGCAGCTATCACTTCACGGACTACGCGATGTCCTCGATGGTCTATTCCTTCTACATCGATCACGGATACAGTCTGGAGCAGATCGCGACATTCGGGAAGATCCTCGGCCTGTCCGTCGGCCTCGTCGGCGTGGTGATCGCCGGCACGGTGATCGCAGAGCTCGGCCTCTACAGAGGAATGGTGATCGGGAGCCTCCTGATCACCGCGTCAAACCTGGGATTTGCGCTGCTCGCGACCACTCAGGGGCCGACGCTGATCGGTCTCGCCCTGGCCAACACCCTCGATAACCTTGCTCTCGCGATGCAAGGCACCGCGCTCATCGCGTACATGTCCAGTCTCACGAGCGCGAAGTACACGGCGACCCAGTATGCGCTGTTCACCTCGTTCTATACGCTCGCCGGGAAGCTGCTCCAGGGGACTTCAGGCTTCGTGGTGGACGCGGTCGGCTATCCGTCGTTCTTTGTGTACACGGCGTCCCTCAGTGTCCCGCCGCTGGTACTGCTTTTCCTGCTGTACCGGCGCAACCGTCAAGAGGTGTTCTCCCGACCGCGCGCGGAAGGACGCTGAGGACTCAGCGCGCTTCGAAGATATCGATGCCGTCGAGGGAACGCGCCTGCAGATCCTGCTCGTCGCTGCGCGGACCGGACCGCGAGCCTTCATCGGACTCCACATCCACCGAGCCGCTCCAGTCCTCCGGTGGATCGATCGTCTCCAGCTCCCGCTCCTCGCAATGCGTCTCCCAGTCCTCGAGGTCCATCTCTTCCACGGTTCCGTCGAAGTACTGGATCTCGATCGTGGCATCGTCGTCGTCGATGGCCACGACTTCGAACAGGTCGCCTTCCATCCGGTACCAGCTGCCGACGCTAGGTTGAGGAGATGCCATTGTGAGCCTCCTGAGATCCCGACTCCCTGCCGCTCGAGGCGCGCATGAGTTGACCGCGCGCGGTCTGCCAAGCATTGATATGCTCGCGCGCGCGTGAGCCTGCGACCGATCGATGTTGCGCTTCGCGCGTTACGCTTTCAAGACCTATTTGCGTGAGCGGAAAGACCATGTTCGGGGAGCTCGTCAAATTTTTCATCGTGTTCTTCGTCGTCGTCGAGCCGCTGTCCATCGTGCCGATCTTCTCGAGTCTCACGGCGGGCGCGACCGATGACTACCGGCGCAGGATGGCCGTCAAGGCAGTCGGCATCGCCGCCGCGATCCTCCTCATGTTCTCGCTCGTGGGCAAACCCTTCCTCGCCGCCATGGGCATCACCGTGCAGGCATTCCGGATCTTCGGCGGGCTGCTGCTGTTCCTCATTGCCCTCGAGATGGTCTTCGCGCGCGAATCAGGGACGCGAACCTCCACCGACGAGCAGGCCGAGAGCCGCCGGCGCGCGGATATCTCGGTCTTTCCGCTCGCGTTTCCGCTCATCGCGGGGCCGGGCGCCCTGGTGACGATCCTGCTCTGGGTCGGCCCGGTCTCGATCGCCGAGCGGCCCGTGCTCTTCGCGGGCCTCGCGCTCTGCGCGGCGCTGGTGCTTGCGATCACCCTCGGGCTCATGCTCGTGGCCGGGCCCCTCATGCGGATCGTCGGCGTCACGGGCGCGAACGTCGCCAACCGGCTGCTCGGGGTCGTGCTCGGAGCGCTCTCGGTGCAGTTCGTGCTCGACGGGCTACGCTCGAGCTTCTGACGGCGCGTTTGCAGAGGCGACGCGCAGCGTCCGCGGTAGGCTCTCAACTCCTGCGGAAGGCGAGCTCCCAGATCTCGTGGCCCAGGCGCTCGCCGCGCTGCTCGAAGCGGGTTGGAGCGCGGTCGGCCGACCTCCCGACAAACGTCCCGTCGGGTGCGAGATTCTCGAGTCGAGCGCAGGCGGTGAGCACTTCCAGCATGTGATCGGCGTAGGGTTGCCAGTCGGTGGCGAGCCGCAGGAGTCCGCCCGGTGTCAATCGGTCGGCGAGGCAGGCGGCGAATGCAGGCTGGATGAGCCTCCGCTTATGGTGGCGCTTCTTGTGCCAGGGATCCGGGAAGAGGACCTGGATCTCATCGAGTGATGCGCTCGGAATCTGGCAGTCGAAGACGTCGACAGCGTCGTGACAGCTCACGCGAACATTGCCAAGACCCAATTTCGCGAGCGTGAGCAGCAGGCGGCCGACACCCGGCGGGTGAACCTCGATGCCGAGATAGTCCCGCTCGGGATGGCTCGCCGCGAGAGCCGCCAGATTCGCGCCGTTGCCGAAGCCGATCTCCGCCGCGCGGAGCGCGTGACGGCCGTAGAGTGCATCGAGATCGAGGGGCCGGGGAGAGAAGTCGACGCCGTAACGCGGCCAGAGCTCGTCGAGCGCGCGGTGCTGTGCCTCGGTCATGCGTCCGGCTCGGACGACGAACGAGCGGATCGAGCGCGGATGATCAGTCACGGCGTATCGAGCGTGAGGCGGGGGGTGGCTCCGCACTGCAGCTCCGCGGCGGTGCCGAAGAAAACGGGCCGCTGATGCTCCCCGTGTCCTGCCGCCATTCCCATGACGACCGGGAAGCGCTGCTCGCGCGCAAAGCGCCGCAGTACTTGCGGGACGAACGTGCCGCCGTCCGGCTCGCGGCCGCCCTCGAACGCGCCGAACACGACGGCCTTGACGTTGCGGAGCGCACCGGCCTGGGAGAGATGCTGCAGCATCCGATCGACGCGGTATCCCCGCTCGCCCACGTCCTCCAGAAACAGAATGTGCCGGGGGCGGCGCTGCAACGCCGTACCGAGTGTCGTCTGCAGCACGGTGAGATTGCCACCGGTGAGCTTGCTGCGCACGACTTGCCTCTTGCGCGCGGCGGCGTTGAGCGGCGTCAGCGCCGCGAATTGCACTTGCCGCTGGCCTCCGAGCAGCACCGCTTTGAGCTCGTCGAGCTCGTCAGCGGGCAGGGTGCCCGCCCCGAGGCGGTCGAGGAGCGGGCCGTGCAGCGTCGGCCATCCCCACTGCTGGTTGAGGAGGTAGTGGAGAGTCGTCGCGTCGCTGTAGCCGACGAAGAGCTTGCGGTGCGCCGGCGGTGCGAGCCGCATCAATTTCTCGACGAGGCGGATCGCGCCGTAGCCCGCGCGGATGCACCAGACGCACCGCGAATCCGGCGCACTGAGGGCGCGTCTCAAATACTCGAAGCGCAGCCGGTCCGAATTGGCGCACAGGAGGTCCGCGCCGAAGATCGTTCGCGGTACTCGCGGCGTGAGTCCCAGTCGGCGCAGGAACGCTATGCCGGCCTCGAGGCTCTCGGGGGAGCAGCGAAAGCCCGGTGCGACCACCTCGACGATGTCGCCTGGCCGGAGCAGGGCGCCGACCGGGCGCAAGCCGGCCTGCGGGGGCGCGGAGCCTCCACGTGCGCGGGAAGCTGGGGCGCTCACCTCTTCAGCGGCGCATTTTCAGCACATTGCCGCCGAAGAATCCGTCCACGCTGTCGAGATCGATGAGGAGCGGCACGCCGCGCCGCTCCTTGTCGAGATTGCGCTCGAGCTCGGGCGATTGCTCGTACACCGTGCGCCGGACCGACTCGGAAGACTCGATCCGCCCACGGCCGCGGAATGCCAGGAATGCCTTCCCATCCGGCCGCAGGTCCCCGTAGAGCAGCGAGATGTGGGGCTTGCCGCCGCGCACGGCGCCGAGAATGCCCCCCTCGGGATTGCGGACCCAGATGGCGAGCTGCGTGTCGCTGTACGCCTGTACGCTGCCGCGGAAGGACAGCTCGGGCAGTCCCTCCGGACTCACGTACGCGACGCTCACCATCCTGCCGCGCTGAAGCGCGGTATTGACGGTGTCCTTGAGAGCCGCAGAGAGCTTGAGCTCGGTGAGGACCGGAGGTGCGGTCTGCTGTGTGGCCATGCGTACCTTCTTCTTGCGAGTTGCGCGAAGCCCAGATGGTAAGTCACGCGGCCCGGCGCCGCCACCGAGCTGCGGTGTCACGGGGTGAGGACGTCCTCGAGTCAGGGCATGCGGCAGGCAAAATCGGCCGCCTCATCAGTGCTGCCATGGCCGAGGTACTTCGCGACGCGCGGATATGCGCACAATGGCCGGGTCCGGTCCACGACGCCGCGTGTCAGATGGGATGCGACGATGCGCTGCGGCGCGGCGCCTCGCTCCACCCAGCCCTCGAGCGCCCCGAGTGCATCGAACTGGTCCGGGCCCGGGCCGCCGCCGCAATGGTTGACCCCCGGCGCGAGGAACAGGCGGGCGAACCCTTGGATGTTCGCGATCTCGGCGTCCTCGCTGCTCGGATGCCCGTCGGCGAAGAACGCCGCGACCTTCTGATAGTACTCGAGCGTGTGCAGGGGCGAGATGAGGGGGTCGGCCCACCCGTGCCACGGGATCAGCTTGCCCCCGGCGCGGCGGAATGCCCCCAGATCGGGACTCGAGTTGTTGAGGATGGCGCCCACCTTCTCGTCCGCGAGGCGCACGGCGCGATCGTAGTCGATGTGGTGATAGTCCCAGCTCGGGTCCTCGAACACCATGTCCTTGAACGTGCTCGCCGCGAGCCCCGCGACGAACGGTTGCCGCGTGAGGGTGAGCGCGTACTCGACGCCGCGCGGCCAGCCGGGATAGATCGGTTGCCCGGAGGAGTCGTGCAGCCCCTCGTAGATCTTCTGGAGCGCCGAGACCTCGACGGGCGTGAGGCAGGTGTCGGGATTCTGGCCGGCCCGGCACGCGAGCTCCGACGGGGAGAAGTGGCAGGCGCGCGGATCGGTGAGCAGGCCGTCCTTCACACCGTCGCCCGCGCCCGCCTCGCATTCCGCGAGCACGGCGTTCGTGATCATGCGCAATTTCGCGGGGGCGATCTGCGTTGCGGCGAGATTCGTCCAGATCGTGGCCGCGTGCAGGTGGATCACCTCCATCGCCGGAGCGCCCGCCACAATGCCGTTGTAATCGTGCGGGTAGCGCTCCGCCTCCGTGAGGGCCTGCCAGCCTCCGGAGGAGCAGCCGACGAAGTAGGATCGCCGCGGCCGCCCGCCATAGAACGCGCGGACGAGCGCCTTCGCCTTCACCGCGGTCAGGTGCTGGGCCCGGTAGCCCTGATCGATCACGAGCTCCCGATGGCCGAAGGCCCAGCTGCCCGGGTCGGGGGCCGTGTTCGTGTGGCCCATGTCCGTGTCGGCCACCGCGTAGTGGCGGTGCAAGCCGTCCGCGAGCTCCCGGTAGACGATCGCGCCGGAGTAGCCGCCGCGTTGCCGGTGCCCTCGAACTTGCCGTTCCAGTCCGCGAGCGGCAGCCACAGCTCGAAGTGGATCGCCGGAGAAATCACTGCGCTCACGCGGCAGAACGCGGTCAGGCCCGTGAGCGCCTGGCGCGCGCCCGGCGGCGTCAACGAAGGTCCGCTCACCGTCTCGGCGCTGAGAATGCGGGTGTCCTTCAGCGCGATGTGCGTGAGGCTCGCGCAATCGGCGTGAGGAGAGTTCGCGGCGACAGCCGCAGCCGGCAGGGATGCGAGCAGCAGCGCAGCGATCGGCCAGAGCGGGCTCGAGTGCAGCTGGGACAGGAACCGAGCTGTGATCATGATCTCCCCCCTTTCTTGCCGCCCACGCGGCCGACGCCCGGTGGACGCCTGCCCGCCATTCTATCCGCGCCAGCTCCAGCTTGCGTCACCCGGCAAGCGTCAAGGTGCTCGTGCCGCGCCCGCTGAGCCGCCCGCTGTGGCAGAATCCCCCCGTCCGACTCAGTCACCGGGCCGTGGGGCTCGAGCGGGCGCGGGGGTTTTCAGCACATGCCGGCTGTCTGGCTCGGCCTGCCGATCATTGCGGCGCTCGCCATCGTGATCTGGCTCCTCACTCGCCGGGTGCGGCAGTCGAGCGACGTGAGCCCGACCGCGGCGTCGAGGCCCTTTTCAGGGGACGCAGCGCCGGCCACGACCCAGCCGCCCGCCGACGCGCCTGCACCCTCCGATGCCGCGGGCGCCGGGGCGCTGAGCGCCGGCGAGATATTCAACAAGCTGCACGAGCTCGCCTTCGAGGTCACGCCGCTGGCGGCGCCCGGGCGCGAAGCTTACGAGGCGATCGCCTCGACCGCGGGTGCCGTGCTCGACACGGCCGCGACCGAGCTGCGTCACGCGCCGCGCCGCCCGCTCCTGCTTCCACAGCTCCTGAGCGCCATGCGCAACGACGATGTGTCACGGCGCGACCTCGCGAAGATCATCGCGCGCGACCCGGCCCTTGCGGGAAACCTGCTGAAGCTCGCCAACAGCTCCTTCTACCGCATCAGCGAGCGGCCGGTGGAAAGCATCGATCGCGCGGTGGCGCTTCTCGGGACGGACGGCATACGGTCCCTCGTCGCGACCGCGCTCGTGCAGCCGGTATTCCACCTCTCGAAGCAGGAGTTTCCGCACTTCCCGGAGGTGGTCTGGGAGCACACCTATCGCGCCGCTGCGGCAGCCGAGGCACACGCGGCTATCGTCGAGGACACCGATCCGTTCGCGGCCCAGCTGCTCGGGCTCACGATGGGACTCGGCGCAATCGTCGTCTTTCGAGTGGCGCTGGAGCAGTACGCGACCCAGCCGGGGAAGCCCGACCCGTCGGTGATCGCTGCACTGCTCGATGTGCACACCGCATCCGTCGCACGTCGCATCGCGGCGAGCTGGGAGCTTTCCGACCGCATCCTCACCGCGCTCGCGGACCAGGTCTCCGCGGCGCAGGCACCGGACCGGACGTCCCTCGGCCGGTCCCTGTACTTCGGTCGCCTGATGGGGGCGCTCGCCGTGCTGCAGGTCAACAAGCGGGTGGGCGAGGACGCGGCGAAGTCAACGATGCTCGCGAGCGGCGCCACGGGATTCCAGTTCGAGCGCATCTGGGCCCGGCTCACTGGGAGCGTGGCCGGCAATGCGGAGCGCCGCCAGGACCCGCAACGCTCGTCGCGGGATGCCGGGCGGCCGAGGCGCTGATATCGCTCGTCGGATGTGTCCGGCGGCGAGCTACCGCAACGGCCGAGTTGCGGGTGGCGATCGGGGACCCCCCTCCCTCGCCTTGTCATCCGAAATGGCCGCCAGACGTTCAGGAAGCCATGAGTACAGCCTTCGTCAACGCCGGTGCGAGCTTCGCCGCGGTGCTTATGACGAGTCGGCGGGCCAGCCCGAACTTGAACACTGGAGGAGCTGGCAGGTCCAATTCAACAGGTCGTGAAGCCGCGCCGGCGTTAAGGGTAGTGCCGGGGACGGAGTCGCTATGAACATCAAGGTAGCCGGGTTTGCAAGGGTAGTCGGAATCCTCGCCGCGACCGCGGCGCTGGCCTCGCCGGCTCTGGTCAATGCGGAGTCCCATGGCTCCGGCGGCGGACACTCCGCCCATTTTGCCGCTCGGGGCGGCGGCGGACACGCGTATGCGGGGCACGCTTCCGCCGGACGTGCCTACGCCGGACGCGGCTACGCTCGCTCGTACGCCGCGCCGCGGTATACCGCCGGCAATACGAGCTCCCGCGGCTATGTGGGCTCCCGCAGCTACGTGGGCTCCCATGGTTATGTGGGCTCCCGCGGCTATGTGGGCTCCCGCGGGTGGGTCGGTCGCGCGTACGCCGGAGGGCGGCCGTGGGGTTATCGCCCCTGGGGCGGGGGCTGGTGGAATGGCTACTTCTGGCCGCGCGCGTACTACGGCTGGGCTTACCCTTGGTTTCTCGCAGCCTTGCCCATCGGATACGCGACGTACTGGTGGGGGGGCGTGCCGTACTACTACATCAACGATGTCTACTATGCCTGGAACCCCGCGGATGACGGCTATGTCGTGACCAATCCGCCGCCGGCCGCGGGCGATAGCGTCGCGTACTCTCCTCCGGCAGACGGCGCCAACGACTACAGCGCGCCGCCGGCCAACGACGCTGTGCCTCCCGATCAGGGGCCACCGCCGGCCAGCGACGCTGCGCCTCCCGGCGAGGGCCCGCCGCCGGCCGACGCTGCTCCTCCTCCCAGCAGCAGCTCGCCCGACGATATCTACATGTACCCGATGAACGGCCAGACCGCCCAGCAGCAGGCGACCGACCGTAATGAGTGCCGCCAGTGGGCCGTGCAGCAGACCGGCTTCGATCCCACGCAGCAGGCGTCACAGTCCTCGGGCAACGCGTTCAACTTCCACCGCGCCATGGTCGCCTGCCTGCAGGGCCGCGGGTACAGCGTGAACTAGCTTCCTCGCGGGGCGGCACCTGATCGACGTTTGCGCGAGCCCCCGGGGGTCTCGTAAGATTCGAGACCTCGCGGGTGTAGTTCAATGGTAGAACTGCAGCTTCCCAAGCTGCTAACGTGGGTTCGATTCCCATCACCCGCTCCACTCTCGGTCGCCACCGCCGGCCAGTGCCAGCCAAGCTCAGCTATCGCCCTGGCAACATTCCTTGACTTCGATTCGCCCAGGTAGTACTTTTTGACTACCCGCGTATTTCAGGGGTGTGATCGATGGCTGCCACGAGCCTTAAAATTCCAGAGGAGCTGAAGCGGCGGATCGAGCGACTTGCCGGCGCGGCGAATAAGACGCCGCACGCTTTCATGGTTGACGTGTTGAGCCAGGAGGCGAACCGCGCCGAGCTTCGCGAGCGTTTTGCGGAGGATGCGGCAATCTCAGAAAAGGAAGCGATGGAGAGCGGCAAAGCTGTTCCGGTGGCGGCCGCGTTCGACTATCTCGAGGCTCGTGCGGCAGGGAAGTCTGTTCGACGCCCACGAGCGCGCGCATGGCGCGCGTCCAAGTAACGACTCGAGCGCTCGCCGATCTCGAGCGGCTTTTCGATTTTCTCGCAGACCACAATCCGAAGCTCGCGCGTGAGCGGATGGTCAGCGTTAGGCGAGCGTTAGAGTTGCTTGCAGACCATCCGTTGCTGGGCCGGGAAGCGGAGGACGGGCGCCGGGAGTTGATCCTGTCTCGCGGCAAGTTTGGCTATGTGGCCAAATATCGCTGGTTACCAGCCGAGGATACGGTGTTGATCCTTGCCGTTCGACATCAGCTCGAAGCGGGTTACAAAGGCGAATAGGCTGGCGAGATCCCAGGGCAGGGCGCATCGGATGGCGAATCTTGGCAGACGGTAGCATTCGCTGGATTTGGCTGGCATGGCAGTGTTATTCACGCGAGAATCACGCGCAGCGCCGGCCTTCGCTCACAACCCGCTGATTTGAATAGGCTGACATCGTGGAGGCACCCAATATGGCTACACTGCGCGCACCTTACTGTTGCACACATCTCAAGTAATTTTTGCTGATTTTCTGACGCTCCCACGGAAATTGCTGGACACACGCGCGCGGATTGCGTAGGGTTGCCGTCGTCGCGGCGTGCGACGAGGACGGGCGGGCTGCGTGCGAAAGTCGAGGCGCTGCGAGGATGCGGACGTGCAGGCTATGATGGATGCCGGCACAGAGTCGGTCGAGTGGGTGACGCAGGAGTTTGCCCGCGCTGATCTGCGCGACAAACGTCTGGATCGGCGCTTGGTGAAAACTGCCGAACAATTGGCCAAGTCGCCGGCCTCGCCGATCAATGAGGCGTGCGGCACGTGGGCGAGCACGCAGGCAGCCTATCGGCTTTTCAACAATCCGAAGGCGAGCCCCGCGAGGATCTTGGAGCCGCATTGGAAGACCACGGCGACACGCATGTCCGGCTGCGGCGGTGTGGTGCTGGTGATGCAGGACACCGTATTCTTCTCCTACGGCAAGCATGTCAAAACACGCGGCTTGGGACCGATCGGCAAGAGCAACGCGGCGCACGATCGGGGATTGGTCATGCACAATGCGCTCGCCTTCACGACGAGCGGTGTGCCTCTGGGGATTGTCAGCCAGAGTATTTGGGCGCGCGGGGAAATTCCCGAGGAAGACTATCAGGAGAAGATCGAACGCCTGCAGGTCACGGCGATCGAGGAGAAGGAGAGCTCGAAGTGGCTCATTGCGCTCAAGGAGACGGTGCAGCGCGCCCCCGCCGGCGTACCGATCGTCACGGTGGCGGACCGTGAGTCTGACTTCTTCGAGTTCTTGACGCAGGCGAAGGAGTGGGGCGCGAAGTACGTGATTCGCGCGCGCACGGATCGCAAGCTCGTGCCCGAAGATAGCGCGGGCTGCGCCCGGATGCTCGAGGCCTTGAGCAATGTCCCTGCGCTGGGAAGCATGACGGTCGAGGTGCCCGGTAACGGCAGTCGCAAAGCGCGTACCGCCTCGATCGAGATACGCGTTGCTGAAGTGACGATCCAGCCGCCGCAGCGCCGCGGCGCCCACGCCAAGGCGTCCGGTTGCACCGAACCGGTGACCGTCACGCTGGTCGGGGCGACTGAGCAATCCCCACCGGGGGGTTGCGAGTCGATCAGCTGGGTGCTGCTGACGAATCTGCCTGTTAAAAACTTCCAGTCTGCCACCGAGAAGGTGCAATGGTATGCGCGACGCTGGGGCATTGAGATTTGGCACAAGGTCCTGAAGTCCGGCTGTAAAGTCGAGGACTGCATGCTCGAGGAGGCCGAGCGCCTGAAGCGCTATCTGACGCTCTTCAGCATCATCGGCGTGCGCCTCATGCATGTTACGTATCTGGCCCGCGCACAGCCGGATCTGCCGGCCACCGATGTGTTCTCTGCGGAGGAGGTCGAAGCGCTGCACATACGGGTGACCAAGGCATTGCCCCCGGCCTCCCCAGCCCCGACGCTGCGTGAGATGGTGCGCATGCTCGGCAAGCTCGGCGGGCACCTGGGCCGCAAGTGCGACGGGGAGCCCGGTGTCACCGTGCTGTGGCGCGGCTGGACGAGTCTTTATGAGACGGTCGAGACACTGCGTGCCCACAAAGAGTTCCTCGCTCTGAGCAAGGCGAGGTAGGCGATGCGCTACTGCGGACGCGAGTTTACGCCGGCCGAAATCGATCTGATCCGTGAGCTTCTCACGACCCCAAAGATGAACCGCGCTCGTCTGTCCCGGGAAGTCTGTGAGAGACTCGGATGGCGCCGCGAAAGCGGCGCTCTGAAGGACATGAGTTGTCGGGTCGCATTGCTGCGCATGCACACCGATGGGCTCATCGGCTTGCCGCCGCCGAGAAATCCCAAGCCGGTCGCGTACCGATCCTATCCCCATCTCGAGCAGGCCGTACTCGAACCGGCCACTCTCCCGAATATCGACCTGGCGAGGCTCACCGTCGAACCGGTGCTCATCAGAGCAGACTCGCTCCTGTGGAATGCCTACATCGAACGTCATCATTACCTCGGGCATCAGCTCATGCCCGGCGCACAACTGCGTTACTTCGTGCGCAGCGCCGGCCACATCATCGCCGCCTTGGGCTTCGGTGCGAGCGCCTGGAAAGTCAAACCCAGAGACCAGCTCATCGGTTGGACGGCCGAGCAGCGACAACGCAATCTGCATCTCGTCGTGAACAATGCCCGCTTCCTCATCCTGCCGTGGATCCGCTGCAAGAATCTAGCTTCGCGCATCCTCGCATTGATCAGCAAACGTCTGCCCGATGATTGGCAGGCGCGCTATGCCTATCGGCCCGTGTTGCTCGAAACCTTCGTCGAGAAGCCGCGCTTTACCGGCACCTGCTACAAGGCCGCCAACTGGCAAAACCTCGGCGACACCCAGGGGCGCGGCAAGCTCGATACCCTGCATCGCAAAGATCAGCCGATCAAAAGCATCTGGATCTATCCGCTCACCCCCAAGTTCCAGCGGCAACTCTGTAACGGATAAAATCATCATCGCGCCGCTCAAATCCAAGATCCACGCTGTTCGTCAAAACTTCTGTGTAATAGAAAGTGCGCGCACGCCTAATCGAACGCATTCAGAAATTCGGTGTAGAGGATCGGCCTCTGCCTGGCCGCGACGATGGATTCTCCTCCCTGTGCCATCGGGGCAAGGCGTTTGCCCATTTCCATAGCGACAGCGAATTAGATCTCCGTCTCACGAAAAAGGTTATCAGTCGCGAAGGGCTGACGCATCCATCAGGTCCGACGGTCCACCCGAATCGGTCGAAAGCGTCACCCTGGATAGAGCTTCGGTTTCATACGTCAGCCGACCTCGATCGCATTGTTAGGCTCGTGAAATTGGCCGTCGAGGACATGTGATTGGAGGGAATCCTCAAAATTTAGATCCCCGATAGCCGCCGGTCGCCAGGGACCGCTGCGGGTCATTGAGAACCGCTCGCTCTCTCGTCGCTACCACAGCCGTGTTCGTCCCAAATGGGCGCATTGGCTGGCGTTGGCTGGTATGACAGGGTCTTTCACACGATAATCACACGCAGCACTCTGCGCACTTGCAACATCATGATTTCAAAAGGCTGGTGCGCCAGCGGTGTTTTCGATTCCCATCACCCGCTCCAGTCTTCGATTCCAGGTGGCAACGCTGATTGCGGTGCCGGAACCGGACGCGCGCTCATTACTCCATGGCGAAGATTGCCGCCCATTTGAAGGGGGCGTAGCATCTCAGGATCAAATGATGGTGGCTTGAACGACGGAAAGATCACCATGAGATGCCGTGAGTTCTTCATAGCCGCGTTGATTTCAATCAGCTCACTTCAGGTGACATTGGCAGCTGCGGCTGATCAGCGCCTAAGCCTCCTCCGGCAACTTCACGCACAGCTTAAGCAAATTCACACCAGTTCTGCGCAGAAGCCGGAAGGCGATTTACGAAGGTCAGATCTGACCCCGCTGATCGGTGCTCATAGACAGCAGCTGACCTCGATCCTCGGAAAACCAGACTTTTGTGTGATGCCAGCAAGCGAAATATGTAGCCAATCGAAGCACTGGGCCTACTTTTTTTACCGATTCAAACCGTGGTCAGTGCAGGCCATTTCGCCGGGAACCGTGGCGGTGACAATCAATCCTGGGTGGGGCAGCTGGGCGGTAGAGGTGGATTTCTCAAAGCAGGGTATTGTCGATGCCGCGTCATGGGTGAAGCAGGAGTAGCCGAAGATTCACACGCGGATCACACGCAGGATCCGGCAAGTGCAGAATTGGATTTACGTTCAGTAATTTAAGATAACTCCGGATTGGGTTCGATTCCCATCACCCGCTCCATCCGCCCTTCCGATGCCAGCCGTGCGGTACGTTAGATGAGGACGAGGCGCGCGGCTCGACCAACTGCCGACGGATGGAGGGCAAAGTTGCAATCGGCAACGCGGACGTAAAGAATGCCGAAAGGGGGAACGAGAGTTCCCGAGCGACCCGTGGGTATGGGACGGTGGCAGCCGCGCCGGCGGGCTGATGACAAGCATGACCCTTTATGTCTAGAAGCGCTGGGAATGGCCTGTATCTGCCGCGTAAATCGCACTCGCTAACCGGTACGGTCGAATCCGGATTCTCTTGAGACCGAGACAGAGCCATTTGCGGAGCACAGCCGAAAATGCATTTTGAGACGGTATATGACATCAGCGTCGCGGGTTGCCGAGACTGGTTTCTCGCGCCGGCGGCACTAGTATTGCTCTTAATCGGAGCGACCTTCCCAGTCAATCGTGATCTCGCCGAAGTGACAGGAAAGCGGCCCCTGTCCAGAGCCGGCGCGGTCGCATTCTTCGGTGCGATAACCTTGTTGGCATTCGCGACGACATGGGTTTCGTACTGGACCCTGAGGCATGATCTCAAGGACGGTGATGTGAGCGAGGTTCAAGGGTTGATAACGAATTTACAGCCCGCAGCGACATACAAAGGGATTGAGCGCTTCTCGGCGGGTGGCCGCACGTTCAGCTACGGGCGTTTTCAGGTGAGCCAGGGTTTCCATACGATTTCTCCGGATGGTAGCCCAATCGCGAACGGTCGCTGCGTACGAGTCGTCTATGTGGGCGACCGCATCTTGCGGCTCTCATTAGCGCAATCCCGTGAGACGTCTGATCCAGCGGCGGATCACATTCCGCCGTCGCTGTCGCAGACAATGTGCCGCGATATCGGATAGAGCGGTACCTCTCGCCGCGGGCGCTCGACCGGCAATGAGTCTGTTCGGCGATGAGCCGCCAATCGCCTGCTGGCCCGGTCGTGCCGTAAGCGACAGTCAATCATCCGCTAACGCATCAATGTGTGCTCGATGCGTCGCAGAATATGGCGCGGACGCGCTGGCCCGCAGCGTGTGAGGTCGGCGTCCTCGCAGATGCGCTATTGTGCCTGCACGGGATTGTCGAGCGTTCCAGACAAGATCCTGCCGTCCGAAAGGCTGACAACGAGCCGCACCTCGAACGTTTCCTTGCCGACCTCCGCGGCGTACCGCCCAGCCTCGTGCGTCACCTCGACCCAGTTGTTTTGTGTATTGGCAACGGGCTCTCGCATCCACGGGGCGGCAAGTCTCAGCTGCGGTCTTCTCGGAGGTACATGACGAATGAGAATCGCGCCGACCTCGTGCTGGGGGTCGAGCTGCGCAAGGGTGATATCGAAATCGATTGAACCCTCCCCGAGGATCCTTTTACGCCCGTCCGCCCACGAGGCCGGCGTTCCGCGCTTGATGTAAACATGATCTCCTGGATGCTCAAGAGCAGACGCGCGTGTGGCGAGCGCTTCGTAATGTTGTCCTTCGTTCGTGCCCTCCATCCGGTACACGAGTTTTTCACCCTGGTGATACATGTGCGCTCAGCTCGGATGAGTCGCGGCCCGCGCGATCCCGAAGTCCCCCGCGCAGGCGCCGAGGACCGCGAACAGGATGACGAGGGGCTTGTACATGCTCCACCCGTCGCGCTGATCTAAAGGAGGTCACGAGTTTAGACGGAGCGCCCATCGACGTGCTCTGGGTTTGGCACCCACCGACGGGACCGACGATTCCGTACGTGGATCGTGATCCCGTGGCGCACGGGAAGCAGATCTGTTCCCGAATGCACCAACCAACGTCACGCCGGAATCGGCCAGTTCCGGCCTCTCGAGGTCATTTTCAGCCTGCTGTATAGCAGACGCTGGCGTCCCTATCGGGCAACACGCATCGATGCTCTCGGCAGCGGGCTGCGGAATTCCTACAGTGCCCTCCACCTGAAGACGATGCTGCATCATTCTGAAAAGAAGGGAGGGAACAGTCCATGCCGAGAAATCTGCCGGTATACCTCGCTCTCCTCATGGCAGGTGTACTGTCGTCGTGTGCCAGTCAAGACATACCTCGTGGCGTTCCTGGTGACGAGGTTACGGGCAAAGCAGAAGAGATCTACGTGTTCCGAACAATCCGCACGCGTCACGAGCGCGAGAGTGTGGTGGGCGGCTTCACCGCGTGTCTGGGCCGACTTGCCGTGGGCCAATCGGTCTCGATGTACGCGACTGGCACCGTGGCACACATCCCGTGGACCGGCATCGGCGTGTGTGCACCGCTCAAGTGGCAGCCCCCAGTTCGCACGGCGATCGCCTTCACGTGTCGCCTTGATCTCGCCGGCCTGCCGGCCGGCTACCTCGGAGGGTTTCTGGTCTCAAGCACGCTCGCGCCACTCCTCGGTACCAACCAACCCGCGAATGCGCACGTGCGCGGATACCTGTCGACCTCCGTCGTCGCCGTGCGGCTGTGGAGCAAAGCTGACGCTGACCAGCCGCGATAGACAACGCCGATGGGAGGGCTCTGGTCGACCAGGACCCGTCATCAAACCCCTCGATTCAGAGACCGCAAAGCAGTCGCTCGCTGAAAGCGAGGGCGCTCAGCGACTGTATTAGAAAGAAATCTCTATTTGATATGAAGTTCCGCGGCTACAGACGACGCGCGGCGGCGCCAAACCGATGGTGAGACGCCTACCAGCTTCTTGAAGGCCCGACTGAAGGCCGCCTCCGATTCGTATCCGATCTCTTCGGCGATCGATGCAATGTTCGCGCTCGCGTCACTGAGAATCCTCGCTGCAATCTGCATTCGCCAGTTGGCGAGATACTGTATCGGCGGCATCCCTAACAGATCGGCGAAGCGTTCCGCCAGGACCGAGCGCGACAAGCCAACTTTCCGTCCAAGCTCCTCGATTGTCCAGCCATAGGCCGGACTCCCGTGCATCAGTGATAGTGCTCTGCCGACGAAAGGATCGCGCAGACCTGCCAACCACCCCGCCTGCTCTGGTGGCATGGCCTCCAGATGCCGGCGTACCACTTCGATGAACATCAACTCACTGAGTTTGGCAAGAACACCCTCGCTGCCAGCGCGCCTGTGTGTGGATTCCATTACAGCGACACGAATGAACTGGGCGAGCCAGCCTCCGGAGTTATCTTGCGCGGCTCTTGCCTTCATCACCGTCGGCAGGTTCTCGAGCAGCGGATTGAACGGTCGCGCATCGCAGGCGAGGAACCCACACACGAGCCTTGCTGACGGTACGCCCTCCTTGCCGTACTTGACGAAAAATGGCAACGGCCCGGCACTCACCTCCGCAATCGCCTCGCGTGTCACAGGACTGGCGCGCATGCCGGGGTTGCTCGACATGACATGTGGCTCGCCAGTGGTGATGACGATAACCTCGCCGGCTTCGAGCGCGATCGGTTCCTTTCCGTTGACAGTCGCGAAACATCGACCCTCAGTGACGGCATGATAGGAGATAAGGCGTTCACTGCCCGGGAGTATCTTCGGCAGGATGAGCTCTGGCGACGGCTGCTCGACCGCCCACGGTTCGGTTGCCGCGACGTTGAAGAACGCCGCACCGGTCAGTCGCACGGTTCGCAACAAGTCAGATAGAGCATCGCTGGTCATTTTGTTTCCCCTGAACGTGCCGGATGCAGATCAAGCAGTCTCCGTCATAGCAGAATAGCATTCGGGACGCCGCATCAAATCTCCAGGACGCCCGAGCATACACACCAGCCGCTGCGAAGAGTAAAACGCTCCTACAGTGACAGGACGCTCAGCACGGGACCTAGACGCTCGGCCCGGGCGCCGGCGGACGCTTCTCGGCTCCCGGGCGGTCGCGTTCAGCCCAGTCGATGCTTGGCGTATGAGCCCGGTTCGATTTGGTCGAAAAGCGAGGCCATCATGAACAAGAATCCTCGAACAGCGAACCCGGCTACTATCGATCTCGATAGGATCAAGGCCCGGCAGCATGTCGCGTGGAGTTCCGGAGACTATGCTGCCGTCGGGAGCACTCTACAGATAGTCGGCGAGATGCTTTGCGAGGCTGTCGATGTGCACTCCAATCAGAGGGTACTTGATGTCGCCGCCGGCAACGGAAATGCAACCCTCGCCGCCGCCCGTCGCTTCGCCGAGGTCGTATCGACGGACTACGTCGGCTCGCTGCTGGAGCACGGCCGCAAGCGCGCCGACGCGGACCGCTTGCCCGTCACGTTTCAGGAGGCAGATGCCGAGTGTTTGCCCTTCCCAGACGAGAGCTTCGATGTCGTGCTATCCACCTTTGGTGTCATGTTTACGCCGAATCAAGAGCAAGCGGCGCGAGAGCTCATGCGCGTCTGCCGCCCGGGCGGCAAGGTCGGGCTGGCTAATTGGACGCCGGAAGGCTTCATCGGCAGACTGTTCAAGGTTGTCGGTAAATACGTTCCGCCTGCACCGGGCGTTAAGTCGCCGTCGCTATGGGGCACGAAGCCCTATCTCGATACCCTGTTCGGTTCGCAGGCAACAGTGACCGCGAAGAGCA
Source organism: uncultured Gammaproteobacteria bacterium (assembly GCA_963849095.1). GTDB lineage: Bacteria > Pseudomonadota > Gammaproteobacteria > Steroidobacterales > Steroidobacteraceae > JASHUC01. The sequence goes on from CAWKGA010000009.1 coordinate 801,713, forward strand.
CACATTTCGTTTTCCGCTACAAGTCGCCCAAACATTGGCTGGACTTCTTCCGCGCTCACTACGGGCCGGTTCTTAAGGCCTTCGCCTCCATTGATCCACCCGCAAGGGTGTCGCTCGAGGCTGATATATACGCCTTGCTCGGTAAGCTCAACGTGGCCCAGGACGGCACACTGGTCATCCCCGGCGAGTATCTCGAAGTCGTCATCACGAAGAAGAGTTGAAAGGAGATATGGTGCTCATGGAACGACGCCGTCTCACAAATCCGATTCACCATACGGACATTCCGAAACCGGCCTGTCACGGATGTCCCTTCAGGGTCGCAGCTTCCCATCCCGATCGGACACGGCGAGAGCTGAGCGAAGTACCCGAGCGCTGTGTCGCGCGCGAGCTCCCGCGAATCCGCGAGGTCGGGGCTAGTGCGCCATGGAGGCCAGTGCGGCCATGTCGAGATGGGCGATGGAGCGGGTGTCTTGGAACGCGCGGATTCCTTCGATGCCCTGCTCGCGGCCAATACCCGACGCCTTCATGCCGCCGAACGGTGCGCGCAGGTCGAGGCGGGTGGCACCGTGATCGTTGACCCAGACGTAGCCGCAGACCAGCTGGCCGGCGACGCGATTGGCCGCTTTGGGATCGGCGGACCATACCGAACCGGCAAGGCCGGCCCACGAATCGTTCGCCATCCGGATGGCTTCCTCTTCGGTTTCGAAGGGGATCACCGGAATCACGGGGCCGAACTGCTCCTCGGTCACGACACGCAGCTTGAGGTCAGGATTGACGACGATCGCCGGGCGGACGAAGTTCCCGCCCCTCATGTCGCCGCCCGGCAGTTCGCCGAATTCGAGTACCTTGGCGCCGGAGTCCTTGGCTTCCCTGATGAGGCTTTCGACGAAGGCTTTCTGCGCCGGCGAATGCAGCGGACCCATGGTCGTGTCCCTGTCGAGGCCATAGCCAAGCTTGACTTTCTGCAGACGCGCGGACAGTCCCTTGATCACTTCGTCGACCCGCGTCTTGTGCACGAAGAGACGTTTGGCGTTCATGCAGATCTGGCCGGTCGTGTCGTAGATGGCCGCGAACAGGCGATCCAGGTGCGTATCGTCGATGATGGCGTCTTTCAGGACGATGGCGGCATCGTTGCCGCCCAGCTCGAGCGTGACGCGAGTAAGGCTCGCGGAGGCCAGTTCCATCATTTTCTTGCCGCCGCCCACCGAACCCGTGAAGCAGACTTTGGCCACGTCGGGGTTGCGGATCAGTGCGCTCATGTTGGCATCGGGGCCGGTGACGACGTTGAGGACGCCGGGCGGCAGCTGATTGGCAATCCGCTCCACGACGCGGGCCGTGGCGAGCGGGGTCGTCAGGGGCGGCTTCACGATGACGGTATTTCCAGCGAGCAGCGCATGCGGTAGCGAGGCGCCCAGAATGGCGATTGGCCAGTTGAAGGGCACGATGATGGTGACGACTCCCAGCGGCTGGTAGGCCACCGTGGTTTCCACCGGGATGGCGCCGTGAACGGGTGGCAGCACCTTCGAGGCGTTGACTTCGTCGGCATGGATCAGGGCTAGCTTCCAGCGCAGCTCCAGCACCAGCGAATCGACCCAGGCCTCAAGACGTATCTTGCCGTTCTCCTGCGACAGGATGGCGGCATCGTCATCGCGGTTCTCGGCAATGCCCCCGAGCGCCGCCAGCATCTTTTCAGCGCGCTTCTGGGGCGACAGCGCGGCCCAAGCCGGGTAGGCGGCCTTCGCGGCGGCAACGGCATCGCTGACATCCTGCGTCGTGGCCGCGGCGGCGTAGCCCACGACAACACCCGGCTTGGCGGGATCGGCGATCGCCATCTTGTCCGCGGTCTGTCGTTCCTTACCCCCGATGAACAGAGGAGTGGTGACTGAGTTCGACATTGGCTGTTACCTCTCTACGCATTCAGGTTCGCCCCGAGGGGAATTTTCTCATTATCCTGGAGCACCAGCCTTACTTTCCACATATCGCAGGCGATATTTCGCGTGATTTTCGGGCGCATTACTTCGGACCGCGGGTCGGCACGGTCGGGCTGCGGCGGAGCGGTGACGAACGCCTCAATGCGAGGGGGTACTTCCGGAACGCGGGGGCAATCTCGCGTGCGGTCTTGAGCTGCTCGAAGCGATTCCGCGCGGTGCCCCACGTGCTGCTAGAGTCCGCACTCGGATCGCACTTGGCCGCCCAGAGAGGCGTAACGCACTGATATATCTTGAGATCTAGATGGGTTCGATTCCCATCACCCGCTCCATTGCATTTGTTGATGGAACGCCTACCCGAAGACGGAACAGACGTGGAGCGGACTCCCAGCCACGGTTGACTGGCTGTGGTTGCCGGGCCCGAGAGGCGCGAGTGATCAAAACTGAAAATTGATGTGCGTGTTCACCGGAACCTGGAAATCAAAGCCCTTCGTGAACCCGATCCAGCGCGCGAAGAAGATCACGCTCACCCAGAGCAGGATGGACACCGCGCCGGCGATACGCGCCGCAAGCGGCACGGGTGCGTTCTGATCCCAGGCCCTCACGTTGCGAAAGGTGATGCCATGGAATAGCGCCATGTTCACCCCAGCGCCGAGCAATGCCAGCATTTTCAACCTGAACGCGATGTTGCCCACGTAGGTGTGCGCGTTCGCCGCGAACATGAGCGCGCCCGCGGTGACCGACACGGCGAACGCGATCCAGGTGAGCCGCAGCATCTCGCTGCACACGCGAGTGACCGGGCGCCGCGTGTCAGGGAAACCGAGCAACCTCAGATCGACGATGAGTATGGTCCCGAAAACGGTCGCCCCCGCGAGCACGTGGATGGCCTCGACGACCGGCATGGCGGCGAGGGACGTGCGCATCCACTGAGCCGGGGCGGAAGCCTGGATACTGTCGATCAGGGCCGGAAAGTCCATACGTGGCCGACGGGCGGGGAAGAGCGAGCGAGAAGGGGTGAGCTCAGGCGTGCAGGGCGAAGCTCAGGCATGCGGGGACAGTGCGCCCCAGACCTGCTTGTCGTACGCGATGGCTCGTCCGAGAAAAATGACCGCGAGCCACAGGATCACGATCAGAACGGATGCCGCTTTCGCGGACATCGGGAACACGGCGGGCGCGCCGCCCGCCGCGGACCTGAGTGATCGCCCGTAAAGCGCCGTGCCTGTCACGCCGATCGCAACGAGCGGCATCTTCAGCCAGAACGAGATGGTGCCGAACTCGCGCTCCGGTTCGCCGACGACCAGCGTGATTCCGGTCGCAGCCATCACGACGAGACCCGACCACATCCAAGGCGCGAAGCGCCTCCATACGGCCTCGGCCGGCTCGTCCGTGCGCATCACGCCGAGGACGCGCAGCATGATCATCAAACAGGAGACGAAGACGACGCCGATCGTCAGGATGTGAATCGATTGCAGGAGCGGGATCACCCAGCTCGCGGACTTGATCGAGTCGCTGACGGAAGTCCCTTGCAGCCAGCCGGCAAATCCGTGCACGCTGATCGATCCGTGCAGCACCCCGATCGAACCGAGCACGCTGCTCAACCCGTGGGCTGCAGCAGCCCGCCCTTTCCGATCGCGACCGACCCTGGAACTGAATCGCAGTTCATGCCGGGCGCCGGGGGCTTGCGCCAGGGGCACTTGTAAATGGCGCCCGTCGGGCCGCGGGTACCGACGGAATCCGAGGTGCGCAGAGGATGAATACTGATGCTGAAAATCGTGCCGGGCGGGAAGGAGTTCACGGTGACGCCTTCCCGCGCCATCTGCGCGGAGCCGCCCATCTCGACCGCCCAGATCATCGGATTGCCCTGCTCATCGCGCAGCACGTTCTTGCGATTCTCGGCCATCGGCGCGAAGAAGATCTGCAGATGGTTGGCGTCGGGATTCACGCGCGTGACGACGCCGGTGACGACCCTCGTCACCGTCATGTTGTACGAGCCGAACGAATGATGGGCTCGCGCGGGTACCGCGGCCACGAGGGCCGCGGCGACCGTGACCACAAGCGCCGCTCCGACGGCTCGGAAACTCATTCTCGACATGCGTCTCTCTCCAGTCATTGAAAGCTCATCGCAGCCTTACGGAAACGTGAAAATATCCTTGGGCTTCGGCTTCTCCATGCCCTTCTCGAAATTATCCCACTCCTGCGCCCAGGGGCGGCCGTACATGTCGGGTATCTTGTACTGGATCACCTGACCGGGCCTCACCGGTGTCGCAACGCCGTTGACCGGATAGATCGTCGGGACGCATTCGATGAAGGGGAGGGGATCGCCTGCATCATAGTCGCTGATCTTGATGTAATGCCGGATGATGCGGATCGGCTGCACGAGCGCTTCGGGGTCGTAGAAGATTGCCTCGTGATTGAGGCCGATGAACTTGCCCTGGGCATCGTGGATCGGCGTGTAGATCTCGATCGTCTGCATCTTGTCCGAGAACTCGAACGCGCTGTGCACGTACCAGCCCTGGAGGTTCGAGGTCCAGGTGATGAGCGTGTCGTGATCCCAGAACCCGATCGTCTCGCCGTACCAGCGCGGCACCTCGGGTCCCAGGTGCGGGACGCCACCGCTCATGTCGAACGAGCGCCCGATGTGGATGTTCGTGATGAAGTTGTCGGCGACGCCGGCCTCGATCTTCACGAGCGAGGGGGTGACCGTGATGTCCCATTCCCAGGTCGCGGGCGGGGCCCAGCGACGCATGAAGCCTTCGGGCCAGCAGTACTGCGAGGGCCATTCCGACTGATTGTGGGCTTCGTGATATTCCTGCTGCACCATGTACTGCTGGTACTGGGGCGTGAGGAGCGACAGGATGGTCGGCACCTGGTTGTACGTCATGCGGTACCAGTACGCATTGCCCTTCGTCATTCCGGGCTGCTGGTAGCGGCCTGTCCATTCGCCCGGCACCGTCGCGTAGGTGTGCTGCGTAGGGCCTCCACGGCTGCGAGTCTCGGCGAGCAACGCCTCGTATTGCTCTTGCGCTGTCTTGAAGGGATACGGGCTCACGATGGCCGCGCGCGGATAGTCGACATCGCAGCGGCCCCAGGCCGCAGTCGCCGGACCGCCCGGGCCGATGAGCGGGGTGCCGACGGCTCCCCACTCATTCTCCAGGGCGTCGGGACTGTTGCACCGGAAGTAACGGGGATCGCTCCAGAGGGCCTTGTCCTTGTAGAAGTCCTTGGTCGTGAAGACATCGACCGGAAGCGGCGTGATGCCGGGAGGCACCTTGCCGTCGCGCGCCATGCCGATGAAACCTCCCTGAGGTGCATGCGGCCCCGGCGCACCCGGCGGCCCGAAGCGCCGGACGATCGTCGGTCCGACGTAGTCGGCCGTCCGTGCGTCGGAGGCGAGCGGCCATCCGCGTCCCACGCTCTTGAAGCCGGGATCGGCGACTTGCTGTGCCCAGGCAGGCGCGCTCAACCCGAACAGCGTCGCGATCGCGGACGCGAACCACCACACGGCCAATCGACCCATTACCGCCCCCTCCGGACGCTCTCCCGCGGCTATGCGGGCCCGCGTCATCCGGCGCACATATTAGCGGGAAACAGCTGTCGCGCACGACGGTCACTTTGCTCCGGGCGGGAATAAACTCGTGACCGCCGGCGCGAGTCCCGATGGGAGAGCTCCGCCTCCTCGGCGATGCACAGGACCACCAGGGCGATCGTGAAGGCAAGGGACCGCAGCAGAATCCGCCTTAGGTCCGTTCCGTCGCCCAGACGATGGCCGGTGGTCCGATGAATGAGACGAGCCAGGCCCTGACCGTGGCCACTTTCCCGGTCATCAGCTCGCGTACCTGTACATAATTACAGTATGCGTCGAAGCTTCTACCGCCGAGAGGGCGGAACGTGAAGCGCGAACCGACCAGAAGGTCCACAAGGACCGGATCATGCGAGCGCCGTCCGGAACGGTGCGAAGCAGGATCATGGCTGGACTAATCTAAAGTCTCGTAAACCCGTCCCTGCTCCACGCCTCCGAGCCAACTCCGTTGTGGACGAAGAAGAGGCCGCCGGGATCGTACTTCTGCTTGATTTCGGCGAGCCGCGAATAATTATCGCCCCAAAAAGCCCGCTGCCATTCCTTTTCGAAGTAGTTGGTCTCGTTCACGTACGATCCGTTCTGTCCTGCAGCCGCGCGAAGTTGCTCTACGCATTGATCGATTGCTTTCGCGGCGGCGCGTCCCTTGGTGACGTTGGGCTCATGTCCGGGAGTTCCCGGATAGGCTGGACCCTCCCCGTCGGCGACGATTGCGAGCGCGAAGGCGGTCAGGACCGCCGGATTCATCGCCGTGTCTCTTGCAGCCGCGATCGCGTCGGGCGGGGCACCGGCGAGCCCCTTGTTGAAATGTAATTCGATATCCGCGTGCCGCGATCCGGCGAACAGTGCGTCGGCAAGGCGCACCTGGGAAACGCTCGCGAGCAGAGACGCTGGCATCCACAGCGATTCGTAGGCCCAGATGTACTGTCCGACCTGCCCCGCGTCGCCGCCCCACCACACGTCCGATGGTGCCGAACCGGGCCGTTCGTCCTGATGGAAGATCGGCTGGTGCATCACATGCACAAGGATGTCGTCCATGATCGCGCGGAACGGATTTCCGTTGGGGGGAAACGCCTCTTCCGGCCAATGCTCCTCGCGCCATTCGGCATCCCACCAGCGTCGCGCCGAAATGGTTGAGATAATCGTCCCCGGCCACGGTATCGAATATCCATTTGGCGACCTCTTGACCCAATCCACGAATGGCTGCCAGATTCTTTGCAACTGCTCCCGGTCCAGTCCCTGCGAAACCATCCTGATCTCGAGCACGTTCTCCCGGCGCACCTTCACCTGCTCCCCCCAATGCTCGTTGAACAGATGCCCGGCGTAGAAACCGACGAAAGCACGAAGGAGGCTCCGGTACGCCTCGTCCGAAGGCGCTTTGACGTCGAAGTTGGCGCCGCCGAAGTATGCGGGAAGCTCGTGCGTACGGACCGTGAGCTTGCTGACCACGCCGAAGGTGCCGCCTCCGCCGCCCTTGAGCGCCCAGAACAGATCGGGGTTCATGCATGCGTTCGCGATCTGGATCTTGCCGTCCGCCGTGACGACTTCGGCTTCCAGTAAGCTTGCTGCCGCCGTGCCGTACCCCTTGCAGAAGCTTCCAAAACCGCCACCTTGGATCAGGCCGGCAACGCCCACCGTCGTGCATCCGCCGCCCTGGACGTACCTGCCGCCTTGGGTGGTGACCGCTTGGTACGCCTGCATCCAGTGGGTGCCCGCGCCCATCGTGACGGCGGGCTCGGGCGCGATCTGGCCCTGACATCCCTGGGGCACGAACGCGGAATGCATCTCGATATCGGTCATATGGCGCGTCCAGAGCATCAGCGAGTCAGGCGCATTCGAGGCGCCCAGATAGCTGTGCCCACGTCCCTTGACGACCAAGCGCAAGTTGTTGTCACGCGCGAAGTTCACGGCGGCGGCGATGTCGCTGGCGTTGCGAGCGGCAACCGCATAAACGCTGGGCTCGGTCGCCCATGCATCGACCCACCCGAGCGTCTCCGTCAGCCCGGGCTCGTCGGCGATCCAGTAGGGGTTTCTGATCTCTTTCAGGAAACGCCCGGCGGCGGCGCTATCTGGAGCGGTTTTGAGCACGTTGAGCGGAAAGGGGACCGAGAGCAGGTTTCCGCCGACCGCCGCGTTGAGCTTCTGCCAACTCGCTCTGCCCGGCCACGCTGAGTCGGTCGGTCGCACGCGCCGTCGCGCTGCGGGAGCGGGCGGTGAGGTGGCGTGCGCGGTGGGCGCGCCGAGGATCAGCGGCGCACAGGGCACCAGTGTCGCCATCTTCAGAATTTCTCTGCGACGCATTGTTGATCCCCTCCCATGGAGGTGCGGGAGTAGAGATAGCTTCAGGCTTCGTCCAGCACATGGCAATAGGTTTGGGTCGAGCGGGACAAATCGGCGGTTCGGCGGCGCCCGAGCCGACCCGCGCAGGACTAGAATCGGAATCCAGCTCCTTGCAGGAGAACGACGATGCGGCCTACTCGCGTCCTTTTGCTGGCAATGCTCGGTGCACTCACTGCGCTCGCACCGCTGACCTATGCCGGCTCCGCAAGCCTGAACCATCCCACTGGGACTCATGGGCTCATCATGGTCGACAAGATGGGCGGTCGCGTACTGTTCTTTGGGCCGAGCGGCGATCGCGAGCTCAGCGAACTGCGTCCCAGCGCGGACCCTACCCTGCGTCCGCATGAGGTGGCCATCGCCCCGGACGCTCGCACCGCGTACGTCTCGGTCTATGGCGATGGGGTGTTCGGGAACAATCCTCATCCGGGGCACACCATCGCGATCATCGATCTGCCGACGCGGCGTTTGGTCGGCAGTATCGACGTGTCCCCGTATCGCGCGCCTCACGGCATGCAAGTGGATGGCGCCGGGCGACTGTACGTGGCCTGCGATCTGGACCACAAGGTGCTGGTGATCGATCCGGCGAGTCGTCACATCGAGGCGGCGGTCGACGTTCGGAGAAGCCGGACATTGGATCGCGCTCGCGCCGAAAGAGGGCCGGATCTACGTCTCGGGCCACGGTACCAAACCCTTCATCAGCGTGATCGACGCGCATTCCCACCGCGTGATCGATCGGATTCCCATCGAGCACGGCACCATGGGTATCACCGTTTCCCCGGACGGGCGCACGGTGCTGGCTGCCGATGCCGCCGGACCGATCCTGCATATCATCTCGAGCCGCACGGATCGGGAAATCGGCCAGGTGCGCGTGCGGGACTACGAGAGAGGTCTCTACAAGGTCTTCTACAGCCCGGACGGTCGATATGTGCTGACGTGTCTGCCAAACGGACAAATCAACATCTTCAACGCCGCGGACCTCAAGGCACCCCAGCGCGTCGTGCACTCGCCCGGTACCGCGCTGATGGGTTTTGCCTTCTCACCCGACGGTGAGAGCGCGCTCACCGGCAATCACGGTCAGGGCACCGTCTCGCGTATCGATCTGGCAAGCGGGCGCATCACCGATACGTTTGCGGCCGGGAAGGGAGTGGAGACGCTCGCGTACTACTGACGAGATCAGATCGACGCACGCAGTACCAAAGATGAGTAGGTGAGGCAGTCCACGCCTCTAGATCACGGCCCGGGGGTCGCCCTTTTGCGTGAAGATCGACACGATCAGCGCAACGATGAAACCCACAATCACTCCGGCGATCAGTGACGTAACAACGAGGCCCACAGGCGAGATGATGGCGCCTGTGATCGCCATGGCCTGCTGTGCCTGCGCACCGGTAATTCCCCGCTGTGCGAGAGCGGCCCGCTGCGTCTGTAGCGTCGCTGCAACATATCCGGTGTTGATATATCTCACGTAGACGTACACGAGAACGGTCGAGACCACCGCCCCCACGATCGAGAGCAGCGTGCCGGAACCAAGGCCCTGTGGATACGTCATCATGCCAGCGTGGGTCTTCTTGAATTCCCGATGCGCGAGGACCATGAGCACGATGAGTACCGCCGTACTGATCACGGTCGCTACCCAACTCTGCTTGATGTGCGCCATTGTCCCCGCGAGGAATACGACGAACGACAGTACACCCTGAATGAGCCCGTACTTGGTTGCGATTCTGACGATGCCAGGCGCCCGTTGTTCTTCCATACGCTGTGCCCCCCTGTCTGCGTTTGAGTTTCGAGTTGTAATGCGCTCTCTATTATAGCCCAGCCGGCTCGGGTCTGCCTCAAACGCCACGCAAGCGATTGATTCGGTGCCGCGATCCGGAGGGGAAACTGCGGAAGTGGGATTTTTCGGTTTGGATGAGCTGCCACCGCCATCAAGAGGCCGGATGCTCGAAAGAGATATCGCTGCAAGTCTTTGCGTTCAAAACTGATCCGCAGAGACTCGCGTTGTTTGACTGGGCGTCGGCTCCAGTCGATCCCGGTCGTCCGATCGCAGGTGATCAAATCCACCGAATGCGCGACGGCCGTCGTGGCAACAGGGCTGTCTCGGCGACCGCGATGACGATCCGGCCGGCAGCATCCATGGTGGTTTTCATGGCATAAAGAAGGCCATCAATAGGGTCTGACGGCAACCACGCTATGCCGCACAAACGTGTCTCTTCAACGGGGGGGTGGGCGGTTACCCCGGAAGCTGGACTGAAGCAAGTGCGTCAACGTGTGCACATAGCGTAACTTACCGTTCTCCAACCGGAACAGATGGCTATCGGCCGCGCCGCTGGGACGGCCAGGGCCTCCGGCGCCAAACGTGCAGAACACCTGGACCGTGCCGAGCACCTCGTCCACGACGAAACGACGATTGACGATATCGACTCCCGCGGGAACGCCCACTTCACAGCTCTCCGATGGGGAGCCTTTGCCCGTGTAGGCGCCACCCTCGAGTCGCTCACAGGGGAAACCCCACGGCACCAGGTCGATCTTCTTCTCGAGGAAGGCATCGAGATAGGCGTTCGCTGCAGCGACCAGCGTGTCACGCGACTCCCGCTGGTCCGCGGGGACCGGGCCCCAATTCTCCTCGGAGGAATGCTTGAGATACGAATCAGCGTTGAACAGCCAGTAGCCCGTCGTGGTCCACAGGATCTCGATCTCGGCGATCTTGTCGTGGTTGACGCGAAGGCGCGTGCCGAAGACATAGGGCGCCGCCTTGTCGGTCACGATCACCTCGGTAAAGCTCTGGCACGTGGCGGTATCGAGGAAGCTGCGATGATGAGCGATCTTCATCGGCTTGGTGATGAATCCGGTCTTGATGTCGGCGGGCGCCGCGTTCTCCCAATAGCCGACGCCCATCGCCAGCGGCAGTCCGGAGGTCTCGCCCTTGGTCTGGGCGTCGAGGTAGAGATCGACGGCTTGCTGCAGCCCCCCTCGAGTACAGGACACCTCCGCATGGCTGAGCGCGGGAGTCAGTAACGCGCTGAGTGCGAGGCAGAGACAGACGAGACTGATACGTTTCATGGGATGTGCCCCCGTTGGTTGTTCGCTGGCGGCTCTCGCCCTCGAGAGCGGCGAGAGCAGTTTAGACCAAGCCGATGGCGCCGACTAAGTCACCGTGGACCCCAAAGGGTTCACCGGCATAATCGGACGAGGGTCCGATCGAGACCGGTCCAGCCTTAATTCCCCGACGCGGTGCGTGCTTTGGCTCTAGACTACGGGCGCCCAGTCGAAGCGGCATATGCACCGCAGGAGGAGAGGCAATGGCTAAAGGCACCGAGCGCAAGAAGGAGACCAAGAAGAAGCCCGCGAAGAGCCTCATGGAGAAGCGAGCGGCGAAGGCCGAGAAGCGCAATCAGAAGAAGCAGTGGGGTACGTCCTGAAGCATCACCGGTAATCACGTCGCCGCGTGATTCGCCGCACGCCGCTCGACCCAGGCGCTCCTTCTCGAGGTGCCCGGTCTTCTAAGGCGGACCGAACGGGCGCGCGGCGGCGGGGCCGGCCGCCTTCAGTGCGATGGCGCGCGAGATCAGGTAGTCGCGCACCGCCGCCGTGTCCTCGGGCTTCAGATCTTTCGCGAAGGAGCCCATGCCTTTGTCCGCCCGCGCCCCCTGCAATACCACGGCATCGAAGCCGTCCTGTGTCCACAGCAGCGGCGTGACGGTGAGGTTCGGGAAGCTGGTACGGGCCTGCCTGCCGTTGACGCCATGGCAGATCGAGCAGTACTGCGAGTAGATCTCGCCACCGTGCGCGATGACGGCGGCCGAGCCCGTCGCGGGCGGCGGATCGAGCTGCGGGGGCGTGTAGGGTGGCGGCTCGGGCAGTACGACATTGCCGCCGAGCGCGAACACCAGCATGCGCGCATTGGTCGGCGCAAAGTAGCCGCCCTGTGCGGCCCCACCCACGCTGGCTGCGACGTACTGCACGCCGCCGAGCTGATAGCTGATCGGCGCGGCGTATATCGCGGTCTTTGCATCGAAGCTCCAGAGCTTCGTGCCGTTCTTCGCGTCGTACGCGGTCAGCACCTTGCCGCCGCCGTCGCCCATGAAGACGAGGTTGCCGGCGGTCGCGAGGACTCCACTCGTTGGGCGGCCGTTGGCAAACGACGGGGTTTCCCACACGATCTTGCGCGCGACGGGGTCCCAGGCCTCCAGCCGGCCGCTCACGCCCTGCCGGTCATACGGCTTCAGCTTGCCGGGCGGCACACGAACGCCCATGGCGACGCCGAGACTGAATCCGCCGGGGGGGCCTAACCGCCTGCCGGGCTGAGGGCTCGCCATCGTGAAATAGGCTTCCCAGGCGGGGATGTAGATCAGGCCGGTCAGCGGACTGAAGGCATTCGGATGCCAGCTGTGACCGCCCTGCACGCCTGGCGCGAGATCCCAGGGCTCCGTCCCGTAACGCGCGGCGGGCACGACGATCGGACGTCCGGTCTCCATGTCCACGCCGGTGGCCCAGTTCTCCACGGTGAACGGATCGGCGCTGATCAGCTTGCCGGTCGCGGCGTCGAGCACGTAGAAAAAGCCGTTCTTCGAGGGCTGCAGGATGACGTGCCGCTTCTTGCCGCCGATGGTGAGATCCGCGGTCATCATCGGACTGACCGCGTCGTAGTCCCAGGCATCGCTCGGCGTTTCCTGGTAGTGCCACACGTACGCGCCGGTATCGGGATTCACCGCGACGATCGAGGCGGTGTACAGGTCGTCGTCGGTTTGCGGCTCACGTACGCGCGGATTCCACGGTGTCGCATTGCCGGTCCCGAAATAGAGCAGGTCGGTCGCCGGATCGTAGACCGCCGAATCCCACACGGTGCCGCCGCCTCCGCCCTTCCACCACTCGCCGCTCCAGGTCTTCGCGGCCCTTGCGAGCGCCTTGCTCTCGAAGCCCTTCGCCGGATTGCCGGGCACGGTCCAGAAGCGCCAGACCTCCTTGCCGGTCTCGGCGTCGTAAGCCGCGATCCACCCGCGCACGCCGAACTCGCCTCCGGAGGCACCAATGAATACCTTGCCCTTCGCGGCGCGAGGGGCCATGGTGATCGCGTAATGATCTCCCATATCGCCGAGGCCGAGACTTTCGGGAACCGTGTCGGTCGACCAGACTTCCTTTCCGGTCTTGGCGTCGACCGCGACTAAGCGGGCATCGAGCGTGCCCATGTAGATCTTGCCGTGCCAGGCCGCGATGCCGCGGTTCACGAGGCCCACGTTGTAGCGGATCCGCACGCCGTGGATCATCGGGTCGTACTTCCACAGCTGCTTGCCGGTCTTACCGTCGAAGGCATAGAGCACGTCGCGAGACGTTGAGACATAGATGACGCCGTCGATGTACAGCGGCGAGCCGTGCTGGTCCTGGTTGGTCTCGTAATCCGCGAACCACTTGAGGCCCAGCTGGCCCACGTTGCTCGCGTTGATCTGCTTCAGCTTGCTGAAGCGCTGCTCGGAGTAGGTGCCTCCGTAGGTCATCCACTGGCCGGGCTCTCTGGCTGCATTGTCCAGGCGCTTGGCGGTCACGTTGGCGGCGGGACTCGCGGAGTCCGGCGGCGAGACGGCCGCATTTGCACTCGGGGCGCCGGCGGCCATGATCACGGCGGTCACCAGCAAGCCGATACTCAGGGCGTGTGTGCGAATCATCACGGGACCCCCTAATGGTCGCAGTGGTTGCGCCTCCGTAGACCGCCGATCTTAGCCTGTCGGCCTCGAGACAGGCTAGCTCGGGGAGCGCCTCGGATCGGTATAGCGCGCGGTAGAACCAGTGCGCCGCCGTGGTCAACGCATCCCGGGCGTCACAGGAATCGTGCCGGCCGGCAGCGGAAAGTTTCGGTTGTACGGTGGCCAGTTCGGAACCGGAAGCTGCGGCCCGGGATAGTACATGGCCGTCCAGATATCGCCGCGTTGTCTCAATTCCCGATCTCGACGATCTGGTTGAGGGTTTCGCAGGCGCGGTCGTAGGCGTCCTGCGGCACCTTCTTGAGCGAGTGCGGCCTCGCCTCTCTGGCTCGCCAATCGAAGGACTTCGGCTGATGAGCGAGGATGTAGCTGACCGCTCCCCGAGCACCGGTGAACTTGACGGCGAACGGATTGGTCTCGTTGTAAGCGGCGGTTGTCATCGGCAGAACGACGACAATACCTGTCCGTTCGTTGAATTCCTTCGGCGAAAGAACGACGAGCGGGTGCACATCCCTCATTTCGCGGCCGGCTTGTGGATTGCAATCAATCCAGATCATGTCGCGCCGGTCGGGACACCACCCCTTGCGCGAGACCATCAAATAGTCTCGTTGCCGATGGCTGCCGTTGCCATGGCCTCGCCGCCGTGCCGCGCCGGATCGAAGGCGGCGAGCTTCTGTGCGAGCGTAAGCCTCGGCTCGCCCATCGGCCTGACCACCACGGCGGAGCCTTCAGCCGAAACCTCGACCGGTTGGCCAGCTCGCAAATGAGCGAAACGCGCCACGGGCGCGGGAATGCGCACAGCGAGGCTATTCCCCCATTTTTGGACAGTGGGTGTCGCGCTCTTGGCCATGATCGACGCTCCGATGTATAAACAAGTATATACGTCGAATCTTGACTGTCAACCCAGGAAGCCGACCTCGGTGATAGGATCGCCCGTCGCCCCGCACGCTGGGCGTGCGGCCGGTCAGCGGTGTCGCGTTGGATTCGCACATGAACTATCGGATCCCTGTGCCGCCATCCTCGGTGGCTTGGCTGTTCGCTCTGATCGTGATGGTTCCCTCGATCGGTGCGATTGTGTTGCTGACGGTGCTCGGGCAGCCCGTGCGGCTCGCCATCTTCCTGATCACGGCCTTTGCAGTGATTGCGGCCGTCGCGACTGCGGGGTGCGGGATGAAGGGCGAGGGAACCGTCTCCATCGGGCCGCAGACCGTGCTCGCTTCCGCGGCGTCATACCGCTTCGAAGCGAAGCGCAATGATGTCGTCGCCGACGGTGTGAAGAGACTCCTCTCGCTGAGCGAAGTCCGGGTCCATTACCGCAAGAATGGGATCGGTCTTCCCGGCTACCGCGTCGGCTGGTTTTCCGTAACCGTCGGCGGGGAGAGGCGTCAGGCATTCCTGCTCGTGACGACGTCGCCCATCTTACTCATACCCTTGAGGAGCGGGGAGCTGCTCCTTCTCTCCTGTCCCGCCGAGCGGTCTCAGGAGGCGCTTTCGGTCCTCGCCTCCCCGCGGGCCACGATTCAGGGCGCTCTGGAGCCTCGCGCGACGTAATCGGCCAGGGCCGCGAGCTGCGCATCCGTGATTTCCGTCTTGCGGAACGGCGGCATCGACAGCACGCCGTGCCGCACGAAAAACGCCACCGACTGGGGTGTGAGATCGGTGCGCTCGAGCAGCACGGCCGGCGTTTTCCCGCCATACTTCACCTGCAGCGACTGCGTGCCCGGGTGCCCCGGGCCCGGCGCGTGGCAGGGCGCGCACCAGTACTCGTAGACCCTCTCGCCCGAGCCCACGGGGGCTCTTCCATTCGGGCTCGCCGCCTGGGCGCCGGAGCTCAGCGCGACTCCCAGAACGAATAACAGCGCGAGTCGCGGGCCGGATGTGCGTGAGCGTGTCATGTCACACCTTCCTCAGATGCTTCGGCCACACGCCGTAGCGGCCCGCGGACAGGATGCCGTTGGGATCCACCGCGTCCTTGAGGGTCTCGCGCAGCCGCCGCAGCGCGTTGTGGTTATAGGAATAGGTATCCGCGATCAAGTCCTGGAACGCCGCGGGCGCGCGGTACTCGGCCCAGCCCCGCTCTGCCGCGAGCCTCACCCAGCTCTCGAACGCCCGGCGTATCTTGGCGTTGTGCTCCTTGTCGCGGCCGATCGGAAACATGATGAGGCAGACGAGCGTGCGCTCCCAGCAGGTCATGTACACCGGACCGGCGATCCCGAGATTCTCCCCGCCGCTCACCTTGAGCAGGTTATCGTGATAGAAGCGCTTGAACTCGAGAAGCGACTCGCCGGTGCGCGGCACGATGGGCGAGAAGTCGATATGTCCACCCGCGGGATTCGGATTGCCGGGGCTGCGTCCTACCAGCGCGAACGTGGAAAGGTTGGGAATGCCGAAGTTGACCAGGTGCACGCGCTTCAGCGTCTCGGGCGACAAGGGTGTGCGGAACAGCTCGCCCTCGACGAAATTCACGCCCGGGATCGCCGTGAACTTGCGCTTGGCATAGTCCAGCTGCGCGCGGACGACTCTTTCCGGGCCGTAGATCGGCACGTCGCACGTCCACGCCGGGGAATGGGCGGCCGGCCGGCCGGGTGGTCCGCCGAAGATCTGCGTCGAGCCGTTCACCACGTGCTGGTTCTCGAGCAGGTTGAGCACATCGAGCATCGGCACGATGTTCTCGTCGCGGTCCGTGGTCGCCGTGCCGGTCACCATGGCCTCCGGGCGCGGCATGAGATAGATGCCCATCTTGGTGACGACGCCGAAGTTCGACTGCCGAAACAGGCCGTCCACCCAGGGACCGAAGCCCCAGCGGTTCTGCTGCCAGGTCTTGGAGCTCGGCAGCGCGCCCATTCCCGTGCGCACGACCTCGCCGTTGGCGAGCACGACCTCCATGCCGCAGTGAGAGCCGAAGTGGTCACGGAAGGGTGAGGCCGTCCATCCCGCGCCGCCGTCGAGCGCGTTGCCGATGACACTGCCCCAGCCCGGGTCCGGCGGATCGATCCAGACATCGAGCCCTTGCTTCGTGATGTGCTCGTAGAGATCGAAGTAGCTCACCCCCGGTTCCACGAGCGCATAGGCGTTGCGCTCGCTCACTTCGATCACGCGGTTCATCCGCTTGAGGTCGAGGACCACGCTGCCGGAATACACGGGTGCGGAGCCGCCGTACGCGAGATTGCGGCCCGTGGAGATGGGATAGAGCGGGATGCGGTGCTGGTTCGCGGCACGGACCACGGCCTGCACCTGCTCGAGCGTCGCGGGCGCCACGGCGGCGGAGGCGACGCGCTCCTCGGGCTCACCCCAGAAGGGAGAGTAGAAATCGCGATACAGCGCGACATCCTCTGCGGAGGTGAAGACCCACTCGGGACCCACGGCTTGGCGCCAGGCGGTGAGGGCGGCAGCGAAGGCGGCGGGGCTCACGTTCGGAGGTGTCGGCATGGGCAAACTCCTCAAGAGCGGCGGTGCGGTCAGGCGGCGGCGATGATCCAGGAGGTCAGCAACTGCGCCCCGGGCGCCAGGATGGGCTCGAGGGCGGCATCGCTCGGGCCGGGGCGCAAGCGGCCGGCTTGCTCTCGGTAAGCCGCGACGGCGTCTGCGATCCGCACCGGCCACCGCGGCCCAGCTTGCGTCAGATCCTCTTCAAAACGCTCGGCCGCTCGCGCGCCACGCAATTGCCGATGCTCGATTGGACCGCCGGGATGCACGAAGTGCTCGCCGTGAAAGACGACGCGCAGGCCGCAGGACAGCGCGAACTGCTCGAGGCAAAACAATGCGGGGCGCTCGGTGAGCCCCGCGATGGCGACCGGCCGACGCCGCCATGCGGGGCCGATGCGGCGCAGCCAGACCTGCGTCACGTCTCCATCGGGAGTCGCGTACACCGTCACGCCATCGCCGGAGAGCCGTGTGCCGAAGCTGCGAGCCTCGGCGTGGCGCTCGTCGATCAGGACGGCGTGCACGGCGGTGTGCGCGGGGGCTCGTGGTCGCACCGCATCAACGATCCCTGCTGCGCCGGCGACGACCGGGACGGCTGACACGGCCGCTGTCTGAAGGAATTCCCGTCTGCTGGTCATGCGGACCCCCTTTCCCGCGTCCGGGCCGGTCGGCCGGTGGATGCCGTGCTCCGACGTGCCCCGTGTACGAGCGAGACGGGAGCGTCGCCCTTTCAGCGCCACGCCGTCAAGTAAGGACGCCCTTCGGACAGCCCCGGCCCCTGCGTGCGCTTTGGCGGGGGATGCCACCGCGCCGGAGTGAGCCAGCACAATCAAACGGCGTTGGCGTATTGCCCGGTGACGACGAGCCGTTCCCAAACATGCAGTTCCAAAACATCGCAATTTATCGCCATTAGGCCCGCTCGCACCGCGGATAAGCCTCACCTGTGGTCTATAATGCGAGCGGATCGAACAATTCACGACCGAAGCGGACAGGAGATTCTCCATTGAGCTGGTGGGCGTGGATGATTGGTGGCGTCATTCTGTTCGGCGCCGAGCTCGCGTTCATTGACGCGCAGTTCTATCTGGTCTTCGTCGGCTCTGCCGCCATTGTCGTCGGCCTGCTCGTTGCGTCCGTGGCGGTCGAGCAGTGGGCGCAGTGGGCGCTGTTCGCGGTGCTGTCGATCGCGTCCATGGTGCTCTTCCGTGGCCGGATCTACCGCAGGCTGCGCGGGCACCCGCCGGAAGTTCGCGCCGGACCGGCCGGCGATATGCTGACGCTGACCGCGGCGCTCGCGCCCGGGGAGAGCTGCCAGACCGAGCACGCCGGTAGCTTCTGGACGGTCTTCAACGACAGTGAGGTGCCGCTCCCATCGGGTGCCCGCGTGCGCATCGTGCGCGTTCAAGGTCTCACGCTTCTGGTTCATCCCGCGGGTTAGTCACTCGAGGACTCCTCATGGTCACGTCCTTCGTCTTCATCGTCGTCGCCATCATCGTGGTCATTGCGATCGCGCGCACTGCCACCGTGGTGCCGCAGCAGAGCGCCTATGTGATCGAGAATCTCGGCAAGTACAGCCGTACCCTGCACGCCGGCTTTCACATCCTGGTGCCCTTCGTCGAGCGCGTCGCCTACAAGCACAGCCTGAAGGAACAGGCGATGGATGTGCCCGAGCAGGTGTGCATCACGCGCGATAACGTCCAGGTCGGCGTCGATGCAGTCCTGTACATGCAGGTGCTCGATCCGCATCTCGCCTCCTATGGCATCACGAACTACGGCTTCGCGATCGCTCAGCTCGCGCAGACGACGCTGCGCAGCGAGATCGGCAAGATCGAGCTCGACCGCACGTTCGAAGCTCGCGGCATCATCAATGCGAACGTCGTGGCCGAGCTCGACAAGGCCTCGGGCGCCTGGGGCGTGAAAGTGATGCGTTACGAGATCAAGAACATCACGCCGCCGAAGGACGTTCTGTCGGCGATGGAGAAACAGATGAGGGCCGAGCGCGAGAAGCGCGCCGTCGTCCTCGCGTCCGAGGGCGAGCGGGACGCCAAGATCAACCAGGCCGAGGGCGACAAGCAACGTGTCATCAAGGCTTCCGAAGCCAACCGGCAGCAGCAAGTCAACGAGGCCGAGGGTCAGGCCGCAGCGATTCTCGCCGTGGCCACCGCCACCGCGGAGGGCTTACGCCAGGTCGGTGGGGCTCTGAGCGACCGCGGCGGCATCGAGGCGATGCAGCTGCGTATCGGAGAGGAGTACGTGCGCCAGTTCGGGAAGCTCGCGAAGGAGAGCACGACGCTGGTGGTCCCCGGGGACTTGAGTGATCTCGCTTCCGTCGTGACCATGGCGACGAGCATCATCCGGCGGGCCCCGCCTCACCAGCCGTAGTCAGTGTCCACTCAACATTCCTCGCGCCCTGGTCGAGGCGCGGACCCGATCGTGAACGCCGAAGCCGTATGCTTCCCGCCGCAACATCCGGAATGACGATGGAGGCGCATCTCAATGACTGACTATACCGGCAAGGTCGCGTTCATCACGGGCGGCGCCTCAGGCGCGGGCTTCGGCCAGGCGACCGTGTTCGCGGAAGTCGGCTGCAAGATCGCGATTGCCGACATCCGCCGCGCCGCCGTCGATGAAGCCGTCGCCAAGCTGCGCGCCCAGGGGGTCGAGGCGCATGGGATCCCGCTCGACGTGACCGATCGCGCCGCGTATGCCCGCGCTGCCGACGAGGTCGAGAAAGTGTTCGGCAAGCCGCCGGAGCTGCTGTTCAACACCGCCGGGGTCAACACCTTCGGCCCGCTCGAGAAATCGACTTACGACGATTTCGATTGGCTCGTGGGGGTCAATTTCGGGGGCGTCGTGAACGGCATGATGACCTTCGTGCCGCGCATGATCGCCGCGGGCCGAGGTGGCTACATCGTCACCACTTCCTCGATAGGCGGGTTTGCCGGCAGCGCCGCCGCGTCGATCTATTCGGCCGCGAAAGCCGCGGTCATCAATCTGATGGAGAGCTATCGCCTCGCGCTCGCCCAGTACCATATCGGCGTATCCGTGCTGTGCCCCGCGAACATCCGCAGCAACATCGCCGAAGCGACCAAGGTTCGTCCGGCACACCTCGGCAATACCGGCTACGTCGTCAACGACGACGTGATCCGATCGCTGCACAGCATCCATGCACACGGTCTCGATCCCGTCGTGCTCGCGCGGCGCACCAAGGAGGCCATGGAAGCCAACCAGCTCTACATCATTCCCTATCCCGAGCAGAAAGAGCCGCTCGCCCAGCATTTCAAGGAGATCGTGGATTCCGTGCTGCCGATGGAGGCCGACCCGGAAGGCGCCAGGAGGCGCACCGAGGCGCTGCGGAACTGGATCAAGGACCGCCAGTCCCTGATGTCCCGGGGCAAGGGCGACTGACGGTGCGGTGCCGCGGGCGCGATCGCTCGCTCACGCGCTCGAGAATACCCCGCTCCGTCTCGTGGCATACTGAAGAGATGGGGGGCCCTCGCCCGAGCGAGGGTGTTGCACAGATGAGGAGGCCGCTCAATGTCATTCCTGGGATTTAGCGGAATCGGAGGGGAAACGCTCGGACGCGCCGTGCTGGCTTCGGCAGCGCTCGCTCTTGCAGTATCGGCCAAGCCGGCACTGGCGGAATACCCGGTGACCACGCTCTCGACGCTGCTCGATAGAGCGCAGATCGAGGACATGCTCGTCAACTACTACGAGAACTTCGGCGTGACCGACGAGAAGTTTGGGTCGTACTACCTCGCGGACGGCATTCTCGATGTGAACGGCCTCATCGCCCGCGGCGAGCAGCAGATCGAGGACCTCTACAAAAGAACGGCGGAGGGAACCCCGCGGCGGCCGGGAAGATTCCACATGCTCATCTCGAATCCCCGGATCAGAGTGAGCGGCGATACCGCCACCGCGGACGTGGTGTGGACGGGCATCATCTCGGACACACCTCAATCGACGCCGCATTTCGTCGAGCAGGGCCGTGAGCACGATGAGCTCGTCAAGCGGAACGGCCGCTGGTACTTCAAGCATCGAATCATCACGAGCGACGGTGGGTTGCCGGCGATGTTCGAGAAATCGTACAAGAACAGGTGAGGCCAACGGCGGCACTGGGAGTTACTGATGCGTGATCCGGCGCCGCGTGCCTATCTGCGGGTGACGATGTGCCTCCTCGCGCTCGGTACGGGGGCGGACGCGTTCGCTGCCGCAAGCACGGCGAGTGCCCCTGCCGTGTCCGCTCCCGCGGTAGCGAGCGGTCCGGCAGCGCGGGCCTCCTCGTCCGAGCGCAGGGGCACGGAGTTCGGCTTTGCCGTCTTCCAGCAGCATTGCACGGCCTGCCACGGCAATCGGGCCTACCCGCACGCGCCCAGCCCTGACGCTTTGCGCGCCATGTCGCCGGAGCGCATCTATACGGCGCTCACGACCGGAATCATGAAGTCGGTCGGCGACACCTTGAGCGATCAGGATCGGCGGCGGGTGGCCGAATCGCTCTCCGGCGAGCTGCTCGGGTCTTCGCAATCGGGCGACGCGAGCGAGATGCACAATCGCTGTGGCCGCAACCCGCCTCTGCGCAGCCTCTCCGGGCCGGGGTGGAACGGTTGGGGCAACGGACTCGCCAACTGGCGCTTTCAGAGCGCCTCGAGCGCAGGGCTGACTGCGGCGTCGGTCGGTCGACTCGAGCTCAAGTGGGCGTTCGGCTATCCGGGCGGAACGTCGGCCTTCGGACAGCCGACGGTGGTCGCGGGTCGCGTATTCGTCGGTACCGATACGGGCTACGTCTATTCGCTCGATGCCCGCTCCGGGTGTGTCTACTGGTCGTACCGGACTCTTGCCGGCGTGCGCAACGCGATGACCCTCGGGCCGATCCGAGCGCACGGACGGAAGTCCTATGCGGTCTTCTTCGGCGACCTCAAGTCCAATGCGTACGCGATCGACGCACGGACCGGCCGGAAGATCTGGATCACGCACGTGGAGGATAACTTCGCCACGCGGGTCACCGCCGCCCCCGCGCTCTACGGTGGGCGCTTGTACGTGCCCATCTCGGGATGGGAGGGCTTCTCCGCGCGGGTGCTGGACTATCCGTGCTGCACGGAGGTCGGCAGCGTGAGCGCGCTCGAGGCGAACACGGGAAAATTGCTCTGGAAGCACTACACCATCGCGGAGCGCCCCCGTCCGACACACAAGAACTCCCGAGGAGTCCAGCAGTGGGCGCCCGCCGGGGTGCCCGTCTGGAATACGCCGACAGTCGACCCGCGGCGGCACGCGATTTACGTTGGGACAGGCGACGCATCCACGTATCCCGCGCCGCCCACCTCCGATTCGGTCCTGGCGCTGGACATGGATACGGGAAAGTTGCTCTGGGGGAAGCAGATCTACGCGAACGACTCCTTCATCGTCGGCTGCACGGGGAAGAGCTTCACCGACAACTGTCCGAAGGTCGTCGGCCCGGACTGGGACATCCCGATGTCGCCGATGCTGGCAAGGATCGGGGCTGGACGGACCGCCGTCATCTTCGGCACGAAACCCGGTGACATCCTGGCCCTCGATGCCGGCAAACGGGGCGAGCTGCTGTGGCGGGTCAACGTCGCCCGCGATTTGACCCACGATCAATCGTCGAGTATTCGCGGCAATCTCGGCCCCCTGTGGGGTGGCGCCATCGATGGCCGCAACGTCTATTTCGGACTGAACGCGGGCGGAGTGGTCGCTCTCAGCATCTCAGACGGTCGTCGCGCGTGGTACACGCCCCTCAACTCGACGGCGCAAAAGAGAGTGACGTACTCCGCCGCCGCGACGGTTATCCCGGGCGTGGTCTTCGTCGGCGGCTCCGATGGGCGGCTGTGGGCGCTCTCGAGCGCGGATGGCCGCCCGCTGTGGTCATACGAGACCGCGCGGTCGTTCGACACGGTCAATGCGGTTCCCGCCCACGGGGGCTCGATCAGCGCGCCCGGGCCGACGGTGGCCGGCGGAATGCTCTTTGTCGGCTCCGGGTATGGGGTCGTCACGGGGACGCCCGGAAACGTGCTACTGGCCTTCTCCGTACAGTAAGGTCCGCACGGGCGGCGCGCACGCCGCTCAGCGTGACCGACTCGGTCAGGCGTTCACCTCGGGCGCGCCGGCTTTTGTCATGCGTATCACCCAGACCACGATGACGGCGAGCGCAATGGCGTTCACGAGGAGCTCCCAAGCCCACGCGCCGCCGAGCTTCGGCAAGATGCGCGCCGCAAGGAGGAGTGCCACCGCACTCCCCGCGCGGTATGGAGAGACCTTCGGAAGGCTCACACCGCGGAGCCGGATATCGGGTCGAAACGAGGCCGAGCGCCCCGCAGCGCGCCATTTCTCATCCGCCTCGAGCAGCGCGTCGAGCTCCGCTCGCAGAGCGGGCGAGCTTGTCATCGCGGCTTCGACCTCGCGAGCGCGAGCGGGACTCAATTCGCCGTCGAGATAAGCCGAGAGCTCCGCAGGATCGATGGGATTCATGCCTCACCCCCTATCATTTGCGTTTGGAGGGCCTTTCGCGCCAGGTGCAGGCGCGACATGACGGTGCCCTGTGGAATAGCCAGGCTCTCGGACAGCTCCCGATAGCTCAGGTCCGCGAAGTAGCGCAGTTGCAGAATCTCCCGGTGATGCTCCGGTAGCCGGCCGATCGCCGTGCTCAGCTGCTTCCATTCCGAGGGGTCGGGAGGAGCGTGACCCGCCGCGTCAAGATTCTCCAGATTTTCGGTTTGCATGGATCTTGATCGACGGATCATGTCTATGCAGCAGTTGCGCAGAATCGCAAACCACCACCCCTTGAACGGCCGGCTTACATCGAAGGTGTGGATCCGCTCGAGACCTCGCAAAGCGGCCTGCTGCACGGCATCTGCCGCGTCGTCCCGGTTGTGTAGAATCGAGCGCGCGTAGCCGGCCGCCTGCGAAAGCAGGGGCTCCAGCAGGAGCGCGTACTGCCGTTCCGGTGCCACACGCTAGCCGAGTTTCTGCAGCAGGTGGATCAGTTGCAGGAGCTTCTCGTGGAACATGAGGAGCACGAAGCCGATCGTGAGGATGTGAATCACGGCGATGGCAAGAGCGCTTCGCCCCCGGCGGATCACATCGGCTGCAGGAGCCGCGCCCTTGAGCGCGAGCCATGCGAGCACGCAGGCGAGAGCGGATTTCTCCACTCCCAGCAGGTTGACGAACGCCACGACGCTCAGAGCCAGGGCTCCGGTTGCGAGCCCCATACGGCGGCCTCGCTGGTACGCGACATAAGTGGGATCGGTTTGGGGTGTGGCCGACATCGGGATCTCCTTCCGTTATCAGTGCTGCATGCAAGATACGGATGGCAGGACCGAATTATTCACCCCATGGGGAATCACCCCTTGCGGGTGCGACGAGCTCGAGAGAGTCGCGGAGGGCTCGAGGTGTCCGTGTCAGCCCTTCGCGGACGGTGGGCCGGCGTCACGCTGCTTCACGAGCTTCGCCGGCGCGACGAGCCGCCACGCGCGCTCGATCACATCCGTCAATACGGTGGCCGAGGCCCTCTCCATTCGCATCAGGATCATCGGATGGCGCGCGTAATGGTCCGTGAGCCAGAACACGTCCGGCTGCGCCTGGAGCAGGATCTGCCGATCGAGAAAGTCGCAGCGAATGGCGAGAGCGCCCTCAGCCTCCGTCCGCCACCGGGAGAGGAGCTTTCCGCAGACCCTGACCGACGGAGTCTCGAAGACGGTGGTGCCTCGGATCCAGGGAGTGCCGGGGCCGGGTGTAGCTGCCGTGCCAGGCAGAGCCAGCACGGTTTTCAGGTAGCGCTCATAGCCCTTCGCGATCGTTGCCGGCATCGGCCGGCGGTCGGTTTTCGAGCGCTTGGTTCCGGACGTCATGGCAGCTTCAGCCCCGATCGGCTGGCACTTCGGTGCCGCTCGCGAGCTTAGTCCGTCGAGCGGCGGGAATCGAGGATCGGGCGCGAGACGCCGAGGCAGATTGCTCGAGAGCTCCGGCGGCCGTACGCTCCGGGTGCCGGTCGCCGCTTCCTGTTCCGGACAGCCGGTTTGCGATGCCGTAGGCAATCACCACGAGATGAAGTCTTTCACTGTCCTCGCCGTCTCTTGGGCCACGGCATCCCTGGCGCTCGTGGCGGTATCGTCCCCGGCCACAGCGACGCACTGGGTCGCAAGTTGGGCCGCTTCGGAGCAGATTCCCGAGCTGCGGAACGCGCTCCCGGCCGATGAATTGCGCGATGCGACGCTGCGCCAGATCGTGCATCTTTCTATCGGCGGGGATGTGCTGCGCGTGCATCTGTCCAATGCGTTCGGGACCGCACCTCTTCACATCGCCGGAGCCCACATCGCGCGCACTGGAGCACTGGGCTCTTCGGCCGTCGATACCCCAACGGACACTGCGCTCACGTTCGGCGGGCGGCCGGATGTAATCATTCCCGAGGGCGCGGAGTATGTTTCCGATCCAGTGCGCTTCGCTACGACCCCCGATTCGAGCCTCGCCATCTCCCTCTACCTCGACCGTGCCCCGCAAGGCGAGACGAGCCACCCCGGCTCGCGCGCGACCTCCTACCTCGTGCATGGCGATGCGGTCTCGGCGCCCGATCTGGCCGGCGCGACGACATTCGACCATTGGTTTCAGATCGCCGAAGTCGATGTGGCCGCGCCCCCGAATGCCGCTGCCGTCGTGATCCTTGGCGACTCCATCGCGGACGGACACGCCTCGACCACCAACGGCAATGATCGCTGGAGCGACGATCTGGCGCGCCGCATCCGTCGGGCCGGGCTCGCGATCGGCGTGCTCAATCAAGGGATCGGAGGCAATCGCTTGCTGCAGGACGGGCTCGGTCCCAATGCGCTCGCCCGTTTCGACCGTGACGTGCTCGCGCGTGCGGGGGTGCGCTATCTCATCGTCCAGGAGGGGATCAACGATATCGGCACGTTCGATCCGCAGGGCGAGCGGCCAGAGGACATGCATGCGGCTTTGGTCCGCAGCATCGAAGCTGCCCTCGAGCAAATCGTGATGCGCTCCCATGCCGCTGGGATCACAGTGTATGGCGGCACGCTCACTCCGTTCGCCGGATCGCTCTACTATCGGCCGAAGCCGATCGCCGAGGCCGATCGCGAGGCGATCAATCGCTGGATTCGCGAGCCCGGGCATTTCGACGGCGTGATCGACTTCGATGCGGCGCTGCGCGACCCGCAACGCCCGGAGCGTCTGAGGCCGCAGGTGGATTCAGGCGATCATCTGCATCCTTCGCCCGCCGGCTATCGCGTGATGGCCGAGTCTGTCCCGCTATCGGTGTTCCGGCGTCAGGCCCCGGGAGCGTTGTCGCCGGTGAAGCGGCCGTGACCGCGGAGAGGTAGTCCGATATGCGAACGAGCCGCCTGGAGGCGTTCAGCGACGGCGTCATCGCCATTCTCATCACGATCATGGTGCTCGAGCTCAAAGCCCCGGCCGGCGCCGACTTCGCGGCGTTGCGGCCCTTGATCCCGATGCTGCTCGCCTATGTGCTCAGCTTCGTCTACCTGGGCATCTACTGGAATAACCATCACCACATGCTGCAAATGACGGAGACCGTGACAGGCAGCATTCTCTGGGCAAACCTGCACTTGCTGTTCTGGCTGTCCTTGATTCCGGTGACGACCGCGTGGCTCGATGCGTCCCATGCCGCCGCGGCGCCGGCGGCGGTCTACGGTATCGTGCTGCTGATGGCGGCGATCGCCTACTGGATTCTGCAGCAGCGAATCATCGCGGTGCAGGGACCCGCATCGCTCCTGCGGCAGGCCGTCCGCCGTGACTGGAAGGGCAGGTGCTCCCCGCTCATGTACGCGCTCGCCATCGGGTTGGCGGTCCGCTCTCCCGCAGTCTCGCTTGCCATTTATGCGCTGGTGGCCCTGGTCTGGCTGGTGCCCGACCGCCGGATCGAGCGGATGCTCGTCGGATCGGAGCGTAAAGGTCCGTGAGGCGCGAGCGGTCAGCCGCTCAATTCTCAGGCTCGATGCGCAGCACTGCCCCGTCGTTCTCGTCCGTCACCACGTAGAGCAGTCCGTCGTAACCCTGGCGGACATCGCGCATGCGCTGATGCAGCTCCGTGAAGAGCATCTCGCGGCGCAACTCACCCATGCTCGAGTTCAGCACGACGCGCTCGAGCCCGCCGGTGCCTGGAATCTCGCCCCAGCGGGCGCTCGTCACGAACAGGTTGTTCTTCCACGCGGGAAAGCGATCCCCCGTGTAGATCACGAGGTTGCCCGGGGCGATCGAAGGCAGCCAGATGATGAGCGGCGGCTCGATGTCCGGCCTGAGCGGGAAATTCGAAATGGACGATCCGTCGTAGTTGCGGCCAAAGCTGACTGCCGGCCAGCCATAGTTGCGCCCGGGCAGGATCACGTTGACCTTGTCGCCTCCGTTCGGGCCTTCCTCGGTGTCCAGCACCGCGCCGTTCAAGGGATCCATGGTCAGGCCGAGCTGATCGCGGTGGCCGTAGGAGAAAATCTCCGGCCGCGCGCCGGCACGCCCGACAAACGGGTTGCCTATGGGCACCTTACCGTCATCGCGCAGTCGCAGCACCTTGCCGTAAACGCTGTCGAGACGCTGCGCCCTATCGTCGAAGGGCGCGCCCGTCGTGATGTAGACCATGCCGTTGCGGTCGAAGGTTATACGGCCGCTGCCTGCGTATCCGGATTCCCTCGCCGAGAACACGGTCTCGACGTGCATGAGCGCATGCCCCGAGAGCGTCCCGCGCATCAGCGTCAAGATGCCCTGACGGGCCGCGGGCCGATTCCCAACTGGCGGCGAGAGCGTCCCGGGCTCGTTGTACGTGAAATAAACGAGACGGTTCTGCGCGAACTGCGGATGCAGAGCCACGTCCTGCAGGCCGCCGTTACGGAAGGCGGAGGCGAGCGATGGTATGCCTGTGACGGGCTTCGGATCGAGCTCCGCAGGCTTGCCGTCGGCGCCTGTTGCATTGCGCACGAGCCGCAGCGTTCCTCCGCGCTCGGACACCAATGCGTCACCATTCGGCAGCGGCGCGACAGCGAAGGGATGCTTCAGTCCCTTCACCACCACGACCACGCGAACCTGATGCTGCTCCGCGGTATCGAAGGTGTAGGAGCCCTGGGTCAGCGCGACGGGTGCGAAGCCCATTTTAGGCTGCTGTGCCCGAGTCGCGACGGGTGGGAGCAGGAGGGCTGCTGTGACAAGACTCATTGTTACTGACACGATCCACTGCGCACGCGGCATGGGCGTTCCCCGGCTGTTCGTATTGTGGGGCGGATCTTATCTCACTCCCGCCCGCGGCGCGGCCCGCGCCATTGACGCGCGGGGCCCGCAAATGTCCGTCGTATCTGCATGCCCGTGGCCGTATTCGCGAGCCCGGTCATTTGTGGCGGTGCCTCAGCTGTCCCAGATCCCAAGACAGGGATGCAATGATCACGACGGTGACCACGCCCCAAGCGATGCCGAGTCCGATGCCCAGCCCGGTGTTGAGTCCGCGCGTGGCCGTCACGGCGACTGCTGGCGGTAAGTTCACACCCTGCCACCAGGGCCAGTGGCGCAACAGGACCAGGAGCACGATCAGTGCTGCAACCTTGACTGCCAGTGAGAACGCCGTGCGCGGACGTGTAGGCTGAGGTCTCATCGCCGTCATCACATGCAGCGCCGTCTGTGCGATGACGAGCAGCAGGACCGGCCAACGCAGCGCAAGCACGATGTCGGCCGGTCGCCAGTGCACGAAGTTGGAGACGGGCGCCCAGAACGCATCCGCCGCGCCGGTCATCCAAAGAATGAGGAGTCCGATCCCAATGAGATCCCAGGCGACGGTCCAGTTGGCTCCGAGCCTGCGAGGAGGAGGTGGCGGCTGCGGTAGATCCCGCGGGCGCCAACTCGCGGTGATGTGGCCGAACCACCGAGTGAGCCACTTCTCCGCCCCCAGACGTTGCAGAACTACGGCGACGATAGTGATGGTCCCCGTCGCCAATACGGTCGACCTCCATAACAGCTGCACCAAGTGACCCAGGACTTGCATCAGGTTCTCACCTGAGGCAATCCCGATGCAGCCGATGACCAGATCCGTGATCCACGCGATGCCGAGGGTGACCCTGAGCACCAGCCAGTACCAGGGCAGAAGCAGAGGTCCAATCAGGGGCTGCTGCCGACGATACGGCGCGGCAACGGCCACGGGATGCCCGTAGGCTTTTAGCAGTGCCTCGGTTTCCTCCGTGTTGAGAGGATGGCCGAGCTCGGCCTGCCGCTCCTCGAGCTGCGAGGTCAGCTCGCCACGTAACTCGGCAATGATGTCCGAGCGCTCTTCGGCGGGTAGGTACACGCCCACCGCGGTGAGATAGCGTTCCAGAAGATCCATGATTCCTGCCTCACTTCAAGATGCGCTGTACCGCAGAGTTCAGCTGCCGCCACTCCTCGAGGAGCCGCGTGAGGATTTCCTCGCCGGCCCGGGAGATGCGGTAAAAGCGCTTGTTCCGGTTGTCTTCCTCGCGCCACTTGCTCTGCAGCAGTCCCTGGCTTTCCAGGCGTCGCAGCATGGGATAGAGCGCGCTCTCCTCGATGGCGATGCCGGTGCTCGCGAGGCTTCGACGCAGTGTGTAGCCGTATTGCTCGGTGCGAAGAGTCGCGAGCACGGCCAGGACGAGGGAGCCGCGACGCAGTTCGAGCTTCAGGTTTTCGTAGATATCGGAGTCCATGCTCGTCTCACCCCATGCGGCATATACTGTATGCCACATAGTGTGTGACGTCAAGGATCGTGAGCGTGATTCGATCTCATGGCGCGGTAAGATGCGACCTCGGCCAAGAAACGGAGGCAAACGTGAACCGATTCGAGCAAGCCGTGTACGACTGCATGAAGCCCACCGCGAGGCTCCTGGAGCGGACGACGAAGCCGCTGCATCGGGCCATCCTGCTCAACTTCTGGCGACACGTGCACCTGGAGGGCGCGGGAGAGTACGACCGGATCCTCGCGTCCGACATGATCGTGGACCGCCCGGTGTACCGGGTGAGCTGGGGCGCGAAGCCGGCCGTCATCGAAGGAAAAGACGGGGTGCGCGCCTTCTACAACAGCGTCGGCGAGGCCGTCCTGTGGCACTCCGATGATCGTCTGGCCGTGGAGGACTGGGGCATCTGCGATGAGATCACCTTCCACCAGCTCGCCGTGGGGTCGGATTTGAAGCTCATCGGCTACAACGTCGAGCATGCCGACCGGCTGTATCACGTGTACAGCCGTCAGGCGTTCATCTGGCCGTACGACGAGGGGGCGCGCCTCGTCGGCGAGCACCTGTACGAGGACAAGACCAGCCTGCGCATTGAGGAAGTCGATCGATCGGAAGCCATCACCCCCGCCCGCGTGCGCGCGATCCACCGCGAGCAGCTCGCGAAGCTCGAGACAGAGCGCGGGCCCGGCTTCTGGCTGCTGGGTCGGGCCTGACCGGGGCTCCGCGGGATCAGCGCTTGCGCGGGTCCTTCTCCTTCAGTCCGGGATAGAACAGCCGCCGATTGGAGAGCGATTCATTGAAGACCTTGCGCCGCGTGAATAGCCAGCGGCCCTTGCGCTTCGCGAGCTCGTCCTCGTAGTGCCCGAAGTACGCGAGCTGGACATCCTTCTGCGGCGTGTCGTTGGTGATTGCAAACCAGTAGGCGAACGTCCTCGCCGTGTTCCCATGCACGTCGATCACATGGTTCACGACCTGGTGGTGTATCCGCGGGCGTGACGTTGCGCCCTTGGGAAGGTCGATACGCCGCGCGCCGCCGAAATTGGACATCGCCTTGCGAATGGCGGCCTTGCCTCGCTCCACGCCGCGGGCCCATTCGAGTACGCCGTCGCTCGCCCAGGCCGACATGATCGTGTCGATGTCGCCCGCGTCCACGGCCATCATGTAGCGGTTCGACAGATTCTCGATCTGCGCCCGATCGTCTGCGTAGGTCGTCATCGTGCTGCTCCTCATGCCTGCGGTGACATCGCCCAGCGCAGCAGTGTTGCGAGGTTTGGAGGCCTCCCATGCAGCAGCAGCGCGATCCTGAAGACTTTCGCCGCAAGCCATATTGCGGCAACGGCGGAGGCGAGGCCGATCGCGATCGACAGCCAGACTTGCCACGCCGGGGGTGGGGAGCTCGAGGCCAGACGCGCCATGATCGCGAACGTGTTGGCGACGGGCGTGAAGCTCAGCGTCGTGGCGAGCTTCGAGTTCGGATTCATGGAGATCGGCATGGAGAGCATCGCAATGGCGGCCACCACGAACACGAAGGGGGTCAGCAGGGATTGCGCGTCTCGCATGTCGTTCACGGCCGCGCCCACGGCAACCATCACGGATCCGATGACCAGAAACGAGATGATGAACAGCACGAACAGCAAGAGGAGCAATGCAGGGGCGACCAGGCCGAACAGCGCGAAGGCGGAGAGCGCAGCGAATGCGACAAGGAGGTACAAGCCCATGCCGACCATGACGGCACCGAGCTGTCCGAGAATCTTTCCCGCGAGCAGCTCGACAGGCGACACCGCGGCGAGCAGCACCTCGATGATGCGGCTCGACTTCTCCTCGACCATCGTCGTGAGGAGGAACTGCCCGCCGCCGAGCACGCCGATCAACATGAGCAAGATGAGTCCGAAGGGAACGAGACGGTCGAGCGCGGGGGTCGAGGGGCGCTCCGAGCCGTCGCGCATGATGGCGATCGAGCGCCCGGCTTGCACCTGCGCGAGCGCGTCGAGCTGATCCACGTCGAGCCCATGGGCGCGCGCCCGCACGGATACGATCGCATCCCGCAGCATTCCGCGAATCGCCGCCTCCGCGCGCTCGTCGAGATTCGCCGGCACGTACAGATCATACGGCGTCGCCGCGGCGGCAATACCCGGCGCGGCTGGAGCGAGGGCCTGCGGACGAACGACGACGACGGCCAGATGGGGGGCGCCGGCGTTCGGCTGGACGAGCCACGCCCTCTCTCGGGCCAGATCATCCGGCCGCTCGATGAATCGAACGTGGGGAATCGGGCCCGACGCGGCGGTGATCCCTTCCATGGCGGTAACCGCGGTCTCGAAGCCGGGTCCCTCGAGGACGCCCGAGCCGGCTGCGCCGTAGGCGCCTTGCGCGGCTCGCTGTGCACGGACTCGCCGCCGCTGCTCGAGCTTTGCCGGGTCGGCGGTCTCTCGCAGAGCCGCCGCCACGAGACCGCTCGGATCGATGACGGCGACCTCGCCCGTGACGCTGAAGTCCCGTTGGCCCATCAGTCGCGGAAGCCCGAATATGACGAGCGCCATCAGCGCCGGCAGCACGAGCGAGCCGATGATGAAGCCGCGGGTGGCGACCACCGCAAGGAATTCACGGGAGGCGATAAAAAATATCTTCTTCATCACAGTTCTCTCGCGCCTCGGAGACGCTCACTGCTCGTGCCGCCGGTTTCGGGAGCCGGACTCCCGCCGGACACCACGCGCAAGAAGATCTCCTCGAGCGTGGGGCGTGCCAGCTCGATCCGGCTGCAGGGCACCACCGCTGCAACGCGCGCCAGGGCCGCCGCGGGATTCGTTCCCGCGGCAAGTCCAACCCGCAGCCCCGTCTCGTCACGCGCAACTTGCTCCACCTCTGGCAGCTGGGTGAGGCGCGCGCCGTCCGAGTTTGGGTCCAGGGCTTCAAGGCGGATCGTCCGCGGATCGTATCGGCTGCGGATCTCGGCGATGGGGTCATCGAGGACCTTGCAGCCGCGATGGATCATCACGATGTGATCGCAGAGCTCCTCCGCGTGCGCCATGACGTGAGTCGAGAATACGATCGTCGCGCCCCGGTCGTGCTCGGCCATGATGAGCTTGCGCAGCTGCAGCGTGCTCACCGGATCGAGGCCGGTGAACGGCTCATCGAGAATGAGCAAATCGGGATCGTGAATCACCGCGGCGATGAACTGGATCTTCTGTTGCGTGCCCTTCGAGAGCTCCTCGCAGCGCTTGCCCGCATATTCCTCGAGCCCCAGGCGAGCGAGCCGCGAGGCCACGCGCTCCGGGAGGAGCGAGGCGGGCACCCCCTTGAGCCGACCCAGGTACTCGAGGAAGGCGCTCACGCGCATTTTTCGATACAGGCCCCGCTCTTCGGGCAGGTAGCCGATCCGATCCTTGGCCTCGAGAGCCGAGCGGCGCCCCAGCACGGAGATGCGGCCGCAGTCCGGCTGCAGGATCGACATGATCATGCGGATTGCCGTCGTCTTCCCGGCACCGTTTGGCCCGATGAGCCCGTACAGGCGGCCGCGAGGGATCTCGAGGCTCAGCTCGCTGACGGCCCGCGTCTCGCCGAATGTCTTCGTCACCCCGTGCAGCAGGATCGCAGGCTTTTCTGCGGTTGCGTTGTCCGGCTCTTCGACCAACCCAGCCAACCGGCCTTCCCCTCGACACAGGTCCGGCTTGAATGTTAGCCCGATCACGGGTTCCGCGCGCGGGCCGCTCCGTTATCCGGCGCAGCTGATTATCTAGTCAATCCAGTGCGCAGTGGTCACTTATGTATATGATATCTAACGATTATCACAGCACACTATCTAGTCTATAGTTTAGTCATGGCCTTTTCCTCCTCAGCCGTTGCCGAGCGCCTCGCTCTCGGCGCGAGCTAGCGCTGGCGCGCTCACCGCACTAGCGTCGGCGAACCGACGCCGCCGGTCTCGGTGCGCGCCCGCTGCTGCCGAATCGCCGAGCTCCCGAATGCCGCCGACCCCCATGCAGTCTCATCGTCCATTACCGACTTTGCGCAAAGCGTTGCGGCGCGCCGCGGACCCGGCCAAGGCGCTCGCGATGCAGGCTTACATGAAGTCTGCGATGCCGTATCACGGCGTGCCGGCGCCTTTGTTGCGCAAGATATGCCGGGAAACGTTTGCGGACGCTCGGATCGAGACGGCCCGTCAATGGCGGGCGCAGGTCCTTCGTATGTGGCGCGATGCCGAGTTCCGCGAAGAGCGCTATGCGGCGGTGTACCTTGCGCGCGATCGGCGCACGCAGCGCTTTCAAACACCCGCCGCGATGAAGATGTACGAGGAATTGATCGTGACCGGCGCGTGGTGGGATTACGTGGACGAGATCGCATCGCACTGCATCGGGCCGATCGTGAGGGATCATCCGGGGCCCATGCGGCGGAAGATCCTTTCCTGGGCCAAGTCGGAGAATCTCTGGAAGCGGCGCGCGGCGATCCTCTGTCAGCTCGGATTCAAGCGGGAGACGGATCTCACGCTGCTGTATGCCTGCATCGAGCCGTCGCTCGGATCGCCGGAGTTCTTTCTGCAGAAGGCAATCGGCTGGGCGCTGCGCCAGTACGCCTGGACCGACCCCGCCGAGATCAAGGGGTACGTGCGGCGGAATCGCTCCCGCCTGAGCGCACTCAGCCTGCGGGAAGCGCTGAAGAACATCGGCTGAGCGGCGCGGGGCCGCTCACTTGAGTCTCACTGCCCGGATGTGCCAGGCTCGCGACCGTTGGCGGTGAAGCTCGATCGAGGAGTGGGACGATGAGCTCAGGCTTGTCCAAGGCCCGGCTGGGCCGAATGCACCAGACGATGGCGGCCTATGTCGAGGCCCGAGAAGTGCCGGGCGTCGTGACGCTCGTCAGCCGCCGCGGCGAGGTCCATGTCGATGCGATCGGCGCGAAAGCCCTGGACGGCCGGGACCCGATCGGCCGCGATACGATCTTTCGCATCGCATCGATGACCAAGCCCATCACGGCGGTCGCGACGATGATCCTCGTCGAGGAGTGCAAGCTGAGGCTCGACGAGCCGGTCGAGCGCCTGCTGCCGGAGCTCGCAAACCGCAGAGTGCTCAAGCGGATGGACGGACCGCTCGATGAGACGGTGCCTGCGCGGCGGCCGCTCACCGTGCGCGACCTGCTGACCTTCCGCATGGGATTCGGCATGAGCCTGGGTCCGCCGAATGCCTCCCCGATCGCCAAGGCGGTCGCGGATGCGCAGATCCAGTCGCTGAAGCCGGCGCCGCCGCTTGCGCCCGACGAATGGATCAAGCGCCTGGGGTCCCTGCCGCTCATGCAGCAGCCCGGTGAGCACTGGATGTACCACACCGGCGCCGATGTGCTCGGAGTGCTCATCGCGCGCGCCTCGGGCCAGGCGTTCGATGCCTATCTCGAGGAGCGCATCTTCCGGCCGCTCGGGATGAAGGACACCGGCTTCAGCGTGCCGCGCGCAAAGCTCAGCCGGCTCGCGACCTGCTACGCGATCAATCCGCAGACTCGCGCCCTCGATCTGCACGACAGCGCGAGCGACAGCGCATGGGCTCAACCGCCGGCGTTCCCGGCCGGCGGCGGCGGCCTCGTGTCGACCGTCGAGGACTACTACACGTTCGGATCGATGATGCTCAACGGCGGCCGGCACGGTAACGAGCGCATCCTGTCGCGGCATTCGGTCGAGGCGATGACAACCGACCAGCTCACGGCGGATCAGAAGGCCACGGCCGCTTTCTTCCCGGGCTTCTTCGACAGCCGGGGATGGGGCTTCGGCGTATCGGTCGTGATCAAGCGGGACGGCGTCTCCACGTCCCCCGGCCAGTTCGGCTGGAGCGGCGCCTTCGGCACGCAGTGGTTCTCGGATCCGAGAGAGCAGCTGGTTGCGCTCCTCATGATCCAGCGCCTGGACATCGGCGCCACTGCGGCCGGCATCCGTCCGGACTTCAGCACCTCCGTCTACCAGGCCATCGACGACTGAGCCGTGCGCTCTGCCGCGGCCTCGCGCCCCTGCCGGTCAGTGCCCCGGCGGCGAGCGGTGCATCCAGCGGTCCGCCCACGCGATGAAGTACTGCACGTTCGGGACATCGGTGTGGCCTTGATCGTGCTGCCGCCACGCGAGCTCACCGTCGAGCAGTCCCGAGTCGATGGGCGGCATTTGCGCGTGCTGGTAATCATCACCCACGCCGAGATCCTTGGCGCCTAGCAGGCGGAAGACCCGCCCGGCCGCGACGGCCGCCATGTAGCTGCCCTGCTGGTCAACCCACAAGGCGTCGCCCTTGGCCGGTGAGCCGTAACTGATGAAGGTCAGGCGCGGAGCGCACAGCGCGATCAGCTCGGAGGATTCGACCGGCAGGTTGGCCGCCGTCTTGGCACCGCCCCGCGCCTGCGAAGCGCCGTACTTCAGAAAGTTGCCGGCCATCCAGTGGTACTCGCCCGATCCCGTGAGGTTCTCGACCATCTCCCCGAAGTTACGCCGGAAGGGTGCGGCGCCCCCCTCGCCCGAGGAGCCGATCAGTCCCATGTAGAAGCGCTGATCGAAGGCGAGCGTCACGAGCGCCGCCTTGCCGTAGCGCGAGACACCCTCGATCCCGATGTGCTTCGCATCGAGGTCGGGGTCCGTCGCCAGATAGTCGTAGGCGCGGCTCGCGCCCCACGCCCACGCGCGCAGGGCGCCCCAGTCGTCGGGCTTGCGCGGGGCGCCGCGGTTGGTGAGGCCGATCACGCCGCGAGTGAGCCCCGCGCCGTTATCGGGCTGGACGCTGTTGGGGTCGATCATCGCCACGGCCCAGCCGTCCGACACAAGCTGCTGGATCGGGTCGTCCGGCCGCCGCGGAGGAGGGAAGAAAGGCGGCGTGGCGATCGGTTGCCAGGCCGGATGCGTGCGAAAGAACTCGGCGAGCGAGGGGTCCTGGCGGATGAGGGCATCCTTCATCGCCGCATTCATCCGGGCGACGACATCGGGCGAGGGGGGAACCGGCGCGGGGAAGGCGGGCGGGCCCAACACGAACATGATCAGCACCGGCATCGGGCCCCGATGCATGGCCGGCTTCACCAGCATCATGGGGATATCGACGGTCACCGCCGGATCGGCGGAGTTGTCGACATGGCCGACGACCCGGGAAGCGGTCACGGGCACGCGGCCGATCCGCTCGGCCTCGGACGCGGTGACCGACCAGGTGACGCGGGGCACGTTCGCCGGGACGCGACCGTAGACCTCCTGCTCGAAGGCCTCCACGATCTGGGGCCGCCGCAGGCGCCGCCACATCCCGGCCGAGGTGACCGGGTGCCCGTCGTTCAGCACCAAGGGGTCGGGCCAGTTCGGCCAGGGATTGGCCTTCGACTCATCGTAGTTGGCGTGGTCCGGCGCGCTCTCATCGCCGCTCGCTCCCGGCCGCAGCTGGCGGATGCCGAGCTGGTCCATCATCAGCTGATGGTCCCGCTCCGTCGCTTGCGCCTGGTCGGCGCCGCCCATCTGAGCGTTCGCGAGCTGCCGAGCTCCGAGAAGCATTCCCGGCACGACCAACGTCCACACCAGAATCTGAAAGCGTCGCATCATGGGACATCCCGGCTCGCGCTATTTTGGGCGCTAGTCTACCTGGACGCGGAGCGACGTTTCGAATGTTGCCGGCTGCGCCAAATACCTTTTCATTTCGAGCGCTGAGCGCCATGTCTGCTCGAGGAGGGGGCCGCGGTGACAGCATCCATTCTGATTCTCCGTTTGCCGCGGGTTGAGGCATACTCCGCTTAGCCGAAGTGCTCGTGGCGCGGCGCCGGCGCTGCGGATGCCGCACGGCCCATAGACAAGTCAACAACCGAAGCCCCCAACACCGAGAGCCTCATATGTCCGAGAAGGATACGTCTCGATCGCCCCCCGGCCTGGATCGCTTCGCGGTCGAGCGCCGCCGCTTTCTCGCCGAGGGAGCCGGTATCGGAGCCGGCGGGATCCTCGCCGCGCTCGGCCTGAGCCGCTACGCCGTCGCCCAAGCGCCGGCTCCGGCGGGGACTGGCCCAGGCGCCGGCCCCGGCGGCCGGCCGCCAGGACGGACGCCCATGCCTCCGGAACCCAAGTTTTCGCAGCGGGCGCCGCTGCACGACCTCAAGGGCAAGGTCGCCTACATCACCGCCTCTTCCGATGGCATCGGCCTCGGGATCGCGCGGGCCGCATCCCTTGCAGGGATGAAGGTCTGTATCGGCTACCGCAACCCGGCGCGGCTCGCGGCCGCGCTGCCGCTTTTCAAGCCGGGCAACGCCGGTGTGTTTCCCGTCAAGCACGACGTGACCGATCGCAACGCCTGGGCGCAGGTGTTGGAGCAGATCAAGAGCAAGTACGGCCGCTTGCACCTCGTCGTCAACAACGCCGGCGACAAGACGTTCGCCAGGGCGAGCACGGTGTCCTACGAAGACTGGGACAATGCGGTGGCGGTGAACTACACCGCGACCTTCAACAGCGTCGCCGTATGCCTGCCGCACATGCTCGAGCACGGCGAGGGCTCGCACATCGCCGTGACCTCGTCGATGAGCGGCCTGCTGCCCGGCGGCCCGCTCGGCGTCTACACCGCCACGAAGATCGCCGCGGTGGGGCTCATCGAGGCGCTGCGCGTCGAGCTCGAGAGCACGACGGTCGGCACCTCGGCGTTCTGTCCGGGCGGAGTCAACACCGACAACTGGCTCGGCACCGGCAAGGAAGATCCCTACCTCGTCGCGCAACGCAAGGCTCATCCGCCCCCGAAGGGTTTCCGCCCGCGCTTCGGCAACGGCCCCCCGCCGGGCATGGACCCGCTCGAGGCCGGCAAGCGCGTGCTGAACGGCGTCATTCACAACGACCTGTTCATCCTCACGCACCCGGAATACATGCCCGGGACCGACCAGCGCTTCGAAGCCATGCTCGATTCGGAGCCGGTCGATGAGATTCCGCCTCCGCCGGCGGCCCGCGTAAAAGGAGAGACGCCCGTGCTGCACTGCGGTATCTACAAGCGAGAGATCGCGCACCGGCGCCAGAAGCGCAAATCCTATCTGAGCATGACCGTCTGACGCCCAGGCTGGGCGCAACCGATCGGGCCTACCCTCCACACTATCGAGAGCTCACATGTCCAAGCAGGCAGATACTCGAGCCAAGCGCAATGCCACGCGCGACAGGCAGGACGGCGACTCGGCCGCGGCGAAGCTGGGTCGACGCGAATTGCTCGGCACCGGCATGGTCCTTGGCGCCGGCGGCCTCCTCGCCAGTCTCGGATTGAGTCACTACGCCAACGCGCAGAATGCCGCGCCGGCTCCTGCGGCGCCGGGCCCTGGAGCAGGGCCGAGGCCCGCCGGCGGCTTCAGGGCTCCGGAGCCGAAGTTCTCGCAGCCCCCGCCCCTCAAGGATCTCAACGGGAAGGTCGCCTACGTCTCGGCCGCCTCCGACGGCATTGGCCTCGGGATCGCGCGTGCCGCGTCCCTTGCCGGGATGAAGGTCGTGATCGGGTACCGCAATCCGCAGCGTCTCGCGGCCGCGTTGCCGCTCTTCCAGCCGGGCAATCCGGGAGTGCTGCCGGTCCAGCACGACGTGACCGACCGGGACGGCTGGCAGAAAATGCTGGACCAAGTCGTGCAGCACTACGGCAAGCTGCATCTGGTGGTCAACAACGCCGGCATCAAGACGCTGACCGAGGCGAGCAAGGCCACGTACGCTGAGTGGGACGACGCGGTCGCGGTGAACTTCACGGCCATCTACAACAGCGTGCACGTGTGTCTGCCCCACATGCTCAAGCACGGCGAGGGCGGCCATTTCGTGACCACCGCCTCGATGGGCGGGCTCTTGCCTGGCGTGAACGCGGGGATCTACACCTCGACGAAGATCGCCGCCGTGGGCCTCATGGAGGCGCTGCGTGTCGAGCTCGAGTCCACCAACATCGGAACCGGGGTGTTCTGTCCCGGCGGCGTCAACACGAACAACTACGCCGGCACGGGCAAGGACAACCCGTACCTGGAGAAGCGGCTGGCGAACATGCCGGCACGCATGAGGCAATTCTTCAAGAGGCCATCCTCGTCCATGGATCCATTGGAGGCCGGCGAGCGCGTGCTGAACGGCGTCGTCCACAACGACCTGTTCATCCTCAGCCACCCGGAATTCAAGCCTGGGATGAAGGAACGGTTCGATGCGATCATGGCTTCGACGCCTGCGGTCGAGGCTCCGATCCCGAAGCTGCGCGTCGCCTACGAGCAGGGGGTGATGCATTGCGGCACCTATCCGCGCGAGATCGCGCACCGCAAGATCAAACGCAAGAGTTATCTCACCGTTTGAGACTCGATCGCCTTCCGTGACCCGCTCTCCGAGCGGGTAGCGCATTGGAAGACAGGAGCTTTGCCACCGAGCGGAATCCCCGGCTCCGCATCCTGATCCCGGTGGTCGTCGCGATCGCGTTCCTGATGGAACAGCTCGACTCGACGATCATCACCACCGCCATCCCGGACATGGCGCGCAGCCTCGCCACGACCCCGGTGAGGCTCAATCTGGCCGTGACGGCCTATGTCCTCACCCTTGCGGTGTTCATCCCGCTGAGCGGCTGGTTCACCGATCGCTTCGGCGCGCGGCGCATCTTCATCCTGGCGCTCGCGATCTTCACGGCCGGATCGGCGCTCTGCGGCATCGCCGACAGCTTCTCGATGCTGGTCGCCACGCGGGTGCTGCAGGGACTCGGCGGAGCCATGATGACGCCCGTCGGCCGGCTCATTCTTCTCCGGAGCTTTCCCCGCCGAGAGCTCGTGACGGCGATGACCTACATGACGTTCCCCGCGATCCTGGGGCCCATCATCGGTCCGCTGCTCGGCGGAGTCCTGACGACCTATTCCTCGTGGCGGTGGATCTTCTACGTGAACCTGCCGTTCGGGCTCGCCGGCATCGCGCTCGCGGCCCGATTCATGGAGGAGGTCCCCGGCGAGCCCGGCGTGAAGTTCGACTTTCCGGGATTCCTGATGTTCGGCTGCGCCATCGCGCTGCTGCAGGTCGGGATGGAGAGCGTCGAGCGGCTCACGCTTCCGGTCCTCGAGATCGCGGGCTTGTTCGCGCTCGCGGCGGCGCTGCTCTTCGCCTTCTCACGGTATGCACGGCGTGTCGCGGTGCCCGTCGTGGATCTCGGCCTGTTCCGGCAGCGCGCGTTCTCGATCGGAACGCTCTCGGGGGGCGTGTGCCGCATCGCCCTCAACGGCACGCCGTTTTTGCTTCCTCTCATGCTGCAGGTGGGCTTCGGCATGAGCGCCATCGGCTCGGGGTCCTTGACCTTCCTCGGGAGCGCGGGCGCCATCATCGTGCGGCTCTTCATCTCCCGGCTGCTGCGATCGCTCGGCTTCGGCAAGGTGCTGATCGGGAGCGCGATCGCAGCGTCGGCCATCCTCGCGGGGTTCACGCTGCTCGGTCCGCACACGCCGCGCTGGATGATCGGCGGCTACGTCCTCATCTTCGGACTCGCCCGATCGACCCAATTCATGAGCTCCAACACACTCTCCTACTCCGACACGCCGGCCGAGCGGTTGAGTCACGCGACGAGCCTCGGCGGCCTCATCCAGCAGCTGACCGTGAGCTTCGGTGTCTCCTTGAGCGCGGTGGTTCTCGGTGACTTGAGCCTCCATGGCCGCACACTGACGCCGGCGCGGTTCCACGAGGTGTTTCTGCTGACGGCCATTCTTCCCCTGCTCGCGCTGCCGGGCTTCATGCGCCTGCGGCCCGAGGACGGTGCCCAGGTGAGCGGCTACCGGCGCACGTGAATCGGAGTGTCGGGGGCGGGTATGATCCTTGCGAGGGATCCCCCCAAGCAAGCGCCCGCGCAATGCGCGCGTCGCGCTGAACGAACCTGACGCGGGAGAAAATGATGATCACCAAACGAATTTCTTTGGGCAGCTGCTTGCTGGCGCTCGCAGTGATGTTTGTGTCGGGCTGCGTCATCGCGCCGCGTGAGGGCTACTTCGATCGCGCCCACCACCGCTGGTATCACAACCACACCTGGGTGGTGTGCGTCGCGAACGACGAGCACTGCCGCTGAGCCTCGCGGGGGCAAATAAGGAGGCGGAACATGGCAGACAACATGCC
This sequence comes from uncultured Gammaproteobacteria bacterium, assembly GCA_963849095.1. GTDB lineage: Bacteria > Pseudomonadota > Gammaproteobacteria > Steroidobacterales > Steroidobacteraceae > JASHUC01. The sequence goes on from CAWKGA010000009.1 coordinate 843,412, forward strand.
CCCTGGCACGTCGAACGGAGACCAGGCGAAAGCGGAAGCGGAAGTGCAGAGGGCGCGGGATCATCTGAAAGCTGCCGGGAGCGCGGCGGCGGATGCGATCCGCGAGAATGTCTCCTCGGCGGCGGAAGCCGCGCGCGCGCGAGCGCGCGGCGCCACGGACTGGGCCCGCTCGCGATTCACGGATCTGCAGGGCCGGGTGGAGCAACGCCCGCAGTCCGCGGCCCTGTGGGCGCTCGGAATTGGAGTCGTCGCCGGCTTCCTGCTCGGCACCATCCTCCGTTCCGGCCGGGACTGAATCCCCCGGGAGCGCGGTGCCGGCGGCCGGATGCCGCGGTGCCGCATGCCATGACCATTCGGTGACAATTGCGCCGCAGCGGCGTGGTCTGCTTGCCGCATGTATGGAATCGGGGTCGTAGGCGCCTCGTACCGGCATGCCAGCGCGGAGCAGGTGGCGCGCTTTGCCATCCCGCGCACGGAGCTCGGAGCGCGCCTGCCTGCGCTGCGCGCCGCCCTGCAGGGGGCGGAGGTTCTCTACCTTTCGACCTGCAATCGCGTCGAGGTCGCGTTCGTGCTGGCCGACAGGCCGGCGCTCGACATGCGGCCCGATGTCTACCGCGCCCTGCTCGGGCGGGAGCCACGGAACGGCGAGGCCTCCGCCGCGCTGCGCACCTGGACCGGAGAGGCGGCGATCGAGCACCTCTTCCTCGTCGCGTGCGGACTCGATTCCGCACAGGCGGGCGAGCAGGAGATCTACGTTCAGCTGCGGGCGGCCTGGCAGGCTGCGCGCGCTGCGCAGACGGCGGGCCCCGTGCTCGACCGCATCATGACCGAGGCGCTCGCCATGGCGCGCCACGCTCATCGCCTGGAGTCCCACCGCGCCCCCTCGCTTGCCGATCTCGCCGCCGACCGCGTCATCGCCCACGTCCTGCCGCCGCGGCAGCCCGAATCGCCGCGCCCGCGAGATCCTTCGCACCCGGCGCAATACGTGGCGCTGGTCGGTGTATCGCCCATGACGCGGCGCTGCGGCGCGCTTCTCGCGAAGCGCGGCCTGCCCCTTCTCGTCGTGAACCGCTCACTCGATGCCGCGCAGGCCCTCGCGGGCGAAATCGCCGGCGAGGCCATGCCGCTCGAGACATTTCGCGAGCATCCGCCCGGCGGCTGCGCCGCGCTGGTGTGTGCAACCGGTTCCACCGAGGCCGTGCTCGATGGCGAGGCGCTCGCGAGGCTGGGCCGCGCCGCGCAGGGCACGCGCCCGCTCATCGTCGATTTTGGTCTTCCGCCGAACATCGATCCCGCGGCGGCTCGCGCCTGCGGATTTGAGCGTGTCGGCCTCGACGACCTCGTCCTCGCCGCGCGCGAGGACCGCGTGGGCCACCTGCTGAGGCTCGCGCCCGTGCGTGCCGCCATCGACGAGCGGCTGGGACGGCTGCGCAGCGAGCTCGCCGCGCGCGCGATCGGTCCCCAGCTCGCGCAGCTGCGCGGGGATTTCGAGCGCATCGCGGCCGCGGAGGTGGAGCGGCTGCTCAAGGGAGAGCTGCAGGACCTCGATGAGGGACGCCGCGCCCGTCTCGCCGGGTGGGCGACGGCGCTCGCGCACCGACTGGCCCATCTGCCACTCAGCGGGATGCGGGCGGCGGCGGAGCACGCGAGCCACGAGGCGACCGAAGCCTTCTTCCGGGAAGCGCGCCTGCATCGCACGGGGGCACCCTCCGATACGCCATGACACACGAACGCTCCGTCGAACTGTTTGAGCACGCGCGGCGGTTGATTCCAGGCGGCGTGAGCTCGCCGGTGCGCGCGTTCCGCGCCGTGGGCGGCACGCCTCTCTTCATCGAGCGGGGCGAAGGCCCACATCTGATCGATGCCGACGGCAACCGCTACCTGGATTTCGTGGGCTCGTGGGGGCCGCTCATCCTCGGTCACGCGCATCCTCACGTCGTGCGAGCGGTGACGGAAGCCTGCCGCAAGGGCATGACCTTCGGCGCGCCCTGTGCGGGCGAGATGGAGCTCGCGGAGCGCATCGTGCGCTCGTACCCCGGCCTCGAGCAGGTGCGCTTCGTCTCATCAGGCACGGAGGCCGTGATGAGCGCCATCCGGGTGGCGCGCGCCGTGACCGGGCGCAGCCTCATCGTGAAGTTCTCCGGCTGCTATCACGGCCACGCCGATCACCTGCTCGTCGCGGCCGGCTCGGGGCTCGCGACGTTCGGCCGCCCGTCCTCGGCCGGCGTGCCGGAAGCCTTCGTCTCGGCGACGCGAGTGCTGCCGCTCGACGACGAAGCCGCCGCTCGCGATCTCCTCGCGCGCGAGGAGATCGCCGCGGTGATCATCGAGCCCGTGCCGGCGAACCACGGACTGTTGCTGCAAAGGCAGGCGTTCCTGCAGACGCTGCGCGACGAGACGCGCCGGCGCGGCACGTTGCTCATCTTCGACGAGGTGATCTCCGGCTTCCGGCTCGCGCGCGGCGGGGCCGCGGAGCGGCTCGGCATCGTTCCGGACATGGTGACCTTCGGCAAGGTCATCGGAGGCGGCATGCCCGTCGGCGCCTTCGGCGGCTCGCGGCAGATCATGAGCCGGCTCGCGCCGGACGGCGATGTGTACCAGGCCGGTACGCTCTCGGGCAACCCCGTCGCCATGGCCGCAGGGATCGCGACTCTCGACACCCTCGAGCGCGAGGATGGCTGGCGTCAGCTGGAATCGCTGGGCGCCGCGCTCGAACGCCTGCTCGAGCCCGTGCTCGCCCGCGCGCCGTTCCCTCTGCATCTCGTTCGCTTGGGGTCGCTCGTCTGGCTCTCGCTGCACGCCGAGGGGGCGCCGAGGGTCGCCGCGGTCCTGCCGCAGGAGGCCGGCACGCGCTTTGCGAAGCTGTTTCATGCCATGCTCGAGCGCGGCATCTACCTGCCGCCGTCGCCGTACGAGGTGTGCTTTCTCTCGCTCGCGCACCGCGAGGAGCACCTGGCCCAGTTCGCATCGGCGCTCGCGTCGGCGCTCGCATCGTGAGGCGCGCATGACCGACGCACACGTCACGAGGCTCACGCCATGAGGCCTGCGTCATGAAGGCGGCCCGGATCTTTCAGTTGACGACGCTGCTGCTCGTCGTCATCTCGGCGCTCACCGTCTGCTGGTGGCTGTTCGACCAGCGGCAGTACACGCTCACCCGGATTCATGAGGCCCAGAGGCTTCACGCCGAGCAGATCGCGGCGGCGCGCGCGCTGCTCGGCGCGGGCGTGCCGGCCGCGCGCGTGCACGCGCTGCTGCCCGATCTCACGGCGAGCGGCGGCGGGCCGGTCGTCTCGCCCGCGGTGGACCGCAAGCTCGAGGCGGAGCGGCGCCTGCGACTCAACCAGTACCTGTGGGAAGGCGGATTCTTCCTGTGCGCGCTCTGCGCCTGCATCGCGGTGATCTGGATCGCGCTGCGCAAGGAGGCGGAGGTGCTCAAGGAACAGGACAACTTCCTCGCGCTGGTCTCGCATCAGTTCAAGACGCCTCTCGCGAGCCTGCAGCTGTCGCTCGAGACCATGAGTCTGCGCGCGCTCACGCCCGAGCAGCTGCAGACACTGATCGATCGCATGCTGACCGACTTGACGCGCATGGAGACGATGGTCTCCCGCATTCTCGATAGCGTGCGCCTCTCGAGGGGCCGCGTGGACCTGAAGCGCGAGCCCGTGCCGCTCGCGAGCGCCGTGAACCGCGTCGTCGGCCACTTCCAGGAGCGCGCGCGCAGGGACCGCATCCAGATCGAGGCGCAGATTCCCACGGAATTGCAGGTGCTCGCCGATCCGCTCGCGGTGGACGTGGTGGTGAGGAACCTCGTCGAGAACGCTCTGAATGCGGTCACCCCGGTCGGCGGCGGCAAGATCGTGGTGAGCTCGCGCCGCACGGGGGCCGCGGTCGAGCTGTCGGTGCGCGACAGCGGCGTCGGCTTCCGGCCCACGGATGAGGGCCAGCTGTTCGAGAAATTCTCCCGCTTGAGTGCAGGCGTCGGCAGCGGCTACTACGGCACGGGGCTGGGCCTTTACATCGTGAAGCGCTTGATGCATCTCGTGGGCGGCAGCGTCACGGCGCACAGCGACGGGCTGGGCCAGGGCGCGGAGTTCGTCCTCACCTGGCCTGTGGCGGGCGAGCCGCAGAGCGGCGAGCGACCGGCCAGGAAGGCCGGGCCGGGTGAGCTATCGCCAGGGATGGCAAAACACATCGAGACCCATCGGAAAGAATTCCCGTGACTCAGGACGCACGAATCCTCGTCGTCGAGGACGATCCCTTTCTCGCGGCGGGACTGGCGGAGAACCTGCGCGCGGAGGGGTTCACGGTCGATACGCTGGACGACGGTAACCTTGCGGTCGCGTGGTTCGACCGCGAGAGCTGCGATTTGATAGTGCTCGATGTGATGCTTCCGGGACGCGACGGGTTCGCGGTCTGCAGCGCGCTGCGCGCGCGGGGGACGCTGACGCCGGTACTGTTCCTCACGGCGCGCGGCGACCCCGCCGATCGCGTCCGGGGTCTCGAGGCGGGCGGCGACGACTATCTCGCGAAGCCCTTCCACCTGCAGGAGTTCCTGCTGCGCGTGCGGGCGATCCTGCGGCGCTGGGAGTGGTACAAGTCGAGTTCCGCATCGACGCCCGCCGCCATACTGCGATTCAGCGGCAACGAGGTGGACTTCCGCACGTTCCGGGGCCGCTCGTGGAACGGCGAGGAGCAGGAGCTCACCGAGAAAGAGGCCATGATCCTCAAGGTGCTCGCCGAGAAGCCGGGCGAGATCGTCTCGCGCGAGGATCTGCTCGAGCGGGTCTGGGGCTACGACGTGTTTCCCTCCACCCGGACGGTGGACAACTTCATCCTGCGGCTGCGCAAGCGGTTCGAGCGCGATCCCGCGAACCCGCAAACTTTCCTCACCGTCTGGGGCGTGGGCTACCGGTTCGTGCCGGGGGAGGAGCCGTGAGTGGAGGCTCTGCCTTGCGGATCGGCACGCGAGCCTCCGAGCTCGCGCTGTGGCAGGCGAGCCGCGTGGCCGAACTCATCCGGCGGCAGCCGGGCGCGCCGGCCGTCGAGCTGATCCATATCCGCACGGAAGGCGATGCCCGCGCCGACATCCCCCTCTGGCAGGCGGACGGGCGCGCGTTCTTCACGCGCGAGATCGATCGCGCGGTGCTCGCGAGCGAGGTCGACATCGCCGTGCACAGCCTGAAGGACCTGCCCACGGCGCTCGATGCCGGACTTGCGCTCAACGCCGTGCTCGAGCGGGAAGATCCTCGCGACGCGCTGCTGTCACGGTCGGCCGAGTCGCTCGAGGACCTGCCCGCGGGTGCGCGAGTGGGCACGAGCAGCCTGCGCCGCAGAGCGTTCCTTGCGCGCGCGCGCCGCGATCTCACGGCGCTCGATCTGCGCGGCAACGTGCCCACCCGCGTGGAGCGGCTCGCCGAGGGCCGGTACGATGCGATCATCCTCGCGGCGGCCGGGCTCAAGCGCCTCGGGCTCGAGCGGCACATCACGGCGTATCTGCCGCCCGAGCAGTTCACGCCCGCGGTGTCGCAGGGCGCCATCGGCGTCGTGAGCCGCGCCGGCGATCCGCAGTCGGCCCGCTGGCTGCGGCCGCTCGACCATTTCGCAACGCGCGTCGCGACGCTCGCGGAGCGCTCGCTGCTGCGGCGGGTCGAGGGGGGCTGTCAGGTCCCGCTCGGCGCGCTCGGGCGCATCGAGCAGGACCGACTGTCGCTGCACGCGTGCGTGTGCGCCCTCGACGGCTCCTCCTCCATCACCGCGAGCGGTGACTTCCCGCTTGCCGGCGAGGCGCCGGCCGCCTTTCAGCGCGCCGTGGAGCTCGGCGAGAGAGTCGGCGGGGAGCTGCTCGCGCAAGGAGCCCAGCAGATCATCGAGCGGCAGCGCTCGGCGGTCGCGGTCGAGCAGCCATGAGCGCTCGCGCCTCGATCCCTGCGTTGCGCGGCGTCGAGGAAGCGCGCGCCGCCGTGGTCGTGACGCGCGACGAGCCCCGCGATGGGCCGCTCAGCACGCGCCTGCGGGAATTCGGGCTGGAGGTGCTGTCCTGGCCCGTCGTGCACGTGGGACCGCCCGCGGATCCCACGCCGCTCGACGCTGCGCTCACTGAGGCCGCGGCACTCGACTGGATCGTCTTCGCGAGCCGGCACGCGGTGAGCGCCGTGACGGCCCGGCTGCCGTCACCGCCGAAAGGCGTACGGGTGGCCGCGGTCGGAGCCCGCACCGCCGAGGCGCTCCTCGAGCGCCAGTGGCCGCCGGATATCGTGCCGGAGCAAGCGAGCGCCGCGGCGCTCATCGCCGCACTCGCGCCGGTGATGGCGCGCGGTGCGCGCGTGCTGTTTCCGGCGAGCTCGCGGGCATTGGCGACGATTGCCGCGGGACTGCGCGAGCTCGGAGCGGAGGTGCACCAGGTCGAGGCCTATCGCACGGATGCCGCCGGACTCGACGTGAGCGCGTGCCGCTCGTGGGTCGATCGAGGCGCCGTCGGTGCGGTGACCTTCACCAGTCCCTCGGGCGTGGAAGAGCTCGAGCGCGCCCTCGGGCGCGCGCACTTCGAGCGGCTGCTGTCGAGCTGCTCCGCCGTCACACTCGGCTCGACGACGGCGCGTGCGCTCGCCGAGCATGGATTCGAGTCGGTGCTCGCGCAGCCGGCGACGCTCGACGGACTCGCCGCGACGACCTACCGACACTGGAGCCTGAGGTCATAACCCATGGGATTTCCCATCTCGAGACCCCGCCGCCTGCGCCAGTCCGACGCCTGGCGGCGCCTCGCGCGCGAGACGCGCTTGAGCCGCGACGACTTCATCTATCCGCTGTTTCTCGTGCCGGGCGCGCGGGTACGCCATGCGGTCGAGAGCATGCCGGGCATCTCCCAGCTCTCGGTGGACGAATGCGCGGCGGAGGCCGAGCGTGTCGCGGGGCTCGGCGTCCCCGCGGTGATCCTCTTCAGCGCGCCCGCGGAGAAGGACTCCCGAGCCTCCGCCTTTCTCGATCCGAATGGGCTCGTGCCGCTCGCCATCCGAGCGATCAAGGCCGCCTGTCCGGATCTCATCGTGTGGGCGGACGTGTGCCTGTGCAGTGCCACCGACCACGGCCACTGCGGTCACGTGCTCCCCTCGGGCGCGATCGACAACGACTCCTCCATAGAGACCCTCGCGCAGGTCGCTCTCAACTACGCGCGGGCCGGCGTCGATGCCGTCGCGCCGAGCGACATGATGGACGGCCGCGTGCTCGCGATCCGGCAGCTGCTCGACCGCAACGGGCATGCCGGCACGCCCATCGTCTCCTACGCCGCGAAGTACGCCTCGGCATTCTACGGACCGTTTCGCGAAGCGGCGGATTCCGCGCCGGCCTTCGGCGACCGCCGCTCGTATCAGATGGATCCGGCGAATGCGCGCGAGGCCCTGCGCGAGGTCGAGCTCGACGTGGAGGAGGGCGCGGACATGGTGATGGTGAAGCCCGCGGGTCCGTACCTCGACGTGATCCGGCGGGTGCGTGAGCGGGTCGAGGTGCCGGTGGTCGCGTACCAGGTCTCCGGCGAGTACAGCCTCATCAAGGCGGCGAGCGCTCGCGGCTGGATCGACGAGCGAGCCGCGGCGCTCGAGACGGTGACCGGCATCCGGCGCGCCGGCGCGGATCTGGTCATCACTTACTTCGCTCCGGACCTGTGCCAATGGCTGCAGCCTTGAGGCCGGGTCGAGACTCCGAGCGCTCGAGCGGCGGGGCGGTGTTCCTCGACGCCTGCCGGCGCCGGCCCGTTCCCTATACCCCCGTCTGGATCATGCGTCAGGCGGGCCGCTACCTGCCCGAGTACCGCGACCTCCGGGCGAAGGTCGATTTCGTCACGCTCACGCGCAGCGCCGAGCTCGCCGCCGAAGCGACGTTGCAGCCGCTGCGCCGCTACCCGCTCGATGCCGCGATCCTGTTCAGCGACATCATGACGCCGCTTCAGGGCATGGGCGTCGGGCTCGAGTTCAATCCCGGTCCGCTCGTGCGCAACCCCATCCGCACGCCGGCCCAGGTCGATGCGCTGCCACAGCTCGACCCGCAGCGCGATGTCCCGTTCGTGCTCGACGCCGTCCGGCTCGTTCGCGCCCAGGCGCCGCGAGGTGTGCCGCTCATCGGCTTTGCCGGCGCTCCGTTCACCTTGCTCTGCTATCTCGTCTGCGGGCGGCCGTCGAAGGAGTTCTCGGAGGCGCGCACGTTCCTCTACGCCGAGCCGCAGACGGCCGAGCGCTTGCTCGATCGGCTGGCCGATGCGATGGCCGCGTATCTCGCCGCCCAGGCGGCTGCGGGCGCCCAGGCGCTCATGCTGTTCGAATCGTGGGCCGGATTGCTCGGCGTCCGCGAGTACCGCCGCTTCGCCCTGCGCGGTGCCAAGCGGGTCGTCGCGGCGCTGCGCCCGCTCGGCGTGCCGCTCATCTACTACCTCAATCAGGGCTCCGCGCTGCTGGAGGCGGTGAGCGAGCTCAACGTGGACGTGGTGGGTGTCGACTGGCGCTCGCCTCTCGGGGCGGCGCGGCGAGCGCTCGGAGCGGACAAGGCGGTGCAGGGCAATCTCGATCCGGCCGCCCTGTTCGCCGAGCCGAGCGAGCTCGAGCGCCACATCGACGTGGTCCTCGATGAGGCGGGCCCTCTCCCTGGGCACATCTTCAATCTCGGCCACGGCATCTGGCCGGATACCGATCCGGACGCCGTCGCCCGGATGATCGATCACGTGCACGAGCGCACGGCGCAGGGAGCGCGGGGATGAGCCTCTCCCCCGCCGCAGAGCAGTTCGCGCCGGCGGCGGCGGCGTACTTCCGCGAGCTGCAGGCGCAGATCTGCACCGCGTTCGAGGCGTTCGAGGACACGGCGCGGTTCGAGGCGCGTTCGTGGAGCAAGCCGGCCGGGCATCGGCTGGAGGGCGGCGGCGAGAGCCGCCTGATGCGCGGCGCCGTGTTCGAGAAGGTCGGCGTCAACGTGAGCCACGTGTGGGGTTCGCTTGCGCCGCAGTCCCGCTCGCAGATTCCGGGCGCCGAGGAGTCCGAGGGCCGCTTCGTCGCGACCGGGATCTCCCTCGTCGCCCACATGGCGAATCCCCATGTGCCCACGGTGCACCTGAATCTGCGCTTCATGGGCACCAGCCGCGGGTGGTTCGGCGGAGGCTCCGATCTCACCCCGACGTTCCCGTTCGAGGAGGACACGGCGGAATTCCACAAGGCACTCGAGCAGGCCTGCGAGACCTACCGGCCCGGGGCGTACCGCGAGTTCAAGGAATGGTGCGACCGGTATTTCTACCTGCCGCATCGCCGCGAGCCGCGCGGCGTGGGAGGAATCTTCTTCGATGAGCTCTCGAGCGGGGATCTGCAGGCCGACTTTGCGTTCGTGCGGCGCGTGGGCGCCGCGTTCTTGTCCGTCTATCCGCGGATCGTGGAGCGCCGCAGACGCGCAGCCTTCGACGAGGAGGCGCGCGACCGGCAGCTGGTGAAGCGGGGCCGTTACGTGGAGTTCAATCTCGTCTACGACCGCGGCACGAAGTTCGGCTTCGCCACGGACGCGGACCCGGATGCGTACCTGATGAGCCTGCCGCCCATCGTGAAATGGTGATCGGCAGCCGAGCGAGCACCGCTCCGGTGCGGCTCACGCCCCGTGTGCCTTGCCCGTCACGGAGTGGGAGTGGGCGTTCATCATCTCTTCGACGTAACGGCTGAGGCGTGGCTCCGTGGACGGCCACAGCGATGCGATCGCTCCGGCCTTCGCGGCGGTCCAGCGCGATGCGACCAGGCCGGCTTCTGTCATGGCGGCTTTGGGCCAGCCGCGCAGCCTTGCTTTGTCTTTCACGCGACATCCCCTTTATTTGATGCTCCTTATCCTGATGACGCATATAACACCACGAAGTTCCGAGGAAATGTGTCCACCGGCGCCAGCAAGCATTACAGGATCATTACATCGCGTGTTGCGCCGCCGCGATGCAGCCGCGCAACCTCATCGATCCCACGGCCGAGCTTCCCGCCGCTCGAGAGAGGGGTCGAGCGACAACGCGAGACGCTGGGATCGAAGACGTGATGAAATGCCCAAGCTGAATTGGCGGGTGCCGTTCAGTCGGAGCAGCAGAGCGAGTGAGCAGGAGAACCGTCTCGAAAATTTGACATATGCTCGCAAAAGGCGCCATCGACACCGTGCGAGAAATTCGCCTCCCCACGCCGCGGATCTGCCGGTAATCTGTATGGCCTCAGCCTATACGACAACATTGCGCTGCAAAAAAGGTTGTGCCCTGGCATGAACGCCTCAGTGCACGCCGTCACGGGGCCGGGCGATCTCACCGCGTCGCCGGAAAATCAGGCCCACCTCCAGGCGCGGCTCGAGACAGCCGTGTGGGGCGCCGGCATCGGGCTGCGGGAGATCGATCTGCAGCAAGACTGTGCCCGCTGGTTCAGCGACTGGTGCGAGCGGCTGAGCGTCGATCCCTGCGCAGGCCCGAGCCACGTCGTGCGCTGGGGCGCGAACGTCCATCCGGACGACGTGGAGGAAGCCTCGCGGCGCTTTCGCGCCCACCTCGCCGGCGAGGAGGAGTACTACGACGCCGAATATCGCATCCGCGACAAGGCCGGGCGCTGGCGCTGGCTGTTCGAGCGCGGCCGCGTGGTCGAGCGCGCGCCAGACGGCGCCGCGATGCGCATGGTCGGCGTGTGCATGGACATCGACGCGCGCAAGGACTCCGAGCTCGATCTTCAGAGGAGCCGCAAACGCCTGGAAGTGGCGCTGGAGAGCGCGCGCGGCGGCCTGTGGGATCTCGACGTCGCGGCCGGCGAGCCGCGCCACACAGGCTTCTTCTACCGCATGCTCGGCGTCGAGGGTGGGCCAGGCCACGACTCTCCGCTCTGGTCGAGCCGGGTGCATCCGGAGGACGGAGCGAGAGTGCGGGAAGCGATGCGGCGCGCGATCGACGGCACCGATGAGCTGTACGAGGCCGAGTACCGCCTGCGGCACGCCGACGGCACCTGGCGCTGGGCGCTCGACCGCGGCCGCGCGCTGGAACGCGACGCCTCGGGCAAGGCGCGGCGGTTGGTCGGCTTCATCGTCGAGATCGCCGATCCGCACAGCCTCGAGCGCGAGATCATCGAGATCGCCAACCGCGAGCAGCAGCGCATCGGCAACGATCTGCACGACGGCCTGGGCCAGGATCTCACGGGGATCGCACTGATGCTGCGCGGGATCGGCGCGCAACTGCGCAAGGAGGGGTCTTCGGCGTGCGTCAACATCGAGGATGTCATCGGCCTCGTGAACGCCGCTATCGAGAATACGCGCGCGCTCGCGCGCGGGCTGTCCCCCGTCAGCGCGGAGCGCGACGGACTCGCTGCGGCACTCCAGGCGCTCGCGGCGCGCGCGACCGAGCGCTATGGCATCCCTGTCACCTTCGAGGCGCGCGTTACCCAGTGCCTGCCCTTCGACGACACCGCGGCAACGCACCTGTACCGCATTGCGCAGGAGGCGCTCACGAACGCGCTGCGGCACAGCCTCGCGACCGCGGTGACGGTCTCCCTCGCCACCACGGTGAGCGAGGTGCAGCTGCGAGTGACGGACAACGGCCGCGGATTCTCCGGGACGGCTCTCGAGGAGTCGGACGGCCTCGGCCTGAAGATCATGCGCTACCGCGCCCAGATGCTCGGCGGTAATCTCGCGTTCGGGAACGATATGGCCGGCGGCGCGATCGTGCGCTGCTCGTGCCCGCTCCATCATCCGCCCGGCGGCGCCGGCGATTCATGAAAAGCGTTCCCCATCCCGCGGCGCCGCCGCGCCGCGCCGGTGCGGCGCGGCGGGTGCTCATCGTCGATGATCATCCGATCGTGCGCCAGGGCCTGCGCCGGATGATCGATCCCGAGCCGGATCTCCTCGTGTGCGGCGAGGCGCAGTCCGAGCGCGAGGCGCGCGCCGCCATCCGCGCGCTCGACCCCGATGCGGTGATCGTCGACATCTCTCTTGTGCAGGGCGACGGCCTCGAGCTCGTGCGCGACGTGCACGCTCAAAGGCCCGATCTGCCGATGCTCGTGCTATCCATGCACGACGAGGCGATCTACGCAGGCCGGCTGCTCGCCGCCGGGGCGAGCGGCTACATCATGAAGCACGCCGCCTCCGAGCAGTTGCTCATCGCGCTACGGCGCGTGCTCGACGGTGAGACCTACGTGAGCGAGGCGCTCACCAACAAGGTCGTCCCGCGCAGGGAGGGCGAGGCGCGCGCGGGCGCGGCTTACGACCCCGTCGAGCGCCTGAGCAATCGTGAGCTGCAGGTCCTGAGCCTCATCGGCCGCGGCCTGTCGTCGCGCGAGGCGGCCGACATGCTGGGCGTCAGCATCAAGACGGTGGAGTCTCACCGCCAGAGCCTGAAGCGTAAGTTGAATCTCCTGAGCAACGTCCAGCTCCTGCAGTACTCCATCAACTGGTACGCGGGCCGCAGCAGAGCTTGACGTTCGGGCGCGCAGCCGTCCGCGATGCCGCATCGGGGCGCCGCCGTCCGCGATGCCGCCGGTGAAACGCTCTCGCACCCGCCCGGGTATAAAGCTACGGAACGCCAGTGGGGAGACTCGACGATGCGCATCGGCTTTTCATTGATTGCACTGCTCGGGGCGGGCGCGCTCGCCGCAACGGCTGACGCCCGCGTGTTACAGCAGCAGGTGAACGCGGATCCCGCGGGGGAAGTCGACGTGAGCAACGTCGCGGGGAGCATCGAGGTGTCGGCCTGGGACAGGCCGGAAGTGGCCGTGCAAGCCGATATCGACACCGACTGGCAGCATCTGGAGGTGTCGAGCGAGCGTGGTTTCACGAGCGTGCGCGTGACGGGCCGTCACACCACGTCCTTCTGGGGAGGGTTCTGGGGCGGATTCCGGTGGACCACCGGCGCAGCACGGCTCCAGGTCTGGGTGCCGCGGGCGAGCAAGCTCGATGTATCGGCCGTCAGCGCCGAGGTGACCTCCCGGGGAATGCTCGGCGTTCAGCACCTGCACTCCGTGAGCGGGGACATCACCGCCGATGTGACCGGAGCTGACACGGAGGTGAAGACCGTGAGCGGTGAGATCAGGCTCCGCAGTAACGGGCAGCCCGGCAGCCTCGAACTGGGCACCGTGAGCGGCGATGTGCAACTGGTGGGCGCCGCGGGGGATCTGCGGGCATCGACGGTCAGCGGCGAGGTTTCCGCCGCACTCTCGCCCGCGCACAACGTGCGCCTGCGTACCAGCTCTGGCAGCCTCAGGCTGACGGGCCGTTTCGCGCGAGATGCGACGCTCGATGGACAGACGGTCAGCGGCGACCTCACGGTCCAGGCAGCAGGAGACACCGGGTACGCCTACGAGGCGAGGACATTGAGCGGCAGTCTCGAGGACTGCTTCGGCCGGCCGGCCGAGCGCGTGAGCGAGTACGGGCCGGGAAAGATCCTCACCGGCACTGTGGGAGCGGGCGGCGCGAGCCTTCGGTTCAGGACGGTGAGCGGCGACGTGTCGATCTGCGATCACTAGCGAGGATCGCTTGCGGCCCACAGGTTGCCGCAGCCGCGCGCCGTGCCGTAGAGTGCCCTTCGGAGCCTCGCTCCCAGTACCTCCACGCACGCCGCAAGGAGCTCTTCGTGAACGCCGCCGCCTCCTTCCTCCCTGGTCTCGATGCGCTTCGCTCCGGGTTCCTCTCGCGGCCGCACCGGCTGCTCATCGACGGCAAGTGGGTGCCGGCGCAATCCGGAGAGACCCTGACGGTGCTCGATCCCTCGACCGGGAAGCCCCTCGCCGAGGTCGCCGCGGCAGACAAGGCCGATGTCGACATCGCGGTGCATGCGGCGCGCAAGGCCTTTCAATCCGGCCGCTGGCCGAGCCTCACGCATTCCGAGCGCGGCAAGCTCATCTCGCGGCTCGCCGATCTGGTCGAGCGCGACGCCGATGACCTCGCGCTCCTCGAGAGCCTCGATGGCGGCAATCCCGTGCGCTCGACGCGCCACATCGATATCGCCATGGCGATCGAGAGCCTGCGCTACAACGCCGGATGGACCACCAAGCTCACGGGTGAGACCGCGCTCTCCTCGCCGCAATCGCGCTCCTTGTCGTACACCCTGCGCGAGCCCATCGGCGTCGTCGGGGCCATCACGCCGTGGAACGCGCCGTTCCTGATGGCCGTCAACAAGATCGCCCCCGCGCTCGCGGCCGGCTGCACCGTCGTGCTGAAGCCCGCCGAGCTCGCGCCGCTCACTGCGCTTCGCCTCGGACAGCTCATCGAGGAGCTCGAGCTCCCACCCGGCGTGGTCAACATCGTGACGGGATACGGCGTCACCGCGGGCCAGGCCCTCGTCGACCATCCCGATGTCAACAAGATCTCCTTCACCGGCTCCACGCGCGTCGGCAAGTCGATCCTCGCGGGCGCCGCGGTGAACATGAAGCGCGTGACGCTCGAGCTCGGTGGCAAGTCGCCCGTCGTCATCTTCCCGGACGCCGACATCGAGGCCGCGACGCAGGCCACCTCTCAGACGATCTTCTTCAAGACAGGACAGTTCTGCGCCGCGGGCACGCGGCTCTTCGCGCACCGGAAAGTGTTCGACCGCGTGGTGCAAGGCTTCGCCGACCGCGCACAAAAGATCAAGGTCGGCCCGGGCGTCGCACCGGACACTGACATGGGCCCGATCATCTCGCAGAAGCAGCTCGATCGCGTCGTGGGCTACATCGGCGCCGGAGCGAGCGACGGGGCGGAAGTGGTGACCGGCGGCAAGCGGATCGATCGCGAGGGCTTCTTCGTCGAGCCCACGCTGCTCGCGAGCGTGCGGCCGGGCATGAGCGTGTTCCGGGACGAGATCTTCGGTCCCGTCCTCTGCGCGATGCCCTTTAGCGACGAGAGCGAGATCGAGCAGCTGGCCCAGCTCGCCAACGACACCTCCTACGGCCTCGCCGCCAACATCTGGACACGGGATCTCTCGGCGGCTCATCGGCTCGCGCGCCGCATCCAGGCCGGCACCATCACGATCAACGGCGGCGGGCGAGAGCAGCCCATGCCGTTCGGGGGCTACAAGCAATCGGGCCTCGGCCGGGAGGGCGGACGGGAGGGCATCGAGGCCTACACCGAGATCAAGACGGTCGCCATTGGGCTCTGAAGACACCCGAGGTTCCCCGATCGCGCGGGCGCTGCTCGACTGGCACGCTCGTCACGGCCGGCACGACCTGCCGTGGCAACGGGACCGCACGCCGTATCGCGTGTGGGTCTCGGAGATCATGCTGCAGCAGACCCAGGTCGCGACGGTCATTCCGTACTTCGAGCGGTTCATGCGGCACTTTCCCGACGTGCGTGCGCTCGCGGACGCCTCCATCGATGAGGTGCTGCACCTGTGGTCGGGCCTCGGCTACTACGCACGCGGCCGCAATCTGCATCGCGCGGCCGTCCGCATCCGCGACGAGCTGAGCGGCCGCTTTCCGGAGCGCTTCGATGACATCGCGAGCCTCCCCGGAATCGGCCGCTCCACCGCGGGCGCCATCCTGGCGCTGAGCTGCGGGGAGCGCCACCCGATCCTCGACGGCAACGTCAAGCGCGTGCTGTGCCGCTATTTCGGCCTGAAGGGCGATCCCTCGAGCCGCGCCATGAGCGAGCGGCTGTGGGAGCACGCCGAGCGGTGCACGCCGAGCTCCGAGGTGTCGACCTACACCCAGGCAATCATGGATCTCGGCGCGACCGTGTGCACGCGGCGCAGGCCGCTCTGTGCCGGCTGCCCGCTCGAGGCGCGCTGCGTTGCGCGACAGACCGGCCGTCAGCACGAGATCCCCGCTCCGCGGGCCGCGCGGTCGCGAGGCTCAAGGCATACCTTCATGCTCGTCGCGGAGCGCGAGGACGGCAGCGTGCTGCTCACGCGCCGCCCGCAGCATGGCGTGTGGGGAGGACTGTGGTGCCTGCCGGAGTTCGACGCAACGACCGATGCCGGAGCGTTCGCCGCACGGGCCCTCGCCCAGGCGGCGGGAATCGAGCCCTCGCCGCTTGCGCAGATCCGCCACACGTTCACGCACTTCGATCTCACCATCACGCCGCTTTATTTGCAGTGCGCGGGACCGGCCGGCGTGATGGAGGAGCCGGACGCGGTCTGGTATAACCCACGCGAGCCCGCGCCGGTCGGCTTGCCGGCGCCCGTCCGATCTCTGCTGGATCACTTGAGCGGCTCCGCCCCGGCGCGCGAGGATTGAAGAGGATTGAGATGGCCAGAACGGTTCAATGTGCGTATTTGAAGAGCGAGGCGCCTGGCCTCGATCGACCTCCGTATCCGGGGGAGCTCGGCAAGCGCGTGTATGAAGGCATCTCGAAGGAAGCCTGGTCGCTGTGGCTGAAGCATCAGACGATGCTGATCAACGAATATCGCCTGACACCGATCGAGCCCAAGGCCCGCAAATTCCTCGAAGGCGAGATGGAGAAATTCCTGTTCGGCATGGGCGCCAAACCACCTGAGGGATTTCGCCCGCAGGAATAACGCTCGATCGGGGCGTATCGAGCGCGTGACGCCTGCGACGAGTGCTCGACGACCGTGACTCCATTCGGAGACATGAATTCAGGCGCGCGACTCTTCCCGCGCGCTTCCGCTCCAGTGCCCACGCCTTAACAATCCGTAATCCTCAACAATCCGTAATCCTCGCGGCGTCGATTTTGAACTGCCCGGCACGCGCGGTGCATGCGGTCCGCCTGGTATCGCGATTGCGAGGCGACGCCGCCGGAACTATCGAACGCTGTCTACGGTCTGTCATGGAACGAGCGTACATCACGTCGTGGAGTGGATCGTGACCACTGACTGGAGGTGTGCAATGGGGGTTGCGCGAATGACCCGAGAGGCGGCGAGAGTCGAGTCCGCGAGCCCGCCTTACCAGAAGCCGCACCGCACGTGGGCCGGACACGGCAGTGGCACGCTCTGCGATCTATGCCATCGGCCCATCGAAGAGCATCAGATCGAATACGAGGTGGAATTGCCGGCCGGCGCGCTCATCCCGGTGCTCAACATGCATCTCGGCTGCTACGAGCAATGGACCACCTCGGAGCCTCAGCCGGCGTGACCTCGGTCCCTTGAGCCGGTGCCGGACGGGCTGGCCCGTCCGGTCTCGTGAGGTAATATCGCTCGAGATGTCCGCTCGAGAATCTTGCCCGATCGTCGAGACGACCCATGGCCGGTTGCGGGGAGCTTTCGAGAGCACCGTGCACGTCTGGAAAGGCATCCCGTTCGCGAAGCCTCCCGTGGGCGCGCTGCGATTCTGCGCTCCGTGCGCTGCGGACGGCTGGAGCGGCGTTCGAGAGGCCGCTCGCTTCGGCTCCCCGTGTATCCAGCTTCCCTTCTTCTCCAGCATCGACGCGCCGATCGTCGGCTCCGAGGACTGCCTGACCCTCAACGTCTGGTCGCCGGCGCCCGACGAGAAGCGCCGCCCGGTGCTCTTCTGGATCCACGGCGGCGGATGGGTGATGGGCACGGGCGCGGCGTACGATGCCTCGCTCCTCGCCGCGCGCGGAGACGTGGTGGTCGTCACGGTCAATTACCGCCTGGGGCCTTGGGGCTTCCTGTATCTCGGCGACCTCGAGCGGCAGGACGTGGCCGACTCCGCCAATCCCGGAGTGCTGGACCTCGTCGCCGCGCTCCGCTGGGTGGCGAGCAATATCGCTCATTTCGGCGGCGATCCGGACAACGTGACGATCTTCGGCCAGTCCGCCGGAGGGATGCTCGTGGGAACCCTGCTCGCGCTACCCGCGGCCCATGGCCTGTTCCACCGCGCGATCGCGCTGAGCGGGGCGGCACGCAACGTGCGCAACCGGGAGATCGGCACACAGATCGCGGAGGACCTGCTGCGGCGAGTGGGTCTCTCGCGGCGCCAGGTGAACGATCTGCGCAGCGTGTCCGCCGAGCAGCTTTATCGAGCCGGCGCGCAGATCCTCGCCGAGTCCGCGAACGAAGTCCTCGACGTGGAGCCCTTCCTGCCCGTGATCGACGGCACCGTGCTGCCCGTCCATCCCACCCAGGCCGTCGCCGAAGGCGCATCGCGCGGCGTGCCGCTGCTCGTGCTCACCGCGCGCGACGAGATGACGATCATGGTGCCCGAGTGCCCCGACGTTCTCACCGGCAAGGAGGCGTTCATCCGGCGCAAGCTGGGCGAGGGGAGATTCGGCGAGCTCGCCCGAACGTACCAGCGCATCACCGATTCGACGCGCGACTGGCGCCTCGAGCTGCTCGGCGCCACCATGTTCGCAATCCCCGCGGTACGCCTGGCGGAAGCCGCGTGCTCCGCGCGCGAGCCGGTGTGGATGGCGAGGATGGACTACCTCCTCAGCGTGCCTCCGTTCGACAAGGTCGGCGCCACCCACCTGACAGACGTGCTGCTGATCTTCGAGGCGTCCACGAACTGGACCAAGACCGTCGCACAGGGCGGCACGCTCCAGGACAAGGCGGCGGCCGACGGATTCCAGAAACTCGTCCTGGGATTCGCTCGCGACGGCCGGCCACGCTCACCGCGGATACCGGAGTGGCCGCAATACGATACGTCGAGGAGAGCGACCCTGATCTTCGACTCGCACTGCCGGGTGGAGAACGATCCGCTGTCCGAGCAGCGGCGGGCGTGGGAGGGGATTCAGCTGCACTGAGGCTCGGTGGGTTTCGGGCGACGGTGGGGCAGGGGTTAGCGGAAAAATCAATGACTTAGGCCGGGCGTTGCTTGACGCGTTGGCGGGTAAGCCGGTCTAATACGCGCCCCCTCCCTCGGCGGCCAGGTAGCTCAGTTGGTAGAGCAGCGGATTGAAAATCCGCGTGTCGGTGGTTCGATTCCGCCCCTGGCCACATCTGCCGCTTTCTCCACGCTTCGCCGACCTACGCCCCTCTGCGCTGCAGTACGCGTAACACGCTGATTCCTCCCATAAATATCCCATAAATCGACCCTAAGTCCCTCTCGGCTCAGGGCTTGACAGCGCGCCCGGTCTGGGGGGCAACTTGTGGGGGCAACTCGGCGATTTTGTGACTCTGGGGGCAACTGCTTGGGGGCAACCCGAGACCGCCTCCCAGGGGCATCGGAGGAGGCGGGATTCATGCCGATCACTCACGTTGCGATTGTCAACGCGAAGCCGCGGGAGAAGCCCTATCGGCTTTTCGACGGGCGCGGCTTGTACCTCGAGATCTCCCCGTCCGGTGGACGCTGGTGGCGCTTCAAGTATCGCTTCGACGGCAAGGAGAAGCGTCTGTCGCTCGGTGTGTATCCGGACGTCAGCCTCAAGGAGGCACGCGACCACCTCGACGACGTGCGCCGCAAGCTGAGGGCCGGCATCGATCCGGGCGCGGAGCGCAAGATCCAGGGCATGTTGTTCCAGGCGCCGCCGTCAGGCGCTACGTTCGAAAACGTCGCGCGCGAGTGGTTCGGCAAGCATTCGCCGTCCTGGGCGCCGGGGCACGGGGACAAGATCATCCGGCGCCTCGAGCTCAATATCTTCCCCTGGCTCGGCGCCAAGCCCATCGCCGATATCAAGCCCCTCGAGCTGCTCGGCGCCGTCCAGCGGATCGAGCAGCGCGGCGCGAATGAGACCGCACACCGCGCCCTTCAGAATTGCGGCCGCGTGTTTCGCTACGCCGTGGCGACAGGACGGGCGGAGCGCGATATCACTCGTGACCTGCTCGGCGCACTCGCGCCCGTTGTCGAGAGGCACCACGCCAGCATCGTGGAGCCGAAGGCTGTCGGTGCGCTACTCCGGGCGATCGACGGCTACGCCGGCTCGCTGGTCGTGCGCTGCGCGCTGCGGCTGGCGCCGCTCGTCTTCGTGCGGCCGGGCGAGCTGCGGATGGCCGAGTGGGACGAGTTCAATCTCGACGAGGGGGAGTGGAGGATTCCAGCGGCGCGCATGAAGATGAGAGCCCCGCACTTCGTCCCACTCTCGACGCAGGCGGTCGACATCCTGCGGGAGGTTCAGCCGCTGACTGGAAAGCAGCGGTTCGTTTTCCCAGGTGAACGCAGCCACGATCGCGCGATGAGCAACAACACGGTCAACGCCGCGCTCCGCCGGCTCGGATACTCGAGCGATCAGATGACCGGACACGGCTTCCGGAGCATGGCCTCGACGCTGCTCAACGAGCAAGGCTGGCACCCGGACGCGATCGAGCGGCAGCTCGCGCACCAGGAACAGAACGAGATCCGGGCGGCGTACAACTACGCGAAGCATCTGCCGGAGCGACGCAAGATGATGCAGGCATGGTCCGATTATCTCGATCGACTGCGCTTGGCAGCGGCTGCGATTCCGCCAAAGAGCAGCGAAGTGGTGCACAGCCGTAGACTCAGAACCCCCGCGGTGCCACAGAGGAATGCCTGAGTGGCGCGGAGCAGAAGGCGAAAGGAACGCCGACCACGCCGTCTGGTGATCGCGGGATCCAACGGCGCGGGGAAGACGACGTTCGCACGCGAATACTTACCGAACGACGCTCGTTACTAAACTTCGTAAACGCCGACCTCATTGCGAGCGGGCTGTCGCCGCTGCGACCCGAGCTCGCCGCCGTCGCTGCGGCGCGGTTGATGCTGGACGAGATAGATCGCCTCGTTGAACGGCGCGCCGACTTCGCGTGGGAAAGCACCCTGAGCGGGCTCGGTCACGTGAAGCGTATTCAGATCATGAAGCGGCTCGGGTATCACGTGGAGATCATTTACCTGCGGCTCGCATCTTCCCGATTGGCGCTGAGACGCATAGCAGCAAGAGTGCGGCAAGGCGGGCACAACGTGCCAATGGCGGACGTACTGCGGCGCTTTTCCCGAAGCTGGCAGAACTTCGAAACTCGCTACCGGCCACTGGCAGACGCCTGGGCGGTGTATGACAATTCCAGCAGACCCCCGAAGCTGATAGAGTCAGGCCCGTGAAAGCAAAAGGCGCGATCAAGAGCAAGAGCTCCAACAGGAATCCGAAGCTCGCGGCGCGCGTCGAGCGTGCGCTGCTGCGTGCTGGCGAGAGCGCTCGGCGCACCGCGCGGATGTATGGGACGCCGCTCTATGTCTGGGAAAACGGCAAGGTGATCGCCAAACGCCCGTAAGGGGCCGGCCTCTCAGCTGTGCCAGGGCGAGGGTTCGAGTCACTCCTTTCCCGCGCGTTGTCCGTCGGGGAGTGTCGGCGTGAAATCCCCCGCGGCCGCGGCTCGACCGGCGCAAGAAAAATCCTGCTCCCGTTGGCTCTGTCCATTCAACCACACGTGGAGATCCGGTATTCGCTATGGGACGACCCAAGGCGGATAAAGTACTGGCAACGCCGGCCTATCCCCTGATCGAGGCCGCGCACTACCTCAACCTGCCGTTGAGCACCCTGCGCACGTGGTGCCTCGGACAGCCTCTGCGAGCCAACGCGAAGATGCGTCGCCTCGAGCCATTGATCCGGCTGGACGGCGACCAGCGGCGTGCGCTTTCGTTCTTGAACCTGGTCGAGGCACACACTCTCGCGGCAATCCGGCGCAAACACCACATTCCCCTCCCCATCGTTCGGTTCGCCCTGGACTACGTCGCCAAGTAATTGCGTAGCGCCAGGCCGCTCGCGGAGATGCAATTTCAGACCGACGGCGTGGACCTGATCGTCGATCGCCTCGGGACGCTCATCAACGTCACCCGGGAAGGGCAGAGAGAGATGGCCGACGTTATGCGCCAGCATCTCAAGCGCATCGAGCGCAATGCCGCAGGGGTTCCCGTTCGCATGTTCCTTTTTACCCGAACGGACGAAAGGAGCGGGCAGCCCGCGGCGGTGGTGATCGATCCGCACTTTGCCTTCGGTCGTCCGGTTCTCGCTGGGCGTGCGGTTTCGAGCGCGGTTCTCGCCGATCGCTTCAAAGCGGGGGACAGCTTCGAGCAACTGGCTGGAGACTATGGCACGTCCCCCGCAGGCGATCGAGGAAGCGCTCCGCTGCGAGCTCGACCGCCAAGCGGCTTGAGTCGGCGGTCTTCTACCACGACGAATCCATCTATTCGCCCGTTCTCGGCGAGGCCTTTATTCGTAATTGCTATAGAGCGGCAGCCGCTTGCGAAGCAGAAGCCTTCTGGCGGATATACTCCTCGAGGTGCGTGGCTGCGAGATGCACGTCAGACAGGGCAATAGCAGCTCGGCCTCGGGCCATCCATTTCATAAATGCATTGGGGTTAAGTACCCAAGGTCTGTCGGCCGTACGCCAGGCGGCGTCCATGCGCTGAACCCACCAACCAGGGAATAGCACCACGCCCTTTATTTCGAACTGTTTCTTGGCCTTTTTCGCCAGGAGCTCACGCAGGCATTGGGCATTCCTCTCTACCTGGCCTAGCGGATCACGGTCAGACTGAAAGCCGCCGACCAGGATATGATCCCCCTCAAATGAAACTTCTGCGCGCCGGCCCAATGGCTTAGAACGCGTTTTTGTCACGATAGCGTAAAATCCTATCGTCGACAACACGACATGATCGATGTTACCGAACTCCAACGGGACATCGTGGAATACATGAGCGCCAGAGCCCCGGAGGCTATCTAGCAGAAATGCGACAGAAATCTCGCCGTCGCGGCCCAATTGCAACGCCCGTATTCGAGGGCCGGCACGCATGAAGCGCCAGATGCAGAGCGCCATGGCCAAGAGAGCCGCGCCACCGTACAGGGCAGGATGTCTGGACCAATGGCGTATGGATGCCTGCCACTCGATGAGCGCCATGATAGAAAGTAGCGTTGCTGCCATCAATGCGGGTAGCAGATCGTTGAATGCGAGGTCAACGAGTTGTGCCCGAATGGAATCACCGGGAAGCCGAGGGAGACCTCCCTGAATCGGAGAGCGTCGTTTCATGGGTAGCTTGGGACCTCTCGCAGCCCGTTGGAGCAGATTAGTGACTCTGCCGACTAAGAACCCGCCGATTCGATCACGCTCTACAAAGCTCGACTTCCCGGAGGTAGCGGCTGCCTGGCGACTTCCAGGTCGAAGTAATAAATCAGCACTCAGCCGGCGGCGTTGGGTCGGGACCACCCCCATCGCAGACAGGCGCCGTCGACCATCTGCGGACGCCCGCTGGCATATACAACCTGCCCTGAAGGGGACATTCCGTGGCCGATGCAGTAGTCTGCGCGTTTTCGGGGCAAACGGCCCGGGCGGGTGCAGGTTGCCTGCGGTAGCAGATAATGAATGAGCGCCTGCATGCGAAAGACCTACGCGGCCACACAGTCGTCATTGGCATTGATGTCGGTAGCCTGACCCGCGGCCTCCATGCGGTGGCCCTCAAGGAGGGGAGGTATTTCGGCAAGCTGCGTAGTTTGGATACTCGCGCGCTCGCTTCTTGGTGCAAAGCCTCCGGCGCACAGATCATCGGGATTGACGCGCCATGCCGCTGGAGTTTGACAGGTCGAGCTCGTCGTGCAGAGCGCGAGCTGATGGCAAAGGGCGTCTGGTGCTTCTCGACACCATCGTTCGACATCGCGGAGAATCATCCTACGGACTATTTCGGCTGGATGCGGCATGGCGCTATATTGTACGCGGACCTCATTTCGTCAGGCTATTCGTTGTTTTGCGGAACCCGCCCGTCAGGGCACCCGGTGTGCTTTGAGACGTTTCCTCACGCCATCGCGTGTGCTCTGCAAGGCGAGGTAGTATCAGCGAAACGTAAACGTCAAGTGCGCCGAAGACTACTTCAGGAGAACGCAATTGATACTGAGGCACTCACGAACATCGATTGGATTGACGCCGCGCTATGTGCGCTAGCTGCTCATCGTCTTCTGAGCGGCTCGGTGAAAACCTATGGTGGTGTGGAGGAGGGCTTCATTGTTGTCCCGGGCTGATACATGAGCGCGCAGTCTTGTGAAGGACGGGTCCGGCCATAAACGAACGTCAGTCGGCTATTTCGCGACACTCGCGTGCCGAAGGTTCCCGCCGTAAAGCGGTCGCTCGACCATATCAGGTAAACTAATCGTTCCCATCCGTGGCAAGGCTTCGTCGACTCTCCTCGCCGGCTCTCACGTCCCCGGATAGCTCGAAACTTTGACGGGAGCACCAGCGAAGGAGTTGCCCCATCAGCCTCGACGGGCGAGCTGCATCTACGTGGCGATTTTCGGAGAGCAGAATGGCGGCACCAGCGAGACAAGTGACCGAACAGCTGTTCCTGGAGGAACTCGAAATATATCGCCAAGAAGTTGCTCAATGCGCACAATACTTGTATGCGTACCTGTCCATTCATGCGCTGTCCGCAAATGACGACATCAGGCGGGGTCTCAACGAGGAGGCGCTCTTCTGGAACACGATGCTCGGAAGCCTGCAAACCTCCGTCTTCATTTCCCTTGGGCGTGTATTCGATGGCAATAACCAGCATGGTCCGGTCGCCCTCGCACGGATGCTCCGTGCGGCTCAGGCACTGTTCTCCCGCGCCTCGCTTGAAGCACGGAAGAAGCCGGTATTCGGCGATAAAGTAAACGAGCTGCAGGAGTACCTCGACGACACTAAGGTCCCCGGGGAGCGAGAATTTCGCCGCTTTGAACGCTTGGCGAGTGGCTACACGGAACAATTCAATAGCACCGCCTATAGGGAACTGCGGAGCAAGGTATTTGCTCACAAGGTGTACACGCGAAATGAACAGGTCACGGAACTCTTCAGCCAGACCAACATCGACGATCTCCAGCGGATGGTGAGCTTTCTGTATCGGTTCCATACCGCAGTGAGGGAAGCGTACGACAACGGCGCTTGTTTGCGACTGTCGCGTGCGCGGCGCTCGGTCCACGAAATGTTGGAGAATCCCCGCGGTCGCGCACTCGTCAAACCAGTAGCCGAGGAAATCACCGAATCGACGCGCCGGGTGTTAGGGTCTATCGCGCTGCCCAATCCGCTTGCAGCAGCGGCGGCTGCCCGGCCACGTCGTACGCCTCCCGGTAACTGAGCGTCCCCTGGCGCATTAGTGCCGAGGCGAGGGCGGCACCTCGTCCTGGCGCCCAACTTGCTGCTACGGTCGGGTTCCGCCGCCCAGAGTAACCATTCTCACGCCAGCTCCATCGAGAGCGGACCAACCGATTTCCCTCGCCTGGTTTCCAGCCCATCCTCGATGCGTTCAATCGGACAGAAGAACTGCTCGTGTCGGTGCGGCGCGTTGCAGGGGCAATCATCATCTCCCGGCACTCGGACCCAGTCACCGCTGGAAGAGATTGAATAGTGCCACCCCAGCTCCGCCCCGCTGGCGACAAGCCGCATGCCCGGATGCCGAACGCTCAACGCGCAAGCGCTTACCCGATCGGATTTCAGCGTAAGGACAATGCCCTTGTAGTAGTCCGGCTCATCGCTGCGCTCAGCGTACCGAAACAGGCCGTCATATTCGATCACCACCGTTCGATGACGCCTCAGCACATTCGTAAGTAGCGGAAAGGATGTCGTCCCCGTCGGCTGCCCGTAAGCAAAGGCATCAGGCACTCGTATGAAGAACGCACCGGCAAGTTCTGGTATCAGCCTCGCGAATCGAGGGTCATCTACCCATTGCTGGGAATACAGAGCGATGGCTGCGGGAAGGTGTTTGGTATAGTTGCTGCTGTACATCGGAAGTTTCAGCCCCTGCACGAAGGTGGGCATTCCAATATCGGCAGAGGCCCTGACCCAAGGATTCCTCAGGAGAAGTCTCAGGACCGGATCCTCAGCGGGTGTCGGGAACAGCGTATTGGTTTCGTCAAACCCTTGTCTTTTCGCATACTGCGCCAATACAGGCACCGGCGCCTCAATGTGACCGACGATGCAGCTCTCAGGCAAAGCTTTCTGGAATGGGCCCAGCATGCAGGCTTCCTGATCCAAGAAACGTAACCGCAGGCCCGCCTCAGTGCTTATCTCCTCTCCGAGATCATCACACCTGTGACCACTCCGGATAACCTCGTCCCTTGAGATCACGTATAAATGGCCGAACTCTTCCTTGGAAAGGTTGTATTTCGCTCTCAAGCTGAGCAGACACACGCCCGCTTCGAACGCGTCCTCACACGTCTCCACAAGCATATCGCTGGAGAACTTGTGAGATGCAAACCATGCGGCCACGGCCGAATTATTGGTTGCATCAATATAGAAGGACCGCCAACCGTAGTGCTGCAATATCGCCTGTGTTCGGGCTTCAGAAGGTGCAGGCAGGTCCGGGCCTTGAAGGGCTCGAATTACGCTATCGGCATATTGACTCCACTTGATCATGAAAGGCGGAACGCAGCCTTCACGAGCAAACGAGGTCGTCATACTTATCTGGCCGCCAATATCCACGTGATGTGTTGTCTGACCCCGATAAACTACATCTTCTGAAATTGCCCCCAGGGCGGCGTCCAGTTCGAGAAGAGTAGATACTCTTTGGCTCGCGTCCGCAGGGGACATTAGCACCGTTGCTCCGCGCGGCTCATTGGCAAACACGTGGTTATGGTCCCCGTGACGGCTCGGGAGGAGCGCTTCAGCACGAAGTCTTCAGCATCATCTACCTCGGTAGCAGGCACCGGGTGATCGACTGCCAGGACCTCTTCCCCGGCACGACCGACGGTGCGAGCGTGCATCCCCGTGAGGTCGTGAAGGAAGCGCTTCGGCGCAACGCCGCCGCCTGTATCCTGGCGCACAATTATCCCACTCGGTACCCCATGGGCATTGCAGGTCACGCATGATCCCGGATAGTCAAGATGCAACGCACGTTCAATTGTTTAGCGGAGCCCAGGATTTAGGAGAGTTGGATGATACATCACGAGATCTCTTCTATCCGAAGATAAGGTTCATTGATTAGAATCCGGCGGAAAGAAGACCGGCATGTCGCGTTTGAGTTTGGCGGCGAGCTCGTGATCCGGGAAGCGGCCGATGGCCGCCTTCCAAATCTCCAAAGCCTCGATCTTCTTCCCGCTATTCCAGTGTACGCCGCCGAGATTAAACATCGCCAGGTCGTAGTCGGGATCTAGCGCGAGGGCCTTCTCATAGGCCTCGATGGCCCGCGCTGACTGGCCAAGCTCGCCGTAGGCTGCGCCAAGCTGAAACCAGCTCATGGCGTCAGGCTGGATGCCCTTGGCCTGTTCGCGCAGGATCGGCAGGCTCTCTTCGAACCGACCGAGGAAGTTGAGGGCCGTCCCGAGACAGTAGCCGTAATGACCGCCCGCCAGATCGTAGGCTTTCCGAAAACAGCGCTCCGCCTCGGCCCAATCCGCTTCATCTTGCGCCCAGTGTCCAAGGCGATCCCATAGAAAGGCAGCTTCATCCTTGGCGTCGACGTATTCGATTTGCCGGTCAAACTCGTCGCGGAATTCCGCGTAGGTTCGGCCAACCTCCTCCCCCTCCGTTCGCAGATAGAAGGTCGCCAACAGCAGCTCGCGATGGCCATCGGAACTCTCGGGGTGGGCGCCGATATAGCGGTGCCAGAAGCCCAGCGCCTGGCGCGCGTTCTCTGTGCTTGTCCGACCGAAGCTCGCCACCAGTCGTGCGAAAAACGGCCAGACCCATGGTTCGCTTTCGGCTTGGACGAGTAGGCCGTTGATCTCGCGGAACGCCGCGCGCCCCTCTCCCATGTTGAAGAGCACGTTGGCCCTCCAACCTGCCACGCCGGCCGCCCTGGCGCGCGTAGGGTCGGTAAAGACCGCCTGATCCAGGTGTGCGAGGGCGTCCTTCCACTGGCCCCGGCGCACGTAGAATTGGGCCAAGGCACTGTGGGCTTCAGGAAGGTGCGGGTTCAGGCGCAGAGCTTCGCGATAGTGCTCGACCGCTTGCCTCTCATCGCCGAGCCGCTCAAAGCTCGTTCCAAGGTTCTTGTGCCCCTGAGATGCTAGGTCCGGCGTGTTGGCGAATGCGGGATCGGCGAGAGCCGCCTCGTAGGCGGCCTTGGCATCCTCCTCCTGGCCGAGTGCCGAGAAGGCGTTGCCGATCGTGTAGTGAAGGCCGCCCCGCTGGTTGAAGCCGAGGTCAAGCTGAGCCCTGAAGTGCTCCACGGAGTCTTCGATTCGGGCGGGGCGTGGATTCAGCCCCGCCATGCCCAGATTGATCTCGGCCATATAGGCCATGCCCATGGGCTCGTTGCCTGCGCCGAGCACCGCCGCGAACCGATCAAAGGCCGCGCTGATCACCTCGTCGGCGCTCTGGCTGTAGAGATGCTCCAGGAGCTGGCGGGCCATGGCCGGATCATCCGGAACATGGACGTCCGGCACACCTCGCCGAAGCAGGCCAGGGAGATCGCCAGGGGCAGCACGGGTCTGCTCGACCCGACGATTGCGCGCCGCCCGCGCCGCCGATCTGGCCAACGCGGCCAGCCGAACCAGCCTCTCGACCGTCAGATCGTCGGTGAACTTGACGGTAAGCGATTGCTGCTGGGTCCAGTTCTTTCCCGCGTGCTCGTACTGGCGGAGCACGGTCTCGGCCGGGCATATGCGCAGCGACGCCGTCGGGATGTGATAGGCGGCGTAGAAACTGTGCGGGTGCATCAGCAGGTAGTTCAGGTTCGAGTGACTGACCTCGATGCTGACAGAGCCATCCGCGTTCAGGGGGCGTTCGGTCCCTTTGAGCTGCACGTGGATCCTGACGTTGGTCGCCTGCTCCTGCTCGACGACTTCGATCTCGCAGTCTGTACCATAGTCCTTGCGGTCGGCGCGCTGGAGGATGAAGCGACCGCTCTCCGTGAGTCGCCCCTGAAAGGCCGTTTCCGCCTTCTCCTCCGAGGCATGATTGCGGTCACGTTTCGGCAGGTCGTCGAGGTGGTCCAGATTGTCGGCCATCCCCTACCCCTTGCGCGTGATGAAGGCGAAGTCAGTGACGCCCGCTTTCGCGGACAACTCCAGCCAATCTTCGTTGAAGTCGGACAGACTAGCATGCTCGAGCGCGGCGGCAGCCACCGCCGCGCAGTAGGCGATGCCGACATGCACGGTCGATCCCAGGAAGTTGAGGAATCGGGTCAGGTCCGGCGGGTAGGCTAGGTCGGTGTCGCTGTCGAAGATCCGGTGCCGTTCGCCATCGACGAAAGTATTGATCGCGGTCTCCAACACCGCGTAGCCTAGAAATGCTTCGGCCGGCGCATCAAGTTTCGTCAGAACGAGGTTGAGCTCGGGTCGCCATTCGAGGGCCTTCTGGCTGAGCGCCGGGTTGACGTGACCGACCGCGATGTTTCGGACGTACTTGGCGAATTCAAAGTTCCGTCGGTGCGGCGTGATGATCTCCGACATGGCCGGATGGTCCTTGTAAAGCGCCCGACAGATCAGCTCGAGATCAGTCACGTTGGCGCATGACACCAGAAGCTGCTTCAGCAGAATGAGCCTGACGCCGTGATCGCTCGGGCCGGCCTCAAGGGCGCCGTCGGCGGCGACGAGATCGCCGTGAGCAAGGCGGGCTGAAATGGCGATGTGAATGAAATCCATGGAGGTAATGTAGACGTATCCTCTTCAGAGATCAGCGATCCGCCAAGGGGCTCGGAGAAGCAAAAGCCATAGGCGCCATGTCGCCGCGCCTCGGTCGCACAGGCAGGAAATGCGCCGACCAAGGACCGATGTTCTGGCGACCTCCCCGATCAGGGCATTATGAATCTCTACGAGACACTGCCCAATGCACCGCAGGGGGTGAGCTCGCCGCTTTCCGACACCTGGGCATCGGGCATGAGAGTGTTGGCCGATCAGCGGCAATTGACGGTTTCTGCGAATTAGAGATGATGGAACAATGGACTCCTGGCTGGCGGATGATTATCCTATACGTCTAAATTCGCACTTTATGCTAAGTGGTACATATGGAAGAAACCGCTCGCCGGCTCCCCC
The DNA here is from genome assembly GCA_963849095.1 of uncultured Gammaproteobacteria bacterium. Classification (GTDB taxonomy): domain Bacteria; phylum Pseudomonadota; class Gammaproteobacteria; order Steroidobacterales; family Steroidobacteraceae; genus JASHUC01. The sequence continues at coordinate 873,079 of CAWKGA010000009.1, forward strand.
AAGGCCGTGCACAGCTGGTCCGCGTCCTGTCCTCAGCGAGAGACGTGATCCGCGTGGACAACGTCGCGAGCGTCTTGCGACTCGACCGCACTGCGGCCGCCCAGCGCCTTTCGCGCTGGACCGAGCAGGGTTGGCTGAGGCGGGTCGGTCGGGGAGTCTATGTCGCAGCTTCGATCGATACGATGGGATCCGATCGCGTGCTCGACGATCCCTGGGTGCTCGTCCCCGCGCTCTTCGCGCCAGCATATGTCGGCGGGCGCACGGCGGCCGAGCATTGGGATCTCACCGAGCAAATCTTCAACGACATCGTGGTGATGACCGCACAGGCCGTGCGCCAGAGGCGACAGGAGCGACACGGCGCGCTGTTTTCGTTGAAGCACATCGATGAACGGAAGCTCTTTGGCACGAAGAGCGTCTGGCGCCATCAGACCCGCGTGCCCGTCTCCGACGTGCACCGCACGGTTGTCGATATGCTGGATGACCCCGCGGTCGGCGGTGGCATCCAGCACGTAGCGGATTGCCTTGCTGCCTATCTGCGGCGCGGCGATCGCGACGACGAGAAACTCATCGAGTACGCGGTGCGTCTCGGTAACGGCGCCGTCTTTAAGCGCCTCGGTTTTCTGGCCGAGCGTTTGCCCGAGGGTGCTGAGCTCGCCCCCGTTTGCGAGCACCATCTGAGCGGTGGCCATGCGAAACTAGACCCTACCCAGGATGGCTCGCATGTGTTGACGAAGTGGCGGCTGCGCGTGCCCCAACGCTGGGCTCGCGAGGGAACGACATGATCGAAAAGCGCGAAATCCTCGCGATCTCCCAGCAGATGTCCCTCACGCCACACGTCGTTGAGAAGGACTATGTCCTCGGATGGGTGCTCGCCGGCATCTACAGCCACGAAGATCTTGCGGAAAGTTGGGTGTTCAAAGGCGGCACGTGCCTGAAAAAGTGTTTCTTCGAGACCTACCGCTTCTCCGAAGACCTCGACTTCACGCTTACAAAGCGCGAGCATCTCGACTCCGCCTTTTTGAACAACGCATTTTCTGAAATCGGTGAGTGGATTTACGAACAAACTGGCATCGAGATTCCTGCCGATAAGCAGGAGTTCGAGATCTACCAAAATCCGCGCGGACAAATCTCCTGTCAGGGAAAGATCAGCTACAAAGGGCCGGTCTCACCAACGCATGGTCTTCCACGCGTCAAACTGGACCTGACAGCGGACGAGCGTGTGGTTCTGCCGCCCGTTCGCGCGCAGATTTTTCACCCGTACACCGATGCTCCTGAAGGTGGCATCGAGGTCCTTGCCTACGACTACATCGAGGCATTCGCCGAGAAGTTTAGGGCGCTGGCCGAGCGGACGCGCCCGCGCGACCTTTATGACGTGGTTAACCTCTACCGGAATGGCGAGGCGCGCCCGGAACCGCGGCGCTTTATGGAAGTCCTACGCGCCAAATGTGAATTCAAAGGCATCAATATTCCTCGCATAGCTGACCTTGAGCCGCACCGCGCCGACCTGGAGGCTGGCTGGATCCATATGCTGGAACATCAACTTCCCGCACTCTTGCCGGTCGCGACGTTTTGGGAGGCACTCCCGGAAATTTTCGCCTGGCTAGAGGGCGCCGTCCCGCAGCCTCTTGCGGCGATGCCGATCGGCGCCGGAGACATGCTCATTCGCGAGCGCCTGATCGGCTTGCCCGCCGGCGGCCGAGGGCAGAGTTTTGTCGAAATGATCCGCTTCGCGGCGGCCAACCGTCTTCTTGTTGAAATCGACTATCGCGATAAGCAGGGCAACCGGTCAACGAGAGCGATCGAGGCCTACTCGCTCCGCCGCTCGCAGGCGGGAGACGTGTTGCTCATGGCTGTGCGCGCGGATAACGGCCAGCCGCGAAGCTATCTGGTCGACAGCATTCTTGGGGTTAACTCCACTCAGACGCCATTCTCGCCACGATATCCGATTGAACTTACGCCGTCTGGGCCCGAGACCATTCCGCAAACCGCGAGTTCCGGTTTGGGAGGCGTGGGCCGTGCGCCCATCATTCGGCGCGCGCCTGTGCGCCGATCGACCCGAAGCATAAGTTTTGCGTCGGCAAGCGATCCAACCTACGTTTTCAAATGCACCGTTTGTGGAAAGACCTTCAATAAGAAGAGCTACGACGCGACGTTGAACAAGCACAAGAACAACCGAACTGGCTACGAATGCTACGGCACGTTCGCAACCTTAGTGAAGACGAAATACTAGCGGTAACGGCGGGGATGGTTGAAGAGAACAAACCTGACGGCAAGGATGCGGACAAAGCGGATCCGTATGCGAACGATCCGTTCTTCAAGAGAATCTTCGATGGCCAGTGGAATGCTTGTATCGGCAGACAAGGGCACGAGGAGAACTATATCGACGGGTATATAGAATCAGCCATTGAACTCGCAGATGCGATTTTCGAGAAGCAACTGGTCGGAAAGCGCGATACGCTCGTGCTACCGATCCTTTACAATGCACGGCACGCAATCGAACTCGCCCTGAAACTTGCGACCGAGCATCTCATCAAAGCGAGCTTGATCAAGGACGACGGACGCAAACTCAGCCATAACATTAAGGCTTATTGGGATCACCTGCACAACAGCGCTATTGGCGACGAGAAACTGTCTCGGACCATCGCTGCCCTTAAGCCCTATATCGACAGCCTTTCTCGGATCGACTCCGACGGCCAGGAGCTCCGGTATCATCGAAACCGAGACGATGGTCCGAGCCTTGCGGAGCATGCGGTCGCCAACCTACGGCTTATCCGGGCCAGCTTGCGGGAGCTCGAAAGGCTGATTTCGACACTGAAGCACCGAACCGTGGACTTCATCGATGAGAGGGCGGCGGGCTCGTATACGAACCGCTGCTCACGAACCGATCTGCTCGCCATCGCGCGAATCCTTCCGCGTCGCGATCTCTGGAATTCCGACGTCTTCGATCAGCAGAAGGCGGTCGTGAGGGAGCGCTACGGACTCAGTAACAGGCAATTTTCCATCGCGCTCGACCGCATTCAGGAAAATCGTGAAATGCGATCAGCCCTGGGGAGCGAGACCGACCTTCTACATCTGAGCGACGACGATATCGTCTCGGTGGTAGAGCAATGGCGGCGTCTGCACCCCGAGGGGAATCGCGATGGCGACGACCTTGGTCTGGACTACTTCGACACCAGCCGGTTCGAAGCCATGAAGAGAAGCGCTGCGATCCGCGAGGAGGTGGTGACGGCGATCGAGGCCCGGCTATCGAAGGAGGCGCTGGCTGAGTTGGAGGCGATGTTTTACCTCGGACGGGACCGTATCTTTACGGAGTATCATGAGAACATGATCTCGCGCATTCTCAGGGAGCATGAGGCGGCGAACGACACAAACGCAAAAATTATGCACCTGATGCAAAAGACCAACTTTCTTCAGGGCGTGCGCGGTGCGGCGGCGAGACTCGGGCGCCTCTCGTTGGCTGACCGCCTGCAGGCGATGTAAGCTATATTGCCTAGCCGCTCCAAAGCGGCTGGACATGGCCCGGCCCTGATGACGTTTGTCAATCGCGAAATAGGACCGTTACGGGCTGCCAGGGAACCAGAAAGGTTTCCGCAACACCCTGAATTAATGAGGGCCCGAGAAGGGCCTCGGTGCTTCTGTATCGCCGGTTGCCGGCTGCTGTGCTTTGAGAGCATAAAATATCTGTCGCCCATCCATATAGATAAAGAGATCACCAGCCTCCGAGCTGTTCAAATCGGGTGGTTCGGGCAGCCGGGATGATCTCGATCAAGCCCTTCTGAAGACCCTTCTTCTGAGCGTCCTATCGCAGGCGAGCCTTTGTCGGTGATCACGGGGCCGCGCCTTGTCGTCGTCAGGGGGCCGACCCAGAGTGGTGGGTCACTCGTTCCATCAGCTTGGCGGGCTCAAGCCCAGCGGCCCTGGCTATCTCGATGAAGTCGAGCACGTTGACCTGGCGTTCGCCGGCCTCGATACGCCATACGAAGTTATTAGACCGCTTCAGTTTGGCTGCAAATTCCCGCTGACTCAGGCCCGTCGCTTTGCGGGCTTCTACAATTGCAGCAATCAATGCGCGATGTCTCGCACTGCGTAAATGTCTCCCCATCGAGGCGCCTCCCAATCTGGAAACGCCTCATTTTCGGTAGCATCCATCTTGCCTCACTTTTAGTAGCAGAGTAGGATACTGCTGGCTGCTACCATTTCGGCAGCAGCAAGGTGGCGCTCTTCCAATCGCTACATAAGGGTGCCTGACCAGGACACGTCCAGAGGAGACGCGCCATGGTGATGTCTGCCCGGTTGGCGCCGGCGGCTGCCCGCTCAGCCCGTTCGCGCCGGCCTATTGCGTATTTCGCGCAAGGAAGGCCAGCGTTTCACGGCAAGGCGGTCCACGGTTTCACACCATGACGGTCCAGTGCGCGTGATGCAGAGCGTGGTGACTTTCTCTCAGTGACGGCGGTAGGTCAAGACCTCGCCGGTTATCCACGGGCCCGCGTGCGGGCTCACGATAGCCCGTGCGCGCGGGCCGGTGGATAACCGGAAGCGAGGGGGCTGATCGGAGCGCGGTGGGATTTTTCCAGTGGTTGGCATCTCAGCGAGCTCCTATAACGCCCCAGGAGCGGTGATCTGGGTTGACCCCGGGCTGTGGGTACCCCCATTTTTTTCGTTCTTGGGCCGTATCCCCCTGAGCTTACGGATCGACTCCCCGCTCAAGTTGAGGTGATAGGCATTGTGAACGACGCGATCCAAGATCGCATCCGCCAGAGTGGGATCGTCCAGGAAGGCGTGCCATTGTTTGACATCGATCTGGCTAGTGATGATGGTGGCGGACTTGTCGTAGCGGTCATCGAGGATTTCCAGCAGGTCCCGCTTGCCCTGATCCGAGAGCGGGGCGATCGCGAAGTCATCGATCAGCAGAAGGTCCGCTCTGGCGAGGGCCCGCAGGAAGCTCGAGCGGCGTTGGAAGGCGTGGGCGCGGGCGAGCTCGTCGATCAGGCGTGGCAGACGGAAGCAGCGCACGTGGTAATTGGCGCGACAGGCCGCATGGGCGAGCGCAGCACCGACGAAGGACTTGCCGATGCCGGTGGGCCCGGTGATCAGCACGTTCAGGTGCCGGCCGATCCAGCCGAGGTCGCGCACGGTAGTGAGGAGCGCCGGGTCTAGATTGCGGGGGATGCGATGGTCGAGGTCCTCCAGGCAGGCCGGTTGCGGCAGGCTCGCCACGCGCAGCCGCATCGCGAGGCGGCAGTTGTCGCGCTCGGCGAGCTCGTGTTGCAGCAGCAGACCCAAGCGCTCCTCGAAGCGCAGCGCGGTCGCATCCGGGTCGCTCATCTGGCGTTCGAGGGCGGCGAGCATGCCATGGAGCTTGAGTTTTCCGAGCAGTTGTAGGAGCGGTTCGATCAACATGGGGCGTCTCCTTCGAGGTTGATGGGCAGTTGGAAGTAATCGGCGCCGCGCACGTTCGGGTGAACCCCGAGCGTGGAGCGAGCCGGATCGTGGGAAGGGGAGCCGGGGCGCTTGATCAGCTCGGCGAGTGCCCCGTAGCCATACAGACCCAGTTCCAGGGCGAGGGCGGCGGTGTGCTCGAGTTTTTGCGGGCTGAAGTCCTGCGCGAGCCGCAAGACCCCGAGGCTCTCGCGGATGACTTCCCCGGGATGGCGCTTGCGGCGCAGGAGCCGCTCGAGACACTGGCGGGTGGCGGGACCGACGTGTTCGGCGCGCTCGAGGAGCTTGTCGATGCCGAGGGCGAGATACGCGCGGTGCTCGGGTGGGCGATGTGCTTCGATCGTCAGGCGCTGGTAGCGGCGCGTAGCACGGGGGTGGCTTGCGATGAGCGCACCGCGCTGGAAGATCTCCACCGTGTGGGCGGCGAGGCGGGCATCGACGTGCTGGCTGATCAGGCGGTAATGAACCGAGTAATACGCACGGGCGACTTCGATGTGATGGTCCGGATGGACGCGGGCGCCGAGCTTCCACTCGGCATATTCGTAGCGCCGCACGGGCAGGGCTTGACAGGCCGGCCGCTCCTCGGCCTCAAATACGCTCTCCCGGCTGCCCTCGCGCTTCTGGAACGGTTCGGTGTTGATCGTGGTGACGATCTGTGCGATCGCGACATTGAGTTCGCCGAGCGAGAAGAACTGCCGGTCGCGCAAGCCCCCAAGCACCGCTCGTTCGGCCAGAAGCACGCCATTTTCCACGGCGGCCTTGTCGCGAGGCCGCCGCACGCGTGCTGGAAGCACCGCGAGCGAATAAAACTCGGCGAACTCCGCGTAGGAGCGGTTGAACTCGGGGTCGTACCGGCGTGCCTTCTTCACCGCCGTCGCGCAGTTATCGGGCACGATGGCGCGCGGGGCGACGCCAAACGCCTCCAGTGCCCGCACGTGCGCGCCGAGCCAGTCCAGGGAGCTCTGCGTGCGGGTGGCTTCGGCGTAGAAGCGCGCGCTGTAGGGCCACACCGCCACGAACAACCACGCCTTCTGTACCGTCCCCGTGCTCGGATCGGTGAAGGGCGCCGGATCGCCGGCGTAATCGACGAACAGCCGATCCCCGGGGACATGCGTGAGGGAAAGCGTGACGCCGCGGCTGCGCCGCCACTGCTGGAACTTCACGCAAAAAGCGGTGTACTTCAGCCCCTGCGGGTACTGCGCCAGGTACTCGCGCCAGAGCTGCCGGCGCGTGACGTGCTTGCGGCGCAGCTCGCGCTCGATCCACTCAAAATCCGGGACCGGCTGCACCGCAACGCCCGGCTTCGGCGGCGGATACAGCCGCGCATCGAGGGCCGCATCGTCGAGTTCCGCCGGCACCGGCCAGCCAACCTCGGCCCGCTCGGCGCGCCAGAGGCAGATCTGCACGCTCGAGCGCGCACAGCCGACACTGCGGGCAATCTCCCGCTCGCTAAACCCCTCGGCTTGCAGCCGCAAAATCTCTCGAATTCGGCGCACGGACAACCTCTCTTGAGCCACCTTCGATCTCCTTCACAAGGGAAAGGAGACCACGGTAGCCGTGGTTGCCCTGCATCACGAACTGGACCGACATGCCGTGAAACGCTGGACCGACATGCCGCGAAATCCCTGGCCGGCATGCCGTGAAATCCTGGACCGGCATGCCGTGAAACCGTGGACCGACATCGCGCGAATTACGCACCGGAGAACACGCCGCGAACTCATCTCCGTTTGAGAGCGGGAGGCGGCTGCGCGATTTAGAGATCGCCCGTATAGCCAATCTTGGCGAGAAATGCAGCAAGCTCAGCCTCAACATCTAGGACACGCTGGAGTGCGGCATGGTCGATCCGATCGGCGAGTCGGAGTGCGGGCATTCCTTTTAAGTATTCCGGCCAACAGTGTTGGAGTTCGGCCAAGGCTTGCGCAGATGTCGCGGGGCGCAGCTGTTGGCATCCTTCAAAGTGCCGTAGCAACAACGCTTCATGGCAGGGTCTTTGCCAGATTATTTGGATATGCGCGGCTTGCGCCATCAGCTCCATTTGCGCGTCGCGAGCGGGTGTCTGCCCCAAGCGATCAGAGTCCATGAGCACCGCGCGGTGCACATATGGGGATTCACTCTTGCGCTCGCCCTCAGCAATGCGCCTTCGAGCAAGGTCAATGAGCGCCAATGGGTCTCCGCCGCCGGGCCTCAGCAAATCTACGTGCAGGTGGACATCGCGGCGCCGATTCTCGAGCAGGCGACCGAGCCGAGCCCCATAGCCGCGCTCACTTTCTCCTTCGCAGCCTAAGTAGACGCGACGACGCTGCGGTATGACAAGTCGACACCGACGCATCATCCGAGATGCGGTACTGCGCCATATACACCGCCCAGGTATTTCCGGTAGTAGTTATCATTTCGGCGGACCGCTTGCACATCCCGCAAGCTGTAGACGCTCGTCCGACCGAGATCATCCTTCTCACAGAAGAGGATCTCTTCTTTGACGAGATCTTCCAGCAGCGATGCGTTGTTGCACGTCATCCAAAGTTGAGCGTCATGAGGATTGCGTTCGCTGTCATGAAACCACCGGAGAATTTCGGGCAGCACCAGCGGGTGGATCGCCAGATCCAACTCGTCGACTACCGCCACGCCGCCCCTTTCGAGCGCCTGATTCAGTAAAGGAAATATTCTGACAAATAGCCGCGTTCCGTGGCTCTCCAAGTGCACTGGAAGCGGGGTCGCCAACCCTCGGTGCTCGAACCAGGCAATCGGGCCGTTGGTCCCTTGCTGTACGCTCATCGAGCGAACGCCAAGGTCGATGCGCTGAATATCTTTGTTCAGAAGTTCCAGTTGCTTCGGGTTCGCAGCGTAGAATCGGGCGATGGTGTCGTCATTGATTTCTTGCTTTTCAATCAGGATATTCGATTGAATCAATCCGGCGGTCTGCCATAGAAGCGTGGCGAGCGGATGCTTGAGTTGCGCCAACGTAGAGACGACACTCGCATTGGGCCGGAGCACTTTCTCAAGGGCTTGACGAAAGCCGCTGAGCCCAAATTCCTTCCCCGCGCTTACTGCGCCTTTCTCATTGCGTTCGAAGAGCCGTACCTGCCTCCCGGCGTGCGGAGGCCAGTACCTCAGTACCTCGGATAGAACGCGCGGAGGTTGATTTCCCGGTCCACCCAGTGAGACCTCGTAGGCGTATCGGCACTGAGCGACATTGGGGTCTGTCGCTCGCTGAAGATCCGCAGGGCCCGCGAAATGAACCGCTAGATGGGTCGGTAGCTCACGTGCCTTCTCGTCATTGAACCGCTGATAGGGCATCCACGATTCGGGTGCTGCACGAAAGCTCTCCCGGACAAACCACGAGAGAAAGGACAGAGCCTTCAGCACGTTTGACTTGCCCGAGGCGTTCGCACCGAAAAGAACGACCACTTTGGGCGCTCGGTCGGGGGCTTTGGCCCAAAGAGGGGCGGTGCGGCCGGGCTCGGGCGGTGCGTGCCCGGCGACCCGCAGATCAACCACTTGGGGCTCCCGAACCGAGTAGAAGTTAGCGATCTCTAGCCGATGTAGCATGGCAAGAATATAGCATGAATCTACATAAGCGACAATTTTCAGTTGAATATTGCATTTCACAGCTGATGCAATCTGATTTAAAGGCACTCGGCTGCAGGAAAGCGTGTCGCACTTCCCACCATGAGCTCCGACTGGGCGGATACCGTCGCTCTCGATCGGCGCTTCCTCGAATGGAATCGCGGGGCCGAGCAGCCGGCGCTTTCGACCCACCCCACGATTGCCGCCCAGCGGCGGAGGGCACCGCTTGCGAGCCTTCGCTTTTTAGCTAACCGGTGACACTAGGCGCGCGAAAAATTCATGCTGCGCCCCCGAGAAACGCGCCGCTTCCCCAGCAGATCTCACCCCGCCGCTGGCCACGTGTGAACGGTGGTCAGGAACCGCTTGATTCTGGGGATGCACCGCGGATTCCGATCTGACCGCCGGGGTATCTGAGGTCATCGGCCGCGGCCTCGGTCGTCTTGTTCCGAGCGGCATCTCTATCGTCTTTTTCTCCGGCGCGACCGCGCAGCGGCAGCGCCGTCTGACCGGCCTTCGGGCCGGGCAGAAATTCTCCCGCGCGATTCGATTCCGGCACGTTGCCGGTGCATGCGCCGGTCCCGGTGCTGTCCGGTTCCGTTATGCTCAAGGTGAAAGAAGCGAATAAGACGAAGGCCCGGGTCGTTTGATTGGCGTCAGACCCCGGGCCCTCGATGCTCAGCGCCTTGGGAGGCGGCTTTGCAGAGCCTTTATGCCTTGCCGCCCCGGCGCTGTCCAGTCGCTCGGGGAGGGGGGTCTTGGGGCTGCTCGAGGAGCCGGCGACCTATCGGCTCTATCACTGCCTGCGCTGCGGGATGCAGGTGTGCATCTGCGTGCAATGTGACCACGGGAACCTCTACTGCCCCGGGCCGTGCGCGCAGCTCGCTCGGGGCGAGTCTCTGCGCCGCGCCGGCGCTCGCTACCAGCGCACGTTGCGGGGAGCCTGCCGACACGCCGAACGACAACGACGCTACCGCGAGCGGCACCCGAAAGTGACGCATCACCGCTTCTCGAGCGAGACGGCGGCGTGCAACGTATCGCCGCCTGCAGCCACGGTGAGCGAGTCGATCGATGTTCAGCCCCGAGAGCCTGCCCGCGAGCCGATCCGTCTCTTGCAGAGCCACCGCTGTGCGTTCTGTGGCACGACTCTGCCCGCCTTCGCCCGGCTTCATCCCTGGCGCTGGAGCGGATGAGTCCGGCTGCGCCCGACCGTTGGGGTGGCGAGGATGATCTCGCGCGAGCTCGAGGCGCAGATCCTGCGCCTGTACCACGCCGAGCACTGGCCGGTGGGCACCCTCGCGCATCAGCTCGGCGTGCACCGCGACACCGTGCGCCGTGTGCTCGGCCAGGCCGGCGTCCCGGCAGGGGTGAAGTACACCCGCCCCTCGATGGTCGAGCCCTACCTCGCCTTCATCCAGGAGACGCTCGCCCAGTACCCGACGCTGCGCGCCTCGCGCCTGTACCAGATGGTGCGCGAGCGCGGCTACCCCGGCGCTCCCGATCACTTCCGCGCCATCGTCGCCCGCCACCGGCCGCGTCCTCAGGCCGAGGCGTATCTGCGGTTGCGCACCTTGCCGGGGGAGGAAGGACAAACCGACTGGGCGCACTTCGGAAAGCTCGCCGTCGGGCGTGCGCTGCGGCCTCTGATGGCCTTCGTGATGGTGCTGTCGTACTCGCGCTACCTCTTCCTGCGCTTCTATCTGGGAGCGGCGATGAGCGCGTTCCTCGATGGGCACGTGCGTGCCTTTACCTTCTATCAGGGTGTTCCGCGTACCTTGCTCTACGACAATTTACGCTCCGCCGTGCTCGAGCGGATACCGCTGGCGCGAGCCCCGGATGCGATCCGCTTCCATCCGCGGCTGCTCGAGCTCTCCGCCTGGTATCGGTTTGCGCCGCGCCCGGTGGCGGTGGCCCGCGGGAACGAGAAGGGTCGCGTCGAGCGGGCGATCCGCTTCGTTCGCGAGCGGTTCTTCCCCGCGCGGCGCTTCACCGATCTGGCCGACCTGAACGCCCAGGCGCTCGCCTGGTGCAGCGGGGAGGCCGCCGAGCGGCCCTGCCCCGAGGACCGCAGCCGCACGGTGCGCGAGTGCTTCGAGGCCGAGCGGCCTCGTCTGCTCGCCCTTCCCGATGAGCCCTTCCCGGCCGAGGAGCGGCTGATCGGGCGCACCCACAAGACCCCCTACGTGCGCTTCGATCTGAACGACTACTCCGTCCCGCATACCCACGTGCGCCGCACCCTCGAGGTGCTCGCCACGGTGGATAGCGTGCGCATCCTCGATGGCGGCATCGTCATCGCCACCCATCCGAGAAGCTTCGAGCGTGGCGCGCAGATCGAGCAGCCCTCCCATATCGAGGCGCTGGAAGCCGAGAAGCGTGCCGGGCGCGCGCATCGGGCGATCGATCGGCTGCACTACGCCGCCCCGAGCGCCCCAGAGCTCTTCCGCCGCGCCGCCTCCCGCGGCGTACATCTGGGCTCCCTCACCCGAGGGCTCCTCTCACTGCTCGATGCGCACGGGGCCGCCGCGCTCGAGGCCGCCCTCGCCGCCGCGCTCGGGCAAGACGCCACCCATCTTGCGGCCGTTCGTCACTTCGTCGATCTACACCGCGCCGAGCGCGGCCAGAGCCCACCGATCCCGGTGACCTTGCCCGAGGATCCTCGAGTGCGCGCGCTCGCCGTGCGCCCCCACAACCTCGCCGATTACGCATCCCTCGCCCGGGAGACCCCCGATGAACGCTCAGATGCTGCCTCAGACCCCACCCCCGCCCAGTCCACCGACGAAGACGACCCTGGCCGCGGCGGCCACGGCAACGAGCCTGCCGCTTGATGCACTGAGACAGCGCCTGCGACGGCTGAATCTCTATGGGCTGCTCGCCCATGCTGAGGAACTCGCGAGCGAACCCTGGCTCGCGCGCCTCCTCGAGATCGAGGAGAGCGAGCGGTTGCGCCGCAGCCTCAAGCGCCGCCTGGATAACGCGCGCCTCGGCACCTTCAAGCCCATGGCCGACTTCGACTACGCGTGGCCGAAAGAGCTCGATCGCTCGCTCCTCGATGAGCTCTTCACCTTCGGCTTCCTCGAGCAGGCCGCCAACGTCGTGCTCGTCGGTCCAAACGGCCTCGGCAAGACGATGATCGCCAAGAACCTGCTGCATCAGGCGGTGCTGCGCGGATATACCGCCCGCTTCACCGCGGCCTCCGACATGCTGCATGATCTGGCTGCCCAGGACAGCTCCACGCAGCTCTCCCGAAGGCTGCGCCGCTACACCACTGCGAGCCTGCTCTGCTGCGACGAAGTCGGATATCTCGCCTACGACGCCCGCTACGCGGACCTGCTGTTCGAGGTCATCACGCGCCGTTACCAGCTGCGCCGCCCCCTGGTCTTGACGACCAACAAGGCCTTCACCGAATGGAACCAGGTCTTCCCGAATGCCACCAGCGTGGTCGCCCTCGTCGACCGGCTGATCCATCGCTCCGAGATCCTCGCGATCGGCGGGGAAAGCTATCGGTTGAAGGAAGCGAAGGAACGCGCCGCTCAGCGCGCCGCACAACGCTCGCCCACCAAGAACTCCCGCCCCAGCAGCTGAAGCCCATGCAGCCCAACGACCTGCCGATCGTGTGCCTGCCGCTCGAGCTCTCCGATGATGCCGCCGCCGCGCTCATCGACTTCCTCTACGATCTCACTGAGGCGCTCGAGCGGCATTACGCCGGGCAGCTCCTGCGCCGCGCCCACGACCTCGGCCCATCCTCATCACCGCCGCCTCCAGCGGACGATCCGACCGACAATCCGCCGTTCTGAACCTCACCCCGCGGCACCCGCCACAGCGCCCTCGCCGCTGACGCCGCGCAACCCAATCCGCGCCTCATCCCCAAAATCCCGCGGTTCTATGCCACCGCCAAC
>CAWKGA010000010.1:0-305963 GCA_963849095.1 uncultured Gammaproteobacteria bacterium
CACCTGGGCACGGCGGCTGAAGCGGCTGCGGCCCTTTACTCGTTGGCTGCGCCAGTTCGAACCGCGCACCGAAGTACCCGACGACACCGTCTTCGGTCCGATCGGCGGGCGCGGAACCCCGCATATCTACAGCGAGCAGGAGATCGGGCAACTCCTGGCCGCCGCCGCGCAGCTTACCCCTGCGTTGCGAGGAACGACCTACGCGACGCTCTTCGGTCTGCTGCTGTGCACGGGCCTGCGGATATCGGAAGCCGTCCGGCTGCGCAACGGCGATGTCGATCTGAACAGCGGCGTACTGACGATACGACGAAGCAAGTTCGGAAAGTCGCGGCACGTTCCCCTGCACGCGAGCGCACTCGAGCGGCTGCGACAATATCGGCACGCGCGTGACCGCTGGATCACGCCCACCGAGGAGAGCGCGTTCTTCGTCGGTCACCGGGGTCGGCGCTGCGGTCAGCCCTTGAACCGGCGCTCCGTGGATCGCGTGCTCAGCCAGTTCCGAAGGCAGCTCGGGTGGGTAAACCGCGGCACCCACCACGCCCCGCGCGTTCACGACACACGCCATACCTTCATCGTGAGGCGGCTCTTGGCTTGGCAGCGCCAAGGCGTCGACATCGATCAGGCGATGCTCGCGCTCTCGACCTATGTCGGGCATGCACGGATCAGCAATACCTACTGGTACCTCACCGCAGTCCCCGAACTGATGGCGCTCGCCGCCAAGAAGTTCGAGTCGAAGGTGGCGCCACGCACGGGAGGACGCCATGCGTGAACCCACTGCGGCCAAATCCCCGTCCTTCCCGGCGCTCGTGCAATCGTTCTTCACCGAGTATCTCGTTACGCAACGTGCCACGAGTCCGCGCACCATCGCCTGCTATCGAGACGGGTTGATGCTGTTCCTCGACTTCACCGCCCGAAAGCTCGGCAAACTCCCCTGCGCCGTGCGGCTCGCCGACATCGACCCCGATCTGATCCTCGCCTTCCTCGATCATCTTGAACAACAACGGCACAACACGATACGCAGCCGCAACTTGCGCCTGACGGCATTGCGCACGTTCCTGAAGTTCGCCGGCCGCCGTGACGTTCTGTCCCTGCACACCGTCGAACGCGCGCTCAGTGTCCCTATGAAGCGCTTCGAGCAACCGATGCTCGACTTCCTCACCCACGAGGAGATGCTCGCCATCCTCGGGCAACCCGGGCAGAGCTGGATATCGCGCCGCGATCACCTCTTGTTCGCGCTCCTGTACAACACCGGGGCGCGAGTCTCGGAGATCATCGGCGTTCGGGTCGCCGATGTCGTCCTCGATGCTGCCGCCTGCGTGCATCTGCACGGCAAGGGACGCAAGCAGCGCAGCGTGCCGCTGTGGAAGACCACAGTGAACGAGGTCCGTCAGTGGTTGCGGGTGAACCCCTCCTTGCAGCGCGACTCGGCATTGCTTCCCAACCGAGACGGCCACCCCATGACCCGTTCGAACGTCGAAAAGCGTCTCGACCTCGCCGTGGCTCGTGCGATCCTTCAGTGCCCAAGCCTCGGCAAGAAACGCATCTCCCCGCATGTCATCCGGCACGCGACCGCTATGCGTCTGCTGCAATCCGGCGTCGCCTTTAACATCATCGCGCTCTGGCTCGGGCATGAAAGCCCGAATACCACCCACCGCTACGTCGAGGCCGATCTCGCCATGAAAGAAAAGGCCCTCGCACGCCTCAAGGAGCCGGCGACGCGCTTGCGCCGTTACCGCCCGCCCGACGCCCTGCTCGCGTTCCTTCAACAGCTATAATTATGCAGAGTCAAGCCGACTCCCATGCCTAAAAACAAGGGGGTCGGCTCACTTACTCCGCATAGTTGAGCACTACGCATAGTGGGCGCTATGCAGAGCTCTGCATAGCGGCCAATCTCGGTCATTGAAAGAGCGAAACTGCCTGCCGAAGACCGGCCATTCGCGACCGCCTCGCAACTACGCCTTACGAGGTGCAGGTGTCCGTCTGTCTTGCCACAGTGCACGGCAGATCCGAATCGTGATCGCTAAAGCCGCGATCAGAAATAAAAATCCGAACAGCGATTTCTGATTGAGTGGGGTAAGGCTCTGCGGCATGCCTGGGTCGGGTAGCCTAAATCTGCCCGTGAATAGCAATGGAACGAGGGCAAAGGGTGCCACGGTGACCCAGAACGCAGCCCGACTGCGCCTCAATATAAGAACTGTCGCCGAAAGAAATGCCACACCCATACCCAAGGCCAGGATCGGCTCCCAAAGTGGTGTTACGTCTAGCATTGGGTTCCGAGGATAACGGGCGAGCCCGAGGAGCCCTAGACCAAGTTTGTAGTCAAGGATGACACTTCCAAAAGTAAACATTTCGACTGCCAGCAGTGCAACCCACAGCGCCATGCCCCAACGAACGAAACGAACGGGCAACGGACTAGTTAACTTCATAGATTTCAACCTCTCATAACAACCGGTCTGGAGGCAGCCGAGCGCCCACCTTAGGGCCTCTCGATCACTTGGACTCTCATCTACTTCTCTGCTCATCGCTTGCGCCCACTCCTCACGCTCGCGCGGGAACACACGCATCGCGAGACAAATGGCGTGACTTGACAGCCATCGACAAACCGATGTTGAAGTCATCGCGCACCCGCCTTGATTGGCCCATAGACAGACCCGGGTTCCACTGACACTTCCGCCTGTTCGCGCGCGAAGGCCAGTCCGGTAGTTGTCAATCGGTAGACATGTCGGGGTGGCCGCCCTAGCTGCTCCGCGTCCTTCCATCGCGAAGTGAGTAGACCTTGATCACCGAGACGCATGAGGATTGGATACAGCGTCCCGGACTTGAGTCCGGTTTCCTTTGAAAGCGCGTAGCCGTGTTGCCATGATCGCGGCTGCTTGAGCAAAGCGGCCAGCAGGGCAACAGTCTGACGAGAGCACTTGCGGCTAACGGCCATTGGTTAAACTCTACATATGTAGATTGAATTCGTCAATACTGCGAGTGAAGCTCGGTGGATCTGCCGCTCTCACTAGCCCATAGCTGCCAGTCGGGAGCGTCGCCTTTGGGTCGAATCCTGCCGCACACAAGGGCGCCGGTTATCGGCAGTACGTGACGATCTTGATTTCGTTTAGGCGAGAGCGGGAATTGGAATTGCCCTGCGTGCGACGGCCTGGTTGCGCCGGCAGATTCCTTACTTTATAGTAAGGATCATAGGAGGCCGCCATGTCCGCCGCTACGCTCACGACCAAGGGTCAGATCACTATTCCGATCGAGATTCGTCAGGCTCTCGGGCTCGATGCTGGGGATCGGGTGGAGTTCGTCGAGGTCGAGTCTGGTCGATTCGAGCTCGTACCGGCTACCCGCTCAGTCAAGTCCCTGAAGGGGATGTTCGGTAAGCCGCGACGGAGTGTCTCGATTGAGGAGATGAACGAGGTGATTGTCCGCCGCGGCGCGTCCTCCCGATAGACGGCGACCGCTCGATGATTGGTCTCGATACGAACGTTCTCGTTCGATATGTGATGCAGGATGATCCGAAGCAGTCGGCGAAGGCCTCCAGGCTGATCGAGTCTCTCACGCCTGACGCGCCGGGTTTCATTCCGTTGGTCGCGCTCATCGAGTTCGTACGGGTTGTCACCTCGTGCTACGAACTCAAACGCGACCAAGTCGCACAAGCGGTCGATGCGCTGCTTCGTAGCAAGGAACTCGTCCTCGAGCACTCTGCGCAGGTGGCCCAGGCGCTGCGGGCGTTTCGAGCGGGAACTGCGGAATTTGCCGACTGTGTCATTGAACGCTGCGCCGCAGGTGCTGACTGTGAGTACACGATGACGTTCGATCAGGCGGCGGCGAAGTCGGCGGGGATGACGCTCATTTCCTGAGCGGGCGAACCCTCGGTCGGCAGATCGACCGGCCCTTTTTTCTAACGTCCAGTCGTGCCCGGGGCCGGCACCGAATTAACGCCGTAAGTACATGACATAACAGCTGCTTTGCAATGAGGCGGACAGCTGATACCCCCAGAAAGACCCCCAGACTGATCAGCAGCCCGTCGAGTTACCCCAGTCCGAGGTGCCGTCCGGCCGCGCAGTGAACGCGGTCGAGCGGCTTGGTGCAACGCCTATCTCGGAGGCTGCCATGCCCAAGTGCAATCTCACCCGGGTGAGCGCCGAAGCCGCCTGCGCGGCCGGCGAACGTCAGCGGACACTCCTTGAGCGCTACGGTCGGCGTATCCGCCGGGAGGGCCTCGAGGACCGACTGATCCTCGCCCTCGGCGCCATCGCCGCCCTGGTGGCGCTCGCCGCGGTCTCTGGGATGCTCCCGTGAGCGCGTGCCCCGACTCCGACCTCGAGCTCCCCGTCCGCCGCGCCCTCGCGCTCCTCAGCCGCGCCTCGAGCGAGTGGAGGAGCACCGCCGGGGAGAACGGGCCCCTTCACTGGCCGACGGCGATCGCCCTCGCCACGCGCGAGCTCCGTGACGCGCTCGAGACCCTCGAGAGCGAGCCCGACCGGCGCGAGCTGCTGGCCGAGGCCGCGCAGCGGCTTCGCGGATGGAGCGCGGGCGCCGCCCAGGATGGGAAGCGGATCGAGCGCATCGAGAAGGCGCTCGAGGCGGCTCACCACGGCAACGGAGCTGCTGCGCGCCCGCCCGTCGACGAGCCCCTCTGCGCGCACTGCGGTGGCACGGGTTTCGAGGGGGACGACCCTTGCGCGTTCTGCAACGCCAGCGGCCGCGACGCACGGGCCGAGGACGCGCGCGCCGGCATGGCCTGGTTCAATGCCCTGGCGCCCGCGGAGCGCTCCTACTGGCTCATGGTCTCCGAGTCCGCCAGGCCGGCCGATGCGTGGCGGGCGTTTCAGACATGGGAGGGCCGCTGATGCTGCACTTCCTCATCGCGATCGTCTGTCTGCTCATCATCGACGAGTACACCTTCCAGCTTCGCCGGCGCTACATCGAGGGGCGACAACTACGCGCCTGGCAGAAGCGCATTCGACCCTCGAGCCGCCGCCATCGGCCGCGCCGAGGCCTGCGCCGCGCACCATCAACCCCTTCGCGCTCTCACCTGAGCAAGAGGCGGTGCTCGAGCGTTCTCGCCGCGAGGCGCAGGAGCGGTGCGTGCTATGGAGCGAGCTCGAGCGCTCGCTGCGCGAGTTTCGCTCGAGCCTGAAGGGGCGCCCGCGCCCGACCGAGGAGTAACGATTTGAAGCGCCGCACCGACCGTGATTGAGCACGGCCGGGCGGCTTCACCACAGCGAACCGACAGGAGGTTCACCATGGCTGCCAGCGACTCTACCGCGCCCGATGCGGCGCAATCCACCCTTCCCCCGCCCGATCCGCACAAGGAGCTCCACGACGCGCTGTACGGGCTCCAGAAGGCCATCTCGCTCGTGAAGGTGGCCACTGCGGCGCCGGTCGACGAGGCGGATCCCGCCCAGCACGAGCAGGCAATGGAGCTCGTGATCGGCCAGCTCGATAAAGCGTACGACGCGATGGATCAGGCGATCGTGAACGCAGCCACCGCGGCCGAGGCTGAGGGGACGCACGAGGAGCCGCAAGCGTCCGCCCGTTCCCCCGCCTCGGCTGCCGACGCGCAACCGTCTCCTGTTCCCCTCAGCGAGGAGCTGCGCCAGGTCGCGATCCGGCTCGGCGATTGCCACAGCGCGATCGCTCTGACGGCCCGCGCTCTCCAGGCGAGCCAGACCGTGGAGGAGTACGCCGAGGCCGGTGGCTGGGCGAGCGACGAACTCGAGAGGGTCGAGGCCGATCTCAAAGAGCTCACCGACACAATGACGATGAGTGGGTTCGACGTGAGGTGTCTCGAGGAGAAAGCGGCGGCCACAGAGGTGCGATCATGAGCGGCGCCAAGCGTGCCACCATCGCCTCGCGCGCCGTGCTCGAACAGCGCCTCGAGCGGCAGCGCTGCCGCCTCCTCGCCGCGGAGGGCATCCCCAACGCCCCATCTCGAGCATCTCACGCCGACGATCGGCCTCGAGGAAGCCGCGCAGCTTCTCCGCATGGCGTCCTCGACTTTGCGCAAGCGCGCCTGTGTGGGTGAGGTTCCAGGCGCCAAGATAGGGCGCCAATGGGTCTTCGTGCGAGCGGACCTCATCGAGCTCATCCGAGAACAAGCCCGCGAGCGCGCATCACGCTCTCCACGCATCTCGACGAAAGCCCTTCGGGAAGCGCTGCGTGGTCCACAGATACACCGTCGCGTCCACCGCAAGCGGCAGCCGAATCGCCTCGATCTCCTCCAGCGACATCACTGGGTAGCGCATTCCGACCTGGCCGGGGCGCACATCGCGGTCAATGATCTCCATCGGCCAGGGCGGGTCGATCACCACTGTGCGGTACTCGCCCTGGGGCGTCGGTAGAGCGGCCGCCGCATGCCTCAGCCGCTCGTTTCGTGCAACGATCTCGGCGCTGCGCCCCTGGCGGATCTGTTTGGCCGAGTCGAGAATGGACTGCGCGCCGGCGGCTGAGGCGTCCTGCAGGCGGTAGCCACTGGGACGTTCGGGCTGCGTGGCCGGCCGCTGGTGGCCTAGCGAATCGGTCCGTGTGGAAAGATTTTCCACATCGCCTGATTCGATGAGTTCAGCACGGACTGCTGCCACCGTTGGATGACTCGTCCCTAGCGACTCAGCTATCTGTCGGTCGCTCAGCTGCGGCGTCGCCTTCAGCTGCTGCGCGATGAGCGCACGTTTCTGCTCGCGATCGAGATGGCGCCGCGCGAGATTGAGCTTGCGCGCGTGGGTGAATTTCCCAGCCTCTGAGAGCCCGAGCCGCACGATTCGCGGCCACTCTTCGATGCCCAGCTCACGGCAGATCCTGACGCGGTGATGTCCGTCGAGCACCTCGCCGTGCTCGTCGTATTCGACCGGCACCAGCATGCCGCGCGCTTTGATGTCGCGCTTGAGCTCGCTGTACTCCTCGGCGGACAGCGCTGGCATCACCTGGTACTTTGGCGCTCACGAAAGGCCCCCGCGGCCCCCGTCTTCGGGGGCGCCGGCAGGTGCGGCGTGCGCGGGGAGACGCGGGCCGCTGGTGTCCGGCACGGACGCGGGGATGGAAACCGAGGCACTCGAGGTGCGCTCAAGGTGCCGCGCGGCACGTTCGCAGATGTGCAGCACCATGCGGCGGCTTTCCCCGCACACCTCTGCGGCGTACCGGCTCGATCTCGCCTCGCTCGTCACCTTCTGCGAGCAAGAAGGCCTCGAGGACTGGGATGAGCTCGCGATGGAGGAGCAACCGCTGCCGGGCGCGGTACCGATGATCGTGGCTAGTCGCGGCTGAGAACGCTGCCTAAAACCACCGAGCACAAGAGGGCCGCTGCTGATGCGCGGCCTTTCCGTATCTGAAGTCAGCGAGAATCAGCTCGGGACTACTGGCCGATTCGTCGCGCAAACGACGCGCAGCCACCGTTGTTGCCGCTCCACTGGTAGCTGGTGATCACTTTGTCGTCATTCACAGCGACCTGGACAGTGCAGGTAAGTCGGGCTGCAAATGCGCCACCACCATACAAAGGAACTGCCACCGCTCCGGCGTCGTTAGACCAGATATAGAGCGTATGGCCCATGATCTCGCGCTGTGCACTGGGGTAGCCCCAATCGCTGACGAGCACATCGATGGGCATGCCCATGACTCTCTGGAGGCCCGTGTTCAGCCGCTGCGTCGCGCATCCCACTAAGCACGTGCTCAGGATGGCGATTGCCAGGTAGCGCATAAGCCCCCTTGATTGGTCGATGGACTCGGTACAGCCAGTGTGCTTCGGCGTGGGCGCAGCGCCGTGTCGGCGGTCACAGCTGAACACACGTTGCCAGCAAACCGTGATGCACGGCTCTCGCCGAGCGACTATCGCGCAGCGGCTTGTCGCCTACGATCTTCCCGAGGCCGTGATGCAGCTGCGTGCGTTAAGTGAAGTCACCCGGGTTCGGCGGTGCGCTCATCTCCGTGAAGCGCTCGACGATCTGCTCAAGAAGTACACAGGGACGCTGCGCAAGGCGGTGAGGTGAGCAATCGCTGTGACCGACCCCACGCCGCTCGTGGCGGGATTACCGTTCAATAGCGCAGCTCCGCAAGCCTAGAGGCGACCATGCGTCGTGTCATCCTCTCCCTGGCCGCCGCCCTCTCGTGCTGCGGCTTATACGCCACGCCCGCCAGCGCGCTCGAACCCGCCGCATCCTCGGTATGGGCGATGACGATGCAATGTGTCAACTCGGGTGTCGCGTTCGCGGCCATCAAAAGCTGCATGCTCGATGACCTTGATTCGAGCGATGGTAATCCGTGGAGAGGAACGCCAGCCGCCACTGACTAGTCGAATTTTTCGACACGACGAATGCCCGGCTACAAAGTGGGGCAATCGACGACCACGAAGCTCGCCTGGAGTTTTATACCCACGTCCACGATGCGCTCGATAAGTTCATGTCATCAGACCAGCGCACCGCACTTGCCATGATGACGCCGATACCCGAGCACTCGGGCGCCGGGGCCCCGGCCGCGGATGCAAGTTGACTCCGGAGGAGCGGCGCGAGCGGGCGATCGACTAAGGGTCTCCCGGGACGACTCAGCAAGCCAGCGCCGCGACGAGCTCCGTCGATCCCTTGTCGCTTGCCAGAACCGGCTCGCCGTTGACCCACGATTCGCGCAAATTGCCAAGAAGCTCCCGCTCGCAGGGCTGGATCACCTTTCATTCACGATGCTCGCCGACACTGCGCTGCCGACTCCACGCGAGCGCAAGGAAATCGCCGAGTTGTTCGATGAGCGCGATACGTGCTGGCGAGACAGCGAAGCGATGCACCGCACGCAGTGGCCGCCGGACATCTTTGCGCTCGTGCTCGAGCTCAACGCGAGACGAAGGACATTGGCGTCGATCTGTACAATCGACGCATCACGTACGGTCGCGCGAACAAGCGTATTCAGGACCTGCAAGACAGCTTCACCGTCGGCTCATACCGATAGTCAAGCACTACCAGGACGAGATCGCTGCCGAGAAGAAGCTGGCCGAGGAGCGCGCGGACCAGAGCGTCAGGCCGAGGCGGATCGCGCAGAACAACAGCCGAATTTGCTCAGGTGGAAACCGAGCGCGAGCAGGAAGCGGCGGACGCCGAAGCTGCCCAGGAGCAGGCCCTGCGGCAGCAACGCGCGGCGTTGTTCCTCAATGACATGCAATCCATGCAGAGACCCGTCGTGGTCGCACCTCTGCCACCGCCTCCGGTCATGCAATCGCCGATCACCACGAACTGCTACACGTACGGAAGTTCGACCAACTGCACGTCGCGGTAGGACCTCGCCATCAGTTGCTCGTCGGCGCTCACTGTGTGGGCGTTGGAGGCGTGAGCCGCCGCACGCGCTTCCGCCACGCCCGCAGCGCCGAGCGCTCGGCAGCGGATGCGCCGAGGGAAGCGCCCGCCGCGTCGCCCACGGCAGTCCCTGCGGCCGCACCGAGCGGACCTGCGACCAGGCTGCCCCAGGCCCGCTCCCGCAGCACCTCCGGCGTGCGTGAGAGCCCGGGAGAGGAGGCCGCGCTTCAGGGCATTCGCGGCTTGCGCGGCCGCACCCGAGTAGCTGGGGTCCACCTTCAGAATCTGCCCCGCGCTGTTGAGGTCCTGGATGGCAGACTGTGCCGCGGGATCATCCGCGAACGCCACGCGAAACTTTGTCGCGTTGGTGCGCAGCACGTTCGAGACGCGATCCGCCGCCCAGAGCCCGCGAGCACTTCCCGCGGCTGCCACATGCTCGAAGTCCTGAAATCCGCGACGTTCGAGACGTGGCTCACTGGACTTCGGGATCGGCAGGCGCAGGCGCGCATCAACGCGCGGATTCGGCGGCGGCTCTCGCTGGGTAACCTTGGCGATGTGAAGCCGGTCGGCTCGGGCGTGAGCGAGCTGCGGATCGATTATGGTCCGGGCTACCGCGTGTACTACGCGCAGCGCGGCAAGGCGCTGGTGCTGATCCTCTGCGGGGGCGACAAGCGCACGCAGGATGCGGACATCAAACGGGCGATCAAGCTCGCGAAGGACTGGAAGGGGTAGACCATGGCAACCAAGCGACGCACGAAAGAGGTCTTCACCCGGTGGGATGCCGCCGATTACTTGAAATCCGAGGCCGACATGGCGGCCTACCTCAACGCCTGCCTCGAGGAGGCGCCCGAGGATCCCGCGCTGATCGCTGCCGCGCTCGGGGACATCGCCCGCGCCCGCGGCATGGTGGAGCTCGCGAAGGCGACCGGGCTCACGCGCGAGGGCCTCTAGAAGGCGCTCTCGAAGGACGGCAACCCGAGCTTGGGGACCGTTCTCAAGGTGCTGCGCGCGCTCGGCCTGAAGTTCACCCGCAGATCGCCTGAGCGCCTCCTCACGATGTCCGTCATGGGCGCCTCACGGAGACGCGCCTCGGGGCGGCCGCACACCTCGCTGATCTTAAACTGCGATGAAAGTGCGATAGCGAACTCCTCACACCGCACCCCTTCCCGAGACGTGCGCCTCGAGCGCCTCGCCGTAGAGCCGGGCGAACACCTGGGCGTAGGCCTCAGGCTTGCCCGATACGCCGCGCCCGGCGACGACCGCCCCGAGGCCTCCCTCGAGGATCGCAGCGCGGATCCGCTCGCGGCGGACGGTCACGTCAGTGACGCCATCCTCGATGCGCCGGCCGTGATCGCCGAGGCGCCGGATCAGCCAGCGCTCGCATGTGAGGTCGACGGCGGGGGCGCGGGTGTCAACGCCTGCAGGTCGGGGCTCCGCGATCACGATACGTCGGCCTCGAGGAGGCGGCGGATCTGCTCGACCGCAAGGCCCGTGGCGGCCGCAATCGTGTGCTCAGACTGTCCGGCGGCGGCGAGCCGGCGAATGGCGGCGGACTGCTGCGCGCGATCGAGCGTGCGGAAGTGACGCATGCGGTCAACGTTGGCGCTGACACGCCCAAGCGCAGCGAGCGCGTCGACGGTGAGCGGACCACCGATGTGGGAGCGATTCACGCGGCCTCCTGCACGGCGTTGCGCTTGCGGGCGATGTGGTACTCGGTGAGCACGGCATGGGCGAGCAGGTCCAGGGACGGCCGAGGCTCGCCGCCGCCCCGTGGCTGGTACACCTTCGGGGTGAGCTCGCCTGTGAGCGCGACGGAATCCCCGGCCTCGAGCGCGAGGATCGCCGCGACGGCCGTCTCGTCGAAGGCGATGACGTTGGCGAAGACGGCCGTCCCGGCTCGAACAGCGCACCACGGCCGTTGCGAAGGGCTTACCGGCTTGGCTCGTGCGGGACCTCGGCGCGCCGTGGAGGCGGCCGGCGAGGAGGGCGTCAATCATGGGGCTGCCGCACGGTGAGGTGGGCTTCCGGCCGAGCGAGTGACGCGTGGTGACGCCAGCGCCTGTAGTTTTCCATGCGCGCGCGCATGTGAAAAAGAAGCGGCAGAGGCGTCACTTTGCGTCACTCGGACTCCCATGAGCCCTCCGACTGCGCGAGTTCGATACCGAAGTAGAGCCGTTGACCGCCTGTCGAACGCTTGTACGTGAAGCCGCGCCGCTCCATCTCGGCCGGGAAGTCCTTCTGCGCGATCCACCGCTCGCCAGCGGCTTCCGCGAACTGCTGGTAACGCTGGAACAGCGCCGAGGCTTTCACCTGGCCGAGCTTGCGCACCTCGCAGTGCTCGGCGATGAACCGCCCGAGCGTGTCGGACTCCTCCCGGTACTGCCGGACCGCCTCGGTGACGATGGTGGGAGGCTTGAGGCCCTCTCGCTGCCACTCGAGGCACCCGGCGAGCGCCCAGTGCAGGATGCCGGGCAATTCCACCTCGAGCTTCTTCAAAAGGTCGCAGTCCTGCTCATCGGCGGGTATCGACACGGTGAACGGCACGAGCCGCAACCGTCGCCAGATGCCCTCGTCGGTGCCATTGATGGCGGGTTTGTGGTTCCCGCGGATGACGATGCGATGGCTCGGTCGGAAGTCGAAGAACTCCTGATGCAAGAACCTCGCGGTGAGCGTGTCCCCGCCGGTCAAGTCCTTGAGCTTTGCCTCATCGAACTTCGCGCCCTGTGTGGTCTCGTTCATGAGGGCGGCCCGGACACCGCGCAGTCTCGCCACGTCGTTCGGGATGCCGCCGTGACGGCGCAGCATGATGAGATCGGGCGAGACCGTGATGGCGTAGTCGCCGAGGAGGCGCTGGAGCACCTCGCAGAAGACGCTCTTGCCGTTCGCGCCCAGGCCGTAGAGGAAGTGCAGCGACTGGTCGGAGGTATCCGCCACGAGCAGATACCCGACGAAGCGCCGCAGGTACGCGTAGAGCTCATCATTGCGGTCAGTCACGCGCCACAGGAACGAGTCCCAGAGTTCCACGTCGGCGTTCGGGTCGAAGACGATCTCGGTCAAGTTGGAGATCAGGTCCTCGCGCCGGTGCGCGCGCAGCGCGCCTGTCTTGAGGTCGAGCGTCCCGTTCGCGACGTTGAGTAACCAGCCGTTCGCGTCGAATTCGGTGAGTCGCACGGGGATGCCCGGCTCCGAGCGCGCGAGCCACACCATCGACTCAATGGCGCGCCTCGACTGCGAACGCTTGGCGTGAGCGTAGAGCTCATCGCGGTTGGGCGCCGACTTCACCTCATCGTAAATCGCAAGCGCCGTCCGCTTGCCGAGCTCCTGGACGCGGATCAACTTCTCATCGTGCGCCCAGCGCCGACCATCCCACACGTACCAGCCGCGCTCGGGCGTAAAGCGCACGTTCTCGCCGTGCTGGCGCGCGAAGCGCTGCGCGTTGGCGATATCGGTGTCAGTGAGGGGCGCCACGCTCGCTGCCGCATAGGATGCCGGGGGCTCCTCGGGCTTTGCATCGTGCGCCTCGGGCAGCTCTTCTCCGGCAGCCTTCGCGCCCTCGAGCAGCTCCTCGATCGCGACGCGGAATCCATCCGGGTCGCGGGCCCGCAGCTCGCACGGATCCTTCGCCGCCGGCGCGACGGTGAAGAACCGAATGTGCTCGCGGAGGCGACTGCGGCCGAGTGCGGTGCGGAACTTCTCACCGCCCGCATCGGGCTCGACATGGACGTAGATTATCTGGTACTCCTTGAGCGCCGGTGCGAAACGATCCTCGCGCCACGCGTCCGCGCCGGGGACTCCGAGGGCGTTGAACCCTGCGGCCCAGAGCGCGAGCGCATCCGTCTCGCCTTCGACCAGGATTACCGGCTCGCTCTTGAGCCGCCAGAGTCCGAAGAGTTGCTGCTTGTCGCCGCGCCGAAACCAGAACCGCGGACCGCTTGAGTCCTTGCCGGCCGCGCCTCGGTAGCGTACGCAGAGGAGCTCACCGTCATCGCCGCGGTAAGCGATCCTCACGATGGGGCGGCCGTTCTGCTCCTCGTCCGTGAACCCGCTTTCGCCCATGAGCTGCTCGGGCAGCCCTTTTGCGGCGGCGAGCTCGGCGACGGTGAGCCCTTGGGGCTTCGGCCAGATGCCGCGACCTTGAAGGGCTGCGATCACGGCCTCCTGCGAGCAACCGGCGTGACACTTCACGAGCGCGCTGCCGCCTCGGTTCTCGCTGATCGAGAGGGACGCTTGTTTGTCATCATGCGCTGGGCAGCGAGCTGCAGAGCCTCGAGCGCCGAGGGCCTCGCGCAGCTGCGCAGCGGTGGGAACGCTCTGGGCCGCGGCGCTCATGCCCGTCCCGCCGGTGTGGCCGTCATGAGCTGCAGGTCCTCGAGGAAGCTCTGCGCGAGATCGAACGTCTCGACGAGCACGAGCGGGCGGCCGAGCCGCTGCTGAATGAGGTGCGCAAAGTCCGCGCGCGCGGCCTGATAGTGGCGCCAGGCCGCACCGCGAAGCGCCTGCGGCCGCTCGGGCTCCCAGTTGACGGCGATCGGGAATCGCGCCGTCGGGTCGTAAACGAACTCAGCGAAGAGGCCGCCGGCGATGCGGTAGCGGAGCTTCACGACGACATCGCCCGATAGAGGCGGAGCGCGCGATGAAGCTGGGTTCCCGCAAAACAACGCGCGCACAGGGACCACCATGCCGGTCTACCGACGAGGGAATAGCCGCAACTGATGCAGCTACCGCATTCTTGCGGATTGCGCCGACGGAAAGGTACGATGCTCATGCGCGACTAGCCCTCGCGTGTGATCGTCCGGTGAAGTCAGATAGAACGCCCCCGCGGAGTGAAGGCCGCGCGGGGCGTTCGCCGTTTTGTGGGACACGGAAGTCATGCGGCCTCGGTCTCCGGACCGATTCGGGGCATCAGCGACTTGCGGCGAGTGAGGAGGTCGCGAACGAGCTGACGTATCTCATCGTCAGTTGCGCCAGCGACGTGGGCCGCGAGAATCGCCTGCGTCTCGTGAGCAGGCCATGTCAACGCGCGGCCCATGCGGATGGGCGGCGTCCAGAGGCCCTCGGCGATATCGCTGTAGAGGCTGCTGCGGCCGTCGCCTCGGCGGGCGAGCACCCCCGGAAGCCGATCAAGGACGATTTCAATCACGAACGTGTCCGTGCGGTTGACGACGGACACAAAAAGTACGGCTGCGTGCTATGGGCCGCGCAAGTGTGGGCTATGGGCCAATTTGGCCCACACCTCGCGGCCCAGGGTGAGTATTGGCCTACGCTTCGTCGATGATTTGCTTGGTGCTACGCAATCGCTTCCAGGCCTTGTCGAACACGGATTCTCTCAAGGCCAATCGTTTCCGAACTTCCGCCTTGACGCCACTCTGGCCGGGGCTGCGCCTGGGGAGCGCGTTTGCCTGGTACCCCAATTCAGAAATGACACGGAGGATCTCCTGCTCCTGCGATAGCTGGCGTGGCAGGGGCACCGATTGTGTGGTTGGCTCTCCTTGCGGTGCCGCGCTGCTTGCTGGAAACCGGTACGATACGGCCCACTCAGAATGCGAACCGAGCCATTTGTTGAGGGCGTCGGCGTCTACTTGGTCGCAGTCTGCCCCCATGTGATTTGGAACGGTATACGGAAGACGGTCTGAGTAGTCCGACGGATTGCGAAGCGGCAGCTTGCCATCGCGTATCTCCTGCAACAGGATGTCCTTCCACCGCTTTGGCTCCCATCCCGTCGCGCGCGCCAATTCAATCCATGCCTCCTGCAGGGTATACCGGCGCGCCACTCGTTTTGCCTCTTCTTGCACTTGATACCGCGACTCTCGTGCCTCCCGCTCGTCGGCCTTTTGATTGATCCGGCTCCAAAGATTGCCCGGCAGGTCATCGAGTTTCAGCGATTGACGGATGCGTTCGGCGGCCTCCCGGCTTACACCCCATGAAGCATCGCTCGGCAAATCTCCGTCCGCTGGTTTGCCGTTGAGCGTCTCGAACCCCTCGCTCTCCACGATTCCCCTGGCGAGCTCGTATAGATGCAGCTCGGCGAATGCGATCGCGACGTTGCGCCTGACGCTATTGTCGCGCCCTTCCTTTTGCCACGCTGCTGGGCGCGCATCCACGACTGAGTCTGCGAGTGACGGGATGATTTCGGAAATACCGACGAAGTCTTCCACGTGGGCCTCCGCGCGAGCTCGTGTAAGGCGGTCAGGCTGCTGGAACGTTCTTGCGGATCGCCACGACGTTGCCGCCGGCCTTGAGCCCATCGAGATAGTCCGCCCAGGCCTGCATCATCTTGCGGCGCTCCGCAAGCCGTTGGGCGCGGTTGTACGCGGCGCGCACTTTGTTGCGTTCCTGGTGGGCGAGCTGCAGCTCGATCACATCCGGCGGGAAGCCTTGTTCATTGAGGAGCGTGGACGCCATCGCCCGGAAACCGTGGGCAGTCATCTCGTCTCGGGCGAAGCCCAGGCGTCGGAGCGCGGCGTTGAGGGTGTTCTCGCTGATCGGTCGCTCCCTGCTGCGAAGGCCCGGGAAGACTAGCTGACCGTTGGCAGTGAGTGGCTCAAGGTCGCGCAGAATCTCCACGGCCTGTCGCGAGAGCGGGACGACGTGCGCGTCCCTCATTTTCATTCGCGGACCTGGGATGCGCCACTCGGCGCCCTTGAGGTCGAATTCCCTCCACGCGGCACCGCGGAGCTCGCCAGGGCGCAGGAAGACGAGCGGCGCGAGCTTGAGAGCCGCGATCGTGGGCGGGTCGCCCTGGTAGCCGTCGATCGCGCGCAGGAGTTCGCCGACTCGGCCGGGCTCGGTGATCGCTGCACGGTTCTTCGTGACCACAGGGGCGAGCGCACCGCGGAGGTCCGCCGTGATGTCGCGCTCGGCGCGGCCGGTCGCAATGGCATAGCGGAAGATCTGCCCGACGCGCTGCTTAGCACGCGTCGCCGTCTCGTGCATCCCTTTGTGCTCGATCGGCCGCAGCACCGCGAGAAGATCCGGCGCCTTGATCTCGCTGATGAGCTTCTCGCCGAGCTTGGGGTAGATGAACTCCCCGAGCATCCACCGCGCCTTGTCGAGCGTGACCTGTGCGAGCTTGGCGCCCTGGATGCCGAGCCACTCCTCGGCGATCGCCTTGAGCGTGTCGGACTGAATGATCTTGTTCGCTTGCTTGCGCTCGCTCGGGTCCACCGCGCGCGCGAGGAGCTTGCGGGCATCGTCACGCTCTTCGCGAGCCCGCCGGAGGTTCACATCGGGGTACGTGCCAATGGCGAGCAGCTTCTCCTTGCCGCCGTAGCGGTATTTCAGGCGCCACCGGCGCCCCCCCGAGGGGGTGACCATCAGGTACAGGCCCCCTCCGTCAAACAGCTTGTAGGGCTTTTGGCGCGGCTTGGCGGTGCGGATCTGCGTGTCGGTGAGCTTCATGCGGTTACCCCTCCAGACCCCCAACCAGGCACCGCATTGGGGGTACTTGCATCGAAAAGTACCCCCACGTATGCTTGGCTGTCAACGGACGTAGGCGGACACCGACGGACGCTATAGCCTGGGATTTCAGGGGTTCTGTCCGAGGAACTGGACGGCAGCGGAGGGCGGCGGAAGGGTGATTGGTGCCCGGGGCCGGATTCGAACCGGCATGGGGTTGCCCCCGAGGGATTTTCTTACCCGCTACAGCTTTCGCTGCTGCGCGGCGTTCGAGGCTCTCGGCCCCGCGCGCCCCGCATTTGGGGTCTGGACTTTACCTTTGCCGTGCCGCGGCGCGAAGGCGCGCGCGCAGTTTAGGCAGGGGCCGTCAAGTCTCTACACTTTCCCCGGCCGGCGCGCGCCCGCATGGGATCGCGCTCGATCGGGGCTTAGCTCGGTATTGCAGCCACCACGACGTGCTGCTGTTCCACCGACTTTGACCCCATTCACACCAGAGGTTTCCCGCCTGGGTGCTCAAATCGCTCAAGTCCCTTGCGTCTACCGATTTCGCCACCCGGGCAAGGGGTGCGCGCGGGATTCTACAGAACTTCCACCCCCGGCCGCACCGTGTAACCGCGCCTTCTTATGGCGCTAAGTCGCTGAATTTGGGAAACTATCGGTCTTTGGCGCGGCGATCTCCCGCGCCCAAGTCGCGGCGGCTCCGCCGCGAGGCCGGCGGGGGTGCATGTCCGAGTTGTCAGTACGAGGCGAGAATCTGCACCTGTGGCGCGGCGAGCGCCACGTGCTGCGGGGGCTCGCGCTGGAGGTGGCGGCCGGCGAGGTGCTGCAGGTCACGGGCGTGAATGGCGCCGGCAAGACGACCCTCCTCAGGGCCCTCAGCGGAATGCTCTACCTCGAGGAGGGCCGGGTGGTCTGGAACGGACGGAACGTGCGCGAGGACTTGCCGGCCTATCACGGCGCGCTCACGTATCTCGGACACGAGCCTCCGCTCAAGGCGGACCTCACGGCGAGCGAGAACTTGCGCTACTGGATGGGCTTGCGGCGGGGGGTGGGGACGCCGCAGATCGCGACCGCCCTGGAATCGGTGGGGGTGCCGGGGGTGGGGGGCGAGCTTGCCCGAACGCTCTCGGCGGGTCAGAGGCGCCGGGTAGCGCTTGCGGCGCTGCTTCTGCTCTCGGTGCCGATCTGGCTGCTCGATGAGCCGACTGCGAATCTCGACACCCAGGGGCAAAAGCTCGTCGGATCTTTGATCGAACGGCACATCAGCGGGGGCGGGCTTGCCGTCGCGGCCGTCCACCACGAGATATTCGTGAGTCCGCAGCACCTGCGGCGGCTCGAGCTGTCTAAAGGATGAGCGAGTCCCTGGTCTTGCGGGCATCAGATGCGGACGCCGTTCCTTCGGCACTGCAGGTCGCGGGGCTCGTGCTGGCCCGCGACCTGCGCCTCGCATTCCGGAAGCGGGAGCAGCTCGCGCAGCCGCTCGCCTTTTTTGCCATCGTGACCACTCTGTTTCCACTTGCGACCACACCGGCGCTCTCCGAGCTCAGGGAGATCGCGCCCGGTGTGCTATGGGTTGCGGCGCTGCTCGCATCGCTGCTCGCGCTGGAGTTCCTTTTCCGGGATGATGCGCAGGACGGCACGCTCGAGCAGTACGCGCTGTCGGGGCGGTCGCTCACGTGGCTGCTATTCGCCAAGACGGCGGCGCACTGGCTGCTGACCGGTCTGCCGCTTGCGATCATCGCGCCGCTCGCTGCCGGGGCGTTCGGGGCGCCTGCGCATTCGTTACCAGAGGTCATCGGGCCTATTGCGGTCGGGACTCTCGCGCTGAGTCTCGTCGGCGCGATCGGCGCGGCGCTCACGCTCGGCGTGAAGCGCGGCGGAGTGCTGCTGTCGCTACTCACGCTGCCGCTCGCGGTGCCGATCCTCATTTTCGGCGCGCGTGCGACCGACCTCGCCATCCGCGGCGAAAGTTTCGGCGCGCCCCTTGAGATGCTCGCCGCCTTCGCCATCTTGGGTTTGACGCTCGCGCCGCTCGCAGCGGCCGCTGCCGTGCGCATCAGCCTGGAGTAGCCTTCAAGACATGACCTGGACCTGGTTTCATCGGCTCGCCTCGCCGCCTCATGTGTACCGGCTCGCCGCACGCTTGACCCCATGGTTTGCGTGGGCCGCCGGCCTCATCATCGTGGCAGCCCTGTACGACGGGCTCGTGATCGCGCCGCCCGACTACCAGCAGGGGGATGGGTTTCGGATCATGTACGCTCACGTGCCGTGCGCGTGGATGGCGCTCATGGTCTACACGACCATGGCGGTGGCCTCGGCCGTCGGCCTCATCTGGCGCATGAAGGTCGCGTTCGCCGTCGCTGCGAGCTGCGCTCCGATCGGGGCCTCGTTCACGGCGGCGGCGCTGCTCACCGGCATGCTCTGGGGCCGCCCCATGTGGGGCACCTACTGGGAATGGGACCCGATGCTCACCTCGGTGCTGCTCCTGTTCTTCTTGTATCTCGGCTACATCGGTCTGCGGTCTTCATTCGACGATACCCAGCGGGCGGACCGCGCGAGCGCCGTGCTCGCGGTCGTCGGGTTCGTCGACGTGCCGATCATCCATTTCTCGGTGAGCTGGTGGAACTCCCTGCACCAGGCGCCGTCGGTGATGAGGCTCGGAGCGCCCACCATTGCACTGCCCATGTTGATCCCGCTGCTCATGATGTTCCTCGGCTTCACGCTGTACTTCGTCGCCATCCTGTTCATGCGGCTGCGAGGTGAGATCCTGCGCCGCGAGCGCTCGGCGGGCTGGGTGAGGGAGGCGGTCGCTCCATGACGGCATTCTTTCGCATGGGGGGGTATGCTCAGTACCTGTGGCCTGCATATGGGATTGTGTTCACCGTGACGATCCTCAACATCATCTGGGCGGGGCGGCAGCTTGCGCGCGCGCGAGCCGAGGCGCGGCACCGTCTCGCCGTGCGCGATGATCTCGCGCTGCGCGGAGAAGAGGCATGACCCCGCGCCGGCGCCGCCTGCTGCTCGTTTGCGGAATCCTGGCGGGCGTCAGCCTCTCCGCGGGACTCGCCTTGACCGCGTTCCGGCAGAACGTCACGTTCTACTTCATCCCGTCACAAGTCGCCACGGGACAGGTGCACGGTGGTGAGCGCTTCCGGCTCGGCGGCATGGTCGCGAAGGGGAGCGTGCACCGCGTGCCCGGCAGTCTCGAGGTCCAGTTCCTCGTCACCGACTTCAAGCACACGGTGCCCGTGACCTACACGGGCGTGCTGCCCGATCTGTTCCGCGAGGGCCAGGGTGTCATCGCGCACGGTCACTTGAACGGTTCCGGAGTCTTCGTCGCCGACGAGGTTCTCGCGAAACACGACGAGAAGTACATGCCTCCGGAGATGGCGAAGGAGATCAAGGCCGAGCACGGAGGCGTGATGCCTTTCGGCACCGCTGGGGACACCCTGCACACGCCGACGCAAACTCCGCCCGCATCGCTCCGGTCCGGTGAGGCTTCGCCGGCGCCGGCGCCGGCCGCCGAGGGTCCGCCTCAAGCTTCCACTCGACTGCCCAGGGGACTGTAGATGCTTCCAGAGCTCGGCCATTTCGCGCTGATCCTCGCGATGCTGCTCGCGTTCCTGCAGGCCCTGTTCGGCATCGCAGGACCTGCGCTCAATCGCGAGCGCTGGATCGCGGCGACCGTGCCGGCCGTCGCCGGCCAGTTCGTCATGGTCGCGACCGCCGTGGGCTGCCTCGTCATGTCCTTCGTCAACTTCGATTTCTCCGTGCGCTACGTCGCCGAGAACTCGAACTCCGCCCTGCCGCTGTTCTATCGCATCGCGGCGCTCTGGGGCGCGCACGAGGGCTCACTGCTGCTCTGGATCATCATCCTCGCCCTCTGGACGGTCGTCGTGACGGTCGGCACGGCTCGCCTGCCCAAGCATTTCTCGGCGCGCGTGCTCGGCGTGCTCGGCTTCATCAGCTTCGGGTTCCTCCTGTTCACGCTCCTCACCTCCAATCCCTTCCTGAGGCTCGAGCCGCCCCCGCCGGATGGCATCGACTTGAATCCGCTCCTGCAGGACCCCGGACTCACCTTCCACCCACCGGTCCTGTACACGGGATACGTCGGCCTCGCAGTCGCCTTTGCATTCGCCTGCGCGGCGATGCTCGAAGGCCGCACGGACCCAGTCTGGGCGCGCTGGACGCGGCCGTGGGCCATTGCGGCCTGGGGCTTCCTCACCTGGGGGATCACGGCCGGGAGCTGGTGGTCGTACTACACGCTCGGATGGGGCGGCTACTGGGCGTGGGATCCGGTCGAGAACGCTTCCTTCATGCCGTGGCTCGTCGCGACCGCGCTCATCCACTCGCTCGCCGTCACGGACAAGCGGGGCCTCTTCAAGAGCTGGACGCTGCTGCTCGCCCTCGTCGGATTCTCTTTGAGCCTCATTGGCACCTTCCTCGTCCGCTCGGGCGTGACCGTCTCGGTGCATTCCTTCGCTGCCGATCCCACGCGCGGTACGGCGATCCTCATCTTCCTCTGCATCGCGATCGGATGCGCGCTCGCGCTGTATGCCTGGCGGGCGCCGACGCTCAGGTCGAGCGGCGGCTTCGAGCTCACCGCGCGCGAGTCGTTCCTGCTCTTCAATAACATCCTGCTCGTGATCGCTGCGGCGACCGTCTTCGTCGGAACCATCGCGCCGCTCGTCGCGGGCGCGCTCGGCCAGCGCCCTCTCTCCGTCGGGCCGCCGTATTTCCGCCCCACCTTCCTGTTGCCGATACTGCCGCTGCTCGCGCTGCTCTCCATCGGCATCCATGCGAACTGGAAACGGGGGCGGGTCTCGGATAGCCGGCGGGCTCTGCTCATCACGGGCGCGCTCGCCTGCGCCTTCGCGCTTGCCGTGGTGCTCGGCGCCTACTCGGGGCAGCACTTCCTCGCCGTGGTCGGTCTCGTGCTTGGCGCATGGATCATTCTGTCGTCGGCGGTGGATCCGATCGATCGCCTGCGCCGCAAGCTCACACTGTCGCGCGGCGTGCTCGGCATGACTCTCGCGCACGTGGGGCTCGGCGTGGCGGTCATCGCCCTCTCGGTCGTGGAGCCCTACACGGTCGAGCGCGATATCGCGCTCGGCGATGGCCAGAGCGCACACGTCGGCGCGTATGACTTTCGCCTGGTCGGCACCCGGGAAGTCGACGGTCCGAATTACAGCGCGACGCGCGCGGAGGTGGTCGTGAGCCGCAAGGGCCGTGCTGTCACGACGCTCTATCCCGAGAAGCGCGAGTACTGGGTTCGGCAGCAGGAAGGCACCAAGGCTGGCATCAAGAACGAATACGGGACCGACCTGTTCGTCGCGCTGGGCGACGATCTCGGCGCAGGGCGCTGGAGCATGCGCGCCCAGATCCGCCCGCTCATCACTCTGCTGTGGCTCGGCCCCGTCCTGATGGCCCTCGGTGGGTTCTGCGCGGTCACCGACCGCCGTTATCGTCAAGCGCGCTCGGCAGCGGACGCTCTGGAGCCCGTCGGCCCGGGCGCAAAGGAGCGGACCGCTTGAACGACAAGGCGCGCGTCCTGCGCTTTCTCATCCCGCTCGCGGCGTTCGTGCTGATCGGCATCGTGTTCGCGGTGGGCGTCAAGCATTCCCCGGAGGTGGGCGAAGTTCCCTCGCCGCTGATCGGCAAGCCTGCGCCTGTGTGGAGTCTCGCGGTCCTCGACCGTACCGGGCGGACGTATGGCTCGAAGGATCTCCGCGGCCGGTGGTACGTGGTCAACGTCTGGGGCAGCTGGTGCTATGCGTGTCGCGACGAGCATCAGATGCTGCTCAGCATCGCGCGGCACAGCACTGTCCCGATCATCGGGGTCGAACTGGATGGACGACGATGCGCAGGCGACCGACTATCTCACCAAGCTCGGCAATCCGTACACGACCGTCGCGACCGACCATGACGGCCGCTTCGCCGTCGACTGGGGCGTCTACATGGCTCCGGAGACCTTCCTGGTGAATCCGGCCGGGGTGGTGGTCTTCAAGCAGATCGGAGTGATGACTCCCGAGGCGTGGAAGCAGGACTTCGCCGCGCGCCTGCCCCCGCAGCTCGCAGGGAGCACTTCGTGATGCGCGCCGGACTGCTCGCGGCCGGCGCTTGCGCCTTCGCGCTCCTCCTGCTCGTCGGGGCGCCGCCGGCGCACGCCGTGGATCCCACCCAGATGCCGACTCCGGCGCTCGAGGCGCGATACCTCGCGCTCACTCACCAGTTCCGCTGCCCGGTCTGCGAGAATGAAAGCCTGGCGGACTCCGATGAAGAATACGCGAGTGAGATCCGGACTCAGATTCGCCAGATGCTGCTCGCCGGCCAGTCGGACCGCCAGATCCGGGATTACCTGGTGTCGCGCTACAGCGAGTTCATCACGTTCAAGCCGGAGTACTCCCTGCGCAATGCGTGGCTGTGGCTCGCTCCGGTGGTGTTGCTCATCGTCGGCATTCTCGTCGCCCTGCGGATCATCCGCGCCCGCACGGCGCTCGTCGATCAGGACGTTGAGTCCGTCGAGGATGATCTGATCGTGGACTCCCGAATGAGTCCGGCCGGCAAGAGCACATCCCCCCGATGATCACCTTCGTCATCCTCGCCGCCGCGCTGACTCTCGCTGCAGCCGCGGCCATCGCCGTACCGCTGCTCCGGCGGGATCCAGGGATGGCGCAGGCGCCGTGGACCGCCTTCGGCGTGATGGCGCTGCTCGCCGTTGGGGCCACATCGCTCTATGTCTCGCGCAGCAACTGGTCGTGGTCGAAGGCGGCCGCGGCCGAGAGCCCCTCCGAGACCGTGGTGAGCACGCTCGCGCGCCGCGTCTGGCACCATCCGGACGACCTCCAGGGCTGGTTGATGCTCGGCCGCTCCTACATGGATCTGCAGCAAACGCCGCTCGCCGTCCGCGCGTTCGAGCACGCGAATCAGATCGCCGGGGGCCGCAACGCCGACGTGCTGCTGAGCCTCGCCGAGGCGCTGTCCGTCGAGGACGAAACGCAGTTGAACGGCCGCGCGGGCAGGCTCGTCGAGCAGGCGCTCGTGCTGGAGCCGCATTCCGCCGAGGCGCTGTTCTTCGGGGCCGCCGCTGCGTTGCATCGCGGCGACTTGCCTCTGGCGCGCACGCGCTTGGTCGCGATGCTCGCGCTCAATCCTCCGCCGCCGGACTCCGTCAAGCCTGTCATCGAGCAGGAGATCGCGGCCATCGATCAGAAGCTCGCGGCCGGAGGCTCCGGCGCGGGACAGGTGGCGCCTGCCGGCGGGCCGCCGAGCGCGGCGGTCCGTATTAACGTTGCTCTTTCCCCGAAACTGCGGAGCAAGCGCACGCAGGGCGCGCCGCTCTACGTCTTCGTGCGCGATCCCAAACAGCCGGGACCGCCTCTCGCCGTCAAGCGGCTCGAGACGCGGTTTCCGCAGACCGTGGAGCTCACTTCGGCGGACGCGATGATCAGCGGCCACGGGATCGTCCCCGGTGAGGACGTGGAGGTGGTCGCGCGCATCTCGCGCTCGGGCAGTCCGATCGCACAGAAAGGCGATCCCTTCGGTGAGGTGGCCTATCATGTCGGGAGCGACGGCATCGTCCAAGTGGTCATCGACCGCTTGACGCCGTAGCGAAGGACTATTGAACGAACGGAGTTCCAGTGTAGTCCAACTGCGTGTAACAGGCTCGCGCGCGGCGCACGGACGGCATGCGTCTTGCTGCTTCGCAACGAGCTTCAATCGACTACGAGGAGTCAAGCTCATGGCACAAGGAAGGACTCAGGAAGGTCGCACTTCCAATCGCGGATTCGCTTCGATGGATCAGGAGCGCCAGCGCCAGATCGCGAGCATGGGCGGCAAGGCCGTTCCCGACTCGAAGCGCAGTTTCTCGCAGAACCGGCAGCTCGCCGCGCAGGCTGGACGCAAGGGCGGCCAGAGCGTTCCGGGCGAGAAGCGCAGTTTCTCGCAGAACCGGCAGCTCGCCGCGCAGGCTGGACGCAAGGGCGGCCAGAGCGTTCCCGACGAGAAGCGCAGTTTCTCGCAGAACCCCGGTCTCGCGGCCGAAGCGGGCCGCAAAGGCGGTCAGGCGAGCCACGCCGGAGGCTCGGAAGGGGGTCCCGGAGCCCCCGGGGAGCGCTCCGTGACGCGCCAGGCGGCCGGCACGGAGCACTGACCGCCGCCGCCGCCGGGCGGCAAGGGGAACCGCCTTCACCGATCGGGCGTTACCGAGCACATGGACGGTCTCGGCCCGACCCCGGGTGGAGGAGGGTGCAGTGTCGGCAGACAAACGCGCGTCGAATCGCGGCTTTGCATCGATGGACGGGGAGAAGCAGCGACGTATCGCGAGCAAGGGCGGCCGCAGCGTGCCCAACGAGAAGCGCAGCTTTTCCCTCGATCGGCGGCTCGCCGCCGAAGCGGGACGCAAGGGCGGCCAGGCGAGCCGCGCCAGCGCGCGCAAGCGCGCGGGCACCACGACCTCCGGGGCGGACTCCCGATAGTGCAAAGTTTGCCCCGGCCGCTGCAGAAGTTTCATCGTGCGGGCCAGACGCCCGCGGGGCCGAAGCTTCCTTGGTCTTAAGCCTGGCTGTTTGCCAGGGTCTGATTGAGCAGCTGACTCAACGCCTCAGGGTCGACGGGCTTCACCAGATGCCGGTCGAAGCCTGCTTGGCGGCCGCGTTCCCTGTCCTCCTCCTGGCCCCATCCGGTCAAGGCGAACAGCAGCATCGTGCTCGCCCACGGCTGCTCCCGTAAGCGGCGCGCCGCCT
The DNA here is from genome assembly GCA_963849095.1 of uncultured Gammaproteobacteria bacterium. Taxonomy (GTDB): domain Bacteria; phylum Pseudomonadota; class Gammaproteobacteria; order Steroidobacterales; family Steroidobacteraceae; genus JASHUC01. The sequence goes on from CAWKGA010000010.1 coordinate 25,403, forward strand.
CGTAACCGTCGAGCTTCGGCATGCCGATGTCGAGCAGCACGAGCTGGGGCCTGAATTCCTCGGCGACCCGGAGAGCTTCGAGGCCGTCGCTCGCCGTCCGCACGTCATGCCCGTCCATGCCCAGCATGAGCGCGAGGCTCTGCGCGGCATCGTAATTGTCGTCCGCCACGAGGATGCGCGCGCGCGGCGAGCCGTCGGCGATCTTGCCTGCCGAGGGCAGAGGGCGGGTCTCCCCGGCAGCGGCCCGCAACAGTCCGAGCCGGACGCGGAACGAGCTGCCCCTCCCGGGGCCGGCACTCCAGGCGCTCACGGATCCGCCGTGCAGCTCCACCAGGCGCTTGACGAGGGTGAGTCCCACGCCGAGGCCATCGTGGGGGGAAGGCTGGGGGCGCTCGACCTGGGTGAACAATTCGAAGATGCTCTCGAGCATGTCCGCTTGGATGCCGATGCCCTGATCCGTCACCGTGATCACGACGTGATTTCCCTCGCGAACGGCGCTGATGCTGATGCTGGCCCAGGCGTCGCTGTACTTGGCGCCGTTGTTGAGCAGGTTCGCGAACACCTGCGCGAGCCGCGTCGTGTCCGCCTCGACCAGCAACGGTTCCGGCGGCAGTTCGATCGTGACGTGCTGCTGCTTGCTCTCGAGAAGCGGCCGGTTGATCTCGACGGCGATCTGCACGACCGTCTTCAAGTCGACCCGCTCCTTTCTCAGCTCGAGCTTTCCGCGCGTGATGCGCGAGACATCCACCAGATCGTCGATGAGCCGTACGAGGTGCTTGAGCTGCCGCTCGATGATGGCACGCGCCGCTGACGTCGTGGCCTCGTCGCCTTCCGCCATGCGCATGATTTGCACGGCGCTGCGGATGGGGGCGAGGGGGTTGCGCAGCTCGTGCGCGAGGGTTGCGAGGAACTCATCCTTGCGGCGGTCGGCGTCTTGCAGCGCGCCGTGCGCGCGGTCACGCTCGTTCGCCGCGGCTTGCAAGGCCTGCCGGGCCTGGTCTCGCTCCGCAAGAGCGTGCGCGAGTGATGCTTCGAGCGCCATTTCTCGAGTGACGGGGGCCGGCCTGCCGCACGTCCTCGTCCCGCTGCCGCCGGCCGAGTGGAGATTCTTCTCTCCCGAACCCGTCATCTCCCTCTGCTCCCCCCATTCAGCACGCTATCCTCGCCGGGCAGCAAGAAACGGGCCGGCCGCACCAACCCCTCACGCCCGCTGCGCGGTAACATCCCCACCCTCGGCCGTCCGTCCGGCCGTCCATCCGGGCCGCTTCTCGCCATGCTTGCCGTCGTACAACACCTGGAGCGCAAGTCGCGCGCGTTTTTCATCCTGGTGAGCCTCGAGTTTCTCGCCCTGGTCGGCATCGCGGACTTTCTGACCGGCTTCAATCTCTCCTTCTCCTTCTTCTACCTGGTCGATATCGGGTTCGCAGCCTGGTTCGTGGGCAAGTCCTTCGGGCTCCTCGTCGCGGCGCTGAGCATCGTCATCTCCGCAGCCGGAGATTGGGCCGCCGGGGCGCACTACTCGACCTGGTTCATTCCCGTATGGAATGGACTCGTCCTCATCATGGTCTACGTCATTGCGGTGTGGCTCGTCGGCCACGTCCGCGAGGCTCAGCGGGAGCTCGAACGCAAGGTCGAGCAGCGCACCCATGCGCTCACGAGTCAGATCAGCGAACGAGAGCGGCTCGAGACGGAGATTCTCGAGATCAGCGAGCGCGAGCAGCGGCGGATCGGCCACGATCTGCACGACGGGCTCTGCCAGCATTTGACGGCGACGGCGATGGCCGGGCAGGTGCTCGGCCAGAAACTCGCCGCGCGCTCGGTGCCCGAATCCGAGGAAGCGGGCGACATCGTGCGGCTGATCGAGGACGGCATCAGCATGACGCGCGACATCGCGCACGGCATTGCGCCTCTCGAGATGGAATCGGAAGGCCTGGTCACGGCGTTGCGCGGTCTCGCGGCGAATGTCTCGAGGATGTCCAAGGTCGCCTGCTCGCTCGAATGCGAGTCGCCGCCGCCGATCGACGATGCGGCCGCAGCGACGCACCTTTACCGCATCGCGCAGGAGGCGGTGAACAATGCTCTGCGCCACGGCCGGCCGAGACAGATCGTCATGAGCCTGAGCCGGGTGAAGGACGCGGCGGAGCTCACAATCGAGGATGACGGTGCGGGACTGCGGGAGGACTGGCAGAGCGGCCGGGGGCTCGGGACGCGCATCATGCGCCACCGCGCGAGAATGCTCGGCGGCACGCTGTCGATCGAGCCGAATCCCACCGGCGGCACCTTCGTGACCTGCGCATTTCCGCTCGCCGTCGCGGTGTGAGGCTCGCCCCGATGGCACACGAAGCACGCAAGCAAGGCATCTTCCTGGTCGACGATCATCCGCTGGTCTGCGAGTGGCTGACGCAGCTCATCAACCAGCAGCCGGACCTGCTCGTCTGCGGCGAGGCGGACAGCGCGCAGGCGGCGCTGGCGGCAATCGGGGCGGTGCACGCGGACCTCGCCATCGTCGACTTGAGTCTCAAGGATTCCGCCGGGCTCGACCTCATCAAGTCCCTCGCGAGACAGCATCCCGCGCTTCCCGTGCTGGTGCTGTCCATGCACGACGAATCACTGTATGTCGAGCGAGTATTTCGCGCCGGAGCGCGCGGCTACGTCAACAAGCGTGAAAGCGCACAGCGAGTGGTCGAGGCGGTGCGGCGCGTGCTCGGTGGCAAGCTGTACGTAAGCGAGAAGGCCGCCGAGATCCTGGCCGGCCAGACGGTGCGCGGCCGCGGGGCGGGCCGCCCGGCCATCGAGAGCTTGAGCGACCGTGAGCTCGAGGTTTTCGAGAAGCTTGGGCAAGGCATCGGTACGCGACAGATCGCAGAGGATTTCTCCGTCAGCATCAAAACAGTCCAGGCGTATTGCGCGCGGATCAAGGAGAAGCTCAACGTCGGCAGCGCCACGGAGCTGTTGCGCGAAGCGGTGCGCTGGCACGACTCGAAGCTCACCCGATAAGACGCGCGGGTGAGCCGAGCTACGCTGCAAGTTGTCGGGCCTGACCTGACATAAAACCTGGGCCGGACCTGACAGACGAGACTCATCGCTCCTGCCACCTTGGCGGGCTATGACTCGTTTTCCCTTTTCCTACCGAAGGTTGAGCATTTCCGCAGCGGTGATGACCGCGCTTCTTGCGTGCACTGCCGGTCTTTCCGGGTGTGCTCGCACGTCCGAGGGTGCTCCTTCGCCGCCGCCGGCCGCAGCCCCCAGTGCGGCGGTGCCGCCATCGGTCGAATTGTCGCCGGACCAGGTGGACACGATTCGGGTTGCCCCGGCTGGGATGCACAGCTTTCCCGTCGAGAAGGCGGAGCTCGGCGGCGTCGCCTTTACCGAGGACCCCGCCATCGTGCAGGGCGAGTCCACTCTGCTCGGCGCAGCGGCGACGCTCGAGCTGACCCGCAAGGAGCTGCGTCGCGCCCAATCGCTTTACGGCACCGAGGGCGTTTCGGAGCGAGAGCTCGAGCAGGCGACCTCGGACGAGCAGACGGCAGACGCCGCGCTCGCCGCGGCGCGGATCGCGCTCCACGCCCTCGGCAAGAGTGACGCTCAGATCGATCGGATGCTCGCGACAGGCAAGATCGACGCGCCGCGCGCCCCGCTGGGCGGCACGCAATGGGTCGAGGCCAATGTTTTCGAGTCCGCCATCTCTGACGTTCACCTGCGCCAGCCGGTCCGGGTCACCGTCCCGGCCTATCCGGACCAGGTTTTCACGGGCTCGGTCTACAGGATCTACGCGACGGTGGATCCGAACCTACACCGGCAGACCGTCCGGTGCGAAGTCGCCGATCCGAAGCATGAGCTGAGTCCCGGCATGCTCGCCGCCATCACGATCGAGCTGCGTCCGCCGGTCCAAGCCCTTTCCATCCCCGCCAACGGCGTGGTTCGCGAGGGTGACGGAACCTTGACGACCTGGGTGACGACGGATCGCCAACACTTCACGCAGCGAGTCATCACAACGGGACTGCGGGAAGACGGTGAGGTGCAAGTCCTCTCGGGTCTGCAGCCCGGCGAGCTCGTGGTGAGCGACGGAGCCATCTTCCTCGACAACATGGTCAATGCGGTGCCGAGCGACTGACCCGCCCGGCCGACCCACATGCTGGACTCCGTCATTTCCTTCTGCCTGAGTCGCCGGGCGATCGTCGTCTTCGGGCTGCTGCTCTTTGCCGGTGCGGGCGTTTTCGCCTTCCGAGCGCTCGACATCGAGGCCTATCCCAACCCCTCCCCGGTGGTGCTCGAGATCACCGCGCAGTCTCCCGGCCTCTCGGCGCTCGAGATGGAGCGCTACTACACCATCCCGATCGAGAACGGCCTGTACACGGTCCCCGGGATCGACGTGATCCGCTCGACCTCCTTCTACGGCCTGTCGTTCGTGCGCGTGGTCTTCAAATACGGCGTCGATTACGACTTTGCCTATGCCCAGACCGTGATCGCGTTGCAGCAGAACGTCAATCTGCCGAACGGCGTCACGGCCAACGTGCAGCAGAACAGCGGCACGGGCGAGATCTTGCGTTATGAGGTGGTCGGACCGCGGCATTTCGGGATCGCGAATCTGCGCACCGTGCAGGACTGGATCGTCCGGCGGCGCCTGCTGCAGATACATGGCATCGTCGCGGTCAACAGCTGGGGCGGTCCGACCAAAGAGTTCGACGTCGGGGTGGATCCGCGCAAGCTGCGCTCGTACGGGCTCACCGTGCCGCAGATCATCACCGCGCTCGGGAACGCGAACATCAACGTCGGGGCGCGCGACATCACCATCGGCCAGCAGTCGGTCAACATCCGCGGCATCGGTCTCATCGACGACGGCGGTGATGAGAACCTCGATCAGGGCTACAAGGTGAGCGACATCGAGAACGTCGTGCTGGCGCAGCAGAACGGTCTGCCGGTGCTCATCAAGGATGTCGCGACCGCGAAGGTCGGCGATCGGCCGCGGCTCGGCATCGCGGGTCGCGACAAGGACGACGACATCGCCTTCGGCATCGTGGTGCTGGGCCGGACGTTTCAGACCGGACGCGTGCTGCCTCAGGTGCAGGCGGTGATCGACAAGATGAATCACGACGGGAGTCTGCCCTCCGGCGTGAAGGTGGTGCCGTTCTACGACCGCGGCCAGCTGGTCGGACTCACCACTCACACGGTGATGCACAATCTCGTGTTCGGGTGCCTGCTCGTCTTCCTCATCCAGTGGATCTTCCTGGGCGATCTGCGCAGCGCTCTCATCGTCGGGCTCACGATTCCATTCGCGCTGCTCCTTGCGGTGATCATCCTCGTGGTGCGCGGGGAGAGCGCGAACCTCCTCTCCCTGGGAGCGGTCGACTTCGGCATCATCGTCGACTCGGCGGTGATCGTGATGGAGAACATCTTCCGGAACCTGCAGCGGCCGCGCGAGGAGCGCCAAAGCCTTCTCGACCGGCTGGCCGCGGGCGCCTGGGGCAGGGACCCGACGCGCGCGGGAGAGTCGTCCGCGCCGGTGCGCGGCTGGACTCAACGGCTGCGGCTCATCCTCGTCAGCGTCATGCAGGTCGACCGCGCAGTGCTCTTCTCGGTGCTCATCATCGTGGCGGCCTTCGTGCCGCTCTTCACCATGCAGGGCGTGGAGGGCGCGATCTTCGGGCCCATGGCGCGCACCTACGCCTACGCGCTCACCGGCGCGCTCATCGCGACATTCACCGTGACGCCGGTGCTCGCCTCGCTCTTCCTCCCGGCGCAGGTGAAGGAGACGACCATCGTCCGCGGGCTGCATCGCGGATACGACTCGGCGCTGCGCTTCTCGCTGGCTCACCGCGCGCTCGTGATCGGGGTGGGCATGTTATTTCTCGCCGTGGCGGCATTCTGCTGGACTCGGCTCGGGAGCGAGTTCCTGCCGCATCTCGACGAGGGAAACCTGTGGATCCGTGCGGAGCTGCCGATCACGCTGTCGCTGGAGGACGGCACGGCGCCGACGCGCAAGATGCGACAGATCCTCATGCAATTTCCGGAAGTGGTGACGGTCGTTTCGCAACATGGCCGCCCGGACGATGGCAGCGATGCCTCGCCGTTCTCCAACGTCGAGCTCGACGTGCCGCCTGAAGCCCCCGAGTGAGTGGCCGCGGGATCTGACCAAGGACGAGCTCATCAATCAGATCCTCGCGAAGTTTGAGGCCGCCCTCCCGGGCGTCTCGTTCAACTTCTCGCAGTACATCCAGGACAACATCGAGGAGGCCATGTCGGGCGTCAAGGGCGAGAACTCCGTGAAGATCATCGGGCCGAGCCTCGAGACGCTGACGACTCTCGCAGGAAAGGTTCGCGATCAAATGGCGCAGGTGCGCGGGATCACCGACCTCGGCGTTTTCCCCGTTCTCGGCCAACCGGATCTCGACATCCGGATCAATCGCGCCGAGGCCGCACGCTATGGCCTCAACACCGGCGATGTGAACACGGTCATCCAGGCGGCGCTCGGGGGCACTGTGGCGACCGAGGTGCTCGAGGGCGACCGGCAGTTCGATCTCGTCCTGCGCTACCAGCAAGCCTATCGAGATAGCATCGAGAAGATCCGCAATCTGGAGGTGGCTTATCAGACGAGCAACGATACGTTGGGCTACGTGCCGCTCAAGGACCTCGCGAGCATCGAGCTCACGACCGGCGCATCGTGGATCTATCACGAGGGCGGGGAGCGGTTCATCCCCGTCAAGTTCAGCGTCCGGGGTCGGGATCTCGGTGGAGCCGTGTCGGACGCGCAGGCACGGATCGGGAGCCACGTGCGGCTGCCGCCTGGCTACCGGATGGAGTGGTCGGGTGAGTATGGAGAGCTTAAGGACGCGCAGCGGCGCCTCGAGGTGATCATCCCGGTGAGCCTGGTGCTCATCCTCGGGCTTCTCTACAGCCTCTTCAACTCCATCAAGGAGTGTCTGCTCTCCCTGACCGGGATTCCGTTTGCGGTGGCGGGCGGAGTGCTCGGGCTTTATCTGACCGGACGCGACTTCAGCATATCCGCCGCCATCGGCTTCATTTCTCTGTTCGGCGTCTCGGTCATGATCGGCATTCTGCTCCTCAGCCATTACAACCGGGCGAGACGGCGGGGCTTGCCGCCGGCGGAGTCGATGTTCGAGGCGGCATCAAGCCTCATGCGGCCGCTCCTCATGATGAGCCTTGCCGCCGGCATCGGGTTGCTGCCTGCGGCAGTCTCGACTGGCATCGGCAGCGAGGTGCAGCGGCCGCTTGCCACGGTCGTGGTGGGAGGCATGCTCTTCGGCTCCGTCATGCTGCTCCTCGTGGTGCCAGTGCTGACGATGGTACTGCTCGGGGAGGGCCAAGGCCGGCCCGACGAGCCTGCACGGGGGTCGTAAGGCATGCTGAGGGTTCGGCTCGCATTGTTGTGTGTCATCGCCCTCGCGGCGCTGCCGCTCGTTGCCGGCTGCGTCGTCGGGCCGCATTACCAGCGTCCGGCGACACCACCCGCGAGCGGCTACGCGCCGAGGCTTCTACCGCGGACGACGGCCTCGGTGCCTGGACCGGAGGGCGCCGCTCAGACCTTCAGCACCGCACGCTCCATATCCGCGCAGTGGTGGACGCTGTTTCGTTCGCCGGCGCTCAACCAGCTGATCGAGACCGCCTTCGCCGCAAATCCCACGATCGACGCGACGGTTGCGGCCCTGAAGGAAGCGCAGGAGAACGTCTACGCCCAGCGCGGATATTTCTATCCGACGGTGCAGGCAAGCTACCAGGGCGAGCGCACCAAGCTCTCGGGCAACACGGCGACCTCGAGCGCTCCGGGCGTCCAGGGCAATGGCGAGAACATCGCGCCGTCGGGGCCCGCGCAGCCGGTCACCTACAACTTCCACACTGCCCAGGTGACGGTCGGCTTCGTACCGGATGTGTTCGGCGCGAATCGCCGCGAGGTCGAGTCGTTGCAGGCTCAGACGGATGCGGCGCGCTTCCAGCTCGAAGCCGCCTATGTGACGCTGGCCTCCAACGTGGTCGCTGCGGCGCTGCAGGAGGCGTCGACCCGCGCGCAGATCGCCGCGGTGCAGACGATCATCGACGCCAATGAGCGTTCGCTTCAGATCCTGCGCAATCAGCGTCGCCTGGGGTATGCGGCACGGCTCGACGTCGCGCAGCAGGAGCTGGCGCTCGCTCAGGCGCAAGCGCTGCTGCCACCGCTCGCGCGCCAGCTCGAGCAGACCCGGGACCTCATTCGTGTGCTCGCCGGGAACGCGCCGGACCACGACGTGCCGGAGACGTTCACGCTCGCTGCGCTGCACTTGCCTGAGCAGCTGCCCCTCTCTCTGCCCTCGCAGCTCATCGAACAGCGCCCGGACGTCCGGGCCGCGGAGGAGCAAGTCCGTTCGGCGAGTGCCCTCGTGGGAGTGGCCGTCGCGAATCGCCTGCCGCAGTTCTCCCTCACAGCCGCGCTCGGCGGCCAGGCGACCAAGATCACGCAGATGTTCGAGAGCGCCGGTACCTTCTGGGACGTGATCGGCAGCGCCTCGCAGCCGCTCTTCGACGCCGGCACGCTGCGCCACCGGCAGCGTGCGGCGGAGCAAGCCCTGGCGCAGGCGACCGCGCAGTACCGCAGCACCGTGCTCACCGCCTTCCAGAACGTAGCCGACACCCTGCATGCGCTGTACTCGGATGCCGACGCCCTGAAATCGGCGGTGGCGGTAGAGCAGGCCGCCAAAGTCACCCTGGATATCTCGCACAGGCAGTTCCAGACCGGCTACGCCAACGGGCTTGCGGTTCTCACCGCACAGCAGGCGTATCAGCAGGCGGTCATCGCACGAGTGCAGGCGCAAGGAGCGCGGCTCGGGGACACAGCGGCACTGTTCCAGGCGCTCGGGGGCGGGTGGTGGAATCGAAGCGAGTGACCGTTCTCGCCTACGCTCGCGCGGCCGCTTAAGATACGCGCTCCTCAAGTACGCGGCCGGATGCGGGGGACAAGTGAGACGCTCGCTGACAATCGCGATTTCTGCGCTTCTCGGCGGCGCCGCCGCGCTCGGCGCGACGACAGCGTTCGGCGCCGAGATTTCTCCCGCTCCGCCCGCGTGGGTCACCGGGACCCGTCTCACCCACGTGAGCGCCGAGCCGCAGAACTGGCTCACGACGGGACACGACTACAGCGACACGTGGTTCAGCCCCCTCGCGAGCCTCAACGACCGCAATGTCGGCGGCCTGAAGCTCGCCTGGCACTACGATCTCGATACGCACCGAGGTCAGGAAGCGACGCCCGTCGTCGTCGACGGCGTCATGTACACGACGAGCGCGTGGAGTAAGGTCCAGGCGTTCGACGCCGCGACGGGCCGGCTGCTGTGGCACTTCGATCCGAAGGTGCCTGGCAAGATCGCCTTCTATGCCTGCTGCGACGTGGTCAACCGGGGCGTTGCGGTCTGGAGGGGCCGTGTCTATGTCGCGACGCTCGACGGCCGGCTGATTTCGCTCGATGCGCGCACCGGCCAGCCGATCTGGTCGGTGCTCACCGTCGATCCGCGCCGCCCGTACACCATTACCGGCGCGCCGCTCGCCGTCGCGGGCCGCATCATCATCGGCAACGCGGGCGCGGAGTACGGGGTGCGCGGGTACGTGAGCGCCTACGACGCCGTGACTGGCAAGCGCCTCTGGCGCTTCTACACCGCTCCCGGCGATCCGGCGAAGGGCTTCGAGAGCCCCGTGCTCGCGCGCGCGGCGAAGACCTGGCCGGAGGGCTGGTGGAAGAGCGGCGGTGGTGCGACGGTCTGGAATTCGTTCTCCTACGATCCGGAACTCGATCTGCTCTACTTCGGCACCGGCAACATCCAGCCCTGGGGGCGCATGCCGAGCGGGGAGCGCGCCGACGGGCTGCTCTCCGCGTCCATCGTCGCGGTTCACGCCTCGACGGGCCGGTATGCCTGGCACTATCAGACCACGCCCGGGGACATGTGGGACTACGATTCCACCCAGACGCTGACGCTCGCCACGCTCACGATCGACGGCCGCCCGCGCAAGGTCATCATGCAGGCGGCCAAGAACGGCTACTTCTACGTCCTCGACCGCGCGACCGGCCAGCTCCTGTCCGCGAAGAGCTACGTCACCGTCAACTGGTCGCGCGGCATCGACCCGCGGACCGGGCGTCCCGAGGTGAACCCGCAGGCGCTCTACGATTTGACCGGTAAGGTGTGGGTCGGTGAGCCCGGCGCCGGGGGCGGCCACAACTGGCAGCCGATGAGCTACAGCCCGGCAACCGGTCTCGTGTACATCCCCGCCCAGGAGCTGCCGTTCCCCTATCTCATCGACCGGACGTTCGAGCCGCAGGCTCTCGCGACCAACATGGGGATCGACCAGGCCGCGACGAGCCTGCCGCAGGACCCGCAATCGAAGGCCCAGGCTCTCGCGGGCCTCAAGGGCTATCTGTCCGCGTGGAATCCGGTGACCGAGCGCGAGGTCTGGCGTGCGACGCTCGAGGGCCCGTGGAACGGAGGCATCCTCTCGACCGCCGGCAATCTCGTGTTCGAGGGCAACGCCGCCGGACAATTCGTGGCGTACCGCGCGAGCGACGGCGAGAGGCTCTGGTCCTTTCCCGCCGAGACCGGAATCATCGCGGCGCCGATGACGTTCTCCGTCGCGGGCAAGCAATACGTGACCGTGCTCGCGGGGTGGGGCGGCATATTCCCGCTCGCTGCCGGCGAGCTCTCGTTCAAATCCGGCCGTCAGATCAACCGCAGCCGCGTGCTCACCTTCGCGCTCGGCGGGGCGGATCGGCTGCCCGCCGTCACGCCGCAGCCAGTGATCTTTCCGCCGCCCCCTTCGGTACGCGTGAGCGCCGCGCTCGCGGCTCAGGGCGCGCAGTACTACGCCCGCCGCTGCGGCGCGTGCCACGGCGACGCCGCCGCATCGGGCGGTCTGGTGCCCGACCTGCGCTACAGCGCGGCTTTGAGGAGCGAGGAGTACTGGAACGCCGTGGTCAACGAGGGAGCGCTCGAGTCCGAGGGCATGGTCTCCTTCAAATCAGCGCTCACTGCGCAGCAGCAGGCTGCCGTGCGCGCCTATCTCATCCAGCGCGCGCAGGAGAGCTACGCGCAGTGGCTGCGGCAAGGCTCGGCGACTTCGGCGAGCGGTCTGAAGTAAAGTAGGGCGCATGGCTTGCACGTCCCACAAATCGCGCATTCTGGCGGTCGACATCGGCGGCACGCACGTCAAGGTCCTCCTGCACGGCGAATCCGACGAGCGCAAGGTTCTCTCCGGTCCGACGATGACTCCCCGCGAGATGGTGCAGGCCGTGCGCAAGCTCGCGCGCGGCTGGCGCTACGAGGTGGTGTCCATCGGCTACCCTGGCGTCGTTCTGCATGGGCGGCCGCTCGCGGAGCCCCACAATCTCGCCCACGGCTGGGTCGGCTTCGACTTCCGCAAGGCATTCGGCCGGCCCGTGCGTCTCATCAACGATGCGGCCATGCAGGCGATCGGCACCTACCGGGGCGGCCGCATGCTGTTCCTCGGCCTCGGCACCGGGCTCGGCACCGCCTTGATCCTCGATCGCCTGGTGGAGGCGACGGAGCTCGCGCACCTCCCCTACAAGAAGGGGCGGACGTATGAGGATTATCTCGGCGATCACGGACTGCAGCGCCTCGGCCGCAAGAAGTGGGAGCGCGCCGTGTTCGACGTGACCGAGCGCCTGCGGGCGGCCTTCGAGGTCGAGTACGTCGTGCTCGGCGGCGGCAACGTGAGGCTGCTAAAGAGCCTGCCGGACGGCGCGAGACGCGGCGACAACGCAAATGCCTTCACCGGCGCGTTCCGCATGTGGCTCGAGCCGGGTTGGGTCCGATGAGCCCGCCGGATTCCGCGCAGGCCCCCGGAGCGCCGGGTATCCCTCCGACTTGGTCGAGCAGCGCCAAGCAGATGGTCGGCTGCTCGCTCGGCCAATCGCGGGTATGGTTCACGACCGGCGGCGGCATCCTGAACGAGGTGTACTACCCACGCGTCGATATCCCTCAGGTCCGGGACCTCGGATTCCTCGTCGCGGACGGCCGTGGGTTCTGGGTGGAGGTGAAGCGGTTCGAGCAGCACACCCTCACCGCCGCCGCGGACGGCACTCCGGCCGTCACCATCGTGCACCGGCATCCGCGCTTCGAGCTCACGCTGCGCCTCGTGCCCTGCATCCAGCGCGATGCGCTGCTCCTGCGCGTGGAGCTCGCCGGCGATGCGGATCTGCGGCCCTATGCATTGCTCGCGCCGCACCTCGGCGGAACGGGACACGACAATCTCGTGGAGGTGGGGAACTCGCGCGGGCGTCGGATTTTGTGGGCGGAGCAGGGGCCGTTCGCGGTGGCGCTCGCTGCGGTGGACGGGCACCAGAGAGACGCCTGGGGACGGGCGAGCGCGGGCTACGTCGGCCAGAGCGACGGCTGGCAGGACTTCTCGCGCAACGGCGCGATGACCTGGGAGCACACGAACGCCGGACCGGGCAACGTCGCGCTGATGGGGGAGCTTCCGCGGAGCGCGACGCTCGCCCTGGCCTTTGCCGCGAGTCGCGAGGCCGCGGGGACCGTCGCGGTTACAGCCCTGCTCGAGCCCTTCGAGGCCGTCTGGGGGCGGCTGGTCGACGATTGGAAGGGATGGCACGCGCGCTGCCGCACGCGCTCGGGCGGCTGGCCGCAGGTGCCGCCCGCGATCGAGCGCGAGCTCAACATCTCCGCCATGGTGCTGCGTGCGCATCAGGACAAGACGTATCCCGGAACGATGGTGGCGAGTCTCAGCGTTCCCTGGGGCAACACGCGCGATGAGATCGGCGGGTACCACCTCGTCTGGCCGCGCGACCTCGTCGAGTGCGCCGGCGCTTTGCTCGCGCTCGGCGCGACCGGCGAGGCGCGAGACACCCTACGCTACCTCATTGCGACTCAGCAGCCCGACGGCCACTGGAATCAGAACCAGTGGCTCGGCGGCACGAGCTACTGGACCGGGCTGCAGCTCGATGAGACCGCCTTTCCGGTGCTGCTCGCGGTGAGCCTCGCGGAGCGCGACGCGCTCCGTGGCATCGAGATCGGCGACATGATCCAGCGCGCGCTGAGCTGTCTCGTGCGAACCGGTCCGGTGACTCAGCAGGATCGCTGGGAGGAGGATGCGGGGCTCAATCCTTTCACGCTGTCCGTTTGCGTCGCCGCCCTCGTCTGCGGCGCCCCGTACCTCGATCCCCCGGCGCGGCAGCTCGCGTACGCCATCGCCGACTACTGGAATGCGCGCATCGAGGACTGGACGGCGGCCCGTAATACGGCGCTCGGCAAGCAGTACGGTATCGACGCCTACTACGTGCGCGTTGCGCCGGCCGAGATCCTCCAGGACCCGGCCGCCATCGAGCGGGTGATGCCGGTGAAGAACTGGCGCACCGATCCCAACATGAAGAGCTGGCAGCAAGTCGGCGTGGATTTCCTGCAGCTCGTGCGCTTCGGGTTGCGCCAGCCGGACGATCCCCTCGTCCTCTCGACCGTGCGACTCGCGGACGCGTTGCTGCGCGTGGAGCTGCCGACCGGAACGAGCTGGTACCGCTACACGTCGGACGGCTATGGCGAGCACTCGGATGGAGCGGCCTATGATGGAACCGGACAAGGGCGGCCCTGGCCGCTATTGACCGGTGAGCGGGGACATTACGAGCTCGTCGCGGGCCGCGACCCGCTGCCGCATCTCACCGCCATGGCGGCCATGGCTTCGAGCGGCGGCATGTTGCCGGAGCAGGTGTGGGATGCACCGGACATCCCGCAGCTCGGACTTCTGACCGGCCACGCCACGGGATCGGCGATGCCGCTCGCCTGGGCCCATGCCGAGTTCGTGAAGCTCGCGGTCTCCCGGGAGCTCAAGCGGCCGTTCGACCGGCCCGCTGCGGTGTGGGAGCGCTACAAGGGCCGGCGGCCGCCCATCACCCGCGCCGTGTGGTCGCAGGCCGCGCCCGTGAGCAGCATCCCGGCCGGCGTGCCGTTGCTCGTCTGCCTGCGGGAGAGCGGACGCATCCGGTGGAGCGCGGACGGCTGGCGCACGGTCGGCGAGCAATCGACCCACGACAGCGGGCTCGGCTTGTACGTCGCGGGACTCGATACGGCGAAGCTCGCACCGGGCACGCGGATCGAGCTGACCTTTCAGGACAGCGGCAAGGGCGAGTGGGCCGGGAAAAACTTTACCGTCGAGGTGGCGCGCTGAGCGCTCACTCGAGTAGCGAGACCGGGCGGGCGCTGCGGTAGACGAGAGCCGCTGCGGCCTCGGGGAGACGCGCGGGTGCCTCCGCGTCGCGCCGCGCGGCCTCGATCAAGTCGTGATGCGGCGCCAGGGCGCACGTAGGATCCGTGGCGGCGGCGCTGCCGGTCAAATGATAGGCCTGGCATCGGCAGCCGCCGAAGTCGACGGTGCGGCGGTCGCAGCTGCGACAGGGCTCGGGCATCCATGCCTCGCCGCGAAAGGCGTTGAGCGCCTCCGAGTCGCGCCAGATGTCCGCAAGCGGCCGCTGTCTCACGCTTTCCCAGACGAGGCCGGGGAGCGTGTGGGCGAGGTGGCAGGGCAGGACGAGCCCGTCGGGGCTCACGAGGAGAAAGCGCCGCCCCCAGCCGTCCATGCAGGCCTTCGGCCGCTCGACGTAGTAGTCGGGCGTCACGAAGAGGATCTCCATGCGCCCTTTGAGCCGCTCGCGGGCTGCGGCGGCGGTCGCACGCGCCCGGGCGAGCTGCTCCGCGGAAGGCAGGAGCGCCTTGCGGTTCACGAGCGCCCAGCCGAGATACTGGGTGTTCGCGAGCTCCAGCCGATCGGCATCGAGCATCTCGGCGAACGCGATCATCTCCTCGGCGCGGTCCAGGTTCTCGCGGTGCAGGACGATGTTGAGCGTGAGCGGCAGCCCGAGCTCCTTGACCCAGCGCGCCACACGCAGCTTGCGGTCGAACACGCGCCGCCCGGCGATGCGGTCGGCGCCGGTCGCTGCAACGTCCTGCACGGAGATCTGTACGTTGTCGAGCCCCAGATCGCGCAGGCGCGCGAGCCGCTCCCGCGTCGCGGGAATGCCGCTCGTGATGAGGTTCGTGTAGAGCTGCAGCCGCTCGGCTTCGGCGACGAGCGCTTCGAGGTCCTTGCGCAGCAGAGGCTCGCCTCCGGTGAGATTGAGCTGCACCACACCGAGTGCCTCGGCATCGCGCAGAACCTGGAGCCAGGTGTCCGTATCGAGCGAATCGGCGTGCCGGGCATAGTCCACGGGATTCGAGCAGTACACGCAGCGCAGCGGACACGCGTAGGTGAGCTCGGCGACTAGCGTGTACGGACGACACTCCGCCGCCCGCTGCGCAGCCGCGGTGCTCACGGCTCCGTCCGCACGAGCGCCCGCTCGCTCAGGGCGTCGAGGAACGTCAGCACCTCGCGCTCGACGACCTCGCGCGGCTGAGGCGCGTATTTCTCGACGAGCCGGGAGACGATTTCCTCGACGGTATGCTCCCCGGTGCACAGCTGCACGATGTCCGCCGCGGTGGGATTGAGCTGCATGCCTTTCTCGGGATAGAGCAGCAGGTACCGGTTGGTCTTCTGATCGAGCCGCAGTCTCGCCTTGGGCGCGAGGCGCGGCCGGGCGTCCTGCGGCATCACTCGCGCGGCCCCTCCGTCCCCCAGCCGGGCTCGACGTAGGCGGCATAGACCGCATCGAGCAGGTGCCAGAGAATCTCGGTCTTGCGGATGAGAGCTGCGATGCACCGCTCCTGCAGCTCGCGGGTCGCCGCATGCGTGGTGACGTACGTGATGGCCTCCTCGGAGTCGCCGCGGGCCCGGGTCACGCGGGCGCGGAAGTATGCGAGCATTTGCGGATCCACCCACGGGTAGTGCCGCTCCCAGGCGAGTATGCGCCGCGACATGAGGTCGGGCGCGAAGAATTCGGTGAGCGAGGAGGCGACCGCCTCGGTGAGACTGCGCTCGCGCACGAGCTGCACGTAGCTGTCGCAGGCAAAGCGCACGCCTGGCAGGACCGATCGACAGCTCGCGACCTCCGCGGGGTCGAGCCCGACGCCGGCGGCGAGGCGCAGCCACATCGAAAGGCCCCCTTCCGTGTCGCTCGTCCCGTCGTGATCGTGGATCCGGTGGATCCACATGCGCCGGAAGCCGGGGTCCTCGGACTTCGCGAGAATGAGCGCATCCTTGATCGGAATGCGCGTCTGGTAGTAGTAGCGGTTGAGCACCCACTGCTGCAGCTGGACCCGCGTGAGCTGCCCGGCGTGCATCAGCACGTGATAGCGGTGGTGATCGTGGTAGCGGCGCGCGCCTTCCTCGCGCAAATGCTCGATGAACTCCTCGCGCGTGAGCGGCGCGCCGTCCATTCAGATCTCGAGCTCGAGCCCGTCGTGGGCCACTTCCCAGCCGGCGGCGGTCACAGCGGCTCGCTCCGGCGAGTCCTCGCGCAGGATGGGATTGGTATTGTTGATGTGGATGAAGATCCTTCGGCCCCCGCCGATGCGACCCAGCGTCGCAAGGCTCCCCTCGGGGCCGCCGATCGGCCAGTGCGCCATGTCTTCGGCGCGCCGCTCGCCGAGCGCGAGCGCGATGAGCTCGTCGCTCGCCCAGAACGTTCCGTCGAAGAAGATGCAGTCCGCACGCCCGAGCGCCTGGCGGATGGCGGGAGTCGGGGCGGCGACACCCGAGAAGTAGACGAGCGTTCCACCCGTGCGGCGGTCGCGGATCTCGAGGCCCACATTATCCTCCGGGCTCGGCTCGACCCGGCCGCGCAGGTGCAGGGGCGGTTGACCGGGAACCGCGATGGCCTCCACCGTCAAGCCGCTCGGGCGGCCGTCGGCGAGAGGGGGCTCGAGTGCTGCGCGTCCGGGCGTCAAAACATGCCAGGTCGCCTGGCCGGCGAAGCGCTCGAGGGTGGCATAGAGCGCGTTGCCCTCGGTGAATCCGCGCCGCACCCGCTCGGTCGCATAGATCGCAAGAGGTTGGGACTCGCGGAGCGACAGCAGGCCGAGGCAGTGGTCCAGGTCGCCGTTGGTGATGAGCAGTCCCGCGATGGGAGAGTGTCGCGGGGCGCTCGGGTGCAGAGGGGGGAACCCCTCGATCTGCGCCCGGATCTCCGGGGACGCATTGAGTAGAAACCAGGCTTTCCCGTCAGAGCTGACGGCAAGCGATTCCTGCGTACGCGCATGGGCGGAAAGGGTCCCGTCCCGCACGCCGCGACAGTTCGCACACCCGCAGTTCCATTGCGGAAAGCCGCCGCCGGCGGCAGAGCCGAGTACTCGGATTCTCACCGCCGCGAGCCGTAAAGATCTCTCCGGCCATCGCTGGCCGGAGGTTCACGTCCTCAGTGGTGATCGCCCCCGAAATCGTCCTGGTAGGAGTTGATTTCGGCGTCCATCTTGATCTCGACGAATTCCGGTGTTTCCCAGGTCACTGTGATGTCCTCAACGGCTGATCGAAGCAGATCGCAATGCGGCAACGTAGGGCGATCTGGGCGGTTCGTCAAGGGAATTCCTCCCGTTGACCAGCTTGTGGTACCCGTCCGCCGCGCGTCGGGCCGGTAGTGGGTGCCCGCCGTCGCGCGGCTCAATGAGCTAATGGTAAAGGTTAAGTTATAGGTCGGGTCCGGCGCCAGCGCGCCCCCCCTGGATACGCGAGTCCGCGAATGGCTCGGACAGGCTTCATTACGACGAATTCATCGCGGGGAACCCAGGCGTCCCGATTGCTGCTCTAAACTTCGAGGTCTTGACGGAGCACAACGTCGACCCCACTCACTGGATGGCGCGGACCCAGGCGAAAGAGACTGCAATGCTGCGAAAGATCATGGTTTGCTCGGCTCTCGTCGCGGCGATCGTCGTCGGTGGCACCGCCGTGGCGGCCGGCTCCGACCCCACCGTGCATCAGATTTATGAGGCCGCGCAGTCGGGTCAGGTGGCGCAGGCAGAACAAATGGTGGGACAGGTTCTCGAGGATCACCCGAAAAGCGGCGAAGCTCACTACGTTGCGGCCGAAGTCTATGCGCGCGCGGGCGACTTCGCGACGGCACGGCGCGAGCTCGACACGGCGCAAGCTCTCGAGCCGGGTCTGCCGTTCGCGCGGCCGCAATCGGTGCAGGCGCTCGAGAGGGAGCTCACCCAGGGCCGGTTCGTGCAGAGGGTGCAGCGCGTGCCTTACGCGCCTAACGCGGCGTCTTTCTACGCGCGTCCCCGCTCGTCGCGTTTCTGGAGCCTGGTTCTGGTCCTCATCGCGGGCGCCGTCATCTTCTGGGCGGTCTTGCGCCGAAGAAGCCAGCCGGTCTTCTATCCGCCGCAGTATTCCGGACAGCCGGGCATGCCGCCGGCCGGCGTCGGCCCCATGGGCAGCGGCGGGGTCGTTCCGCCCTATCCGTACGGGTATGGCGGAGGCCTCGGCTCGGGGCTCATGGGTAGCATTGGCACGGGCCTCGCCGTTGGAGCGGGAGTCGCGGCGGGAGAGGCGCTGGTCCACCGTATGATGTCCGGCCCGCAACGCGGCGGGATTTTTCCTGCCGCGAATGCGGACATCGTGCCCCCGGCGGGGAACGACGACATGGGCGGAGCGGACTTCGGCGTCTCCGATGGCGGTTCTTGGGCCGATGCCGGCGGCGGCAACCCCGGCGGCGGGGCCGATGTCGGCGCACGCGGAGACGGTTGGACCTGAGCGAACGCTCGTGCCTTACACCGTGCGCGAGGAGGCCAATCGCCGCCTCATCCTCGAGGTCTACGAGCAGGTCCTCGGTCCACTCGATGCCTCCCGCGTCGATGAGCTCTTCGCGGCGGGCTACATCCAGCACAGCCCGCTAGCGGCTTCCGGCGCGGCCGGACTCAAGGCGTTCCTCGAGTGGGCGCGCGAGCATTCCCCGCACGCCGAGCATCATGTCAAGCGAGTCTTCGTCGACGGCGACTATGTCATTGCGCATGTTCACGTCATCATCCATCCCGGCGATCGCGGCAACGCCGTCATCGATATCTTCCGTATCGAGAACGGCAAAGTGGCCGAGCACTGGGATGCGGCGCAGGAGATACCCGCCGAGATCCCACATGCGAACGGGGTGTTCTGACGCTCAGGCCGCCTGCGCCGTCGATGTCGGTTGATGCCCCAGGCCGACCGGGCGCAAGCGCAGGCCTGCTCGCCAGGCGACGAACAGCATGGCACCGAGCGTTACCACGAGCACGAACGCCTCCTGGCTCGTCGTGAGCGGCGTCGCGTCGTTGACGATCAGGCCGCGGCTCAGCACGCAGAACGGAATGTGCGTGGTGAACACCGCGAGGGAGGCCCGGCCGAGCATGGCGAGCAGGCCGAGTACTCTCAGGCGCAACAGTGCGAGGTACGGCAGAACCGCATGGTTCACCACGTACGCGAGCGCGGCAAAGTTCAGGATTCTGAGCAGCCCGAGATGCCACTTATCGACCCAGGCGGAGGAGGGGTCGAGCCCGAGGCCGCCGTGATAGCGCCAGAAGAGGAACCCGGCGGCCGCGGCGGCCGCGGCGACGAGAGCCGGAAGTCGGGCGCGAAGGTGAGCGCGCGCCGCAGGCGCACGGCGCACGTGGCGAGCGCCGAGCCAGATCCCCGCGATCCACACGAGCTGCCACCCGAACCAGTCGAACGCGCCGAAGGCCTCGAGGGGCAGCGGCAGGCCGACCACCGCCGACACCTTGTTGTAGAGCAAGCGCCGGCCGTCGAGCTGAGCGAAGAGCCAGAGCAACGCCGAGACCGTGAGGATCGGCCACCAACCGCGCTTCACCGCGGCCTGCAGCAGGAGCGGCGTGAGTGCGAGGAAGACGATGTACATCGGCAGGATGTCGAGCAGCGGCGGCTGGTAGAGAAGCAGCGGGCCCGCGAGGCTTGCCCACACGGGAGAGGCGAAGTAAACCGCCAAGTGGTTCCGCAGCTGGGGACGGCCCGAGATGACGGCGATCGCGGCGACGATGGTGAGGAGAAACAGCAGCAGGCCAATGTGTGCGACGTAGAGCTTGCCCGCGCGCTTCCAGAGCTTGTCGCGGACGTAGTCCCCACCACGCTCGAGGAGCTTGCGCGAGTAGGTCGAGCCGACGAGATAGGCGGAGATGAAGACGAAGCCTTCTGCGGCGGAGACGAATCCGAAAGGCTGGTTGCTGTACACGCTCAGCCGTGTCGGCAGATGCGTGAGAGCCATGAGCACCAGAAGCGCTCCTCGCACGATATCCAGCTCGACTCGGCGGCCCGGCGCCGGAAACGCCTTTTCAACACTCATGCGGGATCGAAACGCGGGGAGGTTGAGACGGTTGACTCCTCGAAAGCACTCTAGCACGGCGCAGTGCGGGTCACATGAGTGCCCGCGGCTCATTGCATCGGGGCAGGCACGGGATGCATAGTTCGTCACAGTTCGTGGCGCGCCGTTTCGGTCTCCGTCCTCCGCGTCTTCGCGTACCGCACCGATCCGCGAACTCTCCGGAATCCGGATGACCAAGGCCGAGCTCAGGCTAGAATGCGTGCAATCGGCAGGGGGCTCCAATGAACGCACAGCTGGCGTCGATCGGTCAGCTCAAGAGCAGGGCTCTCGAGCTCGCCATCCAGTTCGGACCCAAGTTGTTCGTGGCGATCGTGATCCTGGTGGCGGGCGGCGTGGTGAGCCGCTGGGTGAGCCGCTGGCTCGCAGGCCGCCTGAGCCGGATGGACCTCGAGCCGCCGGTGCGCGGACTGCTCGCGCACGCGGCCGCGGTGCTCACGTTCTGCCTGTTCGCGGTCATCGCCCTGCAGAACCTCGGAGTGGAGCTGCTACCGCTCATCGCCGGCTTGAGCGTCGTCGGCGCCGGTCTCGCCCTCGCGACGCAAGGAGTGCTCAGCAACTTGGTGGCCGGACTGTCCATCCTCTTCTCGAAGCCCTTCAGAGTCGGGGAATACATCTCGATCGTTGGCGAGGAAGGCAAGGTCGATCGCATCACGCTGTTCAGCACGACACTCGCCCACTTCGACCGCTCGCACGTGGTGATACCCAACCGCAAGGTCGTCGGCGAGATCCTCCACAACTTCGGTGCCATCCGACAACTCGACCTCTCGGTCGGCGTTTCCTACGACACGGATCTCGGCGGAGCATTGACTCTGATCGGTGAGATCCTCGCGGCCAACACGCGCGTGCTGCGGGACCCCGCGCCCGTCGTTCAAACGGCCGTGCTGGGCGACTGGGCGGTCAAGATCGCCGTGCGGCCCTGGGTGCATGTGCAGGATTACGTGGCGGCCTCGGGCGAGATCAACCGCGAAATTCTGGAGTCGTTCCGCCGCCGCGATATCGTCATGCCGCCGCCGCGGCGCGAAGTGCGCCTCGTCGGCCAGTAGGCGCGCCCGATCAGCCGCGGTTTCCCTGCACGTCTCGGGAGAGCCGGCGCAATCCAATGTAGGCACCCGTCGTGCAGAGCAGAGTCACGCCGGCCATCAGCGCCAGCATGAGCACATCCCAGGCCGGACGCGCTCTCACGGCCGCCGCGAAGTCCATGCGATGCAGCGCATCGTGCAGCCAGCGATAGCCTCTGCCGTTGCGGTCGATCTTTGCGAGCAGCGCGCCGGAGGCCGGATCGAGGTAGTAGCGCGTCTCTTGCGCGTCCTTCGCTATGACGCGGTAGACCGGCAAGCGCACGGTGTCTTCGTGATGGCTGAAATAGTAGGCGTCTCCGCGGTCGAGCAGCTGCGGGCCGGCGAACGCGGTGCCGCGACCGAGCGCTCGCGCTTCCGCCGCGATGTCCGAGAGGCTGATCGGCGCATCGAGCGCCCGCGCATCGAGCCGCCGGCTCGCGCCGTCGCTGTCGGTCGCGACGAGGAAGAGCTGCCCGAGCAGCGGGGCGGAATCGACCGACACGATGCCGGTCGTCGGCGCGGCGGCCGCGAGCGCCCGCAGCGATTCCTTCACCTGCCGTCCGGAGGGAAGGAAGCCGGCGAGTACCCGGCGCTCGGGCTGCGCGCTCGCGGTCTCGAGCAGGCCCCAGGGATTCATGGACAGCAGGCCGCTTGCCACCCAGGTCAATGCAAATAGACCGAAGAGCAGACCGGGCACGTGATGCCAGAGCATGACGCCTCGCTGGCCCGACCATCGGCCCGCAGGCCGTCTCAGGAACTGGAGCACGCCGATGTAGATCCCGAGCGCCGCGAGAAGGGATCCGGCGAGCGAGGTATAGATGACGATCCGGCTCCAGAGCGAGACATCGCGCCGCAGCTCGGCGAAGTACAACCAGTGCGGCACGGCGCCGAGCCAGTTCCAGAACCGCTCCTGCGCCGTCGTAACCTGTACGACTCTTCCGGTCGCGCTCGAGACGTAGAGCTCCGTCTGCTTGGCGTCATCGATCCGGAAGCGAAACAGAGGACGATCGGAGTCGAATTCGCCCGAAACTGTCCACTCATCGTAATCGATGGTGCCCTCGAGCTGCGGCGGATCCCAATGCCCGCCCGCCTGGGCGTAGTCGGCCGCAACGCTGGCGGCCTGCGCGGACGAGATGCTCCGAATCACCTTACCTTGCACCAGATCGATGAGCCGCGATTCGCCGAACGGGAGTCCGAGGCGCAACACCGGGACACCCGCGAGCATCTCCACCTGAAATCGGGGAACGCGCTCCGCATCGCTGAGCGCGTCGTCCCCGACGATGCAGCAGCCGCTCCAATCGATCGGCTCCAGGGCGCGGAGGCGCGCGGGTCCTGACAGCTCAGGGTAAGTGACGTACATCATCACCACCCCCGACAGGCACCACATCAGCATCAACACGCCGAGCGCGACGCCGAGATATCGATGAGCGAGGAGAAGCGAGCGCATGGCGTGATCCGGCGGCGCCTGCCGCGCTGCGCGCGCGAGGGCGCGCTAGTCGAACGCGTAAGTGTAGTTCACCTGGAACGTCCGCGGCAGCGCGAGGTTGTGGACGACATAGGCCGCGCCGGTGTCGTCGTTGATTCCGGTGCCGATCGACGAGTAATACACGCGGTTGAACACGTTATTCACGTGCAGATCGATGCGCTGACGGTGCCCGTGATCCAGGAAAATGCGGCCGTTCAAGTCTACATCCATGTAGTTGCCGTACCCGAAGCGGCCGTCGCCGGGTCCGAACGGCTCATCGTCCAGGTCACCGACGCGGTCGATCGTGAAGCCCGCGCCGTACCACACACCGGCTGGGTGGTAGTCGAGGCCCAGCTTCACCTGATCCACGGGGACCTGGTCGAACTGCAGGTCCGAGCCGCTCTGGCGGCTATGGTTGTAGATTGCGTCGAAAGTTGCGGAAAGCGCTTCGGTGATGCGTCCCTCGACCGTCGCTTCCTCTCCGATCACGTGCACGTCGCCGGGGACGTTTCCGAACACCTCCTGGTCGGTCGCGGCGTCGAAGCTCTGATAGTCGATGAGATTCTTGATCACCCGGTAGAAGCCGATGGCCTCCCATTTCAGGGCCGAGTCTCCGACGGCGACGTTTCCGCCGACGGAAACGTTCGCATTGGTGCTCGTCTCCGGCTTCAGATTCGGATCGCCGCGCTCGTCGTCCGGGTCGTTGGCGAAGAGCTCCTCGTCCGTCGGCAGCCGAAAGGCTGTTCCGAAGGTCGTCCGCACGTACAGGGACTGGGTGATATCGTATTGTCCGCTACCGTTCCACACGACGTCCGACTGTCCGACGCTCGGAACGTTGTAGCGGAACCCGGCCGCGAGATGGGTGTCGGGGATCAGGTCCGGCGTCGTGCGGATCTCGCCGAAGAATGCGTTGACGTGCTCGGTCTCCTGCTGGATCACGAGGACGGCGTCGCGGCCGGTGTAGCCCTGGAAGTCGTAGCCCGCCAGGTACTCGAAGCCGCGGTTCAAGTCGAACTGAGTGAGCAGGTTGACGCCGTAGTCCTTGAATCCCCAGAAGTCGTCACTGTTGGCCACCGTGATCTCGCCGGGGGTCCCCGGCGTATACACGTACGGCGTACTGCCGTTGTCGTACTCGGTGTAATACGAGTACCACCAGTGATAGTAGTCCTTGACGTAGAGCTTGAACGTTTCGCTCGGGTCGAAATCGAGCCGGCTGCTCGCCAGGGTCTCGTCGCGCTCGTTGTAGGCGAGGGCGGTGAGCATCGGTTCAGCAAAGCCGAGCGTCGCGTTCGTGTGCTGCAGGAGGGCGCTCACGGCAAGATCGTCGGCGAAATTGTAGCCGTACTTGAGCCCGAGCGTCGTCACGTCGTAGGGCCGATGCCTGTCGGTGCCGCTCGGCTGGAAGTCCGCGGTGGGAAAGGGCTGGATGCCCGAAGATTCGTCGTGCGTCGCGTAGAGCACGAAGTCGTTGTGATCGAGCTCGTCGCTGAAATAGCCATCCAAGTGCTTGCCGTCGTTGCTGTCGAGCCCCGTGCTCCAGGCGCCGTCGGGATGGTTGGTGAAGGGCTTGGTGACGATGTTGACGGCGCCTGCCATGGCCTGCGTGCCGTAGAACAGCGCCTGGCCCCCGTCGAGCACTTCGATGTGGTCGATCATGCTGGCCGGGATGGTATCGAGAGGAGTAGTTCCCGCGTACAGTCGATTGTTGATGCGGATCCCGTCCACCAGCCACAGCACATCCTCGGTCCTCGAGCCCTGCAGGGAGACTTGCACGTAGTCGAAAGGACCGTTGTTCGAGGTGATGTACAGACCGGGCGTCAGGTTCTCGAGCGCGCTCGCAACGTCGATGTAGCCGCCGTTCTGAATCTGCGTCGAGGTGACCGTGGTGACGCGCGTCCCGTACTGGGAGAGCTGCTGCGGCAGGTCATCCTCGAGGCTCTGGCCGGTCACGAGGACCTCCTGGAGCTGCGGCTCCGCCGGCGAGGCCCCCGCAGGGGAGGTAGAGGACGGAGCTGGAGCGGATGTCGCCGGGGACGATGTGGAAGACGGCGTTTGCGGCGCTGTTTGGGCACCGACAGGCCCCGCGGATGCCGCGACCAGCGCGCATGCGAGCCCAACACGGATGGTCGTTCTCATGTTCCCCCCCTTGTTTGGCACACGTGCTCGCAGGTCACGCTATGCCACACAGAGTAATTCGCGCGCGGGCTGGCGATCCCTCACTCCGCGGGAACGATCTGGGGCAGGGCAGCGATTTGGATCGGGCGGCGGTTGCCGCTCAGAACCGGTAGCTCACGCCGGCCACGGCATACACTCCTGGGTTCTTGTAGCCCAGTATCTCCACGATGTCCTGATCGAGGGCGTTCTGGACCCGTGCGTACAGATCGAAACGGTCTGTCACGTGGAAACGCCCATAGAGATCGAGACGGGCGTAGCCCGGCGCCCAGAACGTCACCTGCCCAACGCAGACGATGCGAGGTCATGTATAGATTGGTGCCGACGTCGAATCGGGCGATGTGGTAGTTGAGGCCGAGATTGCCCATGTTGCGCGCATTCTCGATCGCGAGGTTCCATGCGCCGATGTCGTTCGTGACCTGAGCGTCGGTGTAGGTGTAATTGCCGGTCAGTGTCAGGCTCGAGGTGATCTTGTAGTTGGCCTCGAATTCGAGGCCCTGCGACCGTTCCGCCTCGGCATTTTCATACCGACCGTAGTCACCGGGTACGAGGGGATTGTAGATGTCGTAGTCGTAATAGATGACGTTATCGACGTAGGAGTGCCAGACGGTGGCGGTCTCGCTGAATTGATCGTCGAGCTGCTGCGCGCGGATGCCGCCTTCGATCGTGGAACCGTTCTCGGGGGTAACGCCCTTGTTCCCGTAGGTCGGGTTGTACAGCTGATCGAGCGTCGGCTGTGTGAAGCTCGTTCCGTAGTTTGCGTAGAGCGAAATGCCCTTCACGATGTCGTAGGTCGTACCGATGCTGTATGTAGCCTTGTTTCTCCACTCCGTGTAGCTGTCGAGCCTCGCACCCACCTCCGTGTGCAGGGTATTGGCGAGCCAGCCGACCGCGGCGTCGCCGTACACAGACTTCGTGCTCTGACTCTCGCTCGAGCTGCCGTAGGTGCCCCCAAGATTGTAGTCCTGTCCGAGATACGTCGCGCCCAAGACGGCCGAGATGTCGTCGGTCCGGTAGCGAAGATTGTAATCGGCCTCCTTGTTGTCATTGACCGTCTTGTAGTTGTAGGCAGTCTGGTAGACGGGGACTGCTTGTCCGGCATCGTAGACGTTGTACGTATTGGGATCGGTCCAGCCGTTGTACGGCGCGGTGTAGGAGCCAATCAGTCCGCCGTTGGCCGTATCGCCATTGACGATCGAGAAGTCCTGGGTCGCAACCCCGATCGTCAGCTTCTGCGAGAGTGACTGGGAAAGTTGCTGCTCCGCCCAAGTGCTCACGATCCCCGCCTTCGTCTGATCGACATCGCTCGGGTCGGGGATCTGCCGGGAGAAATAGTTGGACTCGGTGGCTCCAGGGATTGATTCGATGACATCTGCATTCTGGAACTTGTTGTCGGTTCCAAAGAAGCTCAGACCGAACTCGAGACTGCCCGTCTTGTAGGTCGTCCGGCCGACGAGGGTGGCATTCTTGACGTACTCGTATTGCACCATGCCTGCGCTGTCGCTGTATGAGCCGTTCAGCGAGTAGCTCCACGTGCCATCGCCGAGGGGCAGCGCGTTCTGCGTTCCCACCCGCGCCTTTTTCCAATCGACCGATCCTCCTTCGATGGAAACGTCCGTCTCCGGATGATCGCCCTCGAGGGTGGTCAGGTCGATCACCCCGGAGGTGGAGTTTGCGCCGTACAGCGTTGCGCGGGGGCCGCGCAAGGCCTCGATCCGCTGCACCATCGATGGGTCGAGCTGCCCCAGTAGAAAGCCGATGTTGCCGGAGCTACCCTCGTTGAGGGTAATCCCATCGAACACATAGAGCGTACTGTCCGAGAAGCCGCGCAGGCGCGGGTAGACGTACTCGCCGGGAACGTCGCCTTGCTCGAACTGGATGCCCGGCTCCTGCCGCAGCACATCGGTCATGTCTACCTGAGCCTGATCGAGAATCAGCGTCTGGGTGATGACCGTAGCCGGCTGCGTCATCTCTCCCAGGGTCAAGCCCATTTTCGACGCGGTCACCGTCACCTCATCGAGCCCCGGGGCGGCTGCCTCGGAAGCGGCATCGGCCTCCGCGCGCCGAGCCGCGGCGCTCCAGAGCCCGAGCATCGCCGCCACGAGTGGCAGAATCGTGGATCGCGCGCGTGACGCCATTATCTTGATCGACCAGCCTCCGAGTGAATTCGCCGCACGATGCGTATAGCATCGCGCCCGCAGCCCGCAGCCTGCGGCCCGAGCAAGGATCCGACATCGAGATGTACGGAGTATTATCCGTGAACGCGAGCAGGATGTGCGCCCCTCTGGCGCTGTCCGTCTGCCTCGGCGTACCGTGCATCGCCGGGCCGCAGCCGCCATCGCCGCGTACCTCCCCCGTTCCGCAGCGCGTGATGTCTCTCAGCCTGTGCACGGATGCACTGGTACTCGGTCTGCTGCCGCCCGAGCGGATCACTTCGGTCACCTACCTCGCGCATCACTCGAGCGATCCGTCGCTCGCCGCGCACGCCGCGCGGGTCGGCACCAATCATGGCGACGCGGAGGAAGTGCTGGCCGAGGCTCCCGATCTCGTGCTTGCCGGAACCTACTCGACGCCAGCGGTGCGCGATCTGCTCCGGCGGCTTGGTGCGCCGCTCCTCGTCGTGCCGCCGGCGAACGACTTTGAGGAGATCCGCCGCACGGTACGCAGGGTTGCGCAGGCCGTCGGGGCGGAGCCGCGCGCCGAGGCCTGGCTCGCGCGCATGGATGCCACGCTGACAGCGCTCGCTCGTGCTCGGCCGCCGCATCGGATCAGGGTGGCGGCCTGGAGCGGCGATGGGTTCGTTCCCGGGAGGGGCTCGTTGTTCGACGCCGTGCTGACCGCGGCCGGAGGGGTCGACATTGCGGCGCCAGCGGGCGGTAGACGGGGATTCCTCGACATCGAGGAGCTGCTCGCGGCGCATCCGGACGTGCTCGCTTACGCCGCGGAACAGGCGGCGCCGGCACTGAAGACCGATACGGCGGAACATCCTCTGCTGCTGTGGCTCTACCGGCACCGGCGCGTCACGTACCCGGAGTTGTTCGTCGACGATTGCGGTCTACCGGAGTCTGCCGACGCGGCGAGAGCGCTGCGGAGCGAGCTGTGGGTCATCGAGCGGCCCGGCGGCGCGCGAGATTCCGGCGGGGCGCCATGATTCGCAGCGGCCTCCTCAGCGGGCTGATTCTGGCGCTCATTGTCCTCATCTCGATCGCGTCGCTCCTCGCCGGCACGGTGTGGATCTCGCCGGCTGCAGTGTGGCACGGCCTCTGGTCGCCGGGTCCGCACCTCGCGACGCAGATCGTGGCCGATCTGAGACTGCCTCGAGCGGCGCTCGCTCTTCTCGTGGGGGCGGTGCTCGGGCTGTCCGGTGCGGTGCTGCAGGGCGTCACGCGCAACCCGCTCGCGGAGCCCGGACTGCTTGGCGTCTCGGCCGGCGCGGCGCTCGGCGCCGTCATCGCCATCTATTTCGGACTCGCCGACGCCTTCGCCGCTGCCGCGCCGCTCGCCGGCCTCGCCGGTGCGCTGGCGGCGAGCCTGCTCACGTTCGCCCTCGGGCGGGGCGGCGGCACCATCACGTTGATTCTCGCGGGCGCCGCGGTGTCGGGACTCGCCGCGGCCGGCATCTCCTTGGCGCTCAATCTCGCCCCGAATCCGTTTGCGGCCAACGAGATCATGACCTGGCTCATGGGCTCGCTCGCCGATCGCAGCTGGCTGCAGGTGGGTCTGATCCTGCCCTTCCTCCTTGCGGGCGCGGTCATGCTTGCCCTCACGGCGCGCTCGATCGACGCACTGTCCTTGGGCGAAGCCCAGGCCCAGAGCCTCGGCATCAATCTGAGGCGCTTGTATCTGCTCACCATATTCGGTACCGCGCTTGCGGTCGGCGCATCCACCGCCGTGACGGGCGCGATCGGATTCATCGGACTGGTGGCGCCTCATCTCGTCCGCCCGCTCGTCGGCCATCAGCCGAGCCGCGTGATGCTGCCGGCAGCGCTCCTCGGGGCGCTGCTCCTGCTGTGCGCAAACGTCGCGACGCGGCTCATCCGCATCGAGCCGGAGCTGCAGGTCGGGGTCTTCACGAGCTTGATCGGAACGCCGTTTTTCTTCTGGCTCGTCGTGCGGCTGCGCAAGGCCGCGCCATGATGACTCTCTCCGCACAGGGCGTCACGGTCTGCCGCGGCGCGCGGGTGATACTCAACGAGGTATCGTTCGCCGCCACGACAGGCGAGTTCATCGCCGTGATCGGCCCCAACGGTGCCGGCAAGTCCACGTTGCTCGCAGCGCTCGCGGGACTGCTCCGCCCGACGCGGGGACGCGTGGAGCTCGACGAGCGCGATCTGTACCGGATCCGCTCGGCAGCCCTCGCCCTGCGGCGCGCTTATCTGCCGCAGAATCCGCGCTGTGAATGGCCGATCTCGGTGGAACGGCTGGTGGCGCTCGGGCTCACACCGATCCTGCCTGCCATCGGCAAGCTGCCCGCGGTCCATGTACGGCGCATCGAGGAGGTGCTGCACCTCTGCGATCTCGCCGATCGCCGACTGCAGGCGGTGACGACTCTGTCGGGCGGCGAGCTCGCTCGGGCGATGCTGGCGAGGGCGCTGGTCGGCCATCCCGAGATCCTGATCGTCG
Source organism: uncultured Gammaproteobacteria bacterium (assembly GCA_963849095.1). GTDB lineage: Bacteria > Pseudomonadota > Gammaproteobacteria > Steroidobacterales > Steroidobacteraceae > JASHUC01. Next base: position 54,951 of record CAWKGA010000010.1, read on the forward strand.
ATGAGCCGGTGGCGGGTCTTGATCCGCGGCATGCGCTCGATGCCATGCGCCGCCTTGCCACCTACGCGCGCGGCGGGAAGCTGGTCATCGCCTCGATTCACGATCTGACACTCGCCGCGCGCTACGCTTCGCGCATCCTCGCGCTGGTATCGGGCAGAGCCGTTGGCGACGGTCCCACCGCAACCACCCTCACGGCCGCGCTCGTCAAAGATACCTTTGGTGTGGACGCTTGCGTTTCCGGCGATGGCGAGGCCCGATACGTCGATTACCGCTCCGCTTGAACGAGCCGCCGCCGCGCCGGCGACACTCCCGATCGCACGGCGGCCACAGCCTCGAATTAACAACGTCAACAAAAGCATTAACGTATGTAAACGTCGTCAGAACCGTAACTTACGTGACATTCCGCGCGCGATCGCCAACCCTCATCGCGTACTGGCGGCGCGGGCAAATCAACGTGCAGAGCGAAATCTCGGTTGCGTACAGTCCCTTTCCGGAATTCTCCGACGGTGAGCTTGTCACCCTCGCCTGCAACGGCGCAGACCGCGCATTTTCCCATCTGCTACACCGTCACGCACGGCACCTGCGGCGGCTGGTTACCCGGCGCCTGCGCAATCCCGAGGATGTCCTCGATGTGATCCAGGATACGCATCTCGCGGTCTGGAGGGCTCTGCAGCGCTACGACGCCGGGCGTCCCTTCGAGGCATGGTTAACGGCCATCGCGCTCAACAAGTGCAAGGACTGGGCGCGGCGGAAGATCGTGCAGCTCGGGGCGATGGCCAAGGTGCAGGCCGATAGCGCTCGGGATAGCCGGGCGACCGAGGAGCGCAGCGCCGAGAGCCTCGCAATGGAGGAGGAGAGCCTGCGGCATCTAGAGCGGGCCCTGCTGCGGCTTCCGCCGCAGCTGCGGGAGCCGCTGCTTCTCACGGCTATCCTCGATCTGCCTCACGCTGCGGTCGCGCGGGAGCTCGGAGCGACTCGCAAAGCCGTCGAGATGCGAGTGCGGCACGCGCGCCAGCGCCTGGGGCATGCTTTGAGCGCGGAGCTCGCGAGCTAGCGCCCCGACCCGTCCGCGACTCACTGCTCCGGCTGGCTCGGACGAGCCACCAGCGTATTGCCCTGCAGCTCGTACTTGCGCATGAGGAGGCTGTCAGAGCTCTCGGAGGCCTCTCCCACGTGAGCGAGGGCCTGTCCAATGGAGATTCCGACCTTGCCGGCTCCCGCCGGCGGCAGCGTCTGCGCAGCGCCGCTCACGAGCCAGAACATGCCGAGCCCGCCGAGGCATGCGGCGCTGAGATCGCTCATCGCAGGCCGTAGCAGCGAGAAGTATCTGCTGCGCAGCAAGGCGAGAGCGCCGGCCGCGAGCAGCGCGAGCACCAGCGCGTCGGCGAGCACGGCGCCCGCGTCGTAGCCGATCACCATCGGCGCTCGGGTCCACCCGGCAAGATGCTGCGGGGCGAGCAGCGCGGGCAGCACGAAGCCGTCGAGCAAACCGAGAATCCCCGCGGGCAGCAGCCAAAGCCTCGGGCGCGCCCGGCCTGCCGACGTCGCGAGGAAGCCGGCGGAGAACAGCGCGGCGCCGAGCAGCAGCAGCGCCGCGTCCGCCGCATGCATCGATGCGGCGGCGACAGCGAGAAGCAGCAGCAGAGCCGTCCACCCGGCCGCGGCTATCTGCAGGCGCCCGATCTGCACCGTCGCGATCCCGACGGCGAGCAGCGCCACCAGGCAGCCGATGAAACTCTCGATCAGCGCCGTTTGCGGTTGGATCCATCCCGTCGCCTGCGCGAGGAGGGCTAAACCGTAGCCTGCCGCCAGAGTGGCGAGGATGCTCGCAACGTCCTGCCAGCGCCGCACGAGCAGCAGCGCGGCGAGGAGGAAGCACAGCCGAGCGGAGCCATGGAGGATGTGCATGAGCCCGAGCCGCACGTACTCGCCGATGCCCGCGGCCGGCAGAGAACCGGTGTCCGGAACCGCCAGCCGCTGGCTGGACGCCGTGAACAATTGCCGCGTGAACCGGCCATCGATCTCGATGCGCGCAAAATCGACGTGCGCAGGCGCCCGCTCGAACATCGCATAGTCGTGCAGCGAGAGGCCGCTCATCGGTCCTGCGCAGCGAAAGATGATCTCGAAGCCGTAGAGGCCGGTCCCGACCTCGAGCGGGTCGACCTTGCCGAGGTCGTAGCCCTGATCGCTCGCCGGACATTCGTGGCCGCGGGCCCACACGTCCGTGTGCGCCAGCACGTAGTCCCCGAGCTTGCTCACGGTGAGCACGGGGATCGCAGCGCCCGTGAGGCCCTGCGCGGTGTCGACGGGCAGCACGTATCGGAGGGTCACGGTGCCGCTGTCGCGGGAGACGACCCAGGTCGAGTAGCTCACACTGTCACCGGCGGCGAGCGCGACATGGGCTGCTCCGACGAGCAAGCACGATGCGGCGAGCGCGAGGATTCGTGTCCGGCTCATTCCGATTGGCCCGGTGCGAGCAGGATCTGCGCCTCCGAGCGCAGGACCGCGAGGTTCTCCTGCGTCGCGCGCTGGAGCTCGGCCTGCCGGTAGTCCGAGTAGACCTGCGTGCGCGCGACGGAGAAATCGGCCACCGACGGCAGCTGGCGGCTGTCCATCACGAGCACGTGAACCCCATCGGTATCGACGATCGGGTCCGAGACCTCCCCGTCGCCGAGGGTTTCCGCGACCTGGTAGAGCTTTGCGCCGAGATGAATCTTCGCGGCGAAATCGAGCTCCTCGGTGTTGTCCACGCGGCCGGAGTCGACGAAGCCGAAGTGCTCCATGACGTAGTCGATCGATGCGCCGGAACGCAGCTGGTAGACGGCCTCGGCCGCGTCCTCCTCGGCCTGTGCGACGCTCTGATCGGCGTTCTGGTAGCCGCCGACGTGCAGCACGAGGTCGTGCACCGTCATCGTGCCGCCGGTCGTGTACTTCGAGCGGTGAGTGTCGTAGAAGGCGTGCAGCTGCGCCTCCGTCGGCGCGATCGCGAGCAGGGGCGCGACCACCTGCGCATTGACGGCAGCGGCCATCGTGTCGCGGACCTCGGTCGTCGTCTCGGGCAGATCGAGTGAGAGGCCGCGCTGCACCAGCAGTTCCTCATTGATCATCTCGCGTAGCACGCGGCTGCGCTCGGCCGGGGAGGCGTCCGAGAACGCGGCTCCCGTCTCCGACTCGGTCTGCGAGATGAAATCGCTCATCAAGACGCCTTTCTGATTGACGAGCGCGACGTAGCCCGGCGGCACCGCGGTGGCCTGCCGAGAAGCAGGGCGGAACAGTCCGAAGCAGGCGACCGCGAGGCCGATCGCGATACCGCACGCGGGCAGCGCAAGGCTGCGCTGCGGCCGGCGCGCCAGAGCGGCGAGGCGCCGTTTGAGCGGGCTGGGAAGTCGGGCGATGGTGAGCTGGGTCATCTGGGCGCTCCGCGAACGTCACCCCTCGCGGCCGGCGGCGGGCGCCGCTGCAGCCGTCGGGTGCGAAACGGTGTGGATGTACACGGCGAGGGCTCGAATCTGCTCGAGGCTCAAGGTTTCGAGCCACGCCGGCATGATCCGGTGCCGTCCGAAATAGATGCTGTCGTAGAGCGACTGAGGGTCTCCGCCGCTGTCCCACACGTTCACCGTGAGATCGGGCGCGCCGTAGTCGGAGTCGCCGCGTGCATCGCCGGCGTGGCAGTCGCCGCAGTCGCCCTTCGTGCTGTAGTACAGCGTGTGTCCTTCTTCCGCCGCTTCCGCGTCATATGGCCGGTGGTTGAGCTTCAGCAGATACTGGACGACGTCCCGGATCTCGGCGTCGGTGAGGACGCCGCGCAGACCGAACGCGGGCATGTCGGTGACGTTGCGTGCCTTGCTCTGGCCGGAGCGGATGCCGTAGAGCACGGTGCGTTCGATGTCGTAGACGCTCCCGGCGCCGTAGAGCCAGACCTGGTCGGTGAGGTTCGGTGCACCGAGCGTCGTATTGCCGCGCATGTCCGCGCCGTGGCAGGCCGCGCAGTATTGCTCGAAGAGCGGGCGCGCCTGCGCGACGGCAAAGCGCACCAGCGCCGGATCGGCCCCCGCCTCATCGGGCATCACGGCGAGCAGTCGATACTCGATCCGCTCTCGGTGCGCCCGCAGGTCTGCCGCTGCGATGGCTGCGCCGGCGAGCGCGATCGCCGCGGCAGCGAGCATCCATGCCCATCGCCGGCGGGGCCTTCGTCGCGGGCCGGGTCCGCGAGGCGGCGGCCGGCCGCGGCCGCGGGCCGTCTGCGCGATGTGGGCCTCGTTCATTGATTGCATGGGGATCTGGCCGTGGGATGGGCGCCGGGCCGCGCTCTGCACGGGTGCGGCCTTTGCGCTACTATGATCACGGTGCCCACTTTGCCGAGATCACATAAGCGCCGGCCGCGCCATGTCAACGTCCGCACTACCTTGAGCCGCCTCGAGGCCACGTGCCCCGAGAAGGCAGAGCGCCGCGGCCCGACCGAGCGGCCCAGAGCCTCATATCGAGCCTCAAGCAGATGAACACCCCCGCCGATTCCGATCCGTCGAAGGAGCCGATCTTTCCGCGTTCTCATCGATTGATCCGCCACCTGGCGCTGCTCTACGGGATCGTCACCCTCGCGGTGGCCGTGTTCCTCGTCCTCGCTCTGCTGCCGCCCACCGTCCTGCCGGAGATCCGAGCCATGGCGCGGGAGGCCGTCGCGGGCGGGCTCGGGGCCATGGTGCTCCCGGCGCTGCTGCTGGCCCTGACCGCCCTTACCGCCACGCTCGCCTTGACCACGGCCCGGTTTCGATATTCTACGGCAGCGGAGGAGGCCGCAGGCGCTGCATCTGCGCGCCGGCTCGAGCGTCGCGAGGATCCCGGCTTTGCCGGACGCATGGGCCAGGCCTTCATCGTGCCGGCCGGGGCCGTCTGCATCTGGGTGGCCATAACGCTGATGTGGCCAGCCTCCGCCGGCGTAGAGCACACCGCCGGCAGCGACATCGTGGCGGCCTTGGTGTTTGGGATCGCCTTTGTCTCGCTCGTCTGCGAGCGGGTGATGAACGCCTTTCCGCAGCCCCAGCTGCCGGAGGCGCCCACGCTGCGGAGGCTGCTGCTGCTCGCGACCCTGATTCTGGCCGCAGCGGCGTGCATCGAGCTCGGCCACGGCGCCGGGCTGGGCTGGCTGCACTGGCCGGAGCTCGTCGTGATCTGCATCCCAGGCGTCGTAGCGGCGGAGCTTGCCATACGCGCGCTGGCGCGACTGTTTCTCCCCCAGCGCGCCCCGGAGGACGCTCGGGCGGTGACGGACAGTATTGTCGTCGCGCTCATCACCGGTGGTCCGCGCGCGCCGGCGAACTTGCTCCGCACTCAATTTGGCCTCGACTTCGCCCGCAGCTGGGCGCTGTCGTTCCTGACCGCGGCGGCGCTGCCGGCGCTTGCCGGCACCGCGCTGCTCTGCTGGTGCTTGAGCGGGCTGAAGCTCATCGACTGGGCGCACCGGGGGATCTACGAGAGGTTCGGCGCCCCGGTTGCCGTGCTCGGTCCGGGGCTGCACCTGCTGCTGCCCTGGCCGCTCGGGAGGCTCCGTCCCGTCGAGTATGGCGCGATTCATGCGGTGCCGATCGGTGTTGACGAGTCCACACCCGAGGCGGCAACCGGGCCGATCGGCGCGGAAGCGCCGCCCCCGGTGACCCTCAACCGGTTGTGGGAGACGGCTCACGCCGATCAGGCCCATTACCTCGTGCCGAGCCTGGGCACCGCCAAGCAGAGCTTTCAGAGTGTCAGCACCGAGATCTACGTATTGTATCGTGTGGGCCTCACCAACGCCGCCGCCTTGCAATCGGTCTATACGGTCGCGGATCCGCAATCCCTCATCGCGGAAGCCGCGAGCCGCCTGGTCCTGCGCTATTTCAACTCGCGGACGCTCGATCAGGTGATCGGCGCGGAGCGCGAGAACGTCGCGGGCACGCTGCAGGCGGAGCTGGCGGCGGATCCGGCCATCCACGGAGCGGGGATCGACATCGTGTCCGTGCTGATCGAGGAGATCCATCCGCCCGAGGGCGCGGCCGCCGCGTACCACGCCGTACAAGCTGCCCAGATCAACGCGCTCGCGAGCATCTCCAACGAGAAAACTCGCGCCGAGAGCCGGGCCGCCGTCGCGCAGGCGGAGGCCCACCAGCTCGATACAGTGGCCGACGCCCGCGCGGTCGAGATCGTTCATGCCGCCGATGCCGATGCGTATCGCTTCGATGCGGACCGCCGCGCTTACGACGAGGGCCAGCGATCGTTTCTGCTCGAGCGCACCTTCAGCACGTACGCCGCAGCGCTGTCGCGGACGCACATCACCTTGGTCGACCATCGGCTGAAATCCGACCAGCGCCCGATCCTAGACCTGCGCGAGCTCGCCGTTGCGCCGCCTGCAGGCGAGGGGACGGGCAGTGCGCAGAGCGGGGTGGCCGCGAGCAGCTCGACTCCACCCCTCACACCGGCGATCGTGCCTACGGAGTGATGACCATGACAGTGCTTTCAGGGCCCTGACCGATATGTTCATCGATCCTCCCTCGGGGACTCCCGCCGGTGCTGCTCGCGATCGCCGCTTCGGGCCGCAGTTGCGCATTGCCGCCTCAGCGCTGATCCTGCTCGCCGCGATCGCCGCGGCGTGCATCGTCATGGTGCCGGCGGGCGAGGCCGCCGTCATCACGCGCTTCGGCAATCCCGTCCGCGTCGTGACGCAGCCCGGACTCGCGTGGAAGCTGCCGGCGCCGTTCGAGAGCAGCATTCCGATCGATCTGCGCCTGCGTACGACCTCCACCGGACTGCAGGATGTCGGCACGCGCGACGGCTTGCGGGTGTTGATGCAGGCTTATGTCGCATGGCAGGTGCCGAGCGATCCGCAGCGGGTGCGGCAGTTCCTGCGCTCGGTGCGCAATCAGCCCGACGAGGCGGCACGCCAGCTGCGCAGCTTCGTCTTCGCGCAACTGCACATCATCTCGAGCAACTTCGAGCTGACCGATCTCGTCAATATCGACCCGCAGAAGGTGCGGCTCGATGCCTTCGAGCGGCAGCTGCGCGACCAGATCGCGCCGCGCATGCTGCAGGTGTACGGCATCGACATCCGCCAAGTCGGCATCGAGCGCATGACGCTGCCCGACGAAACGCTTGCCGCCACGGTGGCTCGGATGCGCGCGGAGCGCGAGACCGTGGCCGAGCGGCGCACGGCCGACGGACTGCGGCAGGCCGCGGCCATCCGCGCCGACGCCGACCGGGATGCGCCGGGAAGTCGTCGCGCAGGCGCGCGAGCAGGCGGCGCACACGGAGGCGGACGCCGAGCAGGCCGCGGCGCGCATCTACGCCAAGGCTTATCAGAGCGATCCGGGGCTTTACACGACGCTGCGCTCGCTCGATGCGCTTGGTCAGATGATGGGCCGCAACGCAAGCGTGGTGCTGCGGACCGACGCGGCGCCGTTCCGGGTGCTGGTCGACGGGCCCGCGGGCCTCAACTCGCCGCCCGGCTCGAAGACAGGCCCGTGAGCGAGGTTCTCGACTCCTTTCCAGCGTCCGAAGCGGTCGAGCCGGTCGGGCCGCCGCCGCCGCCGCCGCCCGGGCCCATCGCCCAGTCGGTGGCGATTGGGTTCCGCGCCGTCTATGCCGCCGGATTGCTGTTGCTGCTGATCTGGCTCACGAGCAACGTGCGCGAGATCGCCTCGGACAGCCAGGCGGTCGTGCTGCGCTTCGGACGCATCGTGCGCACACAGCAGTCCGGCTTGCTGGTCGCCTGGCCGCGTCCGATCGAGAAGGTCGAGCTGCTGCCGGGCCCGGAGCGGCAGTTGAGCCAGGACGTCTCGACGCTCCCGCCGTCGAGCGAGAAGTCCCAGGAGCTCGTCGGGCCGTTCGACGCGACGCAGGCGATGCCTCAGAACATCGCCGCGTACCTGACGGGCGACGGCAACGTCGTGCTGCTCAACGCCACTCTGATCTACCGCATCAACGATCCGATCGCCTATGCGCTGGAGCAGACCCACGTCGCTCCCGCGCTCGATCGCTTGTTCCGCGCAACGACCGTGCACGTCACGGCCGGCCGGGATCTCGATGACTTCCTGGTCGTGGAGAACGCCAATCCGCAAAGCACCGACCAGGCCGTGATGCGCGCCGAGGTGCGCAGCTCGCTGCTCAGCACCATGAACGCGCGCCTGCAGGCTCTTGCAGCCGCCGGCACGCCGTTCGGCGTGGAGGTCGAGCGCATCGACATGACGGCGTACTATCCCCCGGAGGCCAAGACGGCGTTCGACGCCGTGCTGGTCGCGACCCAGGCGGCCGACCGAGGCGTGGCCGAGGCGAGTACCGATGCCGAGCGCCGGCGGCAGGAAGCGAACCGCGAGCACGACCAGCTGCTGAGCGCGGCCCAGGCGACGGCGACGGAGCTCGTGAGCCGAGCCAACGTCGATACCGCGCGCATCCTCGCACTGGCGCGTCAAGAGACGCCGCAAACCCGCAGCAGCCTCGTGCTGCGAGAGTACCGGGCGGAGGTCGCGAGATCATGAACCGCGTCGGATCGGCCGTTTTGATCGACCCCAAGACGGGCGTACGCTACGTCTTGCCCGGAAAGCCCAAATGAGCGCCACCCCCGACACCTCCAGCTACAGCCCCGCCGCAGTACAGCTGCCACCCGGCGGCCAGATCACCGGCCGGCCTGTGCCGCTGCTCGACCGTGCCGAGCGTTGGCTGCTCGGGCTGCGCTTGACGCTGGCGCTCGCCGCGGGCTGCGTGCTCATCGTGGCGGTCGGCATGAGGCTGCTCTTCCCGAGCGAAGCCGGCATTGCCGAACTGGTCGCCGGGATCTGCCGCGGCACTGGTGGCCGTGCCGGTGTTCGTCGAGGCCTGGCAGAGCCTGCGGCATCCGAGCCTGCACGGCATCACCGACCGGCTGGTCGCGCTGGCGCTCATTGCTGCGTGGGCGACCGGCGATCTCATGACGGCCGCTCTCCTGCCGATCATCATGACGCTCGGCCACATGCTGGAGGAGCGCAGCATGCTCGGCTCGCATGAAGCCGTGCGAGCCCTCACCCGATTGACGGAGGCCGACAGCCGCCGGCTCCTGCCGGACGGCACCGTCGAGATGGTTCCCAGCGCACAGCTCAAGGTGGGCGATCTGATCGAGCTGCGCGCCGGTGAGCGCGTGCCGGCCGACGGCATCGTGCGCCGCGGCCACTCGAGCCTCGATCTCGCCTCGCTCACGGGCGAATCGGTTCCGGTCGAGATCGCCGAAGGCGACCAGGTCCTCGCCGGCGCGATGAATATCGACGGGCTGCTGCAAGTCGAGCTCACCCGCGTGGGCGAGGAGAGCACCGTCGGTCGCATCATCGCGCCTGATGCGGGAGGCCGAGAACGCGAAGCCTCCGGTGACGCGGCTGCTCGATCACTATGCCGGACAGTACATGGCGCTGGTGCTGCTGGTTGCCGCCGGCACCTGGCTGATCACCGACAATGTGCCGGCGATGCTCGCGGTGCTGGTCGCCTCGTGTCCGTGCGCGCTGGTGCTGGCGGCTCCGTCCACCGCCGTCGCCGCCATCGCCGTCGCGGCACGCCACGGCATCCTGATCAAGGGCTCCGGGTTCCTCGAGCATCTGGCGGACGTCTCGTCGGTCATCTTCGACAAGACCGGGACCGTCACCACCGGCGATCTGCGCCTCGCCGAGATACGGCCGATGCCCGGCGTCGATCCGCAGCTCCTGCAGCGCCTGGGCGCAGGTCTCGGGGCCGCGAGCAACCATCCGCTGAGCCGCGCCGTCGCCGCATCCGTCCCCCAGCAGGACCAGCTGGCAGTGGCAGACTCCCGGGAGCTCGGTGGGTTCGGCGTCACTGGCCGGTATCACGGCGAGCCGGTCGCGCTCGGCCGCGCCGATCTGTTCGAGCGCTTGGGGATCGAGGTGCCCGCGGCTCCGGCACACAACGGTCCGATCGCAGGCGTCAGCCTCGGCGAGAAGTTCCTCGGCTGGCTGCTGTTCTTCGATCAGCTGCGCGCGAGCGCGGCCCCGGCCGTGCAGGACCTGAAGTGCCTCGGCATCGAGCACATGGTGCTGCTCACGGGCGATCGCTATCCCGCGGCGCAGGCAGGTCGCGCGCGAGATCGGCATCGATAACGTCTATGCCGAGATGCTGCCCGAGCAGAAGATGGATCGCGTCATGCAGGAGATCAAGCTCGGCCACCGTCCCATGGTGGTCGGCGATGGCATCAACGACTCGCTGGCCTTGCGCGCCGGCGCCGTCGGCGTGGCCATGGGCGCGCAGGGAACGGGCGATGTCGCCTTCGCGTCCGCGGACCTCGCGCTGATGACCAATGATCTGCGGCGGCTCGGCACCTGCATCCGCCTGAGCCGCCGATGCCGCCGGACGATTTATGTCAATGTCGCGATCGGCCTGGGATTCACGTTCGGGCTGATCGTTCTCGCCGGCGCGGGAGTGCTCGGCGTCGAGGCGCCGATCATCGCGGCGCTGCTGCACAACGTCAGCACCTTCATCGGCCTCGGCAATGCCGGCCGGCTGCTGCTCTTCGATGAGACGCAAGGAGCCGCCGCCGGGACGATCTCCGCTCAGCTCCCGGAGCGCCTCACCTCCAGCTCCTCGTAGCCCTTGTAGCGGTAGATAAGGACCGAGGCGACCCAGGTGACGATGAAGATGCCGATGATGATGAAGCCAAGGCCGTTGAAGTTGCCGTTCAGGCGGTCGATCACGCCCCAGAAGGCGCCGGACAGATGCATCTGGTTCTCGATGAGGCCAAGCGCCTCGATACCACCGATGAGCAGGGCGACGATCACCGAGACGAGCGTGATGGTCATGTTGTAGAACAGCTTGCGAATGGGCTTGACGAACGCCCAGTCGTAGGCGCCGAGCATCAGGACGCCGTCGGTCGTATCGATCAGCGACATGCCCGCCGCGAAGAGCGTGGGAAAGACCATGATCGCCCAGATCGAGGTGCCCTTGGCGGCCTGCGTCGCGGAGATGCCGAGCAACGCGACCTCGGTTGCGGTGTCGAAGCCCAGCCCGAAGAGAAAACCGAGCGGGAACATGTGCCAGCTGTGCCTGACCAGGCGAAACAACGGACGGAACAGCCGGGCGGCAAAGCCTCGCTTGTTGAGCAGCAGGTCGAGATCCTCCTCGACGTACGCTCCGCCGCGGCGGATGTGGTGGAAGGTGATCCACACCGCGCGGAAGATCATGAGGTTCATCAGGGCGATCAACAGCAGGAACAGCGCCGAGACCGAGGTGCTGATGATGCCGCCGATGCCGCGGAGCAGGTCGAAGTGTCCGGCGAGCATCGTCGCGGTGGTGGCGATGGCCGCGGCCGCGAGGATCACCACGGTCGAGTGGCCCATCGCGAAGTAGAACCCTACCGTGACCGGCCGCTTGCCCTCCTGCATCAGCTTGCGTGTCACGTTGTCGATGGCGGCAATGTGATCGGCGTCCACGGCGTGGCGCAGGCCGAAGCCGTAAGCGAGGAGTGCCGTGCCGAGCAGAATCGGCTGACGGCGGAAGATCAGCACCGCCCAGATCCACGCGACGAGATTGATCAGCAGCAGGATGCCGTATATCCCGGCGATGGAGCGGCGCATGGGCGCGCGCTCCTTGCTCAGAAAATAATGGAGGATGCCGAACATGTCAGACTCATCGAGCGGTGGCAGCGGGGAGCGCCAAGCTTCGGTCCAGACCCTCTCGATAGCCCCATGACAACCCTCGCGCCAGCTTATCCTGTCTAATACGCTGCTAGGGCCTGCTTCCCTCAACCGGACTCACGGACCCTCGGAGGCGCTCCATGTTGTTGCGATCCGGGGCGTGGCCTGGTGCCGCATTCGCCGTCCTCTCGGCGATCCTGTTCGGCGCCGGCACGCCGCTTGCCAAGGTGCTGCTGCGAGACGGATTGAGCGCGCAGCTCCTTGCCGGCCTGTTCTATCTCGGCTCGGGGACGGGGCTCGGCGCTATCTTTCTCGTGCGAAGAGCGCTCGGCGCGAGATCCGGCGAGGCGCGGCTGCGGCGCGAGGATCTGCCGCAATTCTCGCTCGCGGTGCTGCTCGGCGGAATCATCGCGCCCGTCCTCATGATGGTCGGCCTCGAGCGCACCTCTGCGGCTTCGGCCTCGCTCCTGCAGAGCCTCGAGGGGCTCGCCACCATGGGCATTGCGTGGGTCGTGTTCCGGGAGAACGTCGACCGCCGGCTGCTCGCGGGCGCACTCGCCATTCTCGCCGGCGCGGTTCTGTTGTCCTGGAGCGGGGGATCCGTCCGCGCGAGCTCCGGCGCGCTACTCATCGCTGCGGCCTGCGTCGCCTGGGGCGCGGACAACAATCTCACGCGCCCGCTGGCCAAGGCGGATCCGGTACAGATCGCCGCGATCAAGGGCCTGGTTGCGGGCTCCGCGAATGTGGCGCTGGCCCTTGCGGTGCACGCTCACCTGCCATCCGCCGGAACCGTCGCTGCCGCCGGTATTGTGGGCTTTTTCGCCTATGGGGTGAGCCTCGCTCTGTATGTGCTCGGCCTGCGGCATCTCGGGGCGGCGCGCACCGCGGCTTACTTCTCCACCGCGCCGTTCATCGGCTCGGCGCTCGCCGTCGGGCTGCTTTCCGAGCCGCTCACCTTGCGGCTCCTCGGTGCGGGCGCCCTGATGGGCGTCGGCCTTTACCTACATCTCACCGAGCGCCACCAGCACCTGCACCAGCACGAGTCTCTCGAGCACGCGCATCGCCACGTCCACGATGAACACCACCAGCACGAGCACACGCCGTCGGACCCGCCGGGCGAGCCGCACTCCCACTCGCATCGCCACGAGCCCCTCACGCACAGCCATCCGCATTACCCGGATCTGCACCACAGGCACGGTCATTCCTGACCGGCCCCGCGGCGGGGCTGGTGAGCAGTGCCGCGGCTAGCGAGACCAGACGCTCGCGGCGAGGTAGGTGAGGCCGCCGAGCGCCGTGATCCAGAAGCTGCTCGGCCAGTCCGTGTAGTAGGCGAGCGCGAGCCCTCCCCATGCGTCGACGAGCGCGAGCGCCACGGCGAGCAGCACGCCCGGACCGATGCGGCTCGTCAGGCGTTGCGCCGCTGCCGCTGGGGCGACCATCAACGCGAACACGAGCAGCACGCCGACGATCTGCGCGCATTCGGCGGTGGCCACGGCGACAATGGCGAGAAACAGCACCGAGACCCGCCGCAGCGGCACTCCTTTCGCCTCGGCGAGCTCCGGCTGCAGGGTCGCGAAGAGCAGTGGGCGCGAGATGACCGCGAGGCCGAGGAGGCTCACCACCGCGAGGAGCGCGAGGCTGTCGAGCGTCCCCGTATCCACCCCGAGGAGATTCCCGAAGAGCAGCGCCGTCGCCTCGGCCGCGTATGCCGTGAAGAAGTGCAGGAACAGCAGTCCGAGGCCGAGCGAGAGGGCGAGGATGATGCCGATCGCCACGTCCCGGCCCTCCAGCCGCTCGCCGAGCAGGCCCATCCCCACGCCGCCGCTCACGGCGCTCGCGAGGAACCCCCACAGGGGCGAGATGCCGACCAGCACCGCTCCGGTCGCGCCGGCGAAGCCGACGTGCGCGAGTGCGTGCCCGGCGAAAGTCTGCCCGCGCAGCACCAGGAAGTAGCCGGCGCACGCAGCGACGATCGCGACGACGGTCGCCGCGTAGAACGCATGCTGCATGAAGCCGTATTCAAACATGGTGGCGATGCTCGTCGCGCTCCACCTCGAGCCCGGCCGAGAGGACGAAGACCCGGCCATGCAGGCGCAGGACCTCGATGTCCGCGTCATACAGCCTCGATAGCGACGGACCCGTGATGATCTCGTCCACGGTCCCGAGAGCGGCTTGCTGGTTACCGAGGTACAGCACGCGGTCGATCGCATCGAGCAGCGGGTTGAGCTCGTGGGCGCTGAACAGCACGGTGATCGCGAGCTCACGCTGGATCTGCTTCACGAGCTGCACTACACCGTGCTGATGCCGCGGATCGAGGCTGATCAGAGGCTCATCGAGCAGCAGCAGTCGCGGCCGGCCGAGCAGCGCCTGGGCGAGGAGCAAGCGCTGCCGCTCGCCGCCCGACAGCGTGGCTAGCGTCCGCTTGGCGAGCGCGCCGGCACCCACCTGCTCGAGAGCCCGGTCGACATCGCGTCGCGCCGAGGCGCCCAGGATCGGCAGGCCCCAGCGATGGCCCTGCGCCGCATTGGCGACGAAGCTCCAGCCGCTCAGGCGATGGTTCGCCGCGAAGCTGCGCACCTGCGGCATGTAACCGAGCGCCGGGTTGCCGCGCACGACCGGTCGGTCGAGCACCCGGATGCTACCCGCCACGGGCGTGACCAGCCCGAGGATGGCCCGCATCAGGGTCGTCTTGCCCGCGCCGTTGGGGCCCAGCACGCCGATGAATTCCCCGTCCCGGATATCGAGATCCGTGTCGGCGAGGATGCAGCGATCGCCGATCTGCAGGCGGACCCCGCGAAATTCGACGGCGCTCAAGGCCGTGAGTCCGCGAGCGCTTGCTCGAGGGCACGCAGCTCGCCGAGCATCCACTGCTGATAGTCCACGCCGGCGGGCTCGGTCTCGGTCACGCCGACGATCGGAACCCGAGACGCGCGGGCGATGCCAAGCAGGCGCTCGATGGAAGTGCTCGTGACCTGCTTGTTGTAGATGAGCACGCGCACGCGGCGGCTTTTCAGATCCTCCTCGAACGCCCCCGTCTCGCGTGCGCCGGGCTCGGTATCGTTCATCACCGAGAGCTGAAAGCGCTGCTCACGCATCTCGAGACCGAGGGCGGCGACGAGATAGGCCGCAACGGGCTCCGTCGCGGCGACGGGCGTGCCGGCGTAGAGGGTACGCAGCCGCCCGATCTCGGCGTCGAGGGGCCTCACGGAGTCGAGAAACCGCTGCAGCCGCTGCGCGTACAAGGCCCGGTGTGCCGGATCGATCTGCTGCAGATCCCTCGAGATCGCGCGCGCGACGGCTCGCATCGCGGCGGGGTCGTACCACAAATGCGGGTTGCCGCCGGCCGCATCGCGATGTGCGACCGCCGCGGCGTCAACGACCAGGCGGTGCGAGGAGCCGATGCCGGCGAGCAGGCGTGTCATCCACGTGTCGTAATGCAAGCCGTTGTAGATGACGAGGTCCGCGCCCGCGATGGCGCGCGCGGCCGCGATATCGGCCTCGTAGAGGTGCGGATCGGCGTCCGGATTGCTGAGCACACTCGCGACCCGAGCCTCGGGACCCGCGAGCTGCGAGGCGATGTCGCCATAGAAATTTTCGGCGGCCACGATGTGGACCACGCCTGCGGAGGCGAGCGCCGGCAACGGACACAGCGCGCAGAGACAGGTCGTGGCGAGCTTGATCAAGCGAGACCTCCGGGGGCGTAAGACCGGTCCGGCCCGCCATCGAGGGCCGCCGGCGAGCGGCGTCATGCCGCGAGTGCAGGATATCGGGCCCGGGATCGCGCGCAAAGCGGATACCGCGGCCAACGGCCGCGCCGCTACGTCGATTCGGCTTGGTCGGGTGCGGGGATCATCGCTCGCACGCGTGCCCGGACTTCCGTCAGCGCCGTGTCGGTCGCGGCCGCCAGGATGCTCGCGATCGAGCGTCTGATGTCATCGTTGCCAGCCACCGCCGCCTTCCAGAACCACTCGGCGGCTGGCGCCGCGAGGCCTCGCTCGGCCAGCACGAGCGCGTGATTGAGCTGGCCGCGGAAGTAGCCGGACTCGGCGGACCGGCGGTACCAGTAGGCGGCATCATCGAGGTTTCTCGCGCATCCCCAGCCTTCCTCGAGGCAGCGGCCGAGGAGGTTCATCGCCCGCCCGTGACGCTGGCGGGCCGCCCGCAGATACCAGTAGAGCGCCTGCGGGAGATCGCGCGCAACGCCGCGTCCGTCGAACAGCATGTTGCCGAAGTTGTATTCGCCCCAGTCGTGGCGGGCGAGGGCGGAGGACCGATAGTGCGAGGCGGCGAGCGCGAGGTCCTCCGGCGTGCCCCAGCCATTCTCATGGCAGCGGCCGACCATGTTCATGGCCTCGGCATTTCCCCCTCGGGCGGCACGCGAGAACCATGCGAGCGCGGCTTTCTCATCCCGCGGCACGCCCGTGCCCTCGAGCAGCATCCGGCCCAGGCGCAGCTGCGCGGCCGTAATCCCGTGCTCTGCCGCGCTCAGAACCCACTCGGCCGCCTCGGCCAGATCGCCGGTGAGCAGGGCCTTGAGCTCCCGGTAGGACATGCGGAGCATCCGGCTCAATTTGAGCTGCCGCGCCTCCATGGCTTGTGCTCGGGCGAACTGCGCTGCCGTCAAGCTCATCGGACCCACCTGTCGCGACGCGCGGCGATCAGAGCTCGGCCCAGCGTCTGAGCAGGTTGTGGTAGCAGGCCGTCAGGCGCACGAGGCTCTCGCGGTCCGCGGCTTTCGCGGCGAGCTCGCGGATGGCCGTGTCGAGCTCGAAGAGCAGAGACCGGGCGCCGTCGTCGCGGACCAGGCTCTGGATCCAGCAGAACGCGGCGATGCGCGCGCCGCGTGTCACCGGCGCGACGCTGTGCACGCTGCTCGCCGGATAGACGATCATGTCCCCCGCCTCGAGCTTCACCGAGTGCGCGCCGTACGTGTCCTCGATCCGCAGCTCGCCGCCATCGTAGTCCTGAGAGGGGCTCAGGAAGACCGTGGCCGATACGTCCGTGCGCAGCCGGTGAGGGGTGCCGGGGACCGGCCGCAAGGCGTTGTCGATATGCGCGCCGAACGACATGCCGGGTTCGTACCGATTGAAGAGCGGGGGATAGACGCGCAGGGGCAGCGTCGCGCTCGCGAACAGCGGGCTGCGCTCGAGCGCCCGCATGACGATCTCGCCCGCCTCGCGAGCTGCCGGATCGCCCTGGGGCAGCTGCAGATTGGATTTGACCTCCGCGGATTGATAGCCCGCGGTCAGGCGCCCGTCCGCCCACGCGGCTCCATCGAGCCGCTGCCGCACGTTGACGAGCTCATCGGGGGAGAGGAGCGCGGCGATCCGAGCGATCATGACCGTCAGAGCGCGAGGCGGATCGTGAGCGAGGCGCTGCGGCCGGGGCCGGGGAGGACGTGGTTCTCCGATGCGCTCGTGTAGTAGGGCGACAGGTAGTAGTACTTGTTGAGCAGATTGAACCCGTTCAACTGCAGCGACAGATTGTCGGTCGCGCGGTAGGTCACCATGGCGTTGACGACGGTGTAGCCGGGGAGGTAGGCCGCCTCGCCGCTGTCGGCGTAACGGTGCGTGAGCCAGTTGCCTCCGAATCCGAACTCCCAGCGGCTCGAAAGTTCATATTCCGTCCACAGCGTGATTTCATCGTGCGCGACGTTCGGCATCGCCTTGCCGACGTAGGCCGGCGTGCCGGAGGCGATCGTCACGCCGTCGAGATACGTGTAGCCGGCGGTGATCTCCCAGTGGCGGGTGATGTGGCCGGTCGCGTCGAGCTCGAGGCCGTTCACCCGCTGATTGCCTTCGAGCAGGGTGATGTTGGGGTTCTCCGGATCGTTGGTCTCAGCGTTGTCCACTTCCGTCTGGAACACTGCGCCGGTGAGCAGCAGACCGCCGTCGAGCACGGTGTTCTTCACCCCCGCCTCGAAGGTCTTTGCCTTCTCCGGGCCGAGATCGGCGGTCTTCGTGGTGAGCGACAGCGCCTCGGCGGAGGGATCGAAGGAGGTGCCGTAGAACACGTAGTACGTCTGCGTGGGCGTCGGCTTGAACTCGAGCGCCGCGCGCGGACTGCCGAGGCGGTCGAGGTGGCCGAGCTGCAGGAGGCTATCGCTTGCAAGGGTGAGCTGGTCGTAGGCGGCCGTGAACTCGTCATAGCGCGCGCCCACGAGCAGGTCGAGGTACGGCGTGAAACCGATCGTGTCGGTCGCATAGGCGGAATAGACGTACGCGGTGGTGTCCTGGTACGAGTTCACGGGCTCCGTTCCCGGCAGCGGCTCGTACGGGTCCGGATCGAGGAGCGGGGTCTCGGGAACCCAGTTGTTGTTCGTGTTGAACGGATTGACGTAGCGGGCGAGGTCGGAGGTCTGACGCGAGTACTCGATGCCGCCGACGAAGTCGTGGGTCACGGCTCCCGTATTGAACCGGGCCGAGAGATCGACCTGGTCGTCGATGTTCGTCTGGATGCCGGAGCTGTCCGGTGCGTCGCGGCCGACCAGGATGTCGTCGAGCGGCATGTCCGGAGCGGGCGGACCCTGTCCGCCGTCGGCCACCGTGCCGTAGTTCGGCGCGTGGAAGAAGTAGCTGAAGTCGTAGTGCGCGTAGCGCAGCGTGTTCGAGATCGAGACGCTCGAGCTGAAATCGTGCTTGTAGAGCGCGGTCGCGATGTCGACATTCGAACGTCGTGCGGTCGGTCACGAGACCGTAGTCGGTGCCGATCGGAACCGGCGCGGGCAGGCCGTTGACGAACGGTATGCCCGTGTCCGGCAGGTCGTCCTCTTGCTGGTGCAGGTAGGCGAAGGTGAGCGTGTCCGGCCCGCCGATGCCGAAGGAGATCGACGGAGCGAGTCCCCAGCGCCGGTTCTCGACGAAGTCGCGCTCCGCGATCGAGGAGGACTCACCCATGGCGTTCACACGGAAGGCGTCGTCGGTCCCGAACGGCTCGTTCACGTCCGCGGTGCCGCGGTAGAGGGCGTTCGTGCCGAAGTCCGAGGTGAACACATCGAGCGGAGCGAGGAGGGGTGCCTTGCTCACCTGGTTGATGGCGCCGCCCGTCGAGCCGCGCCCGAACAGCACGGCCGAGGGACCATCGACGACCTCCGCCGACTGCAGATCGAAGCTGTCGCGCGTGTAGACGGCGGCGTCCCGGATGCCATCGAGGAAGAAGTCGTTGAACGCCGAGAAGCCGCGAATGTTGACCGTGTCCCCCCGCGCGGCGCCCTCTCCTGCGTTGAGGGTGATGCCGGGAACGTTCTGCAGAGCCTGCTCGAGCCGAGTGTCGGACTGCTGCTCGATGAGCTCGCCGCTCACGACGGTGACCGTCTGCGGAATGTTCTGCACGTTCTCGGGCAGCTTGTCCTCGATGAGGGGCCGAAGGCCGGTCACGGTGACCTCCTGCAGGTCGGCGTCCGAATCCGCGGTGGAGGCCTGATTGGCTGCGCTGTCGGCATGCGCCGCCGCCGCGCCGAGGAGCGAGGATATCCCCACCCCGCAGACGCTCAGGGTGCCGAGGCGCTGCCAGGCGAGACCCGCTGTCTTCGGGCCGGGGCGCTGCCCGACCTGTCTCGGTGTCTGTGAGCAGCCCTCGGTGAGGCCTTCGTAGGGACCGTTACCCATCATCAAGCTCTCCTCGGCGATCAGCCGGCAGTGCGCGTCCGGCATAGTCTAATATAAATGATAATGATTCGCATTCAGGAGTCAATCGACGATTAGTCCTTCGGGGGGGAAAGATCACCCGACGGAGGACATGCGGGAGGCACGGGGAGGCGCTCGCCTCCCCGGAGCTATTGACCGAGGCTCGGTGCGGAAGGCGGGGGAGGCTGACGCGGTGTCCGCGGACGCCGAAGCTCGGCTCAATGTCTTCGAGACCGCGCGACGGCGACACCCCAGGGTCCCGTACCACACGGAATCGTCGCAATGATCTTGAAGGTCGCTGTATCGATGACCGAGACGTTGTTCGAAGGACCGTTCGCGGCGTAGAGCCGCCTGCCGTCCGGCGTGAGAGCGATCGTCCACGGCCGTATGCCGGTCATCGCGACGCGAGTGATCTCGTCCGTCTTCAAATTGACCTCGACCACCGCGCCGCCGCGGCCCGTCGAGACGTAGAGCGAGCGGCCGCTCGGCGAGACGAGCATGTCCATCGGCCGCGCGGCGCCGGTCGCCGGTTGAAATATCGCGGAAGGTTTGAGGTAGAACGTCTTCACGGGCGTGTCGGTGCGGGCGTTCACGACGGTCACACTCGCGTCGAATTCCCCTGGCACGTAGGCCGTGGAGCCGGTCGGGGTGAAGGCAATAGATCGCGGCCGTTGCCCGACGCTGAACTGCTTGACGAGCTGATTGGTCGCCGTGGCGAGGACCGACACTCGGGCGGCGCTTTCGGAGGTGAAGTACACGAAGCGTCCGTTCGGCGTGACGCGTACACCTTCCGGCTCCGCGCCCACCGGGATGCTCGCGAGCGTTTGCCCGCTCGCCACGTCGATCACCACCGCGTTGCCGCTGTCCTCGCTCGCCACGTAGAGCCGGCGCCCGTCACGGCTGACGGCGAGCTTCTCGGGGTCCGATACGCCGCGGATCACCCGCGAGACCGACCGTGTCGCGATGTCGAAAACGCCGATGCCGTCGGCCGACTTGTCGGGCGGCGGCTCGGGCCCTTGCCGCTTGCCGGGCGGCCCCTCGATCGGGGAGCCGCTGAGGGCGATGAATAGATACCGTCCGTCCGGGCTTGGCACGATGCCGCGGGGGCGGCGGCCGAGCGGTACGGTCGCGACGACCTTCAGCGTGCGGCCGTCGATGATGCTGAGATCGCCGGAGATCTCGTTCGTGACGTAGGCATCGTAGGACGACCGCGCTGCGGCGTGGTGTGCTTCCTGCGCGGATGCGCCGGCACACAGCGTGAGCGCCGTACCCGTCGTCACAAGCGCCTGGATCAGCTTGAGCATCGTGGAACCCCTTTGCGCATCGGCCGCACGCGAGGCGGCGCGCCGCGGAATTCTACACGGCACAGCGGCGGATCCGGGCGGGAAATCTTCCTGATCAGGACTTCCGCGTTTGCCCGCAGGGCGGCGCGTTCGAGCTATGCTCGGTTGTCGAGGAGTGCCCATGCGAGACCATCGAATCCTGTCTTCGAATCGGAGCGTTCCGAGCGGCGCCGCGCTGCTGGCGCTGCTCATGGTCGCCGGATGCAGTGCGCCTGCGCAGGTGGTGCGGGTGGCGCATTCGGCTGCGGCGGTGCCGGCAACCGCTCCCGCATCGTCCTACGATCCGTTAGAGACCTTCGCGCCGCTGACGCTGCCCGATCCGGTCAACGCCTACCGGGCGGGCAACGGCGCGCCCGGCCCCGCGTACTGGCAGAATCGCGCCGACTACGAGATCCACGCGAGCCTCGATCCGGACACGGCCCGGCTCGCGGGGAGCGAGGTCATCACCTATACCAACAACAGCCCGCAGGCGCTCGCGAGCCTGTGGGTCCAGCTGGAGCAGAACATCTACCGGGAGGACGCCCGCGCGCGGTACGTCCGCAGCGGACCGCGTCAGCCGTTCCTCGGCGCGCATACCGATGGCGATGTCCTCGAGTCCGTCGAGATCGGGCGGCAGGGCCGCCTCGCGAAGGCTGACTACATCGTGTCCGACACCCGCATGCAGATCCGCCTGGCGCAGCCGCTCGCGCCGCACGGCGGCAAGCTGGAAATTCATATCCGGTACCACTACACGGTGCCTGGCGCATTCGGCGGCCGCACCGGGCACATCCCGACGAAGAACGGCGAGATCTTCGACATCGCCCAGTGGTATCCGCGCATGGCGGTGTACGACGATCTGCGCGGCTGGGACACGCTGCCGTACCTCGGCACCGAGTTCTATCTCGAGTACGGGGATTTCGACTACTACGTGACCGTGCCCCGGGACATGCTGGTGGCCGGCT
This sequence comes from uncultured Gammaproteobacteria bacterium, assembly GCA_963849095.1. Lineage (GTDB taxonomy): Bacteria > Pseudomonadota > Gammaproteobacteria > Steroidobacterales > Steroidobacteraceae > JASHUC01. Next base: position 76,490 of record CAWKGA010000010.1, read on the forward strand.
CCGGTGAGCTGCAAGAATCCGCAGGAGGTGCTCACGGCGCTCGAGCGCAAGCGCCTGCAACAGGCGCGCGCGAGCGACGCGACGGTGATGATTCGCCGCTGCGGAGGAGATCGGCGATCCGCGCAGCCGGCCGGCGGGGAAGGGCACGCTCACCTGGCACTTCCGCATCAACCAGTCGCGCGATGTCTCCTTCGCCGCCTCGCGCGCGTTCATCTGGGATGCGGCGCGGATCAATCTGCCCGCCGGCAAGAGCGCCCTCGCGATGTCGTTCTATCCGGTCGAGAGCGCCGGGCCAGGGGCGTGGGGCCGCTCCACCGAGTATCTGAAGGACGCCGTCGAGAATTTCTCGGCGCGCTGGGGGCTCGCTTACCCGTATCCCGCGGCGGTGAGCGTCGCGGGGTCAGTTGGCGGCATGGAGTATCCGGCCATCGTCTTCGACTCCTACAAGGATGCCGGCAAGGAGCTGTTCTGGCTCACGGCGCACGAGATCGGGCACACCTGGTTCCCGATGGTGGTGGGCTTCGACGAGCGGCGCGACCAGTGGATGGACGAGGGCTTCAACACCTTCATCGACGTGTACGAGTCCGAGGACTTCGAGCACGGCGTCTACGGGCCCAAGCGCGACCCCGAGTACGCGCCGGGCGGCGGCAGCCCGGCCGACCAGATCGTTCCGTTGCTCGAGGATCCCGGCACTCCCGTCCTCCTCACTCGCGCCGACCAGATCACCGAGAAGTACCGTCACCCGCTCACGTATTTCAAATCGGCGCTCGGCCTCGTGCTGCTGCGCGAGCAGATCCTGGGACCCGAGCGCTTCGACTGGGCGTTCCGCAAGTTCATCCGCGACTGGGCCTATCGCCACCCGACGCCCTCGGATTTTTTCCGCGCGATGGACAGCGCCGGGGGCGAGGATCTGTCCTGGTTCTGGCGCGGCTGGTACTTCCACAACTGGACGCTGGACCTTGCGGTCGAGGGAGTACATCCCGTCGCTGGCAACTGGAGCAAGGGCGCCGTGGTGACCGTCGCCAATCTAGACCGGCTGGTGCTGCCAGCCGATGTGAAGATCGACTTTCAGGATGGAAGCAGCGAGCGCATCCGCCTGCCGGCCGAGACCTGGATTCAACAGAAACGCATCGACCTCACGCTCAACAGCACAAAGCCGGTCACGCGAGTCTCGATCGACCCCGACCATGTCCTTCCGGACAAGGACCGGAGCAACAACGTACTGACCGTGGCGCCGGGGCGATAGGGCCGCGGGCGGCGGTCAGAAGAGGTGTGCGCCCACGATCCCGCCGTAAACGCCGAGCCCGGCCGTCAGCAGCGACACGCCGACCACGATCCAGGCGTACGCGCCTCTCAGACGGTGCGCCGCAGGAAGGGCTTTGAAGGCGAGCAGCACGAGGAAGCCGAGCACCACGGGCAGCATCAAGGCGTTCATCACTTCCACGGCGATATTGAGCGCGACGAGATCGGGCACCGCCCCGACGATCACCGCGCCGCCGATGACCGCGGCCGTGTAGATGCCGTAGAACCACGGCGCCTCGAGCGGATGATACTCGAGGGAGTGCCGATAGCCCGTGACCTCGCCGAAGCCCCAGGCAGAGGCGAGCGACGCCACGATCGCCGCCACCATCGCCGCTCCAATGGTTCCGAGTCCAAAGACCGTGCGGCCGATATGAGGTCCGAGGGCGGGCACGAGCGCCTTGGTGACATCGGCGATGCTGTTGAGGCTCGCGTGGATATCCGACTTGCCGATCGTCGCCGCCGCCGCGATCAGCACCGCCGCCATGACGGCTTGAGTGATCACCGATCCCACAGCGGTGTCCCAGCGGGCGTGGATGTAGTGTTTCGGCTGCAGCTTCTTGTCGGCGACCGCGGACTGTTGATAGAAGATCATCCACGGCATGATCACGGCGCCGATGTTGGCGGCGACGAGGTACAGATAGCGGCTGTCCGCCAGCGGCATGCTCACGATCCCGCGCGCGAGCTCCGCGCCGCGCGGATGGGCGCTGTAGGCGACCAGGAAGAAGGCGAGCTCGAACAGGCCGAGGAGAATGGCGACGCGCTCCACGCGGCGATAGGCTCCCGTCAGCACCACGAACAGCAAAAGAGCCGCGCTCAAGCTCAGGCTGACAGCTCGCGGCACGCCGTACAGCTCACCCACGCCGGCCACGCCGGAGAACTCGGTCAGCAACGCGCCAATGGTCGCGATGCCGAGGCCAGTGACCGACACCCACGCCCAGGCGGGTCCGAACGTTTCGCGGATCAGCTCGCCGTGGCCCTTGCCGGTGAAGATGCCGAGCCGCACGGTGAGCTCCTGCACGATGTACAGGACAGGGATCAGCAGCAGCTGCAGCAGAAGCAGCCGGTATCCCCATTGAACGCCGCTCTGGGCGGCCGTGATGATGCTGCCCACGTCCGTGTCGGCGAGCATCACGACGAGCCCGGGTCCCATGACGAAGAGGAAGGTCTTCCACCCGGAGGCCGAGACCCGGGGGCGGATCAGGAGATTTCTTACGGGCTCGTCCACCGTCGAATGATGCCTGCCGGCCCCACAAATACGAGTGCGAATGATTCTCAATATACACGACTCGGGTCTCCATGTAGCGCGAGGCTGCTCGGCCGGCTGGTGGTCGAGCTCGGCAGTGCGTGGCGGCCCTGCTGCTACACTCCGGATGGTCGCTGGGTGAGCCCACGCGCCGGGGGGACCACGATGGGGCTGTCGATCCGGTTGGACTGGACGGACATTGCGCTGAGGCTCGCGCTCACGGTCGCTGCGAGCGTGGCCATCGGATACAACCGCAGCGAGCACGGCAAAGCCGCTGGCATGCGGACAACGCTCCTCGTCTGTCTCGCGGCGTCCGTTGCGATGATCCAGGTGAACCTGCTGCTGCCCACGGCGGGACGCTCGCCGGATTCGTTCGTCATGAACGATCTGATGCGGCTGCCGCTCGGTATCCTCACGGGCGTCGGTTTCATCGGCGGCGGAGTCATCCTGCGGCGCGACAACATGGTCGTGGGTGTGACCACCGCGGCGACGCTGTGGCTGGTCACGGTGATCGGGCTGTGTCTCGGCGGCGGCCAGATCGCGCTCGGACTCATCACGACCGGCCTAGGCCTGTTTGCGTTGTGGGGATTGAGAGGGGTCGAAGGCTGGATGCGACGCGAGTACCACGCGCAGCTCTCGATCGAGCTCGACCCGAGTGGTCCCGCCGAGGCCGAGATCCGGCGCAGACTCGGGGATGCAGGCCTCTCGATCATTGGATGCCGATTCGTCCTCGACCGCGCGGGCGAGCACCGCGAGCTCACCTTCGATGTGTGCCAGCTGCGGCGTTTTGCGAGCACAGAGACACCGGCTCTGCTCCGAGAGCTCGCGGGCGCGCCGGGTGTCGTGAAGCTCCAGTGGGACGGACGAAGCTGAGATCGGCGCACCGCGGTCGGATGTCCGCCGGAACCCGCGGCAATCGCGTTTGCGCGTCGCAACGCGCGAGAATCCGGCTTCGGATATCATAGGGGCCAGCCGCACAACAGCGCTTGCCGCACGATGCCAGTCGGTCCATTGAAGATCGGCACACGGAAGTTGACGGCCGGCATCGCGCTGGCCGCATTCGCGCTGCGCGCGCTCGTCCCCGCAGGGTTCATGCTCGAGAGCGGCCATCCGCTCACCGTCATCATTTGCCCCGACGGATTTCCGCCGCAGCTGCTATCGCAAGACGGGCAGGGCATGCCCGATATGGCCGGCATGCCGGACATGCTCGGCACGACAGGCGGCGGGCACGGCGATCACCGTGGTGGCAACCAATCGCATTCCGATCACTGTCTCTTCACCAGCGGATCGGGCCACGGCCCGACTCCGGCATTCGCCGCGCCTGTCACCTCGAGCCACGTCTTTCGCGAGGTAGCCGTCGCGCCCCGACAGCGCCTGAGCGACGTGCGCCTCGTCTACGTCCCGCAAGCGCGCGCCCCGCCCGTTCTTACCTGATCCCTGTGCACGCTGGCGTGCGTCCCTTGCACAGAGGGGCGTGCGCTCGTTCCCACTGCCGCTGACGTGCCTGCGTCGTGACCCGCGAACGCGCGGGCTCCTCGGCGACCTCGCCGGGAATGGCGTGCTCTCATCCATACGTTTGAAGGGCTTCGCTCCCAAAGGCGAGCCCGGAGCAATTTCAGGTGGCAGATCTCATCAATGGGATAGCAGCGCGCGCGCGCCGCCGGCCCCGAACTCATCTGGTCCCCTCCGGGGCGACAGTCCTCGTCCTTCTCATGCTCCTTCTTCCGGAGCGTGGCTGGGCCGCGGCCTATGGCAGCGTGAATGGCATCGTCCGGGACGACAGCAACCGGCCCGTAGCGGGAGCGAACGTGGTGCTCGAGTCCACGACTCACGCAATCGTACAGCGGCAGACGGACTCGACGGGCCGCTTCAATTTTCCGAAGGTGGCGATCGGCCACTACATGCTCACCGTCTCGCGGCGCGACTTCGTCTCCCTCAGCCAGCTGGTCACGGTGGAGGCGGGCTATTTCCCATTTGCGCATGTCGTGTTGATGCATCCCTCGGAGCTCGCCGAGGTGGCGGTGACAGCGACCCGGCTACCGATCGTCGCATCGATCACCCCGATCACGATGGTGAGCCAGGAGGACATCGCGAACACCCCGGGAGCGAGCAACGTCAACAGTTCCGCCATGATTACCGACTACGTGCCGGGGGCGTACCAAGCCCATGACATGCTGCACATCCGCGGCGGGCATCAGACGAACTGGCTGATCGACGGGGTCGAGATTCCGAACACCAACATCGCGGAGAACCTCGGCCCTGAGATCGATCCTCAAGATCTGCAGACCCTGGGCGTCGAGCGGGGCAGTTACGCGGCCGACGAGGGCGACCGTACTTACGGCATCTTCAACGCGATCCCGAAGAGCGGCTTCAGCAGTCAGACCCAAGCGGACCTCGACGTGACGGCGGGGAATTTCGGCCAGACCGACGACTACGTGAGCGCCGCGAGCCACACGGACGATTCCGCGTACTATGTGAGCGTCGAGGGTAATCGCAGCAATCTCGGCCTGCAGACCCCCGTCTCCCAGGTGACTCACGACGACTCGCAGGGGTACGGCGCGTTCACCAACCTGCAGTACGAGCCGAGCGCGCAGGATGAGGTGAGCTTCGTCGGGCAGTTGCGGCAGGACGTTTACCAGATACCGGACTGCACCGTGCCGCTCGCGGACGACCCGGACTGCGTCGGGCAGTTCGGCGACGTGCAGAGCGAGGCGGACAGTTTCGCGCTGCTGTCCTGGGCGCATACCTTCACGAACGACGCGGTGCTCACGAGCTCGCTCATGTATCACTTCGAGCGGGCGGATTATGACGGCGGCGCCGGCGACTATCCGACCATCACCACCTATCACCACAGCTCGCAGTACGAGGGCGCCGAAGAGAACCTGCGCATGACCTTCAGCCGCAACCATCTGGATGCCGGCGTTTTCGGCTTCGCCCAGCAGGATCAGGCCGACTTCAACCTGGCGTTCGCCAATGGCAGCTCGCCGACGCTATCGGAGTTGGAGAGTCCGACCGGCGGGCTCGTGGAGGCCTGGGTGGAGGATACCTTCGAGGCTGCGCATTGGCTCAACCTGTCGGCGGGCGTGCGGCAGTCTTACTTCCAGGGCGATGTCACCGAGAACGCGACCGACCCGCGGCTCGGCGCGACCGTCCAGCTGCCGCGCCTCGACTGGGTGCTGAGCGCCTTCTGGGGCAAGTACTACCAGGCCCCGCCGCTCGAAACACTCTCGGGGCCCTTGGTCGCGTACGCGACCGCGAGTGACACCGCCTTCCTGCCGCTGCGCGGAGAGCGCGACACGGAGCGCCAGTTCGGCGTGACGATCCCGGTGCAGGGCTGGAGTATCGAGGCGGACTACTTCGTCACCGAGGCGAGCAACTTCTTCGATCACAACCCGCTCGGCGAATCCGACATCTTCCTGCCGATCACGGAACAGGGGGCGCTCATCGAGGGGCGCGAGCTCACGGTGCGCTCACCGTCCTTCTGGCCATACGGACAGGTGCACCTCGCCTACTCGAACCAGACGGCGGATTGCTTCGGGTCGATCACCGGCGGGCTGGTCGTGGCCGGCACGGCCTGCGGCACTCCGCCCATCGCGCTCGACCACGATCAGCGCAACACGCTGAATCTCGGGTACAACGTGAATTTGCCGCGACAGTTCTTCGTCGGCTCCAACCTGTCGATCAATTCAGGCCTGTCCAACGGCTACGCGGGGCCGCCGAGCTACGAGCCGAGCCACCTGCCGAGCTACGTGGTGCTCGACCTGACCGTGGGCCGCAACATCACCCGGGATCTGTCGGTGTCGCTCACGGGCCTGAACGTCACCAACCGGCACCTGCTCACCGACAACAGCCTGACCTTCGGCGGTGTCCACTGGAATAATCCGTTCCAGATCTACGCGCAGCTGCACTACAAGTTTCACTATTGAGGAGTGCCGTCTCGCCGCTGCGCGACGATGAACAAGCGCGGAAAGGCGAGCAAGCGCTTCCCATCGGCGCGGGCCGGATAGGCTGCATCGATGCGGCGCTCGTACTCTGCGAGATAGAGCCCCTGAAGCTCGGGCGTCAGCGGCTCGAGGAACGGGTTGAGTCCAGTCGAGCGCAGCCACTGCACGATCGCCGCGGCTCCGTCCACCGGGTGATAGTAGGTCGTGCGCCAGATGTCCACGTGCGTAAGAGGCGCGAGCCAATCGTAGTAGTGCTGGGCGGACGGAATGCGGGTTCGCAGCCGGTTCGCATCGCCGATGAGCGGCGCGAAGCGCGGGTCGGCCGCGGTCTCGCGCATGAGGACGTGGCTCGGCTCATCGAGGTTGTCGGGCATTTGTGCCGCGAGGGCACCCCCGGGGGCGAGCGACCCGAGGAGGCGCGGAATCACGCGCGCATGGGCCGGCACCCATTGCAGCGATGCATTGGCGTAGAGCAGGTCGATCGGCTGGGCAGCCGACCACTTTGCAATATCGCTTCGCTCGAACGTCAATCCCGGCAATCGCTGGCGCGCAGCCTCGAGCATCGCCCGCGAGGTGTCGGTGCCGACGATGCGCGCCGAGGGGTAGCGCTTGAGGAGCAGCTCGGTGGAATTGCCCGGGCCGCAGCCGAGATCGACCACAAGCTTCGGCGCATCGAGCGGAACGCGCGCGAGCAGCTCGGCGGCGGGCCGGGTGCGCTCTTCCTCGAAGCGCGAGTAAAGGGCGGGATTCCAGTCGTTCATGGTGAGGCATCGCAGGCCGGGCCTCGATTATCGCTGAGCAGCCTGCGACTGCGAAGCGCGGGCTGGGTGCGTAGAATGGGCCTCGGACGCGCCGCGCGGCGCGGAGCCGGGGAATCCGAGCGGAGGGAGAGCGACGATGACGAGCTTCGACGGCGAGCTGTGGCGCGAGCTGTATCGCCGGATGGTCCGCATCCGCACCTTCGAGGATGAGGCTTCGCGGCTCGGCTCGAGGGGCGAGATCCCCGGAGCGCTGCACACGGCGGCGGGCCAGGAGGGCGAGATCGTCGGCGCGTGCATGGCGCTGCGCAGGGACGACTACATGGTCGGCAATCACCGCTCCCACGGACACCCGATCGGCAAGGGCGCCGAGCTGCGGCCGCTGATGGCGGAGCTGCACGGCAAGCGAACCGGAGTGTGCGGGGGCAAGGGCGGGTCGATGCACCTGGCGGATTTCTCCGTCGGCAGCCTCGGCGAGACGAGTATCGTCGGCTCTGGTCTGCCGGTCGCGGTCGGCGCGGCGCTCGGGTCGATCCTCCAGAGGAGCGGCCGCGTCACCCTGTGCTTCTTCGGCGACGGCGCCTCGAACGAGGGCACTTTCCACGAGAGCCTGAACCTCGCCGCGATCTGGAAGCTGCCCGTGATCTTCCTGTGCGAGAACAACGGCTACGGTGCGACGACTCCGGCGTCCACGGTCATGTCGGTAGAGAACGTCGCCGATCGGGCCAAGGCGTATGCGATACCGGGCTCCATCGTCGACGGTCAGGACGTTGTCCTCGTCTACGAGCGCGTGCGGGAGGCCGTCAACCGGGCTCGACACGGCGAGGGGCCTGCGCTGATCGAGGCCAAGACCTACCGCTATGCCGATCACGCGGTGAACCTCGGGCCGGGCTTCGCGATCGACCGCGGAGAGGAGCTCGCGGCGTGGCGCTTGCGCGATCCGATCCGGCTGTTTCGGGCCCGGATGATCGCCGAGGGAATCGGCGAGCAGGACATCGAGAGGATCGAGCAGGAAGTTCGCGACGCCGTGGCCGATGCCGTGGAGTTCGCGCGGTCGAGTCCCTTCCCCTCCTACGAGGAAGCCTTCGACCACGTTTTCACGGAGCGCCTCCCGATCCCGCAGCCCCCCACACTGCAGGGGTCGGGGTCCGGCGGACGCCGTCGCAGATAGGAGACTGGCATGCCGCGAAAGAGTTTCCTCGAGGCCATTCGAGACGCGCAGTTCGAGGAAATGAAGCGCGACCGAAGAGTCTTCATGATGGGTGAGGACCTCACCAGCAACCTGTTCGGGGCCACGACCGGCTTCGTCGAGGCCTTCGGAGCGGAGCGGGTGCGCAACACGCCGATTTCCGAGGCGGGATTCATCGGCGCTGCCGCGGGCGCCGCCATGGTCGGCATGCGCCCCATCGTGGACGTGACGATCGCCTCCTTCATCTATCCGGCGATGGACCAGTTGATCAGCATCATCTCGAAGTCGCGGTACCTGTACGGGGGCCAGGCGAGCCTGCCGCTCGTGCTGAGGCTGAGCATGTTCTACGGCAACTCCACCGCCGCACAGCACTCCGACCGTCCGTACCCCATGCTGATGGGGGTGCCGGGCCTGAAGATCATCGTCCCCTCGAACGCGCTCGACATGAAGGGCCTCCTCAAGTCGGCCGTGCGCGACGACGATCCCGTGCTCTGCTTCGAGGACGCCGGCCTCTGGTCGTCGAAGATGGAGATTGCGGATGACGAGGACTTCCTCGTGCCGCTCGGCCGGGCCGAGGTGAGGCGCGAGGGCCGCGACGTGACCGTCGTCGCGATCGCCGCCTGCGTCGCGCAGTCCCTGGCGGCCGCAGCGGAGCTCGCGAAGCAGGACGTGTCGGTCGAGGTGGTGGATCCGCGCACGCTGGTTCCCCTCGACGTGGAGACGATCCTCGAGTCGGTGCGCAAGACCGGCCGACTCGTGATCGTGGATCCGGCTCACCGGACATGCAGCGCCGCGAGCGAGATTGCGGCGATCGTAGCCGAGCGGGCGTTCGGCGCGCTGCGCGCGCCCGTGCTGCGCGTCACCGCGCCGGATACGCACGTGCCGTTCAGTCCGCCGCTCGAGGCGCGGATCTTTCCGAGCAAGAGCAGCATTGCGGAAGCGATCCGGAGCGTGGTCGGGTTCGACCTCGGCGCCTCGCGCCAGGGCGCCGGAGCGTAGCGATGCCGATCATCGAGGTCCTGCTGCCGCAGTTCGGGATGGGAATGAAGGACGGGGAGATCATCCGCTGGCGCAAGGCCGTGGGCGATAGGGTCAAGAGTGGTGAGGTCCTAGTGGAGGTCGAGGCCGCCAAGACGACCGTCGAGGTGCCGGCTCCGGAGGACGGCGAGCTCGTGGAAGTCCTCGCAGGGGAGGGCGAGACGGTGGAGGTCCGCGCGCCCATCGCGAAGCTCCGCACCGGCTGACGGCGGCGCTCAGCCCGGGTACTTGGTGAAGATCGCCAAGACGGCAGCGTCGATATGCTGCTCGGCCTTCTGTCCCGTGAGGCCGTAAAGGTCCTGATGCACGTAGGCGTGCCACAGCGCTTGGCGACTGCGTGCATCGTAGAGATCGACGGCGATAATTCCCTCGCGGAAGACGTAGGGACCGTACGGCCCTCCGAAGTAGCCCGGTCCCCAACCCCAGCCCCAGCCCCAGTAAGGGTAGGGGCCGTCGATCACGTTGCGCGAGCCGATCCCGTATCCGACGAGGCAGTCGGCGCCGGAGGTCACCATACGCGCGCCCTTCGCGTTGAGCTGGGCAGCGATGGCTGTCCGCAGGAAGCTCTCGTTGACGGGATTCGCGATGGTGCTGTAGAGCGCGGTGTTGCCCTGGAACGAGCCCGCCCACGCGACCGTGTGGCACTGGACGGTGCGCGCGACGGGAGTGTTCACACTGGACGTGACGCGCAATGTCATGCAAGCCGCGAGAGCGCACGTGAGTGCCGCGGCGATGACTGTGCGGATCGTGCGCATGATCTTGTGCATCGGCAACGCAGTCGGACAGACTTTGTGAAGCGTCCACATTATAGAACGAGTGAAGGCACGGCCGGTTGACACGCGGGGCGAGCCCCAGCCGGCTTGGTCGAGGCAGCAGCTCTCCCGTCTTGAGGAGGACGTCTCAGTCTGTAATTATTGTTATTTGTCAATGTTAAAATAGATATACTTCAAGTCCAATGTAACTCTATGGGGTCGGATCGAAAAAGCCGAGCCGCTCCGGTATCAACGTCAGTCCTTCGCAGGCATGCGCGGGCGCGGACTGGGCGGCGCGTTCGACCAGTGCCGGCGCCGATACTCGCCGGGCGTCAACCCGAAGACCCGGCGAAATGCCAGGCCGTATTGGCTTGCACTGCAGAACCCGTAGTCGAGCGCGATGCCGGTCGTCGTCCGCAGCTGCGCTGATGCGGTCAAGGCTCGGACGCTCTCCTCCACGCGACGGCGCTGGATGTACTGGCACACCGTCTCGCGCTCGTGCGAGAACACGTAGTGCAGATTTCTCGCGGTCATCTGCAGGGCGGCGGCGATGCGTCCGGGGACGAGGCTCCGCTCCAGCAGGTGCGACTCGATATACGCGACGGCCCGCGCCCGGTGGGCTGCCGCGGAGGGCAGTGAGGCTTGCGCGTCGGGCAGGCTCGTGTATGCGCTTGCGACCAGCTCGAGAACCCCGTGTACGACCTGCGGACGCATCACGGCCGTCGGCTCCGCGCGGCAGCGGCTCCAGTACTGCCGGAGCAGAGTCGAGGCAAAGCCGCTCACGCCCCCGTCCCCGGACATCGCGACGGCCGCCATGCCTTCTGGACGCGGTTAGTAGCGGCGCATCAGTTGCCTCGGCATCGCCAGGATGAGCTTGCGCAGCGGGGTCCTGTGCGTCGCCTCGTAGGGCTCCATGGACGTGTTGGTGTACAAGGCGAAGTCGCCGGATCTCAACTGCGTCTCGCGGCCCCACTGCCGCTCGGTGCTCACGCCTTCCAGGATGAGCTGAAGCGAGCACATGGGCCCGAACGCCGGTGGCGCGTTCGCGGTGGGATAGCGCACGGCCGCGGCATCGGAGCGAACCTCGATCAGCCAGACATCGCCAATCCGGGCGCGGATGAGCTCGGCCGAGAAGTTCTGCGAGTCGGCAGGCTCGAAGTCGGCCGCCGTGACCGTGCTGCTCAGCAGCCGATTCCAGTATGCCGCTCGGCTCCGGGCCGGCATTCCTGCGGTCGACAGCGTCTCGAACTGTGGCGCGCTCATCATCGTCCGCACGATCTTAACCGAAAGGACGAGCGGCTCGGGAAGCGGGCGAACCGCCGGCAGCTAGGATATCGCCGTACCGGCGCTCGCGGTCCGGCGTCAGCGAAAAATAGTGCGTGAGCGAAATAATTTCTCCGCCCAAGGAAAGTGGTAGCGCGGGCGAAGCCGGGCACGGCTCGGTGCGGCACGAGAGCTGCCGTCGACCGGCGCTCGAAAGGGACGAGATTGCGATCGCCGTCTGCCTGCGATGTGAGAGTATGCCGTGGGGTCTCGATGGCGGAACGGCATTTGGAATTACCGCCTCGAAGCAGCACGGGGCGCGTATGTATCCGATATCGATCAAGGGCGTGATCTTCTCCCCTCGGCGCGAGGTCATTCTGCTGCTCAACGAGCGCGATGAGTGGGAGCTGCCGGGAGGACGCATCGAGCTCGGCGAGACGCCAGCGGAGTGTCTCGCGCGCGAGATTCTCGAGGCGCTGAGCCTCAACGTCCAGGTCGGAGCGCCGGTGGACACCTACCTCTTCGAGGTGATGCCGGGAAGGCAGGTCTTCGTCGCGACATACCAGTGCTCGCCGATCGGACCTTTCAATCCGGTGCTGAGCCCCGAGCACAAGAGCATCGGCCTGTTCGCGCCGGAAGCGCTACCGCCGAACCTGCCGAGGGGCTATCGCGCCTCGATCGCCACGGTAGTCGCGCGGCCCACATGAGGGAGTTGCAGGCCGCGCCCTCGCGGCGCAGCCTGGCGTGAGGCCGTTGGAGAATCACATTGAGGATACGAGCTGCAGTCTCGCGCACGGGGCAACCCCATCCGACGATCGAGGAGCTCGACCTCGAGGAGCCCCGAGCGGATGAGGTGAGGGTGCGTGTGGTGGCCACCGGTATCTGCCACACCGACCTGTACTGTCACGCCGGGCTCGGCATGCCGATACCGACGCCGATCGTGCTCGGCCACGAAGGCGCGGGGATCGTCGAAGCCGTGGGGAGTGGTGTTCGCGAGCTGTCCATCGGCGACCACATCGTTCTGAGCGGCGCCTCCTGCGGCCGCTGCCCGAAGTGCCACGCCGGGCGGCCGACCTATTGCCGCGATGCCATGAAGCTCAGCTTCGGCGGGATGCGGGGCGACGGATCATCCCCGCTCAGCCAGCACGGCGAGCGGGTCCACGGCATGTTCTTCGCCCAATCCTCGTTTGCGACACAGGTGATCGCGCCGGAGAGATCCGCGGTGAAGGTCGCGAAGGATCTGCCGCTCCATCTGCTCGGACCGTTGGGCTGCGGAATCATCACGGGCGCAGGATCGGTCCTCGAGGCCTTCCGGCTGCGGCCGGGCGAGTCCATCGTGGTCTTCGGCACGGGCAGCGTGGGACTTGCCGCAGTGATGGCGGCTCGGATTGCCGGCGCATCGCGCATCGTGGCCGTCGATATCTCGGCGGAGCGCCTGAAGCTCGCGCGCGAGCTGGGTGCCACCGAGGCCATCGCGTCGGACGCGACGACGGCCAACGCCTTGCGCGAGATCGCACCCGACGGATTCACGTTCAGCTTCAATACCACGAGCGCGGCCGAAGTCTACACGCTCGCCACCGAGTGCTTGGCGACGGAGGGGACCGCGGGATTCGTGACCCGTCCGAGAACCGCCTGGACGCCGAACATGGCGGCGCTGCTCGCCTCCGGCCGCAAGCTTCAGGGCATCCTGGGCGGCAGCGCCGCGCCGAAGCTATTCATCCCGCTGATGATCGACTACTGGCGCCAGGGTCGCTTTCCCTTCGAGCGGTTGGTGCACGAGTTTCCGTTCGCGGAAATCGGCCAGGCGTGGGAAGCCTGCACGCAGGGCGCGGTCGTCAAGCCCGTCCTGCGGATGTGAGGCGCCGGGCGACTGGTGCCATCACGCCTTCGGCTCGCGCAGCACGGCAAGCGCTTGGCTCAACAGCGCGGCGTCGAGTTGATCCTTGGGACGTGCCCCCCGCTTGGTGAGCAGCAGGCCCTCGAGGTTGAGGAGCTTCAGCTCGACTCCGTCCAGATCGACCGATTCGATGTACGGCTGCATCTGCTCCCAGGTCTGTCCGGCGATCGAAGGCATCACATCGATGGTGATTTCATCGTTCACGCGGACGGCGTACCGCTTGTCGCGCGCGAACACATCCGGCTCGCCGAGCAGAGCCCGTGTGGCGTGATCCGGCAGCTCGCTCAGCGCGACGATCCAGCGCATCGAGTTCGCCGCCGAGGGATTGACGAGGATGTCGATGTCCTCGGAGAAGCGGTTGAAGCCGTGTGTTGCGATCGCGTACCCGCCCACCAGCGCGTACTCGACATTTGCGTCCCGGAGCCGGCGAGCGAGGTCCTTGAGGTCCTCCCAAGTCGCCGGACGGGTGAACTCAGGCACTCGGGTCCGGCCCGGCGCGGTCGGTGCGCCGGGCCCGTATCAACTCCACCGTCCACCGTTCGCGATCGCGGGCCATTTGCTCGTGATTCTCGTAGAAGAAAATCCCTTTCGGGATCCTCGTCCGATAGCGCGCATTCGAGTCCATCGCTGCGCGCGCAGCGGCGCTCGGCAGCTGTCCGGGCGGTGGAGCGACACGCTTTCCGACAACCCGCTGAATGGGTTGCTCGTCCGGCCGGTTGGGCCATCGGGCGCTTCCGAGATGCTTGGTTTCCTGCTCCATATTCTTGAGTATAGGCCGCCCACCTCACAGCGGCCCAGTAGTGCCCGGCTCGGGCGACCGCCAACTTCTATTTCGGTATAGATATATAGTATAAGCTAATGAAATACAATGATAATTATTCTCATACACAAGCGGTGCCGCGTGCATTGCGGATAGCTCGTTCACCGCGCCCATGCGCGTAGGGACTGCCGCTCACGGTAGAGGTTAATTACTCTGCGTGTTAAGAAACGGAAAGGATTCGGCCATGGGCATGTTGATCGACGGCAAGTGGGACGAGCGCGCAACCGACACGCTCGGCAAATCCGGCTCGTTCGATCGCACCGCATCGACCTTCCGCGACAAGATCACCGCTGATGGCCGCTCCGGCTTCGAGGCCGAGGCAGGCCGCTTTCATCTATTCCTCGCCTTCGGCTGTCCCTGGTGCCATCGCGTGATGATCTTCCTCAAGCTGAAGAAGCTGGAGGGGGTGATCTCGTCATCCTACGCGCATCACGCGCTGGGGCAGGGCGGATGGGCTTTCCCCACGCCCGATCCGCTATTTGGGGCGCGCTTCGTGTACGACGTTTACCGCCGGGCGGTGCCGAACTTCACCGGCCGCTGCACCGTGCCGATCCTCTGGGACAAGAAGACCGAGAAAATCCTCAACAACGAGTCCTCCGAAATCATCCGCATGCTGAATCGCGAGTTCGCCGCCTTCACCGACGACCGGACCGACTACTATCCGGTCGACCTCGCGCCACGGATCGACGAGGTCAACGAGCGCATTTACCGCGACATCAACAATGGCGCCTATCGCTGCGGCTTCGCCGTTCATCAGGAGCCTTACGAGCAGGCGGTGCGCGGCATGTTCGAGACCTTCGACTGGATCGAGCAGACGCTGTCGCGGCAGCCCTGTCTTCTCGGCGATCGCCAGACGGAGGCCGACTGGCGCCTGTTCCCGACCCTGGTGCGGTTCGACTGCGCCTACTACCCGCTGTTCAAGTGCAATCTGCGCCACGTCTACGAGTATCCGGCGATCTGGCGCTACACGAAAACGCTCTATGCGGTGCCAGGCATCGCCGAGACGGTCGATCTGCAGAAGTACAAGGAGAATTACTACGCCATCCGCAGCGTCAACCCGAGCGGGGTCGTGCCGCTCGGCCCGAGGATCGACTTCGCCTGAATCGTGGAGATAGACTGCGTAGCACGCGGGTGCCTCCGGGGGTGTGCCCGTCTATCAGCAGGACAGTCAAATGAGCCGTAACGATGACCAACGAAACGCAAACCGTTTGCGAGCGCTGATCGCGCTCATCGCCGCCGCCGCCTTCGCGCCTGTCGCCGCCCAGGCGAGCTGCAGCGAGCAGTGCCTGGACGCGCTCGTCGACACCTATCTCCACGCGCTGGTGGCCCACGACCCATCGCAGCTGCCGACGACGCCGGATGTTCGCTTCACGGAGAACACGATCGCGCTACCCCTGGGCCAGGGTCTGTGGACGACGATCAGTGGGCTCAAGGCCTACAAGCACGTGATTCCGGACCCGGACGCCGGCCAGGTCGGGCTGTATGCGACGATCACGGAGAACGGGGTCGGCGCGCTCCTTGTCGCGCGGCTGAAGTTGCGGGACAGCAAGGTCTCGGAGCTGGAGACCCTCGTCGTGCGCCAGGGAGACATGGGCAGCTTCCTGAATACCGACGCGGCGACGGTGCGGCCCGGTTTTCTGGAAGTCGTCCCGCGAGCTGAGCGCGAGTCGCGCCAGGATCTGGTGCGCATCGCCAATCTCTACTTCGAGGGCCTGGAGCAGCGCACCGGCGAGATCGTCCCGTTCAGCGACCAATGCCGGCGCTTCGAGAATGGTGTGCAGACCGCGGGGAATGCCACATCGGGGATGCGGCCGAGGCCAATGACGCTGCCCAACGGCAAGACCTGGATGATGCCGACTGGCTGCAAGGCCTCCTTCGATACCAAGATGTTCAGCTACATCTCACGGATCGACCACCGGCGCTTCGAGGTGGTGGATCGCTCGCGCGGCGTCGTGATGGCCTTTGTGATGTTCCAGCACGAAGGCAACGTGAAGTCGGCGGATGTCCCGGGTGTCGGGGAGGTGCCGATGCCGGCGGCGGCCTTGCGCCCCTTCTCCGTCGTGATCGCGGAAACCTTCGAGATCAAGAACGGCGAGATCCGCGAGATCGAGGCGGATATGACGAAGCTGCCCTACGGCGCCGGAACGGGCTGGACCCCTTAAGAGACAGGCGGAATCCCAGCTGGCAACGTCCGCGATCTCGCGGTGCGCGGCTTAGCGCAATTGGCTGTCTTTACTGCCCCGGCGGTTGTACCCGCTGAACTGCGCAGTGTCCCGGTCGGTAGCTTCCTGACAGGGAAGACAGAGTCGAACACCGGGTAGCGTCTGGCGCCGGGCTTCTGGAATGACCTCTCCGCATTTCATGCAGTGGGTCGGCCCGGGTCCGTGAGGCATCCGACTTTGAGCTCGCGCAATGCCGTCCTTGACCGTCGCGTCAATTTGGTCCTGAACCGCACCATCGCCCGCCCAACCTGTCGCCATGTCGCTCTCCTGCCGTCGCAGATACCGCTAACCGATCGTCCGCCTGAGAAACTGCACCACGCGCTCGGCAGGTTCACCGGTGAAGAACGGCTCCGCGACATGACCCACGCCGTGCAGGATCAGCACTTCGGGGTGCAGGCCGGCCTGCTCATAGGCCCATTGCAGCTCGTAGAGCTGATTGAGCGGCATCTGGATATCCTGATCCCCGTGCAGCAGCAGGATGGGAGGATCGTCGTGATCGACATGAAAGATCGGACTCGCCTGCTTCGCGAGCTCGGGTACCTGGTCAGGTGGCGATCCGAGCAGGCGCTTCAATGCAGGCACTCGCACGCTGAGTCCGTGGGGCGTGGACTGGGCAAGGATGGTGGTCAGGTCGCTGGCGCCGAAGTAGCTCACGATGGCCTGGATGCTCGATGACTGGCCGAGGTAGTCGCCCTCGGTGCCCTCCAGAGCTCGTTCGCCGTTCGTCACCCCGACCAGCGCCGCGAGATGGCCACCGGAGGATGCGCCGGCGATAGCGATGCGTTCACTGCGATATCCATACTCGGTGGCCCTCGCACGCAGATAGCGAATGCCGGCCTTGATGTCATGGACATCGGCCGGGAAGGGCGCGTCGTTCGTCGAGCGAAAATCCAGGCTCGCGACGGCGAACCCGCGTGCGACCAGGAAGGCCGGGTATTCGGACTTGTTCCCCACCGCCCAAGCACCGCCGTGGACATACACGACGAGCGGAGGCCGCCGCGCGTCCTGCGGCATGTGCAGATCGAGCGCCAGCGGTTTCCCGGCGACCGTTGCATACACCAGATCGAGGACATCGCGCGACGTAGCGGCAGCTCCTGTGGCTGGCCAGGCAATCAGGCAGCACAGACTGTAAATCAGGGCGACTCGCCTGCCCACGTGCACCTCAGGTAGCGCCTCAGCGCGCGACGGCCTTGCCGTACACCTCGACCTGCGCCACATCGGACCAGCCGCCGGGCCCGTGGCCGCTGCCCGGCATCAGGTCCGCAAAGCCGATCTCGTCGACCTTTGATAGGTCCACTTTGTCCAGGACATTCCCGATCGTCACGACCCGCTTGATGTCGAGCTTCAGCCAGTGCAAGTCTGCAAAGGAGATCTCACTGATCAGCCAATCGCGCGTGGTGCCCTCCGCGCGGTCACCGACGTACCAGCTGCCGTCCGCAAGCTTGATGATCGGACGCACCTGGTGAAAGCCCGATGTCTTCGTGTTCCACCGTATCCGCGCGAGACCGGACAGGTCGGCGAACCGGTGCTTGTCCCGGAAGGCCACGGCACAGGGCGTCACGCAGAGGCCGTTCCAGACATGGATGGGGTTGCTCGCATTGCCGGAACTGCCGGTGACCAGGATCTGCCCGACCGGGACGTACAGCTTCAATTCCAGATCCGGCCCGGCGATCGAATCGGCGGTGACGGGATGCTCGCCCCCCTTCGCGGTCTGCTTCCACTGCGCCGAGAAAAACAGCGGCGGCCGAATATCTACGAGCGGCTCACCGGCCTGAGCTCCCGCGGCAGGGCCACTCCTGGCCGGCGCCTGCGAATGCGCCGGTGTGACCGTCCCGACGATCAGCATCACCAAGATCGAACCAATGTATGGACGCAGCATACGTTCCCCCATGGCGAGCGGCACTTGTCGGAATTCTCCACGTAATCGGGCTCCAGCGAGCTCAGATGTCGCGATTACATGCGCAAATGCTTAATTCTCTCGTAATGATAGACGGAATAAAACCTGCCTAGGCAAATACTTGTTGTCGCGAATCCCCGTAGCGCGTTCGACCCTCAGGTGTGGTGAGCGGCTCGCGCCCGGATGCGCACCATGCCGCTCATTCCGGATTCCAGGTCCACGTGGAAGCCGCGCCTTTCGAGCTCGCGGCGAACGGAGTCGGGCGCGAGGCGCAACTTGCGATAAGCACCGACGCGCAGTTCCCACAGAGCTCCAGAGCGCTGGTGCAGCAAGTCATGGACCAAGACGGAGCTGCCGTCATATTCCAGACCGGAACAGCGTGCTTCCGCGAGCTCTCGCGGCTCGACCGCTTGACACTTTCGTCATATGTGTCACACTACACGTGTGACACTTCTCGGCTTCGCGCTCCGACCAGGACAATCCATCTTCGAGCAGGTGGTCTTCGCCGCGCAAAAAGCGTTCTTGAGCGGCGAATACCAACCGGGTCAGTCCTTTCCGTCCGTGCGCGCGTTGGCGGCCGAGTTGAAGATCCATCCCAATACGGCACACAAGGCGGTGCAACGCCTGATACAGGAGCGCTGGCTGGAGGTGCGTCCGGGCGTCGGCACGGTGGTTGCCGTTCCCCCCAGCGCACGCGCGGGCGATCGTCAGCGTGTGCTGCAGCAAGAAGTCGAGCAGCTGGTGGTGGAAGCGAAGCGTGTTGGGGTTCGGCTCAGCGAGATCGTTCAGGCGGTCTCGAACGAGTGGTCGAAGATCGACAAGGCGCGGGAGGCCAACGACAAATGATTGCTCAGACACACGAACTGCGGAAGTCCTTCGGCCGTCACGAGGCGCTGCGGGGCCTGAGTCTTTCCGTCCCGGAAGGCAGCGCCTACGCCCTGATCGGTGCAAACGGGGCGGGCAAGACGACCACGATCAAGGTGCTCATGAACATCCTCGAACCCTGCGGCGGCTCGGCCGCCGTGCTCGGGATCGACTCGCGCCGACTTTCACCGCGCGAGCTCGCGCAGATCGGGTACGTCTCGGAAAATCAGGACATGCCGGGACGGCTTACCGTCCGGCAGTACATCGACTACTTGCGGCCATTCTACGCAACCTGGGACCGGAAGCTGGAAGGTGCCGTGCTGCGTGAGCTGCGGCTGCCGATGGACAGAAAGATCAAGGATCTCTCGCATGGCATGCGACTGAAGACGGCGCTCGCCTGCGCGTTGCCGTTCGCGCCCAAGCTGCTGGTGCTCGATGAGCCGTTCAGCGGTCTCGATGCGCTGGTTCGCGACGAGTTCATGGAGAGGCTACTGCATCAGGCGGGAGACATGACGATACTCATTTCCTCGCACGAGCTTGCGGAGATCGAAGGGGTAGTCACCCACGTGGGCTTCATCGATCAGGGCAGACTGCTGTTCGAGGACTCCATGACGGACTTGTCCGGGCGCATCAGAGAGGTGCGTGTCACGTTGGAAGGCGAGGCGGTGCCTCCGGAGCGACGGCCGCGGAGCTGGATCCAGCTGACGGCCGCGGGGAACGTGCTGAGTTTCGTCGATACGCGGTTCGAGGATGAACATCTGACGCATGCGCTGGGGACGCTTTTCAAAGGAATCAAGAACATCGACGTGCGACCGGTCGCCCTTCGATCCATCTTTACGACACTCGCGAAGGCTGCGCGTGACGAGGGGCTCGCATCATGATCTGGCATATCTTGAGGAAGGACGTGCGATTACTCTGGGCAATTGCGCTCGCCGTGGCGGCGATCCACTTCGCCGCGGCGGGGGCGCAATTCTGGCTGGGTCCGCTTCAGCAACCCGGGCAGCTGGTGACCATCGCCTACCTGTTGTCGCTGGTATCGCTCGTTGGTGTCGTTGTGCTGACCCTATCGGTCATGCACCAGGACGCGGTGCCGGGCGTGCGGCAGGACTGGCTCGTCCGGCCGATCAACCGCGCCGAGATGATCGGCGCCAAGTTGCTCTTCGTCGCACTGATCGTGCAGGGGCCCTTGCTGCTCGCGGACCTCGGCGAGGGGCTCGCGAGCGGATTCTCGTTCCCGGCTTCGCTCGGCGCTGCGGCCGCGCGGAATGTGACCGTCCTCTGTTTCTTCAGCTTGCCGGCGCTGATGATCGGAGCGGTGACGCGAAACGCGGTGGAGTCCTTCCTCGTGGCGATCGCAGGCCTGGTGATCTATGTGACCGTCATCCTGATCGGAATGGTGCTGTTGCTCGGCATCAAGAACGTCCATCGGCGGCACGGGGCTGACGTGGATAATGGGCGCGACTTGGTACACCCTCGCAGTGGCGGGGACGGCAGTGGTGATGAGTCTGCAGTTCTTCCGTCGCCAGACGACAACGGCGCGCTATCTAATTGGGGCAGGAGGCGCGGTGGTCATCCTCTCGTCGTTCCTTCCCTGGCGGGCGGCTTTCGCATTGGAGACGAATCTCTCGAAACAGCCCTCACTCGCCGGGGCGGTCGCGCTGGCATTCAACCCGCAGCTGGGGCGGTTCAAGCTCCCTCCGGGAGCCGCCCAGGCGACTGGCGTCGCGCTTTACTTCCCGTTGCGCGTTGCCGGCGTCCCGGCTGAGACTGTCATGCTCCTGGACCGCGCCAATATCCAGATCAGGGACGCAACTGGCCAAACACTGTACGCCGGCAAATCGAATCTCAGCGTGGATGGACTCGGATCGATCGAGGACGCCCGGCTCGAGGTGCGCCAAAGAGCACGCAACCCCGTCCCGATAGACATGTATCAGAAGATCTTTGTTCCGTCAGCCGTGTATGCCAGGCTACGCGGCCAACCGGTGGAGATGGAGATCGATTATTCCCTCACTCTGCTTTACTTGGACGCCATGGCCTCCATCCCCGCAATCGGCGGACACGCCAAACTCCAGAATCTCGGCTCGTGTGTCACGGGGATCGACGGAGAGGGCGACGACGTGCAATTGCGCTGCATCAGCGCCGAGCCGACACCATCCTGTTTCACCGCGGTACTGGAAGACCCGCCAAATGGCTTGCGCAATCCCGAGACGCACGTCTGCGAGCCTGACTACTCGCCCTTTGCTCTCAACTTCTGGCCCGACGCGCTCTATCGATTCGGAGGAGAGCTTCCGTTTTTCGATGCGAGAGGTCTGATTCACTACCCCGTCGATGGGACGAAGCTCGTCGACGCCCGCCTCAAGATCGAGACTTATGAGCCCCGCGCTCATTTCACGCGGAAGCTGACCGTCCGCAACATCGAGCTCTCGGACTTTGCCGGACCTCTTGCCCTGAGCGGTACCGTCGCCGCGGCGAAATTGCAGTAACGCTGCCTCGCCGAGCCGAAAGCCGTATTTCAGACGCCTGCGCAAGAGCGGCCGACGAACGTTGGGACAACCCCGGTTCGCCTTGATAAATTAGGCCGAAGTCATTCGGGGGCGTAGTCGCGCCTTGAACCCGCGGGAAAGGACCTTTGACCTACCAGGCACAACTGCACCTACGCCCTCGGCCCACCGAGCCGCCCGGACAGCCGGTGGTCCCTCCGGCGAGCCGCACATCGGCTCCCGATTCCGAGCAGCGAGCCTGGGCCCTGGCGCACGCGGCGGCGAAGGCGGTTGGGATCTTCGACGCGGCCCGTCCGGCACGATTCCGGCTGGAGGCCGCCGGACATCTCGGCGCGGTGGACTCCGAGGAGTCCCATGCCGATCTCACCTGGAATCCCCTGCGCGGCTGGCAGGCCCACGACATGGAAGCGGCCGCGCAGTCGTTGCTGGAGCTGTACCTGCCGATCAGCAGCGCAACGGCCGAGCGGCCCATTACGATCGCGCACCTCGGCCAGAGTCTGGACGGCTTCATCGCCACCCCTTCGGGCGATTCTTCGTTCGTCACGGGCCCGGAGAACATTCTGCATCTGCATCGGCTGCGGGCGCTGTGTGACGCGGTGGTGGTCGGGGCCGGCACGATCCGCGCCGATAACCCGCGGCTGACCACACGGCTGGTCGCCGGTAGCAACCCCGCTCGTGTCATTCTCGACCCGGCTTGCCGGCTCTCACCGGTTCTCTCGGTGTTCAGCGACCAGCAGGCAGAGACGCTGCGGGTGTGCGCGGCGGGCAAGGCGGTGGCCCATGGACCCCTCGCGGTTGGAGAGCGCCGGCTCGAGGTCGCCGCCGGCGAAGCGGGCCTCGACCTCTCCGAGTTGATGCGAGCGCTGCGCGCACGAGGCTACCAGCGCGTGCTCGTCGAAGGCGGCGGCGTCACCGTCTCGTCGTTTCTACAAGCGGGACTGATCGACCGGCTGCACATCGCGGTCGCGCCAGTGCTGATCGGCGACGGCCGGCCGGCGGTGCGTCTGCCGCCTCAGGGGCGTCTGCAGGATTGCCTGCGGTTGCGCCATCGGATCTATCGCAGCGGCAACGACATCCTGTTCGATTGCGATCTGCGTTCTGCTGCCGACGCCATCGTTGCGAGCCCGCTGAGGCCCGGATCGTTTCAGCGCGTCCTCTGAAGGACTGGCGCTCCGTCAGGAGGCCTTGCCGGGAGGATTTACGGCGGCGCCAGGGGCGCGTCAAACGCGGCCCAGGCCACGTGGGATTCGTGCAGGGTGACGCACAGGCTCTGCAAGCCGAGCGCGCCGGAGCCGAGCTGACCCGTCCGGATCCGTGCGGCCAGCCGCTCGAAAATGGTCCGTGCGAGAGCCTCGGTCGTGGTGTTTCGGCCGGAGAGCTCCGGCTCGGCATCGAGGTTGCGGTAGTTCAAGTCCGCCAGCACCTCGTGGAGCGCGCGAGTTGCAAGCCCGATGTCCAGCACGATCCCGGATTCGTCGAGCTCGGGGCGCCGAAATTCCACATCCACGACGAAGGTCGCGCCGTGCAGGCGCTGAGCCGGACCGAACACCTCGCCCACCAGGCTGTGCGCGATCATGAAGTGGTCACGAACGCCGACCGTGTACATGTCCCCTCCCGATCAGTTTCCGCGGAAACGGGCGCGGTGTGGAACAGCGCGCGCGTCGCCCCTGTCAGCGATCACGGACATAGCGTACCCGATGCATGATCACGTTCCCGGGCGATGCCGCCAGCGCGGCAAGTGTTTGCGGCAGCTCGTCGAATGCCCCCTCGCTGTCGATGAGCGCATCGAGCGTCGGGTCCGTCAGCATCGAGAGCGCCAGCTCCAGGCGCCGGCGAGTCGTCCAGCGCGCTCGCCGCATCGGGGAGACGGTACCGACCTGCGAGGACTTGAGCGACAGCCGTCGGGCGTGAAATGCCTCGCCGAGTGCCAGGCTCACGGCCCGGTCTCCATACCAACTCAGCTCCAGCACCGTGGCCTCGAACCCCGCGAGGCGTAGCGCGAGCCCGAGGCCCTCCTGCGTGCCACTGGCATGCAGCACGACATCCGCATCTCCGCGTGCCCGGTCGGGCACGGCAAACGATACACCGAGTGTGCGCGCGACTTCGGCCCGTGAGGCGTTGACATCGACCAGCTCGACCTCGCAGCCCGCGATGCGACGCGTGAGCCAAGCCGCCAGGCATCCCACGCTGCCGGCTCCGACGATGCTGACGCGATCTCCCGGCGCAACACCGGCGTCCCACACGCCGTTGAGCGCCGTCTCGAGGTTCGCCGCGAGGATTGCCCGCA
Organism: uncultured Gammaproteobacteria bacterium; assembly: GCA_963849095.1. Lineage (GTDB taxonomy): Bacteria > Pseudomonadota > Gammaproteobacteria > Steroidobacterales > Steroidobacteraceae > JASHUC01. Next base: position 100,467 of record CAWKGA010000010.1, read on the forward strand.
GCGCGGGTACCGCCGCGGGAACCGGATGGAGCGCATCGCAGGGCACGACATAGCGCTCCTGGTGGGGATACAGACAGAACACCACCCGACCGATCAACTCGAGGGGCCCTGCCGTAACCTCTCCCACGCTGGCATAGCCATACTTGACGGGGGCCGGAAAGTCGCCCGCTTGGAAGGGCGCGCGCATGCGATGAAACTCGCTTGGGGGGACATGGCCGCCGTAGACCAGGACCTCGGTACCGCGGCTCATACCGCTGTAGAGGGCGCGCACGCTTGCCTCGCCGGAGCGCGGTGCCGGTAGGGGCTCGGCACGCAATTCGCTGCGACCGGGGGCCACGATCCAGAAGGCACGGGTGCTGTTCTCATCGGGCAATGTCATGGGGCGCATCTTACCTGGCGGCGCGCCAGCGCCGTTCGACACCCGCAGCTAGGCGCTGCTACCCTGCAACCATGGCACCTTCTGCGACCGGCAGTCGATCCCGTCGCGGCTGGCGCGTTGCCCGGGTCGTGCTGGCCCTGATTCTGCTCAACGGTGCGGTCACCTTTGCCAATATCTGGCCGACTTTGGGTGTGCACTGGCGGGGTGAGCTATCAGTAGAGCTCGCTGCTCTGCTCGCCATTCTGGCGGCGACCAATGCATGGCGCGGTCCCACGACGTGGCGCGGATTGACGCTGCTCTCGATCGGCGTCGTGATATTTGCGCTGGGCCGTTATGCGGACGTCACCTCCCCGGCCCTCTATGGGCGGCCAGTCAATCTCTACTGGGACTTGCCGCACGTCGCGGAGGTCGTCGGCATGCTCGCGCGCGTGACCTCCGCTTGGGTTCTGATCGCGGTTTCCTTAGGCGCGCTTGCGGTACTGAGCCTCCTGTACTTGATCGCGCGGTGGTCGCTGGGGCAGGTGGACGAGGCGTTGAGACTCCACCGTGCGGCACGGATCGGATTTGGCGCGGCCGGTACGCTGCTCGTGGCGTGCTTTGTGACTCAGCTCGTGAGCGACCGCGTGCCGCGGGTGCCGCAATTCTCGATCCCGGTGACCCAGACCTACGCTGTACAGGTGGCCCGTGTGATCTCGGTGCTCGCGGGCAGCAGCACGCGCACGCTACCCCCCTCCCCAGTGCTGCATTCCAACCTCGCAGCTCTGGGTGGCGACGATGTGCTGCTGATCTTCGTGGAATCCTACGGGCGCACGACTTACGACCGGCCCGAGTTCGTCGACTTCTTGCGTCCGTCGCGTGCGCATCTGGACGCCGCCATCCGCGACACCGGGCGGGACGTGGTTTCGGCCTTCGTCACCTCGCCCACGTTCGGCGGCACCTCGGTGCTCGCGCACCTGAGCCTGCTGACCGGCATCGAAGTGCGCGACACGCGCCGCTACCGGCTGCTGATGACGCAGCATCGTCCGACCCTCGTATCGGTATTCAAAAGGGGAGGGTACCGTGCGATCGCGGTGATGCCCGGCAACCAGCATCCGTGGCCGGAGGGCAGCTTTTACGGGTTTGACCGCATCTATGGGGCGGAGCAGCTCGACTACCGCGGGCCGCAGTTCGGGTGGTGGCACATCCCCGACCAGTTTTCGATCGCTGCGCTCGATGCCGATGAGTTGCAGCCCCACCCCCGTAGACCGCTGTTCGTGTTCTTTCCCACCGTCAGCACCCACATGCCATTTCGACCGATCCCGCCGCTGCAGCCGGATGCGTCACGGATGCTTTCCGCCCATCCCTACGACGCAGCCCCCTTGAAAGCGGCGATGGCGCAGACGCCCGAGTGGACTCACCTCGGCCGCAGCTATGTCGCCGCCGTACAGTATTTCTTCGACAGCTTCGCCGGATTCCTGCGTAACCGTCCGGATGAGCACTGCGTGGTGATTCTCCTCGGCGACCATCAACCCGCCTCCAGCGTGAGCGGAGAAGGAGTGCCGTGGGACGTGCCGGTGCACGTGATTTCTTCGCGCCCGGAGATACTGCAGGCACTGCGCGCTGACGGTTTCCAGCCCGGCCTGACGCCTACGGGCCGGGCGATCGGAAACATGAACCAGCTCGGCCCGTGGCTGCTGGCGGCCTTCGATGGCAGCCCATCGAGCGCCCCAAGCCACGCGCCGGCGCCGGCTGACTAGCGATCCCCGCCGCCCGAGTCCGAATGCTGGACCAACCACACGACGTCCAGCAGAAAGGACCCTGTCAGCAGCCCGAGCGCTATCGCTGCCACCGCGGTGGCCAGCTCGACCGAGGAGATGGGAGCGATGGCCACGATGAGAGCGAGGATCTGGACGACAGCGATGGTCTTGCCGCGGTAGCTCGAGGGCACGGGACGCCGCAGCAGCGGGACCAGGGCCCCCGCGGCGAGGAGCAGGTAACGCATCAACCCCGACAGCAGCACCCAGGCACCGACCTTTCCGAACTGCCATGCGAGCAGCGCCAGCACCGCAACCAGCACGGCGTCGGTTTCCATGTCGAAACGCGCGCCAAAGCGGCTTGCCATCCGGGTCCAACGCGCGAGCCAGCCATCGACCCCATCCAGCACGATGACGGCGACGGCGATCGCGACGGCGAATGTCGGCGCACCGGGTGCCCGCTCGCCGATCAGGCCCGCCAGCAGGGCGACGAGCGCACCCCGCACGAGGGTCACGCCGTTGGCGGGCCCGAGCGTCGGAAACGGATGGTGCGCGGGCAATCCCCGCAGCACGAGCAGAGCGCCAGCGCCGAAGACCAGCAGGCTCTTGGGGATGAAACCGGCGCTGAGTTCGAGTCGGCTCGCGGCGATCAGCGCCACGGCGAGCACGGCTAGCGCGACCGCGAGCAGGCCGAGGAGGGCGCTGCGCAGCAACCCCCGGTGCTCAGGTCTCGCTATCGCGAGCGTGACGGGCGGCATGCCGCAGCTTCCATACGGCAGATGCTAGCATTTCGACGATGACGAGGCGCACGCTGAAGTTTCTGATTCCTGGGGATATCCGCAGGGCCACCGGCGGTTACGTCTACGATCGGCGCATGGTGGCCGAGCTGCGTGCGCGCGGCTGGGAAGTCACCGTACACGCGCTTGACGCCAGCTTCCCCGATCCGACCCCTGCTGCGCTGGCCGATGCTGACCGCGTGCTCGCGGGCATCCCGTCGCAGACCTTGGTGCTGGTCGATGGACTCGCGCTCAGCGCCATGCCGTCGGTGCTGCGCGCGCACGCTGCACGGCTCATTCTCTTGGCCCTCATTCATATGCCGTTGGCCGCCGACGCCGCCCTGGAAGACGACCCGGACCTCGTACGGCGCGTGCGGCAGGCCGAAGCCGACGCTCTGCAGACCGCACGTCACGTGTTTGCGACTGGGGAGGGCAGTCGCGCCGCGCTGCTCGCGTACGGCCTGCCGGCCGAGCAGATTTCGATCATCGAGCCGGGCACTGACGAGGCACCGCTCGCGCGCCGCCCCCCGGACGGTATGGTGAAGATGCTGTGCGTCGCCACGGTGCAGCCGGTCAAGGGACACGACCTGCTGGTCGAGGCGCTGGCACCGCTCGCCTCATGGCCGTGGCAGCTCACCTGCGTCGGAAGCCTCACGCGCAGACCCGACACTGTTGCGCGACTTCGCGCCCAGCTGATTCAGCGCGGCTTGTCCGAAAGGGTCGCTCTGATCGGCGAGGTCGAGCCAGCGGTCCTCGCTCGGTACTTCCTGGAAGCCGATCTAATTGTGCTGGCCACGCGATTCGAGAGCTACTGCATGGCCGTGGCCGAAGGGCTCGCGCACGGCCTGCCGATCGTGAGCACCCGCACCGGCGCGATCCCGGATCTGGTCGGTACACAGGCCGGGCTCCTCGTGGCCCCCGGCGATCTCGAGGCACTGCGCGCCGCACTCGCCGCCGTGCTCAGCGAAACCGGGCTGCTCGCGAGCCTCGCGAGCGGCGCTGCGGTCGCGCGTCACCGTCTGCCTCGATGGACTGACGCCGGCGCGCGGCTCGCACAGGCCCTGGCGCGGCTCGCTTGATACGACTGACGCTCTTGCCGAGAGGAACCCGGCTTCTGCGGTCACTGCGAGGGCCGTCTGATTCTGTCTTGCTCCGTTTTCAGGAATGACTTAGGCTGCCGTCGAAATGGGGCATGGGGGTGACCGTGAAGAATTTCGCCAATCACTGGGGCCCGGTCTGGATGGGCGCGCTGGGTCTCGCTTGTTGCCTGGCGTTGGTGTCCACCCCGGCCGCGCGGGCGCAAGGCATGACAGCCAAAGCGCTCATCGACCGCGCGCAGATCCAGGACCTGATCACACGTTACTACTACAATTTCGGCAACTCGAATGCCGAAAGCTTTTCGGATTTCTATGCCGACGACGCCGAGCTGATCCTCGGCAACACCCACTACAAGGGGAAGGACGGGATCGCCAAGGCTTACGGGCGAGCCGCGAGAAGCGGGGGAAGCGGGCCACCGCCGAGACCCTATTCGTTCAACGTCACGATCAGCAACCCGCTCATCGTCGTGCACGGCAATACGGCGACCTCTCAGTTGATCTTCACCGAATTCGTGATCCAAAAACAGGGCGATGCGCTGCGCGTCACCACGCAGGGCCGGGAATACGCGACGTTCGTCAAGGTGAAGGGCCAGTGGCGCTACAAGACGCGCCAGATCAAGGGCGGCACCGAGCCGCCGGAAGGTTGGAAGGAGTAGGGGAGTTCGCTCACGAGGTCGGGTCACCCCATTTCTTCGCGTGCAGTTTCATGGCACTTGCGAGATATTCCGTAAATCCCTTTTCGATGCGCTCGTATCGAGCCACGAAGTCCGGATGAGTCAAGTACAGATCCGCGAGACCTGAATAGGCTTCTGGACGACAGGGTCGACCCCACATCTGCGCTACCCATGCGCGATGGCGCTTGATCAAGACATCGACCCCATCGGACGCCGGATCGATCCCATGGCGTAGGGCGCCGGCCAAAGCTTCCTCCACCTCCTGCAGTTCCTTTCCCATGGCCACCTGCTCGGCGGGAGACAATTTTGCGTAGGACTTCTTGGCGCTCTCAATGCCGACGCGCATCGGTTCGCCATATCGCTCGATCAACCAGGCTTCATATCCGGCCTGTTTCTCCGGGCTGAATCCTTTGTAAAGATCTGCGTTCGCCATGACCTTTTCTCCCTTCAACTCTTCAATCGTGTGGTCGATCGTTTCGATGAGGACCCGATAGCGTTCTCGCTCCGCTTGAAGCTTCTCGCGATGCTGCCGCAGGACGCCGATATGATCCGTGCCTTCGAGATCGAGCAGCTCGGCAATGGAACCCAGAGGCACACCCAGCTCTCGATGGAACAGGATCCGCTGCAGGCGAAGCAGCTCCTCGCGCCCGTAGTAACGATAGCCATTTGCGCCCACAGAGGCCGGCTTCAGCAGCCCGATCTCGTCGTAGTGGTGCAACGTACGCACAGTCACGCCCGAAATCGCCGCGAGTTGCTTGACGGTGAGTTCCTTCATGAACCAGCCGTGAGCACCGGTGGCTCGATTTGATCGAGAGCAGTCATGCCGGTCCTCCTATTGGGCAGGATTATGGACTCTGACGTTGCGTGAGGGTCAATGAGCTTGTCGCCACCCAGCGTGCAGCCGATCTCAACCATGACCTGTTATTGCAGAGGCTATCGGAGACTGCGTGCACGCGTCTTTGCTCCGAGCGCGCTCGGTCGGCATAATTCGGAGAAGTTTCGGATTATCTGCGCTATCCTCGATGAGCCGTCTCCCAGAGTGCGCAGCATTCAGGTCAATCCGGAGTCGTAAGCAATGAAAACCCAGATCAAAGGTACCACGATGCCTGTGCTCGAGATTGGCCTCGAGCCGAACGATCGTATTGTCGCGGAGCCGGGCGAGTTCTCCTGGATGACCGCGGGTGTGCAGATGCGCACGACCGCTTACACGGCCGGAGCGCGCGGCCTCTGGGGCGCGATCGGACGTGCCTTCTCCGGTGGTGGCCTTTTCATGACCGAGTACTCGGCGCCTGCCGGCCGAGGGGTCGTCGCCTTCGCTGCGAAGCTCCCGGGCGCGATCTTGCAGGTCGATGTGCCGTCCGGACATTCCTATCTGATTCATCGCCACGGTTTTCTGTGCGGCACCGAGGGACTGCAGCTCGCGACCGGGTTTCAGCGCTCTCTCGGGGCCGGTATCTTTGGCGGCGACGGGTTTCTGTTGCAGCGCCTGTCCGGTCCTTGCAGCGCGTGGGTCGAGCTCGGCGGGGAAGTGGTGACTTACGACCTCGCTCCCGGCGAGATGCTGCAGGTGCATCCGGGCCACATCGGAATGTTTCAGGACAGCGTGAATTTCGACGTCACGCTGATGCGCGGTTTTGCCAATGCGATATTCGGGGGTGATGGCCTGTTCGTGGCGCGGCTGACCGGACCTGGCAAGGTCTGGCTGCAGACCCTGACAGTGCCGAATCTCGCGCACGCGCTCGCGCCCTATCTGGGCGGTCATGCGGCGCAGAACGTCCAGAGCGGCGCCGCCGGCGCGATCGCGGGTGCGGTGTTGCGCGACGTGTTCGGCGGCAACCGTTGAGGCTCGCGGCTGAGACTGCCGCTGTCAGCTCGTCGTTACCGCTTCGTGTGGGCGATCTTGAGCACCTTGCCGCGAAGGTTGGTGATGGTGACGAGCGCGATGTACTGGACATGGTCCAGACGGAACGACAGCAGCTTCTTCGGCGGATAGCTGGTCAGCCACATCGCCCCACATTGTGGATCGGCGCCCTCGAATCGAACCGGGTAAGGCTGCCTCGGCCCCGGACGGCAGATCTCGTTCGCTGCCGCAAGGATCTTCTTGGCGCGCAGATAGTGATTGACGTTGGTCTCGCGCAGATGCTCGAGGTCGGCCGGGCCGTCGCGGCGGACCGACATCCGCGTCGATGGCCACGGCGCCTTGGCCGTCACCTGGGCGAGGGAGGTGCCCGTCAACGCGCTGGCACACAGCAGACCCAGGACGGCTGAAGTGATGGTTCTTCGCATAGCGTGCACTCCGACGCTCGATGGCGGGTAGAGTAGTAGTTTGCCCACCAAGTTCCTACTTCCGTCGACGCGACGTGTGCGGCCGCAACTGCCGTAAGCTTATGCGTGGCCTCTCAAGGCGGTCCGACCGATGGGCTCATCGCCTGCAGGACGGCCCTGTCGGATGATCTAGGATTCAGACTCCTCCGCTGACGAACTGCGTTGCTCGGATATCTGAGCCGCTCATGCTTTCGAGTCGCTGGCGCAACTTCAGATGCCGGCGGCGGGACCAACCGCGAGGATCGCGGACAGGAGGAGCGTAGAGGTTCTCAATCTAGCACCCGGACACGCCACGGCTCTCTTCCAAACGATCGCGCTGCAACAGGTCGGCGATCGGCCCGTTCGAATAGAACCGCGGGCGCGCAAGCGCCGGCCCAAGCCCTACCAGGGGCTGCAGGTGCCACGGAAAAAAGCTCGGCGACAGGTGCGGTTGTATGGCTATCTTCCAAACCCTGCAACCTAGGTAAGTACCATTGGAGCTAAGGCGACGCTGGCCGCTCCGACACTTCCATTGGTTGTTGCATGATGACATCGAGCGCAATCACGAAGGCGAAAACGACCGTAAAGAAGTCGATCGTCAACGCCGTGATGTAGGCTGCGGCGAGGTATTGGAGGCCCGCCAAAACGTAGCCAAGCATCGCGAACGTCACAGCGGAGCCGAATACAACGAAGACCGAGAATATTGCGGGCGGCGGTCCTGTGCCGACCACCTTGCGGCGTCGGCGCGGATAGGTGACCTGAAGAGACAGCATCGGAAGTGCGAAGAGCACACCAGAGCCTCGCCAAATCCACGCTTCCGGAACGTCGTAGAGCGCAAGTAGCACCGGCAACAGCGCTCCCGCCGTTAATACGAAATATGCGTCATGACCGTTTTCGCGAGGTATCTGTCCAGCAGTGACAATCTCGCTCCGGCGGCCGGTCGGACGGCCAACAAGAGCGCCGAGAACCCCGCGAACGTGATCATCAGACCAGCCAATGTGTACAAAAGGGTCGCACCTTTGACTTCCACGTTTTGCTCCACCCAAGAACCAAGGTCGTTTTGACGCGTCCTTGTTCTTACGACAAATCACCTGAAGGCCATCGTTTCGCTGAAATCTCGTGTGTGCGCGTGCTTTTTCTGTCAGGGATGGCTCCGCTTGTTCGGACAGACTCCCTCCCGGACAAGTGGATCCGCCTGAGCGGTTGATAATGATCGTCCCCTGCTGTGTGTCTTTCGTCAATGGTCTTGGAGTTGCACGGTATGGCGCTGCAGTTCCTTCCCACATTATTCTTCGTTCCGCATCGAAGGAGTGAGGGTGATGCCGACCAGTAACCCCTCGGGAGAGAGAAGGCGTGTAACAGTTTGGCCCCAGGGCTCCTTCTTGTTCTTGACCAGAATTCGATACCCCTGCGATTCGAGATCTGCCGTTGCGTTCTCGACGCTGTCCACATCGAACTGCAGGCAGGGCCGTGATCGGTATGGATGATCGGAGAGTCGATAGCGCCGATCATCTATCGTGTCGCCCGGAACGTCGGATGTTCACGTAGGGTCCAGCGCGATCTCATGAGCGAGCATCCCAGACGGCTTTCCCTACGGTAGCCTCCGCATGCGGCACGGACGTCGAGAAGCTCGCGATCCTACATCTCGGCAATTGCAGCGCCCGGGTAGGGCGCCTATGATTTCTCATGTTCGGCAGGAAGCGGAGCACGGGAGACCATGGCACTTACTCAGCGCGACACTCTGCGCCACACCTACGCCGAATACCTTACTTGGCCTGACGGTGAGCGCGCTGAGCTGATCAATGGCGCCGCCTATATCAAAGAGCCGCCGGCTCCCTCCCGATCTCATCAGGAACTGGTCGGTGAGCTGTATCTTCAGGCCCGGCTTGGTCTCGAAGGCAAGTCCTGCCGGGCCTATATCGCTCCCTTCGATGTCCGTCTACCGCAGTCCGGAGAAGCCGACGAGCTAATCGATACGGTGGTTCAACCAGACGTACTCATAGTCTGCGACCTTGGGAAGCTCGATGAGCGTGGCATGCGCGGTGCTCCCGACTGGATCGCGGAAGTTCTCTCCCCGGCAACTGCCGGTCACGACCGGGTGGTCAAGCTGCCAGCCTACGAGCGCGCCGGGGTCCTTGAAGTGTGGCTCGTCGATCCCACCGACCGGACACTGAGTATCTATCGGCTTGAAGGTGGGCGTTATGGACGGCCCACCATCCATGGGTTGAACGGCAGAACAGCAATCAGCGCGTTCCCCGATCTGAGCATTGATTGGGACCGCCTTCCAGCAACGTTCCGGTAAATTCAGAGGGAGCAAAATGATGGGCTCAGGTCTGTCCAAGGCCCGGCTTGGCCGCATGCATCGCACGATGGCAGCGTACGTCGAATCCGGCGAGGTGCCGGGCGTCGTCACACTGGTGAGCCGGCGTGGCGAGGTTCACGTTGATGCTTTCGGCGCAAAAGCCGTCGGCGGCGAAGCGATTGGCCGCGATACGATCTTTCGCATCGCCTCGATGACTAAGCCCATCACGGCGGTAGCGGCGATGATCCTTGTCGAGGAGTGCGAGTTGAGACTCGACGAGCCCATCGACCGGCTGCTGCCAGAGCTCGCGAACCGCAAAGTGCTTCTCCATTTGGACGGACCGCTCGACGATACAGTGCCGGCGCGCCGGCCGATCACTGTGCGCGACCTGCTTACCTTCCTCCCGGGATTCGGGTGGATCGTCGGTCCCGGCGATCCGCCGCCGCTCGCGAAGGCGATCTTCGATGCCAAGATCGACCCGTTCACGCTTGGGCCCATATCCAAGCTCGTACTCGCCCGCGACATTCATTGGTATCACCTTGCGCCCGATGAGTGGATGAAGCGCCTCGGCACCCTGCCGCTCGCTCATCAGCCAGGGGAGCGCTGGATCTATCACACCGCATACGACGCACTGAGCGTGCTCATCGCGCGAGCATCCGGCAAGCCTTTCGAAGCGTTCCTGCGAGAGAGAATCTTCGAGCCGCTCGGCATGAGGGACACGGGCTTCAGTGTGGAGTCTGCAAAAATTTCCAGACTCGCGACCTGCTACCGCCTCGATCCCGAAACTCGCGAGCTCGAGCTGTATGACGATGCAAGCGCGAGCCGCTGGGCTGATCTACCGGTATTCCCCTCGGGCGGCGCCGGCCTCGTCTCGACGATCGACGACTACCACGCCTTCGGGCGCATGATGCTGAATGGTGGGCGGGTCGGAGCGGAGCGCATTCTCTCCCGCCCCGCGATCGAGGCGATGACGACCGATCAGCTCACCGCGGCCCAGAAGGAGCAGGCGCTGTTCGCCCCCGGCTTTTTCGGCAACGTCGGGATGGGCCTAGGCGTTTCCGTGGTAACGAAGCGCGCAAGCGTTTCCGCCTCGCCGGGCCAGTTCGGCTGGGACGGCGCCTTCGGGACCTCCTGGCGGTCGGATCCACGGGAGGACCTCGTTGCGATCCTGATGATCCAGCGCATGGGACTGGGCCCCGCGGACCCGGCGGGAATCAACCCGGACTTTCTAACTTCGGTCTATCAGGCAATCGACGACTGAGACGCCGGGGGCAGACTGGAACTGCTGCTCTGCGGACATTCCAGGATCCTTAATATTGGCTATATAAGTTGCTAAGCTAATTAAAAACTGCTATACAAGTTATTATGAGTAGGGAAGCCGCATTCCAGCCCATTGTGAAGCTCGGCGAGAACCTGCGTGTCGCGCGCAAGCGCCGCGGACTGCGCATTGTGGATCTGGCGCAGGCCGCCGGCTGCAGCCAGGACACGCTGCGCAGGCTGGAGAGCGGAGATCCCGGGGTATCTCTCGGGGTTCTCGCTCGCGTGGCGGCGGCGATCGGCTGCGCGCAGGAGTTGGCCTCGGTGATGGATGCGGCTAAGGATTTAGAGGGGCTGAAGGGCGAGGTGCAGCGCTTGCCTCAGCGCTTGCCTCAGCGCGTGCGTCGAGCCCTGCTGCCTGTGGAAAGAGTTTCCGCGGAAGGATTCTGGAATGAGAAGCGGGCGCGGCAGGCGGCCTCCCACAGCCGAGTGGTGAGCGGCGAGATCCCGCAAAGCGCGCCGTTTGCATTCGGCGCGGAGCAGTTGCGCGGCGCTGAGTTCAAGTGGCCGAAGGGTGGCTTCTCTGCGCTGGAGAACGACGATGACGTGGAAGAACGTTCAGCTTCCGCTCTCCAGCGATGAAATACGGCAGATTCTAGAGAACTCGAGCGAGGACGCGGTGCTGGTCGGAGGCCAGGCCCTTGCCCTCTGGAGCCAGATCTACCACGTACTGCCCACCAATGAGCCCTCGGGCGGAATCAGCGCCGACATTGATTTCATCGGCTCCGTGAGCGCGGCGAAAACAGTGGGAGAGGCACTCAACAGGAGCGGCGGCAGCTGGAAGCTGCACCCAGTTGAGCCAGGTGATGCAACGCCGCAGACGGCGAAATTGAGCCTCACGGTGAAAGACGAGGGCTACAAGGAAATTTACTTCCTGTGGGCCATCGTCGGCGTCAATACCGATCAGGTGAGAACTCGCGCTGTTGAGATGAGGCTGCCTGGCCTCTCAAGGGGCGTGAAGATCATCCATCCGCTCGATTTGCTGGCGAGCAGGCTACACAACCTGGCCGACATACCTGAGAAACGTGATGCGCAAGGCGTGGCGCAGGGACGACTTGCCATCAGTGTCGTCCGAGTCTTCATTGCCCAGGCGCATAGCACCCTAGAAGAGCGCGACGTCTTTCCCTTCGTCGAGGAGATCCGTCGGATCGCTCTCAACAAGAAACTCGGGCGCGTCTACTACGAATACGGATTCGATGTGCTGTCCGCCGTCCCTGTTGAGCTATTCAAGAACGAGGACTTCCGCTCGAAGCGCTGGCCGCAGATCCAGGCGCTGGTGGCTGAACGGCGGGAGAGCCAGACCAAACTATGCAGCGAGTACCCGCCTTGGCCAGGCGGCAACCATGCGTAAGCTTCCCCGTCAAGGACGCATTTAGAGGTAGACTTCCTAACCCCGTATAGAGGGCCCGTACCTGGAAGCCGAGAACGCCGAACTCAAACGACAGTACGCGGATATGCCCATGGAGAACGGCGCGACTCGGTTTACGTCGACGCCGCAAGTGGGACGACAATTGATGAACCTACGCCGTGAGGGGAGGCGGCGAGCATGAATGCATCCGATGCGAGCCTGATGACTCCGGAGTGCGAGGTCCGGCGCTTCGCCCCATTTCACAGGTGGGATCGGAACTTCTTCCTGCTCTGCGTGGCGCTCATCTGGTTCGGTTTGGCGATGGGCTTCGACCCACAGATCGCCTCCCAGATCGCCTCCCAGATCGGGAAGCATCAGTCCCTACCGTTCAGACCGTTCATCGTGCCCGTCCATGGGGCCGTGTTCATCGCCTGGATGGTGCTGCTGAGCGTGCAGGTGCTGTTGATCCGCAGCCGGCGTGTGGAGCTGCATCGCCAGCTCGGAATGCTCGGCGCCATGCTCGCAGGCGCGATGATCGTCTTCGGCGCCGCCACCGCGTTGAGCGTGCAGCGATTCTCGCCCGGGGAACCAGGTGTGAGCCCGCCTGCCTTCCTGAGCGTGCAGTTCGCGGACATGATCGCGTTCGCCGGGCTCGCCGGCGCAGCTTTCCTCCTGACCCGGCAGCCCGCGGCGCATAAGCGACTCATCTTCCTCGCCGCGCTCTACATCAGTGACGCCGGATTCTCCCGCTGGTTCGGTCCGCCGCTCAAGGCGCCTATCGGTGAGAGCAGCGTCTGGGCGCTGATGGTCGTGATCTATCTTGGTAGCGACCACCCTCGTCCTCGGACTCGGCGTCTATGACTGGATCACCCGCCGGCGTCTCCTGGACGGCGTTGCTGCAGCTGACCGGGGTGTCACTCTTCCTGAATCCCGCCTGGAAAGTGGTCGCGCTGCGGCTCATCGGGCATTGATGGCGAGGGCACAACGTCACTGCTCGAAAAATGAGTATTATATACTCAGTGGAAGCGACCCCTGACGGCCATGACTGCTACTACCAAACGCGCCAATTTCGACCTGTCTCCTGAGCGGGAAGAACTGCTCGCGAATCTGCGCACCCAACTGGGCGCTTCCAGTACAAAGGAGGCTGTATTGAAAGCAGTACAGCTGACCACTTTGCTCCTCGACGAGGTCCAGCAGGGCAATCGCCTCTTCGTCGGCAAGAGCCCGACTACCGCAGTTCGCCTCACGATCCCGGAGCTGGAGGCTCACTCACACGGACAATGGCGCTGGCTTGTCGAGCGTCCTCATTCCTGGCGGCGACAGCTCTGGGTCAAGGGACGCAAGCTCATGGCATCCGCGGTATGGCTTGACGCACTGACTAACGGCATGGGCCCCCGCGAGGCCGCGGAGAACTGGGATCTGCCTTTGGAAGCCTGTGAGGAAATATTCGCGTACTGCGAAGCCGACAAAGCGCTAATCGAGGCCGAGGCCAACGAAGAGCGGCAGCGTTTGAAACGAGCGAACCTCAACGTCGATGCCAGGCTGCCGGCTTGAGAATTCTGGTGGATGAAGACTCACACGCTCGCGCGCAACTCGACGTTCTGCGCGGCGACGGACATGATGTGGTCGCCAGCGGCGAGCTCGATAAGAATGGGACACCCGATCCCGAAGTGTTCGATCTCGCCCAGTCGCTCGCACGGGTTCTGTTGACTCACAACGCGGAGGATTTTTGCGACCTGCACCGGGAACGACCGGATCATCGGGGAATCATGGCGGTCTATCGCGATGCCGATCCCCGCAAGAACATGAATCGCGCACGGATCGCGGCGGCGATCCGACGGCTCGAAACTTCAGGTGTGACGATTGCCAGGGAATTTCACGTGCTCAATCATTGGCGCTGAGAGCGAAACTTCATTCGGCTGGGTGCATCGAGGGGGGGGCATGGCGAGTATGGGCTTATCGATTGGGGGAGCGCGCGCTGCGCGACGCGCAGCCACGACGGTGCAGATTCTCGGCTTTGCGGCGGTCGCGGCCGTCATCGCCACGACCGATGCGAGCGGCGCTGGCACGGCCGCCGGGGCCGCGAACGTCACGGCGAGTCGCCTCGGGCATGCGAATTCCGAGCCCGGCGACTGGATGTCGGTCGGGCGCACCTACGATGAGCAGCGCTTCAGCCCCCTCACACAGATCAATCGCGGCAATGTCTCGCGGCTGCATCTCGCCTGGTATGCGGATTTCGACACCAACCGCGGCCAGGAGGCTTCGCCGCTCGCGATCGACGGCGTGCTGTATCTCTCGACCGCCTGGAGCAAGGTTGAGGCCTTCGATGCGAAGACGGGCAAGCGACTCTGGGAATACGACCCGAAGGTGCCGGGGGAATTTGCCGGCCGCGGCTGTTGCGATGTCGTGAACCGAGGCGTCGCCGCCTGGCGCGGCCGGATCTACGTCGCGAGCTACGATGGCCGACTGATCGCACTCGATGCCAAGACTGGCGCGGTGGTATGGCAGGTACTCACCGTCGATCACGACAAGCCCTACACCAGCACCGGAGCGCCTCGAATCGTCAAGGGGCGCGTCCTCATCGGTAATGCGGGAGGCGAGCTCGGAGTGCGCGGCTATCTGTCGGCCTACGATGCCGAGACGGGAAAGCTCGACTGGCGCTTCTACACCGTCCCCGGCAACCCGGCGAATGGATTCGAGTCGCGGATCATGCGCAAGGCCGCAGCCACCTGGCACGGGGACTGGTGGACCGTCGGCGGCGGCGCCGGCGTTTGGGACGGGATGGCGTACGACCCGCATCTCAATCTCGTCTACTTTGGCACCGGCAACGGCACACCCTGGAATCGCGCCTATCGCGGCTCGGGGGGCGGCGACAACTGGTTCGTCTCCTCGATCATCGCGGTGAACGCGGACACCGGCGCTTACGTCTGGCATTACCAGGTCGTGCCTGGCGAGGAATGGGACTACGATTCGACCTCGCCGATGATCCTGGCCGACCTCACGATCGGCGGGCGCGCCCGCCGCGTGCTCATGCAGGCATCGAAGGACGGCTACTTCTATGTGCTCGATGCGCGCACGGGCAAGCTCATCTCGGCGAATCAATATGTGCCGGCGAACTGGACCTCCGGCATCGATCTCGCGACCGGCCGGCCACGCATCAGTCGCGAGGTGCGGTATGACCTGACGGGCAAGCCCGCGTTCGTGCAGCCCGGCGGCCAGGGTGCGCATTCGTGGCATCCTATCTCGTACAGCCCGCAGACGGGCCTCGTCTACTTCTCGGCGATCGGCAACACCAGCACCAACATGATGAGCGCCAAGTCGTTCACGCCCCAACCGATGGGCTCGAACACCGGGCTCAGCTTTCAGGCACCGCGCCCGGGCGCTGCCCGGGTCCGGCCGACCCCGGCGGAATCGGAGCTCGTCGCGTGGGATCCGGTGCGCCAGCGCCAGGTGTGGCGCACCGGCGTGCTGGGTACCATCGGTGCGGGCACGCTGGCGACGGCCGGCGGCCTCGTGTTTCAGGGAACGACAAAGGGCCGCTTCGTCGCATACGACGCGAGCAACGGCACGCCGCTGTGGTCGATGGACGCGGAGACGGGTGTCGTCGCGGCGCCGATCAGCTACGAAGCCGGTGGTGAGCAGTACATTGCGGAGGAGGTCGGATACGGGCTCGTGCGGTTCGGCATGACCAACGGCTCGCGGCTGCTCGTCTTCAAGCTCGGCGGCACCGCATCATTGCCGCCCGCTCCGCCGTCGCCGCCCCCGCCGGTCCTCAATCCGCCCCCTTCGACTGCGTCGGCACAGACCATCGATCTCGGGCGTCGGCAGTTCGGCGCCCATTGCGCGATGTGCCACGATACGCAGTACGCCAATCGTAACGTGTTCCCCGATCTGCGCTACGCGCCCGAGCTCAACAGCGAAGTGGCGTTCGAGGCTATCGTGTTGCAAGGCGCGTTGCAGGCGGGCGGTATGGCGTCGTTCAAAGGACGCGTGAGCGCGGATCAAGTCCACGCGATACGGGCGTACCTGATCGCGCGGGCCAACGAGCTCAAGAGCTCACCGGCGAGCGGGGCAGGGCCGCCAAGGTGAGAGGCCAGCCAAGTCTCCAGAGCCGCCGAGCGTGATTGGCGCGCAGCGTGCGAGGCGTTCGGACTCCCCAGGACCGCACTTTGCGATATGGCTGAGTCGCTTCGTGCGCCTCAGCCGCGGGCCGCCGTCAAGCGATCCGAGAAATGGAGGCGGGCGTCTGTAAGCTCTGGAAGTCGATAGATGCTGCGCCGCGGAGAAGTGCCGTATCCTGTTCATGATTGGGTCCTACGGACTGCGACCATGCTCCACTCGCGTGCCTCCAAGCTCTTTGCCGGCCTCGCGCTCATCGCGGCGCTGCTGATTCTGTCCGCGTGGCCGGCCGCGGCAAAAGGCTGCGACCGCGGCTGCCTCCGCGATCTGGTCACCCAGTACCTGAATGACATGGTCGCCCACAACGCGAGCGCGCTGCCGGTCACCTCGAATGTCCGGTTTACGGAAAACGGCGACGTCATGAAACTCGGCGACGGCCTCTGGCGCACTGTCTCCCGCCTCGGCACGTATCGCCAGGACATCCTCGATGTGCGGGGACATACGGCCGCCACGCAAGCCGTGATCGAAGAGGGGAACAATCCCGTGCTGTTCGCTTTGCGGCTCGAGGAGCGCGGCGGCCGGATCAGCCAGATCGAAACGATGGTCGTGCGGCGAGGCAAGTCCGCTCTGATATTCGATCCGGCGGGGTTTCAGAAGGCCAACGAGCGGATGGAATACGTCCCGCCGGCCACCGAGATCGATTCCCGCGTCGAAGCAATCGAAGTGGCCTTGAAATATCCGGAAGGGCTGAAGGTGGGCAGCTTCATCGCGGCGCACAGTCCTTTTGCCTTGAGCGCCTACCGCATCGAGAACGGTATCCACACCGCCGGCCCCGGCTGTACCCACCGCGCTGGCCGCAGCTGTGAGAACATCACAACGCAAAAGATCATTCGGCATCCAGACGTCCACGCCCGCGTCGCGGCCGTCGATAGCCATCTCGGCATCGTCCTGCTGTATCTGAACTTCGGAAACACGCCCCAGTACGGGCCGGGCCGTGCGCTCGTGACTTTCGAGGCGTTCAAGGTGTACGGCGGACAAATCCACGCCGTAAACGCCATTCTTCGCATGACGTTCTGCGAGTGCCAGCTCCGGCTGGGGCCCGGAGCACCCCGTAAAAGCTCTGCCTGCGGACTGACGGCACGCCGGCGACGCTATGCCGATGCGCCTCCAAGGGCCGTTCACCGCCGCCGAACTGCCGCCGAGGGTCGAACGCGGCCGCGGCGGCCTCGTCGTCGAATTGCTGGACCCGTGATCGAGCCGGCGCGAGCCGATGACGGGGCTACGATCGAAGCGATCGTGCGGGCGGCATACGCCGTCTATGTCCCGCGCATCGGCAAGGAACCCATCTGCTGCTCGACAACATCGCGGTGCGGCCGGATCGCCAGGGAACCGGCTTCGGTCGCGCGCTGATTGCATTCGCGGAGCAGGAGGCGACGCGCCTCGGCCACAGCGAGTTGCGCCTGTATACGCATCGGACCATGGTCGAGAACATCGCGCTCTATACGCACCTCGGCTTCGCCGAAACCGGCCGCGGCCGGGAGCATGGCTACGATCGAGTCTTTATGGCCAAAGCCGTGGGCCGAACAGGCCAAGAATTTGTCATAATATACATTATACGCACCAGTAGGGCGACGTTACACTTCACGATCGAGAGGGAATTCGGCCCTGATCCAGTCCGCCAAGCTCAACGGCCACGATCCATATCGCTACCTGAAGGACGTGCTTGAGAGGCAGCCGGCTCAGCCCGCCAGCCGCCTGGGGCAACTCCTCCCGCACTGCTGGCAACCAATGTCGGCACGAAGCGACTGACGTACGATGAAAAACGTGCTCAGATTCGCGGGCTTTGGCCTGATCATCGCTGGGCTTCTGTGCATGCCCTTTCCCGTTACCAATCCAAAAGCCGTGACAAGCCTCTTTCCCTGGCTAGCGACCAGCGGTCTGCTGGTAAGGATCGGCGCATGGGCAACGGCCATCGGCGCAGTCCTCTTCGCGCTGTCGTTTGCCCTCCGAAGTCCCGATTAGCTGCGGCCGGGCCGTGACGGAAGGTGGGTTCGCCAGCCGCTTACGATTCAGGCGGTTTTTTTTCTTGCCGATGATGGCGTTGCGCTGTTTCCGCTGGGCTTGTCAAACAGGTAACAGCGCATGTCAACTTCCGCTGCTCGTGCGCGCGATCGGGTGCGCGCGCGCGTATAGACGCATACCTACCTACGTAAGTGATGACTCTTGAGAGGGGCGGGTGTCTACGCTTCTACGGCAGCGCGCCTTCCGACTTGAGTGCCACGTTGAAATTTATGCAGGCTTCAACTACTTTGCCGTGATACCTGCCGGGGAAGTACGTGGCAGCAGACGCCCATCTCAGGATGGCTTTATCGAACGCCACCACTCCAGTGCTTTTCCGAAGATTCGGCGTGCCCAAGACATGTCCATCAGATCCTACGCAGACCCGCATAGTCGCAATCACCGGTTTGAGCGGCCGGCGTGGCCGATCCGGTAACTATTCCTCCAATGCGGGCGAGTGCTTCGTGTGCGTCCGGGTGTGCAGGAATTTGGCGAGGTCGTGCTCGGTGAAGGTCGCCTGGGAGTAGGTGATGGCGCGCAGGGCGATGGTGGGGTCGGCGAGGATGCGCTCGCCGTTCTCCTCCGCGATGCGGGATTGCTCCGCCACGCGCTCGCCGATGCGGAGGGGGAGCTCGGGTGACGCCTGGCGCTCGAGGCCGACGCCGATCTTGCGGCCGGGCTCGAAGTCAAGGCCTTGGGCTTTGAGGGTGCGATGGTCGATGCGGAGGGCGAGGCCGGCGCGCGCGAAGTAAAGATTGGCGGTCTCGGCCCAGCCGGCGCGCCACGCAAGGAGCTTCGCGCGCTCGTTCCAGGAGCGCTCCTTGGCGCCGAAGCCGTCGGCCGTGATCGTGCGGGTGGTCAGCAGGACGTGGGCGTGGGGGTTCTCGGGGTTGTCGCGGTGGATGGCGACGTTGGCGATCATGCCCTGGGAGACGAACTGGTGTTGCCCGTAGTCGCGCAGGAGGGCGAGCTGCTGGGTGGGGTCGAACTCGACGGGCAGGCCGATTTCGATCTCACGGGCGAGCTGGGCGTCGCGGCGCTTCTCGGCGGCTTCCACGGGGTTCCAGAGTTTGAGGCGGTCGTGCACCCAGTCGGGTGCGCCTTCGGGGGCGAGGATTTCGCGGTGCTCGATGCCCTGCTTGCGGGTGTAGTCGAAGGTGATGCCGGTGCTGTCCTCGACGAGGCTTTCGCCGGCGCGGTAGGCGGCGGCCGCTACGGCGCTGTGGCCGCGCTGGCGCGAGAGGATTTTGGCGCTCAGGTGATAGATCGCCATGGACGCTGCCCTGGTCCTTCGCCGCCGGCGGGAGGCCGGCGAGCGCGTCTCCCCTCCCCTGTCTGCTCCTTGGGACCGCGCGGCGCCAAAAACCGCGCACGTCGCGCAGCGACGTATAAGTGCCCTATTCGCTCCGAGCCCGCCCGGCACAGCATGCCTCTCCCGCGCCGCTGCCGCAAGCTGGCGCGGCCGTACCAGCATTTTGCACCGCAGCGAAACGCGGCCTCCCCGGCGCCGAAACGCGAGCGCTATGCTGCGCGGCGGCCTACTACGCGACAGGGAGCACGCCGTGGCCGCCAAGATCGAGGAACGGATTGATGCGCTCGAGGTGCGGTTGAAGCAGTTGCGTGCCCAGCAGCAACGACAGGAGGCACGCCGGCGTTCGATCGAGACTCGTCGGACGCGGCGGCAGGATGTGCGGCGGAGGGTGCTGGTGGGAGCGGTCGCTCTCGAGCGGGTGGAGAAGGGGTTGCTCGAGGAAGCCGTGCTGAAGAGCTGGCTCGACCCGGCGATCTCGAGGCCGGAGGATCGGGCGCTGTTTGGGCTGTGAGCATTCGGGCCTGAGGTCGGCAGGCGAGAGGCTATCGACAGCCGGCATTAGTCGTCCGTGACCACGCGGTCCTCGAATTGGAAGTCACAGACCTCGACGACCTTTCCGCCCTTCGCGGCCGTAACCCGGTGATATTCGTCCCACGAGTCCTGCGGCGGCCAAACGGCTGGCTTGGTCTCGAAGTACACCTGCCCTGCGTACTTGAAAAAGCGAGTCGCATCGCCGCAGGGCACGGGATACCGCGCGTGCGGATTTATCTGCTGCAGCTGCATCAGAAGGTCATGCTTTGGACCAGTGCCAAGCGCCTGACCGTCGGCACTGAGGACATCGTAGAACTCCTCCTCGCATCCAGCCCCTGCACCGCTCGATAGGGAGAGTTTCGCAACGTTGACTGCTTGGCCATCGTTTGCAAAATCGACCTTCCCCATTCCGTCTGCGGCTGTTTCCCAAAACCGCGGCCGAATTGGCCCCATGGTAATGGGTGCGGGCTGCGTCAATTCCACTGGTTCTGTGGCAGCGTTCGCTGGAAAGTTCTCGGCGGGGTTCGCGAGATCCGTTGGCTCCGTCAGAATGCGGCAGAGCTTGGGCTCAGTCGCCCTCTTCCCGACTGTTTCTGTGGTTTGCGGGTTGAAGCGGCAACTCGAACCCGCTCCGGAGATCGGTGCGGTCTTCACCGGATGCCTAAGATCCCGGTAATCAATGATTTGCACTGTATCCCGGTATCTCAGGAGCCCGAGCTGGTCCCCGCCCCAGAGAGAATCCCCCCAGGGCGTCTTCACATCCAGTTCGACCGGAGAGCCGGTGACCGCATCGAACGCGTGCATGACTGGGACATGCGCCGTGCCCTCCGTGTCGAACACGATATCGTAGCGATGGCCACTCACCTCGACGTTGGTCGCAGATTGGGTGACGAGCTCCTGCAGTTTTCCGCCGTTGGCGTAGGACGCCACCGCTTCACAGATATCGGCAGGCTTCGATTCACTGCTCGTCAAGAACTCCTCGATTTCGGGAGTGCTCCTACCGCCCAGAGCGAGGTACTTGCGGTAGAGCGACACGATCTCGGCGGTCGAAGCGGGCTCCTGCGACGAGTCAGAGAAAGGCGACAAGCGCTGACGCAACACGTCCGCGAGATTCAATGCGGCAAGCGCGCGCTCGGGATCGAGCGCGAGTGCGCGGCGCAGCGCCGACTCAGCCTCCGGGGATTGCGGGTGGATCTTCGCCGCGAGGAATCCATAGTCGTTGAAGAGTGCGGCGGCGCGCTTCGGAGAGAGGCCATTGAGCGGAGCGTGCAACGCGAGCAGCACTCCCGCTTGCTCGAGGCTTCGAACGGCGAAGGATGCAGCGCCGAATGTGGCCGCGCCACTTCTTTTGACCGCTATCCGGTACTCATCCATGGCTCTCGTATGCGCCTGATCGAGTGCCGACCAATCGACGATCGTGGGCTCCGTCTGGTCGAGCCGGAAAACACGAAGCCAGCGGCCGTCCGTGCCGGCACTCGCGATGAGCAACGACCCGGCGCTCGTGTAGGGATACACGCCCGCAGGAAGCTGCCACGTAACCTCGACCGATGGCTGTCGCGGGATTCGCAGGTCGAGGCGCTGCAATCCGCGATCGTCGGGAAATGTGAGCAAGCGATCATCGGGTTGAGCTTCGGCCCGGTCGCAGTAGTCACCGCCGTCATGGGGCATGACTGCCACACGCGGCAGCCTCTCTTGCGGTGCGTAGATACCGAACCGCGGCGCGTGGGCATCATCGAGCACCACGTAACCGCTATTGAGAACGGCCAACAGGCAACGGTACCTGTCTTGGTCAAAGCTGAATTCCTGCTTGTAGAGCGTGGGCTGCGGTCCTCGTAGGTCAAAGAGCGCGAAGCCGGAGACTGTCCGGTAGGCGAGGAAATCCGCGTGCGTCGAGAATATGATCGGCGCCAGAAACCAATAATCCGGTGCCTCGAGGACAACCTCCCGTCGAGCCCGCGTCATCCAGTTAACCACGACGCGCACCGTATTCAAGGCCGCGGGCATCGGTTCGACGTAGGCGTATGCACTGGCATCCGGCGCGAGCGCGACATCTTGAGCGACGAGAAACCCTCTCCTGGCCGGTATCACCCGCCGCCAGCGCTCTTTCGGTACTCCTGGACTGGAGAGATCGATCGAGACGATCTGATGCTCGGTCTCAGTGCCGGCCCATTCGCCTTTCTTGTCCACCGCCAGCAGAGCTTCAGTGCCATCGGGCGCCAACGCAAGTACTGCGCCCTGTCCCTCAACCTCGAGAGTACCTTCAGCGACCGGTTTACCCGTCGGGTCTATGTTGATGACCCACAGCTCTTCGGGTCCGCGGGGTGCGTGTGGCGAGAAGAGAGCAACGGCACGAGTTCCGGTCGGCGTGGCGCGCAGTACGACGGCTCGCTCCGGAAGTTGCAATTCGCCGATGAGCTTGGGAACCGCCGCGAGGGTCGGGCCGGCGATGGTGAGTTGCAGGACGCTCGCGGCCGCGACTGTGGCTTTCGCAAAGTGGTTGCGTATGGACATTAGGATGCAGGCGGTGGATCCGCGGAGTGCTGAGGCGGGCGCCGGTTCATGAGCGAAGTATACCGTCGAGTGCGAACGAACAAGGCGAAGCTGGCAACTGCCGGATGGAGCAGACTTACCGTTGGGCCATGTTATTGAGTGATGGCCGTTCGAAAGCGCTTCGCGAATCTGGCGAGGATCGCGTCAGGACTACTGAGGTTGTTTGCGGTTCCCCGATCGCTGAAGAATGCAATGACTTGACCGTCGGATGTGTCGAGCAATCTCACTGACACGCCCGCTCGTTCGGGACGAAAGGTAAAGGGCGCGACGCGGTAGTAACCCTCTACATCTCCGTTCAGCACGTATCGGAATCCCTTCTGCTTGGCGTAAGTCACAGCGGCGCTATCATCCAGCGGCGTTGCTGCCGACACCGGCCAAGAAAGCGGACTCGCCTTGATATCGGGACCTTCCGAGAGCACCCGTGCGAACACCGAGCCCGCGCTGAGTCCAGAGTCGACGCAGTCCTCCTGTCCGGGGATCGTGCAATCGCGGAACATTACGACGGCGACTTCGCTTCCGGCAGTCAGGTGTTCTCGAACCGTCGGGTGAACCGCACACCCGGCGAGGGTGGCGGTGATGCAGAGTGAGACGACTCCGGTGAGCTTGCGCATCTGGTGGTACCTCCACTGGAGGGTCGCCATCAGACCCCGTGGTGCGGTGCGTACGCGGTGACGTGCGTCTCTCAGCTCAGATTCCGGCCGTGCGCGATTTCGCACCCTAGATCTCCAGTCCCGCCAGCACCCTCCCTCGTGGAGGTCGCAGCCCAGAATCTTGCGGTCTCTGGCACCTATTGTGTCCGACGGCGAGATGTCGGCGGGACAGGCGGTTGCCAGTCGTTGAGCGAGACGACGGCGCCGGAGGCTGCGGCGCGGTTGAAGTACCGGGCGTCGGCCGTGATGAACAGGCCTTTATGCAGCAAGGCCAGCGCGTGATAGGCCGCGTCGTAGAACGAGACGTCATGGCGGCTGATGAGCTCTAGGGTCTTGGCCAGCCAAGCCTGCGACGGTGGCGACTCCTCGAGTCCGAGCTTCATCAGCGCGGAAAGCCAGGCCTGCGCGTGGGTCGGAAAACGACGAGCGACCGTGTTGCCGACCTCGTAAAGCCAAAGTGAGGGCACGAGGGCACGCACCGTTTCTTCAAGGATGGCGGCGCGCAGCAGCAGCGCTTTATCGACGTTGGATTCTTCGTCCGAGGGCAGCACCCACTTGAGCAGCACGGAAGCATCGGGCACAACCAACGGTGGCGTGGGCATCAGTGTCCGCTCTCGCGCTCCTCGCGGACCCACCGCGCGACCTCCTCAGTGCTGACTTTCGGCAGCTGTGCGCGCAAGGCGTCCAATTCCCGGACTGCGTCGTGGCGCCGGCGTCGAACGATCCATGCGCGCAAGGCGTCGTTGATGGCGCGACTGCGCTCACCGGCGGGTACCCGGTTGAGGAATCCCCAGGTGTCATCGTCGATCATGATGTTGATCCGTTTGCTCATAGTGGAGGCTCTTGCAGTTTAAGCGGAGTGTGTATATCATTACACACTGTAGAGCTGCTGTCACCCGAGAATTATGCGTCGGGGGCAGCTCCGATATGCCCTCCCCTTGTTGGTAACCGTCCGGGGAGGGCACATTGACTATGCCGCGAGCCGGTAGTGGGTCAGTTTGGGGTTTTGCCGGCCGTTTCCCCAGTCCACCCCGAAGATAGCGGATAAATGACTGACATCCCTGAACCGACGACAATGCGGCCTTCCGGGAAGGGGAGCTTCATTGCTCTCTAGCCTCCTGGAGGGGATGGGTCTCATGCCAGACGACTTGTCACGCAGCCCTCGACCGCCTCGATGTACGCCTTCAGGCCGTCCGTGGTGAGCTGTACGCGGTTCGCCAGCCGGCCGGCTAGGTCCTGCATGAACTCGTAGGCGACCCCGCTATCGCGCGGGCCGATCATCCAGCACGGCACGAGCTTCGTATCCGCGTCGATGGCCGTCCAGGTCCAGGCATCCCCTGCGCCCTCGGGAGCGGCCTTCGCCGTCGGAACGTTCTTGGCCTTGGCGTACACGAAAGACCAGATTTCATCGCACTGGAGACGCTTGCAGGGCAGGTTCCGCAGCGTCTTGTCCTGGTAGGCACCGCAGGCCGTGCCCACGTCCTTCAGGAGCTTGACGATAGTGTTCTTCGAGGCGCCGGTCATGCGGGCCGTAGCGCTGCTCGTTCGAACTGTACCACAAGGCAGGGATCAAGTTTCCCGCATCCCCGCCGCGACCGAGATCCGCGAAGCTTGGGTTGCAGCAAAGACTCCGCCGGCAGAGGCGATTCCGAGTGCGAAAAGCACTCCGATCAGGATGAGCCTGGGACCGACCTCGAGTCCGAATGTGATGTGCGAGAACGTGTCCGTCGACATGATCGTACTGATCCTCGCGCCGTCAAGTAGGAGTCGGGCGGCAAGCGCGCCCAGCAGTGCTCCGGTAAGGCCCAGGAGGAGAGCCTCAATGACCACGGATGCGGCGACGGAGATCCCCCCAAAACCGATTGCGCGCAACGTCGCGATTTCAGTCCTTCGTGCTCTCACGGCCGAGAACATTGTATTGAGTGCGCCGAATACCGCCCCGAACGCCATGATGCCGCCGAGGCCATAGGCGGTGATCTCGAGCAGATGCGAAATCGCACCTGAGGCCGTCGCGTAGTACTCATCCTCCCGTTGCGCCTTGACCGAGAGTGTCGGGTTTGAAGCGAGCGCCGCACTGAAGCGGGCGAAGTCCCGACGACCGGCGAGCCGCACGGTCACACTATTGAACTCGTTCCTGTGCAGGGCGTTCACGAGCGAAGCGGCGTCCGTGAGAATCTCCGATTCATGCGACCCCCCGCCGCTCGAAAAGATCCCAACGACCTTCCAGTCCCCGTCTGGGAATGCGATGCTGGATCCGATCGACAGTCCGCCGAACCGCTCTTCGAGGCCCTGACCGACAATCACCTCCCTCCGACCCGGCTCGAAGAGCCGTCCCGCGGCGAGCTGAATTTCCGGCCGCAGCACGAGCGCCTCTGAGCCCACGCCGCGAACCGTGATGTAGACATCCTGGCCAGTGTGGGAATCGGTGACCGGAATGTCTCGAAGCACTTCCGCGGAGGCAATCGGCCGGCCCGTCGAGGTGTGCGCCACGCCTGGCGCATCCATGATCGTCGCGACATTCTCGGGCGAAATCCCGCTCGACGCCTCGTTCAGTCCGCCGAGAACGATCGCGCGGTCGGGACTTCCACTCTTCGCTGCTGCTCGCGTAAAACCCGTCGCGACAGCTAGCGCCGAGATCAGGACTGCGACGGTCGTCGCGGTCCCGATGACGACGACGAGCGAACTCCCGAGCCTCCGCGGGATAGCCTCGAGCGCGACGGCTGTGACAGCGCCGATCTGCTTCAGGGCGTTCACGCACGGACCCTCAGTGCGTCCACGATGTCGAGCCGTTTGGCGCGCCACGCTGGAATCGCGGCGGCGATGAACGTGAGTGCCACGGCGAGGCCCACTCCAGCCAGTATGATCGCGGGTGAGAGCACGTTCGCCGTCGCAAGGAAATCACTGATCTTGCCGAGCGTCCGACCAACGAAATGGAATGCCACCGCCGCGAGGCCGAGGCCGATGACCGCGCCGGAGAGGCAGAGCGCAAGCGCTTCGAGCTCGATGAGCATGAGGACACGCAGGTGCGAATAGCCGAGCGTTTTCAGTACCGCAAATTCCGATGTACGCTCTCGGACCGACTCGAATACGACGTTGCCCGTGAGAAAGAGCATCGCGAAAAAGACCGCGATAATTATGCTGTCCGTGAGCCATCTCACGTCACCAATCTCGGAGACGCCTTGGGCGGCAAATTTGCTTTCCTGCTCAGAGAGCGTAGGCGCGGAGGAGTTCGCAAAGAATTTGTCGATCGAGCGTCCGACGGAGGCAGCACGGCGCGGATCGGCTACATGGACATAGAACCACGCAACGGTGCCACGGGCAGATTCTCGGGTCGCGTCGAAATAGGTGTAGTTGATGACGGCGAAAGGATCCTGTGCGGGATTGCTCGGACAGGTCACGATGCCAACGATATCGAAAGTCCAGCCGTGGTGTCCGTTAATAAGGCTTATGCGGTCACCGACCTTCCAGCCGAATCGCTTCGCGACCGTGTCGAGCACAATGATGCCCGTCCGTGTGCGGATTAACCGATTGAGAGCCGTGGCTGATGTCTTGTACTCGTCGAGAACGGAAAAGAACCGCGCCGGTGAGGTGGCAAGGACCATAAGCTGCTGTTTCGAGTCCCGATAATAGGCAGGAAGTAAACCGAGCCACGTCACCTGTTTGACCCCAGGAACACGCTCGATCTGGCTCAGGTAGCTGAGCGGAATGGGATGGTTGAATCGCGCGCTGACCATGAGCCGGTCGGCATGGCTTCGAGCCACCGCTGCGCCGAATGCCGCGTTCACACTCTGCAGTAAGCCGAAGAGTAGAAATCCCACCGCGAGTGAGACGACGGTGAAGATCGAGCGCTCCGGCCTACGCCACAGCTCCGCCTGAACGAGTGTCCAAACGCTCATCTGCCCCTCATGCGCCGCGAGCGCCGCGCGTCTTGCCGCTCCGAGCCGAACACCGCGAGCAGAATGAGCACCGCGTTCGTAATGCTACTGCGAGCCACTCGCCTGTACAAATCGTGGGATTTACTTCCCACCTGCCCTCCCTCTTCGTACAGAATCTGTTGCTTATCAATCTGTACGGGCGACATCAGGTTCCGCCGGAGGGAACGGGGATGCATCACGCGCCAGAGCTCGCCATAGCCGCCGTATTGCTCGCCGCTGCGGGCGCATTTGCGATAAAGCAGATAGACCATTTTTTCGAGAAGTATCAGCCCTACAGGGCCCGCGTGCTGATGAGCCCTGCCGAACGTGAAGCGTACTCACGGCTACTCAGAGCAAGCCCGGAAAACCTCATTTTCGGCCAAGTCCAGTTTTGCCGCGCGATCGAGCCGAAGGCCGGCGCGCACCGGCGATGGCGTAACCGGATTGCGCAACTGTCGGCGGACTTCGTCATTTGCCGACCGGACACAAGCGTACTCGCGGTGGTCGAGATCGACGATCGTTCGCACGACGGAGCGATCCAGCGAAAAAGAGATCGGAAGAAGGACGCAGCGTGCAAGGCGGCCGGGATACCGATCATCCGATGGCAGGCTCGACAGCTTCCGAGCAGCGAAGAGATGCGGCGACAACTGACGAGCGAGGCCGCGACCGCCGGCGGGCGAACGGCGCACCGCAACTGAGAGTCACGTCTCGACGGCAAGTGATATGCTCGCCGCCTAACTACAATCACTCGAGCCGGCCTTCTCCGGTTGTCCCCGTTCGCCAGGCAAACCCGCATGTCCACCTTCGTCTTGGTCCATGGCGCGTGGCACGGCAGCTGGTGCTGGAAGCGCGTACGCCATCAGTTGCAGGCCAAGGGCCACGACGTCTTCACGCCGACGCTCAGCGGTGTCGGCGAGAGGTCTCATCTCCTGGCTCGCGGCGTGAACCTGCACACGCACATCGATGACGTGGTGAACCTCATCCGTTGGGAAGAGCTCACGGATCTGATCCTGTGCGGCCACTCCTATGGCGGCATGGTGGTGAGCGGTGTTGCGGACCGCATTCCGGAGCGCATCCGCGCGCTCGTGTATCTCGATGCGTTCGTGCCGGAGAGCGGAGAGAATACCCTGCAGAACGTGCACGAGTCGCAACGAAGCACGCTGATCGAGGCGACGAGGAGTCTCGGCGAGGGTTGGAAGGCGCCGCCCATCCCCGCCGCGGTGTTCAACGTCAACGCCAAGGACCGGGATTGGGTGGACCGCCAGTGCACGCCACAGCCGTTTGCCTGTTTCGAGCAGACCCTGCAGCTGAGCGGCGGTGTCCGCAAGATTAGAAACGTCTCGTACATCTTCGCCGCGGGGTGGGAGGACACGCCGTTTCCTCGGGCACGCGAGCGCGCGAAGGCCAAGGGGTGGCGGATGGTCACGATGGCGTGCGGCCATGACGTGATGCTCGACATGCCGGAGGAGCTCACTCGGGAGCTTTTGGCCGCCGCCGACGGTCAGTAAGGGCCCCGCCCTCGTCACGGCCCAGCCGGCGGCGGTACCAGCCGGCATGGAGCCGGCCATCGACCTCGTGCGTGAACTACGTCAGGCCGTCCGGGTCTTCGGCCACGGAGGAACCCGGCCGAGTCGCAGCTCAGGCGTGCGTCGCCTTGTCCGTGGCGGGAGCCGCCTTTTCGGCCACCTTCTCGGCCGGCTTCTCGGAGCTCCCGAGCTGCTTGGCGTCTTGCGGCGTTGCAGACTGCTCGGGCGGGGTGTCCTCCGCCTCGCGCATCGAGTCCTTGAATCCGCGTACTGCCGAGCCGAGGTCCGCGCCAATCGACTTGATCTTCTTGGTGCCGAAGACGAGCAGCACGATCACGAGCAAGATGAGCAGGTGTCGCGGCGAAAAGATGTCCACGGTTACGTTGGCCTCATGATCATAATGCGTCCGATGATACGCCAGACGGGAGGGCCTGGCGATGTGTGCCCCGTTTCTGACGGCAGCGTCACAGATGAAGCCTCATTTGTGCACCAATCTCCCGCCTTCCAAACACCGCTCTCCTTGCTGCATGGGCTCTCGTCGATGCCTCTGGCCGGCGGCCTCGCGGATCGCGCCCAGCAGACTCGTGATCTCGCCCCCGTCCGCGCTCAGCCGGGGACGATGCCCGAGCTCCGCTTTGTCTTGAGCGGGTCCGTCAGGAGGTAGCGATCTCCAGAGAGTCCCTCGGATGGAGGCACGGTGCCATTCGTGGAGCGGCGTGCGCAGATGGAATATTATATTTAGTATAATCAACATACTATAATATATTCATGAAGTTATTAATAATATATTCACCGCCTGCGCTCCCCGCTGAGTGCCCGGCGGGGACAAAGCATGGATCCGCCGTCGCCTCGGTCGCTCGCCGGCTCAATTGAACATTGTTTTTGCTAGAGACTGCGGTATATTCCGTTGCTACAGGCTTGAACACACGGAATGTGCGAGAACAACAACACGGCGTGGGCGCCCTGTCCACCCACGTCGACCGAGGGGCGGCATGAACACGGCGTGGGACAAGTTTCAAGGCGCGACGCTGTCGCTCGCGCGCTCCGGCTCGATCAAGGATCGACTGGCGGACGCGTACCACAACTACCTCTCCGATATCTCCGAGGATGAGCTCCCGCGGGAGCTCCGCGAGGAGTTCCGAGCTGTCAGCCTGTGCTTCACGCGCGAGCGTCCGATGCTGCGCGGCGAGGATGCCGCGCGCGCGACGATCCGCAAGATGTCGAACGACGAGGCTGACCAACTCGCCTGCTCGGTCGTGCGCATTTTCTCGGTCATTCCCCGCGGAGGTCCGGCGGTCCGCCACGCGGCGACCGCGCAAGTGGTCCCCCTCTACGTTGCCGAGGCGTGAGGCGCCTCTTTCCGCGCGGCTCACATCGGCCGCGGCGCCCGAGGAATTTCAGTCGAGCTTGAACTCGATCACGTCCCACCGCGTGGTGTCCTCGTGGCGCGCGAGCCGGCGCACCGCGTCGACCAGCGCCCGCTCGTCCCACTCGACCACTTCGCTCGCGAGATCGGCGAGCGCCTTGGGCACGTCCCCGGGCTCGCCGAAGCGCTTGAGCAGGATCACAGGCTTCTGGCAGGCCTGACCGTAGAGCAGCTGGAACGTCAGCAAATCCTGATCGTGGTCGTAGAGGCTCGTCAGGGCGATCACGGCTTCGGCCGGCTTGATCTGGCGCCGCAGGCTCTCCTTCAGCGCCTCCTTGTCCCCGGCGGGACGCTGATCGGGCTCGCTGAAGTTGCGGTAGTAGAAGTTGCGCGCGCTTTCGAGATACTCGAATACCCGCAGATAATCGTCGGCCACCTCCCACAGGTGGGTGACGAACAGGCAGATCGGATTCTCTTGCGACATGCAGGATCTCGGGCAGCACCCCGGTGCGGCACGCCTCGCGGACCTCTTCAGTCTCGCACAGCCTGACGCGCGCGGCAAAACGGCCACGTTGCGCCGCATCGAGTAGAATGCAGGGCTCCGAACGATGCCGGGATCGGCCGCATTGCGAATAGTCGCTTACAACATTCGATACGCTACAGGCAGCGGTCCCGCATTCCACCTCCCCGTACCAGGCGCCGGCTACTTGCGCAGCAACCGGCGCACGCTGCTCGGCATCACGGAGTTCCTCCGGGCCGAGCGCCCCGATATCGCGGGGCTGATCGAGGTCGACACCGGCTCCATCCGCACCGGAATGGTCAATCAGGCGGACTACATCGCGCAGGAGCTCGGCCACTACTCCGCTTACGAGTGCAAGTACGGAGTGAGCTCCATCAACAAGTTCGTTCCGATCGTCCGCAAGCAGGCGAATGCCTTCCTGTCGGCGCCCCACGTCTCGGGTGCGCGCTTCCACTACTTCGACACGGGGATCAAGCGGCTCATCATCGAGCTCGAGCTCGAGCACCTGTGCGTGTTCCTGGTGCACCTGTCGCTCAAGTACCGGCAGCGGCAGTCCCAGCTGCGCTCCCTGCACGACCTCATCATGAAGTCGTCCAAGCCCGTGATCGTCGCCGGCGACTTCAACACCTTCTGGGGCACGCACGAGATCTACCTCTTCATGCGCGCGACCGGGCTCACGAGCGCGAACGCCGCGGGCCTCCCCTCGTTCCCCGCGCGGGTGCCGCGGATCGAGCTCGATTTCATCCTCGTGAGCGCGGGCATCGAGGTGACGAAGTTCCGCGTCCCCGACGTGCGGTTCTCGGACCACCGGCCGATCGTCTGCGATTTCGAGGTGCACCCCGACGCCTTGGGACGCAAGACCGCCGCTTGAGACGCTCCCCTCATCCCTCACTCTGATGCCCAAAAAGCGGTGCCGCCATGCCGACTCCTGCTTGGAAGATGGAACGTGACGCCGATGGGATCGTCTGGCTCACGCTCGACAAGGCCGGAATCTCCGCGAACGTGCTGGCACGCGAGGTGATGCAAGAGCTCGACCGGCTTCTCGAACCGCTGGCCGCGGCTCCCCCCCGCGGCGTCGTCTTTCGATCCGGCAAGCCGAGCGGCTTCATCGCGGGCGCGGACGTGAAGGAGTTCGCGACGCTCGAGAGTCCCGAGCAGGGTTTCGAGCTCGCGCGGGCCGGGCAAGTCGTGCTCGATCACATCGAGGCGCTGCGCTGTCCGACGGTCGCCGCGATCCATGGCTTTGCCCTCGGGGGCGGTCTCGAGCTCGCGCTCGCATGCCGGTACCGGGTGGCGGCGGCCGACGACCGGCTCGCCCTCGGCCTGCCGGAGGTTCAGCTCGGCATCCATCCCGGGTTCGGCGGGACAGTCCGCTCGGTACGGCTGCTCGGTGTGCGCCCGGCGATGGAGATGATGCTCACGGGGCGCCCGGTGCGCGCCGACCGCGCGTTGCGCATCGGACTGGTCGATCGCCTCGTCGCCCCCGGCGAGCTCGAGTCCGCGGCGCGCGAATGCGTGCTCCATCCGCCGGCGCGCCGCTCGGCTCCGCTCGTGGAGCGCGTGCTGAGTCTCGCGCCCGCGCGGCCCCTCGTGCGCTCCATGCTGCTCAAACAGGTGGCGGCGAAAGCTCCCCGCGAGCACTACCCCGCCCCCTACGCGCTGGTGGACCTCTGGGCGAGGTACGGTGCACGCGGCGCGGCGGCGTACGTCGCCGAGGCTCGCTCGATCGCGGGCCTCTTCGGCACCGAGACGGCCC
Organism: uncultured Gammaproteobacteria bacterium; assembly: GCA_963849095.1. Lineage (GTDB taxonomy): Bacteria > Pseudomonadota > Gammaproteobacteria > Steroidobacterales > Steroidobacteraceae > JASHUC01. The sequence continues at coordinate 132,699 of CAWKGA010000010.1, forward strand.
ACAACCTCGTGCGCGTCTTCTTGCTGCAGGAACGGCTGAAGTCGCTCGGCGGGAAGCCCTCCCCGACCGTCAAGCACGTCCACGTCATCGGCGCGGGTGTGATGGGCGGAGACATCGCGGCCTGGTGCGCTCTGCGCGGATTCACCGTCACTCTCCAGGACCGTGCGGCGGAATTCATCGCTCCCGCGCTCGAGCGCGCCGGGCAGCTCTACGAGAAGCGGCTGCGCGACCCGGAGAAGATCGCGGCGGCGCGAGGGCGCTTGCGGGCCGACGTGGCGGGGGACGGAGTCCCGGACGCGGACGTGGTCATCGAGGCGATCTTCGAGAGCCTGAACGCCAAGCGGGAGCTGTACGCGGCGCTCGAGCCGCGGCTGAAGCCCGAGGCGCTGCTCGCGACCAACACCTCGAGCCTGCAGCTCGAGCCGCTCGCCGCGAAGCTCGCGCGGCCCGAGCGTCTGGTGGGGCTGCACTTCTTCAACCCCGTCGCACAGATGCCTCTCATCGAGGTGGTTCGCTCGGCGCAGGGCGACCCTGCGATCGTGCAAGCCGCCCTCGCCTTCGCGCGCAAGCTCGACAAGATTCCGGTGCCGTGCCGCAGTGCGCCGGGGTTCGTCGTCAACCGGGTACTGATCCCGTATCTCAACGAGGCGATGCTCGCCGGCGAGGAAGGCATTGCACTCGCCTCGATCGATGAGGTCGCGGTCCGGTTCGGGATGCCCATGGGCCCGATCGAGCTTGCGGACGTGGTGGGACTCGACGTCGCGAACGACGTGGGAGAGATCATCGCGGCCGAGCTTGGTCGTCCGGCGCCGAGTCTCGGCCGGCTGAAGCAGCTGGTTGCGGCGAAGAAGCTCGGGCGCAAGACGGGCGAGGGCTTCTATCGCTGGCAGGACGGCAAAGCCGTCAAGCCCCCCGCGACCGCGCCCGCCCCGGCCGACCTGCAAGATCGGCTGATTCTCGCGCTCGCCAACGAGTCGGTCGCGTGCCTGCGGGATGGAGTGGTTTCGGAGGAGGACCTGCTCGATGCGGCGGTCATCTTCGGCACGGGTTTTGCGCCGTTTCGCGGGGGGCCGATCGCCTACGCGCGCAGCCGAGGCGTCGCGGCGGTGGTGAGCCGGCTCGGGCAGCTCGCGGAGCGATACGGGTCTCGTTTCGCGCCCGACCCCGGCTGGGCCGGGATCGAGGCCGGCGGAAAATCGTGAACGGCGTTCCAGGCCCTTAAGTCCGCTGTGTTAACATCATGCATCGCGCACAACGAACAACCCATTGAACTCTCAGGTAAATGGCTGAGGAACGAGAAGCCAGCGTCCAGGTACTCAAGAGCTTCGCGCCCCTCGACGGCCTGAAGAGAGAGAATCTTGCGGCGCTCGCAAAGAAGGTCAGCATTCGCACGATGAGCGCCGGTCGCTTTCTCTTCCGGGAGGGAGAGACGGATAAGCGCACGGTGTGGCTCGTCGGCGGCATGGTCGAGCTGCGCGAGGGCGATCGCACCGTGGGCATGATTCGCGGCGGCACGCCCGAAGCCCGCGATCCCCTCTCCCCGCAGCTCCCGCGCCGCTTGAGCGCACGCGCCGTCGACGAGGTGAGCTATCTCGCGATCGACAGCGAGCTGCTCGATGTGATGATCACGTGGGATCAGACCGGCACCTACGAGGTCGCGGAGCTGCAGGAGCAGCTGACCGGCGCCAGCAACGACTGGATGACGACGCTCCTGCAGACCAAGTCGTTCCAGCGCATCCCTCCCGCGAATATCCAGGCGATCTTCTTGCGGATGCAGCGCGTGCCGTACAAGGCCGCCGAGGTCGTCATCAAGCAGGGTGACGAGGGCGACTACTTCTACGCCATCGTGAGCGGCAAGTGCATCGTCACGCGCGAGACCCCGCTCAACAAGGAAGGCATCAAGCTCGCCGAGCTCGGCACCGGCGATACCTTCGGAGAGGAATCGCTCATTGCGGAGGCGAAGCGCAACGCGACCATCACGATGCTCACCGACGGGGTGCTGATGCGCCTCGCGAAGCAGGATTTCCGCGAGCTCATGAACGAGCCGCTGCTGCAGTGGGTGAACTACGAGCGGGCGCGCGAGATCGTCGCCAGCGGCGGCAAGTGGCTCGATGTGCGCCTCCCGAGCGAGCACCAGAACATGCGCATCGAGGAGGCGCTCAACATTCCCCTCTACTTCATCCGCCTGAAGCTCTCGACGCTCGATCGCAACATCCCCTACGTCGTCTACTGCGACACGGGGCGGCGCAGCTCGGCCGCAGCCTACATCCTCGTCGAGCGGGGATTCGACGCGTACGTGCTCCAGGGCGGCCTCACCAGCGGCGGCGGCATCGCGCTACGACGGCCCGGCTGAGCCGATCTCCTACGCTCGGGCCCTTGCGCTCGCCGCCGATTGATGCATTGCCCGGCTGAGCGCGATCAGCGCGGTGAGCACGGCGAGCAGGCTCCCTGGAATCCAGATGATGAGCCCCCCGATCTGCTGATCCATGACCGGCGAGATCGGGAAAAACCGGCCGCAGATCTCGTAAACGGGATACAGGTCGTGCCGTGACAGGCCGATGACCGCTCCGACCAGGATCATGGGCACCATCACGATCGTCAGGATCAATATCCGCATGCCCTGCCCCACCCGGGCTTCAGGATAGGGCCGTGGATCCAGCATCAGCCACCAGAACGGAATATCCCCGATCACCACGCTCCAGTTCATCAACGTGTAGAGCCAGTTGCTGATCATGGCGTAGAAGTGGACCGGCGGCCACACCCAGAAGCAGAGGCTCGCGATGAACATGGCCGTCGCGGTCCAGGGATCGAATATGAAGCGCGTCACCGGGCGGAGCGCGGCGCGAAGCCTTCGCAGACGCGGCAGGAGCCGCGCAGGCACCCCGCACGCGAGCGCGGTGCCGGGGGCCGAGAAAGCGAGCAGGAACGGACCCGCGTCGTGCAGTGCGAGATGTTGCAGGCGGTGCACGAAGAACATGTGTCCCGCGTAGAAGTCCCATTTAGTCTGCAGCGCGCAGTAGATCAGCGCGAGGCCGGCGTAGAAGGCGACGCGTCGGCGAGTGGGCGTCCGCGTGGGCGTACGTCGAGCGCCCACGGCAAAAATCGCCGCGGTGCCTCCTATCACGAGGAATGCAGTCGGAGAGAATTCCCAGGGGAGCAGGAAGTCGAGCGCGAAAAGCGCCGTGGTCACGGAGCCCCGCCTCGGATGCGCGCTCGATTGACGGCCGCCACCCCTACAACTACATCGTGTGCGTTGGCTTGTCGCCCGACAGGGCGCCGGCGAGATAGGTCTCGATCTTCTTCTGAGTCTGGCCGCGGTCCTGCTCGCTGAACTGCACGCCGATGCCCGCGGTGCGCTTCCCCTGCGCGCCCTTCGGCGTGACCCAGATCACGCGCCCGGCGACCGGCAGCTTCTCATCTTCGCCCATGAGGTTGAGCAGCATGAACACCTCGTCGCCGAGCCGGTAGTTGCTGTTGGTCGGGATGAAGAGGCCCCCGTTGCGCACGAAGGGCATGTACGCGAGGTATAGCGCGCTCTTGTCCTTGATGGTGAGCGTCAGCAGTCCCGGTTTGTTGCCTCCGACCCGCGCGGTCATCTCGTTCACGCCTTCTTTTTGATCCCTCGTGCTTGTGCCCCTCGCCCGGGCAGCCTCGCGGCCGTCACCCCCGCAGCGATCGTAACAGGCTCTCCAGCGCGAGCGAACGGTTTATCGGCGCCGTGAGCGCCGCCTTGAGCCCGCGCGCCCCGTCGAGCACACGGAAAAGTACCTGTGTATTCATGACCGAATCCGCAGGCGCCGGGTGCGCGTTGGCGCGCAGTTCCGAAGGCTGCGGCGGCGGCGCGAGCCCTCGTCGGATGCATTCCGTGAGCCAGTTCTCAAGGCATATCAGCCGCAGCGCCAGCTCCGACCGGCTCCAGCGCTCGGCCGTCGGAACGGGGTCCGCCGCTCCCACCCGGATCTGCTCGAGCGTCTGGCAGGTCTCGGCACGCAGCCGGCCGACGGCCTCGGGATCGAGCGCGGCCGCCGCCATGGGGGCCTCGCCGATCACGTCGAGCACGGCATTCCAGTCGCCAGGTCCCCGCTCGCGCTCGAGCCAGGTGAGGCTCTCGGCGCGCGTCGGAGGACGGACCCGGATGCGCTGGCAGCGGCTCGTGAGCGTCGCCGGAAGCCGGGATGGCTGTGCGGCAACGAGCACGAGCAGGGTGCGCGGCGCAGGCTCCTCGAGCGTCTTGAGCAGCGCATTGGCGGCGAACCGGTTGAGCGTGTCGGCCGGGTCGATGATCGCGACCTTGTATCCGCCCTGATGGCTCGTCAGGGCGAGGTCCGCGCAGAGTTCGCGGATCTGCTCGATGCGGATCTGCTGGGAGTCCTCGATCGGCCGCGCAATGAGCAGGTCGGGATGCCCGCCCCCGGCGGCTCGGCGGCAGCCCGGACACGCGCCACAGGGCCCCCCTCCGCCGGAAGGCGAAGGACCGGCCGGCCGCGCCGTGCAGAGCACCAGCTGCGCAGCCCAGGTAGCGAGCCGGCTGCCCCCGGTGCCCTGGGCGGCCTGGATCAGCACGGCATGGGGCGTGCGACCCGCCGCATGAGCGGCGGCGAGCGAGGCCGCCGCCTCATCGAGCCACGGACTGCCCACGGATGCCTCGCTCACAGCAAAGTCTCGAGCACTCTTCCGACCTCGCGCTGAACGGTATCGAGCGGACGGCTGGCGTCGATCACCCGGATCCGCGGTGCCTCGCGCTCCGCGAGCAGCAGATAGGCCTGGCGCACTCGCTCGAAGAAAGGCTCGCGCTCCTGCTCGAAGCGGTCCACAGCGGATGCGCGTGCGCGTGCGCGCCGCAGTCCTTCCTTCACCGGCAGGTCGAGGAGCACGGTGCAGTCCGGCCACAGATCGCCATGCACGGCGTCCGCGAGCTGCTCGATCAAGGCGCCGGCGATTCCTCGCCCGCCGCCCTGATAGGCACGTGTGGCGTCCGTGAAGCGGTCGCAGATGACCCACTCGCCGCGCGCGAGCGCGGGACGGATGAGGCTCGCAAGGTGAATCGCACGCGCGGCGAACATGAGCAACACTTCCGCCTCGGAGGGGATCGGCTCGGGGCCCGGCTGCAGCACGATGTCCCGGACCCGCTCGGCCAGAGCGGTTCCCCCGGGCTCGCGGGTGAGCAGAGCCTGCACGCCCCGGGCGCTCAGCCACTCGCGGGCGAAGCGGGCGATGGTCGACTTCCCCGCCCCCTCGATACCTTCGAGCGTGATGAAGCGGCCGCCGCTCAAGGTTTGCTCCGGTCGGTCTTCCCGCCGGCGGGTTGGGCGGGCAGCAGCCCCTGCGCCCGCAGCCGGGCCAGATAGCGTTGCACCGCGATGTCGTGCTCCTGCAGTGTGGCGGAGAAGTGATGAGAGCCATCGCCGTTGCCGGTGGCGACGAAGTAAAGCGCTCCGGTCTCCTGGGGACGCACCGCCGCCAGAATGGACTCGCGGCCCGGCAATGCGATCGGCGTCGGAGGCAATCCGGTTCGCGTATAGGTGTTGTACGCTGTGTCCGTCACGAGATCGCGGGTGCGAATGTCGCCGGCATATTGCGCGCCCATGCCGTAGATCACGGTCGGATCGGATTGTAGCCGCATGCCCCTGCGCAGCCTCGAGACGAAGACTCCCGCGATGAGCGGGCGTTCGGAGGCGAGCGCGGTTTCCTTCTCGACCATCGACGCGAGGATCAAGGCTTCGTACGGCGTGTGCAAGGGCAGATCGCGGAGCCGCTCGGCCCAGGCCGCCGCGAGAACCTGGCCCATCTTGTCATAGGAGAGCTTCAGGATCTCCACATCCGTCGTTCCCGCGGCAAAGCGGTACGTATCCGGAAAGAACCGTCCCTCGGGTTCCTCTCCCGGATGTCCGATTGCGGCCATCACCTCGGCGTCGGTCTTGCTCCGCAGCGTCGAGCGAATGCTCGGATCGCTGTCGAGTGCATGCCGAAAGTCGTCGAAGCGCGCCCCCTCGACGATGGTCAGCTGCTCGAGCACGACTCGGCCGGAGGCGAGCAGCGCGACGAGGGCCGCTGCGCTCGCGTGCGCTGGGATCTCGTACTCCCCGGCCTTGATGCGGAAGCGCCGGCCGTGCAGGCGGAGGTACATCTCCGTGAGTCGGGGATGCGCGAGGGCGCCGGCGGAGGCGAGGCGGCTCAGCACACCGCGAACGCTCACGCCCGGGTCGATCTGAACGCGTAGCGCGCTCTGCGCGGGTCCCGGCGCGTGAAATTCGTGATCGAGCCAGAGCATGCCGCCCGTCGCCGCGCCGAGAGTCACGGCGATCAGCACCAAGGTGAGTCCGATGCGCCGCGACCGGCTCATGCTCGCTCATCCTCGAGTGAGGGGCGCAGCAGCTGTTGCAGCTGCCGCGTGATCGGGCCGGGAACGACGATACGGGATTCCACGGCGCGGACGGGCCAGATGCCGATCCGGGCGTTCGTGAGAAAGGTCTCCTCCGCGGAATCGAGATCGGCCCGCCCGAGAAGCGCCTCCTCCACCGGGAGCCCTGCATCGGCCGCCGTGCGCATCACGGCGCGCCGCATGACTCCTGCGACGCCGCATCGATCGAGCCGGGGCGTCTTGATCCGGCCCCCGAGCACGACGAACACGTTGCTCATGGTGCCGGATATGAGGCGTCCGGAGCTGCTGAGCAAGAGTGCCTCGACGAACGGCGATCCGCGCAGTTCCGAGCGGGCGAGCACGAGCTCCAGCCGATTCAAGTGCTTGAGACCGGCGAGCCGCGGGTTCTCTCCGAGCGCGAGGTCCGAGATCCGCACGGCGACGCCGTCGGCGGCGTGGCGCGGGTCCTCGAGCGGCCAGCCGTACCGCAGCACGATTCTTGACGGACGCTCATCGCCCTGCGGCGCGTAACCGCGAGCCGTGGCCGGGCCGCGGGTGACGAGAACCTTGAGCAGCGCGCGCTCCGCGCCGGACGCGAGATGCGCGATCTCGTCACTGAGCTCCCCGAAGGAGTGGAATTCAATGGCAAGCCGCTCGCACCCGAGAGCGAGCCGCTCGAGATGCTCCGCGAGAAAGCGCGGGCGTCCATGCCGGCAGGCGATCGTCTCGAACAGACCATCGCCAAAGTGCAGGCCGCGATCGAGCACGAGCGATCGCGCGTCGGCGCTCCGACTCTCGATGGGCTGCCCATTCACCCACACGGCGCTCGGCCCCTCGTCGCCCGTGGCCGGCTGCTGGCTCGCGGCCGCGGGGTTCACGCCGTACCTCCGCCTGCGGCGGGATCGAACGCGGCGAGCAGGCCTCGTGCCTTCGCACGCGTCTCCTCCAGCTCGCGCTCTGGCACGGAGTCCGCGACGATGCCGCCCCCCGCACGGAACGTGATCCCGCCATCGAACAGCGTGAGGCTGCGGATGAGGATGTTGAGATCCATGGCGCCGTCGCGCGAGAGATAACCGAGTGAGCCCGTGTAGGCACCGCGCCCCTCGCCCTCGAGCTCCGCGATGATCTGCATGCAGCGAAACTTCGGGCACCCGGTGATGGTGCCGCCGGGAAAGACGGCCCGCAGCGCTCCGATCGGGGTGACCTCGGGACGCAGGCGCCCGCGGACGTTGGAGACGATGTGATGAACGTGCGCGTACGTCTCCGTCACCATGAGCTCATCGACGCGCACCGTCCCCGGCTCGCAGACGCGCCCGAGATCGTTACGCTCGAGGTCGATCAGCATGATGTGCTCGGCCCGCTCCTTGGGATGTGCCACGAGCGCCGCGGCCTCGGCGGCATCGACGCCCGGGCGACGCGTGCGCGGTCGAGTCCCGGCTATCGGCCGGGTCTCCACCTCGCCTCTCGAGACGCGGATCAGCCGCTCGGGTGAGGAGCTCAGCACCGCGATGCCGCCCCATTGCATGAGCGCTGCGAACGGCGCCGGGTTCGCCGCGGAGAGGCGCGCATAGATCTCGGCCGCGTGCGAGCCATCGAGGCCGCGCGCGCCGGGCTGCGGCTCGATGCGCCACGGCCTCGAGAGATTGGCTTGATAGATGTCGCCGGCGCGGATGTACTCCTGGGTGCGGCGCACCCGGCCGAGATGCCTCTCGGGGTCCTCCTCGCTGATGCGGAGCGCGGGCAGCGGGCTTGCGGGCGGGGCGAGCGTGCCGTGCGCCGCACCATCCTGCGCCCCGCCAGCTTCGCGCTCCAGCCGGTCGAGCTCGCCGACGCAGTCGGCTTCCGCGACGGCGAGCACCCGGCCCGTCGCGTGAACATGCACCAGCGCGCAAGGCGTGCGCAGCGCGAGGGCCCGCCATGGCAGCTCGCTCGCGGGCAGCGCGGGGAGCCTGAGCCGCGGCTCGATCTCCTGCGCGAGCTCGTAGCCCAGGAACACGACCCAGCCCCCGGTGAAGGGCACCTCGGCGCCGGCGTCGCCCACGCTGGGCGTGCGTTCCGCGAGCCACCACCGCTCGAGCGTCGCGAGGAAGCCCTCGCCGCGAGGCACGGCGCCGGACGCCCCGACCCGGCCCAGGGCGTCGAGCCACAACGCGGCGCGCGGCCTCGCCGCGAGGATGCTGACGCGGCAGAGCGGCCCCTGCGCCACGCTATCGAGCAGCACGGGATAATCGCGGGGCCGAGCCGCAGCGAGCCGGCGCAGGACGGCCGGGGACACATCGAGCGCGCGCACGCGCGAGGGCAGGAGGGCCACGCGGTCACTCATGGCCGCATTATGCCTCGGGGTCCCCGCGACTCGCGTGTGACGCGAATCTCAGGCGAGGCGGCGGAAGACCAGCGACCCGTTCGTGCCCCCGAAGCCGAAGGAGTTCGACAGGGACACGTCGATCCTCATCGGCCTTGCGGTGTTCGGGACGAAGTCGAGATCGCAGTCCGGGTCCGGCGTGTGGTAATTGATCGTGGGCGGGGCAACCTGATCGCGGATGGCGAGGATGGAGAAGATCGCCTCGACCACGCCCGCCGCGCCGAGCAGGTGCCCGGTCATGGATTTCGTAGAGCTCACGGCGAGGCGCTGCGCATGATCGCCGAACGCGCGCTTGATCGCGATGGTCTCGGCCTTGTCGCCCGCCAGCGTGGAGGTCGCATGCGCGTTGACGTACTGCACGTCCGCCGGAGCGAGCGATGCGTCCTTCAGCGCGTTCGCGATGGCGTGGAAGGCGCCTTCCCCGTCCTCCGGAGGCAAGGTGATGTGGTGCGCGTCCCCGCTCATGCCGAATCCGACGAGCTCCGCGTAGATGCGCGCCCCGCGCCGGCGCGCGCACTCGAGCTCCTCGAGCACGACGGCTCCCCCGCCGTCGCTCAGCACGAAGCCGTCGCGGTCGCGGTCCCAGGGACGGCTCGCTTCCTGGGGCGCCTCGTTGCGTGTGGAGAGCGCCTTCGCCTGGGCGAAGCTCGCGAGGCCGCAGACGGTCATCGCCATCTCCCCTCCCCCCGCGACCATCATGTCGGCGTCGCCATACTGGATGGTGCGCATGCCGAGCCCGATCGCATGAGTGGAGGTCGTGCACGCGGTGACGACGCCCAAGTTCGGGCCTTTGAGGCCGTACTTGATCGACAGGTGGCCGGAGATCATGTTGATGATCGTCGCCGGCACGAAGAACGGGGAGATCTTGCGGGGGCTACCCGACTTCAGGTAGCCGCCGTACTCCTCCTCGATGGTTCCGAGGCCGCCGATGCCGGCGCCGCAGATGACGCCGCACCGAGTGGGATCGGTCTTGCCGAAATCGATTCCGGAGTCGATGACGGCCTGGATGCCGGCCGAGACGCCGTAGTGCATGAAGTCGTCCATGCGCCGGGCGTCTTTCGGCGTGAGGTACTGGGTCACATCGAACCCCCGCACCTCGCCGCCGAAGCGCACCGGAAAGGCGGACACATCGAACCGCGTCACCGGTCCGATGCCGCTCTCGCCGCGGAGCACCGCATTCCACGCCGTGGCAACGGTGCTGCCGACGGGAGAGACGATGCCGAGACCTGTGACGACGACGCGACGTTTGGCCACACGCTACCCGTGCCGGAAGTGAGCGCAGCAAGCCCGGAGGTGTGGCGCCGCCATGTCCAACGCTCGCGGGAGCGCGATCCGTCCCGTGATCAACTCTTGGTGCGGCGCTCGTTGATGTAATCGATCGCCTGATGGACCGTCGTGATTTTCTCGGCGTCCTCGTCTGGGATCTCGATCTCGAACTCCTCCTCGAGCGCCATGACCAGTTCGACCGTGTCCAGCGAGTCCGCGCCGAGATCGTCGACGAAGGAAGCGTCGTTCGTGACCTGCTCTTGTTTTACGCCGAGCTGCTCCGCAACGATGGCTTTTACTTGCTGTTCAACCGTGCTCATTACGCGACTATCCTTTAAGGAAGGTGGACCCGCGTGCGCACCGGTGAGGAGGCACGGGCGCGGTATTGTAGGGGAACACCCCCGGGGGTGCCACACGAGATGAGTGATTGTTTTGCTTGGCGAATCCTTGGCTCCAGGCCGGCTGGCGCCCCCCGTAGCCGTGTGGCGATAATCCAACGCTCGCGGCGCCGAGCGGCGCCCCTCCGCCGCTCTCCGCGGATCGCGCCGCGGCATCACGGCATGTACATGCCACCGTTGACGTGGAGCGTCTCACCGGTGATGTAGGCCGCTTGCGGCGAGACCAGGAACAGGACGGCCGCGGCCACGTCCTCGGGCGCTCCCAGCCGCTCCATCGGGATCTGCCGAACGAGCTCGGTGCGCTGCTCCGCGCTCATGGACCGCGTCATGTCCGTATCGATGAAGCCGGGGGCGACGGCGTTCACCGTGATCCCGCGCGATGCGATCTCCTTCGCGAGAGATTTCGTGAATCCCAGCATTCCGGCCTTCGCCGCGGCATAGCTCGCCTGTCCGGCATTGCCCGTGAGAGCGACGATCGAGGCGATGTTGACGATGCGTCCGCGGCGCTCGCGCATCATGCGTCGCAGCACGGCCTTCGACAGCCGGAACACGGACGTGAGGTTGGTCTCGAGCACTCGGCTCCAGTCCTCCGGCTTCATGCGCAGAAGCAGCATGTCGCGAGCGATGCCGGCGTTGTTGACCAGGATCGTCGGCATCTCCTGCGCCTGCTCGAGATCGGCGAGGAGGCCGCTCACGGAGCTCTCGCTCGCCACGTCGACGACGGCGCCGCGGCCGTTGTATCCATGCGACGCCAGGTCGGCTGCGAGCGCGGCGGCGCCCTCAGCAGTCGTCGAGGTGCCGATCACCCGCGCCCCCTCTCGGGCGAGGGCCATCGCAATCGCCCGTCCGATGCCGCGCGAGGCGCCGGTCACCAATGCCACGTCGTTCTGGAGCATCTCGGTCTCCCTTAAAGGTGGGGGCTCGCCGCGTCTGCGGCTGCCCGGCTCTTGGAGGCGGCGAGCGCGGCCTCGATCGATGCCTCGTCCTCGATGGCGAGGCATTGCAGGCCGGGACGGCGCTCGATGCGGCGGTTGAGGCCGGTCAGCACCTTGCCGGGTCCGCATTCGAGGATCAGCCCGACGCCGCGCGCCACCAGGGCGCGCACGGTGTTCTGCCACCGTACCGGACTCACGACCTGTCGCTCGAGCAAGCCGCGGATGTCCGCAGGGTCGATGTGAGGCTGCGCATCGACTGCGCTCACGTACACGATGCGCGGCGCGGCGAACGCCGTCGAACGGAGCTTGTCCGCCAGCCGATCGGCGGCGGTGCGCATCAGGCTGCTATGCGAAGGCACGCTGACGGGGAGCGTGATGGCGCGCTTCGCCCCGAGGCGCCTCGCCGCCTCCACCGCGCGTGCCACGGCGGCGCGCTCGCCGGCGATGACCACCTGTCCAGGCGCGTTGAAATTGACCGCCTCGACGATGGCGCCTTCGGCCCCGATCCGGCATGCCTCCACCACCGCGGAATCGTCCAGTCCGAGAATCGCGGCCATGGCCCCCGCTCCGTTCGGCACGGCCTCCTGCATGACCCGCCCCCGAAAACGGACGAGGTCCACGGCCGCGCCGAACTCGATGGCTCCGGCGCAGACGAGGGCCGTGAACTCGCCGAGGCTGTGCCCGGCGACGGCCTCGGGGTCACCCCCGCCCCGGCGGCGCCAGAGCCGCCAGAGTGCGACCCCGGCCGCGAGCATGGCCGGCTGCTGGTTCTCGGTCGCGTCGAGGTGCTCCTCCGGACCGCTTTGCACCAGCGACCAGAGATCGTATCCGAGGACCTCGGAGGCTTCGGCGAACGTCGAGCGTACCGCCTCGTCGGCCGCGAGCGAGGACAGCATGCCGACCGATTGCGAGCCCTGACCCGGAAAGACGACTGCAAATGACATGGTGTCGGCCGCCCCCCGCGAGCCTCGTCAAATGGCCGGCGATTATACCGGCTCGGGCGCCACGCTCAGGCCGACCGTGCGGGCGGTGCTGCCCCCGACGGCCTGAGGAACCCCGGGCGCGAGGACGCAGTCGAACCACCGATCCTGAAGGTCTTCAGTCACGGGAGCGGCGGCGCCCGCCAGAACCGCGAGCCGGACCACTCCAGGGCCGCCGCTGTCGCCGTTCAGCGACCGGCGAGCAGAGCGAACTCGTCGACAGGACTTGAAAGAGGCATTTGTTATGATCCGCGGCCATCGGCCTCCTTTCGAGCCTTCTCGGTCAGCGCTCATGCGTCACGGTCAATCGCCGGCTCTGCAGCCCGCTCAGCAGCCTGCCCGGGCGGCGGGCTTCACCCTCATCGAGATCATGGTCGTCGTGGTCATCATCGGGCTGCTTGCCGCGGCCATCGTCCCGCAGATCGTCGGACGCGTGGAGGAGGCTCGCGTCTCCAAGACCAAGGAAGACATCCAGGCGCTCACCACCGCGCTCACGATGTATCGCATCGACAATTTCCAGCTTCCGACCACCGACCAAGGCCTGCAGGCGCTCGTGGAGCGCCCTTCCGACCCCGCGATCAAGCACTGGCGTCCCGGCGGATATCTCCAGCAAGGCTCCCTCAAGGATCCCTGGGGCAACGACTACCAGTACGTCTATCCCGGTACTCATGGCCACGACTTCGACCTGTTCTCGTACGGCTCGAACGGTACGAACAGCGACGAAGGAGGAGACAGCAGCACCGTCATCGGCAACTGGAACCTCGACACGAGCGGAACGAGCAGCGCCGGCGAACAGAGCGGCGGCGGCCACTGACCCATGCGCGAGCCGCTGCCCGCACGGGTGATCGCGCCGAATCCGGCCATGGGTCGTGAGAGCTCAGTCCCCTTTTAGAGCTACGCGCCGCGCACGCGGCTTCACGCTCATCGAGATCCTGGTCGTCTGCGTGATCATCGCGGTGGTGAGCGCGGGAGCCATACTGTCGCTATCGGCGCTCGGCGGCGAGGACAGCGGGCTCGACACCGAACGGGACCGGCTCGTCGATCTCATGAATTACGCTCAGGAACAGGCGGAGCTTCAGACTCGCGAGTACGGCCTGTACTGCACGCAGGACGGTTACCGCTTTCTCGAGTTCGATCCGCGCACGAATCTGTGGACGGATCTTGCCGGCGACGATGCGCTCGCTGCGCGCAAGCTCCCGGATGGGCTGAGGCTCAGCCTCGACGTTGAGAGCCACGATGTGGTGCTCGACACGGCGGCGCACGCCGAGGATCTCGCCAAGACGGACGCGCGGGACTACAAGCCCCACATCATGATCTTCTCCAACGGCGACCTCACCTCCTTCCAGCTGACCCTCGAGCGCGAGGGGACGACCCGCAGCGCGACGCTCGCGCCGGACGATCAGGGCCGCATCGAGGTGCTCCAGGGCGGCTCGGGGAGCTCCGCGAGTTCGGGGAGCTCGGGGAGCGGGTCATGAGCCGCTCGCGGGGCTTCACGCTGATCGAGGTGCTGGCGGCGCTCGTGATCGTCGCTCTCGGCATGTTCGCCGTGCTGAGCACGCTCGGCTCCTCGGCGAGCACCGCGGGCTACCTGCGCGACAAGACGCTCGCGCAGTGGATCGCGCTCAATCAGATCGCGGAGACGAGGCTTGCCGCCGAGCTTCCCATGCCGGGAACGACGGATGGCAAGCTCGATTACGCGGGCCGTCACTGGCACTGGCGCCAGGACGTGACGGCAGCCCAGATCCCGGGCATCGTCCAAATCGAGGTCTCGGTGCAGGAGGCCGACACACCGCAAGGAGACAAGGCGCCCTGGATCGGATCCGCGATGGGCATGGCCGGCGATTCGGTGGCGCCCCCGCGGATGACATCGCTCTATCTCGAGTACCCTCAATCGCCAGCCGGCGGTTCGGGAGTCAACGGCGTCGCCCCCACGCTGCCCGGTAGCGCGGAGCCGTTCGGCGCGAGCCCGCCCACCACCGGTACCGGCAGCTCGCTCACCCTGGGAGGACCTTGAGTGGCTGGCCCGATGCGCCGTAGTCGGGCGGAGGCGGTCGCGTATCGCCCGCGCGGCTTCACGCTCATCGAGCTGCTCGTCGCCTTGTTCATCACCGCCATCATCTTCGCGATGGGCTATGGCACGATCAACCAGGCGCTGGAGGATCAGAAGTCGCTTCAGGCCCAGCAAGCGCGTTTGACGGCGGTGCAGAACGCCATGCGGGTGCTGGTGCAGGATTTCACGCAGCTCACGCCTCGGCCGGTACGCGATCAGATCGGCGACAACTCGCTGCCTTGCCTCATCGGGAACCCCGAAGGAGTCTCGCTCACGGCCGCGCCACTCGGCGCCGCCGCATCCGGTGGCTCGTTGAGCCTCGGTGGCTCGTTGGGCTCGAGCGCCTCTCCCGGCTCCGGCACTTCGCTGGGCTCGAGCACTTCGTTCGGCTTGAGCACCTCGCTCGGCTCGGGCGTCTCGTCCGCCTCGGCAAGCTCGAGCAGCAGCTCGAGCCAAAGCAGCTCGGGGGACTCCAGCGGCTCGGACACCGCCGTCGATCTGGTCGCCTTCACCCGCGCCGGGTGGGCGAACCCCGCGGGGATCCAGCGTCCCGCCGAGGAGCGCGTCTCGTATCGCCTGAATAACGGGGTGCTCGAGCGGCTGCACTGGCCGGAGCTCGACGTGACGGAGGGCGATATCCCGATTCGCCGGGATCTGCTCGACCATGTGAAGTCCGTCACGTTCCGCTACCTGACCGAGGCGCGCCAGTGGACGGATCAATGGCCGCCGATCGGCACTCTTCCGCTCTCGCCGCTCGCGGGCAATCAGACGCTGCGCCTGCGGCCCATCGCCGTGGAAGTCACGCTGGAGCTCGACGATTGGGGAACGATCGTGCGCCTCATCGAGGTGCCGACATGAGACGGCGGATGGTGAGGACGCGCGTGCGGGCGCGGACGCGCGAGCGAGGCATCGCGCTGCTCACGGCGATCCTGCTGGTCGCGATCGGCACGATCATCGCTACATCGATCGGGTACGAGACCGTCTTGACCGCCCGCCGCGGTCAGGGAACCTTTGCGTTCGATCAGAGCATTCTCGCCGGCGAGGCGGCCGAGGCGCTCGCGGCCTATGCACTGCGCGAGAGCCGCCAGCAGAACCCAAAAGTCGATGCGCCGGGCCAGCCGTGGTCGATGCCCTACGGGCCCGCCGAGCTCGCCCCGGGCGTGACGATCGAGGCATCGCTCGAGGACATGCAAGGACGGTTCAATCTCAACAACCTGGTGAACGACAGCGGACAGATCGACCCGAACGAGCTGCAGGCATTGCAGAATCTGCTGCAGATCCTGGGGCTCGAGCCCAAGTGGGCGTCGCTGATTGCGGACTGGATCGACGCGGACAGCGTCATCTACGGCCCCGACGGAGCGGAGGACAGTACCTATCTCTCGCAGATCCCGCCGTACCGAACCGCAAATCGCCAGATCACGAGCGCGAGCGAGCTGCTCGCCCTGCCCGGCTTCGGCCCCGATCGGTACGCGACCCTCGCGCCGTTCGTGACGGCACTGCCGCGCGGAACGACGGTCAATCTCTGCACCGCCTCGGGTCCGGTGCTCGATGCGCTCGGACCGGCCGGCGAGCGCCAGTACAGCAGGTTGAGTCCGCAAGATCTCGCCGAGCAGCGAGCAAACGGCTGCTTCCCCACCGTCTCGGTCTATCAGGCGGCCTTCAAAGGCGGCGCCGGCGCCACGGCGACCCCCGCCATGACGAGCGTCGGCGCGCAGTCCGATTACTTCCGCCTGACGAGCATCGTCAACATTGGCAACTCGGAGTTCTACTTGTACAGTCTTCTGCACCGAGGGTCAACGGGCAATCAGGTGCAGGTGATCCAGCGCAGCTTCACGGCCGATTGACTCGCGGGCTTCTATCCCTCATGACGGACTGACATGGCAGATTGGCTCCTCATCCGGCTCGCGCACGAGCCCGGCATCTCCGCCTCCTGGCTGGTCGCGGACACCGCCGGCCGCATCGTCACGGCTCAGAGCCAGGGTCCCTTGGCGGAGGCAGCTGCGCTCGCGGGCTCGCACCGCGTCTGCGTGCTCGCTCCGGCCGTCGATGTCCTGCTCACCGAGGCCGACGTGCCGATCAGATCCGGCATGAAGGTGCAGCAGATCGTTCCCTTCGCCCTGGAGGAGCAGCTCGCGGAGGACGTGGAGAATCTGCACTTTGCCGTGGGCAAGAGGCCTTCGGACGCCGCCGCGCGCACGCCGGTCGCGGTCGTCTCCCGCGCATCGCTGGACGAATGGCTCGCGCAACTGCGCGCTGCCGGCATCCAGCCGGACGCCGTCTTTGCCGAAAGCGAGCTCGTCCCGAGCAATCCCGGACAGGCCGTCGGCCTGCTCGACGCCGATTGCGCCATCGTGCGGCCGGTGGGCGGCCTTCCAGTGACGATGCCGATTGACGCCCTCGCCGAGGCGCTCGAGCTCCTCCGTCCGCGCGTGGACGAGATGATCGCCGCAGCGGATCGCACCGGCCAAGGGCTCGTGCTCTATACCGGCGCCGCGGAATGGCACCAGCGTGCGCCCGACGTTGAGGCGATCCGGGATCGCTTCGACGGCATCAAAGTTCAGCTCCTCACGGACGGGCCGCTCGCCCTCCTCGCCCAGCAGCTTCCAGCGGCCCTCGCGGGCGGCATCAATCTCCTGCAAGGGCCCTATGCGCCGGCGACCTCCCGTGCCAATGGCTGGAAGGTGTGGCGCGCCGCCGCCGTGCTGCTCGCGGCCCTCATCGGACTGCACGCGGCCGGCAGCGCGGTGGAGCTGGTCGAGCTCGGGCACGCCGAGCACCAGGTCAACATTGCCGTCGAGCGGACCTTCCGCGCCGCGATGCCTGGCGAGCACAACGCGGTCGACGCGCGCAACCGCATGGAGCAGCGTCTCGCGAGCTTGCGCAACGGCGGAACCGGATCGGGGTTGCTCGCAGCGCTCAGCGCGCTCGCGCAAGCACGGGCCGGCACGGAAGGCACGGTTCTGCAGGCGCTCACCTTCCGCGAGGGAACGCTCGACTTGAGGATCGCCGCGCCCAACCCCGAGGTGCTCGACCGCCTGAGCCGAAGCCTGCGGGCGAGCGGCTGGCAAGCGGACCTCACGGCCGGGAGCGTCGTCGGATCTCGCTATGAAGGCCATGTCCAGATCAAACCGCGGGCTTAAGCTCGCCGCCGTGCCCGGAGCCTACCCATGGAAGCGCTAGCCGCCTGGTTTCGGTCCCTTCAGGAGCGCGAGCGCCGCGTGCTGATGGCCGGCGCTGCCGTCGTCGCGGTCTTTCTGGTGCTCGGCCTTTTCTCGCTCGATCGCGGCGTCGCCCGCGCGCAGGCGCGCCTCACTCACAGGCAGCAGGACCTCGCCTGGATGCGCAGCGTCGCGCCGCAGCTCGCGGCCGCCGGTCCGGCGTCGGCCTCGCGGCCCGCCGACCAGCGCTCGCTCATCGTCATCGTCAACGCCGCGGCGCACGAGGTCGGTCTCGGCACGGCGCTCGCGAGCAGCGAGCCGAGCGGCAGCAACGGCCTCAGTGTGCGGCTGGACAAGGCGCCGTTCGACACCCTGGTCGGCTGGCTCGCGCGCTTATCCGAGCAGCATGGCATCAGCGTGGAGTCCGCGACCATCGACAACGCCGGCTCGCCCGGCATCGTCAACGCCGGAATCGTCCTGCAGGCGTCTCACTGAATGAGACGCCACGCCGGAATGATCGCCACCGGCGTGGCGGCCTTCGTGCTCGTGCTTGTCGTCCAGTTCCCCGCTCGGTGGGCGGCGCTCGCGCTGCCGCGCGGCGTGGCGTGTGGACAGGTCGCCGGTACGCTCTGGAGCGGGACGTGCGCGGGACTCGCCGCGGCGGGCATGCCGCTCGGCGATCTCGGATGGTCGCTGCATCCGCTGCGGCTTCTCACCGGCCGGCTCGACCTCGACGTTGCGCTGACGCGCGGAGCTGGCGCCGCGCGCGCGCGAGTGGAGTTGAGTCCCACGGGAGCGATCGCGGCGCGTGGCATTCACGCCGACTTTCCGCTCGACCATGCCTTCATCCCGCAGCTGCCGCCCTCCACTCGCGGCTCCGCCGCGGTGGAGCTCTCCTCGCTCGACTGGAATGGCAAGCGCATCACGGAGATCCATGGGCAGATCGAGGTCCAGGGGCTGACCATTGGTGGGGGTGAGCTGCTCGGCAGCTACCGGCTGCTCTTTCCGGGCAGCCCGGGCAGCGAGCTGGTCGGTCACTTGAGCGACCTCGGTGGACCCTTCGCCGTTGCGGGAACGGTCCGTCTCACCGCCGAACCGGGATACGAGGTGGACAGTCTCATCGCCGCGCGGCCGAGCGCCTCGCCCGATCTCCTCTCGCAGCTGCGTTATCTCGGAGCCCCGGACGCGCAAGGGCGCAGGCAGTTCTCCATCGCAGGCACATTTTGAGCCGCAAGACTCTCGTGCACCGGCTTGCGCCCCGGGTCGCAGTCGCAGATCACGGCCGCTGGTAGAAGCGTTGCGCAGCCGGGAAATAAATGCCGGCACCTACCGGCTCCGGTCCGAGCGCACGCGCGAGGGCGATACGCTTGACGAGCCCGGAGTCATGTTGCGGCGAGGAGTCCGCCCGGAAGTCGATGAGCCAGCGTACGCCGTTGCTGTCGACGAACGTCCGGTCGATGACTGCACTCGCAAGATGTCCCTCGTGTATCCCAGTGACCCTCAGCGGACTTTCTGCGCGGTCGTGCGTCGCGGCGAAAATCCACTGCAGGTGTGAATCGGCGAGGCAGGCATCGAGCAGCGCGACCGCCTGCTGCGTGCACTCGTCGAGCCCGGTGTCCGTGAAGCCGAGCCCTGCGAGCCGCTCGCGCAATGCTTGCGCAGTGCCATCGCCGTGCGCTGGCAGGCGGCCGCGGCGCGCCCAGCGCTTCAGCTGACCGCAGACCGCCTGTGCGGCGGCGAGCTGCGGCTGCAGAGCCGGAATCTCCTCCTCGCTCGAGTCGTAGGCGGCCACGGCGATCCCGCGGGAGTCCGGACCGGCGGGGACTTCCGGAAGGCGCCAATCGGGCGCGAGGCGTGCGAGGCGCACGCTCCGTGAGGCACCGATCCCATCCGCAGTCGTGCCAGGCGGCAGCCCGACCGGTGTGGTGCCTGGCAGGGGCTCTACCGCGGTGCCGCCCTCGGCGCCCGCGATGGGCTCGCGCGGGAACTCCCCGGCGATTGCCGGCCAGAGTGCCGCGAGCAGCGTTCCCGCGGCTGGCGCAGGCTCAGCGCGCCGCGCATCGGCGGCGGGGAGCTCGCCGAAGAGGTGCAGCTCGGAGCGCGCCCGCGTCGCCGCGACGTAGGCGAGGCGCACCCGCTCGTGAGCCGCGCGTTCGGTCTGCAGACGCTTCAGATACTCGCTCAGCTCGGAGCCGCGCCCGGTCGACGAGGGGATCGCCGCCATGAGCAGGTCGCTGCCCTCGCGCTCGCCCGGCAGCTCGAGCCAGCGCAGCAGGGGCTCGGGGCTCGAGCGGAGCCTGCGGCCGAGAGCGGGGACGATGACCTTGTCGAACTCGAGGCCCTTGGCGCGATGAATGGTCATGATCTGAACTGCGCCCGCGGGTACCCCGGGGTGCATCGCGTAGAGCCGCTCGAGGCGCTCCTCGAGCTCGAGCGGCCCGGACCAGTCCGGCTCGGACGACCACCTGGCGAGGCCGGCAAAGAAAGTCCTCGCCTGCTCGAGATCCTCATCGTCACCGCAGGCCGCGGGGCCGCCGAGCTGCAGCCACGCCGCCTCGACCGAGGACGCCGTCTCGGAGCGGTCGCGCCGCGCGAGCGCCCGCGCGAGAACGGCGCGCGTGCGAACGAGCCGTGCGAGCGAGTCGGGTGGCAGTCGTTGCACGCGCGTCTCGTCGTTGATCGCCTCCCACACGGTCCGCTCGGGAGTGCCCTCGATGAGCAGGCTGAGCTCGCTCAAGGTGAGACCGCACCAGGGCGCGCGCAGCACGCCGAGCCAGGCCGTGCGGTCGGCGAGATGATCGAGCGCCCGCGTGAGCGCCTCGAGGTCGCGCACGACGGGCAGATCGGCCAGGGAGACCAGATCGACGCCCGCCACCGCGATCCGGGCCTCGCGCAGCGCGGCGACGATGGGCGGCGCATGCGATCGCGCGGCGAGCAGGATCGCGATGCTCGCTTGCGGCTCCTCGGCGCGCAGGCGTGCCGCCAGCTGGGCGACGGCACGCGCCTCCGTCTCCGGCTCCCCGCCGGACGATGCGTACAGGCGCACGAACCCGCGCAGGTCGCTGCGGCCGGCGGTGCATTCCCGGTAACGGACGGCGCTCGTGCGAGGATCGTCGGCCTGCGGGAAGCACCGTGCAAAGGTCGCATTGAGCCAGCCGACGAGCGCCGGCGCCGAGCGGAAATTGCGCGTGAGCGCGACGGGACGCAGCCGCAGAGCGCCGATTCCGTGGGTCGAGGCGCGCAGGAACAGGCCGACCTCGGCCTCGCGGAACTGATAAATCGACTGCATCGGATCCCCGACGGCGAACAGCGTGCGGCCGTCGCCCTCCTCCCATCCGGAGGTGAGCGCCTGGAGCAGCTCGGCCTGCTCGATCGAGGTGTCCTGGAACTCATCGACGAGGATGTGCCGGATATCGGTCCCGAGGCGCAGCGCGAAGTCGGTCGGCGCGCCTTCCTCCGTGAGCGCACGGCGCGCCGCCGCCGCAACGTAGGGATAATCCACGCGGCCGTGCTCCTGAAAGGTGAGCTCGAGCTCGCTCGCCGCGAGGCGCAGCAGTCTCGCGAGGGCCGACAGCGCACGCGCGTCTTCGAAGGGAACCTGCGGGTCCGGCAGCGCCGCGAGCTCGGCGAGCCGCTCCCGGGCGCCCTCGACGCGGCCGAGGCTTCCGATCCAGCCCAGCGCCTCCTCCTTGAGCGGCCTCACCTCGGGCGGGAAGCCCTCGCGCTTGGTGAGGGTCACTCGCCAGGTAGTCTGGGCGGTCAGCGCGAGCTGCGCGAGGCCTTGCCAGTGGCGCAGGTCGAGGCGCCCCGCCGAGTCCGATCCTGAAGCCCAGGCCTGCCAGGGACCGGGCCGCGCCTCCGCGGAAGCCTGCCGGTGCCGCGCCGCCGCGCGCGCGAGCCGCGCTCCCTGCTCGATGAGCGCCGCGGGAACGAGGGTGCCCGCCTCGCGTACTCGCGCGCTCACGATCGCGCGCAAGCCCTGCTCGACCCTCGCACACAGGTCGATCTCCGGGGCGGACCCGTCCGGCGCCTGTCCGCGGGTCCCTCCTTGGAGAAGCTTCGGCAGCCAGTGGGCCCGCGCCTGAAGCATCGTCGTGAGCAGCTGCTCGAAGCGCCCGAAATCGTTGTCGAGCCGCTCGAACAGCAGCTGCGCGTCGGCCCGCAGGCTCGCGTCGCTTTCCGCATCGAGAAGCGTTTGCCGCGCGGCGATCCGGTACAGGCGAGTGGGGGAGTCCGAGATTGCCAGGTCGCCTGCGCTGCGGGCTGTGATCGGCAGCTGGGTGGCGAGCCACCGGCTGAGCGAGTCGATCGTCTGGATGCGCAGCCTCCCCGGATTCGCCTCGAGCGACCATCCGAGCCGCCGCGAGCGCTCGTTTGCGGCGTCGGCGAGCTCGCGGAGCCTGCGGCCCTGCGGCGCAGCAGCGTCGATGTCACCGCTCAAAGCGCGCACCACGCGCTCCCGCATCTCCCCGGCGGCCTTGCGCGTGAAGGTGATCGCGAGAATCTGCTCGGGCTCATCGACGGTGGACAGCAACCTCAGCAGGCGCTGGGTGAGCACGGTCGTCTTACCGGAGCCCGCGGGAGCCTCCAGCACAACCGAGTGGCGCGGATCGAGCGCCTGCTCGCGCGCCGCAGTGTCGGGATCGTCCGGATGAGGTGGGGCAGGATCAGTCATCGCGCGATTCCGGTGCATCTGCGTGCGGCTCCCCGGCGCTCGCGGCTCGGATCTCGCCGATCCGGCAGAACGTGTGCAGGTGACAGATGCGGCATGCGGATTCGGCCGGGTCGACGGCGGCCGATCCGGCGAGGAAGTCGCCCGCCAGCCGCTCGAGAACGGCCTGCCATCGTCGAATCTGATCCTGCCAGGCGGCGGCGGCCGCCGATTCCTCCTCGCAGAGCGCGGGAAGTCGCGGCAGGCGGTGAGGCCGGTCGGACATGCCGCGGTAGGCAATTCGATCGGTCGAGAGGTGCACCGCCGCGAGCGCGCAGGCGTTGCCGCCCTCGGCGAGCAGGTAGGCGAGCAGCTGCGGCTCGGTGAGGCGGTTTGCGAGCCACTCGAGCGGCACCGGCTTGCCGGTCTTGTAGTCGAGAATCACTCGTGCGCCGTCATCGAGCTCGTCGATCCGGTCGATCCGCACATCGAGCCGCGCGCCGGCGAGCGTGAGGCTTCTCGTCTGCTCGAGCGCGATCACGCGGAACGGTGCGCGCCCGCTCTCCAGGGCGGTGAGATCGAGGAGCAGCCGCGCGATGCGCCGCCGCTCGCGGCGCTGCAGGGCTTCTGCGGACGGGCTCGACGGCGGGGAGAAGCTCTCTCGCGCGGCGCGCGCCACACAGTCGTCGATCAGGCGCTCGAGTCCGCCGCTCGCGCTCGCCCGCTGGAGCCCCTCCGAGCCGCCGATCTCGCGCCACAAATACTCGAGGGCACGGTGCACCAGGCGGCCCCGCTCGCGAGGATCGACGCCGGGCCGCGGCGCCTGGAGGGGCGTGCTCGCGAGCCTGAGCTCGGCGTACGAACGGAAGGGACAGCGGCTCTGGGAGTCGAGAGCCCGCGTGCCGGCGGGGAGCGGAGCCCCGGGGGCCCAAGGGTTTCCCGCATCGTCCGCAAAGGACTCGATGCTCCGTGTCGCTCTGATCCGTCGAGCGAGCGTGGGGGTGCGCTCGTCCGGCGTCCAGGGCTCGATGCCCTCGAGCTCGGCGAGCAGCGGGGACGGGGCGCATTCGCGGTCCTCCATGCTGCCCGCCCAGCTCGCGACCAGCTGCGGGGCTGAGCGCCGCCATCGATCGAGCAGGCCTCTCGCGCGCGCGAGACAGCCGGCTGCCGTGACCCCCGGAATGCCGGCGCGGATCTGGGCGGAGAGCGGAATGAACGGATTGACCACGGGCGGCGGTGGCCAGGCGTCCGCGTGCAGGCCGGCGACCCAGATGCCGTCATAGCGCACGATGGGATCGGCCAGGGCGCTGGTCAGCGTCACCGCGGCGTCACCGCTCTCAGGCGCGAAGGTCGTGCGGGCAGCGAGCGCTTCGAGCATGCGGAGGGCCTGCGGCGCGGCGAGCGCGCCGAGCTGTCCGCCGATCGCGACGAAGTCCGCAAGGATCTCCCCGAAGCGCGCCTTCGTCTGCTGCTCCGCACTCGACATGGGACGCGCGCCGGGCCATCCAAGGGCCTCGAGCGTGCGCTCGAAGCGCTGAGCCCACTCCCGGGTCGGCAGCGTCTCAGCGGGCGGCCCGAGCGCGCGAGCAGCCTCTCCGAGTGCGCCGCGCAGCGCTGCCGATACGGCGCCGAGGCGGTTCGGAGCCGCTTGCAGGGCCGCCTGCAGCGCGGCGGGCGTCACATCGATCGTGAGGACCTGGCGGAGCCAGGCATCGAGCTCCGCCCTCTCAGGAAGCTGAGGCACGCGCCAGAAAGACCCCCGCAGCCAGGCGCTCAGCTTCGCGACTTCGAGCGTCCCGGTGAGGAACGCGAGCGCCGTCAATCCGTGCCGCACGAGCGGATAGCCAGCGAGCGGCTTTCCGCCCTCCACGACGATACAACCCGCCTCCGCATCGGCGCCGCTCAAGGCCAACCGGGGCGCGAGTGCCTGCTCGAAGAGCCGCACGGCCTCGCTCCGGCGCAGCGGCAGGTCCGGAACGATCACGAGCAGGCGCCGCTCAGGGTCCTCCCCGAGCTGCAACCCGCACCACCGAGCCGCGAGCTCCAGCTCCTCGGCCGGATCGCTAGCGCGCGCGGTGAGCGCACGGCCGGGCGCCGCTTCACACAGGTGCTCACGCAGCGCCAGGTGCCTCTCGGACGCCGCTTGCATCCAATCGGCGCGCGCCGCACTGCGCTCGGTGAAGCCGGCGAAGCTCGCGGGCCGGGATCGTGAGCCGCGCAGCAGTCCCCAAAGCGCATGACTCGGCGCCGCGTGCGCTTCACGGCTTCTCGCCTCGACGCGCTCGAGTGCCCGGGCAAGCAGCTCGCTCTCGCGGCCGCCCGATCCGCGGAGCGCGCCGGCCGGGATCCCCCAGTCGAACATCAGGCGAGCGGCACGGCTCAGCGAGTCGGCGAGCAGGCCGCTCGAGAGCGCGGCGGCCTCCTCGCCGCCGAGAAGAGTCTGGGCCGCATCGTGGGCCGCCTCCTTCCAGAGCAGCCACTCCTCGGCGGGACGCAGCGGCCGCGGAGCCGGCTCGGCGGCATCGGTCGCGCGCAAGATCTCCCGCTCGAGCCACGCTCGAAGCGCGACAGCGTCCGGGGTGCGCCATGCCCGCTCGCCGCGAGCGATACGCGAGGTGGCGTAGGCGAGCCGGACGGCCGCGGCACGCTGGGGAGAGGGCGTCACGACCGTGGCGCCGCCTTCCAGGTCCTGATCAATCAGGGAGTTGAGTGTAAGCAATTCAGGCGCTTACAGTGCATTTCAAGAAATTACACGAATTAAGTCGGCCCCGTGAGCCTCGCGGGCCGGCCGACCGGGACGCGCGCCGGGGAGCTCGTCTACCGGAAGCGTCCCGAGGCGTCAACGATCGTGCTCTGCGCCCCGCCGCGCCTGCTCGCCGCGTACGTCGCCAGCAGTTCCTCGATGCGCACGAAGACCCGCTTGAGCACCACGGGCTCGGGCAGGCTCGTCACGCGGAAATGCGTCCGGTACGGCACGTTGAAGCTGACGCCGGGCGCCACGAGCACGTGCTTCTGCTCCAGCAGATCGAGCGCGAAGCGCTGATCGTCGAAATCCGGGAACTCGCTGGTGTCCACCCCGATGAAGGCGTACATGGCCCCCGCGGGCGGCACGATCCGCAGATACCGGCTCTCGGCGACGGCTGAGAGGATGGCGCGCCGCGATTCGTACAGGCGGCCGCCCGGTACGATCAGCTCCTGGATGCTCTGATAGCCGCCGAGGGCCGCGGGCACGGCCCACTGTCCAGGCACATTGCTGCACAGACGGAGCGATGAGAGCAGCTCGAGCGCGCTCAGATAGTCCCTGGCGCCTTGCAGGCGTCCGGAGAAGACCGTCCAACCGACTCTGTAGCCGCACGCGCGATACACCTTGGACAGGCCGGAAAGAGTGGCGCACAGCGTGTCCCGCACCAGCGTCGCCATCGGGACGAATTCCGCGTCGTCGTAGAGGATCTGGTCGTAGATCTCGTCGCTGAACACGACGAGGCCGCGGCTCTCTGCGAGCCGGGCGATCCCCTCCAGCACGGCCCGCGGGTAGACGGCGCCGGTGGGATTGTTTGGATTGATGACGATCACCGCGCGGGTGCGGGGCGTCGTCAGGCGTGCGATCTCCTCGGGATCCGGGACGAAGCCGTTCTCGGGCCGGCAGGGATAGTGCACCGCGCGTCCGCGGTTGAGCGTCACGGCCGCGGTCCACAGCGGATAGTCGGGGCTCGGCACCAGGACTTCATCCCCGTCGTTGAGCAGCGCGCGTAAAGTCAGGTCGATGAGCTCGCTCGCGCCGTTGCCGATGAACACCTCGTCCGCCGTGATGCCCTTCACGCCGCGGGCTTGCTGCTGCATCACGATGGCTTCACGAGCCGGAAAGATTCCCTTCTGGTGGCAGTAGGCCTCGGCGTTCGGGAGATTCTCGAGCATCGCGAGACGCAGGGGCTCCGGCGTGCGGAACCCGAACAGGCCCGGATTGCCTATGTTGAGCGAGATGATCTCGTAGCCGAGCCGCTCGAGCTCGTGCGCGCGCCGGGCGAGCCGCCCCCGGATCTCGTAGCGGACGTGCTTTAGCCCCTCACTTGAGCGCAACATGGGTTCAGTGCTCATGGCACCGAGAATAGCCGGTCTCGGGCGGGGATGCACGGACCGACCGCTCGCCCACATATTCCCGGGCAGGCGCCCCCCTTCAAGAAGCCGGTTGGACAGGCGACCGCCCGCTTTCTAAACTTTCACCCCCCCAATGTAGGCAGGCAACACCGAAGCTCATGGAATCAACTCGTCCCATCCGCGCGCTCATCCGCGGCCTCGAGGCTCTCGCTGTACTCAATCGCCGCGACGGAGCGACCGTTTCGGAAGTCACCAGCGACATCAAGCTTCCCCGCACCACCACTTACCGTATTCTCGAGACGCTGAGCCAAGCCGGCTACGTTTACCGGGACTCCACGGACGACCGGTACCGTCTCACTGTCATGGTCCGCGGACTCGCGGACGGGTTCGACGACGAGGCCTGGGTCACGCAGATCGCGCGGCCCTGCATCAACGATCTGTGCAAGGAGATCATCTGGCCGGTCTCGCTCTGCTCGCCCTCCGGCACCTCCATGCTGGTGCGCGATACGACCGACCACGCGAGCCCGCTCGCCGTCGAGCGCCTGAGCGCGGGCTTCCGCATCCCGCTGCTCACCACCTCCTCCGGTCTCGTGTACCTCGCCTTCTGCAGCCGTGAGCAGCGCGACTGCCTGCTCGAGATCTTGAGCCGCTCGCAGCGTGAGGAAGATCGCCTCGCAAAGAGCCGCACCGAGGTGGACAAGCTCCTCGAGGAGACGCGCGAGCAAGGCTATGCAACGGCCGTGCGCACGCGCCGCGTGTCGGAGGAAGTCGCGATGGCCGTGCCGGTGGTCGTCGAGGATCGCGTGCTCGCGGCGGTCGCCGTGCGGTTCGCGGCCTCGGCCGTGCCTGCGCGCCTCGCCGTCGAGCGCTTCGTGCCGCGACTGCGCGATACGGCTCACAAAATTCGCGTGAAGTTCGTCGAGCAGCAGCGCAATCCTCCTCATCGCCCCGATCCGCGCATCGCCCCGAACAGCTGAGGCGATGAAAACAATTCTCGTCGGGATCAAGCGGGTCGTCGACTACAACGTGCGCGTCCGGGTGAAGCCGGACGGCAGCGGCATTGCGCTCGACGGCGTGAAGATGAGCATCAATCCCTTCGATGAGATCGCCCTGGAGGAGGCGCTGCGGATCAAGGAGCGCGGCGCGGCGGATGAGGTCGTCGTGGCGAGCGTCGGCGCCGCGGACAGCCAGCAGCAGCTGCGTACGGCGCTTGCCATGGGGGCCGACCGAGCCATCCTCGTCGAAAGCTCCGCGGCCGGTGGCACATCGGGAGAGGCGGGCCTCGAGCCGCTGACGGTCGCCCGCATCCTGCTCGCCCTGGTCAAGCGCGAGCAGCCTCTCATGGTGATCCTCGGCAAGCAGGCAATCGACGACGACAACAGCCAGACGGGGCAAATGCTCGCCGCGCTCTGGGAGCGGCCGCAGGCGACTTTCGCCTCGAAGATAGCGCTTGCCGCAGACAAGGCGACCGTGGTGCGCGAGGTCGATGCAGGCCTCGAGACCCTGGAGGTCGAGCTTCCTGCCGTGTTCACGACGGATCTGCGTCTGAATGAGCCGCGCTACGTCAAGCTCCCCGACATCATGAAGGCCAAGAAAAAGCCCCTCGAGATCGTGAGCGTGAGCACTCTCGGCGTCCCGATGCGCTCCCGGATCAAGGCCATCCGTTTCGAGCCACCGCTCGAGCGACAGAAGGGCATCCGCGTCCGGGACGCCGCCGAGCTGGTCGCGGCGCTCAAGGAAAAGGGGCTCGTGTAGTGGCCGGCGTACTGGTGGTCGCCGAGCACGACGGCGCCGTGCTCAGCCCGAGCACCGCCCGATGCATCACCTGCGCGAGCGGCATACCGGGTGCTCGGATCACGGTCGCCGTGTGCGCGGCCGACGCCGGGCCGGTGGCCGCACAGGCCGCAGCGCTGCGGGGTGTCGAGACAGTCCTCAAGGTCGAGCACTCTTCGAACGAGCATCCCCTCGCCGCGGTGCTCGCGCCGCAGCTCGCGAAGCTCGCGGCTGGCTACAGCCACGTGCTCGGTCCGTCCACGACGTTCGGCAAGGATCTGATGCCGCGGCTCGCTGCGCTGCTCGACGCCCCGCAGGTGAGCGACATCATGGCGGTCGAGAGTCCGACGCGCTTCAGGCGCCCGATCTATGCCGGCAACGCCATCGTGACGGTCGAGGTGGAGGATGCTGCAACGATTGTCGGCACCGTCCGCACCGCTTCCTACGCCGAGGCGCCGCGCGGCGGGTCGGCGGCCATCGAGCATGCGGATGCGGGTGTCGCGCCGCCGGCTCACACGCGGTTCGTCTCGGTATCCGCCGCCAGGACCGACCGCCCGGACCTGCAGAGCGCCCGCCGCGTCGTCTCCGGCGGCCGAGCCCTCGGCAGCGCGGAAGGCTTCAAGTTGCTGTACCGGCTGGCCGACAAGCTCGGCGCCGCGGTGGGCGCTTCCCGCGCCGCCGTGGACGCCGGTTACGTTCCGAACGAGATGCAGGTCGGACAGACCGGCAAGATCATCGCCCCCGAGCTCTACATCGCCGTCGGCATCTCGGGCGCCATCCAGCACCTCACGGGCATCAAGGATGCCCGGACGATCGTCGCCATCAACAAGGATCCCGAGGCGCCCATTTTCGAGGTCGCCGATATCGGATTGGTGGGCGACCTCTTCGAGATCGTCCCGCAGCTCGAGAAGCTACTCTCGTAGCGGCAAGCGCCGCCTACAGGTGGGCGAGAACGTGCTCCGCGGCGGAGACCTTGAACTCGCCCGGGCCCTCGACGTGGACCTGCCGGGCGATCCCGTTGTCGACGACGATCGCGAATCGCTGGCCCCGCACGCCCATGCCGAAGCGGCTCGCATCCATGGTGAGCCCGAGCGCCTTGGCATAGTCACCGTTGCCGTCCGCGAGCATGAGCACCTTGTCACCGGCGCCGGCCGACTTGCCCCAGGCGTTCATGACGAACACGTCGTTGACCGCCATGCAGGCGATGGTGTCGACACCCTTCGCCTTGAGATCCGCGGCCCGCTGTAGAAATCCGGGGAGATGCTTGGCGTCGCATGTCGGCGTGAACGCGCCCGGCACGCTGAACAGCACGACTTTCTTGCCCTTGAAGAGCTCGTCCGTGGCAACGTCCTTGGGCCCGTCCTGGGTCATGGTCTTGAGCGTGCCTTGCGGCATGCGATCACCAGCCTTGATCGTCATGGTGTCCCGTCCTCCCCGATCAGCCGTTGGCCGATCCCGCCGGACCGCGTGCGCGCAGGCTCCAGAGGGTCGCGAGCCGCTGTAGCGTCTCATCGCCCATGACGCCGTGGAAGGTCTTGATCGCATCGGCCTTGCGGCCGGCCTTCAGCTGCGCGATGCCGAGCAGCAGACGGGCCTGGGCCTCGTTGCGCACGCTGCCCTTCATCAGGCCCTCGGCGAGCGCGTCGGCCGCCTTGTCATACTGCTGATAGCCGAGGTACGCCATGCCGACCGCCACGTCCTTCTGGCCCGTGGCGGCGGCCGAGGCGTCGGTTGCGAGCCTTGGGAGCGAGGACTGATCGGATGCGGCCTGCTTCTTGGCGCTCGCGAGCAGCCGGCCCGCATGCTCGCGGATGCTCTTGTCGGTGAAGATGTTGCTGCCGTAGCCCTTCTCGAGGACCTGCTGCGCATCGCCCGGCGAGCCTTGCTCCAGCGCGAGCTGCGCCATCTCGATGTACTGCGACGGCATCGACATCGCGCCCACGTCCATGGCGAGCCGGTAGATGTTCAGCATGTCGGGGTCGCTGCTCTCGGCCTGCTTCGACTGGTACAGCGAATCCATGAGGTCACGCCAGTAGTCGGGCTTCGGGTAGTACGTCACCAGCCGCTCGAGCGATTTGTCGATGCAGGACTCGTCGTTGGTTTTCACGCAGGAGTTGAAGATGAACTGCAGCATGATTTCCTTGGGCGTTTCTCCCTGCTTGATCTCGTCGCTCACGACGCCGTCGGTGAACTTGGCCGCGTTCCGGAAGTCGCCCTTCTTGTAGTAGGCCTGACTCACCAGCAGGTATGTGTCGGCGTCGGCGCCTCCGTTGCCGATGGCGCGATTGCCGAACTGCACGACCTTGCCGTAATCACCGAGCTGGTTGTAGATGATGACGAGTTCCTTGAGGTCGCGATTGACCTCCCCCTTGTCCGTGAATCCGTCGTCGAGGGTCCCCTCCATGGCCTTCGCCGCATCGGCGTAGTCCTTCGTCTTGATGTAGGCGTAGAGGCCCAGCTCGTTGATGAGGTGCGTTTCGTACGGCGTCGGCTTCGGCAACGCTTTCGCTTTATCCAGCTCCGCGAGCGCCCCACGGAAATCCTGCTTCAGCTCATCATCGTGCGCCGCCTTGAGAGGCACCCCGAAGTCGCGGCTGACCGTGGGCGTCTTGGGCGCCGCTCGAGCAGGTCCGGCGAGCATCACGCTCAGTCCCGCTATAAACGTAGCACCCGAAAGGAGCACCGCTGTAAGGTTGGGCTTGTTCATGAATTCAGCTCGATCTATCACGCGCCCCGAGGGCTACTGATTGAATTCCGGTATGTTGACGAAACCGATCTTGATCATGTGGTTGCGCTGCGCCGAGGCGAGCACCTGCGCCACGATCCCGTACTTCGCGTGCCGGTCGGGCTGCAGGTGGATCTCCGGCTGCGGGTCCTTGCCGGCCTCCTGGCGGAAGTAGCCGTCCAGCGTGGCAAGGTTCGGCACGACCGTGCCGTCCCAGGTGATGGTGCCGTCGAAGTCGATCTCCAGGTCGATGATCTCGGGCTGCACCTGCGGCGGTGGCGGATTGTTCGCATTCGGCATGTCCAGCTTCACCGCATGGGTCATGACCGGCAGAGTGATGATGAGCATCACGAGCAGCACGAGCATCACGTCGATGAGCGGCGTCGTGTTGATGTCGACCATCTCCTCGTCCGCTGAGGTTCCTACCTGCATTGACATCGTCGAGATTCTCCGGGTGCGCTCAGTGCTGCATGTACAGGAACTGGGCGAGGCTGTCGCGGTCCGGCTGGGTGATGAAGCCTACCTTGACGACGCCGCCGCGCTGGATCGCGAACAGTACCCGACCGATCGAGGCGAACTGCACGTCCTTGTCGGCGCGGATGTGGATCTCCGGCTGCGGCTTGATGACGGCCGCGCTCACCACGTCCTGGATCAGCGCCTGCTCGTTCGGCACCGGCGCATGGTTCCAGTAGATGTCCCCGTTCGCGGTCACAGCGATCGTGATGTTCTCCGGCTTGGTCTGCGTCGGGATGTTCACGGCGCTCGGCAAATTCACGGGAACCGTGTCCCGGATGACCGGGATCGTGATGAGGAAGATGATGAGCAGCACGAGCATCACGTCCACGAGGGGGGTCGTGTTGATCGTCGAGTTGAGCTGCGCGTCCCCGTCGCCGCCCTGAGGACCGACACTCATCGCCATGGCTGTTTCCTCAACCTGCGCCGGATGGCCGTCACTTACGTCCCACTGCGGCGGCGACGGCGGGTCGCGTAGCGGGCACGTCGCCACCGACGCGCACCCCGCCGATGAGGTACGCATGCAGGTCGCTCGCGAAGTTGCGCATGCCTTGCAGCACGATCCGGTTGCGGCCGACGAGCCAGTTGTAGAAGAGCACCGCCGGCACGGCGACGAGCAGGCCGGCGGCCGTCATCTCGAGCGCCTCGCCCACGGGGCCCGCCACCTTGTCGATGCTCGGCTGCCCGGACACGCCGATGGAGATCAGCGCCTTGATGATGCCGATGACCGTGCCGAAGAGGCCGACGAACGGCGCCGTGGAGCCGACCGAGGCGAGCAATCCCATGCCGCTTTGCAGCTGCGTGTTCGAGGTATTGACCGACCGCTCGAGCGACATCGTGATCCACTCGTTGAGGTCGATGCGGTCCGTGAGGCGTCCGTCATGATGGGACTGAGCCCGCAGGCCCTCCTCCGCAAGCCGGCGGTACTCGTCGCCTTTCTTCAGGCGCTCGACCCCGTCCTTCACCGAGGGCGCGGTCCAGAACTGCCTCTCGGCGGTCTTGGCCGACTTCTTCAGCTGGCGCTGATCCCACAGCTTCGTGAGGACCACGTACCACGAGAATAGTGACATCAGGGCCAAGGTGAGCAGCACCAGATGGGACAGGGGGTCCCCATTGGTGATGAGCGCCCACGGGCTATAAGGGTTGGTTACTGCTGCGGCTGTGTTTTCCATAGTCTCCTCGTTCTTAAAAGCGAGGGGCGCCTGGAGCGCCCCTGTCATAAACCTGCTGGATCAGTCGTCCGTCAACTCGAACTTCACTCTGAAGCTCAGGCATGACTGGACGGCTCTGCCGTCCGACGTTTCGGGATGGAAGCGCGCATGGGACGCCCATTTGACCGCCGCCTCATCGAGCCTCACCGAGCCGGAGCTCCTCTGAACCTGCGGCGCGGTCGCCGGACGGCCTTCTGGGCTCGCGCACATGTGGACGATCGTCGTGCCCTGCTCGTTCAGGCGGCGCGAGACCGGCGGGTAGTAATCGTCCGTTGACGGGGAATGCTGCATGTCCACGCTCGCACCGACGATGACGGCCCGGCGCGCTGGGCGCGGCGGGGGAGCGACGATGTGCCGGGTCGTCACCCTCGTGATCGCCGTGGAAGTGGGCTCGACCGGGACGTTGATACTCACCTCGGGCGGGGGGATCTCGACCGGCGGCCGCTCCATCTTGGGCGGCGGCGGGGGCGGCGGCGTATCGTGCTTCTCCACTTGCTGCACGATGTCGGTCTGGATCGGCGCGGAGATGATGCGCATCACCCGTTGCGCGAGCCCGGCCTCCAGCGCCCAGAATCCGATGACCTGCACGCCGAGGGCGATGACGAAGATCAGGGCGCGCCGTGAGAAGAACTGTGCGTCGTGTTGCGTGTATGCGGACATGCTTACGTTCGATCAGTGCCAGAGGTTCGCGCGAGCCGCCCCGTGTGGGCAGGCGTCGCAAAGTAGCTACGTTTTGATCCCCGCGCAAGTCCAAATATGGACTCGTGCTCATCCCCCAAAAGTCGAGGCAGTCCCCACCATCGTCTCGGGCGCCCCGCCCGTCCTGCGCCCGGTCGGCACAGCTTCGAGCGGACCTCCCGAAGAGCTTCTTGCCGTAATAAATAAGTATATTGGCGGCATCCCGAGCCGCGCGCACTTCGGCGCAGCGGCCAGGCATCGGCGTACAACCCGCAAACTCTAACCGCTACCCCGCGCACTGACAACTCCGCTCACGTCCGAGATGCCGATTTGCGCTTCCCGACCGCCATCGGTGATATGTCCGTCGCGCATACTCGCCCTCCGGGAAGCGACGCTCCCGCGCAGCACGATTCGCAGGCCGGGCCCTTCGCGAACGGATTGGGAAGCGGCCGTGCGCCGTGTCCAGCAACATGTATGCCCACCGCGCGGCCGCTGCGTCGAAGGGGCATGGGGGCGGGGGGCCCGCTGCCTTGCCTCGCAGGCGCTTGCGGCCGTGAGGCTCGCAAAATTGGACTGGTCCGACCGATGTGAGTTCAGAGGCCGCGGATTTTGTGCGCCCGCGCTTGGCCGCTCACGTTCCAAGCGTAAAGGTCAAGGTACAGCCAGTTGCCGCCCCTGCGTCAATTGACAACATTACGGCGATTGTGCTCCCATCTTGCCTCGTACGGCTACGGAAACACCCCCGGGCTTGCCACCTTAAGTACTCGTCTACCTGCGATGGCTGCACCCTTCAGAAGAGCGGTGATGGACGCCTCGGCGCGTCCCGCGCTGCTGCTTACGAGCCTGCTGCTCCTTCGAGGAGCCGGTGCGGGTCAGTCGCGCTAGTTGAGCCAGCTCGAGCCAAACGCGAACCACCGAAAAACCCCGCACCGGCCCCGTGAAACAGGGCGGGTGCGGGGTTTTTTGCGTCGAGTCACCATGGGAGCGTAGATGATGAAGTTGTATTCGCCGAAGGACGTCGACAAGAAGGCCCTCCGCGGGGCGCGGATCGCAGTGCTCGGCTACGGCAGCCAGGGCCGCGCGCATGCGCTCAACCTCAAGGACAGCGGCTACGACGTGATCGTCGGAGTACGCAAGGGCGGCGACAGCTGGAAGAAGGCACGGCGCGACGGCCTCGCCGTGGCGGAGCCCGCCGAGGCGGCTTGCAACGCGGATCTGATCGCGATGCTCACGCCGGACCTCGTGCAGGCCGAGCTCTACGAGTCCATCGCCCCGAGCCTCAAGCGCGGTGCCGCCCTGCTCTTCGCTCACGGCTTCAACATACACTTCCGGACGGTCCGCCCGCGTAAGGACCTCGACGTCGTACTGATCGCGCCCAAGGGCCCCGGGGATCTCGTCCGGCGCCAGTACCAGCAAGGCCGCGGAGTGCCCTGCCTCATCGCCGTCGCGCAGGACTCGAGCGGCCGGGCGCACGCGAAGGCCCTCGCCTACGCGCACGGCATCGGGGGGACGCGCGGGGGCGTGCTCGAAACAACCTTCGCCGAGGAGACTGAGACCGACCTGTTCGGCGAGCAGACCGTGCTCTGCGGCGGCGTGACCGAGCTCATCGTGAAGGGCTTCGAGACCCTGGTCGAGGCCGGCTACCAGCCCGAGGTCGCCTATTACGAGTGCCTGCACGAGGTGAAGCTGATCACGGATCTGCTGCACGAGGGCGGCATCAAGAAGATGCACCAGTTCGTCAGCGAGACGGCCAAGTACGGAGATCTCACCCGCGGGCCGCGCGTCATCGACGCCCGCGTCAAAAAGGAGATGCGCCGCATCCTCGAGGAGATCCAGGACGGCACGTTCGCGCGCCAGTGGATCAAGGAGTACGCCTCCGGCCGCCGCACCTACAAGAAGCTGCTGAAGGCGGACATGGCGCGCCAGATCGAGAAGGTCGGCGCGACGCTCAGGGCGCGGATGCCCTGGCTCAACGAGCGCCGCGCATGAGCGCGGCGCGCACGACTTAAGGCTTCAAGGAGCGATCGAGTCCGAGGAGTGACTACCATGGGTGCCGATCCCGACCGCGTCATCATCTTCGACACCACGCTGCGCGACGGCGAGCAGTCGCCCGGATGCAGCATGACCCAGCCCGAGAAGCTGCGCGTTGCGCGCGCGCTCGCCGAGCTCGGCGTGGATGTGATCGAGGCGGGCTTTCCCGCCGCCTCGCGAGGCGACTGGGAGAGCGTCAACGCCGTCGCGCGCGAGGTGCAGGGCCCGGTGATCTGCGGCCTCGCGCGGTGCAGCCGCGGCGACATCGAGCTCGCCGCCCAGGCGCTGCGCGACGCCCAGCGCCACCGGTTGCACGTGTTCCTCGCGACGAGCGCCATTCACCGCGAGTACAAGCTCAACATGGCCCAGGAGGAGATCGTGCGCAGCGCCGTCGAGGGCGTGCGCACCGCCCGGGAGTTCTGCGAGGATGTCGAATTCTCGCCGGAGGACGCCTCGCGTACCGAGCTCGAGTTCCTCGCGCAGGTGGTCGAGGCCGTCATCGCCGCGGGCGCAACGACGATCAACATACCGGATACGGTCGGCTACACCGTACCGGACGAGTTCGCCGAGCTGTTCCGCTACCTGCGCAAGAACGTCCGGGGGATCGATGGGGTCACGCTGTCCGTCCACTGCCACAACGATCTCGGGATGGCAGTCGCAAACAGCCTCACCGCCGTCGTCGCCGGCGTTCGGCAGATCGAGTGCACCATCAACGGCATCGGCGAGCGGGCCGGCAATTGCTCTCTCGAGGAGGTCGTGATGGCGCTGAAGACGCGCGAGACCTTCTTCAACGCCCGAACCCACATCGAGACGATCCGCCTCTACCCCACTTCGCGCCTGGTCGCGAGCATCACCGGCATGTCGATACCGCGCAACAAGGCGGTCGTCGGCGAGAACGCGTTCGCACACGAGGCGGGCATTCACCAGCACGGCATGCTGCGCCACCGCTCGACCTACGAGATCATGCGGCCGGAGGACGTGGGCCTCACGCGCAGCAGCCTGGTGCTTGGCAAGCACAGCGGGCGGCACGCCCTGCGCCAGCGCGTCGAGGAGCTCGGCTTCGAGCTCGACGAGACCGAGTTCAACCGGGTGTTCACCGAGTTCAAGGCGCTCGCGGACAAGAAGAAGGAGCTGTTCGACGGCGATATCGAGGCGCTGGTCCTCCGCGCCGAGCAGAGCGCCGGCGGTCCGTGGACGCTCGTCGAGCTCAGAACCGTGACGGACAGCGTGAGCGGGGCCGAAGCCGCCGTGCGGCTGGTGCACGCCGACGGGCGCAGCGTCGAGCAGACCTCCCGCGGCGACGGCCCGGTGGATGCGGCGTTCAAGGCCATCGAGGCCGCGACGGGCGTGAGCGTGCTGCTGCGCAAGTTCGAGCTGCACGGCGTGACGGGCGGCGAGGACGCCCAGGGCGAGGCGATCGTGTACGTCGAGCACAACCGGCGCACCTATCGCGGCTCGAGCGTCAGCACCAACATCATCGAGTCGAGCACCCAGGCGTTCCTCGAGGTGGTGAACCGCATCGAGCTGGCGCAGCGCGCCGGCGCCCGCGCGCGCGACGAGCGGTCGGGCGCCGCGCGCACGGCCCAGACGGCTGTTTGAGAGTACGTACCGTGTCCAAGACGATGTTCGAGAAGGTCTGGGAGCGGCACGAGGTGGTGCCCGAGACGCCGGGAAACGCCCGCCGTCCTGTACATCGATCTGCACCTCATCCACGAGGTGACCTCGCCCCAGGCCTTCGCGGAGCTGCGTGCGCAGGGGCCTTCCGGTGCGGCGCCGGGACCTCACCCTCGGCACCATGGATCATTCCACGCCGACTCGCACGGAGCAGGTCTTCGGCGGGGCGCCGATCGCGATCGAGGCCGCGGCGCGGCAGGTCCGGGAGCTCGAATCGAACAGCGGCGAGTTCGGCGTCGAGCTGCTCGGCTTGAGGCATGCGCAGCGCGGCATCGTTCACGTCATCGGCCCGGAGCTCGGGATCACGCAGCCGGGCAAGACCATCGTCTGCGGGGACAGTCACACGAGCACGCATGGCGCGCTCGGCGCGCTCGCGTTCGGCATCGGCACGACGGAGGTCGGCCACGTTCTCGCGACCCAGTGCCTGCTGCAGCGCAAGCCGCGCACGCTCGCCATCCACGTGAGCGGACGGCTGGCCGCGGGCGTCACGGCGAAGGACCTGATTCTCGCCATCATCGGCCAGATCGGCGTCGCGGGCGGCACGGGCCACGTCATCGAGTATCGCGGCGAGACCGTTCGCGCGCTCGACATGGACGAGCGCATGACCGTCTGCAACATGTCCATCGAGGCTGGAGCGCGCGCCGGCATGATCGCGCCGGATGAGACGACCTACACCTATCTCCGCGGCCGTCCCCGCGCGCCGCAGGGGGCCGACTGGGAGCGCGCGCTCGCGGCGTGGCGGCAGTTGCCCACCGACCCCGGCGCGCAATTCGACCGGGAAGTGGACTTCGACGCGAACGCCGTCGAGCCGATGATCACCTACGGCACCAATCCCGGCATGGTCGATTCCCATCAGCGGATGCGTGCCGTCCCGGCCGGGCGATCCGATCTTCGCGAGAGCCCTCGACTACATGGGCTTCGAGGCCGGCGCGCCCCTGCGCGAGCGGCCGGTGAACGTGGTGTTCATCGGCAGCTGCACCAACTGGCGCCTGTCGGATCTGCGCGGCGCCGCCCGGGTGCTGCGCGGGCGCAAGGTGGCCCCCGGCGTGCGCATGCTCGTCGTGCCCGGCTCGCAGCAGATCAAGGCCGCCGCCGAGGCCGAGGGGCTCGACCGGATCTTCATCGACGCGGGCGCGGACTGGCGCGAGTCCGGCTGCTCGATGTGCATCGGCATGAACGGCGATACCGTCGCTCGCGGGGAGTACTCGGTGAGCACCAGCAACCGCAACTTCGAGGGGCGCCAGGGCGCAGGCAGCCGAACGCTGCTCGCGAGCCCGCTCACGGCGGCGGCCTGCGCCGTGCGCGGCCGTGTCACCGATCCGCGCGAGCTGCTGTAGCCCGTCCCCCGGAGCCCCCATGGACCCCGTCAAGACCGTTCGCTCGCGCACCGTCGTGCTGCCGGCCTCGAACATCGACACCGATCAGATCATTCCCGCGCGCTTTCTCACCACGACGACCCGCACGGGCCTTGGCCGGCAGCTGTTCACCGACTGGCGCTACGCCGCCGGACGGGGCGCCGAAGGCCGGATTTCGTGCTGAACCGTCCCGAGGCAGCGGGCTGCGCGATCCTGGTGGCCGGGCGCAACTTCGGCTGTGGCTCATCGCGCGAGCACGCGCCCTGGGCGCTCGTCGATTACGGCTTTCGCGCGGTGGTGAGCACCGAGATCGCCGACATCTTCCGCA
Organism: uncultured Gammaproteobacteria bacterium; assembly: GCA_963849095.1. Classification (GTDB taxonomy): domain Bacteria; phylum Pseudomonadota; class Gammaproteobacteria; order Steroidobacterales; family Steroidobacteraceae; genus JASHUC01. Next base: position 171,243 of record CAWKGA010000010.1, read on the forward strand.
GCAACGCGCTCAAGAACGGACTGCTGCCGGTCGAGGTCGACGAGGAGACCGGCCGCTGGCTGATCGAGCATCCCGGTGCGGAGGTGGCACTCGACGTCGAGACGACGACGCTTACGCTCCCAACCGGCGGGCAGGTCCGCTTTCCCCTCGAGGCCTTCGCGCGGTACTGCCTGCTGAACGGCGTCGACGAGCTGGGTTTCTTGCTCGGGCAGCTGCCGCAGATCGAGGCATACGAGCGGAAGTCCGCGACGTCATGAAGGCGACCATCGCCGTTCTGGGCGGCGACGGCATCGGCCCCGAGGTCGTCGCCGAAGGCCTGCGCTGCCTCAGGGCCCTCGCCGGCTCGTACGGCCACCACCTCGAGCTCGATGAGCTGCCGTTCGGCGGTGCAGCCATCGATGCCTGGGGCGATCCGCTGCCTGCCCGCACGCTCGAGAAGTGCCTCGCGGCCGACGCCGTACTGCTCGGCGCAATCGGCGGCCCGAGATGGTCTCAGCCCGGCGCAAAGGTGCGTCCGGAGCAAGGGCTCCTCAGGCTCCGCAAGGCGCTCGGGGTCTATGCGAATCTTCGGCCCGTGAAGGTCCACCCGTCGCTCCTCGATGCCTCGACGATCAAGCCGGAGGCGCTGCGCGGTGTCGACCTGGTGTTCGTGCGGGAGCTGACGGGCGGCATCTACTTCGGCGAGAAGAAGCGCGACGCGATGAGCGCCGTGGATGTCTGCACCTATACGGTGCCCGAAGTGGAGCGCATCACGCGCGCGGCGGCGCGCCTCGCGCGGGCGCGGCGGCGCAAGCTCACTTCGATCGACAAGTCCAACGTGCTGGAGACCTCGCGGCTGTGGCGCGAGGTGTGCGAGCGGGTGATGCGCGCGGAGTTCCCGGACGTGGCACTCGAGCACATGCTGGTCGACTCCGCTGCCATGCACCTCATTCGGCGGCCGCGCGACTTCGATGTGCTCGTGACCGAGAACATGTTCGGCGACATCCTCACCGACGAGGCCTCCATGCTCGCCGGTTCGCTCGGCCTGCTGCCCTCCGCCTCGCTCGGGGACGGCACGCGGGGCCTCTACGAGCCGATCCACGGCTCGGCGCCGGACATCGCGGGCCAGGGGATCGCGAATCCCTACGGCACGCTGCTCAGCGTCGCGATGCTGCTGCGCCACTCGCTCGGGCTCCAGCGCGAGGCGGACGCCCTGGAGTCCGCCGTGAGCCGGGCGATCGAGGGCGGAGCGCGAACGCCGGATATCGCGGCACCCGGCGCACGCGCCTGCTCGACGCGCGAGGCGGGCGACGCCGTCCTCAAAAGCCTCGCCGCGGGAGCTTGACGCGAGAGAGCCGGTGAGCGCGCGCTCACCGCTCCGCGATCTTCAGCCGCGGCGCCGAGGCGGTGCGGCGCGCTCGCTCCAGGCCGGCGGCCAGATCGGCGCGCAGGTCCTCGAGCGCCTCGATGCCGACGGACAGCCGGATGAGCCCATCGACGAGCCCTGCCTTGAGCCGCGCGTCGGGATCCATCGCCGCATGAGTCATCGTCGCCGGATGCGCGATCAGACTCTCCACGCCTCCGAGGGATTCGGCGAGGGAGAAGCACTCGAGCCCCGACGCGAAGGCTCGCACCGCGTCGAGGCCCCCCGCGAGCTCCAAGGTCACGATGGCGCCGAAGCCGCGCTGCTGGCGCCGGGCGACCTCGTGGCCGGGATGGGTCGGCAGGCCCGGGTAGTAGACGCGCTCGACCCCCGGCTGCGCTCGCAGCCACTCGGCAAGCGCGATCGCATTGCGCGCATGCTGCTCCAGGCGCGCATGCAGCGTGCGCAGCCCTCGCAGCGTCATGAAGCTGTCGAACGGGGCGCCGGTGACGCCGAGGCAGTTCGCCCACCAGACGAGCTGCTCGTGCATGCTCCTTCGCGCGCGCGATCACCGCGCCGCCCACCACGTCGCTGTGGCCGTTCAGGTACTTGGTCGTCGAGTGCACGACGAGGTCGGCGCCGAAGTCGAGCGGCTGCTGCCAGAGCGGCGACAGGAAGGTGTTGTCGACCAGCGACGAGCGCGCCGGCGCGTGCCCGAGCGCCGTGAAGCGCGCGATGTCGGTGATCCGCAGCAGCGGATTGCTGGGCGTCTCGATCCACAGCAGCGCGGCGGGCCGCGAAGCGCGGCGCGCACGGCCGCCTCGTCGGCGAAATCGACGAACTCGACTCCGCAGCTCGCCCCGCTTGCGCCAGGCGTCGAACAGCCGGTAGGTGCCGCCATAGCAGTCGTGCGGCGCGACGATGCGCGCCCCGGCCGGCAGCAGATAGCCGGCACAGCGTGATCGCCGCCATGCCGGTCGCCGTGACCACGCCGCCCGCGCCGCCCTCGAGCTCGGCCAGCGCCGTCGCCGAGCAGATCGCGGGTCGGATTGCCGGAGCGCGAGTAGTCGTAGGCGCGCTTCTCGCCGAAGCCGCGGAACGCAAAGGTCGCGCTCAGGTGGATCGGCGGCACCACGGCGCCGGTCGCGTCGTCGCTCTCGAGGCCGGCGCGCACGGCGCAGCGGTGACGGCATCGGCGTGTCGTTCGCTCATCTCAGGGCTCTCCGACGCGCGCGTCGAAAGATGGCCGCAAGCTGCTCGCGCCTCCTTCAGGAAGGCGTCGTGGCCGTAGACGCGAGGAGATCTCGTGCAGCCGTCGCGCGCCGGCAGCCGCGCGGCCAGCGCGCGCATGTCGGCGACCGGCACGAGCTGGTCCTCGCGCACCGCGACCGCGCTCGTCGGGACGAAGATGCGGCGTCGCATCGACCCGATGCAGATCGATGGATTCGGACAGGCACAGGAAGGACTCCGGCCGGTAGCGCGCCGCGTAGTCGCGGCCGCGCGCCAACAGATAGTCCTCGACCGGGAACACGAAGCGCCCCGCCTTCGCGGCTGGGCGGCCCGCGAAGCGCGCCGCGAACTCCTCGCTGCTGCGGTAGGTCGCCATGGCGAGCGCGCGCGCCAGCTCGAGGCCCTCGGCGGCGCTGCCGCTCTGCGAGCGCGAAGCGCACGATGCGCCGCTGCACGCTGCGCCAGGCGGTGGACATGCGGATGGGCACGGTCGGCCGCGCCGATGACGATCAGCTGCCCGACCCGCTCCGGATAGCGCTCGCCGAACGCCAGCGCCACCATGCCGCCGTAGGAGCCGCCGGCGATGGCGCGCAGGCGACTCGATGCCGAGATGATCGAGCAGCGCGCAGCAGGGCCTCGGCCTGGTCGTAGCTCGACGAGGCTCGGGAAGGTGCCGCCGGCGCGCGGGCCGGTCGACTCGCCGCTGCCGCCGAGGTAGTCGAAGCTCGAGGACGCGGAAGCGGTCCGTGTCGAGCGGCCGGCCCGGCCCGGCGAGCTCGGACCACCAGCCCTCGCGCGCGGTCATGCTGTGCCGCAATACGCGGCGGTGCGCCGAGATGCCGCCCAGAGCGCAGACCACCGGCGCGTCGGCGCGGCCCGACCAGGCGCCAGCGCGATGCGCACGCCGCTCCAGGCGGCCGCCGTGGTGCAGGGCCAGCTCGCCCGGGATCTCGCAGTACCCCTTCCCGCAACGGATAGGCTCGCGCATGCGCGGCGGCGCGTTCGCCGATTCGCGCGCTGGCTGCGAGAGTCTCAACTTTGGACCATTCAGGTGCTCCGCGATAGGGCTCGTTCCTCATCGAGCACTCCTGCGGAGCGCCCGCATCGCTCAGGCGGGCTGGTCGCGTCCATCGTCCACCCAGCGCGAGGCGCCGAGCAGAGGCTACGTTGACCGCTCATCTGACGGCCCCGCCGCAGCGGGTCGCAGGAGTTGGCACCTTTCCGGCTGGTTGGGCCTGACGGTTGCCCCGGCGTCTAAGGGCCTTTCCCTCAGCCGGTCTCGATGAGTGGCCGGAAGTCTAGGCCGCCCCTCACGCGTACCGTCAAGGCGGGCTCCGCCGCCGCTCGTGCACCGCAATATGACCCGCGTCCTGGCACGGCGTGCGGGGTCGTGATAATGTATTAGCGTACTATTACATTGGAACGAGATCGCCGAGCGGGGCAGGCATGAAAGTCCACCGCAGCTGTCAGTCGCCGCCAGGAGGCGCTCGCCGAGCGCAACCTCTGTCGCGGCGATCCCGCGCTGCGCAGCGCCGAGGAGTGCCGCGCCTTCCTCCGCGACCTGTGCACGCCGGCGGAGCTGCAGGCGATGGCGGACCGCTGGGCCGTGGTCGAGTGGCTGCGACCGCGGCCTGCCCTACCGGGAGATCCACCGCCAGACCGGCGTCAGCGTCACGACCATCGGCCGCGTGGCGCGCTATCCTCGCGCCGGGCAACGGCGGCTACTCGCTCGCTGCGAGCCGCCTCACGGGCGGCGATGCGCGCCGCGTCGAGCGTGACGGACGCTCCAATGGGGCGCCCCATGGCTGACGACCCGCGCCTGAAGCTCGCCGTGCAGAAGTCCGGCCGGCTCACCGACCCCTCGCTCGATCTGCTCGCGCGCTGCGGCCTGAAGCTCTCGCGCGGCAAGGATCAGCTCATGGGCTTCGGCGAGAACATGCCGCTCGACGTGCTGTTCGTGCGCGACGACGACATCCCGGATCTGGTGCAGGAGGACGTCTGCGATCTCGGTCTGGTCGGGCTCAACGTGCTGGAGGAGAAGCGCCTGGAGCTCGCCGCGCGCGGCCACGCCGGCGCGCTTCCAGGCGCTGCGCACGCTCGATTTCGGCCGCTGCCGGCTCTCGCTCGCCGTGCCGGCGGGCGCGCCGTTCGACGGCGCTCGCCTCGCTCGCAGGGCAAGCGCATCGCGACGACCTACCCGTACCTGCTCGGGAAGTTCCTGCGCGAGCGCGACGTGCGCGCCGAGATCGTGATGCTCTCCGGGCGCGGTGGAGATCGCGCCGCGCCTCGGGCGCGCCGATGCTGATCTGCGATCTGGTCTCCACCGGCTCGACGCTGCAGGCCAATCACCTGCGCGAGGTCGAGACGGTGCTCGAAAGCCACGCCGTGCTGATCCGCACGCCGGTCGCCGCTGCCGCCCGAGAAGGACGAATGGGTCGCAGCGGCTGCTGCATGCGCATCGAGGGCGTGGAGCAGGTCAAGGAGAGCAAGTACATCATGCTGCACGCGCCGCGCGCGGCGCTCGCCGGCGATCCGCCGGCTGCTGCCCGGCAGCGAGGCGCCGACGATCATTCCGCTCGAGGGCTCATCCCGACCGGGTGGCGGTCCACGCCGTGTGCCGCGAGAACGTGTTCTGGGAGACGCTCGAGAGCCTGAAGAAGGCCGGCGCCAGCGCGCTGCTGGTGCTGCCGGTCGAGAAGATGCTGGCCTGACGCCATGCGCATCCTCGACTGGCAAAGCCTTGAGCGAGCGGAGCGCCGCGCCGCGCTCGCGCGTCCCGTGCAGGCGCGCCCGCAACGACGTGGCGGACAGCGTCGCGCGACGATCATCGCCGAGTCCGCCGCGGCGGCGATGCCGCGCTCCGCCGCCTACACCGAGCGCTTCGACGGCGTGAGCTCGATGCGCTCGCGGTCGCGCGCGGCGGAGTTCGCGCACGCGCGCACGCGAAGCTGCACCGCCGCGCAGCTCGCTGCGCTGCGAGCGCGCGATCGCGAACGTCGAGGCCTTCCACGCGCCGCAGCAGCCCGAGCCGCTCTGCGCTCGAGGTGCATGCCCGGCGTGCGCTGCGAGCGCATCATGCGCGCCGATCTCGCGCGGTCGGGCTGTACGTGCCGGCCGGCTCCGCGCCCCTGCCCTCCACCGTCATCATGCTGGCGGTGCCGGCGCGCATCGCCGGCTGTCCGCGAGCGGGTGCTGTGCACGCCGCCGCGACCGCGACGGCTGCGCGCAATCCGGCGGTGCTGGTCGCGGCGCGAGCTCTGCGGCATCGAGCAGGTCTTCAAGGTCGGCGGCGCCCAGGCGATCGCCGCCATGGCCTACGGCACCGAGAGCGTCCCCAAGGTCGACAAGATCTTCGGCCCCGGCAACGCCTGGGTCACGGCGGCCAAGCAGCTGGTGGCGGGCGATCCGGCCGGCGCGGCGCTGCGATCTGCCGGCCGGGCCCTTCCGAAGTGCTGGTGATCGCCGACGAGTAGCGCGCGCGCCGAATTCGTCGCCGCGGACCTGCTGGCGCAGGCCGAGCACGACCCGACAGCGCAGGCGCATGCTGGTCACGCCCAGCGCGCGCGCTCGCCGAGCGCGGTGGCCGCGGCCGTCGAGCGGCAGATCGCGCGCGCTGTCGCGCCAGCGCGATCCTCGCGCAGTCGCTCGCCAGCAGCCGCTGCATCGTCGTCGCGGATCTCGCGCACGGCGCTCGACGTCGCGAACGACTACGCGCCCGAGCACCTGATCCTCGCAGGTGCGCGAGCCGCGCGCGCTGGCTCGACGCAGGTGCGCAGCGCGGGCTCGGTGTTTCTCGGCAACTGGTCGCCGGAGCCGATGGGCGACTACTGCTCGGGCACCAACCACGTGCTGCCGACCTACGGCTACGCGCGCGCCTACAGCGGTCTGTCGGTGCTCGACTTCGTCAAGCGCATCACCGTGCAGGAGCTCACCGCCGCGGGCCTGCGCGGCGCTCGGGCCCGATCGCCAGTCGACGCTCGCGCGGCTCGAAGGACTCGATGCGCACGCCGCGCGCGGTCGACGCTGCGCGGCTCGCGCGCGCTGCGAGCGCCGCGTCGGAGCGCGCCGCATGAGCTGGCTCACCGAGCTCGCGCGACCCGAGATCGCGGCGCTCGAGCCCTACGAGCACGCCGCGTGGGAGCCGGCGCTCGAGCGCCTGCATGCCAACGAGCTGCCCTGGCGCGTCGCGCGGCGATGCGATCGCGCGCGGGCCTCAACCGCTATCCCGAGCCGCAGCCGCGCGCGCTCGTGCGAGCGGCTCGCCGCGCTCTACGGCGTATCGCCGGCCGATGCTGCTCGTCGGCCGCGGCAGCGACGAGGCGATCGATCTGCTGATGCGCGCGCTTCTGCCGCGCCGGGCGCGGACGCGGTCATCGTCTGCCCGCCGACCTTCGGCATGTACGCGGTCGCGGCGCGCATCCAGGGCGCCGGGGTCGTTCGAGGTGCCGCTCGATGCGGAGCGCGGCTTTGACCTGCGACGAGCGCGGCCGTGCTCGAGCACAGCGCCGCGGCAGCGTGAAGCTGGTGTTCCTGTGCTCGCCCAACAATCCCACCGGCAATCTCGCTGCGACGAGTCGGCGCTGCTGCGCGCTCGCGCGACGCGCTCGCCGGACGGGCGCTGCTCGTGGTCGACGAGGCCTACATCGAGTTCGCCGGCGCGCCGAGCCTCGCGCGCCAGCGTCGCGAGCCATCCCCGATCTGGTGGTGCTGCGCACGCTCTCGAAGGCACACGGGCTCGCGGGCGCGCGCTGCGGCGCGCTGATCGCGCACCCGGAGATCATCGCGTTGCTGCGCAAGATCATCCCGCCCTACGCGCTCACGCAGCTGACGATCGAGGCGGTGCTCGCGGCGCTCGAGCCCGCCGCGGCTCGAGGCCTCGCGCCACCGCGTGGCGCTCATCCGCGCGGAGCGCGAGCGGCTGCGCGAAGCCCTGCAGCGGCTGCGCCGGCGTCGCGCGAGTGCTGGCCGAGCGACGCGAACTTCCTGCTCGTCGAGTTCCCGACGCCGGTCGCCTTTGCGCGCGCGCGCGCGGCCGGCCTGCTGGTGCGCGACCTGCGCGCGGCAGCCGGGCCTCGGCCGGCGCTGCGCATCACGGTCGGCACGCCCGAGCAGAACAATCGGCTGCATCGCGGCCTGGATGACTGCCGACTCGCGCCGATGGCCGCATCGCAGCGCCAGGCGCCATGACGCCGTACTGCTTCGTCGATCGCGACGGCACGCTGATCGAGGAGCCGCCGGACGAGCAGGTCGACCGCCTGGACAAGGTCCGCTTCATGCCCGGGGTGTTCGCGGCGCTCGCGGAGCTCAAGCGCGCCGGCTTCGGCTGGTGATGGTGACCAACCAGGACGGCCTCGGCACCGCCGTCGCTATCCGCGCGGCGGCTTCGAGCAGGCGCAGCGGCTTCATGCTCGAGCTGTTCGCCTCGCAGGGCGTCGAGTTCGAGGCGGTGTTCATCTGCCCGCACTTCGCGCACGAGGGCTGCGACTGCCGCAAGCCGCTGCACCGGGCTGGTGCGCGACTACCTGCGCGCACAGCCACGTCGATCTGCGCGCGCAGCGCCGTGATCGGCGATCGCGACACGGACCTGGAGTTCGCGCGCAACCTCGGCATGCGCGGCCTGCGGGTGCGCCGCGACGGCAGCGCCGAGGAGACCTGGCCCGCCGATCGTGCGCGACGCTGCTCGCGCGCCGCGCGCGACGTCGAGCGCGCGCACGCGGGAGACCGCGATCACGGTCGCGCGTCGACTCGACGCGACGCGCGCCGAGTCCGCATCGCGCACCGGCATCGGCTTCTTCGATCACATGCTCGAGCAGCTCGCCAAGCACGGCGGCTTCGCGCTCGACGCTCGCGCTGCGCGGGCGACCTGCACATCGACGAGCACCACACGGTCGAGGACTGCGCGCTGGCGCTCGGCGAGGCGCTGCGGCAGCGCGCTCGGCGACAAGGCCGGCATCGCCCGCTACGGCTTCCTGCTGGCGATGGACGAGGCGCGAGGCGCAGGTGGCGATCGATCTCTCCGGCCGCGCCTACTTCGGTGTTCGAGGGCAGCTTCGGCCGCGAGCAGGATCGGCGGCCTGCCGACGGAGCTGGTGCCGCACTTCTTCCGCTCGCTCGCCGAGAGCCTCGGCGCCGCGCTGCACATGACGCGTCGCGGCGAGAACACGCACCACATGATCGAGGCCTGCTTCAAGGGCGTGGGCCGCGCGCTGCGACAGGCGCTCCGGCGCGAGGGTCACGAGCTGCCGAGCACCAAGGGGGTGCTGTGAGCGACGACGTCGTCATCATCGACAGCGGCGGCGCCAACCTCGCCTCGCTGCAATTCGCGCTCGAGCGGCTGGGCGCGCGCGCGAGCGTGACGCAGCGATGCCGGCGCGCGATCGCGGCGGCACCGCGCGTGCTGCTGCCCGGCGTCGGCTGCGCGCGGCCGATGCGATGCAGCGGCTGCGCGCCCGCGGTCTCGATCGAGCTGCATGCCGCAGCTCGAGCAGCCGCGTGCTCGGCATCTGCCTCGGCATGCAGCTGCTGTTCGAGCACTCGGCGGAAGGCGACGACGCCCTGCCTCGGAGTGCTATCCGGGACGCGTGCGAGCGGCTCGCCTCGAAGCCGGGCCTGCCGGTGCCGCACATGGGCTGGAACACGCTCGAGCTCACGCACCGGCGATCCGCTGCTCGAGGGCGTCGAGCTCAGGGCGACTACGTCTACTTCGTGCACAGCTACGCCGCGCCGGTGCCGACGACGACGCTCGCGACCGTCCGCTACGGCAAGTCGATGTCACGCGGTCGTCCGGCGCGGCAACTTCTGCGGCACGCAGTTTCATCCCGAGCGCTCGGCGGCGGCCGGGCGCGCGCGCTGCTCGCGCAATTTCCTGAGGCTGTGATCGTGACTGCATGCTGCTGATTCCCGCCATCGATCTGCGCGGCGGCCGCTGCGTGCGGCTGCTACCAGGGCGACTTCGCGCGCCGAGACGCGCTACGAGCTCGAGCCGCACGAGCTGCTCGCGCGCTACCGCGCGCTCGGGGCGAGCTGGCTGCACGTCGTCGATCTCGACGGCGCGCGGGACGGCGCGCTCGCGCAATCGCAGCCATCATCGTCGGCGCTCGCCTCGCAGCAGGCCGTGCAGCCTGCAGGTCGGCGGCGGGGTGCGCCGGCCGCGGCGCATCGAGCGACTGCTGCGCAACGGCGTCGCGCGCGTGGTGGTCGGCAGCGCGGCGGTCGAGCAGCCGCGGCGAGGTCGGCGCGTGGCTCGAGCACTTCGGCGCCGAGCGCGTCTGTCTCGCCTTCGACGTGCGCCTCGACGAGCGCGGCGAGCCGCGCGTGCGCACCCGCGGCTGGCAGCCAGGGCGGCGCCTTGGCGCTGTGGGAGCGCGATCGACGCCTTCTGCGCGCATGCGGCCTGCAGCCACGTACTCTGCACCGACATCGAGCGCGACGGCGCGCTCACCGGACCCAATCTCGAGCTGTACCGCGAGGCGCTGCGCCGCTTTCCGCGGATCGCACTGGCAGGCCTCCGGCGGCGTGCGCCACGCGGCCGATCTCGCCGCGCTCGCCGGATCGGCGTACCGGCGGCCGATCAGCGGCAAGGCGTTGCTCGAAGAGCGCATCACCCCCGAGGAGCTGCGGCCATTCTTGCCAAACGCATAATTCCCTGCCTCGACGTGCGCGACGGCCAGGTCGTCAAGGGCGTGCGCTTCCGCGACCACCGGGTGGTCGGCGACATCCTCGAGCTCGCCGCGCGCTACCGCGATGAGGGCGCCGACGAGCTGGTGTTCTACGACATCACCGCGAGCCCCGAGGGCCGCTCGGTCGATCGCGCCTGGGTGCGGCGCGTCGCGCGCGTGCTCGATATTCCGTTCTGCGTCGCCGGCGGCATCCGCTCGGTCGCGGACGCCGAGGAGGTGCTCAACGCGGGCGCCGAGAAGATCTCGGTCAACTCCCCCGCGCTCGCCGACCCGGAGTCTCATCGATCGGCTGAGCGCGCGCTTCGGCTCCCAGTGCGTCGTGGTCGGCATCGACAGCCAGACCGTGCCCGGAGGCTATCGCGTCTATCAGTTCACCGGCGACCCCGGCCGCACGCGCGATTCCGGACGCGACACGCTCGCACTGGGTGCGCGAGGTCCAGGAGCGCGGCGCCGGCGAGATCGTGCTCAACTGCATGGCGAGCGACGGCGTGCGCAGCGGCTACGACATCGAGCAGCTGCGCGCCGTGCGCGCGATGTGCCGCGTACCGCTGGTCGCCTCCGGCGGCGCCGGCTCCGCGGCGCATTTCGGGACGTGTTCCAGCAGGCGCGGCGTGGACGCCGCGCTCGCCGCGAGCGTGTTTCACACCGGCGCGATCGCCATCCACGAGTCTGAAGCGCGAGCTTCGCGACGCAGGCATCGAGGTGCGGCCATGGCCGTGACGCTGACATCCGCGGAGATCTCCAAGCTCGATTTCGCGACAAGGCGGCGGGCTCCTGCCGGCCATCGTTCAGCACGCCGGATCGGCGGCCGTGCTGATGCTCGGCTACATGAATCGCGAGGCGCTGAGCGCGACGCTCGAGCGCCGGCCGCGTCGTGTTCTTCAGCCGCAGCCGGCAGCGGCTGTGGGAGAAAGGCGAGACCTCCGGCAACGCCCTCCTGCTGGAGGACGTCCGCAGCGACTGCGACTGCCGATACGCTGCTGATCACGGCCTGGCCGCAGGGCCCGGTATGCCACACCGGCGCGCGCACCTGCTTTGGCGACGAGCCGGTCACGGCCGCGGAGCGGCTCTCGTTTCTCGCGGAGCTGGAGCGCATCGTCGAGCGACGGGCCGCCGAGAGGCCGGAAGGCAGCTATACCGCGCGGTTGCTCGCGGACGGCCCCAGGCGGCTCGCCCAGAAGGTCGGTGAGGAAGGGGTGGAGGTCGCGCTCGCGGCCGTGGCCGAGAACGACGAGAAGGTCGTCGCCGAATCGGCGGACCTCCTCTTCCACTTGCTCGTGCTGCTGCGGGGCCGCGGGCTCTCGCTCGCCGACGTCGTTACGGAGCTCGAAGCTCGGCACGCGGCCAAGACGTAACCGCGGCGCCTAGAGCTGGACGTGCACCCGCACCGCGACGATCGACACGGGCCCCCGCTCGCGGTTGTATCCGGGGTTGGTCACCCATTGATAATCGAACGTCACATGTAGAGCCGAGATGATTTTCAGGCTGTAGAACGTCTCGACAATGTCCTCGTGGCCGGGATCGGGCAGCTGCCCGTCGCCGACCAGTACGCCAAGACCGCCGGCCGCAAGATAACGCAGGCGATCGGTGGACGCGATGTCCACGACGTCCGCGAGACCTACCGTGTCGTCCGGGCGATTCCATCGATTCCCCTGGAGCGACATCCCGAGCGACAGCGAGTGGTCGATGTCCGTGAACTCGTACGTCTCGACATTGCCGCCGGCGTTTCCGAGGCGCGCGAACACGCCGAGATCGCTCGTGATCTGCTGCTCGAAATCGAGCGAGATGCCATCGCGCTTGCGGAATCGCCGCACGGGGGTTGGATCGGCAGGGACTCCGTTCTCGATCCCGTAATCGATCGCATCCTCGAGCAGCGCCATGCGGGCCTCGTTCTGGAACACGGTCAGCGCGAGCTTGCCCGGATGCCCGAAGAGCTCGTTCCGATGCTCCATCTCCAGATCGACCTGATACTCGTCGCAGCAGGATTCGAGGGTCGGGCTGTTCGGTGCGTTCGACAGGTCGAAAATGCCGGCGCGCCAGGCCCACGGGCCGGTGTACCACTCGACCGCAGCCCCCACGGTGTACCCCCAGGAGTCCGCGGCATAGTCGAAGGTGCCTGCATCGATGACGGCCCAGTTGAGGAAATCCCGGGAGGGATCGTGGGCGTACTGGTTCGTGTCGAACACGTCGGTGACCGAGAACTTGCCGAGCGTCACCACCACTCGATCGGAGGACACCGCGCTTGCGAACTGATTGGGACCGGCCTGCACTGCGGTCCTGTCGTCTCCGAGATTGAACGTCTGCCGAACGAATGCCCGCTGCAGACGAAAATACGGCGCGTTGCTGCCGATCTTGTATGCCTCGCCGCTCGAGAAGCCCGCCAGGCCGAGCGTGTTGTCGAGGCCGTAGCCTTCGTCGGTCTCGGGATCGAGCCAGAGCTCGGCGCCCTTCCACAACCGCGCCCCGAGGAACAGGGTCGCATTGGTGCTCTCCCGGCCCTGGTCCGGGCTCAAACTGTTCGGTCCGCTGTACGGCGAGTTAAATCCGTCCGTCTCCTGTTCCGTGTACGTGGCCTGGCCGAAGATCGCGAAGGGGGAGCTCGTTCCCGCGGTGCTCGCCGCCGCGCCGGGACTGTCGGCGAGCGCGGCTCCCTGGAAGGCCCACGTCGCGATGCAGGCCCATGCGAGATAAGCGAGCCCGGCGGGCGACCGCACGCTTAAGGGGTGACGGGCAATGGATTGCTCGTGAGACCGGAACACTCGATCGTCCCCCTGGAATCGGACTCGAACAATGGGGCTGCATCACTATTTCAAATAGGCATGCACCACTTCGATGAGGTGCTGCGTCCCGTTCGCCCGCTCGCGGTCCCGGTCGTGGGCCGGATCGGCCACGTGCAGACGGATGTGGTCCTCGAGCAGCTCCGCCATCAGGCCGTTCGCGGCGCCGCGCACCGACACGACGAGCTGCATGACCTTCGCGCAGTCCTCGTCGGCGTCGAGCGCGCGCTCGATCGCTTCGACCTGCCCGCGGATGCGCCGTACGCGCTGCTTGAGCTTGATGTTGCCTTCGGTGGTGTGAAGCATCGGGGTGGCCCATATAGAATGGGGGGTATAGTATATAGGCCCCGGCGCAGGCGCGCCAGTCGCGACCGGACGGTGAGGGTCGGGATGCGCGACCGGGATTTCCGAAGCTACGGCGGCGCGAGCGTTTCGGCGTGCGAGTACGCGTCGTCGGCCTGCTGATCGCGCCCTCGCGCGCGCAGCGAGTCGCCGATGAGCCGCCAGGCGCGGGCCTGCGTTTGCGGATCGCCGGCCGCGAGCTGGAGCGCCTTGCGTCCCATGCTGCCCGCGAGCTCGTGCTGGCCGGCGCTCTCGTGCGCCTCGCCGAGCATGATCCAGAGCAGAGGATTCTCGGGCTCGATGCGCAGCGCACGCTCGACGGTGGACTGGGCGAGCTGCGGATTACCGTCCGCCGCCTCCTGCCGGGCGATGCCGACCAGCGCCGCCGCCGCGGCTCCGAGCTGGAACGGCTTGGGTGTTTGCGGCGGCGCGGGTACCGGCTGAGGCGGTGCCGGCGGCGGTGGGGTCGGCTGTGGTGGCGGGGATGCAGGCGGCGGCGCGGGCGCGGGTCGCGGTGCCGACTGGACGGGCTGTGACGGAGCCGGCTGATAGGTCGGCCCGATGAGTCCCGAGCAACCGTCGGCCAGCAGCGCCGCGAGGGCGGCCGCGAGGATTCGGCGTCCCGGAACGCTCAATGCACGAGTCCCCCGAGCCACTGTCCGGCGCGCCGGACAGCGCTCTGCACCGTGCCGTGGAGAACCGTACCGAGCGAGGCGCCGAGACAGCCGGGCTTGAGCGGTGGATTCGTGCCCGGCGGCACCGGGAGCGTGACCAGATCGTCGGAGCACTGGGCCGCCGCGCGCAGCCCCGTCGGATAGTCGATCGTGATCTGCTGGAGCGAGTCCGGCATCGGGGCGGTCCAAGAGCTCGTCGCGATGTCGGCCATCACGCGGGCCCAGACGGAGAGCGCCCCCGACTCGCCCGTGAATCCGGTTGGCCGGTCATCGTCGTAGCCGACCCAGACGACCGCGAGATCGCTGCCCGAGAATCCCGCGAACCAGCTGTCCCTCAGGTCCGGCCCGGTGCCGGTCTTGCCGGCGACGATGAGGCCTGGCGGCAGCACCGCGCGCGCGGGTCGGCCCGTACCGCGCTCGACCACCTGCTCGAGCATGCTATCCACCTCGTACACCGTGTCGGCCTGCGCGACGGGCTGCACCTCGACCGGAAACGCCTGGAGCGGCTTGCCGTCCGCGCTGATGACCGCGCGCACTGCGCGGAGCGTCGTGCGAAAGCCCCCGTTCGCGAGCCCGCCGTACAGCTGCGCCACCTCGAGCGGGCTCAAGCCCACGGAGCCGAGCAGCAGCGAGGGGTTCGCGGGCGGCTCTTGCTCGAGTCCGAACTGTCCGAGCGTGTGGATCACGTTATCGAGGCCCACGTCCATGCCGACGCTCACGGTCGCATCGTTCAGCGATTCGGCGAGCGCGCGCACGAGCGGGACCGGCCCCTCATCCTGGCGGGTGTAGTTCCTCGGCTTCCAGAGCTTGCCGTTCGAGAGCTTGACGGTGACCGGCTCGTCATCGACGATGGTCGTCGCGTTGTAGCGGCCGGTCTCGAGCGCGGCGAGATAGACGAATGGCTTCACCAGCGAACCGATCTGCCGGCGTCCGTCGAGCGCGCGGTTGAACCCGTCGTAGCTCGAATCCCGGCCGCCGACGACAGCGATGACGTCACCGCTCTGAGGCGCGGTAACGACGACCGCTCCCTCCAGCCCAGCGCTGTTGTCCCGCCGCCGACGCATGCGATCGAGCCGGCCGAGCTGGTTGTCGAGGATCTGCTCGGCATCCGCCTGTACTCGAGGATCGAGATTGGTGAAGACCTCGAGTCCGGCCTCGGTGAGATCCTGTTCGCGGTAATCGCGGCGCAGCGTGCGGCGGACCAGATCGAGGTAGGCCGGGTAGTAGGCGCCGGCGGTCTTGGCCGTGATTCCGAGGGGCTGAGCCTGCGCGAGCCGCGCCTCGATCTCGGAGACGACGTGCTGCTCCACCAGCTCGTCGAGCACGAGATTGCGGTGGTTGAAGGCCCGGTCAGGATGTCGCCGGGGGTCATAGTAGGACGGGCCCCGGACCAGCGCGACGAGCGTGGCGATTTCCCGCAGATCGAGCTCCGACAGCGGCTTGCCGAAGTAGAACTCCGAGGCGAGGCCGAAGCCGTTGATCGCCCGGTCGCCGTCCTGTCCCAGGTGGATCTCGTTGATGTAGGCGTTCATGAGATCCGCCTTGCTGAAGTGCTCATCGAGCGAGATCGCCATGATCGCCTCGCGGATCTTGCGGGAGGCGGTGCGCTGCGTCGTCAAGAAGTAGCTCCGCGCGAGCTGCTGGGTGAGCGTGCTGCCGCCCTGATCCAACCGGCGCGCGCGGATATCGAACCACAGCGCCCGAAGGATGCCGACGAGATTGACGCCGCGATTGGTATCGAAGTTCCGGTCTTCCACGGCCTTCAGCGCCGCCGGCAGGAGCGGCGGCACCTCAGCCGGCGTGACGATGATGCGGTCCTCTCCATGGATGGGGAAGATGCTGCCGATCAGCAGCGGATCGAGGCGGATGATGGGCACCGCCTGGCCCCTGCCATCGCGCAGGCTCGTGATGGCCCCGTCCGCGGTGGCGATGGAGAGCAGCTCGGCGGGCCGCGCCTGGTCCGCGAAGCGCGTGGCGCGCAGGCCCACGTCGATCTCCCCGCCGACGCGGCGGTAGGTCCCCGTGCGAACGACATCGTCGACACGGCGATAGGCGAGACGCTGCAGCTCGGTCTCCACGTCGTTGCCGGAGAGCGGCAAGCCCACGTACAGCTCGAGAGGTGCGGCGTAGACCTGGGCGGGCAGCGTCCAGCGGCGTCCTTCGAATTGTGTCACGACCATGCGGTTGAGCCGCATGACGTACACCGCCGCAGCGATGGCGCCGACCGCGGCGAGCAACAGACCCGGGATGATCAGCCGGCGGACTTTCACGTCAGATACAGATTTCCTCGGCGGGCTCCCGCAGATTGTACCGCGAGCTCATCGCATGCCCGTACGCTCCCGCGTTCGCAATGGCGAGGATATCCCCTTCCCGCGCCGCAGGCAGCACCCGGTCATGGCCCAGGCTGTCGCCGCTCTCGCAGATCGGGCCGACGACGTTCACGAGCTCGGTGTCCGCCCCGCCGAGCCGCGTGAGATTCACGATCTCGTGATAGGCCCCGTAGAGGGCCGGGCGGATGAGCGAGTTCATGCCCGTCGCGACGCCGACGTACTTGAGATCGCCCTTCGTCTTGATCTGCGTCACGCGTGCGAGCAGGACGCCGGCCGCCGCGATGAGATAGCGCCCCGACTCGAGCCACAGGTCGAGGCGCGGATGGGCCACCTTGATGCGCCCGAGCGCGGCATCGAGCTTCTCGAGGTCGAGAGCAGGCTGCTCGGCGCGCTCGGGGACGCCGAGGCCGCCCCCCACGTCGAGGACTCGCACCTCGGGAAAGCGCTGGGCAATCTCGGCGAGCAGCAAGCCGCTCTGCTCCCAGCTCGACACGTCGAAAATGCCGCTGCCGCTGTGCGCGTGCAAGCCGACGACGTGCACGTCGGAGCGGAGCGCGAGCTCGCCGAGCGCGTCGAGCTCCGCGACGGGCACGCCGAACTTGGAGTGCACGCCGGCGGTCCGCACGTGACGATGGTGTCCGCGGCCGATGCCCGTGTCGATGCGCACGAACACCTGCCGCCCCGCGAAGAGGTCGTGCCACGCCCGCAGCGGATAGAGGCCATCGAGCGTCACGCGCACCTGCCTCTCGAGCGCCCAGGCGTACTCCTCCCGGCTCGCGAAGCTCGGTGTGTAAAGGATGCGCTCCCGGGCGATCTCGGGAACGACCTCGAGCAGTCGCTCGACCTCGCCGCGCGACACGCAGTCGAAATCGAGGCCCGCGGCATGCAGCTCCCGCAGCACCTCACGGTGGGGATTGGCCTTCATGGCGTACAGCACGCGGGCGATGGAGGTGAGGGCGCGCAGGCGTTGGGCCGCGCCGCGCACGGTCTCCAGGTCGTAGACGAATGCCGCCTGGCGCTCACCGAACGCCCGGAGGAGCTCGGCGCGCTTGCGCGACCACCAGGGCGCCGGCTGGGGAGCCTCGGCGTCCGGCTGCGCGAAGAGCCGCTCCCAGGTGGGCCCGAGCACACGGTCGCCCGGGCCGGGCCGGATCAAGAGCTCGTGCAGCTGGTCGACGAGCCGGTCGCCCTGGCTCTCATCCACCACGAACGTGAAGTTCAGGTCGTTCGCGGCCTGGCTGACGAGGTAGATCTTTTGCTCCGCAAACAGCTCGAAGGCTTCCCCGAGCCGATGCAGGATCGCGCGGATGTTGCGTCCGACGAGACTCACGGACGCGCACGGCCCGATCAGCTCCGCCCGGCAGATCCTCGAGAGATCGGTGAGGACGTGGTCGAGCGTCTCGGCGTCGAGCGTGTTGGCCGCCGGATCGAGCGTGACGGTGACGTTGGTCTCGGACGTGGAGACGAGGTCCACCGACAGTCCGTGGTCCTTGAAGACCTGGAAGGCGTCGGCGAGGAAGCCGACCTGATGCCACATGCCGGGGCTGTCCATCGCGACGAGCGTGATGCCCTTCTTGATGCACACCGCCTTCACCTGGGCGGATCCGCCCGCCGCGGGGCCGATCACGGTTCCCTCGAGGTCGGGGGTCTGGGTCGCGTAAACGTGCAACGGGATCTGGTACTGCCGCACGGGCAGGAGGCAGCGCGGATGCAGCACCTTCGCGCCGTTGCTCGCGATCTCCTGAGCCTCGTCATAGTGCAGCGCGCGCAGCAGCCGCGCCGTCGGCGTCGAGCGCGGGTTCGCGCTGAAGAGGCCTGGGACATCGGTCCAGATCTCGAGCCGCCGCGCCTCGAGCTTCGCCGCGAGGTACGCGGCCGAGGTGTCCGATCCTCCCCGGCCGAGCAGGACGGTGTTGCCGTCTCCGTCACTCGCGATGAACCCCTGCGTGACGAGCACCGGCGCAAGGCGGGAGAGCCGCTCCTGAAGTTCGGGGTCCGGCGCAAACCCGCACGTCGCAGAGAGCACGCTCGCCTTGGCAGATGCGCCTCGGCGCGTCTCGGCCCGCAGCAGCGTGCGCGCATCGAGCCATTCGACTCCAAGCCCCTGCTCGCGCAGGAACCGAGCACCGAGATCGGTGGCCATCAGCTCGCCGGCCGCCATCACTCGCGCGCGGATGCGATCACTCACCTCGCCGACCAGCGCGAGACCCGCCGCAATCTGGCCGAGCTCGGCGAAATGCCGCTCGAGCTCGGGGCCGAGGGTGATGCCGAGCTCGGATGCGAGCGCCCGGTGCCGCGCCTCGATGCCCGACAGCACCTCGGCCTCACCGCCCCGTAGGGCCGACTCCAGCAGCTTCTCCAACCTGTCGGTGATTCCGGTGAGGGCCGAGTGCACGATGAGCACGCGCTGGCCCTCGGCCTGGCGGGCCGCGGTAACCTTTGCGATGTTGCGCCAGTTCGCGAGCGACGAGACGCTCGTGCCCCCGAACTTCAGGACGCTCCACGCGGAATCCTTGCGTGCCACTTGAAGGTGCCTCGCTGCGCAGTTGACCCGGGCGGCAAGCCGTCTCAGGAAGGGATCGGCTTACACCTCGTCATCGAAGATGTCGCGCAGGTCCTTCTCGAGCTTGCGGTCGGCGAGCACCTCTTCGAGCTTGCTCCACGCGGCTTTGCCACGCTTGCCCTGGTTGCGCACCCGCTTGTCCACCCGGTCGAGCAGGCGGTCGTAGTCGGTCCCATCCTCCGGAGGAGTGAGGAACTCATCGTCCAAATCGAAGCTTTCGTTATCGCGCTCTGACATCGCTCGAAGTCTGATTTTCCTAACTAGATCAAAGCTTAAGGCACAAGGTAGCGCCCGCAGGAGGGCGAACTATAACGGATTCGCGCCGCCAAGCAAGTGCTCGGCACCCTCGTCAACCGTCACGCGCGCCTCGGGGCCGACCGCGAGCGCGGCGGCGGCGTTTCCCTCTGCCTGAGCGATCTCGAGCACCTCGAAGGAATTGATGAGCGCGAGCAGCTCACCGGGTCGGACGTCGCCGTACGTGCGCCGCAAGCGCAGCGTCTTCCCCGCGATGTGGACGCGCGGGTTCTCGAAGGAGTGGAGCTGCGCCGCGTCGATGTCGGTGATGAGATTGCCGAAATGATCGACCGTGACGACCGAGCCGTTGACGGCGCCCGGCCGGCTGCCGAGCTCGCTATCGTCGGCCGAGGCCGGAGTCACGGCCGAGGCCAAGCTCTGCACACGAACGCCGAGAGTTGCGGGCAGATAGCGGCCCGCGGCGAGATCGGCAGCAACCGGGGCAAAGATGTCGCGTCCGTGAAAGGTCGAGCTCACGCGATGGATGCCGAGCTCGGCGAGTCTCGGCGCCGCGAGCCGCACCACCTCGGCCCGCGGATGGCGCGCGTGACAGAGCGTGAGCAGGCCGTTGTCGGGAGCGAGCAGCAAGTGGCCGCGCGCAGCCATGCACAAGATCCCGCGATCGGTGCCGACGCCGGGATCGACGACTGCGACGTGAACCGTGCCGGACGGAAAGTACTCGAAGCACCGGGACAGCCAGAACCCCGCCACCCCCGGCCGATGGGCGGGGACCTCGTGAGTGAGGTCGACGATCCGCGCGGCCGGGAAGCGGGAGAGGATGCAGCCCTTCATGACCCCGACGAAGGGGTCCGCGAGCCCGAAGTCGGTCGTGAGCGTGATGACTCCCGACGGCTGGAATTCGGCCATGGCGGCCATCTTGTCGCCGGGCCGGCCTCAGGCCGCGGCGGCGCGGCGGGGTACCCCGGCGCCTTCGAGCGCCGCCGAGAGCACCTCGTCGATCCGCTCGGCCCAGACGAACTGCAGCCGCTGGCGGGTGCTCTCGGGGATCTCGTCGAAGTCGCGCCGGTTGCTCGCCGGCAGGATGACTGTCCGGATGCCGGCCCGTGCCGCCGCGACGGTCTTCTCCTTGATGCCGCCGACCGGCAGCACCAGGCCGCGCAGGCTGATCTCGCCGGTCATCGCGACATCGCTGCGCACGGTCCTGCCCGAGAGCAGGGAGGCGAGCGAGGTGAAGATCGCCACCCCGGCGCTCGGACCATCCTTCGGGATGGCGCCCGCGGGAACGTGGATGTGCAGATCGACCCTGTCGAAGCTCGCGGGATCGACGCCGAGACGCTCGGCCTGTCCCTTGGCGAGCGTCACGGCGGCTTGCGCGCTCTCCTTCATCACGTCGCCGAGCTGGCCGGTGAGGATCAGCCGCCCACTGCCCGGCACGCGGCTCGACTCGATGAAGAGAATGTCGCCTCCGACCGGAGTCCAGGCGAGGCCAGTCGCCACCCCTGGAACGCTCGTCCGCATGGCGATCTCACCGTGGTAGCGAGGCACGCCGAGGATGCGCGACACGTCGTCGGGCGCGATGGCGACCGAGCCCTCGCGTCCGGAGGCGACACCCACCGCCACGGAGCGCAGCACGGCGCCGATCTGCCGTTCGAGGCTCCTGACCCCGGACTCTCGCGTGTAGTCCGCGATGATCCGCCGCAGGGCCTCGTCGGTGAGCTGCACGGCGCTCGAGGCGAGGCCGTTCGCCGTGACCTGGCGTGGAGCGAGATAGCGCTGGGCGATCTCGAGCTTCTCCTCTTCCGTATAGCCCGTGAGCTCGATGAGCTCCATCCGATCGCGCAAGGGCGCGGGTATGCCGTCGAGCACGTTGGCGGTGCAGATGAACAGGACCTTGCTCAGATCGAACGGCAGGCCGATGTAGTTGTCGCGGAACGTCGAGTTCTGCTCCGGATCAAGCACCTCGAGGAGGGCTGAGTACGGGTCGCCCTGGATGCTCGCGCTCAGCTTGTCGACCTCGTCGAGCATCAGGACAGGATTGCGCGTTCCAGCCCGGCGCAAAGCCTGGATGATGTTGCCCGGCAGCGCGCCAAGATAGGTGCGGCGGTGGCCGCGGATCTCCGCCTCGTCGTGCACGCCGCCCAAGCTCACCCGGGCAAATTTCAGCCCGAGGGCGCGGGCGATGCTCTGGCCGAGGGAGGTCTTGCCGACCCCCGGCGGGCCGACGAAGCACAGGATCGGGCTGCGTCCTTCGGGATTCAACTTGCGGACCGCCAGGAACTCGAGGATGCGCCGCTTCACCTTCTCCAGGCCGAAGTGATCCGCATCGAGCACTCTGCGTCCGCTCTCGATATCGAGGTTCTCCGGATCCAGCCTCGACCACGGGAGCGCCACCAGCCAGTCGAGATAGGTGCGCACCATCGAATGCTCGCCGCTCCCGTCCGGCATGCGCTCCAGCCGGCGCAGCTCGCGCACGGCCTGATCCTTCGCCTCCTCCGGCATGCCCGCGCTCTCGATCGCCTCGGCGAGCTCCTTCACCTCGACGGAGGGCCCTTCCCCCTCCTCGCCGAGCTCCCGGCGGATCTGGCGCAGCTGCTCGCGCAGCACCGCCTCCTTTTGGCGCTCGGTGAGAGCCGTGCGTGTCTTCTCGCCGATGTCGCGCGAGAGCTTGAGCACCTCGATGCGCTTCGCCAGGACCCCGATCACTCGGTCGAGGCGCGCGGTGAGGTCGAACGTCTCGAGGATGGCCTGCTTGTCGGCCGTGTCCGCGTCCGTCACGCTGATCACGATATCCGCGAGCTGTCCGGGCCCCTTGACCGACTGGAGCGTGTTCACGAGCTCCATCGGGGTCTGCGGGAGAAGCTGCAGCGCCTCGATGGCCCGATCGCGCAGATAGAGCGCGCGCGCCTCCACCTCCGGGCTCACTGTCTCGGGATCGCTATGCAGCGTGACCCGGGCCTTGAGAACGGGATCGGTCGCGATGAACTCGCTCACCTCGAAGCGCTGCTCCCCATGGCAGATGAGGTGGTGCACCCCGTCAGCCGCAGTAACGAAGCGGGCGACGCTCGCAACGGTGCCCACGCGGTGAAGATCGTCGGGGCCGGGATCCTCGAGCGAGGCGCTCTTCTGCAGCAGAAAGCCGATCCGGCTGTGCGTGCGCACGGCCTCTTGCGCCACGG
This sequence comes from uncultured Gammaproteobacteria bacterium, assembly GCA_963849095.1. Classification (GTDB taxonomy): domain Bacteria; phylum Pseudomonadota; class Gammaproteobacteria; order Steroidobacterales; family Steroidobacteraceae; genus JASHUC01. The sequence goes on from CAWKGA010000010.1 coordinate 193,611, forward strand.
CCGTTGAGCGCGGTCGGTTGACTGCGATCGGGAGCACGACGCCCGGATACAGGACGACATCTCGCGCCGGCAGAATCAAGAGCTCGGTCTCGTCGGCCATCACCGGCTCCTCGCGAGTCTCAGCGTGAGGCAACCGTCGGCCAAGCGACGCTCGACGACGGCGTACCGGCCGCTCGCGAGCTCCACCTGGCGCTCGAAGCGCCCATACGGGATCTCCAGGCGCCGAATCCGCAAAGTAGCAAGCTCCGGGGGCAGCGGGCGCTCGGCGCTGATGGTGATGACTCCGTTCGCAGCGATCTGAACCGCGACGCTCTCCGGATGGACTCCGGGCAGCGCGACCGAAATGACGATCTCCGACTCACCCTCGAGAACATCCGCCGGCGGCTCCCAGAGCGGCTGGGCGGACCGAGCCGCGCAAAGCCCGTAGAACTGGCTACGCCGGCGCTCGGCCTGCTCCAGGGCAAGCAGCGCCTCGTCCCACATCCAGGCAATACGATTGATCGACCTCACGGGCGGCCACTCCTGAAGCTCAGCGCACAGGGACTGATATGGGCGGACTCGCACCATTGCAAGGCGCAGCGAGGCCACGAGCGAAACGGAACGAGCGGCGCCGGGAGGGTCGCCGGCGCCCGGTGGAGAAGAGAGCGGGCTCGCGTCAACCGGTGGGAGGGCCGCCCGCCGCAACAGGCCCGCTCGCCGCGGGGAGAGGCTCGATCGCCGGCTCGCCGCGCGAGGGACGGGCCGCGAGGACCGCGTCGTGATAGACGTACCAGTCCACGCACCCGTAGGCCACATCCGGATCGACACCTGTGAGATCGCGGAGCATGGGCCACAGTCCGAGTGCGGGTCGAAGTGAAATCACGCTGTTCCTCTGCATGAGCCACCTCCACTCCCGACGTCCCGCCGGGGAAACCCGTCGAGGATGGCACTGCGCGCTGCTGCTGTCCACGCCGAAATGCGTCCCCGAGCAGCCGGCGGCTACCCGCGCCTCTGCCCTAGCCAGCGCTGAAGCCGGTCGAACGGCTCGGCGAACTTGCGCACGCCTTCGTCTTCGAGCTGCTGCATCGCCTTCCCGAGATCGATGCCGAGCGTTGCAAGCTCGCGCATGACGCGAGTCGCCTCCTCGCGGAACGAGGCGAGCCCGGCTCCGCCCTTGCCGTGGTCGCGATAAGCGGCGAGCGTCTCGAGCGGCATGGTGTTGACGGTCTCCCCGGCAATCACGTCCTCGACGTACTTGGTGTCGCTGTAACGAGGGTCCTTCGTGGACGTGGAAGCCCACAGCAACCTCTGAGGGTGCGCGCCGCGCCGCGCGAGATCGCGCCAGCGCTCGGACGTGACGACCTCGCGGTGCAGGTCGTACGCTTTGGCCGCGAGAGCCGTAGCAGCACGCCCCCGCAGCGCCCGTGCCTCGCCCCGGCCCTGCCCGGCGTGCTCATCGAGCAGGCGGTCAACGAGGGTGTCGATGCGGCTCAGGAAGAAGCTCGCGACCGAGGCGATGTTGCGGATGTCGCCGCCGCGCTGCACGCGCTGCTCGAGCCCGGCGAGATAGGCGTCAGCCACTTGCCGGTAGCGTTCCGGCGAGAAGAGCAGGGTTACGTTGACGTTGACTCCGTCGGCGATGAGCGAGCGGATCGCGGCGAGCCCGGGCGCCGTGCCAGGCACCTTGATCATGACGTTGTCGCGCTCGAGGCGGCCCCACAACCGGCGTCCCTCCGCCACGGTGGCCGCAGTGTCGTATGCGAGGTGGGGCGAGACCTCGAGGCTCACGAAGCCGTCGCTGCTCTCGGCGCGCTGGTAAACGGGCCGGAAAAGGTCCGCTGCCCGCCTCATGTCGTCGATGACGATCAGTTCATAGAGCTCGGCGCCGTGAGCCACCTTCGGCAGGAGCTCTGCGACGGCGGGCTGGTACTCGACCTGGGTCATGATGGCGTTGGCGAAGATCGCGGGATTCGAGGTGAGGCCCGAGAGTCCGTCCGCCTCGATCATCCGGGCGAGGGTCCCGTCGGTCAGCATGCGCCGGTGGATGTCGTCGACCCACACGCTCTGCCCGCGCGCGCGCAGCCTCAGCAATGGATTCCCGTCCATACTCACCTCCACTTCGCCTCGATACGGCGGCTCATCGAAGCAAATCTTGCGCCCGCGGCACGAGCACGGCGGCGCCTTGCAGCTGCCCCGCGCGCAGCCTCTGCAGGGCGACGTTCGCCTGGTCGAGCGGAAAGATCTCGACGCTCGGCACGAGCGGCACGGCTGCCGCGACGTGCATGAACTCGGCGGCGTCCGCGCGCGTGAGATTGGCCACGGAGCAGATCGAGCGCTCGCCCCAGAGCAGACTGTAGGGGAAGCTTGGAATGTCGCTCATGTGAACGCCGGCGCAGACGACCCGGCCGCCCTTGCGAACCGCCGCGAGCGCCGCCGGCACGAGCGCGCCCACGGCCGCAAAGACGATCACGGCATCGAGCGGCTGAGGCGGTGCCTCGTCGGAGCCGCCGGCCCAGGCGGCGCCGAGGCTGCGAGCGAATTGCTGCGCGGCGAGGTCGCCCGGACGCGTGAAGGCGAACACCTGGCGGCCTTCGGCGCGCGCAACCTGCGCGAGCAGATGCGCCGCGGCGCCGAACCCGTACAGCCCGAGAGTGCCCTCGCCCGCCATCCGGTAGGCGCGGTAGCCGATCAGCCCGGCGCAGAGCAGCGGCGCGGCTTGCGTGTCCGAGTAACGCGCCGGAACCGTGCAGCAGTACCGGGCATCGGCCACGGCGTACTCCGCATAGCCGCCATCGAGCGTGTAGCCAGTGAAGCGAGCGCGGTCGCACAGGTTCTCGAAGCCGCCCCGGCAATGGGAGCAGACTCCGCACGTGTCCCCGAGCCAGGGCACTCCCACTCGGTCGCCCACGCGGAAGCGCTTGACGCCGTTGCCGATCCGCTCGATCCGTCCGACGATCTCGTGGCCAGGAATGATCGGAAAGGCAATCGCGGGCAACTCGCCGTCCAGGACATGCAGATCGGTGCGGCAGACCCCGCAGGCGAGCACTTTCACGAGAATCTCGAGGGCGCCAGGCTCCCGCACCGCCACCTGATCCGCGAGAAGCGGCGATCCGGCGGCATGCGCGCGCATGGCAAGCATGGCTGTCCGGCCGGCGTCAGAGCGCCCTATGCTCCGCCGAGGCCGGCGGCGGGCCTGCCGGCGGTGCCTGCGGCTCGGAGGAAGCCGCCGGCGGGGGCTCGCCGGCCGGGCCGGCATCCGCCTCGAGTCCGACGGTCGCCGGAATGCCGTTTGCCGTCTTCAAGGTCTCCACCGCGTAGTCCCAGTCGATGGCGGCGGTCGTCTGGCCGAGGGCGTCGTTGAGCAGTTGCTCGAACTGCGCGATCTGCGGCTGAACGGTCTGGCCCTGGTCATCGACCGGCGGGTGCACCTCGAGGAGCAGCTGCCCGTCGATATAGGCGACCTTGACCGGGTCGTTGATGAGGTAAACCTTCGTGCCGACGCGCACGGTCGGGAAGAGCGCCGCCACGTCCTCCGGATACATGCGGATGCATCCATGCGTCACGGGCATGCCGACGGCGAGCGGGTTGTTGGTGCCGTGAATGAGGTAGTCGCCGGGCCGCACGTCGAGGCGCATGGCGAAGTCGCCGAGCGGGTTGTCGGGGCCGGGCGGAACGACCTTCGGCAGCGGATCTCCATTCGCCAAGTGCTCCTTGAGGATGGACGCTGGCGGATACCAGGACGGATGCCGGATCTTCTGGATGACGTGCGTCTCACCGAGCGGTGTCTTCCAGTCCATCCGGCCGATGCTGACCGGGTAAGTGACCACCACGCGCTTGCCGTGGATCGGCTTCGGATAGTAGTACAGCCGGTGCTCGGGAATATTGACCACGATGCCCTCGCGCGGACCCGGGGGCAGGATCCGGCGGCCGGGGATCACGATGGGAGTCCCCGCGCCGGGGAGCCACGGATCGACGCCGGGATTCGCGCGGGTGATCTCCTCCGACCCGACGCCGTACTGGCGCGCGAGGTCGTAGAGGGTGTCCTCGTAACGAGTCTTGAGATGCACATCCTCGCCGACGACCTGAGTCGAATCGCCCGAGCCGAGGTCGTAGACGGCGGCCGAGCTCGGGACAGAGGCGATCGAGAGCGCAAACGCGGCGAGGGGAGGACCGACCCATCGGAGGCAGGAGGATGAGGTGGGAGAACGCATCGCAGAAGAGGACTCGCAGCGCGGCGTGGATCTTGCAGGCTTGCGGACATTATCGGGCGGATTGAGGACGAGTGTGCCCTGGAACCGCGCAAATGCGAAGTGGCTCAACAAAACACCCCCCGCTGTCCGGCGCACAATGCCGCTACATTCGGCACGCGTCTTGCTCAACTCGAGCATACGCTCAACGGGAGCCGTGCATGCGTGCGTCCCTTCAGCTCGTCCTCGCCGCGATCATGCTGTTCGGCGCTTGCGGATGCCGGATCCTGCACGAGCACGAGGGCCCGACCGCTTACGTCGGCGATGCGTCGATCAACGCGCGCGTCGAGATTGCGCTCGCGCAGAGCCCCGCTGTCGCAGCGCAGGAGATCGACGTGCACACCTACCAGGGCACGGTCACCCTCGACGGAGTGGTGGACAGCGCCGCGATGGCGCGGCGCGCCGAGGAGATCACGCGTGGCACTGCCGGCGTGAGGAGCGTCGACAGCAGACTGCAGGTGGCGGGCGCCACTCCGCGGCCGAGCGACCCCCAGGGCACCGGGCAGGCGCCGCACCAGGCGTTCCGCGAGTAAGCCGCCCCGCATCTCGGTTTGATATGCTCGGCAGCGCGTGCCGCAGCCGAACTTCAACGAGTACCGATCCGCGTCCCGGGTCTCGAGGCCGCCGCGATCGTTCTATGCGCGCCCGGCGCTCGCGGTCGCGCCCGACCTGCTCGGTCTTCATCTCGTATGCAATGACGGCGGCGTCCTGCGCACGGGACGCATCGTCGAGACCGAGGCGTACATGGGACCCGATGATCTCGCGGCGCATTCCGCCGGAGGCCGCCGCACGGCACGGACGGAAGTGATGTTCGGCCCGCCGGGGCACGCGTACGTGTACTTCATCTACGGCTTCTGGAACTGCTTGAACGTCGTGACCTCGCCTGCCGGCGTGCCCCACGCGGTGCTGCTGCGCGCCGTGGAGCCGGTCACCAACATCGCGAGCGCCACGTGGGGACCTGGACTGCTGTGCCGGGCCCTGAGCGTCGACCGGACGCTGAACGGGACCGACCTGCGCGGCGATGTGCTGTGGATCGAGCGGCCCCGGCAACGCAGGCGCAACGTCCGCATCGGCACTGGCCCCCGCATCGGGGTGGAGTATGCCCGCGAGTGGGCTCGGCGACCCTGGCGCTTCTTCGATCGGGACTCCTCCTTTCTCTCGAGCCTCTCACCGGCGGCGCGCCGGCGCGCCGGGATCGCGTGAACCTTGGATAGGATCGATGTGGCAGTGATCGGCGCGGGTGCGGTCGGTCTTGCGATCGCCCGGGCACTCGCACGTGACGGGCACGAGGTTCTGGTGCTCGAGGCGGCCGGTACCTTCGGCACCGGGGCGAGCTCGCGCAACAGCGAGGTGATCCACGCCGGCATCTACTACCCCCCAGGCTCGCTCAAGGCGCGCCTGTGCGTCGAGGGGCGGCTGCGGCTCTACGATTTCTGCGCGCGCTTCGGGATCGCCCACCGGCGCTGCGGCAAGCTTCTCGTCGCCGCAACCGCGGCGCAGCTCGCGAGGCTCGAGGAGATCGACGCCGCCGCGCGATCGAACGGTGTCGACCTCGCCGCGCTCGATCGCGCCGCGGCGCGCTCACTGGAGCCGCAGCTCGCATGCGAGGCCGCCCTGCACTCGCCGCACACGGGGATCCTCGACACGCATGCCTACCTGCTCGCCCTGCTCGGGCAGGCCGAAGCGCACGGCGCGGCGTGCGCGTACGGCAGCCGCGTCACGCACATGGAGGTCGGAGGCGATGGAGTCTCGATCGCCGTCAACGACGGGCCGCCTGCCCTCCTTGCCTCCCTCGTCGTGAACGCGGCCGGCCTCGATGCGCCGGCGCTTGCACGAGCGACGGAGGGCTTTCCGGCGGATCGGATTCCGCGCAGCTACCTCGCGAAGGGCAGCTATTTTGCACTCGCCGGCCGCTCACCCTTCGAGCGCCTGATCTATCCCTTGCCGGAGCCCGGCGGCCTCGGCGTGCATTTGACGCTCGACCTCGCCGGCCGGGCACGCTTCGGGCCGGACGTGCAATGGATCGACGTGCCCGACTACGCAGTTGACCCGCAGCGCGCCGCAGCCTTCTACCCGGCCATCCGCAGCTATTGGCCCGCGCTCCCGGACGGCGCCCTGCAGCCCGCCTATGCCGGCATCCGGTCGAAGATCTGCGCGCCGGGCGAGCCGGCGGCCGACTTTCGCATCGACGGCCCGGAGGCGCACGGCGCCCCCATGGTCCATCTCTTCGGTATCGAGTCCCCGGGCCTCACCGCATCGCTCGCGATCGCCGAGCACGTGGCCGAAATGCTGCGCCGCCTGTAACGCGAGTCGCCCGTAGACCCGCACAGAGGGTGGGAGATACCTCGGCGCCACGCTGTTCGCGCCCCTCCGGGGCGCTCTTGATCAGCGCGGCGCCGAGGTATCTCCCACCCTCCCCGCGCGGCTTTGAACGGCGGCAGTGCCCGCTCAGACGATGATCTGTCTCGCCATGAGCTCGGCGACGATGCGCTTCGCCCACTCTTCCGCCGTCGTGTCGCGGGTGGAGACCACGAGCTCCGGGCGCTCCGGAGCCTCGTACGGGGAATCGATGCCGGTGAAGTTCTTGATCTTGCCGGCCTTGGCGCGCGCGTAGAGACCCTTCGGGTCGCGCCGCATGCATTCCTCGAGCGGCGTGTCGACGAAGATCTCGATGAACTCGCCCTCCGCGACGAGCTCGCGCACCATGCGCCGCTCGGCGCGGAACGGCGAGATGAACGAGCAGAGCACGATGAGCGCCGGCATCGACGAAGAGCCGCGCCACCTCGCCCACGCGGCGGATGTTCTCGACGCGGTCCGCGTCGGTGAAGCCGAGGTCGCGATTCAAGCCGTGGCGGACGTTGTCGCCGTCGAGCAAGTAGGTGTGCGCGCCGTGCGCGTGCAGCTCCTGCTCGACGAGATTGGCGATGGTCGATTTGCCGGAGCCGGAGAGCCCGGTGAACCACAGGATCGCCGGCTGGTGGCCGTTGCGCCGCACGCGGGTGCCGCTTGTCGATCGAGCAGCGCCTGGCGGTGGATGTTGGTCGCGCGGCGCAAGCCCGAAGGTGATCATGCCGGCGCCGGCGGTCGCGTTGGTGAAGCGGTCGATCAGGATGAAGCGCGCCGGTCTCGCGATTCTCGGCGTACGGGTCGAAGGCGACGGGCGTCGCCGTCGAGAGGTTGCAGAGCCCGATCTCGTTCAGAGCGAGCGTCTTCGCCGCGATGTGCTCGAGAGTGTTGACGTCGATCTTGTGCTTGAGCGTCGTCACGCGGGCGGGGACGTACTTCGTGCCGATGCGCATGAGATAGGAGCGGCCGGGAAGCATCGGCTCCTCGGCCATCCACAGCACGTGCGCGGCGAACTGATCGACGACCTCCGGGCGCGCATCGGCGCGCGCGAGCACATCGCCGCGCGCGATATCGATCTCGTCTGCCAGCACGAGCGTCACGGCCTCGCCGGCACGCGCCTCGCGTCAGATCGCCGTCCGCCGTGACGATGCGCGCGAGACGACCGACTCCCGGCCGGAGGCGGCGACCACGACGCGATCGCCCGACTGCGATCGAGCCCGACGCCACGGTGCCGGAGAAGCCGCGGAAATCGAGGTCCGGGCGGTTGACCCATTGCACGGGGAAGCGGAACGGCTCGCTCCTCGAGGACTCGATCGGCATCGATCGACCTCCAGGTGCTCGAGCAGCGTCGGCCCGTCGTACCAGCTCATGCGGCCGCGAGCGCAGCGTGACGTTGTCGCCGTAGCGCGCCGAGATCGGAATCGGCGTGATCGGAGGCGAAGCCGAGCGTCCTGGCGAAGACCGAGATAGTCGCCCGACGATGTGGTGGAAGCGCTCTGCCGGAGAAGTCGACCAGGTCGATCTTGTTGACGGCGAGCGCGACGTGGCGGATGCCGAGCAGCGAGCAGATGTAGCTGTGGCGGCGGGTCTGGGTGAGCACGCCCTTGCGCGCATCGATCAGGATGACCGCCGCCTCGCGAGTTGGAGGCGCCGGTGGCCATGTTGCGCGTGTACTGCTCGTGGCCCGGGCGTGTCGGCGACGATGAAGACGCGCCGCGGTGTCGTGAAGAACCGGTAGGCCACATCGATGGTGATGCCCTGCTCGCGCTCGGCCTCGAGGCCGTCGACGAGCAGCGCGAGATCGATGTCGTCCCCGGTCGTGCCGTGCTTGCGGCTGTCGCGGCTGCAGCGCCGCGAGCTGGTCGTCCAGGATGAGCTTGGTATCGTAGAGCAGCCGGCCGATGAGCGTCGATTTGCCGTCGTCCACCGAGCCGCAGGTCAGGAAGCGAAGCAGGCTCTTCGCGGGGCCCCGCGAACCCGCGCTCACCGCGACCTCGCTCGGCAGCTCGCCCGTCATCAGAAGTATCCCTCGCGCTTCTTCTTCTCCATCGAGGCGGCCTCGTCGCCGTCGATCAGGCGGCCCGAGCGCTCGGAGGTGCGCGCGGTGAGCATCTCCTCGATGATGTCGTCGAGCGTCGCCGCCGTGCTCTCGATCGCCGCGGACAGCGGATAGCAGCCGAGGGAGCGGAAGCGCACCATCCGCATCTGCTCGACGCTCGCCGGGCTCGAGCGGCATGCGGTCGTCATCGCGCATGATGAGGAGCCCGTCGCGCTCGACGACCGGGCGCGGCGCGGCGAAGTAGAGCGGCACCACCGGAATATCCTCCGCGCGCGTGTACTGCCAGATGTCGAGCTCGGTCCAGTTGGAGAGCGGGAATACCCGGATGGTCTCGCCCTTGTTGATGCGCGTGTTGTAGAGCCGCCAGAGCTCCGGCCGCTGGTTGCGCGGGTCCCAGACGTGGCCCGGCGGAGCGGAAGGAGAAGATCCGCTCCTTGGCGCGGCTCTTCTCCTCGTCGCGCCGCGCGCCGCCGAAGGCCGCATCGAACCCCACTTGTCGAGCGCCTGCTTCAGCGCCTCGGTCTTCATGACCTGAGTGTGCAGCTGCGAGCCGGAGGTGATCGGATTGATGCCGCGCGCGCGGCCCTCGGCGTTGGTGTGGACGAGGAGCTTGCACGCCGTAGCGCGTCGGCGATCATGTCGCGGTGGCGGATCATGTCGCGGAACTTCCAGCTCGGTATCGACGTGCAGCAGCGGGAACGGCGGCTTCGAGGGGTAGAACGCCTTCAGCGCAAGGTGCAGCATCACGCCCGAGTCCTTGCCGATCGAATAGAGCATCACCGGCTTCGCGAACTCGGCCGCGACCTCGCGCATGATCTCGATCGACTCGGCCTCGAGCCGCTTGAGGTGTTGCGACGAGCATACTCGCGCCCTTAGGCTGCGATCGGCCGGGGCGCGAGCGAGCCGCTCGCGATGAACCAGGGATTGCGGAAGTGCGGCTTGCCGTACCGCAGAGGCTCGCCGTCCGGCGCAACCACGGAGCCGCCGGCGGCCGAGGAGCACCGCGTGCCCGGCCGCCGTGTCCCACTCCATCGTCGGGCCGAGCCGCGGGTAGAGGTCCGCCTTCCCCTCCGCGACGAGACAGAACTTGAGCGAGGAGCCGACGGAGACTCGCTCCGCGATGGCGTAGCGGGCGAGATATCCGTCCGTCTCGGGCGTCGCGTGAGAGCGCGATGCGACGGCGGTGATGCCTCCTTCCGGCGCGGGCCTCACGCGAATCGGCTCGCGGCCCGCGGCCTCACCGGTGTACGGGACCTGCTCGCTGCGAAACGCCGCCCCTGCGGCGGCATTGGCGGCAAACAGCCGGCCCTGCGCGGGCGCATAGACCACGCCCAGCACGGGCGCTCCGCGGCGGACGAGCGCAATGTTGACGGTATACTCGCCGCGCCCGGCGATGAACTCCTTGGTCCCATCGAGGGGATCCACCAGGAAGAACTCGCTGGCCACGGCAGGAACTCGGCCCGCCGCGACCTCCTCCTCGGCGACGACGGGCGTTGCGCGCGCGCATCGCGCGAGCCGCTCCAGAATGATGGCCTCCGCCGCGTTATCCGCGTCGGTCACCGGCGAGGAGTCCGCTTTGCGGCGGACATCCAACCCGCGCTCATAGACGGCCCGTATGGCGCGGCCGGCTTCCACCGCGGCGCCGATCATGGATTCGAGAAGCTCGCTATCAGACATGCATGTGCAACCTTGATTGGAAGTGTACACGCGCAAGTGTCGCAGCCGCTGTGGGCGAGGTCGCACGGACAAGACTTCTTGGCAATGAGCATATGACGGGCTCGGGCGTCGCACTTCGGCCGCCGCAAAACCCGCGGCCGAGGCGCAGGCGGCGGGCCGGCGCACGAACGGTCTCTTGATCTTAAATAATTCACGTATCTACAATAAGTTAAGATAATTACCTGTTCTCGTTTCTCGATCGGGAGAATGGGCCGGCAGGCACGGGGGCTGCGAAGGGGGAACGGGAGGTTGCGGGCAAGGTCCAAGCTAGGGGACGCCGCTTTGTAACTCTTTATAGATTCAACCTATTTCAGTCGACGCGCTTCGCAGTCCGGGTCAACGTTGATGAAGGTGGCGCGTTGGGCGACTATCCTCGACGTGAGATGCGGGGTGTGAGGAGCGGGAGATCAACAGGCATGGAAATTTCGTACAACTCGATCGGTAGAACGTGGCGTACGGTCCGCAGAGCAGCGCTCGCGCGCTCGGCTCGCATCGCGGCGGTGGCGCTCGCGGCCGGATCGCTCTGCGCGTGTGTGGCGCCGCCGCCTCCGCGGCCGCCGCCGCCGCCCGTCAATACGACGGTGTACGCGTATCCTTTGCACGGGCAGAGCGCGGATCAGCTCGACCGTGACCAGTACGAGTGCTACATCTGGGCGAAGCAGCAGACCGGCTTCGATCCCAGCGCTCCCAACTTGCCGCCCGAGGCGCGGGTGCGCATTGCGGGACCTCCGCCGGGAACCGATACCGCGGTGGGAGCCGTCACGGGCGCGGCGATCGGCGCCGCCATCGCTCCCCCGTGGCAGCGCGGCTTCGGCGCCCTTTTCGGCGCGCTGATCGGCGGGGCGATCGGCTCCAACGCGGATGCGGCCAACGCGCAGCGGAACGCGCAGGTGGCGAGCTACACCGATGCCCAGATCGCGCAGATCGACCACGAAGCCGCAAGCTATCGGCGGGCCTTGAGCGCATGCCTCGAGGGCCGCGGTTACAGTGTACACTGAGGTCGTGAGGAGTCATTGACACCATGAGACGGGTTGCAATCACGCGTTCGCGAGCTGCGCTGCTCCTCGCGCTCTGTGGCGGGCTCGTGGCCGCCGCGGCGCAGGCACAGGACCAACACTTCGACCGCGGGGACCGCGGGCACGCGCACGCCGATGTCGGACGCCAGCACGTCGATACGCGCTTCCACAACAATCACGCGTATCTCAACCGCGGCGTCGTTGTACATGCGCTCCCGGCCCAGCACTACGACGTGGTGTTCGGCGGCGGGCATTTCTTCTTCGCGGGCGGCGTCTGGTATGCCCCGCGCGGAGGGCTTTTCGTCGTCGTCGCACCGCCGTTCGGTGTGTTCGTGCCCGTGCTGCCGCCGTTCTACTCGACCATCTGGGTTGCAGGCGCCCCTTACTACTACGCGGACGACGTGTACTACGTCTACCGAGGGCCCGTGAGCGGGTATGAGGTGGTGGCCCCGCCGCCGGAGCAACAGGTCGCGGACGCTCCGCCACCGCCCGGACCGGGCCCGGCGCCGGCGAGCCATGAGCTCTACATCTATCCCAGAAACGGCCAGAGCCCCGATCAGCAGGCGAAGGATCAGTACGAGTGCCACACCTGGGCATCGAGCCAGACCGGCTTCGATCCGACGGCCCCGGGTGGAGGCGTGCCGCCGCAGCAAACCGCCAGCAAGCGCGCGGACTACGATCGTGCGATGGGCGCTTGCCTCGACGGTCGCGGCTACACCGTGAGGTAGGCTTCGCCGCCTCGCCCGACCTAGCGCGGCCTCACTCCGCTTTCGCGGAGGATTCGCGGTACGTGCGCCTCCCAACCGAGCGCCATGACGTGGACGCCGCTGCACACGCCCCGCAGGCGTCGGATCAGCTCCACGGCGATGTCGATTCCAGCTTGCTCCTCGCGCTCACGTGAGGCGGCTTCCTGCATCATCTTCAGCAGCTCGTCGGGGACCCGGATGCCCGGCACGTTTGCGTTGAGCCAGCCTGCCATCTTGGCTGACTTCAGTGGAATGATTCCGGCGAGGAGCGCCACGTCCCCGAGGCCCGCCGCGGCGGCGAATCGCTCGACCGCCGACACATCGAATACCGCCTGAGTCTGCAGAAACCGCGCGCCGGCGTCGATCTTGCGGCGCGTGTTGTCCGCTTCCCGTGCGAGGTCCTCGGCGCCGGGATTCGCCGTGGCGCCGATGAAGAGCCGCGGTGAGCCCTTCAGCTCGTTGCCCGCGAGGTCGTGGCCACCGGCGAGTCCGCGCGCCGCGGCGAGGAGCTCCACGGTCGTCAAGTCGAAGACCGGTTTCGCGTCGGGATGATCACCGTTCTTCGGCGAGTCTCCGGTCATGAAGACGAAGTTGCCGATACCGAGCGCCGCCGCCCCGAGCAGATCCGCCTGCACGGCAATGCGGTTGCGGTCGCGCGCCGTGATCTGCACGATCGGCTCGACGCCCCGCTCGATGAGCAGGCGGCCGACGGATTTCGGCTCGATCGCCATGCGCGCGCGCGGCGATTCGGTGAGATTCACGGCGTCAACGCAGGGCTTCAGCAGCTCTGCCTTGGCGAACACGTCCGTCAAGTCGATTCCCTTCGGGGGCGTGAGCTCCGTCGTGACCGCGAAATCTCCGGAGCGCAGCTTCTCCTCGAGTCGATTCGTCATGGGGAAGTGCTCTCTCGCTCGCCTTTAGCCGTAGAATTCGTGGCCCAACGAATATTGCCACCGAGATCCTCGCATGGCCACTCTCACGCACTTCCTCACGGCCGCATCCGAGCGCGGGCGCCTGCATCCGAGCGAGGCGCTGCGGCTGCTCGATCACGACGATCTCCCCTCGCTCACGCAAGCGGCGGAGGAGCTGACGCTCGCCGGGCACGGCTCGGCGGTGACGTACTCGCGCAAGGTGTTCATTCCGCTCACTCAGCTGTGCCGCGACGTCTGCCACTACTGCACCTTCGCCAAGGCGCCGCGCGCGCTCCGCGGCGCTTATCTCCCGCTCGCGGAGGCGCTCGAGATCGCGCGCGCCGGCGCCGCCGCGGGCTGCAAGGAGGCGCTCTTCACACTGGGGGACAAGCCAGAGCTGCGGTATGCCAAGGCGCGCGCCGCGCTCGCCGGCATGGGCCACGAGAGCACGCTCGCTTATCTCGGAGCGGCCGCGCGCGAGGTACTGCGGGAGACCGGGCTCCTTCCCCATCTGAATCCTGGGGTCATGAGGCGCGAGGACTTGAGCCGCCTGCGGCCGGTGTCCGTGTCGATGGGCATCATGCTCGAGACTGCGGCCGACCGGCTCTCGGAGCGCGGCGGCCCGCACTGGGGCTCGCCCGACAAGACTCCCGCCGAGCGGCTCGCCACCCTCGAGGCCGCCGGCGAGCTCGCCATTCCCTTCACGACCGGCCTGTTGATCGGCATCGGTGAGACGCGGCGGGAGCGCATCGAGGCCCTGCTCGCCATCCGCGCAGTTCACGAGCGCCACGGTCACATTCAGGAGATCATCATCCAGAACTTTCGCGCCAAGCCCGGAACACGCATGGCGCGCGCGCCCGAGCCGCCGCTCGCCGAGCATCTGTGGACTCTCGCCGTGAGCCGGCTGATATTCGGGCCGTCCATGTCGCTGCAGGCGCCTCCCAATTTGCAGCCGGACGCGCTCGCGGCGCTCATCCGGGCGGGCGTCAACGACTGGGGCGGCGTCTCACCGGTCACGCCGGACCACGTCAACCCGGAGGCGCCGTGGCCGCACCTCGTCGAGCTCGCCGAGCGGACGCAAGCCGCCGGCCGCACGCTCGTCGAGCGGCTCGCCATCACGCCGCCCTTCGCTCGCGAGCCCCTGAAGTGGATCGATCCGGCCGTGCAGTCCGCCGCGCGCGTTCTTGCCGACAGCAGCGGGCGGGCACGCATCGATGCCTGGCACGCCGGAGCCGCGACGCCGATCCCGGCGGCCGCGCGAGGGTGGCTAGCCGCCTCTCGCAGCCGGCCACCCGATGCTTCTCGGCCGATTCGCCGCATCCTCGGCGCGGCGCTTCGCGGCGATGCGTTGCAGGCCGACGAGATCGTCGCGCTGTTCGCCGCCGAAGGCGCCGACTTGCGGCTCATCATTGCGGCCGCCGACCAGCTCCGTGAGGACACGGTCGGCCCAGTCGTCACTTACGTCGTCAACCGCAACATCAACTACACCAACATCTGTCTGTACAAGTGCGGCTTCTGCGCCTTCTCCAAGGGCGGAACCAAAGCGCTTCGCGGGCCCGCCTACCTCCTCGACACGGCCGAGATCGCGCGGCGCACGTCGGAGGCCGCGGAGCGCGGGGCGACCGAGGTTTGCCTGCAAGGCGGCATCCATCCCGACTTCACCGGCAACACCTATCTCGACATCGTCGCGGCCGTCAAGCAGGCCGTTCCCGCCATGCACGTCCATGCGTTCTCTCCGCTCGAGGTGACGCATGGGGCACGCACGCTCGGGCTGTCGCTCGAGACCTTCCTGCGCCGGCTGAAGGCGGCGGGCTTGTCGACGCTGCCCGGCACCGCGGCGGAGATCCTCGACGATCACGTCCGCGCGATCATCTGTCCCGACAAGGTGAACACCGGCGAGTGGCTCGAGGTGATGCGCACTGCGCACACCGTCGGCCTGCGCAGCACGGCTACCATCATGTTCGGCCACGTCGATGAGCCGGTCCACTGGGCCCGGCATCTCCTGCGCCTGCGGCAGCTGCAGGAGCACACCTGCGGCTTCACCGAGTTCGTGCCGCTGCCGTTCGTGCACATGGAGGCGCCGCTCTGGCGCAAGGGGCTCGCGCGCCCCGGCCCGACTTTCCGGGAGGCGGTGCTCATGCACGCCGTCGCGCGGCTCGCCCTGCATCCATGCTTCGTCAACATTCAAACATCCTGGGTCAAGATGAATGCCGAGGGCGCCGCCGTGTGTCTGCAGGCGGGCGCGAACGACCTCGGCGGCACGCTGATGAACGAGTCCATCACGCGCGCGGCAGGCGGCGTCAACGGGCAGGAAATGACGGGCGAGGATCTGCGCCGCATCGCGAGCGCCGCAGGCCGGCCGCTCGCGCAACGCACGACGCTCTATGCCGAGCCGGCCGCGACGCCGCTCGTCAGCCGAGCTGCCGCGTCACATCGTTGAAGATCGCCACCCCGAGCAGCAGCACGATCAACGCAAGCCCCACTTGCTGGCCGAACGCGAGCGTGCGCTCGGAGAGCGGACTGCCTTTCACCCATTCGGCGACCTGGAAGACGATCTGGCCCCCATCGAGGAGCGGGATCGGCAGCAGATTGACGAACGCGATGATGAGGGAGATGAGCACGAGGAATCTCACGAACGAGGCTGCGCCCGCCGAGGCCGACTCCCCGGCGACCTCGGCAATCCCGATCGGGCCGCTCAGGTTCTTGAGCGAGACCTGGCCGAGCACCATGCGCCACATGAGCTGGCTCTGCAGCGCCGTCACGTCCCACGCCTCGCCCGCCGCGGCGCCGAGAGCGGCGGCGGGCGAGAGATTCGTGTGGACCACCATCCCAGGCGGATACACGGCGTCAACAAACATGACGCCGATGATCTTCTGCCCGTCCGGGCCGTCCTTCGAGAAGCCGACCTGCACCGAGTGATCCACCCCGGCGCGGCTGTACCGTACCTCGAGCGTCTGGCTCGAGGTCTTCGCGATTTCGTCACGAATGCCGGTGAAGTCGCTCACCGGCTTGCCGTCGACGGCGAGAATACGATCGCCCGCGTGCAGTCCCGCCTTGGCCGCGGGACTGTCCTTCTGCACCGCGCTCAAGACGGGCGGGGTGCGCGGCTCCTCGAACTGGAAGCCGATCACGTCGAGCAGGTTGGAGAGGTCGCTCAGTTTCTTGCGCTCGGCGGTGTCGGTGATCGCCAGCGTGACGGCGCGGGCCGCACTGTTTCCATGCTGCACCGAGAGCTCGGCGCTCCCCCGCGCCAGAATGGAATCGAGGAGACCGAACACCACGTCGCCCTGGTCGGCAACGGACTGCCCGTTGATCGCCGTGATGTCGTCCCCGCTGCGCAGCCCCGCGCGCGCCGCGGGCGAGGACATCGCCACGTCCCCGACGATGGGCCTGTAATCCGTGGAGCCGTTCACCCAGAACATGCCCCAGAGCACGAGAACGGCGAACACCACATTCGCGCCCGGCCCGGCAAAGAGCACGAGGATGCGCTGCCACGGCGGGCGACGGGTGAACGAGCGGGCGAGATCTTCAGGGGCGACCGGGCCCTCCCGCTCGTCGAGCATCTTCACGTAGCCGCCCATCGGAATGGGGGCGAGAACGAATTCCGTGCGGTCCGCGCCGACCACCTTGCGCAGCAGCGGCTTGCCGAAGCCGATCGAGAACCTCAGCACTTTGAATCCGAGGCGGCGGGCGACCCAGAAGTGGCCGAACTCGTGCACGATCACCAGGAAGCCGACGGCGACGATGTACCACAGGGCGTACCACATCAGCATCATGCGCGGGGAGCTCCGTATCAGACCGGCGATATCATACCGTGTCCGGCATCCGCTCGGCCGGTGACAAACTGCTCATTTCACGCCGTTTTCCCGCGGCTCGAGCGGGAGGACCGCCGAGCGCAAGGTGACAGCCGTGAGCGCGGCGGCGGCGCAATCTTCAAGCAGGCGTGGGAGCACCTCGAGAATGACCGGTGAGCCGGCCGCCGTGCGCGCGGCGCGCCCATCGTGCAGCAGCAGGATGTCCCCCGCCTGAAGGCCACGGCTCAGCTTCGCCGCGACGGAGCTGGCGTCGCGGCGCACCGTATCGAAGCCCCGCCGCGTCCAGCTCGCGAGACGCAGGCCGAGGCGCATCAGAATGGGCTCGAGCAATGGGCTGCGCAGTCCGGCCGGCGCGCGAAAGAAGATCGGCGCCGACCCGCTCACCTCGCCGATCGTCTCCTGTGCCTCGAGGATCTCGCGTGCGAGGCGGCCTGGTCCGAGCAGCGAGAAATGATTCGGATGCCGCTGGCTGTGGTTCTCGATGGCATGTCCTCGGCGCACGATCTCGCGCGCAAGATCCGGATACCGCGCGACCCGCTCGCCGATGCAGAAGAACGTCGCCCGGGCCCCATGTTCGTCGAGCTGGGCGAGGACTTGCGGCGTGACCGAGGGCTCCGGCCCATCGTCGATGGTGATGGCGACGCGCCCGGCGGCGGCGGCGGCCGGAAGCCGGGTCCAGTTGGGGCCGAGCCAGGCGTTGCGCGGCGCGAGCCCGCAGGCGGCGAGCAGCAGGTGATCGGCGACGACGGCGCCGAGCGCCCAGGGCCACGCGCCGGCGACGGCAAGTGACGCCGCCGCGCCCACGTGAAGAACCGCCGACGTCTTCATGAGCGGCGATGGCAGCAGCCGGTTCAATACACTCTTACGAGACATGGCGAGCAGCTCGGCGGGATGGGGCTGTACTACGAGAGCCTCGCGATCATAATGCATGCCACATGCCTTCCGAACAGCCACGAACGCTCGAGGACAAAGTCTGCCTGGTGACCGGTGCGACGAGCGGTATCGGCGAGGCGACGGTGCACGCGCTCGCGGCGCTCGGCGCCACGGTTGTCGCTCACGGGCGCGACGCCGAGAAGGGCCGGCAGATCGCGGACCGCATCGCACGGGCGAGCGGCAGCGCGGTGAGCTTCGCGCAGGGTGACCTCGCCGCTCTCGCTGAAGTGCGCAGGCTCGGGGACGAGCTCGACCGGACCCTTCCGAGGCTCGACGTTTTAGTCCTCAACGCAGGCCTCGCGTGCGCGCGCCGCTCGATCACCGCCGACGGGTACGAGAGGACATTCGCCGTCAATCATCTCGCGCCTTTTCTGTTGGCCCATCTGCTGCGCGCGAAGCTCGAGCGCTCCGCGGCTGGCCGGATCGTGGTGGTCTCCTCCGAGGCGCATCGCGGCGCCCACATCGACTTCGACGATCTGATGCTCGAGCGAGGCTACGGTCAGCTGCGGGCGTACGGCCGCTCCAAGCTCGCCAATCTCCTGTTCACGCGCGCGCTCGCCCGGCGCCTCGCGGGAACGGCGCTGACGTGCAACGCGCTGCATCCTGGCGTCGTGAGGACCGGAATATTCCGCGAAGCGCCGGCGCTGCTGCAGGGCGTCCTCTCGACGATCGGCCGGCTTCTGATGCTCTCGCCGGAGCAAGGCGCACGAACGAGCGTCTACCTCGCGAGCTCGCCCGATGTCGCCGGCCGCTCGGGCGGCTACTACAGCCGCTGCAAGCTGGCGCAGCCGTCGCAAGCGGCGCGCGACGACGTGACGGCCGAGCGCCTGTGGGCGGCGAGTGAGAAGCTCGTGGGGGTCGCGGCGGCGTGACGATTTACGACCTCGCGACGCTCTGAGCGTCGCTCAGAAACGCATAGCGCGAGCCACCTCTGTCGGCGAGTGCACGGAGCTGCGCCGGCTCGTCGATGTCCTCTGCGAGGCCTGGACGCCGCACGAGCACGAGAGGCAGGCCTGCGGCATGTGCGGCGTCGCCGTGAGCGGCGAGGCTCCCGGCACCAAATCGGGTCGTCACGTCGCGGGACAGGGGGAAGGCGAGCGCGTTGGTACCGCTTTCGGCCCAGTCGGGCGCAGCCACCACCACGTCCTCTCCGCTCGCGGCGATGAGAGCGCCGATCTCATCGGACGTGACGAAGGGCAGATCGGCGTGCACGACCAACAGCGTCCCCGCCGTGCCACGCGAGCGAACCTCGCGAGCGGCGTGAGCCACCGCGGCGTTGAGCTCCAGGCCTCGGTCGGAGATATACCCGCAGCCGCGGGGCACGAGATGTGGCCCGCTGGTGAGTACGCTCACGCTCGCGATGGCCGGCGTCTCGGCAAGACAGTCGGCCACGTGCGCGAGCATGGCTCGGATCAGCTCGATGCGCTGCGGCGTCGCGAGCGCGCGGGAGAGGCGCGCCTTGCCCTGTGCCGGGTCCTTGAGGGGAATGACGGCGGTGACATCCAAGGGTGGCTCCAGCTCAGTGCTTCCAGGTCAGCAGTTCCGCTCGGTGCTCGCTTTAGCGAAATAGGTCTTCCGACTTCGGCCGCAGCAGAGCGCTCGCATTGAGCTCCGGGGCATCCCACTCGAGGCCGCGCGCCAGCACCAAGGGTGTGCTCTCCGCGCCCTCCCCCATGACGAGGGCCGCGGCGGCCGCGACCGCGTCGGCGAAAGCGACCTCCGTTACCTCGAGCGCTCGCCCATTGCGGTCGCGCTCGCCACGCCGGTCGATCAGCGACGGAAGCCCTGCGCTTCCGAGCGCAACGTTGACGACGCCCCGGCGCCAGGGCCGCCCGAAGCTGTCGCTCACGATCACGCCGATCGGCGTCCCGAACCGCTCCATGAGGCGGCGGCGCAGTTCCGCGGCGGACCCGTCGGGGTCGCGCGGGAGAAGCAAGGCTCTCTCCCGCGATCTATCTTCCGCGCGCGCTGCCGGCACGTTGGAGCGGTCCACGCCGGCATTCGCCATGACGAAGCCGAGCCGGTGGCGCACGATCAGCACGTTCGGCACGGCGCGGATGATCTCCTCCGTCTCGCCGAGAATGAGCTCGACGAGCCGTGGGTCCTTGCCGGTGAGCCGCGCCAGCCTCCGCGCCTCGTCCGACGGGACGACCGAATCGAGCTCGACGAGGCGGCCTTCCGCCTTGGAGACGATCTTTTGAGCGACGATGAGCGCGTCGCATGCGCGCGGTGCGAGCCGGCTCGCATCGAGCGCCGCGCCGATCAGCGACGCGAGATCGGCGCCGGGCTCGATCTCCGGCAGTCCCGTCACGGCGGTAAAGCTGACTCCCACTGACACGAGTGACTCCCTCAGGCGGCCCTATTATCTATTATGTGGTCTGCGGTAATGCCGTGATGTCGCGTCCGCAAGCCCTGTAAACTCGCGCCCGACGTTTCCGCACCCGCCCCGAAGCCGCCATGAACACCGAGACCACCGAGCTCCTGCGCTACCTGCCGTTACTGATCGTCTGCGCGCTGCTCATCGGCCGCACCCGGCGGCCTCGCGTCATCCGGCCCCACCTCCTCTGGATCCGACCCGCCGTCGTTCTTGCGGCGACTGTCGCGTATGTCTTCGGCGCGTCCCTACGCGGCCCGCACATCTATCTCACGGGCAGCCTCGTCATCGCAGCCGCCGCGGTCGGGGGCGCGCTCATCGGCGCGGTGCGCGCGCACCTCCTTCGACTCAGCAGACATCCCGACACCGGCGCGATCCAGGGGACGTTCACGATGTGGGGCATCCTGCTGCTCCTCGCGTGGTATGTCGGACGGAACCTCCTGCGCCAGAGCGGCGTCGCCGGCGCGAGCTCACCGTTCAGCCTCTTCAGCGACGCCGCGCTCGCCTTGGTAGCCGCCGCGGTCGTCGCTCAGGCGGTGATCCTCGTCTACCGCTGCAAGGCTCTCGCCCCGGCCGCCTGAAACGCAACACGGCGCCAATCGCGGTACCATCTGCGGGTCCGCGCAGGAGGAGTTCCCCATGCCCGCCACGCTCGATCAGTACCAGGACCTTCTCAAGGTCAAGAAACCCCTCGCCGCGCTCGCGACGACCATGCCCGACGGCTCTCCGCAGGTGACGCCCGTCTGGTTCGATTACGACGGCAAGCGCCTGCGCGTCAACTCGGCCAAGGGCCGGGTGAAGTCGCGGAACATGAGCGAAGGCGCGCGTGTCGCGCTGATGATCGTCGATCCCGACAATCCGTATCGATACGTCCAGATCCGCGGCCGCGTTGCCGTCGCGACGGAAAGCGGTGCCGACGAGCACATCAACTCTCTCACCAAGAAGTACCTCGGTGCGGACGAGTACCCGTACCGGCAGCCGGGCGAGGTTCGCGTGCGCTACGAGATCGAGCCCCTCTCCGTACAGGGAATGAGCTGACGCGCCGGGCTTGCCTTGCTCAAGATCGGCTACAAGGCGTCCGCCGAGCAGTTCGGCCCGCGGGAGCTGCTCGATTTTGCGCGGCTCGCCGAGCAGCTCGGCTACGACTCCGTCTTCGTGAGCGATCACTTCCAGCCGTTTCGCCACCATGGCGGGCACGCTCCCTTCTCGCTCGCCTGGATCGGAGCCGCGGGCGCCAGCACCTCCCGCATCGTGATTGGCACCAGCGTTCTCACGCCGACGTTCCGCTACCACCCCGCGATCATCGCGCAGGCATTCGCGACGCTCGGCTCGCTCTTCCCCGGCCGGATCATTCTCGGAGTCGGCACCGGCGAATCGATGAACGAGACTCCGGCGACCGGACTCGCCTGGCCCGAGCCCCGGGAGCGGACCCGTCGCTTCCGCGAGGCCCTGCAACTCATCGAGCGACTGTGGTCGCAGGAGCGCGTCTCCTTCCGCGGTGAGTACTACCGGACCGACTGTGCAACCCTTTACGACCGCCCCGAGCAGCCGGTGCCGATTTACATTGCCGCCGCGGGCCCGGTCGTCGCCAAGCTCGCGGGCGAGCAGGCCGCGGGCTTCATCTGCACGAGCGGCAAGAGCGCGGAGCTCTATCGCGACACCTTGTTGCCGGCCGTCGCCGCGGGCCTTGCGCAGGCTCACCGCGCCCCCGATTCGATCGAGCGGATGATCGAGCTGAAGGTCTCGTTCGACACGGACCGGGAGCGGGCGCTCGAGGACACGCGCTTCTGGAGCCCCCTCGCCCTCTCGGCGCAGGAAAAAATGGACGTTGAGGACCCGCTCGAGATGGAGCGGCGGGCGGACGCCTTGCCGCTCGAGCGGATCGCCTCGCGCTGGATCGTCTCGAGCGATCCCGAGGGACAGATCGAGCAGATCGCGCCCTACGTCGAGATGGGGTTCACGCATTTGGTGCTGCATGCGCCCGGCCCGCATCAGGCCCGGTTCCTCGAGCTCTATGCGCAGCACGTCCTGCCGCTGCTGCGCCAGCGCTTTGCCTGAGGTCGCGCCGCGAGCTCCACCGCCTCACCCGGTCTCGTCCCTCCGGTCCCGCAATCGCGAAGCTTTGCGCAGTGCACGTACGGTTGTTGTGCTTTGGCAAACCAGAGAATTTGGCCGATCGCCGCCCCCTTCCGGCGCACATCATCTTTCTGCGCGCGCCCCGGCCGATCGGCCTGCCTCCACCCCGGCGGCCCTGGTATGCCCGAGGCGAATCTCCCGCCCGGGGCCCACACGCCCAGCCCTCGGCGACCGGAACGCTCCGGGCAATAACCGTGTCAAGACCGCAACAGCCTCCCCGCCCACGGCGGGTTGTTGCACTCACGCATCGGTTGCGTACGCTCGGGAGTCGGCATACACTCGCTCCGTTTTCAAGCTTCAGCCGGGGGCGAACAACACCAATTCATCGCACGCAAGGATGCGCATGGCTCTTTAAGTTTTCAGCGGCACGAGCAACAGGGGGAATCAATGACCACGATCCGTCATGCGGTCGAGACAGTAACGCGAGCGACTGCGCGCACTGTTTCAGGCAAGCAAGGCTCTATGGCCCGGAGATTGACCGGGGTGACGTGCGCAGCGGCGCTGTTGGTTCTGGGCTTCGGCGGATTCGCATCCGCGCAGCAAGACCAAACGCAAGCGCCTGCCGCTACGACCGGCAACGGCACGGAGAGCACTGCGCAACCTGCCCAGCTGCAGGAGGTCGAGGTCACCGGCTCGCGCATCAAGCGCACCACAGACTTCACTACGGCGACGCCCACCACCGTGATCGACGCGGCCACGATGGAGAGCCTCGGCGTCGTCAATGTCGGCCAGGTGCTCGCCCTGACTCCGGCCAACGTCTCGACGTTCACGCCGCAGGCCGCAGCGAACACGCCCTTCTACGCTGGCGAATACGTTCCTGACCTGCGCGGCTTGAACGGCTTTTTCAACTCCCGCACCCTGACCCTGCTCGATGGGCAGCGCGCCGTGCCCACGGACACGAGCGACCACTTCGACCTGAACTTCGTGCCGCAGATCCTCGTGAGCCGCATCGACACCGTCACGGGCGGCGCTTCCGCCGCCTACGGCTCGGGTGCCGTCGCGGGGGTGATCAACATCATCCTCGACCGCACGCTCGAGGGGGGCAAGCTCGACTACGACACGTATGACACCCATTACAACGACGCGCGGCAAAATCACGTCGCCGGCGCCTTCGGGCATGGCCTGTTCGATGACCGCTTCCATTTCGTGATCGGCGGCGAGTGGCAGAAGTCGGATGCGGCGCCTTGCATGGCGTCGGAGCGCCCGTGGTGCGTCGCGAACTACGGGGACTATTCCAGCGAAACCCTTCCGCTATCGACGACGGGCGCCTCCCAGCCCGTCGTCGGTGCGAATCTCCGTAGCAACTTCCTCAGTGCTAACGGTGCCGTTGCGGAGGCAGCGTTCAACCCTGCCACATTTAGCTATGTACCCAATCCCGCGCAGTCGGATCAGCAAGCCACGGCCGCCGGAACCGGCCTCGAGTCCTATCAATCGAATGGCGCCGTGAACAACGGCACTGCGCCCGGTGGAGAAGGAGATCCCGCCAACGAGTACACGAACCTCGAAGCCCCGATCTCACGCGGCGTGATCACGGCGCTGCTGACGGGCAAGATCACGGACCACATCACCGCGGACCTCGACCTGAACTGGGGACAGACCCAGGTCAACAATCCGTTTTTGGATAACGCCGGCACGTACGAGCTCGGCATCGATAATCCCTTCCTGCCTGCCGGAGTGGCCGGCCTACCCGGAGTCACGTCAGGTTGCACTAACAGTGAGTTCGCCCTTTTTGGTATACCCTACGGTGGCGGTTGCGGCGTCGTCGTGGGCAAGGACTGGAGCGCATCGGGGCAGATCCCGAACGATATCAATAGCGTCACCACGATGAAGCGCATAGTGTTCAGCCTCAACGGCCAGGTCGGAGACTCGAGCTGGTCCTGGGACGGCTATTACACGTACGGCCTGGTTCAGAACACCGAGACAGAGCCGACCGACTTCCACGCCAACGAATCCTCGATGGCGCTCGATGCGGTCACGGGGGCTAACGGCCAGCCCGCGTGCCGAATCACCGCCGCGCTCGCTGCGAATCCGGGCAATCCGACGGCCGCGCTGCAGTCCGCGTACAACAGCGCTGCTGCCGAGTACGCCCCGGGCGGGCTGCCCTCGTATCTCTCGGCGTTTGAAAATATATCCTTGTCCGGCCTGAACCTCATCGACCCTGTGACGGGGCTGAACTGGATCAACCAGGAAGCGCTGCTCGGAGGGAACTGCGTCCCCCTCAATCCATTCGGCGACCAGCCGCTCTCGGCCGGCTCCATCGATTATGCGAGCGGGCCCCTGTCGCTGGCTCTGCGGCAGACCCAGACGGTGTTCGCCGCCAATGCGTCCGGCACTCTCTTTCAGGGCATCGGCGCCGGCCCCTTCACGATGGCCTTCGGCTATGAGTGGCGCCAGGAAGTCGTGCACAACAACTTCGCGAACTGCCCGACGTCGGAAGCGACCACCAATCTGCCGGCCTACACGCTGTGTCTTGCACAGGCGACGGACTACTCCGTGCAGTATGGCAACCCGTACGCCGGCGTCATGGACGTGAACGAAGGGTACATCGAGTTCAACCTGCCGCTGCTCAAGAACGTGCCCGGGGCTAAGCTGCTGGAGATGGACATCTCCGGCCGCGAGTCGCAGTACGACAACCGGACGCTCTACGCTATTTCCGTCCCCCCGGGTTCGAGCGACACGTCGACCTTCCCGACCTGGAAGTTCTCTCTGCTCTACGACCCGATCCAGGGCGTTCGCTTCCGAGGGACCGAGTCGCGGGATACGCGCGCGCCCGATCCGCGCGACCTGTACTATTCACAGACCTTCGTCGCCGGCAGCTTTTTCGGGTCGTGTTTCTCCAGAAACTTCCTGACGTCCGAACCGTGCAGCGAAAACCTCCTCGGCAACATCGACTTGCGGCCTGAAACGGCGACGACCTCGACGTTCGGCATCGTCTTGACTCCTCCCCAGCTTCAGGGGTTGGAGTTCTCCGCCGACTGGTTCCACATTCACCTCATCAACGGCATCGAAGGCGCCGGCTTCCTCAACGAAACAGAGTGCGGAACAGGAACTAGCGCCGCAGATTGCCCGGGCATCACCTTCAACAGCTACTCGTACACTGCGGCGGGCCACGCTTGTAACACGGCTAGCACGGGGGTGAGCGGTGTTCTGGCTCCGGCCTCGGTTGCCGGTAGTATCGCTTGCACCGCTGCAACGACGGTGTACACGGGCGCGGCGGCCTACCAGTCGGCGGATGCCGCGAACCTCGCGGCCGTGAACTCCAGCGCGTACAACGGCTCCTTCTACGACACCCGCGGGGTAGACTTCTCGCTCAACTACGTCTGGGCCCTGCCGGATGGCAGCACGCTCGCTGCCCGGGCGCTCACCACCTTCACGGACGAGCAGGTGTATCAGAACTACCCAGGCGGCCCCATCTACAACATCGACGGGCAGACGGGGAACAACACCACGTTCATCGGCCTCGGGGACTACCAGACCAACCCGCGGTGGAGAGGCAACGTATCTCTGACCTGGATCAAGGGACCGTGGAGCATCACACCGAACATGCAATGGATCGGCCAGGGCACTCTCAACAATCAGGGTCTCGCCTGCACCGAGGCGGAGTTGACGGTGGCCTCCAACCCGTGTGACTGGGTATTCAACAGCTTCGGGGTTGGCTCCACCACCTCCGCAATACCAGGCCCACTCACCTCACATCAGTATGCGGTAGAGCAAAATCTGGACAGGCTGGGGTATACCCTGCTGCCCATCGGCGTCGCCAACCACGTTCCGGCCTACTTCCTCTTCGGCCTGAATACCACCTACAGCTTCCCCAACGTTCTGAAGGGGCTGCAGGTCTTTGCGCAGGTCAACAACCTCTTCAACAAGGAGCCGCCGTTCACGGCGGGCAGCGCGACCTCGGGTGGGTTCAACGGCCCGGCCACGGGTTCCAACCCGGTCTTCTACGACGAGTTGGGCCTTGCGTACCGCATCGGCTTCCGCCTGAACTTCTAAAGGCTTAAGCCCGCAAGGGCCTGTTGACAGCTCAAGGCCGCACCTCGTAAGGGGTGCGGCCTTTTCTTATGCGGCGTCTTGGGCCCCAGGTCTCCCTTCATCCCCTGGAAAGTGCGAATCAGCACGTCCGGCGTGCCACCCGTTACATAGGAGATGCGCGGCCCCGCCGCTCCGTTCACGATCCCGACGATGCGTGACGCGGCGGAAAAGACGACCGACCTGCTCGACTACGAGATCTTCGCCCGAGTGATCAAGGCCGGGAGCCTTTCGGCTGCCGCGCGCGAGATGCACTCCTCCCCCGCCATGATCTCCAAGCGGGTGACGCGCCTCGAGGACCGGCTGGGAGTTCGGCTCCTGCAGCGCACCACGCGGCGTGTCACGCCGACGGACATCGGACATAGCTTCTACGAACGGGTGCTCAACGTACTCGCGGCCGTCGAGGATGCCGAGAACTTCGCCACCGTGGATTCCGAGCGGCCGCGCGGCCTGCTCAAGGTGTCGCTGCCGACCGCCTTCGGGCGCCTGCACGTCGCTCCGCGGCTCAAGGCCTTTCTCGATTCGTACCCGGATCTGCGGCTGCTGGTGGACCTCAACGACGACTACGTCGATCTCGTAGCGGGAAGCTTCGATCTCGCCATCCGGATCGGCACCCTGCCCGACTCCAGCCTCGTCGCCCGGCGCCTCGCGCCCAACCGCCGCGTGCTCTGCGCCTCACCGGAGTACCTCCTGCAGCACGGGGAGCCGCGGGATCTCGCCGACCTCCATCAACACCGCTTGCTGTCGGCCGGTCCACAGGTCACCTGGCGCCTCGAGGGGCCGGAGGGCCCGGTCTCCTTCAAGCCGCAGAGCATTCTCCAGACCAACTCGAGCGAGGTGGTCCGCGAGGCCGTCGTGAGCGGGCTCGGTATCGGCTTCCGCTCCACCTGGGATGTGAGCGGCGAGATCAAGCGGGGTACCCTCAAGCGCGTGATGCCCGCCTACTGTGGCGCCTCGGACGTGGCGGTTTACGCCGTCTACTCCGGCCGCCGCCTGGTGCCCATCAAGGTGCGGGCGTTCGTCGACTACCTGGTTGGTATCTTCGGCCCCGAGACCCCGTACTGGGACCGCGAGATCGCCTCGCCCCCGCATGTCGTCGCTTATGCGAACGGGGCGGCGCTGGCGGTCTAGCCCCAAGGGATGGCGCAGCGCGCTCCTCCGCATACCCGGCCTTCGCGGAGGTCTCGCAGCCGGCGGCGCCTCTGCTACACTTACGCTTATTGCCCAAGTGCGGGAGACTCGCAAAGATGAACTGTGTTTCCAAGGTGGGATTGGCGGCATTCTGTTCGGTGGCGGTCGTCTCCGTCGGCCTTGCACAGAGCGGCCCTCCTATGGGCCCACAGGCCCAAGCCGCGGCCGCCGTCAAGCTGCGCCAATCGCTGTTCGACGTGCAGAATTTCGCCTTTGTTCCCATGACCGTCTTTCTGAAGGGCGGCCCCTTTGACGCGGCCGCCGCCGTGACCGCTGCCGAGCGCATCCAGCTCACGTCGGCGATGATTCCCGACCTGTTCAAGGTCGATACGCGCAACGCCAAGGTCACGACGAGGGCGCGCGACGGGATCTGGACCAGCATGTCTGACTTCATCCAGAAGGCCCACGATCTGCAGAATGCCGCAGCGAACCTGGAAACTGCCGCCAAGAGCGGCGATCAGGACATGACGAAGCAAGCGGCCATCGCGGTCGGCAAGGCTTGCGGCTCCTGCCACGACGAGTTCCGCAACAACTAGACCTTCAGTCAGGGGAGA
Source organism: uncultured Gammaproteobacteria bacterium (assembly GCA_963849095.1). Classification (GTDB taxonomy): domain Bacteria; phylum Pseudomonadota; class Gammaproteobacteria; order Steroidobacterales; family Steroidobacteraceae; genus JASHUC01. The sequence goes on from CAWKGA010000010.1 coordinate 221,663, forward strand.
TTCGCAAAGATGAACTGTGTTTCCAAGTTGGGATTGGCGGCGTTCTGCTCCGTCGCGGTCGTCTCCGTCGGCCTCGCGCAGAGCGGCCCCCCTATGGGCCCACAGGCCCGAGCCGAGGCGGCCGTCAAGCTGCGCAAAGCCGTGTTCGACGTGCAGTCCTACGCTTTCGGTCCCATGGGCGCCTTCCTGAAGGGAGCCCCCTTCGATGCGGCAGCCGCGGTGACCGCTGCCCAGCGCGTCCAGATGAACGTCATCGATGATTCCCACCGTGTTCAAGTTCGACACGCGAAACGCCAAGGTCGTGACGAAGGCGCGCGATGGGATCTGGACCAGCATGCCCGACTTCATCCAGAAGGCCAATGATCTTCACGAGGCCGCGGTGAATCTGGAAGCCGCCGCCAAGTCGGGCGATGCGGCCATGACGAAGCAAGCGGCCATGGCGGTAGGCAAGGCCTGCGGCGCCTGCCACAAGGAATACCGCAACTCCCCCTGACGTAGGAGCGATGCGCCGAGCGGCGGAGTGCTCAGGCCCTCTCGGGTGAGCGCTCCGCCCACCCGAACGCCGCGACTTGTGCCTCTAATCGAAGTTGAGCGAGTCGGCCGAGACGTGCGGCGCGCCGTGCAGCACGGCATACACGATTCCGGCACACACGATCATCACGATCAGCGCCTTCCAGAGCTGTGAGCTCGAGATGGCCTCGCTCGCCGGTACCCCCTCGGCCGGCTTCCAGCCGGTCAGCATGGCCGGCACGAGGTTCTGCTTCTTGACGAAGGCGTAGTACGCGATGGCGGCCACGTGCAGGCCGATCGCCGCCCAGATCAGGTTGAAGTTGATGTGGTGCAGCTTCGTCAGGAAGTGTGCCGTCGCCCCGCTGACCGTCGGATTGTAGGGTCCGTTCCAGGCGATATCGTCCGTCGCGAACAATCCCGTCGAGACCTGGAACGCGACGAGCAGCAGCATGACGATGACCATCAGCCCACCGAGGGGATTGTGGCCGACGCTCTGGACGGCATCCCCGAAGCCCGTGAGCCCCTTCGCATACCGCCACGTCGCCCGAGGACCGGCCAGGAAGCTCGTGAATCGCGCGTGGCGCGGCCCTACGAAGCCCCACAGGACGCGGAACGACAGGAGCCCGATCATCCAGATGCCGAGGCGGATGTGCCATTGCATCCAGCTGAAGCCGGCTTCCGCGGTGGCCCAGGAGGCGAGGATGCTCGCCGCAAACAGCCAGTGGAAGGCGCGCAGCGGCAGGTCCCAGACCAGCCGTCTGCCGGCGCTTGCGGTCTGCCCCACCGCCGTGACGTCCACCGATGCGGGTGCCACGCTCGAGGCCGCACCCGTCCGCGCTCCGGTCTGAGCCGGGGCCCTGTTCGATTCAGTGTTCACGGGGTCAGAGTGCCCGATGCAAGGGAGCCGGGCCAGGGATGTTGCTCGCAATCATCAGCTGTCTCAAAAGGTTCGCGGTGTCTTCATGTGCATCGGGGGTCCCGCGCCGGAAGAACGAGGTGCGGCCCAGAGCGGCATCGACCGCCGTCATGCCCCGACTGTCCTTGATGTTGATATCGGCATGGTGCGAGACGAGGCATCGCACCACGTCGTTCCAGCCGAAGGAGGCGGCACCGAACAGCGCCGTCTCGCCTCTTCCATCGGTGGCGTTGATGTTGGCGCCCGCCGCGGCGAGCAGGTCGATCGATTCGATCGCTTCCGGCTGAGTCTTGTACTTGCCCCGCGTGTCGACGCCGGTCGCACCGATCCCCGCGGCGGCCATGAGCGGGGTTTCGCCCGTACGGTTCGGCAGGGCCGTGTCGGCACCGTGCGCGAGGAGGAGCCGGATGGCGGCCGCGTCGCCCGCCCGGGCGGCCCGGAGCAGCGGCGTCGTGCCCGTGGTCAGCATCGAGTCACCCCCGCGGTCCGCGCCTAGCGAGCGGTAGGGCGGAAAGAGCTTGAGCTGCGCGTTCGGGTTTGCGCCCTTATCGAGGAGCAACTCGATCATCTTGAGGCTCGAGGTGTTGTCGAGCGAGACGTGATCCGGCCGGCCGCCAAAGGGCAGCGTATTGAGATCCACGGCCGCATAGAGCGGCGTGCGGCCCCACCAGTCCCACTGGTTGGGGTTCGCCCCGCTCTTGAGCAGGTACGCCGCGAGATCGAAATGGAAATTCTCCGTGGCGATGAGGAGCGGGGTCTCCCCGTCCGGATCCGTCATGTTGATGTCTGCGCCGCCTCCGATCAGGTCCTTCGCGCACGCGATGCAGCCGGCCCGTGCGGCGTAGATGAGCGGGGTGAACCCTCCCGTGGGCCGCGCCTGGATACGCGGCTCGGCGGTGATCTGGCGCCGGTCGGTGTTGAACTCCGAGCGTACGTTCGGGTTGGCGTGGTAGCGCAGCAGCAGCTGCACCATCTCGGGCTCGCTGCGGGCGGCGGCCCAGTGGAGCGCCGTCTGGCCGAGCACCCTCTCCCTCGCGTTGACGTTCGCGCCGTGACGGATCAGGAACTTCGCCGCCTCGATATTATCGGTGCGCGCGAGGATCATGAGTGCGGTCTCACCGTCCGCGTTCGCGGAGTCGGCGTTGGCGCCCGCCTTCACGAGCTTCTTGATGACCGCCGTATCGCCGAAGGTCGCAGCCTCGGACATGGGCGTGGCGCCGTAGTCGTTGACAGCCTGCACGTTGGCGTGAGCCTCGATGAGCCGGTCGATCACCGGCACCTCGTCGAAGTGAATGGCCCACATGAGCGCCGTCGTGCCGTCGGGCGCCGCCGCGTTCACGTCGGTGCCCCGATCGATGAGCTCGAGCGCGAGCGTCGGCTGCTGGCCCTCCGCCGCCTGGACCAGCGGGGGCGTCGCGTTGTCACGCACGACGGCGATCGGTCCACTCGCCCGCGGAGCCTGCTGTGCCGAGACCACGCCCGCCGCACCGAGGCTCAGCGCGGCAACGGCCCCGGCCATCCACCAGACTGTCCCGTTGCGCCGGTCAGCGCGCGGCGAGCCGAGACCGCTCCAGCTCCTCATGAATCAGATCTCCTTGATCTCGCCCGCGCTGTCGCCGACCTTCTTGACCGGCACGCCGGCCCGGTCGAGCAGCGTCAGCCACACGTCGGCGACCGGGGTGTGCTCGGGGTAGACCAGATGCTGGCCGCCTTTGATCTTCCCGCAGCCCCCGCCGAGGATCGCGATCGGCAGCGGGTACTGGTCGTGAGCGTTGCTGTTGCCCATGTTGCTGCCGTACACGATGATCGAGTGGTCGAGGATCGATCCGTCCCCATCGGGCGTGTTGGCGAGCCGCGTCAGGAAGTCCGCGAGCTTGCCCGAGTGGTAGGTCTGGATCTTCACGAGCTTCTCGATCTTCACCGGATCGCCCTGATGGTGCGAGACCGGATGGAACGCATCCGGGACGCCGATGAACGGATAGGTCATGTTGCTCACCTCGGCCGCCATCATCATCGTCGCGATGTGCGTCAAGTTGGCCTGGAAGGAGAGCGCGATGAGGTCGAACATCAAACTCTGCTGCTCGGGGAAGCGGTCGGGGATGCCGATCGGCGCCGGAGGGAGCTTCAGCTTCGAGAGGTCCTGCTTCTCCATCTTCTGCATCCGCCGCTCGATCTCGCGCACGCTCTCCATGTAGTCGCTCAACACCGCGCGATCGGCGGGCCCGAGCTGCCTCTGCATGGAGGCCGAATCGTCCGCGACCATGTCGAGGATGCTGTTGTACTGATCACTCAACGCCTTGCGCTCCTCCGGCGTGTCGCCGCGGCCGAAGAGGCGCTGGTACACCGTGCGCGGGTTGTACTCCATGGGCAGCGGCATCGTCGGGGAGCGGAAGGCAATGGTCCCGGAATAGCTGCAGCCGAAATTACGATCGCAGGAGCCCCCGCCGCCCAACGCCTCCGTCTTCACCTCCAGGGAGGGGAGCGGGGTGTCCTGGCCGATGTGCGCCGCGGCCATCTGATCGATCGTCACGCCCCCGTCGGGGGACTGGCCGTCATGCGGATGGACGCAGGAGAGCCACGTGCCGGGCACGATGGCGTGCACGGCCGCGCTCTCGGCAGGCTTGTTGCCGAGATTGCTGATGATGATCAGCTGGCTCTGGTATCGCTCGAGCGGTTTCAGGATGCGCGAGAGCTTGAATTCCCGTCCGACGCCTTGCGGAGTCCACTGATCGTTGCCCGGAAGCATGATCGCCCCGTGCGGGAAGTAGATGAAGGCCATCTTCATCTTAGGCGCCGCGGCCGTCTTGGCGAGGGCCGTTCCAGCGGGCACCATCGCATCGAGCAGCGGCAGGGCGAGCGATACGCCCACTCCGCGCAACACCGTCCGCCGGGAAAGATGCTTCTTTGTGATGAACATCCGCTCGCTCCTGCAAAAAGCTTCGGTGCGCGACTCTAGTGGAGATTCGCCGCTTGCGTCGTCAGCAAATTCGGCCGGCCGGTGCGGCCGGCGCCGGGAGTGTGCTGCTCCTCGAACTGCGGGCTCTCGACGATGCCGAGAACGATCGACGAGAATCGGTCGTCGTCGTGCCCCGCGTCGTGCACGATCGCACGTACCGTCGGCATGTCACGGTAATCGAGGGTCCGTCCGAGCGCAAAGGTCATCAGCTTCTCGGTGATCGTCTGCACGAAGAGGTGCGGATCCTTCATCAGCGCCTGCCGCAGATCGGCCGGCCCACGAAGCACCGTGCCGTCCGCCATCCGGCCCGCGGTGTCGATCGGCAGCCCCGTGTCGCGGTCCTTCACCTGCCACCCGCCCATCGCATCGAAGTTCTCCATCGCGAGGCCCATCGGATCCATGATCCCGTGGCACGCGTTGCACGAGGGCTGCCGCCGGTGCATCTCCATGCGCTGGCGAATGGTGAGCGGCTTCTGTCCCGGCACATTCTCGATGAGCGCCGGAATGGCGGGCGGCGGGGCGTGCGGCGGCGTGTCCGTGACCACATCCAGGATCCACGCTCCGCGCAGCACCGGCGCCGTCCGGTTGGCGTAGGAAGTCCCCATCAGCATCGCACCCTTGCCGAGGAGCCCGAATCGATTCGGATTGGTCAGCGTCACCCGCCGGAACTGCGCGCCCTGCACGTTCGGGATGTGATATTGCAGGGCGAGCCGCGCGTTCACGTACGTCCAGTTCGCCGTCATCAGCTCGCGCACATCTTGATTTTGAAGCAGGACGCTGTCGAGGAACAGCTGCATCTCCGTGCGGTACGCCGAGCGCAGGTCCTCGTCGAACTCGGGATACTCGACGTTGTCGGGCTCGATCTTGTCCATGCCGTCCACTTCGAGCCACTGGAACGCAAAATTCGTCACCAGCGATTCCGCGCGCGGGTCGGCCAGCATTCGGCGCACCTCCCGCTCGAGTACCGCCGGCTCATGGAGCTTCCCGGCCGTGGCCAGATCGAGCAGCTCCTGGTCCGGCCCCTCGCTCCAGAGGAAGAACGACAGCCGTGAGGCGAGATCGAGATCGCTCACGCGGTAGATGCCGCCCACCTTCAGTTCAGGCGGCGCGAACTCCGTGCGGAACAGGAACTTCGGGCTGCACAGGATCGCGACGATCGCGTTCTCGATGCCGGCGTCGAAGGTCTTGCCCTGCCTGCCGCGCTCGAAGAATTGCATCGGCGCTGCAAGGTCGTCGTTGGTCACCGGACGTCGGAAGGCTTCCTGCGCGAGCTTCGCCAGAATCTTTCGCGCGCAGGGCAGCTCATCGGCGACGCTCGAGGGATGGCAGATGAAGATCGTCTGCCGGCTCGCCGTCTCGCTCACCCCCGATGAATCGTACGGACCGGTGATCTGCAGGCCGCGGATGCTCGGAATACGGTCATTGCCGCCGCGCGGATTCAAGGGCTCGAGCCAGTCGGCCGATTCCGAGAGGGTCTTCGCGATGAACGCCACGCCGATCTGGTGAGGCCCGGCCGGGACGTGCACCCGGATGTGCTGGAAGCGGGACACGAAGTCCTTGGCGGCCTCGTTCGGATGCTGGTCGGCTGCCTTCAAATCCTCCGCCCCGCCGATCGAGCGCTCGAAGACCTTCTGGTTGTCGATGCTGAGCACCACGTCGTTCGGGTGATCGAGGCCGGTGTAGTAGCCGACGCCGGTGAACACGCCGAGATCGAAGTCGTAGTCCCCATCCGAGGGGAAGACGTTCGTCACGACCATGCCGCCCCGCGTGCCGAGCGGCAGACCCTCGACGTGGAAGGCCTGATCGTGCCTGCCGGCCTCGTAGATCGCGATGGCCTTGGCCGGGTGCGGGTTGCCGACGGCGAGGGCCGCCACGGTGCGCGCGGCGGAGATGTATTGATCGAGGAACGTCGGGGAGACCTCGAGGACATTCGCGATATCGTCGAAGTCGTCGCTCTCCGTCTCCTTCGGTAGCAGTGCGGCCGGGTCAACCTGCACGCCGAGCATCTCATCGACCGAGCGCGCGTACTCGGAGCGGTTCAGCCGATGCAGCACCACGTAGCCCGGATCCGGGTGGGCGCGGCCGGCGGCATCGAGGTGATTCTCCATGAAGGCGATGAAGGCGTTGATGGTCGCCTGGTCCGGCTGCTTGTGGCCTGGCGGCGGCATCAGATGGCCGTCGAGCTTCATGATCGCCGTTTCCCACACCTTCGCATCGGCCGGGATATCCCGCGGCTGCATCGTCTCGAACGCGACATCTCCGGCCCAATCGGTCACGTTGTGGCACGTCTCGCAGTACTGCTTGAGCATTCCCCAGTAGGGCTTTGCCTGCGGAGCGGTGGCCCCTCCGGGGGGCAGCGCTTGCGCGGCGCCAGGCCCCTGAGCCGCCGCTGCCGATGTTGCAGGAGGAGGCCCCGCCCACGAATCATCTGCGCCCGAGGCCACGAGGACCGTAGCGGCGGCGGCGGCGAGGACGGACAGTAGATGGCGTGTCACTAGACGGCTCCACGAGTTTCGCGGCAGTGAGCGTAGAGGCTCCGGTAGGCGCTGTGGATGAACAGGTCCGGATTGCCCCATTTCGGATCGTACTGCTGGGTGGCGTGGGCGGCGATGATGTCGGGCGTGCCCTGCCCCTTCAGCATCAAGTGCCAGATGACATTCTGCAGATCGGCGAGCATCTCGTGCTCGGCGAGGAGATCCGCCTTGCTCTGCACCGGTCCCATTCCCGGGACGATGCGCGTCTTGTCATCGATCATCCCGGCGAGCTGCTTGGTGGCGTCCGCCATGCCTCCGAGCCACCCGTCGGTGCAGTAATCGATGATCGGATAGCTGCCGACCGACAGCACGCAACCCGGGACGAGCACGTTCTGTCCGCGGAAATAGACGTAGATGTCCCCGTCGGTGTGCGCTTGGGGGAGATAGCTGTACTCGATGGGCTCGCCGGCGAAGGTCATCTTGCCCGAGGTGTAGAACGTCTCCGTGGGCCACGCCTGCTGCGGTCGCGCCGGATACGTGCGGTTCTGCCATTCCACCCAGATCTGCGTGCCGAGCCACAGCCGCGTGTTCTCGTGCGCGATGATCTTCGCGCCGGCCTTGTGCATCGCCTCGTTACCGCCGGTGTGGTCCCAGTGCCAGTGCGTGTTGAAGACAGTGCGAATGTTCCGGCCACCGGGAAGCGTCGCGACCGTCTCGATGAGGTCGCGCGAGCGATCCATGGAGCCGGAATCCACGAGCAGTACCCCGTCGGGCGCGCTCAAGACCACGACGTTTCCGCCGGCGCCCGAGATGACGGCGAGACGGTCCGTCAGCTTCGTGACCGTAAGGGGAGGCCCGCGCCGGGAACGGCCGAGCGCCATGGCGGGCGTCAGGCAGGGCACAGCCAACCCGGCGGCCCCGCCGACCAGAGTCCCCAGAAAGCGCCTGCGGCTGGATATCGATCTCATCGCCTGTGAATACTCCTCGAGGATTGCCCGACTGACGAAGCCCTCCAGTGAGCCCTTGGGCACTGGGGTAACATATGGGCCGGACCGGGTCAACGCGCTAGTTTCGGGCAGCCGGGCGGGCAGCATCAAGTGCATGGAAGGCACTATGGGCGCCGGCTCTCCTTGCTCTGCCCGCGCTCATGGTCAAGCTCGAGCTCCGGTGTCGTTGTCGAACCGGCTCAGTTAACATGCCGCCCCTTAAGAGCACTGTGCCTGCGACGGGGTGTCGGGAATCTTCGATGTCTGATACGGCGACGGGCTATTCGGCGATCGGGCGCTCCGAGTGGCGCACCATCGTGCTCTCGAGCCTCGGTGGCGCGCTCGAGTTCTACGATTTCGTCATCTACAGCACCTTTGCGCAGTACATCGGGGATGCGTTCTTCGCCCCGCAGAAGAGCCCGCTCATCGGCCTGATGCTGTCCTACTCGGTGTTCGCCCTGGGTTATGTCCCCCGTCTGGTGGGGGGCGTCGTCTTCAGCCACTTCGGCGACAAGTACGGGCGGCGCCGCGTCTTCATCGTCTCGATCCTCATGATGTCCACGGCGACGCTCGCGCTCGGACTGCTACCCACCTACGCTCAGTGGGGGGTCGGCGCCACGGCGGCGGTCGTGGCATTGCGGCTGATCCAGGGATTCTCGCTCGGCGGAGAGCTCCCGGGAGCCATCACCTACGTGGTCGAGACCGCTCCGCAGCGGGCAGGCTTCTCCTCAGGCTTCATCTTTTTCTGCGTGAACACGGGCGTCGCCCTCGCCTCCGCGGTCGGCTTCGTGGTCGTGAAGGTTCTCGACCCCCCACAGGTCGCGGCCTGGGGATGGCGCCTCGGCTTCATCTTCGGCGGCCTCATCGGCTTTCTGAGCTTCTGGCTGCGGCTCTCGCTCTCCGAGACGGCCGAGTTCAAGAAGCTGCGGCACACGGCCTCCAAGCAGCCCTTCCTCGAGCTCATGCGCACGGCACCGGTGCCGACGCTGTTCGCCGTCGCCGCGATGGTCGCGACGGCCGGCTTCAACGGGCTGCTGTTCGCGATGCCGACCTTCATGCAGCGCGTGATGCACCGCTCCTACCTCGAGGGCATCGAGGCTCAGAACATCGGGCTGCTGGTGCTCTCCTTCGGCCTCTTGACCGCTGCGTGGTTGAGCGACCGCATCCCCCGGCGCTGGATCCTCGGCTTAGGCTCGCTGCTGCTCGCCCTCCTCTGCATTCCCTTCTTCAATGCGGCGGCGAACCCCACGGTCCGGCTCATTCCGCTGTTCATCGGGGCGGGGCTCGCCGCCTCCTTCTGCAACGGTCCGATGGCCGGGATCGTCGCCGACCTGTTCCCCACCCGGATCCGGTTCAGTGGCGTCGCGGTCTCGTTCAACCTGGCGTTTTCCTTGTTCAGCGGGACGGCTCCGCTGCTTGCGACCCTGCTGGTCGCTGCGACCGGCTCCGCGACCGGGCCCGCCTACTTCATGCTCGGCTGTGGCCTCATCACCTTCATCGCCATGCTGTTCGTCAAGCGCCACGAGGGACGTATCCTGGGCGAGCCGGCCGTGCCTCCGGAGACCCTCCGCCCCTCATCTTTTCCAGCGCAATGAAGCTCCTATGGCTCCGGGGTGACTGGGCACTCGGGACCCCGGAGAGCATAGTGAGCCCGGATTGTTGATGAACGGGAAAGGGACGGAGCTCATGGCCAGCACCGCAGTGAGTAATCGCTCGACACCTCGGACGCCCCCCGGCGTCGCGCTCCGCTATCCCTTAGGTCCGCGTCACGACGAGATCCTGACGCCGGAGGCGCTCGAGTTCCTCGCCGCTCTGCACCGCCGCTTCGAGGCCCGGCGCTCGCAGATCCTGCACGCACGCATCGGCCGCCAGGCGCGCTACGACGCGGGCGAGCTGCCCGATTTCCTGCGAGAGACCGCCAACGTCCGCAGCGCCGACTGGCGGGTGGGCTCGATTCCCGCGGATCTCAGGGACCGCCGCGTGGAGATCACGGGCCCTGTGGACCGCAAGATGATCATCAACGCGCTCAATTCCGGCGCCAAGGTGTTCATGGCGGACTTCGAGGACGCGAACGCCCCCACCTGGCAGAACAACCTCGAGGGCCAGATCAACCTTCGCGACCGCTGGCGCGGCGCTCTCGATTACGAGGACCCCTCGAGCGGCAAGCGCTACCGGCTCGGCGCAAACCCGGCCGTGCTGATGGTCCGCCCGCGCGGCTGGCATCTTCCCGAGCCCGGCGTGATGGTGGACGGCGCGCCGATCTCCGGGAGCCTCTTTGATTTCGGCCTGTACCTCTTTCACAACGCGCGAGCGCTGCTCGAGCAGGGCACGGGCCCGTATTTCTACGTCCCGAAGCTCGAGAGCCATCAGGAAGCGCGCCTCTGGAACAGCGTGTTCCTGTTCGCCGAGGAGCGGCTCGCGCTCGCGCCCGGCACCATCAAGGTGACCGTGCTCATCGAGACGCTCCCCGCCGCGTTCGAGATGGACGAGATCCTGCACGAGCTGCGCGAGCACATCGTCGGGCTCAACTGCGGCCGCTGGGACTACATGTTCTCGTTCATCAAGAAGCTGCGCGCGAACCGCGAGTACGTCCTGCCCGACCGCTCGCAGGTGGTGATGGGCAAGGCCTTCCTCCATGCCTACTCGCTGCTGCTGATCAAGACCTGCCACCGGCGCGGCGCGTTCGCGATGGGCGGGATGGCGGCGCAGATTCCGAACCGCAAGGACCCCGCGGCCAACGCGGTGGCACTCGAGAGCGTGCGGGCGGACAAGCAGCGCGAAGCCTCCGACGGGCACGACGGCACCTGGGTCGCGCATCCGGATCTGGTGCCGGTGGCTCAGGAAGTCTTCGACAGGCTGATGCCGGGGCCGAACCAGCTCGATCGGCTGCGCGAGGACGTGAGCGCCAGCCAGAAGGACCTGCTCGAAGTGCATCGCGGCACGCGGACCGAGGCGGGCCTGCGGCTCAATATCCGCGTCGGCGTGCAGTACATCGAAGCGTGGCTCCGCGGCCGTGGCGCCGTTCCGCTCTACAATCTGATGGAGGACGCCGCGACCGCCGAGATCAGCCGCGCCCAGGTGTGGCAGTGGGTCCACTACGGGATCGCGCTGGAGGGCGGCGCGCGGGCGACCGCCGAGCTGCTCGACCTGCTGATCACCGAGGAGATGGCCCGCGTCAAGCAGGAGGTCGGCGCCAAGGCCTACGACGGAGGGCGCTTTCCGGAGGCCATCCGGCTGTTCCGGGAGCTCTCCACAGCGAAGGATTTCGAGGAGTTCCTCACCGTGCCCGCTTTCCCCCTGCTCCGCCAGGCGGAGGATGCCGCTTGAAAACCGATGCCGCCATTGCCGAGATTCTGAAGCGCGAAGGAGTCAACGTGCTGTTCGGCTATCCCCGCAATCGCCTGCTGGAGGCCGCCGCGATCGCCGACATCCGCACCATCATCGTGCGCCAGGAACGCGTCGGCCTGCACATGGCCGATGCCGTCTCCCGCCTGACGCGCGGGCGCAAGATGGGCGTGTTCTGCATGCAGCACGGCCCGGGCGCCGAGAACGCCTACGGCGGCGTCGCGCAAGCGTACGGGGAGTCCGTGCCCGTGCTCGTCCTGCCACAGGGCTACTCGCGCCGGCTCGCGCACGTCCCGCACAACTTCAATTCGACCGTGCAGATGGCGGGCGTCGCCAAGCACACGGAGCCCGTGACGATCGGCGCCGAAGTACCGAATATCTTCCGCCGCGCCTTCACGCAGCTGCGCAACGGCCGCCTGCAGCCCGTCGTCGTCGAGATCCCTCACGACGCCTTCGCGGATGAGGTCCCCGAGCCGCTCGCCTACACCCCGGTACTGCGCGCGCGCTCGGCGCCCGATCCGGAGGATGTCGCCCGGGTCGCCGAGGTACTCCTGAAGGCCGAGCGCCCCGTGATCTACGCCGGACAGGGCGTTCACTGGTCGGCGGCCTACGCCGAGCTCGCCGAGCTCGCCGAGCTGCTCGCCATTCCGGTGTGCACGAGCCTGCCGGGCAAGAGCTCCTTCGATGAGACCCATCCACTCGCGCTCGGCTCGGGCGGGGCCGCCTACCCGCGCACGGTGACGCATTTCTTGAGCCGCGCCGACGTGATCTTCGGCGTCGGCTGCAGCTTCTCGGAGACGGCCTTCGGCATCGCCATCCCTCCGGGCAAGACGATGATCCACGCGACGCTCGATCCGCTCGATCTGAACAAGACGATCCCGACGCAGTACGCGCTGATCGGCGATGCGCAGCTCGCCTTACGCGCGCTGCTCGAGGTGTGCCGGCGCAAGGTGGGCACGCGGCGCGATGCCACGAAGGTCGCCGCGGAGATCGCCGCCGTACGCGGCGAGTGGCTGCGCGAGTGGCTGCCGAAGCTCACCTCGGACAGCGCGCCGTTGAGTCCGTATCGGGTGCTATGGGACCTGCAGCACACGGTGAACGTCGCCGAGACGATCATCACGCACGACGCGGGGAGCCCCCGCGACCAGCTCTCCCCGTTCTGGAGATCGACCCAGCCGCTCACCTACATCGGCTGGGGCAAGACCACGCAGCTCGGCTACGGCCTCGGGCTCGCGATGGGCGCCAAGCTCGTGCATCCCGAGAAGCTCTGCATCAATGTCTGGGGCGATGCGGCGATCGGCTTCACCGGAATGGATTTCGAGACGGCGGTGCGCGAGCGGCTGCCGATTCTCTCGATCCTGCTCAACAACTTCTCGATGGCGATCGAGCTCAACGTCATGCCGAAGGCGACCGAGAAGTATCGCGCGACGGATATCTCGGGCGACTATGCCGCGATGGCGCGCGCGTTCGGAGGCTACGGGGAGCGGGTGACCGACCCGGCGCAGATCGTCCCGGCGATCGAGCGCGGCATCGCCCAGACGCGCGCCGGCAAGCCGGCGCTGCTCGAGTTCATCACCGAGAAGGAAACCCAGTTCTCCAGATCCTGAGGGCGAGCGGGCGTCGTGCGGTGCCCGTCGTGCACGCCGACTAGTTGTTCCAGTCCTCTCGCGCGCGGGACATGAGGTAAGCGTAGATCGCGTCCGCGTCCGCGCCGGTCACCAGGTCGGAGAAGCTCGCCATGCCCTTTGCGGCGAGCTTGCCGTTCAGGACGATGTCCTTGAACTCCTCCGGGTTGCCGGGCGCCATGTGCCGCAGGTCGGGAATGGCGTTCACGCTGATCGCGTCCCGGCCGTGGCACGGCGCGCAGACCCGGTGGTAGGCAACGCTTCCCTGGCGGATCACCTCCTCGCTCGCTGCGACGGACGGCGGCGGCGGATAGCTCGGACGCGGGGTGATCGGCGGCAGGTGCTGGTTGCCGCCCAGCCTGAAAACCAGCACGCGCGCGGCCGCGTGGGCCTTGGGGGGCGAAGTGTAGCTCGCGCCCCCCGCCTCCACGGCGATGTACTGTACGCCTTGGACCGAGTAGGAAACCGCGCCCGCTACGGGCACGGTCTGCACGTCGGTCGCCCAGAGCTTCTTGCCGTCCGTCGCCCGATAGATCGCGAGCTCTTGATCGCTCGTGCCCTCGACCACGAGGTTCCCCGCGGTGGTCAGCGTCCCGCCGTTCCCACCCCGGTCGTAGGGCACTCGCCAGGCCTCCTTCTGCTTGACCGGATCCCACGCGAGCAGGTAACCGTAGGTCTTCGTCTTGGCGAGATCCGCGCGAACTTGGGCGTTCTTCGCCGACGGCGGCGCATTCGTTCCCCAGCTCATCCGGAACTTCTGCGGCTTGTAGCCGGGCTCGATCTCGTACGTATACCAGTTCTGCAGCACTGGGAAGTACGCGAGGCCCGTCATCGGGTTGTACGACATCGGCTGCCAGCTGTGCGCAGCGACGGCGTTCGGCGTGATCATGCGCGGCTCGTTGTCGTAGTCTGCGTTTGCGAGCAGCACGGGCCGCCCGGTCTTCGCGTCAATGCGGCTCGCCCAGGTATTGTGGTCGATGAACTTCCCGGTCGAGATCAGCTTCCCGCTCGTGCGGTCGATCACGTAGAAGAAGCCCTGCTTGGGCGCCTGCATGATCACCTTGCGCTTCGTGCCACCGATGGCGAGGTCCGCGAGGATCAGCGGCTGAGTCACATCGAAGTCCCAGCTCTCCCCCGGCACCTCCTGGTAGTGCCAGATGTACCGGCCGGTATCCGCGTCCACCGCGATGATGGAGGCGAGGAAGAGATTGTCTCCCTTGCCCGCGCTCCGGAGCTTGCGCGGCCACGGCGACCCGTTGCCCGTGCCGAAGTAGATGCGCTTGAGCTCGGGGTCGTAGACGATCGAGTCCCACACGGCGCCGCCACCGCCCTGCAGCCACCATCGGTTTCCGAACCAGGTCTTCGCCGCCTTCGCCATGACTGGATCGGAAGCCGCCCCATCCGGGCCCTGCGCCGGGTTGCCCGGCACCGTCCAGAAGCGCCAGATGAGCTTGCCGGTGCTCACGTCGTAGGCCGACACGTAGCCGCGCACGCCGAGCTCGACGCCGGCGTTGCCGATGATGACCTTGCCGCTGAAGACGCGCGGCGCGCCCGTGATGGAATACGGCCAGTTTTTGTTGTCCACCGTGAGTATCGACCACAGCGGCTTGCCGTTGCGGGCGTCGAGTGCGATCAGCCGGCCGTCGAGGGTCGCGATGATGACCTTGCCCTGGTAAACGGCGGGCCCGCGGCTCACCACATCGCAGCAGATGAACCGCGCCCACGAGGGAGGCACCTTCGGATCGTAACGCCAGAGCTCCTGGCCCGTCCGCGCGTCGAGCGCGTAAGCGATGCTCCAGGCCGACGTGAGATACATGACGCCGTCGACCACGACCGGGGTGCCCTCGATGCCCCGGAACGTCTCGAGGTCGTAGTACCAGGCGAGGCCGAGCCGCTTGACGTTGTGCTCGTTGATCTGGGTGAGGGGACTGAAGCGCTGCTCGTCGTAGGTGCGCCCCACGCTCATCCAGTTGCCGGGCTCACGATTCGCGGAGACGATGCGCGCCGTATCGACGGCGGCAGGACTGTTTGCGGCACCGGCGGTCGCCGCAGCGGCGGCTGCAGTCGCAGCGACCGCAAAGAGAAGGCCACACGCGAGGTTCGCGAGCTTGCGGGCCGCAGGACTCCGCGTCACTTGGCGACTTGATTCCTCTGTGCCCCTCCGACGCCGAACTGCACGTGCGACAGATCACGCGCGAAGATGAGGGGCGGCTGTCCGGTTTTCGCGACGATGTACTGCGTCAGCAGCTTGATGGTGGAGTCCTTGGGCGCTGGCTGCGGCTCGAGGAATGCGCGCAGGTAATTTCCCCGCGCGTAGTCGATCGGGTGCAACCCGAACCGGTCGGTCGCCTGCAGGTCCGCCCCGTCGGCGACGAGCACCTTCACCGTATCGTCCCAGCCCTGCTTCGCCGCGGCGTGCAGCGCCGTCGTGCCGTCGTCCGCGTGACCGGTGATGCCCCCGCCTGCCGCGAAGAGCAGCTTCACGCACTCGGCGCCCTGCTCGTCCGTCTTGTAGCGCCCGCGCGTGGGATTGAAGCCCTGCCCCATGCCGGCGGCCGCCATGAGGGGCGTTACCCCCTCGGCGTTCGGAAGATTCACGAGCGCGTGGTACTTGAGGAGCAGCTTCACGGAGTCCACATCGCCCACTTTGGCCGCGAGCAGCAGGGGCGTTGCGCCGGTCGCGAGCACCTGATCGCCCCCACGATCGAACACGCCATTTCGGTACGGCGGCCGCAGCTTCAGCTGGATGTTCGGGTCCGCGCCTTTTTCGAGCAGCAGCTGCGCGACCTGGTACCCGGTCGTCGCGTCCGTCGAAGGCAGATCCGACCGCCCGCCCGTCGGCAGAGTATTCATGTCGATCGCCACGTAAAGCGGCGTGTCCCCGAAGAAATCGAAACGATTCACGTCGGCGCCCGCGTTGATGAGGGCCTCCGCGAAATTGAAGTGCATGTTCATCAGGGCGACGACGAGCGGGGTCGTCTGGTCCGGGTCGAGCGCATTGATGTCTGCACCGCCCTCGATCAGATACTTCGCGCACGGAATACAGTCTTCGCGGGCCGCGAAATGCAGCGCCGTGAGGCCGCCGACGTTCATGATCTTCGGCCGGCCTTCGGCCGTGACCCGCCGTTGCCAGTCGCGCACGGCCGAGTGCAGGTTCGGGTCGGCACCGGACTTGAGGAGCAGCCTCACCATCTCCGGCTGCTGCTGCGCGGCGGCCCACATCAAGGCGGTCTGTCCACCCCAGCGCTCGATGGCGTTCACGGCGGCGCCGTGATGGATGAGCAGTTTCGCGGCCTCGATTTTACCCGTCCGCGCGACGACCATCAGGGCCGTCTGGCCTTCGGGATTCGGTGAATCGACGTTCACGCCGGCCTTGAGGAACAGCTGCAGGATCGCCGTATTTGCGGCGACCGACGCTTCCTGCATCGCGGTGGCGCCGTAGTTGTTCACGGCCGAGACATTCGCGCCCTTGCTGATGAGCTCTTGAGCGAGAGCTACATCACCGTTATGCGCCGCCCACATCAGCGCAGTCGTGCCGTCCGGCGACCGAGCGCGAACATCGGCGCCATGGGCGATCAGTGTGAGCGCAGCGCCGTGATCGTTCGCCTTCGCCGCCTGGATCAGCGGCGAGGAGGTATCGTCCGCGCGTGCAATGCCGACGCTCGCCGTGCCGAGCACGGCCGCGAGAAGCACGACCAGGCCGCTGCGCATGGCTTGCACTCCTCTAGATCTCGGTGAGCTCGCCCGTGCTGTCGCCGTGCGACTTCGCGGGTACGCCCACACGGTGCAGCATCGTCAGGAGCAAGTTGGCTTGCGGCGTGTCCTGCGGGTAGTGCAGGTGCTGGCCGCCCTTCACCGTCCCACAAGCCCGTCCCAGCAACACCTGGGGCAGAGGATCGTGGTTGTGCATGTCGCTGTTCGCCATGTCGCTTCCGTACAGGATCAGGGAGTGGTCGAGCACCGTTCCATCGCCGTCCTGGGTCCCGGCCAGCCGCTTGACGAACCCGGCGAACGAGTTGGTCATGTAGTTCTGGATCTTCGTCAGCTGGACGAGCTTATCCGGGTCGTTCCCATGATGCGAGAGGGGGTGCCATGCCGAGGTGATCCCGAGGTTCGGGAACGTACGCATGGTGACCTCTCGCGCCATCATGAAGGTCGCGACGTGCGTCATGTTCGCCTGCCAGGCGAGCGCGATCATACTGAACATGGTGTCGAGCATCCGGCCATAGTCCTCCGGAATGCCCTGCGGCGCGTTCGGCAGCTTGATGCCCGTGCCCGACGCGAACTTCGATTCCATTCCCTGCACGCGCCGCTCAACCTCGCGGACAGACTCCAGGTAGTCGTCCACCATGCGGCGGTCGGAGGGACCGAGAGTCCGCTGCAGCTCACTCGCGCTGCTTTTCACGAAGTCGAGGATGCTGCCGTCCTCTTGCAGGATCGCCGCCCGCTCCTGCGCATTGTTCCCCTCGCCAAACAGGTTGGTGAATACCGAGCGGGGATCTTGATCCATCGGCAGCGGCTGCGAGGCGGTCCGGAACGCGATGGTCCCCGAGTAGCCGCACCCGAAGTCGGGATCGCAGGCCCCGCCGCCGCTCTCGCCTGCGACCTCCAGGGAGATCAGCGGCGTGGACTTCGAGAGGAGCCTCGCGGCGACCTGGTCCACCGAAGGCCCCACATCCGGCGCTTGCTGGTGCGGGGGGTGAACCGCCGTGAGCCAGGTTCCCGGGGTGATGGCATGCGGCGCCGGACTCTCCGCGGCCTTGTTCCTCAAGCCGCTGACGATCGTCAAGTGCGAGCGGAAGGGCTCGAGGGGCTTCAGGATCGGCGACATCTCAAAGCTCGTGCCTGTCGCCTTGGGCTGCCAGTTGTCCTGTACGGCGCCGTGTGGAATGTAGATGCACGCCATGTAGGGGATCGGCTTGGCTGCCGTCGCCGCGAGCGCCGTGCCGGCCGGAATCATGGCATCGAGCAGAGGAAGACCCACGGTAGCGCCCACACCCCGCAAAACGGTGCGCCGGGAAAGATGCTTCTTCGTGATGAACATGGCTGCTTACCTCGTCTTCGTCCTGCTGAAGTCAGGGAATCAACTGAGCCGTCTTGATCGGCGTCGCGCCGGCGGCGGCCGGAGCGGACCGCATCTCAAATTGCGGGCTCTCCACGATCCCCATCACCAGCGGCCAGAATCGGTATCCGTCCTTGGCGTTCGCGCGCACGATCGCCCGGACCTCCGGCATGTCCCGGTAATCGAGCGTGCGGCCGATGGCATACGTCATCAGGTTCTCGGTGAGCGTCTGCACAAATTGAGCCGGGTGATTGAGCAGGATCCGCCGTACATCATCCGGACTGTTCGTCTTGAAGCCGCCCGGTAGAACACCCGAGGCATCGATCGGAGTGTTGGTAATGCGATCCCTCGTCCGCCACCTCCCGACCGCATCGAAATTCTCGAAGGCGAGCCCCAGTGGATCGAGCACGCCATGGCAAGCGTTGCAACTGGGATTGGTGCGATGGACGACCATCTGCTCGCGAATCGTCAAGGCCTTCTGATCGCCCTCAGGAGCCATGACTGCCAGATTCATCTTCACGCCAGGCGGTGGCGGGTCGGGTGGCGTGCCCGTGATATGGTCGAGGATCCACTCCCCACGCAGCACGGGAGCCGTGCGAGTCGGATAGGAGGTTCCCATGAGGAAAGCCCCCTTGCCGAGCAACCCGTAGCGGGCCGACTGCGAAGGCGCGAGGGTCACGCGGCGAAACTGATCGCCCCTCACATCATTGATACCGTAGAGCAGCGCGAGGCGCTGGTTCACGAACGTATAGTTGGCCGTGAGCAGGTCGACGACGTTCTGGTTCCCGCGGAAGATGCTGTCCACGAACAGCTTGAGCTCGGTGCGGAAGTCGTCACGCGGATCGACGACGTACGGGAAGATCTTCGGATCCGGATTGACTTCCTCGAGCCGCTCGACGTCGAGCCACTGGAACGCGAAGTCCGATGCGAGGCTCATCGCACGCGGATCGCCCAGCATGCGGTACACCTGCGTCTTGAGCACCGCGGGCTCGTGCAGGCGGTTCTCGGAGGCGAGCGTCACCAGCTCCTGGTCCGGCACGCTGTTCCACAGGAAGAACGAGAGCCGGGAGGCGAGCTCCAGATCGGTGATGTGGTACATCTCGCCGGGCTTCACGTCGGCCGGCGTCGGCTCGGCCCGGTACAGGAAGAACGGGCTCGCGAGGATCGCGGTGATGCTTCTGCGGATACCGGCCTCGAAGCCTCCCTGCGAGAGGCCCCCCCGATAGATGGCGAGCAGCGGATCCAAGTCCGCCGAGGTGACCGGGCGCCGGTACGCCTCACGGGCGAGGGTGGAGATGATCTGCTCCGCGCAGGGCTCATCCTCCTGCGCCGATTGCGGCATGCAGGTGAAGATCTTCTCGCGGGACGGCGTCTCGCTCATGCCGGTCACCTTGAGAGGACCCAGGACCTCGAACGATCCGAGCCGCAGCACCTCGTCCTGCGCATCCCCGAGGGTGAGCATCTGCAAGCGGCCTTCAGACTCGGCGAAGTCCCGGTCGATGAACGTCACGGCGACCGTGTGCGGCCCTGCCGTCGCATGGAAGCGAATGTGCTTGAGCGTCGCATTGATGGCGTCGACTGCCGGGTCCTGCTTCTGGTCGATCGCCTTGATCTGCTCTTCGCCGCCGACCACTCCCGTCCAGAACTGCTTGCCGTCGAGAGTCGCGACCAGCCGGTTCTGGAACTCCTGGTTGAACACCCAGAGCGCGGCGGCGAGGTTCGCGATGTTGAGCTCGTAGTCGCCGTCGGCCGGGAAGTTGTGCGTGACTTCGAAGCCCCCTCGCGTCCCGAGAGGCAAGCCGGTCTCGTGGAAGAGCTGGGTGCCGGAGGTCCGGGGCGCGCGGTATTGCGTGCCGACGGACGCCGCACTGGGGTTGCCGACCGCCTCGATCGCGATCTGCCGCGCAGCCGACAGATACTGGTTGAGGAACGACGAGGAGACCTGCAGGACGTTGGCGATATCGTCGTAGCCGCCCGCCTGGTCATCCTTCGGGAGCAGCCGGTCGCTATCGACCTTCACGCGGACCAGGTCCCAGACCGCTTGGGCGTATTCCGTGCGGTTGAGGCGGTGCAGAGCGACCGAGCCAGCGTAAGGGTGGGACGCGGCCGCGTGGTCGAGGTCACCCGCCATCCAGTGCACAAATTGGTCCACGGCGGCTTGCGGGGGCTGGGTGTTTCCCGGAGGGGGCATGAGCCGGCCGCTCAGCTTCTGAACGGCCATCTCCCAGGTCTTTGCGTCCTGGGGGATGTTCTGGGGACTCATCGTCTCCCAGGCGATGCCCCCCGCCCAGTCGTCCGTGTTGTGACACTTTTCGCAGTACTGCTTGAGGAACCCCCAGTACTGCTGTGCCTCGCCGGACCGCATGGCGTGCGACGCCGCACCCGGCGCCCCCGCGGCGGGGGTCGCGCTGGTCGCCGCCGAGGCGCCCGCGGGCTGGCTGGGCCCCTCGGCGCCCCAGGCGATCAGGGTGAAGCCGCAGGCCGCCGCGGCAAACAGGAATCGGCTCAGGTGTTGATTGCGCATCAGTAGTCTCGTCTCACCAATGACTTACACCGTCCGAGCCTCTGCATGGCGCCGGACCCAACGCATTGCAATATCATAACGCCGCCTCAGCGAAACGCGTTCCGGGAACGTCACAGGTTGTGGCGCTCATGTCATAAAATGCGCCCACTACGCTACCAACGGTACCGCCTACATAATCTCGCGGCCCGCGAGACGTTGCCAAGCATCCTATCGATCAGTCAACGTTCGCCTGCCCGCATTATCTCAAGTCGAGGACGACAATGACACATTCCGTAGATCGCAGGGGTTTCCTCATGACCTTGGTCGGAGGCACCGCCGCCGCATCGCTCGGTGCGGTCTCCCGCCCCGCCCGGGCTCGGGAGGCAGGCCCCCCCATCGAGTCGCAGAAGCTCACCGACAGCCTCCTGCTATTCACCGGCGATGGCGGAAATGTGATCGCTGCCCGGGACGGCGACGCGCTCGCGCTGGTCGATGGCGGCCTGCCCGAGCGGTCGCACGAGCTGCTCGATCGCATTCGCAACGAGACGGGCTCGGGGCCCGTTCACACGCTGTTCAACACACACTGGCACCCGCAGCAGACCGGCTCGAACGAGCCGATCGGCAAGACGGACGCGACCATCATCGCGCACGAGAACACCCGGCTGTGGCTCTGCTACGCGAATCCCGTGCCGCCGGAGAATCGACCCTACGGCCCGCTCTCCCCCAAGGCGCGCCCGAACAAGACGTTTTTCTACAACACCGAGCAGGTGACGGTCGGCGGCGAGCCCGTCGAGTACGGCTATCTCCTGCAAGCCCACACCGACGGCGACATGTACGTGCACTTCAAGAAGTCCAACGTCCTCGCGGCGGGCGGCGTGGTCTCCGGCGCGGGCTGGCCCATCATCGATGTCCACACCGGTGGCTGGATCGTCGGGATGACGAACGGACTCGAGACCCTGATCAATGTCGCCGACGCCGGCACTCGCATCATCCCCGCTCACGGCCCCGTGCTCTCCAAGGCCGACCTCGTGGCGCAGCACAGGATGTACTCCACCATCTCCGGCCGGCTGCAGCGGATGATCCGCAAGGGCCTCGGGCCGGAGGAGGCCGTCGCCCTCAAGCCGACAGCCGAGTTCGACGCGCAGTGGGGCGATCCCAAGGCCTTCGTGAGAATGGCGTTCGAGAGCCTCTGGGGGCACTACGCGCCGGATGCCTCCTGAGCCGGTTACCGGAACTCGGCGGACCCCTTGAATCCTCATCGCGGTGGCGCGCTGCTCGGCGGCCTTCCGCCCTCACGGCCCTTCGACCGTGTACCCCTTCGCGCGTAGTGTCGCGAGGGTGCCGCCGGGGCCGATCAGCTCATAGATCGGCTTCATCGCCAAGGTAGTGCGATGCGCTGCGATCGAGGACTCGAGCGCGGTCTCCCATTCGCTCGCCGCCTGGGCCATGGCCACCCGGATCTGTGGTGAATTTGCCACAGTGGTGGTGCAGACCTCCCGCTGCTTGGGATAGGGCAGCGCGCGGAGCTCATCGACATCCCCGAGCGCCCAGGCCCGCGCACGCGCCTGCATCGCGCCGAGGTCCGTCTCCAGCCGTCCGACCGTCGCACCGAGGCAGTCGATCTCGGCCGAGCGCGGGATTTCGCCTACCTCGGTGAGGATGCCTCGCGGGTCGGCGAGCTTGAGCGAGAGACGCTCGATCGTCACGTGGTGCCGGCGCGCGAGCCTGAAGACCTCGGCCTGGATGTCATCGCGGGAGGTGAGTTGCGAGGCGCTGAGCGCGCGGTCGTACAGCCGCAGCGCCGCGAACAGCGGCTGTAATTCCTCGATCTCCCGATCGTGCGGATCGAAGCGCAGCTTGACCGCGGAGAAGCGCGCGTAAAGCGGCGGCGGCAGGGAGTCGCGCAGACTCGACTTCCTCGGGAGCTTCCTCGTGCGCCGGTATTGCAGGTAGAGCCGGATGATCGTGATCGGCCCCACGTCGGCGCTGACGGAAGGTCGGCTCGCGAGCACCTCCTGCGCCTGGGAGATCACGGACTCCACCTCGCGGGACCGCCAGATCATCTTCTTGGGCAGTGGGTCGAGGGTTCCAAGGAGCCAGGCGACGTGATCGCCCTTCGATACCCGCCAGAGGCTCGGGCCGGGGCGCTCCCCGGTCACGTCGACCTCCTGCACTGGTTGATTGTCGGCCGCCGGGGCGGGCTGTGCGGCTGCGGACGGTGCGGCCTGTGCGACGACCTGCCCTGCGCCCATGCACCCCGCGAGCACAGCCGCGCAGAGCACGGCGCCACGAATACCCGACGTTCTCATGGTGATCGGCTACCCTCCATCGCGGTCAACACCCGAGCGGGTGCGGGACGGGCTCTCGACGGTTGCGTTCCGGCGGCCATCGGCACCAGGCGAAGCAGTGTAATCTCCGACGGCGCCCCGAACCGCTTGGGCGGTCCCCAGTATCCGGTCCCGCGGCTGATGTAGACCCAGAGATTACCAACCCGGTGCAGTCCCGATGTGAAGGGCTGCTGCAATCTCACGAACAGCGTCCAGGGCCAGAACTGGCCGCCGTGAGTGTGCCCCGACAGCTGCAGGTCGAAGCCTGCGCGAGCGGCGGCCGGAGCCGTCCGCGGCTGATGCGCGAGCAGGATCCTTGCCCCGGCGTCCGGCGGCGCGCCATCCAGGGCTGCTTGCGGATCGCTCCGCTGCGCGGGATCGAACTGGTGCGCGCTGTAATCCGTCACACCCGCGACGACGAGAGGAATGCCGCGGTGCCTCAGCACGACGTGCTCGTTCATGAGGACGGTGAGGCCGAGCCTCTGGAACTCGGCCCTCCAGGCCGCCTCGCCGGAATAGTACTCGTGATTACCCGTCACGAAGAATGCGCCGTAGCGCGCCCGCAGGGCGGCGAGCGGCGCGGTGTGGGCCGCCAGCTCCGCGACTGGACCGTCCACGAGATCGCCTGTCACGGCGATGAGATCGGCGCCGAGCCGGTTCACCGCGGTCACGATGGCCTCCACGTACTTGCGCTTGATCGTGCGGCCGACGTGCACGTCGCTCACCTGCGCGATCGTGAATCCGTGCAGCGCCGGAGGCAGGCCGCTCAAGGGGATCTCTACCGTGACAATGCGCGCCCGCCGCCTGGCATTCACGAAGCCCACGGCCGTCGCGAGCAGCGCGAGCCCGACCACCGCTGAGGACGAGACCGCCTCGAGCAGGTGTACAGGCCGCGCGGACAACGAGAAAATGGCCGCCAGCAGCACGAGATCGCGGATCAGGGTGAGCACGCAGAGGGAGGAGAACAAGCCCGCCGCGAACAGGCCCGCGGCCGCGACGCGGTCGGACCAGGCGCGGCGCCGCAGGGAACGGGCGTGGAGCCCGAGGACCATGGAGGCGAACGAGAGGGCGAGCAGGAGCGCGCCGGCGATCCGCGCGGCAGGGTCGATCGGCAAATGCGGCAATATGCGCCAGCCGACGTAGGCGTGCAGCAACCCGAGGATGGCGATCAGCATGAGTTGGCGTCGGCGGCGTCTCATCCAGTATGTCCGGTGGCTATGGGCTCGCGCGTGCCCCTTCCGACCCGTACGCATCTATATGGGACCTCGACCGACACGTTCAACCGCGATCCGCTCCGTGCAGCACTCCGATGTCTAGACCTCGATCGAGTGGCGCCGTCTCGGACCACGATTCGGACGGTCTGCCGGTTCCCCGCCGCTACTGGGCGATCGCGGCGATCGTGCTCGCCATCGCGATGTCGGTGCTCGATAGCAGCATCGCAAACGTCGCCCTGCCAACCATCGCGCGCGAGTTCGATACGCCGGCCGCGGCCTCCATCTGGGTGATCAACGCCTATCAAATCGCGATCCTCGTCTCGCTCCTGCCGCTCGCCTCCGTCGGCGAGGTGGTCGGCTACCGCCGCGTCTCGCAAGCGGGGCTCGTGGTGTTCACGCTCGCGTCGATCTCCTGCGCCCTCGCCCCCTCGATGCTCGCGCTCGTCATCGCGCGCGTCGTCCAGGGCTTCGGCGCGGCGGGCATCATGAGCGTCAACGCCGCGCTCGTCCGCTTCACGTATCCACAGAGGTTCCTCGGCCGTGCGATCGGCATCAACGCCCTCGCCGTCGCCACCGCCGCCGCGATCGGACCGACCGTCGCCGCCGGAGTGCTCGCCGTCGCGCCGTGGCGCTGGCTCTTCGCGATCAATGGACCCATCGGCATCGTCACCTTCGTCATCGCCACTTACGCACTTCCCGTGACGGAGCGGTCCAGGCGGCCGCTCAACTGGGCCGCCGTGGCCCTGCATGCGAGCACGTTCGGCTTGCTCGTGAGCGGCTTGCAGGCCTTGGCCCACAGCTCCTCGACCCCCCTTGCGCTCACCGAGATCTGCGGCGGCGGCGTGCTCGGCGTCTTCCTCGCCCGCCACGAGCTCGAGCGCCCGGCACCGCTCATTCCCTTCGATCTGCTGCGCAACAGATTGTTCTCGCTTTCGATCCTCACGTCGGTGTGCTCGTTCACGGGACAGATGGCTGCTCTCGTCGCGCTGCCGTTCGAGATCGAGCGCCTTGGCCACAGCGCCGTCGCGACCGGCCTGCTGATGACCCCCTGGCCCGTCGCGGTCGGGATCGCCGCGCCCATTGCCGGCCGACTGGCGGACCGCTTCCCCGCCGGCATCCTCGGCGGAGCGGGACTCGCGACGATGTCCTGCGGCCTCTACCTACTCGCCGTGTTCCCGCAAGGCGGCTCGGCAGCCGATTTCATCTGGCGCATGGCCCTCTGCGGGGTCGGGTTCGGCCTGTTCCAATCCCCGAACAACCGCACGATGATCCTCGCGGCGCCGCGCGCGAGGAGCGGCGCCGCAGGCGGCATGCTCGGCACGGCGCGGCTGCTCGGGCAGACGGTGGGCGCCGCGGGCGTCGCCATCCTCTTTCACACCTATCCGCAGAAGGGCTCGAACGTCGCCCTGTTCGCCGCCGCGGCAATCGCGCTGGCCGCGGCACTCGTCAGCACGTCCCGACTGACGGTCAAGCCTGCCCCCGCGAGCCCCTGAGGCGACCGACCGAGCCGCTTGCGGAGCCTCGGCACCCTTTGAGCCGGGTACAATGACATCGTCACGATTCAGAAGGCAGCCCGGGAGCTCAATTCATGGCGACGATAGTGGGCGGCATCGCCACATCCCACACTCCGACGATCGGTTTCGCACTCGATACGAACAAGCAGAAGGACGCGGTGTGGGCGCCCATCTTCGAGGGATACAAGCCCGTGCAGCAGTGGCTCGCGGACAAGCGGCCCGATGTGCTCTTTTACATCTTCAACGATCACGTCACGTCGTTCTTCTTCGACCACTATTCGCAGTTTGCGCTGGGCGTCGGCGATCGCTACTGGCCCGCCGACGAAGGCGGCGGCCCGCGCAGGCTGCCGGCGATCAAGGGGCATCCCGCACTCGCGCGCCATGTCGCGAAAGGTCTGGTGGCCGATGAGTTCGACCTCGCCTACTTCCAGGCGAAGGGGCTCGACCACGGCTGCTTCTCTCCCCTGTCCCTGCTCTGGCCGCACGACCCCGATTGGCCCGGCGCCATCGTGCCGCTGCAGGTCGGCGTGCTCGAGTTTCCGATTCCCTCGGCCCGGCGCTGCTTCAAGCTCGGCCGCTCGCTGCGCAGGGCGATCGAGAGCTATCCGGAGGATCTCAAGGTCGCGATCGTCGGAACGGGCGGGCTCTCCCACCAGGTGCACGGAGAGCGGTGCGGCTTCAACAACACGCCGTGGGACATGGAGTTTCTCGACCTGCTCGAGAAGGATCCGGAGAAGCTCACCCGCATGACGATCGCCGAATATGCCGAGCGCGGCGGCTTCGAGGGCTCCGAGGTCATCATGTGGCTGATCATGCGGGGGGCGCTCTCGGCGAAGGTCGAGAAGCTCCACCAAGCCTACTACCTGCCGTCCATGACGCCCATCGCGACGCTCATCTACGAGAACGCATCGAGCGAGCCGGCAGAGGAATCGGCGGCCGACTATCGCAAGCGCATCGAGCGCGAGTGGGCAGGCATCGAGAAGCTTCCCGGTACCTATCCGTTCACGCTCGAGCGCAGCGTCAAGGCCTATCGCATCAACGAGTTCCTCCACCGGCTCATCGTCCCCGCGGAGCGCAAGCGCTTCCTCTCCGATCCGGAGCCGATGTTCGAGGCAGCGGGCCTCACGGAAGAGGAGCGCGACATGATTCGGCGGCGCGACTGGCGTGCCCTCATCCATTACGGTGTGATCTTCTTCCTGCTGGAGAAGCTCGGCGCGGTGGTCGGCACGACGAACCTCCACATCTACGCCGCGATGCGCGGACAGTCGCTCGAGGACTTCCAGAAGACGCGCAACGCGCAGGTGCTCTACTCGGTCGCCGGTCAAGACGAGGGCAAGAAGAACTGGGACACGCGGCAGTCTCAGGGCTGAAAGCGCCAAGCGCCGGCCGCCCGGCTGCGGTAGAGGCAGCTGGCATTGCGAGCGTCCTTGGATTCACCGGGGCGCGGCGCAGATCCGCAAGTGATGTTGAAGTTCATCTCGACCGAGAGCCACACTCCGTTCGACTGTCCGCCCTTCGCGGCCACTCGGAATTTATAGCGTCCGACCGCCTCTGCAGCCGCCTGATCGAGCTCACGGAACCCGCTGCTCCGTAGCACCTTCACCTGGATCAGCCGGCCCCGCGGGTCGACTTCCGCTCCGATGATGACGGTGCCGTACTCTCCCAACAGCCTTGCGACAGGAGGGTAAGGGGGAAGCACGCGTGAGACGACGAGAATGCCGTGACCCGAGCCGCCTCCAGCGCCGGTTCCGGCCCCGCCCCCGCCCCCGCGGCCGGATTTCGGGACGCTCGGCGCGGCAAACACGAGGGAGGCGGAAGGCATGGAGGGGGTGTGCAGAGCCGCTGCGACCGGAACGTCCGGGATTCGCACCTCAGGCAGCGTCGACACCTCGACCCGAAGTCTCGCGAGCTTCGGCTCCCGCGTGCCGAGATTCCCTTCGGCCGGCCGTCTCGGCTCATGGAAGAAGGTGATCTCGGTCGACTGAACCCGCGCCTCCACGGGCTCGCGGATCTCGGGGATGCGGAGCAGCAGATACAGGACCAGCAGGTGCGCGCCAGTCACGAGCGCGAAACGGCCTACCCGCGCGGCCCGCGGGCCCCTCAGCGAGCGCACGAGAACAGCCAGCGCGACCCGAGCGCGCCTCATGCCGGCACGACCTCGGTCATGCGGTCCACCGTACGCAGCGGTGGAAACAGCTTCATCCAGACCGCGACGACGACGAGCGTGCCGATGCCGCCGAGAACGACGGCCGGCACGGTGCCGAAGAGCGCAGCGGTGACGCCGGACTCGAACTCGCCGAGCTCGTTGGAGCTGCTGATGAAGAGAGTGCTCACCGCACTCACCCGGCCCCTCATCGGATCGGGCGTGGCGAACTGCACGAGCGCGGAGCGAATGTAGACGCTGATCTGATCCGACGCTCCGAGTACCGCAAGCGATACGAGCGAGAGAGCGAAGTGGGTCGACAGGCCGAAGACGATCGTCGCGGCGCCGAACACGGCGACCGCGGCGAACATCGCCGATCCGACGTTGCGATGCAGGGGACGGCTCACGAGGTACAGCGCGACGATGGCCGCGCCCGCCGCAGGCGCGCTGCGCAACACCCCGAGGCCCGTCGGACCGACGTGCAGGATGTCGCGCGCATAGACGGGCAGGAGCGCCGTGGCGCCGCCGAGCAGCACCGCGAACAGATCGAGCGAGATGGCTCCCATCACGACGGGACGGGAACGCACGAACCGGACACCCTCTTTCACCCGCGCGATGCGTCCCGCCATGACGGCACTATCCGGCTCAGGGCGCCGCCCGCGCAGCGTCGTGGTGCCGGCGGCCGCCAGCAGGAAGGCGGCGAGGCACCCCCCATACGCGACCGAGGGCCCGAGCGCGTAGGCGAAGCCACCGATCGCGGGGCCTGCAATCACGGCCACCTGCGAGATGGAGGAGGTCCATGCAATCGCCCTGGCGAGCCGCCCGGGCGGCACCAGGAACGGCAGCAGCGAGCGCCCCGCGGGCCCCGAGAAGCCGCGCGCGCACCCGAACAGCGTCAGCACGGCGTAGAGCGGCCACAGCTCCCGCGGATGTAGCGCGGAGTACACGAGCAGCAGTCCGCTCGATGTCGCCTCGAGAAGCAGGCTCAGGGCGAGAATCCGGCGCTGATCGAAGCGGTCGGCGATCTCGCCCGCCGGCAGTGTCAGCAGGAACATCGGCGCGAACTCGACGAGCCCCACGAGCCCCAGGGCGAGCGGGCTTCGAGTAAGGTCGTAGACCTGCCAGCCAACGGCGACCGACTGCACGAGCATCGCGACCCGCGAGAGCACGCGGGTGCACAGGTATAGCGTCAGGTCGCGGCCCTGATAGGGCGGCCCAGGGGGCGTCACGGCTTCTCCCTCGATCGGTCGATCGCCCAGCCTCGCCCGGTACACGCTACCTCCAACGAGGCCGGGCAACAAGCAGACGAGCGGCTTCAGCTCGAGAGCACGAGGGGCCCTCAGCTCGAATGCGGCGGGGGTGCCGGATCCGCCGACCGGCTGGCCGGCTTACCCTGGGAGGGCGGTACGGCCGGAGGCGCCGGCGGACCCTCGCCCGAGAGGCCGGCGGGGTCCGGGATGCCAGGCGGAAGGTCGAACGTCTGCGATTCGGCCTGCGCCGCGGCATGCCGGACGTCAGCCCGTGCAGCCTCCTGCGGGGAAGGCGGCACCTGCTGGATATCGAGCGCCGCGAGGTTGATCACTGAAGGGTCGTCCCGCAGCTTGACGTAGAGCTGCCCGCCGATGGGATGCGGCACCGGCAGCGCGTACCCGGGAAACCCGTCCGGCACCTCCACGGGGTGGCTGAACTTCGCATCGGTCGACAGCGCGTCGACCAGGAACAGGTCGGAGCCGGAGAGCTTGCAAGCGAGCTCCGGCGTCGCTGGACATTTGAGCGCTCTCAGCTGCGGCAGCCGGACGAGGATGGCGAGTGGCTCCCAGGCGCCTGTGACGCCGTCGGCGACGACTCGGAACTGGAGGGGGCCGAAGGCGGAGGAGCCGAACGCCTTCTCGGGATCGAGCGTCGCGACGGCGACTTTCGAGTTCTCGAGAGTGATCGCGCCGTTCGCGAGGCTGAGCGTCGTCGAGAACGACTCGTCGGCCGTCGCGACATCGATTTGCTCGTCGTGCCGGAAGGTCGAGGGGGACATCGCGCGCACCGAGAACGTCAGCACGGCGTCCTGCGGCAGCTCGTCCTGGTTCGCGAGCTCAATGTTGCTGCCACTGCTCAAAACGGAAGGCTCGACACTCTTGCCGATCAGCGCCGCGCTCGGACGCGGCGTGCCCACCACGGACTCGAGCCGCAGCACGCGTCCGTCCTTCAGCGTGACCCGAACCTTCGCGCTCGTTCCCGGCGTGAGCGCCGCGGCCGCCTTCGGGTCCCGAGCGACCAGCGACAGCTCGTCCGTGGCGAGACTGGTCGAGAGGCTCGCGGGGACGAATTCAACGTCGTCCATGGTGAGTCTCGCGACCTCATCGAGACGGCTGCCCTTCAAAACGCCCTGCGTATCTCCGGCATAGATCGTGAAGCTCTCGAGATGGCCGGCCTCCGAGAAGGCCTCGAGGGGGACCGGCTCGGGCGTGCTCGCTCCGTACTGCTTCACCAGCAGCGTCATGGAGCCCGGCTGCACTTCCTTCAGGGGCAGATCGAGCTCCATCTCGTCGGGCTTCACCGACTTCCACTCCACTTCGAGCTCCTTGCCCGCCGGATCCTTGAGCATGATGCTGTCAACGCAGCTGATGCTCGCGGCCCGGAGATGAACCGTATCCTGCCGGCCGACGATCAGCGCTCCGTCATCGCCCGCATCGAGCTCCCACGTCTGCGTGTGCGCGTTCATCAGCTGGAAGTCGGGACCGTCGTACTTCTCGAAGCCCCAGTAGCCCCGGAGCGACCCGTGAATCGTGTCGCCGAGGCTCGCGGCGCCGAGGCGGGTGGTATCGACGACGAAGCCGCCTCGCTCGGCATCGGCCTCGGCCGGCAGCTCGATTGCCTTGCCCTGCGCTCCCGAGAGAGTGAGCGTCAAATCATGCGCATAGCCGGTGGAGAATACGAGCGGCGCGCCCTCCACCGGCAACACGAGCGAGGTCCTCCTCGCGCAGTAGATCTGCTTGGGATCGACCGCATGGAGCGGCGGCAGTTGAGGCTGCTCCACCGCGGGAAGCGCCGTGACGAGCACCGACAAGGGATCATGGAACGACGGCGGCGCGTTGAGCGTGAGAGCGAGCCGATCTCCCTGCTGGGTCGCGAGCGCCGGAATGTATTGATACTCCGCGGTGGCGAAGGAGGCCATGATGCGCGCAATGTCGAGCACCGAGGCGACGTACGGACTGTAGTAGCCGTAGCGCAGCTGCGGCGTGTAGCTCGCCTCCATGGCGAGATCGGTCGCGGGCCCTGAGGTGAGCGCCTCGACGATCGAGGTGCTGTGGCCGTCGTTGAGAATGAGGGAGTCCTGCCCCTGCGTGAGGCAGGGAGCCTGCAACTCGGGGATCTTCGTGAGGCACTTCTGATCCACCTGGATGGCGAGGCTTCTGCCGAGGAGCGGAGCGACCTCCTTGAGCCGGGTCGGATCGGAGTCCTCGAGCGCGTGAATCGCCGCGAGATAGCTCTCGAGACGCGAGCGGTCGAGCGTCGCTTGATTGAGGTCCTGCGACGCCCGCACGAAGGAGCCCGGGAGCCCGCGCACGGCCCCGACTAGCGTCCGGAAACCCCCACCGGTCTTCGGCGCAAGAAAGACGAGGACCTGCTGGGCGTCGGGTGGCACCGCGACGTTGATGCCCTGCGCCGCGCAGCGGCGGCTCCAGGTATTGCAGCGGAAGAACCAGCTGGGCGGAGGAGGATTGGTCGAGCCCCTCAGGAATGCCAGCACCAGGAGGTAAGGCGCCGATTGCGTCGAGGGCAAGTCGGCCTTGATCGAGAGACGGTCGCCCGGCGCGAGGTTCGGCACCTCGGAGATGGGCAGCGTCTTGCCATCGCGGGTGACCTTCACCTGGAGGGTGGGACCCGCAAGATCGAAGGGCGCCGGCTCGGCGTGCGCGGTCACCGCGCAAGAAACGACAACGGCAGCAGCGAGGAGCAGAGGATGGAATCGCGAAATCACGGCAGAACTGTAGGACAGCTTGCGGCGAGGGGAGTTTCCTGTGGATAAGTCGCCGCGATTCGAGCTGATCGCCGTCATTCGCCCCCCTGGCCCATGGCACGTCCAAGTCCGATTGATGTCGCACCACGACCTTAGGGGACTCGCCCGCGACCCGTCAAGTGACGTGTGTGATAGGGAACGCGACCGCTCCGATGCGCGAATGGCGTGCTATTGCAGCGCCGAAGTCCGCTCGCCAGCGGCATTCCTCTGCATAGGTTACGCCGCTACCAAATACCGTTAGTCTTCGGTATTGCTCCGAGTCCAGCCCGCCGCCGTGACACATCTGTCATTCGTCCCCTCCTTCGCAACGGTGTTCGTGGTCATTTATCTGACCAGCGCGGTCGCCGCCGCCCTGCATGCCTTGCTGACGAAACCCGATCCGCGCAGCGCGCTGTGCTGGATCGCCGTGTGCTGGATATTCCCGCTCGTCGGATCGGTGCTGTACTGGATCCTCGGCGTCAATCTCATCAGAAGACGCGGGAATCCCCAGCGCGCTCGGCCACCGACCGAATCGCCGCGGCTGCCGTCATCCGCGGAATCACATTCCTTGGGCGCCTTGGCCCTTGCCGGCGACGCTCTGACGCCATGCCGCATAGTGGACGGCAATTTCCTCGAGCCGCTCCACGAGGGCGAAGTGGCCTTCCCCAGGATGTTGCAAGCCATCGATGCCGCTGCGCACACGGTGTGGCTGGCAACCTACATTTTTCAGACCGACGAAGCAGGCCGCAAATTCGTGAGCTCCCTGCAGGCGGCCGTCGCGCGAGGGGTGCGGGTTCGCGCGCTAGTGGATGGGATCGGCGAATGGTACAGCTGGCCGCACGTCGTGCCGCTCCTGCGACGCGCAGGCGTACCTGCAGAGCGATTCCTGCCACCGCGGCTCATTCCGCCGAATCTATCCTTGAACTGCCGCAATCATCGCAAGATTCTGATCGTTGACGGTCACGAGGCCTTCATCGGTGGAATGAACCTGGGCGGTCGCGAAATCGCCGGCTCGACCGGCCGGCGCATGGCGGACATTCATTTCTCGCTGCATGGCCCCATCGTCCGGCAGCTCGCCGCCACCTTTGCCGACGATTGGCTGTTCGTCTGCTGCGAACAGCTGCAAATTCCAGCGCCGACTTCCGCCGCCGGGCCGGCGAGGTGCAGGGTGGTGACCGGCGGTCCGGATGAGGACGCCGACAAGCTCCTGCTCCTCATTCTGACGGCCCTTTCCATTGCGCAGCGTCAGATCCTGATCATGACGCCCTACTTCATCCCACCGCCGGAGCTCGTGGCTGCACTCCAGGCGGCGGCACTGCGCGGGGTCGAGGTCTGCATCGTGCTGCCGCGACATAGCAATTTGCATTACGTCGATTGGGCGTCCTTGCACTGGCTGCCGCCCCTGATCGCCCGCGGCGTGCGCGTCCATTTTCAAGAGCCCCCCTTCTCGCACGCCAAGCTGCTCGTCATTGACGGACAATACGCCCAGATCGGCTCGGTCAATGTCGACACGCGCAGCCTGCGGCTGAATTGCGAGATCGCCGTCGAGGTGTTCGACGCGGCGCTGTGCGCCGCACTCGTGGCCGTCATCGAGAAAGCCGCCAGTACCGCGCCCCCACTGAGACCTGGGAGCCTCAACGAGGGATCGCTGGTCACACGCATCCGCAACAGCCTGGCGTGGCTGATTTCTCCTTACCTCTGAGCCGCGGGGTGGATATGAAACACCTGCTTGCCTGGGGACTCGGTGCGCTGCTGCTCACGTCCGGGTCTTCCGCATGGGCGTGGGGAACCCAGGGGCATCGCACGATCGGCGCAATCGCGGACCGGCTTCTCAGTCCGCGCGCGCACGCAGCGGTCGACTCTTTGCTCCAGGGCGACCTCGACAGGTCCGGCGAGCGCTCTCACCGAACGACGCTGGAAGAGGTCTCGACCTGGGCGGACGAGATCCGCGGCACACCGGCGGCGCACTCCACGTGGCACTACGACGACATCCCGGTCTGCGGCAAGGCCCGGCGGGCCGAGTACTGCCCCAACGGGCAGTGCAACACCACGCAGCTGAAGCGCATGCTCACCATTGTTTCCGATACCCGCGCCACGCACCAGGAGCGTAACGAGGCCCTCAAATGGGTCGTACACCTGGTGGGCGACATCCATCAGCCGCTGCACGCTGCGGACAATGACGATCGCGGGGGAAACGATGTCGCCGTCGTGCTCGCTGGCGTGCGAACGCGAAGGCGGATGGACCTGCATGGCGTCTGGGACAACCAGCTCGTGCGCCTGGCGCTGCAGACGAGAAACACCCGACGACCGCCGGATGATATCGACGCCCTTGCCGCCGAGGCCGCGCGCCTCGTTCGCTTGCGAGGGCAAGGGACACCGGACTCCTGGGCGCTGGAATCCAATCGGCTGGCGCGCGACGTGGCCTACCACTATCCACAGTTCGCGTGCGACGCGGTTCCCACCGGCATCGTCGTCCTCGATGCCGGCTATCAGCGAGCCGCGGAGATAGTTGTGCGCGAGCAGCTGCTCCTTGCCGGAGGGCGGCTCGCCGGCCTGCTCAATCGGACCTTCGCGAGCCCCTAGCTCTGACCCCGTCACAAACCGTGGCGAGCAGCGCGAACGAGGAAAACGACGCCGAGGACGAGGAACAGGACGCTGGCCGCGTAGTGGATCGCCTTGAGGGGCAGTCGGTCCGAGAAGGCCTTCCCGAGAAACACAACCGGCGCATTGGCGAGCAGCATGCCGGTCGTCGTGCCGGCGACCACCGCGAACAGATTGGAATAGGCGGCGGCGAGTGCGACCGTCGCGATCTGCGTCTTGTCGCCCATCTCGGCCATGAAGAACGCCACGACGGTTGTCGCGAAGGCGCCCATGCGGCGCACCCCCCCGGGGCCCTCTTCCAGCTTGTCGGGCTTCAGCGTCCAGAGTGCCATGCCGATCAGGCTCACACCGACGATGGCGTCGAGCAGCGAGGGTGTCAGAAGCCGGCCGGCCCGCACGCCGATAATTCCTGCGAGGGCATGATTGGCCAGCGTGGCGCACAGCACGCCGGCGAGAATGGGCCAGGGCTTGCGGTAGCGCGCAGCCAGCATCAACGCGAGCAGCTGCGTTCGATCTCCCATCTCGGCGACCGTGACCGTTGAAAGCGAGACGAGAAAGGATTCCAAGGGGGCTCCAGGCCGAGCGGCGACGGACCCACGGCGGAGCCCCCCACCGCTCGCACGAGGGTCCTGCCGCTGGTCTCGCTATAAGGCTACGCTTGGCAACTCACGTACGCACTCACGAGCCGCGGCCTCCCTGGCGCCGGTGAGCGAGGGCGGCCGCGTTGGCGACGCGCATGGGCGCGCCGCGCGCGAACGCGCTCACCTCCTCCACCGTATCCGAGTAGAAGGCGCTCAGGGTCTCGCGGGTGACGTAGCCGAGGTGCGGGGTGACGGTGACGTTGTCGAGCGTGCGGAAAGGATGGTCGGCGGCCGGCGGTTCCTCATCGAACACGTCGAGGCCCGCTCCGGCGATCCGGCCCGCGCGCAATGTGGCGATCAGATCGGCCTCCACCACGATCGGTCCGCGCGAGGTATTGATCAAATAAGCGTCCGGCTTCATCAGGCCGAGCTCGCGCGCGGTGACCAGGCCCCGCGTACGCTCGCTCAAGCGGACGTGAATCGAGACCACGTCGGCAAGCCGGAACAGATCGTCTTTGTCGACACGCCTGACGCCCACCGCCTGGGCCGCCTCCGCCGTCAGGTTCTGGCTCCACGCGACGACCGTCATCCCGAAGACACGGCCGATTTCCGCCATCCGCTTGCCGATGCGGCCGAGCCCGAGGAGGCCCAGTGTCCGGCCGCCGAGCGTCACCCCGACGGTGCTCTGCCACCCGCCTTCGCGCATCCGCAGGCTCTCGTGGCTCATATGCCGCACCGTCGCGATGAGCAAGCCCCAGGTCAGCTCCGGGGTGCCCTGCGCGGCGCGGACCATCGCCGGGTTGCCGGAGTCGGAATGGCAGACGACGATCCCGAGCTCCGTCGCCGCGGCCATGTCGAGGTTGGGGAGCGAGGACCCGATGATGGTGATCAGCTTGAGATTCGGCAACCGCTCGAGGAGGCTGCGGGGCAGACTCATCCGCTCGCGGATCGTGCAGAGCACCTCGAAGGGTCGTAGGATCTCGGCCGCCTCGCTTTGCGAGAGGTGCCGGTCGAAAACACTGAGCTCCGCCTGATCGTCGAGGGACGACCAGTCCGCGGACTCAAGGGCGATGTGGGCGTAATCGTCGAGGATGGCGACTTTCAGCACGGTGCAAGTCCTTCTTCGGGGGCGGGCGCCCGATCTTAAACAACCTGGAGGCGTCGAGCATGTCGAACACGGACACGAGAGCGGATCGCGGCACACGCGGGCTCGCGCCGGCGAGCCGAGCGATCGACCGTCACGCACCGTACCTCAGAATCGCGACCGAGGAAGCCTGGAGCATCCCGGAGATCGTCGAGGCCCAGCTGAGGCTCCTCGCGAGCCCCCGCGCTCCCGACGATACGTCGCTCCGCATGGCCGGCATGTTCGCAAAGCTCCCCGCCCTTCAGGAGCAGCTCCAGGACATCGGCGAGAAGCGCATCGGGCGGATGGACGAGCTCGGCATCGACAAGCAGCTGTTGCTGCTCACCGCGCCCGGCGTTCAGGTCCTCGATCCGGATGAAGGCACCGCCCTCGCCCGGCTCGCGAACGACCGACTCGCCGTGGCCTGCCGCCGCCATCCCGACCGCTTCGCAGGGTTGACCGTGTTCGCTCCGCAGAACGTCAAGGCCGCGGTAGCCGAGATCGAGCGCGGGATAAAGACGCTCGGCATGAAAGGCGCGGTGCTCAACTCGCACACGCGCGGACATTATCTCGATGAGCCCGCCTACCTGCCGATCCTCGAGGCGCTGGAGGCGAACGACGCCGCACTCTATATTCATCCGACGATCCCGCCCAAAGAATGGTCCCAGCCATACGAGTTCAGGGGTATGACGGGCGCTCTCGGGGGTTTCAGCCACGAGGTGTGGGTGCACACCATGGGCCTCATCCTGTCGGGAGCGTTCGACCGCTTCCCGAAGCTGCGCCTGGTGATCGGCCACATGGGCGAGGGTATGCCGCTGCTGCTCTACCGCTTCGACTGGATGCAGAGCAACGCGGACGGCCGCTCGGGGCTGCGCGGTGGCGCTCCTCCCGTCACCCTTCGCCACCCGATCTCCTACTACTTCAAGCACAACATCTGGATCACGACGAGCGGGCAGGGCTGGGAGCCGTCCGTCAAGTTCTGCATGGAGGTGCTCGGCCCGGACCGCGTGCTCTACGCGATGGACTACCCCTACCAGCAATCGGCGGACGAGTGCGCGGCCTACGATGCGTTCGACTTGAGTCCCGAGCACAAGAAGATGCTGATGCAGACCAATGCGGAGTGGGTCTTTCGCCTGAAATGAGGAGGTGACGTTTCCGCGGAAACGTTCGAATGCGCAGCGCTCGGCCCATCAGGAAACGGCCAGATCGCTATCAAAGTACAGCGGCTCACTTGTGGCGCTTGTGAGTGAGCGCGGCTTCGTAGGCTGCCTTGATCCGTGGGTCATAGTTGAAGGGCATCGGCCCGCGCATCCAACGAAGATCGAACGCCGGGTGGGCCGGATTGAGCAAAGCGTTGTATTCCATCGGGATGATGGCGCTCCGCACGAGCAAGGCAGCGGAGCGTTGCTCCGTGAGCCAGCGGTCCCCGTACGCTCTGGTTGAGGGTGTCGCGGAGTCCGCATTCCAGTCCGCGGGATAGCCTTGCGCACGCTCGATGAGTTCGTCGTGGATCGTGACCTCGAAGTAATTCAGCTGCGTCAGTGCTCGAAGCGAATGCGCATGCACGAGCTTCTCGAGCGATGCGAGTGCGAGCGACTCCGATGTGTAAACGATCCTGCGACCCTGGGTATGCCAGCGGCCGGAGGCATAGACTCCCCCTAGCCCGCTGAAAGCCTGTTCCACGGTTGGCCGGCTCGTATCCTCGAGCCGGAAGAACCTCACAGGTAGACGCCCCAGGTCACCGCTCGGATGACGTTGAGTACTTGGGCGGCACCGATCTCGGTATCCAGGAGCTCGATGGGGCGGTGGCCCCCGAGTGCAACGGCGGGCGCGTTCAGCCAGTGCCGCGCCTCGTCTTGATCGCCGCGGCACATGGCCGTCGCTTCCTCGAATATCCGATAGACCCGCAGGAGCCGCTCGGCTTCCTCACCGTGTAGCGTCGTGCGCCGCTGTAGCGTACGGGGATTGAGTTTCAAGAGCTCGGCGAGCTCGTGCTTACCCATCCCGATCAGTGACGCGACGAAGGCCCACATGCGCACCGGTAGTCCGCGGCGAATTCGCGCGACCTGGTTCAGCGGCTCCGAGCGCGTGAGCGTCTCGAGCGTTGCGGCGATGTCCATGCTCGATACCTCATCAGACAGGTGACCGATACGATGTCACATTTTGTCCGGTCGCGACGACAAAGTCAATTGCGGACCGGAGCGGGAGCCGGTGCGGTCACGACCGGAGCGCCTGCGCGCCAGGCAGGCTCGACACGCTCCGCGGCCGTGGAGCGCTTCGTGGACCACGGGGCACGCTGGCGCACCGCATCGTGCCAGACTGCGCGACTCATTGGGGGGTCACGCCGTCCATCTCGCTCGCTTTCGGTGACGTTTCCGCGGAAGCGTCATGCGGTGCATGGCGTACGCGTGACGATGTTAACGTCCGCCGCTCCGTCCGGCATTCAGGGCCCTGGCTTGAATTCCTGATCGGGAAACATGGCGGCCGCGGGTACCTTGATCACGACCATGGCGTGCTGCTCGCTCAGGTGGCAAGCGTTGCAGGACTGCGTCAGCTGTTCGTATGCGGAAGCGAATCGCGCCGCATTGCGCGAGGTGATCGCGCTGTCGAGCGCCGCGAACGGCCCCCTCGTCATCGCGTCCACCATTTGAGCAGTGTCCATGGTCCGGTATTTGGGAATCGTTCGCGCGACGCGACCGAATGCATTGCGCAGCTCGCTCAGCTCGTAGCGGGCGTAAACCCAGTTGTGCTGCCTTCCGGCGAGCCCGAGCTTGATGTGGCGCGGCTGCACGATCATCGTCATCAAATCGCCCATGCTGGGTTGGAATTGCGGCGGGGCGCTCGATGTGGATGCGGCCGCCCCGGCGGCAGGCAGCGGAGTTTGCGTGAGTCCCGCAAGCGGCACGCCGAGCAACGCCGCTAGCACCGGGCAGACGAGCCACCGAGATTTCTTCATTGTCCTTGTCATCACCGTGGAATGCGCGACGCGGAAATGCTCCGAGCGCCAGGGTAGGCGTGGGATCACGAGGAAGCAAGCGCGCGGGGACCGCGGCGAGCAGCGCCGGTTCACACACCGAAGTCGAGCGGCAGCCCGACGTAATTCTCGGCGATGGTGCGCAGTCCCGCCTCCGAGTGGAGCAGGTAGTCGAGCTCGGCATGCTGGAGCTTCGCGCCGATGGGTCCCTCGTCGGCGAACCGGTGTGTGAGCCCGGTGAACCACCACGAGAAGCGCGCGGCGCGCCAGATGCGGCGCAGGCAGCGCGCGGAGTAGTGATCGATCCCCGCCTCGCTGTGCTCGGCGTAGTGCTCGACCAGCGCGCCGGCCAGGCACTTCACGTCGCTTGCCGCGAGATTAAGGCCCTTCGCGCCGGTGGGCGGCACGATGTGGGCGGCGTCGCCCGCGAGGAACAGACGGCCGAACCGCATGGGCTCGGCGACGAAGCTGCGCAGCGGCACGATGCTCTTCTCGATCGACGGGCCCGTGATGAGCCGTTCGCGGCCGGGGGCGTCGAGACGGCGGGATAGCTCTGCCCAGAACGCCTCGTCGCTCCACTGCGACGGCTGATCGGTGAGCGGCACCTGCAGGTAATAACGGCTGCGCACGAGGCTGCGCATTGAGCACAGCGCGAAACCGTGCTCACTGTTCACGTAGATCAGCTCGTCGCTGACCGGGGGCGTGTCGGCAAGCAGTCCGAGCCAGCCGAACGGATAGACCCTTTCGTGGCCGCGGACCGCGCTCGCCGGCACGCTGGCGCGGC
Organism: uncultured Gammaproteobacteria bacterium; assembly: GCA_963849095.1. Lineage (GTDB taxonomy): Bacteria > Pseudomonadota > Gammaproteobacteria > Steroidobacterales > Steroidobacteraceae > JASHUC01. The sequence goes on from CAWKGA010000010.1 coordinate 261,295, forward strand.
ACACGCCATGGGAGCCGTCACAGCCGGCGATGAAGTCGCACTCCAGTCGGTGTTCCTGGCCGTCCTGGCGCCAGGTGAGGTGGGGATGCTCACCGTCGAAGCCATCCACGGTGACGTCCGCAGCTTCATAGAAGGTGGGCAGCCCCGCCGCGCGGCGCGCGGAGACCAGGTCGCGGGTGATCTCGGTCTGGCCGTAGACCACCACGGTGCTGCCACCGGTCAATCCCTGCAGGTCGATGCGGTGGCGCCGCCCCTGTACGAGCATCTCGAAGCCCGTGTGCGTCAGTCCGTCGCGGCGCATGCGCCCGCCGACGCCCGCCTCGTCCAACAGCTCCGCGGTGGCGCTCTCGAGGACGCCCGCCCGGATGCGGCCGAGTACGTACTCACAGGATCGGCGTTCGACGATCACGGTGTCGATGCCGGCACTGTGCAGCAGCTGGCCCAGCAGCAAGCCCGCCGGGCCGGCGCCGACGATCGCGACTTGTGTGCGGATCTCAGCCGGCATGCTGCTTCGGCATCACGCAGGAGAAATTCGCTGCGTCGTTGCTGCTGCCCTTACCGTTCCATCGCGCCTCGGCGGGATACGGACAGAGCGGCCGCGTCTGGATGCCGCCCCCAATGGGCTTTGAGGCGAGGATCGTCTCCGGCACCTTACCCTCCTCGACCCAGTCGACGACAGCCTGGAATATATTCTGCGGCTGCGGTCCGTTGCCGCCGGTGCAATGGCCGACACCGGGGGCCATGAACAGCCGCGCAAATTGCTCGGTGCGCACGAGCCCGCCCATTCGCTTCACGACGCGATCGTAGTAATCGATCGTGCCCTGCGGGTTGATGAGCTGGTCGGCCCAACCGTGCCACAGCACCAGCTTGCCCCCGTGACGCTCGAATCGCCGCAGGTCGGGATTGTCGGAGGCCATCATCGGCCCCACGCGCGCGACGGTGTCGCGGAAGACGGTCAGGAAGTTGTCGTAGTTGAGCTGGTGCCAGTCCCAGTTCGGATTGAAGTACACCCAGTATCTCGGCTGCTCGGTCGCGTCCGGAAACGGTATCGCGCCGCCGAGTGCGGTCAGGTCCGCCCCGCGCTGCTGCCCATACCACAGCCGCAGGGGGCCGTTCCCGCTCAGGTCGCGCGAGGCAACCTCGGGGACCGCACAGTCTCGGGCGCCGTTCGGACAGGCGATGGGACCCTGCCAAGAGCTGTCGATGACGGCCGCCTCGGTGGGCGTGAGGCACTGCGGGTCGCTGGCCGCGCACGACGCGCGTGTGATGCGCGAATCGCGCGACGCGAGGTAACCGCAGCGGCGCGGGTCGGCCAGCACGCCGTCCTTCACACCATCGAGCGCGTCGCAGGCCGCGACGGCGCTTGCGGTGGCGAGGTGGTACTTCGCCATCAGCACCCGTGGATTTCCTCCGCCCACCGGGCCGCCGTTCAGGCGCAGGGCCACCATGGGATACCACAGCATCGCCGCCTGGAAGCGGTCCCAGTGGATCGCCGGCGCCCCCGCCAGAATGCCGTCATAGTCGTCCGGATAGTCCTGCGCCATTCGTAATCCCTGCCGTCCGCCGGTCGAGCAGCCGTTCCAATAGGAATACTTGGGCGGTGCGCCATAGAAGGCTTTGACGAGCTGCTTACCGATCACGGCCATCAGATGCTCGGAGCGGTATGCGAAATCCCGCTGCAGCGCCGTGTTGGGCTCGCCGGGCTTGAGCATGCCGAAGCTGCCGTCGAGAAAGGGGATGGGAACGCCGGGCCGCCCGCCCGTGTGCCCAGTGTCGGTCGCGGCCGCCGCATACCCGGCCTGCACAGCTGCGACCGGCGCGGTCACGGCGCCCACGTAGACGCCGCCACCAACCGACTCCCACCTGCCATTCCAGGCACCGTTGATGGGCAGCCCGACCCAGATATGGATCGACTTGGGCACCAGCACTTTGACCAAGCAGTACGTCACGCTCCCTCGCGAGGCCGTGGAAGAGTCAGTGATCTGCGGCGCCGCTCCGTCCGCATGGAGCACCGCCGACCCGATGCCACGGGAATCGCAGGTAGTCACGGGACTCTGCCCGTGTGCCACGCCGGGGCTCGCCGCATGCGCGACGCCGCCCACCAGCGCGAGAAGCGGTCGCAGGACAGCAGGCATTCGGTGATTCATGTCGAACCTCGCGCGTCAGGTGCGAGAAGTTTGTCTTGGCGGTGGACGCCTGACATGGACTAAGCTGACAGAAAATTGGACTTTTCTTACGGGGTGGACGGATGGCCCGTGCAGCGATCCTGCGGATTCCCGATTACTTCCTCTACGGCGAGGCTCCCCGCCAGGTCGCTGAGCGCTTCCTGCACGTTGAGACGATCGAGGCCCGCAGCGCGCGCCATCATTGGAAGATCGACCCGCACCTGCACCACTCTCTGCACCAAGTGCTGCTCGTTTCGCACGGCCGCGGTGTCGCCAGCGCGGAGGGAGCCGTCTCCCACTTCCGCCCCCCTGCCCTCACGTTCGTGCCCGCGGAGACCGTGCACGGATTCGAATTCGAGCCGGGTACCCTTGGATTCGTCGTCACCTTTTCCGAGGGTCTGCTGAGAGACCTGATGGCGCGGGAGTCCGCCTTGACTCGGCTGTTCATCACGCCGCTGACGCTAGAAATGCCCGAGCGATCGCCCGCGACTATCGCCCTGATGCGCGCCGTGCGAGGGCTGGCCCATGAGCACGTCCAGGCCTCACCAGGACGCATGCTGGCACTCGAAGGGTGGCTCTCGATCGTCCTGGCCAGCGCCATGGGTGTCTCTCAGGCGCTCACGCAATCCACTAGCGCCTCGCTGTGGCGCAGCCGGCAACTCGTCGCACGCTTCCGCGCCCTGATCGAGTCCGGATTTCGCTCCAGTCACACCATACCCGATTACGCCCGGGCGCTGCGCGCGTCGGAAAGCCGCTTGCGCAATGCGTGCCTCACCGCGACCGGCCAGCCACCGATCCAGCTGTTGCACACGCGAATCCTGCTGGAAGCAAAGCGACAGCTCGTTTATACCGTCATGCCCGTCGCCGAGATTGCCTATAGACTGGGATTCGACGACCCAGCGTACTTCTCGCGCTTCTTCACGCGAAGAGCCGGCGTCTCCCCGCGCGCCTATCGGTCGAGGGGCGCAGAGCTGACGACCGCTGAATAGATAGTCAAGGGCGCCTACCGATGAGAACCATCAGAACCTATCCGACGCGGCTCGAAGCGGATTTGGCGAGGATCGCTTTGATGCAGCTCTAGAGGTGCTCAAAGACGCTTGAGCTTGTCCATTCCACCGTTCGTCGTTGCGACCGGTTGCCTACCGTTGAGCAACAGCCTATTATACCTCGCGTGACGAGGTATACCGCGTGACGAGTGCACAGGCGCCGACATTGATGTCCGGAGTCCCGGAGCTGGTGGTACTTCAACTGCTGGCCCGGCGAGAGATGTACGGCTACGAGATCGCTCGCTCGCTCAAAATCGAGAGTCGAGGTGCTCTGGATCTGGGCGAGGGCGTGCTCTACCCGGCGCTTCACTCCCTGGAGGAGCGCGGACTGCTCCGCTCCCGGTCACAGCGGGTCGATGGCCGCACCCGAATCTATTACTGCGTGACGCCGCGCGGTCGTCGGCGTCTCGAGCGCCTGGTAGAAGGCTGGCGGCATGTCAGCGCGGGCGTCGAACGAATACTGGGGGCACCCAGCCATGAGTGAGCGTCGCTTTCGGGACCTCCAAGAAGCTCTCATCCGGCACGGTGTCGCCGTACGGTACGCAAAGCGCGCAGCCCTCGAGATGGAAGCCCATTATCGCGATCTGCTCGAGACGGCGCTCGCTCGGGGCGAAACATCGGAGGAGGCGCGGCGCAGCGCCCACGAGGCCATCGGGACCGACAGCGCCCTCGTCGAACGCTTCGCGAGTCGCAAGGAGCTGCGTAGCTGGTCACATCGCTGGCCCGCTGGATACGCGCTCGCGCCGCTGCTGAGCTTTGGCCTCTTCTCCGTCGCGGTGATGGTCGCGTTGGTGTGCGTCGGTCGCGAAATGGGGGGCTACCTGCACCACGTGGAATTGCCTGCCGTCGTTACGACGGATATCAACGTCGCCACAGTCGCATTCTTCCTTTGGGTCTTGCCGATCGCGGTGGCCGCTGGATTCGGCCTATTCGCGTATCGAGAGCGCATCTCATTGCGCTGGCCGGTCGCTGGCATACTGTTGCTGTGCGCCGTGGCGGCGTTGCTCAACGTAAGCCTTATTATCACTGGAGGAACGCACGAGGGCGTTGCCCAGGCTGGTATCGGCTTCAGCACGAAGACGTTGCCAACTGAGCTCGCGCGAGCCCTGATCAAGGGCGCGCTCGCACTAACGCCGCTCGCGTGGATGAAATATCGCTCGGCGTCGAAGCCGCCATCCTTCGGATAATCGGACCGCCCCATCGTGTGGAACCGTCGGCAGCCCCGATTCAGTCGAATCGCGGCCGCGGCGGTTGCTGTGGCACTCCATGGCACCATCATTTGCTACTGGCTGACCCGTCGGATGGAGCGACCGGGCACCTCATTGCCGCGTCAACCGCCCCTCGAAGTGACTTTCTTCTCGCTACCCCGGCAGACGGGCGCGCAGCTCAGTCCGACACGGGAACTCCGCGAGAAGACGCCACGGACCGCCAGAACCCGCAAGGAGCGCCCGGTGCGCGAGCGGATGATCGTCGAAGGTACCACTCAGCCTGACACCCGGAAGGATGTCCCTCACTCCAAGGTTGACTGGAATCGCGAGCTTATGCGGGAAGTGCCGATTATTGCGTCATGTCTGGCGGAGAAGTCACGCCGGAATAGTTTCATCTCTCCGATGCCAGCGGAACCTGTCCCTGCAGCGCCCCGGCACGAGTGGGATGGTTGGGATTACGCAGCGACACACCGCATCGAGCGGCTACCGCAGGGTGGGATTGCGATCAATCTCAATGACCGCTGCGCCATCGTCTTCATCCCGTTTCCGCTGATTGGATGCCAGCTCGGGCGGATCGAAGCCAACAACAGCGACATGTTCAAGGATCTTCGCACTTACAGGGACGATGAGCCGAACGCGCTGCCTTAGCAGGCCAGTGTCACACTTCGTGCCGAGGCGTCCTCGAGCCGATTTTCCCGATCTTCCAGGTGCCGCCCGTCTTGGCGTAGTTGACCGTCAGCATCCGGCGCTCCGTCCGCCGCATGGAGCCGTTACCCTGGGCATGAGCCATCTGGGCCAGCGTGCAATCCCTGGCAAGCGGTGTTTCCACCTCGACGGCATAGTCAAAATGCCCGACTGCGCTTCGGCCGTCCGCGGCGATTTCGATCTTGTCCGGTGTGCCGGCATGATCCGCGGTGATGCGGCGCACTGCGTTGTCGGGTAGCGCGTCGCTCACACCGGCATTGACCTCTCGCAGCCAGGATCGATGCAACTCGCGGATCGCGGCCTCGTCCTCCAGGCGTTTGACGCGAGCCTTCAACCCGTCGTCGGCGATCGCAACGGCAGAAACTGACGCGACAGCAATAGGAGCGGCCAGCAGCGCCCCGCCTTGCAGGAACTTCCGGCGCGTGGGGATGTTGCCCTGGGTCATGTCGTCTTCCCTCACGTCTTGATCTCAAAATACTTGTCGACTTCAAACTTGCCCGCGTGCCGGACTATCGCACCGATCGTGCTCATATTGAGCCCGCGGGATCCACAGTTATAGCCGATGCCAGCGTCATGCATGATGTTCATGTTGAGGAGGATGGTGCCGAGCGTGCCGTTGCAGGCCTCCTCCAGCCAGTACATGAAGTAGATACCGTCGCGGATCTTCACGAAATCGCCCGGGCCACTCCATTCCAATCCGCCATGCTGGTCCGGAGTAAAGATGATCCAGGACACCGTATTGGGCGTTGAATACAGATGCATCGACACGAGCCCCGGAGCATAACTGTAGGTAATACAGCGTCCCAGCATCTCGGTCGTTCGGCTATGGCGGCGGTACATGGGCGGCTGAATCCCGTCCATCTCCAGCACACCGAACAGGGTGTGCACCCCGGCCTCGTTGGCGAAATAGGGCGTATTGAGATGCCCGTTGTAGCAGGTGACCAGCCCCTGGTGGAAATCCGCTGCGATGATGTGACCGTCGTGGTTGGGCGCGTCCGCGAGGAGGTGCCCGAACAGGACCAAGCCCGGCGCCACCTCGTACGACTGGTAGCGTCCTTTGGTCCAGTCGCCCTCGCCATCCTTGCGCCAGTTGAGCTCATCGGCACTGTCGACCTTGTATTCCATCACCGGACCATTGTCGTAGCGCAGGGTGAAGGTCTTGCCCGCCAGGAACTCACTCGCCGGCAAGGCGTTCCCGCTCATGCCCGCGGCACCCCCCGTCGTGACACGGGCCGGAAAGGCGGTGGAATGCTCCTTGACGACCTTGGCCACTTGCTCCTGGGTCAGCTTCTCCTCGGTGTGGATCGGCCGGTACACGCGCCGCCCGCCCTTGATGGGCTTGCCGTCCTTGTCCTTGGGACCGGGGACGGGATCACCGGTGTTGTCCGCGAATTTCTCGAAATGGGCGATCTGCCCGACGATGTCGCCGTGCCCCCGGAAGATGTAGTAATGCAGGTCGTCGCTTTCATCGAAGCCGAGCCGTACGCCCATCTGCTGGGTGCGGTTCATGTCGATCACATAGGTGGTGAAGGTGCCTGAAAACTCGCACTCTGTGCGGGTGTAGACGAAGAAGTCATTATCGAGCTTGACGTAATCGGACGGCGCGGAGAAGCCGAGCTCGCCGCCCGTGCGCGACAGTTCCACGAAGTGGGAATACGCGGCCGAGGGGTAGTACTCCAGCGTTTCCATGCCAGTGTCCTGCCGCCAGTGATAGCCCCGGCCCTCCAGGCGGTTGGTGAGCTCGTGCCGGTCCTTGGGTGCCGGGCCACCGTGCGTATCGACATAGCCGAAGTAGATTTGGCGCTGGACCTCGCGGTTGTCCTCGTAGCCGCTGAACCACAGCTCGATAACCGTGGCCAGCTTGCTTTCTCGGTCGACGACCACGGTATAGCCGCGCTGTGTGCCGGGAATCATATGGGTGAACAGGCAGAAATGGTCCATCTCCTGCGCGCCGAACCCGGCATGGATCGGCTTGCCACCGTTCTCGGCCACCGACAGCTTGGTGTTACTGGCGAACTTGTAGCGGAGCGTGGGGCCATCGTCGGTGACGATAATCAACGTATCGCCCGCAAAGTCCGTTGCGAGCGGCGAGACACTGGTCGGCCCGTGCTCGGCAACTGGGCCGAGCTTCGCGGCAATCTGCTCTTTGGTGAGCTTGGTATAAGCGATGCGGTGCATCTGCTTATTGGGATACGGTGTGCCCGGCATGTGACTTTCCCCCCTCCACATCTGGCGCCTCGCAAGCGGTGCACCGCGAGGCATGTTCGATCTTACTGGATCGTGCGACTTTCCGCGATCGGCGGGGCCTCCAAAGCCCAGACTACTGCTGCAGCGCCTCGACCGCGATTGACAACGTCAGCTGATCACCTACCTCCGGCACGTACTTGCCCGCACCGAACGCAGAGCGCGAGATCTTGCCAGTCACATTCGCGCCGACCTCATCCTTGTTTGTAAGCGGATTGGGCCCGTGCTTGAACGAGGTTACGCGCAACGTCACCGGCTTTGAGATCCCCTTGACAGTGAGAATCCCCTTGATGACGGCCGGGGCATCCCCGTCGAACTTGACAGACGTTGACTTGAACGTGATCTCGGGAAAGCGGCTGACGTCAAGGTAGTCCGGACCCTGAAGCACTTGGATGAGCGCCGGCGATTCGATGTCGATCGAGTTCGCCGCGATGCTCACCTGCACCGAGGCGATCTTCGCGACCCCATCGTAGGTGACCGTGCCGTGCACCTGATTGAAGCGCGGCTCCTGGATAGAGAAACCCATGTGGTTGTAGGCGAACGTGACGTAGGAGTGCCCGTCGTCGATCGTGTAGGTCGTCGGCACCGCAAGCGCGGTCGAAGTGGTCAGGGCGCTGATCGCAATCGCAAGCAGTATTTTTCTCATCACGATACCTCACGCGCGCGCGCAGTTTATAACCCTACGAACTCCCTCGCGAGAGCTCGAGACATTATATCCGGCTTCGGCCCCGGAATGTCCTTGCCCGCTCCTGGGACACCCCGCAGAAGGCCTCGAACGCTTCAGGCAGTTTGTCGAATGATTCGTCAACTTGACCCCCGGCAATGAGCCCGGGGGCAGTTCACCAGCGCCCCAGACGGCCGATCGTTGGATTTGCGCGCGTGCCTCGTTAAGCGAGGTACGCGCGCAGAGTAGCCGCGTACCTATCCCGCGTAGTCTTGTCGGGCAAGGCTGGGGCGGACGGATAGACCTGCAGCAGGCCGTCCCCAAGTATCCTCGGGTGCACATGAATGTGCAGATGAGGTACTTCTTGAAACGCCGCGTCACCGATCGAGTGCCAGAGACTCAACCCCTGATTGGGGAAGGCTGCCGCCACCGCGCGCGTAATGCGTACCACCGTTGCCATGAGTGCAGCCCCTGTCGCAGGGTCAAGCTCGCGGACATCACGAAGATGCTGCCGCGGGATGACCAGCGTGTGACCCACATGAAATTGCCGGAGGTCGATACATGCCATGGTCAGATCGTCTTCCCAGACGACACTGGCTGGCTGCGTGCCGCGCACGATCCCGCAGAATACGCATTCGTCGCTCATACGTTTCCGCCTCGCAGGGCGCTCGATTTTGCTCGGAGGTCAGTCCAGGGTGCAGGCCCGGTTTGTCGGCTCGAGCGCCTTCCAGCTCACACGATCGCCTCCGCCCCTACCGCAGCTCCGCCTTCGATCAGTCCACCCAAGAACGCCGCAACGGTCCGCTCGACCTCGGCCGCCTCCTCGATCCGCACCACTGCGGCCCGGAACTCGGCCGCGCCCGGCAGCCCGCGCGAGTACCAGCCGAGATGCTTCCTCGCGATCCTGATCCCGGCACGCGTGCCGTAATGCGAGAGCATGGCGCGAAAATGCCCGAGCACGATCGCGGAAAGCTCGCCGATGCCCGGCCCCTCCTTTCGCTCGCCACTCCGAAGAAACGCGGCGACCTGGCTCAGGAACCACGGCCGCCCATACGTGCCGCGTCCGATCATCAGCCCGTCTGCACCCGATCGACTGAGCGCCGCTGCCGCATCCTCGAGAGTGAGGATGTCGCCGTTCGCGATCACCGGGATCTTCACCGTCTCCTTCACCGCCCGGATGAAATCCCAATCTGCGGTTCCGTCGTAGAACTGTTGGCGCGTGCGCCCGTGCACGGTGACCATCTGGATGCCCGCCTCTTCTGCGATCTTCGCGATTCGCTGCGCATTCAGGCTCGCATGGTCCCAGCCCATCCGCATCTTCAGCGTCACCGGCACATCGACGGCTGCTACTGTTGCCTCGAGAATTCTCCCGGCCAGTCCCTCCTCGCGCATCAACGCCGATCCTGCCTGCTGTCCGACCGCGACCCTTCGCACCGGGCAGCCGAAATTGATGTCGATGACATCGGCGCCGCGGTCGGCACACATCCGCGCCGCCTCCGCCATCGCCTCCGGCTCGCAGCCCGCGAGCTGGATGGCATTCGGGCCGCCCGCCTCGAGCTCGGCCATCGAAAGCGTGCGCCGGTTCTCCTGGATCATCGCCCAGGAGGCGATCATCTCCGAGATCACCAGCCCCGCCCCGGCCTCATGTGCCAGGCGGCGGTACGGCAGATCGCTCACCCCCGACATCGGCGCGAGGATCACCGGCGGGTCGATGAGGGTCTCTCTCCCTCGCCCCTTGAGCCGGATCGGCCGCAACCCCTGCACCGTAACATCGCCTGACATCTGACGAAAATACCGGCCCGTCTCGCCCGGCGCAATCGGACATTTCAAATTGCCGCCGTCGCGCCGCGCTGATGCTCTCGGGTCCAATCGTGCAGGTCTGGACCGCTGAGGAAATCTCCTCGGTCCGGAAGTCGCAGGACAGTCTGGAAGAGGCCATCTCGGCCGCGGCAGCTGCGCACTCGTAGCACCGGCGGGATACTGCGAAGCGGTTGCCCCTACCGCGCCCGTCGCAGCCGCATCAGGCCGCAGGCGGATCCCCGGACTCTGATCCCTTCTTATCCTTGCTCACTCCGGCCTGCTCGACGCCTTGCTGTGGCGGATTCGCGATTGGCGTGCTGATTCCCAGGACCAGAATCATGGCACCGGCAAGTAGTTGGGCACCGGTAGAGGAGCGCTTGGCCCAGCGGACACTCCCAACACCGGCAAACAGCGCGAGCATGACTGCGAGGCCGATGGCAATCGCACGGAGGGGGACGCGCATGGGGTCACCTGTCGTGTCGGGGCACGTGAATCTGACGACCGGCGCACTGGAGGCTGACGAGGTTCAGTTCAAGTCCTGACACGCAAAAGGACTCGACGCATCGAGCCTTCGAAGCCGCTGGCCCGCGGTCATGGACTCCGCAGGAAACCGTGCTTCACACCGTTCCCGTCACCTTACGACAAGCGCTGAAACTGGCGGCTAGCCGCGGCGGGCTACTGTGCGTTCGGAGTGCCGGTGGGGGGATTCGGCGGCCCGTTCGGCCGGGCAACCAGAGTGCAGGTCGCGGACACCCGTCCTCCAGGTGTATCGAGTTGGACGACGTCGCCGACCGATTTCCCCCTGCATGCCGTCAGGGCCTGCGGACCGAAGCCGCCCCTGAAGCGGCCTCTGTCTCCGAAGCGGCCGAAGCCCCCAAAGCCCCCAAAGCCGCCGTTCACCCCTATGAACTGAAGCGATTGCTGGAAGCGGATCGCATCACCCGACCTTGCGATCGCGTTGGGGGGCAACGACTCGCCGGTCAATACATATAAATGCTTGTTGGCGAAGAATATAGCGACGGCCGAGCGGCTCCCGTCAGCGCCGCTGACGCTCAATTCGCGTCCGAACTCCCGATTGACTCGCGCGTCGATCGCCACAGTCACCCTGCCGAAAGCACCAAAGGACTTCTCTGCCTCGGCGATTGTCCTCATTCCGTCGGGATTGACGCTCGAAAAATCGACAACCTTCAGCGAATACAGGACTCGGTCTTGCCGAGCCGAGTAGCGAGTCATTGGCAGCGAAACGCCGGCGGAAGTCTTGAATGTGCTCTGTTCCACGACCGGCGGTAGAGGAAATTGGACGGCGAAACCCGGGTCAGGATACTGGTACACCTTCCACTCTTGAGCGACAGCCGCGGCCGGAATCAGCAAAGCTGCCGTCACGAACGCAATGGTTCCGTTCATCGACAACCTCGCCAGAGCAGCTTCGGCCGCCATCAACCGGCGGCCGGGCGCTGCCCAAGCACCTGGCCGTTCGGCAAGGTCACCGAAATGAGTTGGCCGCCGTAAGAGCCGTCTCGGAGCGGGTGAATTTGCACGACGACCTTGTCGCCGGGATGAACGGCATTCTGCCTCCACCCGAATCTCTCCAGTTGGCCCGCACCGCCCAACTCCAGCGACCATTCGTTCTGAGCCCCGCTGGCATCTGAAACCATGATACGCAGCCATCCGTGTGGATTGATCAGCTCGATCGCTTTGACCGTTCCAGCGATGCTTTCCGTTCGGCTCCTGTCAAACATGGCGAACGAGTGATGGGCGAAAGCCGTTGGCTCAAACACCAAAAGCGACAAGATCAAGCATCTGACCAGCGGAAGGCGCCTCATGGTCGAACTCCCATTCACTCACAAGACCCTCATGCCAAACGCGAGGGGTCTGCTCATGGTTGACCGCCCGTCTCCAGTAACGCAGTCTCTTGCGCCGCGATCACTCAGTCAAATATTTCAAATCTTTGCCGCGCGCGATCTCCAACGTGTCGATGCTTATCCTGACGCGGCGCGACGGCCAACGCGACCTCGAGTAGGGTCTCACGGTATATTTATTTTACAGTAGCTCACGCTCCATACTCCCGGTGTCGCCGCAAAGGAGAGCACACATGCCTACGATCACCGCCGCCGGGACCTTCCGGCTCGCCAACCACACTGTGAACCGCATGGGTTATGGAGCCATGCAGCTCGCCGGACCCGGCGTCTTCGGTCCCCCGAAGAACCGGAGCACGGCGATCACGGTGCTCCGCGAGGCCGTAGCCTCTGGCGTCAATCACATCGACACGAGCGACTTCTATGGACCGCACGTCACCAATCAGATCATCCGTGAGGCTCTGCATCCTTACCCCGCTGACTTGCTGATCGTCACGAAGGTCGGCGCCGTGCGCGGCGAGGACGGCTCGTGGAATCCGGCGCTTGAGCCGGAGGACCTCGCTCGCGGTATCCAGGACAACCTGCGCAACCTCGGCGTCGACGTCCTCGATGTCGTGAATCTGCGCATTCCAGGGGCCATTCATGGCCCGGCGGAAGGAACGATCGAAAAGCCGTTCACCGCGCTTGCCGAGCTTCAGCACAAGGGCCTCATCCGTCACCTGGGCTTGAGTAACGTCACCGCGGCCCAGATCGCCGAGGCGAGGCGAATCGCGAAGGTGGTCTGCGTGCAGAACCACTACAACCTCGTCCAGCGCGCCGACGATGCGCTGGTCGATGAACTCGCGGATCGGGGGATTGCTTACGTACCGTTCTTTCCCCTCGGCGGCTTCACACCGATTCAATCATCGGCTCTGTCGGCGCTCGCCGCAAAGATGCGCGCGACGCCGATGCAACTGGCTCTCGCGTGGCTGCTCCACCGCGCCCCGAACATGCTCTTGATCCCGGGCACATCGTCACCTGATCACTTGCGCGAGAACATCGCGGCGGCAGCACTCGCCTTGGCGGGCGACGTGCTCGCCGAATTGAACGCCATCGGCTCAGCGAAAGCCGATGGGAAGTCCGCGGAAGTCTAGTGATGATGGAAGTAGCCGATATAACGTACTGATATAATAGGGATATATTGCATTCCTTCCCCCGCTTGCACTCCTGAATAAACGTAACTACACTTAATCCAATGCGGATTACGTTCGACCGAGTGAAGCGCGAACGGACGCTGCGTGAGCGAGGACTCGATTTTCAGCAGGCCAAGGAGGTCTTCGAGGGGCTGCATTTCACGCGGATCGACGACCGCCGCGACTACGGCGAGCCACGCTTTATCAGTGCGGGCCAGCTCGCCAGGCGTATCGTCGTTATCGTATGGACGCCGCGAGGCCGGGCACGGCGCGTCATCTCAATGAGGAAGGCCAATGAGCGGGAAATTAAAGGGCTCGCGCCGTACCTGGCGTGAACCGGACGACGCACCGGAGATCACGAAGGAGTGGATCGCCGGTGCCGACCTGTACCGCGGCCAGAAGCGAGTGCGCCGCGGCCGACCGCCGGGATCCGGTCAGAAGACCCAGACGACTGTCCGTCTCTCGAATGGTGTGCTCGCCTACTTCCGGGCCTCCGGCCCCGGCTGGCAGACACGCCTGAATGAGGCGCTCAAGAAGTACGTTGCTTCCCAGCGTGGTTGACGAAAGCTGCAACTGTGGTGCGACTAAGGAGAGCGACTCAGGCGACGCCGTGGGTTCAATGTGAATGTCGATGGCGCGTCCATCGACTTGGCGGGCAAACCAAAGTGCACCCTTCTGCAGCCGGCCAGTGCCACCGTGATCTCGAGCGTAGAACAGCTTTGCGTTGAAGACGGTTCCGTCTCTCAGGTGCCCGACGAAGAATCCTCCCACATCTTGCCGGTCGTCAACAGGAGGCGCGAACATAAACGCGATCGGATCACCTATCTGATGACGAAGCTCGGGGGCTTCGGAGTTTGTGGACGCAGAAGTTTGTGCAAGTATGCACCCGCTCCAGAACACCATGAGGCTGCGGACCATCAGACGTATTACCCCGCGACCACGCCCCTTCAGAGCGAGTCGCTGCCGAGACAGTCCGGAAGAGTAACCAAGTAGCACGCTCATTGCCTGTGCTGCGTGTATGGAGATCATTCCACGACCCGATACGTGCACATTTCCCGCGTCACCCTGCGTAATTCGCGCGATGTCGGTCCACGGTTTCACGGCATGCCGGTCCAGGATTTCACGGCATGCCGGCCAGGGATTTCGCGGCATGTCGGTCCAGCGTTTCACGGCATGTCGGTCCAGTTCGTGATGCAGGGCAACCACGGCTACCGTGGTCTCCTTTCCCTTGTGAAGGAGATCGAAGGTGGCTCAAGAGAGGTTGTCCGTGCGCCGAATTCGAGAGATTTTGCGGCTGCAAGCCGAGGGGTTTAGCGAGCGGGAGATTGCCCGCAGTGTCGGCTGTGCGCGCTCGAGCGTGCAGATCTGCCTCTGGCGCGCCGAGCGGGCCGAGGTTGGCTGGCCGGTGCCGGCGGAACTCGACGATGCGGCCCTCGATGCGCGGCTGTATCCGCCGCCGAAGCCGGGCGTTGCGGTGCAGCCGGTCCCGGATTTTGAGTGGATCGAGCGCGAGCTGCGCCGCAAGCACGTCACGCGCCGGCAGCTCTGGCGCGAGTACCTGGCGCAGTACCCGCAGGGGCTGAAGTACACCGCTTTTTGCGTGAAGTTCCAGCAGTGGCGGCGCAGCCGCGGCGTCACGCTTTCCCTCACGCATGTCCCCGGGGATCGGCTGTTCGTCGATTACGCCGGCGATCCGGCGCCCTTCACCGATCCGAGCACGGGGACGGTACAGAAGGCGTGGTTGTTCGTGGCGGTGTGGCCCTACAGCGCGCGCTTCTACGCCGAAGCCACCCGCACGCAGAGCTCCCTGGACTGGCTCGGCGCGCACGTGCGGGCACTGGAGGCGTTTGGCGTCGCCCCGCGCGCCATCGTGCCCGATAACTGCGCGACGGCGGTGAAGAAGGCACGCCGGTACGACCCCGAGTTCAACCGCTCCTACGCGGAGTTCGCCGAGTTTTATTCGCTCGCGGTGCTTCCAGCACGCGTGCGGCGGCCTCGCGACAAGGCCGCCGTGGAAAATGGCGTGCTTCTGGCCGAACGAGCGGTGCTTGGGGGCTTGCGCGACCGGCAGTTCTTCTCGCTCGGCGAACTCAATGTCGCGATCGCACAGATCGTCACCACGATCAACACCGAACCGTTCCAGAAGCGCGAGGGCAGCCGCCGGAGCGTATTTGAGGCCGAGGAGCGGCCGGCCTGTCAAGCCCTGCCCGTGCGGCGCTACGAATATGCCGAGTGGAAGCTCGGCGCCCGCGTCCATCCGGACCATCACATCGAAGTCGCCCGTGCGTATTACTCGGTTCATTACCGCCTGATCAGCCAGCACGTCGATGCCCGCCTCGCCGCCCACACGGTGGAGATCTTCCAGCGCGGTGCGCTCATCGCAAGCCACCCCCGTGCTACGCGCCGCTACCAGCGCCTGACGATCGAAGCACATCGCCCACCCGAGCACCGCGCGTATCTCGCCCTCGGCATCGACAAGCTCCTCGAGCGCGCCGAACACGTCGGTCCCGCCACCCGCCAGTGTCTCGAGCGGCTCCTGCGCCGCAAGCGCCATCCCGGGGAAGTCATCCGCGAGAGCCTCGGGGTCTTGCGGCTCGCGCAGGACTTCAGCCCGCAAAAACTCGAGCACACCGCCGCCCTCGCCCTGGAACTGGGTCTGTATGGCTACGGGGCACTCGCCGAGCTGATCAAGCGCCCCGGCTCCCCTTCCCACGATCCGGCTCGCTCCACGCTCGGGGTTCACCCGAACGTGCGCGGCGCCGATTACTTCCAACTGCCCATCAACCTCGAAGGAGACGCCCCATGTTGATCGAACCGCTCCTACAACTGCTCGGAAAACTCAAGCTCCATGGCATGCTCGCCGCCCTCGAACGCCAGATGAGCGACCCGGATGCGACCGCGCTGCGCTTCGAGGAGCGCTTGGGTCTGCTGCTGCAACACGAGCTCGCCGAGCGCGACAACTGCCGCCTCGCGATGCGGCTGCGCGTGGCGAGCCTGCCGCAACCGGCCTGCCTGGAGGACCTCGACCATCGCATCCCCCGCAATCTAGACCCGGCGCTCCTCACTACCGTGCGCGACCTCGGCTGGATCGGCCGGCACCTGAACGTGCTGATCACCGGGCCCACCGGCATCGGCAAGTCCTTCGTCGGTGCTGCGCTCGCCCATGCGGCCTGTCGCGCCAATTACCACGTGCGCTGCTTCCGTCTGCCACGCCTGATCGACGAGCTCGCCCGCGCCCACGCCTTCCAACGCCGCTCGAGCTTCCTGCGGGCCCTCGCCAGAGCGGACCTTCTGCTGATCGATGACTTCGCGATCGCCCCGCTCTCGGATCAGGGCAAGCGGGACCTGCTGGAAATCCTCGATGACCGCTACGACAAGTCCGCCACCATCATCACTAGCCAGATCGATGTCAAACAATGGCACGCCTTCCTGGACGATCCCACTCTGGCGGATGCGATCTTGGATCGCGTCGTTCACAATGCCTATCACCTCAACTTGAGCGGGGAGTCGATCCGTAAGCTCAGGGGGATACGGCCCAAGAACGCAAAAAATGGGGGTACCCACAGCCCGGGGTCAACCCAGATCACCGCTCCTGGGGCGTTATAGGAGCTCGCTGAGATGCCAACCACTGGAAAAATCCCACCGCGCTCCGATCAGCCCCCTCGCTTCCGGTTATCCACCGGCCCGCGCGCACGGGCTATCGTGAGCCCGCACGCGGGCCCGTGGATAACCGGCGAGGTCTTGACCTACCGCCGTCACTGAGAGAAAGTCACCACGCTCTGCATCACGCGCACTGGACCGTCATGGTGTGAAACCGTGGACCGCCTTGCCGTGAAACGCTGGCCTTCCTTGCGCGAAATACGCAGTACGGGATCTGTACGGCAATTGCTGACAAGGAACTGGGCGACTAGGCCAGTACAAGCCCGCGGCATGCCGAAGACTCGACGCAGGTCGCCGATGGTTACAAAATGATGGCTAGCCGCACTCGGAATTCCCGTAGGCGTGGCACCCACCGAAACGGGCGCCAGCCAGTTTGCCATCCGAGCGATTTATCAACGCAATCCGCACGGGTGTGCGGCATGCTCTCCCTAACCGTCTGCTGCAAGCCGCACTCGTTCGCTCCACGGCGTTCTTCTTGTTCGGAAGTTGCTATTGGGCGCTCCTGCCGCTCGTCCCGAAGCGCATAGCCGCCAGCGCCATTGCGGGCGTGTTCGTGCTGCCAGGGCTCAAACGAACACTTGGAGCAAACGAGTAGTCGCCGCCGGATCGATGGGAACGGCAGTGGCGATGATCTTGTACGGTGCCGCCCGTGAGCCGGTACTTGCCGTGGTAGCCAGTATTATCGCGGGCATTTCCTGGATTGCGGTGCTGGCGAATCTGAACGTCGCTGCTCAGATGGCTTTGCCGGAGTGGGTCCGAGCGCGAGGACTGGCTGTGTATGTCACCGTGTTTTTTGGTGCGATGACACTCGGAAGCCTCGCATGGGGAGAGGCTTCGCATGTTTGTGGCCTCCCGATCGCTCTCTACGCCGCAGCGGTGGGCATGATCATCTTTAGCCCGCACACCAGGCGTTGGAAACTGCAGGGCGGCACGCACGTGGATTTAACACCGTCAATGCACCGGCCCACACCGGTCGTGAGCACCCCGATTACGGGCGATTCGGGGCCCATCCTGGTTACAACCGAATACGTGATCAAGGAGAACGACCGGGATCTCTTCCTCGCGGCCATCGGAAAGCTGTTCCAGGAACGTGGCGGCGACGGCGCATTCGACTGGGGAATATTTGGAGATATTTCACGACCTGGCCGGTTTCTGGAGACATCGCGGTCGATTCGTGGCTTGAGCATTTGCGCCGACACAATCGTGTGACGAATGCGGATCGCATCATCGAGGATGAGATTCATCGTCTCTTGAAGAAAGCACCCGAGACCACCCATTTTTATTGCAGCGCAGCAGCGGGAAGCATAGAGATCACTTGCAGCTGCTGATGAACACCGGCCCGCAAGCCATACTGAGCGCCTGCGCCACATGCTTATGGGAGGGTCGCCGATGCATCTGAGCGGTCATGCGCTGTTTGTGCTGTTGGATCTGATCGGTACGTTCGCCTTCGCGATCAGTGGCGCCATCGCGGCGAAGCAGCGGAATCTCGACCTCTTCGGCATTATCGCGGTTGCCTTTGTCGTGGCGTGCGGGGGCGGCATCATCCGCGATGTATGCATCGGGGCCATACCACCCGTGGGCCTGTCCAACTGGCGCTATCTGGCCGCGTCGATCGTGGCCTCGGCGATGACCATCTCGGCCTATCCCCTGGTTAAGAGGTTAGAACACCCCGTACTCTGGTTCGATGCCATCGGCCTGGGACTTTTCGCCGTATCCGGCGCGCATAAGGCGCTCGCCTACGGTCACAACGCCGAAGTGGCGATTCTGCTGGGAATGGGTACCGCCGTTGGCGGAGGCACCTTGCGTGACATCCTGCTGGCGCGCGTCCCGGTCATCCTGCAAAGACAGATCTATGCGTCGGCGGCATTGCTGGGAGCGGTCATTCAAGTCACCGTCGAGCAGTCTGGGCTGTCTGCGCCTTGGACGCCCTGGGCGGCAACGTTCGTGTGCGTGGGCCTGCGCCTCCTCTCGCTCCGGTTTCACTGGGAACTTCCGACTTTCGCCCGCAGGAAGGGTGTGGCGAAGTAATTGGTCGCTAGATCAGAAGATCACCGTGATGGTCAGTCCGATGACGAAGGCATCGCGGATCCTGCCCGTACCGCCGCGATGCATCACATATTGTAGATTCGGGCGAAGCACGAGCCATGGCGCTAGTTGTGCGCATAATGCTCGGAATACGTCCGCCGATCAGTACGCCCGAACCTCTAGATTCGATTGACACCACCGACGCCACCGGAAAATACGCAATGCATCCAAAAACCCCTGTCGAACAACAGATCAACGTCGTCAAGAACGGGCCGTATATGGTTTCGGGCAACGTGCCGATAAGTAAGCAAACCATTGACACCAACGCTGCCGGAGAGTCTGTCAAGTGGGCACAGGGGCCGGCCCTTCCCCCACAGGCCCAATACGCGTTATGCCGCTGTGGGCAGAGCGCAAACAAGCCGTTTTGCGATGGCTCCCATACACAAATCGGATTTGATGGCACCGAAGCGGCCAGCCACGCGCCTTATAAGCAACAAGCCCAGGTGATTCGCGGACCCGCGCTGTCCTTGACTGACGCGGAGAGCCTCTGCGCGTTTGCGCGCTATTGCGACCCGCACGGACAAGTGTGGAACCTGGTAAGCCAAACCGACAACGCGGCAGCGAGCAAGCAGTTTGTGAAGCAGGTTGGCGACTGCCCCTCCGGCCGACTGGTCGCGTGGGACAATGCTTCCGGACAGGCCATCGAACCGGCGTACGAACCCTCGATTGGGCTCATTGAGGATCCCTCACAGGGCTGCTCAGGACCTATTTGGGCCAGGGGTGCAATTCAGATCATCGGGTCAGATGGTTTCAGATATGAGGTGCGCAACCGGGTGACCTTGTGCCGGTGTGGCGCTTCGAAGAACAAGCCGTTCTGCGATGGCACTCATGCATCAATCAAGTTCAGCGACGAACAGTAACGCTGGATGCCCATGGAGGATTTTCCAATCGCGATGGTCGATGAGTTGGAATTGAAGCGGCATTCGCAGCATCACTTTACGGTCAGCTACTGAACGACGACGTGAATGCTGGAGAGAGTTTCCATGAGCGACTCCATCAAATCTCAAGACGAACACTACGACAATCTCGTGCTCGGCAGTGGCGAGTCGGGAAAATACCTGGCCTGGACGCTGGCCAAAGCGGGCCAACGAACCGCTGTTATCGAGCGGAAGCTGATCGGTGGCTCGTGTCCGAATATCGCCTGCCTTCCGAGCAAGAATGTCATCTACAGCGGCCATGTTGCTGCGCTGACTCGCCTGGGTAACGAATTTGGCATCAGCACCGGTCCCGTAAGCATCGATATGCAAGCTGTGCGACACCGCAAGCGGCAGATGGTCGATGACCTGGTCGCCATCCATCGCAACAATTACCAAGCGAGCGGCGCCGAGCTAATCATGGGGTTCGGGCGATTCGTTGCGCCGAAGACCATTGAGGTGCAGCTGAATGACGGGGGGAGTCGACTGCTCGCCGCAGAGCGGGTCTACCTTGACGTCGGCACGCGCGCGACCATACCGGCGATTCCCGGACTGGTATCCTCTGCGCCCCTAACTCATGTCGAGGCGCTGGAGCTTGGTTATGTTCCTGATCATCTCATTGTCCTCGGCGGCGGCTATGTGGGGCTCGAGTTTGCACAGCCTATGCGTCGGTTCGGCAGTGATGTGACCCTACTGGAACAAGGCTCGCAGCTCGCCGCGCACGAGGACAGCGATGTAGCACAGGCGCTGATGCAGCGATTTACCGAAGACGGCATCAAAGTCATGCTCAACTGCGCGGCACTTACGATTGAGGGTCGCTCCGGCGAGCACATCCGTGTGTCCGTTCGCACTCCCAAAGGCACCACGACAATCGAGGGTAGCGATATCTTGGTCGCTACGGGCCGCGCGCCCAATACGCAAGGTATCGGCCTGGAAAGCGCCAAGGTTCAGCTCGACGCCAGAGGCTATATCCAAGTAAACGAGCGACTGGAGATTACGGCACCCGGTGTGTGGGCCATGGGTGAATGCGCCGGCAGTCCGCAATTCACACACGTCGCCTTCGATGACTTCCGGATCGTCCGAGATAATCTGAGCGGCGGTGCACGCACCACCCGTGATCGCCTGGTCCCGTACTGCATGTTCACGGACCCGGAGCTGGGCAGAGTAGGACTGAATGAATCCGCGGCCAGACGCAGCGGGGTCAGTTATAGATTGGCGAAAATTCCGCTGGCGGCGGTACTTCGAACCCGCACGCTCGCAGAGACGCGTGGTTTTCTTAAGGCGCTGGTCGCGGTGGAGAGCGATCGCATTCTCGGGTTCACGGCGGTGGGCGCAGGAGCCGGGGAGATCATTGCCGTAATTCAAACGGCGATGTTGACAGGCACCCCCTACACGACATTGCGCGACGCTATCCTGACGCATCCGACCATGGCCGAAGGACTCACGGTCCTGTTTGCCAATGAACCCAAGGCGCCGCAGTTCGGGAGGCATGCATGAACACGAAGACCGCAAATCTCGCCGATCCGTGGTTCGAAAATCTGCCGGGCCTGCTGCCAGGTCTTGAAGCGCTATATACCGACATTCACGCGAATCCGGAATTGTCGATGCAGGAGACGCGCACGGCGGCCCTTGCCGCTGACCATTTGCGCAAGGCGGGCTTCGCGGTGACGACCGGGGTCGGGAAAACCGGCGTCGTCGGCGTGCTTCGCAGCGGCGACGGCCCCACGGTGATGCTGCGCGCGGACATGGACGCATTGCCCGTCGCGGAGGCAACCGGCCTGCCGTACGCGAGCAAGGTCACGGCGATAGACAAGGATGGCCACACGGTGCCAGTGATGCACGCTTGTGGCCACGATATGCACGTGACCTGGTTGGTGGGCGCGACCACCCTGCTCGCCCAGGCGCGCGCGCACTGGCATGGCACCGTGATGGCGGTGTTCCAGCCGGCCGAAGAGACCGGTACCGGCGCGCAGGGGATGATCGACGATGGCCTGTTCAAACGATTCCCAAAGCCCGATATTGTGCTCGGCCAGCACGTGATGGTCGGCCGGGCCGGCACGATCAGCGGCCGCGCGGGCGTGATTACCTCGGCCGGTGACAGCCTGCAGATTCGCCTGTTCGGCCGCGGCGCCCACGGCTCAATGCCACAGGCAAGCATTGATCCGGTGGTAATGGCCGCGGCGACCGTGATGCGCCTGCAAACGATCGTTTCGCGCGAACTCGCCGCAACCGAAGCTGCTGTGGTCACAATCGGCGCCCTGCAGGCCGGCACGAAGGAGAACGTAATTCCCGACGAGGCGCTACTCAAACTCAATGTGCGCACCTTCGACGAAGGCGTGCGGCAGCGCGTTCTTGCGGCGATCACACGCATCGTCAATGCAGAGGCCGCCGCGGCGGGTGCGACCAGGCCGCCGGAAATTACTCCCCTGGATCGCTACGCGCTGGTCGTCAACGACGCCACCGCGAATCAGAAGCTCGGCGATGCGTTTCGTGAATACTTCCCGGACGGGCATGTCGAGACCACGCTGCCGACCTCGGCGAGCGAGGATTTCGGCTGCTTCGGCGCGCACTGGCAGGTGCCATCGGTATTCTGGTTCATCGGCGGCACCGATCCGGAGGTCTACGCAAAAGCGCAGGCCGGGGGCCGCTTGAACGACCTGCCAACCAACCATAACCCGCGGTTCGCGCCGGTCATCCACCCGACGCTACGCACCGGCGTCGAAACTCTGGTCGTCGGCACACGCGCGTGGCTGGGAGTCAATTAGCGGCCCCTCAAGAACGAGCCCTCTCTGCGCCGAGTGCCATCGCGCCCAGCAACGGCGGCGAATCAGAAGCTGTACCTGACGTTCCCACCAATCGTTCGCGGTGGGTTCGTCGCGGCTCGCACGGGCGACAGAATTACCCCGTCGAAAGAGGTGGTGTTAATGCCCAACTCCACGTCCTTGCTCGGAGAGCGCGACTCCGCGCGAACATGGCAGGAACATGTCGCGGACAATAATAACCGTCGGACAATACGCGCGCTGCGCATTCCGCATCCGCGATGCCTGGCGACCCCAGGACCAGACTGCGCGCGCTAGCGTTCTGCTGCTTAGCTCAGCTCAGCTCAGCTCAGCTCAGCTCAGCGCAGCGCTGCGCAATGACGATGTCGGAAGCGCCGAACTGGAGCTGGGGTTGTCTGCTATGACAGCGCCTCGACGCCTTTGCGCTGAATAACGTTCAGGAGCTTCAAGGAAGGACCGCTGGGTCGTTTCTCTCCAATCTCCCACTTTTGCACCGTCGAGACACTGGTGTTCAATTCCGCCGCAAACACGGCTTGACTCATACGGGTCCGATCGCGAATCGTGCGTATCTGCTTTGCGGAAAGCTCGTGCACCGGAGGCAAACACAATGCTTCGAGGGCTCTCATCGTCTGCTGATCGACCGCCCCGACTCCAGTCAGGCCGTTTGCCCGCTCTTGGCGGTCTCGCCCTGCACGGTGAGCCATTTG
Source organism: uncultured Gammaproteobacteria bacterium (assembly GCA_963849095.1). Classification (GTDB taxonomy): domain Bacteria; phylum Pseudomonadota; class Gammaproteobacteria; order Steroidobacterales; family Steroidobacteraceae; genus JASHUC01. The sequence continues at coordinate 284,301 of CAWKGA010000010.1, forward strand.
GCCTCAGTATCGACATCCTGCCATTTCAGGCTGAACAGTTCCCCTCGCCTCAGCCCAGTGTTCAGCGCTAACAAGACGATCGGTCGTAGGTGATCAATAAACTCAGATGTCCGCAGCGGGAACAACGGATAGCCTCGCACCTCGCGCCATTTATTGAAGCTCACCCGGCATCGACGCAGCTTCTGCTCCCGGGCGAATAGCGCTGCGCGCAGCTGTTTCTCCTCGGTGTCGCTCAGGTAACGGGCCCTCCCCGTCCGATCGAACTTCAAGGGCTTAATGTCGGCGAAGGGATGTTGTTCGACGACCTTCCAGTGCACGGCTTTCGACAACAGACCTCGCAGCCGCTGCAGGTTGCGATTGATGGTCGAGGATGCCAGCCCGGCGGCAAGCTGGCGCTTGCGCCATCCCTCGATGAGCCAGGAATTAATGTCGGCGAGGGGCTTGGCCATCCAGTCGGCGAAATCCGCTTTGTTGCGTTCGACCTGGAACTCCCCGGACTTTCGGTACGTGAGAGCCCACGGCTCGTAGCGTTGCGTGATGAACGTGGTGAGCGTGCTATGGCGGGCCCGCTCACCCTCGGCGCGCACCTCGCGCTTGCGCACGAGTACGTCGACGCCCCGGGCCACATCACCGGCAGCCCGAAGTGCCAACTGGCGCGCCGCGGCTGCGCCCACGCCCGGGTATCGCCCGAACACCTGTCGGCGCTGGGGTCCACCGACGGTCCGGTATCGGAAGTACCAGATCTTGGTGCCGGTCGGCCGGATGCGCAAAACGAATCCCGGCAAGGAGCTGTCGACGACGACGATGTCCTGGGCCGCGGCTCGCATATTCGCTACGATGCTTTGGGTGATTTTTGTCTGGTGTCCCGTGCCGGGGAGAGGGCGAAACTCCGCCTCCCCATCGATCCACACATGCTGCTAATCGGCGGCAAATTGTGGAAGCCGTGTGACGCTGCAACATTGGCCGAAGGCCACCGCCGCCAAAATGGGCACTTCAGCGAGTCAAATCCGATCCTGAGATGCGCGCCGTCATCGAAGGGCTCGGTCTGCGACACCCCGCACCGACAGAGCGCATAGGTCTCTTTGTGCGGAACTCCTAGGCCGTGTGAATGAATGTAGTGAGCGAACGACCTTTTCTCCCTCGGCACTAGTTCGCGGCAGGCCCGACTTTGACAGTTGCGCGCACATGAATCGGGCGGTGCGCGCCTTGGGTTCAGGTGTTTCAAGAGGTTACGAGCGGGCGGCGGCGCATTTGGCCGAAAACGCCTAGATACATGGGTATGGTAGTTTATGCTTTATCTGTAGTCAGTACCCGCGTATTATTGGGTACATGTACTTGCGCGAGTCACGCCAGAAGCGCACCGACGGCTCGGTCCTGACCCACCTGCAACTGGCCGAGAATCTCTGGGATCCGGAGCGCCGCCGCGCCCAGGTCAAGATCATCTACAACTGCGGTCGTGCGGACGATGAGGCCACGACCGAGCGGCTGCGGCGCTTGGCGCGCAGTATCCTGCGCCGCTGCGCCCCCGAGGAGATCCTCGCCGAGAATCCCGCCTGGCGGCTTCTTCAGTCCTTCAGCTACGGGGATCTGTACGTGCTCGAGCAGCTCTGGCGGCGCGTGGGCGTCGGGGAGGTGATTGGCGAGGTGCTCGGCAAGCGTAAGTTCGACTTCGATGTGGAACGAGCCCTGTTTGTGATGGTCGCCAACCGGGCGCTCGCCCCGTCCTCCAAGCTCTACTGCTACGAGCAATGGCTGGGTGAGGACGTTCACATCGAGGGGACGCAGGGGCTGAAGCTCCAGCACCTATACCGCGGGATGGATTTTCTCGAGGCCAACAAGGAGGCGATCGAGAAGGCCATCTACTTCCGCATGGCGGATCTTTTGAACTTGGATGTCGAGATCGTCTTCTACGAGACCACCTCGCTGCACTTCGAGATCGACGAGCCCGATCGCGGCGTCGGACCCGAGCAGACAGTGCGCGGCAGTCAGTTGGCCGGTGCCAAGACCTATCGAGCCCTGAGGAAGCGCGGACACTCCAAGAACGGTCGCTTCGATGCCCCGCAGATCGTCATTGGGCTTGCGGTCACGCGTGATGGGTTCCCGGTGCGCCACTGGATCTTCCCGGGCAACACGGTGGATGTGACCACGGTGGCGAAGGTCAAGGAAGACCTCAAGGGCTGGCAGCTCAGCCGCTGCGTGTTCGTCGGGGATGCCGGCATGGTCAGCGCCGAGAATCTGAGCACCCTGGCGCGCGCGGGGGGCAAGTACATCGTGTGCATGCCGATCCATCGCGGGAGCGAGGTCGCCAACGAGGTGATCACGCGCCCCGGTCGCTATCAGCTCGTGGCCGAGAACCTGCAGGTCAAAGAGGTCATGGTCGGAGACGGCGAGCGTCGGCGCCGCTACGTCGTGTGCTACAACCCGCAGGAAGCCGAGCGCCAAGCCCGCCATCGCCAGGAAGTCCTCGAGGAACTCGCCGCCGAGCTCGAGACGCTGCGCGAGTCGAAGGGCTCCTCACACGGCAAGCGGGTGTGCGAGCTACGCGCCTCGGGCCGCTACGGCCGCTACGTGCGCCTGACGAAAAACGGCCACCCGCGCCTCGATCAGGCCAACGTCGATGCGCTCGCAAAACTGGATGGCAAGTTCGTCGTCCACAGCAACGACGACACGTTGAGCGCGGCGGATCTGGCCCTCGGCTACAAACAGCTGCAACGCGTGGAGGTGGCCTGGCGACAGCTCAAGAGCGGCCTGAAGCTGCGTCCGGTCTATCACTGGGCCCCGCATCGCATCCACGCGCATGTGGCCCTCACCGTGCTCGCGCTGCTGCTCGAGCGCATCGCTGAAGCCTCCTGCGCCGACTCCTGGCGCAACATCCGCGATGACTTGAAGCAGATCAAACTGGCTCAATTGTCCAGCCCCAACGGGACGGTCTGGCAGGTCACTGAGCCCTCTCCGGGGGCGCTCAAGCACTTGAAATCCCTGAAAATCCCAAAGCCTCCACCCGTCCTGAAGCTCGCCTGAGCCCCTAGATACACGGCACTTTCCGACCTCGGCCGTATGTGGCTGTTTTGCCGCGAGAAATCGCGTCCATGTATCCGGCTGGTGTCAAAGTCGGGGTAGACGTGGAGCGGGCTCTGTATTGAGCTCCGCACCCCTGAACGCCGGATTGGGAGTGAGCCTCCTTAATTTACCATAAGATAGATTATACGCAGCTGCAGATCATATCTATTGATTTATTTACATAATCTTATACATTAGAATGTTATGTTACTATTATCGTGGTCTAAACCGCCGACGTTCGGACCCGACGGAACGGCCTGATTTGATTCACCGGCCATTGACGTAGCGCTTCACCGTATCCCAATCACACGAGACGGGCCGCCAGCTCGATCTTGAGGCAGCGCACTGCGACTGCAATGCCGATAGCATTCCCCGATGTACGGCATCGCACTGGCGAATCGAGTCATGTGGTGTTTGTTATTCGGCCCTGCTATGCGCCGCATGGTTTTCCTCTCGCGATCACTTGGCTCTGGGTAGCGCTGCCTCCTGGCTAGCCACGTCGTTGAACAGCGCCGCTATCGTCTGCCCATCCAGTTCACCCGTGAGCGGTAGTTTCTTTCTCGCTTGATATTCTAGGATTCCTTTCTGGGTGTTCGGGCCCAGCACCCCATCTGCTTTTCTCACGTCCACATACCCTTCCTCGAGAAGCAAGAATTGCACGAAGCGGACTTGCGAGGGGGCGGGCGTTGTTGACGCAGGCCATAGGGAATTCTGCCGTGAAGATGGTGGGGCGATTCCAGCGGTCACCTCTATGGCAGGAGCGGGATGGCCCGATTCCCGCTCGATCGCGGCCGACTGGACTGCCCTATTGGCGAGCGTGTTCAGATCCTTAAGCTGATTGCAACTCTCGGTGAACCACTCATTCATTATTGGACCGTTGCCGCTTGGAGCCCCATCTGAGTTTAAGGCGCTCCTCAGCCGCGTCGGGTCATTCTCATTGATGCAGCTGACGACCAACAGCTGTATCAGGTTGCGATCGAGATCGAAATAGTCCTCATTCATCCTCGCGAGGGCCGCGGCGGCGATCGCAGTTCCAGATGCTGTTCCGCCCGAGGCGACCTGGCTATTAGAAGGCGTGCCACCAGCAGGAGCCGCTGCGGGAGCGGGAGCCGGCGCCGCCTGAGCTGCTAGTACTCCCGGCGCAGAGGACGACGAGCTCGCGGAAGACGACGCACTGTCAGAGGACGATGAGCTACCAGAATTCGTGCCGCCGGTAGGAGGCGTCCCGCCGCCTCCGGGTACCCCTCCCGAATTCGCAGGAGGACTTGTCGCCGTCGTTGCCGGCGGACTACTCTGACTTCCCGCCACCGCCGTTGCGACGTCCTGGCCGAGAAACAGCGTGGTCATCAACTGACCATATCTCGAAAGGACCAAGGCGTAGGCATCTGCACCAAGCACACCGTTTGCATATGCCTCACACGTCTGATAGAGACCATCCCGGAGCGCGAGCAGTGCCGTTGAACGTCCCGCGAGCTCCGCGACGGCTTCTGCCGATCCTCCGGACGCCCCGACAGTTCCAGTCGCGGTCCCACTGCCTCCTTGGGCCGTGATCTGAGCGGCTGTCGACAGCGCCTTCGCGACATCGGGCGTCGGCTCTGAGCAAGTCACGATCTGGTGCGTGACCGGATTCTTGCGCTGAGTCACCAGTCGCACATCCGCGGTGGTGTAGATCACCGATCCATCCCAGTGGCGCGATCCCGAGAATCCGCGTTCGACGTCCGTGTCGAGCCACGAGCAGCCGGCAGCGCTGGTGACGATCACCAATAGAATCGCCCGGATCCATCGCCTGAGAGTCCGTTGCCGTTCGGTCGCCGCCGGTCTGTGAGGCCGGGTGATAGTCTGAAGCATATCAGTATCCTGTGCGGGCCCCAGCCCATAAGAGAAGGAAGATGACTAGCAAGATAATGGAGACCGTGATCGTGAGGAGCTTGATGCGCGTCAACGTGTTCGCGGCATCCGCCTCCGCTGCATCGACGAGAGCCGACGCCGTCTCGGGCGCATCCTCACCAGTCGGAAGCCCGAACACCCGCTCCGCATGGCGCAGAATGCTCACGAGCTTCAGGTCTTCCGACACATCGGCGACTCCGTAGAGGATGGCTACTGCAGCGGCGCTCAGGGCAAGCCGAGTGACCCAGGGCCACAGGCTCAGGAGACCTGTCATCAGGAGCGATGTCAGCGCGAGAAAGACCGAAAAAGCGATCGCAAAGGCGATGTCGAGCGGGAGCACGGCCGTGCGATAAAAGGCCAGTCCGTCGGTCGGCTTCGCCTCGGCGCCACTTCCTAAATACAGCGTGCGAAGGAACTCAACGAGATAGTCCTTATCGTACGTCCACCGTCTTTCGGGTTCCGCCAGAGCGACGGGCATTTCTGGGGTCCAGGGTCCGAAAAGACCGAGCTTCCGCACTTTGCCCTGCTCGCCGCGAGGTCGATACATCCGGAGCATGCTGTCGAGCCTGCGCCTCCGCAGGCTCGTGAGGACAAAGAGCGCGCCTGCGATCAGGAATGTCGCAGCACTCACCACGCCGAGAACAACGCGAGGATGCATCACGGATGACCTTGTCGAACGCCGATCACGCGCCACCAAATATCCAGCGCATGGCCCACGCACACACGCCGCACTTGGCCTTGATCTGTTGGCGGTAAACGGTGCCCGGCGGGTTCCCGCAAAACGCGTGGGTCAGTTCGAACGCGCTACGAGGCGCGGCCCCCGGGAGCGTCCTTATCCAAGCGATGCGCCCGCGGCGCCTGTAGGGATCCTCGCGTGGGATGTCGTGAGGTCTTCCGACCCTGAGATATGCACTCTCGTGGACCCGCTCGCTCCGATCCGTGATCCCGACCGGACGCGGCACGGGGCCGGCAATGAGCTTCCAGCCGCGGCTCCGGGAATCGTGCAAGGTCCCAATCGCATAGACCTCTGCGGCGTTGCGATAGATTGCGTCCTTAAGGCACCGCGTGTTGAGGTCCAACAGCGCGTATCGGTTGAGTCGGCCCAGCATCCAGAGCATGCTCGCGTCGGAGAAGCCGTGCTGGAGATACCCTCCACCGATGTCGGAGTGGACGCCCGGAAACCAGACTTGCTCGAGCACTTGATCCTGATCGCTTCGAACCCAGATGGCCGGCTGGAAATTACCGCGCCGCTCGTCCATTGCGAGCGCTTGGAAGGCGTGACGAATGCTCGACCCAAGACTCGTGTCGTGGAACGCATACGTGCTACTGCAGAGTTTCGTACCCGGTACGCCGAATGCACCGACCGTGTCCCAGACCCCGACACAACTGATCTCAATCGTCGTGCGGCGGTCGGGGGCGACAGCATTCAAGTCATCCGCATTCCGCTTCGCTGGCCGTAATGCGTAGTAGTTCCAGGCCTCGTCGAATCTGAACATTTCGTTTTTTTTCAGCAGGCCGACGCACCCGATGAGTCCTCCGAGGCTGCGGACCACGTACGCGCCGCGAGAGAAGCCGAACAGGAGAATGTCATCGCCATCTTGGTAGTTGTCGACGAGAAATCCGTAGCAGGACTTCACGCTGCTCGAGAGACCGACCCCCGCGCCCCCGCCCAGAAAGCGATCGACGATGTTGCCGGTCCCTACGCCCAGATGGTAGTACGCGATCTGCGTGATCCCATTCGTCGCGACCGGCTTAATGGCACGCAGGAGCTGCACGACGTTGGTCTCGCGCGCCTCGTAAGGCGAGTTCCACGTGCCATCGCAGCAGACGATGAGGCGCCGCTTTGTGGGGGCCCGGCTCGTTGGTGCGCGTTCTGCTTTCGGCTCGCGGCTCAAGCGAATGTGCGCGGAATGGCCGGTTGCGCGAAGTCCAATGCGCCAAGCGACCTCGACGGCCGCCTGCGCAACGATGATGCCGACGATGAGGCCCCCGATGATGTCGCAGTGCCACCACTGGAGCGGAGTCAGAATGTCGAAATCCCGGGGCAGGTGCTCCGACCAATGTACTAGCGGCAGGCGCCTCGCCCAACGTGCAAGGACATCGAGCACTTCACCACCCAATGCCGCCGCGACAACAATGCCGATGAAACGGCGTGCCGTATAGAGCGCCACCTCCTTCATCAGGCCGATCCAACTCCGATCGGCCATCTCACTTACCTCTCCCGGATCCCGGTACCATTTGCCGTAGTCGACTCCGGCCAGACGGAGCGGGCCGAACATCGTTCCGACAAGCGTTCCGATTGGAACCGCAGCGAGGAAGCCGATCACCATATACTTCGCCGCGCAATGTGATTGGCGGCCGACGCGACGAGCGGCAGCATGATAAAACCGAGTACAGCGCTTGCAGCCATTGCGCTGTAGGCAGCGTAGCGTGGGACGTCCCCGCTGCTTACGAGCAAGATCCCCGCGACCCAGATGACCGCACAAGTGACCGGCGCCCAGAATCTGAGGATTCGTTGGGTGCGTCCGAGCGGCGCCGGCTTCCCGTCATGCTCGTGCAGGCGAGGCGCGGCCGCGATCGCAACGACAAGTGCGACGGAAAACGCGAGACCGGCGAGCGTGCCGACCATCCAACTGAACGTCGCGACCGTCGCGCTGCTGATCGTATGGGAGAACAGATCCATCATGCGAGCTCCGATTGGGAAACGGGATCCACGCAGCAACCAGCCGCCGACTCACTGCGACTGGATGCTTTGCTTTAATGCGGAATCCTCTTCTTGGAGAATCGTGTAGTAGACCTGCCGGACGAAATCGACGAAATGCACATTGAGAAAGTCGTTGTGCCCATTGATCACCGCCCGGTCCGCCTGAATCACCCAGACCGGCAGATACGCGGGCCGCGTCAGCGCCCACCCCGAGGTCTGCGAGAGCTCGAGGGAGTCGCAGAGATCGAGCGTGCTTGCACCGAAACCCTTGTAGAGCTCGTTCTGTTGCTCCTGAGACCACGTGGCCTCCGCTGCCAAGCGCTCGCTGAGCGACGACTGGTCAGTGAGACCGCATTTGTCGGTCCCCTTCGAGAGCGTCAATCGATGCGTTCGATAGCGAGGGGTCCAGCCCACGGTGCGGAGGTTTGCCCCGCGCTCGGGCCCGTGCGGATCCTCGAATAAAGTCGTGAATGCTCGAAAAATCGGAAACGCGTAGTGGGTGGCCCAATCCGTCTCCGACGTGGCAACGATCAGAAGCGGAGGCTGGGCGTTACGTTTCGAGTCAGGACCTAGGTACTGACGGCTCGCGGCCGCTTCGGCCACCGATTCGAAGCGCGTGCCCTCGAACGCCGGATTGACGAGGACGGTGAGATCGCCGAAGCCGTACGCGAGTTGGTTGGTCTTTTTGAGATCGTCCGTCTCGGTTTCCACGATTCCAAGCGTGATTCGGGGGGCCAGAGCGCGATAAGTGACCAAGCCTCCGAAGCTATGGCCGACCGTCAGCAACCGCACGTCGGCGCAGTGCTCAAGGTCCCGCGCATCGCGACGCCTGCTACGGTCGTCGTGACACTCGTGTTCTATGTAGAAACTATGGATGCGCGCGAAGAGCTCCTGGATCGATCCCAGGGCCACGGTCTCCGCCGCGAGTTTGCGGTCCCAGATGGAAGTGTATTGGAGCAGGCCGAGGGTGGAGTCGCCGCGCCAGCCCACGTAAATGCCGACGACGTGCCGCCTCTTGCGCCAAACCGCAACGGCCTCGGACTCCGTACACAGCGTTGCGGTACTTTCGGCGCTCGCCGGTTTGATTCCGCGAGCGGCTAAGCAGAGATCGCGTTCCGCGTAGGCGCTTTGCTCGAGGAGGCGCCGAAAGGCAATGACATTGTCATCATCCGGTGCAGCTGTGTGATGCCAACCGTGGGTGTATACGATGATGCTGAGCGGCTGCGGCGATTCGGCTCCGCTTCCCTGCGCGAGTTTCCGGAGCCCTTGCATGAGCAGGCTGAGCGTCGTGTTGCCGGAAGTTCCACCGGGAGGCGAGGCGAGCCAGCCCTCATCATCGAACTCCACGGTGTACAAATCGTATGCAGCATGATGCTCCGAGGCACTCTCCCAGCAGCTGCTCCACTCCTGGGTACGCCGGTCCGCGCGGATGATTTTCTGAATACGCGCCGTCTCAGCATCAGAGTTTCTGTCGCCGAGCTTCTCGTTCCAGGTTGCGCGAGCGTATGTGGCCTCGCAATTTGCGTCGCTGTAAAGCAGGGTCCGATAGGGTGGTGGCGCTGCGCAGCTTGCGAGTAGCGGTAATAGCAGCGCCAAGAACACACTCGATGAGACGCACCGGAAAGTGCAACGTGCGACGCCACGACGCGCTGTCGAGGGACTCTCTCGCCTACAGAGCGTCCGGGCGTCGTGACTTGCCTCAAACCGCCACCGCGCAGAGTGCGCCGGCGTCCGATCAGAGGTGCAGTACCGCCCCCAACCTAGCGCTTCCCTCGCCATTGAGACCCCCGGGCATTCATTCTCGTTCTCATTTCAGCGTTGTTGTTTGATCCAAACGCCCGTCCGCGTCAGATCACGCTTTGGCGCAGAGCGTATCAATGCTTCGCGGTTATGTAAAGTCCAGTTGCACGAAAGTTCGGGAGCGAGAGTCCGCAGTATTCACACTGTGTTACAACTGTGTGCGTCAGGCCGTCGCCGTGCGCTGCGTCAGTTGATGGCGGATTATGAGATCTTCCGAAGCAGCTCGACGCTGCGCCGCCACCACGAGTGTTTGAGGAGCAGCATAGAATCAACGAGTTGGCGTAGTTTTGGAGGATCGTTTGGGCCCCCGCTTCGTCTCGGGCCGCCGCGTGGCGCGATGCTTTGGAACTCAATCGAGCTGCGGCCGCCGAAATTCCACAGCCGCACCTGTGCATCCTTGAGGCCGTCGGCCGCACCGAGCGCGTTGATTTTATCGACGTCAAACCACGGTCGTTGGTAACCGTTGTCTGAGTTCATCACCTCGAGGACTCCAGATCGCGGTCGTCATATCAGACTCGCGCCATCGGGTTCCCTCTCGTGACTTCACGACAACACGCGCATTTTCGAGTGGTTGTGGCTGTGCGGAACGCAGAAGAAAACGATTCGACTCCAGTACTCCGCTGCTCCAGCACGGCTCCCGACAAACACGACCTTGGCCACGTAGTGGCCTGACGGCATATCGAATAAATGACCAAGAAAGTACTTTTCTCCGGGCTCCATGAAGAAATCTATCGTCTCATCTCCAAGACTGTACTCAGCAAGCACTGATATGTGGTAAGCACCATCATGCTCTTTCGCGGATCCCCACCAATCGTCATAAACGTACGTCGCGTTGGAGTCACCCACCCTTCTGATCTGGAGATCGCACGGATACGTGACGCTCTGTTCGTACTCGACTTTCTCAGCATCGGACAGCCGTTTGGCCGCGTAAATTCTCCGATTCGCGGTGTTCGCGAGTTCAACCTGTACAAATGCTCTGTAGCGATCGTTGCCGTATGGCACAGAGTGGACACTCACGTTGATGACTAACGTAGATTCGAAAGCACGTCGGAGTGCAAATTGATAGAGTACCCACAAACCGCCAGCGAGGATTGCGATGACTTTCGCCGCATGCTCGGCGGTGCCCATTGCACCGGGGTCCACAAACGACCAAATTACGACGCCCGCGATGATCAGAAGCGCGATGATTCCGGTGACCAATTCACCGAGCATCGCGCGAAGAAATCGGCGAAAGGAATTCACGGTGAGTCTCCGCTTCATCTAAATCGCGATTGAGTTCCTGGGGCCAGATTCGCGCTGCAGTGCGATCGCATCAATCGAGTGTTGCAAGCTCAATATCAAAACACAATAGCTTGTGCAGACCACCGCCCCGGTAGCTCAAAGGCCGCGATAAGTGGCATCGCAGGGCTTTCGAGACTTGGCACTCTCGGTTCGGGCGGCAACCGGCGACTGAGCGGTGCGCTCATTTCTGGTACTCCGTATGGGATAGAGTGATTCGCCGCCATTCCGGCTGCGAGGCGAGTTTGAGGAAGCCGGTGAGGTCGGGTAATTGCTCGATCTCGGAGGCCAGCACGGCGTCCTCGACAATGTGTTGATCGCTCACGGTGCGGTGCGCGTGCAGGCTGCCGCGTAGGTGGACGGGACGGCTCAGGGAGATCTGGGGACGGATGATCTCGCGCTTGCCGATCAGGCGGGAGGCGAACTCGGCGGTGCCGCCGCGCTCGCTCGCGGAGCAGCGCAGGATCAGGGTGTTGCCGCAGTTCTCGACGATCGTCTGGGCTTCGGCATCGCCGTAGGTGCCGCGGACCTGGGCGATGCTCTGGAAGCCGAGGACGCAGCGGCCGCCGAACTTGCGCAGGCGCGCGAGGGCGTCCTTCAGGCCATCGATCGCGCCGAGGGCGTCGAGCTCGTCGACGATGAACCAGAGGTGCTGGTCGCCCTCCGCCGCATTCATGGCTTCGAAGATGGCGAGGCGCATCCAGGTGCTCACGAGGTAGCGCAGCGCGGCGATCTCGCTCGCGCGGTAGGGCAGGAAGAGTACTCCCCTGCCCTCTCGGATCCAGCGACGCACGGAAAAGGGGTCGCCGGTCGATTGCCGGGCGATGTGCTCGAGGGCGGCGGCGTGGACCGTCGTGACGGAGCGGACGGATTCGAAGAACTTGCCGTTGTCCTCACCGAGGAAGGGGCCGGCGGGGGTGGCGGCGAGGAGGTCGCGCAGCTCCTGCGGCGGGGCGATGGTGAGGAGCCAGTAGAGTCGGGCGAGGTCGTGATCCTCGAGGTGGTGCAACTGGCGAAGGACGGCCGTGAGGAAGGTGCGGGCGTAGTGGCGCCAGTTGCGGTCCGTGCCGTCGTGGTCGGGGATGATCGAGCGGGCGAGCTGGTCGGCGTCGTGGAGCTCAACGATCTCGGCAAGGAGATCCCAGCGGGCGGCGCGGGGATCGAAGGGGTTCAGGATGGCATCGCCGCGGGCGGGGTCATAGAAGGTCTTGAGGTAGCTGCCGTCGGGGTCGGCGATGACGGCGCGATCGCCGCGTGCGAGGGCGCCGTGGAGGAGCTCGCGGATGGCGGTGCTCTTGCCGGTGCCGGTGGTGCCGAGGAGCTTGAAGTGCTTGGTCTCGTCCGACGGCGGGACTGGCTGGCCGGCGAAGGTCAGGCTGGGCTCGTTCGGGGAGCGGGATGAGCGGCTGGATGGGCGGGTCACGAGCCGCGTGCCGCGGTGGAGCACAGCGCCCGGAACCGGACGGACGAAGATCAGGCCGGTGACCGTCCCCACGAGGACGATGAAGGCCATGCCGAGGAGCTCGCGAACGGCGGCGGGCCATTTCGCCCCTCGCATTTCGCGATGTGGGGGCTGAGGTCGTGGATCCCCGCCCAGAGGACCAGCGCGGTGATCATCGCCGCCACGGCGATGATCAGCACGCGGGGGAGCAGGCCGGCGAGAGGTTGGCGGCGGAGTCGCAGGCCAGCCAGCAGGCCGAGCACCGCGAGGAGGTAGGCGAGCAGGGCACCGGGCCAACCGTGATCCAGCGTGCTCAGCACGGGCAGCGACTCGGGGTGCGGGCGAAGTGAATGCATTCCATGGCGGTCACGACTGCCAGGATAGGAGCCGCCCTCGGTCAATTGCGGCAGGGTCGCGCGAGGAGCAGCCGCCACCAACGAATGCGATCGCCGAGGGTCCGAATCATGGCGCCGGGCGTCCGGCGGCGCGGCCGCTCGCCGGGCCAATGCTGGCCGGAAACTCGATCGGGCGTCGAACGGCCGCGCGCGGTTGCCGTGAGCCGCGGAGATTCGACGGCGACTACAATCGCGCCCTCCTCGCTTTCCAGCTGAACAGGCTCGCCTGCACTCAAGACCACGCCCATCCAGGCAGAGAGGTCGAGCCGGATGCTGTACTCGATTTCCGTGAGCTTCAGGCGACCTTGCACGACGAGTAGTGCGCAGTCGTGAATGCACGGAGTCTCGGCGATCCGTCCACCTGGGATCAGGTGAATGCAGGAGACGGTCGGATCGCCGTCGTTCTCCCCGCCGGCCAGTGGGACGAAGCGGATGCCTTGGGCATCGAAGTCGTCGATGGGGTCCGTTGTGCCTTGGGTGAAATGGATGACCTGCATCGCCGGGATCCTCCCTGCTTGTCGTTTCCGTCTTTCGCGTTCGAGTTTGGGCTGACGTTGGGGAAACGTCAGTTTATGGATCGGCGATGAGACTCTGCTCATGTTCGAGCAGGACTACGACGAACGCATCCTCGTCCGCCATCCCAACTCCATCATGGGCACCATGAAGCTGCGCCCGCGCACCGTCAGCCGAACCCGCCTGGTGCGTCAGCGTCTCGTCGCCCTGCAGCGCAGCTAATACCACTTTGGTCTTGACTACCGGTGAATGGTTCCGGTGGAATTATCTCGACATGTCCGCTCCACATTCCAGTCAACATCTGCAACTTTGAGAGCAGAGGAATCCACCTATCCGACTATCTCAAGAGATGGAGCCAGCTCCGTTTGCGTCCAGCGTCGGATCCCCCCGTGCCAATGTGAGATGGAACACCTGTCTCGGGCAATTTAGAGTACAGGTAGGACATGCACATGAGCTCATCACTGAACGGTTCGACGAACGGATCCAGCGGCTCCTCCCCCGAGGCCGTCACGGAAGGAGCCCGTAGGGCGACTGGAGAGACGGCCTCGGAGCGGTCGCATCCCGACCCGGAGGTGTTCGTCATCGGACGGCGCCGCCAGTTCTCGGGGAGCGAGAAGCGAGCGCTGCTCGCCGAAGCCGACCGGCGCAAGACGGCAGGCACACTTGGGGCGTTCATGCGCGAGAAGCACATTTACTCCTCGATGCTTACCAGCTGGCGCAAGCAGCTCGGTGCCGCCGACCGCGTAGCGCTCGCCGCGACGCGACGCGGACCGAAGCCCGAGCACCCCTCGGTCCGCCAGGTGCTGCAGCTCACGCGGGACAATGTGCGCCTGCGGCGCAAGCTCGAGCGCGCCGAATTGATCATCGAGGCCCAAAAAAAACTATGCGTGGCACTGGGGCTGCCGACCTCGGACGATCGCACCGAGGAGGAGTGATGATCGCCGTGAGCGAACTCGCCGCGCACATTGGGATGAAGAGCGCCTGCCGAGCCTTCGCGTTGAACCGCGGATTCGTGTACCGCGATCGTGCCCGGGATCGCGCAGCCGCCCCCCGGTGCGAAGCGCGTGCGCGACCACGTCCCCCGTTGGCACTCTCGAGCGCCGAGCAGGATGTCCTGCTCGGTGTGCTCGACAGCGAGCGCTTTGTGGATAGCGCGCCGGCGACGGTGTTCGCGACACTGCTGGATGAAGGCCGTTATCACGGCTCGATCCGCACGATGTATCGGCTCCTGGCTGCACGGGGCCAGAACGGGGAACGGCGCAATCAGCGCATCCATCCGACGTACGCCAAGCCCGAACTGCTGGCGATCCGCCCGAACGAGGTCTGGAGCTGGGACATAACCAAGCTCAAGGGTCCAGCGAAATGGACCTGCTTTCATCTGTACGTGATCCTCGACATCTACAGCCGCTACGTCGTGGGCTGGCTGATCGCGCATCGGGAATCCGCCGAGCTCGCCGAGCAACTCATCGCCGATACCGTGGAGAAGGAAAACATTGCTCCGGGGACCCTCACCCTGCACGCCGATCGGGGCACCAGCATGCGCTCCAAGCCCGTCGCCGCGCTGCTGATCGACCTTGAGGTCGCCAAGACCCACAGCCGCCCGCACGTCTCGGACGACAATCCGTACTCCGAGGCGCAGTTCAAGACCCTGAAATACCGCCCGGACTTCCCCGATCGCTTCGGCTCGATCGAGGATGCTCGCGCTCACTGCCAGCAGTTCTTCCGCTGGTACAACCACCAGCACCGCCACGGGGGGATCGCCCTGATGACCCCGGCCGCCGTCCACGACGGCACCGCCGCGGCGCTCACCGCGCAGCGCGCCGTCGCGCTCGATGCCGCCTTTGAGGCCAACCCAATCCGCTTCAAGGGACGCTCACCCAAGCCCCCCGCGCTGCCGAGCGCCGCCTGGATCAACGCACCGAAAAAGGAGCCATCACCACCCGCCATCACACCCCCATGCTCTCTAATCTAATGACACCAGGTGTTCCAAAGTCATTGACACGTTCCGGATCGTCTTGTGGCGGTTGCGCCCAACCTCGTCCTCTCTACGCGCTATCCCACACCACAGGGTCCAGTAGAATTCCGATTCTGTAGAAGCTTCTTTTTCAAGAGCTCGAAATTGGCCTGCCCAGCGCGGAAGCTGAACCATTTGGAACTGAGCACTAACCTCTTCGCGTCCGGTTGAACGTGAAGATCGAGCGGTCGTCTTCCAAACGAAAAGCCAGCCCAGACGATATCTACAAGATGTCCGGGAATCGCTTCTTCCAACTCCCTGAACTCCTTGGTCCCCATCTCATTGAGTATGATCACAAATTCCCAGTTCTTCTCGCTGCCTGGAACCTTTGTAAGGATAATTCGCCTCACGTTTGCAGAGCACAGATAAAACTGCACGGCCCTGCCTGTAGTCGCGGTCGCGGAGGCATCACGCGGAAGCAGTGCACACAGCATGAGCGCAAAGTACAGGGACCTATTGAACGACCGCGGATATTTCATTGCGCTTGCTCTCTTCCTGCAGCACCGATCGTGCAGAACTGGGCCGACACTTCGCCCACGTCATTCTGGACGTTTATGGTCACCTGCATGGACAGCGGGGGCCCCAGAACTCCAAGCGTGTCGGATCTAAACGTAGCTGTCGTACCTAAAGGAATGTTAGCTCCATTTTCGCCGAGTTTTACGTTGCCCTCCTGGAAGGAGACGTGGACGACGGCAAGCAAAGGAGGAGCCGTGAGATTCGTTACGGCAACCTGCAACTGTGAGCCATAGCCACTCACGTTAACGCTATTTGAACCTGACGTAAAAATTCCACCCGAGGGGCTTGCGGGTGAAAGGGTTTCGCCCTCCGGAATGCCCTGGCTGCTTCCGCAGGCAGGCGTTGGTGGCGGCTTCGGCGTTGGCGGCGGCTTCGGCGTTGGTGGTGGCGTCGGGCTTGGGGCGCCGCTAGTGCCGCCCGTCGGCGAAGGGGAAGGCGGAGACGGCGGCAGGGAGGGATAAGGAATATTTGCCTCGTTATCGTTAATGTCATCCTGGCCGTCGTCGTAGCAGATCGGGATGAACAAGTAAGTGGTCGGTGCCGCGGCACTTACAACCACTTCTTGTAGCGAAGAGGTGTCAGGTGGGCCAGTGCCATCCGGATCGATTTGCGGCGGCGCGAGCGTGAAGGGTAGGACCAGCATCGTGCACTGCAACATGAATCCGGAAGGGTCCGTGTAGGTGAGCGGATTGTTCAAGACGTAGCTATAACGCATGTAGTTCTGCGCGTTGGTCGGGTCCTGGAGAGTCGGATCGGGGGAGAGGAATCGCCCGGTGATGGCATCCTGCACGCGTCCGTTCATGTGAGTGAATCCCGTGTCCTCTCCCAGGGCTGTCTGGAACGTGTACGCCTGACGGGTGATAGCCTCGCTAGCATTCAGGTCCGAGCTGCTCGCTGACCCCGACCAGGTGGTCGGGTCGCGGCGCTCGCCGAATGCCGTGTAGCTCTCGTTCACCACCGTCTGGCCGCTGCTATTCGTGATGTCGCTCGGGCTGCCTTGGTGATCGGTCAGGAAATAGTTGAGGATATTGCCGCGGCTCGAGAGTGAGTAGACCGCCACCGGTTCCGAGCCGGCGTAGATGTAGTCGCGGTCGGTGACGAAGCCGCCCTGCGAGACCTGCTCCATGAGCGTCCCAACGTAATCGGTCGTCTCCGTGACGCCCTCGGCGTTTTCGTAGATCTGTTGCCAGCGCCGGCGGTCCGGTCCGTAGGAGAAGGCGAATTCCTCTCCGGTGCTGGCATCAAAGGTGGTGGGGTAGTTATAGCTCGACCAGCCGATCGCGGCACCCCGGGCCAAGCCCGGATTCCCGTTCGCATCGTAGGGGCCGTACGTGTAGGAGCTGCTGCCGGCCTGATCGACCGCGTGCAGATGGACCGTGTCGTACGTCCAGGTGGCTCCTCCTGCGATATCGCTGCGGGAGGTGATGTCGCCCATCGCGTCGTAGCTTACCGAGAGGTTCTGAGTCCCGTTGAGATTAGAGGAGCCGAACCGGTAATCGTTGTCATAGTAGACGTTCTCGGTCAGGCTGAGGTTATTGTCCTGACGCTGGGTGACATCGCCCATCTCATCGTAAAGGAATGCGAGATTCTTCACGCCCGAGCCGCCGTTCACGCCGGACTGGATCGAGCCGGGCCAGTGCGTCACGGCATCATACGCCCGGTTGGTCACGATGCCGTTGCCGAGGGTCTCCTGGGTTACCTGACCGGCCGGGTTGGCGGCATTGGCCTGCCAGACGGTCACGTTCGGGGTGTCGGAGACATCCGTGATCGACTGCAGGATGCCATCCTGATAGCCGTACTGGAGCTGAAGTGCGTAGCCCGAAGCGCTCGTCGGGTACGTGAGGGTATTCAAGAGCCCCGTGGTCGCGTTGTACTGCCAGCTATAGGTAAACGTGCCGGCCGAAGGGAGGGTGATCGCGCGCTTAGAGGGCCGCCCGTCGCTGTCGTAGGTCTCCGTCTCGGAATACCCGGGCGAGCTTGTGCAGTTGGTCGGGTTGGTGCCCGTGCCCGTACACACGCTCTGGAGTTTCCCAATGTTATCGGAGGAGGCGCTCGAGCCCCAGGTCCACTGGGTGAACAGATCGGGCTCCGTGCGGGTGAGCGGACGGGAGAGCGCATCGTAGGTCATCGAGAAAGATTGACCCTTGGCGTCGGTCCACCCCGTGCGCTCTCCCAAGGCATCGACTGTGTAGGTCCCTCTGCCGAGATCTGCATCGCTCGCACTGGTCAAGAAGGAGCCCACGCCGTAGGCGTACGTTTGCGTCCCGAGCGTATGGCCGAGGCTGTCCGTCGCAGAGGTCCGGTTGCCCGCCGCGTCGTAGCCGAGCGTGACCGTATAGCCATAGGCATCCTTGGTCTCGCGCAGCCAGCCGTTCACGTCCGTCACCGTGGTCTTGGTATTGCTGAGCGGGTCCGTGACTGTGGTAGTGGGACCTGCATAGCTGTACGTGGTCGTCTGCAGGGTGCTGTCCGTCGAGCTGATCGGGCGCTGGACTTCGGTGGGACGATTGAGCAGGTCATAGCTGGTCGTCGTCCAGTACGTGCACGGCGTCGTCACCGTAGTCATTAAGCAAGGGGCCGACTGCTCGACGGTCCGGCCTAGGTTGTCGTACCGCGTGTCTACACGGTTATAGGCTCCTCCAAGCATGAGCGTGTCGGTGAGGAGCGGCCGCTGCAATTCGTCATAGTAAGTCGTACCGTCCGATTCGACGGATCCATTGGTGTTGTAGTCGTAAAAGCTCAGGGCCAGCGTGTTGCTACCGAGCAGACAGCCGCCCCAGTCGACGCAGTTGACGTACGTCCACTGTGTGTAGGTGCCGTCCGGCCGGTTCTCCTTAGTCTTGCGCCCGAAGCCGTCGTACTGCAACGAGGTCGTCAGGTTATTGGGGTCCGTCACGCTGCTCATGAGCCCGTAGCTGAAATTGTAATTGAAGTTCGTCGTGGCCCCCGAGGGGTTGGTCGCGCTCATGGGGAACTGGCCCGTCGTGCCCCAGTTTGCGGTCGTCTGGCGTGCGGCCATGCCGGTGCCGGTGACCGTATCGCTATCGATGTTGCCGAAGGCGTCGAAGCCGAAGGATTCGGTCACCTGGTACGCGCTCGAGGGCTGGGTGACCACTTGCGAGTAGCGGCAGTTGGTGACGTCGGGCGTAAACTGCTTGGTGATCGTGACGGGGCTGCCCGTCGAGGCGGTGTCGGCGACCTGCGTCTCGGTAAACAGATTCAAGCACCAGGTGCTGGTGTCCGCGTCGGGGGTGTTCGTCGTCGTCGTCGTCCAGGACTGGCCGTAGTACGGCGAGCTGCCATCTTCGTCCGTGCGGGTGGTGGCGATGCTCGTCGCGTTGCCGTAGTCATCGTAGGTGTAGCTCGTCGAGGTGGTCGAAACGAGTTCACCGTTCTGGGCCCCGCCTACTTCATAGCGATTCAGAACCTGGCTGGCGACATACGGAAAGTAGCGTTGCTCATAGGATGTGCTGTTGAGCTCGGTGACCGCCGGGGTGCCGATGAGAGTGAAGATGTCCTGGTTGCCGGCATTGTTGTTCTGGGAGAGGATCCCAGTCGGCATTCCCGTGTATGGAAACGCGCGGTCGTAGTCCGAGGTCTGATAGATTCCATTGCGAGAATCGAGCATTCCGTGTGCCGAAAAGCCTGAAAAGCCCCGGCCTTGCAGGTTCTTCCAAGCTCCAGAGTAGTAGTGCGACTGCTGATACGTGGCACCGCTTGCGCTGGTCGGATCGCTGAAGGTCACTTGATTGACGAGATAGATCGGCCCCAGGTAATCCTCATACGGATACTGCGCATCGTTCGTTCCGAAGTAGATGCTGTTCTGTCCCTGGATCATGGAGACGTAAGTCGGGCTCGCGCTGTTCCCATACCCGTCGGTGACCGAGGTCAGCAGATCGGGCGGCTGGCCGACATCGTTGTGGAGATAGTAGGCGAAGTTGCCTGTGCTTTCGGTAAAGCCGAGGTCGTCCAAGCCGTCCCCGTTGGCATCGAAGGTCACAATTGAGCCTGAGTACGGTATCGAGATCTCAGTGGCGGAACCAAATCCGGTACCGGTCGAGAGCTGAACGTACAGGGCGCTGCCGTTCGCTTCGAGGAGGTCCGTTCGGCCGTCGCCATTCCAGTCGATGGTCCCTACCACATCGTACGTCGCAACCAACCCAGTCGCGACGCTGCCGTTACACCCGGAGATATACACCAGTAGGGAGTTAATTATTGCGTCTGTGCACGCGTCGTCGTTTATATTGGCGAATTGGGGGGGTGGAATATCGCCCGCCCCGTAATCGATGGCGGCGGCCTCGAACGTCCCGCCGGTCTGCGAGATGAGTTCTTGGACGATGGTGCCTGTTTCTACGCAGACTCCACGTTCCATCGCAGCGCATGCGATGGTCCAAAGCGCGAGGTCCTGGCGTCCGTCGCCGTTGAAGTCAAAGCCGCGCAGCCGTCCCGGTTGAGTTTGGGGAGTGATGAGACTGGCGCTCAGATAATCTTCTGCGATCGTTTCCGTGTACGCCGTCACCACCGTGGAACTGAAGGAAACGGTGCCCCCACTGCTCGTGTTCAATCGGGTCGTGAGGTAGGGGTAACGAGTCGAATTCCAGTAGAGAGCCACCAGATCCGGCAGCCCATCACCATTGATGTCGGCGATCGCAAACTGGACGGCGGTGGTGTCGAATGCGAGACCCGTACTCGTGCCGACGAACGAGGAACCGTTCCAAGTGTAGTAGTACCAGGTTCCCCCATTGTCTACCAGAATGCCATCTTTCCCTGTGCCGAGCAGGTCACCCAATAAAATGTTGGTCGTCACCCCCGATGCGGGGACCGGGATACCGGTACTGACAGGGGTTGAGTAGCCACTCGCCGAGCCGAAGGTGACGTACAGGGTGTTGGAGTAATCATAAATCAGATCGTGATACCCATCGCCGTTGAAGTCGTAATTCGCGGACATGATGGCTGCGGGGGGAATCGGTGGCGTGGTCGCTGTGGTGGACACCCCTACACCGCCGTTCTGATACGTGATCGTCGTCGCGGGATAGCAGTTGGCGCTGCCGGAGCCCGAGCCGCACTCCTCGACGCTGATGAGCTCATCGCGGCCGGTGGTGGGAGACTGCTGATAGGTGAGGGTGTAGGTCCGCTCAACCGTGCCCCCGTAGCTCACCGTGATCGAACCGAGCAAATCCGGGTTCTGAACAGGAGTGCCCGCGACATAGAGGGCGGGTGAGCTCTGAGCCACATTGGCGCCGTAAGTGAACTGCATCGTGTAGTTGTAAGTGCTCGAGCCCGAGCTGCTCGGCGTCCAGGAGATGGTGCTCGGCACCGCCGTGCCCGTTGCGGTGCTGTAGGTGATCGTCATGGTATTGCCCGCCCGGTCGCTCACCTCGTTGAGCATCCAGACCCAGGCAGTGCTCGTGCCAGAGGCCAGCACCTGGGAATTGTTACCGCCGCTGCCGCTGCTGTTCTCACCGTACTGGTAGGTCAACCCGTTCGCGGTCTGTACGATAAAGTACGCTGGGCCATTGCCCGCGGAGCCATAGGCTGTGACGTTGGCGAAATTGGCGACCTCGGTCTGGTAGGTCGAGCCGGCCTCCCCATAGGTGCCGGACGTGAGGCGCAGGCGCTGGCCGTCCAGGCAATACACATCGCTCATCGTCAGGGTGATCGGGGCCGGTGCGGCATCCTGCGCATAGGTCTGATTGCACCGGTAGATGGAACTCAGGCCCGAGAGACTCCAACCGACGCCGACATATCCGATGCCCTGCTGGCTGCTGTAGGTGAGGGCCATGCTCGGCTGCAGCCCATTCGGGCCGCGGGGTGCCCAGATGGGGATGGTGTATGTCGCCGCTCCGGTCGGCGAGACCGCGAAGGTTCCCTTGGTTCGTCCGACCGCCGACTGCGCCGCCGCGACGCCAGCTCCGGCGAGCAGAGCAACCGAGACGACAGACACCAGGATCCGGTTCATCGCAACGGCTCTGTTCACAGAGACCCCTCCCGCACAGCGTTTGAGACGCGGGCCAACTCGACCTTCACAACGATGGAGAACTACGGTCGAGAGAGT